>NZ_CP144914.1:0-2400000 GCF_008014775.2 Alkalicoccus halolimnae | reverse complement strand
CCGGAGCAAACAGGGGAGAAGCTGAGAGATCGGCAGGATCCGCGGTTTCTTCAAAATAGTAGTGGTAAAAGGTTTCCATTCCTCTCCGGGAGAGTACGAGCTCCTCCATGTTTTTTAATTTTTCTTCCGCGCTCGTCTGCATATCGAGTACCGGGGAAAGAAGCACCTGATACACGGGCATCGGACGATTTACTTCATGAAACCGGAGTGAAAGGGCAGCAGCTAAATTCCCGCCGGCGCTGTCTCCGGCAAGAATCAGATTGCTCATCCGCACTTGCAGTTCTTCGGAGTTGGATTCGATCCATTTTATTACCTCGAAGCATTCATCCAGCGCAAACGGGAATTTGTATTCAGGAGCGAGCGCATAGTCGACGCTGGCGACGACACTTTTAGTGGATGAAGATAAGACGCGGCATATATTATCTGCCATATCCAGATCTCCAATGCTGAACCCGCCGCCGTGCATGTAGATTATTACAGGAAAAGGACCTTCACCAGGAGGCGTGTAAACTCTTATCGGCGTATGCCTCTTCTCGTTAACAGCTGTCTTGTCCTTGATCGATCCGGGAAATGTGACTGCGGGATTTTTTCGGCTGAGAGATATTATTTTCTCCCGCGCGTGTTCAATGTTTTCAAGGGGGAGTCTCGGTCCTTTTCTCAAGTAGGCATAAATTCTATTCTTTTTTGTCCGGTTGGGAATGAAGGATAATAGCTTCAGTTTCAATCGGTCATTAAATGTATCATCCGTTTTCATAGGGACACCTCCATGCACGCTTTCATATAAGTTAACGATAAGTATAAAAAAATGGTAAGCAAAGGTAAAGTTCTGTGGAATGGAATCTGATAAAAAAAGCCGTCCCTATGTTTGGGACGGCTGAGCTTTTCTATTCCTTTATTTTAAATCGAGGCTCTGAGGCGGCTCGCCTCTGCCGTTCATCAGACGGATCGATTCCGGCTTGATTTCAAGGAAGATAAGATTCGGGTCATCTTTTC
The DNA here is from genome assembly GCF_008014775.2 of Alkalicoccus halolimnae. Taxonomy (GTDB): domain Bacteria; phylum Bacillota; class Bacilli; order Bacillales; family Salisediminibacteriaceae; genus Alkalicoccus; species Alkalicoccus halolimnae. The sequence continues at coordinate 2,399,007 of NZ_CP144914.1, read as the reverse complement.
CTTCAAACCAGTTGTCGAGATCATCAATCCAGAGGTCTTCTATGAGCTGCTTATCGTCACGGATCGAGGCTTTACCGCTCACTTCGACATACTCATCTCCAAAACCTTCGCCCTGATAGCCGAGCAGAACGTGGACGTTCGCGTTTTTCTCAATTTCTTCCACTTTGTATGTTTCCTTGCTCGTCGGCGTATAAAGAGTTAAATCTTCATTTAGAAATGTCATATAGCGGGCATATGGCTTATTGTTTTCGACAGATGAGAGAATACCGATGACGTTTTTATCAACGATTTCTTCGATGCGTTTTTTTACCTGCTGTTGTTCCATATTGAATTAGCTCCTTTACTGTTCATTTTTTCTATCCAGAGAGTCTATTCCTTTTTTCTGGGGAAGTTAAACAAGGGCCAATTGAAGATAATTTATTCATCCATCGACGGTTTATACAATTTGCCGAGTGGAAACACTTTGGTGAAGGCGCCTTCCGGAGTGTCGGCTAGACCTCGTTCTATCATGTTCACACGCGAGTCGATCATATCGATTAGATGGATGACGTGAGCCTCCAGTGTTTTAGGTTCTACGGGAGAGCCCCATTCCAGTCTGCCGTGGTGGCTGAGAATGCAGTGCTGAAGCTGGTAGACGGCTTCCTGTTCCAGCTTTGTGAGCTGTGCTTTTTCTCCCCGGTCGGAAAGGATTTTTTGCACTTCCCGGTCTACGAGCATGGAGGACATGGAAATATGGCCGATAAACTCTCCTGGTACGCTGTACTGCGGGGCCGTATAACTGGTGTATTCAATAACTTTCGATGCATCATGCAGGGTGATGCCTCCGATAATAAAATCCTGGTTAATACCGGGATAGCGCCTGGAAACGTCGAGGCCGAGACGAATCATGCAGACAGTATGATAAAGCAGCCCGCCGACAAACGAGTGGTGATTTTTTACTGCTGCCGGATAGCTGGAAAATGGTTTCTTATACTTTTGATAGATCGATGAGACGACTTCCTGAATCAGCGGGTCGACAATCAGTGCAATATAATCTTCCAGCTCCTGCTGGAGGGATTCGATCCGTTCGGGAGCCATCTCCAGGAAATCCGCTGTATCGACTTCATCTTCTTTGGACGCCCGGAAGTTCCGCACGGTGATCTGCAGCTGGTCCTGGTAGGTGGAAGTATCTCCTTCGAAATAAATGACTCGTCCTTCCTGAAGAACTTCTTTTACTTCTTCTTCCTGTCCTGCGATCAGCTCGCTCCAGACTTTAGCAGGAACTTCTTTTTTTCCTTTGGCGATACTTAAATTATAAAAAGGATCTCCTTTTTTTGTCTGGGCAAGCTGGGCACTGCGAATCAGACCGAAGCCCTGAAACTGCTGATTTGGCTGATCGAGTAACGCTAAATCTTCTATTATCATCGAATCACTGCTCCTAACGGCATTTTTCTTTAGTTTATCATACTGCCCGCGGCTTATCTGCTAAAAGTTTCCTTCTTCAGCGGAGGTGCTCTGCCTTATTATGGTTTTACAGGACGGACTTCTATCGAACAGCAGGTTTAACTCAATAATGTCTAATGATTAGACATTATTGAAAGACTAAGAATTACGCTGTGTCAAAGTCTGTAGTTAATACACGTAGAAAACTCCTCTTCGTTTTGATTTTTAAATACAGATACGCCGGTTGAATTAAGAAAATACAAAGGTAGAAACCAGTGGCAGGGCAGAAAAGCCTGCGGAAGGCACGCAGATCATCGCGGAAGACAGGGCTGCCGTATACTTTCTCCGGGGCAGGCGTAAGAACCGCAGGCACTCCAAAAAACAACACAGAGCTTTAACAGAGACCCTCATGCAAAAGCCTTGCACCATGAGTCATGAAAATAGCCTTCTGTAGGAATGGAATTTCCCTTCTATAAAGGTGGAATCAATGATGTTCAAGAAGGGGTTTTCTTTATTTAGAAAGCAGATGATGATAGGTCTTTTATGCCGTAAGCCGGAGGGAACATGGGACGACTCCGAGGCGATAAAGGACGAGCCGAAGATCCATTCCGCCCGACCAAAGGGAGGAAGGAATTAGCTGAAGCCGGCCCACCCGGAAAGCGTCCCCATGGAAACGAAGGCGCACGCTTATTGCTTATTTACTTTATTTTCAAGGCAGCCAACAAATAAAAAACCTCCCGCTGTAATGGGAGGCTTGAGGCTGTTTAAATAATATCCACCGGTCCATGATCATCCACATGATCGTCGTGGACGTGGTGCAGCCGGCCGTTGACGACATAGTCGAAATGATCTCCGTGAGGAACCATTTCGTGGCCGCAGTCTTCATTATGCTTGCAGTCGGATTGAACGGGAGCCCAGTTGTCGGGATTTTTGTCGGTTACTTCAATTTTACATTCATCCCAGTGGTTTTCGTGCTTGTGATGAAGATGGCTGTCATGAATATAATCGATATGGTCTCCGTGGCGGATTTTTGTATGTCCACAGGAGAGGGAGTGCTCGTGCGTATGATGTTCATGTGTATGATGAGCCATAATAACTCCTCCTTCGTTCATAATAAGACAAGTGTATCACGGTGTTGTCTGTCATGCTTGTTTTCAAAATTATTACGGTTTATCAAGCTTTCAGCTGTAAAAATAGTATAAAGATGAAGATTTTCTACGTGGCAGCTGCAGATTTACATAAAATTACCGACTGAAAAAAGAACAATGATCTCCAAAAATAACAATTATTTGTAATTTAAGGTTTATAATGGAAAATAGAAGGGATTTTCAATAAAATTTCCAGTAATATGTTTACTAAAGACTGCGACAAGGGTAGGATAAAAAGAGTCGCACTTATGCGAAAATTCAAAAAGGAAGTGAAAAATATGAAAAAAGGATTAGTTTTATCTACCGCGTCACTGGTTGCTTTTGCTGGATTTGCCGGAACTGCTTCCGCTGCACACGGGACATCCTATATGGCTGAATTAACCCCGGATCAGGAAGTGGAAGAGGTCGACAGCGACGCTTCCGGACATGCTGAATTTCACGTAAGCGACGATGGGGAATCAATTGATTTTATAGTAGAAGCCCATGAATTAAATGCTACATTAGCGGGACATTTACATAGTGGTCCAGCTGGGGAAAACGGTCCTGTCGAATTGTTTCTTTTTGAAAATGACGAAGCAGTTGATTACGATGGGGAAATTGCCAGCGGAACCCTTACTGAAGATGACCTCGCAGGTGAAATGGGCTGGGAGGAGTTTTCTGAAGAGCTTGTGAATGGGAATATTTATGCCAATCTCCATACGGAAACTTATCCGGACGGCGAAATCCGCGGTCAGCTGGATAGAACAGATGGAGATGGGGAAGCCGCGGAAGAGGAAGAAGCAGATGAGGGAGAAGAGATGGCTGATACAGCTTCCAACGGTCCGCTTTACACTATGATCGGTATGTTTGCTGCTCTTGCCGGAGGTCTGCTGATGATCGGCCGTCGTAACAAAACGACAGCATAAATCAGCCGGTATTAATACTTTTGCAGATAAAGCGGCCTGAACATTTACTGAATCATTAATAATGAGAAAAATGTTATAGACCTTCATGACAAAATTATGTCTTGAAGGTCTTTTTATATGTATCGATATGAATGAAGATAAAAAACAAGTGGGACCGTCTTGACGCTTCCAGATAAGCTCTGTATAATCATAAATCGTAATAGTTACGATTTATATTTTAAGGAGTGTTCCAATTGAAAATATCATCAGTTAAAACGTTAAGTATTTTTACGCTTACCGCTTTCTTTACAGCAGGGTGCGGCGTTTCTGATTCTGAGGAAGCAGAAAACACTTCCACGGAAGAAGAAACAAAGGAGCCGGGTAATCCTGGTCAGGAACACGAGAACGGAGAAAAGGAAGAAAAACTTTCCAAAAGCGAACAAGGGCATAATCATAACGATGAACACGGACATAACGATGAGAATGACCATCATGACGAAAACAATTATGACGAAGAGCACGACCATGAGCATAATCACGAACATGATGAAGAAACGGAGGAGATTTACAACGGATATTTTGAGGATGAGCAGGTGGAGGGCCGGCCATTATCTGACTGGAATGGAGACTGGCAGTCTGTTTACCCATATCACCAGGATGGGACGCTCGATGAAGTATACGAACATAAAGCGGCAAAGGATGAGGAAATGACAGTTGAAGAATACAAAGAATATTACGAGGTCGGCTACGAAACAGACGTAGAGCGGATTGTTATTGAAGACGACACGTTTACTTTTTACGAAGGCGAAGAGAAGCATTCCAGTGAATATACGTACGACGGTTATAAAATTCTTACTTACGAAGCTGGAAACAGAGGAGTCCGCTTCATCTTTGAACGTGCAGAAGAAGAGGACTCGATGCCGGAATATATTCAGTTCAGCGATCATAAAATATATCCTTCAGAATCAGACCATTTCCACTTATACTGGGGAGATGACCGGGAAGCACTTCTGGAAGATGTGACCAACTGGGCGACTTACTATCCTTCAGACCTTGATGGAGAAGAAATCAAAAAAGAAATGACCGCCCACTAAACAACACCTTGTGTAGCAGCGGTCCTGCCAGCGTCAGTTGTTTTTATCACGGAAAACTTTGCTGAAGCACGGGTATGCAGGAGGTATCCAAGTGACCTTCGTCCTGAGGGATCTTCCGGCCTTTTTCTTCCACGGGCATGTTCACGCTTCGTTTTTATTTCCACCCCGCCCTGCCTGAGGGAGAAGGGGATTAGCTGAGCCTGTCCCGCCTGGAGCATCTCTACGGGAACGAAGACGGACGTTTACGAACGTGAAGCCAAAAAGAAAGACGCTACTATGTTTTATTTTCAAGGTAAACTTATTCGTAAGCGCAGGGTCCTGTTGGAAAATCGAAACTTTCCCACCAGTCCGGCTGTTAAGTCCCATTTAATCGTGGAATTATTCTCTGCTGAATGCAATTTTCGCACTGCGTACCGAAAGCCCGATCGTTAAGAAGCAGCCGGCTGCAATTACAACCATGCCCGTGAGAAGAGGCATCCACACCCAGCCATCAATAAGCACACTTCTCATCCCTTCAAACAAATAAGTCGTTGGATTAAGCACGGCGGCACCGCGCATCCAGGGGGATTCGATCAATTCCATCGGGACAAATGTTGTACTTAAAAACAGCAGTGGGAAAAAGATTAAAGTCCCTGCCTGGGCAGCCTGTGCATTCTTTGTTTTAAGCGCAACAGCGACAGAGTACCCGGCAAAAGCGAGTCCCCATCCGACGGCAAAAATAATGAGTACCACGGCACCCGCGGCACCTGCCGCAATCTGCAGGCCGAGAAGAAAAGCGATTCCTAAAATAATCAGTGTCTGCAGAAGCAGCTGCAGCATTCCGGCTATAATCGGCCCTAATACGACAGCGAGACGCGAAACCGGCGTTTGCAGCAGGCGGGCGAAGTAGCCGGATTCCAGATCGCGTATGAGCATCTGCCCCGCGCCTCCCGCTCCCCCGATAGCAGCGGATACGATTGAAACAGGAAGAATGAAAGACAAGTAATCGGCTCCTTCAAATTGAGGAAGCTGAGCGATTCCGCTGAGCCCGCCGGTATAGACGAGCAGAAAAAAGATACTGATAAACAAATTGGGAACTACAGTAAAAGGATTTCTCATTAAAATGAGCAGGCTTCTGCCTGTGAGTGTCATGGTGTCTCTAAGGATTACTTTCATTTCGTCCCACCATCCTTTTCATTCGTCACACTGATAAAAACATCGTCCAGTGTCGGACTTTTTACTGTCACCGATACCATGGAAATTCCGGCTTCTGTAAGAGCACTTATATAGTCCTGCAGTTTACTTCCGGCATCGGCAGTCGTTACTTTTACTGTTTCCGCCTGCTGCACTACAGGGACGTCTTCCCTTTGGAGGAATGTCTCCGCCGCCCTTTGTGCATCCTCTTCACCGGTAAATGTCCAGTGGATCACATCTGCACCAATCTCCTGTTTTAATCTTGCAGCGGTTCCTTCTGCTGCAATTTCCCCATCGTTTATAATGCTGACATAGTCAGCGAGCGCATCCGCTTCTTCTAAATATTGAGTGGTAAGAAAAATAGTGGTTCCTTCTTCTTTATTCAGCCTGTGTATTTCATTCCATATCGCTTTTCTGTTTAAAGGGTCAAGACCGGTCGTCGGTTCATCGAGAAATAAGATAGGAGGGTTATGGACGAGAGTCACAGCCAGATCCAGCCGCCGCCTCATACCACCGGAATATTTCCCGCAGCGTTTGTCTGCTTCTTCGTGCAGCCCTACCTTTTTCAGCAGTTCTTCCGCACGCCGTGAAGCCTCCTTTTTGGAGAGATTAAAAATACGGCCCTGCAGCTCAAGCAGTTCTCTTCCTGTCATATCGGTATCGAGACCGGTTTCCTGGAGAACGACGCCGATTTCCCAGCGGACGCGGCCGGGATCCTTTAAAACATCATAACCGCTGACCAGAGCCTGGCCTCCTGTAGGAGCAATAAGTGTTGTCAGCATTTTGACCGTCGTGGATTTTCCAGCTCCGTTTGGCCCAAGAAAAGCAAAACATTCTCCTTTTTTGACTGAAAAAGAAATGCCTTTTACAGCTTGAAACTGATCTTTAAACGTTTTTTCCAATCCGTGGACTTCAATCGTACCCTTCGTCATCGTCATCGCTCCTCATGTATAATCTTTGGAAGTATAAGTATCATACCACTTTCATTTCCTGATTGGAGCTTTGCGGATTTATACTTCGTTCCTTTAGAATTGTGCTGTACTCTATTTTACGCTGTGTTAATGTCTGTTGTTGATCAATGTAGAAAACTTCGCTGCAACTGACCTGCCGTGGAGGAGGTTTCAGCTTCCTGGAGCATTTCCCTTAAGTAAGTTCAATAACGGTGAATGGAGCTGTCCTATAAGGATAAGAACTCGGTTTCGCACGGATAAAAGCCTGTTAGACAAATCCCTGTCTAACAGGCTTTTTAACTCCTTCTCCGGCTCCGCGCGTGCTTTCCGGGCTGTCTCGATATACCTTTTGGTACTGCCTCATTTTTGGCAGGAGTTTTTCCGGTTGAAGATATAAAATAGAATATTTCGGCAAAGCAGGAGGGAAAGGGTTATAATGAGCTTCGAAGCGGGAAGAGGAAAACAGTTACTTCCCGCTTCTTCAGAAAAAGTTTTCTTACAGTTTCCGCGGAAAGATGATAGGAAAGATTGGAGATAATCAGATGAAAGAATTAAAAAGTAATCCGCGGTTTCGAACGGCTTTGGCAGTCCTTGCAGGATTTGCCATTTTCCTTGCAGGAACAACGTTTTATCAGCTTTGGGCGGCCTCGTCGGATGAGAAAGCCTATCCACCGCCCGGAGAGCTGACCGATATTAACGACAGTACCCTCCATACGTATGAAAAAGGAGAAGGAGGTGAAACGCTTGTATTTACAGCAGGAAGCGGCACCCCTTCTCCCTATGCAGATATGTATCACCTGCAGGAAACCCTGTCGGAAGATTATCATACCATTCTTTATGAAAGGCCCGGATATGGATGGAGCGAAGAGGCTGCAGAAGAACGTACGGTGGATACGGTGACGGGGGAACTGGAAGCGACGCTCGAGGCACGCGGGAAAGAACCTCCATATACATTTGTCGCCCATTCTATGGCAGCCATGGAAGTACTGCGGTACGCTCAGCTTTACCCTGAAAAGACAGCTGGCATTGTGTTAATCGATGGCGTGAATCCTGCCAACGCCGCTGTTCGCGATACGGAGATACCGATGCGGGCCAGACTGTACCAGGGGGCAAAAACGACAGGTCTGCTGAGGCTTGCAGTACAAAATGACAGTGTAGCTTCCGCGGAAGTCTCCCCTTATAAAACGCTTCCGGAAAACGTCCGCCGAATGAATGAAGCACTCACGCTGCAGAATATGTGGAACGATACGATGATTGCAGAAAGGGAATTATATAACGAAAACGGCATCACGGTTGCAGAAGGAGGAGATATCGGCGACATTCCGCTTACTGTGCTCACCTCTGATTTTCCTCACAGGGAGGGATGGAAGGAAAGTCAGAAGGAGCTTGTATCTTACTCCAGCCGTGCCGATCAGAAAGTAATTTCCGGAACTGGACACTTTATCCACCATCACAGACCGGAAGCAGTCATTACTGAAATTCGGAAACACCTCCAGTCTCAGGAAATAGAAGCAGAGCCCGAATAAGGAAACTGCAGAAGACGTCCTCGGACCTTTAGGAGAAAAGCCATTTGCTGGATAGGCGACAAAAAGGCGAATCATGAGTATTTCTTCCATATCTATCTTTATGAAACCAAAGCGCTTCCGGGGTCGTACTTTTAAAAAGGGAGATTCTGGGAGGTTTTTTCATGTTCAAACGTCTAAAAGAGGCAGATGCTGACGCTCTTCTGCCGTACGTCCTTAGTGCGGGACCACTTTTGTTAATTTCAGCTTTTTTCATCCCGTTTGCGGCAGTCATGATGATTCAGGATCTGCTTTTCTTTTCCTATGACCACTGGACGTTTATCCGTCCTACAGAGGCCTATCTCGGATTTGGAGCGGCTATGGTCTGGCTTTCACTTTGTCTCTTTTCTCTTTATGCAGCCAAAGCGTTCTTTGAGAGAAAGAAGAGGGAAGATAAATTATCGGGTCTGCATTTTACATTAATGGTTCTGACGCTGCCGGTATTTGTTCTTTCGATTTATCACTATGCGTATCTGGATGAGGACGGCGTGCAGGTGAATGCATTCTGGAGTGTCACAGAAAAAAGCCTGGCATGGGAAGAAGTAGTGTATGTAGCAAGAGTTGAAGAAGAAGAGTCCCAGCGTGTGTTATCGTATACGTTCTCTGATGGAACGAGAACTCTTACTATCCCATACGCTACGGATGATTATCAAACGAGGCAAGCGGTGAACAGAGCGATCGGTGCATATGAATGGGAAGTGGACAGAATCATCGAAGGTGAGGAAGATTCTGCTGCTTATCAAAATTAAAAAATAGAAATAAGAACGAGAAAAAGACTTTCCATTGCGGAGAGTCTTTTTTATTCAGCATTATTTTTAAGGAAGAAGGATGGAACAAAACTCACTAAATGTAAGATTTAGAAGGAATCAGCCATCTAATTACAGAAATAATTTGAGAGAGAAATACCTGTTGTATTTGAAGAAGGGGGGAAGGACGAATGAATAAAAAAAGGCTGCTGCCCATTGCAGTCTCTCTGGTGATTATTGCTTTAACGATGACCCGGATCCATCAAATAGATGAAAATCATGAAAAAAATTTAAGGGTTATGGAAGCCTGCATGGACGAAGGGGGCACAGTTACTGTTGATCAAGCGCACCTTTTCTCTTTAACAGATGCTTCCTGTATGAATTAAATAAAGAGACGACTGCATCTTTTGAAAAAAAGCAGACCAAAAACCCGCGTCCAATATTATGAAATCTATCTAGGCTTTTTTTGCTCATCTCAAAAAATGAAAAGGAGGGTTTCGTTATGAATGAACAGATTCAGCAGTATGAGAAGGTGTATAAGCAGCTGAAAAAATTACTCAGGTGGGAATTACTGGACTCCAAGATGCCCATGCACATCGCCTCCATGTACGTCCTGAAAGAGAAGGAGTTTTCAGTAGAGCAGTACCGTTTTCTCAGCGAACATATTAAAAAAAGTGCTTCGCTGTTTTCTCCGCTGCGATCTTCTCTTCGTTGGACGATGACAGCAGTACTTGATACAGGGTATGAGGAGCCGAAAAAGCGTTTAGAGGACGTAAAGCGGATATACGCAGAGCTTAGAAGTCAAAAATTCAAGTCAGGAGCATCAACGTATACGACAGCACTTGTCCTTTTATCCTCCGGAGACCGCAGCGTTCCTTTTCAGGAACAGACCGCACGCGCAATGGAAGTTCACCGGGCTATGCGCAAAGAGCACCCTTTTATTACATCCGAGCACGACTATCCGCTCGCTTCTCTTTTAGCCCAGCGGGAGGAAGACACGAAGCGCCTGATGAACCGCATTGAATATTTTTACAAGGAAGCTTCCGGACTCGGCCTGCGGAAGGGTAATGATCTGCAGTTTTTAAGCCATATTCTCTCTCTGGATGAAAATCATGAAAAAGAAGAATTAATAGAGCGTACCGAAGCAGCGCTGGACAAATGGAAAAAAGCCGGTCTGAAATTAAAAACGATGCATTATCCTGTCATCGCGCTGCTCGCTCTGACCTCTATTGAAGCAGAAACATTTGAAGAGATAAAAAAGACGACGGATGAACTGAATGCGAAAAAGACGTTCCGCTGGCATAAAGACTGGAACAGCCTAACTGCAGCCAATATGGTGCTGGTAACGCTCTTTGATCAGCAGAAAGCTATGCAGATTCAATTGTTTACAACGATGGAAACAGTAATGGAAGCACAAAATGCCGCGATGGTCGCCATGATTGCCGGTGGGGCAGTTGCTTCAACTTCTGCGGGAAGCTGAGTGCGAAGGTATAATTACTGCAGCAAATTCGTTGAATAGAATAGCAGGGGGAAGTTATGTTTACGTATGTCATCAATGAAAAGCTGGAATTAAAGCTGCTCGAACCGCGCCATGCAGAGGAACTGTTTTTTATCACAGACGAATCACGGGAGAGTCTCCGTACGTGGCTGCCATGGGTGGATCATATAAAGTCAAAAGAAGATTCCCTGGCCTTTATTACTTCGAGTATGAAGCAGTTTGGAGAAAATGATGGATTTCAGGCAGGGATCTGGTTTGAAGGCAGACTTGCGGGAGTTATCGGCCTGCATAAAATTGACTGGACGAACCATTCGACTTCTATCGGTTACTGGCTTGCAGAATCCTTTACCGGCCGGGGGCTGATGACACATTCCTGTCGTGCTGTCGTAAATTACTGCTTCGAGGAGCTGGGGATGAAGCGTGTGGAGATCCGTGCGGCAGCAGAAAACTCCAAAAGTGCCGCCATTCCTGAACGCCTTGGTTTTCAAAGAGAAGGCTGTTTAAGACAGAGCGAAAGGCTGTACGAAGTGTATGTGGATCATTACGTGTACGGCATGCTGAAGGAGGAGTGGGAGTAACCGCTCCTCCTTCTCCTTTAAGTTCTGCCTGAATTGAAAAGTACCTGGTTTCGTTACGGTGATACCCTGAATGTAAGCAATATAGATAATCAAATTCTGCATATAAGGGAGCGAATAATGAATGGAAATTTATAAGCGAGGCACAAACCTGGATCTGGATGAATTCCTGAAGAAGCCGTTGTTTGCGCATTTAGCAACAAGCGTGGAAGATGCTCCGAGGGATTCTCCGGTCTGGTTCTACTGGGACGGAGAAAAAATCTGGATTGTAGGAACTTCATCCGATACCTTTCCCGAAAAAATAAAAAATAATCCAAAATGCGCTATAGGAATTGTGGATTTCAACTATCGCAGCGGTTTAGTTATACATATTGGTTTTAGAGGCAGAGCAGAAGTGAAGCCGTTTGACGAAAAGACAGCCGACGAAATATTTGTCCGCTATTTAGGGAAAAACAAAGAACATTGGGATCCCAGGTTTAAAGGTCTGGATAACAGTAATGTATTGATCTGTTTTACTCCGGAGTCTGTCGTCGTCCGTGATCAATCGTTTACGCCATCAAGTCATATGGAAAATAAGTCCTCTGTGTAAAATGTTAATCATGAAAAAGGAAGACGGCAGGAGTTTCTTTTTAGTCATTGGCTCTGTTAAAGCTCCGTGTTGTTATTGGAGTGCCTGCGGCTCCTCCGCCTGCCGCGGAGAAAGCATTCGGCTTCCCTGTCGTCCGGGAGGATCTTCCCGCTTTCTTTTTCCGCAGGCGTCTTGAAAAATCGCCTTGGCACTGGTTTTTACCTTGGTCCCTTCTTGATTCAACCAGCAGGCTTTCTGTATTGGTGAGTTGAAGCAAAGTACTCTTATTTATATCAACAACAGCTTTAACAGAGACTCTCATGCAAAAACAGTGCACCATGAAGGATGAAAATGCCCTTTTACAGGAAGGGGATTTCTTTGTTAGATGGCAGATACTTCTCTGTCTTTTTATCGTAAGCTGGAGTGGACATGGGACGACTCCGGGGCGCCCGGAAAGCACCCCCATGGAAACGAAAGCGCACGTTCATCACTTAACTACTTTATTTTCAAGGTAGTTTAGTCATTAAAAAAGATATCAATAAGGAGAGAGCTGGAACGAGTGGAAGAGCGTGAAACCAGCCGGCTGAAATAAATACCGGAGTGATTAGTGCCATTCCGCCAAAGAATAAATATATTCCGGCTCCTTTTCTTCTGCCGGTGAAAAATAATAATATTCCCACCATCATCGTTATTATTAATATTATGTACATCCAGCTCATAAAATATTCTCCTCTTCAAAACAGATAATAAAATAATCCACTGATAATGAAAAAAGGAACGAGGACAAGAAGAGACGTTCTGAATGCTTTCAAGTAAGAGCGAAGTCCATTTCCTCTATCCTTGTATGTAGCTGCTTCCATCGCCAGATAAGTCATAACAGCAGTTAATGCGAGAGTACCTAATATCCAGTTCAATTAATTACCTCCTAAAATAGTAACCGGAAATCACAGAAAAGGGACTATCTTTTTGTTAAAAAAGTTTTATGCTGCGATAATGGGCCGTTCTAAATAAATAAATCCTTAGGCAACCTTTCTGGAAGAGGGACTGGTTCTAACCCGTGCGTGCAGACAAGCTTATTAATCGGGATTGATGAACCGGAGACACGAGATCTCTACCCAAGAAGGAAATCGAGTGGAATGACAGACAGCGTCAAAAGTATAAGCCCGATAAAATAGGGATTTAAGGCAGCGGGGTAATCTTTTTTCATGTCTTCTGCGGCAGAGGAGTCACGTGTTTGAACGATGGTTTGATTAAAGGCCGGGCTGGCAGTTCCACCGATGCTCAGCACGGCGAGAATGGCACCGCCGAGAAACAATACGTTCTGCCATGCGAAATCCGAAAGCCACCAGACTCCGGTTAATAAGAGCCCTCCCACGAAAATTGATCCTGCCATTTTTATAATATAGTCCAGTTTATTCCCCTCCATTATTTTAAAAGCAGCTTTAATAATTGAAACGATTACTTCTGAATCAGCCATTTGCAAAGTAAGCCGTCTGAAAAAAGCACGGGGAATCCCCTTTGCAGAAATAAAGGCACTATTTACCTGTGCGATAAAGTAGAAAAGTATATTTCTATTACGAAAAGAAAAAGGGGAAGTTTCACTGATTTACCTATTTAAAGTGATTCAAGAATGGCAGTTACTGTTGAAGCGCGATCAAAAGCAAAGAAAAAAGCTGCAGCAGAATGATGCTGAGCAGCTTTTTCTAAATTATTTATCAAGCGGTATTTTAGCTTTAAGAATAGAAGGAGATTGATGGTTTTCATACTGCGAATGAAAAAAAGCGAGAGCACCGATCATTCCTGCATCGTTTTTAAAGCGGCAGAGTTCAATTTCTGCATGAAATACATTATCTACGTACGACAAATGGCTCTGCAGTTCTCGGATAAAAGAGGGCCGGCTTGTAATGCCTCCGCCGATAAGTATCTTTTGAGGATTAAGAAAAGAGTTGATATTAAAAATGCCGATTGCCAGGGACCGGTAAAAATCTTCAACGATATGGACCGCAGCCGGTTCTTTTTCATCATAAGCCTGGAAGACCATTTCGCCGGTGACCTTTTCGGGATCGAGCGAATGATAAGCCGCATACTTTTCGCGCAGGCCTGTCATAGAAGCGAGGGTGCTCAGCGTATCTCCGCCTTTCATCGTTGACTGCAGACCGTTTGTAACCATAAATCCGGCTTCCCCGGCCCGGAAGTTGTTTCCCCGGTAGAGAGCATTATTTAAATAGAGCGCTCCACCGACTCCTGTCCCTACGGTAATGCATACAAAATCCGTCAGCTTCTGTGCGTTCCCAAGCCATTTTTCGGCAAGGGCGACACAGTTAACGTCGTTTTCAATCGATACAGGAAGTCCGGTATTTCTGCTCAGGACTTCCTGAAACGGAAATTCGGTAAAAGCATCGATCGCTCCTCCGTATTCGATGTATCCGGAAGGGAGAATAAAGCCGGGAGCGGATACGGCTATTCCCTGAAGCGAAGAGCGGTATAAATCGACAACTTCTTTTATTTTTTGTAAAATCACTTTCCCATCTGATCCTTCAGAGGAAAAAGTGCTCTTTTGAAGAAACGTGCCTTCTTTCGTAAGAAGTCCCCATTTAACACTCGTTCCTCCAATGTCAAAGGCTAAATAGTTTTGCTCATCCACTGTTTTCCCTCCATTCATTTATCCAGCTGTCGGCCGTTGGACGCAATAATTTCCGCATACCAGTAGAAGCTTTTTTTCTTTAAACGCCGCAGTTCTTTCTCGCTCTCTTCATCTCGATCAATATAGACAAAACCGTATCGCTTCTGGTAGCCGTTCAGCCAGCTTAACAAATCAGTAAAGGACCACGTGCAGTAGCCGATCACATCAACTCCGTCTGTCAGTGCCTGCTGAATTTCCAGAAGGTGATGCTTAATATAATCGATACGGTAGTCATCATGAATCTGATCGTCACTCTCTAATTTATCGAACTCTCCAAGACCGTTCTCTGAAATAAGAATCGGAAGGTTGTAGCGGTTTTTAATGCGCCGCATGCCGATACGCAGCCCGACAGGATCGATTTCCCAGTCCCAGTTTGTTGTCTGCAGGTTGGGATTTCTCGTTGTCTTAAATAACCCCGGAACCCCGGAATCAGAGGATGTGCCTTTTTTACCGGAAGTATTCATTTTTCCTTCGCCCACGCCATCGAGAGGATTGGCTTCGACTGTTGTTGTCTGATAATAATTGATTCCCATAAAATCGGGTTTACCCTCCTGCAGGAGTTCCATATCTCCTTCTTCAATCGTCGGAGCTGTCCCTTTCTGCTGAAGGTGGGCCATAATCGTCTTAGGGTACGTGCCCCAGGCATAAACATCCATGTACCAGTGGTTCATCATTTCTTCTGCATTTTCGGCAGCGAGTACATTTTCGGGCCTGCTGTCTGCAGGATAGACGGGACTGAGGGCAAAACTCGGGCCTGCCGAACCGTCCGGAACATATTTACGGAAAGATTTAATCGCCTGGGCGTTTGCAAGGTTTGCGATATGGCTCGCTTCATACATCCTTTTCATGTCTTTAACACCGGGCGGATGCATACCTGAGCGGTAGCCGAGTCCAATAAATACGTTCTGTTCATTTAATGTGACCCAGTATTTAACTCTGTCTCCGTACCGTTTGTATAGTGTGATACAGTATTGGTTAAAGTCTTCAATGATCTTTCTGGATTCCCAGCCGCCGTACTGATCCATCAGCGCTTGAGGAAGATCCCAATGATAAATGGTAATAATCGGTTCAATCTGCTTCTCAATAAGGTAATCGATCAGCTCGTCATAAAATTGAAGACCCTTTTCATTAATATCCCCATTTCCTTCGGGGAAAATCCGGGACCAGGCTATAGAGAAACGGTATGCTTTCAAGCCCATCTCTGCCATAAGGTCGATATCCTCTTTCACGTGGTGATAATGGTCGACAGCAACATCCCCGTTTGTATTTTTATAAGTCGTACCTTCCTGCTTCGTATAGACGTCCCAGACAGAAGGGCCTTTCCCGTCTTTATTCCATGCTCCTTCAATCTGATAAGCAGCAGAAGCAGATCCCCATAGAAAGTTTTTAGGGAAGGGGCGGGTAGTTTCGTGAAACATACAGCAGCATCTCCTTTTAAAAAAATATAATTAAATAAAAAGCATGAGGGCAAGCGTTTACAAACTCGGAAAAACAAGGTAAACTGACATTACGAAAACGGTTTCGTAAAAAGTATATGACAATCCTTTTCATTTGTCAAAACAACTTTTCCCGCACCCTCTTTTTTGAAAGCATCGTGTGTATTCTGTTAATTCATAAACAGGTAATGGAAACGTTGTTAGAAAGAGGTCCGATTGATATGATAAAGAGGTCCCGAAAGCAGGACACCGCCTTTACAGGTGACAGATTGCTTAAATAAGGAGATTGCAGAATGAAAATGACAATAAAAGAGATCGCAAAACTTGCGGGGGTCTCTCAGGCGACCGTCTCTAAAATTATTAATAATTACGATGATGTCGGCTTGAAAACGAAAAAAAGAGTCTGGGAAATCATGGATGAGCATGGTTACCGGCCTTCCTACGCGGCGCAGTCCCTGGCGAAAAAAGTGACGAAAGTCATCGGTGTCATTTACGCAGGGAAAATCAATGCTAATTTTAATCATCCTTTTTTTGTGGAGGTCGTCAGCTCGTTTAAAAAAACAATGGGTATAGAAGGCTATGATCTGTTATTCTTTTCCAACGAAAAATTTAATAAAGCAGATGAAAATTATCTGGCACGCTGTCAGCATTATAATGTTGATGGATGCATTATTATCGGCGGCGATGAAGTGGAGCCTTCGATTTACGATCTCGATAACAGCGATGTACCCTGCTTGGGAGTAGATATCAAGCTCTCCGGAGAAAAATCGGCCTATATTATGACGGACAACCTGCAGATATCAAGTCTCGCTGTCGAACACTTCTATCTTCTTGGACACCGCGACATTGCCTTTATTTCCGGAAAAAAAGATTCGCTGATTTCACGTGAACGACTGGAAGGTTTTTTGGACGTCATGAAAAAGTACGGGCTGAAAGTTCATTCTGACTGGGTCGTTTACGGGGACTTTTTTGAAGAAAGCGGTTATAAGCTCATGAAAGAACTGCTCGAGAAAGACCCCGTTCCGAAAGCTGTCTTTGCAGCTTCCGATTTAATGGCTATGGGAGCGATGAAAGCTATTAAGGAAAGTCCTTACGATATCGCTGACTTTTCAATTATCGGCTGTGATGACATCATGGCTTCACGACACGTGGATCCCCCGTTAACGACGGTAAAACAGGATAAAGAGAAAATAGGGAAAATGGCAGCATTTATCTTAAATGATATGATCCAGAAGAAAATTGATAAAACGCATATTATGATTGAACCGGAATTGATTGTTAGAGAATCGAGCGGTCCGGACAGAGTTAACTAGAGAGACAGAAAGGAGAGAAAGAATGGAAAAGCTTGAGAAAGTCCTTGACTGGATCTTCCGATTGGCCTACTTAAATATTCTCTGGATCGCGTTTACGCTTCTCGGGCTGGGAATCTTCGGGGCAGCCCCGGCTCTGGCCGCCGTGTATGAAGTCCTTCATAAATGGATGAAAGGGGAAGAGGGGACGACAAAAACACTGATCCCGTTCTGGAATGCCTACAAGCGCTATTTCCTGCGGGCAAACCTGCTTATGCTACTGTTTGCAGCTGGAGGCGCGATATTATACGTGGACTTTTATTTTATCTTCCGTCTCGAACATACACTGGCTCCGATTCTGCTCGGCGTGGCTGTCTGCCTGTTATTTCTGTACATTATTCTTTTTCTATTCAGTTTTCCGCTGCTCGTCCATCGCAGAGGCAGCACCTTATCTTCGATTAAGTCGGCGGCGGTGTATGGTTTATCTTCGCCGGTATTAACGGTGACAACGATCGTCAGCATTGGTCTCTTTCATTATATTCTTTACCTGGTACCCGTTCTTTATCTTTTCTTTTCTGTCAGCGCAGCTGGCAGCCTTATTCTGCTTGTAACGTTTCAAAAATCTCAGCGCCTGAATATTTATCTTCCGCAAAGGGAGGACGATTATCAAAATAATTAAAAAGAAAGCGTTGACATTAAAAATGATGGGAGATACAATGACATTACGAAACCGATTTAGTTAATTTAAGAAATGCCTTTCAGTAAATAATCAGCTTCACGCGGATTGGCAAAAGAGTCTCTTTTTTATTTTTTTGATATTAACGAAACCGGTTTAGTAAACAGACAGCTGGTATACGATTTTGGTCATTGCACGATAAAAGCAAATAAGGGGGATTTATTATGAAAAAGTACGGATTTATGACAGGGCTGCTGACATTTGCTGTCGTAGCTACAGCTTGTGGAAATGACGGTTCAGAAGGAAATGCAGAGGGAAATAATGAAGCTTCTGCGGAAAATTCCGTCGAGGCAAATGAAGAAGAAGCGGAAGTAACAAGTCTTGGCTCAGAGGAAGCAGAAGTAGAATTATCATTCTGGCTGTTTGGTGCTACCGGGTATCCGGAACTTGCGGAAGAATATGTAGAAGAAAATCCTGAAGTAAGCATCAATTTTCAGGAAATTGATATGGAAGACCACCATAACAACTTTTTCACAGCGCTTTCTGCGGGCAGTGGAGCTCCGGACATGGCAGCTATAGAAGTGTCGGAAATGGACAGCTATAAAGACGCAGAAGATCAATTTATTAACTTAAATGACCTGGGTGCAGAAGAAATTGAAGATGACTATCTGGACTGGGTATGGGAGATCGGCTCCAGCGTAGATGGAGATTTCCAATTCGGCATCCCGACAGATATCGGCCCGACGGTCATGTACTACCGTGCGGATATTTTTGAAGAAGCCGGCCTGCCGTCGGATCCTGAAGAAGTGGAAGCCATGATTGAAACGTGGGATGACTACAGGGAAGCTGCCGACACGATACTTACAGAGACAGGAATTCCAATGGCGGATAACCCGGAAACCGTTTTCAATGCGAAGCGGGACCAGGCTCCTGAATCCTACTTTAATGAGGAAAACGAGCTGATTCTTGATTCTTCTCCTTATGTGAAGGAAGCATACGATGAGGCCGCATCTATGATTCAGAGTGATTATATTGACAACCTTGCCATGTGGACTCCTGAATGGGGCGGCGGTATGGCTGACGGAAGCTACGCAACGCTTTTAGCACCAGCCTGGATGCAGGGAGTAATTAAAGATAATGCTCCGGATGAAACGAACTGGAGAATGGCGACGATGCCTGAAGGTGCAGGCAACTGGGGCGGATCGTGGGTAACTATTCCGGAACAGTCCGAGCACCCGGAGGAAGCTTTTGAATTTTTGACATGGCTCCTTGCACCGGAGCAGCAGATGAAAGCGTACGAAAATATGGGACTTTTTCCTTCCACACCGGAAGTTTACGAGATGGAAGAATTCGTAAATACGACGGATGAATACTTTGGCGGTCAGAATACAGCAGAAATTTTTGCGGAGTCCGCTCTGGAAGTAGAACACGTGCATAAAGGACCTCAGTACGGAGATGTAAATACGGAAATTATCGACGGGCTGTTTAATGTTATGGACGGAGCCGATCCGGAAGAAGAATGGGAAGAGATTCTCCAGCGTACAGAACAAAGACTAGCAAGATAAATCAAACACTTCAGTGGGCATCTGCGGGTGCCCACTGACCTCAATGAGGAGGGAAAACATGTCTGAGCCATATCGAAAAGAAATAGAAGAAAATGAACCGCAGGAAGTAAACAGTCAACCTCCCGGTAACAAACCTGCCAAGAAAAAAGCACGGACATTTTCACAAAAGCAGAGAAACATAGCGTCCGGATACTTATTTATTTCTCCTTTTTACTTACTCTTTGCTGTTTTTGGAATCTTCCCGATTATATTTAGTTTTTACCTGGCTTTTTTCCAGTGGGATGGACTGGGAGATATGAACTTCGTCGGGCTGAACAACTTTGTGATCATTTTCAACGATCCGCTGTTCTGGAAATCCCTTTATAATACGGTCATTATAGGTCTGATGGGAACAGCCCCTCAGTTAATCGTCGCACTGCTGCTGGCATTTGCCCTGAACTCTGTACTGGTCAAGTACAAAGGTATTTTCAGGCTGGCTATCTTCCTGCCTTACGTCACCTCGATTGTAGCAGTGGCCATCGTCTTTAGTGTCCTCTTCAGCAATCAGGAATCCGGTCTTGTAAACTCGTTTATCGGATTGTTCGGATTCGACCCAATTACGTGGACGCGTTCGGAGTGGGGAGCGAAAGTGGCGATTTCTGCGATGGTTTTCTGGCGATGGGTCGGCTACAATACGATTATTTATTTAGCGGGTATGCAGAGTATTCCTAATGACCTGTATGAAGCTGCCAAAATTGATGGAGCGACGCTTCGTCAGCAGATCTGGCATATTACGATTCCGATGCTCAAGCCGTTTATCCTCTTCACAGTGTTTACGGCAACAATTGGAGCGCTGCAGATCTTTGCAGAGCCGCATATTTTCCAGGGGCGCGGTGGTCGTCCGGAAGGTATTACGGTAGTGCTTTACTTATACCGTGATGCTTTTGCAAGCAACTTCTTCGGAACAGCCTCTGCAACAGCAATTGTTCTGTTCTTTATCATTATTGTGTTTGCTTCCGTTAATATGTATTTCGCTAATCGCATAGGTCAGTCCAGTAAGGTGGGTTCAAAATGATGAAATCAGAAAAAAATAAACAGACTGTAGGGAAGATACTTGTCTATTTTGGCTTGATTATCGTAGCTCTGGCTTCCCTGTTTCCTTTTTACTGGATGTTTGTAATGGCTACCAATCCAAACAATCTGATCAATCAGTCTCCTCCTGCCATGGTGCCGGGGTCTGAGCTAGTGGCAAATTTCCAGAAAGTACTGGACAGCATTCCATTTTTTCAGGCGATGCTTAACTCTCTGATCGTTGCCACGTCTGTCACCTTAGGGGTTATTATCCTTTGTTCTCTGGCAGGTTTTGCTTTTTCGAAATTGGAGTTTCCCGGAAGGTCCGTTCTGTTCGTCTTCATTCTTGGAACGATGATGATTCCGCCGCAGCTCGGCTTAATTCCCAGCTACTTTATTATTACCCAGCTGGGCTGGCTCAGTGACCTTAGGGCGGTTATCGTTCCCGGTCTGATGAATGCTTTCGGAATTTTCTGGATGAGACAGTATATTTCGAGCGCTGTGCCGGACGAAATTATTGAAGCGGCAAGAATCGATGGCTGTACGAATTTCCGAATTTACTGGAATATCATTGTACCGACGATTCTCCCGGCATTCGCTACGCTGGGCATTATCGTTTTTATGGCCATCTGGGGAGATTACTTATGGCCGCTAGTTGTGCTGCAGGATCAGTCGATGCATACAATTCAAGTTGCCTTGAGAGCTTTGATGGATGACCGTGTTCGTGATTACGGAATGATTTTATCAGGAACTTTCTGGGCCACGATCCCATTGATCGTCGTATTCCTATTGTTTAACAGATTATTTATTAAGAGCATCACAGATGGCGCAGTAAAAAGTTAATGGTTTGAAATGAAAACAGGTGAATGTTATATTCCCTGTTTTTATTTTATTTAAAGGCAGACCATACCTTCAGGAAGAACAGAAATGGAAAACAGGCCGCTGCAGAGCCCATGGGGCGACTCCGAGGCGAATAAGGACGAGCCGAAGATCCATTCGGCCCGACGGAAGGAAGGACGGAATTAGCTGAGGCCGGCCCGCCCGGAAAGCGTCCCCATGGAAACGAAAGCGCACGTTCATCACTTAACTAGTTTATTTTCAAGGTAGCTATTAATTAAAACGGAGGGTCCCATGTACAAATTAACGAAAGACAAAGAATATAAAATGACAAACTACCGCTCAAAGAAGACATTTTCCAGTTTTCTTCCTGGTCTGGCAGGGGAAAACGGCATACCGATGTGGGCTTTTTATGTGAATCGGGGCCAGGGAATTGCAAGCTTCGGTATTGAAGATAAAAACCATGCTATGATGGAATTTCTGCCTGCGGATAAATCCCTTCAGCTTGTAGAAACAAACGGCTTCCGTACGTTTATAAAACTGCATGAGGAAAGAGGTAATGTGTTTCTTGAACCATTCCGCACATCTGCCATAACTGAAGACGATATAGAAGAAAACATGGTGATCAGCGAAAATAAATTAAAACTGGAATACATAAACAGCCATGCCGGAATCCGGATGGATGTCACCTATTTTATTCTGCCTGAAGAACCAATCAGCGGACTCGTCCGGCACGTTACATTTACAAATATTTCTGATAAACCGAAGACAATGGAAATGCTGGACGGGATGCCTGCCGTGCTTCCGGCAGGGATAAACAATTCAGCTTATAAAGAACTGGGAAATACGCTGAAAAGCTGGTTTGATGTCAGATTTCCTGTCCCGTTTCTTTCTTTTTATACTTTGAGAGGAAGCATGGAGGATACAGCGGAAGTAAAGGAAATCCGGGAAGGAAACTATTTTACGAGCTTTCTCTCTCAGAAAGGGAAGGATGAGCAGCTGGAACTTCTTTTAGATAAAAACTTAATATTTGGATCCGATACTTCTATGCAGGTACCGGAAGCGTTTATCCGCTCAGGTTTATCCGAGCTGAAAAAACAGCCTTCATCCTTCACAAACAAAGTTTCCAGCGGATTTGCGGCTTGGGAAGGTGTTATTGAGCCGGGAGAAAAAGTGGAACTTTTTTCAGCAGTAGGATACGCGGAGGATATAAATGAAGTAAAGAGATTTTTCAGCAAACCGTTGTCAAAAGAATACATGGAGAAAAAAGAGAAACTTGCTGAAAGAATAACAGCGGATTTACTGAAAAAAGTAAATACATCCACAGCCGAACCGCTTTTTGATGCGTATACGAGGCAGTGTTATTTAGACAACGGCCTGCGGGGAGGATTTCCGGAAGTTTTTGAGCACGGAGATAAGAAGAAGGTTTATTACTTATACTCCCGCAAACACGGCGATCTGGAGAGAGACTACAACTTTTTTTCCATCAGCCCGACGTATTACTCTCAGGGAAACGGTAACTACCGGGACATTAATCAAAACAGACGCTGGGATGTATTTTTTGAGCCGAAAATATATGATGCAAATGTCCAGCAGTTTATGAACCTCATTCAGCTTGATGGATACAACCCGCTGCTCGTGGAAGGGGTGCGTTTTGAAATGGATGATCCGGAAACGTTTCCTTTTCATCAATTTGCAGCGCCGGAATTTAATGAAAGGTTAAAACACTTTTTGAAAAATTCCTACACTCCTGGAGAAATTAAGCATTATATTGAAGATGAGGCTATTCCTCTCTTTACTCCCTTTAAAGAGTTATTATCAGCGATTATGACTTCTTCGAGAAACGTTTATCAGGCACGGTTTGGAGAAGGTTACTGGATTGACCACTGGACATATAATCTGGATTTAATCGAAGCTTTTTTATCGATTTATCCGGATAAAGAAGAAGAATTCTTTTTCCAGACGCCTTATGCTTTCTTCAACAGTCCGGCGTTTGTACAGCCGCGGCATAAAAAAATTACAAAAAAAGCAGATAAATGGAGACAGTATGATGCGGTGCTGGAGAGTGAAAATACCGGATCCGGCCAATGGGTGCGGGGAAAATATGGGGAAGGAGAAATTGTGACAGCAAATTTATATTCCAAACTTCTCCTCCTCGCAGGAGTGAAAGTCAGTACGCTTGCTCCTTATGGACTGGGAATCGAAATGGAAGCTGGAAAACCCGGATGGAATGACTCCTTAAACGGTCTCCCGGGTATGATCGGGTCCAGCACACCGGAAATGCAGGAACTTGCGCGGCTGACCACTCTACTTGAGAAGCATCAGTCTCAGAAGGTGGCTCTTCCCGAAGAATCAGGCACTTTTCTCCTGCAGCTTTTGGAGATGATGGAGAAATTCGATCCCGAAGATGAGAAATCTGCTTATTCCTACTGGGATAAAACAGCAGCATTGCGGGAAAAATACCGGGAAACTGTCCGGCATGGGGTCTCAGGAAGGCAAACAACGCTGAAAGAAGAAGATGTACTCAGGCTGCTGCACGCGATGAAAAAAAGAATAGATCAAGGCCGTGAATCGATCCAGAATTACGGTGTGCTTCCTCCGACTTACTTTTATTTTGAAGTGGATAACACGGAAGAAACGACTTCTGGACAAAAAATATGGAAGCCGACAGCGGTGACTCCTTTTCTTGAAGGCATTGTTAAAGCCATGAAAAATGTATCCGGAAAAGAAGAGGCAAAAGCTCTGTATGAACAGGTGAAAAATTCTGCTGTTTACGACAAAAAGCTTGGCATGTATAAAACATCTATGCCGATTGACGCTGAACCGATGGAAATCGGCCGGGCCAGGTCTTTCACTCCGGGCTGGCTGGAGAATGAATCTGTCTTTCTCCATATGGAATATAAATATCTGCTGGAAGTCCTGAAGGCAGATTTAACAGAAGAATTTTATGCCGATGTCCGGCACGCTCTTATTCCTTTTCTGAATCCGGAGACGTACGGAAGGAGTACGCTTGAGAATTCCTCCTTTATTGCAAGCTCAGCTAATCCCGATCCTGCTCTGCACGGCCGTGGATTTGTTTCCAGGCTCAGTGGTTCCACCGTAGAGTTTTTGGATATGTGGATCCATATGATGGCGGGAAGAAAGATTTTCTCTATAAAAAAGGGGGATTTATCGTTCCAGCTTTCACCAAAGCTTCCGGAATGGATGTTTACAGAAGACAATAAGCTCTCCTTTGTTCTTCTTGGTAATTGTAAAGTGACGTATCTTAACTCGTCGCGGAAAAATACCTACGGTGTAAATCACGTTCTGCCAGTTTCCTACCGTCTTATTTATAAATCATCTCAGGAAAAAGTCATAAACAGCCGTGCACTGAAAGGAGAAGAGGCAGAAGATGTGCGGAATGGTCTTGTAGCTGAGATGGAAGTAACTCTCGAATAGCCGTCAATGCCCGCTGTATTTTACGAAAAGCGATGGTAAAGTCAGGTGTCGATAGAAGCAGAAAACTTCATATGGGATCACCTGAGGCCGTGGCACCCGGAAAGTGTCCTCATGGAAACGAAAGCGCACGTTCATCACATTTATACTCTATTTTCAAAGCAGCATGAAGAAAAGGAAGGGAAAAACCCGGAAAAAGGAAGTCAGGTTTAAGAAAGAGAATATAACTACACGAAAATAGTTCTTTCATACCGGGTTTACAGATGTTTTTCTCGTATTTGAAGGCACAATTGTTGTCCGCATCTTCCCAACTCTTTATAGTTAGCATTAATAATAACCGTGATTTCCGGGGAGCCTCAGTGGATAGAGAGCCTGGAACGTTTCCTTCCCCCGAACAGAGGCGGCTGCATGACTCTTTTTGATCCGGAATCCATCTGCGGCTTTCTCAGAAGCGGTATGTATAGAATCTAATCTATAATAAGGAGATGGTGTAGGTGTATGATTTCCTGATTATCGGCGGAGGAGTTGTCGGCACTTTTATTGCGAGAGAGCTCTCACATTATGAGGGAAAGACGCTCCTCCTCGAAAAAGAAAGTGACTTGTCTCAGGTGCAGACGACGCATAACAGTGCGCTTGTCCATCCGCCCGCTATGATCCCCCCGGAAAAAGGAGAACTCAAATCACGTCTCGCCAGGCAGGGCAACGAAATTTATCAGACGGTTGCTGCTAAGTTTGATGTTCCGGTTAATAAAGGTGGAGCTTTTTTAATCGCAAAAAATGAAGCGGAAATCGAAACCCTTTTGGAAATAGAAAAAGCCGCCCGGGAAAGAGGCATAGACGAAGTTCGTTATTTATCAAAAGAGGAGCTCCTCGCAAAAGAACCTAATTTAAATGATGAGATCGCTGCGGGACTGGAAATGCCCTCCGGAATGAGTGCCGATACGTCCGTTTTAACGAAAAAGATTGCTGCTAATGCTGTTAAGAACGGTGCAGAAATTGTAACCGGGGAAAAAGTAAGATCCATTGAATTTGCAGACGATGTTTTTACAGTCAAAACGGAATCGGGTAAAAGCTATCAAAGCCGGTATGTATTGAACGCAGCCGGGGCGCATAACGAAACGATCGCCCGGATGATTGAAGAGGATCCCCCTTACCGGATGCGGCCGCACCGTGGAGAATATATGGTGCTCGATGCTTCGGAAAAAAACTTCATGCGTCATATTATTTATCCGCTTCCGAGTAAAAAGGGAAAGGGGATCCTGATTATTCCCCAGCCGGACGGAACAACAAGGCTGGGACCGACGAGCACGTATCAGGAATCAGTTGACGATACCCCGCTCACCGAAGAGGGGGCTCAGGAAATACGAAGTGAAATAGCGAGCTTAGCCAAAAACGTGCCTTTTGACAAAGTCTACCGCGAATACAGCGGCGTCCGTTCGTCGATCAATCAGGACGATTTTTATATCCGGGCTTCAAAAGAATATCCGTCGTTTATCCACGTAGCCGGTATTGATTCACCCGGAGTTACTTCGTCCCCGGCCATTGCCAAATACGTCGTTGAAGAAATAATCATTCCTCAGGAGCCGCTGCAGAAAAAGGGAAATGTTTATTTGTATGATACTGAATAATAAAACTTATCTGGTTGAAAGAGACTGCGTGATCATTCTTCTGCTCACCGGTAAGGCTTTTCGCGGAGCTGAAGAAGAATAGAGCCGCAGATACGCTTCTCCTTAAATCAGGAATTAACTTAAACAAAATCTGTTTTTAAATCCTTCCCGGCTGGCGGGTGGGATTTTTTCTTGCTTCTTTCCTGATTTTCTATTTAAGGCGCTTGAACGTTCAGGAAAAATCTTCGCAGAAAGAATTTTGATTATTGCTAATTTTCCTGTTAAATAATGATATATTATCAACATGACACAATTCAGGGAAATCGGCTTCAACCAAACATAGAAACTACGATCTACAGCCTGCAGCAGTCATTCCCCGGCTTCTAACGCCGTTTTTGCTCCATCAATCTTTTTTATTCAGGAAAGGGAGTTACGTATGAGTGGAATTCAAAACATAAAAAAGGTGTTAGTCGCAAACCGCGGAGAAATAGCGATTCGTATTTTCAGAGCCTGTACCGAACTGCATATCCGTACCGTTGCTATTTATTCCAAAGAGGATACGGGGGCCTTCCACCGCTATAAAGCGGACGAAGCCTATCTGGTCGGGGAAGGAAAAAAACCGATTGATGCCTACCTCGATATTGAGGGAATTATCGCTGTCGCAAAAGAAAATGATATTGACGCGATTCATCCCGGGTACGGTTTTTTATCCGAAAATCTAGGATTTGCGAAGCGATGCAAAGAAGAAGGGATTATTTTCATCGGGCCGGAAATCAAGCATTTAAATATGTTCGGGGATAAAGTGAGAGCCCGTGCAACAGCACTCGAGGCGGGTCTTCCTGTTATTCCGGGGAGCGAAGGGCCTGTGGACAGCCTCAAAGAAGTCGAGGAATTTGCAGAAGTGTACGGCTACCCGTTTATTATAAAAGCTTCCCTCGGAGGCGGTGGAAGGGGAATGCGTATAGTTAAAGATCCGGCATCTCTTTCGGAATCCTATGACCGGGCGAAGTCTGAAGCAAAATCAGCTTTTGGAAACGATGAAGTGTATCTCGAGAAGTTCGTGGAAAGTCCAAAACATATAGAAGTACAGATCCTTGGGGACACGCATGGAAACGTCGTGCATCTTTACGAAAGGGACTGCTCTGTGCAGAGGCGGCATCAGAAGGTAGTGGAAATCGCTCCGAGTGTTTCTTTAACGGAAGAACTGCGCGAAGCGATCTGTGAAGCGGCAGTAAAGCTCAGTAAAAACATCGGCTACGTAAATGCCGGCACGGTTGAATTTCTCGTAGATCCCCACGGAGAATTTTTCTTCATTGAAGTGAATCCGCGGATTCAGGTCGAACATACCGTTACCGAAATGATTACAGGTTTCGATATCGTTCAGGCTCAGCTCTTTATAGCCGACGGCAAATCGATTCACGGGGACCAGCTGAACATCCCGCAGCAGGAAGAGATAAAAACGTTCGGCTATGCGATTCAATCCCGGGTGACGACAGAAGATCCGGCAAATGGATTTATGCCGGATACAGGAAAAATCATGGCCTACCGATCGAGCGGAGGATTCGGCGTGCGGCTCGATGCCGGCAATGGATTTCAGGGAGCCGTTATTTCCCCGCACTACGATTCCCTGCTCGTGAAAGTTTCGACCTGGTCGCTGACATTTGAAGGAGCAGCCGCCAAGATGCTCCGCAACCTGCGGGAGTTCCGGATACGCGGCATTATTACGAACATTCCTTTTCTGGAAAATCTGGTTCAGCACAAGGATTTTTTAAGCGGAGATTATAACACTTCCTTTATCGACAGCAGTCCGGAGCTTTTTGTTTTCCCGAAACGAAAAGACCGCGGTACGAAAATGCTTACTTTCATCGGGGAAACGATTGTCAACGGCTACCCGGGTCTTGAAAAAATGAAAAAACCGGTCGTTGAAACTCCGCCGGTACCGGTCATACGAAAAACGGTTCCGCCGCTTCGGGGAACGAAACAGATTCTGGACGAACACGGACCGGAGGGGCTGGTTTCCTGGGTGAACGATCAGAAGCAGGTGCTTCTTACTGACACGACGTTCCGGGATGCCCATCAGTCCCTGCTCGCTACCAGGGTGCGGACTCATGATCTACGCAAAATTGCCGGACCGACTGCCCAGATGCTGCCGAATTTGTTTTCGTCGGAAATGTGGGGAGGAGCCACGTTTGATGTGTCGATGCGCTTTCTGCATGAAGATCCGTGGGACCGGCTGCTTCTGCTGAGGGAAAAAATGCCGAATATTTTACTGCAGATGCTTCTCCGGGCTTCCAATGCTGTAGGGTACAAAAACTATCCGGATAACGTCATTAAAGAATTTGTTGAAAAAAGTGCCTCTGCTGGTGTGGACGTCTTCCGGATATTTGACTCGCTCAACTGGCTGCCTGGGATGGAGTCAGCGATTCATGAAGTACGCAGTCAGAAAAAAGTGGCCGAAGCTTCCATCTGCTACACGGGAGATATTCTCGATAAAAACCGAACGAAGTATGACCTTGCTTACTACAGGAAGATGGCCCAATCCCTTGAAGCATCCGGAGCTCACATCTTAGGCATCAAGGATATGGCCGGACTTTTAAAACCGGAAGCGGCCTATCAGCTCATCACAGAGCTGAAAAACACGGTGTCTATTCCTGTCCACCTTCATACGCACGATACGAGCGGGAACGGCATCTTTACGTATGCCCGCGCAATCGAAGCCGGTGTCGATATTGTTGACTGTGCGATCAGTTCCATGGCCGGATTGACTTCGCAGCCGAGTCTGAACAGCCTCTATTATGCACTCAAAGGCAGCGAAAGACAGCCGGATATAGATATAACAGCATTGGAGGAAATAAACGAATACTGGGATTACACGAGGAAATTCTATCAGGGATTTGAGAGCGGTATGAACGCACCTCATACGGAAGTTTATGAGCACGAAATGCCGGGCGGGCAATACAGCAACCTGCAGCAGCAGGCGAAGGCAGTAGGACTTGGAGGACGCTGGAACGATGTGAAAAAAATGTACCGGAGGGTGAACGACATGTTTGGGGACGTCGTCAAAGTAACCCCATCCTCCAAAGTCGTCGGAGATATGGCGCTTTATATGGTGCAGAATGAGCTGACAGAAGAAGATGTCATGCAGAAAGGGAACAGCCTTGATTTCCCGGATTCCGTCGTCGAGTTTTTCCAGGGGTATCTCGGTCAGCCGTATCAGGGATTTCCGAAAAAGCTGCAGGCCGTTATTCTCAAAGGCCGGGAAGCGATAACGAACAGGCCGGGAGAGAATATGGAAGATGTTGATTTTCGAAGTCTGCAGGAGGAGCTGTATAAAGAAGTCGACAGGCAGATTACGAGCCACGACCTGCTTTCCTACGCACTCTATCCAGGCGTCTACATGGAATTTGAACGCTTCAGACAGCAGTTCGGCGAGGTAAGTGTGCTTGATACACCGACGTTCTTTTATGGACTCCGGCTCGGAGAAGAAATAGAAGTGGAAATTGAACAGGGAAAGACGCTGATCGTTAAACTTATTTCTATTTCCAAGCCTCAGGATAACGGTACACGGATCGTCTACTTTGAGCTGAACGGACAGCCCCGGGAAGTGAATATTAAAGACAATGAGGCAGCGGCTGTTGTCACCGAAAGACCGAAAGCCGACAAGAAAAATCCTAATCATATCGGTGCTTCCATGCCCGGAACTGTCATCAAAACTCTGGTAGTGGATGGTGAGAAGGTGAAAAAAGGCGACCATCTGATGATAACGGAAGCGATGAAAATGGAGACTACCGTACAGGCTCCTTTTGACGGCTCGGTTAAAAAGCTTTACACAGAAAGCAAGGATACGATTGAAACAGGAGATCTGCTTATTGAAATGGAAGAGTAAAGGATTTCTATATATATTGAACTTAATAATTAGGTTCCGCTTCTTTAACCAGCCGCTTTCGTTTCCATGGGGACGCTTTCCGGGCGGGCCGGCTTCAGCTAATTCCGTCCTCTCTTTGGTCGGACGGAATGGATCTTCAGCTCGTCCTTGATCGCCCCGGAGGCGCCACATGGGCTCTGCCGCGGCCTGTCCTTCTTTTCCGTTCTTCCGGCAAGAACGTTCTGCCGTTAAAAAGCATAACACTCTTTTTTCTTTCGATAGGGAAGACTGCTTTCGAGGTCAACCATTCTATCAATATAAATATTACGTTTAATTTATATATCTATATAATTGCGAGAGCTCATACGCCTCTCCGGCAACCATCGGGAGTTAAAAACTTCTAATCGCCGGGATCAGGGGAACCGTATGAGCATTCTTTGGTGTTCAAACGGGAGAGATGCGGGTCCTGTTTTCTTAGTTAATATAACAGCTGTCCGTTTTATAAAAGCTTGTACTTTCAGAAGACAAAACGGGATGAAAATGAAAGTATTAGGTACATTATATTAATTTTACTGCACTTAATTAAAGTATTCATTGTTATTTTACATTTTTCGACAGATATTGATTGTAAAATGTAAGCACATAAACCCCCTTCCTTAAATATTATTTAGAATTATCAAAATTTAGTGTAGCGAAGGAATTCACTATAAGATATACTTTAAAAAGGAAATATTAACATAAAAATACATAGGGAGGCGTTTTTATTTGAAGAAAAAAACTTTTTTAGCATCTGCATTGGCTGGAAGCCTTGTATTAACTGCTGTGGCACCATCAGGTTTTGCACATGATGCTATGCAGGAAGGATCCAAAAACTCCGGACTTCTATTTAATGATGAGGCACTCGAAGAGCTTGGAGAGGCAGAGATAAATGGAAACAAGAATCTGAAGTTTCTCCATGAAGCGGCATCAGAGCAGATTAAGGAAGTAGACGGCGTCCAGAACAATACGGCTGATGTTTATGCTCATAAAGGATTTGCCTATCTCGGCACTCATACGGCTAACGGGGCAAACGGCGGTGTGAGAATATTTGACCTGAAGGATCCGGAAAATCCACAGGAAATCGGGCAAATTGCAGAAGATATCCCACAGACATGGCAGGAAAAAGTTATTGTGAAAAGTGTCAATACTCCAGAATTTAAAGGAGATCTGGCGGTTGTCAGCCTTCAGCAGACAAATAGAAACAATGCAGATACGACAGGTGGAGCGCTTCTCTATGACGTAAGTGATCCATACAACCCGGAGCGGCTCGGCTTTTATGAGCTGGATACAAGAATTACCGGCACACACGAGCTGTATCTTACAACGCAGGGGAACAGAGCATTGATGCTTCTTTCCAACCCATACGCTGACTACTATACAGGCGGGGCAGAAAAAGATTTTCAGGTAGTGGACGTAAGCGATCCTGCGAACCCGGAAAAGCTTTGGGAATTTGACCCTCGTAACCTCGAGGAAGTGGCAGAAGACTTCAACGGTTATCACTGGGATTCCCCGGATGGAAAAACACGTCCTGTGTTCAATCACAGCGTAATTACGGATAACAACGGCCAGTACGCCTACGTTTCTATGTGGGATCTCGGCACGGTCATTTTTGACATTCGTAATCCGGAAGATCCGCAGTACGTAGGCCGTACAGATTTTGCCGATGATCAAAAAGGTGCTGCCCACTCTGCTGCACTTGCAAGAGGCGGCAACATACTGATTGAAACCAGGGAAGTTAATAATCCGCACGGAGAAGGATATGAAGATGCCTACGGCTACACCCGCATCTTTGATATTTCCGATAAATCGAACCCGGAGCTCCTCAGCGAGTTTACAACCGACTTAACGTATGATTTTATCGGTAACACGTTTGCCAACACTGTACATGACCCGAAAGTACGCGGCAATACACTTTATCTTTCCTATTATTCAGGAGGAGTGATTTCAGTAGACATCACAGATCCTTCCAATCCAAAGGAAATCAGCCGGTATACGCCGGATGAGTCAAATGTTTGGGGCGTATTCGTAGACCGGAACTACATCCTGGCTTCCGATATGGGACAGGGGCTGAAAGTTCTTCTGAAAAACAATAGCAGCAGCAGCGGGAAAAAGGAAAACTAGATTTTCATAAGGAAGCTGCTGAATAATACCTGTGCCGGCAGTATGTTCCTGAAAACTGTCGTTAAAGCCTCTATCCAGGAAGATCCCGGACAGTATTATTAGAAATTCTCAGTACCGTCATGACTACTTTGTCGTGACGGTATTCTTTTATGAAAAGGCTCTGTTAAAGCTCTGTTTTGTTTTTGGAGTGCCTGCTGCAGCCTCTTTAACACAACTTCATTCGTTAACAAATAGTACAATGGTCAAAAGGAGGCTGAACATGAACCCGAAATTTATGGACAATCCATTTGATGAATTTTTAAACTGTACATACGAAAGAGTCACCGCTGAACATATAAAAGTAACTGTTCCAGTTCAGCCGCTTTTCATAAACAGTGCGGGCGTATTTCACGGGGGTATCATCTGCTCGCTGGCAGACATTGCTATGTGCAACCTTTTTGAATTGGACGAGAATGGTCAGCAGTCGGTAGTAACCGTTGATCTTAAAACGACTTTTATGAAAGGGGCGAGAGGGGACTATCTCATCGGGGATGCTTATTTAGTGAAAAAAGGGAGAACGTTGAATCATACGGATTGCTATATTTATAACAGCGCGGAGGAACTTGTGGCAAAAGTAACCGGTATCCTGGCGAACCGGGAGTGAAGCGGAGATTCGCTGTCTAAAACCGATCCATACGAATCCACTTTATTAGTCACTGATTTATGTGCTCTTTTGAACGCTCTCCGCGGGTCTTGAAATCAACTAATTTAACCTCTGTCAGACGAAATGATTTTCAGACAGCACTTATCCCGGAGAGCATCTCCACGGCGGAGTTGAAGTGGAGTTTTCCATTAACGACAATGAACGTTAATAGATCCAGAAAAGATATCGTTATGAATGTTAGATTGTCCAAAGAGAACTTTTGACGATTTCTCTTTGGAGATTTTGAGGGAATGACGGCTTAAGAAGAGTTTTAAATATTAAAAATGGAGGCGCAGCGTATGTATGAATATAATGTAACTGTCCGTTTTAATGATTGCGATTCAATGGGGCATGTAAATAATACAGCTTATTTTACTTATTTTGAGGAAGCACGGAAAGACATCTTTAAACTATTTAATCCTGCATTGGATATCGATGCATGGAATTTGATCGTGGCGTCCACCCAGTGTGATTTTGTCAATGAGATGAATTACGCGCAGAAAGTATCCGTTTATACATGGATCAGCCGGGTCGGCACATCCAGTTTTACTGTGGAGCATGCTATTCAGGATGACGAAGGGAGATGGACAGCTAGAGGGAAAGCTGTGCTGGCGGGGTATGACTTTGCTGAAAGAAAGACCGTGCCTATTTCCGAACCGGCAGCATCGGAACTGGCTTTACATCAGGAAGGACCGGAGAATGTACCGGAACTAAGAGGATAATTTACTTGAAGGAAATATGGTTGCTGACAGGAAGAAGGGAAGGGCGGTTACTCTTCCTTCTCTTCGTCATTTTTCAGCAGCAGCAGCCCCAATGCACTTACTCCAACAAACAAACCGACAAGCATGAGGTAATCTTCCCTGTAGTTAATCGTTTGAAAGGTGAAAAAGTATACGAGCAGCGCCCCGGTGCTGCCGATCAGATTAATCCATAATAACGGTTTAACAAAATTCATGCTATTCCCCCTTTACAGGCAGATTTAAATATTCGCTTTTTACTACTTTTTCAATAAGGAAGTTCTGGGATTGAAGGGTGTCCATCAGCTGCTTTTCTGCAAAATCCCGTTTTGGAGTGAGAACCAGTTTGTACGGTGTTTTAAAGGCGGCGATGCCCCCGTAAAATCCAGAAAGCTGGCGGATCGTTTCCTGATCCTCTGAAGATGTAGATTTCTTAAAAATAATTTCCATTTATATTACTCCTTTGATGTCCGCACACGGAAAAGGAGTCAGACCACTTACCTGACTCCTTTTCCGTTATTTTACTAATAGTATAGGCGCCTTTACATATTTCATTACTTTATGACTCACACTGCCGAGCACCATCGTCTGGACCCTGCTCCTGCCGCGGCTGCCAAGTATCAGACAGTCAAAGTTGTTGTTATTGGCATACTTAATAATCGTCTCAGCAGGTGGTCCGTGTAAAATAGTAATCTTCGAAAAAATCCCCGCTTTTTTAAATTTTTCTTTAAATACTCCAAGCATCGTTTCCCGTTTTTCCAGTGTCGATTTCGAATCTCCGTGCTGAAGAACGTCTGATTTGGACTTGTTTTCATCCACTACATAAAGAATATCGACACAGACGCTTTTTGTTAGAGCGGCGATTTCTATCGCTTTATCAGCAGCAAGATGGGAATGAGGAGACCCATCTGTGGCTAAGAGAATATTTGAGAGCATCCCAAAAAAACCTCCTCTATAAACCTTGGCAAGGCTTTATTGATAAGCGGAGCTTTTTTAGGTGTTGGTTTTCTCCAGAAAAATTTAAAAAGATCCAAAGTACTGTC
Source organism: Alkalicoccus halolimnae (assembly GCF_008014775.2). Taxonomy (GTDB): domain Bacteria; phylum Bacillota; class Bacilli; order Bacillales; family Salisediminibacteriaceae; genus Alkalicoccus; species Alkalicoccus halolimnae. Next base: position 2,364,322 of record NZ_CP144914.1, on the reverse strand, counting down.
TTTTGCTGCTTTTTAAACATTCATTAGTACCTTGTCCAGTTCTTCTTTAGAGCTGTCCCAAACATAAACTCCTGCTTCTTCTATTATATCTTTTTTTCATCATTAATAAAATCATCTGATTTATCTTCGGCCGAAAATTAGTATTTCTAAATGAATTGAATTTAATATCTATCCAGGTGTAAGGCATAACATTGAAAAGCGGCCTTTTTCACTGCTTTACAGGCTGAGAAGGAAGTATAGAAAAGCAGGTAAGCCAGCTGCAGAGCACTTGCGAATGACAAGAATCAGCTTAGGTCGGGCCGCCTGGAAAGCACCTTCATGGAATCAAAAACACCGTTCGTTTTTCCTCGAACTATAAGCTCAGTGCTTATAGAAGCGGTATCATGATACTATTTTCTTCAGTAAAAATCCTTAAGCCATTCAATAATGGAGGATTAACGGATGTTTTAAAAATACTACTGGCTGTTGATGGCTCGGATCACAGCAACCGTGCTGCAAAAAAAGCAATAGAACTTGGCAGCCTTGTAGAAGGTGCTTCGATTGAACTGCTTTACGTCGTAGATGGAAAAAATCAAAGAGTGATGTACTTCATTCGGGAGATTCTGAAAGTGCTTCTTTGAAAAGAGAGCAGTTATTAAAGCATTACGAATCCGTGGGGAAAGAAGAACAAATTCCATGCGAATCAACTATTCTTCACGGAAAAAATGGAATTGCAGAAGCGATTTTCGTTCGTGCTAATAATGACAGCTACGATACGCTCGTTATCGGCAGCCGCAGATTAAACAGCGAACAGAAAATGGTTCTCGGCGGAGTGAGCCACAAAGTTATGAAATACGTAAACACCCCTGTTTTAATGATTGGCTCTGTTAAAGCTCCGTGTTGTTATTGGATTGCCTGCGGCTCTTCCGCCTGCCGCGGAGAAAGCCCTCAGCTCTCCCTCTCTTGCGTCCGGGAGGATCTTCCCGCTTTCTTTTTCCGCAGGCGTCTTACCCTGGCACTGGTTTTTACCTTGGTCCCTTCTTGATTCAACCAGCGGGCTTTCTGTATGGGAGAATAAAAAACGAAGCGGAAACGTGCCCGTGGAAGAAGGAGATTGGAAGATCCCGCAGGGCGTAAGCCCACCCGGAAAGCTCCTCCACGGCAGGCCGAAGCGAAGTTTTCTTATATATCAACAGCAGACTTTAACAGAGCTTAATGATTAAATAATGCTCTAATAGAGTGTGTAAGCCAGTCCGGCACTGTTGTTCGGACTGGCTTTTTTGTATGGAATTTGCAGTATTCTCTAATATTGTGGTATTAGTTTCAAAATCGGCTCAGAAGGGAAGACTAAAAATACAGAATATTCAGAAAGGGTGAATTCCGATGACTGTACAGATGAACGTGTATCTCAAAAATGAAAATGCTGCGGAATCGCTTAGAACCAGGCTGCTGAGGTATCATGTAACGGATGTTTTCATTGAAGAGATTCCGGAAGGGCTGGATACCAAAACCCCATTCATCGCCACAGGAAGTATCGGAGGGGCTCCCGGCAATGCTCAGGCATTCACATCGCTCAAGAATATCAGAAAAGACCGGAAGATTAATAAAAAAGATTATCCTCACTATTTACTTTCATTCAAAACGACAGAAGAAAATAAGCAGCAGGTGCTCGAACAGGTAAAAAAAGCCGATGGTTATATTGAGAAAGGCGTAACACAGTAGGAAATAATAACCTTGAGCCGCAGTAAAGAACATTTTTTACTGCGGTTTTTTGTGTGGAAAAATAACTTTGTCTGGGAAACAGCTGTTAAACACTATTAGAAATACTTTTATTGACTTGCTTCAAAAAAATTTCAAAATAAAGTGATCCAAATGGAAAGTTAATTCGTTATCTCATACAGAGAGGAAGTATAGTCTTATTTCTTCTTCAAAAATTACAAGGAGGCGGTTTTGTGAAAAAAACAGCAGTAGTAACGGTGGCCTCGGTATTCGCTTTTACAGGATTTACCGGCTCAGCTTCGGCAGCCCACGAAGGTCAGGAATTCATGGCTGAATTAACGCCGGAGCAGGAAGTCATGGAAGTGGATAGTGATGCAACGGGAGAAGCGCACGTGGAAGTGAGTGAAGATGGGGAATCACTCGAATTTATGGTTGAAGCCTACGATTTAGAAAACACGCTTGCTGGTCATTTACACAGTGGACCTGTTGGTGAAGACGGGCCTGTAGAGTTATTTTTATTCGAGAATAACGAAGCTGTAGACTACGACGGTGAAGTGGCATCTGGTACGCTGACGGAAGATGACCTCGTTGGGGAACATAGCTGGGAGGAATTTTCAGCCGCACTAGTCGAAGGAAATATTTATGTGAATCTCCATACGGAAGAATTTCCTGATGGAGAAATCCGAGGCCAGCTGGAAATGACTGAGGACGAAGTATACACAGAAGAAGGAGATGAAATGGCAGACACAGCTTCCAACGGCCCGCTTTACGCATTAATTGGAACGTTCGCTGCTCTCGCAGGAGGACTTCTAATGTTTGGTCGACGCAATAAAGCAACTGCATAATCATTTTAATAACTGGACCGTCCCATGTTGGGGCGGTCTTTTTTTGTCGTGTAAACGGCACAGGGTCGCAGTTTTTAGGAGGGAACTTGATTATATTCTATTAAACGTAACATCTACATAAATGGAATGCATTACTTTGAAAGCCGTCTTCATTATTGAAAGCCCTGTTAAAGTCTGTTGTTGATATATAAGAAAACTTTGCTTCAGCTCTGCCGTGGAGGAGCTTTCCGGGTGGGCTTACGCCCTGCGGGATCTTCCAATCTCCTTCTTCCACTGGCGTCCGCCGGTTTCCGCTTCGTTATAATTCTCCCATACAGAAAGCCCGCTGGTTGAATCAAGAATGTACCAAGGCAAAAACCAGTGCCAGGGTAAGACGCCTGCGGAAAAAGAAAGCAGGAAGATCCTCCCGGACGACAGGGAGGGAGAGCTGAGGGATTTCTCCGCGGCAAGCGAAGAAAAAGGAGCCGCAGGCAATCCAATAACAACATGGAGCTTTAACAGAGACACACATGCAAAAAGCCTTGCACCATGGGGCATGAAAATGGCCTTCTATAGGAATGGAATTCCCCCTCTATACACGTTGAATGAAGGATAGTCAGAAGGGGCCTTCTTTATTAGAAGGCCGATCCTGCTCCGTATTTTTACCGGGAGCTGGAGGGGACATGGGGCGACTCCGGGGCGATCAAGGACGAGCCCCACTCCGCACGACCGCAAGGAGGACGGGATTAGCTGAGGCCGGCCTGCCCGGAAAGCGTCCCCATGGAAACGAAAGCGCCCTTGCATCACTTAACTACTTTATTTTCAAGATAGCAGTAACACAAAGAGTAAATGCAAGCTGTCCACAAAAAAACTATAATGATTGACCTGTACATACAAACAGCTGTTTCAAGTTTATTGAATCTAAATGCCCGGGCACTTTATTGATTCATTAATTTATTTCATAAATCTCCTAAACCCCCAATAAGCAGCGAATTTCTATAGTTAATTTATAAAAACACCACAATGATGAGTTTTTATTCTTATTTTAATAGAATTTTATACAGGATATTCCGTTTATAATTAATAGAAATTGGAAATTATAATCACAAGCATCAATATAAGTAGCAAGACTAAATAATCAGGCATTTGTCATGAATATTAAAGAAAGATGATTAATAAATTGTGGGTGACCAATACGAAAAACTATAAAGGGTGATAATTATGAACATTTTACTGACTTCTACTGCGAGACGTAACGATTTTATTCAATTTTTTCGTGAAGCTTATAAAAAACTTAATATATCAGGGCAAATTATTGTATGTGATCCCGAGTATAATGCCCCGTCACTGCAGATGGGAGATATCAGTTACGTAACCCCTCATTATTCCGATCCCGGCTACGTCCATACCCTGTTAAACATCTGCGAAAAACACAATGTGCAGGGAGTATTTCCTTTAAATGATCTGGAAGTCTGCAGCCTCTCGCAGCGGAAACCGGATTTTGAGAACAGGGGTATTCAGGTTTTTGTAACTGACCCAGTAACGATTAATAAAATCAGGGACAAGGGAAATTACGAAGAAATAATGGGCGCTTTAGGTATAAGTGTACCGCGTACTTTTACAAGTCTGATTTCAGCGGAAAAGGCTCTTCATAATGGTTATGCGCAGTTTCCTCTTATTTTAAAACCACGGAATGGCTCCGCATCCGTAGGGATTGAGTACGCAAATTCGATGGAAGAGTTAAAGTATGCCTATTTGCATGTAATCGAAAAAATTTCCTTAGCTGCGATCAGTACCGTTACGAAAGTTAAACCGGAAAAAAATGTGTTAATCCAGGAAGTTATTGGTGGAGATAAGTACAGCGTGGACATCTTTAATGATTTGGAAGGCCGTTATTTATCTCACTTTATAAGAAAACAGCTGATGATGCGCGGAGGAGACGTGGACCGTTGTATAACGTGCGATCATGAAAAGCTCGGAAAGATGGCTGAATTAATTGGTGAAAGACTTGGGCATGTAGGCTACCTTAACATGGACGTGTATGACAACGGGGAAAACTATTACGTTATTGACATTAATCCCCGCATCGGAGGAGGCTACAGCTTCTCCCATAAAGCGGGAGCAGACATACCTGCAGCAGTATTGGCGCTCCTTTTGAAAAAAACGGTGAAAAAAGAGTGGCTTATTCAGGAGCAGGATGTAGAGTATGCCCGTCACGATGAAGTAACTATGATTCACAAAAATCGTGCAGAAAAAATGATGGCTGAGGAGTCTGTCCAGTAAACACGTAGTAGGGCTGGAGGGGGACTGTTATGTTAAATCCTATACCTTTATTGAAAAAATTAATTGAAATAGACAGCTCCAATCTGGAAGGAGTAGCAGAGATAATAGATTACTGCGAAGCATGGCTTCAGGACCATGGCCTGAGGGTCGAAAAAATTCAGAATAAAGAATATCCGATGCTCGTGGCTATTATAGGTCAGGGAGCACGCACAGTCGTCCTCAATGCCCATGCGGATGTTGTAGAAGGAGAACCCGATCAGTATATTCCGAAAACTGTCGGAAATAAGCTTTACGGGAGAGGGGCTGCCGATATGAAAGCTGGATTGGCAGCAATGATGATCGCGATGGCAGCGTTAAAGGAAGAAACGCTGAATCAACGGGTGATGCTGCAGATCGTACCCGATGAGGAAGCCGGAGGAAAAAATGGAACGAAATATTTAACCGATCAAGGATATACAGGTGATTTTATTATCTGCGGGGAACCTACAAACTTGGGAGTTGCAGTTCAATCGAAAGGGGTGCTTCAGCTTGTGATCAAACTGCGGGGTAACTCCGCCCATAGCAGCCGCCCATGGGAAGGGCATAACGCGATTATTATGGCTTATGATTTATGGATGAGAATCTTTGAGCTTCCATTTGCTCTTGAAAGAGAACCGCCCATGTATGCAGAACCTTCAATAAATTTTTCCAAAATCTCGGGAGGTTCTATGTTTAATCTTGTTCCAAGATTTTGTACTATATCACTGGACATCCGCTATTTGCCATCGCAGTCTCCGGAAGAAATTATCCGGCAGATAGAAAGTATAACAAAGGGGACGGTTCACGTTCACTACATTGGTGATCCGGTTGTTACTGATATGGCCAATCCGTACGTTACAAAGCTCGCTCAATCCATTCAAGAGGTTACTTCACTGGAAGAGGCGCACCTTTATGCCCAGCACGGCTCCCACGATGGAAAGTATTTTACGAAATACGGAGGGTCTGCAGTGGAATTCGGTCCCTTCGGTCACGGCTGGCATGGGGATCATGAACATGTGTACATGGATTCTGTAAAAGAGTACCAGCAGATACTTATAAACTTCCTGCGGTCACTGCCTGAAGAATAAATAATACAGATAAAAAAGACTGACCCAATAGCATTTGGGTTCAGTCTTTTTTATTTCTGCCCTGAAAGACACAGACGATAACCTTTATTGATCATTTGCGAATCTGTCTTTAAAATTTTTCTTCCTGAACTGAAAATCATTCACCATGTTCGGAAATCCTTTTCTTACAGTGACTTATGAAATTGATTCGAATACATATGAAATACATTTATTAAAAAAAATTTCGAAAAAAGTGATCCAATACGTATACCCCTGCGTTAGCTCAGGTGTAATAAAAAATAAAAGGAGTGATTGGTATGATGAACTGGAAAAGAACGTTAACAATTGTCCCATTAAGTGCGGCGCTTTTAATGCCTTCGGCAACAGCGTTTGCGGACGGGCACTCAGATGAAGAGCACATGGAAAACGGCCCGACGGTCAGCACACCGGCAGCGGATCTCCGCGCTACGCTGGATCAGTACTTATCAGAACACGCCTATCTGGCAGTATTCACCATGCAAAAAGGAATTGACGGAGCCGAAGACTTTGATCAAATTGCAGGTGCTCTGCAGGCTAATACGGAAGATTTAACTGGTGCGATTGAGGAAGTTTATGGAGAAGAAGCGGCTCAGACTTTCCAGGGCATGTGGGAAGATCATATCGGATTCTTCGTTGATTATGTAACGGCAACAGCGGAAGAAGATGAAGAGGGTCGTCAGGAAGCACTTACTCAGCTTGATGGATACCGCGCCGACTTCTCCAGCTTTCTCGAAGGTGCTACAGAAGAGCGTTTAGAAGCTGACATGCTCGCAGAAGGACTGCAGATGCACGTGAATCAGCTTGTAGGAGCATTCGACCAGTATAACGAGGGAGACTTTGATGCGGCCTACAGTGATGTAAGAGAATCGATTAACCACATGTACGGGGTAAGCAAAGGTCTTTCCACTGCTATAGTAGATCAGTTTGATGAAGATTTTGAAGGATCATCAGCCGACACACCGGCAGCGGATCTCCGTTCAGATCTGAACTACCTTTTCTCCGAACACGCAGGATTAGCTGTAGTTGCTATGCAGAAGGGGATCGATGGAGCAGGGGACTTTGATGCAGCAGCCGGAGCACTTAACGAAAACACAGAAGATCTGACTGAAGCAATCAGCGGTGTTTACGGAGAAGAAGCAGGCGACGCATTTAATGAACAGTGGAGTGAGCATATCGACTTCTTCGTGAATTATGTCGTGGCAACAGCGGAAGAGGACGAAGCCGGACAGGAAGAAGCCCTGAATAATCTTGCTGGCTACCGTGATACATTTTCCCAGTTCTTATCTGATGCTACTGAAAACCGTCTCGAAGCAGATGCTCTTTCAGAAGGACTGCAGATGCACGTGGATCAGCTTGTAACAGCGTTTGACAGCTATACGGAAGGCGATTACGAAACAACATATGAGAATGTCCGCGAGGCTTATGGCCATATGTTTGGAGTCGGCCAGATGATGTCCGGAGCGATCACAGATCAATTTCCTGAAAACTTTGAAGGGGATATGCCTTCAGAAATGCCTGCCACCGGCCTTGGTGGAACAGCAGGTGCTGAAAATCAGTGGTTCCTTTATGGAATGGTCCTTGTTCTTCTCGCAGCAGGTGCAGCGATGATTACACGTCACCGCCGGTCAGAGCAGTAACATTGGGAACAGTTCCTGATTTACGAATCAGTTAAATGAAAATTGAAAGCAGGCTAAATCCCCTTGAAGCGGCATGACAGAAAATTGTCATGCCGCATTTTTATGTTTATAGCTACCTTGATAATAAAGTATTGAAGCGATGAACGTGCGCTTTCGTTTCCATGGGGACGCTTTCCGGGCGGGCCGGCCTCAGCTAATCCCTTCCTCCCTGCGGTCGGGGGTGGATCTTCAGCTCGTCCTTCATCGCCCTGGAGTCGCCCCATGTGCCCTGCAGCTCACGGAAAAATACGGAGCAGCATCTCCTTCTAAACAAAGAAGTTCCCTTTTGAACATCCTTCGCTGCCCTGTTTAGATAGAGAGTTCCAGCCCTGTAGAAAGCCATTTTCATTCATCATGGTATAAGGCTCTTGCATGAGTGTCTCTGTTCAAGCTCCGTGTTGTTTTTGGAGTGCCTGCGGCTTCCCTTGCGTCCGGGAGGATCGTCCCGCTTTCTTTTTCCACAGGCGCCTTGAAAAATCGCCTTGGCACTGGCTTTACGGAATGAAAAACAGAAGAACTTCTCTTTCTGTGAAGAAAACGAAGCGGAAACTTGCCCGGGTAAGAAGGAGATTGAAAGCTCCTCCACGGCAGGTCAGTTGAAGCGAAGTTTCCTATATTTATCAACATAAGATATTGACATAGCTTTTATTTAAAATTCAATAAAGGGAATTGGTTTTTCATCATGAAATTTGAACAATTACCTTCCTGGTTTCAAGCGGTATGCAATGTTCATCCTAAACGAAATGAAGTCCCCATGAAGGGTATCATCATAAAAGGAAATTTAATTCCAATTGTCGGAATGTATGATACACTCAGATTATCTAAATTCATATAATCATACTTCTTATTCATTCATCTAATACGAGAGATTAACAAAACAATAATTTATGATTATTGAAACTCGAAAAGTGAGGAAGTGGTGAGAATTCTTAATGAAGTATAATGCTAATGCTTTATCGTATGGAATAATAGCGGGTATTTTTACTGTTGCGTTTTCTGGAAATTCATCTTTATTGATAACGAATGTCTTATTAGGTTTAATTTTTGGAAAATTAATGGATAAGTAATACGGAAGAATTTTAAGAATAGATTGTGAATATTTTTACTTTAAAAAACGGGCAGTGACAGTTGATGAAGCCATTATGATGAGTTTAAAACTATGATTGTAGGAATATTTGTGAAGAAAATGATTGGGTTACTCGTATTTGAATTTATCTTGGCTGATTTTGGAAACGGAGACAGTGCTAACTCTTCAGGAAATAGTGGGAATTGGGGTGTTAGTTATGAAGCAGATATTTCTAATGGTGATATGGAAACAAATACTGGAACTATTGAATATACTGGTGAAGAACAAGCTCCCGAAACGATAGATTATAATTCAGGACATACCGAAGGAAAGATTTGCTTAATGAGGAAGCGGAGCTTGGACGTGGTGATTGTGGAGGCTGTGCCGTGATTCAAGAGGACGAGGAAATAGAATTTGAAATTACTTGGGAAGGACAATCAGAAAATTAAATATTAACAACGGATAAATGACACCGCTTTTAGTGGCGTTTTTTGTATAAAAAATCACTGCCGTAGGAAACAAGCTAAACCATGAGCTATTTAGCTTGTTAATTGCCCTTCTAATTTTAATTTTGCACTTCAAAACTGAACCCTTTACATGAATAGCAGAAGTCTTTCTCTTTTCGTGAAGAAAAAATGAAGTGGAAACAGGTACGTGTAAGAACATGGGTGGAAAATCCCACAGAGGCGAAGCCTGCCTGAAAATCTTCTACGCGGCAGAGGAGAAGCGGGGTTTTCTACATGTATCAAAACAAGCTTTAACACAGCTTTTATGAAAATAATCTGACTTTGTCAGCATCCTGAATGGAACTATTTCGCTTTCCAGAACTAGTGGGCGATGGAGATTTTTCAGGATTCTTTAACCTATGTAACACTAAAGGGGCGACGTCACCATATATAAAGAAAAAGTAGAAATGCATAAATAATTTTACTATTCTGAAAATTGGTTTTATTAGCTATTTTAGGTTATAACTGCTATTACAGCGGGAATGATAAAACTAGGTGCAGTAATGATGCATGCGATAATAAACATTATTTTAGAGAGGAGAAATTGCATATGGGAGTACGCATTGATTCCCACACAAAAAGCTGGTTATTAAAGCACGGAGCAGTTATTACGATAAGTCCCGTTCTGCTGCCCTGGACTTTTAGAAATAAACAGGTTTTATTTGATTTTGAATGTGAAGTGAAGACCCCGGAAGACAAAGAAAATTACTATGAGATTGAGAAAGACGGAATTTCGATATTTATCGATAAAAAAATTCAGACAAAAGTACGCCGTGTCGATCTCTGGGTGCGCGGACGACCGCCGTTTGAACAGCTCGATATAAAAGGTTTAAAGCGTTTTTCAACTGTGGATCAGGCTTAAAGACAAATAGAGTTCTGAATGGAGGATCATTTAACAGGCTCTTATAGAGCTTGTTTTTTTAGGTTTCAAAAATTGAACAATTACTTTTCTGCTTCTTCTTCACAGGCATTACAGTAGAGTTCGTCATCTTTTTGTAAACCTTCAAAAAAACCATCAAGACAGTAGATTTCGCATCCGCATCTGTGGCAGTTACCTACGAGTTCTTCCATTCTTGAGCACCTCCCCAAATAAACAAGCTTAGTGAACACACCAGGGACTTGTGTTAAAGCATCTACACCCCGGGCGGATGAAAACAAAGCTCTTAAAAACTCCCGTACGTGAATAAAACGCCTTAAAAATAATAGGAGCGGACCAATTATAAAGCAGGTCCGGGGCTTTCCCCCGAACCTCTCTTACTCCTGCATTGACGATTGGAAAAGAAGGCGGGGGTTTCCGCTTAATGATTTGCCTTACTCTGGGATGATCTCAAAAGAAACGAGATCTTTACCAGATTTATTAAACGTTTCTCCCTCCATGTTCTTAATCGTAATTGGAGTATCTTTTTCTTTCCACTCCTGAACCGTTGAGAACATATCTTTTTCCCTGTAGAGTTCAATTTGTCCGAAGTCGTCCTGAACAATTCTGCTTCCGTCTGTAAAGTTCATCGCTATTTTCATAATGCTTTTTCCTCCTTTTAATTCTTCCACAAAATCCAACAGGGGTATTAATTGGCTTATAATCGGCTATACCCTGATTGTAAAGTACAATATCCTCTTCTTTGAAAATCAATTATCAGAAGTGGTGTCTTCTTTTCGGTTTTCAGATAAAAACCAGCCTGAAACAGCAAGAAAGACGAGTATCGTATAAAAGGTCAATTTCCAGGCTGTCGATTCAGCTGCATGTTCAGGAAGGAAGGATAAAGCAGGATGGGCAAGAGTATGGACAGCCAGCTTCACGCCAACCCAACCGACGATAGCGTAAGCGGTATGTTCCAATCCAGGCTTACGGGAAAGCAGTTTAACAAAATATCCGGCCGCAAATCTCATCAGGATAACTCCCATCAGTCCCCCCGTCAAAACAGTGAAAAACTGGGCGCCATCCATACCGCCTACTGCAGGCATGGAAGTATCCGGAAGCGTGACGGAAAGAGCGACAGCTGCGAGGAGGGAGTCTGCTGCAAAGGCAATGTCTGCGACTTCTACTTTCATTACAGTCGTCCAGAAACCAGCTTCATTCATTGATCTCCCGCTGTTTTTAATTTTTTCTGGATAATTTTTGAACTTATTCCGCAAAAAATGATGAAGGGAAATAATTAATAAATACAAGGCACCGGCCGCTTGAATCTGCCAGATGGTAATCAGCAGCGCGATCGCAAACAGAGCAGCAAAACGAAACACGAATGCGCCGGCAAGACCGTAAAATAAAGCTTTTTTTCTTTTATCCGCCGGGAGTCTTTTTACCATAACAGCCAGAACCATAGCGTTATCGGCAGCAAGCACACCTTCCAGAACCACCAGAACGAGCAGGATCCAGCCGTACTGTAATACTATGCTCCATTCCACGCCTTTCATCTCCTTCACCATCGATTTCTCAATACCCGATGCAGAGGATACAAAACAAAAAAGACCCTCACTTCAAAACAGACGGATGTCCATTTTAAAGTAAAGGTCTTGCTGACAATAGAATTATTGCCTGCACAGCCGGGGTTTTATCCCGTCATGACGGACTATACAGTAAGAGCTACTCCCCTTTTACAGTAGAAGTATATGAAGTTATATACAGTATAATCTCTTTTCTGTATATATTCAATAAAAGGTTGAAACGATCCCCCGCAAACAGCCGCTGAACTTCAAACGACTAAACGGATTATTACTATTATTAAAAATCCGGATATTTATTTCATTCGGGAAAGGGGTATAGGATAAATAGCCAGGATGTCTATTAAGTTGAAGACTTAAAAAAGGGCTGCTATTGCAATGCTTATTCCAATTTTCAGAAAGGGAGAAGAACATATGCTTTATACATACGAGCAAAGAGAAAAGAGGCTGGAAAATACGGTCACCTTATTAAATAAAGGCCCGCTGGATATCATCAGCAAAAACATTCCATTTTTCGAAAAATCAAAAGGACTGGACGCAAAAGCAAAAGAACATCTGCAGACGGTCGATCCATCGACGCATCGTCCAAGGGGTATTGAAGATCTGGAAGCGATCCGCAGCGGAAAAGACGTTGAAAATAAAAATTTAAGTACAGTAGGAGAGGTAGAGACAAAACATATTCATCTTCCAGGAAGAACGCTGAAAATAAGAATATACAACCGCTCGGAGGAGGTGAAACCTGCACTTGTCTATTTTCACGGTGGAGGCTTTTTCGAACGCGGAATGGACGTCATGGAGAATCCCTGCAGGCTGCTTGCTCAAAAAGCGGGAGCCGTTGTAGTTGCAATAGAATACAGGCTCGCTCCTGAATTTCCTTACAGGCAGGGATTAGATGACTGTCTGGAAGGCGTGCGGTATGTTTACGAAGAGGCTGCCTCCCTTTCTATTAATCCTGAACTTATCGGTCTTGTTGGGGACAGTGTAGGGGGAAATCTTGCACTTGGAGTGGATCATTTGAGCCAGGATGAAGAATGGAATATATGCTACGTCGGTCTTTTATGTCCGCTCGTTGATTTATCGGATATTTCAAGGCAGAACTGGAAAATTGATCATTATGACATGTCTAAAGATGAACCTCTCATCCGCAGGGAGCTGCTTCAAATGAGAGAATCTCTTTTCTTCATTCAGACGCTGTATTTAAAAAATTTAGATGATGTGCTTCTTCCGCTTGTGTCTCCTCTTTTGAGTAAAGAAAAGCATGAATTACCTGCTGTGACGATGATAACCGCTGAATTTGATTTTCTGAGAATCCAGGGAGAGGACTTTTCAGCTCAGCTTTTGGCGGCGGGAGTTCCGGTACGTCATATAGAATATAAAGGGATGCATCATGCATTTGTCAAACTGCTCGGTTATTATCCTCAGGCAGCTGATGCAGTAAAGGAAATCGCAGGTCATTTCTCCAGCACAGTTAGCAGTTACCGGAGCAAAAGTTGATTTCACGAAACGGCTTCTTTTCTTCTCATATAAAATATGTAATTTCATTCTCACAAAATCAAAGATAAAATACTTTATTCATACGTGATTTAAAGACTTTATAATACGGAAAGGATCCATAAAGTCTACTCCGCTGTAGATTTCGGTCTGCCTCTGGTAAAGTAAAGAAAAACAGCGGGCTGGTTTCGGCAGAACTTATGGGAAGAGGAGAGAAATGAGATGAAAGAGCACCGGTTACTCGCACAACCGTTTACTTTTAAAAACAAAGGCATGATAAAAAACAGACTTGTAAAGTCGGCGATGAGTGAGGGGATGGCCACAAAAGATCATCTGCCGACAAAAGAAATTTTACGGTTATATGAAGCCTGGGCCAGGGGGGGCACGGGGCTGATAATTACCGGGAATGTGATGATCAACGATAAAGCACTTGGGGAACCTGGAAACATCGTCCTTGCAGATGACGATCACATTGACCTGTTTAAACGCTGGGCAAAGGCCGGAACTTCCAATGACACTCACCTGTGGATGCAGGTGAACCATCCCGGCAAGCAAGTGTTGAAAGGAGTCTCTGCGGAAGCAGTTGCTCCCTCCGCTGTGCCGTTCCCTCCTAAGCTGCAGAGATTCTTCCCGGAAGCAAGAGCGCTGGAAGAAGAAGAGATAGAACAAACTATCAGAGAATTTGCCGGAACGGCCGCCCTTGCTGAAAGAGCAGGGTTTACCGGGGTGCAGATTCACGCAGCCCACGGCTATCTAATAAGTCAGTTTCTATCCCCGAGGCATAATCAGAGAACCGACAAGTGGGGAGGTTCTCTCGAAAACCGCTTTCGTTTTTTATCTGAAATCTACCAGGCGATCCGCTCAAAGACAGGGGGTGAATTTTTTGTTGGAGTAAAAATTAACAGCTCCGATTTTATGAAAGCCGGTTTTTCAGAAGAAGATTCCCGATTCGTCATAAAAGAACTGGAACGGCTTGGAGTGGATCTTATAGAAATATCCGGAGGAACGTACGAAAAAGCGGTGCTTCTCGGAAAAGATGTTAAACCTTCTACGTTGAAACGCGAAGCTTACTTTCTGGAATATGCAGAACAGTTGAAAAGGGAAACGACCATACCGATCGTTTTAACAGGCGGATTCAGAACAAGAACGACGATGGAGGAAGCGCTGCAGGCAGGTGCCACAGATTTTATCGGGATTGCCCGGCCATCAGCTGTTAATCCAGCATTTGCGAACGACTTGCTGTCCGGCAAAGAAAAAACCCTCACTATCAAACCTATTAAAACAGGCCTGCCTTTTATTGATAATAAAGGATTACTGGAAATCACCTGGTACAGCCAGCAGCTGACGAGAATTGGAAAGGGGAAACCTGTCAAGCCGGGTTTTCCTCCGATTCTGTCATTACTGCTTACTCTTTTACAAAATGGAAGGGAAGTTTTTCAGAAAAGGAGAGTTTAGGCCGGAGATTCTGAAAAATTTTACTTGGATAGGTACAAATGATCAGGAAGAAAGGTATGTATTAAAAACTTTTCTTCCTGCTTTTATACGTTCTGGTCATATAGGAAGAAGAGCAGCTTTTTCGGTGAAAATGCATAAAATAAAAGGCTGATATTTTTTGTCCGGGATTATTATATTTTCAGAAACCGTACTCTATAGTGGAATAAAGCAAAATTCATGAGAAATTTTCGCGAAAAAGGAGTATAATATTAAGTACAGAGAATACATATTTATACAAAGAAATAATCCTATCTCTTTATACATATGCTGATTATTGTCAGCATAAATACAAAAGGGGTGAAGGAGATGGGAAAAAAAGCTGCTAAATTAGTCTTGGGCCTTATTTTGCTGTTTGTTACTGTTTTCGCTTTCAATCCAACCTCGGCAGACGCTGCAAGCTCTCAATTTATTACAAAAGCAAACACGACCCAGAAAGTTGTAGCCCTCACGTTTGATGACGGAGCAGATGGAGCAAATATCAACAGCATTCTTAATACCCTGGACGATTATGATGTGAAGGCAACCTTCTTCTTAACAGGTACCGGGTTGAATGATCACCCGGCAGATATCAAGAAAATAGCTGATCAGGGCCATCAGCTTGGAAATCACTCTTATTCCCACCCGGATTTCACTAAATTAACAGCTGCGCAGATGAAAAGTGAACTGGACAGAACGGAAGCCCTTGCAAAACAGGTGACCGGCAAGTCGACAAAACCGATTTTCCGGGCGCCTTACGGCTATACAAATTCTGCCGTTCTTAAAGCGGCAGGGGAAGCCGGTTACACGCACACCATTCAATGGAATATCGATACGGTGGACTGGAAGGGGACCCCAAAAAACGAAATGACCGATAAGGTTGTCAGTAATATTGTTCCGGGCTCCATTGTGCTCATGCACACCGGAGAAGGAGCAGCCGGGACTCCAGTTGCACTTCCTGACATCATTCAGGAACTGGAGGCACTGGACTACGAATTTGTCACTATGGCAGAGCTTCTGTCTCTTCACAATGAGCCTCCTGCAGAGATCATTTATGTTGTAAAGCCGGGGGACACACTCTCTTCCATTGCTCAAAAGTACAACACAACTGTAACGAAATTGAGAGAGCTGAACGACTTGAGCAGTTCCAGTATTTTAAGCGTCGGCCAGATTTTGTTCATTAAAGCTCATCCGTTTACAGACATCACTAATCACTGGGCAGAAGATGAAATTGCCAAACTCACACAGGCGGGAATTATTAAAGGCCGCACCTCCACTACATTTGTACCAGGTGGAAAAGTGACGAGGGCAGAATTTGCTACGTTGGTCACCCGTGCTTACGGTTTACAAAGGTTTGCATCCGGAGAGGAACCATTTGCGGATGTGAAGGAAGGAAGCTGGTATGAACCTTACGTAGATGCAGCGTCCAGCACCGGTATCATTAACGGTTATGATACAGGAAGCAGCCTCGTTTTCCGTCCGAACCAGGACATTACCCGTGAAGAAATGGCAGCGATGATGGTGCGTGCTGAAGAACGGCAGAGTGGAAGCGAGCTTAGCAAAGCTTCTCTTACTTTCAGTGACAAAGAGAAAATCGGTTCCTGGGCTGAGGAAGAAGTAGCGAAGGCCGTGGGCGCTGATTTGATTATGGGATACCCTGACGGTTCCTTTAAACCAAAAGGTTCAGCTACGAGGGCGGAGTCAGCTGCAGTATTCTACAGAGCTCTTGATTATTAATAAGCAAATAAAATAGCAGCCTGTTCCTGTACCGGATTAACGGTGCAGGGACAGGCTGTTTTTTGAGGTGCGTTTAGCTGGGTACTAGTCAAAACCTGATATTCAGCGTCCTGAACAGAGTGAAAGAAAAGAGATTTTTCAGAAGGGGGAGCGCTCCCCGAAGTTCTGTGAAGGTTATTTATCTTTTATCCGCATCAGGCGGAGGCTGTTCATTGTAACAAGAAGGGTGGCGCCCATATCTGCAATGATCGCAATCCATAATGTGAGCCATCCCGGGATCACGAGTAAAAGCGCAAGCACTTTAAGCGCAAGAGAAAAGGTAATGTTCTGTTTAATGATGCGAAGGGCTTTACGGCTCAGTTTTACAGTGTAGGGCAGCTGAGCCAGATCGTCCGCCATGAGCGCAATGTCAGCTGTTTCTATCGCCGTATCCGTACCCGCTCCCCCCATTGCAATTCCGACTGTGGAAGCAGCAAGAGCTGGCGCATCATTCACTCCATCTCCGACCATAGCAATATTTTTCCCTTTACCCGTTAATTTTTTGATGCTTGAAAGCTTATCTTCCGGAAGGAGGCCGGCCTGAATGCTTTTGACTCCAGCATCTCTTCCGATGGCGGAAGCGGTCCGTTCATTGTCCCCGGTAAGCATAATCGTTTCCATTCCCAGTTTGTTTAGTTTACTTATCGCTGCTTTAGCAGAAGGACGTATACGGTCTGCTACAGCAAAAATAGATAATATCTCTTTTTTTGTTCCAAGAAGCATAACGGTTTTACCGTCATTTTCCATTTTGGTGATGTTCCGATTTATTTCATCATTAGTTTTTAAAAGAAGGTCTGAAAACAGTGCAGGACTCCCTAAATAGTACTCGGTCCCTTTCATTTCCGCTTTTATTCCTCTCCCGGTGATTGATTGAAAATGATCAACCTGAATACTTTCGTAATCAATATCCGCTCCCACGGCTTTTTTAAGAAAAGCGGATGCCAAAGGGTGCTGCGAACCTGATTCAAGCGCAGCTGCAACGGAAAGCACGTCGTTTTCGTCCCTGTTAAAAGGGAGTATGTCTGTGATTACGGGGACGCCTTCTGTAAGCGTTCCGGTTTTATCAAAGGCAATTGTTCTCAGTGTTCCGGCAGCTTCTAAATAGACGCCTCCTTTAATAAGTACCCCGTGTTTAGCGGCATTACCGACAGCGGTAACGACAGCTATCGGGGTGGAGACTACGAGAGCGCAGGGACAGCCTACAACTAGAACGGCAAGACCAAGATACACCCATTCATTCCATAAACCTCCCACAGCAAGCGGCGGAATAACCGCTGTAAGAATAGCAATGACTATGATAAAAGGAGTATAATACTTCGCGAATTTATCTACGAAAGCCTGAGATGGGGCGCGTTCCGCCTGAGCTTCTTCGACGAGATGGATGATTTTAGCAAGTGTTGTGTCCTCCGCCCGTTTCGTCACTTCCACTTCGAGAAGGCCTTCTTCATTAAGAGTTCCAGCGTAGACATCATCGTTTATTGTTTTTTCTGCAGGTACACTCTCCCCGGTAATTGCTGCCTGATTAATGGAGGTATTACCTTTGATGACACGACCATCCATAGCAAGCTTTTCACCGGGTTTAACAATCATCACATCCCCGATGTTAATGTCTGCTGCATTTATTATCATCTGCCGACCGCCGCGGCGGATAAGAGCCTCTTTTGGAGCAATGTCCATCAGCGAGGAAATCGACTGACGCGCTTTATCCATCGAATACCTCTCGAGTGCTTCACTTATGGCAAATAGAATAACGACGACTGCTCCTTCCAGCCATTCCCCGATGATCGCTGCTCCTATTACAGCGATTGTCATCAACGTGTTCATGTCGAATTTGGCATGTATCAGATTCTGCAGACCTTTACGAAAGAGAGTGAATCCTCCGACTGCAATCGCTCCGGCATAGCCGAGCACAGGAAGGCTGCTCTCCGGAGAGTATTCGCCAAAAATGATGCTCGCAGCGAGGAGGAGAACCGCTGAATATACTTTAATATTCGATTTTTCCTTCCAAAAGGGGGGACGGGAAACCGAACCTTGATTTTCTTCTCGGATTTTTAAGTTTTCAAACGAGCCGGCTCTTTCCACTGCTTTGCGGGATACGCTCCCCGAAATATGAATTTTTGCGGCACCGAAATTCACTTCCGCTTTTTCAACACCTTCCAGGTGCTGCACGTTCTTTTCGAACGTTTTTGCGCAGCCTGCTCAGGTAAAGCCTTCTATGCGGTAGGTTTTATTTTGGATATTCCTTTCGTCTGCCATCAGCTATCCTTCTTTCTATACACAAGTTTCAGCTGCACTATTCCCGGCTGTGTTCGCAAGCCATTTGAATCATCTGTCGGATATGGTCATCATCCAGAGAATAAAAAGCAAGTTTTCCCTGTTTACGGAACTTCGCAAGACCAAGCTTTTTTAACGTGCGCAGGTGATGAGAGGCTGTGGCAGTGGAGGTGTCCGTAATCTGTGCTGCATCGCAGACACACAGCTCTTCTTCCAGGCTCAGAGCGTATGCAATATGCATTCTAGTTTTATCAGCAAGAGCCTTAAACATTCCAGCCATGACCTCTACGTCTTCAGTTAAAATTTTTTCTTTCAAAGAAGCGACTTTTTGTTTATCAAAAGTAAATATTTCACACTGATCTTTAGCACTCATACAGTTCTCTCCTTATTCAAATATTCGTTTGAATATATTATAATTAAATAAACTCGAATATTCAAATTTATATTTGAATGTATAAGTTTATCAGGCTGTCAATATGAAAAAGGAGATAGGAAGAACCTTCAGATCCACAGCCACCCGAAACTCTTTTCTTCGGCTGGCCGGAGCGTAGATTTCTGTAAGTATCAACACCAGCTGACGGCAGCTGTAAAGAAAAGATACCCGGAGGAAAAGGATTTACACGTTAAGTAAAGAAGTAGATTATTACGTACGTTGATAAGAAATAGCAGAAAAAATTCTCTTTGATGATAAGAGGCTCAAAGGAAATACTTTCAGGCCGGCAGCCGGAGAACAACGTTTACTAAAAGGAGGAATTGGATGAAGGAGTTTACAACTTATTTATTATGGACGTTAGGAATTGGAGTGGTAATGTACGCTGGTTTTCTAACTCATCAATTTTTACAGGAAAAAGCAAGCATAGAAGGAGACCCATTTTTACTCTGGCAGTTCAGCATCTTTTTCCCGATTGGTATAGGAATGCTGCTCCGCCTTCCTCGTCTGCTCAAGGAATTTCAATTAAATGGAGCGTGGCGCATACACTGGGCAAAGCTGCTAGGTACAGGACTCCCGGCATTGTATGTTATAGCTGCTCAACTTATTGCCTTTGCCCCTATTTCGTTCGTCCCTCCCTTTTTTATGGAAATAGTTCTCCTGAATGAAGCGCATGTTACGACAATGATTCACCTTATTTTTGGCTACGTAGTTGTTGGAAGTTTTTATAAAAGTCCCTGATTAATTTAAAAAAGGAGGGGAATAAAATCACTAAACTGTTTGATGCCCATTTACATATTATTGATCCAGTGTTTCCTCTTATCGAAAATGAGGGTTTTCAGCCAGAACCTTTCACCTGTGACGATTATATGCAGAAAATGAAAAAAATCGAGCTGGCAGGTGGAGCGGTCGTCTCCGGCTCTTTCCAGGGGCACGATCAGACTTATCTTGTAGAAGCACTGCGGAAACTGGGAGGTAATTTCGCAGGAGTAACCCAGATTCCGCACGATACTTCAGAAGAAGAAATTATAAATCTACACGAGGCTGGAGTCAGAGCAGTCAGATTCAATCTGAGAAGAGGCGGCAGAGCAGACGTAACCAGCATGCGCCAACTGGCAGATAAAGTTTATATGACAGCGGGATGGCATGCCGAAATATATGCTGATGCTAAAAACCTGAACGATCAGGCTTCTGATATTTTGAAAATGCCGGCTGTTTCGCTCGATCATCTCGGTCTTTCACGGGAAGGATTTCGAAACGTTCTTTATTTTGCAGAAAAAGGAGTTAAAATAAAAGCTTCTGGTTTTGGAAGGGTCGATTTCGATGTTGTTAAAGCCGTGAAGGAGATCTATCAGGCGAATCCAGAGGCGTTAATGTTTGGCACCGACCTTCCTTCCACGCGTGCTGAAAGGCCGTATTCGCATGCTGATATTGATGTCATTTATGAAGCCCTCACGGAGAGGGAAGCAGAAGACGTGCTTTTTAAAAATGCGTTAACATGGTATCGCAAAGGCATCTAAAAAAGAAAGGAAGCTGATCTGATGGATTTTACATTGCTGGCGATCGGTCTGGCAGCGGCCGGGTATTTTATCGGGGAAGGATTGAAGAATTTTCAAAATGATAAAGCGAAAGATCCACTTGAGAACATTTTTGGGTTTAATAAACAGGAATTGATAAAGGAAAGTAAAGTTCATTCCTTTCTCGGCATTACAAAGCGGGATGCAGAAACGTTAATTCAGGATTATCCTTCCATACCGCACATCACACTCAATGGAAAAGTTTATTATCCAAAACATCAGCTTCAGGAATGGATGAAAGAAATCGGGAAGTAGCTGATTCATCACTGGATTCCTGACAGGTGCTGGCGAGAATACAGAAGATGAAAAAAACGCTGGTTTACGTTCTTTTTTGCACTTGAGCGCAGAAGGTTCTTTTCAGTAAGCCGCAGGGCATACGGAGCGGGTCCAGGGCGAATAAGGACGAGCACGCTTCACCCGATGGAAGGTGTACGAAATTAACTGAGGCCGGTCCTGGGAAGCCCATAGAAACGAAAGCGCCTTTTCATCGCTTATCTTTTCTATTTTCAAGGCAGCCATTCAGCAAAAAGATCAATGAAAATGAAGGTTAGCATTTTCTCAAACATTCAAAGTTTTTACGGGCAGAAGGGTTTGAAAACTGTTTTTCAAGGAAAATAGAAAATTAAGGAGGGATAGAATGTTTAGAAAACTGGATACAAGCGAAGGCGATATTCTTGAATTTGAAACAAAAGGGAAATTGACGGATGAAGAAAATGAACAGGCAATGAATGAAGTGAAACGTATAATTGAAACAAACGGAAAAATAAGAATGCTGGAATATGCGGTGGAAATGCCTAAAGTCAGTCCGACTTCGATTAAAGAATATTTATCGTTTGCAAAAGATAATATGAAAAATATTGAAAAATATGCGCTCGTCAGCGACTCCAGTATCGCTTCCGGCCTTGTAAAGGCAAGTGATCCGTTTACGAAAGCCAACTTCCGTTCTTTTGGAACAGAAGACGTTGAAAAAGCACGCAAATGGCTAAGACAGCGTGATGAGGAATAATAAACTGCGCCTGTTAGACAAAAGCTGCCCTGCAAACCCAGAGGCAGCTTTTTTCATGGGCAAAATAAGAAATGTCCCTGATAATATAAGCATACTTATAATTAAAAAGGCCCAGGTTATTGAAGTGTTTTTCTCCTCCTTGTAAGATGAAGCCACTTGGTAAACATATACCAACGTGCACAAAGCTGCTTTTAGCTTATTGAAAAAAGCAGTTATACATTTAAAGGAGGAGAGATTGCAGATGAAAAAATACTTTATTGGTGGTCTTGCATTTACATTTATGGTCGTTCCTTTTCAGGTTAGTGCAGAAACAACAGAAGACGATGGTGAAAAAAATGAATATTTAATTCAATTTGACGGTCCTGCTGAAAAAGGGCTTCTAAATGCGTTTGGGGTAGAAGGAGAAGACATTCTCCATGAATACGATTACCTTCCTGTTCACCTTGTTGAACTTTCCGATGCTCAGGCGGACAGTCTGGAAAACCATCCTCACGTGGCAGCGCTCGATGAAAACGCAGAAGTAACGACGATGGCACAGGATGTTCCTTACGGGATCGACCAGGTGCAGAGCACAGATGCCCAGGCTCAGGGAATTGAAGGCGATGGTATGAGTGTTGCTGTTCTGGATACAGGTATAGATGCTTCCCATGAAGATCTTGCTGATAACGTAGTGGATGGCTATTCCGTATTTACGGATTCAGAAAACTCCAATCCATTTAACGATGGAAATGGACATGGAACTCATGTGGCAGGAACGGTGGCGGCCGTCGATAATGATCTAGGCGTAATCGGTACGGCTCCGGAAGCAGATCTTTATGCAGTAAAAGTTCTCTCCAATGAAGGAAGCGGGTCCCTTTCCGGCATTGCAGAAGGCCTGGAGTGGTCCATTGAAAATGACATCGATATTATTAATATGAGTCTTGGCGGCAGTCAGGGATCGTCTATTTTAGAGGATTTCACGGATCTCGCTTATGAAGAAGGATCTCTGGTAGTAGCTGCTGCCGGAAACGAAGGAAACGGGTTCGGTTTTTTCGATACGGTGGGATATCCAGCTCAGTATGATTCTGCTATGGCAGTTGCGGCAGTAGACAGCAATAACCAGCGTGCAAGTTTCTCCAGCGCAGGTCCAGCAGTGGAAATATCAGCTCCCGGGGTGGATATTCTCAGTACTGTGCCTAACAATGGCTACGATTCTTTAAACGGTACTTCCATGGCTGCTCCACATGTTGCCGGAGTTGCGGCACAAGTCTGGCAGTCTAAACCGGAGCTGTCCAATGCAGAACTGCGGAGCCTGTTAAATGATACTGCGGCACCTCTTGGTGCTCAGCGTGATTATGGTAACGGACTTATCCAGACTCTCGATGCCATTAATGATTAAAACTTTTAGCTCCTACTCAGGAAGTTGTAGCTGAACCTTTGAAACATCCGCTGGGAAAAATAAGATTGCTTCCTGTTCGGATGATGAATCACACTGACAGAATCACTGTTAATTATCAATTGAAAAGGTGATAATTTTTTCGGACCTTCCATTAGTTTTCTGATGGAAGGTCTTAGAGTTTTGATTAAGTAAAGAAAGAAGTATATGTATTCTATTCCTTGTATTTTCTCCTCCGCTTACCGGCGGAAGCCTGCCGTGGGGCTTGTCTTCAGCTATTTCCAATGCCTGACTGCATTGGAAAGGATCTTCAGACTGCGCTTCCAACCCACTGGCGTCCCCGCCGGACACTGCAGAGAAAATCACCTTTTTTAATAGGAGAAACCTGTAGTACGCTTGTTTTCGCAGCAAAGTCTTTCATTTTGTTTAGATGCTGGAGCGGTAGAAGAATGGATCCGGAAGATTGAAGAGTCATATTTTAGATTTTCCAATTGATCTTGCTGGGAAATCTGAGGAAGCATGAGCGCAGCCAGAGGTGTTGAAATTCTTGAAAAGCGTTCTTTGCTTTACAAGAATTTGGCTGCGTGAAGCCATGCTCTTGTTTTCTGAAAGGCAGGTCAGCTGAGAGCGTTCCCTCCGGAAAGCGACTCTTCGAAAGCGGAAGCAGCCAACTGTCTACTTATACAGAAAAAATTACTTTGTAAACAGCCTGGACCCTTCAGTCAGTTTTCTGACGGAAGGTCTTTTCTGATTACTTTGATGGAATTTCAAAAAAGGAGATGAATAATTCCGTATCGAATTCCGGAAAGTTCCTCTGAAAAAATAATTATAAATTTTCCTGTATGATTCAATTTCATAAGTAACTGTAGGAAAGGGATTTTCAAACACGGCTCTATCGCGACTGATCCATCGTCTGTCGTTGTATTTATCCGAGTTCTCTATCGCACCGGCGAAACATAGGAGGCTGACTGTAGAGAAATGTATAAATACAATACATATAGATAATTAATAAGGAGTATGGTTATAGAGGAGTTTTCCCACTTTTTCACGAAATATGTTTTATAAGTCTTATCTGTCATTTTCCCAGCAGGAGGAATATAATTTTCAAAAAGGCTGAATCCCGAAAGAGCATCTCTAATAAAATGATAGGCTACCTTGAAAATAAAACAGATATGCAATGAATGGTCGCTTTCGTTTCCATGGGGACGCTTTCCGGGCGGGCCGGCCTCAGCTAATCCCGTTCTCCCTGCGGTCGGACGGAATGGATCTTCGGCTCGTCCTTCATCGCCCCGGAGTCGACCCATGTCCACTCCAGCTTACGGTAAAAAGATAGAGAAGTATCTGCCGCCTACTAAAGAAGATCCTTTCTTGAACATCATTCATACCACCTTTATAGAGGGGAAATTCTATTGTTGTAAAAGGGCATTTTCATGCTTCATGGTGCAAAAATATTTGGATGAGCGTCTCTGTTAAAGCTATGTTTATCAGTAACAGACTTTAACCCAGCTAAATGAGAAGGGCGGGATGTTGATGAATGTTTTTCAGATGATTATGATTGTATTCCCACTAATAGCTGCAGGAGCAGGTGTTATTGGATACCTTCTTTTTAAAAATGTCCTTATAATGCCGGTGGTGGTATGGGCAGCAGGAATAACTGCAGCTATTACGATTTTTAACAGTTCCTTTTTATTATGGCCGTTTATTTACGCCGCCCTCTCGTGGGCAGCAGGAATAATCACAAAATCTATCATTATTAAATCGAGGTTAACTCCTTAAAGTTTTATATAATGTTTTAAGAAGATGGTATATAATAAATAGTATAGGAAACCTTTTGTTCATCTGCAATTTTGTCTTAGGAAGATGGATAAATAAAAAATTTTAAAGGGGAGAAAATTTTTTGGGAGATAAAAATGCCCCGGACAAAGAGGTGAATATGCTACAAGTAGTCATCACATCAATTGCCATTGCATCATTGCTGCCTATCGGTTTAATAATTGCTAAAGTAGTTATTTATGCAGGAAAAAAAGAAAAAGAACTGACAGAAAAGAAAAATACAGAAAAAAGTATTAAAGAGAGAGTAGAAGAATAATTTGGGATTTTTTCTTCATTGGGGGAGAAAAATTATTGTCCCGAGAAGTCAAGCGGCCCGTGGGTTTCACTTCAGGTAGTACACCTGCATAAACTCCAGAAGCAGTGGACCCGATAAATTGAAGACAGATGAATTTTTCAGGAATGTCTACTAAAAAGATGACTTAAAATTTTATTTTTTATATTTACATAAGGGCATCAATTTCCATAGTTATCTTTTCAGGCGGCAGGCTGAATATTTATAAAAAATTCCGTCTTTACGTCCGCATTTAAAAATGGATGCGTGGATGGCGGCAATTTCCGGAGAATGAAGCGGAGGCAGCCTGCCTTATTCGGCTTTTACAGGATGCGCTTCCACGATGAAATTTATACAAGGATAACTGTCGCTGACGTTGGAATAATGAATAGTGGCAGCCAATTAAGGGAAAGGGATGATAAGCTGATAAAATCGGCTTATTATTTTTTGGCTCTTTTAAGGGTGGGTGTTGTTCAGGGTGGAAGATTTATGACTGCTGCCAGGAGCATCGTAAAAACATTTCATTTCAACAGAATATGTAAAAGGAACCAGTTTATTTGTAAGACGCTTAAATTATTCGAGGAGGCTTAATATGACTGAAGAATTTAAAGCATTTGTAACCGAAGGCGACGGCAGAGGCCGGATCGTATCGAGAAAAATGGAAGACCTTTCCAAAGGAGAGGTGACTATTAAAGTTCATTACTCGGGAGTTAACTATAAAGATAGTATGGCACTTAATAAAAAAACGAAGATTGCAAAAGAATATCCGCTCATTCCCGGCATTGACCTTGCGGGAGAAGTCATTGAATCGGAATCCGGAGATTTCAAGAAGGGAGATGAAGTGATCGTTACAAGCTATGAGCTGGGTACAGGCCATGACGGCGGTTACAGCCAGTTTGCGCGTGTGCCGGCTGACTGGGTCGTGCCTCTTCCGGAAGGATTGACGACGCGGGAAGCTATGATTATTGGCACGGCCGGTTTTACAGCGGCACTCTCGATTCATAAACTGGAAGAAAACGGCCTGACGCCGGACGATAATCCAGTACTAGTTACCGGTGCAACTGGAGGGGTAGGCAGTATGGCTGTAGATATGCTCTCCAAAAACAATTATAAGGTAGCTGCAAGCACAGGAAAAAAAACAGAGCATGAGTTTTTGAAAAAATTAGGTGCGTCAGAAATCGTCAGTCGGGATGAAGTAACGCCGGAAGAAGTTAAACCTCTGCAGAAGCAGGTCTGGGCCGCAGCGGTTGACCCGACAGGCGGAAAGGCACTTGCTTCTATTTTGAGTTCGACTAAATATAACGGGGCAGTTGCCGTAAGCGGACTGACTGCCGGGGTTGAAGTCCCGACTACCGTAATGCCATTTATTCTTCGCAGTGTAAATCTTTTAGGGATCGACTCTGTTAACTGTCCAATGGATCTGCGCAGGACTGTTTGGAAACGGGCTGCTGAAGATTTGAAACCGGATCATCTGGAAGACATCGTGCAGGAAATAACGCTTGATGAACTTCAAGGAGCATTGGATGACATTCTGGAAAGCAAAATCAGTGGCCGTGTCCTCGTTAAGCTTTAAATTGTTATAAAATTATTTAGAAATAAAAACAGGAGCTGGGGAATAGTTATTCCCAGCTCCTTTTATGCATGAAGGATTATATTTGCCCAACCTGAAAATACCAGAAATTTAAAATGACTGCTTAGTTATACCCCGCGGCAGCAGGTTTTCCTCGATCATCTGCAAATAAGGAAGCTCCTCACGAACTTCTTCAATAAGGGAAAAATCAATATCGCAGAGAAGCAGGGTTTCTTCGCTCTCAGGTGCCTCGTTGAAAATGCTTCCATCCGGCGCGGCAAGTCTGCTTTTACCGCAGCTTCCTTCCTGAACGGTATTGACCCCAAGCATAAACACAGTATTGTCAAGGGCGCGTGCAGGGAGCTGAATGTCCCATCTGGATTCAGCTTTAAGACTCCAAACAGAAGGAGCAACGATAAGTTCAGCGCCTTCCATAGCAAGGATGCGGGAAGGCTCTGGTAATTCGATGTCTGCACAAATAAGGATTCCTATTTTTCCAAGGGAAGTTTGAGCAGGCTTGTATACTTTTTTTCCTAGTGTGAATATGCCGTTTTCCCTTCCCCACAAAAATGATTTCCGGTAGCAGAGAGCTGTTGTTCCATCTCTGTCAATGACTGCGGCTGCATTATAGATGTTTTCTTCATGCTGCTCCACAAAAGGAACAATTAAAACAACTTGAAGGGTGGAGGCTAAATCCTGAAAAAATGAAATCAGCTCTCCGTTTGATGGTTCAGCTAAGGACCGGAATTCTGCCTCGGATAAGTAATATCCGCTTACCCAAAGCTCGGGAAGAGAAATAAATTCTGCTCCCTTTTCTGCAGCTTCTTTAATCATTTTCACTGCTGTATCAATATTTCTATCCTTCATCCCGGGCATGGCGTGCATTTGAACGGCAGCTGTTTTTATCATTAGAAAACCTCCTTTTAAATTACATCGTTTAAGGTGGAATAATGTCTCTATATCCGGCAGCTTATGTCGTTCTCCGGAACCTTGGCTGTTTTTCAAGGCCTGGGAAATCAATAATCCCAGGGGATCCCTACGAGGAGATTCCTTAAAAACTCGGGCAGATCAAATTTACGAAAAAAATGACAGCACCTTCTTAAAGGGTCTGTCACTATTTTAGTTACTCAGATACGTGCGGTATTAAAAATGTTTTTTTATCGATCTCTTTCTTCTTTTTTTACATCGCTGTCCTGCGGAAATTTTGGTGCTTCCTCTGCGTACTGCTGTGGATCTTCTGCGCTCATTGGATCTCCAATCTGGTTTGGTCCCTCCGCATCAAGGGGAGCGGCTTTATCTGCTTCTTCCTCATGCGCTTCTCCTTGAACAGGGGCGAGTACGATAATTTTTCCGTTTTTCACTTCATTTTCATATTTTTCGGCTTCCTCTTCCGAAAATCCTAAATTGATAAAATTAAATGGATCTTTCACATTATTTGCTGAAGTATCTCCTTTAAATTCCGTCTGCCCTTTGAAAGCTGTTTTCAGTTTGTCCATAAATGAAGGAGATTCTTCTTCTTCTGGTTTTTGTTCCTTTTCTTCTTCCAGTTTCTCCGTTTTTACCGTAGTTTCGTCACGAAGGCGGGAGGTCGTTTCCTTATCATTTGATAAAAGAACTATTTCTTCTGGACGGTTTCCTTCCAGCTGTAAATTTTCTACTATTTTTACCGCTTCTTCTTTCGTTTCATAAACCCCGACAACTCGTTTTTTCATTACATTCACGCTCCTTTAAATTACCTCTTCTTTCCCGCTATTCCCGATATATTTATGAAATCAAACAAGTTATTGTGAATTCTCATTGTTACGAAAAAACAAAATAGAATATCTGCAGATAAAGGAATTGGGAGAGGAGCGTGGAATAGATAAAATAGGAGATTTCTTAAGGTGAATTATTAGAAAATATTAATCTGCCTTGAAATAAAACATTTCTTATAATATGAAGGGCAGACCTTCTCTTTCTGTTATTAACATTAACGAAGAAAAAATCGGAAGATCCCGCTGGGCACAGGCCCACCCGGGGAGTCTCCCTATAGCTAACTGAAGCGGCGTTTTCTGTAAAAAACAACAGCAGACGCAAACAGAGAAAATATATTAAGCAGAGAGGCGGGGGCGAAATGAAAGTGCAGCAAATCATTGTGAAAAAACCAGCAGCTTCTTTTGCACAAGGGCTGACGACAGCAAATCTAGGGACCCCGGATTATAGTAAAGTACTTGAGCAGCACCGCGCTTATGTAGAGGTAATGGAAGAAGCTGGAGTGATGGTGCACCAGCTTGCTTCAGATAATGACTATCCGGACGACGTTTTCGTGGAAGATCCTGCTGTTGTGACAAGTAAGTTTGCCCTGATTACACGCCCAGGCGCTGATTCAAGACGCGGAGAAACTGAAGCCGTAGAAGCGGCACTTAAAGATTACCACCGAAGAATGTATACGATCAGTGAACCCGGAACGCTCGAAGGAGGCGATGTTCTGCACGTGGAAGATCACTTTTATATAGGGCTGTCCACCCGCACTAACAAATCAGGAGCAGAGCAGTTCGAAGCTATTCTTCAAAAAGAAGGGTATGGTGCCACCATTATTCCTCTTAAAGAATTTTTTCACTTAAAAACCGGCATTGCCTATCTCGGTGACAATACTGTTCTTACTGCCGGCGAATTTATTGATCATGACGTTTTTAAAAAATATAAGCAGATTACCGTTTCACAGGAAGAAGAATATGCAGCGAATTGCATACGTGTAAACGAAGTTGTTATTGTACCAGAGGGATTTCCGGAAACAAAACGAAAAATAGAAGAAGCAGGGTTTATGACGAGGGAGGCAGCAGTGAGCGAATTCCGGAAGCAGGATGGAGGATTAAGCTGTTTATCTCTTCGATTTTAAACGCACGCTTTTTCTTGAAATAGCGGCTGAACTAAACCAATAAATGAAATAATCCGGTCCATATACAAAAATCGGTCACGGCAGAGCCATGACCGATTTGAATTATATTAATGCGTACCTGATCGATATTGGAAAGACAGTAAAACTGCATACTGGTTCCAATATGACACTGTGGTTTATAAATTCTGGCTCCAGTCGAGAACTGCTTCCCCTTCAAGGAATCGTTCAGAGTCCATCGCTGCCATACATCCTGTGCCGGCAGCCGTAATTGCCTGACGGTACTTCTGATCCTGGACATCACCACAAGCAAACACGCCCGGGACATTGGTATCCGTCGTGCCCGGTTCGACAAGGAGGTAGCCTTTTTCATCCATATTTAATTTTCCTTTAAGAAACTTAGTATTTGGATTATGACCGATAGCGACAAAAATTCCATCTGATTCGAGAATTTGTTCTTCGCCTGTTTCGTTGTCCTGTACTTTTAAACCGGATATTTTCATTCCGTCTGACATCATTTCAACCGGGGTTTTGTTAAGCGCCCAGGTAATCTTTTTATTATCGCGCGCCCTGTCCTGCATTATTTTGGACGCTCTCAGTTCATCCCGGCGGTGAACAATTTGGACTTCATCCGCAAATTTTGTGAGGAACGTTGCTTCTTCCATAGCAGAATCTCCTCCGCCGACAATAATTACTTTTTTACCCCTGAAGAAGAAACCGTCACAGGTAGCACAGGTGCTGACTCCTTTACCGATGTTTTCTTTCTCACCGGGTATTTGCAGCATTTTTGCGGATGCACCGGTGGAAATGATAAGAGCCTCGGTTTTTATATCATCCATTCCACTAATATGGAGCGTAAAAGGGCGTTCTTCTATCTCTACTTCTGTTACCCATCCTCTTTTAAAAGTAGCACCGAAACGTTCTGCCTGCTTCTTCATATTATCCATTAGTTCCGGCCCCATAATACCGTCCGGGAAGCCGGGGAAGTTTTCTACTTCTGTCGTTAAGGTGAGCTGGCCGCCCGGTTCCGGTCCTTCAATAACGAGTGGTTCCATGTTGGCTCGTGCTAAATACACGGCCGCAGTCAGTCCAGCCGGCCCAGTACCTAAAATCACTACTTTTTCCATCTTAACGCCTCCATTGTTGGTTATAGTTACCTTTTAAAAATAAATCTTTTCTTTAGACTAGATGAGAAGGCCTAATAAGGCAATACCGGCTTTAAAATCTGCCTATAAATAGAGAGGTCAACAGACATCACCTTAATAAACCATAACAAAGAAATACTTCTTATACTATAGTATATAATTAAATGTTTATATAAGTAAAGGGGAATACACGTATTTAAACAATAGATGTGTTAAAGCTGCTGTTGATACATGTAAAAACTCCGCTTCGTTTTTTTTCATAGAAAGAAAAGAAGTTCTTCTATTCATGAAGCCGATTTTCCCTTCCGAAAAAATTGGTGTCAAGGCAGAACCGTCTTCGGAAGGTCCGCAGACACTCCAAAAACAACACACAGCTTAAACAGAGACATTCATGCAGAATCGCTGCACTATGATGGATGAAAACGGCTTTCTATAGGAATGAAACTTTTCCTTATCAGGTGGAATTAGGATACTCGCAAATGCTCTTACAGCACACAAAGCCGACGACGTGTAATGACTGTCTGTGTTAATCAAGAGATTAGATATTTAAAGCATGTCTGAATTCCTGTATAATACATTTTAATTGCATAAATATAGAATGAAACAACTGAAATAAGGACGGATTCAGATTTAATTTAGTCATGATCGCTGGTGCCGCTAAAAAACAGAGATACGGCTTAGAAAATGGATTCAAATAAAAGAATAGATGGAGATGAATATTTTGGAAAAGCCATCAAAAAAAGTTGCAGGTCTGGAGTTCGACTGGAATACAGCAGAAGGTTTATTTTCTTTTGAAGGAGAAGACGCTGTCCTTTTCTGGATTACCTCCGCTATGAAAGAGTTTTTCGATGCTATTGAAGAAGTTTCCGGAGAAGAAGCAGCACGGGTAGTGCTGGAAACGACGGGATTCCGCCAGGGGCTTGTAGTAGGTAAATATTTTACAGATATGAATGTTAGTGCAGCTGAAGCTTCAAAATTAATTACATCTACATATGCGGCAGCTGGGTGGGGACTTGCAGAAATTCATTACTTGAAAGAAGAAGAAGCGACTCTGGAGGTCCATTTAAAGAACAGCTGGGAATATAAGATTAACGTCGCTCAGAACAAGGAGCAGGGCGGCAATTTTCTTCCGGCTCATTATGCAGGAATTTTTACGGGACTCTTTGGACGAAACGTCTGGTATGAAGTTCTTCACTATCAGATCGAAGGATTTGAAGAAAGTGTTATACGTTATTTCCCATCAAGTGAAAACGTGGAAAAAAATATACACCAGCTTGCCCGAACGAATGAAGAGAAGCAGATACAGCAGCTGGAGCGGCTTGTACAGGAACAGACGGGGGAATTGAATGCACTCGTAAAAGAGCTGTCTTCTCCTATCATTCCGGTACTGGAAGGCATTGTAGTGATTCCACTCCTTGGAGCATACGATGAAGAGCGCACGGAAGAGCTGCTGCACAAAACGTTGGAAAACCTGCCTGCTTATAAGGCGAAGTATGTAGTACTTGATTTAACTGGATTGAATGATAATTTCACTGTTCATGCAGCAAGTTTAATTGAAAAATTGGGTGGAGCTGCTTCCTTAATAGGTACAGACACTATACTGGTCGGAATTTCTCCGAAAGTAGGCATGACCATTAACAGCACGGACATTGATTTATCCAAATTTAATTGTTTCCAGACACTTCAGCACGGGATCCACTTTGCTCTTGCGCAGAAAGGCAAAAGTATCGTTTAAGTGAGGAACCGCTGCTGATCCGATCGGGAATTCAGAATCAGGCAGCCGATTTTCTGCAAAGAGGCGGCTGGGGTGCGTTCCATGTTTAAAATCAACAGTATAAACAGCTGTAAGGAAAACAGAGTCCGCCGGAATTTTCCCGGCGGACTCTGTCTGTTAATTGAAGCAAATTGTGATTGTTTACAGTCCGCGCTCCTGCGATTGAATATCAGTTACCCGTAAAAACAGATATAATAGGGGTCAAGTAGAGAGGCTGGATCTTTTTTTATTAATGAGCGGGCACGTTTTGCAGCAGGAAGCCTTGTCACCATCGAGCATATAAGAAAGACAGCAGTGCTTTCTTACGTAGAACCCTGAGTGCTCTTTAAACCGGAACTCTGTCGAAAAATTTTCATAAGCCGTATACATGTGAAGAATATCTTCTACATAGGAAGCAGCATGAGGCATTTGTTCTTTTAGATGCAGAGACGTCTGATGGAGCGTGTGGGAAGCTATCGAAAATAAGTGAGCAGAACGCGCTCCGGTGTGTTTTGAAATACTGAAAAATAACGGTTCAATATGATGCTTAATTAACGCATGAACCGCTTCCCGCTGTAGTTTCTGATCGCTGCTTTCGACCCAGCTGCCTGATGGAAGCTCCAGAGCAAGCTCGCCATAATTTTTTGCCCGTATGAACGCATGAGCAGGGTCCGTTTGAAGGATACAGCCATGAACGAGGGCATAAAAATGACCCGCAGCTGTTTTGGCATAGCGTTTCGCGAATAAAGTACCAATAACAGTCGGATTATCCATCAGCATCTGCCTGCTGTGCAGATGGATGAGAGGCAGTGGATCGGCAGTGATATCCTTATGAGCAAAAGACTCAGGTCCAGATGAGTCTGTAAAGTAAACTTTATACTGTTCACGAAGGTCATTTATTAGTTGTTGCTTCATATCAATCAGGGCTCCTAACGGGAAGAAACAGTCGGTAAAAACTGCTTAATAATACGGACAGCTTTTTCGAATATATCAGCCCGGCGTTGGATTAATTAGAGTAATTTAGGGAAAATGAACAATATAACAGCTGTTTCATTCATATCATAGTAACAACGACTGTTCTTATTTGTAAAGAAGAAAAGGCTATGAATAGAGAAACATAAAAAAATTATAGGAGACTAATTTATTATAAGCTGAATCAATTTCATAAGTCCCTTTCAGAAAGGGATTTCCGAACTTGATGAATGAATTTCACTTGAGAGGGACGCTTTAAATTTATTGGAAGATATATTTTTTACCCTCAAGTTTGCTTTAAGAGCCCGGAGCTTTAACAGATTCCCTCATGCAGGCTCGCTGCACCATGACGGATGAAAATGGCTTTCTAAAGAAAAGGAACTTTCCCTCTATACAGGTGGAATCGATAATTTTCAAGAAGAGGTTTTCTTTATTAGATTGAAGATCCTGCTCTTGCTTTTTACCATAAGCTGGAGGGCACATGGGGCGAATCCAGGGGGATGAAGGACGAGCCGAAGATCCATTCCGCCCGACCAAAGGGAGAACGGAATTAGCTGAGGCCGGCCCGACCGGAAAGCGTCCCCATGGAAACGATAGCGCACGTTCATCACTTATCTACTTTATTTTCAGGGTAGCCAATTTTAAAAAAAGGAGAGAAATAATGCACATACCTGAAAAGTTAGCTGACGAAGGAAAAGAAATACTGGCTTCTTTTCCAGTGGAAGGATTTGTTTACGGAAAGGGCCCGGAAAATGCTGCATTTATGCTCGTAGGGGAGGCTCCGGGTGAAACGGAAATACATAATGGCGTTCCCTTCAGCGGGAGAGCAGGGAAAGAGCTGATGAAGTTTCTGGAGAAATTAAATCTATCGAGAGAAGAGGTCTATATTACGAGTGCTGTTCGGAGCCGGCCATACCGCTGGGGGGAGAAAAAAGACAAACACGGAAATGTTGTAAAACGAAAATATAACCGACCCCCGACAGCTAAAGAAATTCTGGGTCACGCCCCGCTTCTTGATTATGAAATAGAACATGTAAAGGCTCCGATAATCGTAACTTTAGGGAACATAGGACTAAAAAGACTGCTGGGTCCGGGCTATAAAATAACGGAACAGCACGGAAGAGTCCTTCGGGGGCCGGTTCAAAAATATAACGAAGGCACTTACAGCTGGACAGAGAAAGAGTTCAGTATTTTCCCTACTTTTCATCCCGCTTCTGTTTTTTACAACCGCCGGCTGGAAGAGGTTATTCAGGAGGATATTGAGGCACTGAAAAAATTGCTGTAAAAGGACGATGTCTTTATACAACCTTATTAATTGAACTTAATATCTTAACAGTTGAAATAAATGACGTTGATAAGCGGTCTCCTTCATCGAAAGAGAAGGAGTTCTCCCATGGAGAATTTGAAAGAAATGATATGGTGGAATTTTTCGGTGAAAAACTGAATGGGTTTGCGGTGACAGTTAATGGCTGGGTGCAGTCCTACGGTTCCCGCTGTGTAAAGCCGCCGATTATTTACTCAGATGTTTCTTTTGAAAAACCAATGACGGTTCGCGAAACTGCTTATGCTCAGACGCTGACAGACAAACCTGTGAAAGGGAGGCTGACCGGACCGGTGACTATATTGAACTGGTCTTTTGAGCGCACAGATATTACCCGGGGGTATACTGCCTATCAAATCGCAGCTTCCCTGCAGCAAGAAATCCGGGCACTTGAGGAGAATTATATCTAAATGATCCAGGTGGATGAACCAGCACTGCGGGAGGGGCTCCCGTTGAAGCAGAAGTGCCATAAAGACTATCTTGACTGGGCGGTCAATGCTTTCCGCCTCGTTTCAGAGCGTGTCCAGTCAACGACTCAGATTCATACTCATATGTGCTACAGCGAAGTTCATGACATTATTGAA
This sequence comes from Alkalicoccus halolimnae, assembly GCF_008014775.2. Lineage (GTDB taxonomy): Bacteria > Bacillota > Bacilli > Bacillales > Salisediminibacteriaceae > Alkalicoccus > Alkalicoccus halolimnae. The sequence continues at coordinate 2,328,983 of NZ_CP144914.1, read as the reverse complement.
TCTATAAGCGCCATGGATGCGGATGTCATTTCGATTGAAACGTTGCGGAGGCATGGAGAGCTGATCAAAATATTTGAGGATTATGTTTATGATAAAGGAATAGGGCTTGGCTTTTATGACATCCACTGTCCGCGTATTCCTCCGGTTCATGAAATGACAGACACTATTTTGCAGGCTCTGCATTTCCTTCCTTCCCGGCTGTTCTGGATTAATCCGTACTGCGGCCTTAAAACACTTACAGAAGAAGAAACAGTGGCAGCCATGATCAATATGCAGCAGGCAGCAGAAGCAGCGCGTGAGCAGCATAAAAGTTACAGCAGTGACAGCTGAAGTATAAAAATATGCCGGGGAACGAAATAGCCTGGATCCCTGTAAGAAATCAGGGACCCAGGCTTTATTCGTTGATATTGAATTTGCAATTATTCATTTCTGAAATCAAAAAGTGTTAACTTACCAGGAAGAAGAGCTCTCCTGTATATTCATTGGATCGGACAGGGAAGGCGAAGTAATTACGTCCCGCAATAAGTCTGATATGGGCCGGAGGATTCTGGTGGAGGGCTGCAGTAAGCTTCCTGCTCAGGCGTGTGGGCGTAAGGGTCTGCCAGAACGTTTATAAGCTTCTTCACCACACTGTAATCTCCGCGCTGAACCGCAGCTTCCAAAGCTTCTTCCACCCGGTGGTTTCTCGGGATAACAGCCGGGTTATGAGACTGCATCATTTCCTGCACTTCTTTTTCCGATTTTTGTTCTGTCTGAAGGCGCTCCTTCCAGCGGGCTTTCCAATCCATGAATTTCACCGTATCAGAAAAAGGGAGCTCTTCGCATTTTTGGAAAGTAAGGGCACGGAAAGTATTCGTGTAATCCGCCTCATACTCCTGCATCAAATCAAGAAGATCATTGAATAATGATTCATCTTTCTCTACTTCCAATGAAAGACCGAGTTTTTTTCGCATGCCGTGAAGCCAGTTCTGGTGATACAAATCCAGATAGCTGGAGAGCTCGGCCTGAGCCAGTTCTACGGCTTTTTCCTGATCCTCATCAATTAACGGAACGAGTGTTTCAGCAAACCGGGCAAGGTTCCAGCCTGCGATGCGCGGCTGGTTACCGTAGGAATAGCGGCCCTGGACATCGATGGAGCTGAACACCGTATTTGGATCATAGCTGTTCATAAACGCACAAGGGCCGTAATCAATCGTTTCTCCGCTGATCGCCATGTTATCGGTATTCATCACTCCATGTATGAACCCGACAAGCTGCCAGTCAGCAATCAGCTCCGCCTGGCGTCTGATCACTTCTTTCAGTAAAAATAAATAACGATTTTCTGCACGGTCAGCACCCGGGAAATGCCTTTCGAGGGCATAATCAGCAAGAGCCTTTACATCTTCTTCGGTACCGCCTCCTAAAGCAAATTGAAAGGTTCCGACGCGCAGGTGACTGGCGGCAGTTCTAGTAAGCACAGCACCGGGCTGCTTTGTTTCGCGGATAACGGATTCCCCTGTCCGTACGACAGACAGCGAACGGTTCGTAGGAATACCGAGTGCATACATCGCTTCACTAATAATATATTCCCGGAGCATCGGACCTAGAGAAGCCCGTCCATCTCCTCCACGGGAATAGGGGGTTCTGCCGGAGCCTTTCAGCTGAATATCAACCCGCTTTCCGAAAGGTGTTATCTGTTCACCAATCAGTAGAGCACGTCCGTCCCCAAGCATAGTGAAGTTACCAAATTGATGACCCGCATAAGCCTGGGCAAGCGGCAGGGAGCCTGCAGGAAGTTCATTTCCAGCGAGAATGGAAGCTCCTTTTTCACTCTGAAGCTCATCCGGATCCAGTCCTAGAGAGGACGCGAGTTCCCTGTTCAACAAGATCATTTTAGGAGAGTGGACGGGGTTTAATTCTATTTTTCTGAAAAACTTCTCTGGAAGAGCTGTATAACTGTGTTCTAAATTCCAACCCGGCTGTATTTGTTCATTTCTTATAGACATAATTTCACCCTTTTCACTCAAATTAATATTATAAAACGGACGATTCCGAAAGTTCCCCCGAAGGTTCTCTTTACGGCATAGCTGAAGCGAATTTTTCTACATTATCTATTCAACAGCGCGATATTATCAAAAACTGTAAAAAGTGGTTTATAATTTATGCAGAAGCTTTCCTGCTTCACGCAGAGTAAATGAACTCCTTATCTGTCATTATACGCTTGAAAGTGGAGCCTCTTCAAATATTCAAAAATTAATAGAAGATACGAGTGAAAAGAATGGCATAATTACGGGAGGTCCAGTAAAGGTCCGTATGAAATACCTCATCTTAATGAAAACAGTTATAAAAGGGAAGGGATGCACACCCTTCAGCGTGAAGTAGTCAGAGTAGTAAAACTTACTAAAGATTAAATAAAAGATTAAATAGAAAATTGGAGGAATCGATAATGGAATTATTATTTCCTGCGGCAGGAGGATTTTTATTAAATCTGCTTATATTTTCACTGAGAAAATGGCAGTCAAAAAGTTGGAGAAAAGCCTTTTATGCTGGAGTTGTGGCGTGGATTCTAAGTCTTGTGGGCACTCTGCTGTTCATATCCCAGGGGGGAGCTGAACTATTTTTCTTTAGTATGGGCATGCTTCTGTTCGCAGGATTATCAGGGCCCTTTATGTTTTTTATTCTCCTTTCGGGAAGAGAATGAGTGGAAAAGGAAAGAGAAATAATTCCGCGGTTTCAGGCTCCGTAAAACGCTTCAGAATAACTAAAGATAACAATAAGCAGATCACAACACTTAATAGCGATGAACGTTAAAATATTTTCCCAGTTCCATAAGCAGGTAATCATAGGGAGTATCTTCCACCTGCCTGTATTCCTCACGGGTGTATAAATGAATCGCGTTAGGAAGTTCTCTCCGCAGCTGTTTTCTTAACTTTATACCCGGATTATCTTCGTCTACAAATATAAATACTTCCAGTTCTTCACGTGGAAGTATGACGTTATCGAGCATTTCCAGGCTTAATGTCCCCTGAGTACAAATAATTTCCACAGGTTCATCAAGAATCGGTTCTATTCTCTTTCGATCATTTTTACCTTCCACGATCAGCACCTTTTCCATCAAACGAGGCACTCCTTTCTTCGAAGGGAACTATAGTCCCTTCTATCGTAAATGACAGCAATAAGGACGTCCAGAAAGCTGCAGGTGGCATAGAACGGCTTTTTTTTGAAGACTGCCTGGATAACGGAGCAGGAAAAAGGGTATGGAATTAACAGCTGTTTTGAGCATCATTACTTAAAAGGAGGACCCCTTAATGAAAGCAGTTTTATTTGATTTCGACGGCACGCTCGCTGATACGCTGCCTTGTATTTATCATTCTTTCCAGGAAGTTTTTTTGAAGTACGATAATAAAAAATTAAATGATGAAGAGGTCCGGGCTATGTTCGGTCCGCCGGAAAACGAAATTATATACAAAAACCTGGAACACAGCGAAAAAGAAAAAGCGGTTGAATATTTTTTCCAGACTTATTCAGAAAACCATGAACGTCTCGTAAAAGAAAATAAAGAAGTTACAAAGATGCTGCATGAGCTTTCCCGTCACTTTTCTTTGGGAATTATTACTGGTAAATCAAGAAGAGGGTTGGAAATTTCACTTGAGATTCTTGGTATGAAGCATTATTTTGATGTACTCATTCCAGGAGATGAAGTCAAAAATATTAAACCTCATCCGGAAGGCGTGCAAACAGCTCTCGCTTCTCTGCACGCCGCTCCTTCAGAAGCTATTTTTGCAGGTGACAGCGACAGTGATATCGAAACAGGAATAAAAGCAGGCGTCCATTCAGCGGGAGCCCAATGGCTGCCGAATCTTCAACAGACTTCCTTTACTGTGAAGCCGGACGCCGTATTTAAGCATGCTGAAGAATTTGAAGTGTACTGCCTTCGTCAGACGGAGTAAAAAAGAAAGTGGGAATGTTATGAGCTTTTTGCCTGAACATTTTCAGCGTACAATTAAAAATATTCATCACAAGAAAGGGGAAAACTGGCTTCGTAATTTCCCTGAGCTCGTTGATTACAGCGAACGTAAATGGGGGATGAAAATGCTGGCCCCGTTTGAGCTGTCCTATAATTATGTGGCTCCGATACAATGCGGGGATGGAAGCAGGGCTGTCATAAAATTTACAGTTTCTGAGAAAGAATATCGGACAGAAACAGAAGCGCTCCGCTGCTTCAATAATTCCGGAGCCGTAAAACTGCTCGATACAGATGCAGAAAGAGGCATTATGCTTTTAGAATGTATTCAACCCGGAACCATGCTTGCAGAGGTAAAAGAAGAAGAAATGACGGCTTTAGCAGCAGCAGAGGTGATGAAAAAGCTTTGGAAACCTGCTTCAGCAAAAAACAGCCTGCCGGATATGTCTTCAAAAGTGGAGTCTATGAAGCGTATTTACGTAAATAATAAACAAGGACTGGGATCGGTATCAAAAAGAACTTTAAAAGAGGCCTTAACAATATTTCAACAGCTTGCAAACAGCCAGAAACAGCTCTATCTCCTGCACGGTGATCTTCATCATTACAATATCCTTCGAGGGGAAAGGGAACCGTGGCTTGCCATTGATCCAAAAGGAATGATTGGGGAAAGAGAATCTGACGTAATTCCCTTTCTGTTAAATAAGCTCCCTGATCAGCATAAGAAGGCCGTTATAAAAAAGCGGATATCTATTTTTGTGAAAGAGCTCCAATTAAACGAAGAAAAAATTCTGCTATGGGGTTTTGCCCAGGCCGTCCTGGCTTATTGCTGGAGTATCGAAGACGGGAATTTACATCCTTCCTTTTTGGAAGCAGCCTGCGTTTTCAGGGATTTATTACGGTGAATAGGATGAAATCCCGGTGCGCCATCATTTTATCAAAAGCTGTGTTAAAGCATTCCTGTAGAGTGTTAATTTCCACTTTGAAAAAACAGGGGCCCCTCGCTAAGATAAGAATAGAGACACGACTCTACTATTCCAAACCTTGAGGAGGGACCTTACTATGAAGTTTAAAATGCAGGACCAACAAAATCAACGGATTGCCCGTATTTCTTCCAGCCACCTGATTATCGGGGTGGATATTGCCCAGCATCACCACGTGGCACGTGCTGTCAATTACCGGGGCATCGCCTTTGGTAAGCCGTTGGCTTTTGAAAACAACGAGGAAGGGTTTACCCGGCTTCTCGACAGGATCGCTGCGTGGAAGGAAGCGAGCGGCTGTACGACCGAAATCGTCGGGATGGAGCCGACCGGCCATTACTGGCTGAACCTGACCGCCTGGCTGAAGGGCCGGCAGATCGATGTTGTCACCGTTAATCCCCACCTGGTCAAAAAGAATAAAGAAAACCGGGATCATATCCAGTCCAAAAGCGATGCCAAAGACGCCCTCGTGATTGCCGACATGGTTAAAAACGGCTATTACAGCCAGATCCATCCCACGTCGGAAACGTTCGACTCGCTCCGGGTGCTCATGGCCAACCGGGAGGTGCTCGTGAAACGGCGCGTTGCGACCATCAATCAGCTGCACCGCTGGGTCGATATTGTCTTCCCGGAACTCCGGGAGGTCTTTCAGGATCTCCAAAGCAAAGGGGCCATCGCTACCCTGCGGCTGTTCCCCATGCCGAAACAACTGCGGGAGCTGGACGTGGCGGACGTGATCCACGGATGGAAAACAGGGATGAAACGTCACGCCGGCCACCGGAAAGCGGAAACGCTGCTTGCGGTGGCGAAACGGTCCGTGGGAAGCACGCAGGCGCCGGAGGCGTATCTCCTGCACCTGGACCAGCTGCTCGAAGAATGGGACCTGGTCACGGCCCAGCTGGAACGGGTGGAACACGAGGTGGCTGCCACCCTGGAGCACGTGACCTACCGCCACTCCTTCCTTGCCATCGATGGGATCAGCGATCTCTCCCTGGCGGGGATTCTGGGGGAAGCCGGTGATATTCGTGGTTTTGCCCATGGTAATGCGCTCTTACGTCATGCCGGCCTGCACCTGGCCGAAGCGAGCTCCGGCAAATGGAAAGGACAAGTGGTCCTCTCCAAACGCGGAAGGTCCCGGCTGAGGCGCTGTTTATACCTGGCCACGCTGAGCCTGATCAAAAACAACGCGGATTTCCGGCACCTCCACCACGTCAATGTGCAGGGCAAAAAGATGAAAAAGATGAAGTCGGTCATGAAACTGATGGGCAAGCTGGCACGAATCCTCGTGGCCCTCGCCAGAGGGGGAGAACCCTACTGTTCAGAGAAAGTCCGACCGCTTCCGTCTGCTGTCTAGGGGGTGATCGTCCCGTCGGCTCATCGAATCATGGCTTATTCGCAGGATGAAAAAGAAAGCACGGAGGACCGGATACCACAAACCAAAGGGCCCGGACCCGTCGTTAAAGCAAAACCGGCCTCCACCCCCTGGCCAGGCATGACAAAGGAATGAGAGGGCATGGACCCGTTGAGACATGGGAGGAAAAGCCTCCAGGGACCGCGTGGAGAAGACGTGCAGGATATGGTAAAAAATGGAGTTTTCGCGACCTCCTTTCTTTCCGCCTGTCTTGGAGCGCCTCCTCTTCCGTTTCTTTCGTTGATCTATCCGTCAGGTGCGATCGAAAAGGGGGAACATCCTGCGAATGAGCGAGTATTTGAGAGATAAACCTATCTTACCGAGGGAGTTTGTTGTTGATACATGTAGAAAACTTCGCTTCGGCCCTCCCGGAAAGCGCCCCCATGGAAACGAAAGCGACCATTCATTGCTTATCTGTTTTATTTTCAAGGTAGCCTTATTAAATGAAGTTGACCAAATTTCCGGGAATGGATTACATTATAGTGAAACTTCTTCATTGGAAAAGCCGTATAGCTAATAGACGAAATTTCACCATAGAAATGAAAAGCAGCACATCAATAAATCTGTATTAATCGGGAATTGGGTGAGGCTTATGAAAAGGTTAATAGTTTTACCGGCAGTAATGCTGCTCGGTTTTGCTGCTTCTTGTTCTCATGAAGGGATTGAACCATCCAAAGGAGTTGATGATATTCAATCTGAAGCGGCGTCGATGCTGGATATGAAAGTATTTATTCCGGATTTCGAAAATTTGGATATTCATACGGCTTTCGTTACTCATCGAAGAGGTGAGCCTGCCATGGTGGATGTTCATTATGCTGAAGATCCTCAAACGATAGAAAGCGATCTCCAGACTGAGGAAGGAATAGAAAAGTGGGAAGAAAATCGAAATGCGAAGCTTCTTTATGGTCCTTACAAAGAAAGAGAAAATGTACTTTTCAGCTTTTCGAAGGCACCTGCAGGTCATTATGGGCATGAAATTCAAGTTGCAGGAGAAAGGGTTCAGTTTTCAGAAAACAGTATAGGACCTTATTTTGTATATGAAATAGAAGAAGGTCATTACCTGTTTAATTATCTAAGAAGCCGCTATTCAAATGCGGAAGCAATTGAAAAAACGGGCGATATTATAGAGCAGATGAAAGAAGAGGGAATGGTTCCTTAAAAAACGCTTAATTGAGGAAAGGAAGTTTGCCTCTATACTCACAGGGTATAGGATGGTGGAAGTGATTTTAAAGGAATCTCTTTAAGGAGGCATTATATATGCGCATGAAGCTGGATTATGAAGCTGCCAAAAAAATGGATGGACAAACTACGGAGCAAAAAGTTCCTGGAGTAATCGTAACGGATATTCCGGATGATAAAGAACACGATGAAGCGTTTATTAAAGAACGGCTGAAAGAAATAACTGAAGATCCGAATGTGAAACTTACCGGCTACGAAAAGGAATAATTTATCGAAAAGACACCTGAAACGGGGTGTCTTTTTTAAACTATAAATATATCCTGATTAAATACATAATCAATACAGAGCGGGTGCTTCTGTCTGCCGATGGTCGGTCTGAAACGATTGGACTGTTTGACCGTATGAAGTAGAGGGATTACTTGTAAGTTTACAGGTTTTCTTCCACGAGTTTCACCTGTTGGAAATAATCAGTAGTTTCAGCACTGCAGCGAAAGGAGGTGGGAAATTGTTTTACGCGCTCGGTTCAGCAGCGGGAATTGTTTTAGTAGTTGTTTATGCATTATTAGCTTATTTCGTTTTTGAAGATCCGGTATTAACTCTCTATTTAACGCCGATTACTGGAGTAATTTTATTCATTCCGGTACTGGTATTAAGTTTGTTTACGAAAAAAATATCACGTCCGACTGTTTACGGAACTTCGGCCCCTAAAAAGCCGTCTACCGTAGAACGCGGAAATCCTAAACGGGGGAAAGGATACAAAGTATCAGTATTCTTAATGTTTATGGGAATCCCGATGTTTTTAGGATTTATTATTCTTGGCATTATTTATTTTGAAAGTGGAGCTGCGGCTTTCTCAACACCTTGGCTTTTTTAAAAGAATAAAAAGAAAGCAGGGATACGCATGACCTATTCAAATAAGCAGGTAAAAGTTCAGGGAGAGCGCTGGTTCCCGTCAGATAAGATCTTTTCAGAAGAGATGAAAGATCTATGGGGAGACTGGTACTGTGATTCGGAAACGGGTAAACTGAAAACAGTTTTAATGCACCGACCAGGAAAGGAATTGGACCATATAACCTATGATAACTTCCTGGATTACCGGTTCCGCGGGCCTATAAATGCAGAAATAGCACGTCGGGAGCATGATGAACTTGCTGCTTTGTACCGGAATCATGGGGTAAAAGTTCATTACATAGACAATCAGAGAGAAGACCGTCCCAATGCTCTATTTATGAGGGATTTAATGCTGATGACCCCGGAAGGAGCCATTATTTCCCGTCCGGCTTCAGCTTCCCGCCGAGGGGAAGAGAAAGCCGTCGCCCGCACGCTTGCTGCTTTAGGCGTACCCATTATAAAAACAATAAACGGAGACGGATACTTCGAGGGGGCAAACGTGCTTTGGATAGACCGGGAAAACGTGGTTCTCGGCACAGGAAGCCGGACCAATGAAGCAGGCGCCGCCCAGGTGGAAGCAGAGCTGCGTAATCTGGGAGTCAAAAATATTATCCATGTGCCTATCCCTTATGGATCCATTCATCTGGATGGCTTTATGTGCATGGCTGATTCGAATAAGATGGTCGTTTTCCCCTGGCACCTCCCTTATGATGCTGCACGGAAACTTCAGGATATCGGCATCGAACTGATCGAAGCTGATCATATCAGCGAAATCAAAGAAGGAATGGCACTGAATTTCGTAGCATTGGAACCCGGTAAAATTATCATGCCTTCCGGAAACCCGGAAACGAAAAAACTGCTTGAAAGTCACGGAATAGACGTTCTTGAAGCAGAACTCAATGAGCTGATGAAGGGGTGGGGAGCCGTGCACTGCACTACTGCTTCCTTGAAAAGGGAGCCGGCAGAACGTACGCAGCCTGCTGTTAAAAAAGGAGGTGAGTAATGTGGGTCACTATTCAATCCGGGAATTTGTCAATAAAACGAAGGAAAGAGAAAGCACGCAGGAAGCGTTCGACCTGGAAACAGACCGGATATTAAATATTGAATTAACCGGAGAACTGTGGGCAAAAATCGATTCGATGATTTCCTATAATGGAGAAATAAGATTCGAGCGGGAAAAGCTGATGGAGCACGGCATGGACCGTATGGTGAAAAAAGTATTTACGAGTGAAGGAAATGAATTGATGAAGGCGTCCGGGAGAGGAACACTGTATCTTTCTGATCAGGGAAAGAAAATCACGATTCTCGATTTAAACGGGGAGAAAATTATAGTAAATGGTAATGATCTGCTGGCATTTGAACCTTCTGTAAACTGGGATATTCGTATGATGAAAAAAGCGGCAGGAATGATGTCAGGAGGACTGTTCAATATTTTATTGGAAGGAAGCGGGAAAGCAGCAATTACTACTTATTATGAGCCGCTGACGCTGATAGTAAAGCCGGGCACACCGGTACTGACGGATCCTGGTGCTACCGTTGCATGGTCAGGAAGTTTGCAGCCGGAATTAAAAACGGATATAAACTATCGCACGTTTCTCGGACGGGGTAGCGGGGAATCGATTCAAATGAAATTCGAAGGTGATGGATTTGTAATCGTTCAGCCATGCTTTGAAGGCAAAATGTAACGGCATAGGCATTTATAAAGGCGGCAATGACAATCGCTGTCAAGCCGCCTTCGTAAGCAGATCCGGTTAAATTCAAAACCAGCTATGCTTCATATTCTTCTATTTCCCAGGAATGTTCAAACGTGACACAGCCTTTCAAAGTTTGAGCTACCGGACATTTCTTTTCAAAAACATTTAACACCCGCTCAGCAGCTTCCTTTTTGCCTTTTGGAATTTTCAAATGATAATGACAGGCAATTTTCGTTACTTTCAACACTCCCTCTGGAGCTTCAATCGTTCCATGCGCAGTGGTTTTGATTTTATCAGGATAAGGAGGTATTTGACGCGCATACAGCGCGCCGGACAAAGTCCCGGTTAGTCAGCCGGCTGCAGAAGCTACTATATGATCAAGCGTAGATGGATGTTTCGTGTCCGGATCAACGCCGTAAAACTCCTTTACCCCGCCGTGCACGCCGTAATTAAAAGGTTCTTCAAAGCCATCAATATAGGCAAGACGGTGGGGTGGTTCCTGCTGTTCGATCGTTATTTTAGTCAGTTCAATAGGATCGGTCATCTTATCGGCTCCTTTCAGGTTATGAAAGCCTTTACCCTGAATCGATTTCCCGGAAACCCTGTCCTTCTGAATAGGATACTGGGTTTAAGCCCAGCAGGTTTCTCTTTTAATTGGAAGGCTCTGTTAAAGCTCCGTGTTGTTATTGGATTGCCTGCGGCTCCTTTTTCTTCGCTTGCCGCGGAGAAAGTCCTCAGCTCTCCCTCCCTTGCGGTCGGGAGGATCTTCCTGCTTTCTTTTTCCGCAGGCGTCTTGAAAAATCGCCTTGGCACTGGTTTTTACCTTGGTATCTTCTTGATTCAACCAGCAGACTTTCTGTATGAGAGAATAAAAAACGAAGCGGAAACCGGCGGACGCCTGTGGAAGAAGGAATTTCTTTATTAGATGGCAGATACTTCTCTATCTTTTTACCGTAAGCGGAAGAGGACATGGGGCGACTCCGGGGCGATGGAGGCCGGCCCGCCCGGAAAGCGTCCCCATGGAAACGAAAGCGTACGTTCATTTCTTATCTACTTTATTTTCAAGGTAGCCAATTTGAAAGGGAATCATGCTTATAAAAATGCAGGCTCTCAAAGAGTTAGTGTGTCACTTCCAGTTGTTCTTCATCGGAAAATTCGATGGAAAGCTCAAAAGCTGCGACTGCCTCTTCCTCCATCTCTAAATAATTCAAAACTTCTTCCTGCGCAGTAGTCTCGTCAGAATCAGGAAGGACCTGGATCTCCTGCATCATTTCTTCTATTTCATTCACGGCTTCTGTTCCTTCCGTTTCGGTTGTTTCTCCGTCAATGATAGTCACCATTCCGGTTGGTTCATCACCTGTATTTTCATAATCATATTCCAGGCTGGCGCCGTCATCCTGTTCGATAAGCAGTGAAAGTTCTTCTGCACCATAGTTATAAGTGGACTCGGTTCCTTCTGTTTCTTCGTTGTTGTCAGACTCCACATCTTCTTCATCGTGGAACCAGTTCTCTTCATTTTCTTCTTCAAGGTCGGCAGGTTCTTCTTCCGGTTCTTCATTGATACTGTTTTCTTCTGTGTACTCAGCTTCATCATTAAGCTCAACGTTTTCTTCAGAATTATCCTCTGCATCGCCACAGGCAGTTAAAAACAGTGTGCCTGCACTTACAACAGAGATATGTGTGATTTTTTTCATTTTAACTGCTCCTTTCTAAAGTTAAATTTATCGAATGTAATAAATTCCTCGTTACGTACGTGAAATACCCTGGGCATTTCAACTGTTAAACATTTTCCTCAAAAGAGATAAAAGACAGCTCCGATAAAGATCTGATTTTGTTTAAAAAAGCAGACCACCCGAAAATCCTTTCCAACGCAGGCTGAAGCGACGTTTTCTATATTTATGAACACAAGGACCAGGCTTTAACACCGCTGAAAAGTATAGGAGGAAATGATAATGAACAGAATTAACCTTATTACACTTGGAGTAAAAGACATGAAACATTCTCTCCAGTTTTACCGGAAGCTTGGCTTTCGTGCTTTTGTTTACGGGACAGAAGAGAATCCGGAAGTAGTATTTTTCGACAATGAAGGTTCCAGACTGTCTCTTTACCCTCTGGAAAATCTATCTGATGATATTAACAAAGCTTATCCTCCTCAAAAGAAAGAAGGATTTTCAGGAATAACTCTTGCCTTTAACGGAAAATCAGAAAATGAGGTAAATGCGGTGATGGAACTTGCAGAATCCGCAGGAGCTAAGATTGAAAAACGTCCTCAGCGTTTATTCTGGGGAGGCTACGGCGGATACTTTACAGATCCGGACGGCTACTGCTGGGAAGTAGCATACGGTGATATGTGGAAGTTCGATGATAACAACATGCTTGTTGTTGACTGATAAATTGGCGGGGCAATAATAAAAAGCGGTATGAACAGGAAACCTTCATACCGCTTTTTTAACTTTTGTATCAGGTTATTTCATGAAAGCAGGGGGAAGATCAGTAAAATGGTCAGTTTATGAAACGGTCCTTCCCTTCCCAGAAAGGTTTGCGCAGCTGGACCTTCTGAATCTTACCGGAAGCTGTTTTAGGAAGTTCTTCTGTAAACGTAATTCCTTTTGGAACTTTGAACCGTGCCAGATGAGTGCGGGCGAATTCCATCAATTCTTCCTCTGTAGCCCCATCTTTTTCCCTTAAGACAACGATAGCATGAGGAACTTCGCCCCACTTTTCATGAGGGACAGAAACAACAGCAGCTTCAAGAACAGCGGGATGATCATACAGGCACCCTTCGACTTCAATAGAAGAAATATTTTCACCACCGCTGATAATCACATCTTTTTTGCGATCGACAATTTCTACATAACCATCGGCATCGACATTCGCCATATCACCCGTGTAGAGGTAGCCTTCCCGGATTGTGGCTCTTGTCGCTTCTAAGTTTTTCCAGTATCCTTCCATCACATTATTTGAGCGCACGGCAAGTTCGCCTGCAGTTTTACCATCCCGCGGAACATCTTCTCCATTTTCGTCAAAAACGCGAAGATCCGTACCAATCATCTGATAACCCTGCTTTGCTTTCAGACGGTGAAGTGACTCGGAGTCGATACCGTTTTGTTCAGAAAGGGGTATGGAAGTGCTGACGAGAGGAGATGTCTCTGTCATTCCGTAAACCTGAACGAATTCCCATCCGAGATCTTCTTCAATACGTTTCACAAAAGCTGGAGGGGGAGCAGATCCTGCTATCACGACACGCATGTCCTGGGATAGTTTGTAAGGCTCTTTCATCAAAGCATACTCTTCTATCAGCATGTTGAGAACCGTAGGGGCCATGTGGGCAACGGTTACTTTTTCCCGCCGGATATTTTCGAGCATGGAAGCCGGCTCAATTTTCCTCTGCATGACCTGGGTTACTCCGTTCGCTGTGTAGTAGAAAGGAGAACCCCATCCGTTAACATGAAACATGGGAAGGACATGGAGCAGTGTATCCTGGTCACTGACGCGCAGATGATGCATCGTTGTTAAGGCATGCAGATAATTGCTGCGGTGAGTAAGCATTACTCCTTTAGGATTTCCTGTTGTTCCACTTGTATAAAGAAGGCTGGCTATGTCGGTTTCTTCCAGGGGCACCCTTTCGACAGCGCTGCTCGAAAATCCGGCGAGCCATTTCTCGTAGGATATATCGCCGTTACTGTCTTCATCCATGCCGTGAACAATAATCGTTTTTACCGTTTCCAGATGATCTTTTATAACTTTTACCTGCTCGTACAGGGAGTAATCAACAAACAGTACCTGGGATTCGCTGTGGTTCAGGATAAAAATATAATCCTCCGGACGCAGGCGGGTATTAAGGGAGGTCATGACACCTCCGGTCTGAAAGACGCCGTAAAAACCTTCGTACATTTCGAGAGTATTAGGGGCAAGATAGGCGACTTTTTCTCCCTTTTTAATGCTCAGATCAAACAGGCCGCGTGAGAGCTGCTGTACACGATTATTAACTTCTTCGTAAGTAAGTCTTCTGTCTCCGTCAATGACGGCTGTTTTCTTCCCATAAAGTTTGACAGCGCGGTCCAGAAAATCTGTTAAAATTAAAGGTACATGCATGAAAAAACCTCCTGTATTAATGATATATGTAAGGAATCTAATGAGATAACTCCGCCGTGAGAAAGCGGTATTTTTGAATGCGCTTTCAAAATATTCGGCATATAGTTACTTTGAGCCTATCCTTTTTCTGCATTACCGTCAAGAAAATTCCTGAAGACCTAAAAGAGATGGACCGGTTTCTGTTATCGGGCGACAGGAAAGAAGATGAGTGTCGAACAACGTGAGCCTGCCGGTTTTCGCTATATTATTCGTGTTTATCTATTTGTAATGTAAATAATGAAATCATTCAGCTGAATAAAACATTAAACAGAGATAATGAACAGGAGGAACTAAATGACTATTGGCAGATTAAAAGACATTATCCGCTACCCTGTTAAATCTTTCAGAGGAGAGCACGTCACAGCAACTACTGTGATGAAATACGGATTATATGGAGATCGAAGCCACGCGCTTCTCGACGATAAAAGAGATGGGAAGTTCCTGACAATAACCCAGTGCCCGCGCATGGTCCTATACGAAGCATCCTTTAAAGGAACAGAAACAGTTGAAGCTCTCCCTTGGTTGGAAGTGCGAAATCCGGAAGGACGAATCTTTGCGTGGGAGGAAGACCAGTTAAAAAAAGAGCTGGAAAATGCGGCAGGCACAAGCCTTACTTTTAAAAAGTATTCTCCGGAATACGTCCCGGCCGGAGCTATTGAAGAAGAGCATATACTTTTAATTACAGATGCCTCTCTTGCAAAGCTGGAAGAAACGTGGGGAAAAGAAAAACTGGATGCCGCCCGTTTTCGTCCGAATATTATTGTTTCACTCGAGGATAAGATTCCGTTTATAGAGGATAGCTGGACAGGAAGAAAAATAAAATTGGGGGGAGAAGCAGTAATTAAAATCGAACGGCCGTGTGAACGATGTATGATTATCAATGTAGATCCACAAACGGGTGAGCAGGAACCAGGGCTTTTGAAAACGGTCGTAAAAGAAAGAAATAACTGTTTTGGTATGTATGCGTCTGTCGTTAAAACGGGAGAAATTACTTCTTTGGATAAAGTGGAATTTGTTCCTGAAGATTGAAGTAATAAGGAAGGAAATGAATTTAAATCGTGGTACTCCTCTGGACTATTGGTTACTGATCTCCCTTTATAATCAGAAGCGGAAAGCATAAGAAAAGTATTTAGTATTAAAAGATTCTAAATAGTTTACAAAATGAAGATTATTGCTAAACTGTACTTAGGTTCCGATTAGGAAGCGCTTTCAAAAAAGGAGGGAAGGAGCATAGTAAAAATTTTAAACTATATTTCATTTTAAGGAGGCAGAAGCATGTCGGCTATTTTAGTTGCTGTAGCAGGATTAGTTATTTTCGCTTTAGGATACCGCTTTTATTCCAAATTTATTGCAGAGAAAATTTTTCGTCTGGACCCGAATTATGTAACGCCTGCCCACCAGTTTAAGGATGGAGTGGATTTCGTACCGACGAATAAATTCGTGCTGTGGGGCCACCATTTCACGTCGGTTGCCGGAGCCGCCCCGATTCTCGGACCGGCTATTGCCGTATACTGGGGATGGGTTCCGGCCGTATTATGGGTAGTACTGGGAACAGTATTTGCCGCAGGTGTTCATGATTTCGGAACCCTTGCTATATCTGTCCGTAACAAAGGGCAGTCGATCGGCACGCTGGCCAATAAGCTTATCGGTCAACGCGGGAAAATACTTTTTCTCTTCATTATTCTGATACTTGTACTTATGGTAAATGCCGTTTTTGCCTGGGTTATTGCCAATTTATTTATTACATATCCGGCATCTGTGCTGCCGGTCTTTATTCAGATTCCCCTTGCCATATGGATTGGATATGCCGTATATAAGAAGAATATAAAAATGCTCGTGCCGTCTTTGATTGCGCTGGCTATTATGTATGCAACGGCAATTTTCGCAAGTGGAATTCCTCTAATGCAGATTGATCTTGTCCAGTATATGGGCGGAGAGGACGGTGCAGGACTGTTTGGTCTTGGAGCTGTTTCGACAGCGTTTTTCATCTGGATCATTATTCTGCTCGGGTATGTGTATATCGCTTCTACCCTTCCCGTATGGAAACTTCTGCAGCCGCGTGACTTTATAAATTCGCATCAGCTCGTAGTAGGGCTTGCTATTTTATATCTTGGCTTGTTTTTAACAAATCCGGAAATTACAGCGCCTGCAACCAATCCAGGGGCGGAAACCTCCTGGCTGCCGCTTCTTTTCATAACAATTGCCTGCGGGGCTATTTCCGGCTTTCATGGTCTCGTTTCTTCTGGAACTTCCTCCAAACAGCTCGATAAAGAAACAGATGCCAGATTTGTGGGCTATTTTGGAGCCGTAGGTGAAGGGGTGCTTGCTCTCATCTCGATTCTCGCGGTCGTCACATTATTTGCGAATGCTGACGAATTTACTGGTGCTTACTCCAGCTTTACGGAATCAAATGCTATAGGACTTGGAAATTTTGTGGAAGGCGCAGCCGGTCTTGCAGGAGGACTGGGGATTCCTGCCGGAGTAGCGACAACGATTGTCTCAATTATCGTCGTCAGTTTTGCAGCCACAACACTGGATACATCAGTCAGGCTCATGCGATATATTATCGCTGAGCTCGGGACAGAATATAAAATTCCTGCTCTTACAAAAACGCATGTGGCGACAACGGTAGCAGTAGCTTCGACAGCGGCTCTCGTACTTATTCCGGAAGGACCACAGGGATTCGGTTCCGGAGGATATCTGCTCTGGCCGCTGTTCGGTACATCCAATCAGCTTCTTGCAGGGATAAGTTTATTATTAATTTCCCTATGGTTGAAACGGCTCGGCAGAAATTACATTTATACGCTCGTGCCGATGATATTCCTGCTGTTTATGACGATGTACGCATTGTTCCAGCAGGTTCTCTTCACATGGTCCTGGTGGGGAACAGATTCCAATATGCTGCTGTTTATCATTGGAGCTGTCAACTTTGTTTTCGCATTCTGGATTACGATTACTGCTGTCTCAGTAATGACAAAAAAGTCCGATGAACCGATCGATAAGAAATAGTAGGCAGACGAAATGAAATAAAAAAAGAAATTCCAAAAATCTGCTGAATAAGGTAAAGTTACAGCATACGAGCAGACAGATTCATAAGTATGACGCACAAAGCCTAATACCTTCATGACTGTACTTGTCATGAAGGTATTTTTATCCAGTGACAGAACGAAACTAAACCGCTTCGTAAAACATTTAACAGAAAGCAGATACCACTGTTTAAGCAGAAGCTTCAGCATTTAAGAAAGAAGGTGATACACATGTTCGAAAATATGAAAAAACTGATAAAATTTTATGAAGAAGTGCTCAGCATGCCGCACCGACAGGAAATTGCGAGAGAGCTTCGCAACGAAGATGATCTATTTATGCTGCTGCTGTATTCCGAAATGATCGGCATTCCAAATCCGGTATATTATTACACCCTGGAACTGTACCCGCATATGATCGAAGAATTTCATGACTGGCATCTGCGCATGGGGATGGATAAATCGCCTCTTAACGGTATCCGGTGCTGCTAGGCGACAGCTGAAGGAAAGGAAGAGATGAAAATGGATGTACTGACAAAAAAGATTATATTTGTAGGGGGGAAGGGAGGTGTCGGCAAATCGACATCGGCGGCAGCCATTGCATGGAGGTCTGCAGAGGCGGGACATAAAACGCTGCTTATTTCAACTGACCCTGCTCATAATCTGGGGGATATTTTCAGCCGGAGTATCGGCGGGAAAACAACGAAAGTAGCCGATAAGCTTTACGCTTTGGAGATTGACCCTGAAATAGAAACAGAAAAATATATTTCCAGTGTCAAAGAAAATATTAAAGGAACGGTGCATTCAGGAATGATGGAAGAAGTTCACCGGCAGCTCGATACCGCAAAAGCTTCACCGGGAGCGGACGAAGCAGCCCTTTTTGACAAGTTGATTTCGATCATTCTGGAAGAAGGGGAGAATTTTGATAAACTCATTTTTGACACTGCTCCTACCGGCCATACGATCAGGCTGCTCTCCCTTCCCGAACTTATGGGCGTCTGGATTGAAGGCCTTCTAAAAAAACGAAAGAAAACGAATGAAAATTATTCCCAGCTTCTCAATGACGGCGAACCGATAGAAGATCCGATTTACGATGTCCTTAAGGAAAGACAGGAACGGTTTTCGAAAGCCAGAGACATTATGCTTAACGGAAAGGAAACAGGGTTTATTTTTGTTCTGAATCCGGAACGCCTGCCAATAATGGAAACGAAAAAAGCGCTTACGCTGCTGGATAAGTACCATCTTCATGTGAAGACGATCATCGTAAATAAAGTGCTTCCCGAAACGGCAGACGGTGAATTTCTGAATCAGCGGCGGAGACACGAAAAAAAACATCTGCAGACGATAAAAGATTCCTTTCAATCTCAGGAACTGATATTTGTCCCTCTGTTTCCTCACGACATTACGAATATGGATCAACTGGAGGAATTCAGCAGCTGGTATACGAAAAAGTGATTTTCCCATGCCAGATTGATTAAAATGTATTCTATTAAAACGAAAGTATCGGGGGACTGGATCAAACAGAAGGGTTCTCCCTTATTCTCGAATCTGGAAAGCGTACTTTATATAAACAGCATTAGTTTAACTTACATTTAATTACAAACCAAAAGCAGAAGCCTAATTAAAAGGCTTCTGCTTTTGGTTATGAAAAGGGACAGGTTTTTATCGGAACCAGCTGGCTACATTCCACAGGGATTTTTTTGGAGGTTCTTTTTTCATTTCCTCAATTGTTTCAAGAAGAAGCTGTTCCCGTTCAGAGCTTTTTTCTTCCGACTTGTCGATATGGGTCATAATCTGTTCAAGCATCTGTTCCTGACGATCCAGTCTTTCATTTTGTGCAAACGTACGTTGTAAAAGTTCATTTAAAAGAATGTTATAACGTTCCGCTGTACGCTCCGCGATATCTTTTTGATCCTGGATGGAAAGCGTTCCTGAACTGGACGCATTGCCTGCGAACTTTGTGACGACAACTTTTGAGGCGTTCGTCAAAGAAAAATGCTCCACCTGAATGAGCTTCTGGATATATTCCAGAGCCGTTACATCTGCTGGTTTAAAAGCACGGTGTGCATTCGTTGTTTTTGTAAATACATAACCGTTCTTCTCCAGCGATATACACCATTTGCGGAGTGTGCTTGTGCCAACATTCAACTGAAGGCTCAGCTCTTTTGTAGTAAAGGCTGTTTCTCTTTCTTCCATGTTATAACGTCACCTTTCTTTCCGGGCTTATAGGCGTTCTTACTAATTATCATATAAGCAAGCATGAACTAATTCAATATAATTCACAAAAACGGGTCTATAGGTCCGGGCGGAGAGGACCAGATATGGTAAGAAGGTTCAACACGACCCCTTATTTCAGAAATCGGAAAGTGGAGATTATGAGAAATTAAACATGATCCCGCCAATTATGCTGCGGCTGCCAGTGAAGAAGTTTTTTAGCTTTCTCGTTGCTCAGCAGTGTTTCATAACCATTTATTTCTCTCCGGATATCCTTTACAGCAGGAAACTCGAGCGTCATCAGCTCCCGGCTGGGAATGTCCATACTGGTATTATCAGCAGCCAGGTTTAACTCGACGGCGCCGAGTCCATCTTTTTCGACAGCCAGACGGCAGGCTTCTGCTGCATCTCTTGTATCGATGTAGCTCCATAAAATACGATCTCTCTGTTTGGAGTCATGGATAAAGGACGGAAATTTTTTATACATTTCAGGCGCTATAACGTTACCGAGGCGGAATGAAACTACCTGCATGCCTGACTTGCGGTAAAACATTTTTGCAGTCTCTTCGTTGACAATTTTCGATAACCCGTAAGCGTCTTCAGGCAGCTGCGGATGATCTTCGTCTACCGGGAAGTATTGAGGATCGAACCTTTCCGGAGCAAAAACTATTCCGTAGGAAGATTCACTCGAAGCGAGGACTACTTTTTTTATGCCAAGTCCAGAAGCTGCTTCAAGAATATTATATGTACTCATTACATTATTCTCAAAAGTTACTTCATTTGGATGGGAATACGCAACTGGAATAGCAGCCAGGTGAATCACAGCGTATGCACCCTGCAGAACACCATAGACTTCGCCCAGATTCGTCAGATCGACAATTTTAGTTTCAGTGATTGATTCTGCTGGTTTTTTTACATCGACATTTAAAACTTCGTACCCTTTGTTAACAAACTCTTTAACGACCCACGTACCAAGCAGTCCGCTGCCACCGGTAACAACAACTTTTTTCATAGGACTCACCCCTTTATATTCATTAAGCGCTTTCTTTACATGATTTAGTATAACAGATTGGTGAAATGTTAATGGAAATAATTATTTGTACACAAAGAATGTAAACACGGATAACGGCTAATGATGAATTATTCAGAAAAAATTCGGAAAGCAATGTTAGTGTTTAATAACAGGAGTATAATGTAACCAAAGCTAAAATTAGTATTTTACATAAAAAATAAGTCATCAGTAACTGAAAGAGCACCTGCCAACAAAGCCTCTTTTTTGGAGAAGGGATTATCCCTGATCCGTTAATTTAACAATGGTCTGTAAGAAAAGAGGAAGAAAGGAGGTAAACTGCCGCTCCGGCATCCAGGATACAAGATAGAAGGGATGCATCCAGCAGGGGAGTTAAAAAAGTAAATACAGGCAGTGTTCAGCAGAATTAAGCTTAGTGCACTCTCCCAATCAACTAAAATAAGGAGATGTAAAAAGTGAAAATGAAAAAAATTCTCGTGCTGCACTTACTGGTGATCTTTTTATTTAGTGTCTTAGGAGCTGCTTCTGTTGGTGCTCATTCTTATGGTGGCGACCATTATGATGGTAAACATCATAAATATGAAAGTAACAATGATAAGTTTGATGGTAAACATCATAAATACGATAAAAAACATGATAAATATGATGATAAACATCATAAATATGAGAAATACCATAAGAATCCTAAAATTAATAAACAGCTGAAACAAGTAAAGCGGGCTACTGAAAAATACCAGAACATCAATAGGGCCAAAAAAGACGGGTACAAGGTAGCTTCCCCTTGTGTACCGCAGATGGGGGTACATTTAGTAAAGGAGAAACTAGTAGATAAAAAACTTAACATCAAGAAACCGGAGTTGCTCGTGTATGAACCGATGAAAAACGGCAAATACAAGCTCGTAGCTGTCGAGTATATGTCAACAGCAAAAAAACCGCCAAAATTATTCGGACAGAGGTTTGAAGACGGGCCTGAGGAAGGTACCTACACTCTGCACGCGTGGATTTATAAAAAGAATCCTGACGGTGTATTCGCCGCTTTCAACCCTCGTGTAAAAGGTTGTAAGTAAATCTCTTGAAACTGCTTTCTTCACTGCCCGCGGCAAATGAAGAATAGCAGTTTTTAATTTTGGAATACCTTGAAAATCAAGTAGATAATCGATGTACGGGCGCTTTCGTTCCCATGGGGACGCTTTCCGGGCGGGCCGGCCTCAGCTAATTCCGTCCTCCTTTGGGTCGGGCGGAATGGATCTTCGGCTCCTCCTTTATCGCCCAGGAGTCGCCCCATATCCACTCCAGCGCCTGGTAAAAATACGGAGCAGGATCTGCCTTCTAATTTGAAAGATCCCGCAGGGCGCAGCCCACCCGTAAAGCTCCTCCACGGCAGAGCTGAAGCGAAGTTTCCTATATTTATCAACGACAGAATGCTTTAACACAGCTTTTCTGAAAAGTGAAATATATTACAGGTGGCTGAAATTTCATGATGATTTAATACAGGAGGGGGGACACAAATAGTGGAGTGGTATTTGAAGGTTTTGAAAAATTTTACTGATTTTCAAACCAGAGCGAGACGTAAAGAGTACTGGATGTTTGTTCTGATTAATTTTTTAATCGTGACTGCTTTATCTATATTGGAAGCGCTGGTAGGGCTTCCAACCGTAATATCCAGTCTTTATTCTTTATTCGTACTCATTCCAGGCCTTGCAGTTGCAGTAAGGCGTCTACATGATACAAATAAAAGTGGATGGTGGGTGCTTATTGTACTAATACCGATCATCGGTTGGATTATCTTACTGATTTTTGCCGTACAGGACAGTGAAGCAGGATCCAATAAATTCGGACCTAACCCGAAAGAGCACCCAGGTGCGTAATATATTTTCCCGGAAAATGTCAATCTTAAAGGTGACGTTTCCGGGTTTTTTCTTTATACTGAAAGAAAGGTTAAAAGGAGGGACATTTCATGGAAACATTGATCGATGAACCAATTTATATCGTCGTTGGACTTCTTATGATAGCCGTATTTTATACGCTTCTCAGGCCGCAGAAAAGTAATTAAAGAAGACAGCATCTTATTATTTCTTTCTCATCAAAAATCGAAAGCTGTTTTATCATCAAATTTTTTGGACTGCTTTTGCCTGAAAACCTTGATTTAAAATTGAGTTCAAATTAATATAAAACAAAATACTAACAGCAGTCTTTAACTAATAGCAGCTCGTTTATAATTGTCGGAAAATTATAACGTTTCTTCATTTCTGTTCCGGCTTTCTGCAAAACTTATTGAAAAGTTCTATTAATTAGATGGTACACTGCCCGGTAAAGGAGGAAATTATGGAATGGTCCTACGTTTTAGGGTGGAGTTTGAATGCTATCATTGTCGCGAACTTTGCCCTTGCCATTTTCGTTATCTTTATAGAGCGAAGAGACGCAGCAACGACGTGGGCCTGGCTTCTCGTATTATTTTTCCTCCCGGTTCTGGGTTTTATCATTTATCTTTTTTTGGGAAGACAGCTTAAAGAAGACAACTTCTATAATTTAAGCGTAGAAGAACAGACTTTTTTCAATCAGCATGTAGACAGACAGATTGAAGAAATCCGTCATAGAAAAA
Source organism: Alkalicoccus halolimnae (assembly GCF_008014775.2). Classification (GTDB taxonomy): domain Bacteria; phylum Bacillota; class Bacilli; order Bacillales; family Salisediminibacteriaceae; genus Alkalicoccus; species Alkalicoccus halolimnae. Next base: position 2,305,885 of record NZ_CP144914.1, on the reverse strand, counting down.
CGGGAGTGGAAAACTCTTTTCTGAACAAATACGAACAGCTGCTTAAGTTGAATCTCCGTTCGAGTCAGTCTTTAATCAGTCTGCAGAACCGCACTCTGATCCTCCACGATGGGGAGCAGAAATTCGCTTCTTTACTTAAGGATATCAGTAACGCTGAACGTGAAATAAACATTCAATATTATATTATTAAACGTGATACTCTAGGGAAGAAAATCCTGGAATCGCTTGTGGAACGTGCCAGGGCGGGGGTGAAAGTAAGACTTCTTTACGATGCAGTCGGTTCAAGAACGCTGCGCCATAAGGATTTCACAGAACTTATTGATAATAATGGAGAGGTACGGGTTTTCTTTCCTCCACTGCTTGGCATTATTAATTTACGGCTGAATAACCGAAACCACCGGAAAGTATGTATCATAGACGGTAAAATCGGCTACATCGGCGGATTTAATGTAGGTAATGAATATCTGGGTCTTGATAAAAAATTTGGTTACTGGCGCGACACTCACCTTCGAATAGAAGGTGATGTTGTCCCTGACCTGCAGCAGCGGTTTATTTTTGACTGGAACTATGCTGGGAATGGCAGGAACAAAGAGGATGCTTTCGTTTTTGTCAGTCATCAGATTACGGATTATGCTCCTATGCAGATTGTAACGAGCGGACCGAATTCGCATTCGGAACATTTAAAAAATATGATGATTAAACTTATCATGTCTGCAGAACACGATATTTATATTCAGACACCTTATTTTATTCCTGATAAGAGTTTTATGGATGCATGCCGGACGGCGCTTCTTTCAGGGGTGAAAATGTACATTATGATACCTGGAAATCCTGATCACCCTTTTGTATTCTGGGCGTCGCGATCGTTTCTCGGGGAACTGCTGCAGTACGGAGCAAACGTATACTTCTATGAAAAAGGATTTCTGCACGCCAAGACCATGATTGTTGACAGCGAAGTTTCAACTGTAGGTACGACAAATCTGGACGCAAGAAGTTTCAAGCTTAATTTTGAAATTAATGCATTAATTTACAATGAAAAGATTGCTCTGGAGCTGGAGTCCCTTTTTGAAACAGACACCGCAGGGAGCTTTCTTTTTACGAAGGAAATGTACGCAGAACGAAAATGGACGGAAAAATTCAAAGAAGGTGTCTCCAGTCTCCTGAGTCCGATTTTGTGATAAAAGAACAAAATAATGTATATCCTGTAAAAAGGCTGTTTTCTGCTGACTTCCAGAAAACAGCCTTTTGTATGCAAACGTAAATATTCTTCCTCTTATCCTCTGAAAGGTACAAGTATTTAACCATATAAGATGAACTTAAATTTCTTACGTCTTAACCCCCATCCTTCGTTTTCATGAGAGCAGCCCGCCGCCCCTTGAGAACGAAGGCGGACAAAGGGAAGTCAATTAAAAAGCCCTCTATAATTTATTAATTTCAAAGCAGCCTTTGGTAAAAAGGAAGGTATTTTCTATTTTGAGAGACTTACAGGCTGAAACGTTTAACGGGTGAATTTTCAAGGAATAGGAAATATAAAGAATAATAAAGGAGGATATTTAATATGAAAATGAACGTGACCCAAAAAATTATTAAAGATCACCTTGTCAGCGGAGAAATGAAGCCGGGAGAAGAAGTTGGTTTAAAGATCGACCAGACCCTCACTCAGGATGCTACAGGTACAATGGTTATGCTTGAACTCGAAGCGATGGAAGTAGAACAGGCTCAGACTGAAGCTTCGGCTCAGTACGTAGACCATAATATGATTCAGGCAGACAGCCGTAATCCCGACGACCATTTATTTCTGGAAAGTGCAGCAAAAAAATTCGGTTTATACTACAGCGCTCCCGGAAATGGAGTAAGCCACCCTGTCCACATGCAGAGACTGGCCGTTCCCGGTAAAACCCTTCTAGGTTCCGACAGCCATACGTGTGCAAATGGCTGTATGGGAATGCTTGCGATGGGAGCGGGAGGTATCGACGTGGCTCAGGCTATTGCCGGAGAACCATTTAACGTAAAAATGCCTAAAGTATGGGGGATTTATCTGGACGGGAAACTGCCGGACTGGGTAAGTGCGAAGGATGTTATCCTCGAGCTGCTCCGGCGTCATGATGTTAAAGGCGGTATAGGAACAGTTATGGAATATTACGGCCCGGGGTTAAAAAGCCTCAGTGCTATGGACCGCCATGTTATTGCCAACATGGGAGCTGAGCTTGGAGCTACCGGCACAGTCTTTCCGTCAGATGAAGAAGTGAAACGGTTCTTGAAAAGCCAGGGGCGCGAAGAAGACTGGGTGGAGCTGCTTGCAGATGAAGGAGCTTCCTATGATCTGGAAGAAACCGTAGATCTCTCTTCACTGGAACCAATGATTGCCAAACCTTCCAGCCCCGGAAATGTCGTTCCCGTTGCAGAAGTTGCGGGAGAAGAAATTTATCAGTCCTACATTGGATCCTCAGCTAATCCAGGGTACCGTGACTTTGCAATTGCCGCAGAAATAGTTAAAGGAAAAGCTGTTTCAGAAGGACTTTCTTTCGATATTAATCCAACATCAAGACAGATGCTCACAGACCTCGTAAAAGATGGACATGTTGCCAGTCTGCTGTCAGCCGGTGGAAGGCTTCACCAGGCAGGCTGTAATGGATGTATTGGTATGGGGCAGGCCCCGGCAACTGGCAGAAATAGTCTGCGTACGACTCCGAGGAACTTTCCGGGCCGTTCCGGAACGAAGGAGGACAGTGTTTTTCTATGCAGCCCGGAAACAGCTGCAGCTTCAGCACTAACGGGAAAAATCACCGATCCACGTACACTGGAGATGGAATATCCGGACGTTAAAGATCCAGATCATCCGAATCTTGATTTTAAACTACTCGAAGAACCCCTGCCTCTGGAAGAAGCTAAAAAAATCGAACTGCAGCGGGGACCGAATATTGCAGCAATACCGGAGATGGAAAAGCTGCCGGATGAAATCAAAGTCCCGGTTATTTTAAAACTTGGAGATAATGTTTCCACTGACGATATACTGGCCGGAGGCTCGCGGGTGCTCCCATTCCGAAGCAACCTTCCGGAGATAAGTAAATTTACCTTTGAGATGCTGGACGATACGTATTATGAACGTACGAAGGAAATGGATTTTGAAAAAGGGCACGCAGTCATCGGCGGATCCAATTACGGACAGGGATCGAGCCGGGAACATGCAGCGCTTGCACCCCGCTATCTTGGACTACGCCTTGTTGTTGTAAAAGATTTTGCCCGCATCCACTGGCAGAATCTCATTAACTTCGGTGTCCTTCCGCTTACGTTTAAAAACGAAACGGATTATGAAGAACTTGAAATAGGAGATGTTCTGCACGTAAAAGACATTAAATCTTCCCTTCAGAAAGGGGAAGACGTTTTCTGCGAAGTAGAGGGGAAAGATAAAAGAATCGACCTTCAGCATGCTCTTTCTAAAAGACAGGTGGAGATCCTGCTGGAAGGCGGCTTGATTAACTGGATCAAAGAAGGAAAAAAGAAAACACAGTAAAATAGAAAAGGAGCTGTCTCGTGAAATCAGAGACAGCTCCTTTTTTGTGCAGTTTTTTTATAATAGGGGGGGATCGACACAAAATTAATATCTTTTTTAAGTGATTTTAAAGGCTGGGGTTTATAAACGCAGAAAGCTTCGCATCGGACTGCCCTGCAATCACATGGAAACGAAAGCGGCTCGTTACAGCAGCGGACTCAAAATTAAGTTCATCTTATATTACCAATTCGACAAAACCTTTTGAAGTACCGTTTAATTTGTCACGCGTTGTAAAGCGTCGTAATGAGCCTGAAGCGTTTTATCGAGGTCCTTTTCGTCATGAGCAGTTGAGACGGAATAGCGGTTCAGTGGTTTCGAATATATTCCGAGATCAAGCAGTTCATAATCAATTGCTTTACGAAGTTCTGTATTGGACTGATTCATTTGGCGTAGATTTTTAATCGGCTTATCTGTAACAACGATATTGAAGATAGTCCCTTCCCCCATAGCCGTCATAGGAATGCCGGCGGAGTAGTACATTTTCTCAAGTTCTTTTTTTAAATACTCTGTTTTTTGAAAAGTTTTATCCAGATTATGATGTTTCTCGAGTAAGTGAATGGTGGCAAGACCAGCAGCAAGTGTAGTTGGATGACCGTTATATGTCCCGCTGTGGAAAAAAGCTTCCCGTTTATTCTGGTTATCGTCTCCGGCGGTTAATATATCTTTACTTGCAGCAGGGGAACAGAGTTCCATAATATCACGCCGGCCTCCAAGAGCTCCGACTGGAAAACCACCTCCCAGAACTTTTCCAAGTGTCGTCAAGTCGGGAAGAATCCCATACATTTCCTGTGCACCCCCAAGAGCCAGACGAAATCCGGTTTTCACTTCATCAAATATAAGCAGAATACCTAGTTCATGCGTCAGGGCACGAAGTTTTGTTATAAATTCCTTTTCTGCAGGAATAAATCCGCCCTGTACGGGTTCCATAATCAAAGCTGAAATGTCATCAGCATGAGTCCTGAGAATTTTTTCGCATGATTCGATGTCGTTAAATGGCAGCATAATTGTATGTTCGGTGTGATAGTCAGACATGCCGCTCGATTCAGGAACCGGGGTGGGGGAGCTGGAGGAGCCGGCTTTACTTTCTTCCGGGTTTACACTCAGAAGGACCTGATCATACCCTCCATGGTAGTGACCTTCAAACTTAGCCAGTTTCTTTTTACCGGTATAGGCAGAAGCAAGCCTGACTGCAAGGAGGGTTGCTTCCATTCCGGAATTGCAGTACCTAACCTGATCGATACCAGGATAGAGAGAGACGAGCTTTTTAGCAAGATCAACCTCCAGTTTATGAGGAGTACCGAAAATAGTCGTTCCTTTTGAATACATCTGCTCTGTAACGGCTGAAAATACTTCAGGATGGCCATGGCCTGTCATCAAAGCTCCATAGCACATTAAATAATCGATGTATTCATTGCCATCCACATCATACAGCTTACTTCCATGACCTTCTTCCATCACGATGGGGTGGGGAGCAAAGTATTTGATATTTGCTGTTACCCCACCTGGAATAACTTCGGATGCTTCCTCGTGCATCAGCCGGGACGTTTTAATTTTGTCAGAAAAAGCGGCGGACTTTGTTTTTGTCATAGTCAATATACCCTCCGTAAAATAATGTCTAATAATATCGTATCACAAAAATGAATTATTTAAACCGTATATTTATAAAAATGAAATAAATAATTCAAAATATTTTTGAACTGGAAATTTATAAGAGTTCTTTTATTCACATTTTCAAAAATATATGCCTTTAGTTTAAAGGAACATAGTATTGAAAACCGCATGAGATAGGCTTTCGTACGGTGTATCCACAGCTTGCAATTTATTTAGTACTAGGTCATAATGATACGTATAAACCGATTTAAAGAGGAGGAGACGTCATGCGCGTCGGAATTTGGGGAATGGGCACGTATGTCCCTGAAACAGTAGTAACCAATCATGATTTAGAAAAAAGAATGGATACATCAGATGAATGGATTCGTACAAGAACTGGAATCAGGGAGCGCCGGATTGCTTCTGATGATATATTAACTTCGCATATGAGTTTTAATGCAGCCAAAGAAGCGATAGATAATGCGGGGATATCCCCGGAAGAGCTTGATATGATTATCGTGGCAACGGTTACTCCCGACCAGGATTTTCCTTCTGTATCATCAATGCTTCAGTATCAGCTTGGAGCTGTAAATGCTGCTGCCATGGATATTGGTGCGGCCTGTGCCGGCTATATTTACGGGCTCGTTACAGGTAAACAATTTATTGAGAACGGAACTTACAAGCATGTACTTGTAATCGGAACGGAGAGACTTTCCCAGACTGTAAATTGGGAAGACAGGAACACAGCGGTTCTTTTCGGAGATGGGTCAGGTGCGACGGTTCTTGGACCAGTGGCCGAAGATCGTGGTATATTATCTTTTGAGCTTGGAGCAGATGGAAGCGGAGGGGCTCACATCCGCATGAACGATTATATCTTTATGAACGGCCGTGAAGTATTCAAATTTGCTGTTCGTCAAATGGGTGAATCCTGCCTGAATGCTGTAGAAAAGGCAGGCTTAACGAAGGAGGATGTTGATTTTCTCATCCCTCATCAGGCAAACATCCGGATCATGGAAGCAGCAAGACAGCGGTTGGAACTTCCGGAAGAAAAGATGTCTAAAACTGTGGAATATTACGGCAATACTTCCTCGGCCTCTGTTCCACTCTCATTGAAGTATGAACTTGATCGAGGTAAGATTAAAGAAGGCGACGTAGTAGTGCTTGTAGGCTTCGGAGCAGGTCTTGTATGGGGCTCTATGGCACTCGTATGGGGAAAATAAGGAAAGGAGTCTAACATACATTATGACAAAAAATAGAGTAGTAATTACAGGGTATGGAGCGGTAACCCCGCTTGGAAATGATGTCGATACAACATGGGCAGGCATTAAGGAGGGGCGGTCCGGAATAGCGGAATTTAACCGGTATGAAGACGCAGATTTCCCGGCCAAAGTTGCCGCAGAATCTGATGAATTTAAAGTAGCAGATTTTATGGATCCGAAAGAAGCTCGAAAAATGGATCGTTTTACACAGTTTGCGGTTGCAGGAGCTCATATGGCTGTCAAAGATGCAGGTTTAACGATAAATAAGACCAATGCAGAGAGGGTTGGAGTGTGGATCGGCTCTGGTATCGGAGGCATGGAAACGTACGAGAAACAGTTCCGGATGTATGAAAAACGCGGCTACCGAAGAGTTTCTCCATTCTTTGTGCCGATGCTGATCCCGGATATGGCAGCCGGCCAGGTTTCGATTGCTCTTGGAGCGAAAGGTATTAATTCCTGTTCCGTTACTGCCTGTGCTTCCGGGGCAAATTCTATTGGAGATGCTTACCGGACGATTGAACGCGGCGATGCCGACGCGATGATTACCGGGGGAGCAGAAGCTCCGCTTACAGAAATGTCATTTGCGGGCTTTTGTTCGGCGAGAGCACTATCAACGAACCCGGATCCTTCCAAGGCGAGCCGTCCTTTCGATAAAGAGCGTGATGGATTTGTTATGGGTGAAGGTACAGGTATATTAATTCTCGAATCCCTCGAATCAGCTGAAAAACGCGGTGCTGAAATTTATGCGGAAATTATAGGTTACGGAGCAACTGGGGATGCCTACCATGTGACAGCCCCTGCACCGGGAGGAGAAGGGGCAGCGCGCTCGATGCAGCAGGCACTTGAGCAGGCCGGTGTTGCTCCTGAAGACGTTGGATATATAAATGCTCACGGAACCAGTACGGAATATAATGACCAGTATGAAACCACTGCCGTCAAAACAGTGTTTGGAGATTATGCCTACAAACTGCCTATGAGTTCTACGAAATCTATGACAGGGCACCTACTTGGTGCAGCTGGTGCGATAGAAGCAATTTTTTCTGTTAAAGCGATTCAGGAAGGAATCATTCCTCCGACGATTAACTATGAAAATGAAGACCCGGAATGTGATCTTGACATCGTACCAAATGAAGCCCGTCATAAAGAATTAAATATTGTGATGAGTAATTCACTTGGTTTCGGAGGTCATAACGTTTCCCTGCTTTTTAAAAAATTCACAAAATAAGAGAAAGCCCCGGTGGAGCACTGCTTCACCGGGGCTTTCTCTTTTGTTTTACTTCGAACAGAGGTACGTTTTTTTCGTTTTTGCCTCCTTAAAAGTAAAATGAGGATTTAAGGAGAGGCGCCTGCAGCGAGGTTTGCTATAAAAATCAACAGGACCTCATATTTTAAGGAGCAGAGGACTTAGCAGTACCGTCTTCCATAGTAAAAGACTCCTCCCCAAAGAAGGTTTTTAACACCTCAATATTTGCTGCCAGATCAGGAATAAGAACCTGGCCTGCATGCTCGGAATAATCCTGACTATAGCCGCCCTGCTCGGGAATTGTAATCGTTTTGACAGATGCTTCATCGTTTTGGATGAAAAAATTCCTTCCGTACGTAAATAGTTTATCCTGGTCGAGATTCGTCTGGATATAAGGTTCAACGGCCCCGAGAATACGAGGTATTCTGGTGGCTCCGGAAACACTTAGCAGCTCATTCTGAAGTACTTTCAGCATTTTCTGCTGTCTTGCTACCCGGCCGAAGTCGTTTTGGCCGTCGCTTCTGAAACGAACATATTTCAAAGCCTGGTTTCCGTCCATTACATTGAGACCTTCTTCAAAATTAATTTCGAGATTGCCGGCCCTGTCTTCGTAGTGCATGCTGCTGGCAACTTCAATTTCAATTCCATCCGGGGCGAGTGTATCAACAATAGAAGTAAAACCATCGAAATTAACCATAGCGTAATACTGAAGGGGAAATTCAAAGTTAGTCTCGATCGTATCGCGTAGCAGTGCAAGGCCACCTAAAGAAAAAGCCGCATTTATTTTATTTCTCCCGTGACCTGGGATGTCGACATATGTATCACGCATGAGTGAAGCCAGTTTTACTTCACCGGAGTCTGCGTCGTATCTGCCGATCATAATTGTATCAGAGCGGGAAACACCGTCTTCACTGTCTGTACCGACTAGAAGGACATTAATATGTTCTATAGACGCATCATCCTCGGGAGGCTCGAAAGCTCCATTATCCTGCGCAGCCTGCAGGCCCTGTTGTTCGATGTTTTTCATTGATTCTTCTCTTGAATCATGAAAGCCGCTGACGGCCCAGCTGGCGATAACAACAACCGATAACGTTGATATCAGAATGAAACCTGCTAAGATTCTCATCCACCGTGGAGCTCTATATTTTCTGGCAGTCATTATATTCACCTCAACTAAGATGATTATACCAGAGTATAGGGGAGATCGAGAGGACTTTCAAAGAAATCTAAAAGCTTTTCTTTTTCAGTCAGCGCCGGCTTCTCCCAAGCCCCATAGCTCTTTCAGCTTTTATCAGCATTTTTTTCGCATCCCGGTCTGCCTGGAGGGCACCCTGGTCGAGAATAAGATCCAGCTCTTCTGATTTCATCAGTTCCTCGTACCTGTCCTGAATGGGTTTGAGCACTTTAATAACTGCATGAGCAGTATCTTCTTTAAAAGGCCCGTAACCGCTTGAAGCATATTTCTTTTCGAGCGTTTCAATTGATTCCCCTGAACATAATGAGTAAATAGTCAACAGATTAGCGAGGCCGGGTTTATTGTCAGGATCATAGCGGACTTCACCATCAGAATCTGTTACTGCACTTTTCATCTTCTTCATAATAACAGATTCGTCATCAAGCATTGATATATAGCTTTTTGCTTTTGGATTGGATTTACTCATTTTTTTCGAAGGATCGTTCAGCGACATAATTCTTGCGCCGACTTTAGGAATGCGTACTTCTGGAATAGTGAAAATATCATTGTAACGTGTGTTAAATCGGTGAGCGAGATCCCTTGTCAATTCCAGATGCTGTTTCTGATCTTCCCCTACAGGGACAATATCTGTTCCGTAAAGAAGAATATCCGCGGCCATAAGTGGCGGGTAAGTTAACAGCGCGGAGGATACCGCCTCACTGCCTCCTGATTTATCTTTAAATTGAGTCATTCTCTCCAGTTCACCGATATAGCTGACACACTGCATCATCCATCCAAGCTGTGCGTGTGCTGGTACTTCTGATTGAATGAAAAGCGTGGACTTTTCCTGGGATATACCAGAGGCAAGATACAATGCCGCAAGACTTTTTATATTTTTACGCAGCTGCAGCCTGTCCTGAGGAACTGTGATGGCATGCTGATCAACGATACAGAAGTAGCAGTGGTAATCCTCCTGCATTTCGACAAAATTTTTCATAGCTCCTAAATAATTACCGAGTGTTAATGTACCGCTTGGCTGAATACCTGAGAAAATAGTTTTCATAAGTGATCTTCCTTTCATATTCAATGATTTTTCCGGCTGCATTACTGCCGGATATTTTTTTCCTTTGACTATGAAGAGCTGCTTTAAAAGAAACCAATACAAAAAAGCCCATCCATCCCCTGATCAGGGACGAATGGACCGCGGTGCCACCCTTATTAATTTTCTTAAAAGAAGAAAATCTCTCTGTTCTTTTCCTTGTGAAACAGAAAAGAATCTCTTTGATATCGGGAGAGATACCCGGGAGGCCTACTGACAGTTCAGCACTCCAGCTCCAAAGTCCATTCCCTTTCCGACATGGTCTGCTTACACCGGCCGCAGACTCTCTGAACATGTTTTTGGAAAAGTACTACTCTTTATCATAGCGTTGATTATACCTTGCTATTATAGCTGTAAGCACAAGGAAATGCAATCATCCAATAAACTTATAATTATGACTATTTCCAACGATCTTGAATTTATAATTCCAGTTAGGCAGTATGGACTTTGTGATAAAAACATTTGTTCATCTCAAATAAACAGTGCAGGAGGGAAAGACAATGAAATTAATTTTAAAACTGCTTGCTGGTATTATCACCGGTATTTTAATCGGCTTGTCAGGCGTCGAACCACTTATAAGGGCGCTTGTTACGTTTACTGAAGTGTTCGGGCAGTGGATCAACTTTGTTATTCCATTAATCATTCTCTTTTTTATCGCTTCAGGAATTGCAAGCATGGGCCGGGGCTCTTCAAAACTTGTAGGGGCGACAGTTGGGATTGCCTATACTTCAACGGTACTTGCGGGAATCGGTGCCTTTTTTATTGCTGTATTTATTATGCCATTTGTTACAAGCAATCAGACCGCTCCGGAAGAAGGTGTTGCTCCTGAGTCATATTTCACTTTTGAATTAACTCCATTTATGGAGATTCTGCCGGCTCTTATTCTGGCTTTTATATTCGGTATTGGGATTGCTGCTCTTAAGTCCGACGGATTAAAAAAGGTATTTGATGAAGGGAAAAACATTATTGAGATGATTATCTACAAAGCTGTCATTCCAATTCTTCCGTTTTACATAGCAGGTATATTTGTAGATATGGCTGCAGAAGGGACGGTCCTGGAAACTCTTCAAGTGTTTGGAATTGTACTGGCCGTGGCTATAGGCTCCCACTGGGTCTGGCTGACAATCCAGTATACTGTCGCAGGAATTCTTAATGGGAAAAACCCTTTCACGATGATAAAAACGATGCTTCCAGCTTATTTTACCGCGCTTGGTACGATGAGTTCAGCTGCTACGATTCCAGTTACTCTGAGACAGACGAAGCGGAATAATATTCGGGAGGAAATAGCTGATTTCTCGATTCCGCTGGGGGCTACTATACACTTATCAGGCAGTGTCATTACAATTATCAGCTGCGCTGTAGCTGTAATGACCGTTTTGGACGGCTATACAGTCCCTGGATTCTTTACAATGCTTCCTGTTATTCTAGCGCTTGGAGTAATCATGGTAGCGGCTCCCGGGGTTCCAGGAGGTGCAATATTTGCTGCCTTGGGTGTTCTGACTTCGATGCTCGGATTTTCAGAAGCAGCAATGGGGATGATGATCGCTCTTTATTTTGCTCAGGACAGTTTCGGCACAGGTGCCAATGTTACAGGTGATGGAGCAATTGCTGCCATTATCGATAAACTCTCTCAAAGCAGAGCCTGATTTGATGCCCGTTATAAAAATATAACAAAAACTATTCAGAAGGATGAATTTCATAATTGCCTGTCCCAGAATAAAAAGATGAATATTTTAAGTGAATTGTACACTTAAGTTCATATCTTTGAATGACCGTAGTGAAAGGCGGCGGCTTTTAGAGGATTAGCACAGTCTGAAGATTCATTGCTGCGAAGGTTTTCTTCGCAGCATTCAGCTGAAGATGAGCCCCTGGGAAAGTGTACGTCTGAAAAGGACCACTTATTGAACATTCTTATATAAGAGTTCCATTGCGCATTTTGAGCCGCTCTATAAAAGAAGACCTTCCAAAATTTTGGAGGGTCTTCTTTTAGATGAAGCATTTTTAAGTCTGGCGTTGATAAAAGAGTAAAAGATTAAAGTCGTGCAGGTGCATTCAAAAAAGGTTTTACGATAAACAATCAGCTGCTGTAGGCGAAGATAACATAGCTGCAAAAGAAATAGGTAAGGAGTACGAGCAGCGAAGGAAGTGCATACAAACGGGGAAAAGTTTTCCTGCGTACGGCTATAATTGCTCCGATGACAATTAAATTTAACAACAGCACTGCAGAAGCTGTAACAATGGTCACCGGATGCACAGCAGCCAGCACGGCTCCTCCTCGAAAAGCTGCATCAATAATTACAAGTATAAGAATGTTGAAAACATTCGATCCTAAAATATTGCCTATAGCAAGATTATAATTAGCAAGCTGTATGGCAACTAGTACTGTTACAAGCTCCGGGAGTGAAGTTGCTCCAGCGATAAAGAAAGTACCGATAAAACTGGAACTTATGCCCGTTGAAGCGGCAATTTGATCTCCGGTAATCGAAAGGATGGAACCGGAGAAAAAAACAATGACTGCCGCTGCAGCAAATCCTATTTTGGCATGCCGCAGAGAAACAGCGTGCATATTATAATCTGTTTCAGCAGCTGGAGCTTCTCCGCGGTTTGTTTTCGTTAAGTAATACATCCCTGCTGCATAAAGAAGGACTAGCACATACATTTCGAGACCAGCGCCTAAAATAACAATGCCTGTAGGAATTAAAATAGCGGTAAGCATTAAAGCAGTCAGTGCAAGGCTTAAAAAAGCAGTTTTCAGCTGGGAGGGATCTGCACTCTGCATTATCTGCCGGCGCCTGTATACAGCATCCATCAAAGCGAGAATAAATATATTGAATAGATTGCTCCCAAAGACATTGCTTACAGCAATATCTGGGTTGCCTACAAATACTGCAGTGAGACTTGTTGTTACTTCCGGAAGGGAAGTAGCACCTGCAAGCAGAAAAGTGCCGACGATCAATCCGCCGAGTGAAGTTCTCTCACCAATAACATCAGCATAAGTCGAAAGCTTTACTGCGGCAATTACCGTCACAAGAGCTGCAACAATAAAAAAAGTAATGATCAATTCTCTCACCCTTTCCTGATGGCGGCCGCACTGCATACAAAAAAGACCTTTTTATGCATGCGGATCCGCTGCATAAAAAGGTCTTGCGTACTTTGCGCCGGCAAAGCTTCAGGAACCGAGCTTTCTCTGGTAAGAAAACTGTAATGACGATTCAAGAACCACATAGTGGTCGCTACTCCCCTTTTTACGATTAACAAAACTATATCATTTAAGCATATAAAAAGGCAACGCTAAAATGAAGCTGTTGCCTGGCCTTTCATATGGTAAGCTTCAATCCTTTGATCGAGAAGTGATAGAAGTTTTTCAGCCCGTGCATCGGTAATATGGCGGTAATGATGCATACCTCCCGGCTCTTCATCTTCCTCATCTGCTAAAGCGACAACTTCCTGAAGTGCTTCGCGGGTGATATTATTATCAGGAAGAAAAGAATCAGTATGCAGCAGGACAGCTAAAGAAATCTGCTTTGCACTCACTCTGTCTTCTCCAAGCCGGATGAGCAGCTTATGGGCACGCTCGGCTCCTTTAATAGCATGGATATCGTTCTCTTTATACATATCATAATCCCATTCACCGTTGCGGTACCATGTATAGTGACCGACGTCGTGAAGAAATGCAGCTTTACAGGCAAGATCGGGATCCACATTTTTTTCGACAGCGAAGCGATACGCACGATAGGCGCATGAAATAGCATGAGCAAGACCTGCTCGTTTCACATATTTTTGCGCTACAGGATGATGGAATATATCAAGTAGAGTCACACGATTCACAGCGATCGCCTCCTTTTAGGTATATTTTTTCTATGATACTCAAATTTCAGGCATAAGTCAAGAGATTCTTTTTAGAGAGGCTCTGTTAAAGCTCCGTGTTGTTATTGGATTGCCTGCGGCTCTTCCGCCTGCCGCGGAGAAAGCATGCGGCTTCCCTGTCGTCCGGGAGGATCTTCCTGCTTTCTTTTTCCGCAGGCGACTTGAAAAATCGCCTTGGCACTGGTTTTTACCTTGGTACCTTCTCTGGCTTTTTATCGTAAGCTGGAGGACACATGGCCCGCCCGGAAAGCGTCCCCATGGAAACGAAAGCGCACGTTCATCGATTCAATACTTTATTTTCAAGGTAGCTTTTAGAAAAATAAATGGATAAAGGAATTTTTCCACTTGCAGATGTGAAGTAAACGTAAAAACTTCACAGTAGTTTTGAGGAAGCTTTATAAAGAGAGAATGTTAGAGAAATGATTCCTCTGTTGAAGGTGATATAGGGCCAAAAGCACTCATAAGCGATAAAATCGTCATAAAACGCGCTTAAGACTGTTTGCCAGATATGTAAAATTGATTATAATAGAGATAGAAGCACGGAATTGAGGGGGAAACACGATGCATTGGTATGAAAAACTTAAAAAATATTTTCCTGACGAAGAAATGAAGTCGAGGGAACACATTGAACTGCTGTTGAGCGACAAAAATCATATTTATAAAAAAAGCGAAGACGAATACCATGTTATGATGTATGTAGAAATGGATGATTTTTCTTTTATTGATTATCTATTTGTTTCAAAAGAGGCAAGAGGTAAAGGAATAGGCAAAAAAATGCTCAATAAACTTAAAGAACGGGATAAGCCAATTATATTGGAAGTTGAACCGGTGGATTACGAAGATACTGATACAGAAAAGCGGCAGCGCTTTTATCGCCGCGAAGGGTTTAAACATGCACAGTCAATAGGCTATACCCGCCGCTCTCTTGATACTGGAGAAGTAAATGAAATGGAAATTCTCTACTGGTCCCCGGAAAATGAACCGGAAGAAAGTATTTATCGGAAAATGTGCCACACGTACGAAACCATACACACCTATAAAGATAAAGAACTGTATGGTAAATCCTACGAGGAAGTAGGCAAAGCCTTAATTTATGATGAGGACAGAGAGAAGGAACCCGGTTCGGATAAAGAGCCTGCTTCCTGATCTTTCCTATAAAGATTCTTAGACGTGTCAAAACACAGAAAGGAGTGTTTTGCATGAAAGGAAACAAAAGGAAAAGAACGAAGAAAAAGCTGCTTTGGAGAGACTTATTGAAAAGGAAACTGGACGAAGTAAATAAGATACCTAAAAAGCAGCCTGCTTCACAGTCGCGAACGCTGGCTTCGTGATGAGAAAGGCTCCCTTCACTTTAGAGGGGAGCCTTTTTGTTGAATTTTGAGATTTTTCTAATTGATAACGTATGATTCTAAATGAAAATGTGATAGCATTAACATAGTCATAGTCAGACGGTACTTACTTCAACAGGCCTTATGAAAGTAAGACTGCCTTTGCCTGCTGCGTCTTAGAAGTTTACATACTGAACTGAGTAAGAAATTTTTAAAACACAATGTTTAAATTTTTAAATATCGGGAATACATTACTATGTGAAGATCCGTATACACATTTTGTTCAAGTTTTGTGCAAGTTTTTTATAATTAGCTGGTCAAACGATAAAGAATGTTGTATAATAATGATTATAAACAATGATATTTCGTCCAGCATATAGATATTAAAAATCGAAGGGAGATTCAGCCTTATGGTCACTCTATTTACGTCACCTAGCTGTACATCTTGTCGGAAAGCTAAAGCATGGTTAGAGGAACATGATATTCCGTTTACTGAACGTAATATATTTTCTGAACCTTTATCAGTGGAAGAGGTTAAGCAGGTAGTCAGAATGACGGAAGATGGAACAGATGAAATTATTTCCACGCGTTCCAAAGTATTTCAGGAACTGGATGTGGAACTGGATTCGATGCCCCTTCAGGAACTGTTCCAGTTGATCAGTGATCATCCTGGTCTGCTCCGGCGTCCAATTATTCTCGATGAAAAGCGTATACAAGTTGGCTATAATGAAGCAGAAATCCGCCGTTTCCTTCCTAGAAAAGTACGAACTTTCCAACTGCAGGAAGCTACTAAGAAGCTCGTTAATGAATAAGTGCTTTCCGCTTAACATGCACGATAGAATATGATATATTTATCGACAAGGGTGAAGGCTGTAGTTCCTATAGTCTCACCCTTGTTTTTGTTTTCCATAAATGGATATCTTACTACAAATTGATCACAAGTCATTTATAATAAAATCCGGTAATTTTTAAGAGATATTATTTAAAAGACCCCTGATAATTAAGAAATTTCTGAATATTACTTGAGAAAATTAAGCAAATATATTTCTTTTCTCATGCTAATAACTTAGAATAGGGGATAAGTAAAAGAGGATTGACGTCAGGAGGGAGAGGGAATAGTATTAAAACTCCCAATTCTCTGAAGTCATCAGCAGAGTTTATCTCGCGAAAGGGTGAGACATCATGGAAATAGAAAGAATCAACGAAACAACGATCAAATTTTATATCACTTATATCGATATCGAGCGTCGGGGATTCGATAAGGAAGAAATCTGGTACAGCAGGGAGCGGGGCGAAGAACTTTTCTTTGAGATGATGAATGAAGTAAACGATCATGAGAAGTTCGAAATGAACGGGCCTTTGTGGGTACAGGTACACGCACTGGATAAGGGGCTTGAAGTAATTGTTACCCGTGGACAAATGAATGACGGTAATGTGAAACTGGAGATTCCATTGGAAGACGAGAATGAAGAAGGTGTGGACAAAAATATCGTGGATATGCTTGATCAGCAGTTTACTTCCGACGATGAAAACGAAGTTACAAAAGACCACACGCTGAGCGTTGTTATCGGATTCAGAGATTTTGAAGATGTCATTTCTCTCAGTAAAGTTTTCAAGCAGGATGTTCATACCAGTCTGCATAACTTCGAAAATACGTATTTCGTCTACGTAACTATAGACGATTCCTATACGGACGAAGAGCAGGACAACATGCTAAGCCGCATGCTTGAGTTTGGTTATGAATCAGATATTACGGTGCATAGAATTCGCGAATATGGAAACACTATCATTGAAGAAAATGCTCTTCAGACAATCAGCGAACAGTTCGCTTAAAATAGTTCAAGGATAGAAAAGCAGGGAGATCTCTCTCTGCTTTTTTATTTGGTATATTTTACGAACGTAGGTTCTCTTTTTAGGCTATAATGAGTAAAAAAGGAGGTGCATCTATGTATACTGCTTTAAACGATAAAGGAAAGATCGTACATGCTGCAGATGTAAAAAATAACCAGAAAGGAGGGCCTGCTTATGATTCTGAACATTTTAAATGCCCCGGATGCGGGAACGAAGTTTATGTAAGAGGAGGCTCAATATACGTAAAAGCCCATTTTGCGCATCGTATTTTCACTTCGTGCAATGGAGGGGACGGAGAATCACTCAAACATAAAGAAGCAAAACTGTTTATAAAAACATGGCTTGAACAATCGGGATATAATGCAGAAATTGAAAAAGTACTGCCGAAAGCGGGGAAACAGCGTGCAGATATTTATGTTTCTATGCAGGGGAAAAAAGTTGTTCTGGAGATTCAGCGCTCTTTCTTGGATGAACAGCAGTTTTATAAGCGTCAGCTTCTATATGAGAAGGCAGGTTACACAGTCATATGGATTGGGGTACGGGAAGAAAACCAGGAAGTTTACAGGAAACGTTTATCAGTTCTCGATTCTATTTGTTTTCGACTTTTTCCGTTTATGCATGCATTCAGCTATAATAGTGCCTGCAGGAAGCTTCAGATTGAAACTGCCCACACGCAGCTGCAGGGAGGAGTTTTTCTCTTTCAACGGACGCTGATTTCAGACACTCAAAATCCTTATGATTGTTTTTTTTCGGAAGAAGTGCCCGCTCTTCAAGAAAAAATTTCTATGAGAATTGAACAGGAATGGAAAAAGAAAGCGGCAGCTAAAAGAGGATATCCAAGAAAAAACATTACTCAGGCAGAAAACGAGGTTCTTCCATATTATTTGAACCATCGGCTTAATTTAAATTACTTTCCTGCTCTCTGTCATATTCCAGTATGTGGTTTCAGTGGCATCCGGACTTCGGTAGAAGTATGGCAGAGCTGGATTATCATTCATTACGTACAAAAACCCGGAGAAAAAATTTCATTAACTCCTCTGACAAAAGCTTTCGAAAATCAACGGAGTTTTACATTTCTTCCGTTGGCTGAGCACCGGAGAAACTTGATCCGCCGCGGTATATTAAATTATCTGCTTGTACTTGCGGAATTCGGAGCTCTTCGCAGGGTTTATCCGGGCATATTTGAAGTGATAAAGCCGCTCACAGTAAAAAAACCATTGGAGCAGTTATTTGCAGATGATGAATATGTAAGAGGAAAATGGAAGCTTTTATTTCGGGTGTAAAAATAATTGAACATTTCTTTAGGAACATATATTATTGGAGAAGATCACATTTTCAAAATTTTTAATTTAAAATGGAGGACTTTGACTTATGGCTGTATCGACAGAGCTACCAAAAAGAGAGGATATACCGAAAGAACACACGTGGGATTTAGAAGATATATTTGCAGCAGACGAAGAGTGGGAGGAGGCTTTTCAGAGAATCAGCGAAAAAATTCCGGAGATTTCTGCTTATAAAGGAAAACTTTCTGATTCTGGAGATACTCTTTACGCAGCTCTTCAAAAAGAAGATGAACTGTCCATCGAACTTGGAAAACTGTTTGTATATGCCAGAATGCGCTACGATGAAAACACAGCAAATTCCTTTTATCAAGGTTTAAACGAACGTGCGCGCCAGCTTATCGTAAAATACGGACAGGAGTCTTCCTATATCATTCCTGAAATTTTAAGTATGAAGGAAGAAAAAATCCAGCAGTTTTTAAAAGATACTCCTGAACTTAAGCTTTATGACCACGCTTTGGAAAGATTGAATGAGCAGCGACCTCATGTTCTTTCTGAACAGGAAGAATCTCTTCTTGCCCAGGTAAGCGATGTAACGAGTGCTTCATCGAACACGTTCAGTATGTTGAATAATGCTGATCTGAAATTTCCGGTTATTGAAGATGAGAACGGAGAAAAAGCTGAAGTTACCCAGGGACGTTTTATTGGCTTTATGCAGAATGATGACCGGCGTGTCCGCCGCGATGCGTTTAAAGCGATGTATGATACGTACAGCAAATATCACAATACGTTTGCAAGCACGCTTGCTGGCAATGTGAAGAAAAATATATTTTCTGCCAATGTGAGGCACTATGAGTCGGCACGGGAGGCAGCTTTAAGTAAAAACCATATTCCGGAAGTTGTTTATGATCAGCTTGTATCTACTGTAAATGACAATCTGCACCTCCTGCACAGGTATCTTGAGGTCAGAAAAAAGGCACTCGAACTCGATGAACTGCATATGTATGATTTATACACCCCTATGGTTAAGAATGTAGATTTTAACGTTTCTTACGAGGAAGCAAAAAACTTAATGGTAAAAGGTCTGGGCAGAATGGGAAAAGAATATCAGGGGATCGTAGAAGAAGGATTGAACAATCGCTGGGTGGATGTGGAAGAAAGCGAAGGAAAACGAAGCGGTGCTTATTCTTCAGGCACATTTGGAACGAAACCTTACATTCTTATGAACTGGCAGAATAATATTACGAATCTTTTCACTCTGGCCCACGAATTCGGTCATTCTGTACACAGTTATTATACCCGTGCCAATCAGCCGTTCCCTTACGCCAACTATTCCATTTTCGTAGCGGAAGTGGCTTCGACTACGAATGAAGCTCTGCTTAACCGCTACCTGCTGGAAAAAGAAACGGATAAGCAGCGCCGGCTTTACCTTTTAAATAACTTTCTTGAAGGTTTCCGCGGCACTGTTTTCCGTCAGACGATGTTCGCAGAGTTTGAGCAGCTGATCCACGAAAAGGCGGAGGCGGGAACGCCGCTTACACCGGAGATGCTCAATCAATCCTACTATGATTTAAATAAGAAGTATTTCGGTGACAGCATCGTTATCGACGAAGATATCGCCTATGAATGGTCACGTATCCCTCATTTTTATATGAATTTTTACGTGTATCAGTATGCAACCGGCTACAGTGCTGCAACGGCTCTTGCCCAGCAGATTATTGATGAAGGGGAGCCGGCAGTCGCGAGATTTACAGACTTCCTGAAGGCAGGGAATTCCGATTACCCTATTGATGTTTTGAAGCATGCTGGTGTCGATATGACTTCTTCTGAACCAATACAGCAGGCACTCGATGTTTTTGAAGCGACACTTACCGAACTCGAAGAACTGATGTTTGAAGAAAAGTAAACATATTGAACAGCCTGGTAATAAAAAAGGATCGGACTTCTTCCGTTAATCGGATGGAGGAGCCGCAGGGTTCTTAAATCAACACGAGCCTCTGCAAAAGCTCTATTTTATGGAGCCCTTTAAATGCGCATACAGAAAAGCGTCTATGCCACTTTTGGCATAGACGCTTCTTTCTTTCATGTGAGGGAACGCCATATCGATCCGTGCTTCGTTGATATTTCTTCAACCTGCTGCTGCAGCTGAAGTTTACGCATTTCACGATGCGCTTCCTCGTATGTGAGATCATACACGACAGCGATTTCTTTTGTTGCTACCAGAGAATATATGGAAACGAAATTTTCCAGCGGGAGTGGGGAACCTTTCTCCAGCTTCATTTGGGCCATGTCGTTGATCACTTCTTCGTAAACGTTGTAACTATAAGCTCCCTCTACTTTTAAACCGGGTTCGTCCACATTTTCTCCGAAAAAAACCAGTGTAGGAGCAGAAGATACATCCATTTCTTCCGCCATTTTTTTATCTTCCGAGAGTGCTTTTTTAGTAGTATCCGAATGCATATCCTTAACGAACTCATCCACGTCCATTCCTCTTACACGTATTGCGCAGTTAATCAGAGTATGCTGACTTGCGATATTTTCTTTGTGGAGAAAAAGTGCTTCGCGGACGCGGCGGAGGTATTTAGAACCGATTACTTTTCCTTGCAGCTCGGCGGCTTTAATCGCGAGTATCGCTTCATAGGGGGTAGTCATCGCATTTTCATACCAGACGTCTCCGTCACAGGGCATACCTGTACGGCAGGCCGTTTCGTGATAGGACTTTGCCATTTCTTTAACGAGCGAGCGGTATTTGCTGCCGCAGGGGGAATTTAATGATTCCAGTTCATTAACGAGTGCAGTATTAATAGTTAAATACTGGCCGTATTCCATTTTTAGTTTTTTGATAGCTGGTTCGAGCGCCCAGCACTCCGGACAAAGCGGATCGATAAAAACATAGAGTTCAAGCAGCTTAGAAGGCTGTTTTTCTTCCTGGGCGGGAGCTGTATCTGAAGTGCTGCACTGATCATTATTATCCTCGCAGACATACGTGCGCTGAAATTTCATAGTCACGAATGATTCCCCCTCGTTGCTGAATCGGTACTGTTAACCATATGTCTGGCGGTATAGCTTAGTCGTTCGAACATGGCTGAACGGAGCGGCTCTTCGATCTCCGCTTCTGTGAGTGCCTGAGCCATACAGGAAAGCCAGGCATCTGCCCGCTCGGGTGTGATAGTAAAAGGCATATGCTTTGCACGAAGCATTGGATGACCATGTTCTTCCGTATAAAGGGGAGGCCCTCCAAAAAACTGCGTAAGAAACTGCTTTTGCTTGCGGCGTGTTTCTGTTAAGTCATCTGGAAAAATAGGTTTTAAGTCAGGATGGTCTGCCACATGGCCGTAAAATCGATCTACTACTTCATTGAGCCGGTCAGCACCTAGTGCATCGTAGGCTGTATATTTTTGATTCATATAATTATCCCTCTTTACTGAATGTACCGTTATTGTAGCAAGGCTGAGTTAGCGGAGCAACAAATGTGAATTATTTATGACAATTTATCAAATGTTTTAATTTCCAGGACTTTTGCCTCGATTGATTATATTACCCGCCATCGTCATAAGATGCAAATAAAAAGCTATATTATTGTAAAAAAAATCCACCGGATAATTTTAGTCCGGTGGAAAATTTATTTACATATCGTAAGCAGCTCGATAAAAGCGGGCTATTTTATTGTCAGGCTCATTCCATGTTAAATTCCATTCTTTCAGCAGATTGTTGAAAAAAGCTCTGCCCGTTTCCGAATTTTCACATTCGAATTCCAGCTCATAATCCGTAACATTGACATAATCGGAGCGGTCGAGTACGAGAAGGCCTTCTTCAAGCTCAACTTCCAGTCTTTCCGTCTGCAGCATGCCGAGGTACTGAAGTTCCGGCATGTCACCGAGCAGAGATATTAGTTGATCTGTCGTTTCTCCCTGAGGAAGAAGCCCTTTCTGTTGAAGGGCGGTAAAAGAAGCAGCTCCAATAGACTGGTGGGTTTCCAGCAGGCCTTCATTATGAGGCTGTTTTAAAGTTAATATGAAGGCTCCATCTTTTTCGCGGACGCGAAGAGCAGCTCCATTTTCCCGAAGTGAAAGGTCCTTAGTTTCGAAATAATGATTAACCTGAGTGAAAGTTAATTCTGTCTGGTAATAATCCATCATTTTCTGATAAGTAGATTCGTCAAGCAGCTGCTTGAATTCAATTTCTAATTCCTGGCTCATAGCGCGGCTCCTGTCTGTTTTGTAGTTGATGTCTATATTATTCCACAGCAGAAAACCTTTTTCAATGGAGGAAAAAAGCAGAGGAAGAGTTTGTTTTTAAGTTTACAGAAGCGGGAATTACAGATACTATGATAAACTGGAATAGAAGCATAGTGTCAGGAGGATGAACAATGATTACAGTAACGTCAATAGAATCGGAAGAGTCAAAACTAATCGCTAAAGCAGATGTTTCCCTGCCTTTTCAAGGGCTTGAACCGGAAGGCCGTATGCTGGTCGACTCAGACGGAGCAGCATTTGTCTACCTTCTAGGTCATAAAGATGAATTTATTCATCTGCGCTTTGAACAGAGCACCTGGGAGACTATTCATACATATAGAAAT
This sequence comes from Alkalicoccus halolimnae, assembly GCF_008014775.2. Taxonomy (GTDB): domain Bacteria; phylum Bacillota; class Bacilli; order Bacillales; family Salisediminibacteriaceae; genus Alkalicoccus; species Alkalicoccus halolimnae. The sequence continues at coordinate 2,283,062 of NZ_CP144914.1, read as the reverse complement.
ATGGAAAAACCGGTATATGTTCATACAGGGCTGCAGCCGGTACTTCTGGAGGACTTCTGGACAGAAATAGATTTTCTTCTCGATAATATAGAAGGAAATCATAACTACGGGAAAGAGTTTGTTGACAAAGTAGAGAGGATCTTCTTTACAGACCGCAGGGAGGATTGAGGACCATGATGGATTGGGACGTGATGCTTACTCCGTATAAGCAGGCGGTGGAGGAATTAAAGATAAAACTCAAAGGAATCCGCGACCAGTACCAGCTGACGTCAAAACATACGCCGATTGAATTTGTTACCGGCAGAGTGAAACCTGTCTCCAGCATTCTGGAAAAAGCTAAAAGGAAAAATATACCTCTTAACCAGCTGGAGGATTCGATGCAGGATCTTGCGGGGGTTCGTGTCATGTGTCAGTTTGTGGGAGATATTGATACTGTAGTACAGCTGATCAAAGCGAGAACGGATTTCGAAATCGAAGAAGAACGGGATTATATAAAAAATAAAAAGCGAAGCGGATACCGGTCCTATCATATGATTCTTCGTTATCCGGTCCAGACAATTGAAGGAGAAAAGCAAATTTTAGTAGAACTGCAGGTGAGAACACTTGCGATGAACTTCTGGGCAACGATTGAACACTCGCTGCAGTATAAATATTCCGGTAAAATTCCTGCTGAAATAGAGCAGCGTCTTGTAAAAGCGGCTGAGGCCGCCTTCCAGCTGGATGAAGAAATGTCAAAAATCCGTGGGGAAGTGCAGGAGGCACAGAAAATTATGATGAAAAAGCAGGAGGCTTCCCGGCGTAAGCCGTAGCTGATGCTGAGATGAGGGAGGCGGTTTAGTGAAGTTTAATGTAAGATCTCGTGGAGATCATTCATCCAATGTACTGACGCAGCGGGTTAAAACTTATTTAGAAGAGTTTGATCTTATTTATGATGAAGAAGAACCGGAAATTGTTGTATCCATTGGCGGGGACGGCACGCTGCTGGAGGCTTTTCATCAGTATTCCCACCGGCTCGATGAAACAAGCTTTGTCGGAGTTCATACCGGTCATCTTGGATTTTACGCTGACTGGCAGCCGGAGGAAGTTGAAAAACTTGTCATTCACATTGCGAAAACTCCTTTTAAAATTGTGGAATATCCGCTCCTGGAAGTGTTAATCCGTCATACAAACGACATGGAAACAGAAAGATACCTTGCTTTAAACGAGTGTACCGTAAAAAGTATGGAAGGCTCTCTCGTTATGGACATCGAAATTAAAGGAGAACAGTTTGAGACATTTAGAGGCGACGGCCTCTGTATGTCAACTCCGTCGGGAAGCACTGCCTATAATAAAGCGCTGGGGGGAGCAATTCTTCATCCTTCCCTTGCCTCGATTCAGTTGTCGGAGATGGCGTCGATTAACAACCGCGTATACAGGACGATCGGTTCGCCTGTCGTGCTTCCTGAGCACCATACCTGCTTACTAAAGCCCCGCAGCGATGTTGACTTTCAGGTTACAGTGGATCACTTGACTCTCGTCCAGAAAAAAGTCAAGTCGATTCAAGTGCGTGTTGCTGCCGAAAAGGTTCGATTTGCGCGCTTTCGTCCATTTCCGTTCTGGAAACGTGTCAAGGAGTCGTTTATTTAATGAAAGATAAAGTGATTAAACTCGTGTGGGAGGTGCCGGCATCAATTTCAGGCATAATGCTGCGCGAGTTTTTACGTGTAGAAAAACAAGTTTCACGAAAGCTGCTGGCGGAAGTGAAATTCCGTGGCGGTAAGCTGGAAATTAACGAAGCAGAGGCGTCAGTTAATGCGATACTCAAACCGACGGACAAAGTCACGATAACACTTCCTGCAGAGGATGTGAGCGGGAACATCATCCCTGCTTTCCACCCACTAGTGAAGCTTTACGAAGACGAGCATGTATTAGTGATCGATAAACCACCTCATCTTCCGGTACTGCCAATGACCGATCGTTTAAAGCCTTCTGTCAGCGGGGCTATCCTCTACGATTACATACAAAATCGCTGGCCGGCAACGGTACATATAGTTACGAGGCTCGACCGCGACACTTCAGGCGTTATGCTGATAGCGAAACACCGGTACGCCCACAGCCTGCTTTTTGCAGCCCAGCATCGCGGCGAAGTGAGGCGCAGCTATCGAGCTCAGGTGAAAGGGGAATTTCCCTGGGCTGCGGTTTCGATTCACGTTCCTATTGCCAGAAAGCCAACCAGCAATGTGGAACGAGAGCCCTTTTCGAAAGGACAAAAAGCAGTTTCTCATGTAAAGTGTTTAAAAAAAGCGGATATTTCCGAACTTAGGATCAGCTTGGAAACAGGAAGAACCCATCAAATTCGCGTTCATATGAACTGGCTCGGATTTCCCGTTGCAGGAGACACGCTTTATGGGGAAGTGGAGAAAGGCTTTTCCCGTCAGGCTCTGCATGCGGAGGAAATCATTTTTCCTCACCCGATTTCAGGGGAACAGATAACCGTCAGCGCTGCTCCGGAGTTCACATGAACGTACGGAATTTCTCTTCTACCCTCGGCAGGGAAGAAGGGACATCTGTAAATTCTTTTTCCGGATAGCGGCAGGCAGTGAGCTTTCCGCCGTACACACAGCCGGTATCAATATTAATTGTGCTGCCGATGATACGTGGTTTCAAAACAGGCGTATGTCCATAAACAATGGTTGCCTTTCCCTGGGGATAGATTGAAGCCCAGTCACGACGCACCGGCATCCCGCGGTCGTCTTTTTCGCCGGTTACGTCTCCATATAGAACAAAGGATTTAATTGATTTATCCATTCTGCCGATATCGCTGTACCGAATACCTGCATGGGCCACTACGAGGCCGCCTCCATCGAGGACCAGATACAAAGGCGCTTCTTCGTAAAGTTTTTTGAACTTTTTCTCGATCTGCTGCCGAAATAAAGAAGAGGAATTTTCCAGTTCAGCAACTGTTGTCTCCAGCCCGTGCCGGACCTGCACATTTCGCCCCAGTAAAAACCGGTACAGTTTATCACAGTGATTACCTGGACAATAAAGAGCCTGACCGTTTTCGACCCAGGAAGCTGTATCGTTAATGACCCCGAGCGAGTCCGGGCCACGGTCTGTTAAATCTCCGAGAAAAACCGGCATTCGGTTTTCTGGATGATGAAGGTTATCCTGAATAGTCTGGTAGCCGAGCTTCTCGAGAAGATCGTGCAGTTCTTTACGGCATCCATGTATATCTCCAATAACATCGTACATCGAATCACTCCTTTACCATTGATTATTGTAGCATGAAAACGTTGACGCTTAAAAAGCGGTCATGTAAACTTAGTACCAGATATTAATAGCAAGCGTATATACGAGGAGGAGACAGCAATGAACATAGATTTATCAAACCGAACTTATGTCGTTATGGGCGTAGCCAACAAGAGAAGTATTGCCTGGGGGATCGCACAGGCACTTGATCAGGCGGGCGCTAAAATTGTTTTTACTTATGTAGGTGAAAGGTTTGAAAAAACGGTACGCGGCCTGGCCGAGTCATTGGAAGGGGACCACCTCGTTCTTCCGTGTGATGTAACCGACGATGAGCAGATTGAAGAAGCTTTTGGAAAAATTAAAGAACAGGCAGGTACTATTCATGGAATTGCACACTGCATAGCGTTTGCTAATCGGGACGAACTTGAAGGAGAGTATTTGAATACAACCCGGGAAGGCTTTCTGCTTGCGCAGAATATCAGCGCTTATTCTCTTACAGCTGTTGTTAAAGCTGCCCGTCCTCTTATGACGGAAGGAGCAAGTATTGTCACGCTCACTTACCTTGGCGGAGAGCGTGTCGTTAAAAATTACAATGTGATGGGCGTAGCCAAAGCCAGTCTTGATGCAAGCGTCAAATATTTGGCCAATGATCTCGGAAAAGAAAATATCCGCGTGAATATGATTTCAGCCGGCCCGATGCGTACTCTCTCTGCAAAAGGAATTGGCGGCTTCAATGAGGTTATCAAGGAAATGGAAGAGAATTCCCCGCTTAAGCGCGCCGTTACCCAGGAAGAAGTCGGCAATACGGCTCTATTTCTCATGAGTGATCTTTCCAGCGGTATAACTGGAGAGATGCTTCACGTTGACGGTGGTTATAATACATTAGGGTTAAAATAGGTAACTGGACATTTAAAGAGCTGCCCCACAAAAGTGTGAGGCAGCTCTTTCAGGCTGTTTACAAAGTGATTTTTCCTGTATAAGTAGACAGGTTGCTGCTTCCGCTTTCGAAGATCGATTTCCGGAGGGAACGCTCTCAGCTGACCTGCCTTTCATAAAACAAAGAATCATTCTTCCGGAGTCACCTCCTACAGTTCCAGCATCTGAACAAAAAGAAAGACTTCTCTGCGAAGACAAGCGTACTTCATACAGGTTTTTCCTATAAAAAAAGTGATTTTCTCTGCAGTGTCCGGCGGGGACGCCAGTGGGATTAAAGCGCAGTCTGAAGATCCTTTCCAATGCAGCCAGGCATTGGAAATAGCTGAAGACAAGCCCCACGGCAGGCTTCCGCCGGTAAGCGGAGGAGAAAATATAATAAATATACTTCTTTCTTTACTTAATCAACACTCTGAAAGAGCTGCCTCACAAAAGTGAGGCAGCTCTTTATGTTGAAGTTGTATTGTTTTTAGAGCCCTACTGTGGAAGCGGACGTTTTCGGAAGCGGAGGGTGAAGAACGCCAGAGCTCCCAGAGCAGTCAGGCTGATCGCCATAAACAAATTGGAATAAAGAAAAACTTCGGAAGAACGGGCAAAAGGATTCAGCTGCAGATCAACATTCTCTAAGTCAAGCAGAGCCCCGAAAATCGCGCTGGATATGGCACCGGACATAAAATTCATCAGGTTAAACATGCCGATTCCTATACCTGTCTTCTCATCTGGAATGAGTTCCGTAAGAAGATTGGCTGTTGAACTTTGTATCAGTGGAAAGGCAACATACTGAACAAGAATACAGGCAGCTAAAAAATATGGAGAAACCCCTATAAATGCCGAAATTAAAAAACTGCCTGCGATTGCGAGGATGAAAGCTGTCTGCAGGACGGGATAGCTGCCTCTGCTTTCTACAAATCTGCCTCCACGCTGACCTACAATGGCGGCTCCCATAGCTCCCGGGAATAGAAGAAGGCCTATTTCCAGTGTGTTCAGATCATAAACGGCTCTTGCCATAATAGGAACGATAAAAATCATACCAAACATGACGCTTGTTCCTAGAAAGCTTGTCAGTACTGCGGTTGTATAATATTTATTTTTGAGCATGTCCAGATCAATAAAAGGAGCTGGGTGTCTGCGGATGTGCAGATAAAAGATGAAAAGGGCTCCGAAGAAAACGATTAATCCTATAACGCTGAACATAGTGATAAAAAAGAGCAGACCTGCGACGGATACAGCGATTAATACGGCGCCGGGAATATCAACAGTCCCTGGCCGGACTTCTTCGTCGGGAATGGAATTCCTCAAAAAAGGAATAAAAGCGACAGAGATAATCGATAAAATAAATAAATAACGCCAGTCAAAAGTGCCGCCGACAATTCCTCCGGTAATCGGACCGAGCCCGGAAGCAAAAGCAACGGTAGCAGACACGGTACCAAATACACGCCCTCGTTCTTTAGGCATAAAGCGCGCAGGGATAATGAAAGCAAGCGCCGGAATAGTAGCTCCTCCGACTGCCTGGATAATGCGGGCTACGAGCAGAAAAGCATAGTTCTGCGAAAAAAGTCCGATTAATGCTCCAAAAGCGAACATAATAATACCAAATGTTAATAATCTTTTAATGGGAAAAATATCAGCGAGCTTTCCATACATAAGAGCTCCAACTGCAAATACAAGGATGTAGCCGGTCATCACCCATGTCACCTGGGAAGGCATAAGGTTAAAATCTTCGGCAATATCAGGTATGGCAACATTAAACATCGTACCGTTCATAACGGTAAAAGTGAGGATAATGCAAATCATCAGGACGAGCCGTTTCTTCTGGCGGTCGGTAAGCTGTTCATTAGGTTGAGTCATAGGGGGCCTCCAAAATAGTAAACACAGCACTTTGTTAAAAAAGATGAAGAGAAAAGTTTTCAGCACTCCAAAGCATTTTTAACTTAGAAAAACAAAAAACATCGGAAATCGCACGGATCGCCCATGTTGGATATTGATATACTTTTGTGTTACAAAGTGTATACAAAGTTTAAACCGGGAATAATGGGCTTGCAGACAGCGGACCGATATTTCGAGTCTGAAAATTTCTACTCTATTATTCTACGTCTACTTTTTAATACCTGTCAACGAAAACATCCAAATGCAGAGGAGCGATTTATTATGAATAAAAAAATCATCGGTTTTTCCGGAAGCTTAAGAGAGGCATCATTTAATAAAACAATACTTGCTCATATGGCAGAGCAGGACTATGAAGGTCTGGATATAGAGATTATTTCTCTGCAGGACATTCCACTTTTTAATGGAGATGAGGAAGAAGGGGGAGACCCGGAAGCCGTCGCCGTATTTAAACAAAAAATCAAGGAAGCAGAAGGCCTGCTTATCATGACCCCGGAATACTCTCACGGCACCCCAGGAGTATTGAAAAATGCACTGGACTGGGCAGGCAGCATGACGAATGAAAACGTCCTGTATCGAAAGCCTGTAATGATTGCCGGAGCTTCTCCGACTAAGATGGGTACCGGCTTCTCCCAGGCTCAGCTTCGTCAGACTCTGGCTGCTTGTGAAGCTTATCCGCTTCAGCAGCCGCAGGTATTTATTAACGTTGTGCATAAAAAAATTGAAAATGGAAAGCTGATCGATGAAGGGACGATCCGCTTTTTAGAAACTGCCGCGGGGGCTTTTTATGGATGGATAGATCAGCTGCAGAAGTAATCGGCCATTTCCTTTTCGGGTGGGGGAAATTAATCATCCCATTTTTCTGCGGAGTTGGTTCTAAATCCCGTCTCTGAAAAGGAGGACCTGATAGTATATCTCTTGCAGAAGAGCTTCATAAAGAGGTAAGCTGAACCTTAATTAAGTAAGAAGGTGGCGATAGGCAGAATGGAACTGATTGACTGGAGCTATGGAAGACGATATCAGATAAAAGCTTTGTTTTCCCGGTTCCCGAATTCCACCGTTATTTTCCGGTCTTTCCCTTCTTATTATTTTATTTATACTGTCCGCTGGTCAGAGTCTGACCCGGTTGTGAAAAGGGAAGACCTGGAGCAGATGGAACGAATATTAAATGATATGCTGGGGCTGCTGGAGAATTATGAAACCCGCCGTTCGGCTGTTTTTCAATCTGAATAAAAAATATTACCAAAAAATAAGCCTCCAAAATAGCTGATAATAAACATTAAAATGCCGAGGCTGATTATTACGACTGTTTTTTGACCATCACTCATACTAATAAACTTTTTTATCACTGTTTCACCCCGCTTCGATATTTATAGCCAAATTGTATGTAATTCAAAGATAACATTCCCGCACTGGAAGAAGTACTTCATATTATGAAATTTTGCTGAAAAAGGGTAGTCTATTTAAATGACTTCCATAATTTAAACAAAATGGAGCAGGGACGATTTTCCTGCTCCCTTCTATTTTTATTGTTTTAGTATAGAAAAATAATTCAGGAATCGAGTTTCTCAAAATGACTTTAATTCAGGGCATCAGAGTCGGATTTATTGTCAATAAGACAGGAATCTTTTATTATAATAAAAGATGAGAAGCATAATGAATGAGGAGTGCTTAAATAATGAACGAAAAATCAGAAACAGAAAAGAAAATAATAGAAAGTTTCAAGCAGGATGAAAAAATGATGGCTCACGTGTTTGCCCAGTGGTGTGTGAATCATGACCAGGATCCTGCTGAAATTTATGCCAGTGTGTATGGCAGCGCAGATAATCAGGTGCTTCGCGAAGCGATAGATTTAACTGTCCCGAAAGAAGAAGCAGGACCAATTGAAACTGAAACACTGCTGGGAGTGCTCTCCTTGTTTGGAAACGAAGGTCTCGCAGAAGAAGTTACCAAAATAAAATATAAAAATCAGAAAAAGGATGAATCAAATTGAATAAAAAAGTATATCCTGTTTTACTTTCAGCAGCATTTCTCGCGGCGTGCGGATCCGGGGAGCAGGAGGAGAATACATCTTCGGGAAATGAAGCAGAGGAAGAAATATATGAAGTAGCTATCATCCCGTCCCAGTCGATAGGCGAAATGGAAGAAGGGTTAGGTCTTCTGGAAGAGAGTTTAGCAGAAAGTCTCGATAGAGAAGTGGAAATTACACACTATCCGAGCTACAATGCTGTCGTGGAAGCACTGAATTTCGGCCATGTAGACCTTGCTTATTTCGGTCCGGTCACGTACCTGATCGCTTATGAACAGAGCGGTGCGGAGGCTGTTCTGACTCAGGAAATTGATGGGGAGCCTTACTATCACTCCTACATAATTACGCAGCCGGATGCTCCGTGGGAGACGCTTGATGAACTGCAGGAAGATGTGGAAGAAGTTGATTTTGCTTTTGGCAGTCAATCCTCAACTTCAGGGTTTGCTGTGCCTGGTTTTGAACTCTATGAACGCGGAGTATATGAAGATGAAAGCACGTATGATTTTAATGAAGTCCGTTTCACTGGTTCCCACGATATTACAGCCAATGTCGTGGCGAATGGAGATGTAGATGCAGGCGCGATTGACAGTGCTATTTACAATGCGCTCATAGATGATGGCATGATCGACGAGGATAACTATAAAATTCTCTGGGAATCAGACCAGATTTATCAGTATCCGTGGGCCGTACCAGACGGAACTGACGAAGAAACGATCGAAGAAGTCCAGCAGGCATTTATAGAAATTGAAGATGAGCGTATTCTGCAGATTTTCGGTGGAGCTAGTGCCTTTGTGGAGGCTTCTCATGAAGAGTATGAAAGCATAATGGAAGCTGCAAGAACTTTCGGTCTGCTTGATCCTGAAGAAGAAGACAGCGAAGCAGAAAACGATACTGACGACGAAGAATAAAGGACTGTAGGCAATGGTTTGGTTTCGTAAGCGGGTATTTATTTATGCAGCAATCATTCTAATCCTGCTCATATTGAGCGCAAGGGGATCAGAATTTTCTCTGCCGGCTTTATTTCAGCTTGGTAATACATGGGAATTTATGCAGAGCAACTTTTGGCCGCTGCGCTGGGATCTCGTACCCTACCTCCTGCAGCAGACACTGATTACTCTTTCAGTCGCTTTTTTTGGAACATTTGCAGCATTATTACTGGCCCTCCCTTTAAGCTTTTTAGCTGCAGAAAACACTTCCCGGACGTTTACAAGCTTTTATGCGGTGCGGTCTTTACTTAGTCTTTTTCGTTCCGTTCCGGAAATTGTATTTGGTTTAATTTTTGTTGTTTCTCTAGGACTGGGCCCTTTCGCAGCTCTGCTCGCTATATTTCTTCACAACGTTTCCGTTCTTGGAAAGCTGATAGCGGAGCTTGTAGAATCTTCGGATAAAGGTCCGCAGGAAGCAATGATGTCAGTGGGGGCAGGACGCAGAACCGGCCAGCTTTTTTCGATCCTTCCACAGATCTGGCCGAACGTGCTGTCTCATTATTTTTACCGGTTTGAAGTGGCGATCCGGACTTCTCTTGTCCTCGGTATGATCGGCGGGGGTGGACTGGGACAGAGCCTCATGAATTACTACAATAGTCTTGCTTATGATTCTATGGCTACAGCTATATTAATTATCATGATTCTCGTCATTGTAGTGGATGTGAGCGGCGGTGTTGTCCGGAAGCGGGTAATCTAAGGAAAGGTCTGATGAGAAAGCATGCTTAATTTAAAAAATGTGACTGTGACTTATGAAAATGAGGATAATCCGGCGGTTAAGGATTTGAATTTTTCCGTAGAGCGGGGAGAATTCGTATGTGTTCTTGGCAGAAGCGGTGCCGGCAAATCAACTTTTATACGAACAATTAATGGGCTGCAGCCGCTTCAAAATGGAACTGTAACTGTGCTGGGTCATGAAATTTCCAGCATGCACGAAAAAAAACTCCGGGAAATCCGTTCCAGAATCGGAATGATATTTCAGCATTTTCATTTGATTCCGCGGATGTCTGTGAAGCAGAATGTTTTTACAGGAAGATTTGGCCAGAGAAGGGCCTTGCATAATTTTTTAGGAATTTTTTCAGAAGAAGAAAAAGAAAATGCAGATTATTATTTGAAAGAAGTAGGCCTTTACGAATTTAGAGACCGACGCGTGGAGCGGTTAAGCGGAGGTCAGAAGCAGCGTGTGGGCATAGCAAGGGCGATGGTGCAGAACCCGTCTATTCTACTTGGCGATGAGCCGGTGGCTAGTCTGGATCCTACAACTTCTGATCACATCTTCTATTTGCTGCGCCAGCTTCATGAAGAAAAAAATCTGCTTACAATTATTAATGTCCATGACATTGCTCTTGCTGAAAAATACGCTTCCCGGATTATCGGCCTGAAAAATGGAGAACTCGTTTTTGACGGGAGACCGGCTGATATGACGGCCCGCGATCTCGATAACATTTACGAATAATGAAAAGCTCTTTCCTGCAGACTTTTAGGAGATTCAGCGAGGGTATACGATTAAGCGTCCTGACAAAATTTCCGTCAGGACGCTTTTTGGTCTGCATATGAAATCAATTTTATTCGAGGCTTCAAGCTGCTTTCCTTTGGGAAAATTAATAATCTCATATGTAAGGAAGGGATTGCTGTATTCTGCATAGAAGTAGAGTAAGTCAGGAAAAAAACGAGCACCCGCGGCTATAAATAATGAAAGGTGTGTGATCGATATGTATTGCAGAAGAGCAGTCAAGGAAGATATACAGGATATTCGGGATATAGCTGTGCAGTCGTGGCATGATACTTATGAAGGAATAATACCGCGTGAAGTTCAGGATACTTATCTTGATAAAGCTTACAGTAAAGAGCGTCTGGAAGAAAGTATTGATAAAGCAAATATGTTTGTCTGTGAAAAAGCAGGCCATACAATAGGTTTTGCCAGTTACTTTTATGACAGCCCGTTTACTGCGGAGGTAAGTGCTATCTACGTGCTTCCAGGAGCTCAACGGGAAGGAGTCGGTTCTGCATTAATGCGTCATTTATGGAGTCATATGCAGAATGTTAAAGAACTGTATATTGATGTAGAATCAGGGAATGAAAAAGCTGAAAACTTTTACCTGATGAGCGGATTTGAACTGGAAACCGAATTTGAAGAAGTTTTTGAAGGGCACCGGCTGCGGACGAAGCGGCTGTGTATGAAAGCGGAAAATGAGAAACTGCACAGAGTTTAGTAAAGTTTTCATTTACTATCACAAGCCGGTTAAAGGTCATCAGGCTGTCCTGTTTAGAGTATAAAACACCTTCCTTCAAACTTAAGCCAATTAAAAAAGCGTCATGACATAATTTCAGTCATGACGCTTTTCTGCGCGGATAGAAAACTTCCCCTCAGACCTGCCATGAAGGAGTTCTCCTGCTGGGCCCGGGGCCAGCGGGATCTTCCAGCCTACCTCTTCCACTGATGCCTGCCGAGTTGAAGCGGAGTTTTCTACATGTATCAGCAACAGACTTTAACGCAGCTAAATAATATAGATCTGAAACTTTAAAGCTGCTTTTTTGGCCGGATAGAATAGAGCAGAAGAGCGGACCATATCAGGATGAAAGAAATGAGGTGCACGGTTGTAAATGGTTCCCCGTAAAAAACCACTCCGAGTATAAGCATCGTCGTAGGTGCAATGTACTGAAGGAACCCCAGCAGGGAAAGTGCAATTTTTTTAGCAGCACTTCCAAAAAGCAGAAGCGGAATAGCAGTAGCTATACCAGTTCCTGCAAGCAGCAGAGGAGTCCAGCCTGTACCTGCATGCATAATACCGGAAGCTGTTTCATGCACGAACAGCAGATAGCCTAATGCGAAGGGCATCATGAAAAGCGTTTCTATAATCAAGCCGGTCATAGCACCGATCTGCGTCTGTTTTTTAACGAGACCATACATACCAAAGCTGAAAGCCAGCGTTAAGGCGATATAAGGGACGGTACCAAAGGAAAAGGTTAGTATTAAAACACCAAGAAAGGCCAGTCCAACTGCAGAACGTTGTCTTGTAGATAAAGACTCCTTAAAAAAAAGAACCCCGAGCAGAACGTTAATCAGCGGGTTAATATAATACCCTAGGCTGACTTCCACAATCCGTTCATTTGCAACTGCCCATATGAAAAGGACCCAGTTAATGCTTATAAAAAAAGCAGAAGTTAAAATGCCGACGACAATTTTAGGATGTGCTGCTATGTAACGAAGGTCTTCTGCTAAAAGCGGAAGACGTTTTAATAAGATAAACAGACCGATTAAGAAGAGCAGAGACCAGACTATACGGTGGGCGAGAACTTCAAAAGCGGGTACATGATCGATCCATTTCCAGTAGATCGGGAGCAGCCCCCAAAGGGAATAGGCGCCAATTCCTGCTGTGATACCTTGACTGCGTTCATTCTGCTGTACCATTCCATACCCCCTGCCATGTTAAAATCCCTTTTCCCAATGTATCCCGAAACCCGAAAGAAAACAAGGAGGAAGCATAATTAAAACATTACAAGACTTTAAAAACAGGCTTGTTCTTTCATCTTTTCCTTAATAAGCAGGCTCCCTTGAAAATAAAGTAGATAAGCAATGAATGGGCTCTTTCGTTCCCGTGGGGGGGCGATTTCCGGCGGGCCGGCCTCAGATAATTCCGCCCTCTCTTTGGTTGGAAATGGTGAGGCTTGTCTTTCCTCGTCTAAGTGTCGCCCATGTTCTTTACAGGTAAAGAAAAAAAGACGTTCAACCAAAGGGCTTTTTGTATTTGAAAATCAAAACGAAACGGAGTTTAATACATTTATCAACACCAGCTTTAACACACCTAATAAGATAGAAATCGGAATAGTTGCACTGACCATTTCAAAAGCCGTATACTTTTCAAATCACATGCGTTTTGAAAGTCAGAATTCACATATCTGTATAGATAACTTGAAGGCTCTTTCTGTAATCAACATTTAAAACTCTGTTAGTGCCTGAAGCTGGCATGAAATCTCTTCTATGGCAGGCAGGAATCGATGTTGGCAATACTTCTAACCGATCCAAAATTAAAGGAACGAAATAAAGAGAGGAAGTGAGAGTATGAAAGCAATGCTGTTAAATAGTGCCGGTTCCTGGCGTGACATGAAAATCGAAGAGGTTGAAAAACCGAAACCGAAAGAAGGAGAAATGCTCGTCCGCATAAAAGCAGCCGGACTTAATCCTGTTGATTATAAAAGTGGAGAAAACGGTATCCCAACCTGGAAATACCCGCATATTCTCGGTTTAGATGCAGCCGGAACTGTTGAAGAAACGGGGCCGGGGGTGGATCGGTTTTCCATCGGTGACCATGTCGTATTTTTAAATGATATGACTGAATGGGGGGCATTTGCGGAATTTGCGGTAACAAAAGCTTTTGCGGCAAGTAAACTTCCGTATAATGTATTGTTTCAAGATGCAGCTGCCCTTCCAGTAGCCGGTTATACGGCCTACCAGGCACTGTTTCATAAACTGCGTGTGAAAGAAGGAGAATCTATCCTTATTCATGCAGGTGCTGGTGGTGTCGGAGGATTTGCCATTCAGCTTGCGAAACAGGCCGGCCTGAAAATTTTTACAACAGCAAGGAAAGAAAATCATGATTATGTAAAAAAATTAGGTGCTGACGTCGCGGTTGATTATACTGCTGAATCCTTTGTGGAACGTATACAGGAAGAAACAGGTGGTATAGGGGTAAACTATGTCCTGGATACAGTAGGATCTGATAATGCTACGAAATCTTTAGATATTCTTGCATATAATGGGCATATTGCCTTTATAGCAGGCGCTCCGAAAATGGATGAATTTATTGATTTTTCTCACCCGGTTTCGTTTCACCACGTTGCTTTGGGCAGTGTTTACCAGTCCAGGAACGTAAAAGAACAAATGAAAATTGCAGAAATCGGAAATCATATGCTGGATTTATTAAGCGACGGAAAACTTGAAGCAATGGTGTCCCAGAAAATACCCTCGGTCGATATTCCACAGGGGCTTGAGCAGCTGGAAACCCGCAGAGTCCGTGGGAAAATAATCTCCGAATGGTAGAAATATTATAATGAGAAAGGGATTCTACCACTTACCTGGTATTTTAGAGGACACAAAATGCCTTCGTGACAGATTCTGTCACGAAGGCATTTTTAGTTTTCTCAAAAGTTTTTTCCGTAATGAACAAACAGAGCGGAGATCAGCTATAACATTATTAAGCTCTATAAGGCTGGAACCTGTATTTGAAATTGGACAGCAGGGGACCGGAATTAGGAGTCATTTAAAAATGCTGCCGCTGTGCGTTCCCCTGCTGCTTAACGTACATTATACAAACTATTAAGACGAAAAAGTATGTGAAATTGTGTGAATGATATTTCTAAAATTATAAGAATGGAGCAATAAGATTTTTTATGGAATACATAAGAAAGCGAAGACACTGTTGAAACAGCAGTTCATTTTACCGGATTCCATTTTAAAGTGACCGGGAGAGCATGCTTTTAACCTGCAAAATTATAATCTGGTTGACAATACCATATGGGGTATATAGAATAAGGGGTACAGGTATTTCATGTTTTGGAAAGAAGGGATTAGCTTGAAGCAGCCAGCGTTTTTAGAATGGTTATTTCATTACAAAAAAGAAAATTTAAAAGGAGACATAACAGCGGGAATTATAGTTGCTATTATGCTTGTTCCACAAGGGATGGCCTACGCCATGCTTGCCGGAATGCCGCCTGTTAATGGCTTGTATGCAGCAACAATACCGATTCTGCTCTACGCTCTTTTGGGAACGTCAAGACAGCTTGCGGTAGGCCCTGTAGCAGTTGTCTCTTTACTTGTTTATGCAGGAATTTCGCCGCTCGCTGAACCAGGTTCTGATGAATACATTACACTCGCTGTGGTTTTAATGCTGATGGTCGGGGTGATTCAGCTGTTAATGGGAGCACTGAAACTGGGCTTTATCGTGAAATTTTTCTCGCATGCTGTTATTAGTGCTTTTACGTCTGCAGCTGCCATCATTATCGCATTCAGTCAATTGAAGCATGTACTTGGTATACCGCTGGAATCTGAACATACGCTTATGATGATAGGAGAAGCGGCAGGAAAGTTGGGAGAAGTCAACAGCTGGGCACTCTTGATAGCATTAGGGAGTATTACGCTGATGCTGATCGTTAAACGGTTCATCCCGGCGTTACCGGGTCCGCTTGCAGCTGTTCTTTTTGGAATTGCCCTTGTTTATTTGTTTCAACTGGAAGGGCAGGGGGTATCAATAATAGGAGAGGTTCCGGGAGGCCTGCCTTCCTTTGCACTACCTGTTATTAGTGTGGATGTCTTACTGACACTCCTGCCAACAGCTCTGACGATAACTTTCATAGGCTTTATGGAATCCTTCGCTATGGCTAAAGTAATTGCTGTAAAAGAAGATTATCGTCTTTCTGCAGACAGGGAACTTTCCGGTCTTGGTCTCGCTAACGCGGGGGGAGCATTTTTTGGTGGCTTTCCAGTAACAGGGGGCTTTTCGCGTTCGGCAGTCAACTATGATTCCGGGGCGAAAACTCCACTTGCTTCCATTATTACAGCTGTGCTGATTATGATGACGCTGATATTTTTCACCGGTGCGTTTTACTATTTACCTAATGCCGTCCTGGCAGCGATAATCATCCTCGCTGTTTATAAACTGATAGACGTAAAAGAGGCGAAATCTCTTTTTAAACTGCGTCCAATCGATGGATTTATATGGGTAGTAACTTTTGCCTCAACACTGATTATCGGTGTCGAGCAGGGGATCATTATCGGGATTGTTTTTTCCCTTCTCGTGTTTATCTGGCAGAGTGCATACCCGCATACGGCAGAACTCGGATATTTAGAAGATCATAATATATATCGCAATGTCAAACGATTTCCGGAAGCCGTTACTAAAGAGGGGGTATTTGTACTGCGGATCGATGCCCCGCTTTATTTTGCCAACGCCGGATTCACAGAAGACCGGCTCGATCAGGCTCATTATGAAAAACCGAAGCTTACGCATATTGTTCTGGATTTCTCAGGAGTTAATTCGATCGACGCTGTGGCACTTCACGAAGTGGAAAAATGGAAGCACGATTTTGACACAAGGGGCATTGCTATAACTATAGTGGAAATGAAAGGACCTGTACGTGATATATTCAGAAAAGCAGGCTGGAAGGAAGAAGACCTTCACCGGACGATCCAGGATGTCGATCCGCTGCGGGCTTGACGAGATATTTCAGGCAGGTTATAATATACCCATACACGTATTTAGAGGAGGAGATTTTTCATGTTTCATTCTACAGTAAATTCGCCATATTCCGTTGAAGACACGGTAAATAAATTAAGTGAGGCTTTTCAGGATAAACAGTTTGGAGTCCTCTGGGATTTCGATGCTAAAGCTAAATTAGATGAAAAAGAGGTCGGTCTCGATAATAAGTTTCGGATCCTCGAAGTCTGCAATCCTAAAATTGCAAAACAGGTCCTTACGGAAACAATGATCGCAGGTTATTTCCTTCCTTGCAAAGTGGTCGTTTATGAAGAAGATGCTCAGACAAAAATCGGCATGCCGCGGCCAACGGTCCTCATGGAGCATGTGGACAATGAAAAAGTGCAGAAAGTCGCTCAGGATGTAGAAAATACGATGGAAGCGGCGATGAACGAAGCCGTAAAATAAGAATGTGAGGGAATAATAATGGAATATACACCGCAAATGAAAAACCGTGTTAAGCGTGTGGAAGGTCAGGTGAAGGCTGTTCTGCGGATGATGGAGGAAGGCAAAGACTGCAGGGAACTCGTCGGACAGATGTCTGCAGCCCGAAATGCTATGGATCGTGCTATTGGTGTAGTGGTTAGTTCTAATCTGGAGCAGTGTGTGCGTGATCAGATAGAAAACGGGGAAGATTCAGAAGAAATGATCCAGGAAGCCGTAAATATGCTCGTTAAGAGCCGTTAGAAGCCGTTAAACACCAGCTGGCAAGCAATTAATGGCGGCAGAACATCAGATTTTCTGCCGCTCTGCCGGCCTTTTTTAAGAGATATGATTCAGTAAATAAAAAAAGAGATAAGTGTTGACAATAATATACCCCTACTGGTATAAGTATATATAGAGTAACTAATAAAACGTGCAGGAGGATGACATGGAACAGACAAAATCAACCAATATTATTTTATTCAGTGGTGACTACGATAAAGCAATGGCAGCATTTATCATTGCTAACGGAGCAGCCGCTTATGACCACGACGTGACTATTTTTGCAACATTCTGGGGGCTTAACGCTTTTAGAAAAGACGAGAAAATGACGCTTCCAAAAGGAAAAATGGAAAAAATGTTCGGCAGAATGATGCCGCGCGGAGCTGAGAAAATGGGGCTCTCCAATATGAACTTTGGCGGTATGGGACCAAAAATGATTAAAAAAGTTATGAAAAAGCACCAGGCAATGCCACTGGCTGATCTAATGGAGATGGCCAAGGAACAGGATATTAAACTTGTAGCCTGTACGATGACGATGGATCTTCTCGGACTTCAGAAAGAAGAACTTATAGATGGCATTGAATACGGAGGAGTAGCCGCTTATCTGGCAGAAGCAGAAGACGGAAATGTGAATTTGTTTATTTAGGAGGAAGGAAACAATGAGAGAATGGACAGCCAAGGAAGTAGAAAGCAGACTTAATGAAAATCTACAGATGATTGATGTGCGGGAATATGAAGAAACACAATCCGGAATAATTCCAGGAGCTAAACATATCCCCCTTGGAGAAATTCCAGACCGGTTAAATGAAATTGATAATACGCAGGTATTATTGATCTGCCGCTCGGGTGCCCGGAGTGAGAGAGCAGCACATTTTTTACAAAAACAGGGTTATGATGTCGTTAATATGACAGGCGGAATGACGTCCTGGAAAGGGAAGACGCTGAAACCTCAGCAATAATTTGTTAATTAATTATATACCCTTACGTGTATTAGTATTATAGAGGAGGATTTAAAATGGATATTAAAGTAAACGAACATTTGGATGCAAAGGGGCTTGCATGCCCGATGCCAATTGTAAAAACAAAAAAAGCGATTGCCAGCCTGGAACCAGGTCAAGTTATTGAAATTCAGGCTACTGATAAAGGTTCAACAGCAGATTTGGAGGCCTGGTCCAAAAAAGCAGGTCATCAATATATCGGTACCAGTGAAAACGGAGAGGTGCTATTTCATTACGTTAGGAAATCCTCTGCAGAAGAGCAGGAGGAAAAAACGTATCCGCACGTCATTGATAACAAAGAGCTTCAGGAGAAATTAACCGGGGATGTGCAGGTCATTGATGTACGCGAATCAGCAGAATATGCTTTCTCCCATATACCGGGGGCTGTCTCAATACCGCTCGGGGAATTAGAAGAGCGATCAGGCGAGCTTGATAAAGATAAAGAAACGTTTGTGGTCTGCCGGACCGGCAATCGCAGTGATATGGCAGCACAGAAACTTACTGATGCAGAATTTAAAAATGTAAAAAACGTGGTGCCGGGAATGAGTGGCTGGGAAGGTCCAACTGAATCTAAACAATAGATATTAACGAAGAAATTAAAAATAATAATTCATTCCAAGGAGGAATATTAATATGGCAGTAAAAGCATGGAAAGCATCAGAAGTAGCACAACGTGTAGTTAATAAGAATGATTTATTTATCCTCGATGTTCGTAATGAGGATGCCTACAAGGACTGGAAAATCGAAGCAGATTCATTTCAATATTTGAACATTCCTTATTTTGAACTTCTTGACGGAGTAGAAGAAATTATGAAAGAAATTCCACAGAATAAAGAAGTTCTTGTTGTTTGTGCCAAAGAGGGATCTTCTCAGATGGTGGCAGAAATGCTTTCAGACGAAGGAATGGACGCAGCATACCTTGAAGGCGGTATGAAAGCATGGAGTGAGCATTTAGAGCCGGTTAAAGTTGGAGACCTTCCAAACGGAGAACTTTATCAGTTTGTAAGACTGGGTAAAGGCTGCTTATCCTACATGGCTGTTTCCGGTAATGAAGCAGCTGTCATCGATGCTGTAAGAATGACTGATACCTTTCTTCAATTTGCTGAAGAAAAAGGCGTTGAAATTAAGCACGTCTTTGATACGCATCTTCACGCCGATCACATTTCGGGTGGACGGGAAATAGCAGAAAAAACAGGTGCTGTTTACTGGCTCCCTCCGAAAGATGCAGAAGAAGTAGTATTTGAATATGCTGCTCTGGAAGATAAGCAGCAGGTGAAAATAGGGGAAACTTCAATTGATATTAATGCCCTTTATTCTCCCGGGCACACGATCGGTTCTACATCTTTTGTAATTGATAACCGGTACCTTCTAAGCGGAGATATCCTATTCATTGACTCCATCGGCAGACCGGACCTCGCCGGAAAAGCGGATGACTGGGTAGGGGACCTTCGTGAAACGCTTTACAGTCGTTACAAAGAACTTTCCCAAGAGCTGATTGTCCTCCCTGCCCACTTTATGATTATGGAAGAAGTTAATGAAGATGGCAGTGTTCAGGAAAAGCTGGGGACGCTATTCGAGAAAAATCACGGCCTTAATATAGATGATGAAGAAAAGTTCCGTTCTCTTGTAACCGAGAATCTTCCGCCTCAGCCGAATTCTCATCAGGAAATTCGTCAAACTAACATGGGAAGAATTACTCCTGAGCTTGAGAAGAAGCGTGAAATGGAAATCGGACCGAACCGATGTGCAGTTAAAGCATAAAAAGATAGAATTACAGAAAAATTTAACAAACTATATGGAGGTTATATATATGAACGCAGCTAAAGTATTAGATGCAAAAGGTCTGGCTTGTCCAATGCCGATCGTAAAAACAAAGAAGGCAATGAACGATATTGAATCAGGAGAGATTCTGGAAATTCATGCAACGGATAAAGGTGCAAAAGCGGATCTTGCAGCATGGTCTAAATCCGGCGGGCACGAACTCGTGGATCAGTCGGAAGAGGGCGAAGTGTTAAAGTTTTGGATTAAAAAAAAGTAATTATAACACGGCTTAACTAATGTGTAGTACTGAAACGCAGTGAATCTGCTGCGCAAAAAAATCGCCCCTTTTAATGATAGGTTTCTTCCTGTCATTATAAAGGTCAGGCGATTTTTTTGTGCGTTGGCGCAGGTTTACTCAAATAAAGCAGAAAACATACAGATTTTCGTTTATACGATTAATAAAGATGAGTATAATTGGCTGCGAAAAGAAATTTACTTAAATGGGTTTCTGCAAGTCCGTTATGTTATAGTAAAAATACTGAATAAGAGGAAAGTGGGGGAGACTTTGGCATATAAAAATAAAGCGTTTATCGCTCTTGAAGTATTCTTTCTCATCATTGGTATTCTACTGATAACATCTGCAGCTACCGGTCTTCTTGTTACAGACAGAGGCCTGTTATATATTGGACTCGGTGTTTTCATTACAATTGGAGCTTCTTTTAGACTTATTTCTGCTGCCCGTGCTCCTGGCATAGGAAGAAAAACTTGAGAATACTCGTCTTTGGTGACACTCATATGCCGAAGAAAGGATCCTCTCTTCCGGAAGAACTGCAAAAAGCCTTCAGCAGCGCAGACCTAATTATTCATACCGGAGATTGGCAGACTGTAGAAGTGTATGAAAAACTGAAGGCAGATACATCTGTAATCGGAGTTTATGGGAACGGGGACGAGAAGCAGCTGCAGGCCGATCTTCCTGCACAGGTGATAATGAACGAATGCGGGTATCGAATTGCAGTGGTTCACGGCCATGAAGGAAAGGGAAGTACTACAGAGAAAAGAGCAGAAAACGCTTTTAAAGGTAAAGCGGATATTATTTTGTTCGGACACTCTCATATCCCTTACCTGCGTTACCACGGGAAATCCCTGCTCCTTAATCCTGGTTCAGCGACAGACCGGCGGCGCTCCCCCTATTTTTCATTCGCATGGCTCAGGTTGTCAGAAGAAGGAATAAAAGCAGAACACGTCTTTTTTTTATAAAGATGGAATATCTCCAGTGTTCGTGTTATGATGAACAGCGGAATAAACTGCATAATACCCGTCCTGAACGGAAGAGGTTCTAGCTAAACCCTCTATAAAAAACTAGGTCTCCATCCGTACCTGTACTATTACTGATGTAATTTTATACCGGGGTGACTTCGTTTTTAAGCTGGAATCTTTTCAGCTGGCGGAGTCACTCTTTTTTTATTTTACAAAACACTAAAGGTCTTAAAATATATACTCTGTCAATATTCTTTGTTGTTATTTTAAAAATCCACTGCCGGTCTTAATACAACATTCGACTTTAGCAGAGCCAAAATAAAAAAGACGATATACGTATTTTTATAATGAAACTGTCAAAAGACAGTAAAATAAAGGAGCATCACTTTATGTTAAAAGAAGAAAAAGCCGTGGTTGTTTTCAGCGGGGGCCAGGACAGTACGACATGTCTGTTGTGGGCTCTTGACCGCTTTGCTGAAGTAGAAACAGTTACGTTCAATTACAATCAGCGCCACAGCCGGGAAATTGACGTAGCAGAAAAAATAGCCGCCGACTTTGGCGTAAAACATACCGTACTTGATATGAGTCTGTTAAATCAGCTTGCTCCAAATGCGCTTACCCGCAGTGATATCGAGATTGAACAGAAAGAAGGAGAACCGCCCTCGACGTTTGTGGAAGGAAGAAATCTTCTATTTCTGTCATTTGCAGCTATTCAGGGCAAACAGCACGGGGCCCGGCATATTATTACCGGAGTTTGTGAAACAGATTTCAGTGGATACCCGGACTGCAGAGATGCATTTGTAAAATCTTTAAACGTGACGCTGAATCTTGCTATGGATTATGAGTTTGTTTTACACACGCCGCTTATGTGGCTCGATAAAGCAGAAACATGGAAACTTGCCGATGAGCTCCACGGGCTTGATTACGTAAGAAACAATACGCTTACCTGCTACAACGGTATTCTTGCAGATGGATGCGGGGAATGCCCTGCCTGTATTCTCCGCCACAACGGCCTGCAGACCTATCTACAAAGAAAGGAAACGTGATCTCATGTTTGGATTCCGTATCGTTGAAGAACTTCAGAAACTCGGGGAGGATATTCAGAAAAAAGAGCTTAAATATCACAGCAGACGTGTCATGATTTCGAAAGAATTTTCCTTTGATGCGGCTCACCATCTTCATGAATACGAAGGGAAATGCAAAAACCTCCACGGACATACTTACCGCGTTGTATTCGGTATCAGCGGGTATGTGGATGACATTGGAATTATGATTGATTTTGGAGATATTAAAGAAATATGGAAAGAAAATATTGAAACGTATCTAGATCACCGGTATTTAAACGAAATGCTCCCTCCAATGAATACAACTGCAGAAAACATGGTCGTCTGGATTTACGAACAGATGGAACAGGCATTGCAGGAAAGAAATAAAGCAGGGAATCAGGAGCTGCGGACGGAATTTGTGAGACTGTTTGAAACTCCGACAAGCTACGCTGAAATTACCAGGGAGTGGATGCGCAATGAGTAAAGCACTTCCTGTTTTAGAAGTGTTCGGTCCGACCTTTCAAGGAGAAGGTATGGTTATAGGTAAAAAAACAATGTTTGTCCGTACAGCCGGCTGTGATTATTCCTGCAGCTGGTGTGACTCGGCCTTTACGTGGGACGGAAGTGCGAAAGACGAAATCCGCAGGCTCACCCCGGAAGAGGTCTGGGAGGAACTGACGAACCTGGCACCAAATAATTTTTCCCACGTTACTATTTCCGGCGGAAATCCAGCTCTTCTGAAGCACATGGGGTCCCTGATCGAACTTCTGCATGAAAATAATGTGGAAGCAGCATTGGAAACTCAGGGCAGCCGGTGGCAGGAGTGGTTTCTGCAGGTCGATGATCTGACAATTTCCCCGAAACCGCCAAGCTCATTAATGAAAACGAACTTTACTATTCTTGATGATATTATTGATCGATTAACAAAAGCAGGCAGAGACGGTTTTACGAGTTTGAAGGTTGTCATTTTTGATAAAAAAGATTTTGACTATGCGAAACAGATTCATCAACGCTACCCGCATATCCCGTTTTATCTTCAGGTAGGAAATGAAGACACCGGAGACGAGAAAAAAACAGAAGATCTTACGTCCAAGCTGCTTACTAAATATGAGGAACTGGTGGACTGGACGATGGATGATCCGGAAACCGTCAATGTCCGTGTGCTCCCCCAGCTGCATACGCTCGTCTGGGGAAATAAGCGCGGCGTATAATAATTGCTTCACGCTTATATGAAACGCTGTTTTTTCCGAAAGAAATTTGATATAATATTTTCCGGACTTCTCACACGCTAATTGAAAGGAAAGGAGTATATAACCGATGGAAAAACCAGCATATCGCGTATTACTCTATTATTTGTATACAGATATTGAAGCACCGGAAGAAAAAGCGCAGGAGCACCTGGAATACTGTAAAAGCATCGGTCTGAAAGGACGTATCCTTATTGCCTCTGAAGGTATCAACGGAACTGTTTCAGGGACATATGAACAAACCGAACAGTATATGAATGATATGAAAGCTGATCCCATGTTTCAGGATATTATCTTTAAAATTGATGAAGCGGATAAGCATGCATTTAAGAAAATGCACGTAAGACCCCGGCAGGAAATCGTTACGCTTCGCCTGAATGACGAGGACGTGGATCCCCGGAAAACGACAGGCAACTATCTCAGCCCTAAAGAATGGTACGAAAAAATGCAGGACCCAAATACTATCGTACTGGATGCAAGAAATAAATATGAATTCGATCTGGGTCATTTTGATGGGGCTGTTCGTCCGGACATCGACTATTTCCGCGAGCTGCCGGAGTGGGTGGATAACAACCGGGAGCTGTTGGAAGGTAAAGAAATTATGACTTACTGTACAGGCGGAATCCGCTGTGAAAAGTTTTCCGGATGGCTTGTAGAAAAAGGATTCGATAACGTAAATCATCTTGAAGGCGGCATCGTGTCGTACGGAAAAGATGAAGAAGTGAAAGGGAAACTATGGAACGGACAGTGCTATGTCTTTGATGAGCGTATCAGTGTTCCGATTAATCAGGAGGAGCATGTTATTGTCGGGCGTGACCATTTCACAGGAGAGCCTTGCGAACGATATATTAACTGCGCCAATCCGGATTGTAACAAGCAGATTTTAACCTCGGAAGAAAATGAAGCGTTTTATCTTGGCGGATGCACACATGAGTGCCGGGTTCATCCGCGGAATAGGTACGTGGAAACGCGTCGGATGACGGATGAGGAATTCGAAACACAGTTAAAGAAAATCGACGAGTACGAAAGTGCTTTTCAAAAGTAATTTTTATAAGCAGCTACCTTGGAAATAAAGTAGTTAAGTGTGAACGTGCGCTTTCGTTTCCATGGGGGCGCATGGCCGGCCTCAGCTGATCCCGTCCTCCTTTCCATCGGGCGGTGTGGTGCTCGTTTTTCCTTCATCGCCCCATGTCCCCTCCAGCTTACGGTAAAAAGATAGAGAAGTATCTGCCATCTAACAAAGAAAATCCCTTCTTGAAAATCATTCATACCACCTTTATAGATGGGAAATGCCCTTCCTGTAAAAGGGCATTTTCATCCTTCATGGTGCAAGGCTTTTGCATGAGTGTCTCTGTTAATGTTTATTGTGTTTATTAATGAGCGGCTGCCAAAAACTTCTATAAAATGATACTGAACTTTTATGGAGCATTACAAAAAGCCTCGTACCTTATCAATTAATTGATGAGACACGAGGCTTTTTAATTGAAGGTGTGTTAAAGGCTGGTTTTTATTAAATAGGCTCTGTTAAAGCTTTAACAGAGCTATTAAATAAGGTGATCTTCTGTTTGTAAATGGGAGGGTATAATAATGTCGTTAATTGTCGAATGATTATCCTTTTATTTTATATATTCCCTGTTAAAATTAATCGACAATACATTTCATGGATAGAAAGAAAGGGGGCTTCCCCAATGCTGGAACCACTTATTATTTTCTTTGCCCAGCTGTTATACGTGCCTGTTTTAACTCTTCGAACGATCATGATGGTTAAATCCCAGAAAGGTAAAGCTTCCGGTCTTGGCGTACTTGAAGGGATCATTTATGTAGTTGCTGTCGGACTGGTATTAAGTGATTTAACAAATTATTATAATATGGCTGCCTATGCTCTTGGTTTTGGAGTCGGACTGTACATTGGAGCTTACGTCGAAGAAAAACTGGCTATTGGTTATGTTACGATTGAAGCTAACATTCCCCAGTCAAACGAAGAACTTGTGAATCGCCTTCGCGAAGTGGGTTTTAGTGTTTCCACTTCTAAAGTTCAGGGGATAGATGCCGAGCGGTATTTATTGCACTGTACAGCGAGACGAGATCGTGAGAAAGAATTTTATAGAATTATTGAATCCTACGAAGAAAAGGCTTTTGTTGCCTCTTTTGAACCCCGCAGTTTTAAAGGCGGTTATATTACAAAAGGTATGAAGCGGCGCTGGGAACTATTTAACCGGCGGAAGCAGAACAAAAAATCAGCATAAAAAAAGAAGCACGGGATTTACGGTGCTTCTTTTTTTATGCTTTTCACTCATGCCTTGCTTTAATTCGTGCTGTAATGTTGTCCAGATCATCAGGCTGCAGAAATTCCACTGGAGAAGCCTCTTTATCAAAAGAGAAATATTCTCCTTCCAGAATAACGACATAACGTTCGCCTACTTTTGCAATGTGGAGGTTTTCCCCAAAGTCTTCAAGCAGGGCATCAATTTTCAAATGATCCAGTTTAAGGCGCAATTTTACTTCTGGATTTTTTTCAAGAATCGGTCTGGCCACTTCTTTCACCTGTTCTTCCTCCCAGCGTTCCTGAAGCGTTCTCTCCTCTGTATTAGCCCATGCTTCCAGTACTTCTTCCTCTGCAATTCGTTCCTCGCTGTCTTCTTCAAAAGAAGACAGAACAAATTCCTGGGCAGACTCTACGACTTCCTGGGCGGCCATTTCATTTTTTGTTTTTGGGTATTCCACGTAGGCAAGAAAATCTTCAAAGTAGTGGGCATGAGAAGCTTGATGAATTTTCACTTCCCACGGTTCTATGAGTCCTTCCTGAGGCATGTGGGGAAATTGCACCGCTTTCATCCCTTTTGTGGATATAGCTTTGTTCACTTGCCGAAGAAGGTCATTTTCATCTCCCAAAGTAACGATGTGATCTTCAAAATCACATTTGGCAAGCAGGATGAAAGACTGACTCGACAGCTCGGGGAGTGAGGCTTTCACTATAAGCATAACTCCACCCCTGGCAGAATTCGTGTGGATATAGGCATCGATAATTTTTGCTGATTCATCTGTAAATGAGTCTGAATCTTCCGTTTGGCGGACCCGTTCCAGCATGGCATAATTCGGATTGGAAGCCAGTTCAAAACCAGGCTCCACGATAAAGCGGCCCAGTTTAGTAGCTGATTTAGGAGAAGATGGATGTCTTTCAGCTTTTCTCAGGAACATTTTTTTAAATTCTTCGTGCAGAAAAGTTTCTACGGCACTGTCTGTATATTCTCTCTCAGAAAGAGTGGACTGGTGAACAGCTGTTTTCCCGCTTCCTTCAGAATCTTTGATCTGGAAAAAAGCGGCGAAATTTATGTGAAGATCCATGTGTATGAACTCCTTTATAAAAATATAGTCTGGCAAAATTCAATGTTAGTGTGTTTAGGTCAGGCATCCAGAAAAGATTCAAGCTTTCTTTAAACAACTTCAGACTTTATGAAAACTGTAGAAGAATTAACATGTAACATCAAATGTATTTTTTTGAAATGAAATTTCCAGACTACCGTAGTGTATCACATTTTATAGAGATATAATTTTTTCGCAGTTTTAATAAATGGAATATTATTTGAAGACTGCTTATTAAATAGGAAGAAACTCGATTAATACAAAGCATTTTAGCAAGTTGATATAATTTGTTTTTTCTAAATTATATAAATAAAATTAATATTCTAAAAACATTGTTTACTTCTATGTAACAATGTAGTAAATTTGAACGAGGGAAAATTATTGTTACATATTGTCGAAATTTGAAATTAAAATAAAAAGGGGATAATTAAAATATGAAAAAAAGCAGAAAATTAAAAGTTGTAACGGTTATGGCAGCTGCAGCAATGATGACAGCGGCATGTGCGAGCGAGCCGGACAATAGTGGAGCAGATAATGGAGCAGCACCTGATAACGGGGGAAATAACGAGGCTGCTGAAGATGGGGACAGTGCTGGTGATGGAGAAGCGGAAGAGCTTGCTGGAGGCAACGACTTAATCATCGGTACCCTCTCCGATATTTCTTCTCTTGACCCGCACACGACAAGTGACGTCCCTTCCGGTAACGTACAGATCAATATCTTTGAATCTCTTACAAAATTTAATGAGGATCTTGAATTGCAGCCCAATCTTGCAGAAAGCTGGGAGGATGTAGAAGCTGATGTGTGGGAGTTTAAACTTCGCGAAGATGTCACGTTTACAGACGGAACAGAATTTAACGCTGAGGCTGTTAAAGTGAATATTGAACGACTTCTTGATCCGGATGTTGCTTCGCCGCGGGCAGGGCAGTTCGAAACGATTGAAGAAGTGGAAGTAGTTGACGATTACACCGTCCGTTTCCATCTTGAAAATCCGTTTGCAGCTCTTCCTGCTCATTTGTCCACTTATCCTTCCAACATAGTTTCTCCTGAGCTTATTGAAGAAGACTATGCGAATATGGAAGATGACGGCCAGCCGGGGGATATCATTAACGAAAATCCTGTTGGTACGGGAATCTTTACATTCAACTCATGGGAGCCGGGTGATCGTGTCGTTCTTGATGCGAATGAAGATTACTGGGGTGAAAATGTAAATGTTGACTCTGTTACGTTCAACGTTGTTCCAGAAGATTTAACCCGGATCGGGGAAATGGAATCCGGTGCAGCGCATATTATCGACCCGGTGACTCCGAGTGATATGTCTCGTGTGGAAGAAACGGATGGAACAAACGTCTATCAGCGGGAAGCTGCAAGTATTACTTATATGGGTTTCAATGCGGAAAAGGAACCTTTTGGCGATGAACGGGTGAGAAGTGCAATTGACCTTGCTCTTAACAAGGAAAATATGCAGGAAGGGGTTCTTGAAGGCACAGGGGAGCCGGCAAATGGACCGATTAATTCTACGCAGTTCGGCTATTCAGAAAATATTGAACCATCAGCACAGGACCTTGAGGAAGCACAGTCTCTCCTGGAAGAAGCAGGATATGAGGATGGTTTTGAAACGACTCTTTGGACAAATGACAGCCGGGAACGTATGGATATTGCAGAACTTGCACAGGCTGACTTGGCCCAGATAGGGGTGGATGTTACGATTGAAGTCCTTGAATGGGGCGCTTATCTGGATGCTACAGCCGAAGGGGAACATGATATGTTTATTTTAGGTCTCAGTCTTCCGACGATGGACGCTGACTATCCGCTTCATGAATTATTCCACTCTGACAGTGTAGGAGAAGGGAACAGATTCTTTTACGCAGATACAGATTACGATGAAATTATTCAACAGGCTCGTATTGAAGAGGATGAAGATGCTCGATTATCACTTTATGAAGATGCAGTTAACCACCTGAACGCTGCATCTCCTGCTTCTTTCCTTTATCACCCGGATCATATTATGGGTCATCGTGATGAAATTTCCGGTTTCTGGGCAGACGGATCTGGTCTTTACCAGCTTCAGGATGTAGAAATTGAGCAGTAATTAGAAGCAGAAATAACTTCCTGAGAAATCCGAATCATCTATTTGGATATTGTAAGGGCGTCATGACGAATCATTTGTCATGACGCTCTTTACGTGTTCCCACGGATAAGTCTGTGGGTGCAGCCTGGTTTAGTATTATGGTGGAAGAAAGGCTTTCAATACTTTATTTTTAGGCTGCCTTGAAAATAAAACAGATAAGCAATGAATGGTCGCTTTCGTTTCCATGGGGACGCTTTCCGGGCGGGCCGGCCTCAGCTAATCCCTTCCTCCCTGCGGTCGGAGGGATGGATCTTCAGCTCGTCCTTGATCGCCCCGGAGTCGCCCCATGTACACTCCAGCTTACGGTAAAAAGATAGAAAAGTATCTGCCGCCTACTAAAGAAGATCCTTTCTTGAACATCATTCATACCACCTTTATAGATGGGAAATTCTATTCTTGTAAAAGGGCATTTTCATGCTTCATGGTGCAAAAATATTTGCATGAGTGTCTCTGTTAAAGCTCCGTGTTGTTATTGGATTGCCTGCGGCTTCCCTTGCGTCCGGGAGGATCTTCCCGCTTTCTTTTTCCGCAGGCCTCTTGAAAAATCGCCCTGGCACTGGTTTCTACCTTGGTACCTCCTTGATTCAACCAGCGGGCTTTCTGTATGGGAGAATTAAAACGAAGCGGAAACGTGCCCGTGGAAGAAGGAGATTGGAGGATCCCGGAGGGCATAAGCCCGAGTTATCATGAACGAAACTGGCACCCTATCCGTAAATACGTAGGTTAATCGGGTATAGAGATCTGTAAGAACCTCTTATCCCATCAGAGCTACATTACGAAAGGAGCCAGCTTATCATGAATGATACCACAAAATTTGTTGGTCTGGACGTCTCCAAGAACACGATTGCTGTTGCGATCGCCGATGCAGGTCGAGATGCTCCTCGCTTTTGGGGCACCATCCCGCATACGGTAGAAAATGTTCGAAAGTTGATGCGTAAACTCGGTCCATCGGATCGTCTGCGTGTCTGTTATGAAGCCGGTCCTACGGGCTATCCATTGTATCGGCTGCTACTCTCTCTCGGTATCTCTTGTGACATTATCGCCCCCTCTCTCATTCCCCAACGACCGGGTGAGCGGGTGAAAACAGATCGTCGGGATGCGCTTCGGCTCGCACAGCTGTATCGTGCCGGAGAGTTAACCTCGATTTACGTGCCGACGGAAGCAGATGAAGCACTGCGCGATCTGGTGCGTTGCCGGGAAGATGCAAAAGAAGATGAACTTCGGGCCCGTCAAAGGTTGAGCAAGTTTCTCCTGCGCCACGAGCTTCGACCGCCGCAAGGCGTAAAGCGCCAAACGAAAAAATACAGAGAGTGGTTAGATACACTGAAGTTCTCTCAGGATACCCTGCGGGTCGTTTTCCGGGAATATTACCATCAGCTCAAGGAAATGGAACTACGCGTGCAACGGCTGGAAGACGAAATCTATACCCAGTCGATCCAAGGTGTGCACGCCTCCATGATTCAGGCACTTCAATGCCTCAAAGGGGTGGCACTCATTACAGCCATCGGAATTGTCGCAGAAATTGGGTCCTTTCATCGGTTCCGCACTCCCGGACAATTGATGGCATACGCTGGCCTCGTCCCCTCCGAATACTCGAGCGGAGAACGGCGGAATCAGGGAGGCATTACGAAAACCGGCAATCGGCATATACGTCGTTTGTTGGTGGAGGCAGGGTGGAGTTACCGCTATTCCCCGGCGGTCAAGGGAGACTTGAAAAAGCGACAAGTTGGCAGTTCTCCCGCAGTGCAGTTGATCTCCTGGAAAGCGCAAAACCGGCTTCATAAAAAATTTTACCGCTTGCTCTCCAAAGGAAAAGAAAGTCACAAAGCCGTTACTGCCGTCGCTCGGGAACTCCTTGGTTTCATCTGGGCGATCTCTCGAGAAATCGACCCGTTGCCACCCGCCAGTGACCAAATGTAATGCGTTTCTTCTCGGAAATACACCCGATAGATGAGCCCAGGGCTCGAAGGCAAAGGGGAAAGACCGGTAAGGAACATCCACGTGCTTCCTCTGTGCTAGTCCGGCTTCACCGGATGAACGCACGTCCCGAGTTAGTGGAAACGTCCTTAATCCGGAAAGAGACCATGTGAGAACCCACGGATATCAGAGTGCGAACCGTCGCCACTATTTTTGCCTTCGTGCCGTGTGCTTACCTTTACGGGCACGCCGAAAGAAAAGAGGAGGAATTCAAGCGATCCGAAAGAACACGAAAACTTGAAAAAGAAGCCGAAAGGCTTTGGTTCTTTAAGTCGGGCAAAATGTAATACCAATGGCAAAGGGAGTTCTTCTCTTGACAGTTTCGTTCATATCAGGAAGCTGGAAAGCTCCTCCACGGCAGGCCTGCCGGGTTGTTGTGAAGTTTTTTACATTTATCAACACTGGACTTTTAACAGAGTTTATTTTTAAGGCACCCTGTAAAAAACAGGGTCTTCCCTTCCTGGTTTATATTCGCCAGGGGAGCTGCTGTTTATTCTTAACTGTCCGACTATATTATCGTAGGTATACCAACGAGAAAAATGATAAAATATAAAGTGAAAGATCGAATGAAGGGGGTTCGATGATGAGGAATACAGCGACAGCTACGTTTGGATTAGGTTGATTCTGGGGACCGGATGGCCAGTTCGGCCGTCTATACGGAGTCGTTCGTACAAGAACAGGATATGCAGGCGGAGAATCTGCGACACCAACTTACCGCAGTATGGGAGACCATACCGAATGTATAGAGATTGATTACGATCCTTCTGTACTCTCCTATGGAGATCTGCTAGATCATTTCTGGTTGATGCACAGTGGAGTCAACCATGGCTATAAAGCGAGACAGTATTTGTCTCTGGTGCTTTGGCGCACGGAAGAAGAAAGAATAACAGCAGAAGCAAAGAAGAAAGAACACGAAGCGGAAAAAGGGTATCCTGTAGAAACAGAAATAGCTGCCTTCTCACATTTTACACAGGCGGAAAATTACCATCAGAAATTTTTCCTGCGCAGATTTAATAAAGCTTTTAAACCGCTGGAAGCTTATTTTGGATCGGAGAAACAGCTGATAGATGCCACAGCTTCAGCACGGCTGAATGCCGTCGCTCATGGAAATTTATCAATGCAGGAGGTTTATGAGGAATTCAAACTGGATCCTGAATTGTCAGAAGTTCTGCGCTCAGTTAAATGGTAACTGAAATTGAAGGAGTATTGTGTATGGAATATCAGGATTTTTACAGGCAGTCGCCGTATGTGAAAACAGAAAAATCACGTTTTCAAAAATTTGCATCCTGGTGGAAAAAAAGGCTTAAAGTCATGGCAGCCTGGGATGAAGACCTTGAGGGAGTTATATTAGCCATGTACGCAGCCAGTATGGCGGCTGCAGCGATAGCTGCTCTTGCTATGCCCACCGGCTTAGGAAGAGCAGTGGATCTAATTGTGTTCATGTCTGCTAATACAGCAGCTTTTGCAGGAATCAGTTTTGCTGCAGCTTATCTTTTGTCGCTGCTTTATGTACCGCTGCCGAGACTTATATTAAGTGCCTCGGCTTATACCGCTTTTCTGGCTTATTACATACAGGATGAAGCTAACCTTGGGGTTTACTTCACTTCGATTATGACCGGAATATTTATAATAAGTGCATATGTTTTAGGAGCATTGCTGCAAATATGGATGAGCCGTCTTCCTGCTCCTAAAAAGCTCATCTACAGCTTTATTCCTGTCTCCTGGTTTCTGCTGTTGATTTTCTTTCACCCTACAATTGAGGAGCACGATGCGACCTCCACTTTCACTTCCAGTGAAGGAGTTTCTACTGTGCAGACGGCCGACCCGGGAGAGCCGGGAGGATATAATGCAGAACTGATTTATTATAGTAATGGTGAAGACCGCCATCGGCAACACTTCGCAGAAGGAACAGATATCCTTTCCGAAAGTGTCGATGCTTCCCGCTATTTCTCTGATGATGAATGGGAAAACTGGAGGACATCCTTCTGGGGATTTGATGATTCAGCTTTTCCATTAAACGGAGAAATGTGGATGCCGGAAGGGGAAGGACCGTTTCCGGTCGTACTGATGACGCATGGCAACCACCGCATGGAGAATTTTTCGGACGCCGGCTATACCTATCTCGGAGAACATCTTGCTTCCCACGGTTATGCTGCAGTATCGATTGATCAGAACTTTGTGAACTATTCCAACTGGACAGGCAGCCCTAATGAAGATATGAAGCTGCGGGCTTGGCTTTTTATGCAGCATCTTCTGGAATTGCAGAAGTTTAATGAAGAAACAGAAACACTTCAGGGACGCCTTAACATGGATCATATTGCTTTAATAGGTCATTCGCGTGGAGGACAGGCTGCTGCAATGACTGCCGAGTACGAGAAGTTTTTTGAAGAGGATCCTGCACTTGAAGGTATGGATGAGCTGGAGATCACTTCCGTAATCGGCCTGGCTCCTACAGACCAGCAGGTAGATGATATGCGTCCCGCTCCAGTTAATGTTAATTATTTATCTCTTCATGGAGCAAGAGATGGAGACGTTCATAATTTCCGGGGAGACAGGCAGTACGGGCGGGTTGAACTTGACGGTTCAGGAGATTTCATGAAGGCAGCTGTATATGTGGCTGAAGCAAATCACAGCCAGTTTAATACTGATTGGGGAAGAACGGATATGCGACTTCCTGGAAGTTTGTTTTTAAGCCGGGAGCAGATGATGGAGCCGGAAGAACAACAGAAACTTGCTAAAGTATTTACGACCGCTTTTCTGGAAACGACGATTCGGGGAGAGGAAGAATACGAGCAGTTGTTCCGTGATGTCCGCACTGGTCGGAACTGGCTGCCGGATACGCAGTATGTAACCCGCTATTCCAATTCTGCTTATTCTCCTCTCGTCACTTTCAACAGGGAAAATGATAGAGAGCAGTTTCCTGAAGGAGTAACTGCGTCTGGAAATGATTTTGAAAGCTGGCAGAAAGTCTCCACCCTTGATAGAGCCGGCAGCAGAA
Source organism: Alkalicoccus halolimnae (assembly GCF_008014775.2). Taxonomy (GTDB): domain Bacteria; phylum Bacillota; class Bacilli; order Bacillales; family Salisediminibacteriaceae; genus Alkalicoccus; species Alkalicoccus halolimnae. The sequence goes on along the minus strand of NZ_CP144914.1, from coordinate 2,249,271 downwards.
AAGCTCCGGATGGGGTGCAGCTGGAATGGGAGACAGAAGCTTCCTACCATCTGGAACTTCCAGATGGATACGCGGAAGATTATTTCAATGAAAACAAGAGCTATTTTTCTTTTTCAATGGCACAGATGGATCGGGAATTGAGCGGGAATGACCGGGGAACGACAGATCCGGAAGTGTATTTGCGTTTTACCTTCAGAAGTGGAGAAGAAACATTGATTAATGTGGAGGATTTCTATACTATCCCTTCTTCTATATGGACCCAGTATTCGCGTTATCCTTTTCTTGAAGACTACTTTCGGGATGGTAAATATGAAGAACCGATTGAACCGGCTTTTCAGACTTATCTTTTTGAGACGGAACTTATTGAACAGGGACAGGATCTTTCAGAGCTTGAACAGATTACGTGGGAATTCCAAAACGGGCCGGGTAGTTTAGTAATCGATGAGATAGGTTTTTTAGAAGATTAAAGGAATTTTCTGCGGAGATATTTTTATATTAAAAAAAGCGTTATGACGTAAATTTCGTCATGACGCTTTTTCTATGTTAATTTCAGCTTACAAATAATCTTCCTTTTTTTCGAGCGCCTGCTGAAGATCATTTAAAAATTGCTGATTATACGAAGCAGTATGAAAGGGGCGTGCCTTGGCCAGTTCGATCATCGTCTGGCAGCGCGGGGTAGTGCAGACAGCTGCCTTGGCTTCGACTGGAAGGACGTAGGGGCGGCGCTTTTTACATTCCGGACAGGTCGCCCTCACAAGATGGGCGATTGGTTTTTTCTTGAAAACTCCATCCGTTTCATCTTTGGACAGTCTGGACTCCTGCTGAAATAAGTAAGCATTCGTTGCAGCGCGTCCAGTTCGTTTGATCAAAGTTTCAAGCTTGAGGGCTGGTTTTTTATTTTTTACCGGCCGTTTTACTACCTTGATGCGGTCGTACCTGTCGGCTTCCAGCAGTCCGTAACCAGCTGGAATTTCACTTTTATTGAGCAGTCCCTCCGGTGTAAGAATGTAAGCATAGTGAGATGCCGTATGATATCCAAAATCGCTTTTAAGAACATCATCTCGCAGGAAATCCTGACGGGTAGCCTTCACTTCAATGATTCTGGATTCTTTCCGTTTCATATTAATACCAACAGCATCAGCTGTCCGTTTTCTTCTTTGAATACTCAGCTTTACTTCCGCCGCACAAAGATCTGTCATTTTATCTTTAAGCCAAAGCACAGCCTGGTGTTTCAGATGTTGATGTACAGTGCTTTCCATTATCTTTTTTCCTCCAGTTAGCAATTGAATTAATTAAAAAGCAGCACGTCAGCCAGGAAAAGAGCTATGAGAAGGGCTTGAATTAAACCTTTTGCAAATGTACTCGCCAAAAAACCAAAAAGAGTACCTACAGCTACTTTTGCAGCTTCTTTTGCTGGCTTTTTCTGTGCTACTTCTGTAAGCATGACGAGTGCAAACGGCACGATAAAGATGCCGAAAGGAGGAATAATAAACGTTCCCACTATCAGGCCGACTGTAGCAGCTGTCATTCCGTAAGTGCTTGAACCATATTTTTTTACGAAGAACATGCTGGCCGCGTAATCAGCAATAAATAATACAATGGTAAGCATGGCAAACGACACCCATGTCCACCAGCTGACAGCGCCTCCATCAATTAGAAATGCGTATAGTGCCACAGCACCCCATATGAGCAGTACAGAAGGTATAATCGGGAATAAAAGACCGATGAAACTGAGTATGAATAATGCGGCAATAACTGTCCAAATTAATATTTCCATGGTTTATTCTCCTTAAAGCAGAGGGGAAGGTCGATTGGCATATCCCTGCAGTTTTTTCATTAAATGAGGGGCGGTGCGCAGAACGTAGTAACTCTGCCCCTTTTTCCCCCGGTAAGCATTGTTTTTCACAAGCAGTCCCTTTTCTTCAAGTGACGCAGCGTGCGTGGTTACCACCTGAACAAGACAGAGATGATCCTTATTCGTGTGTTTAATCATCTGCCACAGTGTTTTCTTTTCATGCTCAGGAAGGGTGCGGACCTTCTCCCAGATTTTCCGTTCTGACGCTGGCAGGTCTTCAGCAGTTAATTTCAATCCCCCCACCTCCACTTCTGTGCTCGTAAATGATAGAACGTCATAACTATAGTATAATGGAAAACGCAGACAATCAAAATGATGAACACATATTTTATCCCCCTTGAAGGAGGAATTTAAGCTATGAAAGCTTTTGTACATGAAGGAAAAGAAGGTTTGAACTGGACGCGGATTGCAGATATAGAAGATAGAGAACTGAAGCCAAACGAAGTGAAAATACGTATAATGACAGCTGGACTCAACCATCGTGATTTATTTGTGCTCGAGCGTCATAAGGAAGAGGCTCCGCTGATTATCGGTTCCGATGCTGCAGGCATCGTCGAGGAAACGGGAGAAGACGTTAAAAAATTCCAGGCTGGTGATGAAGTGGTCATCAACCCCGGATTAGGATGGGAAGAAGAAAGTGCTGCTCCGCCGGAAGATTTTCAAATTATCGGCCTGCCTGATCACGGGACATTTGCAGAATACTTGAATATTCCTGAAGCGAACGTAGAACCGAAACCACCTCATTTGACGTGGGAGGAAGCAGGAGTATTTTCCCTTGTAGGACTTACATCCTACAGAGCACTTTTTACCCGCGGAGGTCTGAAAGCTTCTCATACGCTGCTCCTCCCCGGTGCTGGAAGCGGAGCAGTAACATTTATGCTCTTGTTTGCGAAAAAGACCGGGGCCAGAGTGATTGTTACTTCCCGTTCCGAACAGAAACGAAAGAAGGCTCTGGAAATGGGGGCTGATAAGGCGATCGATTCAGAACTTGACTGGGAGGAACAGCTGGCCGGAGAAAAAGTAGATCTTGCTGTAGATGCCGTTGGTGCAGCAACTTTCCAAAAATCGCTCGATCAGTTAAAAAAAGGCGGAACGATGGTGATTTTCGGATCTTCTACTGGAGATGAAGTGAAGTTAAATCTGCGGGAGTTTTTTTATGGGCAATTTAACCTTCTCGGAAGTACGATGGGGAGTCATGAAGAATATCAGGATATGCTTTCCTTTATGAGCAAGCATAATATTAAACCAGCAGTGGACCGGGTGTATCCTCTTGAAGAGGCGGCAGAGGCTCTCCGTCATTTGGAAAAAGGAGCTCAGTTCGGGAAAATCGCCCTGCGTATCGGTGAATTAGAAGGAGGGAAGTAATGATGGACTTTGCAGAACGTACCGTGGCGCAGTTTTTCACCACCTATGCTATTGAAAACTTTACTGTTTCCACAGATGAATCAAGGCTGCTGTTTTCTACGAATTTAAATGGAAAAATGAATATCTGGGCGATGGACCTCCCCGGCGGATTTCCGTATTTATTTGCACAGACGGAGCAGTCTGCTCAATTTTTAAAGGAAGATAACAGCAAAACATTTGTGCTTACGGCTCTCGATGAGGATGGTAATGAAAATTCTCAGCTGCAGGTGCTTCCTTACGAAGGGGGACTGCCGCATCCGTTATTTGCCGCAGAAAAGGAGGAAAAGCATTTCTTCCAGGAACTTAGAGAAGATGGAACACTTTATTACGCTACAAGCCGGGAGAACCCTGCTTTTCTGAGCGGCTACCGTTATCACCTGGATGATGGGACCTCAGAAAAACTTTATGAAGGTACTAAGGGAGCAACTTTTATGAATGCTGTAAGCCCTGATGGCTCAAAAGTGGTTGTAGGTGAACTTCGTGCGAATACACACATTGCCTCTTATATTGTGGAAAAAGGAAACTGGACGCCGCTCAGTGATAATCCGGATACCGGACACGTCATAGGCGATGCTGTATTTGTGTCCGATACAAAATTGTATATGATTACAAATGAAAATTCAGAGTTCAGCGGCATTGCCAGTTTTGATATTTCTACTGGAAAGAAAGAAGAAGTTCTCTCGCTTCCGGAAGAGAGTATTACCTCATTGAAATGGAATAAAGAAAATGCGGAACTTTACTTCACTTCAGAGCAGGGAGTGGAAGACCGACTTTACCGGTGGAAACCGGAGGAAGGTTCCTCCCCGGTGAATATGCATGCCCCCGTATCTGTCATTGAGCAGCTGTCTGTGTCAGACCTCGGGAATATTTACGTACTGGGAATGCATGCGGATGAACCGTTTAATATATACTGTTTCAGAGGACAAGAGTGGCATAAAATTACCGAAAACCGAGTACTGGGTGTACCTAGGAAGGATATGATCCGTCCTGAAGTTGTCCATTATGAAACGTTTGACGGCATGATGATTGAATCTCTGTGGTTTAAACCGGAAAAAGCAAATGGCTACGTCATTTTCTGGCCTCATGGAGGGCCTCAGGCTGCAGAAAGAAAACAGTTCCGTGCTATGTTTCAAAGCTTTTTGAATGAAGGATATGCCATTTTCGCTCCTAATTTCCGGGGCAGTACCGGCTACGGAGCTTCTTTCACCAAACTTGTTGAACAGGACTGGGGAGAAGGTCCAAGACTGGACTGTAAGGCAGGCATTGAATGGCTGTTTAACAGCGGCCGTTGCGACAGAGATAAACTTTTTCTCGTAGGAGGAAGTTATGGTGGATATATGGCGCTCCTGCTTGCAGGCCGGCATGCGGAATACTTCCGTGCCGTCGTTGACATATTCGGTGTCTCCAATTTGTTTACGTTTATGGAATCTGTGCCGGACCACTGGAAACCGATTATGGAACAGTGGCTTGGCGATCCTGTAAAAGATAAAACAAGACTGGAAAAAGATTCTCCGATTACTTATCTCGCTTCGATGACAAAGCCGATGCTCGTCATTCAAGGGGCTAATGATCCGCGCGTCGTGAAGGAAGAATCAGATCAGATTGTAGAGGCTCTGCTTGAGCAGGGGACGCATGTGGAGTATCTTGTACTGGATGATGAAGGACACGGATTTTCAAAGAAAGAAAACGAAATCCGAGTTTATGAAAGAATGCTCTCTTTTCTAAAGGAGCATCAGGCACATTAAAAAACGTTAATAGGAGATATTCCGCAGGTAATGTGATCAGTTAATTTTAGACTTATTGGAAGCTGTATCTTGTTTTCACCAACTGTCCGTAAGCCCCGGCTGTTTAAAGAGCTTTCATTTTTGGAAACCGTCCGGCTCATTTTTCAATTTTTTCCATAATCTTTTTTTTACTGAAAACCTGGTAAATGGAATGGATAAGATTAAAGGTGTAAAAAAGAACTCCATCCCTTTTAAGAGGGACCGGAGTTCTTTTTCCTTTCGTGTTGTTTCTGAAGCATTTTCTTTTTAATATCCTCGCGCGGTTCCCAGCAGTTGAACTGATACTCGGGACGTGTTTGAAAGCCGAGACGCACACAATGATATTTCATGCCGCTTGAAGTCTTTTCCGCTGAAAAATGTATGCACGTGGCACAGCAGTGATAGTTGGAACTCATAGAAACAGCTCCCTCATAAATTATCATCTTCTTGATTCAGCAATCAGGTAAAGCTGGAAGGGCCGTTCAGGTATTTCTCTGGATTGAATGGAAAGGCAGAATTCCATGGACCCCTTTTACTCCATTAACTACCTGCGAAATACGCAAATCTGCTGCAGCGCTGGCCAGGGCTGCAGCCTCCTCTTGTTTTATTTCATAGAGGGAAGCTGTTCTTCTGACTAAATCGCGCAGAGCATTTGCGGCCGCAATATTCAGATCTGTATCAAATCCAAACGTAATCAGACTATCCGGTGTTTCTGCATAGGGCTGGGTTATGTCCATTTCTTTATGTAGAGTGACGGTTAATTTCACCTCATCCATAGGACACTCGATCGCCGTGCCGCTTACTTCGCCATCTCCCTGGGCAGCGTGACCATCGCCCACATAGAGGCCGGCTCCGTCCGCTTCCACCGGCAGATATAACCGGGTGTTCTCGACCAGTTCTTTACAGTCAATATTTCCCCCTGTGTAGTAGGGAGGAGGAGTAGGATAAACATCATGGCCTCTTGGCTGGAGCCCGATCACCCCAAGAAACGGCCGGATAGGGATGGTGGTCATTTTTCCGGAGATTACTGCTGCAGCTTCTTTCTTTTCGCGGTCCAGTACCCAGTCGAGCTGTGCTGGTGTGGATCCGCTCAGCTGCATTGCATCGTTCTGCCAGTTCGCTGCACCACCGCCCCAGTTGCGGCCGTACCAGCCGGGAGTGATACGTTCGAGGTGTATTTCCACAGTCATTCCGGGTTCTGCTCCTTCGATATAAATCGGGCCGATCACCGGATGTTTTGGCTCTGCTTCTTCTTCAGCTGGCGTATACGTTTCATAGGCGGCCCCTTTATTTTTGCTGTATCCCCATTGAATGTCGGGTGTTGTAATCTGCAGTGTGTCTCCAGAGCGGACAGAAATTACAGGAGCATAGCTGCCGCTGAAGGAGCCCCGCAGATTTTTTGATTGAAGAGGGATAGTATGTACCGTCATGAGCTGTCCTCCTTTTTCATAATACCTTTGATCATGCCACACATTTTTAAGGAAATAAAGTGTGCGGTTTATTTATAGTGTCCGCCTATCCGTGCTGCGCGCTCTTTTGCCTGCGCTTTATCCAGCAGAGAGGAGGCGCGGATAACGGAGGATGTGCCATACTTATCATTTAATGCATCCATCGTAAAACCAAGCTGATGACGACTGCTCTGCTTTTTTTCCTCCTCAAATAAATTGAGCTGCAGGTATTCATCTGCATAAAGAGAAGAAAGCGAAACGTGGATCCTTCGTACGGGAATCCGCTCCCAGTACTCATAAAAAATTCCCATAACGGTATCAAACATTTCCATTGTAACATTCGTCGCCTGCTGACGGGTCCTCTGGCGGTGAAATCCTCCTCTTGGGCTGCTTATACCTAAAGAAACAGTCTGGCCGCTCAGAGAAGCTTTTCTGGCCCTCCTGCAGACTTCTTCACAAAGCTCCAGAAGCACAGTATGAATATCCCGGATCTGCACATATTCATAGGGAAGAGTCATGCCGCTCCCGATTGCTTTTCGTCCTTGAAGCGTTTCTGTAGACACTGGAGAATAATCAACTCCACGGGCATTCATCCACAGGACCTGTCCATGCACTCCCCACAGACGCCGGACCGTTTCCGCTTTCATATTGGCGAAGTCTCCAATGGTCTGGATGCCCCGCATCCGCAGGTGATGACTCATTTTCCCTCCTGCGCGGAAAAGCTTTTCAATTGGAAGCGGCCAAAGCTCAGAAGAAACTTGGGAGGAGGATAACGTATAAATACCGGATTCATTTTTTTTGGCAAAAATATCACATGCCATTTTTGCGAGCACTTTATTTTCGCCTATGCCAATGCGGGAACGAAGACCAAGTGTCGATGTAATAAGCTGCTGGGCGTAATGAGCTGTTTCTTCAGCGGACCCGAAAAGCAGGCTGGATCCTGTCACATCCATAAATTGTTCGTCGATGCTGTATGGCTCCACTAAATCTGTAATACTTTCCAGGAGTTTTGTAATTTTTACTGAATAGTTGAGATAATCCTGCATATGGGGAGGGACAACAGTAAGATGTGGGCATTTTAATCGTGCTTCCCGCAGGCGCTCCCCGTTTTTTACTCCCGCTTTTTTAGCCAGCGGACAGGCTGCCAGAATGACTCCGGACGGACGGGAAGGATCTCCGGAGACGACAAGAGGACAGGAAGAAGAAAGCCCGTGTTTCTGTTGTTCTACAGAAGCAAAAAAAGACTGCATATCCAGCAGAAAAATTGTCTTTGTCATAGTGGAGCCACTCCCTTTCTAGTAGGTGCAATGTTTCAGACTGCAGATAAAATGCTCTTTATTTTGGCTCTTTGATAGTTGAAGGCTGTTTTATGGGTGTCTTCTGCTTCTTCACCTGCTCAATCCTTAGAAAGTCCGGCACCCTCCATCGAATCCCCAAGCAGAAAGAGGAGCGCTGGAAAAGGAAGGCTGCTGTAAATGCAATGAAGCAGACTGGGACAAAAAGTTTTACTACTGCCTGTCTCTCTATCATAAAAATCTTTATTCGTTTAGTCAAGAACGTATGTTCTTATTAAAAACTTTACATAAACTGTAATTAGTAGTATGATTTACTCATGAAGAAGGTACTGGTCAGGAGAATCTTCGGCAGCCGCAGGGGGGACAGGCAAGTTAACTCCAGTAGTAAGTTTTTAACTATTCCCTATGTTTTTGTGTATGTTTTTTATTTGGAAAATCAGCTTTTACACTGGAAGGCAGAGGCAGCTATCCGTGAACAAGAAGTCCCGAAACGCCGGGAAAAGACGGATTTACATAAACCGGTACTTTTAAGTGATATGGTTAAATTAATTTTTATTGTAAACAAGCAGCAGACCTTCATTTCCTGTACAGAAAAGACAGACAAGAGTTAAGAATAGAAAATGAGGGATCGCATTGTCTATAAAAAAGAACAAGTATTTGAACGAGCAGCAAATATTCTTTGACGCGCTCGATGAGCAGGCGGCTGTTATCGACCGCAGCGGAATAATTACATCGGTAAATAAGTCATGGGAAACGTTTTTGAAAGAGAATGGCGGATTGCCTGAAAGCGGCGGCCCAGGAACAAATTATTTCGACGTATTGAAAAAAAGTGAAGATGGGGAAGAACTTCTGAAACTGCTGCATCAAGCATTTGAGAAAAAAATTAACATTGTCAGACATGCATACCCATGTCACAGCCCGGAAAAAAATCAATGGTATGAGATGGTATGTACAGTTTTTGACTCTGGAGAAGATTTGATGCTTATCCGTCATGTGGATATTACGAAGCTGGTTGAATATGAAATGCAGGTGGCAGATGTACTTAGAAATATGAATGACGGATTTTATGCTGTTAACCGCGACTGGGTTTTCACCTATGTAAATAGTCACGCTCTTAAGCTGCTTTTTGCAGAGAAAGAAGAACTGATCGGGCAGGTAATGTGGGAAAAATACCCTCAGCTTATAGGCAGCGAATTTGAAAAAGCTTATAGAAAAGGAATGGAGACCAGGGAAGAAATAGAAGTGGAAGGATATGTTGAAACCCAACGCACATGGTTTCGGGTCCATATGTATCCAAGAGAGGATGGAGGGGCTGCTTTTTACATCCAGAATATTAACAAGTATAAAGCCCAGGAAAAGAAACTTTATGAAGCAGCTTATTTAGATCAGTTAACCAACCTTCCCAATCGGAAACATTTAATGCATATCGTTAATGAACGTGTAAACAGGGCTGATAATACGAGAGATTTTTTCACTATATTGATCATAGATATTGACCAGTTTAAAGATATAAACAATATCTATGGACATCAAACTGGTGACTGGATCCTTAAAGAAATGGCTGAGAGAATATTAAAAAGTGTAAAAACTGAATACGGAGCAGCAAGAGTAAGCGGAGATGAATTTGCAGTCATTTTTGAAGGGAGTCCAGAAGAGCCGAATTATACAACCTTTTCCAATAAACTGCTTCAGGATTTAACCCGGCCTATCTATCTGGCGAATGGAATTGAGTACCTGCCTTTCGTAAGTGCAGGAGGAAGCTGTTACCCACAGCATGCGGACTCCGCGGAGGAACTTCTGCGTAAAGCCGACACAGCGCTTTATGAGGCAAAAAAGCAGCCGGATAAAACGATTAAGTTGTTTCAGGAAGAAATGCAGGAGAAACTTTTGCGGAAATCTGCATTAATAAATGCTTTTCCCGCTGCTCTGGAAAACGGAGAAATTTATTTTGTTTATCAGCCGCAGGTACAAACTGAAACAAAAGAAATTGTCTGTGTAGAAGTTCTTTCCAGATGGATGAAGGCGGGGGAAGGGTTTGTAGCACCTTCGGAATTCATAACTTTAATTGAAGAGAATGGCTACGTGGAGAAGCTTACACGTTGTATGATTGAGGAAGTGCTTGGAAAGGTACGAAACTGGATAGACAGAGACTTGTACAAAGGAAGAGTTTCCATAAATATATCGACACAGCTGCTGCACAATGAAAAATTCATTCAGTATTTTATTGATAAGCTTCGATATTTTGCTATTCCGATAGAAACGATTGAAATAGAATTAACAGAAAGTGAAGATCTTTTGAAAGAGAAAAAGGTCGATCAGAGCCTTAAAATCCTTCGGAAGGAAGGAGTGAGGGTGGCTATTGACGACTTCGGAACCGGCTACTCTAATTTTGATTACCTTTGTGAATTCAAGCTGAATAAAATTAAATTGGATAAATCATTTATTAAAAAAATTGGTATGGAAACCAGATACGAGCGTATTGTAGAGGGGCTGATCCTTCTTACGAAAACGTTAGGCTATGAAGTTACAGCGGAAGGCGTAGAGACAGAGGAACAGTATCAGTTTTTGAAGGCTAAAGAATGCGATTCTTTACAGGGGTATTATTTTCACAGGCCGCTGTCCGAAGAAAATTGGCTTGTCTGTCTTGCTTCAAAAACCAGGATTTAATGCAATACAGAAACAGCATATGGAAAAAAGAGACATCTTGTGGTAAACAGGAAGTTGAATTTATAAAATTAAAAAAGGCTGTCACATCCTGACAGCCTTCTCATGAAAGAAGAGAAATACTATGCGTTTTTAGTGAAGAATCTTTTAAAGCCTGTTACCTGAAGCTGTTCGAATGGAGCCCGTCCACCTACAGAGAGCTGAGCATTATTTTTCACATGGAGCTTATGATTAACATAAATCACAATTCCATCGACATCGATTTGGTGGTATTCTTCTTTGTTAACTGGTTCTTCCAGCGTCACATCATGGTCAATTAGAATACGTTTGTTTTTAATAAGACCAGGAAATACAAAAGGATCAATTGTTGCGACACCACCTTGCTGCTGCAGCCATTGACGTGTGCGGTTGTTCATACGGATATTCATGTGCTCATCCCTCCGGATTAAAAATATGAAAGAGCTAAAATCAACAGGAGGTGTCTCTGTCCTTTAAAGCTCGATGCCAATGAAAAAACAAGAATACTCAAGTTTTTCTCCCCCAAATTTAAACCGAAATGAGCCCAGCGTAAATGAGACTAAATGCCCTATTATTGAAGGCGGTCAATAGATTATAAGCCTATTATTATGAATGGTTCTGGAATAGGTGATGAGAACCTTGATATAGCAATCCCGAAAGTCTATGCTTAGTGCGTAACGTTGGAAACAACTATGAAAAGGAGGACAACATGAAAAAAATTAAACTTGGTACAAGCCCGCTCTATACAGGAGAAATTGGGCTGGGGTGTATGAGAATGAACGATCTGGATCTTAATGAAGCTGAAGGGGTTGTAAAAAATGCTCTGAATCTTGGAGTAGATTTATTTGATCATGCCGATATATATGGAAAAGGCAAGTCAGAAGAAATATTCGGAAAGGCTGTCGACTTAAAAAGCTCCATAAGAGATAAAATGATTCTGCAGTCAAAATGCGGCATACGAGAGGGTTACTTTGACTTTTCCAAAAAACACATCATATCTTCTGTAGAAGAGAGTTTGAAACGTCTGGGATCAGAAAATCTCGATGTACTTCTCCTGCATCGTCCTGATGCTTTAATGGAGCCTGAAGAAGTGGCTGCAGCATTTACTGAACTGAAAAAAAGCGGTAAAGTGAAATATTTTGGCGTCAGCAACCAGCATCCTCAGCAAATAGAACTGCTTCAATCAGTATATGATGAAGATTTAATTATTAATCAGCTTCAGCTGAGTTTAATGCATACTCCGATGCTTGATCATGGATTCAACGTAAATATGAAAAATGATGCAGCTATAAACCGGGATGGTGGAGTGTATGAGTATTCACGAATGAAAAACATGACTATTCAGGCCTGGTCCCCATTTCAGCATGGAATGATAGAAGGGGCTTTTATAGGAAATAAAAACTTTCCCGAAGTGAACGCCAAACTCGATGAAATTGCTGAAAAGAAGAACGTAACTTCCGGGGCGGCGGCAATTGCCTGGCTTCTGAAACTGCCGGCAGGGATACAGCCTGTCGTCGGCACGATGAAGCAAAAGAGGCTGCAGGATATAGCGGAAGCTTCCAATATAGAAATAACACGCGCAGAGTGGTATGAACTGTACCGGGCTGCCGGAAATAAGCTTCCCTAATAAACAAGCTTCATGTAAAACCAGTTTTGCAGAACATAATGTTTGTAATCAGCTGACGGCTCTTTAATAGTTTTTTTGGACAACAGGCCGCTGAAAAAGGTTACTCAGCGGCCTGTATTATGGATACTGATAAACAGGACCATGAAAACCGCTGTTTTTCAGGCTGGAGAACTTATTTATGATTTATCTTTTTACAGCTCTGATAAATGAAAGAGCAGGTTCTCAGGGAAGAGGCGCTCTTATTACCGAAAGAGAATTTGTTTCAGAAGAAAGCAGGTGAGGCTTATCGTCCGCGGCTCGATATTTATGGTAATGGTCGTGATGTTTTATGCCGGTAATATCCTCGTAGGAAAGGCCATTAATGACCTGCCTCCTTTTACAATTGCCTTTTTCAGAATTTTATTGGCATTTTTTATTCTGCTTCCAATTGCTTACTCGAGCGCCTGGAAGAACCGCCATCTTTTCTGGAAATGGAAAAAACCATTTTTCTGGATGACACTGAGCGGCGTTACGTTTTTCAATACATTCATCTATGGTTCGCTTCAATTTACTACAGCGACGAACGTAGCGGTTTTGGAAACGGTCATTCCGGTTGTAACCATAGTACTTGCAGCTTATTTGTTAAAAGAAAAGCTGGGAAGACGTCAGTGGATTGGAACTGCCCTGTCACTGACAGGAGCGGTGTGGGTTGTTCTTGATGGAAGAATCCTGGCTCTTGCAGAGATAAATTGGAATCCGGGAGATATAATTATGGTGGGGGCAATTATTTGCTGGTCTGCTTATTCCCTTCTTGTAAAAAGCTATATGCATCTTTTTCCGCCTCTGGCTGCACTGCTCGTCATGAATGCTGTCTCCATTATTGTGTTTCTACCTTTTGTAGGAGGAGAATGGCTGCTCCTCGGGGTGCCGGATATTTCTAATGCTGACGCGTGGATCGGCCTTGCCTATCTTGGTATTTTTCCTTCCGTTATTGCGCTTCTGCTTTTTAACAGAGCGGTCCATCTGCTGGGGGCCTCCAGATCTTCCGTCTTTTTAAACCTTCTTCCTGTCTTTACTATGGCTGGAGCAGCGTTCTGGCTGGGAGAAGCAATTACATGGAGACAGATTGCTGGAGCTGTCATCGTTATGAGCGGGGTATATTTAACAACAAAGGTAAAGACAGAGACAAAAAGAATTTGAACAAAAGGGTTTCTTTTTTTGTAAGTATGTACTATACTAAGAATTAGCTTATTGAGGTTCGGTTATGAAAGTAAGTGAAGAACTTAGAAAGTTCCTCTTGCACGAATAAAAGAACCACTCAATAAAGTAATAAAACAGCGGTTCGAATAAGGCCGCGCAGGAGGATTTTAGCATGACTCAAGGTACAGTAAAATGGTTTAACGCAGAAAAAGGTTTCGGTTTCATCGAGGTAGAAGGACAGGACGACGTATTCGTACACTTCTCCGCGATTCAGGAAGAAGGATTTAAGACACTTGAAGAAGGTCAATCCGTTAGCTTCGAAATCGAGCAGGGACAGCGTGGACCACAAGCTGCCAACGTAACTAAGGCGTAATAGTCTTAATTAACACTCGCGTTTTGACGTGAGATGTGGTAGCATGTACTAAGCACCAATTATTAGAAACACCAGCTTATTGAGGTTCGGCTAGGAAAGTAAGTGAAGAACTTTAGAAAGTTCCTCTTGCACGAATAAAAGAACCACTCAAATAAGTAATAAATCAGCGGCTCAGCCGCGCAGGAGGAATTTAGTATGACACAAGGTACAGTAAAATGGTTTAACGCAGAAAAAGGTTTCGGTTTCATCGAGGTAGAAGGACAGGACGACGTATTCGTACACTTCTCCGCGATTCAGGAAGAAGGATTTAAGACACTTGAAGAAGGTCAATCCGTTAACTTCGAAATCGAGCAGGGACAGCGTGGCCCACAAGCTGCTAACGTAACTAAGGCGTAACTGCCAATATAAAAAGCTTTCCGGTTATCCGGAAAGCTTTTTTTGTTTTTTCATATTTGTTCCCAGCTCAAGATAAAGCATAAAATGAAGGCTTGTCAAAATAAAAATAAAGATCGATTAAATTAATGCCTATAGTTGTTATGTGAGCGCTTAAGACTCCTTCACCTTATATGGCGGGCGGTCCTTTTACAGACGTCTCTATCCGTCGCTGGTTTATTTGGGCCGGAAGCGATTTTTTCCGTAATAGCAATAACGCTCACAGTGCAGCTGATAAAGAGTAAGAAATATTTATAAATTATTATTTACCTATTTCTCGATTACCTTCCATCTTTGTTACGCTCAGAGCACTTTGCAGCTCAACTTCAACTGTTTTCGTAGAAAGCCAGCCAGCGAAAGGGATCTTCATAGTGCGCTTATTTTTTGGAAGATACCCTGGTTTCAAGTCGGCTTTAAGAATTATCTTCTCAATACATTAAAAGATGAAAATCATAATTATTCAATTAACTTGGCTTTGTTAGAATTAAAGGCTTTTAAGCGCAAAAAATGAATACGTTTTCTTATTGCTGGCTGTTCCTTAATCAAGAAACCAGTATAAATTCTATAAAACGAATTTTTATTAATGAAAAATGAATTTTCAATAAAAAAAACAGAAAATAATGATTGACTTGTTCGTTATTAAGAATTATCATTATGGAAAGAAAGTAAATAATTTCTATTTTGAAATTTAAATTTATACAAAAATAATTAATAACCAATGTTTTTTTTTATCAATTATGTTCGTTATTAAGAATAATTTATCATTTATAATGAACAAGGAGCGGTTATTTCTCCTTTATCAAAAGTAACACTCGTTCATGCTGTGGGTTTATAAACCTTAGATGCTGGTCATCGATAGTGTGAAGTGAGGGAGGGTTAAATGCCCATTTCTTTTTTTCTCCTAAAGTGTCTGTACAAGACTTTTTAGCAGAGAAAGAGAAAAATAAAAAGGGGGGATAAAAATGACTTACAGAAAGCGTTTCGGTTTGTTTGCTGTCATCGATTCAATTATTATTATCGCCGCATTTTCAGCGAGTTTCATCATCGTAGACGTTCAGGGAATCCTGTTTAATAATGTGTTCTGGGTCTCAGCCTCTATTATTCTTATAAGTTATCAAATGAGTACAATTTTCTTCAGAATGAATAGAAAAGCGTGGGAATATGCGAGTATAGGGGAATTAAAAAATATTGTTAAAACACTCACTGCTGCAATTGTACTAAACGGGGCCATTCAATTAATTATATTTTCATATGTGCAGTACAGGGTACTTTTTGTAACCTGGGTATTAATGATACTTGGAATAGGCGGCGCAAGATTTTACTGGAGGTTCAAAAAAGATAAAGAATTCAAACAGATTAAGGACAAAAAGAAAACAATGATAGTAGGTGCAGGTTCGGCTGGAATGATGCTTGCAAGACAACTTCTTCAAAATAGAGAGTGTGATCTTAAGCCGGTAGTTTTCGTAGACGATGATCCGCATAAAAAAGGACTGGATATACTATCACTGCCGGTAACTGGAGGCACATCCAGCATTCCGGTGATCGCCAGGCTGTACAATATTGAACGGATCGTTATCACAATTCCTTCTCTGGAAAGAGAAAAACTGCAGCAGATCTATATGTCCTGTTTAAAAACTAATATAAAAACTCAGGTTCTTCCTATGATAGAAGATCTGGTAACAGGTAAATTATCCGTCAGTCAGCTGCAGGATGTTTCACCTGAAGACCTGCTAGGCAGGGAGCAGGTGAAATTAAACGATGAAGACATTCAAGGAGGAATTGCCGGTAAAGTAATTTTAGTTACCGGAGCAGGGGGCTCGATAGGTTCTGAACTGTGCAGGCAGATTATAAAATATAAACCTGCGACTCTCATATTAGTGGGTCATGGAGAAAACAGTATATATCATATTTCCATGGAGCTTCACAAAGAAAAAGTGGAAACGGAACTCATTACAGTAATTGCAGATATCCAGGATAGGGATCGTATGCATGAAGTAGTAATTAAACATAGACCGAATCAAATATATCACGCGGCAGCTCATAAACATGTGCCGTTGATGGAAGATAATCCTCACGAAGCTGTAAAGAACAATACACTGGGGTCCTTGAACGTAGCTGAAGCGGCCGATGCTGCAAATGTAGAAACATTTGTAATGGTTTCTACTGATAAAGCAGTTAATCCGACAAGCGTTATGGGTGCATCGAAAAGACTTGCTGAAATGCTGATTTATCATATGAATCAAAGAAGCTCCACTATATTTACCGTTGTTCGGTTTGGAAACGTTCTGGGCAGCAATGGAAGTGTCATTCCTTTATTTAAGAAACAAATTGAAGAAGGGGGTCCCGTCACTGTAACTCATCCGGAAATGATTCGGTATTTTATGACTATTCCTGAAGCATCAAGACTCGTTCTTCAGGCGGGAGCTCTTGCAAGAGGGGGAGAAACATTTGTACTAGATATGGGGAACCCTGTAAAAATAGTTGATCTTGCGAAAAATTTAATTCATTTGAGCGGATATACGGAGGATGAAATACCAATTCGTTTTACTGGGATGCGTGCCGGAGAAAAGTTGTATGAAGAGCTTCTTAATTCCGAAGAAGTTCATGAAGAGCAGGTTTTCCCAAAAATTTATTTAGGAAAAGCAATTGCTCTTCCTTTGGTGGAAATTGAACATCTTCTTCAGCAGTTTAATAACCAGGAAAACAATGAGCTCCGCGACATCATGCTGAATTTAACGAATCGAAAAATCATTTCAAATGAAAGAATGCCAATAGCTTAATAGAAAAATTTCCTGAAAGCGTTTTTAAAAAATAGAAAATTACTATTAATAATACTGGGGAGGAGTTTAGCTTGAACAAATTGAATTCAAAAAAAATTTTTCTTTCACCGCCACACATGACTGGAAAGGAAGAGCAGTTTATATCAGAAGCTTTTGATACTAACTGGATCGCTCCAGTGGGCCCGCACATTGAAGGATTCGAAAAAGAAATGGCGCTTTATTTGAAAGCACCGGGAACGGTGGCGCTTTCATCAGGAACTGCTGCGATTCATCTGGCATTGGATATTTTGGGAGTAACAAAAGGAGATGTAGTATTCTGTTCTACCCTTACTTTCGTAGCAAGTGCGAATCCGATCTTATATCAGGAAGCTGAGCCAGTATTTATCGATTCAGATCCTATATCCTGGAATATGTCTCCGCAGGCTTTAAAAAGAGCTTTTGTACAAGCTGAAAAAGATAAAAAACTTCCGAAAGCCGTAATAATCGTTCATCTATACGGCCAGAGTGCCAGAATGGAAGAACTAATGGAAATATGTAAAAGCTATCAAGTTCCTGTAATTGAAGATGCAGCTGAATCTCTCGGGGCTGGATACAAAGGTATTCCAACAGGAACGATTGGAGATTTTGGAATTTATTCTTTTAATGGAAATAAGATGATAACCACGGCCGGAGGCGGTATGCTTACGGCAAAAAAGAAGAGTCATCTCGAAAAAGCCAAATTTTTAGCTCAGCAGGCTAAAGATCAGGCTGATTACTACCAGCATAGTGTTAAAGGCTATAATTACCGAATGAGTAATATACTTGCAGGCATAGGAAGAGCCCAGCTTCTGGCTCTGGATGAGCGGGTGGAGCAAAAACGTTTTATTTATAAACGCTATGAAGAAGCTTTGAGTACAAAAGGCATAGAATTTATGCCTGAGTATGAAGGGTCTTACTCCTGCCGGTGGCTTACCGTTTGTACACTGCCAATGGACAATAATCCCCAGGACGTCATTAATAATCTGCAGAGTCACAATATTGAAGCAAGAAGAGTATGGAAGCCGCTTCATCTTCAGCCGTTGTTTCAAAATCACAATTTTTATGCTCATATTCCAGGAAACAGTACGGCTGAAATGCTGTTTGATCGTGGCATATGCCTGCCATCCGGCACAAGTTTATCAGGCGAAGAGCATCGGTTCGTAATAGAAACGGTGAAAGCCAGCCTTTATGAAAAATCTGCCCAGGGGGCGATACTGTCTAATCTATAGAAAAAGAGGTAATGGCCATGATTGGAGAAAATATTAACCGCATACGAAAAGAAAGAGGAATTACTTTAACAGTACTGGCAGAGAAAGCCATGATTTCCAAGTCAAACTTAAGCAATATTGAGCGAAACATTAATAAAAATCCGTCAATAAAAGTGCTGGAAAAACTGGCTGAAGTTTTGAATACAGATATAATCACTCTGCTTGGTATACAAGATAACAATTCAGAACAATACGAAATTTTTATTAATAAACTTAACGATTTAAATGTAACGAAAGAAGATCTGCAGGAATATGAAAAAGTCATAGAATTTATTGAATGGCAAAAGAGAGAAATTTAGACTCCTGGATACAGAAAAATTTTCGGGAGGACTAAAAAGTCAAATAGAGTGTAGTCGGTAAAGCTTCTATTTATAAATTTGTCCAAATTACAACGTAAGTGGAAATTGGGGGAGATCTAAGTGATAAAGCGGACACTGGATGTGACGATTGCCATGGTAATGCTGCTTGTGCTTTTTCCAGCTATGATAATTTCAGCGGCAGCTGTCAAAAAAAATATGGGCGGCCCTGTCCTATTTAAGCAGGTGCGCCCGGGAAAGAACGAAATGCTTTTCAATCTCTATAAGTTTCGAACAATGACAAATAAAAAAGACGCGGCGGGAAATCTGCTTTCTGATGAGGAAAGAATAACTTATACGGGGAAAGTACTGCGGAAACTAAGTCTTGATGAACTTCCGCAGCTTTGGAACGTTCTTAAAGGGGACCTGAGCCTTGTGGGACCGCGCCCTCTGCTTCCGGAATATTTATCAAGATATTCTCCGGAACAGAAAAAGAGACACATAGTAAGGCCGGGTATTACTGGATGGGCCCAAGTAAATGGCAGAAATAATTTAACCTGGGAAGAAAAATTTAACTGTGATTTGTACTATGTAGAAAATCAAAGCCTTATGTTTGACCTGAAAATTCTCTTCATGACCCTATGGAAAGTGTTTAAAAGAGAGGGGATTGATAATTCAGGAGAAGGCGGGCGACCTTTTATGGGCAGTAAAACAGCACAGATAACTAATAAATAAAAAAAACACTTGCAGATATATATTGTTCAAAACGTTTGATCAAATTAAAGGAGGCAACAATGAAATCCCCAATTGATTTTTTAGAAATACTGTCCATTCTTAAAAGGCGTATCCGCCTGATAGTTCTAATGACTTTTTCAATTACTGCTGCTGCTGGTCTAATGACCTACTATTTAGTTACTCCGATGTATGAAGCTTCTACGCAGATACTGGTCAATCAACCACCTTCAGAAGGAGAAGCTTTCTCTTCCAGGGAACTGGAAACAAGCAGGGAGCTGATCGAAACCTATAACACGATCATTACTTCTTCCCGAATTCTGGATCCAACACTGCAGCAGCTGGGATTGGAACAGTCAAGAAGTGAATTGAGCAGTCAGATTACTGTAAGGGGTGAAGGGGAGTCCCAGGTTCTGCGGATCACGGTGGAAGACAGCAATCAGGCTGAAGCAGCAGATATTGCCAACACTCTTGCCTCAGTATTTCAGGAGGAAGTACCACAGATAATGAATATAAATAATGTATCTTCCTTAGCAGAAGCAGAAGTAGAGGGAAATCCTTCTCCGATAAGTCCTAATATCGGGTTAAACATGGGAGCAGCATTTATCGTGACCCTCGGGCTTGGCATAGGAATTACTATGTTTCTTGAATTACTGGATAATACGATTAAATCAGAAGCAGATATTGAAAATGAATTAAATATTTCCGTTCTGGGACAGGTTTCCACTGTCAACGTAGAGAACAGACCTGATTTAGAGGTACTGTCATCTGCAGAGAAATCACAAGGAAGTGAAACTTATGGTGCATAGAAAATTTAAAAATGACAAAAATTCGAGAAAGCGATTTCTGTTGACCACACTCGAAAATCGTTCACCTGCAGCAGAACAATTCAGGACGCTTAGAACCAATATGCAGTTTATGCAAATTGATAGAAAGTTGAAAACCCTTGTAGTTACCTCCCCTCTTCCTGGTGAAGGTAAATCTACAATAGCTGCAAATTTAAGCATTGTTCTTGCCCAGCAGGAAAGCAAAGTACTGCTTATTGATACGGACCTTCGTAAACCTTCCGTTCATTACACTTTTGAAATATCCAATAATATCGGGTTTACTAACGTAGTTACAAACCAGGCAGGAATAAAAAACGCAGTGAAACGCACATTCAACCCTAATTTATCTGTTCTTACTTCAGGCCCCCTCCCGCCTAATCCAAGCGAACTGCTTGCATCGAACAGGATGAAGAGGTTTATTGAAGAAGCGAAAAAACAATATGATTATATTGTTTTTGATGCCCCGCCGGTTAACGCTGTGACAGACGGACTGATTCTGTCAAGTATGGTTGATGGAACAATGCTGGTCATTAGAAATGGAAAAACGGAAATAGAGCAGGCGAAAAAAGCGGTAGGTTCCATTCAAAAAGTAGAAGGAAATTTGCTCGGAGCAGTGCTTAATGACTGCCCGGTAAAGGACACTCCCTACTCCTATTATTACGAAGAGGGATAAACAGGATAACTCTATAATAAAACCGGAACTACGTGCAAAGGCGGGAGGACGATAATGAGAATACTTATAATTGCAAATGATTTAGTAGGGCTGTACAGTTTCCGCCGGGAATTGATCACGGCTTTAGCGGTAGACCACGAAGTGACATGTGCAGTGCCGGAAGATGGAAGCAGCGGCTGGCTGAAAAAAATCAACTGTAAATTTATCGATTACCCTTTAAGTAAACGGGGAGTCAATCCTCTGGAAGATGCAAAATTAATTTTAAATTATGCAAAAATCATTAAGGGTTTAAAACCGGATGTTGTACTGACTTATACAATTAAGCCGAATATTTACGGAGGGATGGTAAGCAGATTTTTTAAAATTCCTTACATCTCCAATATTACTGGTCTTGGCTCGGCCGTAGAGAACGCAGGATGGCTCCAGAAAGTTACTTTAACCATGTATAAGGCAGCACTGAAAAAAGCCTCCTGTGTTTTTTTTCAAAACGAATCGAACAAAGAAATGTTTGTGAAGAGGGGAATAATTAATTCCAGATATGAAACGCTGCCGGGCTCTGGAGTAAATCTCGAACATTATGAACCGCTCAAGTACCCCGAAAGCAGTAGTTTACACTTTTTATTTGTTGGAAGGTTGATTAAAGAAAAGGGAATCGATCAATATTTTGATGCAGCAGAATTTCTTAAAAAAAAATATCCTTTTGTTAACTTTCATATGGTAGGTCATCTCATTGAGGGATTTCCACCCAGATTGAAAGAACTTCAGATAAAAAATGTAATCCAATATCATGGAGAGCAGAAAGACATGAGAAAATTTTATATGTTGTCCCACTGTACAGTTCATCCAACTTATTACCCGGAAGGAATGTCTAATGTCCTGCTGGAAAGTGCAGCTTCAGCAAGACCGGCTATTACGACTGACAGGGCCGGGTGCAGAGAAATTGTAGAAGAAGGTGTTAACGGATTTTTAATCAAAGGAAAAGACAGTAACGATCTAATAAATAAAATCGAAAAATTTATACAGATGGATTACGAGGGGAAACGGCAAATGGGCCTCAAAGGAAGAAAAAAAGTGGAAAAAGAATTTAATAGGGAGAAGGTTACTGCTTCCTACATGAGAGAATTAAATTCAATCAGTGCTGAATCAGGATCTTCAGAAAAAACTCTGCCGGCTATTAAAAAATCTGTTTCCAAAGGATAATTAGAATAAAATGTACATGGTGCGCGGAGCCGGATCTTGGTTTAATAAGCTTTTAGACTTAGATTTGTCTGACGGTCTTTGATCCTTGCGCAGCCGTGTTCACTGGCACTGGAAGAATGGGTTACAGCAGTATGTAAGCACAGGACCGGGGGCAAGTAATGCTGTACCTTTTTTAAACTTTCGTCTTTTTAATCCTCCCGAGATCAATCTTTTTACGCTGAAAAGTAACAAATGAAAAATTAATTCGACAATTCACATAGTTTCATTACTATAAAAATTATAAAAAACGCAGCTTTATGAGCTTAATCATAGAGCTGCGTTTTTGTATTTTTAAAAAGCTATATACAGGAATCACTTTCATAAATGCTTTTTCAGCCAAATTTACGAGTAGTTTAAACAAATTCTATCCTGACGTTCACGTTTAAAAATAACCGCAGCTGAAAACAAACCCTCGGTAAATCGTTCACCTGCAGGGGAGGGCAACTGCCTGTAAAACTAACGTCTGTTATGAAAGGGGTTCCATGAAAAGTGAAATTTCAAATTATCAAAAACAGCCAATCTTTCTAAATTTATTTTTCTGGAATGAAAATTTTTTAAATTGGAGGAGGAATACTATGATTCAACACTCGAGGAAATTAATAAATTTTGTTGAAGATAAAGAAGTTTGGGATAGCATCGTTAAGCAGTTTTCACAAGCTGATGTATATTTCACTTATGAATACTGCAAGTGGGCAGCTGAAACAGAAGGGGGAACAGCAAAGCTCGTCTATTTCAAAAATGAAAAGGGAAGTATTATCTATCCAATCATTATCAGAAGTATCAATATGGGACAAAAAGATGAAGTCTATGATATTACAACACCTTATGGATACGGAGGGCCAATATTAAAAGGTGACCCAGAAACAATAAATGAGTTCAAAGAGGCTTTTTATCACTACTGCCTGAATAACAGAATTGTATCTGAAATAATTAGAGTACATCCATTAGTAAATAATAAAGCATACCTCTCAAAATACTGCAGTCTTCAATATGTCAGGCAGACTACTGCTGTGAATTTAAAGCCTTCATTGGAAAAAATACGGGAAGGCTACTCCAAAATGAATAAACGCAATATAAAGAAAGCTGTTAAAAATAATTTAATTTGCAAAGAAGTGGAAAAAACAGCAGGAAATATTCATACGTTCTACGAATTGTATAAAGAAACGATGAATAGAAAATATGCATCTCCTTATTATTTCTTTGACCAGGAATCTTTGTCTAAGCAGATGAATAATTCCAACGTATCAAACGCTCATCTTATATTTGTTTATTCTGACAATGCGGTAGTTTCTGCAGTAATTCTGTTTACTTCTAATAAGCTGGCACATTATCATTTAGGAGCCTCCGATGAGAATTATTTGTATTTGAGACCTAATAATTTAGTATTTGATTATATGGTAAAAATATCAAAAGAATCAGGGTGCACTCTGCTTAATTTAGGGGGAGGCTATAGTGAAAACGACAATTTATTCTTATATAAAACTTCATTCTCGAATGGGAATAATTATAGTTTCTATATAGGGAAAAATATATTTAATGAAGAGCTCTACAGAGAATTGGAATTATTTGCAGGTGTTGATAACAGTTTATCAGAAGGCTTTTTTCCATCATATAGAACTCCTGTAAGAGAACGTATTCAAAGCAGTCAGTGAAAATTTAAATTTTTATTAAGTAAACATCGTTAAACGATTCAAATAATATAAAGAAAGCAGGGATTTTATGGATATTTTAGGGAAAAAAGTAAGGCTTAGAGCTTTGGAAAGAAAAGACATGGAGGAGTTGAGAAGTTATCATAATGATCCTGAAATAGGCCCTCTTCTTGGCGGGTGGTCCCATCCAATATCTTCAGACCAGCAAAATATGTGGTTTGATAAACTGGCGTTCGATGATTTGAACCTGCGTTTTGCCATTGATACTGAAGAAGATGGGTTTATAGGTATATCAACTATTACAAATATTGATCTCAAAAACCGTTCTGCTTACCATGGGATAATAATTGGCAAAAAGAATATGCAGGGACATGGATATGGGAGAGATACTGTAATGACAACGATGAAATATGCTTTTGAAGAATTACAGCTTCATCGGCTGGATGGAGACATTGTAGAACATAATATCCCGTCCCATAAACTCTATGTAGGAAAATGCGGGTGGAAAGAGGAAGGGATAAAGAGAGAACATGCTTTCAGAAATAACAGATATTATGACCGAATTATGGTAGGGATTTTAAAAAGTGAATATCTGGAACTGTGTAAAGAAGGCGGATATTGGAACACGGAATCGAATAAAGCTTCAGTTTAAGCAGAGGAGTTTAGATTCAAGGGATCCTATGCCTTAATATTCCTTCGAGCATAGGAATCCCTCCATTTATTTAGAATTCGTTAGTGTTCTTTTGCTATTATTTCGAAAAATTTTGTTTTCCGGTCTGATTAATGTGCTGGATAATTTATATCCATTTAAAAAAAGAGATAAAAATAAATCATAATTGGAAAGCAGGGGAGCATTGCATATGAAGAAACTGGAAGGACAAATATCCGTTATTACTGGTGGAGCAGGTAATTTAGGCAGCACAGCCGCAGAACTTTTTTTGAAAGAAGGTTCCAAGGTAGCTATAGTAGATAAGGACCCCGAACAATTAAAATTGGAATTAAATAGATTAGGTAAATTTGGGGATATTATTAGTATTCAAGCAGACGTAACTAGTGAAAAAGACGTAAGGGATTATGTGGACCAGGTGCTGTCCACCTGGGGAAGGATCGATGTTTTTCTAAATAACGCCGGTATTCTGGGAAAAGTAGCCCCCCTCATAGATCAGGAGACAGAGGACTTTGAAGCCATTATGAATATCAATGTAAAAGGAGTGTTTTTAGGATTAAAATATGTGCTTCCGATTATGATAGATCATAAAAAGGGAAGCATTATAAACACTTCTTCTACTTCAGGACTGACAGGCAGCAGCGGTAATTCTCTGTATTCTGCTTCTAAGCATGCAGTAGTCGGTTTAACCAAAACTGCAGCTTTGGAATCAGCACCATCCGGAATAAGGGTAAACTCTATACACCCTTCACCAATCGATTCTGAAATGATGAGAATAATTGCGAAGGAACTGAATAAGGACGACCCGGAAAAAATTAAAGAGAAAATCACTGCGCGTATACCTTTGGGAAGATATGGAGCGATGCAGGAAGTTGCTAATTTAATGCTGTTTTTGGCAGGAGATGATTCAAAATTCATTACAGGAAGCCAGTACCGTGTGGATGGAGGGATGGGTGCCCGCTGAACACTTGCAAATGTCAGAGTAATTTCACATCTGTGTGCTTTTATTTACGGTTCATTCACGCTCCTTTCGGGTATAGAATAATAAGGTCCGAGAGGAGGTGGAGAAGATGAAAAAGCGTATTCCAATAGTGCTGGAAACGGATCGCAAAGACTATGACCTTGCGATTGAGAACATGATTAGTGAAGGTGGTCCAATTCGTCTGATCGCTGAAGATGAGGACGATAAAGAAATGGACCTTAATAAATCTATGAAAGAGGAAATTAAAAAGGAAAAGCCGCTTCATTAAAATCAAGGATGACAATAAATAAAAAGGAAAGGATGTTTCTGGATGCCGAAACAGCCATTAATCTAACCCCGGATTTTCTGTGTAACAGCTGCAGAAAATCCGGGGTTCTTTGTGCTGATGTTTAGTGTTGCGAAAAAAAAGGTACAGTCTCCTTAGTGATTTTAGAAGGAGGATGAAACATATGAAGCCCCATAAATTATATATTAACGGTAAATTTACGGATTCCACTGCGAAAGATACTATTGACATAGTGAATCCGGCTACAGAAGAAGTGATTTCCAGAATCTCAAATGGTACAGAAGAAGATGTAGAAAAAGCTGTTTCAGCAGCTTTTAAAGCTCAGAAAAATTGGGAAGGAACGCCGTCGAATGAAAGAGGACGGATTGTTCGCGAAATTGGCCTGAAAATGAAAGAAAACAGGGAAACGTTTATTAAACTTCTTATTGAAGAACAAGGAAAAAGTGAGGAAATGGCAAGCGGAGAAGTCGATCTCGCTATCGACTATTTTCAGTATATGTCGGAATGGTCCCGCCGGATCGAAGGAGAAATAGTACCAAGTGACCGCGCGAACGAAAACATTTTTATACATCGGCGGGCTATAGGTGTAGTAGCAGGGATTGTTCCTTGGAATTTCCCTGTATTTATACTCGCCCGTAAAGTAGCGACTTCATTGATGGCAGGATGCACAATCGTTCTTAAACCAAGCCAGCAGACTCCAAATACAGCAGCCTACTTCACAGAAATGTTGGATAAAATGGATATTCTCCCAAAAGGCGTCTACAATTTTATTACCGGGAAAGGTTCCACTCTCGGAAATGCACTGGCTACTCACGAAAAAGTAGCTATGGTAACGATGACCGGAAGTATTCCTGCCGGAGTAAAAGTAATGGAAGCAGCAGCACAGAACATTACGAAAGTAAATCTTGAACTTGGAGGGAAAGCTCCTGCTATAGTAACTGAGCAGGCGGACCTTGATCTTGCTGTTGAAAATATTACGAAAAGCCGTATTATTAACGCGGGTCAGGCATGTACTAATGCTGAGAGAGTATATGTTCATGAAAGCGTGGCAGAAGAATTCACGAAAAAAATTACAGAATCAATGAAAAAAGTAACTTTTGGAGACCCGCTTCAGGACTCGTCTCTTGATATGGGGCCGCTCGTAAGCGAAGATCGTTTAAAAGAAGTGGACGAAATGGTACAGGAAGCAAAAAAGGCAGGAGCTAAAGTACTCGCTGGAGGCCAGCGGGCAGATACAAAGAAAGGCTTCTTCTATGAACCAACTGTGATTTCGGAAGCAAAGCAGAGTATGCAGATTATAAAAGATGAAATATTCGGTCCGGTCCTTCCGATAGTAACGTATAACAATATCGATGAAGTGATTGAAATGGCAAATGATTCTGTTTACGGTCTTTCTTCCTCTGTCTATACAGAAAACTACCACCAGGCAATGAAGCTTTCCAATGGGCTCCGTTTTGGAGAAACCTTTGTAAACCGCGAAAATTTCGAGGCGGTCCAGGGATATCATGCCGGATTCCGTCAATCCGGGATCGGCGGCACAGACGGAAAGCACGGTCTGGGAGATTTTCTCAGCACTCAAGTAGTTTACATGCAGTATAAAGACGATCATCAATAAAAGAACCTTTTGACACTTCAGCTGCCGCTGGAGTGTCTTTATTTAATGTGCAGAAGAAATCTCTGGCGGCACAAGGTCTCGTACGATACAATGAAGGTTAGACTAAACGTACGAAGAAGGAGCATAATGATGAGCGAATCTATAATTGAAACACTTCCTGGTTTTTTACAGGAAGCTTGGAAGAAGTCCGGGTTTACTGCATTCACACCTATTCAAAAGCAAATGCTTCCAAACGCATTGGAAAATAGAAATATTATTGCGGAGGCACCGACAGGTTCAGGTAAAACGGTAGCCTATCTTCTGCCGGCATTAAATAAACTCAACAAAAACATTAAACAGGCCCAGATAATTGTGGTCGTTTCCTCAAGAGAACTAGCTATGCAGATTCTTTCCGAAGTACAGGCATGGACGGAAGGAAGCGGCTATTCCAGTACCGCCCTGATCGGAGGGGCAAATGTGAAGCGGCAGGAAGAAAAGCTCAAGAAGAAGCCAGCAATCATTATAGGTACTCCCGGGCGTCTCCTGGAACATATAGAATCAAAAAAATTAAAAATGCACGAGGTTTCCACTCTGATCCTGGATGAAGCGGATCAGCTGTTTGCAAAAGAACACATTACGGGAATTGACAAGCTTATAAAAACCGTGAAAAGAGACTGCCAGAAGTTGATCGTTTCTGCGACCATTCCGCCCCGTATCGAGAAGCAGGCTGAGGAAAGGGTCGATAATCCAGATATCATCAGGATACGTATGGATAAAGAAATGCTTAAAAATATGGAGCACGTTTATCTTGTCGGTGAACGAAGAGACAAAACGAAACTTCTCCAGAAGCTTGTCCAAATTGAAGGTTTTTACGGCATCGCATTCTGTAACGACCGCAATGAACTGCAGACCTATGGAGAGAGGCTGGAATATAAGGCTAAAAAAATTGCCTTATTGCAGGGAGAAACAAATAAGCAGGAGAGAGAAGCAGCCATGCAGAAATTCCGAAACAGGGAAATTCCACTGCTGCTCGCTACTGATGTCGCATCTCGTGGGCTGGATCTGCATGACTTAACCCACGTCGTTCAGCTTGATCTTGCAAATGATGTGCATCAGTACGTACACCGCTCAGGGAGAACGGCACGTGCAGGCAAGAAAGGGGTAGTCGTTTCTATCGTAACAGAAGGAGAAAAAGAAAGACTACTCCAAATAGGAGATACCCTAGGACTGACATTGACTCAAAAACGGTTATCCCATGGACGCCTTGTATAAATATAATCCAGCTTTATGTTATGATAATCATATCGAAATGGATGAAAGGGAGTATATAATGAATATCAGACGCGCCAGTGCAGACGATTATTCGGGTATAGCCCGCGTTCATGTTGACAATTGGCTGAACACGTATAAAGAGATTTTTCCGGCAGAAGTTTTGAATACCTGGACGTATGAAACAAGAGAAGTGCGCTGGAAAAAAAGTCTTCCAAAGGCGCTCAGCGGAGGTACAATGACTTTCGTAGCGGAAGAGAAGGGGACCATCCTCGCTTTTGCCCTGGCAGGTACAATGCGTGATGCCCGTCTCCGTATGCGGTATACGGGAGAAATTTACGGGGTTTTTGTTCATCCCGAACATCAGGGACGAGGGCTGGGCCGTAAACTCTTCGAAGCTTGTGCCGAGCATCTGCTTTCTTTCGATCACGCACGAGCAGCTTTATGGACGTTGGAGAATAATCCTGACAGGGATTTTTTCGAAACTGTGGGAGGCAAGAAAGTATATGATGCGCCGGCGGAAATTGGCGGCCACAGCTATACAAAAGTTGCTTACGGTTGGGATGACCTGGAAAAATTTCAAAAGCACCAACTAAAGCTGAATTAATTGAATGAATTTCATTAGTGCTTTTCGCAGATAAAAATACGAATACTTATAGCGGGTTATAAGCTGATGTTCGTATTTAGAAATGAGCGCAGGGAAATATAGCAGTACCAGAAGGATAAAGTACGGTCAGCACACAATGTTATGTTTATTTTTCAATTTTTTACAGTGTTGATTTCTATTTTAAAATATGAAATTGATTCAATGAAGCTAATATAAGTTTTCACTTTCAGGCTGTCCCGATTTTTACGGGACAGCCTTTTAAATTTCGGATAATGAATGATGAAGACGGAAAGCAGGGCTTAAAGAACAGGATTCTTCGAGGAATACAGTACATGTTTCTCATGTAATGCTCTGCTGACAGGTACGGTGCATATCTAAACCATTTCTATGATTAATAACATAATGATAATAAAAACTACACATAACTATTTGATAAAATGAGAAAGTCAGAGGGTAATTATATCTGTGGGCTAAAAGGTTGAAAGTATATTTTAAGAAGTTGTTATGGTGAAATAACTTGAATGCAGCTGACAGAATTTCTTGAAACTAGATTTCCCATGATCCATTGCTTGTAATTATCAATTATTAGAGATAATGTTTTTAGACTGATGATTGAAACCGCACACAGCGACTCCGGCGGGATCTGAGTAAGATCTGAAAATCAGTCTTCCAAATGTTCTGGCGTTAACAGGATTGACCTTCAATAAAGAAACCATTTTTCAGCGATGAAGACATTAAAAAGAGCTGTCCCAGTTCATTGGGGCAGCTCTGTCTTCAGTAAAAAAAAGCGTGTTCCAAAGCAGCAGCGTAGTTTTTAAAAGGTTCGAGCCAGACAGTTTATTTTTCGTATCTGCTTTTTTTCTTTTTTTCACGAAGTTCAGCCATTTTATCTGATATGCGGTTTTCCACGGCATTTGTCTTTGTTTTGTCATAAATCATAGAAGTAATCCTGCCGTTGGAAATATTTACGTGCAGATGGGATCCACTTTGTACTCCATCGGGAAGGTCAGAAGCTTCAACAATATACTCTTCTTTTAATGATTCGATAATAATGACCGCGAATTTGTTATCTTCAATCCGATCAATAAATCCTTGATACTTACTCATAGCCATTCTCTCCTTTACTGTACACACGCAATTTCTTCTTCCAGTATTTCATCTATGCGACCTTCGCCAATTCCACTGACGCGTGTCAGGTCCCTCACACTGGAAAATGGCCTCAGATCCACAATGTCTTCAGCCCGCGCAGGTCCTACCTGATGAATATCCTGTAATTCCGTCAGGGAAGCGCTGTTAATGTTCACGCAATCACCTGTATCAGGATCAGGATTGTTTTCTGAACTGTTCTGGTCCGCGCTGTTGTTACTCGGGGAAGAAGAACCCTCGTTACCGGAGCTGTTGTCCTGCGCAGTGACATCGCCAGTTGAGCCGGTGGTGATTTCTAATGTCTCTCCGTCTGAAGCAGCTATGATCGTTCCATGAACGTGAGTTCCATATATATCAGCTCCAGAGTTATTTATCCGATCGATTACCTCTTCATGTGGATGACCATACTGACTGTCCTGTCCAGCAGAAACAACAGCGATTCGCGGCTCAACAGCTTCCAGGAATTCTTCAGAAGTGGAGGTGTTTGAGCCGTGGTGCCCAAGCTGGAGAATGTCCGCCTTCAGCTCATGTCCCCTTGAAATCATAGCTGATTCCGTATGTGTCTCGGCATCTCCTGTAAACAAAAAGCGATTATCACCGTAAGTAAACATTGCTGCAAGGGACCCTTCGTGCACATCTCCTGATAGGGTTTCCGGATTTAATATTTCAATTTCCAAAGGACCGGCCTGAAACGTATCTCCGGACCGCGGTTCAATATAATCGGCTTCGCTGTTTATGACTGAATCGATAACTCTCTCAAAAGTTTGAGAACTTGTTTCATCACCGGACATCCATACTTCTTCTACTTCTATATTTTCAATAATCGTATCCATCTGCCCAATGTGATCGGCATGGGGGTGGCTGCCAATCATAAAATTAAGGTGTTCCACACCCTGATCTGTCAAATAGTCAAAAACATCTGTCCTGTTCCAATTACCGCTGTCATATAAAATATTGTAATTTTCATCCTCATAGCTGTATGTGAAAAGCGCAGCATCGGCCTGACCAGCATCAATATAGTGTACTTCCAGTCCGCTCAGATCTTCTTCGAAAGAGTTTTGTTCTTCTACTGTATTATTCTCCTCTATAGACTGGTTATTTTCTTCAACAGTTTCATTGTGTTGATCGCTCTCTTCATTATTTAAATTTTCGGGCTCATCTTCTTTTGGTTCTTCCTGTTCCGCTTTTGATATATTATCCGTTTTGTTTTCGTTTTTGGCTGGTGTTTCCTGAGAACCTTCTTCACTGTTATTAAAAGTACTGCTCTCATTTTCAGTATTTCCGCTGGAAGTGTTGTTACTTTCAGTTTCAGCCGTTCCGCAGGCGGTCAAAATTGCTAAACTGATCACTGCAGCTCCTCGATAAAAGATTCTCACATCGCATTCCTCCCATGAATTTCCGGATATGTCGACTATAAGCCCTTTCTATATGGAAAACAATAGAGAGAAATAATATTATCCTTTTGAGGAAATAAATCGAAGTATTTCGCGGTTTTCTGAAGGGAATCTATGTCAGAGGCCAATATTGTTAAAATAGCGCCTGTAACAGACCTTCAACATGGAGGATCTTCATTCAAGCTTCTTTTCCAAAGGAATTTCTGGCCTGGTTCTAATTTTGTACATTCTTCGTTCAACCAGCGGTCTTTCTGTCATCAAAAATTAAAAAGATGTGAAAAGCCTCTGGTGCCGATGAAAGAAGGAGACTGAAAAATTTCCCGGAATGCTGTCCACCCGGAGATCTCCTCCACGGCAGAGCTGAAGCGGAGTTTTCTACATTTATCAACAACAGAATCCTTTACCACAGCTTTATTATTAACACCGAACGTAAAAAAAGCCGAAGAAATAAGCATAATCAAAATTCTCCCTTAGAATAGCAGTTTTTCAGTAGGAAAATGAATGGAAATCACGTACAATGAAAAAACCGTTCCGGGAAAGGATGATAGAAATGAAGGAAAAAGTAGGGCTCGCACTTGTAGGAACCTGGCATGTTCATACGAAAGGATTTATTGATAAACTGAACACGCTTTCCAATGAAAAAATAGAATGGAAAGCGGTATGGGACCATGATAAGGATCGTGGCACAAAGTTTGCTGAACAGCTGAATGTGCCGTTCATCAAACAGTATGAGGAGATTTTAAATGATGATGCGGTTGATGCCGTGATGATTGAAGCAGAAACGAATCGGCATTTTGAGCTCATTATCAAAGCAGCTAAGGCTCATAAACATATTTTCACGGACAAAGTTGTGGCGGTTACGGGAGAAGAAGCGGAAGAAATACGGGAGGCTGTACGAGGAAACAATGTGAAATGTGTAATTTCCCACGAATCTCTTACTATTGGCGCTTATCAGTATGCAAAACACCTGATATCAGCTGGAGAATTAGGAGAACTCCTTTCTATCTATTTTCGACGATCTCATGGTATGGCCAAAACGAACCGTCTGCCGGAAAGCTGGTATGACAGGTCTACTGCGGGAGGGGGAGCATTGATCGACCTGGGTGTCCACGGCCTCTCCCTGCTCACGTTCTTGGGAGGATTACCGGAATCTGTACACGCACGCATGAAGTATGTCACGAAGAGAGAAGTGGAAGATACAGCTACGGTCAGTGTTTCTTTTAAAAACAGTTCGCTTCTTGGTGCTGCTCATACAAATCTTGTTTCCGGAGCGCGTGGAAATCTGCTTGAGGTTACCGGTACGAAAGGAAGTTTAACAATCCTGGGAGAAAAGAACCCGGATGTTTTCGTTGATAAAGGTGAAGGGGATGGAGAATCACTACTGGTGGATCAGGCAGTATTTGCTACAGAAGGAGAAGTACCTGTGAACCTGTTTATTGATTTTGTCCTCGATCAGTCAGACACGAGGACGGAATTGTTCGGGAGCGGGTGTGACCTTGATACAGCAGTTACGATTGTCAAAATGGCGGAAGCTGCTTACGAAAGCGAAAAAAGCGGAAAATCTGTATATATTTAAGCTTTTATATCCGCTTAAGTAGTGGAAAACTGTCATCAGCTTTCTCTCTGACCATAGATAAATATAGTTTATTTTTGAACCCAGGAACCCCCCATGCGGCCAAGCCGCGTGGGGGGTTCTTTGGCATTACTGCTTTAATGAAATTGTTTCGTTTTCCACACTTACTTCTATATTACCAACCGTTTCCTGATCAAGAATCAATTCGGTAATTCGGTCTTCAAGATGCTCTTGTATAGTTCGTCGCAGCGGGCGGGCTCCAAATGAAGGATGATATCCGAGCTGGGCGAGTTTTTCTTTAGCATCCTGAGAAACTTCCATACTGATTTTCTGTTCAGATAGAGTTTCCTGAAGCTCCTTCAGCATGATATCGACAATTTCAACCAAGTGTTTTTTCTCGAGCTTATTAAATTCAATAATCGCATCGAATCTGTTCAGGAACTCCGGTTTGAAATAAGGAGTAAGAAAATCAAGGACATTCTGTTCTTTCATCGTTTCGGTATCACCAAAACCAATAGGACCCTGTTTTGATAATCCACTTCCAGCGTTGGTAGTCATAATGAGCACTGTATCTTTAAAACTGACCGTTCGTCCCTGACTGTCGGTAAGCCGTCCATCTTCCATAATCTGCAGAAACATATGCTGCACATCGGGGTGAGCTTTTTCAATCTCATCAAGCAGGATAATGGAATATGGGTTGCGCCGGACTTTTTCAGTCAGCTGTCCGGCTTCTTCGTGACCGACATAACCTGGAGGAGAACCGATAAGCTTGGATACAGCATGTTTTTCCATATATTCACTCATATCCAGACGGTGCATAGCTTCTTTTGATCCAAACATTTCTTTAGCCAGCGTTTTTGAAAGTTCTGTTTTACCAACCCCTGTAGGGCCTACAAACAAGAAAGAACCAATAGGTCGATGCTTGGCTTTCAATCCAGCACGTGAACGGCGGACTGCCTTAGCAACTTTTTGAACAGCTTCTTCCTGACCGATAACACTGCCGGAAAGATTGGAAGCAAGGTTTTTCATTTTCGAAGATTCATTGTCCTGCAGTTTACCTACGGGAATGCCGGTTTTCTTTTCAATAATCATCTGAATTGTATCAGCTTCGATAGTGATGACATTATCCTTCTGTTGTCCTTCCAGTTGTTTTTCCAATCTTTCTTCAAGATCACGAAGTTTAGCAGCGGCCTCATAATCTTCTTTTGAGAGGACGGCCTTTTTCTCTTCGGCTAGTTCAGTTAGACGTTTTTCGATATCTTCCTGACTGGAGCTGCCTGCTTTAAGATTCATTTTAGCTCCAGCCTCGTCCAGCAGATCAATTGCTTTATCTGGAAGGAATCTGTCCTGAATGTAACGGTTGGAAAGCGTAACACATGCTTTTACAGCTTCATCGGAGTATTTGACATCGTGGTACGTTTCATACCTGTCCTTAATACCCAACAAAATCGTTTCGGCTTCCTCAAGAGAGGGTTCATTCACCATAACAGGCTGGAACCGTCGTTCAAGAGCACCGTCTTTTTCAATTGACCGGTATTCTTTCAATGTCGTAGCTCCAATGACCTGAAGCTCCCCGCGGGCGAGTGCGGGCTTTAATATATTACCTGCATCCATTGATCCTTCTGCTTTTCCAGCTCCAACGATTTGATGGATTTCATCAATGAACAGGAGAATATTTTTACGCTGTTGCAGCTCGGCGATAATCTTTTTTAAACGCTCTTCAAACTGACCGCGGATTCCTGTGTCAGCGACAAGGGATGAAACATCAAGCAGATATACCTGCTTGTCCATAAGTTTAGCTGGAACGTCCCCTTTACTGATTTTCAGTGCCAGGCCTTCTGCAATAGCTGTCTTACCTACTCCTGCTTCACCGATAAGCACTGGATTATTTTTGTTGCGCCGGTTTAATATTTCAATAACTCTCTCTACTTCATTGTCACGACCGATAACCGGGTCAATTAAACCTGCTTTAGCTGCATTGGAAAGGTTGCTCCCCAGTTCGTCGAGCAGTCCTTCTGAGGTTCCTTCCGCCTGCTCTTTCTGAGCATAATGCTGTGAGTCTGCCGACCCGGAGCCCATGGAAGGGGAACTGAATTGTTTGAACAAATTATTCATCATATTTTCAGGAAAACCGCCCTCGGGCCCGGAAGGCTTTTTATTAGCTGCCTGTAATTCTTCAAAACAGGTGTGGCAAAGCTGAAGGTTGTGTTTCGTATAATTCTGCTGTACCCGGACATTGACAGTTGCTTCTCTTCTATTACAATTTTGGCATTTCATAATATGCGGCCTCCTTCATTAGTTCAAAGTATTTTTGACTTTGACTATCTTTGACTATATTATAATTTGACCAACTTTAACTTTCAAATATTTTGCTTTAATATTTTTAAAATAGTCAGGATATATTTTCACCTATCCCTGTCCTTTTGGGAGAGAAGGATCTTAGAAGTTGTTTATGTAAAAAGTACCCTGCTCTCTGACAGGCGCTCTATTATTTAAATTTCTTTGGAGATTTTTAGAACAGCTGTGTTAAAGTCTGTTATTGGTACATGTAAAAAAACTCCGCTCCAGCCCTGCCGTGGAGGAGCTTTCCGGGGTAGGGATGCGCTCTGCGGGATCTTTCCAACTTCTTTTTCCACAGGCACGTTTCTGCCTCGTTTTAATTTTCCAATACAGAAAGCCCGCTGTTTGAATCAAGAAGTTACCAAGGTAGAAACTAGTGCCAGGGCAGAGACGCTTGCGGAAAAAAAGCAGGAAGATCCTTCCGGACGACAGGTAAGCCGCGTTTGGGACAGGCGGAAGAGCAGCAGGTACTCCAAAAACTACACGGAGCTTTAACAGAGACACTCATGCAAAAGCCCTGCCTCATGAGGCATGAAAATAGCCTTTTACAGGAATGGAACATCCCCTCTATTCAGGTCGAATGAATGATAGTCAGAATTAGCTTAGACCGGCCCTCCTGGAAAGCGTCCCCATGCAAACGAAAGCGGACACCTATCGCTTTTCTACTTTATTTTCAAGGCAGCCTTTAGAATACGTGGGAGGTGTCTTGTCATTATTGTTCTCTATTATCATACTTTTTCTATAAAAGATGAAAGAAAGTGATATAATATACTCATAATTGTTCTATGAGGAGGACGACTTCATAAAATTACCAGTACTTATTACATTAATTACTGCGTTGATGACAGGCGGAATAGTCTACATAGCATTATCAAATACGGAAGGAAAAGCACTTTCATATGAAAGCATGCCGATAAATGAAATTAAATTGAAGGAAAAAGATGAAAAAATTAATCGTCCATACACAGAGGAAGTTATTATAGGGGCAATAGGAGACGTTCTGCTGCATGATCGTGTTTATGAAGATGCGGAAACGGAAGATGGCTACGATTTTATGCCTATGATCAAGCCTGTAGAGGAAGAAATGAAAGAACCTGACTTTTTAATGGCAAACCAGGAGTCTCTACCCGGAGGTGAAGAACTTGGATTATCCGGTTACCCCATGTTCAACAGTCCGGTACAGATTGTTGATGATCTTCAACAAGCTGGAGTAGACTTTTTGAGTCTGGCCAATAACCATTCCCTGGACACTGGTTTAGAAGGTATAAACAATACAATCGATTACTTAAATAGTGTTGATATGCCTTATACCGGAGTATATGAAAGCTGGGAAGATTATAACGAGGAAAGGATAATTAACGTTAAAGGTATAGACATAGGACTGCTTTCTTACACTTACGGTACAAACGGAATACCTGTTCCGGAAGGGCACGAATATGCTGTGTCGATGCTCCGTTACCCGGAAATGCTCGAAAAAGTGCGGCTTCTTGAAGATAAAGTAGATGTACTGATCGTTCATGCTCACTGGGGAGAAGAATACGCAAGACTTCCGAATGATGAGCAGAAATGGGTCGCTTCCCAGTTCGCAGAAGCAGGGGCTGACATAATAATTGGACACCACCCTCATGTTCTTCAGCCTATAGAAAAATTAGAGACAAAAGACGGAAGGGAAGCAGTCGTTTTTTACTCGCTCGGAAATTATTTAAGCGGCCAGGTCTTTGAATATACAGACATAGGAGGGATAGCGGAAATCAAACTGGAAAAAGAAATAAATGGAAATTCAGAGAATGTTGTTTTAAAAAATCCGAAAATTCTTCCAACCTTTGTACAGCATGAAGATCACGATAATCATAGGGTAATAACACTGGAAGAAGCCTTTGAGAAAGGTTATACGGAGAAAGACCCTGCGGACATAACAGCCCATATTCGCCAATTCATAGATTGAAACGTTACTTTCTGGTTGCTGCTTTAAATTGGAAGAACTTCTTTGCAGGATTTATTTTTATTGTCAGAAAATTTAACGAACAGACTGTACATATTTAAATTAAAGTATAAAATGTAATTAATGGACTCTTCTCTATATGCATGCAAAGTCCTGACGGCCAGCTTAAAATAAGGGGTTGATTACAATGCTGTATACTTTACACAGTCTATCTGAAGGAAATCCTATGCTGCCGAGTTACGTTGAAAATGCAAATGATCTTTGGGACCGTATTTGGAAGGAAGCCGAGAATGGTCAACCACTCCCCCTGCTTTTAACGAGAGCGCAGGGAGAATTCGTTTTGAACTGCGGAGGGAAAATCATCGGCAGAGAAATTATGGCATGGTCAGGTTTTGCATATCTCTACCCGCTCTATGGTTTTACGGAGGAAACAACTTTAATGGCAGGTGAACTGCTGGAGGCTTTTAGACAGTCCGATTGCAGCAGTAAGGTGAAGCTCTATGTTGAAAAAGCAGCAGCCCTTTATGATATCACGGAACTTTCTCCTCTATAAGAAGACTGACAAAAAGACCGGAAAGCTCAAATTTGAGCCTGTCCGGTCTTTTTTTAAGCTGCTTTATTCATTGAGGCAGTCTTTTTATTCTGGGAAACAATTTTTTTAACGTACCATATTATAATAAGAAGTGTGAGAATACCTCCAATTACTATAGAAAGGGGGTAGCTGAGGGAGAACCCTTCTGGAGCATAAAACACATAAGTACATACAACCGCGGTCATAAACACGGCAGGAATTCCACAGACCCAGTGAGCTTTCTGATTGTAAAGAAGGTACATAGCTCCTGTCCAGAGCATCACAGTAGCTACGAGCTGATTAGTCCAGCCTACATATCTCCACAAAAATGTATAGTCAATCGTTGATAAAAGAAAAGCAGGAACGGTAACTGCAATTGTAGCAGCAGATATAATTACTTTACTGTCAGCCATGCTGAACCCTTTTTTAATTAAATCAATGAGCATCATCCTTGAAGAACGTATAGCTGTGTCTCCAGTAGTAATAGGAAGGATGATTACTCCGAGTACCGCAAGTATGCCACCGAGAGTTCCTAATAAAGTGATAGAAATTTCGTTGACTACTCCTGCAGGACCGCCTGCGTTCAAAGCCTGCTGCAGACCTTCCGTATTTCCAAAAAAAGTCATGCCGGCAGCAGCCCAGATGAGAGCAATAATTCCCTCTGCAATCATAGCTCCATAAAAAACTTTTCTGCCATCAGATTGTTTTTTGATTGTTCGTGCGATTATCGGACTTTGGGTGCTGTGAAAACCGGAAATGGCACCGCATGATATTGTCACCATCAGTAAAGGCCAAACGGGGAGATTTTCAGGATGAAGGTTCGCTGTCGTTATATTCGGAATGGACTGATCGGTAAAAAGGAGTGCCACAGCGATAGAAACAGCCATAAATATTAAGATACCACCGAAAACCGGGTAGACGCGGCCGATAATTTTATTAACAGGCAGAAGAGCGGCCAACAGAAAATAAGAAAAAATAAGTACAATTGCAACGATGAAACTTAGCGGCGTCAGTTCAGCAATTAATTGAGCAGGACCTGCGGTAAACGCAGCTGCTACGAGTATCATCAGTAAAATGGAAATAAGATTAATACCTGCCTGCATTGGCCGGCCTAAATATTTCCCTACGAGCGCAGGGTACTGGGCTCCGTTATGTTTTAAAGAAAGCATTCCGGAAAAATAGTCATGTACAGCTCCTGCAAATATACAGCCAATTACGATCCAGATAAATGCTATCGGCCCATAAAGGGCGCCAAGTACGGCACCAAATATCGGACCGAGACCTGCAATATTTAACAGTTGAATTAAGCTGCCCTTCCACCAAGACATAGGCACATAATCCAACCCGTCAGGATTTTCATAGGCGGGCGTAAGTTTTTTGTCATTTATTCCAAATACCCGCTCTACTATTTTCGAATACACAGCATAGCCGACGATCAAAAGAACGACAGCACTTAAAAAAGTAATCACGAAAGTCACCTCTGTATAGTATGGTTAAAAGAAACACAGAAATCAGTTTAACCATTTAAAGGGACAAAGGCAAGGGTGTTTTCAGAAGATATTTATAAATTAAATTTTAAGTGGGTAATTAGTGACGAATATAGGTAAGTTCTCCATTGGTGCGGGGTTATGACAAAGCGATATTTTGCACTGTAATTATGAGGAATTTTTCATAAAAAGCTGCCTTGCAAATAAAGTATAAAAGCAATTAACGTGCGCTTTCGTTTCCATGGGGTGAAGGACGGGCCTCAGCATTCCTTCCTCTCTTCCGTCGGGCAGCGGCGTGGGGTTCGTTCTTGATCGCCTGCTATAAGGCTTTTCAGAAAAGCAAATCATCAACAGACCCTGAAAATAAAAGCAGATGCACTTCTGAAAATATCGTGTCTTTAATAAAATACTATCGTTGTGTCAATTTCCTCTCCTAGTTCATCCATCGTGTCTTCTTGATAGGGAGCTTCCCATTTAATTCGTACAGATTCGATCTCACTAACTTCAGAGAAATCAAATATAAAAATCAGCGAGGCATGACGTTTAGTGTGAGCAAGCATAGTCGTATCTATAATGTCGGACAGCAAATATTCAGGATTAAGCTGTTCACCGGTATTTAATGCGATAACAGGGGAGTCTGCATAGAAAGTGATATCTTCGTTCGAAGTATTTTCAATCCATACATCAACTTGAATATAATCCACACTTTCCTCCTTAAACATTTCAAAAAGTTCTCCTTTAAATGCCCCGCTGGAAACCATAGCTTTTTCAATATGCAGGGAAACGGGACCTGAGGTAGATGTTTCCAAATCACTGTTATAAAAATGTGTAACAAGAAGCTCAAAACCCTCAATATCAAGAGCTGATGCATCATTTTGCTCTCCAATATTTGTTTTCTTTGTTGCTGCCACACTTTCATCAGACGGATCATTAAAGCTGCAGGAAGTAATAAGAAACAATGAATGAGATACGATAATTGTTCGTTTTAACATACCAGGCAACTCCCGTCATAATTTGATAAAAAAGGAGAATGGTTGTTTTTGAATAAATGAAAAAGAGGTTTTTATTTGCTTTTATTTTACCATAATTTCAAATGAAAGGTAGTATTTATTACTTTATAACGAACAGAAGGCTCAAAAGTATATTTATGACATGAAAAGACTTCAGCCGTTTTTTTGCCGTGATGAGTATATCCAGTAGTATTCACATGATTTTACGTGGCTATAAAACAGTGGGATGACTATTTTCATTTCCCGCTTTCGTTACCAGCTGTTTTCTTCACATAAGGGGGCTCTTAACGACTTTTTTAGATGAATTCTTCTTCTGGAATGGAGGGCGGAGCGATCTGTTCACCTGCCTGAGACGTTTCTGACTGGGGCTGGTTTCTACCTTTGTACATTCTTCGTTCAGAAAGTGGACTTTCTGTATTTAAAGTCAAAATGAAGCGGAAACGCGCCCGGAGAAGAAGGGGGCCGGGAGATCCCGGAGGGCACTATAGTCCACCCGAAAATCTCCTCTACGGCAGAGCTGAAGCGGAGTATTCTACATTTATCAACACTGGACTTAACACAGCTTTTCAATAGGAAGAGGCGGCTTCAAGCTGCATTTACAACAGATAAAATGGACAAAATGGTGTAGGCAATCACAAGGCCGCCTGCTCCTATCAATAGAATGAGTATGATTCCTTTTTTAATTAATTCCATCATTTTCACACCTTTACATAAGCTTATCCTTTCATTATGACAAGATTCATTTAAAAAAGATACAAATGTCGATGCTTCGTCACACAAATGCTACAATAAAACGGATACTGATAGAGAGGACTTGATAAAAGTGAACCAGACAATTGAAATGCTCCTGAATCATCGGTCAGTAAGAAAGTTTAAAGAAGAACCCATTTCTGAGGAAGTAATTATGAAGCTTGTAGAAGCAGCACAAATGGCATCTACATCCAGTTTTATACAGGCTTATTCTATTATTGGGATTAAGGATGAGCAAAGGAAAAGGCGATTGGCAGAATTAGCAGGGGAACAAAACTATGTAGCTGAAAACGGGCATTTTTTCGTTTTTTGTGCTGATTTTCATCGTCATGAAATAGCAGGGGAGATGGAAGCAGTGCAAGTTAAAGCCGCGGTCGAATCTGCTGAAAAAATGATAGTTGGTATTACGGATGCCACACTTGCCGCTCAAAACTGCGCGGTTGCTGCAGAGTCTTTAGGTCTGGGGATCTGTTACATCGGTGGTATCAGAAATAATATTGAAGAAGTTTCAAAAGAACTTCATCTCCCGGACCATGTTATTCCCGTCTTCGGTATGTGTGTAGGGATTCCAGATGCTGACCCTTCCAAAAAACCCCGTCTTCCTAAAGAAGCTGTTTATTTTGAGGAGACGTATCCGGATGATGAATTTCAAAAAGAGCAGCTCGAAAAGTACAATAATATCATTTCTTCTTATTACGAAGAACGAACCAACGGAGAAAGAACCGACCGCTGGACAGAACAGATGGTATCCATGCTTTCTTCTGTCAAACGGAAACATATGAAATCATTTTTAAGACAGAAAGGGTACGGTGTTAATTAGTTTAATGAGCCAGCTGTTTCAGCAATGATTAAAATGTATTCTCAAACTGCAGAATGAAATCCTATTATATCCTTATAGCTGCGGGGTAAACTGAGCTCAAGAAACTAATGGTAGAAGGGAAGCAAATACACGATAAGTGCAGTAGAATGACGAAACACGATATACGAATAATGTGTTTAATAAAAATAACCCAAAAAAAGCTGCTGTAAATAGCAGCTTTTTTTGGGTTATACAGCCTCCTGAAAATTCTTTCTGTTTGGCTCTGCTAAAGCTCCGTTTTGTTATTGGAGGGGCTGCAGCTCTTCCGCCTGCCGCGGAGAAAGCATACGGATTCCCTGACGTCGGGGGGGATCTTTCCGCTTTCTTTTTCCGCAGGCGACTCGAAAAATCGCCTTGGCCCCGGTTTTACGGAATGAGCTGAGTCCGGCCCGCCCGGAAAGCGTCGCCATGGAAACAAAAGCGCCCGCTCATAGCTTATCTACTTTATTTTCAAGGCAGCTTTCTGTTTAAAAACGCAAATAAATTAAAGACGTTTTTCCATCGTAACATGTTCAATACCGGCATCCAGAAAAGGAGAGGAAGAAACTGTCGTATAGCCAATTGCAAGATAAAATGCCTCTGCATGAGTTTGAGCATTTAATCTCATTACTTCTGCCCCCCGCTGTTTCGCTGTTTCTTCCATTTTATCCATCAATAAACGACCGAGTCCACTGCTTCTTTCACTGGATAATATGCAGACTCTTTCCGCTTTTGCCGCTTGATCAATCAACCTTAACCGGGCTGCTCCAACAGGCTGACTTTCTTTATAAAAAATAAAATGGATGGATTGTTCTTCTTTATCATCAATTTCGACTGATTCAGGGACCCCCTGCTCGTCAATAAAAACAGAACGCCGGATTTTATATACATCCGCTCGTTCCGTTTCACTCAATGCTATACGAACATCCATCATCATGCATCATTTCCCAGTAAGAAAGTTTCATGTACAGTCCAGGCACCGTTATCAAGCTGATAAAGGAGGGAGAAACGGTCAACCATTTCTTCATGTTCAATAGATTCAAGCTTTAGACGTCCAAACACATCTGAAAGTTCGTCATAGTTCATTTCCTGTCCAATCGTAATATGAGGAATAAATGGATGCTCACGTTTTTTTTGTAAAGGACCTTGATCGAGTTTTTCCTGAAGCTCAAGCAGTTCTTTATTTTCAGAAACTTTCATGTATAAAGTATTCGTCACAGGATAAAAACTGCTGTATTTATAAACGTGAAGCTTAAAAGGCTGGCATTCTTTGGCGGTATTACGAATTTCCTCAACCATTTCTTCTAATTCACCTTCGTTTATGTCAAAAGGATCTTTAAGGGTTAAGTGAGGCGGGATCATGGAGTATTTAATGTCATAGCGTTTCCGGTACGAATTCGCTATATCCTGAAGCTTTTTGGATGGAAAAACTGCAATGCCGTACTTCATCTGAATTGACCTCCTTGTTAACTTACCTATTTGCTTTTATCATAATACATTTTTGCCGTTTTTACAAAATACCTTTTCCAAATTCAGATAAATTCTTCATTAGTGAAAGTCGGACAATTCTGTTACATATGTTAAAATGGAAATACGAGGAGTGATAATCATGGCAAAAAAGGCACCGATTAAATCGCACGTAGTAGAAACCGCAGCGCGCGACTTGTTAAAAGAACGAGGAATTAACATTGAAGATATAGCACAAATCGTCTATGAGATGCAGGCTCCTTATAATGGTTCATTGTCCAAGGAGGAATGTATTGAAAGTGTAGATGCTGTGTTGGAGAAACGCGAGATTCATCATGCCGTACTTGTAGGCATCGAATTGGATAAACTTGCAGAGAAAAAACAATTGTCTGAACCCCTGCAGTCGATTGTCGAATCTGATGAAGGATTATTCGGGGTGGACGAAACAATAGCCATTGGTTCCGTATTCGGCTATGGAAGTATTGCTGTTACAACCTTTGGTTATCTTGATAAAGAGAAAACAGGAATTATTAAAGAACTGGATTCAAAATCTGGAGGTTCGGTTCATACGTTTCTTGATGATTTAATATGCAGTATCGCTGCTAATGCTTCCAGTCGTCTTGCTCACAGACTGAGAGATCGGGAAGATCAGCTTGATCAGGCAGAAATCGATCATCGTGATCAGGAGGAACGTATGGCTTAAAAATGAAACATGGGAAGGGCAGATTCCTTATGCAGGTTGTAAATATCTTAACCAAAGCCGGTTTTCAAAAGTCCGGACCGGGTTTCTGCCTTTGCTGTTAAGCCCTATTTAAACAATTCTATTTGAATCGTGGCGCTTGATAAATCAGTCTGCCGATGCTATTCTTTTAACAATGATTTTATCTTTAACGGCGGGGTGACAGGATATGGGACGGCCACGATGGATATACTGGAAGCAAATTTTTACTACTAAATTTCAGGCTAATTGTACAAAAGCGAAAATCGAAGATAACTGGATAAATGGATACGAAATAGGTCCTATGGTGGAAATACGCAAGCTCAAAGACGATCGATACGTTATCCGATATACGTATGATGAATAAATTTACTAAAAAGAGTTGACGTACATCCCATATCTGTTATATTATACTACTTGTCGCCAACTTATTTGTTCCGTTAGCTCAGCGGGAGAGCACTTGCTTGACAGGCAAGGGGTCACTGGTTCAAATCCAGTACGGAACACC
Source organism: Alkalicoccus halolimnae (assembly GCF_008014775.2). Taxonomy (GTDB): domain Bacteria; phylum Bacillota; class Bacilli; order Bacillales; family Salisediminibacteriaceae; genus Alkalicoccus; species Alkalicoccus halolimnae. The sequence goes on along the minus strand of NZ_CP144914.1, from coordinate 2,204,582 downwards.
ATAAATACATAATTTCAGAACGGGTCATAACCTGTTTAATATCAGAGGATCTCCGCAGCAGCGGAGATCTTTTTTTGTCTGCGATCTCTTATTAACACGAGCAGCTGTTAACGCTTTTATATAGAGTGTTTGTGAATTTTCAAGCGAGTTCTGCTGCCATGACCAGATTAACGTCAGCTGGAAAAGTAAGCTGAAGTTAATGGTTCTATATGACCCCCGGGTAGCATAGAGGGAGGAAAAACAGTATTTAAACAGCTGAAAAGAAAATAGATAAAAATATTCCGGTGACTGCCATGGCAGCAGCAGCGGAAGCGCCCTGCAGTTCGCCTTCATTAATCATATGAGCAGTTCCGATGCCATGGGCAATAGTTCCGACCGCTATCCCCCTTGCAACAGGATTATGGACATTTGCCCAAGTAAGAAGACGGGGCCCGGCAATTGCTCCAACAAGTCCCGTCAGCATTACTAAAGCAGCAGTCATTGTCGGGTCTCCATTTTGTAAAGCAGCTAGTTCCAAAGCTATTGGAACAGTGGCTGTCTTTACTGTAAGAGCAGCAGTAAATTGGTCGCTTACGAGTAAAAGTTGTGACAAAAGCAGTGTGAAAGAAATTGTCACGAGAGAACCTATTCCAAGTGTGAAAACAAATAATTTTATATGTTTAATAATTATTCTTCTATTTTTATACACTGGCACTGCCAGTGCAACTGTAGCAGGTCCGAGCAGAAAAGTTACTGCATCGACAGTCGGCTCGTAAGTCTGAAATTCAATATTTCCAATAGTGAAAAATCCGATTAGAAGCAGTGTGCTTGTAAAGACTGGTGTAAGGGCAGGGAGCGGCCATTGTTTATATACTTTGCTTGTCATTGAATAAATGATAATAGTAAGACTAAGAAAGAGGATTATGTTTATTATCATTTTCTCTCCTCCTTCCAAAATTCTCGTATATTCTTCCTGTAATTACAATTCCAGTGTTTGTGGATAGCAGCAGGATTATTGTAAATGATAAAGCCTGCTGGACGCCTAAAGGTTCTACAGCTATGATTCCAACACAGATAGGAATAAAAAAGAGTCCGAGGTGTTTAACGAAAAGAGCTGCTCCTTTTTCAATCCAGGCGAGGGGAAGTATTTTTGTACTAAGCAGTATAAGAAGGAGAAGCATCCCCATAACATTACCAGGAATCCCGATACCGAAAAAGGAAGTTATGAAATATCCAACGTGATTAATTATTCCTAAAAGCAGAAACTGAAATCCGAGAAAAAAATAACTTGTCAAAACTAAACCTCTCCTTATTAGACAGTGCTGACAGTATCCGGTATTAGTATTAAGAGCGTCTGCGGCTTCTTGATCAGTATATCTATTGAAGATCTTCTGGCATGGCACCTGTCTTTACAGAACGGAAGATTTGAAGACAGGCGTGATGCTCCTTCCGAACGACAGGATTGCCGCATGCTTTCTCTTTGGAAGGCGGGAAAGAGCCACAGGTACTCCATAAACATCACGGAGCATTAACAGAGACATTTATGCAGAAACCTTGCACCATGAGGCATGAAAATGGCCTTCTATAGGAAAAGACTTTCCTCTATACAGGTGGAATGATTGATTATCAAACGGAATCTTCGTTATTAGAAAGCAGCTCCTGCTCTATATTTTTACTGGGCGCTGTAGTGGACATGGAGCGACTCCAGGGGGGTGCAGGACGAGCGCCACTCCGTTCGACCGAAGGGAGGACGGAATCAGCTGAGGCCGGTCCTGCGCCCCCATGGAAACGAAAGCGCACGTTCATCACTTACCTACTTTATTTTCAAGGTAGACTGGAAGAAAGTGGCGCCTTTGTTTTTTACGAAAGCTGTTTCATCAGCAGGATAAGAAAACAAGAAAAAGAATTCTTTACAGGATGCCACTCCGGGTCACGAGTCGAAGATCTCCGGCAGGACGGAAGCGATTAGTTGAGGCCGGTCCTGTGCCCCCGAAGAAGAGTGTATTTTCTACAGTGCATCGTGATCAAAAATAAGAACCTCCCGCAGGCAGACTTAAGGCGTCAGGGCAAAGTTTGTCCTGACGCCTTTGATACCAACTGTGCAGGATCTGAAAAAATTGCATTATTAGAGAAGTTCCTCATACAGTTCATACGTATTATAAGTTCTCGTATACGTATGATCCAAATCTTCATCTGTCATAATCATCAATTTTTCTGAAGTAATTCCATTAACCCGCGTCAAAAATTGAATCATGTTTTCTCTTTCCATTCTTTTCATAAAGATCATCCCCTCATCTGTTTTAATACAGTTTATTTAATATGAATGTATTGTATAACAGATTATTATTATTCGTCAACTGTATTTTTCAGATTATTCTTAAATATTTTTAAGTCATTTAATTGAGCCAAATATATAACTATTATGATAGATATATATTTAACACAGTTATTTAAAAAGGGGAATCTGTTGATCTTATGATTTAACTTTAAATAATTAGGGTACAAAGGAGTATATCGTTGAAAAAAGGAGGATTTACTAATGAAATTTGATGAATTAAACAGCACTAATAGTACTATAGTAAATGTAGAAGGGGTCGAATACCGGACTATCCAAAAACCAAAGGTCAGCAGCAGCGGCGATACTTATAAAGCAGATGCTCTCGATCAGGAAGATAATAAATACGAAATTGAGTGGGCAGTAGTTAATCCAGAGGCCGTAGACGAAAGTGAAGTCTGCGAGTGGAACGAACCTATCGCTGTTAACAAATTATAAAATTTTTTAGTTCTCGTATGAAACATTAAATAAAGAACCGGGGCTTCGAATGAAGAAGCCCCGGTTCTTTTTATTCGATCTTCTATTAATAAGGCTAACTTGAAAATGACGTATAGAGGCGAAAAACGTGCGCTTTCGTTTCCATGGGGCGCAGGGCCGGCCACAGCTAATTTCATGCTCCCTGCGGTCGTGAAGGGTGGATCTTCGCACCTTACTCAGGCGTCTCTGCCACGGCTCTGGTTGCTAATTTTGAACGTTCTTGATTCAGCCAGCAGGCTTTTTTGTATTTAAAAATCAAAATGAAGCGGAAACGTGCCCGTGGAAGAAGGGGATTGGAAGACCCCTCAGGGCGAAGCCCACCTGGAACTCTCCTCCAAGGCAGAGATGAAGCGAAGTTTCCTGCACTAATCAACTGCGAATTTTAACTGAACTAAAAAGAAAGAGGCGGAATTAATACGAATGTCTTCACTCTTCAAGTAGCCTGCCTAAAGCTCGCCCTCCCGGAATCTTCTTAAATCCCGTTTATCTCCTATAAGTATTAAAATGTCTCCAACTTTAATAGGGTCTGAAGGGTCAGGTGTAACATCTACTTTACCCTGTTTTTTTATTGCAATGATCGTGCAGCTGTAATTCTTTCTCGGATCGAGACTGATCAGCGTTTTCCCGCCGATTTTTTTTGTTGCCAGCATTTCAATTATGCTGTAGTCCGCAGAAAGATCAATATAGTCCAATACAGTATCAGAAGTTAAATAGGCTGCTATCCGGCTGCCCATTTCTTTTTCCGGGTGAAAGATTCTGTCGGCACCAATTTTTTCGAGTACCTTGTGGTGATAGTCATTTTGTGCTTTAACCCATACGTTAGGCACATCAAAATCTTTGACATGAAGTGTCGTCAGTATACTTGCCTGAATATCATCACCGATAGCCACAATAACATGATCAAAGTTGCGTATGCCTATATTTGTGAGAAGGGCTTCATCCGTTCCGTTCCCTACATAAGTAGAAGTAGCATAGTCTTTGACAGCATTCACCTTTTTCTCATCAATATCAATAGCAAATACTTCATGTCCCATATGGTATAGTTCTTTGCTTATACTGGATCCGAATCGGCCGAGACCGATAATAGCAAATTGTTTTTTCATGAGTTCAACCTTCTTTTCTCCATACCCTTTATGAAAGGGATGGTTTAGTCCGGAAAAGTATAGCATTTACACGGAGGTAGTTTCAAGGTAGACTATTTTGTAATCATATTGAGTAAGGGTGGTAAAGATATATGTTGGAAGAAACACCAGAGCTCCTCACAGAAGCCCAGCGGATTTTCACCTGGCAGCAGCTGGGTATTGCCGCAGGTATATTTTTACTGTTTTTGATATTCCGAAAAATATTTACTAAATATATATTTAGATTCATTCTCTTTTTGTCTAAGAAAACATCGGTTGAAATACTGTCAAACATTTTATTGGCATTTGAAAAGCCCATGCGTTCATTCTTTGTTTTTATCGGGTTATTTGTGGCTGTGGTCTACTTCCCGTTTGACGAGTCGTTCCACGATTTTTTTGATAAAGTTTTTAGGACGCTCATAATTTTCCATATAGCCTGGGGACTGTTTAATTTATCAGCTTCGACCTCTTCGATTTTTACGCAGGTAGGCAAGAAGATGAAAATTGAATTTGATGATATTCTGCTCCCGTTCGTTTCTAAACTATTGAGATTTGCTATTGTGGTTATGGCATTGAGTATTATTGCCTCTGAATGGGAATATAATGTTTCCGGATTTGTAGCAGGCCTTGGTCTCGGGGGCCTCGCTTTTGCCCTTGCAGCCCAGGAATCCATTAAAAATTTCTTTGGAGGAGTTATTATAATTGTAGAAAAACCCTTCGCGCTCGGAGATTGGATCAAAGCTCCTTCTGTTGAAGGATTTGTAGAAGATATATCTTTCCGAAGTACAAAAATACGTACTTTCGCCGATTCTGTTATTGTAGTTCCCAATTCCACCCTTTCTAATGAACCTATTGAAAACTGGACGAAAATGAGAAAACGATTAATTACGTTTGACATTGGGATTTTGTATTCTACACCTGTGGCCAAAGTAAGAAAGTGTGTAGATCGTATTGATAGGTATCTGCATGAACATACAGAAGTAGATAACGAATTAATTATTGTGAGGTTCAATACTTTTAATGAAAGCAGTCTGGATATTTTTATTTATTTCTTTACTATACCAACAGGCTGGGTGGCCCATATGAAAGTCAAGGAAGATATTAACATGAAGGTAATGGAGATTTTGGAAGAAGAGGGAGTAAGCATTGCATTCCCTACGAGAACACTTGATATGAGCTCGAAAGAAAAATACGAAAACGTAGAACAAGCTGATGAAATTTTTTCTGAGTCTACTTATAAGTGAGACATTTTTTTCAGTTAACTGATTGGCTTTGTAAGAAATTTCAAGGCAGGTAAATAAGCGTCGTAATTGTTTTATGTAGGAACAATGAATATGATACAATGAAATCTGAATTGCAATAGGGAGGATGATTATTATGAAACAAATGGATGCAAATGAAATTATTCAGTACATTTCCGATGCGGAAAAGTCGACACCGGTAAAAGTACATATTAAAGGAGAACTTGAAAATATTGATTTTGGAGCTGAAACAAAATCTTTTATTCAAGGAAACACAGGTGTACTTTTCGGTGAGTGGAGCGATATTCAAGAAGCTTTAAAGCAGAATGAAAATAAAATTGAAGATTACGTGGTTGAAAATGATCGACGAAATTCAGCGATTCCTCTTCTTGACTTGAAAAATATCCATGCTCGAATCGAGCCTGGTGCATTAATTAGAGAACAGGTGGAAATTGGGGATTCTGCTGTCATTATGATGGGAGCTTCCATCAATATCGGTTCTGTAGTTGGAGAAGGCACTATGATCGACATGAATGTAGTTCTTGGTGGAAGAGCTACTGTAGGTAAAAACTGCCATATCGGTGCCGGCGCTGTCCTTGCTGGAGTAATTGAACCGCCTTCAGCCAAACCAGTAACGATTGAAGATGGGGTGGTCGTTGGTGCCAATGCCGTAGTGCTCGAGGGGGTTACAGTAGGCAAAGGTGCTGTCGTAGCAGCCGGATCTATTGTTACGGAAGACGTTCCGCCAAATACTGTAGTAGCAGGAACTCCTGCACGGGTTATTAAAGAAATTGACGATCAGACAAAAGGGAAGACAGAAATCAAAGCAGAACTTCGGAAGCTTAAGAAATAATATGAAACATATAGTTGATCAGGAGCGCCTGGCGGCCCGCCGCCGGGCGCTTCATCAAATTCCAGAGCAGGGCTTCAAAGAAATAAAAACCCAGAATTATCTGCTGGCTGTTTTTGAAGAGAGCAAAACAGATTTTATGACAATAGAAAAATGGTCCACAGGAATAGTTATTTTTATTGCTGGTACTGCACCTTCGAAGACTATAGGCTACCGGGCAGATATGGATGGACTGCCTGTAACAGAGAATACAGATTACGAATTCCAATCCCGGCATGAAGGAATGATGCACGCATGCGGGCACGATATTCATATGACAATCGGCACAGCCGCTGTGGAGTATTTTGCTGAACACAGGCCTGAAAATAATCTGGTTTTTTTCTTTCAGCCTGCGGAAGAAGGACCCGGCGGCGCCGAGCCGATGCTTAAATCAAAGCTTTTTAAGCAGCGGCGTCCGGACGAAATATATGCTCTTCACATTGCTCCGGAATTTCCTGTAGGAACTGTGGCATCAAAACCTGGTATTTTGTTTGCTAATACGAGTGAGCTGTTTATAGATTTTCAAGGGAAAGGCGGCCATGCTGCTTACCCTCACGCGACTGAAGATATGGTTGTTGCCGCAAGTCATTTCGTTACACAGCTGCAAACGATCGTCTCCAGAAATGTTTCACCTCTTGATTCAGCAGTAGTTACTGTTGGAAAAGTAGAAGCTGGTACAAAACAGAACATCATTGCAGAAACAGCAAGAATAGAAGGAACGATACGCACGCTTTCGGTTAAAGCCATGCAAGAAGTTAAAGGTCGTATAGAATCGATGTGCAAGGGGATAGAGGCTTCTTTCCGCTGTCGTACTTCGATCGACTATGGAGCTAATTACTGTCAGGTTTACAACGATGAGAAGCTGATGGAGCAGTTCGTAAAAAAAGCTGAATCCAGCGATGTCATAACATTTCAGGAATGTGATAAAGCCATGACAGGAGAAGATTTCGGCTATTTTCTCGAAGAAGTACCCGGAGTCATGTTCTGGCTCGGAGTTAACAGTGAATACGGGCTTCATTCAAGTAGACTCCAGCCAGACGAAAGCGTTCTTGCGCCTGGAGCTTCATGGGTAATCGAATGGCTTGAATCCCGTCTGAATAAAAACGAAATTGACTGATTCCAGAAAAATAATTTGAATTGAATTAAAAGTCCTCCTGTATGGTACAGGAGGACTTTTTTGTCCGTTTTTTTGTTATATGTGTTGAACTTAATAATTAGTCTCCGCTTCTGTAACCAGCCGCTTTCGTTTCCATGGGGACGCTTTCCAGGCGGCCGGCCTCAGCTGATCCCTTCCTCCCTGCGCTCGGCAGGGGTGGTGCTCGTCCTTATTCGCCCCGGATTCGCCCCATGTCCACTCCAACGGCCTGTTTTCCATTTCTGTTCTTCCTGCAGGTATGGTCAGCCGTTAAAAATGATAACACCCTTTTTTCTTTCGATAGGGAAGAACGCTTTCGAGGTCATACATTCTATCTTTATAAATATTGAGTTCAATTTATATAGTTGAAAGAAATCCCTTTTACTTCTAAAGCTGTTTTTACTTTTATTCTTTATTCAAAGTTTTTTAAAACTGAAATTCGGACTTTTTCAAACTCAGTAACTTTAACGTGAAAAATAGGAAAGCACCCCTTGGTTTTTGATTTCAGTCTAGGTGTCCTCTTAAAAAAACAATGGCATAGAAACTATTGGACAGAGAATTTGTAGGTAATTGCAGGTTATTGTCTTATATAGCCTAGTTTTCACAAAGTTCGAATAAGAGTTAGAAACATTGACAGAGCAAATATTTAAAATGATTATGAGAGGATGAGAAGCGAAGAAATCTTTATAGTGAAAAAATGTTAATTTATTTTTGAATAATCTATCAATCCTATTGAATAAAAGAAAGGAAAGAAGTATACTACTTTTATGTTCTTAATAACGAAAATGTTTCTTTTAACTCAGGAAGCTTTTATTGGAGGATTTTCTATTCCGGGTAGTTAAACAATTTTAAAAATTTTTATTTTCTTACTGTGGTGCTTTGTGACTGCACTGAACAAAACAGTAAAGGTCGAAAAATCTGGGTTAGTCAGGTAATTTAAGCTTATTCGATGCCGCTGAAATCATAAAAGTATAAGTCTTAATCTTGTTCTTTATAAAATTAATTTTGTAGAAGGCAGCATTATTTATAACTTGTAAAATGAAATTTCACAATAATTACAAATATTTGAATTGAGAAATTTAATATCATCGTTTTAACAGTTATGGTTATGTAATAATATTTCAGCTGCACGATCAGACAGGACAGATATTTAATTGATAATCCAGAGAAAACGCGAAGTATAAGTCCTGATTATCAACAAACTATAATAAAAGAGGTAATGATAATGAAAATGGAGTTGATAGGGGATTTAATAATAAAGCATAGAAAAAAGAAAGGTTTAACACTGACTGAGCTGGCAGATAGAGCTGAAATTTCTAAATCTAATTTAAGCAATATAGAAAGGAACATAAACAAAAATCCCTCTGTAAAGGTTCTGAATAAAATTGCGGAAGTTCTGGAAGTAGATCTTATTACACTTCTGGGTATAGATATTCCGAGCGAAGAAATATCTAATGCTGGAATGATAAATAGACTTAATGAGTTAAATTTAACCGCAGAAGAACTTAAAGAATTTGAAGAAGTTATAGAATTTATCAAGTGGCGAAAAGAGCAGAAAGAAAATAAATAATGCCTGCGGTCTGAAAATAGTTTATTTATAAAATAGAGGTGCCGGACTGGGGAATCCCCAGTCCGGCACCTCTATTTTTATGAGTGAACTGATTGAGTTTCCTGCTTATGCATATAAACCTGATGGGGAAATGGGATTTCAATACCATTTTCTTCGAGAGCTTCCTTAATTTCCTTCCTTAAAAGCCTCTCGACACCCCACTGCTCCATATTAACTGTTTTAGCTAATACGCGGATTACTACATCACTGTCTCCCAAACCCTGGACACCAAGAACATCCGGACCTTCAATGATTGTGTCTACTTTGGAGGCTGCACGCTCACAGGCTGCCTGCATGACATGTACAGCTTCTCCGATATTTTCATCGTAGGCAATGCTTATATCTACTAAAGCCTGCATATTGGAGCGGGAATGGTTACTGAGGCTGCCAATCTCCCGGTTCGGAACAAAATGTACGGTTCCATCAAAACCTCTCAACTTTGTCGTTCGTAATCCAACTTCTTCTACGATGCCATCGAGGCCGGCGAGAGTAACATACTCCTCCACGTCAATCTGTTTCTCAAGGAGGATAAAAAAGCCGGTTACGATATCACTTACTAATCCCTGGGCTCCAAATCCGATGGCAAGACCGACAATACCAGCCCCCGCAATCAACGCGGTAACATCGTATTCGAATACTCCGACAATAAGGGTTATAACTACAAATATCAATATATAAGAGAAGACGTTAACAGCCAGCTTTTCAAGAGTTCGGATTCTCCCTGTTGAAATATTCCGCTGATCCCCCATTCTGTTAAAACTTTTCTCAATAAATTTCCTGCCAATAGCACGGACGATAAAAAAAGCAATTAAAATACCAGCCAATTGAGCAGCTACAGTTACTGCTTTTGTAGCGATTTCTGCCCAGTTAATGGCAATAATCCATTCCTGCATAAAACTTTCTCCTTTCTAAACGTAAGTTATGTACTCTAAGAGTTTACCACAGAGAAATCTCACCTTAAACATATAATCTTACTTTCATAATTGAAAGCTGAGGGCAGCTCCGTTATGATGAAGAGAGTGTTTACGAAAGGGGGCAGGCAGCTTGAGAGGCTGCCGTCTTTACTATGAAAAAACAATTTGCAGTGATTGGTCTCGGCCGCTTTGGCGGAAGTATTGTAAAAGAATTAAATGAGCTCGGCATGGAAGTGTTAGCAATAGATGTTAATGAAGAGAAGGTAAATGAATATGCTTCGGTAGCTACGCATGCGGTTATGGCTGATACGACTGATGAAAATACCCTTCGAAGTCTGGGAATTCGTAATTTTGACCATGTCATAGTGGCTATTGGTGATAACATACAATCCAGTATTTTAACTACGCTTATGCTTGTGGAAATAGGTGTCGATCATATAACGGTTAAAGCTCAGAACGATTATCATGAAAAAGTACTCAGTAAAATAGGAGCTCATAAAGTGGTGCACCCAGAGAGAGATATGGGAATACGAATAGCTCATAACCTCGTTTCAAAAAATGTACTTGATTATCTTGAACTCTCGGATGAATTTAGTATTGTAGAGATCGAAGCGGGAGCGAGAGTAGACGGCTATACACTTATTGATCTGGATCTTCGTGCAAAATACGGCTGCAATATTATGGCGGTTAAACGAGGGGAAGATATTAACGTATCGCCTGCAGCTGAAGATGTACTGAAACATGGGGACGTATTAATTGTTATAGGGGCGGATAGAGATATTACAAGAATGGAACAGGATTTGTTTGATGATGATTCCGACTAAAGAGTAAGAAAGCTTTTACCTCTATCGAAAGCAGATTTAATCCATAACAATACATGTCCGCAGGAAATTATTTAATAATAAGCTGACTTGAAAGTAAAACATCCATTATACGGTGACTACTAATTTTCGTTTATCGCTTATACGTTTTATTTTCAAGGCAGCCTATAAATAAACTTCAGAAAAAGGGCGGGCCCGTCGATTATTTCGACGGGCCCGCCCTTTATTAATAATGGTCTATACTTCCATAATAATTGGCAGGATCATTGGTTTACGCTTTGTTTTTTCATAAAGAAATGGTCCGAGCGTATCAGAAATAGAATTCTTGATTTCCGACCACTGAGTCGTTTTCGATCCCATCATATGCTGCAGATGACCGTGAAGTTTACGCTGGGCTTCATTTATTAAGTCACTGGATTCCCTCATGTAAACAAATCCTCTGGAAATAATGTCGGGACCGGAGGCGATCTTAAATTCTTTCATATTAAGACTGACTACTACGACTACCAGCCCTTCTTCCGAAAGAATTCGTCTGTCACGAAGAACGATATTGCCAATATCACCAATACCATTGCCGTCTACATAGACAGAACCGCCGGGCACCTTGCCCGCAGGTCCTGCTTCGTTTTTATCCATGGCAAGAACATCACCAATATCCATTACGAAACAGTTTTCTTCGGCAACTCCGCAGTCCTGGGCCATATCCGAATGCATTTTGAGCATACGGTATTCCCCGTGGATTGGCATAAAGTACTTAGGCTTCATTAAGCGGAGCATTAATTTCTGCTCTTCCTGGCTTCCGTGTCCTGAAGTGTGTATATCGTTCAGTGAGCCGTGGATAACTTCTGCACCGGCACGGAACAACTGATTAATAATCTTACTTACACTCAGTGTATTTCCAGGAATTGGAGAAGAAGAAAATACGACTGTATCTCCTGGAATGATCTGTATTTGACGATGGGTACCGTGAGCAACACGTGAAAGTGCAGCCATTGGTTCACCCTGGCTTCCTGTGCATAGAATCAAGACCTGATCAGCCGGTATTTTATTCAGCTGATTTGATTCTATGAATGTACTCTCCGGCGCTTTAATATATCCGAGTTCCCGACCGATTCGAATTGCTGATTCCATACTGCGGCCGAACACAGCTACTTTTCTATTATATTTGACTGCTGATTCAACAGCCTGCTGGAGACGGTAAATATTCGAAGCAAAGGTCGCGAAAATAATGCGCCCATCTACTTTGCGAAAAATAGATTCTATGCTTTCTCCAACTTTTCTCTCGGACATGGTAAAACCCGGTATTTCTGCGTTAGTACTGTCCGAAAGAAGGCAGAGAACTCCTTCTTCACCGATCTTAGCCATTTTGGATAAATTAGCCGGCTCTCCCACAGGAGTAAAGTCAAATTTGAAATCACCTGTCTGCACGATATTGCCGGAAGGTGTCTTGACAACTACCCCAAATGAATCGGGGATACTATGAGTCGTGTGAAAGAAAGACACCGATGTTTTTTGAAATTTAATGACGGAATCTTCATTTATTTCATGAAGCTGAGCTGTTCGCAGCAGTCCATGCTCTTCCAGTTTATTGCGGATAAGAGCAAGGGCAAGTTTCCCTGCATAGATAGGAACATTTATTGCTTTGAGCAGATAGGGAACTCCGCCAATATGATCTTCATGTCCGTGAGTGATAAAGACGCCCTTGATCTTGTCAGCGTTTTTAATCAGATACGTATAATCCGGAATAACATAATCAATTCCCAGTAATTCGTCTTCCGGAAATTTAATGCCGGAGTCGATAACGATAATTTCGTCCTGGAATTGAACTGCATACATGTTTTTACCGATTTCACCCAGACCCCCCAGGGAAAATACGGCTACTTGATGATTTTTTACTTTCATTGATTAAGGCTCTCCACTTTAAAATCATCGTTTGTTTCTTTTTCGTAGGCAAGGGCAGCATCAGAAAGCGGGGTCACAAACTCAATGTTATACTCTCTGTTTTTTAAACCTTTACGTACTTCTTCCTCTGTTTCTGCCTCCACATACATCGAATTTGTTTTTTCGCGTACAGGTACTTCAGCAAGTGTTTCCTGATAATAAACTTTAAATACCATTTTATCCTCTCCTTAATTATCATTTATTACTTCTATTACTTCGTTTAAAAACAGGTTTTAAAGTCCGACATCATTTCAAATAAGCCGCAGCAGTGTTTGACGGAAAATTGTTGACATGGGCAGACCATGCTTCCGGCTGTTCAATTTTCCTATTCTGCGTGCAGTACTTTCGAAATCCGTTCTCTCCACCTTTTACATATTTTAAACCTTCCTTCCCCTCAATTCAAGGTTGACGTTCAAAACGAAAGCTGATTTACAGAGAAACAAAGGTAAAATCGAACTAAATAGAACGGTATTTTAAATTAATAATGAATTCATTCAGATAATTTTCATGGTGACATCTAATAAACTTCATTCGTGCTTTGAGAGAATCTGCATTGTCATTACCATAAGCGGCAGCAAAGTCTTTCTTTTTGGCTGCCTTGAAAATAAAGTATTAAAGCGATGAACGTTCGCTTTCGTTTCCATGGGGCGCTTTCCGGGCGGGCCTCAGCTGATCCCTTCCTCCCTGCGGTCCGGAGATGGATCTTCGGCTCGTCCTCCATCCCCTCGGAGCCGACCCATGTCCTCCTCAGCTTACGATAAAAAGACAGAGGAGAAGTTCCATTCCTATAGAAGGCCATCTTCTTCCATTTAATAACATCAAAAGCGACATGACGGGATTATCGTCATGTCGCTTTTGAGAAATATAAACGTTTTAGTGAAAATTTAACCGTTTGAATCAATTTCATAATGGAAGTTGGTCCTGTAGAAACTGAATTAGGCAGATGCCTTCCCCTGAAGACGGACATTTCATCCTTCAGGAGTAATCGTCTTTCGCTGCGGTCATTTTTAAATACGAAAGTTAAGGATAGAACCTGTTATAAATAGTCGCATATTTGCCTGGGTCAAGCATTCATGAAATTGATTCGAATGTCTTTATAAAAATGGAGGCAAACATATTAAATAACTGTTTCATTTTCACTTCGAGTGATGACAGACTTGGAAGGAAGAGGTCTTTTGAACTTATCATTGTAATCTTCAATTCTGTCATAAAACATAATCCCATCCAGATGATCGATTTCGTGCTGGATAACTATAGCTTCATAGCCGCGGAAACGCAATTTAACTTTTTCTCCATCTGAAGTGAAAGCTTCTACTTTAATCCGGGCGTAACGGGGGACAATGCCTTCTACAGCACGGTCTACTGAGAGACAGCCTTCTCCTGATTCTAAAAAAGCTGTTTCCTGTGAGTGACTTATTATTTTTGGATTGAAAAGGGCGAATTCTTTTACTTCATCTTCGGCATCAGGGGTACGTATACATATGATCCGTTTTGAAATATTAATCTGAGGAGCAGCAAGTCCTACGCCTGGCCGCAGTTCAAGTTCGGCTGCTATTTCTTCGTTCTGACCATTTCGAAGGAATTCCATCATCTCCTGAATAGTATGAATATCTTTTTCACTGGGAGGTATGGAGACTTCTTCCGCCCGCTTCCGAAGAGTCGGGTGCCCTTCCCTTATTATGTCTTTCATTGTAAGCATTTCTTCTTCTCCTTTCGCATGTCAGCTTTATATATCTTAATATAAAAAAGCATAAACTAAAATCAATAAATTTAAAACGTTCACGAAGAAGTATGGATTAATTGAACAAAAATGAGTATCGTTTAAGAATAGAGTGCAACAGAAATTTTGAATAATAAAACTGAAGGGGCGGTAATGATGCAATGGAAACCTAAACTATTATTACTGGTGTTTTTTGGTCTGCTTGCAGCCTGCGGTAACAATCAGGGAGAGCAGATATATAAAAGCTGGGAAAAAGCTGCTGAGACAGAAAAGAATGTATCCTCTTTTCAAAACCCTAGAGGAGTAAAAGAAAACATGGAATTTGATTTATTTAAAATAATGAGCAGTAAAAAGACGATAGAGGAGATTTCCCCCTTAAGCGAAAAAGCTATCGCCTCAGCTGAAGAAAGAAGAGATTTACTGGAACAGGAAAGAAGCATAAGATTTGAAGCTTACGGACAATTTCAGGAAGCTCTTCCGGAAAAAAATAATTTGAACGAAAGTATTAAAGCACCAGCTGAAGAAGCAGTGGAACTTATGGAAAAAAGATATTACACGTATGAAGAACTGATCGACATTTATAACCGTTCAATTGATAAGGATATCGATCTCTACCGGCTACTTTCCCAGGAAAGTCTTTCCGCAGCAGAACTTGAAGATCACCAGAACGCAGTTAATGACTTTTACAATGAAATAGAAGAGCTGAATGAAACATTCAATCGACAGACTGAAAAATTTAACGACGCGAAATTAGAATTTTACAGCGCGGCGGGAATAGAACTACATCATTAGCAGCAAAATCAGTATTCAGTATCAGAAATTGCAGAGACAAAATAGTAAGCATGTTTTTCATCAGCCGCGGGTATAATGGAACTAATATGTTTTTTAAGGATTCGTCCTTTAAATTGGGCAGGGAAGTATAACAGGAAGTTTAAAAGGCTGACACAGTTATAAAGCTCTTGTGAATCAGTTAACAAGCTGTATTTCAATAAATAAGCTTGTAACTACTGCAAAAGCGTTGACGAGCTAACTTTGTTTCGTGTAAACTTAGGGACGTAAATGAAGGGTTGTATTAATACTTTTCAGGAAAAACGTACTACAGAAACAAGCTGCTATGCTGCTTCTATCAATTACTCTGTGTTATCAGCTTACAAATCTGAACTACAAGTGGCAGGACAGAAAGTTTGTTAATTAAATAATAATGATGAGGTGAATCTTTTCATGGAAAAAACGAAAGAGCTCCAAAAAGTTGAAGAGCAGTTTGAAACTTTTCAAATTCTCGATGAAAAAGGAAAGATAGTTAATAAGGAAGCAATGCCTGAACTTTCAGATGAACAATTGAAAGAAATGATGACGCGTATGGTTTATACAAGAATTTGGGATCAGCGTGCTATTTCCTTGAACCGGCAGGGACGTCTTGGTTTCTATGCACCGGTCGCTGGTCAGGAAGCTTCAATGATAGGTTCTCAGTTTGCTCTGGATAAAAAGGACTGGATTCTGCCGGGTTACCGTGATATTCCACAGATCTATTACCACGGGCTTCCGCTTCACCAGGCGTTCTTATGGTCACGTGGACATTTTCAGGGCGGCCAGGTTCCTGAAGGAGTACGTATTATGCTCCCGCAAATCATTATCGGCGCTCAGATAACCCAGACGGCAGGTGTAGCTATGGGTCTGAAAAAAGATAAAGAGGAGCAGGTAGCGGTCACGTATACAGGAGACGGCGGAGCTTCTCAGGGAGATTTCTATGAAGGAATGAATTTCGCTGGCGCGTTTAATCTTCCTGCAGTATTTATCGTACAGAACAATCGATTTGCTATTTCCGTACCAGTTGAGCAGCAGTCTGCAGCTAAAACAATCGCTCAAAAAGCTGTTGCAGCCGGCATTCATGGCCAGCAGGTGGACGGAATGGATATTCTTGCTGTTTATGCAGCTACGGAAGAAGCGAGAAACCGCGGTATTGAGGGAAATGGGCCGACAATGCTTGAGCTCATGACGTACCGCTATGGGCCTCATACGATGGCTGGCGACGATCCGACTCGTTACCGTACTTCTGAAGAGGACGATGAGTGGGAAAAGAAAGATCCGATCGTCCGTTTCCGTAAATTCCTTGAAGGAAAGAAGTTATGGTCTGAAGAAGAAGAAGAAAAAATTGTTGAACAGGCCAAAGAAGATATTAAAGCTGCTATCAAAGAAGCAGACGGAGCCCCTAAGCAGAAAGTTACAGACTTGATTGATATCACTTATTCCGATCAGAAACCTACGAACCTTGATGAGCAGCGTGAACAATACGAGAAGAAGGAGTCGAAGTAAGCTATGGCGCAAATGACAATGATTCAAGCTATTACAGATGCAATGCGAAATGAATTGAAAAATGATGAAAAAGTATTAGTTTACGGAGAAGACGTGGGTCTGAATGGTGGAGTTTTCCGCGCTACAGATGGTCTGCAAAAAGAATTTGGCGAGGAGCGCGTATTTGACACACCGCTTGCTGAATCCGGTATCGGCGGTCTGGCTCATGGCCTCAGTCTGACAGGCTACCGTTCCGTTATGGAACTTCAATTCTTCGGTTTCGTATTTGAAGCTTTTGATTCCGTGGCAGGACAGATGGCCCGTCTTAACTACCGTTCAGGGGGAGTCTACAATGCTCCCGTTACGATCCGCTCCCCGTTTGGCGGCGGAGTAAAAACTCCGGAAATGCACGCAGACAGTCTGGAAGGGCTTATGGCACAGACGCCAGGCCTGAAAGTTGTAATCCCGTCTAACCCTTATGATGCGAAAGGTCTTCTTATTTCTGCCATCCGCGACAACGATCCAGTTGTCTTTTTGGAACACATGAAACTTTATCGTTCTTTCCGGGATGAAGTACCGGAAGAGGAATATACGGTACCATTGGGCAAAGCAGACATTAAGCGTGAAGGGACAGACATTTCTATTATTTCTTACGGAGCAATGGTTCAGACTTCACTTAAAGCTGCTGAAAAGCTTGAAAAAGACGGAATATCTGCGGAAGTTGTTGACCTTCGAACTGTCAGCCCGCTCGATATTGAAACAATTATTGAATCTGTTAAGAAAACAAATCGCGCTGTCGTAGTTCAGGAAGCTCAGAAACAGGCAGGAATTGCTGCTACAGTCGTCGCGGAAATAAACGATCGAGCTATTTTAAGCCTGGAGGCTCCAGTCGGAAGAGTTACGGCACCAGACACTATTTTCCCGTTTGCAGCCGCAGAAGATACATGGCTTCCGAACGAAAAAGACGTTGCAGCTAAAGTAAAAGAAATTATTGAATTTTAATTGAAGTGGAAAAGGAGGGAAGCTGGCATTTCTGGCTTCTCCTCTTTCATCACTTGATTAGTTTTTATAAGAAATGGAGGCATATACATGGCATATGAATTTAAACTTCCGGATATCGGTGAAGGTATTCATGAAGGTGAAATTGTTAAGTGGGAAGTAAAAGAAGGGGACGAGGTAAAAGAAGATGACGTCCTGTGTGAAGTTCAAAATGATAAGGCAGTCGTTGAAATTCCATCTCCCGTCGACGGAACAATCAAAAAACTTCACGTTGAAGAAGGAACAGTTACGACAGTAGGAACAGTTATCATAACTTTCGATACTGACGCGGAACCTCCGGAAGAAGAAGAGTCAGAGGAAGAGGAAGAAGAAAGCACGGAAGAAAAAAAGGAAGACAGTTCTGAAGAAAAATCAGAAGAAAAGCAGGAGCAGCCTGAATCTGCAGAAGAAGTAGATGAAAGTGCACGAGTTATCGCGATGCCTTCCGTACGTAAATATGCAAGAGAACAGGATGTAAACATTCGCCAGGTGCGCGGTTCTGGAAAGAATGGCCGTGTTATGCGTGAAGATATAGATGCATTTGCTTCCGGTGACCAAAAATCAGCTGCTTCCGAAGAGGCTCCTCAAGAAGAGACAAAGAAGGAAGAAAAGCAGCCTGTAGCAGCGTATGAGCCTGCAGAAGGGGAATCTGAAACACGCGAAAAAATGTCCGGCATGCGTAAAGCAATCGCTAAAGCGATGGTTAATTCCAAGCAGACAGCTCCGCACGTAACTCTAATGGACGAGATTGATGTAACAGCTCTTGTAGAGCACCGTAAACAGTTTAAGCCGGTAGCTCAGGAAAAAGGGATTAAACTCACCTATCTTCCTTATGTTGTGAAAGCATTAACCAGTGCTGTGCGTGAATTCCCTGCTCTAAATACGTCTCTCGATGATTCAACTGAAGAGATCGTGCATAAGCATTATTACAACATTGGTATTGCAGCGGACACGGAAAAAGGTCTTCTTGTTCCAGTCGTGAAAAACACTGACCGTAAATCTATATTCAAGATTTCTGATCAAATTAATGACCTTGCAGGTAAAGCACGGGATGGAAAGCTCGCCTCTGAAGAAATGAAGGGCGCTTCTATAACGATTACAAATATAGGATCAGCCGGCGGTCAATGGTTTACTCCAGTTATCAATCATCCAGAAGTAGCCATTCTTGGACTTGGACGAATTTCAGAGAAGCCAGTAGTGAAAGACGGTGAAGTCGTTATTGCGCCTGTTTTAGCCTTGTCATTGAGCTTTGATCATCGTATCATTGATGGTGCGACAGCGCAGCATGCGTTAAACCATATTAAGCGTCTGTTGAACGATCCACAATTACTAGTAATGGAGGGATAATTTATGGTAGTAGGTGATTTTCCAATTGAAGTAGATACACTGATCATTGGTTCCGGCCCGGGAGGATACGTAGCTGCGATCCGTGCTGCTCAGCTAGGCCAGAAAGTAACAATTGTAGAAAAAGAAAATTTGGGCGGTGTATGCCTGAATGTCGGTTGTATTCCATCAAAAGCTCTTATTGAAGCAGGTCATCGTTTTCATAACGTTCATAATTCAGATGACATGGGTATCTCCGTGGGAGATGTCAAGCTCGATTTTTCGAAGGTTCAAAAATGGAAAGGCTCAGTGGTTGAAAAGCTTACTGGAGGAGTAGAAGGTCTTTTAAAAGGCAACAACGTGGAGATAGTACGCGGAGAAGCATATTTTGGAGAAGATTCCACAGCTAAGATAATGGATGATAAGTCTTCTCAAACTTATAAGTTCAACAACTGTATTATTGCTACAGGCTCTTCTCCAATTGAGATTCCAAAATTTAAATTTAAAGAAGGCAAAGTCATGTCTTCCACAGGCGCTCTTGCCCTTAAAGAAGTTCCTAAAAAAATGGTCGTAATCGGTGGTGGTTACATCGGGGTGGAACTGGGATCAGCTTACGCGGATCTTGGTTCTGAAGTAACAATACTTGAAGGTACGAAGCAAATCCTTCCTGGCTTTGAAAAGCAGATGAGTCAGCTCGTTTCCAAGCGCCTTAAAAACAAAGGTGTAACTATTAAGACGGAAGCAATGGCTCAAGAAATGGAAGAAACGAAAAACGGAGTAAAAGTAAAAGCTGAAGTTCAAGGTAAAGAAGAGGAATTCGAGGGAGATGTTCTCCTCGTAACAGTAGGTCGTAAACCGAATACTCAGGAACTTGGGCTTGAACAGGCCGGTGTTGAAATGGATGATAATGGGCTTGTGAAAATTGACAAGCAGTGCCGTACATCCGTATCTAACATTTACGCAATCGGTGACATCGTTCAAGGACCTGCACTTGCTCATAAGGCTTCCTACGAAGCTAAAGTAGCAGCAGAAGCTATTGCAGGTGAACCAATGGAAATTGATTACACGGCAATTCCGGAAGTTGTCTTCTCCGGGCCAGAGCTGGCTCAGGTCGGTCTCACTGAACAGCAGGCTAAAGATGAAGGATATGAAGTAGTAGCTTCTAAATTCCCATTTCAGGCTAATGGACGTGCTCTATCTCTCAATGAAACGGAAGGTTTCCTGAAGATGGTAACACGCAAAGAGGATGGACTTGTCCTTGGAGTCCAAATAGCTGGCCATAATGCCTCCGACATGATCTCTGAGGCATGTGTAGCTATCGAATCGGGAATGACAGCAGAAGATCTTGCGCTTACTATTCATGCTCACCCTTCTCTTGGAGAAATCACAATGGAAACAGCGGAAGTTGCTCTTGGTATGCCTATTCACACACTTAAATAATGTGAAAAGCTCTCTGAATAAACATTCAGAGAGCTTTTTTAAAGTACTTGCGCACCGGTCATGGTTCTATACAGGTTGAATTTAATCTTCCAGTTTCAGAAGCTGGAAGATTAAGTTTACATCTGCTCATTTGCCGGAGTGGATAAAAGCACTTTTGTAAATTTGTCTGCCTGGATTATCCAAGGTGAGGCGCAATAATTAAACAATAATTCACGTAGGGAAAATATAATAAAAACCATTAATAACAATATATGTTATTAATGGTTTTTAATTCATTGTACATATTCATTTATAGAAATGCCTTGAAAAGGGGGAATAAGTTAAAAATTGTGTTTATTAATTACAGGTTTTGTAAGTGAAGGAGGTTCATTAACGGCTAAAGTCGTTTCCATTTTATCAAGAATTGCCTGATAATCATTCTGTCCCTCAACTTTTACCAAAGCCTCATTGTTTTCGACAATTATCATTGTCGGAAAAGTAGAAACTTCATAATAGCTCAATAGTTCGGTGTCATTTTCATCAGCAACATAAACGCTCATCGGTGATTCCGGATACTCCTGTTGAAAATCGATCAGAGCGTCATAATAAGGGTGCTCTGAAGCCTGCTGGGATTGAATATCAGAAAAAAGAATTGTAATGTATTCATCTTCGTTATCCAGAAAAGGATAATCAGAAGTGATATTCTCATTTTGACAGCTGAATAGTATCATACAGGAGATTAGAAGGGTGGTCATTAACCAAATTTTCATTCCTTCCACCCCTTTCTTGATTGGTTAAATTTATCGTAACACACAGTTGCTGCCATATTGGCTTTGTAATCGAATTGTTACTTAAAGGAAACTCCCTTGAGACAGTGTGATAAAAACTGTTACTTCAAGAAAATCAGTTTGTTATTGGACTGATCGTGTTCGACCCTGATGTGTTAATAAACAGTTTTAATTTTCGGATCAAGTCTTTTGGAAAATCAGGATGAGGCTGAACAATATCTATGAAACGTCAAGAAAGAAATTAAGTTGTATGCATCATAACGATTACAAATAATAAATTGAAAATAGAAAACTACTAACTCAATTCTTATGATAAAATTAACGGGCACAATGTTAATGAGAGCATATTCAGATTCAGTCCGTCCTTAATACATTTAATTTAAAAAATCTGGTAGAGGCGAATAATGTCGTCTGCGGCTCCTCTATAAGTCGAGCTGCCGAGAAAGTTCTACATTTATCAACATCAGACTTGGTTATTACGCACGTTTCAGGAAAACAAACTATATCTGACAAAAAAGTTAATTTAATCCTTAAAACTTCAATCGTTTAAGCCTGTCCCATCAGCTTTTTCAGTAGACTTATCTTCTGTCATCGTAAGCCTGAAAGCCTGGTTCCCTTTTTTGCGTAAGAACCTCAGGCTTTAACAAGGCTGAATAAATAGTAAATATATAAATTGAACTTAATATTTATAAAGATAGAATGTGTGACCTCGAAAGCGGTCTTCTCTATCGAAAGAAAAAAGGGTGTTATCATTTTTAGCGGCTGACCATACCTGCATGAAGAACAGAAATGGAGAACAGGCCGCTGGAGTGGACATAGGGCGACTCCAGGGCGAGGGAAGACGAGCCTAAGATCCATTCCGCCCGACCGCAGGGAGGAAGGGATCAGCTGAGGCCGGCCCGCCCGGAAAGCGACCCCATGGAAGCGAAAGCGGCTGGTTACAGAAGTGGAGACAAATTATTAATTTCAACATATATAGTTTAAATCTGAGGACAAATAATACGAAGGAGAAGTACTACAATGAAAATAATTACATATACGTTAGCTGGTGCATTACTATTAACAGGCTGTCAGGCGGACGGCAGTTCAGAATCTTCGAACAATCCTGAGGAAAACAATTCAGTTAATACGCAGGAGGAGAATCAGTTAGAAGAGAATGAGGAATTAGAAGAAGAAAAAGAATCTGTAGCTGTTCACAATACAGAGGAATTTGAAAATCAGCTTATTGCCATAGAGGATCTGGTAAACATTATTGACGGAAATTATGAATATGACAGTCTGGATAAAACGTTAAATATGCAAGCTGCAGGACGAACTTTTTATATGGTCGAAAATGTGCCTGTCCTGGAGATTAATGGTCAATATCAGCCCTATGACGATATTCTTTTGACTTTTGTGGATGATGAACCGTACGTAACGCCTGCATTTATTGAAAAAGGGCTGGAGAAGGAAGTATCGATTGAGGATAACCAGGCGATGTTCACCTGGGGGGAAAACGAAGATTTGCAGGAAATAAATAACGATACAGAACTGCAGGAAATGTCTCCTGAAGATATGATTGATTTTCTTTCATTTTTAGAGCGCCCGATTGAGGGTGCCTCCGTAAGTACAGTTGAAAGTCATCTTCCAGGTGCTCCTCGTGACTACAGAAATGGAGAACATGAAGGCATCGATTATTATGACTATTCTTCCGGAGTGGAAATTACTACGGAGACTCCTATATTCGGAATGGGAGAGGGAGAAGTAGTCAGGGTTGATCATGATTTTGAAGATTATGCTTCCCATGAAGAAAGAAATGAAGAATTAGCGCTTGCTGAGGAAGTCGGATTCACGCCGGAATATATTCTTGATCGTTTGCGTGGACAGCAGGTCTGGATCCAGTACGATAAAGGAATAATGATCCGCTTTGCACATCTGGATTCTATTCCTGAAGAAATTGAACTCGGACAGCAGGTGGATGAGGAAACAGTAATTGGATATGTTGGTAATACAGGAACCAGCGGAGCACTTGACGGAGACGACAGCGGCCTTCATCTCCATAAGGATCTACTGGTGAATGGAGAACTTTTTTGGGATCCTTTTACTTTAGAAGAAACAGCTCCCATACTGCAGGAACTTTGGCCGTAATGAAATTAACTATACTTGGAAGAGTTTTAGGGATTTTAGACCCTGAAACTCTTTTTTTATTCGACTTTCGAATCATTTATTTCGAATTCAGAACTTTCTTAACTAAATAGACAAAAGACGACAAAATATTAGCTTATGTTATGTTAATATGATCTCAATAATCATATCAGTGGGCGAATAAAGTTCGGGGGTGAATATCAGATGAAAAAATCAGATTTTCTAGATGAATTAAGATTGGAAGTCGGTCTTGCTTACGATTATTCTAAAGATCAGGAAGACTTTATGGTTCGGATTCTGAAAACTATTCATGTAAGAGCCAGGAAAAAAGTAACTCTCAGTATCCATTCTTACGTTAATAATAAACTGAAGTTAAAGTATGCACTTGGAATCCGCGGCCTTACGAAAGAACAGGATTATCTGGGGCTTGGTTTTCTGTTTCCGGATAGAATGAAAATGGTTACCTATGTGCAGCGGGGAAGAGATTATGTACTGTTCCTGCCAATTTATGAAGAGGAAAAGCTCAAATATGTATTAAGTATTAAACTTATTGACAGTAATTACAAAGTAACGAGGCAGGATCTGATTTTTGCACAGGAATTAATTCAATTTATACAGGCAAAGCAGTCAACTTTTCAATAAATGGAAAGTTGGCTTTTATATAGTGAGGAAAACATTGAGTAAAAGTCAGAATTTTCGTATAATAGTTGAAAGGAGGTTGTCATAATGGCACAGTACAGAGAACTTTACAATGAGCATGAAAAAGCGGATGTGCAGTTCGTAGGGATTGATATTGCCGGTGACCGGTACGATTTTGCTATTTTGTATACTAGTATGTTTTTTGGGAAAGTGCTGGTAGTGTGCATGCACACAGGCAGACAAGTACTATTGGAGTACGGGCACTTGGATGACATTTCTAATCTTTCAGGCATGCTTCATGTCGATGATGAAGTTGATATGGAAATTCTCGCTGAGTTTTTAAAGAAAGTAATGAAACCTTATGCTGCCCAGCCGCCGATAAAAATATAAATCAACCTTTCGATAGTTGGAGTATCAATACAAATGATAAAACCATATCTTCTTTTAAACTTAAGAATTCTCTCGTTATATTGAAACTGGATATTTGAGTACAACTACCCCTCTTCATTTCAACCGGTATTCGAGTCTCTCTGCCATTTTCACCAGTATGCTTAAAGCCTTTTTCAGAAAAATATCCTTATCCATTATAAAAATAGTGGATAAGGATATTTGATGTTAAACAATAGCTTTCCTTTCTTTTATCACTTTTAAATGCTTTAGCGTGGAATCTTCAGGACCCTGTACTGGAAGACCTGTTTCGATATTCTTTTGGATATAATGAAGGTTTTCTGCCTCAATTATTTCTCCAGGAATAAAGACAGGAATTCCCGGCGGATAGATCATCATGAATTCTGCGCTTATCCTGCCCGCGGCTTCCTTCAAAGGAATTGTTTCTGTATCAGCATAGAAAGCTTCACGGGGAGAATAGGCAAGTGTAGGAATGTTAGGGACCTCCACCGGCCATCCGTTTTCCAGCCATGTACGGGAAGGGAGAAAATGTCTTACAAGATCTTTTAGCGCTTGCAGAAGTATTTCTGCAGTATGTTCGTTATCCCCGAACGTAAAAAGACAGAGAATGTTATAAAGATCGGAAAGCTCTACTTCAACATTTTTTTGTTCTCTGAGCCAGACCTCGGCCTGATGCCCGGTTATACCTAATTCTTTTACTGAAACGGTCAGCTTCGTAGGGTCAAAATCGAAGCGGGAGCGGTCATTTAAAATATCCTCACCCGGAGCGTAAAGTGATGGAATAGCGTTAACTTCGATACGTGTGTTTGCAGCTATCGATTTAATTCTATCAAGTTCTTTTTTTCCAGACACAGCCAAATGTCTTCTTGCGGTGTCTAATGAAGCCAGCAGGATGTAGGAAGTGGAAGTTGTAGTCAGCATGCTGATCACCGCCTGAACCCTTGTGCTGGAAATTAAGCTGCCGCGTATATTCAGGACGGAGCTTTGTGTCATCGACCCTCCCAATTTATGCACACTTGTAGCTGCCATATCTGCTCCTGCCTGCATAGCTGACAAAGGAAATTCATCGTGAAAATGAATATGTACACCGTGAGCTTCGTCTACAAGGACTGGAATGCTATAAGAATGGGCAGATTCAACTATTGATTTCAAGTTTGCAGCTACGCCGAAATACGTAGGATTGATGACGAGTAATCCTTTTGCATCAGGGTGGGAAGACAGAGCTTTTTCGACAGCTTCCAGATGAATACCGTGGGAAATTCCGAGATTTTCATCTATCTCAGGGTGAATAAATATTGGCATAGCTCCAGAAAATATAATAGCAGACATAATGGATTTATGGACATTTCTGGGGACGATAATCTTATCTCCCGGCGAGCAAACTGTCATCACCATAGTCATAATGGCGCCGCTCGTTCCCTGGACAGAGAAAAAAGTATGATCAGCTCCAAAAGCTTCAGCAGCATATTTCTGTGCCTCATCAATTATCCCGTGAGGAAAATGCAGATCATCCAGGGGAGCGATATTTATTAAATCTATAGATAGGGCATTTCTGCCTATAAATTCACGAAATTCAGGATCCATGCCTTTTCCCTGTTTGTGCCCGGGGATATGAAATTGAAGAGGATCCCGCTCAATGTGTTTACGAAGGCCCTCGAATAAAGGGGCACGTGTCTGGTCTTTTTCGTACATAAAAATAACCTCCGTTTACTTTTCAAAGATATTGTGTTTTGGTATGATACTAGTGTTTCTTTTTCATGAGAATGCTGAAGGGTACAATTTATATAATGCTTATTTGTAAGCAGCGGGTTATTCAGCATTAAGAGACGTCCCGCTGGAATTGATCGATCTATTTTGCGCATTAACAAAAAGCTTTAACAGCGCCTTTCAAGCAAGTAGTATGAATTATAACAGAGTTCTCATAAGTTGAATAGAAATCAAATAAGGAGTGGGGAAATTGGATAAAGATATACGTATGCCCTTGTCAACAGAGTGGTCGACGGAGCAGATAGTGGACGTAGTGAACTTTTTCGAAGCTGTCGATAAAGCTTATAATAAAGGAGTCGGCCGTAACGAGTTTCTGACTTTGTATACCGATTTTAAGAAGGTTGTCCCTTCAAAAGCAGAAGAAAAGCAGCATTTTAAAGACTACGAAGAACAAACCGGCCAGTCCCCTTATAAAGCAGTGAAAAAAGCGCGGGAAGACCAGGGAAGTGAGTTCGTATCTATATGATTTGCTGCCGTGGAAAATGAAGAAAGTGATAAACCTGCATGCAGGGTAACTTCAAAGTTTAAGAGGCTGCCATCCATATTACTTTGGAGGCAGCCTCTGTTAATACCTTATACTTTTTGTTCATAGAGGTTCATGCTTGCCCTATATAGAGGCATTAACTGAGAAAAAGTTTTTTCGATTTCCCCGAGCAATGCATCGCCATCTTTTAGAACAGGGGCGCTGGCATCGATTGTAATACCGCAGAGAAGCTCAGCTTTCTTAACAGTTTCCAGACGTGAAAATATCTTATTCAGCTCTTCTTTAGATAAATTTGCATGTGAGATCGTTTGGGGTTTTGTATGGTCAACGCTCCATTCAAATGAAGAGGGGACTTGAGAATGAATATCGTCAAGACTTTGCTGGAATTCTCGTCCAAGTTCCTGTTTGACAGGAGACTCATAAATAACTGCAAACCATACAAACAGATGAGAGCCGAAAAGGCCGATTTGGAAATGGGGAAGCTTCTTATAGCCTCTGTTATTATTTGAAAAAGCTACCCAGGTATCTTCTGGAGGGTTTACCTTTCTGCGGGCATGTTTTGCTACGTGGAAAAACACTTCTTCCCCGGTCTGTTCGGTTAACACGCTTTTAAAATGAGAACCAATTTCTTCCAATTTTGGGCGAACCGTAGTTTTTAAAGCATCCATCCTGTTATCGAGACCTTCTACTGCAAATACATCAAAATCATTTTCTTTAAATCCATTAAACACTATAAAACCACCAACCTACGTTTAGAATATTACATATTGTAGCAAAAGTTCCTGACGATTAACAATAAAGAGGTTTAAATATAATGAAAATGTGGAAATTTAAAAATAAACAAATAAATAGTTGCAAAATTCCGATAAATACACTAACCTTATAATAACTCATTATTAAATATGCATAGGGGTATTTATCGAGTTAAAAAATCCGGAGCTTATTCGGAGAAAAAGGGGTGCGAATCATGGAGAAGGTCATTCAAACGTTAAAGAGAAAAGATGGGGAACGTCGTATCCCGGTATTAAAACTGGAGATCGATTACGAACTGCAGACACTTTTTGACGCAATGCAGGCTGACGAAGCAGACCAGGTGAAGCTTAGTAAACATAAGCTTGAAGAGCTGCGCGGAGAATGGCTTCGCCTCGAAGCTTAAATTACTGGCTGCTCAACATTTAATTTTTCAGCAGGGACGTCCATATATAGGCATTGCAGATATTGCACTTTGCCCTTCATGATGAATTTCTCATGGAGGGATTTTTACGGGCTTTACCACTCCTTGCTCTAAATACCCCTCTTTTATTTGCTTGACCTGCTCCCTGTGTGATATAAGTAAGAACATCACCGAATTGACCAAAAGGATGTGGAAGCAGGCATGGATAAAAATATGCTTAAGGATACTGCAGTTTCCTATGTGAAAGAAGCTGCTGATTATATTAGAGAACAGATGAAGTATACTTATGGAATCGATACAAAAGAAGATAAAGACGATTTAGTTACTGATGTAGACAGAAATGTCGAAAAATTCTTTAAAGATAAAATCTCCAAAAATTTCTCTGAGCATCGGTTAATGGGAGAAGAGGGTTCCTTTGAAAATATTAAAGATCTTGACGGCGTTGTCTGGATTCTTGATCCAATTGACGGTACGATTAATTTCGTTCATATGGGGACCAACTTTGCTATTTCCGTTGGTATTTTTGAAGATGGTGTGCCTTTAATCGGAGTTATTTACGATGTGATGAACCGTGAGCTTTTTGTCTCCGTTAAAGGAGAAGGAGCTTATTTAAATGACCAGAGGCTCCCGTTACTAAAAGAACGTCCTCTCGATGAAGCTTTGGTGAGTTTTAACACAGGCTGGGTTTTAAAAGATAAGGACCTTCAGAGCGTTGTAGAGCAGGTGCGCGGAACGAGATCCTATGGAGTAGCGGCCATTGAAATTGCCTATGTAGCCGCTGGACGACTGGATGCTTATATAAGTAAGAAACTAGCTCCCTGGGATATTGCAGGAGGCTGTGCCCTTTTGAATGAAGTCGGGGGAGTCGCAACAAATTACCGTGGAGAAAAATTGACTTTTTTGGACGTGGATACACTTTTTGCAGCAAACCCGTCAATATATAAGCAAATAGAGAAAGAATTAAAATCGCGATAAAAAAGTCCGGCTGATTAGGCCGGACTTTTTTGTCGTTAAACTTCAATTCTGGCTTTCTGAAGCATATCTGCCTTCACCAAAAAGGCGTTTTTTCCTTTTAAAACCGTAAACTACGCATCCTGCAAGCAGACCGCCAAAAATGATAAACAGCAAAAAGCTCAGCTGAGCAAGTGCTATACCGAGACCGATCATTCCGATGGTTCCTCCGACAGCGAGCATAAAGAAAATAATATCAAATGAACGCATTCTTCGTGCCTCCTTTAACTACGTATAGTGTACTTTAATTTTGCGAAGATGAAAAGAGAGCATAACTCTTGAATTATGTGTGACAATCAGTGTTCTTCCTGTGCCGGGAGAAGTGATTTATGCTATAGTGGGGAGGATATAAGAATTTAGTGTTTAGGAGTGGATTGATCCATGCTTTATGCTTCAAATAATGAAGTCACTGCCCCAAATATGACTCCGCTTGCAGAATTTTTGGGCGCCGGAAATCCTGAAAATTTTCTCACGGCTTTTATAGTGCTCTACATTTTAATTAATCTTTTAAGTGTGCTCGTATTTAATTTAGGATTTGCCCGTAAACTTCCTCTCCTGAAAAACGTTGTTATTTATGGAATGATGCTTTTCGGAAATATTTTCATCACATTTTTGGCATTTACTCTGCCAATTATCGAATCGTTATTTATTGCAGCGATTGTTCTGGGAGTTTATAAATTACAGCTTAAGCGTCACAAACAGAGTGAAGAACAAAATCAGACTTCTTAAACAAGCTGTGCGGCTGCCCGCACAGCTTGTTTTTTTATTGTCGGCATTGATAATGAATTGCTGACGCTTGATAGCAGGGGAGTCATAATTGAATATTTTTTCCATCCGGGATTCGTCAAAACATGCAGCACTTTTTCAAAGTGAGCTGCATGATGCAGTCTAGGCTGCCGGGATTTGTGTACTGGAGGGTATGGGCGTTTTGGCAGTCGTTTCTGCCTGGCGCTCTTTTTTTTGTGTATTAAGATTTTCATATGGAAATATTTTTTTCAGATATTTAGAAAATAACGATTTATTAAATATACTCATCTGTTTCTTCTTCTTTGTGGTGTTTGCGAAATGAACCGGTTTGAAGCCTGGCTTCTGTACGCTGCGCAACGCGGTCACTGCACTCATCACACATATACGTATGAATGGGCCGGTTTCGAAGCTTTTTAGCAAGAGGCAGATCAGAATTAATTTTTTCTATTTTGTCGCATAGTACGCATTTGACTCTCATAGTTTCATCACCTTCTTAATTTATTAAAAGTATACATAATAAGTGTAACATGTATGTTTCCGCAGAGCCTGAATTTACATTGGAAAGCCCAGACGTAGAGGAAGGAATTAACCTACGGACGTCGAATAATATTAATTAAGTTCCTTTCCTTTTAAAAGGAACCAGTTAGTTGAAGGAGGTATTATTCCGATGGGAAATAGAATTGAAACATCGCTTACAGAAGATTTACTCTCCACCCTGCAGGAAGAACATTACGTAACTATTGCTACTGTAAATAAAGAAACAGGGGCGCCAAGTGTCAATGCCATCTCCTGGATTTTTGCTAAAAATGCCAGTACTGTAAGATTTGCAGTAGATAAACGTTCAAAAATAATTGCGAATATCCAGGAAGAGCCCCAGGTAACAATGACATTAATTGCTGAAGGATCAACTTATTCACTTTCAGGAAGAGCCAAAGTGCTGAAAGAGACAATGGACGAAGTGCCTTTAAAACTCACATTAATCGAATTGACAATTCAGGAAGTACGGGATGTAATGTTTTATGGAGCCCGTTTAACAGCGGAACCAAAATTCGAAAAAACGTATGATGAAGAAGCTGCAGTCAAACTGGATAATCAAGTTATGGCGGCTCTTCAAAAGGGATAAAAATTTTTGGCGGGGGGATCTCGTCCCGGGCATCGTAAAGGGAAGCACTTTTCTCCATCCGTATTACATTTGAGCTTTGAGTGGAATTACGAAACGGGGGAATCCCCCGCGTAAGTAAGCAATTTATTAAAGTTCATTTTCTGCCCGGTCTTTTCAATCATGCTTTGTAGACCATGATGTTCTATTTGGAGGGAGAGCCATGATTAAAGCTTATATTCTAGATACAAATGTCCTGCTTCATGACCCGCTTTCTATTCAGTCATTTGAAGAGAATACTGTAGTAATACCTGCTGTTGTACTGGAAGAGATAGACACTAAAAAAAGACTGACAGATGAAATAGGTCGAAATGCAAGAGAAGTGGCACGTATATTAGATAAATTAAGAACGAAAGGAAAGCTTCATGAAGGAGTAGAGCTTCCGGGTTCCGGGCGGCTGATTGTAGAATTAAATCATCGCTCCCACGATCAGCTGGAAAAGCATGGATTAGAAAAAACGAATGATAATCGTATTTTAGCTATTGCACTTAACATGATGGAAGAAGCGGAAAATTCTCAAAACATCGTTCTTGTCACTAAAGATGCTCTTCTGCGTGTAAAAGCGGACGCTTTAGAAGTACATGCTGAAGATTATCTTACTGATCGTGTAGCTCAGTTTGATCACATTTATAAAGGTTACAGCGAAGAATGGATGGATTCTGATACGATGGACCGGCTTTTTCAAAAGAAAAATCTTCGTTTGATTGAAGCCGGTATTAAAACTACTCTGCCTCATCATTTTTATATTTTCAGAGATCTTTCGAATCCCTCACGCTCTGCACTGGCTATGGCTGACGAAAAAATGGAAAAGATCGATCTTTTTCTGGGAGAATCAGATGGCATATGGGGGATCCGTCCCCGAAATGTTCAGCAGCGGATGGCGATGGAGCTCCTTACAAGAAAAGATATACCACTGGTAACGCTTGTAGGAAAAGCAGGAACAGGAAAAACCCTCCTCTCTCTGGCTTGTGGAATGTATTTGACAGAAGATATGCATCAATATAAAAAACTCCTTGTCTGCAGACCGGTAGTACCGGTAGGAAAAGATATCGGTTATCTCCCGGGAGAAAAAGATGAAAAGCTGCGCCCCTGGATGCAGCCAATTTACGATAATCTGGAATTTTTGTTTAATACTAATAAAGCGACAGAGCTGGAAGACATTTTAGCCGGAATGTCGTCGGTTCAGGTCGAGGCCCTGACATATATCCGGGGAAGAAGTATACCGGATCAATATATTATAATTGACGAGGCTCAAAACCTGACTAAACATGAAGTGAAAACGATCATTACCAGAGTAGGGGAAGGAAGTAAAATTGTTTTAATGGGGGATCCGAAACAAATTGATCATCCTTATCTCGATGAATACACGAATGGTCTTTCCTACGTTATTGAAAGAATGAAGCATGCTGATATCTCGGGTCATATGAAATTCGAGAAAGGGGAACGTTCCGGTCTGGCTCAACTTGCTGCAGATTTACTCTAATGTGAAAAAATTCTCCTTTCAAAAAGTAAAGATTTTGTACCTAAAGAGGACCCCCGCGGTGTGAGCGGGAGTCCTCTTTTCGTTAGTGACATTCGTTCAGTCTTTTTCAAGTGAAGAATAAGCATGAAGGAATTATTCTATTGAGAAACTCTGAACATGGGTAATTGGGTTTTCACGATTAGAGCCGTCCCGGTAGTAAAAGTGAAGTGGCCCGCTTTCCTTGAGGGGGTTTCCGGAATTTGAAAAAGCCACAATGCCTTCTTCTACCTGCCTGAGAGGCAGAACAATATCTTCTTTACCTCCTGAACGGTAAAGACGGACTGACTCTGCTTCTTCAGTGGGTTCTGCATTTTTCATAAAGGGAGCTAATGAAATACCGAATGATTTCTCAGTTAAATCTTTTTTACTCACTGTTACTTTATTTTCATTTGTTTGAGGAGGTTTAGCTCCTTTACGCTGTTCATCAAATGCTTTTCCAAGCGCAGCATAATCCCGCTCTGACTGTTTGAGCTCTGAACTTTCGAATATTTTTTCCATATCCTCACGTCTTTCATCAAAAATCCAGACACCGGGATCAATCATAATAGGATATTTTACCAGTCCTGTGATTTTTACGAGCATATTATCCATGCCCACCACCTGCCTTTCTCTTTCTAGTATAATAGGCTTGAAGAGAGATGTCATCTCTGCATCTATTGTTGCAATTTTTGATTAGAACCGATATGATAATATTAAAGCATCATCTGTATCGCCTTTGCGATGCGTTAATGCTTTTTTGAAGTAGAGGAGGGATTCGCGTGTCCATTGAAACCCTGTCCGAACAGAGCGAAAAAGCCTATGCCCTTCTGAAAGAAGACGCGGAGAAAATTGTCAAACTTATTGAAGTGCAAATGAAAAATTTGACGATGCCTCAGTGTCCTCTCTATGAAGAGGTTTTAGATACGCAGATGTTCGGTTTATCACGCGAAATAGATTTCGCGATTCGGCTGAAGCTCGTTTCAGAAGAAGAAGGAAGAAAGCTTCTTACTCAGTTAGAGCAGCAGTTGTCTGCTTTACATGAAGCGACTATGCGCGCACGGGAAAACAATGCATAGATTTTTCACATAGTTCAAGAAAAAACTGCCTTTCGAGGCAGTTTTTTCTTTTCCATCTTCATTTCTGTATCAACTAATGTAATAAGTTCTTTCCATAAATATACGAATATTTATAGAGAATTAAAAGCTGATATCCACTTTGAAAATGAGCGCAGTTAAAGACGGCGGACCCGAGGAAAATGAGCCCGATCCTGCGAATTTTTCGACGAGCTGTTCACATAAAGACAAGCACCGGAAACCTATGTACTTAAGGGGAAGTTATGTGTTCTACCGGGCTTTTACTGTGTTGACTCTTATTATGAAATTCATGAATATGTTTAAGATTACTTAGCAGAGGTAAATTATATGTAGTAGGAAAATCATTTGATAATAAAAATGGAGGTTGATTTATTTATGGCACATAAGCAGACAACTGAAATTCTAAACAGGCACGTTGCGAATTGGAACGTAATGTTTGTAAAACTCCATAATTATCACTGGTATGTAAAGGGACCTGATTTTTTTACCCTGCACGAAAAATTCGAGGAACTTTACAATGAATCTGCAGAACATATTGATGAGCTTGCAGAAAGGCTGCTGGCTCTTAAGGGTAAACCTATTGCTTCAATGAAGGGCTATCTGGAGAAAACAACGCTTGATGAAGCGGAAGGAGAAATAGAAGCCAAGGATATGGTAAGAGCACTGGTAAAAGATTTTGATAAAATTTCCAACGAATTAAAAGAAGATATAGAAACGCTTGAAGATGATGCTGATGATGAAGCAACGGCAGACATGCTGATTGGTATCCGTCAGTCTGTTGAGAAGCACAACTGGATGATGCGCGCATATCTTGGAGAAAAATAAACTTAAGACGTGGATAATAAAAAAGCAGCCTGCGGTTTCAAAGCCGCAGGCTGCTTTTCATTTATAATTTATTCGCTCTGGAAGCAACCATTGTCATATAACTGAGGGTGCCGAATAATACACTTACGATTACTGCATGGGAAAGAGTAGCATATAAAGTAAATCCGGTAAAAATAACGACAGCACCGCTTGCAGCCTGAGAAAGGATTAGAACCAGGCTGAATGATCCACTGTATAGCAGCGGTTTGTTTTTCACGTGGGATTTCAGCATCTGGATGAACATAATCAAAATTGTAATGACCAAAAGGCTGGCTGCAAACCGGTGTCCGAGCTGAATGGCTACTCTGCCATCTAGAGCAGGGAAGAGCTGGC
Organism: Alkalicoccus halolimnae; assembly: GCF_008014775.2. Lineage (GTDB taxonomy): Bacteria > Bacillota > Bacilli > Bacillales > Salisediminibacteriaceae > Alkalicoccus > Alkalicoccus halolimnae. The sequence goes on along the minus strand of NZ_CP144914.1, from coordinate 2,170,235 downwards.
CATTGCAAAGAGGCCAGCCTTCACATGCTCCACCAGATCCCGTATGTTTTACATAGGCTCCTGTGTAAACTACAAGATACGTAAAAATGAGATTGAAAATAATCATACCGCGGAAGCTGCTTGTAATTTTAGGACGAGTCAATGCATTTGGTTTTCCGTCTTCAAAAGCTAAAATAGTCAAAAGAAGTACGCTCGCAAACGAAACAAGGGAAAAACCGAAATGCAGTGCCATTATAGCATCTGATTGCCCCCAGACTACCGCTGCAGCTCCTAGAAGTCCTTGGAAAATAATAAAACCGACGGCAAGTACGGAAAAAAGTTTTGTTTCTCTAAGGTGACCGATTACTTTCCAGCTCCAAAGAGCGTGAGTGATAACCATTAATCCGAGAACCCCTGAAACAATACGATGGGTATATTCAATCATTGTTTCTATAGTAGGGTTTTCAGGGATTACCTGTCCGTAACAAAGAGGCCATTCTGGTCCGCAGGCCTCTCCTGAACCTGTCTGAGTAACGAGGGCTCCTTGAATTAATACTAGCAGCATTCCCAAAGTGGTTATAATTCCAAAAAATTTAAGGAGTCGATGCATCCTGTTCACCATCTTTCGTGTAATTAAATATATTAGTATAGAAATTCAACACTAAAAAAGCAAATTTATTCCATGGTTTATTTAACATTAAACCCTGAGCACTCTCTATAATATAGCAAATGTTATAAGAAGAAACGACTTTCACATAATCGTCACAAACCATGTAACAGATATAGTAACTCTAAAAAAATGTGATGAAAAAGAGTGATCCTTCCTTTATAATGTGTATGAGCGGTGCAAACTGTCATTCTTTTTGTTATGCCTGCATTTTTTGAGGATGTTAACTTGTGTAATTCTTAGTAAATCCTTAAACTGTGAGGGGAGGAAGCATTTATAATCATTATTTTGCTTAACTATAGCAAAAAGATTATATAAACAGGGGGTGAATGAAATTGAGTAAACTGAATGCAATGTCTTCAGCAGAAACAGTCACAGATGTACGTGGAATCCCGGAAGCATCGGTAAGCTGGCGCGATTATTTAACTATTTCCAAAACCGGAATAGTAATGTCCAACTTGATCACTACTTTTGCCGGTCTTTATCTGGCTACTTATTACACTGGTACGACACTTGCAGCTAATGCTTTAACAGCTTTTTTAGCTTTACTGGGTTCTGCTCTTATTATTGCAGGAGCAAGTGCACTGAATAACTTTATTGATCGTGATATCGATCACTTGATGGAGCGGACAAAAGAAAGGCCTACGGTCAATGGGACCTTGTCAGGAAAGCAGACACTTACATATGGTTTGGCAGTGTCAATAGCAGGGACTGCCTTATTAGCGGCCGCTTCCGTGACAGCTGCTTTAATTGGTGTAATAGGACTGGTTATTTATGTTGTTCTGTATACGATGTGGACGAAGCGTACGACAACGCTGAATACGATTGTCGGCAGTTTTGCCGGAGCAGTACCGCCGCTGATTGGGTGGGCTGCAATTGATCCCGGCCTTCATCCATATGCCTGGACACTTTTCCTGATCATGTTCATCTGGCAGCCGCCTCATTTCCTGGCTCTTGCGATGCGGAGAGTCGAAGAGTACCGGGCAGCCGGTATTCCAATGCTTCCTGTGAAAGCGGGCTTTTCGCTCACGAAGCGTCAAATTATCTGGTACGTAGGAGCACTGATTCCAGTTTCTTTAATGGTTGCAGATTTCGGAATTGTATATACTGCTGCTGCTCTGATAATGGGAGGAGGATGGCTTGTTTACGGCCTGCTTGGTTTTAAATCGAAAGATGATATGAAATGGGCAACAGGCATGTTTATTTATTCCTTGAATTATCTGACTATTATGTTTGTGCTGATGGTAATTGTACACATGTTCTAAAAATGTAAAAAAAGAAAGCGGGGTTTATGACGAGATGAAGCACCTTATGCGATTGCTTCCATTTTCTTTCATACTGCTTCTGGCAGGATGCGGAGTGGAAAACTTATCGGCACTGGATCCCCGTGGACCGGTTGCAGAGATGCAGCTGTCCCTGATTCAGCTGTCCCTATACGTCATGATTTTCGTAATTGTGGTTGTATTTGCCATTTATACCTTTGTACTTATTCGCTTCCGTGAAAAACCGGGCGATACGCACATTCCGAAACAGGTTCACGGGAATCGTGCTCTTGAGTTTATCTGGACAGCTATTCCTATTCTGCTGCTCCTTATTCTTGCAATTCCAAACGTAATGGAAACGTTTACTCTGGCTGACACTGGTATCCCTGAAAATGGGGAAGAGGCAGAAGCGGAAGGAGAAGAAGCGGAAGGAGAAGAACCTCTGGTAGTTGAGGCCCACGCTCATCAGTTCTGGTGGGAATTTGTCTATCCTGATCTCGAAGTTAACGCAGGACAGGATCTTTATATCCCTACGGATAGAAGAATTGTCGTAGAACTTCACGCCAGTGATGTTATTCACTCCTTCTGGGTTCCTTCTCTCGCTGGTAAACAGGATAATGTCCCCGGAATTACAAATGATTTATGGTTCGAAGCCCCGGAAGAAGGAGTTTATTTCGGTAAATGTACAGAACTCTGCGGTGCTTCTCACTGGCTGATGGATTTTAAAGTACTTGCAGTCGATCCTGATACATTTGATACGTGGGCAGAAGGAATGGCTGAACCCGACCAGGAGCTCACGGAGCCGGAAGGTGAAGTAGCTGTAGAGGGCAGGGAAATCTTTGAAGCTAACTGTATTCAATGCCATGCAGTAGGGGAAGATGGCGGAGCAGAAGGACCTAACTTCACGAACTTTGGTGAACGAACGGTCGTAGCCGGTTTCCTTGATTACGAAGAAGAAAATATTCACGACTGGATTCGTGATCCTGCATCCTTGAAGCCTGACAATCAAATGCCGGCTTTTGATGAAAACACTATTTCGGACGAAGAAATGGATGCTTTAATTGAGTATATCGATGGACTGAAAGTATTAGAGTAAACTGTTTAAAAAGGGAGGTATTTTCTCGTGTCTAACAGCACAGCTTCGTCTAAGAAAAGCGTGCTCTGGGACTGGCTGACTACCGTAGACCATAAGAAGATTGGTATCATGTATTTCTTCGGCGGTCTTTTCTTCTTTACCATCGCTGGTATAGAAGCAATGCTAATGCGTATTCAGCTGATGTTCCCGGAAATGGGCTTTTTAGGAGAACAAACTTATAATGAATTATTAACTATGCACGGTACGACGATGCTTTTCCTGGCAGCCATGCCACTATTTTTCGGTTTTATGAACTTTGTTATGCCGCTTCAAATAGGAGCCCGGGATGTTGCCTTCCCATTTATTAACTCCCTGGGGCTTTGGCTTTTCATCTTCGGTGGTATTATTCTTAACATTAGTATGCTGGCCGGTGGAGCGCCGGATGCCGGATGGACAGCTTACGCACCACTCTCGACAACCTCACCAGGTAACGGGGTCGACTTTTATGTTATGGGTCTCCAGGTTGCCGGTGCTGGTACATTAATGTCCGCTATTAACTTTCTTGTAACGATCGTTAACATGCGTGCCCCAGGCATGAGCATGATGCGTATGCCTTTGTTCACGTGGACGACATTCGTTACTTCTATGCTGATTCTTTTCGCTTTCCCTGCACTGACAATTGGTCTTTTGCTTCTTATGATGGACCGGGTGTTTGGAGGAGCTTTCTTCGATACAGCTATGGGAGGTAACGTAGTTATTTATCAGCATATTTTCTGGATATTTGGACATCCGGAAGTATATATCCTGATTCTGCCGGCCTTCGGTATTTTCTCAGAAATAATTTCTACTTTTGCAAAAAAACGTCTTTTTGGTTATTCAGCAATGGTATTTGCAACAATGATCATTGGTTTTCTAGGCTTCATGGTATGGGCCCACCACATGTTTACAGTAGGCATGGGACCTGTCGCAAATGCTATTTTCGCAGTTGCGACGATGGCTATAGCAGTACCTACTGGTATTAAGATATTTAACTGGCTTCTCACTCTGTGGGGAGGACGGATCAGCTTTACTGTAGCAAATCTGTTCGCATTAGCCTTTATCCCTTCCTTCGTTCTAGGCGGCGTAACGGGCGTGCAGCTGGCAATGAGTGCCGCAGACTATCAGTTCCACGATACTTACTTCGTAGTGGCTCACTTCCATTACGTCATAATCGGAGGTTCAGTTTTCGGTATTTTTGCTGGAACTTTCTACTGGTGGCCTAAAATGTTTGGATACCGCTTGAGCGAAAGCCTCGGTAAGTGGTTCTTCTGGTTATTCTTAATCGGCTTCCACCTGACATTCTTTATTCAGCATTTCCTCGGATTAATTGGCATGCCTCGCAGAGTGGCATCTTATCTGGATGGACAAGGATTTAATGAAATGAACTTTATTAGTTCGATGGGGGCTTTCCTAATGGCCGTTGCCTTTATTCTGCTCGTGATTAACGTGCTTATATCACGAAAGAATACTGACAATGTTCAGGATCCTTGGGATGGACGTACACTGGAGTGGGCTACAACTTCACCGGTCCAGGAATACAATTTTGCTCAGACGCCTCTCATTCGTGATCTGGACGCACTGTGGTACGAAAAAATGTCCGGGAATGGAAAAATGAAAGCGGCAGAGCCATTGGATGAGATTCATATGCCAAATGGATCGATTCTTCCAATTTTCATTGCTCTCGGATTATCTATCGCAGCATTTGGAGTAATTTATTCTGCATGGTTTGTAATAGGAGCGGGTCTGTTACTGACATTTGCGATGATGTTCATTCGATCTATAAAAGAAGATCACGGGTACCATATTCCGGTATCAGAAATTAAAAAAGATAAGGGGGAGGGCTGATTATGGCAGCTGATCACGCAATAGAACGTCAATCCCTTCCACCCGATCCACAGAAAGCTACATTGGAAGGTCGCAACAAATATTTAGGATTCTGGTTCTTTCTAGGCGGCGAAACAGTACTTTTTGGTACATTGTTCGGAACATTCCTCGGGCTGCGGAGCAGTACCGAGGGAGGGCCGACCGCTCAGGATCTCTTTCACCTCGATCTTGTATTCATCATGACGATGATTCTTTTAACGAGCAGTCTTACAAGTGTGTTTGCCGTAATTAACATGAAGAGAGGTAACCACAAAAAACTTATTCTGTGGATGGCAGGAACCGTTATATTAGGAGCCGCGTTCCTCGGTTTTGAAATTTACGAATTCGTTGTTTACTACAATTATGGATTGGGCTTTACAGTAAGTGCCTTTGCATCCTCTTTCTATACACTTGTTGGAACTCACGGTGCTCACGTGGCATTTGGTGTAGGTTGGATTACAACCCTTCTTATCCGTTACCGCAAAGGCGGGATAACACTTTCAAACGCCCCGAAATTTTATACAGCAGTGCTTTACTGGCACTTTATCGATGTAGTATGGGTTTTCATCTTTACAGTTGTTTATCTACTCGGAGTAGGAGGTTGATTAAATGTCACACGTAGATCCCAGTGCTCCTCTGGAGGGCGGTCCCTCTAAAGAGGAAGAACGTAAATTAAAAAGAGAATCACGATCACAGCTTGTTTCTTTTATGTTTATGATTTTCATTACAACTACAGCTTTTCTAACTGTTGCAAGTGATATTGTTCCAACTGGATTCGCTATTCCATTTGTTCTGCTTCTTGCGGGTATACAGGTAGTAATGCAGCTTTATAACTTCATGCACATGAATGAAGGCTCCCGCTGGATCAATGTAATGATCTGGGCCGGACTTTTCGTTGCAGCAATGACAGTCGCAGCTCTTGCAGTGCTGATTGGAATTGACAAATATTAAAAAACGGCTGGCACAAATACCGCCAGCTGAAAAGGCACCCGTCATATTGGCGGGTGCCTTTTTTAGGATCTGCTAGTGCGGCAGTTAAAAATCGCGCTTTCAGAAAATATCTCAGACCGGATGGCAGCTTTACTGAATGAAAACATTAATAAAGGCTTAGTAAATGTTCGAGGTATTCCAGGCGAATAAAGAAAGCATCACGACGAAAATTCAATTCGTCATGATGCTTTTAAATGGTAATATATTTTTAAGGGATGAAAAATCGTTATTGAATTAAATCTTAAAATTCATTTTAATAATGCCTGCTTCCCGTGCACTTGTGAATAAAATGACGAGCAGCGGGCCGAGTATAAAGCCGATAGCTCCGAGCAGCATTAATCCTACATAAAGAGAAATAAGGGTGGCGAGAGGAGAAAGGCCGATATGGTGGCCCATAACTTTTGGTTCCACCGTTCTTCTAATTGTCAGAAGAATAAGAGCCAGTACAAACAGCTGCAGTGCTGCAGGAGTGTTGCCCGATATAAGCTGGTAGACTGCCCATGGAGCAAGAACTACAATGGAACCGATTATAGGAATGAAATCGATAAGCCATATAATGATAGACATCAGCAGGGCAACTTCAGGCGCAATGATCAGCAGACCAATAAAAGTTACAATGAATATGATTATACTGACTAAAAACTGGGCTTTGAAAAAACCGAAAATAACATAGGATAAGCGTGAAGACATAAACTGAACTTTTTCGGCTGTTTCAGGTTTTAAGTACTGGAAAAACTTCTTTTTTAATCTCGGAAGGTCTACGAGAAACATATATAAGGCGATTAAGTAAACGAGCAGGGAAACGATATAAGAAGGAATACTGATAATGAATCCTGTCACCCAGCCGATGACATTCATCCCCTGAAGTGTTTCCCGTAAATCTAAGAGCATTCTTGTTACTTCTGCATCTATTGTATCAACAATATCTTCTGAAAGATGATCCAGCTGACCGCGCAGGTTCTCCAGAATTGACATCCAGGCAATGTTTATTTCATTAATAATCATCGGAAGATTACTAAGGAATAAATTAAGCTGGGTGAGGGCTCTTGTAAGTATAAAGTAGACGACCAGTGATAAGACTGCTACAAACAGTATAAAAACAATAAATACAGCTATATTGCGGGAGATTTTTAATTTCCCTGTTAATCTTTTAACAGCCGGTGAAAGAAAAAGGGCGGTGATGAAAGCTAAAATTATTGGAAGTGATACCGGCAGAACAAAATACAGGAGCAGTACGGCAATTATAATGGCTGCTCCTATGTACAAATAACGCTTTAATAGTGGTGACAATGCCAGACCCCTTTCTCCGTAGATTGAAAGTATACCGGCTTATGTAATATAGATGTAAAAAAACTTCCGATCTTAACAGAGGCAGCTCCGGAAAGATCGAAAGCCATAAACTGGGGTTAGTTAACGGACTCTGCTTTCACTTTTTCGACGATCAGCGCAAGTTTCTTATTGCACTTGTCGATAATATTCTCAGGAAATACTTCATCGTACTCAATCCCATGAGGGTAATAATGCTTTCCAAGATAAGGGTGCATAAGCTGCACTTTTGCGTTATCTTTAGGTATTTCCCCCTGCTGAACTAATGCAGGAACACGGAAATAGTACGTATCGTCACGAACTAAATCAATAATTTTGTAATCATAAGTAATTCTTTCGTAATCCCACTGGGCGTCAAAACCTGCATCTGCCATTATTTCATCCAAGTCTGCAAAATTCATAATTTTTCCTTGCAATTCAACATGTTCGAATTTCATGTCTAACCTCCTATTACAACAATGTTTACAATCCTCTTCTATGATATTATGAAATCGATGCAGTTGCAACGAGAAGAGGTTTTTTTTTCAAATATGTTCAAATCCTGCCCTGGCTTTCTTGAACGGAAGGTTCCGTGCTATACTGAAGGAGGAGGTGAGTTTCATATGATGACAATGACCGATTTATCTCTCGTCCATGAAGCTCAGGACTTGAGTGACCTTATTACCAGTTCACAAGTGTTTCAATCATATATTCACGTTAAGAGACGTGTGCAGGATGATCGGGAATGCCAGCAGAAACTTCTCTATTTTCAGGAATTAAAAGAAAAATATGAAGAAGTACAGCGCTTTGGCAAGTATCATCCCGATTTTCGCTCAATTACTGCTGAAGTACGTGAATACAAAAGACAACTGGATACAGATCCACTGCTGGCAGAGTTTAAACAGACAGAAAAAGAATTGCATGAGCTGTTAAGTGAAATAAGCTTGCTTTTGGCTAATCAAGTGTCACCTAACATAAAAGTTCCAACAGGAAACCCATTTTTCGATGCTCAGCAGTCTTCATGCAGCGGCGGCTGTGGTTCCGGAGGCAGCTGTGGATGCGGATGAGGTGGAGGTGAAAGAATTGGTTACAGAAAGGGTCGGGCTTGCCGTCTATATACAGTCGCTGAAGCAGGTGAAGCAGCTTAAGCGTTTTGGGCATGTGCATTATGCATCCAAAAAAATGAAGTATGTGATTTTATACTGTGATCTGGAAGACGCAGATGAAACGGTTGAGAAGCTGGAGAGAATGCCTTTTGTCAAGCAGGTATTAATGTCTATGCGTCCGTGGATCAAAACAGAGTATCAGGGAGTAGGAGTAGATACCAATAAAGAAAAGCACGATGATTATAAAATGGGTTTATAAATAATATTGGCGTCCTGTAAGGAAACACTTATAGGGCGTCTTTTAAACTGCAGGCTTGTTAAGTGCATTTCATGGGCATCGCTCCGGGTGAGGCGGCAGGATTTCATTATGATGGCGGCCGCGAACTTTATCAGCGGGAAAATTTCAGCAGGCAAAAGGTGATCAATGTGAGAATAATCAGTGGTGAAAATAAAGGCTTAACCATTAAAGCTGTTCCAGGAATGACCACAAGGCCTACGACAGATAAAGTGAGAGAATCAGTTTATCAGATTATCGGGCCCTATTTTGAAGGGGGAACAATGCTTGACCTTTATGGCGGAAGCGGGGTTGTTGGACTTGAGGCGTTGTCCCGCGGCCTGGATCACGTAATATTCGTTGATAAAGACTACAAAGCAGTTAAAACGATCAAACAAAACATACAGGCTGCAGGAGCCGGTGATCGTTCGGCGGTTTATAGAAACGATGCATCGAAAGCGTTAAAAGCTGTAGCAAGAAAAGGGGATAAGTTTAATATCATTTTTCTTGACCCTCCTTACGAAAATCAGCAGATACAAAAAGATCTTATCTACATTGATGAAGCCGGACTTCTGCAGGAAGATGGTCTGATTATTGTAGAACATATAAAAAAAGTAATGCCTGACGATGATTTCGAAAGCTTCAAGCTTATTAGAAGGGAATTCTACGGTATAACTGTTATAAGTATATATAAAAGGAGGGAAAAAAATGACTACAGCGATGGTACCGGGGAGTTTTGATCCTGTTACGAACGGACATGTCAATATCATCGAACGGGGCACAAGAATGTTCGATAAAGTGATTGTAGCCGTTTTACATAACAGCAAAAAAAGTCCACTTTTTACGTTGGAAGAGAAAGTTAAGCTGATAAAAATTGCTACATCGCACCTTGAGCGTGTTGAAATAGAAGCATTTGACGGACTGCTCATAGATTTCGCTGAGGAACAGGGAGCTGACGTACTTCTAAAAGGACTTCGTTCTGTAACGGATTACGACTATGAAGCGCCGATGGCAGTTATGAACAGAAAAATGAATAATGAGATTGAGACAGTTTTTCTTCATACAGATCCACACTATGCTTCTATAAGTTCTACTTTAGTTAAAGAAGTTTCCAGATACGATTCTCTTCCGGAAGGTTTGGTACATGAAGAAGTCAAAGATGCTCTAAGAAATAAATTCCATCACGGCGGATGAGGCACATTTGTCGCCAACGGTAATTAAATATTGTATCTTAGTAGGAAACGGAATGAAATTAGAGGTGTTAGGAATGGATAGGTCGGATAATCGTCGGGGATGGAGACAGCCCTGGATCAAATGGGTGGTTCTGGCAGCTGTCCTATTTGCGTTGAATTTTATTCAGCTTCCTTATTATTTTTCTGTGCCCGGTGATGCGCAGGAACTGACGGAAGTAATAGATGTAGAGGATGGATTTGAATACGAAGGAAGCTTTGCGTTAACAACGATCCAAATGGGAAAAGCAAATACCGTTAATTACATCTGGTCTCTTTTGAGTGAACGCAGGGAATTAATGCATGAAGATGAAATAAGACCGCCGGGAGAATCAGATGAAATGTACCACCACAGACAGATGATGCTCATGAGTTCATCTCAGGACCAGGCCATTCTTGTCGCTTATAATGCTGCAGGAAAAGAAGCGGAGTTCGAAGAATACGGTGTGCTTGTGACGGGTATAATTTCGGAAATGGATGCCGCAGATAAGCTGCAGGCAGGGGACCTGATTACTTCCATAAATGGTGAAGAGGTAACGGAAGTTAATGACATGCTGGATATTTTATCTGATGCTGAAATAAATGATCAGGTTGAAGTAGGTTTTGAAAGAGAAGAAGAAAGCATGGAAACTTCGATAGAAATTCAGGAATTCCCTGAAGAGTACGGAGCAGATTCCGGGAGTGGAGGTCTGGGGATTTCCAATCCCGTGACTGACCGCGAACTGCAGCATGACCCTGAAGTGACAATCGATACAAATCAGATAGGAGGCCCCTCTGCCGGCCTCATGTTCTCCCTGGAAATTTATAATCAATTAACGGAAGAAGATATTACAAAAGGGCTGCACATTGCGGGGACTGGTTCAATTGATGAAGATGGAAATGTAGGACGTATTGGCGGAGTGAAACAGAAAGTTTATGCTTCGGATGAAGAAGGCGCAGACGTTTTTTTCGTCCCTGTGGAAGAAGGAACGCAGGATACTAACTACGAAATTGCTATGAGCACGGCTGACTCAATTGATACGGAGATGGAAATCGTACCGGTAGGATCTTTTGATGAAGCACTTGATTATTTATTGTCGATCGAACCATAAATCATTAAAGGAACCAGCGCACGTCAGGCAGAAATAAAATCCCGCTCGGGTGGAAATAACAAGGTGGATTTTTAAATATTTCTGTATAAATGCCTTCATGACAAGCGTCGTGAAGGCATTTATAAGATTATTCCAATTTTATTTTCTGCTGATATTCATATATTCTTTTATTTGAGGGAAGAGGCAGCGAATGGATATCTGCAGCTTTGACCGAAAGGTTGTCACTTCTGGTAGTCTGCTCTGCACCTCTGGTTACAAGGGGAATGTCCAGATCCTTTTTAATTTTATTTAAATAGGAACGGCCTCTTCTGTTCATTCCCAATACACGAATCGATTCTGGAGGGGAGGCTGCTAAATTTATCATTTCTTCTTTGGATGCTCCAGTGAGAACGTGCGTCATCAGCCGCTGCAGCCTCGTCCGGGTGTAGCGCTTTGTTTTCATTTTCTCAAGAAACTCGTCAAAGGATCCAGCGGTTCGGAAACGAAGCAGACGATTTTCGAGTCCCTCTTCGCATTCATAGATTTCCTTTAAGGAGGAGGCGCTTGAAGTGAACAATTTATATTGAAAAAAAGGATAGTAATCATTCCAGCTGTGAAGCAGACCGAACCGCTGTTTATATTCAGTTAATAACTGAACGGTAGCAGCTGGAGTAAAGGCTGACAGGCTGGAAATAGGAGCTCCTTCCTGAAGCTTCATTCTCAAAGCAGTGGCGCTTGCTATTGATGAACTGGCCGGTTCCTTGTCGTGATATCCTGCTCCTTCTCTCATAATGGTGTGACTGGTTATAGCATATTGTTCAGCGGCTTTTACGTAGTGATACCCGAGAATGTTATTTGGCCGGGACAAATCTATTTCCGGAGGCGTGTCTTCTATTTCCGAAGCAGCATCTGAAAAACTGCGCGGATAACTTTTTCCTTCTTTAAGATGAGATGAGATGGCTTTACTCATATGAAATTCATGTTTTTTCATCCACTGCAGCGTGCTGTGGAAAGGGGAGATTTCCCCGCTTTCACTGCCAAAACATACATCAGTCACTCCCAGTTTTGAAAGCAGGGCGACCGCACCTTCGGCAAAAATTTCAGCCTTTTGCACGGCGTAAGAGTAGGGAAGTTCAACAACGAGATCGATTCCCTGTGCTAATGCCATTTCCGCCCTCGTCCATTTATCAGTTAAAGCTGGTTCACCTCTCTGAAGAAAAGAACCGCTCATCACAGCAATAGTAACGTCCGGTCTGATTTTTTGTTTAGAAGCTTTCAAGTGAACGGAATGTCCGTGATGAAAAGGATTGTATTCCACTACCAGTCCTAAATTGCGCATAGCTGTCACCTGCTTTCCTAATTGTCAAATATAGTATAGCACAGGATACTTGCATCAAATGCAGAGGTATGTTTATATAATGAAAGCAGACAATAAGCGGGCAGAAGGAATGTAAAGAAACTACCTTGACAATTGATTTTTGCAGCGATATAATTACATTTGTTGTCTTGAGGTGAATATAAATGAAATGGTCGATACAGCAGCTTCAATCATTAAAAGATGAAGGGCTGCATCTGAATGAATCGGTCGATGTACAGGATTTAAAAGCAACAGACCGTGAAATTCGTGAAATAAGCGATGTTCGGATTCAAGGGACAGGATCTATTTCAAGAGAACTGGCATCTTTCACGCTTACAATCAGCGGAACGATGACCCTGCCTTGTGCACGCACTCTGAATGATGTGGAATATCCTTTCTCCATTGACGCGGTTGAATCCTTTCAGCTGTCGGAGTGGGCCACCTTCGATAAGGATGACGACGTTCACGAATTAACAAATAACACGGTTGATTTAATGCCTTGCGTGCGGGAGCGGATTCTGTTGGAGAAACCGCTTCGTGTTTTCAGTGATAAGCCGGAAGGTCCAGCTCCTAAAAAGGGAGATGGCTGGGAACTGCGTGCTGAAGAAGAAAAGCAGCAGAAAGTGGATCCAAGGCTTGCTAAACTGGAAAAGTATTTTAAGAACAATGATGAATGATCTTCAAGGAGGTGGGACTGATGGCAGTACCTTTTCGAAAGACTAGTAAAACACGAAAGAATAAGCGTCGTACTCACATGAAGCTACGCGTACCTGGAATGGTTGAATGTCCTGATTGTGGAGAGATGAAACTCTCTCACCGCGTATGTAAATCATGCGGATCTTACAAAGGACGTAACGTTTCAAGCAAATAAGATTAGAGCAGGGAGGAGTATCCTTCCTGCTTTTTTTAATACATAATGAAAACGATTACAAAGGAGAGTTAGTATGAAAGTACTTCAAGAGAATGCTGGGAATGGAATAGTGATTCTGAAACTTAACAGACCTGAAGCCAAAAACGCTGTCGATTTTGATGTGATTAATTTACTAAACAATTATTTGGATGAACTTGAGAAGATGAAAGACCTTCGCTTTTTAATTATTACAGGACAGGATGGAGTTTTTTGCAGCGGCGGAGATGTTACAGCTTTTCATAAGCTTCAGACAGCAAAGGAAGCTGAGACAATGCTTCTTCCTATGAACCGGACATTGCAAAGGATTAAAGCTCTGCCTTGTCCTGTCATTACCTTTGTTGACGGCGCCGCAGTAGGAGGAGGAGCGGAACTCGCTTCTGTGGGAGATCTCATTTATGTATCGCCCAGAACCTCACTTGGTTTCATTCAAGGTAAACTGGCATTAACAACGGGATGGGGCGGGGCTGCTCTTACTTCAGAAAAAATAGGTAAAGCAGAAACGATGCGGCTGCTCGGATCGGCACAAAAGATAAATACCGAAGAATTACTAAGAATTGGATTTGCTAACGGCAGGGCAGAAAATATAACAGGTGTAATTGACCAGTTAAACTGGAAAACACCGAATTCTGTTCTTTATATATATAAACAGCATCTGCAAAGTCCGAATTTGGCGGAAGAGATGGAGCGGGAAGCACGATATTGTGCAGCCTGCTGGGAATCCGAGGAACATCACATAGCGGTGGATAACTTTATAAACAAGCGCAGTTCCTATTAAAAAAGGACTGCGCGTATTCAGCTGCAGCCCTCTGTCTTTTTAATTACTTCTGTTCTCCTACTCCGCGCGGAAACCATACATACGGGTTTTCTCCACGGTCGCGGTTTTCATCATAAGTTAAAGGTTCAAAACCCTGTTTTTTCCAAAATTCATCTGACCGCTGGCGGGCATTCGTTTTTACAGGGAGTCCTTGAGTTTTGGAAAAGTCAACAAGAGCTTTTCCTATTCCTTTATTTTGGAACCCGGGGAGAACTTCCATTTTCCATAATTCAAGATAATCCTGCGGAGGATCAAAGTAACGGTCGAATTTTGCCTCGATACGATAAAGACTCATGCGGCCGACTAACTTGTCTCCGAAATAAATTCCGTAAAAAGGAGATTCGCTGTCATTTTCAACGATATTATCCTGTAAATCTTCCTTCATGGAAAGTTCCTGCACGCCATATTCTTTAAAGTTTTCGAAATCTTCCAGTGTTTTAAAATTGATTCGTAAGCGTACTACTTCGTGTTTGTCCATAAATTGTCCCTCCATCTTAGTTGGCAGTAAAATTTTTATCCAATATTTAATTATTATGTAAGCGTTCCCTGTTATTATATATTAAATGCATCAAGGATGAAAGGATATGCATTGAGGAAGTAATAAAAGTAACTTTAAACCTCAGGTAAAGGGTGGTATGGTTTGTTTAAAGGTAAAAATCAGAGCAGAACAGAAGATCTGATTTTTTATTGACGAAACTTCTATTCATTTAAGTACTAACAGAACTATATAAAAATGCCTTTAAAAAATTCGAGTCTGTTTCAAAACAGAAGGCAGCTCAAACTTACAGTGTTAGGAGTGTTACGTATGCGGTTAGGAATTGCAGGAGGGGGAGCAGTAGGACTGCTTTTCGCTTCATATTTACAGGAATCAGGGCATAGAGTTCACGTTTGGACGAAAAGAAAATCCCAGGCACAGCAATTAGAGAAATTCGGAGTTAAAAGAGGTAGGGAAACTTTCCCGTTAACAGCTTCCGTATTTCCCGGTCGGGAGCCTGTTGATGCCGTTATTGCTGCCGTAAAACAATATGATGTTCCCGAGTTATTGGAAAAGGGCCTTCCGGAAGGAGTGCCGGTTCTGTTTGTTCAAAATGGAATGAGCCACTTGGAACTGGTCAACCACTACAGGGAAGATCCGCTTTTCGCAGTAGTTACTCATGGGGCAATGAGAGTTTCCGATATAGAAGTAGTTCACACCGGAATTGGAAAAACACTGTTTGGCGGTAAAAATAAAACTAATATTCTCACTCACATTCTTCAAGGTATAGGAAATCCGTTTAAATGTGAATGGACAGACGATATTGAGTATGAATTAAAAAGAAAATTAATTGTTAACGCAGTGATCAATCCTCTGACGGTTTTATATGAAGATAAAAACGCTGTTTTGTTATCTAATAAGGAAGCTTTCTATGAAGCCCGACGATTGTTTAAAGAAGCAGCCGAAGTTTTGGATTTACCTATGTCTACATGGGGGTACGTAGAAGAATTGTTGGAACAGACCCGTAATAACAGGTCTTCCATGTTTGTGGACTATCTGGAGAAGAGGCCGCTCGAAATAGACGCAATTAATGGATATATCGTCAAAGAAGGAAGCAGAAAAAATGTTGATACTCCTGCTCATTTAGATATTATAAAGCGGGTAAATGCAAAAATAGACCTCTCTTTTCGGTCTGAATAGAATTTTGAAAATATATTATTATCAGGGTTAACTGAAGTCTATTTTTGTCAGAGAAAGTCTTATCGTTGGTGTCTTAAACAGTCTCTGCTATAATGAACGAGACTTCGACAGAAAGGTTGACCTTCTATGCAGCTGACAAAAAAAACTCTATTTAAACCGGACACTTTTGCCGGAAAATATTTATTGAAAAATAAAGCTATTGCTTCTTATTACGATTACGATTGGGAAGATGCACAAGGACGTGCTGAAGAACTTGCTGATTTAAATTTCCAGCGCGATAAAATTACTGATGCCATTCAGGATTTCCAGCATAAAAATTTTCCCTGCGAAAAATCATTTGTTCAGGCAGAACGACTGCGACGGAATGATTCTATAGCTGTTGTGGGAGGACAGCAGGCAGGCTTCCTGACTGGTCCTTTATACACAGTACATAAAATAATTTCTATTCTCACAGAGGCAGAACGTTTGGAGAAGAAACTTAATCAGCCTGTACTGCCAGTGTTCTGGATAGCTGGAGAAGATCATGATATTGATGAAATAAATCATACTTATTTTCATGAAAATAATGAAGTGAAAAAAATACGGATATGGGAAAGAAATGATATAAAAAAACCTGCGAGCGAACGTATTATTGATAAAGAAGCAGCACGGGAAGCAGTATTGACAGGGCTGAAGCATTTGTCTGAAACTAACGATACGAAAATTATTAAGGAAGCTTTACTGGAGGATATAAAAGAAGAGCTGACTTATACAAGCTGGTGTGCAAAAATTTTATACCGCCTCTTCAAAGGGACAGGTCTTATAGTTATGGACGCCCATGACCCGGTTGTCCGGGAAATGGAGGCTCCATATTTCGAAGAGATGGTGGATCGTAATGAAGAGATCAGAAATGCTTTTCACTCTCAGGCTGATATGTTTCGCAGGGACGGATTCGGTGAGCCGGTAGCTGTTGAAAAAGAAAATGCTCATTTATTTCTCCATCAAAATCAGGAACGCCTCTTACTTCATTCTGAAAATGGAGAATGGTGGTTAAAAAACGAAGGTGAAAAATGGACAACCGCTGAACTGAAGCGGAAAATTTCCCTTGAGAGTGGACCACTCAGTAATAATGTCGTTACTCGGCCTTTAATGCAGGATTTGATTCTGCCAGTGCATACATTTATCGCAGGTGCCGGGGAACTCCAATACTGGGCACTTTTGAAAAACGTTTTTCACCTGTTTGGTCATCAAATGCCTATAGTTAAGCCGCGTCATTCTCTTACACTCGTTTCAAGAAAGTCCGAAAAGACGTTAGATCAATATCAATTACAGCTGGATAATATACTTGAATCAGGAACGAAAGAGATAAGGATCAAAAGAGTGGAAAAGGCAAAGGCGGCTGATAGTAAGCAATTGTTTCAAAAGGCAGAAACAGCGATAGTAAATGATCTGCAGGACGTAGCGAAAACTTTAGGGAATGAAAACTCTCTAAATCACATTCACGCGAGATACGAAGAACGTTTCAAAAGGCTTATTCAGGAATATGAAGCAGGTATAGAAAAAGCCGTGGAACGGCAGGAAGGTGTGCACTTAAGCAGACTGTCAGCTATTGAGGCGGAATTATTTCCGGAAGGACAAAAACAGGAAAGATGTTTAAATATTCTTCCGTTTTTAAATCAGGGAGGCTTGGATTTTGTTCCCCGCCTGCTTGCTCATGTCCGGGAACAGGAAGACGGAATGCCATCACACTTTGTGAACTTCATTTAAAGTTTAGAAATAGAGCGGATTTTTTATAGGGAATATTTTCAAAAAAACTCTGATTCTCCTTACCGGGTGATCAGAGTTTTTTTGCGGCTGATTTTGACAATGTCTGAGGATTTTTATGAACGATATTTGTCATTCAGAAATAAGCAGTGCCGGAGCAGATACATCTGAGAAAGACACTCAGGTCTTCGCGCTTTTTTCCGCAGACGTTTCTGCGCTGGTATTGCTTTCTGCTTTTGTACATTCGTCATTCAACCAACGGACCGGCTGTCTGGATTGGGAAATCAAAACGAAGCGGAAATATGCCCGTGGAAGAAGATTGAAAAAATACCGCAGGGCGCAGGTCCGCCCGGGAATCTTCTCCATGGCAGAGCTGAAGGGAGTTTTCTGCATGTATCAACACCAGACTTTAATACAGCTTTGTTAAAAGCAAAAATTCCGGCTGTGTTGAGAGGTCGAAGCAGGGAGTGGGTAGGAAATCTGAAAATTTTATTAAAGTGCAGAAATTGAGTGGTAGAAAGTGGAGAGATGTGGTAAGTTAGTGTTAAGCGGTGGAAAGGGGTGCAGGTGTATGTTCATAGGTGAATTTGAGCACCACTTGGACACTAAAGGCAGAATGATCGTCCCTGCAAAATTCAGGGAGGATTTAGGAGCCTCTTTCGTAATTACCCGCGGTCTTGATCAATGTTTGTTTGTATATCCACATAAAGAATGGAAAAAATTAGAAAATAAATTACAGGAGCTTCCTTTTACAAAAAAAGATGCACGGGCCTTCACTCGTTTCTTTTTCTCAGGTGCGACTGAATGTGATTTAGATAAACAAAACCGTATTAATATCCCCGCAGTTTTGAGAAAACATGCTCAATTGGAAAAAGAATGTGTTGTTATTGGTGTTTCTTCAAGAGTGGAAATATGGGATAAACATATTTGGGAATCCTATGTGGATGCTTCTGCAGATTCATTTGGAGAAATTGCGGAAGGATTATTCGATATGGAGTAAAAAAGGAGGATCGCAGCTTTTGTTTGAACATGAGACAGTACTAAAAGAAGAGACAGTTTCTGGATTAAATGTAAAACCTGATGGGCTTTATGTTGATTGTACCCTCGGCGGTGGCGGCCACAGTGAACGATTGTTAGCCGAATTATCAAGTAAAGGCAGGCTTTATGCATTTGATCAGGACGAATCTGCTCTGAAGGCAGCGTCGGGACGTTTTAAATCAGACAATATTATTTTTATCCGCTCCAATTTCAGCGGGTTAAAAGATGAACTTATAAAGCAGGGAGTAACGAAAGTAGACGGAATTATGTTTGATCTTGGAGTCTCCTCCCCTCAATTCGATATACCGGAACGCGGGTTCAGCTACCGTTATGATGCTCCGCTGGACATGCGGATGGATCAGACACAGGAGCTTACAGCTTATCAGATTATTAACAGCTGGAGCTTTCAGAATCTGCACTGGATTATACATACTTACGGAGAAGAAAAGTTCGCCAAGCAGATTGCCAGGAAAATTGAAAAAGCAAGAGAAATAAAGCCGGTGGAAACGACGTTTGAGCTCGTTGAATTAATTAAAGAAGGCATACCTGCTCCTGCCAGACGTAAAGGCGGACATCCTGCTAAAAGAACGTTTCAGGCTTTCCGTATTGCAGTAAATAATGAACTTGGTGTTTTTGAAGAAGCGCTGGAACAGGCGGTTGATTTACTTGCATCTGAAGGACGTATCGCTGTTATAACGTTTCATTCTCTCGAAGACAGAATCTGTAAAAGATTCTTCAAAAAGAAAAGCAGTCTGCCGGATCTTCCGAAAGGTCTGCCGGTTATTCCGGACGGGATGGAACCAGAATTGAAACTTATTACGCGAAAACCAATTACTGCATCTGAGGAAGAATTGATTAATAATAACCGGGCTCATTCAGCCAAACTACGAATAGCAGAAAAAACTTAAAATAGAGGAAGGTGTTCCCATGAGTCCATTGCTAGATCAAAGGCAGACCTCTGCTGCACCGGAAACAAAGCCGAACAGACAACCGCTTCCAGGAAAAATTAAAAGATCGATCACCCGGGGAGAAAAACTCATTTATGGTTTAGCCGCCCCTCTTATTCTCGCTTTCAGTTTTTTAATCGTCAGTAACTACGCGACGCTCTATTCCCTCAATCACGATATGCAGACGATAGAATCCAATATAAGTGAACAGGAAAGTGCTAATGAAGCACTTGCTCTCCAGGTTACCGAACTTAGTGATGCTGACCGTATTTTGACAATCGCTAAAACAGAGCTGGGAATGTCTTTAAAAGAAGGACAGGTTCAGGTTATGCATCAGATCGACTAAATAGAAGTGGATTTTTTGGAAAAACTTTTCCGAGGCTTTTTTAAAAGTTTCCGGAAAGGTTTTTTCTCTTCTAAGGCATTGAATCAGGAGTGACATTAAAGAGGTGGAAAAGTGGAATTAAAAAAGAATCGTAAAATTACAAGGCGTGCTGTAGCGATGGTGATTATTTTTGGATTCGCTATAATGATAATGTTTTCGCGTTTTATATATATTCAGGCTTCTAAAGAAGTGCAGGATGTAAATCTTGCAGAGTTATTGGAAACAAGATGGACGGAGACAATTCCAATTCACGGAGAGCGCGGAAACATAGTTGACAGAAATGGAGAAACGCTTGCAGAGGAAATTCCTTCCTATTCGATAGTTGCCATTCTTGATGACAGATACGAATCCCACGTTAGCGAACCGAAAGAAACGGCTGATGCTCTTGCGTCGGTACTTGGAGGCAGTGCAGATTATTATGAGAGCCAGTTCTTAAAGGATTCGGTGCAGGTAGAACTTGGGGCAACTGCTAAAAATTTGAGTTATGAAACACGGGAAAATATCGAAGCCCTGGAACTTCCGGGTATTACATTCAGAGAGGATCCGCGCAGGTATTATCCCAACCAGACCTTCGCCTCCCATATTATCGGTTATACTGAACGTGATATGTCAGAAGCGCGTATGGGGCTGGAAAGCAGCCTGAATAACTATCTCCAGGGAGAATCTGGTTATATTGAATATCAACAGGATGGAAGAGGCAGGCCGCTTTCCCAGGCACAGGAAATTATCAGCAGTCCCGATCACGGTGATGACGTAGTCCTTACACTGGATTCACGCATACAAATGGCAATGGAACAAACAATGGACCAGGTTGATGAAATGTACGAACCGGAAAAAATGATGGCGATAGCAGCACACGCTGAAACCGGGGAAATTCTCGCTATGTCCAATCGCCCGAGTTTTAACCCGAATGAGTATGAAAATGTGGAAAACTATACAAATTACAACATCTCCTCCAGGTTCGAGCCTGGATCCACAATGAAAATGTTTACTCTTGCTGCTGCAATTGAAGAAGGAGTATATGACGGTGAGGATACCTTTGAATCGGGCAGGTATCAGGTTACCGACAGAACAATCCGAGATCACAATAACGGGGAAGGCTGGGGAGAAATCACTTTTAACGAAGGGGTCCAGCGATCTTCCAATGTAGCATTTTCGAAAATAGCTATTGAAATTCTTGGTCCTGAAAAATTATATGAGTATATTGATTCTTTTGGATTCAGAACACCGACAGGCATTGATCTTCCTAATGAAGTGAGCGGTGGTCAGATAGCAGAATCCTATACTATCGATGCAGCGACTACGGCTTTCGGCCAGGCTACTTCCATTTCTCCGATGCAGCAGGTGCATGCTGCACTTGCAGTTGCGAACGACGGCAAAATGATGAAACCTTATGTTGTATCAGAAATAGTTGATGGAACAACAGGGGAAGTAGTCACTAAAAACGAGCCGGAATCGACAGGCGAACCAATATCGGCTGAAACTGCCAAAGAAGTGAGAGACATTCTTGAAACGGTAGTATCTGAAGAAGAAGGAACAGGAGGTATTTATGGAATAGAAGGGTATGACATTGCTGGAAAAACGGGGACAGCTCAAATCCCTCGTGAAGACGGAGGGGGATATATATCCGGCCATGGTGAAAATATTTACTCTTTCATTGGTATGGCACCGGCAGACGATCCTCAAGTGGTCGTTTATGTAGCCGTGGAACGTCCGGATCTGGAAGAAACGGAATATGGCAACCGTCCTGTCTCCATGGTGTTCCGGCAGGTTATGGAGCAGAGTATGCAGTATTTGAATATTGCTCCACATGAGGAAGAAAGTACGGAAACCGTGGAACTGGGAGAAGATTTTGTAACTCCGGACTTTTCGGGTGAAAACAGGGAGAAAGTGTTAGACTCATTAGAAGAAGAAGGTATGGAACCTGTTATTATCGGAGAAGGCAGAGTAATAAGAGCCCAGTCCTATGAGGAAGGGACGCTGCTTGCACCGGAGGAAAAGATAATTCTTCAGGCTTCCGGAGAGGCTTACATGCCGGAAATCGATGGTTGGAGCCTTCGAAATGTTCAGCAGCTGGCTTCGCTTATTGGAGCAGAGGTGGACTATAGTGGAAGCGGGTTTGCTGTAGCTCAGGAGCCTTTACCTGGAACTCCTGTAGATGAAATAGATAATATCAAGATTGAATTAGGAGACCCGGAAGAAGAAAGTCAGGAAGAGCAGGAAGATCAGGAGGAAACTTTACAGCTTCCTGAGTAAGAAGATTCAGAAGGTGCTGCTTTACTAATGTTTAAGCAGCACTTTTAAATCATCTGCTTCCCAATTATGGAATGCTGCTCGAAATTTGATAATACATACATTAAAAAAAGTATGACAAACTCACCGTAAATAAGTAGAATGGATGACGGACATTTTGAAATAATAAAAGGATGATAAAAGTTATGATGTCATTAAAAGAAATAGTTTCTCTGCTTCCTGTATGTGAGGTTTCGGGGTTTGAAGAGAAAACGATAATAGAAACGATATCAATGGATTCAAGATTAATTGAAAAAAAATCGTTGTTCTTTTGCGTTCCTGGCTTCACCGTTGATGGGCATGATTTCGCACAGGAAGCTGTGGAGGCTGGAGCAGCTGCTCTCGTAACGGACAGGCCGATTCAAATGTCCGTACCTGTTATCCAGGTCCCGGATGTAAGAAGAGCGATGGCGTTAATATCAGCTCGTTTTTATGAATATCCAAGCCAGGAACTTAAAATGATCGGGGTAACTGGTACTAACGGTAAAACCTCCGTGACCCACTTCCTCGAACAAATGCTGGAGCTTCTCGAAGTTGAGACCGGAATTATTGGTACTATGTACACAAAATATGCTGGAAAGGAAATTTCCTCCAATAATACTACCCCGGAATCGATTGTACTTCAAAAAATTCTCAGGGATATGCGGGATGCTGAAACAGAAGCAGCAGCGATGGAAGTTTCTTCCCATGCCCTTTCCAATGGAAGAATTCACGGAACTCGATTTGATATAGCTGTTTATACGAATCTTTCGCAGGACCACCTTGATTATCATGCTACTATGGAAGATTATGCCAGAGCAAAGAGTCTGCTTTTCGCTCAGCTGGGGAGCGGTTTTGTAAAAGAACGACAGCCTTATTCTGTTATTAATGTTGATGATCCATATTCTGAAATTATGATGGAAGCTTCAGCAGCACCGCTCATCACTTATGGACTTTCTAAACATGCAGCGGTTCGTGCCGAAGAGGTGGAGCTCAGTGGAGGTAGGTCAAATTTTTACTTTTGTGCTCCTGGAATCCGTGATCACGTTACCCTGAATCTTCCAGGGCGTTTTTCTATTTATAATGCTCTTGCAGCTGCTTCAGCATTGTACGCTTATGGTTGGAGATGGCAGGAAATTATTCCGCTTATTCCACTTTTAAAAGGGGTCAGAGGCAGGTTTGAACCTGTATTTTCTTCGGCGCCGGTTCACGCTCTCGTGGACTACGCTCACACGCCGGACAGTCTGGAAAATGTGCTTCAGACCATTAAGGATGCAGCGGAAGGAAAAATAATTACAGTCATAGGCTGCGGAGGAGACAGAGACAGAAAGAAACGTCCTCTGATGGCGGCTATTGCTGAGAAGTACAGCAGCTTTACTTATTTAACATCAGATAACCCCCGCACAGAAAAACCTGAAGCAATAATTGAAGAAATGAAATCAGGAATGAGCGGAATACGTTATAATGTCATTGTTGACAGAGAAGAAGCTATTAACGAGGCTGTTAGGAAAGCGAAGCCAGGAGATGTAGTTTTAATCGCAGGAAAGGGCCATGAAACTTATCAGGAAATAGGCAGGGACCGAATTTATTTCGATGACAAAAAAGCAGCAGAGAAAGCTTTAAAGGAGTGGGTAGAATGACAGCATTCGTATCATCCGAAAAGTTGGCTCCTCTTGTAAAAAAAGTACAGGGTTTAAACTCGAAAATTTCTTTTCCGAAAGTGGTAAGCAATATTTATGATGTAGAAACAGGGACCCTTTTTATTCCTAGAGAAGAAGAAAGGTACGACGGTCACCAGTTTATTGAAGCAGCAATAGAAGGAGGGGCAGCAGGAGCTCTCTGGCGTGCAGGCGAACCGATACCACAGACGGTTCCTGAAGACTTTCCCCTTTTTATTACGGAAGACCCTGCCTCAGTCTGCCGTCACCTGGCTGCGGAATATTTAAAAGAACATCGTGCAGAAGTAGTATTTGTAGAAGGCGATTATACAGCATCTTTTATCCTGCGCGTTCTGAAAACGTGGACTTCAGGGAAAAATACAGAAGTGATCAAAGAACAGGAAACAAAAGCAGTTGATACTGCAGAATTGATCCTGTCTTTAGATCTGGATACGGAACTAGTCTTTGTGGAAGCGGTGGAAAGCAGCCGCCGGATGCATGAGATGGCTTCTCTGCTTCAACCGGATATAGCACTGGTCAGCTATTACAACGCCGATGCTTTTGATGAAGCAGAAGTAGAGGAAGGCAGTTCGAATACTTTTCATGCATCTCTGCTGCCGAATTATCCGGAAACGAAGCACCTCACCATTCCCTCCTGGCTGGAAAGTTACAGACCGCTTCTTGAAGCTGCAGCTTCTGTTTATAAAGTGATTACCGGCCAGGATGTTCCTCCCATGGAACTGCTTACAGCGGAAGCTTTTGGCTTTCAGACGATGAAAACGAGAGCAGATGGGCTCGTTTTATTTGAAGCAGAAGCAATGGAGAAAACCAATCTTGACTATTCATTAGGCTGGCTGTCCCACATTCAGCCGTTTGAAAGGCGCATACTCGTAATTGATGAGGGTTTTCAGGCGGATCGGTTTCACAAATCCGTACACGAATTATTCGCAGATCATATTACCAGTTCGATAACAGATGTGTTTGCTGTAGGAGAAAAAGCATTCTGGGTGTCTGATGCATTATCGAGAGCGGGAAGAAAAAATTTAAATACGCAGTACTACAAAACGCATGTTGATGCGATTGATGATCTGCGCGGAGCTCTGAACGGACCGAACGTTATTATGTATAAAGGTGCGAACAGAGAACTTATTTATCAAATCCTGCATCAACTGAACAGGAATTAGAGAGGGGAAAGTTTCATGTTTGAAAATGGGCTGTTTTTTGCCTTATTACTTGCTTTTTTATTAACTGTATTTATCTCACCTGTCTTTATACCATTTTTACAGAAATTAAAATTTGGACAGAGTATACGGAATGAAGGACCAGAATCCCATCATAAAAAAACCGGTACACCTACGATGGGCGGTACGATGATCATTTTTGCGGCGGCGGTTTCTTCATTGATCATTGCCGGTCAGTTTCATACTCTCGGAGTGGAAGTATGGCTGCTTTTACTCGTAACAATCGGTTTTGGAACGCTTGGGTTTTTGGATGACTTTATCAAAGTCGTAAAGAAAAGAAATCTTGGTCTTACTTCAAAACAAAAATTCCTCGGGCAGGTAGTGATTTCTGCTGTTGTCTATTTTGTTCTTCAGCAGACTGGCCTTTCGACTGAAATAGGAGTGCCGGGGACGAATCTGGCAGTGGATATCGGCTGGTTTTATTTCCCTCTCATCATCATTATGCTGGTAGGAGCAAGCAATGCTGTGAATCTGACGGATGGTCTGGACGGCCTCGTGGCAGGTACTGCAGCGGTTGCTTTTACAGCCTTTGGAATAATTGCTGCTTTATCCGGGCTTTGGACTGTGTCGATCTTTTCGCTGGCCATAGTAGGAGCCGTACTTGGATTTCTAGTATTCAATGCCCATCCTGCAAAGGTTTTTATGGGAGACACAGGGTCTCTGGCACTCGGCGGAGCTCTTGCTATGATAGCTATCTTTACGAAAACAGAACTCCTGTTAGTACTTATAGGCGGCGTTTTCGTTATTGAAACTCTCTCTGTTATTCTGCAGGTAGCCTCGTATAAGATCAGGAAAAAAAGAGTATTTAAGATGAGCCCTCTTCACCATCATTATGAACTATCCGGTTGGAGTGAATGGCGAGTCGTATTAACTTTCTGGGCTGTCGGATTACTTTTTGCAGTTACTGGAATTTGGCTGGAGGTAGGTCTTTAATGCAAACAACAAGGTGGTTAAATAAAAATGTTCTTGTACTTGGACTGGCAAGAAGTGGAACAGAAGCCGCAAAATTGCTTTTGGAACTCGGAGCCAAAGTAACAGTTAATGACCAGACGCCATTTGCCGGTAACAAGCAGGCTCAGGAATTGAAAGAACTGGGCGCAGAGGTTATCTGCGGGAGTCATCCGCTTGATTTAATTCATAATGGACTGGATACGGTAGTGAAAAATCCGGGAATCCGTTATGATCATCCGATGATATCTAAAGCGGCAGAGCTCGCCATCCCTATTCTGACAGAGATTCAGCTCGCCTATGATTCATCTCCTTGTCCAATTACTGCGGTAACCGGATCAAATGGAAAAACAACAACTACTACGATGATAGGAGAGATGCTCAGAGCATCCGGGTTATCTCCGCTCACAGCAGGCAATATAGGAGAAGCTGCTTCCGGAGTTGTTAGAAACGCCCAAGCTGATAATAATCTGGTAATGGAATTATCCAGTTTTCAACTAATGGGAATAGATTCCTTTCGTCCGAAAACGGCCGTATTGTTAAATCTCGTAGATGCCCATCTTGATTATCACGGAACCAGAGAAGAATACATCCGGGCGAAAAAACAGATTTTCCGATACCAGACAGAAGACGATTATCTTATTTATAATGCAGACGATCCAACAGTGGTTGATATGGTCGAAGATGCCTCAGCGCAGAAGATTCCCTTTTCTTTGAAATCCGAGCAGAAAAGCGGTGCATATATTAAAGAAGGAATGATCTTTATAATGGGTGAACCCGCATCATCTTTGGAAGCATTTTCTCTTCCTGGAGAATATAACATTGCAAATGCCATGGCAGCAGGCTGTGCTGCCAAAACAGCTGGAGCAGATATAAAAAGCATCGGATCGGTGATGAAATCATTCAGCGGAGTAAAGCACAGGCTTCAGTTTGTAAAAGAATGGAAGGGGAGGAGTTTTTATAATAACTCTAAGGCTACTAATGTTCCTGCAGCCATTACTTCTCTCGAAGCATTTGAAAAACCTGTAATTCTCCTTTGTGGAGGTCTT
This sequence comes from Alkalicoccus halolimnae, assembly GCF_008014775.2. Taxonomy (GTDB): domain Bacteria; phylum Bacillota; class Bacilli; order Bacillales; family Salisediminibacteriaceae; genus Alkalicoccus; species Alkalicoccus halolimnae. The sequence goes on along the minus strand of NZ_CP144914.1, from coordinate 2,143,340 downwards.
GACAGAGGACTGCCTTTTAACGAATTAACAAATTCGCTTCATAATGTTAAAGCTATGCTTACATATGGTGAAACAGCAGGAAAGCTTGCAGAAGCAGGCAGAGCAGCCCGTGTAAATGAAATACACGAACTTGAGAGTTTAGAAGAAGCTGTTTTACAAGCGGTAAAGCTTTCTGCTGAAGGAGACATCGTTCTGTTATCTCCTGCCTGTGCATCATGGGATCAATTTAAAACGTTTGAGGAGCGCGGGGAAACGTTTATTGAAGCTGTTAATGAATATACGTCCGATCATAAAGCAAATCATGGAGGCAGGTAAGCGATGAAAGTTTTAGTATCCGGCGGTGGGACAGGTGGTCATATTTATCCCGCTTTAGCACTTATCCGTCATTTGGAAAGAGAAGAGAACGCAGAATTCCTATATATAGGTACTGAAAAAGGTCTGGAAGCTTCAATCGTTCCTAAAGCAGGAGTTCCGTTTAAAAGTGTGCATATAACAGGTTTCCGGCGCAAAATCAGTTTTGAGAATGTAAAAACGATAGCCAGATTTGTAAAAGCGACCCGTACAGCAAAAAAATATATATCAGATTTTAATCCCGATGTTGTTATTGGAACAGGAGGATATGTTTGTGGTCCGGTTGTTTTTGCAGCTGCCAGAGCTGGGATACCAACTATCGTTCATGAGCAGAACAGTGTACCCGGCTTAACGAATAAATTCCTTTCAAAATATGTAGATAAAGTTGCGGTTTCTTTTGAAGAAGCAGCCCAGTATTTCCCAAAAGACAAAGTTGTCTTCACGGGGAATCCCCGGGCTTCTGAAGTTGCGGAGCATAAAAGTGATCATTCTTCTCTTGCCGCCCTGGGTCTTTCAGAGAATAAGCCGACAGTTTTGATTGTAGGTGGCAGCAGAGGAGCAAAACCTATTAATGAAGCAGTAATGGCAGCTTTTCAGGACTGGAAGGAAGAATCTTTCCAAGTGGTATATGTAACGGGAGAAGTTCATTACGAGGAAATTGCTGATAAAATGGCAGGAGTCAGCAGTAACAATATTAAAACTGTATCCTATATTGACGATATGCCTGCACTCCTAAAAGAAGTACATCTGGTCATTGCACGTGCTGGAGCAACAACATTAGCGGAAATTACGGCACTCGGTCTCCCCTCGATTCTTGTACCAAGTCCGCACGTAACGAATAATCATCAATTCAAAAATGCAAGTGCTTTAGTGGATAAAGGTGCTGCGATTCTGCTTGAAGAAAACGAACTGACAGCTGAACTGCTGACAGCTTCTATCCGGTCCGGTCTCGATAAAAATAACCAGATTAAAATGAAAGAAAAAGCTTTCGAGGCTGGAGTGCCGGAAGCAGCAGCTTTATTGTCCAGAGAAATGAAAGCATTGAAAAAAGGCTGATTATGGGGGGAAGGTAATGGCCGATAAAACGGTAGTTGATATGCAGGATAAATTACCCCAGCTGAAAGAACAAAGAAAGCAGCGATCACGGCGGAGGTTCATTGTCTACGTTTCTATTTTCCTGATATTAATTGCAGTAATGGTCTATTTACAAAGTGGATTCAGCAATGTGAAAAGCATTGAAGTTACTGGAGCAGAAACAATGGGGGATAGCGAAGTGATCGCTTTGTCTGAACTGAATCATGAAGTGAACATCTGGAGCTTAAATAAAGAGGACCGAACGGAGCGGATAGAGAGTCACGATGCTGTAACTGATGCCTCAATTTCAAGAGGATGGTTTAACAAAGTTATCATCCACATTGAAGAATATAAAGTGATTGCCAGTGTATCTCAAAATGAAGGAAAACCTTTACCAGTTTTAGAAAATGGAAAACTTTATGATTCAGCAGAAGTAAAAATAGGAAGTGTCCCTCTTCTACGGGATTTTGAAGATGCGGCGCTGATTGAGGAAACTGCCATGGAGCTTGGAAAAATGTCAGAATCGTTAAGAGGACGTATTTCAGAAGTGATTTATAATCCTGATGAAAGTAACCCGGATAGAGTAACGGTTTTAATGAACGATGGCTGGACAGTCAGTTCTACTATAAGAGCCTTTGCAGAGAGAATGGAGCCATACCCGACAATAGTTCAGCAGCTGGAACCTGATCAGGAAGGAATCATTCATATGCGGCTCAACCCATATTTTGAATCATTCCGGGAAGAAGAGGATATAACTGTAGAATGAGAAGTAAATACATTTTATATGTTAAAAACTATTCCTCTTCAGATTTTCATATTTAAGGCAGGGTTATTTTGAGGAATTCTCTTATTCCTGCCTTTATTTGCTTTTCTCGTACTGCAACTTAGTGTAGACTTGTAATTATCGGATATTTAAAGAGGAGATCTTTTAAAAATATCTCTTGAAGATTAATCCGTGAAAAAAGAAACAGAATTATCATTGTAATCGAACAAATGACTATTATAATTAAGTATAGAATGAAGTATATTAGAGAGAGCTGAATATTATCAGCTGAAGGAGGTGCCATCGGTGAATTATGAACATACATACGTGACGCTCGACATTGGAACATCCAATGTCCGTATCGTTATCGGAGAAGTATCAAACGGAGCATTAAATATAATCGGAGTAGGCGAAGTCAAATCTGCAGGCTTAAGAAGAGGAGCTATTGTGGACATTGACGAAACAGTCAATTCGATCCGACAGGCGGTTGAAAAAGCAGAGCGGATGATAGATATGTCAATATCCAAAGTTATTGTCGGGGTTTCCGGCAATCATATAAAGCTTCAGCCATGCCATGGAGTGGTAGCTGTTTCAAGTGATGACCGGGAAATTTCTGATGAAGATGTAAAGAGAGTAATAGATGCTGCGCAGGTAATGTCTATTCCGCCGGATCGTGAAGTGATAGACGTTATCCCAAAACAATTTATTGTCGATGGACTTGATGAAATAAATGACCCTCGTGGTATGATGGGTGTGCGATTAGAGATGGAAGGTACAATTCTTACCGGTTCAAAGACCATTCTTCATAACCTGCTCCGCTGTGTTGAAAAAGCAGGATTGGAAACGGCTGATATCGTACTGCAGCCGATCGCAGCCGGTTCTATAGCACTTTCGAAAGATGAACGGAGTCTGGGAGTGGCACTCTTAGACCTTGGCGGCGGCTCTACCACCGTTTCTGTTTTTGAAAACGGATCGCTTCAGGCCGTTAGACAGATCCCTATTGGCGGCGACCATATCGTGAATGATATTGCTGTCGGGCTCCGGACATCATCGGAAGAAGCAGAGGCTGTGAAACACAGCTATGGCCATGCTTTAATCGATGCTGCCTCCGATGATGAGACTTTTGAAGTTTCGGAGATAGGCAGTGATCAGCTTCAGGAATTTTCACAATGGCAGCTGGCAAATATTATTGAACCTCGGGCGGAAGAAATTCTTCTGCTGGCCGTGAAAGAGCTTAAAGAGCTAGGATATGAAGCGCTTCCGGGAGGATTTGTCCTTACAGGAGGAAACGCTAAAATTCCAGGAATTCTGGAGCTTGCTAAAGAAGTTTTCCAGAAGAACGTACGCATCTCTGTTCCTGATTATATTGGTGTGCGGGAGCCTCAATATACAAATGGAGTAGGGTTAATCACTTTTGCTAACAAAAATGCACGTATTCAGGGGAAACAGCTTGACTCCGGGCTGGAAGAAAAAGTAACGGTTCCGCTTCACAGACAGGAAATGAAAAGAGAACGGCCGCACCAGCAGCCGGCTAAAGAAGGCCCGGGTCTGAAACAAAAGATGTCGAAAATGTTTAAGTCATTTTTAGAGTAGCAGCTGGATGGACGTTTATAAACGAACAAAGATTTGAAATGGAGGATCGCAATTATGCTAGATTTTGAAATGGAAGAAGATCAGATGGCGAAAATTAAAGTAATAGGTGTCGGCGGGGGCGGAAGCAACGCCGTTAACCGTATGATTGAAAATGGACTGCAGGGAGTAGAGTTTATTGCAGTCAATACAGACGCACAGGCGTTAAAGATGTCACAGGCTACCGAACGTCTTCAGCTCGGTGGAAAGCTTACACGAGGTCTTGGTGCAGGGGCCAACCCGGATATAGGGAAAAAAGCCGCTGAAGAAAGCCGTGAGCAGCTTCAGGAACAGCTTCAAGGTGCCGACATGGTGTTTATTACTGCCGGCATGGGCGGCGGAACCGGTACAGGAGCAGCCCCTGTTATTGCAGAAATTGCACGTGAAGTAGGCGCTCTTACGGTAGGAGTGGTTACCCGTCCATTTACATTTGAAGGACGCAAGCGGACAACGCATGCTGCTTCGGGAATTGAAGCACTTAAAGAAGCTGTAGATACACTTATTGTGATTCCTAATGACCGTCTTCTTGAAATTGTTGATAAAAATACACCGATGCTTGAAGCATTCCGAGAAGCAGATAATGTTCTGCGTCAGGGTGTCCAGGGCATCTCCGACCTTATTGCGGTGCCTGGATTAATCAATCTGGACTTCGCAGACGTAAAAACGATTATGAGTGAACAGGGATCCGCGCTTATGGGGATTGGTGTTGCAACTGGTGAAAATCGTGCTGCAGATGCTGCTAAAAAAGCGATTTCTTCTCCACTTCTTGAGACAAGTGTCGACGGAGCACAAGGTGTTCTTATGAATATTACCGGGGGCTCCAACCTTAGTCTATTTGAAGTCCATGAAGCTGCCGAAATCGTATCATCTGCTTCAGACCAGGAAGTCAACATGATTTTTGGTTCAGTTATAAATGAAAATCTTGAAGATGAAATCGTCGTTACCGTTATTGCGACAGGCTTTGAAGAAAGATTGCAGCAGCAGGCCGCAGCCAAGCCTCAGCGCCAGTCTAAACCTCAGCCTCAGCAGTCTTCTCAAAGAAAAGAATCCTATGTACGCCAGGAGCCTGCGCAACAGGAATATTCAGCGCCGGAGCCTGAGCCCAAGCAGGAAGACGATACACTCGACATTCCAGCTTTTCTTCGTAACAGACGAAAGCGCTAAAGTATAATTTAAACAAAACAGGCTTACAAATTCTATGCGGATAGATTATAGAACTGAAGCAAAGCCGATAAAATGCCTTCGTGACGAGTATTGTCACGAAGGCATTTTTTGTTGATAATGGAGACAGGCTTGCTTGAGACCTTTTATTTTGGATTTCTCAGCATCCGCATTTAACCCTTCAGCCCTGCTTCTAATCAGATTCGTATTTCGAGAGATAACAATTCAATAGCAGAAAAGGCTTTTCTTATGGTATTATGAGAATCAAAGCAATCTACAGCACGAACCAGCAGGAAGGAGCTTGATTAATGTCTGTCGAAGAAAATCTGCAAAGAATTCAGGAACGTATAAATAATGCGGCAAACGTTGCCGGCAGAAATCCAGAGGATATACATATAGTTGCTGTTACGAAGTACGTTACGATCGAACGTGCAGAAGAAGCAGTAAAGGCGGGGATAAAACATCTTGGAGAAAATCGCCTTGAGGGCGCCATGGAAAAATACGAGGCAATAGGGGATCAGGTCTCCTGGCATTTTATTGGCAGCCTGCAGTCCAGAAAAGTTAAAGATATGATCCACGCTTATGACTATATTCATTCTCTTGATCGTACTTCCCTTGCAAAAGAGATTAATAAAAGATCGGAAGAAGGTCAGACAGTAAAATGTTTTGTCCAGGTAAATGTGAGCGGTGAAGAATCGAAAGCCGGTCTGGCTCCTGCTCAAACATTGGAATTTATTGAAACGCTCAAAAAATATCCTGCCGTGGAAGTGGTCGGCCTGATGACTATGGCACCTTATGAAGAAAAGCCTGAAAAAGTAAGGGACTACTTTCGGAACTTAAAACATCTTCGTGATGAAGTAAGGCTTCAGGGATTTCCACACGCTCCCTGTAAAGAACTCTCCATGGGTATGTCAAATGATTTTGAAATTGCTGTTGAAGAAGGAGCAACGTTTATTCGTGTCGGTTCCTCCCTCGTAGGGGAAGAATAACACTTCGTATAAAGGAGAGACGGATTTGATGACCATTATGAGAAAAATTAAGCGGTATTTTGATGTGGACGATGATTATGAAGACTACGAAAGCAGCGATGATAGTAAAGGCTATGAAGCTCAGCCCGATGAGAAAATGAAAGGCGGGCATACGGAAAAAGACAAGGTCGTTCAATTTAATACTTATCGCCACCCTGCTTCAAAAGTCATCATAATTGAACCGCACTCCTACGACGAAGTTCAGCAGATAGCTGATAAGTTAAAAGAAAAAGTTTCTGTCATTATTAATTTACAAAGAATACCATGGGGAGAAGCAAAGCGAATTGTAGACTTTTTGAGCGGAACAGTTTACGCTGTTAATGGGGATATCCAAAAGCTCGGAGATCACATATTTCTATGTACCCCGGAAAATGTTGAAGTAGCAGGCTCTATTTCTGAAATGCTCCGTGAATAATAGTCAGGCAGGTGAATTTATGTGGCAACATTAGCAAATATTATCATTCAGGTTATGCAGATCTACTGGTTTTTATGTATTATTTATATTTTTATGTCCTGGCTGCCTAATGCCAGAGAATCTCAGTTCGGTCAGACAATCGGTAAAATCGTAGAACCGTTTTTTGCTCCATTCCGGCAGATTATACCGCCTATCGGCATGATTGATATATCACCGATTGTAGCGCTTATTGCTCTGCGATTTGCAATGGATGGCGTTCGCTATCTATTCTCAATGTTTATGTAACGTAACGGTCAGGAGGAGCATCAGTGTCAATTTATGAGCATTTTCGTAAAGAGGAGCATCCTTTTATTGACCAGGTTTCAGACTGGAAAAATACAGTGGAAGAAGAATATCGCTCAAAACTGTCTGATTTTCTGGATCCCAGACAGCAGTATATAGTGTCAAGCATCGTTGGAGGTAACAGCAGCGTATCTGTCATGTTCGAAGGCGGCATTTCAACTGCTGAAAGGAAACGGGCTTTACTGTATCCTGATTATGTAAACCCTGCAACCGAAGACTTTGAACTGAAGGCTTTCGAACTGGATTATCCTGTGAAGTTCGTTCGTATTGATCACCCGCAGGTACTGGGTTCGTTAATCGGCCTGGGATTAAAGCGGGAAAAATTCGGAGATATCATCACAAAAGGGGATAAAATCCAGTTCGTTTGTGCTTCTGAGAATGCTTCTTATATTGAGCACCAGCTGACAAGCATTGGAAAAGCAAAAGTTTCTCTTTTTCCTATTGAATTGGAAGATCTTGTAGATAAAGAGGAATCGTACATAGAAAAATCGACAACTGTTTCTTCCCTTCGTCTTGATGTGATTATTTCGGAGGCTTACAATTTATCCCGGTCAAAAGTGAAGCCTTTTATTCAAACAGATAAAGTGAAAGTAAACTGGAGAATTGCAGACGACCCTTCATTGATTGTTGAAAAAGGCGATATGCTGTCGCTGCGCGGCAAAGGACGCTGCCAGATAGAATCGATTGAAGGGGAAACAAAAAAAGGGAAAGTACGGATCATTCTGAGATATATCGGTTCAGGCTGAACAGTTTTTAATCAGGTTGCGGGCAGATTTCAATTTTTTGCCCGCCATAACCAACGGGGCCTTGACGCTCTCTTTCAGAATCGATTATAATTAAGTTAATTTTCAAAGCGTGGAAAGGGCCGAGTAAATACTTCTGAAATTTCCCAGCGAGCCGGAGAAGGTGAAAGTCCGGCAGATTTCCTGTATTGAATATCTCCCTGAAGCTGTGTTGCTGAATGGATCTATCCTATTAAGCAGTGCCGGGTCATGACCGTTAATTCATGTTAAAGCGGCTGATATGGTTCAGCTAAGCTGGGTGGTACCGCGGGTTATACTTCTCGTCCCTTCTGTAACAGAGGGGCGGGAAGTTTTTTTATGAATTTATGGCGGGGAAGTACTGCCAGTAAATAGTTAGAAAAGACTATAAGGAGGAGCGAAATAATATGAATTACAAAGATACTCTACTGATGCCTAAAACAGATTTTCCAATGAGGGGAAATCTTCCGAATAGAGAACCGGATATGCAGGATGAATGGAATGAGAGAGAAGTATATAAAAAGGTCCAGGAGCGAACGAAAGACCGTCCTCTTTTTATTCTGCATGACGGACCTCCGTACGCCAACGGTGATATTCATATGGGCCACGCCTTAAATAAGATTCTTAAAGACTTTATTGTCCGCTCCAAATCCATGACCGGCTATAACGCTCCTTATGTCCCTGGATGGGATACTCACGGACTGCCGATTGAAACAGCCTTAACGAAAAAAGGGAAAGTGGATAGAAAAAAACTCAGTATCGCAGAATTCCGTCAAAAATGTGAAGAGTATGCACTGGAGCAGATCGACAGCCAGAGGGAGCAGTTTAAACGTCTTGGAGTGCGGGGAGACTGGGAGAATCCTTACGTAACTCTCACTCACGAGTATGAAGCCCAGCAGATTCAAGTGTTCGGGGAAATGGCTAAAAAAGGATATATTTACAAAGGAAAAAAACCGGTTTACTGGTCCCCTTCTTCGGAATCTGCCCTGGCAGAGGCTGAAATTGAATATCATGATAAGCGTTCTGCCTCCATTTATGTGTCCTTTGACGTTACAGAGGGCAAAGGAATTCTGCTTGGAGACGAAAAGTTTGTAATTTGGACGACGACCCCGTGGACAATTCCGGCAAACCTCGCAATTGCTCTTCATCCTGAGCTTGATTATGTAGTAGTTAGAGCAAACGAGGAAAAGTATGTTGTGGCTGAAGGACTTCTGGAAGAACTTGCTGGTAAATTCGAGTGGGAAAACTACGAAATCACTGGCAGATTCAAAGGTCAGCAGCTGGAAGGAATCCGTACAAAACACCCGTTGTACGATCGGGAATCTCTGATTATTTTAGGGGATCATGTGACTTTGGAAGCCGGTACAGGCTGCGTTCATACAGCGCCGGGACACGGGGAAGACGACTATATTGTCGGACAGCGCTACGAGCTGGATGTTCTTTGCCCTGTTGACGATAAGGGAGTGTTTACAGAGGAAGCCCCTATGTTTGAAGGAATGTTTTATGATAAAGCAAACAAGCCGATTACTGATAAACTGAAAGAGGCAGGGAAACTGCTTTATCTCGATTTCTTCACTCATTCGTATCCACACGACTGGCGCACGAAGAAACCGGTCATTTACCGGGCTACAGCACAATGGTTTGCTTCTATTGATGACATTCGTGATAATCTGCTTTCGGAAGTGGAAAAAGTAGAATGGCTTCCTAAATGGGGAGAAACAAGGTTATATAACATGGTACGGGACCGGGGCGACTGGTGTATTTCCAGACAGCGTGCATGGGGAGTACCAATTCCAATCTTTTATGGGGAAGATGGAGAACCGATCATAACTGACGAAACTATCTCCCACGTTTCTGAGCTTTTCCGTAAACACGGTTCGAATATCTGGTTTGAAAAAGAAGCAAAAGAACTTCTTCCTGCAGGCTATACGTCCGAGCACAGTCCAAATGGAACTTTTACTAAAGAGACCGACATTATGGATGTATGGTTTGATTCCGGTTCTTCCCATCAGGCTGTTCTGGAGGAAAGAGAAGACCTGCAGCGTCCGGCAGACGTTTATCTGGAAGGATCGGATCAGTACAGAGGCTGGTTTAATTCCTCACTAACAACATCTGTAGCGGTAACAGGAAAAGCCCCGTTCAAATCTGTTGTCAGCCATGGATTTACGCTGGATGGAAAAGGAAAAAAAATGAGTAAGTCTCTTGGGAATGTCATTGTACCAGATAAAGTAATGAAGCAGCTTGGGGCAGATATTCTCCGCCTTTGGGTTTCTTCCGTTGATTATCAGGCAGACGTCCGGGTATCGGATGATATTCTTAAACAAGTAGCCGAAGTTTACAGAAAAATTCGCAATACTTTCCGATTCATGCTGGGTAATCTGGCGGACTTTGATCCGAAAAAAGATAATGTTGATTACGATAGCCTTTCCAGTCTGAATCAGTATATGCTCGTAAAGATAAATGATCTCGTTAAAGACGTTCGCAAAGCGTATGACGATTATCAATTTTCTACGGTATACAATAAAGTTCATAACTTCTGTACGATCGAGCTGAGCTCATTCTTTATGGATATTGCAAAGGATACGCTTTATACAGAGCATGCTGATCATCCAGAGCGCCGGGGAATCCAGACCGTCATGTATGAAGCCCTCACAACGCTTGTTAAACTTCTCAGCCCGATTATTCCTCATACTGCAGAAGAAGTATGGAAGCATATTCCTGGTACAGATTCGGAAGCTGTGCAGGCGACAGACATGCCTGAAGTGCAGTCGTTCAGCGGTGTTGATGAAACTGTAGCCAAGTGGGATCGTTTCATGCATCTGCGTGATGATGTTATGAAAGCTCTTGAAGATGCGCGCAATGATCAGGGAATCAAGAAGAATCTACATGCTGCCGTTGAAGTGTTTACTTCAGATCAGGATAAAGCTCTGCTGGAGTCAATTCATGAGCTCACTAAATTGTTCATCACTTCTGAAGTGAAGGTTTCAAGTATGGAAAGTGCTACGGAAGATGTGAAGAAATATGATGAAATGGCCGTACGAGTCACGAGAGCTGAAGGAGAAACGTGTGAAAGATGCTGGGTGGTCTCGACGGAACTTGGAAAACATCCGGAACACCCGAACCTTTGTCCGGACTGTACAGAGACGGTTGTAAATCATTATGTAAGCCAGTCCTAATTGTTGTTATTCCCGCCGGATATACTTGCTGCCGGCGGGTTTCTTTTTGGCAGCTGGCAATTGCCGGATACGGTGCGCTGTGCTATGATATTTCAGGGACCGCCCAGTAGAAATGGAGGATCAGTACGTGGTTTATTATCTTATTGCAGTCATCATCATTGCATTCGATCAGCTTACAAAATGGCTGATTGTTGAGAATATGGAAGTTCGTGAAAGTATACCTATTATTGAAAATTTATTATATTTAACTTCCCACCGTAATGCTGGAGCAGCCTTTGGTATGCTGCAGGGGCAGATGTGGCTGTTTTTTATAGCAACTATTGTTGTTACAGTCGTTATAATATATATGATTCAAACGCAGCTTAAAGGAAGCAGATGGTACGGAACAGCCCTTGGACTGATTTTGGGCGGTGCAATCGGTAATTTTATCGACCGAGTATTAGAAGGGGCAGTCGTAGATTTTATAGATGTTTATATTTTCAGTTACAACTACCCGATTTTCAATATAGCGGATATGTCCTTAGTGACCGGGGTAATAATGATTATTATCCATGTATTTTTAGAAGAAAAACGTCAGGAGAAATGATTTATGGAAACTATGCATTCCTACAAAGCAGATTCGAACGGGATCCGGCTGGATAAGTGGCTCACGGAGCAGAATTCGGAGTGGTCACGAAGTGCGGTGCAGGACTGGATTAAGTCCGGGCACGTAACAGTCAATGAACAAATTGTAAAAAGTAATTATAAGATTAAAGCAAATGATGTAATCGAGGTGGAAGAGCCGGAAGTAGTCGAACTTGAAATTACAGCAGAAGACCTGCAGCTTGATATTGTCTACGAAGATGAGGACGTCATTGTTGTCAATAAACCGAGAGGCATGGTAGTTCATCCTGCCCCCGGTCATCCAGGCGGAACTCTTGTCAACGGCTTAATGCACCACTGCAACGATTTGTCCGGTATCAATGGCGTAGCACGTCCAGGTATTGTACATCGCATTGATAAAGATACTTCCGGGTTAATAATGGTAGCTAAAAACGATAAAGCTCATGAGTCTCTTGTAGAACAGCTTAAAAATAAAACGACAAAACGCCGTTATGAAACGATTGTGGCGGGTGTTATTTCTCACGATAAAGGGACGGTAGATGCCCCAATAGGCAGGGATCCACAGGACCGGCAGAAAATGACGGTAACAGAAATGCATTCCCGGGAAGCAGTAACCCATTTTCAGGTCCTCGATCGTTTTTCAAGACACAGCCACGTGGCGTGTGAGCTTGAAACCGGGCGCACGCATCAGATCCGTGTTCATATGAAATATATTGAATTTCCAATCGTCGGTGATCCGAAGTACGGCCCGCGTAAAAAACACCAGTTCCCTATTGAAGGGCAGGCCCTTCACGCTTCCATGCTTGGATTCAAACACCCACGGACAGGAGAAGAAATGCTTTTTAATTCTGAACCGCCGGAAGATTTTAAAGCCTGTCTGCAGCATGCGCGTACATTTTCAATTTGACTTCCTTTAAGAGGAATGTCATAATGACTTAAGAATTGAATACAGTCCTTTAACTTAGTCCCGTGAGGCTGCAAAGGAACCGGCATAAAGATAGATACGTATGCCCTCCTGCACCTACACGGCAGGGGGCATTTTTTTATAACCTGTGCAGATGGGGTGAAAACATCAGGATGAAAGAAATATTGGATGAACAGGCGATCAGGCGCGCTCTGACAAGAATAGCTCATGAAATCATCGAACGGAATAAAGGGATTCAGGACTGTGTTCTTGTCGGTATAAAAACCCGTGGTGTTTACCTGGCTGAAAGACTGGCAGAAAGAATAGAAAAGATCGAAGGAGAAAAAATAGCTGTCGGAGAAATCGACATCACGCTTTATCGGGATGATTTAAGCCACAAGCGCCAGGATGCAGAACCGGAAGTTCACGGAACGGATATTTCTGTAAAGGTCAGCGATAAAAAAGTAATCCTGATTGATGACGTTCTGTTTACTGGACGCACCGTACGGGCAGCACTGGATGCAATCGTGGATCTGGGACGCCCGGCGCAGATCCAGTTAGCAGTGCTAATTGACAGAGGGCACAGGGAGCTTCCTATCCGCCCTGATTATGTCGGGAAAAATGTACCGACAGCAAAGTCGGAAGTTATTGAAGTGAAACTGAACGAAGTTGATAAGGAAGAAGCAGTAAGATTAAACTAAACTATTCAGCAAAAAACCTCCCTTTAAACTGGTCCTGTGAGACCGGCAAGGGGTATATTCGACTGTTTTCTTGCCATATACAGGCACAGAAGCAGGTGAATGACCTCTTTGGGATAACAAAGAGGTTTTTTGTCTGCGCTAAACAGGGGGATGGAATGCATGAGTGATAAAACAGTAGGAATCAGAGAAATTCCGAGACTTGATAAATGGCTTATATTAAGCGTGCAGCATTTGTTCGCTATGTTTGGAGCTACCATTCTGGTACCTCTGCTTACAGGATTGAGTCCGGCCGTAGCTCTTGTATCGAGCGGGCTCGGTACACTGGCCTACCTCCTGATCACAAAAGGCAGGATCCCGGCTTATCTCGGATCTTCCTTCGCTTTTATAGCGCCTTTAATTGCAGCGATAGGAATTGGAGGACCTGAAGGAGCCATGATCGGAAGTTTTTTCGCCGGCATTCTTTACGGGGTGGTTGCTCTGTTTATAAAAATGACAGGTGTCCAGTGGATCATGAAAATACTTCCCCCTATTGTTGTAGGGCCAGTAATAATGGTAATCGGACTGGGACTTGCAGCTACAGCAATTGATATGGCAATGAATAACCCGGAAACAGAAAGTTACAGCGGCCTGCACTTCTCCGTAGCGATGGCGACGCTTGGAATTACTATCATAGCAGCCATTTTTTTCAGAGGATTTTTCAGTCTGCTGCCGATCCTGACGGGTATTGCAGGAGGTTATCTGATTGCCGCCTGGCAGGGACTGGTCGACTTTACAGCAGTTCAGGAAGCAGCGTGGATACGCTCCCCGGACTTTCTCGTCCCTTTTGTTACGTATGACCCTTCATTTAACTGGACAATCATTGCCATCATGGTTCCAATTGCTGCGGTGACTTTGAGTGAACATATCGGAGATCAAATGGTGCTCAGTAAAGTGGTGGAAAAAAATCTCGTCCGGACACCTGGCCTGCATCGTTCCATCCTCGGTGACGGAGTAGCCACCGTAATTAGTTCTTTTATTGGCGGTCCTCCGAACACCACCTATGGAGAGAACATCGGAGTAGTTGCTCTTACAAGAGTATTCAGCGTTTTTGTGATCGGGGGTGCGGCCGTAACAGCCGTAATGTTCGGCTTCATAGGGAAAGTGTCCGCCTTGATCACTACGATACCTACTGCTGTAATGGGAGGCGTGTCCATTCTCCTCTTTGGCATTATTGCTTCCAACGGGATGCGGATGCTTATCGATAATCACGTTGATCTTGGCAAAAAAAGAAATCTGGTAATTGCTTCTGTTATTCTCGTAATAGGGATAGGAGGCGCCTTTATTCAGGTGACCGACCAGATTGAAGTTGCCGGCATGGCCCTGGCAACTGTAATCGGCATACTATTGAATTTAATTCTTCCGGGCAGGGACTATGTGCAGACAGATGAAGAAATGTTCAGGAAAATGAAAGATAATTCAGCAGCATAACACCTTTTAATAACGTCCCGAGAGACGTTAAAGGGTGGATCTGTTCCAAAACGATAATTTTGGAACAGGGCACCCGTATATCAAATATCGGGTGCTTTTTTATATAGAAAAGCACCTCTTCAGGAGGATGATCAGAATGAAACAGCTTCGGACATTTAAGGATCTTACATTGACAGAAATTGATTATCTGCTGCAGAAAGCGGAAGACCCTTTTATGAACCAGCGGTCTGAGAAAACGGTGGCCAATCTCTTTTTTGAGCCAAGTACCCGTACAAAGTACAGTTTTGAAATGGCAGAAGCCCAGATGGGAGTGAACCGATTGGACTTTTCTGCGGAAGCTTCCAGTCTTTCCAAAGGAGAGTCCCTTTATGATACGCTGAGGACTTTTGAAGCAATCGGGACCGACCTTTTAGTTATCCGCCATCCGAAATCCCGTTTTTACGAAGAGCTTGAGGGTCTAAACATTCCAATAATTAATGCTGGGGACGGAGCCGGAGATCATCCTACGCAGTCGCTGCTGGACTTACTGACGATGAAACAGGAATTCGGATGTCTGAGGGGACTGCATGTTGTTATTGCGGGAGATATTCTGCACAGTCGGGTTGCCAATACGAATGCCTGGATTTTAAAACAGTTTGGTGCAAGGGTATCCTACACAGGACCGGTGGAATGGATGCCTTCTCATGTAAGGACATCGGAGATCCTTACGATGGATGAAGCTGTCAGTCAGGCGGATGTCATGATGATGCTGCGTATTCAAACGGAGCGTCATGGGGGGACAGAACAGTGGACAAAAGAAAGCTATCACGAACAGTACGGTTTGACGGAATCGAGAGAAAAGGAAATGGATAGCCGTGCCATCATTATGCATCCCGCTCCAGTAAACCGCGGAGTGGAACTTGCGGATAAGCTCGTTGAGTGCCCTCGTTCCCGGATATTCAAACAAATGCAGAATGGAGTAAAGGTAAGAAAAGCGGTATTATCCTATCTTTTAGAAACGAAAGGGGCACGAAATTATGAAGCGATTGTTTAAAAATGCAGAAGTATATCGGGATGGAAAAACCGAAATAGAGGACATATTAATAGACGGAACAACTGGAAAAGTTGAAAAAATCGGCCGCAGTCTGTCAGATGCAGAAGCTGAAGAATATGACTTAACAGGAAAACTTCTGGCTCCTGGACTTGTTGATATACATATTCACCTGCGTGAACCGGGAGGAGAATCGAAAGAAACAATTGAAACGGGCACGCAGGCAGCAGCCCGCGGAGGTTTTACTACCGTATGTGCCATGCCAAACACCCGGCCGGTTCCGGATTCTGCAGAAACAATTGATGAATTGCAGAAAAAAATTAAAAAGAATGCGGTCGTCCGTGTCCTTCCGTATGCAGCAATTACCGAACGCCAGCTCGGAAAAAGCGTCACAGATATGCAGACGCTCTCTGAACGAGGAGCATTTGCATTCACGGATGACGGCGTAGGAGTGCAGACGGCCGGGAAAATGTATGAAGCTATGATCGAGGCTTCCAGACTGAATAAAGCTGTCGTCGCCCACTGTGAAGACAATTCCCTTCTTTATGGCGGTATGCTGCATGATGGAGAAAAAGCTCGTGAACTGGGTATCAAAGGCATCCTTCCGGCCTCAGAAGCTGTTCACATAGCAAGAGATATTCTGCTTGCAGAAGAAACCGGTGTCCACTATCACGTATGCCACGTCAGTGCGAAAGAGTCTGTAAGGGTTATACGCGATGCAAAACGAGCCGGAATTAACGTAACGGCGGAAGTGACACCGCACCATTTAATGCTGACGGAAGACGATATTCCCGGGGACGATGCAAATTATAAAATGAACCCACCTCTGCGGGCGCAGGCAGACCGTGAAGCGCTAATCGAAGGCTTATTGGACGGCACGCTGGATTTCATAGCGACAGATCATGCTCCTCATACAGCAGAAGAGAAAAACATGTCTATTGAAGAAGCACCTTTCGGAATAGTAGGGCTGGAAACAGCTTTTCCTCTTTTATACACCCATCTTGTTGAAACAAAGGCCGTTCCCGAATCACAGCTGCTCGACTGGCTGACTAAAAAGCCGGCAGAAGTTTTTCAGCTCCCATATGGAGAAATCACTGAAGGAGGTTATGCAGATCTCGTTGTAATTGACCGGCATAAAAAACAGCGCGTGGATACGGAGAATTTTCTTTCCAAAGGAACGAACATGCCATTTAACGAATGGGAACTGACCGGCTGGCCGGTGATGACCATATGTGAAGGAAATATCGTTTGGAATGAAAAGGAGGAAAAAGTCAGATGAGAAGAAAATTAATTTTAGAAAATGGCGAAACGTTTACAGGGAAAGCTATTGGAGCAGCTATTGAGCAGACAGGGGAAGTCGTCTTCAATACAAGCATGACCGGTTATCAGGAAATTCTTACCGATCCTTCTTACAAAGGACAGATCGTGACAATGACCTATCCTCTTATTGGCAATTACGGTGTTAACCGTGATGATTTTGAGAGTATCTATCCGAATGTAAATGGCGTTATAGTCAAAGAAGCGGCAGAAGGTCCAAGTCATTTCCGAAAAGAAAAAACGCTTGACGAATGGCTGAAGCAGACAAACATTCCCGGGCTGTGCGGTATAGACACGAGAAAATTAACAAAAATTATCAGGACTTTCGGTACGCTGAAAGGGAGACTTTGTGACATCGAGCAGGATACTTTGAAAGTAGTGGAAGAACTTAAAAAAACAGAACTTCCTCGTGACCAGGTAGCTTCGGTATCAACGAAAAGCCAGTTCTGGCATCCGGGTACGAACAACAACCGGGTCGTGCTCATCGACTATGGAGCAAAAAAAGGAATTGTTAAAGATCTTCTTTCCCGCGGTTTTGAAGTTATCGTAGTGCCATATGATACACCGGCAGAAAGTATTTTGTCGCTTTCGCCGGATGGTGTCATGCTGAGCAACGGGCCGGGGAATCCGGAGGATATCTCCCATGTTCTTCCTCATATTAAACAGGTTGCTGAAACCGTTCCGACTTTTGGAATCTGTCTTGGGCATCAGCTTCTTGCGTTGGCCTTCGGAGCAGAGACAGAAAAAATGACGTTCGGCCACCGCGGTGCCAACCATCCGGTAAAACATTTGGACAGCGGCCGCGTCTCGATTACTTCCCAGAACCACAGCTACACTGTTTCAGAACATTCACTTGAAGGTACACCGCTTCAAGTTACCCATCGAAATGTAAACGACGGCTCCGTGGAGGGACTCAGACATAATACTCTGCCATTCTTCAGTGTCCAGTATCATCCGGAAGCATCACCTGGTCCGGAAGACTCCAAACAATTATTCGATCATTTTCACACAATGGTGGAACAGAAAAGAGGGATTATCCATGCCTAAAAGAACAGACATCAAAAAAATTCTTGTTGTAGGATCAGGGCCGATTATTATCGGCCAGGCAGCCGAATTTGATTATGCAGGTACGCAGGCCTGTCATGCTTTAAAAGAAGAAGGATATGAAGTTATTCTCGTTAATTCCAATCCGGCAACGATCATGACAGATGAAACGACAGCTGACCGGGTTTATATAGAGCCGCTCACTACGGAATTTGTATCTTCCGTTATCCGTAAAGAGCGTCCCGACGGTATTATTGCCACATTAGGAGGACAGACCGGCTTGAATCTGGTCATGGACCTTTCCAACTTGGGAATTCTGGAACGGTATGGAATCGAACTTCTTGGCACAGATTTAGAAGCGATTACAAAAGCTGAAGACCGTCAGGCTTTCCGCGCATTGATGAATGAACTGGATGAACCGGTGCCGGACAGCGATATCGTGCACACTATTGAAGAAGCAAAAGTGTTTACTGAGAGAATCGGCTATCCAGTCATTATACGTCCTGCTTATACGCTTGGAGGCACTGGAGGCGGAATGGCATACGAAGAATCCCAGCTTGAAGAAATAATGGCCAATGGGCTTTACGCCAGTCCGGTGCACCAGTGTCTTATAGAGAAAAGCATCGCGGGTTTTAAAGAAATCGAATATGAAGTCATGAGGGACGGAAACGACCAGGCTATCGTCGTATGTAATATGGAAAACATCGATCCGGTGGGCATTCACACAGGGGATTCCATTGTCGTAGCTCCAAGCCAGACAATGTCAGACCGCGAATACCAGCTTCTTCGGAATGCCTCGCTGCGGATAATCCGGGCGCTCGGTATTGAAGGAGGATGTAACGTCCAGTGCGCTATGGATCCTGACAGCGAACAGTATTACATTATTGAGGTTAATCCACGCGTCAGCCGCTCTTCTGCACTCGCATCTAAAGCTACCGGTTATCCGATAGCCAAGCTCTCTGCGAAAATCGCCGTTGGATACCATCTGGATGAACTGGTTAATCCTATTACAAAAACAACCTACGCCAGCTTTGAACCTGCACTTGATTACATTGTCACAAAGTGGCCCCGCTGGCCTTTTGATAAATTTGACTCTGCGAACCGGACGCTCGGTTCCCAGATGAAAGCGACCGGGGAAGTCATGGCTATCGGACGCACCTTTTCCGAATCGCTGTTAAAAGCCGTGCGTTCTGCGGAAGTGGATTTGTTTCACTTAATGCCAAAGGTAAAACTGTCAGGTGAGCAATTAACTGAAAAGATTGCCGCCGAAGATGATGAAAGGCTTCTTTATACTGCCGAAGCCCTGCGGCAGGGAGCAACAATCGAAGAGCTGCATGAACTGACTAAAATTGACTGTTATTTTCTTTATGAAATAGCCCGTATCGTACATCTTGAAAAGCAGTTAGCAGAAAGGGAGACTGATGAGTTGTTTCATGATGCGAAGCGGGCAGGCTTCTCCAATGAGGCTCTGGCTTATTTCTGCAGCAACTCTTTAGAAGAAGCAGAATCGAAACAGAAAGAACTCGGGGCTTATCCGGTATTTAAAATGGTAGACACCTGTGCAGCCGAGTTCGATTCAGAAACGCCTTACTATTACAGTACTTTCGAAGAAGAAAACGAAGCTCTTCCCACGGGTAAACCATCCATTCTTGTTCTCGGTTCAGGTCCTATTCGAATCGGGCAGGGAATTGAATTTGATTATGCCACTGTCCATACAGTAAAGACAATCCGGGAATCAGGTTATGAAGCAATTATTATTAACAATAATCCGGAGACCGTTTCCACCGATTTTGAAATTTCCGACAAGCTTTATTTTGAGCCGCTCACAGTGGAAGATGTCATGAATGTCGTCCGTAATGAGCGTCCTCAAGGTGTAATAGTGCAGTTCGGAGGCCAGACAGCCCTTAACCTGGCAGACGGATTGGAAAAACGCGGCGTGAAAATTATCGGCACGGACTTAAAAAATATCGACGCATGCGAAGACCGTGATAAATTTGAAGCGACACTCTCAGCATTGTCCATTCCGCAGCCGCTTGGAAAAACAGCAACCTCTGTTGTGGAGGCACGAAAAATTGCCGAAAGAATCGGTTATCCTATTTTGATCCGACCTTCCTACGTTCTCGGAGGCCGCGCGATGGAAATCCTTTATCATGAGGAAGAACTTCTGAAATATATGGAACGAGCGGTCCGTGTGAATGAAAAATATCCTGTGTTAATTGACCGCTATCTTATAGGCAAAGAGATTGAAGTCGATGCCGTCAGTGACGGAGAAACAGTCGTTGTGCCGGGAATTATGGAACATATCGAACGAGCCGGCGTTCATTCGGGAGATTCCATTGCCGTTTACCCGCCGCATAAGCTTTCTGAAGCTCTTAAACAGCGTATAGTGGACTATACCATTCGCCTGGCTAAAGGTTTTCACGTAAAAGGTTTAATGAACATACAGTTTGTTATACAGGGTGAGGATATTTACGTACTCGAAGTCAATCCGCGATCAAGCAGAACAGTGCCGTTTTTAAGTAAAATTACCGGATTTAATATGGCACGGGCAGCGACAAAGGCCGTGCTCGGACAATCACTCAAATCTCAGGGCTATACGACAGGGCTGCTTCCCGAATCTGATTATGTTTCTGTCAAAGTACCGGTCTTTTCTTTTCAGAAGCTCCGGAGTGTTGATATTACGCTTGGACCTGAAATGAAATCAACAGGAGAAGTTATGGGAAGAGACCGATCTCTTGAGAAAGCTTTATATAAAGGGCTGATCGCTTCAGGAATGGAAATACCGATGCACGGCTCTGTGCTATTCACAGTAGCAGACAAAGATAAGAAGGAAGCACTTCAGCTTGCAGAAAGGTTTCACTGTCTGGGATTTGATCTGATGGCAACAGAAGGAACAGCAGAACTGTTCAGAAGATCAGACCTTCCGGTGGAAACGATAGCTAAAATTGGAACTGGAAAACCGGATATGCTTGATGTTATTACTGGAAGAAGAGCTCAATTCATCGTTAATACACTGACAAAAGGCAAACAGCCTGCAAGCGACGGCTTTAGAATCCGCCGGGAAGCGGTTGAACGCGGCATTGTATGCAACACATCGCTTGATACAACAAAAGCTGTACTGCAGGTGATAGAGTCGATGCATTTTTCAACGGAACCTATTTCTTCGAAAGCACCGGTGATGGTATGAAAAAAGAAAATTTAACTGTTATATCCCAGGAAAACCTTGCACCACGGATTTACCGAATGAAATTGAAAGGGGAAAGTGTTCGTTCCATGCTCACTCCCGGACAGTTTGTGCATCTGAAATTGGGGGGGCGCCATCCGCTGTTAAGGAGACCTATCAGCATATGTGATGTGGAAGAAGATCAGCTGTCCATTATTTACAGAGTGGAAGGACAGGGGACAAGCATGCTTGCAGAAAAAAAAGATGGGGATACAGTCGATGCTCTCGGACCGCTCGGTGAAGGATTTCCGATTACTCCTTCTGATGATACCGCCCTGCTTATCGGGGGAGGAGTAGGAATACCGCCATTATATTATTTGGCAAAACAGCTGTATGATAAAGGGAAAAGGGTTAAAATCATTCTCGGTTTCCGGCGGCAGGAAGAGATGTTTCTTACAGAAGCCTTCAGCCGCTTCGGAGAAGTATTCGTTACGACAGAAAACGGATCCTGCGGTACCAGGGGCTTTGTAACGGACGCAATTGCAAAAGCAGGAGAATTCGATGTTTTCTATACGTGCGGTCCGAAACCGATGCTGAGAGCAGTGGAAAAAGCCGCAGGTACAAACGGCTATATTTCTCTTGAAGAAAGAATGGGCTGCGGTGTTGGAGCCTGTCTGGCATGTGTATGTGATTTAAAAGAAGCTGAAACCGATAAATCCTACGTCAAAGCATGCAAGGACGGTCCGGTATTTCAAGCAGGGGAGGTTGTGCTATGAACAGGCTGAACGTTGAATTACCAGGTTTAAAAATGAAAAACCCCGTCATGCCTGCTTCCGGCTGTTTTGGCTTTGGCCAGGAATACGCCGAGTTTTATGATCTCAGCGTTTTAGGGGCGGTGGCAGTAAAGGCAGCTACTCCTGAAACAAGAAGAGGAAATGATACGCCGAGGGTTGCCGAGACAGAAAGCGGGATGCTGAATGCAATTGGCCTTCAGAATCCTGGTATCGACCACATACTTGCCCATGAACTGCCGTGGCTAGAAAAATACGATGTTCCGCTTCTGGCAAATATAGCAGGGAAAACAAAAGAAGACTATGTGTTGGTAGCTGAAAGGATTTCTGACGCCACAAACGTACATGCACTCGAATTAAATATTTCCTGTCCGAATGTCAAAGAGGAAGGGTTACAGTTTGGGAGTGATCCTCAGATGGCTGCAGAATTGACGAGAGCCGTCAAAGCCGTCTCTTCTCTTCCTGTGTATGTAAAACTTTCTCCTAACGTAACTGACATCGCCGGGGTGGCAGCTGCTGTGGAAGAGGCCGGGGCAGACGGATTAAGCATGATTAATACGCTGATGGGCATGAAAATCGATATCCGTACCGGGAACCCAATTCTCGCCAATAAAACAGGAGGATTATCAGGTCCGGCAGTTAAACCGGTAGCAATACGTATGATCTATGAAGTAAGCCAGCGGGTATCCATTCCTATTATCGGGATGGGGGGGATATATTCAGCAGAAGATATAATTGAGTTTTTTATGGCCGGAGCTTCTGCAGTAGCTGTGGGGACTGCTAACTTCAGTGATCCTTTTGCCTGTCCGGATCTGATAAAAGATCTGGACCGTCTGCTCGAAGAAATGGAAGTAAGTCATATCTCAGAACTGACAGGGAGGAGCTGGAATAAATGGGAACCAAACCTGTCATCATCGCGTTAGATTTAGAAAATAAATCGCAGGCAGAAGAACTGCTTAAGCATTTCGGGAAAGAAAAGCTCTTTGTAAAAGTTGGTATGGAACTGTTTTATAGAGAAGGAAAACCAGTCCTCGATATGCTGAAAGCTTCGGGTCATCAAATTTTTCTTGATTTGAAGCTTCACGATATTCCTACTACGGTAAAGCGTGCGATGCAACAGCTGGCGTCATTTGATATCGATATCGTAAATGTTCATGCGTTTGGAGGTCAGAAAATGATGGAAGCAGCATTGGAAGGGCTTTATGCAGGCACCCCCGCGGATAAAGAAAGAGCCCGCATAGTTGCTGTTACTCAGCTTACGAGTACGACGAACGAACAAGTAGTATCAGAACAACAGCTGAGTTTCTCCCTTCATGAATCAGTAATAAACCTCGCCGGCATCACGAAAAAGAGCGGACTTGATGGCGTCGTCTGTTCGGCGGGGGAATCTGTCAGTCTGAAAAGAATATATGGAAACGATATCTACTGCGTGACTCCCGGAATCCGTTTACAGGAGGATGCTGCAGATGATCAGGCAAGAATCGTTACTCCGCAGAAAGCTGCTGCGAATCAGACAGACGCTATTGTAGTTGGACGGGGAATAACACAAAAGAAAGACCCGTTAGCTGCCTATTTAACGTACAAAAAGGAGTGGGAAAACGCATGGATGCATCAACAGCAACAGTAGTAGCCGAAACATTATTATCCATTGAAGCAGTAACGTTATCTCCGGACAAGCCCTTTACATGGAGCTCCGGTCTGAAATCACCGATTTACTGTGATAACCGTCTGCTGCTTTCCTACCCTGAAGAGCGGAAGGTAGTTTACGAAGCTTTGGCAGAGAGCATTCGCAGCCTTAATCCTGATGTGATAGCCGGGACGGCAACTGCGGGTATTCCTCATGCGGCCTGGACGGCAGAATTACTCGGCCTGCCTATGGCCTATGTTCGATCCTCCAGTAAGGGTCACGGAAAGCAGAATAAAATTGAAGGAAAAATTGATCCGGGGTCGAAAGTAGTTATTATCGAAGATTTAATTTCAACTGGCGGTTCTGCTTTTCAGGCTGCACAAGCGGCAGAAGAAGCTGGGGCAGAAATAGTCGGGATTGCAGCTATATTTACGTATGAACTGGAAGCTTCACAAAAGATCATTGCTGAAAAACCATATCCTGTTACTTCTCTCACTACATTTTCCAAACTTGCGAAAATTGCTGAAAAAAAGGGGGAAATTACTGCTTCACAGCTGGACAGTTTGAAGCAGTGGCAGCAAAGTCCTGAAACGTGGAATCCGGCAGGTGAAAGGCAGGCATAATGATGAAAAAGTTTAAGGGTGAAGAGTTTGATGAAAAAATAGAGTTTTTTGATGCAATGGCCCAGTCAGACTGGTTTAAAGGAATGCAGGAAGAACTATGCGGCTGGATCGGTCATTTCGATGGGGAAGACCTCCTTGATATTGGATGCGGCACCGGAAGACTCCTTCTCCGAAAAGCTTCCCGATGCAGGTCTGCTTCGGGTATCGATTTATCCATTGGCATGGTAGAAACTGCACGGAGCCTTGCTGAAGAGGAGGGAATAAAAGTGGAGTTTCTGCATGGGGATGCTGAACGTCTCCCTTTTCAAAAAAAATCCTTTGATATAGCTCTCAGTACATGCGTTCTATTCTTAATGCCGGAACCGAAGCAGATGATAAAAGA
This sequence comes from Alkalicoccus halolimnae, assembly GCF_008014775.2. Lineage (GTDB taxonomy): Bacteria > Bacillota > Bacilli > Bacillales > Salisediminibacteriaceae > Alkalicoccus > Alkalicoccus halolimnae. Next base: position 2,118,988 of record NZ_CP144914.1, on the reverse strand, counting down.
AATGAATCGCATCCTTAAACCCGGGGGAAAAGCAGCGCTTTTGAACCCATCTCCGGCATTGACATTGGAAAAAGCAGCAGAAGCAGCCCGGTTTCTACCAGAGAAAGAGAGGCCGATGATGGAGCAGTGGGGGAGAGTAGCGGAGAAGAGGCACCGCTTCTCAGAAGAAATAATCAGTAAAATTCTTAAAGATAACGGATTTACATATGTATCTTCAAAACGAACTGAGAACGAACTTGGCCTGATCACAATTGCCGGAAAATGAAGAAATCTTCGTTTCAGAGGAAACTTTTCCGGAAGCCTGTCAGATATATGCCTTCTGACAGGCTTTTTCATGCTTTGTTCAGCTGATTGAGTTCTTGAAGGAAGGTTTCCTTTCCCTGATCGAGACCTTCTTTTCTTATTTACTGAAAACATCATAATTTAGTCGCCGGCAAAAGAAAAAAATTCGTTATTAAGAATAAAAATGTTAAAAAAGTCAGAAAATTGTGATATTATTTATGGAACAGAACGGTCTGTGTTTAATATTCGACCGGAGTTTAATCAAAATATATATAAGGGGTGTTTTTTAATGAAACTGAAACTCGGAACTAAAGAATCCCTCCGCCGTGAACATGCCTTTCATCCCAATATTATTTTGTTTTGGCTCCGACATCGTTTGTATCTGTCAGACCGCCGTTTTATGGGTTTTAAAAGAAACACGCTGTTTTGGGTTTTTCCAATGGGAAAACAGGAGATCACCTATCCTGTCAGGAATTTAGTGAGTGTAAATGTGTATACTAAATTTTATTTCTTTCGATTTGTGATTGGATGCTTCTTGTTATTTGCATCACTCATATTGTTAGAGAGTGCACTTACCAATGCATTTATAGTTCTCGGGTTGGCTTTATTTCCGCTGCTCCATTGTTTCGTCAGCCGCCTGGAAGTTTCTCCGAGTAATGGAGACAGACAAATAATTGATGTGAATATTCTTGAACGTCAGGAACTTCAGAACTTTGCGAATGAAGTTAATATCGTAATAGCAGAATATGAGTAATTAATACTTTAAACATTCAATACCTATGAAAAAAAGACGTGAGCTAACATAGTATGATCACCAGTAAGAAACTGACGTATTTATTATACGTCAGTTTCTTAAGTCACCTATACTATGAAATTGGTTTCACAACAGATTATTCAAGGTGCTTTAACGAAACTTTTTGCTAAATAGAGGTTCTGTAAGTACTCCTGGCTGTAATTAGGTTGACTGCATCCTTGGCCTGCGAAAAGAATAGAGGAAAGAGCGGGAGCAGTTTTTGAACAATAACTAAAGCCCTGCAATTATCGAGAAGAAAGTAACCAGACTTCCTGCTGTTAAAAGAAAATAGCTGTAAAATCTTTTATTGCGCACGTAATCCTCAACTCCGAATAAAATTAATACAGGTCCTGTAATGTAAAAGAATAAAGCATCAGCGATGAAATGACTGGTAAAGGATAGGATAACCAGAATAACAAGCAGAAAAGCAGTAATGCGGGTAATCAACGTCAGCATAAAAAAACTCCTTTCCAATACCTAATAGAAGTAACGACAGATGGTTTCATCTATAATAACAGATTATTTTAATGCGCAGACAGAGCTTCTTCGTATAACATAAGGAGAACGGGATTTTGTTTACTGTATTTACATTATGTATACTAGTAATTTGATATAAATAATTCAGGTTTTTTTTAAGTCTGACAAGGGAACGAAAATAAAGGTGAAGCTAATTTTTTAGAAGGTGGTCATACTATGACAGAATGGAACGGAAAAACAATAGTCATTACTGGAGCGAGCAGCGGAATAGGCGAAGCAACGGCTTCGAAGTTCGCGTCTGAAGGAGCTAACGTCGTTTTAGCTGCCAGAAGAACAGAGCGTCTGCAGTCATTACAGGAGAGGCTGAGTCATCTGCCTGGTAACGTCGTCTACAAAGAAACGGATGTTACGTCTCAGCAGCAGGTAGAGAACCTGATTCAGTTTGCGATTGATAAATTTAATGCTGTGGATGTTTTATTTAATAACGCAGGCTTAATGCCTCTCAGCTTTATGAAAAATAAGAAGGTTGATGAATGGGAAAAGATGGTTGATGTTAACATTAAAGGTGTTTTATATGGCATAGGGGCTGTGCTTCCACATATGCTTGAGAGAAATGAGGGTCACATTATAACTACATCTTCCATCGCTGGTCATGAAGTTATGCCTGCGGGAGCAGTTTACTGTGGAACAAAATTTGCAGCAAGAGTAATCATGGAAGGTCTCGGGAAAGAAATTGCGGGCAGCAATGTAAGGACTACTTCTATTTCTCCAGGTGTTGTGGATACAGAACTGACTGATACGATAACAGATGAAGAAGCGTTGGAAATGCTTAAAAAAGGAATCGGCCTGGATAAAATGACACCGCTTCAAGGAAAAGATATTGCAGAAGCGGTTTACTATTCAGTAAATCAGCCGACTCATGTAGATGTAAATGAAGTAATAGTAAGACCTAACCAGCAGGGCTGATAAAAGGAATAGAGGGAAATTGCTATATGATTAAGTACCGTACATCATATCGAAAGCAATTTAAATTTTTAAACCTGCTTAGCCATGCTGGAAAAAAGTATTTATAATGGGTAGAGCCGGCGTTAAAATCAGCGGCGTTAGTGTAAAATATAAGTACAAATACGAATATCTTTGTCTTCGTATATCATCATTTCATCAATGAAGTTTTTTTATGTTGCTTCAGGCTGCCGTCCCCGTGAGAATTAATTCTCACGGGGACGGTTTTTTGCTGTATTTTCTATTACTGCATTGAAAATAAAGTAGATAATCGTGCGCTTTCGTTTCCATGGGGACACTTTCAGAGCGGGCCTGCCTCAGCTGATTTCGTCCTCCCTTCCGTCGGGCGGAGTGAGGTTCGTCTTTTCTTTATAAACTACTAATCAGGTCATGGGGGAATGCAGCTAAACTTCTTTTACGCTTGCAATATAAGGCAGATTTCGATAATACTGGGCATAGTCAATACCATATCCGACGATAAACTCATCAGGAATGACAAAACCAACGTAATCAATTGGAAGGTCAACCTGCCGGCGTTCAGGCTTGTCGAGAAGTGTACATATTTTAAGTTGTTTAGGCCGGTGCATTTTCAGGTGATCCATCAAAAAGTAAAGTGTTAATCCACTGTCAACAATATCTTCTACGACAACTACATTTTCATTTGTAATATTTGTATCCAGATCTTTAAGAAGACGGACTTTACCAGTCGTTTTTGTCTGGTTTCCGTAACTTGAAACGGAGATGAAGTCCACCTGTATATTCCCTTTCATTTCCCTCATGAGATCGGCAGCGAAAACAAAAGAACCTCTCAAAACAGCAATTAGTACAACAGGTTCGTCGTTAAAATCTTTTTGAATTTCCGCGCCTAGTTCCTTTACCCGCTGTTTGATCTTGGATTCGGAAAGCATTACTTCATTAATTTCATAGGACATAATTATGTAACCCTCTTTCTGATTGATTCTGTTAAAATCGAGTGTTATTGAAAAACGGCTGCGCATGAAAAGCTGATGGCAGTCCCTTTCCTGTTTTGTAAGTATGGGACGTCCATGAGTCAGTAATCTACCCGATCAATGGCTTTTCATATTCGGAAATAGTACAGACCATAATTAAAATTCCTGAAAATTGACAACAACAAACGTTAACAGCACTTTTAAATAAATTCCTTCTTTATCATACTTGTTTAATGGTTTATTGATCAACCATGCTTTTAAGAATTGTTAGTATAATAGGATTTAATTTAGTCAATAGAGGGAACGTGTATCATCAGGAAGCTTTGTAAAGAGGGCAATGTATATTTTATATACTGCATTCTTTAGAAAATAAGATTATTAATTTCTGAGGAGGAATAACAGTGGATCCAAAATACAAATTATTTCACAACGACGAAACACTAAGTGAATCGATCGGAAAATTGAGAAAAGATGGTATACGTGATGATGATATTTATGTATTAAATTCTGATTACGGACATGCAAGAAGAAACCGTAAATCAACTGATGCCAATAAAATTGGTGTGAGTGAGCAGGGACTGGGAACTTCTTTAAAAAATATTTTCCGCGGTAAAGGGAATACGCTTCAAACCAAAATGAAAGAAATTGGTATTAGTGCGGATAAAGCGTCTGAACTGGAAGAAGAACTTGACAAAGGCAAAACTCTTCTCGTAGTTACCAATCAGGAGAAAGTAGATTTTTAATTATAGTGAAAGATGGATCAAAAACTGTTGGATGTATATTCCAGCAGTTTTTTCTGTTTTGTGCACTCTGCCTTGTCGGAAAAAAGGCGTTCCTCCATTGCTTATTAAAGAATGATCGCAGCAAAAGACGGGCACTCCAGAAGGTTTAGAGAACCGTCTGAGGATCCAATTTTGAGAAGATCTTTTTGGGGAATTCAGCTGATGACGAACTAACGGGGAAAGCGTCCGCCTGCAGAGAAGGTCTTCTGCTTTATTCGGTTTTTACAGAACTAACTTCATAATTATGAAAAACAAAGATTTTATGGCTGTATAAAAGTGGTAGAATAATAAGAAAGTATTTTACATTTAAAATGCCTCATTTGAATGATAGACAGAAACACATTCCCTCCATTACCTTAAATTTTCTTGTATTTTATTTTTGTACAATGGCCTTAAAGACCCTGATTTTAAAAAATGAGACGGAGGCGGGAGCTGTGAATCCTTATTTAAAAGAAAATTCCTGGTCTATTATTGAAGAAAGCTTTGATCCGAAAAAGCATGAAATATCCGAGAGTGTTTTCAGTATTGGAAATGGTCACATGGGTCAGCGGGCAAACTTTGAAGAAACTTATTCTGGAAAATCGCTGCAGGGAAGCTACATGGCAGGAGTTTATTACCCTGATAAAACCCGTGTAGGCTGGTGGAAAAATGGCTATCCGGAATATTTTGCGAAAGTGCTCAATTCCACTAATTGGATCGGTCTTCGAATATATATCGATGGGGAAGAACTGGATATAAATAAGGTGAAAATAACGAACTTTGTCCGGGAATTAAACATGAGAGAAGGTTTTCTTAAGAGAAAATTCACTGCTTATTTGCACGAAGATAAAGGTATTGATATAGAGGCCGTTCGCTTTGTAAGTGCTGCAGATAAAGAAATTGGAGCAGTATCTTATCAAATAACCCCGTTCAATTTTAACGGAAATCTTGAAATCTGCTCTTATCTGGATGGAGATATTAAAAACACGGATGCAAATTACGATGAGAAATTTTGGGAAGAAGCAGCTCAGAACGCTTTTGCAAACAGAGCACATGTTACAGTCCGCACAAAAAAATTAAATTTTCAATTGTGCTCGTTAATGGAAACACAGATTTACAGGGACGGGGAAAAACTGAGAATATCGGCAGTTCCAGAAGAGAGCTCAAAATATGCTGCTGTCAATTTTCATGCAGATTTAATTCAAGGAAAGACAGTAACTATATATAAATATGCTGCAAACGTAACGAACAGGGATCATGAGGAAAGCCTTTTGTATCAGGCCGCTGAAGAAGCACTGGATAAAGCTGTGACAAAAGGGTTTAATTTATTGAAAGAAGAACAGGCAGAAGCTTGGAAAAAGAAATGGAATGACAGCGATATTGTCATTGATGGAGACCTTTCTGCCCAACAGGGAATTCGTTTCAACATTTTCCAGCTGAATCAGACGTATAACGGGGAAGATGCCAGACTTAACATCGGTCCAAAAGGATTTACCGGCGAAAAGTATGGAGGAAGCACTTATTGGGACACAGAAGCATATTGTCTCCCGTTCTATCTGGCAACGTCTGATAATCAGACAGCAAGGAACCTTCTCGTATACCGCCATAATCATTTAGGAAAAGCGAAAGAAAATGCTGCTAAACTGGGTTTTGAAAAAGGTGCTTTTTATCCTATGGTTACTATGAATGGAGAAGAATCCCACAACGAATGGGAAATAACGTTTGAAGAAATACACCGTAACGGAGCGATTGCACACGCCATTTATAATTTTACCAATTACACTGGAAACACTTCATATTTACTGGATAAGGGAGTGGAAGTTCTCGTAGAAATTTCACGTTTCTGGGAAGAACGGGTAAATTTTGTGACCGACAAAGGTGTTTACATGATTCTCGGAGTTACAGGCCCTAATGAATATGAGAATAACGTCAACAACAACTGGTATACAAACCGAATAGCTTCATGGACTCTTGAATATACGTTGGAAGTACTTGAATTCATAAAATCAGAACACCCGCAATTATACAGAGAATGGACAGGGAGCCTTGCATTGAAAGAGAAAGAAACAGAAAAATGGAAAGATATAATTAACCGGATGTACTATCCGATTGAAGAAAAAAAAGAAATTTTCCTTCAGCAGGATAACTTTATGGATAAAGAGTTAATGCACGTAAATGAACTTGATCAAAAACATCTGCCGATTAATCAAAACTGGTCATGGGACAGAATACTGCGTTCTTGTTTTATAAAACAGGCTGATGTGCTGCAGGGGCTTCATTTCTTAAATCATGAATTTGATATATATACAAAGAAAAGAAACTTTGACTTCTATGAACCAATGACGGTTCATGAATCCTCTCTTTCTCCATGTGTTCACTCGATTCTTGCCTGTGAACTTGGATATAAAGAAAAAGCTTATGAAATGTATCTGCGCACAGCCCGTCTCGACCTTGATAATTATAACAATGATACAGAGGACGGCTGCCATATTACGAGTATGGCAGGGACGTGGATGTCTGTTGTTCAGGGATTCGGCGGTATGAAAGTGATAAAGGGAGTACTGCATTTTAATCCCCTTATACCGGACCAGTGGGATGCTTTCTCATTCAAAGTTGTCTTTCGGGGTGCACGGCTATTTGTGCACGTGGACAAAGAGCAGATAACGATCGCCAACGAAGCTGATGCTGCAGAGGTTTTCGTTAACAGCGAAAAGGTTGTTCTTGAACCGGGCCGGAAAATTTCTATTTCTCACCGTTGAAAATAAAACGTTATTTTTTATTCATAAGCATGGCTACCGGATGAATAGCAAGACTTTGAAGCATGAGAGAAAGAACGATTAAACTGAAACTGATTGACGATATTAAATCAATTTCCGTACCGCTTAGTGTTTCCAGTTTTAACAGTAAATAAACGGAAATAGCTCCTTTTACTCCGGAGATGCTGATTAAAAACCTTTCTTTAAAAGTGGATTCATGTTTGAACGGAATAAACCTGAGCATCGTTTCTACTGTAAACCAGCGGATCAGAAGGAGAGCGGTGAAAAAAATAATTACAGCCGTCCATAAATGGTGAAACAGGTACGGGGCAGCGACTAAACCGATTAATAGAAACAGCAGAGACAATATGGACACTTCCACGACTTCCCAAAAGCTGTCCAGAGATTCACGGAAATGCGATTCTTTATCAGTTTTACTGAACGTCGAGGATAGCATCAGGCCGGCAAATACCGAAGCAAGCACTCCAGAAACATGGACAGCTTCAGCTGAAAGAAAAACAGCATAAGCGACGATAATGCTCAGCATAATCTGGTAAGTACGGTTATGAGTAAAGTGTACGGCTCTGCCGAAAAGCCATCCGCCCGCTGCCCCAATTCCTATTCCGCCTAAAGAAACATACAAAAACTGTGTTAGTGCTTCTGCGGGTCCTTGAGGGGCGGTGGAGTACCACGTAAAAAGAAAAGTAAACACGACGATGCTCGTGCCGTCGTTAAGAAGAGATTCGCCTTCGACTACGTTCGTTACAAGCTCATCATTTAAGTCTTTTGAAAGAATCTGTACAACTGATACAGGATCGGTAGGGATTAAGACAGCTGCAATAAGCATAGCCGCGATCAAAGTAATGGTCGTAAATGGCTGCGCAAGCCAGTATACGGCGAGTCCCGATAAGATTACAGTTGCCAGAATCCCGGCGGTTCCGAGTACTGCGATGACAGAAGCATATTTTTTCATGTATTTAATGGGGAATTGATAGGCGCTGACAAACAGCAGGCCTGGCAGAAGGACGTGGTATAAAAAATCAGCAGTAATAGTAAGATCCTCATATACCGGCAAAAAAGATAAAACAAGCCCAATAAAAACCAGAATAGGGGAAACGGGAAGATTTTCTTTTTTAAAATCAAGCGTGTAAACAAGGTAGCCGATAAAAAGCAGGATTATGTAAGGAGCCATTTCCATCGTAAACACCTCCTGATTGATTGAATGCCGCATTTAATGACCTTTACCCTTTTACTCGTAATTCAAAAAAATAAATTTAAAGTGGTTATTTACAAAGCTGCTTTTAAAATAGGCTGCCTTGAAAATAAAGTAGAAAATCGGTGAAAGTGCGCTTTCGTTTCAATGGGGACGCTTTCCGGGCCGGCCTCAGCTAATTCCGTCCTCCCTTCCGTCGGGCGGAGTGGGGATCGTCCTTCATCGCCCCGGAGTTTCCCCATGTGTCCCCAAGCTTACGGTGAAAAGACAGGGCAGAATCTGCCTTCTAATAAAGATGATTCCTGTTAAACAACATTGACCCCACCTGTATAGATGGGAAGTTCCATTCCTGTAGAAGGCAGCACAGCTTTTAATAAAGAAACAAAAATGGAGTCCTGATCAAATCTGCTGTCATATTCAAAAGAAAACAGCTGTGATAAACTTTATAAAAAGTTTATGGTATGAAAATCCTTGGAAAGGAGTGGGGGAATGCTAGGTCTATTTCCAGCGTGGATCTGGATTACATATTTCATTTTAATGACGCTTACTCTGGCAGCAGCTGGTGCTGCGGCGATCCGAAGAGAATCTCCTGCTTATTCTTTGTTCGCTGCTGGTCTTGTGCTGGTGCTGCCTCTCTTCTTAATTCTCTTTTTAATGGGGCGCCCCGTTGAGGAACACGAACTGGTATTTTTATGGAGAGAACTGAGACGCTTTTCCTTTGATGCCATATTTCTTGTTTTTCTGCACCTTTATTTAATTGTTTGGTGGATGTTCATTATATTTAATAAAGAACCAGAGCGTTAATTACTAACCGCTAATACAGCAGGCTTTTTTAGGTCAGCTTCTTATTTAGCAGGTTTTTAAATAAGTCTGCCCAAAAAGTAAGCTAGCTTGAAAAAAGTAGATAAGTGATAAACGTGCGCTTTCGTTTCCATGGGGATGCTTTTCGGGCCGGCCTCAGCTAATCCCGTCCTCCCTGCGGTTGTGCGGGGTGGGACTCGTCCTTGATCACCCCGGAGTCGCCCCATGTGCCCTCCAGCTTACGGTAAAAAGACAGAGCAGAACCCGCCTTCTAAATAAAGAAGCCCTTTCCGACTATCTTTCATGCCACCTGAATAGAGGGAAAATTCAAGTCCTGTAGAAGATCATTTTCATGCCTCATGGTGCAAAGGTTTTGCTTGAGTGTCTCTGTTACATTTCTCTACATTTATCACTGGAATTTAACAGCACTTTATACGAAAAGACTTTAATTTAAAAAATGGAACCCGCTTTCCGTGAGATCATACAGATGAAAAATATCTGATGATCTTATGGAGAGCTTTTTTGTATTAAGGGAACAAATAATACTGCATAGTTTATTGGGATTATCTTCGGTTAATAAGGAATTTAATGGTTTTCCTTTTCCCATATTTCCACTTCTAAGTTAATATATTTTTTATTTGAGGAGAAATTGACGAATGCATCCAGCCATGGTATTCTCGTAAAGGCTTTTTTACATTATCGATTTATTAAATTAAAGGGATGAAGGAGTAATTGGTATGAACGCTGTTATTGTCGCTGTTTTAGTTATGATTATCTTAAGTTTATCGCGGATCCACGTCGTACTTGCTTTACTTATCGGAGCAGTGGCAGGCGGGCTTACTGCCGGTTTTTCAGTAACAGAAACAATTTCTATTTTTAGTGAAGGTCTTGGTGACAATGCTCAAATTGCTTTAAGCTATGGACTGCTGGGAGCTTTTGCAATTGCTATCAGCTTTACCGGCCTTCCCGAATTAATGGTTAAACTGGCTATTAAGCTCGTTGGTAAAGAAGGGGAAAGTCGTCGAAGCTCTTTAAAGAAGGCATTAATATTGTTTGTTATCGCAATTATCGCGAGCTTTTCCCAAAATTTGGTTCCTGTTCACATTGCATTCATACCACTGCTGATTCCACCGCTGCTTAAAGTTTTTAATGAACTGGCAATGGATCGGAGAGCTGCTGCCACAGCGTTGACGTTCGGATTGAAAGCTCCTTATATTTTAATACCAGCCGGGTACGGCCTAATCTTTCACGAAACAATCGCAGATAATATGGAAGCGAGCGGCCTGCAAATAGCTTTAAATGATATACCCGGAGCCATGGCGCTACCCGTTCTCGGAATGGTTGTTGGTCTATTTATTTCCATATTGATTACTTATAAAAACCCTCGAACCTATGAAGATAAAGATCTTGCTCAGGGGGAGGAAAGCAGTCCCCAAGCACCAGAATCTCCAATGGGCATATTCGTTGGTCTTACGGCTATTCTTTCAGTACTTGCAGCTCAGGTCAGCACAGATTCCATGATCATAGGAGCTGGTACTGGTTTAATCATACTTTACATTTATTTTTCTTATCTGCACATCACAAGAAAATTCACACTTCAGGAAGCAGATGAACTCATGACCCGCGGTATGAAAATGCTTGCTTTTATCGGTTTTGTTATGATTACAGCCGGTGGGTTCGCTGAAGTGATACGAGAAACAGGTCATGTGGAACTGCTTGTTGAAAGTACAGAAGTGTGGTTTAACGACAGAATGGGCCTTGCAGCGATAGCGATGCTTCTGATCGGTTTGTTTATTACGATGGGCATTGGTTCTTCATTCGCTACTGTCCCCATTCTGGCAGCTATTTTTGTGCCGCTTGCTGCCTCGCTGGGGTTTTCACCGCTTGCAACAATAGCGTTAATTGGTACAGCAGGTGCTCTTGGGGATGCAGGAAGCCCTGCTTCAGACAGTACTCTTGGTCCAACGGCCGGTTTGAATGCTGACGGACAGCACAATCATATTTGGGACACTGTCGTACCGACTTTTCTTCATTTTAATATTCCGCTGCTTATTTTCGGCTGGATAGCCGCGATGATTCTCTAAGTTTCATCATTGCATCAATTGATTTTCCAAAAGATATGTACCAGCGCAGGGAGTACCAGCTTCTTGATTTATACGATAAATATTTACGGATTAAATAACTGAAGTACGGCACGTTAGTAAATGCTATACATTCGATCAGGAAAAAAATCGCCCCTTTTCACAAAGGATACGGCGATTTTTTTGCGTGATTTTTATTGTCATGCTTGAATCTTATTGGATGAAAAGCCGCTTAATTTTCAAGTTTCGCACCTCCATGGAAGAGAATTCGGTGGGGGGCGAATCATTCTGTTTTATTTTTTACAGGAAAATTAAGTATATTGAAGGTAAATTCATTAAACAGCAGGTTTATGGAGAAAATTCGCTCAATTTAGACTTGTTTGCTTATTTTCAACAGTAGATTAATATTTCGGGAACCGATATATTATAAGAACTGTCTGATATTTAGGAAGGGGTCATTTATATGGAAATATTTAAGAAGCTTAAACATTTTTACTGGCCTTTTAAAGCTTATTTTTTCTGGTCCATTGTACTGCTTCTTGCTGTTACCGGGTTTACCGTAGCTTACCCGGTAATATTAAAAATAACTATTGATTCGGTCATACTGGATCAAAATTATGGTTGGATTCCCTACGTAGCGGGGGGCTTTTTCCTTATTACTATGCTGAAAGGGATAGCCGTTTATTTTCATCAGTATCTGGGAGATCTTTTTGGTATTCGTGCCGTATTTGAACTCCGCAATGCCCTGTATGAAAAACTTCAGTACCTTCCTTTCCGCTATTACGATAATGCCCGCACCGGAGATTTAATGTCAAGGTTGACTGCCGATGTCGAAGGGTTCCGGTTTTTTCTCTCTTTCGGATTCGCTCAGCTGATAAATTTATTTATGCTCGTTACGCTGAGCATGGGAATTATGTTTTACTACAGTCCTTCACTGGCATTTGTGACGCTTGGGGCCATGCCTTTTCTTATTGTTACTGTTTATCAGTTTGATAAAAAGGTGCATCCTGCATTTAAAGATATCCGCAGGTCATTTGCCGGGATGACTACAAAAGTACAGGAAAATATCAGCGGCATGACTACGGTGAAATCACTTTCAAAAGAAGATTTTGAAATGGGCCGCTTTGGTGAAAAAAATACAGATTATAAAGATAAATATATCTATACATCCAATATTTGGTCTAAGTACTTTCCTTTTATGGAACTAATAGGTCATATCTGTGTAGTCGTGCTGCTTGGATATGGAGGCTATCTTGTTATTAACGGGGAAATCCAGCCCGGGGTGCTTGTTGCTTTCTTCAGTTTAATCTGGTTTATTATCAATCCGTTGATGAATTTAGGTTTTATAGTAAATACTTTTTCTCAGGCCAAAGCTTCCGGAGAAAGACTGCTGGAAGTATTAGAAGAGCCGGAAGATATTCAGGACAAACCTGGAGCTGTGGAAAAAGACCGCCTCAATGGACATGTTTCATTTAATAACGTAAGTCACCGCTATTCCGAGGAGGAAGAGCCCGCTCTTCAGAACATTTCGTTTGAAGCCGCTCCTGGTAAAACAATCGGCCTTATTGGTGCGACAGGTTCCGGTAAAACTTCGATTACTCAGCTGATCACCCGTTTTTACGAACCGGACAGTGGAAGCCTGATGGTGGATGGAAGATCAATTACGGATTATACGTTAAAAACGATTCGTAAGAATACAGGAGTTGTACTCCAGGAGTCATTTCTCTTTTCTTCTACAGTTAAAGATAACATTTCCTATGGCAGACCGGAGGCCTCTATGGAACGGATCATCGATGCTTCGAAACGTGCCGATGCCCATGATTTCATTATGCAGCTTCCGGATGGTTATGACACTGTGCTTGGGGAAAGGGGAGGCGGCTTATCCGGAGGACAAAAACAAAGAATCGCTATTGCAAGAGCGATCTGTGTGGATCCGAGCATTCTTATTCTTGATGATGCCACCAGTGCTGTGGATATGGAGACAGAGGCTAAAATTCAGGCTGCCTTTCGGGAGGTTATGCAGGGGCGGACAACCTTTATTATTGCCCACCGCATATCCTCCCTTCTCCACGCAGATGAGATCCTCGTTCTAAATGAGGGCAGGATTGTAGAGAAGGGAAATCATTACGAACTGCTGAACATGGAAAACGGGCATTACCGGCGGATTTATGAGCTTCAGTATAAGGACAAAAATCAATTTCTGCTTGAAGCACGCTGAAAAGGGGGGAAAAAAATGAAAGAAAATAAGGAAGAAGAAAGAACGCTGCGGCGTTTCAAATACTCGAATGATGAAGCGATTGAAAAACCGTTCAACTGGGCCCAGATGGCAAGGCTGTTTGCTTATATGAAACCTTATGCAAAATCAATTCTCCCTGTAGCCGTATTAGGAATGCTGTTATCCACGGCTGTGAGACTTCTTGCACCTGTACTGATTGGAAGCTACGCTCTCGACCACATTATCGAATACGGCGATATGAACTTTCTGATGATTATGGTTCTCGTCATAGCTGGCATGTATGTCGTTTCCTGGATAGGAAACCTGCTCCGCATTCGTTTTATGAACAAGCTGGGGCAGTACATTATATTTGATCTGAGGACAGCTTTGTTTAACCATATACAAAAACTTTCTCACCGGTTTTTCGATCAGCGGTCAGCAGGATCCATTCTAGTCCGCATCACAAATGATGTAAACAGCCTTCAGGATTTATTTACAAATGGAGTTATCAATCTGCTGATGGACTTAATCATGCTGATTGGTATTGTCGCCCTTCTGTTTTATATTAGTCCCGAGCTGACGCTTGCTATTATGATCGTTCTGCCTCTCATGTTTTTTATTTCTACAAAACTGCGCCGAAGTATCCGGCGTTCCTGGCAGGATGTTCGTCTTAAGCAGTCGATGCTTAACTCCCACCTGAATGAAAGTATTCAGGGAATACGCGTCACCCAGTCCTATACACAGGAAAAATCGAATATCGGTTTTTTCAACAAAATTAACGGGCAGAATTTTGAGTCATGGAGGCATGCTACGAAAAAGAGTGCGATGTTTCGTCCGTTTGTGGAAATGAGTGGAGCTGTTGGGACCGCGGTTCTGCTTTGGTACGGGGTCGTGCTCATTCAACAAGGATCCCTTACCATTGGCGAGTTTTTCACATTTTCTCTTTTTCTGGGGATGTTCTGGGAACCGATATCCAGACTGGGGCAGGTGTATAATCAGCTTCTAGTCGGGATGGCATCTTCCGAACGTATCTTTGAGTTTCTTGATGAACTCCCATCTGTTCCCGAAAAGAAAAATGCAGTTACGATGGGAAAAGTTCAGGGACATATACAGTTCGATAGTGTAGAGTTTGCTTATGACGAAAAAAGAAAAGCGTTAACCAATATTAACCTCGAAATGAAAGCAGGGCAGACCGTGGCCTTAGTAGGGCATACCGGCAGCGGAAAAACGACGATTGTAAATATGATAAGCCGTTTTTATGATCCGACCGGGGGAAGGGTTCTCCTTGATGGTGAAGATCTTCGCAATATTAAACTGGACAGTCTCCGAAAACAGGTAGGTATTGTTCTTCAGGATACCTTTATTTTTTCAGGAACCATCATGGATAATATCCGCTTCGGTCGTCCGGATGCAACGGATGGAGAGTGCCGGGAAGCAGCAAGAACAGTAGGGGCGGACCGGTTCATTAAGAATCTGGCCGACGGTTACGAAACGGAAGTGGAAGAGCGCGGGAATATCCTCTCGGTAGGAGAAAGGCAGCTGATTTCATTTGCCCGGGCGCTGCTGGCCGATCCGCAGATATTAATACTGGATGAAGCAACAGCTTCTATCGATACAGAAACGGAGCAGCTGATTCAAAAAGCTCTGGCAAGGCTTCTAGAAGGAAGAACTGCTGTTATGATTGCACACCGTCTTTCTACTATCCGTGAAGCAGACAATATTTTTGTTCTCGAAAACGGAGAAATTCTCGAGCAGGGAAATCATGACGAATTAATCAGGCAGAGGGGCGAGTATTACGAATTGGTTAAATCACAGTTTAAAGCGCTGGAAACAGGATAATAAATAACGACTCATCATAAGAGCTGCGGATGAAGCGCGGTCTCTGCTGGAAATGAAATCTTAATCAAAAAGGTAGAAGTTCACCTGCTGAACACAGGCTGCTTCTACCTTTTCAACGTCTTTTTATTGAATCTCAGGCAATTCTTCTATTGGCCATAAAAACCAGAGCAGCGTTTCAATGATGGGAAAGAGGATGCCCTGATGATTTATAAAACGTTTGAATAAAAACTCGGCTGTAACAGTTGAATTTAAATTTAAAGCTGTGTTGAATTTTGCTCCTCTTACGCATATAAAGGGGGGCCTTCCTGCTTTTTATCATTTAAAGTCTGCTTCTTCTTTTTAAAAGCCGCAGTAACAGGCCTAAGTAGTTCGAGGTATTTAATTAATTTTAGATTTATTGGTACATATAGTTTAATATCACCAAGTCTGCTTAAGAGCCAATTTTGTACTTGATATATGTAGAAAACTCCGCTTCGGCCTGCCGTGCAGGAGCTTTCCAGCTTTTTCATTCAGGATAGGAGGGAAATCGGTACTTCTTTTAATGGACCATCGGTAAATGCCTGAAAAAGACCTTTTGTTTTCAAGGCTTCTTTCGTTATTTCCTTGTAAGGAAGAATGAAATCAAGCGGTTCTTCCAGAGGAGAAGGAGTCATAATCAATTCGCTGATATTCTTCCATGAAGCAGTTATATCTTTACCCATAGTGAAAGGAAAAGCGTCAGAATTCTGAAAGCCATCTTTATTATTCCGGTACACTTTTTCTGTTCCCGGCTCGTTCATGCATACATACAGAGAGAGGCTGTCACACAGCTGAAGAAGATGTAAATGAGCTTTTAAAGCTTCCTCGTTTTCACGGTGAAATAATTGCAGGGAAGATTTCAGATGCTTCTGCCTCCTTGTTTCATTTTGAAGAAAATGCTGCTCATTTTCATTGCGGCCTCCAATTAGTGAACAGTAGTGAAGACTGTGGAGCAGCGCCGCGTATTTATTCTCTGACTGCACTATGTCAATTCCATGTTTATAGTGTACGAGTTTAACAGCAACCGGGAAATCAATAAAAGAGTAAGGTTTTTGTTTCTGATCATTGTAAAAAGGAGCACTGTCAAGCTCTCTCCAGGCTCTATCATGGTGGTGAACGGCCGTAACGACATCATTGATTTTATAATCAGCAGGAATATATTTATCCTTCCACCCTTCAGCTATTCTTCCTGATAATTGAGCATGATCTTCCTGTTTGATCACTATAAAACTGTTCTGTCTTTCGCGGATAATCATAAATGGTTCCTCCTTAAGTCTAACTCCTCCAAGCAAAACTTCCTTTTCAAAGGGCGCATAGTTTCTTTTCTGGGAAAAGTTTAGAAGTGAATTAATTTCAAAATTGATTTATAGATAGATGTGAAAGTTTCATTAATGACTGTCTCAGATAAATAAACGAATATTTAAAGAAATTCATTGCCTGCTGTGCTTCCCTGCGCATGACCGTAGTGAAAGAGGGCATTCCCCGGAGAATAAAGCGCCGGCTGAAGTTCAAATTCAGCGTAGTTTTTTGGGGCAGCCCTACGAGAAAACATCTGTCTGATTCATTTATACAGAAGGAGCTTCTATTATGAAATTCATTTAAGCTGCTGCAGGTCTCTTTTGCAGAAATAAGAAAATGATTTGTATTGGTTTTCAGGTAACGAAGGAGTGAGAGATGTTTTACTGATTCTTCACGTAAAAGTCAGTTAGAATATCAGGAAGAATTTTGCTACACTGATTGAGAGTGAAAAATCTGATCAAGTAAAGGAAGATACTATGTCTACTCAAACAGCCAGGCTGCTTATACTTGCAGCTGCCATGCTTATTCCAATCGTCATATATATTGTGCTTCAGTACTTTTTTAATGTGCCCTGGTGGATTCTGCCGATCATGTTTTTAATTGTTATTCTGGCTAATACCAGTGTAACAGGAAGTGTAAAAAGATCAGATAATAAAAAAGATCCGGAGGAATAATTCCCGATTCCTGGTGCTCTGAAAGAACATCGTTAACAGGTTCTGCAGTCCGATCCGGAGAGAATTATTATTAAGTAGAAAAGCAGCCATCCATTAACTGGAAGGCTGCTTTTTAAAGTTTTCCTTTAATTTTTCCACGAGGCGCTCATCTGGAGTGACATAAACGGTTGTTTGTTTGTCGTAAGTTACGTAGCCGGGTTTTGCACCATTCGGTTTTTTTACATGGCGGATCAGCGTATAATCCACCGGTACATTACCGGACATGCGGCTTTTACTAAAGTAGGCAGCAAGATTAGCCGCTTCAAGTATCGCTGCTTCATCCGGTTCAGTGCTGCGGATTAGTACATGCGACCCCGGGATATCTTTTGTATGCAGCCACGTATCATCCTGACGGGACACACGGGTCGTTAAATACTCGTTCTGCTTATTATTTTTACCAACGTATAATTCAATTCCGCTTGAAGAGAGGTAGCGGTCAAGCATTGGTTTAGTCTGTTTCTTTTTCTTCTTTCTTCCGACTTTCTTTTTCAAATAGCCGCCCTGGACAAGTTCTTCCCTGATATCTTCAATATCTTCAGTGGAAGCAAGTTCCATCTGCTGCATTAAACGGTCAAAGTAGTCCATTTCGATTTTTGCATCTTTAATTTCTTTACGAACAAACTTCACTGAGTTTTTAAGCTTATGGTACTTTTTAAAATACTGCTGGGCGTTAGCAGAAGCAGATTTCTGAGGATTAAGAGGGATGATGATCTTCCCCTGATTTTCGTCATAGTAATCAACTGCCTGAACTTCTTTCTGGCCTGGTTTCACGAGATGCATGTGTGCTGTTAGCAGTTCTCCATATTTTTGCTGTTCGGCCGCTTTATCCGCATCTTTTAGAGTGTTCTCAAGCTTTTTAATTTTTTTCTTATTTTTATCATATTCATTTTTCAAAAGCCGCTCCAGATCATATGCCCGCTGTTTTACCCGGTCTCTTTCCGCTTTGTTAGTAAAATATCCGTCCAGCAGATCGTGAACCGTCTCAAAAGTACGAATTTCTCCACTCTTATAGTGTAAAGGAATTACGGAAAAGCTTTCACTGTTTTCTTCAGCAATCATTTGAGGGAAATAATTGTGGTTTTTCACCGGCTCCATTACTTCCGTGAAAGCTTTGTAAAGACTGTCGCTGTTAAGAAATCCGCTTCTATATAAAATCTCTTTAATAACCTGGGGAGACAGGCCGCTGAAGGTGTTTAAAAGTTGTTTATCCATTTTTCCTTCGTTAAAGTCTACTGCTTTAAGCAGTTCTTCTTTTTCTGTTTCAAGAGGATTCTTTTTGTCCATGTGAGGCGGATTGTAATAGGGCTGCCCCGGGAGCACGGTTCGGAACTGGGAAAGTGAAGGCGGGATATGCTTCATGCTCTCGAGAATTACGTTATTTTCAGCATCCAGAAAGATCAGGTTGCTGTGCCGGCCCATTAATTCCAGTATTAATTTTTTGTAGGAAACATCTCCCAGTTCATTTCGTCCTTTAAAAGATATCGTAACCACTCTTTCAAGGCCGGTCTGTTTAACCGATTCCACTACCGCACCTTCGAGATGTTTGCGGAGTACCATGCAAAATAGCGGCGGTTCCTGAGGGTTTTGAAATTTAACATCTGTCAGGTGAAAACGGGCGAAATTAGGGTTCACTGACAGAAAAAGCGGATAATTTTTTCTGTTTGCACGTATCGTCATGACGAGGTCTGTAGCGTAGGGCTGATGTATTTTTACTACTCTCCCAGTCTTAAGTTTATTTTGTATATCATGTGTTACCGCCCGGGTAACTATTCCATCAAAAGCCATTAATTTTTCCTCCTTCATTGCTTCCTGTCTGCCTAGTATAACAGAGGAAAAGCCGATATTACGAAGAGAGATTGCTCCTCAGGCTTGTTGTCTTGATCAATATTGGTTAGAATAGGGAAGTGGATGTGATAGTTATGGTTAGAAGTATGACAGGATTCGGCCGGTCAGAGCAGAAAATTAGCAGCGGTCGTGTGACAGTCGAAATTAAAGCCGTTAATCACCGATTTTGTGAAATCAGTGTTAAACTTCCGGGCTGCTGGAGTGCATTGGAAGAAGCGGTGCGTAAATGGAGCAGAGAAAATATATTCCGGGGCAAAATAGAAGTTTTTGTTCATTTTCAGCCTTTCGAAAAAGATGTTAAAAAGGTACATATTAACTGGGATCTGCTCCGGGAATATCAGGAAAAGTTTGAAGAGATGAAAAATATAACCGGTTCCAAAGAAGATTTTCCTGCGTCTTCCATGCTTCAAAACGAAGGAATTGTCCATGTGGAAGAAGAAAATACTGATCTAGAACGCATACGGTCGGAAATCCATCCTTGTGTAATGGAAGCATCTCAAAATTTCCTGCTGATGAGAGAAGAAGAAGGAAGACTGCTTAAACAGGAGCTTCAGACACGTATGGTCCAGCTTTTGAAATTGAAATCAAATATTGAAAAAGCCGGTCCGGAAATAAAGGCAGCTTTTTATAACAAACTGCGTCAGCGTGTAGAGGAATTTTTATCAGGAACGGAGATAGAAGAATCCCGTTTGTTGACAGAAGTTGCTGTGCACGCGGAAAAAGTGGATATCCAGGAAGAGCTGTCCAGAACGGCAAGCCATGCGAAGCAGTTTTTGGATACGCTCGAAAGAGAAGGGGCAGTCGGCCGAAAACTGGATTTTATTGTTCAGGAACTGAACAGGGAAGTGAATACGATCGGTTCGAAGGCGAATGCAGCTTCATTAAGCGCCCTGGTGATTGAAATGAAAGATGAACTGGAAAAAATAAAAGAGCAGGTACAAAATATTGAATGACTTAAAAGGAGACTTTACAGTGGATATTAAACTGATCAACATTGGCTTTGGAAATATTGTTTCCGCCAATCGTATTATTTCAATTGTAAGTCCGGAATCCGCTCCAATTAAACGGATTATTTCGGACGCACGTGACCGGAACATGCTTGTTGATGCAACTTATGGAAGAAGAACACGAGCGGTTATTATCGCCGACAGCGATCATGTTATTCTTTCAGCCGTTCAGCCGGAAACGGTGGCTCAACGGGTTATTACCAGTAAAGAGGAAGCATCAGAAGAATAAAATACTGATCGTGACGGTTAAAGATTGTTCATGATATACTGATAGAATACTGAATTAAGTGGAGGGTACGAATGAAGCGAGAAAAAGGACTGCTTATCGTCCTTTCCGGTCCTTCTGGAGTGGGGAAAGGTACTGTTTGCGGAGCATTAAGAGAACATGATACAGATATTAAATATTCTGTCTCTGCAACAACCCGCAGTCCGCGGGCAGGAGAAGTAGACGGAGTAAATTATTTCTTTAAAACAAAAGAAGAATTTGAACGAATGATCCGTGAAGGCGAAATGCTTGAACACGCGCATTATGTGAGTAATTATTACGGGACCCCTCGTGCGTATGTGGAAGAAATGATCGACATGGGGTACGATGTAATTCTGGAGATTGAAGTTCAGGGAGCCCTGCAGGTAAAAGAAACTTTTCCGGAAGGCGTATTTATTTTTCTTATGCCGCCAAGCCTTAATGAACTTCGCAGCAGGATTGAAGGACGGGGGACGGAAACAGAAGACCTTATCAACAGCAGAATGACGGTTGCAAAAGAAGAAATTGATTTAATGGATAAATACGATTACGTCGTGGAAAATGACGAAGTTGAACTTGCGGTAGAACGAATCAAATCTATTGTTACCGCAGAAAACTGCAGAAAAGACCGATTGATTCATCAATACAAACAGTTAGCTGAGGAGTGATTAGTACGATGCTTCAACCATCGATCGATTCATTACAAACAAAAATTAACTCGAAGTATACACTTGTGACAGTTTCTGCACAACGTGCACGGCAGCTTCGTGAACATCCGGAAAAGTTCAACCATCCTGAAGGAGCAAAATCGGTAAATTATGTCGGTATGGCTCTTGAAGAGATTGAGGCAGAGCAGCTGTCATTTGAACTAAACGAAGATGACGTAAAGGAAACGATCTGAGCTTCAGATCGTTTTTCTTTTGTTTAGTTTCGCAGTAACGAGTGTTATTTTGAGGATGTCAGCAGCTCTCGATCCATTCGCAAAGGAAGTCACCTGCTTTCCTTTCCTGACTTGGATTTCAATGAGAACGGCCCTGCGCCCCTCCTACGGAAACGAAAGCCGCTGTTTACAGAAGTTGTAACTAAAAAAGATGTTCACATGTAAGATATGCTTTTTTTCAAGGCAGGATTTATTTAATATGAGGAATATAAATCAATTTAAGTCGGAGGGAACCGGTATGGAACGTAAAAAAAGAGTGTTGCTCGCTGTTTCTGGAGGAATTGCTGCATTTAAAGCCGCCGCACTAACTTCAAAGCTTGCACAGGCGGATTATGAAGTCAAAGTAATGATGACACCCCATGCCCAGAAATTTATAACACCGCTTACATTTCAGGCGCTGGGAAGGAATAACGTCTATACAGATACATTTTATGAACCGGATCCTCACGGTATAGCCCATATTGATGTTGCTGACTGGGCGGATGTTATTTTTATTGCTCCAGCAACAGCGAATGTTATCGGCAAACTTGCGAACGGAATAGCTGATGATATGGTTACAACGACCCTTCTCGCAGCTACGGCTCCTGTTTATATAGCACCTGCTATGAATGTTCATATGTACACTCATCCTTCGGTGAAAAGAAATATGAAAACACTTGAAGAAGATGGATTTCATTTTGTTGAACCTGATGAAGGCTACCTTGCATGTGGTTATACAGGAAAGGGCAGAATGGCAGAACCGGAAGATCTTATGTCAATGATTGACCATTTCTTCATAAAAAAAGCCAACCCGGCATGGCACGGAATCAAAGTTGTTGTAACTGCTGGTCCAACGCAGGAGGATATCGACCCGGTCCGCTTTTTATCAAACAGGTCTTCGGGAAAAATGGGCTTTGCTATTGCAGCAGAAGCTGCGGCCCGTGGGGCAGACGTAACGCTGATAGCCGGGCCGGTTGCTCTGGCAACACCACATGGCGTGAAAAGAGTTGATATAAAGACAGCTGAAGAAATGTTTGATGCAGTAATGCGTTCGAAAAAGCACGCTGACATAATTATTAAAGCGGCGGCTGTATCAGATTACCGTCCGGCCGAAACATATGCTCATAAAGTAAAAAAATCAACTAATCCTGCTTCGATTCCTATGGAACGGACGAAAGATATACTCGAAGAACTGGGCAGAGAAAAGGGAAAGCAGATTTTAATAGGTTTTGCTGCTGAATCAAATGATATTGAGCAGTATGCAAAAGAAAAGCTCAGGAAGAAAAATGCGGATATAATTTGTGCTAATTCCATTACTACCGAGGGCCAGGGATTTCAAAGTGATCAAAACGCCCTGCACTTGTTTTTCAAGGATGGCAGAGATCAGGAAATAAAGCTCACCTCAAAAAAACAGGCATCCAAAGAACTTCTGGATGCAGTCACTTCCCTGATTGGAGGAAAAAAATGATTGCCAATGTAATAGTGGACGTTCCTTCTCAGGCAGTAGACCGGATATTTGATTATTCTGTACCCGATGAGTTTGCAGAAACAATCACCCGTGGATGCCGCGTACATGTTCCTTTTGCAAACCGCCCGGTCCAGGGTTTCGTCATCGGACTCACCGATCAATCGGATATTCCGGTATCAAAGCTGAAGCCTATACAGGAACAAATAGATTTAATACCACCGCTGACCGAAGAACTGCTGCAGCTGGCTGAAAAAATAAAAACCGAGACACTGTCTCTTCATGTAGCCGTATTAAAAGCTATGCTGCCCCAGGCGATGCGGGCTAAATATCAGAAGAACCTGCATCTGCAGACAGCTCCTGAAACACTGGAGGCTGTCCTGCAGCCTTTTTTTAAAGAAAGCAGTGTTATGGCCAACTGGGATGAGTGGAGAAAAGAGGCAGACGAAGAAGAAAAGAAAGCAGCTGCGAGAGCGATACGTAAGGGACAGCTTTCGGTGGAACCGGTTGTCTCCACAAAAGACGCGGCTAAAAAAAGACTGGTTTTTGGACTTGCCGTAAAAAATGAGAAGGCGAGAGAAGAGGCAGAAACTCTGAAAATAAAAGCTCCTAAGCAGGCTGCAGTACTTTTCTATTTAGCAGATCAGGACAAAGACAGCCTTTATACTGTTCAGGAATTGGAGACTTACGGTTCCAAAGCAGCACTGGAAACACTCGTAAAAAAAGACTTGTTACATAAACAACAGGCAGTAGTCAAAAGAGATCCTTATGAAGGCAGGGAATTTACGGCAACTGGTAACCTGGATCTGCTTCCGGAACAGGATGTGGTATTAAAAGAAATTATAGATTGCATGGAGTCGGAGCAGCAAAGAACGTTTTTGCTGCGCGGAGTTACCGGAAGCGGAAAAACAGAAATCTATCTTCAGGCAATTGAACGCACCCTCGAGGAAAAGAAAGAGGCCATTGTTCTCGTTCCGGAAATTTCTCTTACACCTCAGATGGTCAACCGTTTTAAAGCAAGATTCGGCTCCCGCGTTGCGGTGATGCACAGTGCTCTTTCCAAAGGTGAGAAGTACGATGAGTGGAAGAAGATAAGAGATGGAGAAGTGGATGTCGTCGTAGGGGCACGTTCCGCTATTTTTGCT
Source organism: Alkalicoccus halolimnae (assembly GCF_008014775.2). Classification (GTDB taxonomy): domain Bacteria; phylum Bacillota; class Bacilli; order Bacillales; family Salisediminibacteriaceae; genus Alkalicoccus; species Alkalicoccus halolimnae. Next base: position 2,095,163 of record NZ_CP144914.1, on the reverse strand, counting down.
CCATTCAACAATCTTGGAATTATCATTATAGACGAAGAGCACGAAGCGAGCTATAAGCAGGAAGAAGCACCACGCTACCACGCCCGGTCTGTAGCGATTATGAGGGCCGAAAGCTATGCCTGCCCGGTTATACTTGGAAGTGCGACCCCTTCACTTGAAAGCTATGCAAGAGCTAGTAAAGGAGTATATCGTTTATTGACGATGGAGAACAGAGTAAACGATGCAGCCATGCCTGCTGTCACTCTTGTTGATATGAGGGACGAACTGCGTCAGGGGAACCGTTCCATGTTTTCGGATGATCTGCTTGAAAGAATTGAAGCAAGACGCCTGAAAGGAGAACAGACTGTTTTACTTCTGAACAGGCGGGGATATTCCACTTTTATTATGTGCCGTGACTGCGGTTATGTTCCCCAGTGTCCGCACTGCGATATTTCCCTTACATATCACCGGACGAGTCAGGCTCTTCAGTGTCACTACTGCGGGTACTCTGAAACGCTGCCAGTCAGATGTCCCGAATGCGACAGTGATCAAATCCGCTTTTTTGGAACAGGCACTCAGAAAGTAGAGGAAGAGCTGAGAAAACAGCTTCAGGATATTCGCATTATTCGTATGGATGTAGATACAACAAGAAAAAAGGGCTCCCATGAAAAGCTGTTAACTGAATTTGGCAATGGCGGAGCGGATATACTGCTTGGTACTCAGATGATAGCCAAGGGGCTGGATTTCCCCAATATTACTCTAGTAGGGGTTCTGGCAGCGGATTCCATGCTTCACCTGCCTGATTTCCGGGCTTCAGAAAGAACCTTTCAACTGCTCACGCAGGTTGCAGGCCGGGCAGGAAGACATAAAAAAACCGGCGAAGTGCTCGTACAGACTTATTCGCCGAATCATTACAGTATTACCGAGGTTAAACAGCATGATTATCTTTCTTTTTATGAAAAAGAAATGCAGATCAGAAAAATGGGAGGCTATCCTCCGTTTTATTACATTGCGATGATTCAAATTAGTCATCCCGAGCTTCAGAAGGTTGTGGAAGTAACTGAAAAAATGAGCAGTTTTCTTCGCTCTTCGCTTTCAGAAACGACAAAAATTTTCGGCCCGGTCGCTTCTCCCATTCCCCGTATTAAAGATAGATATCGCTATCAATGCATGATAAAATACAAAGTTGAACCGAAGCTTACGGAAGTGCTTCATGACTTAATGAGCTCCTTCCAATCTGATATAGCAAGAAACGATGTACAAATAATAATCGATACCAATCCATATATGATGATGTAGGAAACAGGAGAGGATGGACAGTATGAATATTGTATTTATGGGCACACCTGATTTTGCGGTTCCAATCCTGGAAGCCATTTTGGAAGAAGGGCATCACGTTTCACTGGCAGTAACCCAACCGGACCGTCCAAAAGGAAGAAAAAAAACGTTGACTCCACCGCCTGTGAAGGCAGCTGCCGAAAAACATAATCTCCCTGTCTTTCAACCTGAAAAAATCAAAAACGATTATCTGCCGGTGATAGAAGCCAGGCCTGATCTGATCGTCACCGCTGCATTTGGACAAATTCTTCCAGATGAAGTGCTCGAACTTCCTGAATACGGAGCGATTAATGTACACGCGTCGCTTCTTCCTAAATACCGAGGAGGAGCACCGATACATCAGGCAGTAATCGACGGGGAACCGGAAACCGGGATAACTATTATGTACATGGTGCAAAAGCTGGATGCAGGAGATATGCTGATGAAGCGGGCGCTTCCAATTACAGAGAAAGATACGACCGGAACAATGCATGATAAGTTAAGCCTGCTTGGGGCACAGATGATTAAAGAAATTCTGCCGCTCATAAAAGAAGGCAGCGTCTACCCTGAAAAACAAAATGTTGAAGAAGTCAGTTTTGCCCCGAACATTACGAAAGAAATGGAACTGATTAATTGGGAACAGTCTGCTGTGAAAATCAGCAATCTCATCCGTGGTTTAAACCCCTGGCCGGTAGCTTATACGACTTTTGCCGGCATCCGTTTTAAAATATGGGAGGCGGAACCCCTCGAGCAGAACACTGATGCGGCACCGGGCACTGTCGTAAAAGCTGAAGGGAAAGAACTGCACGTTGCCTGCGGGAATGGCAGCATACTCGCATTACTCCGTGTTCAGCCTTCAGGAAAAAAACCGATGGATATTGCCACATTCAGAAACAGTGCAGGGAAAGAACTCGTAAATGGGGCGGTGCTTGGTAGTAATGAGTAAATCAAATGTTAGAGAAGCAGCTCTTGATGCGCTGATCAAAATTAAAAAAAATCAGGCTTACAGTAACCTTCTGCTGAACGAAATAATTAATAAAAAAAATTTAAACGAAAAAGACGTGCCTTTATTCACTCAAATAGTCTATGGGTCAATCCAGTATCAGCGCAAACTGGACTATTATCTGGAGAAGTTCAGCAAAAAACCACTTAACAAACTGGAAGACTGGGTACTGGTGCTGCTTCGGCTCAGCATCTATCAGCTGGCATTTCTGGACAGAGTCCCGGATCACGCTATTTTAAATGAAGCAGTTACTATTGCTAAAAAACGAGGGCACAAAGGGATTTCTGGGATGGTAAATGGAATCCTGAGAAGCTATCTTCGTGAAGGCCCCCCTGATGTTCACGACATTAAAGATCCAGTTATTAAACTTGCTGTGCAGACATCCCACCCTGACTGGATGATAGCCAGATGGGTAAAACATTACGGAATGGAAACGGCTCAGGCCATTGCCGAAGCAAATAATATACCTCCTGTCACTTCTGTCAGAATCAATCTTCTCAAGAACAGCAGGGAAGAGATTTTAGAGGAAATGGAAAAGGAAGGTTTCGAAGTGGAACTGAGTCCACTTCTTGCTGAAGCACTTCGCATAAAGAAAGGTAATGCCGCGGATTCAGCAGCCTTTCAGCAGGGGAGGATAAGTATTCAGGATGAAGGGTCAATGCTCGTCGCCCGGGCTCTTGCTCCAGAACCAGGGGATAAAATTCTGGATGCCTGCGCAGCTCCGGGAGGAAAGACAGCCCACATTGCAGAACTGATGAATAACCAGGGGTCTGTAGTAAGTGTGGATATTCATGACCATAAAGTGAATCTCATTAACGATCAGGCAGAACGCCTGGATTTAGAAATTATTTCCGCTTTAAAAGGAGACGCACGTAATCTTCAGGGATTTGATGCGGAATCTTTCGACAAAATTTTAGTAGACGCTCCATGCTCCGGTTTAGGAGTGATTCAGCGGAAACCGGATATGAAATGGACTAAGAATGAAGCTGATGTTACAAGACTGGCTGAAATTCAATCCGAAATAATTGATAATGTCTGGTTTTTACTCAAGCCGGGCGGGAGGCTTATATACAGCACCTGTACTATCGACCGGGAAGAAAACGAATCGCAGGTTGAAAAATTTTTAAAAGCTGAACCTGATGCAATGAGTGATAATTCCCTTATCGAAAAAATGCCTGAGACAATAAGAAAAGGTATCTCTTCCACCTCATCGCTCCAGCTTCTGCCTGGGAAGTATGGAACGGACGGCTTCTATATAGCATCGATCTGCAAGGTGAAAACATAATTGGAAAGGAGGGCCTGTTTTGAAGCATAGTTATGGAACAGACGTGGGAAGAGTAAGGAGTCTTAATGAAGACTCTGCAGCTGTTGTAAGTGGTGTAGACAATCAGATACTGGCGGTCGTGGCCGACGGTATGGGAGGGCATCAGGCTGGAGACACAGCCAGCCGGCTTGCCTGTGAGGCTGTAGTGCAGAACTTTGAAAAAATGACGCTTGAAATGAAGCAGCAGGAAGCAGCCCGGTGGTTTACGGAAACTGCTGAAGAAGCGAACAGGCTCCTTTTTAATACACAAAAATCCGACCGTGCCTACAGTGGAATGGGCACCACACTTACAGCAGCTGTTTGTGATGAAAATTTTGTAGCTTTTGTCAACGTGGGAGATTCAAGACTATATCATATTTCAGAAGATAAGATAAATCAGATATCAGAGGATCACTCACTCGTGGAAGAGCTGGTAAGACAGGGACAGCTGACGAAATCAGAAGCGGAAGTCCACCCTAAAAAGAATATTCTCACCCGGGCTTTAGGTACTGAAAGAAATGTAGACTGTGATACGGGCATCTTCCATTGGTCAACAGGGGACATAGTGCTGCTCTGTACGGATGGGCTGACAAACAAACTGAGTGATAAAGAAATTCTGGAGACCATAATGGGACAGGAGCAGCTGGAAGCAGCCCCCCGTGCTTTAATAGAGCGTGCGAACGAACGCGGAGGCGAAGATAATATTACCGCAGCGGTCGTCCTGCTTGAGGACGTGAAACCGTCATGAAGGGAAAAAGAATTAATGAACGCTACAAACTCATCCGCCCTGTAGGCGGTGGAGGTATGGCCGATGTTTACCTTGCCAAGGATTTAATACTCGACAGACTGGTAGCGGTAAAAATACTTAAACCTCATTTTTCTGAAGACGACGAATTTATCCGCAGGTTTCACAGGGAAGCGGAATCAGCAGCAAGTTTATCACATGAACATATCGTCTCCATTTACGATGTAGGGGAAGAAAACGGCCTTTATTACATCGTAATGGAATATGTGGAAGGTCAGACATTGAAGGAATATATACAAACACACGGTCCTCTGCGTGTGGAAGAGACAGTGCGAATTTTAAAACAGATGACGGAAGCTGTCAGACATGCACATGAAAATCAAATCATTCACCGCGATGTAAAACCCCAGAATATTTTAATGAGTATTAATGGAACTGCAAAAGTAACGGATTTTGGTATTGCGCGTGCTATCAGTGAAGCGACAATTACGCACACGAACTCTGTACTCGGGTCGGTTCACTACCTGTCTCCTGAGCAGGCAAGAGGGGGAAGAGTCACATATAAATCAGATCTCTATGCTCTCGGCATAATCGCATACGAAATGCTGACAGGCCATGTGCCATTTTCAGGGGACACTGCTGTAGCCATTGCCCTGAAACATCTTCAGGATCCGCTTCCTTCTCTTAGAGAAATCGTCCCGGATGTTCCTCGAAGCATCGATAATATGGTTGCCAGGCTGACTGCAAAAGATCCTGATAACCGCTTTGATTCTGCAGAGGAACTGCTTATTGACCTGCAGACTGTTCTTTATGCGGAGCGGGAAAATGAGGCACCGGTACAATTCAATGAAGACGAGGAAAAAACAAAAGGCATACCTGTTATCGGTCCAGAAATAGAAGCGGGAGAAGATACGATGGCTCCTCCTGTAAAAGGGGAGGAACGTGGACGCGAGGGAAGAAAGAAAGGCCCCTCACGTTCTGTCATCTGGGGAGTATTAGCTTCTATCTTAGTGCTAGGAGCATTATTAATAGCTATTGCTATACTGCCCCGTCTATTACAGGTGGATGAAGTAACAGTTCCTGATGTAAATGGCCTTCCAGCGGAAGAGGCAGCTTCTGAACTGGAAGATCTGGATCTGGAAGTAAGTGAGGAATACCGGGAGGATGAAGAACTAGCTTCCGATCAGGTAATTGCTGTAAGACCGGAAGCAGGCACGAACGTAAAAGTAGGTTCTTCTGTAACATTAGTAATCAGCTCCTCCGACCAGGAAGCAGGTATGATAAATGTCTTAGGTTTAACTCAGGCAGAGGCAGAAGAAGCGCTTTCTGAATATGGATCTGTTAACATAACATTGCAGGAATCAGAAGAAGAACCAGATGATACAGTAGTTTCTCAGGCCCCCGAACCGGGAACTGATCTTATACCTGCCGATACAGACGTAGAACTTACAATAAGCGAGCGGCCTGTTTTTACTATGAGTAACCTTTACGGAATGTCCAGGGAGGAAGTCGAGACCTCCTTATCAGATGAATCATATGTGGAGCTTTCCTTTGAAGAGGAATACCATCCAGTTATGGAAGAAGGTTCCGTCTTTGCCCAGGAACCATCGCGAGGGACTGAAATTACTCAGAATACAACCGTGGAAGTAACGTTATCCAGAGGACCGGCCCCGGAAGAAACGGCTGCAGAGAATGAACAGGACGGGGCGTCTGAGGAGGTGCCGGATAGTAATGCACAAAATGAGGGAGAGGCATCTGAAGAGGAAGAAATGGTTTCTGCTATGGTCCCCTTTGCCGTGGAAGTTCCGGAAAGATCCGGGGAGGAACGACCCGTATATGATATTCAAATCCTTGTCATAGATGCTGAAAACAGTACAGCAGAAGAAATGATTAATGAAGAAATAACGGAATCTACCGAGTTTCAGGTTCCTATGTCCGTAAATCAGGGAGACACAGCTCAGCTTCTTCTTTATGTAAATGGAAATGAATTTTCGGAGTCGCCGTATGATTACACGTATGAAGAAGTGGAAAGACACGAATAATCGGAGGTGCTTATGCCCAGAGGCAGAATTGTAAAAGCTCTCAGCGGATTTTACTATGTCGAGAGTGAGGAAGAGTTATATCAGTGCCGCGGGAGGGGGAACTTCCGAAACCGCAGTATAACTCCGCTTGTAGGAGACTGGGTGGAGTTTGATGCAGAAAATAAAACGGATGGATATGTGATGTCGATAGAAGAACGTTCCAACGAGCTTGTGCGTCCCCCCATAGCTAATGTGGATCAGGCGGTACTCGTCTTTTCGGTTAAAGAACCCGAATTCAGCACTTATCTTCTTGACAAGCTTCTCGTTCATACTGAATCCAATGGGATAAGCGCAGTTATTTGTTTAACTAAAACGGACCTTGGGTTAGAAGATAAAACATTAGATAAAATACAGGAATATGAAAAAATCGGTTATGAAGTTATATATACAACCAAAGATAATAAAAGCCCGGTGGAAAAACTGCTGCCGGTTCTTGAAAATAAAGTATCTGTATTTGCCGGTCAGTCTGGTGTTGGCAAGTCCAGCCTGCTTAACGTGATCGACCCAGGATTAAATATCGAAACCGATATTATATCCAAAAGCCTGGGACGAGGAAAACATACCACCAGACACGTTGAACTCGTTAAACTGACTGGAGGCGGATATGTGGCCGACACCCCGGGATTCAGTTCTCTTGATTTCCGCGGTATCTCTTCCGGGATATTGTCCCATTTTTATCCTGAAATGGCCGCGTTGATAAATGACTGTAAGTACCGGGGCTGCACTCATATAAATGAGCCGAAATGTGCCGTAAAAAAAGCTGTCGATGATGGATCGATTGCGGAATTCCGCTACGAAAGCTACACTCAGTTTTATCAGGAAATTCAATCTCAGAAACGGAGGTATTAAATATATGACAATTAAAATTGCCCCTTCCATCTTATCGGCCGACTTCGCTGATCTTGGCAGCGAAGTGAAGGAAGCTGCTGAGGGAGGTGCGGATTATATTCATATTGATGTGATGGACGGCCATTTTGTTCCAAATATAACAATCGGGCCATTAATTGTGAAGGCTGTCCGGCCTCATACAAATTTACCGCTTGATGTCCACTTGATGATTGAAAATCCGGAAAATTTTATTAATGATTTTGCTGAAGCGGGGGCCGATATTATCAGCGTACATGCTGAAGCATGTCCTCATCTTCACAGGACCATTCAATTAATAAAAAAAGCAGGAGTTAAGGCGGGCGTGGTGATTAATCCTGCTACCCCTGTCAGTGCGATTGAATCCATCATTGAAGATGTAGATCTCGTCTTACTAATGACGGTCAATCCCGGTTTTGGAGGGCAGAGTTTTATAACAAGTGTTCTCCCTAAAATTCGTGAAGTCCGCAGTTTGGCAGGGCCGGATAAAGATGTAGAAGTAGATGGAGGAGTAAATGAAGAGACTGCTGCTTTATGTATTGAAGCGGGAGCAAATGTTCTTGTAGCAGGTTCCGCTGTCTTTGGTAAAGAAAATCGGGCACAGGCTATTGAAAAAATACGCGGAGAACATGTAAAATTTTAATTAAAGATTCCTGGGCATTATCAATAAATTTCCAGGATAATTGTTTTAATTGCATACCACGAGGGGAGTCCTGAGCAGGGCTGAGAGGAAACCAGCATTTCGACCCTTAGAACCTGTAAGTTCATGCTTACGCAGGGATGTGGAGTAGAAGACGGTTGAAAAAGCAGCTGCCTGCTCGGCAGCTGCTTTTTATACTTTCTGCTTCCCCCTCACATTTCAGAGGAGGAATTTATATGAACAGATTGAAACTGGTTGTCATGATGGAAATCGCACTAATGACCGGTCTGGCAGTTATTTTGGACTTTTTAACACTTTTTCGGATGCCTTATGGAGGATCCGTTACTCTGTCGATGCTTCCTATTATTGTAATTTCCTATAGGCGGGGGGTTAAAGCAGGTGTAACGACAGGGGTCCTGTTCGGATTGGCAAATTTAATGTTCGGACCATATATCGTTCACTGGATTCAGGCTTTGCTTGAGTATCCGGTCGCTTTTGCAGCAGCAGGGCTTGCAGGACTTTTTTCATTTACAAGAAAAACGTCTGTTAAAAAGACATTTTTATATCTGAGTGCAGGTATCGCTGTGGCAGTTGGTCTTCGATTTATTGCTCATTTTGTATCAGGAATAGTCTGGTTTGGAGAGTTTGCTCCCGAAGGTGTTCCGGTTGCTTTATACTCTTTCCTCTACAATTTAAGTTATTTAGGACCAACTTTTATACTGCTTTTATTAATTATGTTTCTATTTGCCCGTTCAGGTCGTCAGCTGCTGCACCCTGAGGCAGGATAGAGGAGGATTTAAGTGATTTATATCGTATACGCAGGCGGCCCTGACTTTCTCATTCCTCATCCATCAGAGCTTATAAAAAAGTATGGTATGGAAATAAGGTGGATTGGGGTCGACCGGGGGGCTTATGCTCTTATGAAAGAAAATATTGGTATGGAAAAAGCTTTAGGAGATTTTGATTCTGTTAATGACGAGGAACTGGTTGAGCTTCACCGCTACTCGGATAATATAGAGCATTATCCGGCAGATAAAAATGAAACAGATCTGGAGCTGGCCTTGAAGTATGCTAACGAAAGTGAACCGGAAAAAATTATTATTGTAGGCGGAACAGGGGGAAGAATGGATCATTTCCTAATGGCTGTCCATCTTATGGAAAAAAGCAGCGCTCCTGTCTGGATTGAAGATCATTCAAACCGGATTAGAGTCCTCCATCAGGGAGAGCATTTATTTGAAAATGCAGATTTCCCTTATGTGTCCTTTCTTCCATGCACTGAAAAGGTGAAAAAACTTTCACTGAAAGGATTTAAATACAACCTCTCCAACGAAACGCTTTATAAAAGTTCCAGTTTGTGTATCAGCAATGAATGGAATGGAGGGCAGGCTTCTGTATCTTTCAGTGAAGGCGGACTCCTGATGATAGAAACCAGAGACTGAAGTTTCTGATTTTCTTTGCGGAGTCTGTTACGAGAACTTATAAAAGTACCCCTCATTTTAAATGAACGATAAAAAAAGCTGATCTCCTGCGTACAGGAAATCAGCTTTTTTATTATACGCGCTGGACTTTGCCAGATTTAAGAGCTCGCGCAGAAACGTAAACACGCTGCGGCTTGCCGTCCAACATGATTCGAACTTTTTGAACGTTTGCACCCCATTTGCGCTTGCTAGCGTTTAGAGCGTGAGATCGATTATTTCCAGTAGATGGTCCTCTGCCTGTAATAACACAACGTCGTGCCATTCGTATCCCTCCTTCTTCCAATCAGCGTAACTCATACTTGAATATTGTAGCATCACCTATTTTTAATTTCAAGAGCTAAATTAAAGGGAAAAGCCTTTACAGTACATATCGCTTTATTTTCAGGGGTATGCTATTCTCAAAGTCGAATGTAAGCGTCAGCTTTTAAATTAATGCTGGTTGTAGTAAAATAACGATAGCCTTTCAGTAAAAAACCGCAGAGGAGGCCATTGGCACATGACAATAGAAATGAATACTAAATACGGGAATATTGATGTTTCGCGGGAAGTAGTAGCGGTTATCGCTGGAGGAGCGGCTGTAGACTGCTACGGAATAGTAGGGATGGCTTCTCAAAAACATCTCAAAGATGGCTTGACCGACCTGCTGGGTAAAGAAAATTTAGCCAGAGGTGTAGTTATAAGAGAGGAAAATGATGAAATTCATATCGACATGTACATTATTGTAAGCTATGGTACGAAGATTTCTGAAGTAGCTTACAATGTTCAGCAGAAAGTAAAGTATCAGCTTGAACAGATGCTTGGACTGAAAGTGAATTCAGCGAATATTTTTATTTCAGGAGTGCGGGTAACTAATTAGTAATGCTAGGAGGAACACATGTGGCTCTAACCAATATTGACGGGGAGAAGTTTGCACAGATGCTCTCAGAAGGGGCAGCAAACTTATCCAATAACTCTCAAAAAATTGATGCATTAAACGTTTTTCCTGTACCGGATGGAGATACAGGAACAAACATGAACTTAACAATGACTTCAGGCGTGAAAGAAGTACAGGGGAGTAAGCCTGTCCATGCAGGAAAAGTGGCATCACTTTTTGCCAAGGGCCTCCTTATGGGTGCAAGAGGAAACTCTGGAGTAATTCTTTCCCAGCTTTTTAGAGGTTTCTCTAAAGAAGTAGAAAAAAAAGATAGTCTGCAGGTGAGAGACATTGCACAAGCATTGCAGAATGGAGTGGAAACAGCTTACAAAGCCGTCATGAAACCGGTTGAAGGTACTATTCTTACAGTGGCTAAGGATGCAGCCTCTGCAGCGGCAAAAGAAGCAGAACAGGAAACAGATTGTGTGAAATTCATGGAAACTGTTCTGAAGGAAGCTAATGCGTCCCTCGAAAGAACTCCTGATCTTCTCCCTGTCCTGAAAGAAGTTGGCGTAGTGGATTCCGGCGGACAGGGACTTGTGACAATCTATGAAGGATTTGCGGCTGTTTTAAAAGGCGAAAAAATTGCTGAACATTCAGATATGCAGACTCCTTCCCTGGAAGAACTGGTTAAGTTTGAACACCACCAGTCTGCCCAGAGCCATATGGCCACCGAAGATATTGAATTCGGATACTGCACGGAAGTAATGGTGAAATTCGAAAAAGAAAAACTTGAACATTCTCCATATAATGAAGAGGAATTCAGGAATAACCTGAACAGTTTTGGTGATTCTCTCCTCGTTGTATCGGACGAAGACCTGTTGAAAATACATATTCACGCTGAGCATCCGGGAAATATTATTAATGAGGCTCAAAAATTCGGATCGCTGGTGAATATCAAAGTGGAGAATATGAGAGAACAGCATTCCACGCTTTTAGAAGATGAAAAGGAGCATCAGGCTTCAAGCAGCCCGGAAAGCGGCTTTGCTGTGATTACTGTTGGTATGGGCAGCGGCATAGCTGAATTGTTTAAAGGTCTTGGAGTTAAGAAAGTGATCGAAGGCGGTCAGACGATGAATCCGTCGACTGAGGATTTTGTTAAAGCGATAAATGAGGTGAATGCAGAAAAAATCATTCTGCTGCCAAATAACAGCAACATTATTATGGCTGCTGAGCAGGCAGGGAAAGTGGCAGAAGCTGAAGTAAGAGTGGTGCCCTCCAAGAGTGTTCCCCAGGGACTGGCGGCGATGCTTGCCTTCAACGAAGAACAATCATTGAAAGACAATGCTGATGGGATGAAAGACGCGCTTCAGTTCGTCAAAACGGGAGAAGTTACGTATGCAGTCCGGGACACGAGCTTTAACGGAGTTTCTATTAAAAAAGGCGATTTTATGGGAATTTCCGAAAAAAATATTGTTTCAAATGGTGAAGATGTTCAGAGAGTAGCAGAAGGACTAATTGATCATCTCGTAGACGATGGCAGCGAAATCGTTACAATTATTTACGGGGAAGAAAGAACAGAGGAGCAGGCCATGGAGATTTCCAATTATATTGAAGGGAAATTTACGGAAGTGGAAGTGGAAGTACACGTCGGCAATCAGCCGCTTTATTCTTATATTCTATCTGTTGAATAAGAAGTAAAAAAGGAGCTGTAGTGCAATGGGAAATGTTGTTATAGTAACGGATTCAACGGCAGATATTCCAGCCTCACTGGCAGAGGATCTTAGTATACGAGTTGTCCCCCTGAAAGTGCATTTCGGAAATGAAACGTATGAAGATGGAGTGGATCTAACTTCGGAGCAATTTTACAAAAAGCTGAAAGAAGCAGGTACTATTCCGACCACTTCCCAGCCTACTCCCAATCAGTTTGAAGAAGCTTACAAAAAGATTTTTAAAGAAACGGGCTCGGATATTATTTCTATTCATTTATCTTCGAAATTAAGCGGCACCTTTCAATCTGCCTATATAGCTCAGCAGACATTAGGCGAAGAAGTTCCGCTGGAAGTGATCGATTCTAAAAGAGCTTCCTATGCAATCGGAGTAATAGTCGTTGAAGCAGCCCAGATGGCCGGAAAAGGAGCTTCAAAAGAGGAAATTGTAAATCGAATAAATGAAATGCTCGAAGAAACCTCTGTTTATTTCATGGTTGATACGCTGGAATATCTTCAAAAAAACGGAAGAATTGGCAAAGCTTCTGCCCTTGTTGGTTCTCTTCTCAAAATAAAACCTATCCTCTCTTTAACGGAAGAAGGAGAAGTGTACCCGTTTGAAAAAGTCCGGGGAAACAAAAAAGCAGTGCAGAAGATACTTTCAGAATTCACTAGGCTGTATAACGGGAAGCCCCTGCATGTAGGGATTTCTCATGCAGAGGCAGAAAAGGAAGCAGAACATTTTATGAGCCGTATGAAAGAACAGTTTGATGTTCAGCAGGAAGTGATAACAAATATCGGCCCTGTCATTGGAACCCACGTCGGGCCCGGGACCATTTCAATTGCGGTAACACCTCTTTATCGATCATAGGAATTTTTGAGAAAGAGCTGTCTCTAAAGTATGTTGAGGCAGCTTCTTTTTTATAGGAGTATAGTATATTTGAAAATGTTTTGTTAGAATAATAAGGAATGAAATTTAAAGAGAGTGACAGCGCTTACAATAAATTTATGCAGGAGGCATAAAATGAAATTCAGAAGTGTATTTGATATTATCGGACCGGTTATGATTGGTCCTTCGAGTTCCCATACAGCCGGGGCTGCGAGAATAGGCCTGGTTGCCAGACAGTTATTTCGCAGTCAGCCTGAAAAGGTCACTTTTCATCTTTACGGGTCTTTTGCCAAAACATATCAGGGTCATGGAACAGATGTAGCACTAATAGGCGGAATGCTGGGGTTTGATACAAGCGATCAGCGGCTTACCAATGCTGTAAATGAAGCAGGAACCGCGGGCCTCGCTTATGAGTTTAAAATTGAAAATGAAGTGAGCCACCATCCTAATACGGTTAAAATAGTAATGGAAAGCAAAGATAAATCGATGTCTTTAGTAGGAATATCGATAGGAGGAGGCAAAGTGGAAATTAAAGAATTAAACGGGTTTGAACTGAGATTAAGCGGGAACCATCCGGCGATTCTTGTTGTTCATGACGATAAATACGGAACCATTGCTTCAACAGCGGCTATTCTTGCTTCAAACAAAATTAATATAGGTCATATGGAAGTATCCAGGAAAGAACAGGGGAAAGAAGCGCTCATGGTGATCGAGGTTGACCAGAACGTTGCACAGGATATTCTCGATAAAATAGCAGAGTTGGAACATATAAATCAAGTTACGAAAGTTCACGAATAAAAGGGGGCGGAAAAATTGTTTAAAAATGCTGAAGAGCTTGTACAGACGGCCGAAAAAGAGGGTATTTTATTATCCGAAGTAATGATTCGGCAGGAAATGGCCGTCCACGACCGTTCCCGGGAAGAGATCATTAAACAGATGGAGAGAAATCTCGATGTGATGGAGCGGGCTGTCAACCGCGGGATAACAGAAAGTGTACGTTCTGTTTCCGGATTAACAGGTGGAGATGGCAAAAAGCTGCACGAATATATGATGATCAACGATACCCTATCCGGGAATTTAACGCTTGATGCTGTAGCAAAAGCAATGTCCACAAACGAAGTCAATGCTGCAATGGGCACGATCTGTGCTACTCCTACTGCTGGTGCAGCCGGTGTAGTTCCCGGTACACTTTTTGCCGTTAAAGAAAAGCTGAATCCAACACGGGAGGAAATGGTCCGATATTTATTTGTAAGTGGAGCATTTGGATTTGTAATTGCAAATAATGCTTCAATATCAGGGGCAGCAGGAGGGTGCCAGGCTGAAGTTGGTTCTGCTACAGCGATGGCAGCGGCAGCAATTGTAGAAATGGCAGGCGGAACACCGCGCCAGTCGTCCCAGGCGATGGCCATTGCTTTGAAAAACATGCTGGGACTGGTATGTGATCCTGTTGCCGGTCTGGTGGAAGTGCCATGTGTAAAAAGAAATGCATTCGGTGCATCGCACGCTCTCGTAGCTGCGGATCTGGCTCTTGCAGGAATTGAAAGCAGAATTCCTTGTGACGAAGTGATTGATGCAATGTACCGTATCGGAGAAAATATGCCGACAGCCCTCAAAGAAACAGGAGAAGGCGGTTTGGCAGCTACTCCTACAGGCAGGCGTTATAAAGAAGAAATTTTCGGAGGCGGGAAATAGTAGTTCTTAGTTAAAGGAGAGAAAGCCCATGAATGTGCCTGTACATGCGTTAAAAGGAATCGGCGCAAGAGCCGAAGAACAGATGGCAGCAATGGGAATCTATACAATTAAGGATTTATTGTTCTATTTTCCTTTCCGCTATGAAGACTTTTCTGTTCGCCGACTTGAAGAAGTTCAGCACGATGAACGAGTAACTTTGCAGGGGAAAGTGCACAGCCAGCCCGAACTGCGTTTTTTTGGAAAAAAGAAATCGCGTCTTACCGTTCGCGTGCTCGTGGACGGTTTTCTCGTGCAGGCAGTATTTTTTAACCAGCCCTTTTTAAAAAGACAGATAGAGCTCGGCCAGACTCTGCTTTTTCATGGGAAATTTGACAGGAATCGACTAATGATAAATGGAGCCATTGTTAAAACGTCTGCATCGGAAGAAGGGGCTCTGGAGCCGGTTTATCCATTAAAAGGAGATGTGAAACTCGTTTCCCTGCGTAAATGGATTGCCCAGGCTTATGAAGATTACGGACAGGAAATTGAGGAGCTTCTTCCGGAGCCTCTGCTGGGTAAATACAAACTGCTTCCAAGGCAGCAGGCCTGTTATTATCTGCATTACCCGCAGAATATGGATATGTTTCATCAGGCTAAGCGAAGAATGGTCTACGAAGAACTGCTGTTGTTTCAATTAAAAATGCAGTATTTCAGAAAGAGAACGAGGGAATCAACAGATGGAATTACAAAAGTATGGGCGGAGGACGAATTAAATAAATTTTTAAAAGACCTTCCTTTTGAACTTACAGAAGCGCAGCATAGAGTGCTTAAAGAGATCCTGACAGACCTTGAATCCCCCTACAGGATGAATCGTCTTCTTCAGGGAGACGTAGGATCCGGAAAAACAGTAATCGCTGCCGTTGCACTTTATGCCGCGGTACTCGCCGGTTACCAGGGAGCGCTGATGGTCCCGACCGAAATTCTGGCGGAGCAGCACGCAGAATCTCTGCATGACCTTTTCAGCAGTTTCTCTGTGGAAATTGGGCATCTCTCAGGCTCCTCAAAAGCGAAGGAACGCCGTGAAACCCTCGCTAAGCTGGAAGCCGGAGAAATAGATATAATAACCGGGACCCACGCCCTGATCCAGGAAGGTGTCGATTTCTATAACCTCGGTCTCGTTATTACAGACGAACAGCATCGGTTCGGCGTAGCTCAGAGAAGGGTTCTGCGTGATAAAGGTATGAAGCCGGACGTGCTGTTTATGACCGCCACACCGATACCGCGGACACTAGCTATCACAGCTTATGGAGACATGGATGTGTCAACTATTGATGAAATGCCGAAAGGACGTAAACCAATAGAAACATACTGGGCGAAGCAGGATACCCTTCCGCGGGTGCTAGCATTTATTGAAAAGCAAACGGCAAAAGGAAATCAGGCTTATGTCATCTGCCCGTTAATTGAAGAATCGGATATGCTTGATGTTCAGAATGCCATTGATCTGCATGCTCACATTCAGGCAGTGCTTCCCAACCTCAATATTGGGTTAATGCACGGCCGGCTGCATGCTGATGAAAAAGATGAAATCATGCAGCAGTTTGCTTCAGGAGAGGTGGACGTGCTCGTTTCGACTACAGTTGTGGAAGTCGGGGTAAACGTCCCTAACGCTACTGTCATGGTGATTTACGATGCGAACCGCTTCGGTCTGGCTCAGCTTCATCAGCTGCGAGGTCGTGTCGGCCGGGGTTCCGATCAGGCTTACTGCATCCTGCTTGCTGATCCTAAAACAGATGCTGGTAAAGAGAGAATGGGAATTATGACAGAAACAAATGATGGCTTTGAATTGTCCCAGCGGGATCTGGAGCTGAGAGGCCCCGGCGATTTTTTCGGGGTGAAACAGAGTGGGCTTCCGTTAATGAAAGTGGCCGATATTATTGAAGACTACCGGACACTGGAAGCAGCCAGGCAGGATGCTGTTAAGTTGATAGCTTCAAATGCTTTCTGGGAATCGGAAGTTTATGCTGGACTTCGCAGGGCTTTGGAAGAAGAGGGCGTATTTTCAACGGAAAAAATTGATTAGTCCCTTCCGGTTGAAACCGGGAGGGGTTAACTATATACTACAATTAGTACCTAGTCCTATGAGTATGGATGTGATCAAGCGATGAAATGGACAAAAAGGCAGCGTCAGCCCAAACTTAAAGAACATATTAAAGAGGATCCATTTGTAACTGATGAAGCGTTAGCCGCTCTGTTTGAAGTGAGTGTGCAGACGATCCGGCTTGACAGGCTGGAAATGAATATTCCAGAGGTTCGGGAGCGTATTAAAGATGTTGCTCAAAAACAGTACGACCCCGTCAAAGCTCTTCCGGAAGAAGAAATTATTGGAGAAATAGTCGATCTTGAACTTGATAAATATGCCATTTCCATAATGGATATTAAAAAGGAACATGTATTTTCCCGTAACAGTATAGCCCGCGGACACCATATTTTCGCGCAGGCTAATTCTTTGGCTGTAGCAGTCATTAATGACCAGCTTGCATTAACAGCCCATGCGGATATTTCTTTTAAGCGTCAGGTTTCGGAAGGGGAAAGAGTAATAGCTAAAGCTAAAGTTCTGGAGATAGGAACGTTAAGAACAAAGGTGAAAATCGAGAGCTTTGTTGAGCAGTCTCTCGTTTTTGAAGGTATGTTCTCGATGTTCCGGGAAGAAAAAAAAATAAAGGAGGAATGACCGGATGCGGCTGGCTGTAGATATAATGGGTGGAGATAACGCTCCTCAAAGCGCAGTGGAGGGGTGTCAAATTGCTCTGGATACATATCCTGATATCGAACTGATAATGATTGGAAACCAGGACAACATACCGGAGACGATGCAGAAATCTCCCAGAGTAACTGTCGTTCATACTACTACTGCTATTGAATCAGAAGATTCTCCTGTAAAAGCGGTCCGAAGAAAAAAGGATGCTTCCATGGTTTTAAGCGTTCAGTATGTAAAAGATGGAAAAGCAGATGCTGCTGTATCTGCCGGGAATACAGGTGCCCTCATGACTGCGGGACTGCTGATAGTCGGACGAACAAAAGGAATAGAGCGTCCTGCACTGTCTCCAATGCTGCCTACTTTGAACGGTGACGGCTTTCTACTCCTCGATGTTGGTGCAAACATGGAAGCGAAACCCTCCCATCTTGTTCAATACGCCGTAATGGGAGACGTATATATGAAAAAAGTCAGAGGTGTCGAATCCCCCCGGATTGGACTTCTGAACGTAGGCTCTGAAGAAGGAAAAGGGTCAGAGCTTGTAAAAGCTGCATATGAAGAACTTAATCAGATGCCGCTTAATTTTATTGGAAATGTGGAAGCAAGGGACCTTCTGGAAGGAGCTGCGGATGTGGTCGTCTGCGATGGTTTTTCAGGAAATCTTGTGCTGAAATCCATTGAAGGAACGGCTATGTCACTTTTTAGTCTCCTTAAAGAAGAACTTACTTCTTCGTTGAAAAACAAGCTGGCCGCTGGTGTTCTTAAACCTGCTTTTAAGACAGTGAAGAACAAAATGGACTATTCAGAATATGGAGGGGCAGGATTATTTGGATTGAATGCACCAATAATCAAAGCGCATGGATCCTCTGATGCAAAGGCCTTTGCCAGTGCTGTTAAACAGGCCAAAGTTATGCATGATGAGTCAGTAATCGAAACAATCAGGCAATCTGTCGAATCTATTAAAGAAACAGGTGATCAATAGTGAAAAACATAGCAGTAATATTTCCAGGTCAAGGAGCGCAGCATATCGGTATGGGAAAAGAAATTTCTGAGGAGCTTCCGGAAGCTAAACAGATTTTTGATCTGGCTGATCATGCTCTGCAGGAAAGTTTTTCAGAGCTGATTTTTTCAGGAGAAGAAGAGAAGTTAAAACGTACGGAAAACACCCAGCCTGCGCTTCTGACTACGAGCGTTGCAATCTGGCGTGCCCTCGAGAATAGAGGAGTGACGGCTTCCTACGCAGCAGGACATAGTCTTGGCGAATACAGCGCTCTCGTAGCCTCGAATGCAATGTCTTTTACAGAAGCAGTACAGGCCGTAAGGAAGCGGGGACAGTTTATGGAGGAAGCGGTTCCGGAAGGTCAGGGAACTATGGCAGCCATTCTCGGAATGGAAAGAGAGAAACTGGAAGAAGTTACTCTTCAGGCATCAGAAGAAGCTGGACCTGTGGAACCTGCAAATTTCAACTGCCCGGGTCAAATCGTCATTTCCGGCTCCACTCCTGGAGTGGAGCGAGCAGTAGAATTGGCAAAGGATGCTGGTGCTAAACGGGCGATGATTCTTCAGGTGAGCGGACCCTTTCATTCAAGCATGATGACACCGGCAGCCGAAAAAATGAAGCCGGAATTAACGCATGTAGATATTACGGAACCGCAAATGAAAGTAATAGCTAATGTGACAGGGAAACCTGTAGCGAAAGAACAAATCAGTGAGGCACTCATAGATCAGATTTATTCTCCGGTTTTATGGGAGGAAACGATCCGCTATCTTCTTGACCAGGGGGTGGATACATTTATCGAAGCAGGTCCGGGCAAAGTGCTGAGCGGACTTGTTAAAAAAATAAACCGGCGTGCAGTTACCCTTCCGGTGTATGATCTGGAAACGCTGGAACAAGCAGTGAAGAAACTGAAGGAGGATAACTAATGAAGGATATGAATGCACTGGTAACCGGCGGATCCAGAGGTATCGGCCGGGCCATATGTCTGGAACTTGCTGAAAACGGATTGAACGTGGCTGTGAATTATTCAGGAAATAAAGAAAAAGCAGAAGCAGTAGCGGAAGAATGCCGAAGCCGGGGAGTGGAATCCTTCGCTGTACAGGCAGACGTTGGCGACAGCAAAGATGCACAGGAGATGGTAAAAGAAGTCGTAAATACTTTTGGCAGCATCGATGTGCTCGTGAACAATGCCGGCATTACCCGGGATACGCTGGTAATGCGCATGAAAGATGAAGATTTTGATGACGTTATTAACACGAATTTAAAAGGGGTATTTAATTGCTCCAAAGCAGCCACGCGTCCAATGATGAAGCAGCGTTCAGGAAGAATCATCAATATTTCGTCTGTAGTAGGAGCTCTTGGTAACGCGGGGCAGGCAAATTATGCAGCGAGTAAAGCAGGGGTGATCGGCTTGACGAAATCTATGGCGAGAGAATTTGCAAACCGTAATATCCTTGTCAATGCCGTGGCGCCGGGATTTGTCTCAACTGAAATGACAGATGAACTTTCTGCAGAAGCTAAGGAAGGACTTCTCCAGCAAATTCCATTGGGGAAATTGGGAGAACCTGCTCATGTGGCCAAGGTTGTTCGGTTTCTTGCTTCCGAAGATGCCGCGTATATGACGGGACAGACGCTGCATGTTGACGGCGGGATGTATATGCCTTAAAAGGAGGTAGTATTTCCGACTGCTTTATCCTATAATGACGTAAGGAGGTGAAACAATATGGCAACGAAACAAGAAAGAATCGCAAAAATCGTATCTGAACGCCTCGGTGTTGATGAATCGGAAGTGAAACGTGAAGCGACGTTCAAGGAAGACCTTGGCGCCGATTCTCTTGATGTAGTAGAGCTCGTAATGGAGCTTGAAGATGAATTCGATCTCGAAATTTCTGATGAAGAAGCAGAAAAAATCTTAACGGTCGGGGACGTCGTCGACTACATAGAGAATCACAAATAGTAACCGCAGGGTGATTCCGGTTTTAACCGGATCGCCCTGATTGATTCTCTAGGTTGATATTAATGTCGAAAAACAGCACTTGTGGAGGTTTACATGCAACAATCCAGAAAAATTTACAGGCGGGGAATGAAGCGGCAGGGAAAGAAACTGCAAATGACAAAAGCTCAAAAATCCCGGTATAGGCAATTTTTAGAATCTATTAAAGTTCAGTATGAAAAGGAAGATTTATTCATTCAGGCATTCACACATTCTTCCTACGTTAATGAACACCGTATTAGACCTTATGATGACAACGAACGGCTCGAATTTTTAGGAGATGCTGTTTTGGAATTGGCCATCTCTCAATATTTATTTAAACTTTTCGATCATATGAGCGAAGGGGAGATGACCAAACTCAGAGCTGCCATCGTATGCGAGCCTTCTTTAGCAAAAAATGCGGAAGAACTTCAGTTTGGGAAATATGTACTGCTTGGTAAGGGAGAAGAAATGACAGGTGGACGGGAGAGACCTGCGCTGCTTGCAGACGTCTTTGAAGCATTTGTTGGAGCACTTTATCTTGATTCAGGTATGGGTGCCGTCTACTCCTTCCTCGAAAATTATGTCTACCCTAAAATACACGGCGGGGAATTTTCTCACATGATGGACTTTAAAAGTCAGCTGCAGGAGTTAATTCAGCGCGAGAATCAAGGTCAGGTACAATATCAGATTGTTCAGGAGAAAGGTCCTGCTCATTCAAGAGAGTTTGTATCAGAAGTGCTTCTCGAAGAGGAACACCTTGGTAAGGGCACCGGTAAATCGAAAAAGGAAGCCGAACAAATGGCTGCTCAAAAAGCACTAGAAAAGCTGAATAACCCGGAATAAACAAAAAAGCGTGATCTATGAGCATTGCACTGTGCTGATAGATCACGCTTTTCCTATGACTGAAAAGTATACGATTCTTTAATCTGCGCCAGAGTCTTATAGGAAGCCGCTGAAAAAGCTGAATCGTCTTTCTTTAATTTTTCCTCGTATTCCGAAACGGCCTCCGCCAGAGATTCCGGGTACGGCGGAATGGTTCCACTGTAAGGCTTAATGTGGGACAGAGGAATATTTGCCTTCTCGGTATAACTCAGCGCCCGTCGTTCATGAAAGAGAGGGACGTCTGTTTTGCCGGGGTTGTGAAGATCGCCCTGCAAAGGATGTTTTACGACAGCAAGAATTTTAACAACAGCTGTTTTACTGTCGGGACGGAGATTGAAAATCTCGCCCAGATACGTACCTGTTTTATACGTGCATTTTACGAGATCGCCTTCATTCATAAAAAAACTACGCCCTTTCCATACGTTTATTACTTATTGCGCATAGCTCCGAGTTCTGACACGATAGCATCCATTTCGTTTACACTAAAAGACGGCTTGGACATTACCATCTGGTGGATTTCCTGGATCTCTTTATATTTATCTTCTCCATAAAACTCGGCTTTCATCGCGCCGCCGTTAACAATTTGCAGCTTCTGTTTTATTTCTTCAATCATGTTTTCCATTTCCTGCTTCGTCTGTGCATTTTCCAATTTATTCATCCTTTCGTCTTCCGTCTTACAAGTATTTTAACACGTGAAGCACTCCGTTCCCACCTATTTCGGCCGGGCTTCTGAAAAGCTTGTTAAACTGCTTCTTAATGTATGATAAAATAATTGAGTTAGAAGTTTTTAAGCAGCTCTTCAGAGAGGGCGTTTTAAGGGGATTAGAGCCTGATATTATTATGTGAGCTTCTAATACAAAAACTCCTTTACAAAAAAGTCAGTTTGTACTGCCTTTAATAATGTGTAATTCCAAAAACATCTGACTTTACGTTTAAAAATAAATTGAATCAGCAACAGCACAACTGCTGAACAGTAGTTATAAAGATAGGGAAGAAGGTTGAGGTGAAAGACATGTTCCTTAAAAGGCTTGAACTTGCAGGATTTAAATCATTTGCGGATCCGGTACACGTTGAATTTGAAGATGGTGTGACAGCCGTAGTGGGGCCAAACGGAAGTGGGAAAAGTAATATATCGGATGCTGTGCGCTGGGTTCTGGGGGAACAGTCGGCAAGAAATCTGCGAGGGGCAAAAATGGAAGACGTTATTTTTTCAGGAAGTGAGAAACGATCTCCGCTGAATATGGCAGAAATATCTCTTATATTAAATAATGAGAATAGTCAGTTGAAAATAGATTTCAGTGAAGTTGCAGTAACGAGAAGAGTATTCCGCTCCGGCGATAGTGAATACCTTATTAACGGCCAGCAGGCCCGATTAAAGGACATTGTAGATTTATTTATGGATTCAGGTATTGGGAAAGAATCTTTTTCTATCATCGGCCAGGGGCGTGTAGAAGAAATATTAAGCAGCAAAGCGGAGGACCGCCGTGCCATTTTTGAGGAAGCAGCAGGAGTTCGTAAATACAAATACAGGAAGCAGCAGTCAGAAAAAAAACTGGATGATACAGAGGACAACCTGAGCCGGGTAAGGGATATTCTTTACGAATTGGAAAGTCAGGTTGAACCCCTTGAAGAACAGGCTTCTTTGGCAAAAGAATACCTGGTTCAGCGGGAAGAATTAAAAGAAATTGAGGCGGCACTGCTCGTTTTCGAAATTAAAAATATGCATGACTCATGGATGAAAGAAAAAGATCTCGTCGAGGAAATGGAAAACAGGAAAAAACGTCTGGAAAGTACCTTGTCGAAACGGGAAACAAAACAGCGGGAAGGTATTCAGGAACTTAAAGAAATTGAGGGTGCATTAGAAGAGTACCAGCAGAAGCTGTTGAAAGTCAGTGAAGAAACAGAAAAGCAGGAAGGCCTGAAAGAGCTGTGGAAAGAGCGGAAAAAACACTATGTCCAGAATCGTGCCCAGTATCGAAAAGAACTGGAAACTCTTCAGGAGAAACGGGCGGATCTCGACCGTGTGCTCGAAGCTGAACAGGACCGTTTAAAAGAGATAAGTCTCCAGGTGAAGGAAACGAAGAAAAAGCTGAAAGAAACGAAATCCAGCCTGGAGAACTTGGATGAAAACAAAGAAAAGAAGATAGAAGAGCTGAAATCGGTTTATATAGATCTGCTCAATGAAAAAACGAGTCTTTCAAATGAAGAAAGATACCTACAGGAGCAGTCAGAAAAAACGAACCAATCAATTGAACGTCAGAAAATGGAAAATGCTGAACTTCTCTCCAGCAGGGTAAAAGAAGAAAAGGCTTTTGCTGAAGCAGAAAATAATTATAGAGTATGCCAAGAACGTGTCGAAGAGCTGGTGAAGGAATGGCAGGACAAAAAACGTCGACAGGAAAAACGGCTTAAGGAATTCGAAAAAAAAGAAACCCTCTATTATGAGGGCCTGCGGCACATGCAGCATCTTGAGGCGAAGATAGAAACGCAGGAAAGTATGCAGCAGGATTATGCCGGTTTTTTTAATGGAGTAAAGCACATTCTCAAAGAACGGGACCGTTCCTTCAAGGGAATTGATGGAGCCGTGGCAGAACTGATTGACGTTCCTGAAAAGCTGCAGACAGCTGTGGAAACAGCTCTGGGCGCAAGTCAGCAGCATGTCGTGGTCAAAGATGAAGAAACTGGACGCAAAGCCATTCAGTTTCTGCGTGAACGTAAATTGGGTAGAGCTACTTTTCTTCCAAGAAGCGTTGTAAAATCCAGACTGATGGCTGAGCGGGATACAGATAAAATTAAGGGGGACCCGTCTTTCGTAGGGATAGCAAGCGAATTAGTCAGTACGAAGGAGACCTTTGAGACAACAGTCAGACATATTTTAGGGAACGTTGTGATTGCCACCGATCTTCGGGAAGCTAAATCACTTGCAGAAAAACTGCAATATCGTTACCGGATCGTAACGCTCGAAGGTGACGTACTTAACCCCGGCGGATCCATGACGGGTGGGAGTCTGCAGAAAAAGCAGGCCTCACTTATCAGCAGACAGAAAGAACTTGAAACTTTGAAAAGCAATTTGGCTTCTCTGACTAAAGATACTCAGAAACTTGAAGAGGAGCTCCGCAGCTGGAAGCATAAGAAACAGGAAGTGGAGAAAGAGCTGGAAGACTTAAAGACGGATGGGGAACTGGAAAGAGAAAATGAACGTGATGCCAAAATGGCTCTGGAAGAAAAGAAATTGAGCTTAAATGCACTGAGGGACCGGCTGAGAATCTATGATCTTGATATGCAGGAAGCAGAGCAGGAACAGCTTAAAAGAAAGGAACGCCGTTCGTCTCTTTCCCGGCAGTTAAAGGAAAAAGAAGCTGAGTTAGAGGAATTAAATGAACGAATATCCTCTTTGTCAGAAAGTAAAGTCAAAGATGACTCTAAAAAGACGTCCGTTCAGGAGCAGCTTTCAGAGCTTCAGATTCAGCATGCAAAACAAGAAGAACAGGAGAGTAATATTAATCAAACTGTTCATCGCTTAACAAAGGAACGAAGAGATCTCACAGCTGAAATTGTTGAAAAAGACGAAGCAAACAGTCTGCTCGAAGCAGAATTATCTGAAAAAACAGTGGATGCTTCTTCTATTGATGGAGAACTCGATCAAAAAAGAACACAGAAAAAAAATTATACGGAGAAGCTTAATAAGCTTCGGGAAAAAAAGAATGGGCTTCAGGAACTTCAGTCTTCCATTGATGCCGAAGTAAAAGAAACTTCCAATCAGCGCCAGTATCTACAGGAACAGCTTCATGAACATGAAATATCCATAAACAGACTGGATGTGGAGCTGGATAACCGGCTTCATCATCTTCAGGAAGAATATGAACTGTCCTTTGAAGCTGCAGAAAAAGAGCATCACCTTTCCATACCGGCAGAAGACGCCCGTGCTAAAGTGAAATTATTGAAAATGGGCCTGGATGAAATTGGAGACGTTAATCTTGGAGCTATAGAAGAGTTCGAACGTGTTAGAGAACGCTTCGATTTTTTGAAAGAACAGAAAGACGACCTTGAAGAGGCAAAATCTACCCTCCTAAGTATCATTTCTGAAATGGATGAAGAAATGACGAGCCGTTTCAAAGAAACATTTTCTGAAATTCAGGCACACTTCCAGTCTGTATTCCAGGAATTATTCGGCGGAGGAAAAGCTTCACTTGAGCTGACTTCACCAGATGATCTGCTTACTACAGGAGTAGATATAGCCGCTCAGCCCCCTGGGAAAAAACTTCAGCATCTCGCGCTTCTCTCCGGAGGGGAAAGAGCCTTGACCGCGATAGCACTGCTTTTTTCTATCCTGCGTGCCCGTCCGGTTCCGTTCTGCGTACTCGATGAGGTCGAAGCTGCTCTGGACGAAGCAAATGTGAACCGCTTTGCTGAGTTCCTGAAAGACTTCAGCAGGGAAACGCAGTTTATTGTAGTAACTCACAGGAAAGGTACAATGGAAACAGCTGATGCACTTTACGGAGTTACAATGCAGGAATCCGGAGTATCCAACTTAGTGTCTGTGAAACTGGCAGAATCAAAAGAACTTGTTAAGTCAGGTTCTCTAAGGGAGGAATAGATAAAATGAGCTTTTTTAAAAATATAAAGGATAAATTATCCACTCAGACCGATCAGGTAACCGAAAAATTCAAAGATGGCCTTTCCAAAACCCGTAATTCGTTTGTAGGTGCAATGAATGAACTAATGATGGATTACAGAACTGTCGATGAAGAATTTTTTGAGGAACTTGAAGAAATCCTAATTGCAGCCGATGTCGGCGTAAATACAGTAATGGAACTCGTCGATGAATTAAGAGAGGAAGCGCTGCGCCGCAATATTAAGGAATCGAAAAATATTCAGCCTCTTATTACGGAAAAATTGTCAGAGCTGCTCATAAAATCGGATGAAGAAACACAGATCAATATGCAGCAGGGAGAACTGACAGTAATTCTTGTCGTTGGTGTAAATGGAGTAGGAAAGACGACGACTATCGGTAAAATGGCTAAAAGGTTTAAAGATGACGGGAACAAGGTCATGATGGCAGCGGGAGACACGTTTCGTGCCGGTGCCATCGAGCAGCTCGAAGTGTGGGGGGAGAGAGCAGGTGTTGACGTAATTAAACAACAGGCCGGTTCGGACCCTGCAGCAGTCATGTATGATGCCGTAAAATCTGCTAAGTCAAAAAACGCGGATGTCCTGATCTGTGATACTGCGGGAAGACTTCAAAACAAAGTGAATCTGATGAAAGAACTTGAAAAGGTAAAGCGTGTACTTACCCGGGAAATTCCTGATGCGCCCCATGAAGTCCTTCTCGTTCTCGATGCCACGACGGGTCAGAACGCTATGACACAGGCGAAAATATTTCAGGAAGTAACGGATGTCACCGGCATTGTCCTGACGAAATTAGATGGAACTGCCAAAGGTGGAATCGTCATGGCGATACGCACGGAACTTGATATCCCCGTCAAATATGTCGGCCTGGGAGAAGGGATGGATGATCTTCAGGAATTTATTCCCGAACAATATGTAAACGGCCTTTTTTCTGAAGTTATTCAGGAAGCTGGAAACGAGGAAGAAACATCGTAGTTGACAGAAGTTACGGGTTTCCTGTAGCATAAGACTGTAAAGTATTTTACCTTAACAAGGCGGTGGCAGTTTTGATCGATAAAACAATCCGCATGAACTATTTATATGACTTTTATTATGAGCTCTTAACGGAAAAGCAGAATCAGTATATGTCGATGTATTATTTAGACGACTGGTCATTAGGGGAAATAGCTGAACATTTCAATATCAGCAGACAGGCTGTCTATGATAATATACGCCGTACAGAAGTGCTGTTGGAAGAATACGAAAAAAAATTGGAACTGCTGAAAAAATATGAAGGCAGAAAAACCCAGATTGAGCGGTTGAAACAACTGCTTCAGCAAGGTGAACAACATCCGCATATTAAAGAGGTTGTTCGCGCCCTGGAAAAACTGGAATAGGAGGCGTATGCATGGCATTTGAAGGTTTGTCCGAACGACTGCAGGGATCAATGAAAAAGATTAAAGGCAAAGGGAAAGTTTCTGAACAGGACGTTAAAGATATGATGCGGGAAGTCCGTCTCGCTCTGCTGGAAGCTGACGTCAATTTCAAGGTAGTTAAAAAGTTTGTTAATGATGTCAAAGAGCGGGCTGTCGGTCAGGAAGTAATGGACAGCCTGACTCCCGGTCAGCAGGTAATTAAAGTTGTTAATGAAGAACTGACTTCCCTTCTGGGAGGAGAGCAAAGTAAACTGGCTGTTTCTTCGAAGTCGCCTACCGTTGTGATGATGGTTGGTCTGCAGGGCTCCGGAAAAACGACAACGACCGGCAAGCTTGCGCTTCATCTCCGAAAAAACCATAACAGAAAACCATTAATGGCAGCGGCAGATGTTTATCGTCCTGCTGCTATTAAGCAGCTTGAGACGCTTGGAAAGCAGCTTGATATGCCCGTTTTCTCTATGGGAGACAAAGTAAGTCCGGTTGAGATAGCTACGAAAGCGGTCGAACAGGCAAAAGAAGATCATCAGGATTATGTGCTGATTGATACGGCCGGACGGCTGCACGTCGATGAAAATCTTATGGACGAACTCGACCATATTAAAACAGCTGTCAAGCCGGATGAAGTGCTGCTCGTCGTGGATTCCATGACCGGGCAGGATGCTGTCAACGTAGCAGAAAACTTTCATGAACGGCTTGGGATCACAGGGATAGTTATGACGAAGCTGGACGGAGACACCCGCGGCGGTGCAGCTATTTCTGTCAAATCTGTTACAGGTATGCCAATTAAGTTTGCTGGTATGGGCGAAAAATCTGATGCTCTGGAACCTTTTCATCCTGAACGTATGGCCTCCCGTATACTTGGAATGGGAGATATGCTTAGCTTAATTGAAAAGGCTCAGACAAATGTAGATGAGGATAAAGCAAAAGAACTGGAACGCAAGATGAGAACAAATGAACTTACATTTGATGATTTTCTTGATCAGCTCAGCCAGGTAAAAGATATGGGACCTATCGATGAACTTCTGCAGATGATGCCCGGAGCCAGTAAGATGAAAGGTATGAAAAATCTCCAGGTTGATGATAAGCAAATTGCGCATATTGAAGCGATCGTAAAATCAATGACTAAAGAAGAGCGTGATACGCCTTCCGTGCTGAATGGCAGCCGTAAACGCCGCATAGCCAGAGGCAGCGGGAGGAATATTCAGGAAGTTAACCGGCTCATTAAACAATTTGATGAAATGAAAAAAATGATGAAGCAGATGACCGGCATGCAGAAGGGCAAGAAAAAGGGCGGCGGTATGAAAATGCCTTTCATGTAAAGGTGCATTTAAATTTTCTTTGAGGCAATGCCCGAACGTGCATTTTATTTCTGAATTGATATCTGATAAAGCCTGTTCTGTGCTTATTTAATTAAAGAAATTTGTCTGTAAAGATTTTTTCCTTTACTGGGGTTGTCGATTTGGGTTTGATATGATAATATAATAAATCGTGTGAGATAATTTTGGAGGTGAAACACATGGCAGTAAAAATTCGTCTGAAACGAATGGGAGCAAAAAAATCTCCGTTCTACCGTGTTGTCGTAGCGGATTCCCGCGCGCCGCGTGATGGACGTTCTATTGAAGAACTAGGAACTTACAACCCACTTAAAGATCCTGTTGAATTCAACGTGGATGAAGAGAAAGCTGTAAAGTGGATGCTGGATGGTGCTAAGCCGTCTGATACAGTTCGTAACCTGTTCTCCCGTAAAGGGCTTATGGAACAGCTTCACAACGCAAAAAATGCAAAGTAAATCTTGAGCGGGCGGTGAATGATGATGAAAGAACTGGTTGAAACTATCGCAAAAGCTTTGGTTGACCATCCTGAGGATGTCCGGGTGACAGAAGAGGATCATGGTCATTCACTCACCCTGCGTCTTGAAGTGCACGCAGAGGACATGGGTAAAGTTATCGGCAGACACGGAAAAATCGCCAAAGCGATTCGTTCTGTAGTCTACGCAGCCGGAACGAACCAGCAGAAGCGTGTGCAGCTGGATATCGGTTAGCTGTCCGGCACAATTTATTATTTTCAGTTCAGGCCTGCGGGAGTTTTCTCCGGCAGGCCTGATTTTGATTGTACGCCAAAAGGAGTGCATCCGGTCATTTCCGGGATAAATAAAAGATAATAGAAGAAACAGGCAGCTGCATATAAAGATAATTGAAAAATAGGGAGAACGTCTGCCCTTTTTTTCATCATACAAAAAAGGTATACTAGTAAGGTAACGTATAAATCAGGAGGTGCTCCACATGGAGATCATCAAAAAAGTCGTAGTAAAACAAATTTTGACAGAAGACAGCAAGACGAAACTTCAGGAACAATTTCTTTCCCGCCAGTATAAGCTGAACAATGAATTAAAGCAGCTCGAGTTTGTTTTACATAAGAAATTAAAAGAAAATACAGATGCTCAGTATCAAAAATCATTGAAAGAAAGTTTCAATAAAGAAGTAGCCCGCCGCAAAGAACGTATCCGCCAGCTCGAATTGAAGCTGGGCCAGCTGGAAGAGCTTGACTTAGGAGCGGAACTTCGTGAAGGAACTATTCAAATGATTGAACAGGTTCAGGAGGGAGATAACTGGGACGAAGTAATGAAAGGGACAGAAATCGTTATAAAAGACGGCGTCGTCCATGAACTTCGTTCTGGAGGCATGGAAGATGAGTGACTGGCTTAACGTCGGGGAAATCGTTAATACACACGGTATCCGCGGCGAAGTACGGGTTATATCCCGTACTGATTTTCCGGAAAATCGTTATAAGACCGGCAGCCAGCTGACTATATTTCAGGAAGGCAAACCTCCCTTACCGGTTACGATAGCGGGCTGGAGAAAACATAAGCAATTTGACCTGCTGCGTTTTGCATCCTATGAAAATGTCAACGATGTGGAACAGTTTAAAGGAGCTTTTCTTAAAGTTCACCGCTCCAGTCTGGCAGAAGATGAATTATTCGAGGGAGAGTTTTATCACTTTGAAATCATTGGACTGGAGGTGTTCACTGTCGATGGGGAGAAGCTGGGGACGGTTAAGGAAATTCTTACCCCCGGCGCAAACGATGTGTGGGTCATTCATCCAGTAAACAGAAAGAAAGAGCTGCTCATCCCCTATGTTGAAGAAGTTGTCAAAGACATTGATCTGGATAAAGGAATCATCGTTATTGAACCGATGGAAGGACTGCTGGATCTATGAAAATCAACATACTGACACTTTTTCCGGAGATGTTTCAGGGCTTGTTTTCCCACTCTATTCTTCATCAGGCGCAGCAAAAAGGAATCGTTGAATACAATGTTGTTGATTTTCGTAAGTACAGCAAAGACAAGCACGGCCGTGTGGACGACTACCCATATGGAGGCGGGGGAGGGATGGTTTTAACTCCCCAGCCCCTTTTTGATGCTGTGGAAGGTCTGCGTGAACAATCTCAAACAGAAGCGAGAGTAATCCTCCTCTGCCCTCAGGGAGAACGATATACGCAGAAGAAAGCAGAAGAATTTGCAGAGGAAGAAAACATTATCCTCCTCTGCGGGCATTATGAAGGGTATGATGAACGCATCAGGGAATTTCTCGTGACGGATGAGATTTCAATAGGAGACTATGTTTTGACCGGGGGGGAAATAGGGGCAATGACGATTGCTGACAGCGTAACGAGGCTTCTCCCCGGAGCTCTTGGGAATGAAACTTCTGCAGTAACAGATTCGTTCAGCACCGGCCTGCTTGAATATCCTCACTATACCCGTCCTGCTGACTTCAGGGGATGGAAAGTGCCGGATATTCTATTATCCGGTCATCATGCAAAAATCAATGCCTGGAGAAGAGAGCAGGCTCTGCGCCGGACCTGGGAAAGAAGACCGGATCTGATTGAGGAAATTTCACTGACTGAAAAAGAAATAAAAATGATCCAAAGCTGGGAAAATAATTAATAATACACTTGCCTGTTAGTTGTGTATATGATATTATTTCTTTTGTGGCTTTGGCCAGATCAAGACGTTCCGCTGATGAAACTGTCATGAATGTCTGCAGGGAAGGAGGCGAACAGAATGGAACAATTAATTCGTGATATTACTAAAGAACAACTGAAGTCCGATATTCCAACTTTCCGCGCCGGGGATACTATCCGCGTGCACGCAAAAGTTGTCGAGGGGACTCGTGAGCGTATTCAGGTTTTCGAAGGTGTCGTAATTAAGCGCCGCGGATCCGGAATCAGCTCTACATTTACTGTTCGTAAAGTATCTTACAACGTAGGCGTTGAGCGTACATTTCCTGTACACTCACCTCGTATCGATAAGATTGAGGTTAAACGTCGTGGTAAGGTCCGTCAAGCGAAGCTTTATTATCTGCGTAATCTGCGCGGAAAAGCTGCTCGTATTAAAGAGCGATAGTAATAAAGAGACTGCCCATATTTGGGCAGTCTCTTTTTTTAGGTGTTCCGGTCTCGCTCTGCTTATCAGCATATGGTAGAATAGCGGAGATAATGGAGGTGCGGCTCATGAATAATTCAGAAACGTGGCACTGGGTTAAACTTCTGACATTAGCACTGATAATGGCTTTTGCAGTAAGGCATTTTTTGTTTACTCCTATTATTGTAGACGGACAATCCATGCTCCCTACACTGGACCATGAAGACCGGATGCTCGTGAACAAGTTCGGCTATCAAATGTTTGAACCGGAGAGATTCGACATTATTGTATTTCATGCTGAAAAAGACAAAGACTATATTAAACGTGTAATTGGACTCCCCGGCGATGAACTTAAGTATATAAACGATACACTGTATATAAACGGCGAATCTTACGAAGAAGATTATCTTGACAACTTTAAGGAAACTGCCTCAATACTCCCTTTTACAAAAGATTTTGAGCTGAGTGACGTATCCGAATTTGAAAAGATACCTGAAAACCATCTTTTCGTAATGGGGGATAACAGGCAGTTCAGTAAGGACAGCCGGCATATTGATGTCGTTTCCTACGAAGAAATAGTAGGAGAAGCAAATGTAGTTTTCTGGCCGTTTCAAGGAGCAAGGCTGGTAGAATAAGGTGGTGGAAAAATTGACGATACAATGGTATCCAGGTCATATGGCAAAAGCAAAGAGAGAAGTAAGCGAGATATTAAAACAAATTGACGTAGTAATAGAAATAGTAGATGCGCGGACGCCTCTGTCTTCAAGAAACCCTATGATAGAAGAACTTGTAGAGCATAAGCCAAGGCTTGTACTTCTTAATAAGGCAGATCTTGCAGATCCGGAGAGTACAAAAAAATGGCATGATTATTTCGAAAGTGAGTTTTCCAAAAGCTTAATTATTGATGCTCAGAGAGGGAAAGGAATTAATCAAATTCCCGGGGCTGTGCGTGATCTTGCTGCGCCGCTGCTTGAAAAATGGAAGCGAAAAGGGATTAATCCCCGGGCTCTGCGGACATTAATTCTCGGCATACCAAATGTTGGGAAATCAACGGTAATCAATAAGCTGGCAGGTAAAAGAATTGCCAACATAGGTGATAAACCGGGAGTTACGAAAAAACAGCAGTGGATCAAAGTAGGAAAAGAGATGGAACTGCTGGACACCCCGGGAATTCTATGGCCGAAATTTGAAGATGAGGAAGTTGGTTACCGGCTCGCTTTAACAGGAGCTGTAAAAGAGGAAATTTTCGATTTTCAGGATACTATTGTGTTTTTCTTTAAATTTATGCAGAAGCATTACCCTGTATTATTAAAAAAACGATATGACCTGGAGGAGCTTCCCGAAAATATCCTGGAGCTTTTTGATGATATAGGCCGGCAGCGGGGGTGCTTAGTTGCCGGGGGAGAGATAGACTATGACCGTGTGGCTGAGCTCGTATTTCGCGATTTTCGACACGGGAAATTTGGTAAAGTAACTCTTGAAACACCTCAAAACTAATATATCCCAGACTTGATCAAAAGTACTGTAAGTGTTGTTACTAAAGAGCAGTCTGAGACCGGGCTGCTCTGTCCTGTTTAAATTTCGAAAAAAGGGAGGAAACACTATCAAAGAAACGATAGAAACAATAAAGAAGCTGCTTTCAGAAACATGGGAAGAAAATGAACAAATAAGAAGGTGGCGCCAGGATGAACGTGCAGGGGTACGAAAAATGATTGAAAGATGGGACAGTGAACAGGTTAAATTAAAGACCTTGCAGCAGCAGTGGACGGAGATGTGCGAATATGAACGATACATGCGCCAGAATGGAGCTGATTATGTAGCCGGAATAGATGAAGTAGGCAGAGGCCCTCTGGCAGGGCCGGTTACGGCAGCGGCAGTAATCTTAAAAAATGACTCCCAGCTTCTGGGATTGACCGATTCTAAAAAACTGACGAAGCAGAAGCGCGAAGTTTTTAACAGGTGGATCGAAAAAAATGCGTGGATAGGAATAGGAGAGGCTTCACCGGAAGAAATTGATCGTATTAATATTTATGAAGCATCCAAACTTGCGATGACCAGAGCGGTGGAAAATCTGCCCGTAGCTCCTGATGCTCTTTTGATAGATGCGATGAAGCTTCCAGTGGATATTCAGCAGCTGTCTTTAATAAAAGGAGATTCCAGATCAGTTTCGATAGCCGCGGCTTCTATTACTGCAAAAGTTGCAAGAGATCAATTTATGACTGAACTGCACGGCCTTTATCCTGAATATGGATTTCAAAAACATGCGGGTTATGGAACAAAAGCCCATTTGGAAGCTGTAAAAACTTACGGAATATTACCTGAACACAGAAAATCCTTTGCGCCCGTAAAAGAATTAGCTGGAGAAATAGACTGGGAATGAAGAGTGGAGCTGAAAAATATAGATTTTTTTTGCTTTTTGGTACATAACAGCTTCAATCTATTGTAAAATAGTTATTGTGTGAAATTAACTGCACTTCAAATGTAGTAATTTTACACTGGAGAGTCTGACTCTCCTAAAGCAATAGCAGTGACTCAAGTAAGGAGGATGGCTATGAATATCCATGAGTATCAAGGTAAAGAAATATTGAAGAGCTATGGTGTGGCTGTTCCTAACGGAAGAGTTGCCTACACGCGTCAGGAAGCGGTAGATGCAGCGAAATCTTTAGGTACAGATGTAACCGTTGTCAAGGCTCAGATCCACGCAGGTGGCCGCGGAAACGCCGGCGGTGTTAAAATCGCCAAAAATCTGGACGAAGTCCGTACATACGCGGAGGAGATTCTTGGCAAGACTCTCGTAACGCATCAAACCGGTCCAGAAGGAAAAGAAGTAAAGCGCCTTCTCATTGAAGAAGGATGCGATATTAAAGATGAGTACTATGTGGGACTCGTTGTAGACCGAGCCACTTCCCGCATCGTTATGATGGCTTCTGAGGAAGGCGGTACAGAAATCGAAGAAGTTGCCGCAAATACGCCGGAAAAGATCTTTAAAGAAGTAATCGATCCGGTAACCGGACTTATGCCTTATCAGGCCCGCCGTCTGGCGTTCAACATTAACATCCCTAAAGAACTCGTCGGAAAAACAGTGAAGTTTATGATGAGTCTTTACAAAGCATTTGAAGAAAAAGACTGTTCCATTGCTGAAATTAATCCGCTTGTTACGACGGGAGAAGGTAATGTAATGGCACTGGACGCAAAGCTGAATTTTGATTCCAATGCTTTGTATCGTCAGAAAGATGTACTGGAGCTGCGTGACCTTGACGAAGAAGATGAAAAGGAAATCGAAGCGTCCAAATACGACCTCAGCTACATTTCCCTCGATGGGAATATCGGCTGTATGGTTAACGGAGCAGGTCTCGCTATGGCTACAATGGACATCATTAAGTACCATAACGGTGATCCGGCGAACTTCCTTGACGTCGGGGGCGGTGCGACAGCTGAAAAAGTAACGGAAGCATTTAAGATTATTCTTTCAGATAAGTCGGTCAAAGGTATTTATGTAAATATTTTTGGTGGTATTATGAAGTGCGATATTATTGCAGATGGTATCGTGGAGGCAACGAAACAAATGGGACTTGAGCTTCCTTTGGTTGTTCGCCTTGAAGGAACAAATGTAGAACTCGGAAAGAAAATTCTGGATGAATCCGGCCTGAACATTACTTCTGCAGATTCTATGGCGGATGGCGCAGAAAAAATTGTGCAGGCAGTGAACTAGTCAGAAAGGCGGGATATTGCATGAGTATCTTACTTAATAAGGACACAAAAGTGATCGT
Source organism: Alkalicoccus halolimnae (assembly GCF_008014775.2). Lineage (GTDB taxonomy): Bacteria > Bacillota > Bacilli > Bacillales > Salisediminibacteriaceae > Alkalicoccus > Alkalicoccus halolimnae. The sequence goes on along the minus strand of NZ_CP144914.1, from coordinate 2,059,787 downwards.
ACAGGGGATCACCGGTGCCACAGGACTTTTTCATACGAAACAGGCTGTGGAGTACGGCACGAAAATTGTCGGCGGTGTAACACCTGGAAAAGGCGGCACAGAAATAGAAGGCATTCCGGTATTTAATACCGTAGAAGAAGCGGTTCATGAAACAGGAGCCAATGCCTCTGTAATTTATGTTCCACCTCCGTTCGCAGCTGATGCTATTATGGAAGCTTCAGATGCAGGGATCGAGGTTGTTATCACGATCACTGAAGGAATTCCGGTTATCGATATGATTAAGGTGAAGCGTTTTCTTGAAGATAAAAAGACGCGTCTTATTGGACCAAACTGTCCGGGTGTCATTACTCCGGATGAGTGTAAGGTCGGTATAATGCCGGGTTATATTCACAAAAAAGGCCATGTAGGCGTTGTTTCCCGCTCAGGAACTCTTACGTATGAGGCTGTTCACCAGCTTTCTACAGAAGGCATCGGCCAGTCTACTGCGGTAGGTATTGGTGGAGATCCGGTAAACGGAACGAGCTTCATTGACGTATTAAAGCTGTTTAATGAAGACCCTGATACGTATGCGGTAATTATGATCGGTGAAATCGGCGGAACGGCCGAAGAAGAAGCAGCTGAATGGATTAAGGAAAATATGACCAAGCCGGTAGTTGGTTTCATTGGTGGTAAAACAGCACCTCCAGGAAAGCGTATGGGACACGCTGGTGCGATCATTTCCGGTGGTAAAGGAACAGCAGACGAAAAGATTAAAACGCTCAATGAAGCAGGTGTCCAGGTTGCTGACACTCCTGCTGTTATGGGAGAAACTCTTATCTCTGTCCTTAAAGAAAAAAATATTTATGATAAGTGTGTCACACACGCAGTTAATTAAACTGCTTCGGTAAGTTATGAGTGTGTGAAAAAGGATTTTTCCTTTTTCACATGCTCTTTTTTTTGTTTTGGCTCAGTTCAAGTTTGAAAATTATATAAAAGCAACTGCACCAGCTTCACCCGATGGGCAGAAAACTTTCTGATTACCTCAAATCCGTAGAATTTTACGTCTTCCGCAGTTTTTCCCCGAGGGAAGGTTTGTTAGGAAATGCGGAATTTTTTTAAATTCACATAAAACAAATCACAAACCGCTCGGCGCTTCTGGAAGGAAACGTATTAAATGAACTGGAAAGCAGCAGCGGCTGAGACAGAAGAAAGCAGATAATAATAATTAAATTCATTTTAATAGGAGGATGGAAATGAAAATACCTGGTAATTTAAATGAAAGAATTCTTCATATTCATTACCACGCTGCAGGAGACAGCCGTTTTTTAAGAATCTGTCTTCAAATGGACTCGACCCTTAAAATGTTTTTTGAACATTCACCAGGTGAGCTGGCTGGTTATTTTCCGAGAAAAAGGGAGTTTGCTCAAAGAACGTTTCAATCAGTGCAGAGAACTTCCTGCCAGGCTGTTATAAAAAGTTTGGAAGAGCGTTTAATTACGCCGGTTATTTTTACAGAAGATCGATATCCGCCTGATCTTCTTCATCTTCACGTACCCCCTGCCGTGCTTTACTGTCGAGGGAGAACCGGACTTCTGCCAAACCATGGACGAACTTTAAGCGTAGTGGGAACGAGGTTCCCGTCTTCCAAACTGAAATCTGAACTTGATTCGATTCTTATTCCTCTCATAAAGCATGAAATATGTCTGGTAAGCGGGATGGCTCTAGGAGTGGATTCATTTGCTCATGAAACAGCAGCAGCCGGCAAAGGGACTACAATTGCTGTGCTGGCTTACGGATTTGATCATACGTATCCTAAAAGTAAGCAGACATTAAAAAAGCAGCTGGAGTCCGAACAGCTGGTTGTTTCCGAGTATCCTCCCTATATAAAACCGGAAAAGTTCAGGTTTCCGGAAAGGAATAGAATTATAAGCGCTCTGGGGGAGGCAGTATTGGTAGCTGAAGCAAAAAAGCGAAGCGGTTCACTGATTACTGCTGAGATCACTTTGGAGCTTGGAAAAGATGTATATGCCATGCCGGGAAGGCTTTCGGACACTCTATCTGAAGGAACAAACCGGTTAATCCAGGACGGAGCGAAACTAATATTAACGGCAGATGATATCCTCGAAGAATATCAAAGGCTGGTGATAAATTGAAAAACTTGTTTGACAAATTGAGACGGAGTGTTTAATAATAGGGGAGATTCTTTTACTTGTGTTTAAGGGAGGAGCGACACCTTATGTCGGATTACTTAGTAATCGTGGAATCTCCCGCAAAGGCGAAAACTATTGGAAAATATTTAGGGAAAAAGTATGTCGTAAAAGCATCGATGGGGCATGTCATTGATTTACCGAAAAGTCAAATGGGTGTAGACGTAGAAAATGATTATTCTCCTAAGTATATTACGATTCGCGGGAAAGGACCGATTCTTAAAGAGTTAAAACAGGCTGCCAAAAAGGCTAAACGTGTATATCTCGCAGCCGACCCTGATAGAGAGGGCGAAGCGATCGCGTGGCATCTAGCAGACAGCCTGAACATTGATCAGGACTCAAAATGCCGTGTCGTGTTCAATGAGATTACGAAACAGGCTATTAAAGATTCATTTAAACATCCGCGGGAAATCAATACGAATCTTGTTAACGCTCAGCAGGCAAGACGGGTGCTGGACAGACTGGTTGGTTATAACATCAGCCCGCTATTATGGAAAAAAGTTAAAAAAGGATTGAGTGCAGGAAGGGTTCAGTCAGTCGCTGTCAAACTCATCATTGACAGGGAGAATGAAATCCTGGCTTTTGAACCGGAAGAGTACTGGTCAATTACTGCCCAGCTTGAAAAAGATGGCCGGGCTTTTGAAGCTAAATTTGTTTCAGTGAATGGAGAAAAGAAACAGCTTACTTCAGAGCAGGATGTAAATGAAGTCCTGGAGAGAATTGATGGAGATGTACTAACCGTTGATTCGGTGAAAAAAAGGGAACGTAAACGGAACCCGGTTGTTCCATTTACCACCTCTTCCTTACAGCAGGAAGCAGCGAGAAAATTAAATTATCGTGCGAAAAAAACGATGATGCTGGCCCAGCAGCTGTACGAAGGAATTGCTTTAGGAAAGCAGGGAACCACCGGCCTTATTACTTATATGCGTACGGATTCCACGAGAATTTCTGATACGGCGAAAAATGAAACGTATGATTATATTCTTGATCAGTTCGGAGAAGAATATGCCGGTACAGAAAAGAAGCAAAAACAGTCTTCCAATTCTCAGGATGCCCACGAGGCAGTCCGGCCAACCTCCGTGAAACACGATCCTAAATCAATAAAACAATATTTATCAAGGGACCAGTACCGTCTTTACAAATTGATCTGGGAACGCCTCGTTGCCAGTCAAATGGCCCCTGCCGTTATGGATACTATGGCAGTGGATATGTCGAATAACGGCGTTCAGTTCCGTGCAAACGGTTCGAAGTTGAAATTTGCCGGTTTTATGAAAGTTTACATCGAAGGCACCGATGATGGAAAAGAAGAAAAAGATAAACTGCTCCCTGATCTGGAAGAGGGGGAAGAAACTAAAGCAGAAATTATCGAACCAAACCAGCACTTCACCCAGCCTCCGCCGAGATTTACAGAAGCGAGACTGGTGAAAACGTTGGAAGAACTTGGGATAGGCCGCCCTTCCACGTACGCGCCTACCCTGGATACAATTCAGAGAAGAGGATACGTTGCGCTGGAGGATAAACGATTCGTACCTACAGAACTCGGAACAATTGTTTTGGAATTAATCGAAGAGTTTTTCCCTGAAATATTAAATGTGGAATTTACAGCCACGATGGAATCGAATCTTGATTCTATTGAAGACGGTGAGGAATCATGGGTGAAAATCATTGATGAATTCTACGGCGGATTTGAAAAAAGGCTTCGCACAGCTGAAGAAGAAATGAAAGAAGTAGAAATAAAAGATGAGCCCGCCGGGGAAGACTGTGAAAAATGCGGTAATGCCATGGTTTACAAAATGGGGCGTTACGGCAAGTTTATGGCTTGTTCCAATTTTCCTGAATGCAGGAATACGAAAGCTATCGTTAAAGATATCGGGGTTTCCTGCCCCACCTGTAAAGAAGGTAACGTGGTTGAGAGAAAAAGTAAGAAGAAACGAATTTTTTACGGCTGTGACAGATATCCCGAATGCGAATTTATTTCCTGGGATAAGCCAATATCCCGTCCGTGTCCGAAATGTGAAGGACTTCTGGTTGAAAAGAAATCGAAAAAAGGTGTGCACGTTCAGTGTACGGAATGCGATTACAAAGAGGATGTGAACTAGACATATTCTCTGACAGTGGGCTGTCTCCTGTATCGGGGGGCGGTCCGTTCTTTTGAAATTACGTTCCATCGTTGATCAAACAGTCACTGTAGATGTGATCACATTATCCTGAAAGAACAACGGGTACAATTCAGAATTTTGTGAAAAAAATGTAAAATGCGTTGAAAGGGCTGCTGAATTGTGATATTATTTAGTAGCTTTAATTACGTGAAGTAATTTTACTGAAAGGATCAGCTGCTATGCATGATGAACTTTCCGGGTTTCTTGCCTACTTACGGATGGAAAAACGCGCATCTGAACTCACTACAAAAAGTTATGAACATGATCTCGTCAAATTTCTTCATTATATAGAGCAGCGCTGGAATATATCTGCCGCTGCGGTTTCGTATGTTCACATCAGGGAATACCTGACGGAGCTTTATGCTGAAGAATTAGCCCGTACCTCCGTATCAAGGAAGCTTTCTTCGCTGCGCTCGTTTTATACTTTTCTTTTAAGGGAAGAGCGGATTAAAGAAAACCCTTTAGTATTAATACACGCTCCGAAACAGGGGAAAAAACTTCCCTCTTTTTTTTATGAAGAAGAACTTTCTCTGCTTTTTGAATCTGTAAACACGTCAACATCCCTTGGTAAGAGAAATCTGGCTTTGCTGGAACTTCTCTATGCTACAGGCATCCGCGTGGGTGAATGCGTGAAGCTTGACGTGAAAGATTTTGATCTGTATCTTGAAACTTTGCTTGTAAAAGGAAAAGGTGGAAAAGAACGATATGTGCCTGTAGGAAGCTTTGCGGCTGAGGCACTGACAATTTACATGAATGAAGCGCGTCCCCTTCTTAAACCTGCTGATGAAGCGCTTTTTGTCAATTATCAGGGGAAAAGGCTGACGGCCCGGGGAATTCAAAAGATGCTCAATAAACTTTCAACAGATGCTTCCATAAATTCCAGAATGAGTCCTCACGTTCTGCGGCATACATTCGCTACTCATATGCTGAATGAAGGTGCAGATCTCCGAACGGTTCAGGAGCTTCTGGGGCACAGCGATTTAGCAGCAACACAAATTTATACTCATGTCACGAAAGACAGACTTCGGGAAGTTTACCGCAGAAGTCACCCGCGTGCATAGTTTTCGAAAGGAGATTGGAAATTGGAATCAATCCGTGGAACAACGATATTTGCAGTTCGGCATAATGGTCAGTCTGCCATGGCGGGAGACGGCCAGGTTACTTTCGGAAATGCCGTAGTGATGAAACATTCAGCCCGTAAAGTCCGCACATTATACCGCGGAAAAGTGACTGCCGGTTTCGCAGGATCTGTAGCCGATGCATTCACTCTATATGAAAAGTTTGAAACGAAGCTGGAAGAGTACAGTGGAAATTTACAGAGAGCAGCAGTAGAACTGGCAAAGGAATGGCGGAGCGACCGTGTTCTCCGCCGGCTTGAGGCAATGCTTATAGTAATGGATGCTGAAACAATGTATTTAATAGCAGGAACCGGAGAGGTCATTGAACCGGATGATGGAATTATCGCAATCGGTTCAGGAGGGAATTATGCCCTTGCGGCAGGAAGAGCGATGAAAAAGCACGCTTCTCATATGTCAGCTGCCGAAATCGCAGAGGCCAGTTTGGAAACTGCCGCTGATCTGTGTGTATATACGAATCATCACATTACAGTCGAAAAACTTGGTTAATTAACAGGAGGTGTACCTATGGACAGTTCACTGACACCAGTTCAGATAGTAGATCGTCTGGATCAGACAATAGTGGGACAGAGGCAGGCAAAGAGATCTGTAGCGGTAGCTCTTCGGAATCGTTACCGGCGCAGTCAGCTTGAAGATAACATAAAAGAAGAAATTACTCCGAAAAACATCCTGATGATCGGTCCGACGGGAGTAGGGAAAACAGAAATAGCCCGCAGGCTGGCTAAGCTGGTAGGAGCTCCGTTTATAAAAGTGGAAGCAACTAAATTTACGGAAGTCGGTTATGTCGGGCGGGACGTGGAATCTATGATCCGGGATCTTGTAGAAACGTCTGTAAGACTTGTTAAAGAGGAAAAAGTGGAACAGGTGAAGGGGAAAGCTGCCTCAGCTGCTGAAAATAAACTGGTAGACTACCTGCACCCGAAAAAACGCTCTGAAAAGAAAAATTCAGCAAGTTACAGAAATCCTCTGGAAATGTTTTTTCAAAATCAGCAGGACGACGACGAAGAAGAAGAGGAAGCAGAAGCAGAAACTTCCCAGCAGGATGAATCATATCGTCAGACACGGCGCAGAATACAGGAGCAGCTGAAAAATGGCGAAATGGAAAACGTGGAAGTAACAATCACTGTAGAGGAACAAGGGAAATCATTTACTGATATGTTTCAGGGCGGCGGCATGGAACAGATGGGAATGAACATGCAGGAAATGTTCGGCGGCATGATGCCTAAACAGCAGAACGAGCGGAGACTTCCTGTGAAAGAAGCGAGAAAAATCATAACTGATCAAGAAGCGCAGAAATTGATCAATATGGAGGAAGTTTCCCAGATTGCCGTGCAGCGAGCGGAACAGCTTGGTATTATCTTTATCGACGAAATTGATAAAGTGGCCGGGAAAAGCCAACAGTCTGCTGATGTGTCACGTGAAGGTGTCCAAAGAGACATCCTTCCAATCATTGAAGGTTCAACAGTGGTTACGAAGTACGGCTCGGTTAAGACCGATCACATGCTTTTCATCGGCGCAGGAGCTTTTCATTTTTCCAAGCCTTCCGACCTTATTCCTGAACTGCAGGGCAGGCTGCCTATAAGGGTGGAGCTTGATTCCCTCGGTGTGGAAGACTTCGTTAATATTCTTACTCAGCCAAAATATGCTCTTCTGAAGCAGTATGAAGCTATGCTGGCTATAGAAGGAATAAAACTCTCCTTTGACCAGGAAGCTGTCAGAAAGATTGCAGAAATAGCAGCTGAAGTAAACAACAATACAGAAAATATAGGAGCCAGAAGACTTCATACCATTCTGGAAAAATTATTGGAGGATTTGTCGTTTGAAGCTACAGAAATTACGATGGAGACTATCGTAATTACTCCGGATTATGTAGACGAAAAATTAGCAAATATAGCAAAAAATCGAGACGTCAGTCAGTACATTTTATAAACTATCAGGAGGGTTCCAATAATGGATCTATTAACTAAAACGAGAAAAATAAATGAATTGCTTCAAAAAAGCGGTGGACAGGCGGTTAACTTTAAAGAAATGGCGGAAACACTCCGCAATGTAATCGAAGCCAATGTATTCATCGTTAGCCGTCGTGGAAAACTGCTTGGATACTCTATCAAGCAGGAAATAGAAAATCAGCGAATGAAATCCATGCTGGAAGACCGTCGATTTCCAGAAGAGTATACGAGCGGCCTTTTCAATATACAGGAAACCTCTTCCAATCTGGATGTGAACAGCGACTATACCGCTTTCCCTGTCGAAAATAAAGAGCTGTTTAAAAATGGTCTGACGACGATTGTTCCGGTTCAGGGTGGAGGACAGCGTTTGGGGACATTAATTCTCGCCCGCCTCGACGAGTCATTTGATAATGATGATCTCCTGCTGGCTGAATATGGAGCTACTGTGGTCGGAATGGAAATTCTTCATGAAAAAGCTGAGGAAATCGAGCAGGAAGCACGCAGTAAAGCAGTAGTACAGATGGCTATCAGTTCTCTTTCCTACAGCGAACTGGAAGCAGTTGAGCATATTTTTGAAGAACTTGATGGAAACGAAGGGCTTCTCGTTGCGAGTAAAATTGCAGACCGTGTAGGAATTACGCGTTCCGTAATTGTAAATGCTCTCCGCAAACTTGAAAGTGCAGGAGTTATTGAATCACGCTCTCTTGGCATGAAAGGGACGTATATTAAAGTACTGAATGACAAATTTCTTATGGAATTAAAAAAGCATAAGAACTAAGAGCAGACTGCATATAAAATTCGGTTCCCTGCCCAGCTAGCTGGACAGGACGGAGGCAGGGCAGAATCGAAATGTTTCCCTTATAAACAAAAAAGACTGTCTTGTCAGCCTTTGAGGAACTGCTCATTAACATTTTGTTTTAACACATTGCCAAGAAAGATAAGATATGATATATTTTTCTATGGTGTTAATACACACGGTTTCAGATTCACAGAGGGGTGCTCTTAAAAGAGTCCTCGGTGAAGAAGAAGGAACCGGAGGAAAAAAACCAGAGGAGGTGAGTGATTATGGCAGTGATTTCCATGAAACAGCTTTTAGAAGCTGGGGTACACTTTGGACATCAGACTCGTCGTTGGAATCCAAAGATGGATCGCTACATTTTCACAGAAAGAAACGGTATTTATATTATTGACCTGCAGAAGACGGTCAAAAAAGTTGAGGAAGCATTTAATTTCGTTCGCGACCTTGCTGGACAGGGTGGAACAGTACTTTTCGTCGGCACTAAAAAGCAGGCTCAGGATTCAGTGAAAGAAGAAGCTGAACGTGCTGGAATGTACTTTATCAACCAGCGGTGGCTGGGTGGAACGCTTACAAACTTTGAAACAATCCGCAAGCGTATCGCTCGTTTGAAGCAGCTTGAAATTATGCAGGAAGACGGTACATTTGAAGTTCTTCCTAAGAAAGAAGTTGTCATTCTTAACAAAGAAATGGATCGTCTTGAGAAATTCCTCGGCGGTATCAAAGACATGGACAAACTTCCGGATGCACTATTTATCATCGATCCCCGCAAAGAGCGGATCGCTGTTGCTGAAGCGCATAAGCTCAACATTCCAATCGTTGGAATTGTAGACACAAACTGTGACCCTGACGAAATCGATTATGTTATTCCAGGTAACGATGACGCCATTCGTGCGGTTCGTCTGTTAACTGCTAAAATGGCTGATGCGATTATTGAAGCTAATCAAGGGGAAGAAACTACAGCATAATAGCTGACCAGGAGGGTGATAGAGGGGCTGACCCTTTATCATCCTTTTTTTAAAGGATATTTTTTAAAACTATCGAGGAGGAATATACAAATGGCTATTTCAGCTAAACAAGTAAAAGAACTTCGTGAAAAAACAGGAGCAGGCATGATGGATTGTAAGAAAGCTCTTTCTGCAACGGAAGGTGACATGGATAAAGCGATCGACTTTCTGCGTGAAAAAGGAATTGCTAAAGCGGCCAAAAAAGCCGACCGTGTCGCAGCTGAAGGACTAGCTCATATCGTTCAGGAAGATAATCGTGCTGTTATCGTAGAAATTAATTCCGAAACAGACTTTGTTTCTAAAAACGAAGGTTTCATTACTATGGTTGATACGGTTGCCAAGCACGTACTTGCTAACAATCCGGCAACTGTTGAAGAAGCACTTGCTCAGAATTTTGCGGGTGAACAGGAAACGCTTCAGGATTATATTAATTCTCAAATTGCTACGATTGGTGAAAAAATCTCCCTCCGTCGTTTTGAAATTGTAGAGCTTGCAGACAATGAAAATGCAGGCGCGTATATTCACATGGGAGGACGAATCGGTGTTCTTGCAGTTCTTGAAGGTGCTGATCAGGAAACAGCGAAGGACATTGCTATGCACGTAGCAGCAATTAACCCTAAGTATGTGAGCCGGGATGCAGTATCTAAAGAAGAAACTGATCGTGAACGAGAAGTATTAAAGCAGCAGGCTATGAATGAAGGAAAGCCGGAAAGTATCGTCGAGAAAATGGTTGAAGGCCGTCTGGGCAAGTTTTTTGAAGATATCTGCCTTAATGAGCAGGCATTTGTGAAAGACGGCGATCAGAAAGTAGGCAAGTTCGTCGAATCCAAAGGTGGAAATGTCAAGACTTTCTACCGGTATGAAGTAGGCGAAGGTATGGAAAAACGTGAGGACAATTTTGCAGAAGAAGTTATGTCCCAAGTGAAGAAGTAAGGTTGAGAGGGGCACCTGGTGTCCCTTTTTCCTGAGCAGAATTCGAATAGGAGTAAATTCACTACTGGAGGGGACTATGGAGCGGTCAACTTATAAACGGATAGTATTGAAATTAAGTGGAGAAGCACTCGCAGGTGACCAGGGCTTTGGTATAGATCCGGAAATGATTCAGTCCATTGCCGAACAGGTGAAAGAACTGCATGAGCTCGATGTTGAAATTGCCATTATAGTCGGCGGCGGAAACATTTGGCGCGGTATGGCAGGAAGCGCTAAAGGAATGGACAGAGCAACGGCTGATTACATGGGGATGCTTGCCACAGTTATGAACTCTTTAGCCCTGCAGGACAGTCTTGAAAATATTGACGTGCAGACACGTGTACAGACGTCTATTGAAATGCGCCAGGTGGCTGAACCTTACATTAGAAGAAAGGCAATCCGTCATCTGGAAAAGAAGCGTGTAGTGATTTTTGCCGGAGGCACAGGAAATCCTTACTTTTCTACAGATACAACTGCAGCTCTTCGTGCAGCTGAAATTGAAGCTGATGTCATCCTGATGGCTAAGAACAATGTAGACGGCGTTTACGATGCCGATCCATCAGTTGATGAGAATGCAAAAAAATACGAAACATTAACGTATCTCGATATTCTCAAAGATGGACTCGCAGTTATGGATTCTACAGCTTCTTCGCTGTGCATGGATAATAATATTCCGCTTATCGTGTTCTCTATTGCTGAAAAGGGAAATATTAAGCGGGTTGTAAAAGGTGAAGAAATAGGTACGACAATAAGGGGGCAATCTTAAATGTCAAATAAAGTAATTAATCAGGCTGAAGAACGCATGAATAAATCCGTAGATTCATTTGGCCGCGAACTATCCACTATTCGTGCCGGCAGAGCCAATCCATCATTATTGGATAAAGTCCAAGTTGAATATTACGGCGCATTGACTCCGCTTAATCAGCTTGCGACTATCTCTGTTCCTGAAGGACGACTACTCATGATTACACCGTTTGATAAATCTTCTATTCAAAATATTGAAAAGGGTATTCAAAAAGCGGATTTAGGTCTTTCTCCGAACAATGACGGAAACGTCATTCGTATTTCTATTCCGGCGTTAACCGATGAGCGGCGTAAAGAGCTTATCAAACTTGTCGGCCGCTATGCTGAAGAGGCTAAAGTAGCTGTTCGCAACGTCCGTCGGGATGCTAATGATGAACTGAAAAAACAGCAGAAAGACGGAGATCTGACAGAAGATGACCTTAAACGTACGCAGGATGAAGTTCAAAAATTAACAGACAAAACAATTAAAAAAATTGAAGAATATGCCAAAAATAAAGAAAATGAAGTACGGGAAGTTTAGAAGAAAGCAGAAGGCTGCTTTGCTGAAAAATATTAGCAGAGCAGCCTTCTTTTTTTTAGGAGCTGCGACCGGGACGAACAAAATGTCTTTTGCTAGTTATACCATGCAGATAAACGTGATAGAATGAGAACGTACCTTATCAATGACATACAGAATTATCTGGAGGCACACGTTCATGCTTAACAAATTAACAAGACGAAAAAAAACAGTGTCTGATGATACTAAAAAAGATGTGCTGCACGGGGACATACCTGTGCATATAGCCATTATCATGGATGGAAACGGCCGGTGGGCCAAACAACGGGGACTCCCTCGCGTAGCCGGTCACAGAGAAGGGATGAATGTCGTCCGCAGTGTCGTCCGTTCCTGCAATGAACTCGATGTTAAGATATTAACATTATATGCATTTTCGACTGAGAACTGGAAACGTCCTAAAACGGAAGTTGATTTTCTCATGAAGCTTCCGGAAAAATTTTTAAGTGTCGAACTCCCTAAACTGATTGAAGAAAACGTTAGGGTGAGAATAACCGGAGATATAGAAAGACTGCCTGAATTTACAAAAAAAGCTGTAAATGAAGCAGTCGAAACGACTAAAAACAATAATGGATTAATTTTGAACTTCGCACTCAATTACGGGAGCCGTTCAGAATTAATGGATGCATTTAAATCAATGTATGCAGATGTCAGAGAAGGTGTATTGGACGAACAACATATATCTGAAGAAACAGTAACCGATTACTTAATGACAAGCGGTCTTTCTGAACCAGATCTTCTGATCCGGACAAGCGGAGAAATAAGACTGAGTAATTTTATGCTCTGGCAGCTTGCATATTCAGAATTTTGGTTTACTGAAGTACTATGGCCCGATTTCGACCAGGAAAATTTTTACGAAGCCATTCAGGCATACCAGCAGAGACAACGGCGCTACGGCGGCGTGTAGAGGAGGGTCTATTTGAAGCAGCGTATTATTACAGGCATCGTAGCCGGAGCTGGATTTTTGGGGCTCATATATATAGGAGGCTTTTTATTTACTCTGCTAATCGTCCTGCTTGCTGCCATAGGGATGTGGGAACTTTTAAAGATGAAGCAGATTCATCCATGGTCCGTCCGGGGGTTAATGGGTCTGCTTTTCACATTATTACTTGTTATACCGGAAGATTGGCTTTTCACAGAATTTTTACAGATAGAGCGGCTGGAATTGTTTTTACTTTTAGTCGTCGTTATGCTTTCAATAACTGTTACTACGAAAAATAATTTCACATTCGACGAAGCTGGATTTATGGTGCTTGCTTCTGTCTATGTCGGCTATGGATTTCACTTCTTTATCCATGCCAGATATCTTGATACCGGCATGGAGATGATTTACTTTCTGCTTCTTCTCGTCTGGGCTACCGATTCAGGTGCTTACTTTACAGGAAGAAGTTTCGGGAAACATAAACTCTGGCCTGAAATCAGTCCTAAAAAAACGATCGAGGGAGCATTGGGAGGCATTGCATCAGCTTTTGTAATAGGGATTATCTTCGCGGCATTCTTTCCAGTATTTGATTCGTGGATAACGGTCGTCTTCTGCATTTTAACCGTTTCAATTGCCGGCCAGCTTGGAGATCTCGTCGAATCTGCTTTTAAACGTCATTATGCAGTGAAAGACTCAGGTCATGTCCTCCCCGGTCATGGAGGAATTCTTGACCGTTTTGACAGTCTGATATTTGTTATGCCTATATTATATTTATTTGGATTTTTAACTTAATTTTTCTGGGGGCGAATATGAAATCAATTCATTTGCTTGGAGCCACAGGTTCTATAGGGGAACAAACGCTTGATGTTCTGGCGAAACATCCGCATGAATTTCATCTTAAATCACTTTCTTATGGGAAAAATACAGCAAAGGCGATTCCCTATATAGAGAAGTTCAAGCCGGAACTAATTGCTGTTCAGGAAGAGAAAGAAGCAGTAAAATTAAAGAACAAACTTACATACCGGCCGGAAATAGTTGTTGGGGCACCTGGTCTGGTTACGATTGCGAAGTCAGGAAACAGTTCGGATGTACTTGTTAACGCAGTAATGGGCAGTGTTGGTCTGGAACCTACTTTAGAAGCATTGAAACATGGAAAAGATATCGCAATCGCTAATAAAGAAACCCTGGTGACTGCAGGTCATCTTGTAACAGAGCTTCAGAAAGAGAAAAATGTAAAGCTGATACCGGTAGACAGCGAACACTCTGCTATATATCAGTGTCTGCACGGAGATCCTAAAGAAGTGGACAAACTTATACTTACCGCTTCAGGAGGAAGTTTCCGTGATAAAACACGGGCAGAATTAAAAGGCGTTACTGTTCAGGAAGCTTTGAATCACCCTAACTGGAGTATGGGGGCGAAAATCACTATTGATTCGGCTACAATGATGAACAAAGGCCTCGAAGTAATAGAGGCACATTGGTTATTTGACATGCCGTATGAAGATATTGACGTAATTCTTCATAAAGAAAGTATCGTACATTCCATGGTAGAATATATCGATGGAAGTGTACTTGCCCATTTAGGCACTCCCGATATGAGAGTACCAATTCAATATGCGCTGACGCAGCCGAACAGACTTGCGATATCAGGCGCGCAGAGGTTAAAATTATGGGAAGTTGGAGCGCTCCATTTTGAAAAAATGGACTACGAACGGTTTAAAGCTTTGCGTCTGGCCATCGAAGCAGGAAAGCAAGGGGGTTCTCACCCTACGGTTCTTAATGCTGCCAATGAGCAGGCCGTTGCTATGTTTTTAGCGGATCAAATTCATTTTCTGGATATCGATGATTTCGTGGAGCGGGCACTTCACGATCACAAAGGAGTCACGTCTCCTTCATTGGAAGAAATAATGAAGATTGACCGGGCAACCCGTTCCAACGTGGAATCATATATACGTTAAAGGGTGTGTGCATAAATGAATACATTTTTAGCCGTTATCGTTATTTTCGGCCTGCTGGTTTTTATTCACGAATGGGGTCACCTCGTTTTTGCTAAAAGAGCTGGGATCCTCTGCCGGGAGTTTGCAATTGGCTTCGGTCCCAAACTGTTCAGTTTTGTTCGAAACGAAACGACATATACGATCCGGCTTCTGCCGTTGGGCGGTTTTGTCCGCATGGCAGGAGAAGATCCGGAGCTTGTACAAATAAAGCCGGGGTATGACATTGGACTGACGTTTACAGAAGAAGGTAAAGTAAAGCAGCTGATTATAAACAACAAATCAAAACATCCTGACTGCAAAGTCATCCAGGTCGAGAAGATTGATATGGAACGGGAATTGATTGTGAAGGGCTATACGGAAGACAGCGATGAATTAGTCACATATGAACTCGATCGTCAGGCCGTCTATCTGTATGACGAAAAATCTACCCAGATTGCTCCTTATGACAGACAGTTCGCTTCTAAGTCAATCGGGCAGCGCGCTCTGGCTATTTTTGCCGGTCCTTTCATGAATTTTGTTCTAGCTGTGGTGGTGCTGATTCTTTATGCCGCGATTGCTGGACTTCCTGTTAATGAGTCTCTTGTAGGTGGTGTTACCGACGACGGACCTGCAGTGGAGGCTGGTCTGGAAAGTGGAGACAGAATAGAAGCCATTGATGGAGAAGAAGTTTCAACCTGGGAGGAAATGACAGAAGTTATTCAGGCACGGCCAAATGAGTCAATGGAATTTGACATTTCAAGGGATGGAGAAGCTTTTTCCGTGACGATGACTGCCGATGAGCGTGAAATACCGGAAGCAGACAACATCGGTGTTATCGGTGTTATGGCACCAACAGAAAAAACCTTGACCGGTATACTGGCATTTGGATTTACACAGACATATGAATACACGGTTTTAATCGTGGAAGCTCTGGGCATGCTTGTTACAGGCCAGTTCAGTCTCGATGCACTGGCAGGACCGGTCGGAATTTATAATTATACCGGCGAAGTAGCTGCAATGGGAATTCTTGTACTATTTCAATGGGCGGCAATTCTAAGTGTGAATCTTGGGATTATTAACCTGCTCCCGCTTCCTGCTCTTGATGGAGGAAGACTGTTGTTCATTGGACTGGAGGCAGTTCGGGGTAAACCGATCGACCCGCAGAAAGAGGGAATGGTCCATTTTATTGGATTTGCACTTCTTATGCTGCTCGTTCTTGCTGTAACCTGGAATGACATTAACCGTATATTTTTATAATTCACGACAATAGAGGTGGCTTACTTTGAGACAATCAACTTTTTTAGTACCAACGTTAAGAGATATACCAAGCGGAGCTGACGTTATCAGTCATCAGCTGATGCTTCGGTCGGGAATGATCCGCCAGAGTGCCGCAGGTGTTTATTCTTTCCTGCCGCTAGGCTGGAAAGTTCTTCGCAAAGTGGAAGAAATAGTACGGGAGGAAATGGATCTATCCGGGGCTCAGGAAATGTTTATGCCTTCGATTCAGCCTTCGGAACTCTGGAAAGATTCCGGACGCTGGGAAGCTTATGGCCCTGAGCTTATGAGAGTAACAGACCGGCACAGCCGTGAGTTTGCTCTCGGACCTACCCATGAAGAAGTGATCACTTCTATAGTGCGTGATGATGTACGCTCTTATAAAGAACTGCCGATGACCCTTTATCAGATTCAGACAAAATTCCGAGATGAACGCCGGCCGCGGTTTGGTGTTCTAAGAGGCAGGGAATTTTTAATGAAAGACGCTTATTCCTTTGATTTGGATTTTGCCGGTCTTGATAAGAGTTATCAACAAATGTACGATGCTTATACGAAAATTTTCACACGTCTGAACCTGAATTTCCGAGCGGTAGTTGCTGACTCTGGAGCGATGGGCGGAAAAGATACCCACGAATTTATGGTTCTTTCTGATGTAGGGGAAGATACGATTGCATATTCCGATGAATCGAATTTTGCTGCAAATATAGAAATTGCTCCGGTGAACGTCTCCTATGAAAAAACGAATGAAGAATTCCAGGAAATGAAAGAAGTAGAGACGCCTGACCAGCGTACGATAGAAGAGGTTTCGTCATTTTTTGAAACGTCTCCTTCAAAATGTATCAAGTCCCTCCTTTTTATTGTGGATGAAAAGCCGGTGCTGCTGTTAGTACGCGGTGATCATGAAGCCAATGATATAAAATTAAAGCATGAACTGGATGCGGAATCGGTCGAATTGGCGACCTCGGAGCAGACACAGCAGATAATTGGGGTGTCTCAGGGATTTGTCGGTCCGGTACATGTTCCCTATGAAGTTCAGGTGTATGCGGACCCTGCCGTGAAGTCTATAGTGAATGGTATCTGCGGCGCTAATACTGAAAAGAAACATTTTATAAATGTAAATACGGAGCGTGATTTTCACGTAACTGCCTACGCCGATCTGCGTAACATTCAGGAAGGTGATCCTTCTCCGGATGGAAAAGGAAAAATTCTTTTTAAAGAAGGTATTGAAGTTGGACATGTTTTTAAACTTGGGACGAAATACAGTGAAGCGCTTGGAGCCCAGTATTTAAATGATCAGGGTAAAGCGAAACCTATCGTCATGGGTTCATACGGGGTGGGCGTTTCCCGTACTGTAGCTGCTGTAATCGAAGAGCACCACGACGATAATGGGATTGTCTGGCCCGCCTGCGTGTCTCCGTTTGATATACATTTGATAGCAATCAATGTAAAGCAGTCGGAACAGAAGAAGCTGGCAGAAATGCTTTATAAGCAGTTTCAAAACGATGGATACGATGTTTTATACGATGATCGTCCTGAAAGAGCCGGAGTGAAATTCAAAGATGCTGATTTAATCGGGATTCCTTTAAGAGTTCAAATAGGCAAACGGGCGTCAGAAAATATTGTGGAAGTTAAAGATCGGAAAACAGGAAATGTAGAAGAACTTTATATTGATGATCTTTCTGCTTTCGTGAAGCAGTATTCCAGGCAATGAATTCCAGGCTGTTCCAGGCGATGTCCGGAACAGCCTCTCTTTTATCCCGGGGTTAAAGAAAGGGGAAGTTGACGAATGTCGACAGAATTACAAGATAGAAAAGAACGGTTTAAACTCTTAATGGAACAAGTGCAGATGCCAGAGGATTTTATAGATAAATATGCAGGAGAAGCCTACATAGAGAAGCTGCAAATTTATCAGCAGCAGAAGCAGTGGCATATTTATTTTGTTTTCCCGGAGGCCCTCCCATTTCCTGCTTTTGAACTGCTGGAGTCGAGAGTCGTACAGGGGTTAAATCATATTGCTGAAGTATCGATGTATATCCGCTATGAAAATGATATCGATGCGGCAGAACTTCTTCCCAGCTACTGGCCGTATTTTGTAGAGAATCTGCGAAGTACTACGAACGGCCTTATTAGAAGACTGGAAGCGCAGCTCCCCAGAGTCGAAAATAAAAGACTTCATTTATCAGTAATGAATGATACGGAAACGGAAATTCTCGAGCGGCGGGTAAAACAGCCTTTAAAACAGCTTCTTTTTAAAGCAGGGTTTCCTGACTTGATAATAGCAACAGAGATTAAGGAAGCAAAAGAAGAAATTAAAAAATTTGAAGAGCAGAAGCAGGAAGAAGATCATAACAAAGTAGTGGAGGCGATGATTGAGAAGAAAAATCAGGAATCCAAAGCTAAAGAACTACAGAATCAGCAGCGTGTAGCCGCAGGAGTGGCAATAAAAGATGATGCAGTACCGATGGAGCAGATCATAGAGGAAGAAAAACGAATTACTGTTCAGGGATATGTTTTCCATGCGGAAACGAAAGAGCTGAAAAGCGGCAGAACTCTGCTTACCTTTAAAATTACAGACTACACGGATTCGCTGTTAATCAAGATGTTTTCCAATGATAAAGAAGATATCCCGGTATTTGAAGCCGTTAAAGAAGGAATGTGGATAAAGGCAAGAGGTTCAGTGCAGTACGATACGTTCATAAGAGATTTAACAATGATGGCTCGGGATTTTCATGAAATTAAATCTAATGAGAGAACGGACACAGCTGCCGAGGAAGATAAACGAGTGGAAATGCATGTTCATTCCAACATGAGTCAAATGGATGCCATTACAGCTGTCGGAGATTTTGTGAAGCAGGCCTCTAAGTGGGGGCATCCTGCTATCGGACTTACAGATCATGCAGTCGTGCAGTCTTTTCCTGATGCTTACGCAGCAGGAGAAAAGCACGGAGTAAAGATTCTTTACGGTCTTGAAGCGAACCTGGTCGATGATGGTGTTCCTATCGCCTACAATGCTTCTCCTCGACTGCTTAAAGACGAAACTTATATTGTATTTGATGTGGAAACGACCGGACTTTCCGCGGTTTACAACACAATCATTGAACTTGCTGCTGTAAAAATTCATAACGGCGAAGTGATTGATAAATTTGAATCTTTTGCTGATCCAAAAGAAAAACTCAGTGCAACGATTATCGATTTAACGGGAATCACTGACGATATGGTGGAAGGACAGCCGGAACCAGGAGAAGTTCTTAAACAATTTTATGAATGGTGTGGAGATGATACGCTCGTTGCCCACAATGCCAGTTTTGACATTGGATTTTTAAATGCCGGCTACGAACGTATCAATTACGGGAAAGTAGAAAACCCCGTAATTGATACATTGGAACTGGCAAGGATGCTTTATCCTCACTTTAAAAATTACCGGCTAAACACTCTCTGTAAAAAGTTTAATATCGAACTTGTCTCCCATCACCGTGCTATATATGATGCGGAGGCGACAGGCCAACTGCTTTGGAAGATGGTGAAGGACTGTCTGGAAAAAAACATCGAATCTCATGAATCGTTAAATGAGCAGGGTTCTGCTGAAGATTATAAGAAACAGAGACCGGTGCACTGCACGATTTATGCGAAAACGAAAGCAGGTTTGAAAAATCTGTACCGCCTCGTTTCCATGTCCCACATCGATTATTTCCACCGGGTTCCCCGACTGCCGAGATCGGTGCTTGCGAAGAACCGGGATGGCCTGTTGATTGGTTCTGCTTGTGACAAAGGTGAGGTTTTTGATGGGCTGATGCAGAAAGGCCTGGAAGAAACTAAGGAAGCGGCATCTTTTTACGACTTCATTGAAGTGCAGCCGCCGGGCAACTACCGGCATCTGGTGGAAAAGGAAATAGTCAGAGATGAACTGGCTTTGAAAGATATTTTAAAGCAGCTCGTTAAGCTTGGTGAGGAAACGGCTAAGCCTGTGGTGGCTACGGGAAATGTTCATTACTTGAATAAGGAAGATTACGTCTACAGGAAGATTCTTATTGCTTCCCAGGGGGGAGCCAACCCGCTGAACCGGCAGACGCTTCCGGAAGTTCACTTTCGGACTACTGATGAAATGCTTGAAGAGTTCCGCTTTCTTCCTGAAGAAAAAGCAAGAGAAATTGTTGTTGAAAACAGCCGTGCTCTGGCTGATTCCATCGAAAAAATCAAACCGATTCCTGATGATTTATATACTCCTCATATCGAAGGTGCGGACGATGAAATGCGAAAGCTTTGTTATGATAAAGCGAAATCGATTTACGGGGAAGAGCTTCCTCAGCTCGTGATTGATCGATTGGAAAAAGAATTAACAAGTATTATTTCCAACGGATTTTCGGTTATTTATTTGATTTCCCAAAAACTCGTTAAAAAATCTTTGGATGACGGCTATCTGGTCGGTTCACGGGGTTCAGTAGGCTCAAGCTTTGTCGCTACGATGACAGAAATTACTGAAGTAAATCCGCTCCCTCCGCACTATGTGTGTCCCAGCTGCAAACATTCCTACTTTTTCAATGATGGAAGCGTAGGATCAGGATTTGACCTGCCTGACAAAGCATGTGAAAGCTGCGGAGAAGCCTACAATAAAGATGGACATGATATTCCATTTGAAACATTCCTCGGATTTAAGGGAGATAAAGTTCCGGATATTGACTTGAATTTCTCAGGAGAATATCAGCCGAAAGCACACAACTACACGAAGGAATTATTCGGTGAAGCCTATGTTTACCGCGCAGGGACTATAGGTACGGTAGCTGATAAAACGGCCTATGGATTTGTGCGAGGATATGAAAATGATGAGGAACTGCAGCTGAGGGGAGCCGAGATTGACAGGCTCGTGCAGGGATGTACCGGTGTGAAAAGAACCACAGGACAGCATCCGGGCGGTATCATTGTAGTCCCTGATCATCTGGATATTTATGATTTCTCTCCTATTCAGTTTCCTGCCGACGACAGGGAATCGGAATGGCGTACGACTCATTTTGATTTTCATTCGATACACGACAACCTGCTGAAGCTCGACATACTTGGGCACGATGATCCGACAGTGATCCGCATGCTTCAGGACTTGAGCGGCAGGGATCCGAAAACGATTCCTGTTGACGATCCGGAAGTATTTAAACTTTTCAGCGGAACAGAATCGCTTGGTGTAACTCCTGAACAAATAATGTGTAAAACCGGAACGTATGGAATTCCAGAGTTCGGTACACGTTTTGTCCGCCAGATGCTCGAAGAGACGAAACCCTCCACTTTCAGTGAACTTGTCCAGATATCCGGTCTCTCTCATGGAGCGGACGTCTGGCTTAATAATGCAGCCGATCTTATTGCAGCAGGTACATGTGAATTAAAAGACGTTATCGGCTGCCGTGATGATATAATGGTGTATCTCATGTATAAAGGATTGGATCACCCGCTGGCTTTTAAAATTATGGAATTTGTACGTAAAGGCCGGGGTCTTGAAGAAGAATGGGTGGAAGAAATGAAAAAACACGGGGTTCCTGACTGGTATGTCAGCTCGTGCCTGAAAATAAAATATATGTTTCCTAAAGCCCATGCTGCAGCCTACGTATTAATGGCTGTTCGAATCGCTTATTATAAAGTGCACGAACCAATGATGTTTTATGCTGCTTATTTCACAGTAAGGGCAGATGATTTCGATCTCGACACGATGGTGAAAGGTTCTGCATCGATCCGTCGCCAGATTGAAGAAATACAGGCGAAAGGTCTCGATGCGTCTCCTAAAGAGAAAAGTCTTGTCACTGTACTTGAGCTGTCCTTAGAAATGTGTGAACGAGGCTTCTCTTTTCAGAAAGTGGACCTCTACCGTTCCAAAGCAACTGAGTTCCAGGTTGAAGGTGATACGCTTATTCCTCCATTCAATGCTTTGACGGGAGTTGGAACCAATGCTGCCATCGCCATTGAAAAAGCCCGTGAAGACGGTGAATTCCTCTCTAAGGAAAATCTGCGTGAGCGTAGTAAAATTACGAAAAGTGTGCTCGAAAGGCTGGATGATCACGGTTGTCTCGAAGGACTTCCGGACTCCAATCAGCTCTCCCTGTTCTAGTAGCAAGGTTTGCATCAGGTCTGCTCCTATGGTATATTGAACTTAGACAGAGCGATACGAGCGAGGCGGAAGAGTGGGGAAACCCACTCTTTCTTTTGCGAAAAAAACCATTATTTGTAAAATTTATTCCATATGGTATTTTTTGATGCGAGGAGGGAAAAGGTATGTCTAAAAACGTTTACGAAAAAGTGGAGGCTCTCGCCGCTCCAATTCTGGATCAGCACGAGCTGGAACTTGTAGATATTGAATTTAAAAAAGAGGGATCAAACTGGTTTCTGCGGGTATTTATTGATTCCGATACCGGTGTTGATCTGGATGACTGTACGGCCGTGAGCGAAAAACTCAGCGAAGTTCTGGATAAAGAAGATCCGATTGAACAGGCTTATTATTTAGAAGTTTCCTCCCCGGGTGCAGAGCGTCCATTGAAGAAAGAAAAAGACATTGAAAAAGCTGTAGGGAAAAATGTCTACGTTTCTACTTATGGACCTGTCGATGGTGAAAAGGCTTTTGAAGGGATATTGACATCTTTTGAAAACAAAATGCTTATCATTGATGTGAAAATTAAAACAAGAGTGGTCACGTACGAAATTCCATACAGCCAGGTTGCCAAAGCGAGACTTGCAGTAGCTTTTTAATTATGAAAGGGGGAGATCAAGTCCATGAATAGTGAGTTTATGGAAGCACTTGCTACAATCGAAAAGGATAAAGGAATTGATAAGGAAATTATCCTTGAAGCGATAGAGCAGGCGTTAATTACAGGTTATAAGCGGAACTTTAATTCTGCACAGAATGTTAGAGTGGAAATTGACAGAGAGGTAGGAACAATCAGGGTGTTTGCCCGTAAAGAAGTTGTGGAAGAGGTTTTTGATTCCCGGCTTGAAATTTCACTTGCGGAAGCGCATCACATCAATCCGCTTTATGAAGTGGATGATGTTGTAGAAATCGAAGTAACTCCTCGCGATTTCGGCCGAATTGCTGCACAGACGGCGAAGCAGGTTGTCACTCAGAGGGTTCGGGAAGCTGAACGGGGAATCATTTATTCCGACTTTATTGACCGGGAAGAAGATATTATGACTGGTATCGTTCAAAGACAGGATCATCGGTTTATTTATGTGGACCTCGGTAAAGTTGAAGCACTTATGCCGTTGTCCGAGCAGATGCCGACGGAATCTTATAAACACAACGATCGTATAAAGGCATTTATAACGAAAGTAGAAAAAACGACGAAGGGACCTCAGATTATGATTTCCCGGACTCACCCGGGCCTTCTTAAAAGATTGTTTGAATTGGAAGTGCCGGAAATTTATGATGGTACGGTCGAAGTCAAATCTGTTTCCAGAGAAGCAGGAGAACGCTCGAAAATTTCTGTTCACGCTGAGGATGAAGAAATTGATCCGGTCGGTTCCTGCGTCGGTCAGCGCGGTCAGCGTGTTCAGACGATCGTAGATGAGCTGAAAGGTGAAAAAATCGATATTGTCCGCTGGTCTGAAGACCCGAAAGTTTACGTCGCCAATGCTTTAAGTCCTTCCAAAGTGCTGAAAGTAACTGTTAATGAAGAAGAGAAAATGACTCAGGTTATCGTACCTGACTACCAGCTTTCTCTCGCTATTGGTAAACGAGGTCAAAACGCCCGTCTGGCAGCAAAACTGACAGGATGGAAAATTGACATTAAGAGCGAAACAGAAGCAGAAGAGCTTGGTCTTCTTGAAGAATCGGAAGAGCTGGAGCCCTCTGAAGCAGATTCGTATGAAACGTCTTCTGCTTCTCAGGAAGATATTGCAGACTGGCTCAATGAGGACGAAGAGTAAAGGAAGGGGTATAATAATATGCAGAAGAAAAAAACCCCGCTCCGTAAATGTATTGTTACTCAGGAGATGAAACCAAAAAAGGAACTGCTGCGCGTTGTACGGTCGCCGGAAGGGGAAGTATTTCTGGATCCCACTTCAAAAAAATCCGGTCGCGGAGCTTATCTTACCAATGATCTTGAAACAATAGATCTTGCTCAGAAAAAAGAAATTTTAAGCCGCCACCTTAAGGTGAAAGTTCCTGAGGAATTATACGACGAACTAAGGCGCTATAATCTCCGGGGGAAGATCAAATAATGAATTCAAAACAAAAGTCATTAATAGGATTAATGCTTCGTGCAGGCGCTCTAATTATGGGAGAAGAACTCGCTGTTAAAGCGATCCAGACAAAAAAAGCAAAAGCGGTAATTATTTCGAAGGATGCTTCGGAAAATACGCTAAAAAAAATAAGTGATAAGTGCAACTATTATAAAGTGCCCCTTATACAGACCGGTGACCGGTATGAGATTGGGGAGGCACTTGGAAAAGAGGCGAGAGTTGTTCTCGCTTTGACGGATAAAGGATTTGCTGAAGCATTTATGAAGCATGAAGTAAAAAGTGCCGAGTAAAAGAAAGCAGATGCGGTTATTAAAGTGAATATAGGAGGTACGTTTATGAAAAAAATGCGTATATATGAATATGCAAAGGAAAAAAACGTAACGAGTAAAGATATAATTACTAAAATGGAAGCTCTTGGTATCAAGGTAACTAATCATATGAGTGTTATTACACAGGACACTATTGATAAACTTGAAGGCAAACAGAATAATTCAGGTGATAAAAAGGTAGCTTCAAATCCTAAACCGACTAAGGAGGAGGCTTCTGTGAAAGAAAAGAACCCATCTAAACGCCCTGCAGGAACGAATGATAAAAAACGCGGAAATAAAGGACCAAATCAAAATAAAGGTCCTCAGAACAAACGTAAAGGCGGCGGTAAGGGAGCACCAAAACCGCAGTCGAAGCAAAAAGCAGCAACTCCTGCGCATATCACATATGAAGCTCCTATCAGCGTGGGGGAATTTGCAGATAAAATTAACAAAGAACCATCTGAAATTATCAAAAAGCTGATGAATTTAGGGGTTATGGCTACGATCAACCAGGAAATTGATAAAGATACTCTTGAACTTCTTGGAGTGGAATTCGGAGTTACTATTGAAGAAAAGATTGTTATTGATGAAACAGATTTCGAATCAATCGTAGAGGAAGAGGATCCTGCTCTGCTCGAAGAACGTTCGCCGGTCGTAACCATTATGGGACACGTCGATCATGGTAAAACGACGCTTCTGGACGGTATACGTCATACGAAAGTAACGGCTGGAGAAGCCGGTGGAATTACTCAGCATATCGGAGCTTATCAGGTAGAGGAAAATGGTAAAAAGATAACTTTTCTTGATACACCCGGCCACGCTGCATTTACGACTATGCGTGCCCGTGGAGCTCAGGTAACTGATATTACAATTCTTGTAGTAGCAGCGGATGACGGCGTTATGCCGCAGACAGTGGAAGCAATTAACCACGCTAAAGCCGCTGAAGTCCCAATCATCGTTGCTGTCAATAAAATTGACAAAGAAGGTTCAAATCCGGACCGCGTAATGCAGGAATTAACAGAACATGGTCTTGTCGCAGAAGCCTGGGGAGGAGATACAATATTCGTAAATGTATCGGCCATCCAGGAAGAAGGGATCGACGATCTGCTGGAAATGATTCTGCTCGTTTCGGAAGTAGAAGAGCTAAAAGCAAATCCAAATAAGGAAGCTTACGGAACTGTCGTTGAGGCAGAACTTGACCGTGGAAGAGGACCGGTAGCAACACTTCTCGTTCAGTCCGGGACACTTAAAGTAGGAGACCCGGTCGTAGTCGGCAACACTTACGGCAAAGTACGTGCGATGGTAAATGATATTGGACGGAGAGTAAAAAGTGCAGGTCCTTCCATGCCTGTAGAAATTACCGGCTTAAACAGCGTGCCTCAGGCCGGAGATCAGTTTAAAGTATTTAAAGATGAGAAAAAAGCCCGCCAGATCGGTGAATCACGTGCTTCGAAACATAAGGAAGCAAGCCGTAAGGAAAGCTCAAGAGTAAGCCTGGACGACCTCTTTGACCAGATTCAGCAGGGTGAAATTAAAGATATTAATATTATAGTCAAAGCTGATGTTCAGGGATCTGCTGAAGCAATGAAAGGCTCGCTCGAGAAAATCGAAGTTGAGGGCGTAAAAGTTAACATTATCCACACCGGAGTCGGTGCTATTGCCGAATCAGATATTATTCTGGCATCTGCTTCCAATGCTATCGTTATCGGCTTTAACGTACGTCCTGATGTAAATGCGAAACGCACAGCTGACGCTGAGAAAGTGGATGTGAGGCTGCACCGCGTTATTTACGATGCGATAGAAGAAGTAGAACAAGCAATGAAGGGTATGCTCGATCCGATTTTTCAAGAAAAAGTAATTGGACAGGCAGAAGTGCGGAATATATTTAAAGTTTCCCGGATCGGGACAATTGCTGGTTCTTATGTAACGGACGGTAAATTTACCCGTGATTCTTCCGTGAGACTGATCCGGGATGGAGTAGTCCTTTTTGACGGTCGTTTGAAAGACTTGAAGCGTTTTAAAGATGATGTAAAAGAAGTAGCTAAAAACTACGAATGCGGTATCACTCTGGAAAACTTTAATGATGTAAAAGAAGGAGATACGCTGGAAGCCTATATTATGGAAGAAATTAAGCGTTGATCATAGGCGTTCTTTCGCTGGAAGCTGTTATTTATGAAGCCGGCTCTTTAAAAGAAAAGCGCTCAGTTACGAAAAGTGTTGCTGATCGGGTGCGGAGAAAATTTAATGTTTCCTTCGCTGAAGTTGATCATCAGGAGGTTTGGCAGCGCGTTAAATGGGTAGCAGTAACAGTAAGCGGGGATAAACAGGCAGCAGAAAGAGAACTGCAGGCCGTACTATCCTTTATCGACAGCTTTCCTTCGTTGGATCCTTCCCGTATAGAGTGGGAATGGCTGTAAAGAAGCGTTTAAACAGGAGTGATATATATGGGTAATGTGCGTGCACACAGAGTAGCAGAACAGTTGAAAAAAGAAGTATCAGACATCATTCACCGTGAGTTAAAGGACCCTCGGATAGGTTTTATAACTGTTACCGATGTTGATGTAACCGGTGATCTTCAGCAGGCGAAAGTCTTCGTCACCGTCTATGGAGATGAAGAAGAGCGTAGAAAAACCCTTTCAGCTCTGGAACAGGCGAAAGGATTTATCCGCTCTGAGGCAGGTCAAAGAATTCAATTAAGGAAAACCCCCGACATTTCGTTTGAGTTTGATGAGAGCATCGAACAGGGAAACCGTATTGAAGCTTTGATCCGGGAAATGAAAGAGAAAGAATAAGCAAT
Organism: Alkalicoccus halolimnae; assembly: GCF_008014775.2. Taxonomy (GTDB): domain Bacteria; phylum Bacillota; class Bacilli; order Bacillales; family Salisediminibacteriaceae; genus Alkalicoccus; species Alkalicoccus halolimnae. The sequence continues at coordinate 2,032,739 of NZ_CP144914.1, read as the reverse complement.
CACGGAGCTGTCCTGTATTCAGGGCAGCTCTCTATGCATAAATGGAGGAATAGGCATGAAAAGTGTTGGTGGAGTAGTTCCACTATGGAAACCGAGAGGAATGACCTCATTTGACGCAGTAAAACGGGTGAGACATATATACAAGACGAAAAGAGCCGGTCATACAGGGACACTGGATCCTGATGTGGAAGGTGTGCTGCCAATCTGCCTTGAGAGGGCAACTAAACTGGTCGAGTATCTGACTGCTGATCAGAAAGTTTATGAAGGGGAAGTAACAATTGGGTTTTCAACAGAAACCGAAGATGCCGGAGGAGAGGTCGTGGAGCGGACCCCGGTAAATTCAACAATTACAGAAGAAGAAGCGGATTCGGTTCTTGCGGATCTTCAGGGCGAACTTGAACAGACACCGCCAATGTACTCTGCAGTGAAAGTAAAAGGAAAGAAATTGTATGAATATGCCAGAGAGGGTTTGGACGTTGCGCGGCCGGTACGAACAATCACTATTTATTCTCTGGAAAGAAAGAGTGCACTGATTCACGAAGATGGAAAAGTGATTTTTTCATTCCGAGCCGTCTGCAGTAAAGGGACGTATATAAGAACCTTAGCTGTGCAGATTGGGGAGAAGCTGGGATATGCAGCCCATATGTCAGATCTGATCCGTACTGCATCAGGAAATTTTGAAAAGAAAGATTGTATCACTCTTGAGGAACTGGAGAAGATGAACGATCCGCAGAAAGCAGTGATTTCTGTTGAAAATGCAGTTAAGCATCTTCCCGGAGTAATCATTGACGAAGAGTTGGAAAAGAAAGTACTCCAAGGAGGACTTCTGCCGCTCCCTAAAGCCGCAGAGGCATTTACAGAACCTTATTTCAGTCTATATAATAGAAACCAGGAGCTGCTCGCTCTTTACAAAAAAGATGTCAAACGGGACGGTATGATGAAGCCGGAAAAAATGATAAGGACAATTGACTTATAATAGAGGTGTCTAACTTGCAAACCATAGAATTGAAACATCCTCTGCCAGCTGGGACTTTCCCGGAAACGTGCACGGCGCTTGGTTTTTTTGATGGGGTGCACAGAGGACACGAGGAAGTTATAAAAAGAGCGGTAGCTGCGGCTGATGAAAAGGGAATGACGCCGGCAGTCATGACGTTTTTCCCCCATCCAAAAGAAGTGCTTCGTAATGCAGAAGCAGAATATTTAACGACGCTCGAAGACAAAAAAGAAAGACTGGAAATGCTCGGAGTAGAAATTTTATACCTGGTCCAGTTTGATACTTCGTTTGCTTCTCTGACTCCCCAGCAGTTTGTAGACCGGTTTATTATTGACCTGAATATTAAGCATGTCGTAGCAGGGTTTGACTATACATATGGTCACAAAGGCAAAGGAACGATGGATTCCTTTCCTTTCCATGCAAGAGGGCTCGTTGAGACTACTACTGTCGAAGCTTTCAGGGAATGCGATGAGAAGATCAGCTCCACTGCTGTAAGAACGGCTTTAAAAAATGGAGAGATTAATAAAGTTTCCCACTATCTGGGCCGTCATTACACGGTGAAAGGGAAAGTAGTGCAAGGGGAAAAAAGGGGACGGACGATAGGTTTTCCCACGGCTAATGTTGAGCCTCCTTTAAAGGTGCTTCTTCCTTCTGCCGGGGTTTACGCTGTGATGGTGGAAAAGGGAAATGAGACCTACTGCGGGGTGGCTAATATTGGAGTTAAGCCAACATTTCATCAGGATAGTACTGAGAAGACTTTAGAAGTTTATTTCCTGGATTTTAGTGAAGATATATACGGAGAAGTATTGAAAGTTGAATTTATAGAGCGGCTGCGCGGAGAAACAAAATTTGCGTCTGTGGAAGAGTTAATTTCTCAGATTGACAGGGATGTTGAAAATGCGCGCAGCGTATTGAGAGATTCATAAATCGGCAGTTGCAAAACGTACTGCAATCATGTATATTGAATGAGTCGGAACCAATGCTTGGCAGAGCGATTCACCAACGTCTGCTCAGCAATTGGCGATTAATATTAATTTTTAGGAGGTGAACAGGATGGCACTAACACAAGAGCGTAAAAATGAACTTATTACTCAGTTCAAAACGCACGAAAATGATACCGGATCTCCAGAGGTTCAGGTAGCTATCCTTACAGAGCAGATTAACACACTAAATCAGCACCTGCGTACTCACAAGAAAGATCACCATTCACGACGTGGTCTTCTTAAAATGGTAGGTCAGCGACGTAATCTTCTTACGTATCTTCGTAAGAAAGACGTTACACGTTACCGTGAACTTGTTGATAAGCTTGGTCTGCGCCGATAAGACGTTTAAGCGGGAGTTTTCTCCCGCTTTTTCTTATGCCATTTTTATCGCGGGAACGCGCTTTTCTTCGAAGCATATTTTTGATATGATAAATAAGGATTCGAGTGACCAGAGAGCATAACGTCTAATGACGTTTACATACTACATTAGCGCTGCTTAACACGTAAGAAGAGAGGAGCAAGATAACTATGTCCAATGAACACAAAACTTTCAGTACCGAATGGGCCGGACAAACATTAACTGTTGAAATCGGCAAATATGCAAAACAGGCCAATGGTGCTGTCATGGTTCGTTACGGGGATACGACCGTACTTTCTACCGCAACATGTTCCAAAGAGCCAAAAGATCTCCCATTTTTCCCTATGACTGTAAACTATGAAGAGCGTTTATATTCAGCAGGTAAAATACCAGGAGGTTTCATAAAAAGAGAAGGGCGTCCGAGTGACCACGCGGTGTTAACAAGCCGTCTGATCGACCGACCGCTTCGTCCGCTTTTTCCGGATGGATTTCGAAATGATCTGCAGGTAATCAGTATTGTAATGAGTAATGATCAGAACTGCCCTGCAGAAATGGCGGCTATGCTCGGATCTTCTCTTTCCCTCGGAGTTTCAGATGTTCCATTTGATGGTCCAATTGCCGGAGTTACAGTCGGACGCATCGACGGGGAATTTATGATTAACCCGGGCACAGACGATATGGAGAAGAGCGACATTGATTTAATTGTTGCAGGAACGAAGCATGCAATCAATATGGTGGAAGCAGGAGCTGAGGAAGTTCCGGAAGATGTCATGCTCGAAGCCATTCTTTTTGGCCATAAAGAAATACAGCGGCTTGTAGAATTTCAGGAAAAGATCATTAACGAAATTGGCAGAACGAAAATGGATGTTAAACTGATTAAAATTGATGAAACACTGGAAGAAGAAGTTCGTGGACGTACAGGAGAGAAACTGACCAAAGCGGCTACGGTTGTTGATAAAAAAGGCCGGGATGAAGCAATTCAGGAAGTGTTTGATGAAGTACTGGAAAACTATGCAGAAGAAGAAGCTGAAGAAGACCGCTCTAAAGAAGTTAAAGAAATTCTCAACAAACTGTTAAAAGAAACAGTTCGTAAATTAATCACAAAAGAAGGCCTTCGTCCGGACGGCCGAAAGGTGGATGAAATCCGTCCTCTTTCCTCTGAAATTGATATTCTGCAGCGAACTCACGGCTCTGCTCTGTTCACGCGCGGGCAGACGCAGGCACTGAGTGTTTGTACTCTTGGACCAATGGGAGATTCGCAGGTCCTTGACGGGCTTGGTATTGAAGAATCGAAACGGTTCATGCACCATTACAACTTCCCACTGTTCAGCGTAGGAGAAACAGGGCCGATCCGCGGTCCCGGCCGTCGTGAAATCGGACACGGGGCACTGGGGGAGAGAGCTCTGGAAAAATCTATCCCTTCTGAAAAAGAATTTCCTTATACGATTCGTCTTGTATCAGAAGTGCTGGAGTCAAACGGCTCTACTTCCCAGGCAAGCATATGTGCAAGCACTCTGGCCATGATGGCAGCAGGTGTACCTTTAAAAGCACCGGTAGCTGGTATTGCAATGGGGCTGGTCAAGCATGAAAATGAGGTAGCTGTGCTTACTGATATTCAAGGTATGGAAGATGCACTTGGAGATATGGACTTTAAAGTTGCTGGTACTAAAGATGGTATCACGGCTCTGCAGATGGATATCAAAATTGATGGAATCGACAGAAAAGTACTGGAAGAAGCTCTTTCCCAGGCTAAGTCAGGCCGCATGGCCATTCTTGAAAACATGCTTGGTGCCCTGCCTGAGTCCCGTGATCAGCTGAGTCAGTATGCGCCAAAAATAATGATGATGTCCATTCATCCTAATAAGATTAGAGACGTCATTGGTCCAAGCGGGAAAACAATTAACCAGATTATTGATGATACAGGAGTCAAAATTGATATTGAACAGGACGGCACCGTTTATATTGCGTCTACGGATGCCGCTGCGAATGATCTGGCTAAAAAAACAATTGAGGATCTGGTTCGTGATGTTGAAGTAGGACAGACTTACATGGGCAAAGTGAAACGGATTGAGAAATTCGGAGCTTTTGTCGAACTGTTTAAAGGAAAAGACGGGCTGGTGCACATTTCCCAGCTTGAACACGAGCGCGTAAATAAAGTCGAAGATGTTCTTTCCATCGGCGATGAAGTACTTGTAAAAGTAACGGAAATCGATAACCAGGGAAGAGTGAACCTTTCCAGAAAAGCTATGCTTGATAAGTAACAGAGTCACTAGATCCGTTGGAAGATTTTTCTTCTGGCGGATTTTTCTGCATAATACAGAATGTTTTTGAGTAAAGATCTTATTTCAGCTATAATAAAACAAGACTATGAGAAGCAGTGGAGGATTTTATGAAACGTTTTAAACTGGATAATGGAGTACGAGTAGTATTGGAACCTAACGACACAGTGCGGTCGGTTTCGATTGGAATATGGGTGAATGTCGGTTCCCGCTATGAAAAAGTTTCAGAAAATGGAATGGCCCATTTTATTGAGCACATGGTTTTTAAAGGCACGAAGAAGCGGACAGCAAAAGATATAGCGGAATCCTTCGACGCAATTGGAGGATACGTAAACGCAATGACGTCGAAGGAATACACGTCCTATTATGCAAAAGTTCTTGATACGCACGCGGAAACAGCGCTGGAAATACTAGCTGATATGTTTTTCAATTCAAAATTTGACGATGAAGAAATTCAAAAAGAAAAACAGGTAGTACTGGAAGAAATCTATATGTATGATGATGCGCCCGATGATCTTGTTCACGAACTTCTTGCAGAGGCCGCCTATGGCACTCATTCAATAGCGGCACCTATATTAGGAACGGAAAAATCGCTTGAACGCTTCACAAAGCAAAACCTTTTTGATTTCATGAAAAATCATTATGGAGCGGATAATGTTGTTGTCTCTGCAGCAGGGAATATCGATGAATCATTTGTTGACATTATTAACTCCTACTTTAATAATCTCCCTGAAAGTGAAGCCCGTCTTGAAAGCGAAAGGCCGGCATTTTTGAATGGACGGGCGGTTAAGAAAAAAGAAACAGAGCAGGCCCATTTCTGTCTGGGATACGAAGGATATTCATTGGGTGACGAAAAAATGTACGCTCTTGTGCTCCTGAATAACGTTCTTGGAGGCAATATGAGCAGCCGCCTTTTTCAGGAAGTCCGTGAAAATAAAGGACTCGCCTATGCAATTTTCTCAGACCATGAAGCTTTTAAAGACACCGGTCTGCTTACTATTTACGCGGGGACACAGGAAAAGTATTTAAATGAAGTTTATGAAATAATCGATTCTACAATTTATGATATTTCCCGTAATGGTATTACAGAGAAAGAACTTAGAAATGCGAAAGAACAGCTGAAAGGAAGCCTCCTTCTCAGTCTTGAGAGCTCCAGCAGCCATATGAGCAGAAATGCGAAAAACGAACTTCTTCTGCAAAATCACAAAAGCGTTGATGAAATTGTGGAAAGAATTGAAGCTGTTTCAATGGATGAAATTAAATCGCTGAGTATGCGTCTTCTCTCACAGGAGCCTGCTGTATCGCTTGTAAGCACGAGTGGTGTTCTGCCTCTCTCTTTAAGAAATCGCTCGGAGAAGCTAGGCTAGCTGCTCACATAAGCTCATACAGTGCTATATCGGACGTAATGCCGTGTGCAAATATGAGAAGTCGTTGCTACAATACCACTTGGAAGCAAAATGAATACGCTTTTCAGCTTCGAAAATGTTTAAAAACATCTGCGGGATTTCATTAAATAATTTGTATTGAAATACGAAATAATCCTTAAAATCCAGCAGAGCTTAATTCTTAATATTTGGAAGGGGTACTTCGTCATGACTAAAAACTATAACGTTGCAGTACTTGGAGCTACAGGAGCCGTAGGAGAACAGATGCTAAATACACTCGATCGGCTTGATTTTCCTATTGCTTCATTAAAACTGCTTTCCTCAAAACGGTCCGCAGGGAAAAAGATTACTTTTAAAGGTGAAGAATTAACGGTTGAAGAAGCCAAGCCAGAATCATTTGAAGGTATCGATCTCGCACTTTTTTCTGCTGGCGGGTCCGTGTCAAAAGCACTGGCTTCTGAGGCTGTTAAACGTGGAGCTATAGTGGTGGACAACACTAGTGCGTTCCGCATGGATAAAGATGTTCCTCTGATCGTGCCGGAAGTTAACGAACACGCTTTGAAGGAGCATAATGGAATAATTGCGAATCCGAATTGTTCTACTATTCAAATGGTAGCAGCTCTTGCTCCAGTCCGTGAGCGGTTTGGTTTGAATAAGCTGATTGTTTCTACTTACCAGGCTGTTTCCGGAGCTGGATCAGAAGCGATCGATGAAATGTACGACCAGTCACGTCAGATTCTGGATGGCCAAGAGATCGATCCCCAGGTACTGCCTGTTTCCGGAGATAAAAAACATTACCAGATTGCTTTCAACGCTGTACCTCAGATAGATGTTTTCACAGATAATGGTTTTACATTTGAAGAGATGAAAATGATTAATGAAACGAAGAAGATAATGGAAGATGAAAACATGAGTGTTGCAGCTACCTGCGTTCGGCTGCCGGTGGAAACAGGTCACTCTGAATCTGTCTATATTGAGGTGGAAAAAGAAGGGCTGGACGCTGATAAACTGCGCCGTATTCTTGCGGATGCTCCCGGCATCACTCTTCAGGATGACCCTTCTCAGCAGCTTTATCCGCTCGCATCAGATTCCAAAGGGAAAGATGATATTTTTGTAGGACGGATCCGACAGGACCTGGATGAGAAAAACGGGTTTCATATGTGGATTGTTGCAGATAACCTGCTTAAAGGCGCAGCATTAAATTCCGTTCAAATTGCTTTTTCGCTCGTTAAACTGGGTCTGTTAAAATAACCTGAATATAGTAGGTGAAAAGATGAAAATTACAGTACAAAAATTCGGTGGTTCATCTTTACAATCGGAGGAGCGCCGCAGCCATTGTGCAGAGCATGTTGCTGCGGCGCTCCGTGACGGTTTTAAAGTAGTTGTTGTCGTTTCCGCTATGGGGCGGGCCGGTGACTATTACGCCACCGATACCCTGCTGGAGCTTACAGGCGGTATTCAGCCTTCCATTTCAAAAAAAGAACAGGATCTGCTGATGTCGTGCGGAGAAAATATATCTGCCGTAGTTTTTTCATCTCTTTTGCAGCAGAAAGGCATTCGTTCCTATGCTATGACTGGATCAGAGGCAGGATTCCGTGTTTCTGAAGTATATGGAGAAGCCAGAATACTGGATGTGAAAACGGAACAGCTTGAAGCTGTTCTTGAAAGCTATGACGCTGTAGTTGTAAGCGGATTCCAGGGAGAAACGCCAAGAGGAACAACTGCCACTCTCGGGCGTGGAGGATCTGACACTTCAGCTACTGCTCTTGGAGCGGCTTTAAATGCTTCCTATGTAGATATTTTTACAGATGTCCAAGGTATTATGACGGCTGATCCCCGTATTGTAAAAAACGCTAAACCGCTTGATGTTATTACATATTCGGAAGTCAGTAACATGGCTTATCAAGGGGCAAAGGTTATTCATCCCCGGGCGGTGGAAGTAGCGATGCAGGCGGAGATACCTATCCGTATCCGCTCTTCATTTGAAGATGGTCCCGGGACACTCATTACTTCCAGCACTTCAAAAGTGCGCGGCATTGATTTGGATGACAGACCTGTTACCGCTGTCACGCACGTAAAAGACGTCAGCCAGATTAAAGTGATCCGGCCGCAGGATGACTCTCTCGTTTTTTCTTTAATGGCCGATCAGCAGATTTCCGTAGATTTCCTTTCTATTCATCCGGATTTTGTGACGTTTACCGTTCCCGGCGTTCTCCGTAATAAGGCGGAGGTCTCTTTACAGGAAAACGGGTTTGACGTAACATGGACTGATAAATGCGCAAAGATCGCTGCTGTAGGTGCAGGTATGACAGGTGTTCCTGGAATTGCAGCGAAAATAGTTAAGGCTCTTAAAAGAAAAGGGATTCCTATCCTGCAATCGGCTGATTCGCATACTACTATCTGGGTACTTGTCCACGAACACCAGATGGCAGAAGCAGTCAATGCCCTGCATGATACGTTTTTAAATGAAGAGCTTCATAAAAAGGAGGATGAATAATGAATTTAGGCAGTGTAGTAACAGCTATGGTCACTCCATTCAATGAACAGGGCGGGGTGGATTATGACAAGCTGCCCCAGCTTATGGATATTCTCATTTCGAGAGGAACAGAAGCTGTCATCGTCGGCGGTACGACAGGTGAGTCTGCAACTCTCAGTATGGAAGAAAAAGCGAAGCTTTATAAAGCTTCGGCATCAGCAAGCAATGGAAGAATCCCGGTTATTGCCGGTACAGGTATGAACGATACTCATGCCACAGCAAAGTTGTCTATTCAGGCTGAAAAAGATGGTGTTGATGGAGTAATGCTTGTTGCTCCTTATTATAATAAACCCTCTCAGAAGGGTATGTATGAACATTTTAAAACGATTGCAGAAAAACTGAGCGTTCCGGTGATGATTTATAATGTCCCTGGACGAACAATGGTCAATATCCTTCCGGAGACAACGATTGCTCTTTCAGCGGTTACGAACATTACAGCAGTCAAAGAGGCAAGTGGAAATCTTGATCAAATGACGGCTATTATAGCAAATACACCGAAGGATTTCCGCGTTTATTCAGGCGATGACAGCTTGACTCTTCCTTCGCTTGCCGTAGGAGCTGATGGTATTGTTTCTGTATCCAGTCATGTGATAGGAGCTGAAATGCAGGATATGGTACGCTTGTACCGATCCGGTAAAATAGAAGAGGCAGCAAGACTGCATCAGCATCTGGTTCCATTTATGAAAGCGATGTTTATAGCTCCGAGTCCATCTCCTGTGAAAACAGCTCTCCATATGCAGGGAGTTGAAACTGGGGGTGTCAGACTTCCACTCATTCCTTTAACTGAATCAGAAAGAGAAATTGTGCAAAAAGCACTTGATGAAGTGGCTAACCTTCAACAATTCCCATATTAATCAAGAAGCAAGCAGCCCTGGAGCGCCCTTAGAAGGAAAGGGTGCTCTTTTTTGTTGGAAAAGCATTATGAATGTTTTTCGGATTTTTAATAGTCGGGTTTTATGTCTATACTATAAAAAAAGCTGCAATGCTGTCCTTTTTGCACCGAAGAATAAATATTTTCCCAGTGCGGCTTGTAGATAAAAACAATATTCATGTATACTTAATTCGAAAGGAAAAGTGCGGGAGACGAATATAAATTACAGGAGGAACATTCATTGTCAAATCAACAAACAGAAAAAATTCGTATATTCGCTTTAGGCGGATTAGGAGAAACAGGTAAAAATTTATATGTAGTAGAACTTGATGAGGATATATTTATTCTTGATGCTGGCTGCATGCACCCGGAAGATGACATGCTTGGAGTCGATATCGTTATACCGGATACGACCTATCTGACTGAAAACAAAGATCGTATTAAAGCGATTATTCTTTCTCACGGGCACGAAGAGCATATCGGAGCAGTTCCTTATCTGCTGCGTGATTTAAAAGTTCCGGTCTATGGTTCAAAATTCACGCTTGCTCTTCTTAAAGATCAATGTGATGAAATTAAATTGAAAAAGCGTCCGAAATTTCATGAGGTTCATTCGGATTCCAAGATTAAAATCGCCAAAACCCCGGTGAGCTTTTTCAAAACAAATCATAGTATTCCCGATTCACTTGGTATCGTTCTTCACACATCCCAGGGGCCGATTCTTTATACCGGGGATTTTAAATTTGATCAGAACCCTGTGGATGGTGCAACGATGGACGTAGATAAACTGACTGAGATCGGCTCAAAAGGAGTACTGTGCCTTTTGTCAGACAGCAGTCACGCAGAAGTTCCGGGATATACTCCATCTGAAACTCTAGTGGCAGAAGGATTGAAAGATGCTTTTCATGAAGCCCCAAAAGCTCTTGTCGTTTCAGTGTTTTCCTCCCACATCCATAGAATTCAGCAGGTGATGGAAGCTGCACAGAAAAAAGACCGAAAAGTTGCGATAGTCGGCAAAGAAATTGAGCGTGCCGTATCCATTGCAATAGAACTCGGCTATTTAAAAGATGATAACGAAACATTTATTTCAAAAAAAGATATTAAACAAGCCGAAAGAGACAGTCTCGTTATTTTAACTACCGGCAGCCAGGGTGAGCCGATGAGCGACCTTATGAAGATGGGCAAAGGAACTCATCCGTTGTTTAAGTTTGAAAAGAAAGATCGTCTCGTTATGTCGGCCATGCCGAATCCGGGGAACGAAAAATTAGTTACCCAGTTAATTGATCTGATCTCCCGAACCGGGGCAGATGCATTTTATGGAAAAACGAAGAAAATTCACGTTTCCGGTCATGCAAGTCAGGAAGAGCTGAAGCTGCTGTTAAACATTGTTAAACCCCAGCACTTCATTCCAGTAGGCGGAGAATACCGTATGCAGTACGCGCACCGCCAGCTTGCTCAATCAGTAAATATGGAGTCTGACAACATTCATCTTCTTGAAAAGGGAGAAGTAATGGAATTTACGAAGCGAAAAGGAAAAAGAGCCAATAAAATTCCATCGGGACACGTTCTTATCGACGGTCTCGGTGTGGGGGATGTAGGAAATATTGTCCTCAGAGACCGGCGGCTGCTTTCTAAGGACGGGATACTCGTTGTCGTCGTAACACTGAATAAAAAGCATAATAAAATTCTATCGGGACCTGACATTATCTCCAGGGGATTTGTGTACGTAAGAGAATCTGAAGTTTTAATTAAAGAAGCGGAAGAACTGGTAACAAAATCTCTCGGAGAAGCAATGGAGCAGAACCAGACAGAATGGTCGCAGCTGAAAAGCCACGTCCGGGATCGCCTGAGCAGGTATCTGTATGATAAAACGAAAAGACGTCCTATGATTATGCCGATAATTATGGAAGCTTAGATATTTAAAAGACTCTTTACACTAATGCGCGAACCCATGCTCATAGGCGGAGATGTTTCAAAAGTTGTTCTTACGGCTTATGAAGCATCTCCGTTTTTTAACTTTTTTCTCCCTTCCGGTCATGGTAAGATATTACTGTAAAACAAACGTTCGCAGAGCGGGAAATCTGTAAAGGAGTGGCTTCAGTTGGCACGTAAAACAACCAGAAAAAAGAGTCGTAAACCGGCAGCTAAGCCGACAAAAAAACAACAGCAGTGGAAACGTGCTTTAATATTGGAAGTAGGAGGAATGTTCCTGCTCATTTTTTCTATTGTGATTTTATTTGGTCTCGGGCCTGCAGGAAATGCCGGCCAGTCCGTTTTCCGATTTGCAGCAGGAAGTCTTCATCCGCTGCTCAGTATATCTCTCGTGATGTTTTCTTTATTTTTTATGTGGAAGCGCAGACTGCCAGATATTTGGTCCCGCATAACCGGGGGGATTCTTATTACGGGTGCAGGAATCAGTATGCTTGCTCACCTTTCTCTACATAATGAGTTAACAGATCGTACGCTTATGGCGCCATTCCGGTATCATCTGGAGAATTTTGGAGAGGCCCAGCCTCTTTCCGGAGGGATTATTGGAGGAATGCTGTTTCAAAGCATCCATCAGTTGGCTGCCGCGGCAGGAGCGGTTTTAATTGCAGCAGGACTTACAGTTACAGGGATTATAATTCTTACTGGACTTTCGTTTGTAGATCTTCTGAAACGAGGAGGAGAAAAACAAAAACCGGTCTGGAAAAGTGTAGGTTTTAAAATTTCCTCCATGATGAGCGGCTTTAAAAATGATATGAAACAGAGGTGGAAACAGAGAAGTGAGAACGTATCAGAAGAAGTAGAAGACAAATCAGTTCCGTTTTCTCCTGAAGAAGAACCTGCAGAGAACGTTAAAAAGGAAAATGCGGAAGAAAAAGAACCTGTTATTTATGATTTTACTGCAAATGCTTACAAAAACCTGGAGGACGGACAGGATACAGAAAAAGCACCGGCGGAAAACATAAGTACGGAAAAACTTCCGGCACAAAAAGAGGACGAACCAGTAAAAACAGAGAATTCAGCTTCATTAGTAGTTCAGGAACAGGAAAATATAGATTACCAGCTTCCTTCATCTAACTTGTTAACGACACCTGTTAAACAATCCCAATCCAAAGAACATTCTCTTCTTTCAAAAAACGCCCGCAAACTGGAGGAAACTTTGTCAAGTTTCGGGGTTTCAGCCAAAGTAACCCGTGTTCATCTTGGACCTTCGGTTACAAAATATGAAGTTTATCCATCCATCGGAGTAAAAGTGAGTAAAATAGTTAATCTGACGGATGATCTGGCATTAGCTTTAGCGGCAAAGGATATCCGTATGGAAGCGCCGATTCCGGGAAAGTCAGCGATAGGTATTGAAGTACCGAATCAGGAAGTTTCTCTCGTCACATTAAGAGAAGTTCTCGAATCACCCGAGATGAAAAACAAAAAGAATCCTCTCGCTATTGCTCTTGGAAGAGACATTTCCGGCGATGCTGTGATGGCAGAATTAAACAAAATGCCCCACCTGCTTGTAGCCGGCGCTACGGGAAGTGGTAAAAGTGTCTGTATAAATGGAATTATTGTCAGCATACTTCTCCGCAGCAAGCCTCATGAAGTAAAATTAATGATGATCGACCCTAAAATGGTGGAATTGAATGTTTATAATGGGATTCCCCACCTGCTTTCCCCCGTAGTAACGGAACCGAAAAAAGCTGCGCAGGCTCTTAAAAAAGTCGTTAATGAAATGGAAAGGCGCTACGAACTGTTTGCTTCTACCGGTACGCGCAATCTCGAAGGGTATAATCAGCATATTATGCGTGAAAATGAAACGAGAGAAGAAGATCCGTACAATCCGCTTCCATATATAGTTGTTCTGGTAGACGAGCTGGCTGACTTAATGATGGTGGCTTCAGGGGAGGTCGAGGATGCTATCACCCGCCTTGCACAAATGGCAAGAGCCGCAGGCATTCATCTCATAATTGCTACACAGCGCCCATCAGTCGATGTAATAACTGGAGTTATTAAGGCCAATATCCCTTCCCGAATTGCTTTCGGAGTTTCAAGCTCAACCGATTCACGCACAATTATTGACGGGAACGGGGCGGAGAAGCTGCTCGGCAAAGGAGATATGCTGTTCCTGCCTGTAGGAGCCAATAAACCAACAAGAATACAGGGAGCCTTTTTAGGGGATGATGAAGTTGAGAGTATTGTCCGACACTGTATTGAACAGCAGCAGGCGCAGTACGCAGAAGAAATGATGCCTTCTGATAACCCGGAAACAGAGCCGGAAGAATCAGATGATGCCCTGTATTCTGACGCAGTTTCTCTCGTAACAGGAATGCAGACTGCTTCGGTTTCCCTCCTGCAGAGAAGGTTCCGGATTGGGTATGCGCGTGCAGCAAGGCTGATTGATGAAATGGAGCAGAGAGGGGTCGTAGGACCTTACGAAGGCAGTAAACCCCGGGAGGTTCTGGCAGCTAAAATAGAAGAAACATAGACATTTCCTCCTGTCAGTTGAGACAGAGACAACAGTTTATACTTCTTTCTCTATTAAGCAGAAAGAAATAAGTCTCTTTTAAGGAATTTATGTCTGCTGCAGGCTGCTGTTTTTCCTGCGGCTGCCATAGTGATTGGCCATTAATTGAGAATGTTATTCAGGAGGAGAGTATATTGATTAGATCAGATTCGAGACCGCTTTATTTACAGGTTATTGACAAGATTAAAGAAGATATAGAAGAAGGGTTGTATGAAGCGGGGGAGAGACTCCCCTCTGAATTCCAGCTCTCCAAACAGCTGGGTGTAAGCAGAGCTACACTGAGAGAAGCGTTGAGAATGCTGGAAGACGAAAGTGTTGTCATTCGAAGACATGGAGTCGGGACATTTATAAATACAAAGCCGCTTTTTTCCTCGGGCATCGAAGAGTTGTTCAGCGTAACGGACATGATCCGCAGAGGGAAAAAAGTCCCAGGAACAAATTTCCTTTCTTCCGTAGTGGAGAAAGCTGAAGAAGAGGATCGACATCGTTTTCATAACGATGCTCTCGAAGAGGTGTTAACGATAGAACGTGTACGTACTGCTGATGAGGAGCCTGTTGTATACTGTCTGGATAAAATACCGAAAGAACTTCTTCCGGATTTTATGTCTTACGGAGAACAATCACTTTTTGATCAGCTGGAGAAATCGGGAACATCGATTGCTTATGCAATGACTCAAATTGAACCAATTGGATATCACGAAAAAATTTCCGGCATTCTGCAGTGTGAGCCCGAAACAGCGCTGCTTGTGCTGAAGCAGATGCATTATGATGCATCTGAAAATCCTGTTCTATATTCCATTAACTATTTTCGTGCAGACAAATTCAAGTTTCATGTGTTAAGAAAACGAGTTTTTTAGAGGAGAGATAAATTTGGGTAATTTCACGGTACAATCCATTAAGACACACGTTTCACCAGTGGACACATTCAAAACTACGACTTTTGTTATGCAGCTGAGAACACCTCTGAATAAAAAAACAGCTACGGAAAGAGCCCTTCTTCCCGCCGTATTAGAAAGAGGAAGCTTCCATTTTCCAAGCCGGCAGCATATCCAGGGAGCACTGGAGGAATTATATGGAGCCCATTTCACTGCCGATGTAGTGAAAAAGGGGGAACACCATGTGATGACTTTCCGGATGGAAGTGGCAAATGAAAAATTTCTTACAGATACAACTCCATTGACAGGAAGAGCCATTCAGCTTCTTGCTTCTGTCCTTCTGTATCCTCTTGTGGAAAACGATTCCTTTTCAGAACAGGCAGTAGAGGAGGAAAAACGCTCTCACAGGCAGAAAATAGCAAGTGTTTACGATGATAAAATGCGCTATGCCAACATGAGGCTTACAGAAGAAATGTGCAGAGACGAACCTTACTCTGTACCGGTACTCGGATATGAAAAGGAACTGGATTCCATAAACGGACAAAGTCTGTATAAAGCTTATAAAAAACTTCTTAAGGAGGCAGCATTTGATTTTTATGTTGTTGGAGATGTAGAGGAAAAGAACATTAAGGCATTTATGAATGAATATATGCTGCTTAAGGACAACAACCCTCTTCCTTACAAATTAGAGACAGAAAAAGTTGCGGAAGAAGCAAGAATTGTAAAAGAAAAGCAGGATGTGCAGCAGGGGAAGCTGCATATCGGCTACCGTACAAATGTTGTTTTTGGTGATCCAGACTATTTCCCTCTGCAGGTTTTTAACAGCCTCTTTGGCGGGTCCCCTCACTCCAAACTTTTTATAAATGTGAGGGAAAAAGCCAACTTGGCTTATTATGCAGCCTCCCGTGTAGAAAGTCACAAAGGATTAATCATTGTGCTTGCAGGAATAGATTCAGGGAAATTCGAAGAGGCTTCAGAAATAATTGATAAACAGCTGAGTGAAATGCAGAAGGGAAGCTTCACGGAAGAAGATATTGATCAGACAAAAGCTGTTTTGAAAAATCAGATACTTGAAACCATTGATGTTCCGCGGGGAAGAATAGAACTGGAGTATCACGGCGCGATTATCGGCCGGGATATTTCAGCAGAAGACTGGATAAAAGCAATTGATAAGGTAACAAAAGAGGATATGCTGCGTGCAGGAGAGAATATAATAAAAGATACCACTTATTTTCTGCACGGAGAAGGAGGGGATAAGTAATGGAACAACTCGTCTTTGAACAGTTAAACGAAGAACTTTACTCCGAAAAGCTGGAAAACGGATTGACAGTATTCATTCTTCCTAAAGCAGGTTTCAACAAGACGTATGCGACTTTCACAGCTGAGTATGGGTCTATTGATAATCAATTTACACCGATTGGACAAAATGAAGGCGTGAAAGTACCGGATGGAATTGCTCATTTTCTCGAGCATAAGATGTTTGAGCATGAAGAAGGGGATGTGTTTCAGGATTTCAGCAAACAGGGTGCGAGCGCAAACGCGTTTACAAGCTTCACCAGAACAGCGTATCTATTTTCAAGCACCTCCAATGTCTATAAAAATATAGAAACGTTATTAAATTTTGTGCAGCATCCCTATTTCACAGAAGAAACAGTGGAGAAAGAAAAAGGTATCATCGAGCAGGAAATCAGCATGTATGAAGACAACCCGGACTGGCAGAATTTTTTCGGTCTGCTTGATGCTCTTTATCATAATCATCCCGTTAAGACCGACATCGCCGGAACCGCTGAATCCATAGCTGAAATTACTAAAGATGACCTGTATACCTGTTATAATACGTTCTATCACCCCGGCAATATGACTCTTTTTATCGTTGGTAATGTAGAAGCAGAGCCTATGATGGAATTTGTTAAAGAAAATCAGCAGCAGAAAAAATTCAAGGAAGCTTCAAATCCGAGTCGTTATTTTGACGAAGAACCGAAACAGGCTGCTAAGAAATCGAAGCTCATTCCTATGCCTGTTAAAGTTGGAAAATGTCTCGTAGGAATTAAAGAGGCTGCCCCTCACCGTCAGGGGAAAGAACTTCTGCACCATGAACTTTCTGTACAGCTGTTGTTAGAGCTTATGTTTGGCCAGAGTTCTGAAAACTATCAGGTGCTTTTTTCAGAAGGCTTAATCGATGAATCTTTCAGTTTTGACTATACGGCAGAGAAAGGTTTTGGATTTTCAGTAATAGGTGGAGACTCATCAGATCCTAAAGCTTTAGCCGAAAGAATTGAAGATATGATCCATTCCTTTATTGACGCACCTTTTCCGGTAGCTGCTTTTGAGCGGATACGCAAAAAAAAGATCGGCTTCTTTCTTAGGGCGCTTAATTCTCCGGAGTATATCGCAAATCAATTTACACGGTACTACTTCAATGAGATGCATCTGTTCGATGTAATTCCCGTTTTGGAAGAGCTTACGGAGGAGTCTTTAAAAGAAACACTTCATGCTCATTTTGACACAAAAAATCAGCTGGCTTCGTGTATTATCATCCCGGAAGAACCCAATTCATGAAACCGCAGGCTTTGATTACAGGAGCGACAGGAACGATTGGAGAAGCTCTGGCAGAGAAACTTGCTGAAGACTACCGGCTTACGCTTCATTACTGTGCGCATAAAGAAAAAGCGGAGCAGTTGAAAGAGAAACTGACTCCTTTAACGGATATAGATCTTTTTCAGGCTGATTTTTTCCATCCGGAAGAAACTGCACAAAAATTTCTCGAGGCCGGATGCACCCCTCAGTTAATCGTACATTGTGCAGGAGTTGCCTCACCTGCTCTTTTTCAAACAGAAAATCCTCTCAGAATG
The DNA here is from genome assembly GCF_008014775.2 of Alkalicoccus halolimnae. GTDB lineage: Bacteria > Bacillota > Bacilli > Bacillales > Salisediminibacteriaceae > Alkalicoccus > Alkalicoccus halolimnae. Next base: position 2,015,108 of record NZ_CP144914.1, on the reverse strand, counting down.
GGGCGGGAATTTAACATAGCAGTAGCTTCTCCGGCTGCTATTATTCAAAAGGTGCTTCCAGGTATGATTAACGAAGGGGAAGGTAAGATTATATTCGTATCCTCTATATGGGGTGAAACCGGTGCTTCCATGGAGGTGACTTATTCCACCTGTAAAGCTGCCCAGATAGGCTTTGTGAAAGCTCTGGCTAAAGAAACAGCACCAAGTGGTATCCGTGTTAACGCTGTTACCCCGGGAGCTGTACGTTCTCCTATGATGGATAATTATTCGCATGACGAAATTGCCGCTCTCATAGAGGAAATCCCTGCTTCAAGACTGGCTGAACCCTCAGAAATTGCTGATTGCGTGATTTTCCTTGCAGGTCCGGCTGCCTCTTATGTCAATGGCCATGTACTTCGTGCGAACGGGGCATGGTACACGTAAATATACTATTCTACCTTCTTCATTCGTTTATAGAGCTTATGAAGGCGGCAGGTTACTTTTTACTATCGTTTTAATTTTTAACAAAGTGTGGATTTTTAAAGCACGGTATATGAGAGGAGGTAATCTAATGGAAAAGAAAGAATGGTATATGGAGTATCAAATTCATGAAAATCGGCCCGGGCTGCTGGGAGAAATCGCTTCTCTGCTCGGAATGCTCAGGATCAATATTATCACTATCAATGGGGTAGAGCATCAGCGCCGCGGGCTCTTAATCAAAAGCCAGAGTGATGAAGCTATGCAAAGACTAAAGCATATAATGGAGACGATGGACGTCATCACTTTATTGAAAATAAGGGAGCCGAAATTAAGGGACCGTCTTGCTATAAGACACGGCCGCTACATCGAAAGAGACGAAGATGAAAAGAAAATCTTTCGATTCGTAAGGGATGAGCTGGGGATTCTCGTTGATTTCATGGCAGAAATTTTCATGAAAGAAGGCCACCGTCTCGTAGGTATCCGCGGTATGCCGAGAGTAGGTAAAACAGAATCCGTAGTGGCAGCAAGCGTATGTGCCAACCGGAAGTGGTCGTTTTTATCATCAACGATGCTGAAGCAGACGATTAGAAGCCAGCTTGCAGACGATGAGATGCTGGAAGATAATATATATATAATCGATGGAATTGTTTCAACGATGCGCGGATCAGAAAAGCATCGCATGCTCGTAGCAGAAATGATGAGACTTCCAGCTACGAAAGTAGTGGAACATCCGGACATTTTCATTCGCTCCACCGAGTATACACTTGATGATTTTGACTATATCATTGAACTGCGCAGTGACGAAAACCAGGTCATTTCTTACGAAGAGGTGGAACAGAATTACTCTGCTTTTTAATATTACTCAGTAAGTGGGTGGATAGGGTGTCAGAACTAGGTAATAAATTAAAAAAAGCCCGTCAGGAAAAAGGGGTATCGCTGGATGAACTCCAGCAGAAAACAAAAATTCAGAAGCGCTATCTGGAAGCGATTGAAGCAGGGAACTATTCGGAAATGCCTGGGGATTTTTATGCCCGGGCATTTATAAAAAGTTATGCAGAAGCTGTAGGCCTGCATTCTGCTGAACTATTTGAAGAACATGCTGAGGAACTCCCTCAGCCAAAACGATCAGATCCGCAGGGTCTTCCAAAAAGGACCGCCAGGAAAAAAACATCGACAGGGGCCCCGAGAGAAAAACCGCCTTTGATAACTCTGCTGCCAACAATCCTTGCCATTAGTGTTATCGTGGCTGTTGGTTTCGCTTTTTGGCTGTTTAATCAAAGTGACGATGGAACCCAGGGAAGTAACAGCAGCCCGCCGTCCAATATCGCTGCAGATGAAACGGATGATGCTGAAGCAGATGAAGAAACATCAGATCAGAGTAACGAAGAAAATGAATCTGGAAATGAAGGCAGTCAGCTGACTTTTGAAAGCCGTGAAGATAATCGCTTTACCTATTCAATGTCAGGGAATGAAGAGATGGAAGTCGAGATGGTTTTTTCCGGGGGAAGCTGGGTACAGATCCTTGACAGTGAAGGAAATGAAATTCACCAGCAGGAGCATTCCGATGGGGAAGAAGCTTCCTTTGATTTCAGCGAAGAAACAGAGGTGACATTCAATCTCGGCAACGCCAGAACAGCCTCTATATTTATAAATGGAGAAGAACTGCAGTACGAAACAGATGATCATCGCATTTACATTATCCTGCAAAACAATACGTCATGAAAAATGCCCGCAGCCTTCTCACTTTCCTGCGAGGCATTTTTTTCAAACTTCAGTAATATTTTTAAAGCACAGTTATGACTTAAGCAGAAGGTGGGGGAACCTGGCGGCAAATAATTAAAAAGACGGCTGGAAAAAGACCGTTAGCAATTTACGATACTTTTTGGTAAAATATAATCGGCCTACATATGTTCGGCGGCCAGGATAACCGGGGAGGGTACTATGAATATACCTAATCAAATTACGATTTCACGCATATTGTTAATTCCAATATTTATGGTTTTCCTGCTTATAGATTTTGGATGGGGTTCCCTCACATTATTAGGAGCCGTTATTCCGTTATCCCATTTTATAGCTGCTCTTATTTTTATTGTTGCTGCTGCTACAGATTGGCTTGATGGATATTACGCGCGCAGATATAATCTTGTGACAAGTATGGGGAAATTTCTGGACCCCCTTGCCGACAAACTTCTTATAACAGCAGCTTTTGTAGGGCTTGTTGGTCTCGATATGTTTCCTGCCTGGGCAGCTGTAGTTATTTTAAGCAGAGAATTCGCAGTTACCGGCCTGCGTCTTGTCGCTTCCGGCAGCGGGGAAGTTATAGCTGCAAGTATATGGGGTAAATGGAAGACTGTCAGTCAAATTGTAGCGGCGTCTGCTCTGCTTCTTCATAACATAATCTTTGAATTAGTGAATTTTCCGTTTGATGTAGTAATGATTTATATAGCTGTTATCCTGACAGTATTTTCCGGGGTAGATTATTTTATAAAGAATAAGCATGTTCTCTTAGACGCCCAATAGGAGGAATGTCAGAATGAATGCAGAAATTATTGGTGTAGGATCTGAACTGATCCTTGGTCAGATTGATAATTCAAATGCTTCTTTTTTATCCAAGGAACTGTCTCAAGCAGGGATCAATGTTTACTATCATCAGGCTGTAGGAGACAATCCCGGACGATTGAAAAATGCCTTTACTACAGCCAAATCGCGGGCGGATGTTATTATCCTGACGGGTGGCCTCGGCCCGACAAAAGATGACCTCACCCGTGAAACTGTCTCTGAAATCACGGGCAGAAAGCTGGTATATGAACAAGCCGCCAAAGATCAGATCCTTTCCTTTTTTAAAGGCCGGGAACAGACAATGACGGATAATAATTTACAGCAGGCTCTTATTCCGGAGGGGGCGGAAGTTTTTCCCAATGACGAAGGACTTGCATGTGGCTCTGTTTTAGATGATAATGGAACTCTTGTTATGATGCTTCCTGGTCCTCCGCGCGAATTAAAAGTAATGTTTAAAACGTATGGAATTCCTTATCTCACGAATCAAATCAGCGAAAGACAGCAGATACAGTCAACTGTGCTTCGATTTTATGAGATTGGTGAATCACAGCTGGTCGATAAGATCGACGATTTATTGGAAAGTCAGACTAACCCAACGATAGCCCCTCTTGCGTCCGATGGAGAAGTTTCTCTGCGGTTAACTGTAAAAGGTCCTTCTGATTCTGAAAACGACACGCTGCTGCACGATTTAAAAGAAAAGATTTTAGATCGAGTTGGTGAGTACTGTTATGGAGAAGGTGAAGAAGAACTTGAAAAAATTGTTGCAGATATTTTAAGAGAGAAAAAAATAGGAGTTTCTTCAGCTGAAAGCTTGACTGGCGGGGCTTTTGCTGATACTATGACGAAATTCGGCGGAGCTTCTATGATTTTCCCCGGCGGCGTCGTGTGTTATAGTAATGAAGCGAAGCAGGAAGCTGTTGGAGTAGATAAAGCTATTCTGGAGGAACACGGTGCTGTGAGCGAGGCTTGTGCCATAGCGATGGCAGAAGGCTGCCGTAAACTATTCCGGTCAGATTACGGCGTAAGTTTTACCGGTGCTGCAGGACCCGATCCGATGGAAGGTTATCAACCGGGAGAGATGTTTATAGGAATTGCCGGTCCTAATGAGACCGTGGGCCATTTTGTTAAGATTAAGGGAAGCCGCAGCAGGATCCGCACGTACGCGGTGAAACAAGCACTTTACTTGCTGTTTCAAGAGTTACGAAATAAATAAAGGTGGATGAATACATGGTAATGAAGTTTGAAGAATTTGATATATCCAGTAATTTGAAAAAAGCAGTTAAGGAAATGGGCTTTGAAGCACCATCTCCAATTCAGGAAAAAGTAATTCCGGAAATTTTGCAAAAGCACGATTTAATCGGCCAGGCTCAGACTGGAACTGGTAAAACAGCAGCTTTCGGTATTCCAATTATTAACGATGTGAATTCAAAGCAGAAGCACATTCAGGCACTAATTCTTACGCCAACCCGTGAACTTGCTATTCAGGTTGCAGGCGAAGTACAGAAGCTTTCTAAGTTTACAAAAGCGCAGACGCTTCCAGTATACGGCGGTCAGTCAATCGGCCATCAGATTAAAACATTAAAGCGTGGTGTTCAGATTGTTGTCGGTACGCCAGGTCGGGTACTTGATCATGTTAACCGGGGTACAATTAAACTGGACCAGATAAATACGCTTGTTCTTGATGAAGCTGATGAAATGCTTGACATGGGTTTTATCGATGATATCGAAAAAATTCTCCGCAATGCGAATACTGAGCGGCAGACCCTGCTTTTCTCAGCAACAATGCCTCCAGCTATCCGTAAGCTTTCAAACAAATATATGACTACCCCTTCTCACGTTACGATTGATAAAGGAGAAGTTGCCGCTCCTTCTATTGAACAGGTTTATTATAAAGTTCTGGATAAAAATAAACTGGATTCTCTTACAAGAATTATCGACAGTGAAACACTTGATCTGGGGATTATTTTCTGCCGTACAAAAAAAGGAGTGGCAGAACTCACGGAATCTCTGCAGGCCAGAGGTTATATGGCAGATGGTCTTCACGGGGACCTTACACAGTCCCAGCGTGACGTAGTCATGAAGAAATTCCGTAAAGCTACAATTGAATTTCTTGTAGCTACTGATGTAGCAGCGCGGGGAATCGATGTGCAGAACGTAACACACGTTATCAACTATGATATTCCTCAAGACCCGGAAAGTTATGTACACCGAATTGGACGTACAGGACGTGCCGGAAGGGAAGGTATTGCAATCACTCTCGTGACTCCGCGTGAGATGAAGCATCTTCGTTCTATCGAGCGTGAAATAAAGAATCCAATACCTGCACGAGGTATTCCTTCTATTGAAGAAGTTGTTGAAAAGCAGCAGCTTGCGTGGAAAAATCAAATCGTTCAGCTTATCGAAGATGATCAGCAGGATGATTCATTGTACGAATCACTCGTTGCAGATCTGCTGAGTGATTATCCGTCTGATAAAGTAGTCAGTTCTCTATTGAAACTGGCCTTTTACAGCCACGATGAAACGAAAAAGAAAGATGGGTATGAGTTTGGTGAAACCGGTGCCCAAAAAGGAATGACCCGATTTTTCATTAATGTAGGAAGAAATGTCGATATGACTCCGAAAAAGCTTGTAGAAGATGTTTCCAAACTTGTTGGAATCAGCCCGAAAGTTATCGGAAAGATTGACATTTTTGAAAACTTTACATTCATGGAAGTCCCTGAAGAATCGGCACCATTTGTTTATGAAGGTTTAAAGTATGCACGTGTTGGCGGAGCTAAAATTAATTTAGAACCTGCCAAGCCGCGGCCAAGCCGAAAATAGTAGTCTGCATCCGCTTCGCTATCATTGACGAAGCGGATGTTTTTATATTATACTGTAAATAAGCGAACGGATGTTTGCAGTCGGGGAATCCCTGCATTTAGCAGATATAAAAATAGAAGTTTTTAAAAGGAGAGATGTACACGTGTCAGATCGAAAGCAGGCGCTGGACATGGCGTTAAAGCAGATTGAAAAGCAGTTCGGCAAAGGATCCATCATGAAACTTGGAGAACAGACGGACCGTCGTGTTTCCACTGTTTCCAGTGGAACATTGGCATTGGATATAGCACTTGGAGTCGGAGGATATCCTCGCGGAAGAGTCGTTGAAATTTACGGTCCTGAATCTTCCGGTAAAACTACGGTAGCTCTTCATGCAATTGCAGCAGTTCAGCGAAACGGAGGACAGGCTGCTTTTATAGATGCGGAGCACGCACTGGATCCTGAATATGCCCAGAACCTGGGAGTAGATATTGACGAGCTTCTTTTATCGCAGCCGGATACCGGAGAGCAGGCACTTGAAATTGCAGAAGCTTTAGTCCGAAGCGGTGCTGTAGATATGATTGTTGTTGATTCGGTTGCAGCTCTCGTACCTAAGGCGGAAATTGAAGGAGAAATGGGAGACAGCCACGTTGGTCTTCAGGCAAGACTGATGTCCCAGGCACTGCGTAAATTGTCCGGCGCCGTTTCAAAGTCGAATACTATAGCGGTTTTCATTAACCAGATCCGTGAAAAAGTCGGCGTCATGTTCGGTAATCCGGAAACTACACCGGGAGGCCGGGCACTGAAATTCTATTCTTCAGTCCGACTGGAAGTACGAAGAGCGGAAGCATTGAAGCAGGGGAACGAAATGATTGGAAACAAAACAAAAATTAAAGTAGTGAAAAACAAAGTAGCTCCCCCATTCCGCACAGCGGAAGTTGATATCATGTATGGAGAAGGTATATCGCGAGAAGGTTCTTTAATTGATATGGCTTCTGAATTAGATATTATTCAAAAAAGCGGAGCCTGGTATGCCTACGAAGGTGAACGTATGGGCCAGGGGCGTGAAAATGCCAAAACGTTTTTGAAAGAAAATACAACGACGATGGATGAGATTGAACGCAAAGTCCGTGAACATTACGGGCTGCTCGAACCACAGGAAGTCCCTGCACCTAAAGAAGAAGAAACAGATGAGGAGCTTGATTTAAAATAAAACAGCTCCTGCTTTAAAAAAGACTCTTCTATAAAAAGTTTCAGTGATCCCCGGCCAATCAGGCGGGCCCGCCGATTCTGCAAAAGTGCCATGACGTTAAGTAATCGTCATGGCACTTTTTACGACGCAGATGAAAAGAATTTCGTTCCCGAAAGAATCATACAAAATTGCTTTTTTAATTCTTTAGATTCATCAATATACCTAATATTTCCAATGCTTGACATAATACATATGGAAGCATACAATTAATTAGAACACTTTATTACTGACCAGCCCTTTATCGTAGGGCCAGTTTTGAGGTTGTTCCATACTATTAGTGCTAATTATTTAGAACCACACGAAATTTAGCTCTACTACAGAAGAAATAGCATGAGGAGGTGAGTCAATCGTGAATTTGACACTACAAATCCTCATTTTGCTATTCACTGCAGTAATCGTGTTCTTTGTCGGATATTTTGTACGAAAGTCTATTGCTGAAGCGAAAATTTCCAGTGCGGAAATGCTGGCCAGGCAGACAGTAGAAGATGCTAAGCGGGAAGCGGAATCCAGTAAAAAAGAAGCTGTCCTGGAAGCTAAAGATGAAGCCCATAAAATTCGTCTGGAAGCAGAACAGGAACTCCGCGACCGCCGCAACGACATTCAGAAACAGGAGAACCGATTAGTTCAAAAGGAAGAAGTCCTTGATCGAAAAAGTGAGACGTTGGACAAAAAAGAAAATGCACTCGAAGTGCGTGAACAAAAGCTGTCTGAACGTCAGCTTGAAATCGACGACATGAATAGCAAAGTCGAGGAATTGGTTAACAAGCAGCAGGAAGAATTAGAACGCATCTCAGGTTTTACAAAAGATGAAGCGAGAGACATGATTATGGCTACCATGGAGAATGAATTAACTCATGAAAAAGCTGTATTTGTAAAAGATTTTACATCTCGCGCAAAAGAAGAAGCCAACAAAAACGCAAAAGAGATTTTATCACTTGCTATTCAGCGTTGTGCAGCTGATCATGTTGCCGAAACGACGGTTTCCGTAGTGAACCTGCCTAATGATGAAATGAAAGGACGTATTATTGGCCGTGAAGGCAGAAATATACGGGCGCTTGAAACATTGACAGGTATCGATTTAATTATCGATGATACTCCGGAAGCGGTTATTCTATCCGGGTTTGATCCAATCCGTCGGGAGATTGCGAAATCTTCTCTTGAAAAGCTGGTTCAGGACGGGCGGATACATCCGGCACGGATTGAAGAAACGGTTGAAAAGTCACGCCGTGAAGTGGACGAAATGATTCGTGAATACGGTGAACAGACGACTTTCGAAATTGGTATTCATAATCTGCATCCTGATTTAATTAAAATACTCGGACGTCTGAAGTTCCGTACCAGTTACGGTCAGAATGTACTCAAACATTCCGTGGAAGTGGCACACCTTAGCGGGATTATGGCTGCTGAAGTCGGAGAAGATGTCCAGCTTGCAAGAAGAGCAGGTCTTCTTCACGACCTGGGTAAAGCTATCGATCATGAAGTGGAAGGAAGCCACGTAGAAATCGGTGTAGAATTAGCTACGAAGTATAAGGAGCACCCGGTAGTAATAAACAGTATTGCTTCCCACCATGGTGATACGGAAGCAACTTCTGTAATTGCCACGCTTGTAGCAGCTGCTGATGCTCTCTCCGCCGCACGCCCTGGAGCAAGAAGAGAAACTCTTGAGACGTACATTAAACGTCTGGAAAAACTGGAAGAGATTTCCGAATCGTTTGAAGGAGTAGAAAAAACCTATGCCATTCAAGCAGGACGTGAAATCCGCATTATGGTTAAGCCGGATACAATATCGGATGAAGATTCTTACCGGCTCGCCCGGGATATCACGAAGCGTATTGAAGATGAACTCGATTATCCTGGTCATATTAAGGTTACAGTTATCAGGGAAACGAGAGCGGTTGAGTACGCTAAATAAGAGCAGGAAAGTTCAAGGGGCTGTTCCGCAGGATATAAACCTGCGGTATGGCCCCTTTCTTATGCTGAAACCAATTAAATAGGAGTGGATAGAATGAAAATCATGTTTATAGGTGACATTGTAGGTTCCCCCGGAAGAGATATATGGAAAGAATATGCTTCGAAGCTGAAAGCGAAATATAAGCCTGATCTTACTATTGTAAATGGTGAGAACGCAGCAGCGGGCAAGGGTATTACAAAAAAAATATATCACGAACTTCTCGAGGCGGGAGCAGACGTGCTGACGATGGGAAATCATACGTGGGATAAAAAAGAGATTTTTGATTTTATAGACGGGGCGGATAAAATGGTAAGGCCTGCCAACTTTCCGGAAGGCGCTCCAGGAACAGGTCTCCAATTTATAAAAGGGCTGCGAAAAAAAGCAGCAGTTATTAATCTGCAGGGAAGAACGTTTATGCCTCCAATTGACTGTCCATTTCGCAAAGCAGATGAATTAATTGCCATAGCAGAAAAAGAAACTTCCGTCATATTCGTTGATTTTCATGCCGAAGCAACGAGTGAGAAACAGGCACTGGCCTGGTATCTGGATGGAAGAGTATCGGCTGTAATAGGAACTCATACACATGTCCCGACAGCTGATGAGCGGGTACTTCCTTCCGGTACAGCTTATCTGTCTGATGCAGGGATGACAGGTCCTTATGATGGGATTCTTGGAATGGAGAAAGAAGTAATCATAAATAAGTTTATAACTGGGCTCCCTGGAAAATTTGAAGTCACTAAAGGCAGATCACAGTTAAATGGTGTAATTCTTGATATTGATGATCAAACAGGAAAAGCAGTTTCCGTGAAGAGAATTCATATTAGTAATGAAGCTCCATTTTTTGACTAATCATTGCTTTTCAGGTTTAATACAGGCCTTAAATGTGGTAAAGAGGTACAAAGACTGAAATGCACCACCAAGATGAAACAATTAATTCAGTAAAGAAACTTCAGGATATTCGTTCAACTATATTGAGGGAGGTACCTTGTATGGAAATATTAAAAGTTTCAGCAAAATCCAATCCTAATTCTGTAGCTGGTGCGCTGGCTGGTGTAATCCGTGAGCGGGGCACAGCAGAAATCCAGGCGATAGGTGCCGGTGCATTAAATCAGTCGATTAAGGCGGTGGCGATAGCCCGGGGCTTCGTGGCACCAAGCGGAATAGATTTAATCTGTATCCCGGCCTTTACAGATATTCAAATTGACGGCGAAGAACGAACGGCGATCAAATTAATTGTAGAACCGAGATAAAGAATAACAGAAGCAGCCTCAGCATGGATATCCTCCATGCTTTTTTTGTTTGTGTTTTGAACCAAGTAATATCTCTTAAGTCGTCCTGAATGACTTTTGCAGCACTCTGGAGGAATAGGCAGAATGTAAAGTGAAAGTTTTGCACTGCAACCGTTCAGTATCAGAAGGTAGTCTAATAATTAAATAATGGACGATTCAGACTTCATTAATGGCTGATTTTCAATTTTTTCTCATTTATACACAAAAGAAAAGTCCTGATTTTAAAGAAATGTACGACACATAAGCCGATGTCCTTCTCTCGTGGACAGTTTAGTTGAGGTGAACAAGTAACCGTGGTAGACTGATAAAAGATCAGTAAAGGTGGCGAGTGAGATGCAGAAAACAATGAAGGCGATTGTAAAAGCAGAGGCTGCAGAAGGTGCGGAACTGAAAACTGTACCGGTTCCCGAATGCGGAGCGCAGCAGGTACTGATAAAAGTGAGAGCAACCTCGATCTGCGGTACAGATGTACATATTTATAATTGGGATGAATGGTCCGAAAGCAGAGTAAAACCGCCGTATATTTTCGGGCATGAATTTTCAGGAGAAGTAGTCGAAACTGGAGAACTTGTTAATAATGTTAAAGTAGGAGACCATGTTTCTGCAGAGACCCACATAGTCTGTGGTCATTGTCCCCAGTGTATGACAGGAAATGCCCATATATGCCGAAATACAGAAATTATCGGTGTGGACCGGGACGGGTGCTTTGCGGAGTTTGTAGTACTTCCTTCCGAAAACCTCTGGGTGAACGATCCGGCCCTTCCCTGGGATGAAGCAAGTGTGCAGGAACCAATGGGAAATGCCGTACATACCGTGTTGTCAGGTGACGTAGCGGGGAAAACCGTCGCCGTGATTGGGTGCGGACCGATTGGACTTATGGCTGTAGGCGTAGCGAAAGCTGCTGGAGCTTCAAAAGTATTTGCTTTTGATTTGAATGATTACCGACTGGAACTTGCTGAAACTATGGGAGCGGACCGGCCTGTTCATTCCATGCATGAAGACCCTCTTACAGTAGTAACGAAAGAAACGAACGGTGCAGGAGTTGATATAGTTTGTGAAATGAGCGGTCATCCTGTTGCTATGAATCAAGGATTTAAAATGGTTACCAATGGAGGCCGGGTTTCGATCCTCAGTCTCCCTGTGCGGCCGGTGGAGATAGATGTTACGAACGATATCGTATTTAAAGGGATTACCGTACAGGGAATTACGGGCAGAAAAATGTTTCAAACATGGCAGCAGGTGTCAGGAATGCTTTCTTCAGGAAGAGTGGATGTAAAACCGATGATTACCCATCACTTTCCGCTGGAAGATTTTGAAAAAGGTTTTGAACTCATGCTAAAAGGCAATTGTGGTAAAGTCATATTGCACCCGTAAATTATTAAGGAGGTTTTATTTATGAAAGGTTTTGAATATATCGAAGAAGAACTGCAGCAAATGAAAGAAGACGGCGTGTTTCGAAGTCTCGTTCCAATTGAATCAGACCAGGGAGCTACAGTAAAAATAGAAGGGAAAGAGCTGATTCAGCTTTCATCCAATAATTATCTTGGACTGACTACGCATCCGCGGCTTAAGCTTGAAGCAGTAAGAGCGACAGATGAGTTTGGTGCAGGTACTGGATCGGTACGCACGATTGCTGGAACGTTCACAATGCATAATGAATTCGAAGAGCAGCTCGCTGCTTTTAAACATACAGAAGCAACGCTCGTGCTCCAGTCTGGATTTACGGCCAATCAGGCTGTACTTGCGTCTCTGTTAACGAAAGAAGACGTAGTAATATCCGATGAACTGAACCATGCTTCCATTATTGATGGGATTCGTTTGACGAAAGCAGCCCGGAAAATTTATAAACACGTCGACATGCAGAGTCTGGAAGAGGCATTAAAAGCTGCCCAAAGCTATAGAAAACGCCTTGTAGTAACAGACGGTGTTTTTTCAATGGATGGTAATATCGCTCCGCTTCCCGAAATAGTGGATCTTTGCGAAAAGTATGATGCTCTTATTATGGTTGATGATGCACATGCCAGCGGCGTGCTCGGCCGCAATGGACGAGGTACAGTGGATCATTTTGATCTAAACGGCCGCGTTCATATCCAGGTAGGTACTTTGAGTAAGGCGGTAGGCGTCCTGGGCGGGTATATAGCAAGCACACAGGCTGTAAGAGATTATTTGATTCATAAAGGACGTCCTTTTCTATTCAGCACTTCCCATCCGCCTGCTGTTACTGCCGCCTGTATGGAAGCAGTGAAAGTACTGAAGGAAGAACCGGAGCTGATTGAACGTCTCTGGGATAACACCCGTTATTTTAAAGAGGGATTAAAGAAAATCGGCTTCGATATTGGCAGAAGTGAGACTCCAATTACTCCGGTTATTGTTGGGGATGAAGCGAAATCTCATGAGCTTTCCGATAAGCTGAGAGAATATGGAGTGTTTGCTCAAGGAATTGCCTTCCCTACAGTAGCCAAAGGGCAGGCAAGGGTTCGTACGATCGTTACAGCAGAGCATACAACTGAGCTTCTTGATAAAGCTCTGGCAGCCTTTGAAAAAGCTGGAAGGGAACTTAATATCATCTAGTCGATATGGACTGCGCGGGAAAAACTGCGTGGTCCATTCCGCTGTCTATTAAAAATCCAGCTCCTCATTAAATTGTTTAGGAATGGTCCGTTTCCTGTTTTAAACGGTTTTGTTTTTCGTTTTTTCGAAGAAGCCTATATTCTTTCTTTAAAATACTGAAAATGGATATAAATACGCTGCTTTTTATAAGGCGTGCTTTCTGAAACGGCGGCTTTCCATATTGGACGCTCTCCAGCAAAAGCAGAAAAGGTTGTATACATAGGGAAAACCATTTATAATTATAGGTTGATAGTCTATCTATAAAGGAGCTATGCGTCGTATGAATGAAGAACAGCGTAAACAGCAGACACAGGCGGACGATGCTGGTCATAAAAAAGCTGTAAAGGATAAAGATTACTCACAGTATTTCGAAACGACTTATGCCCCGCCCAGCTTAAAGCAGGCGAAAAAACGGGGGAAAGAAGATATAGAAATTCATTACGATTTTGATGTCCCGGAAGACATGCAGAAAATTGGAGAAGGGAAAAAATTCCTCATACGTACATATGGATGCCAGATGAATGAACATGATTCAGAAAATATGGCAGGTATCCTTATGAGAATGGGTTTTGAATCTACGGCTGTAACAGAAGAAGCAGATGTGATTCTTATTAACACATGCGCTATACGTGAAAACGCCGAAAACAAAGTGTTCGGTGAAATCGGTCACCTGAAGAATTTAAAACGCGATAATCCTGGACTTGTCATCGGGGTGTGCGGATGTATGTCCCAGGAAGAATCTGTTGTTAACCGTATTCTGCAGAAGCATCAGCAGGTGGATCTTATTTTCGGTACACATAATATTCACCGTCTGCCTGAGCTGTTGAAAAACGCCATTTTCGGCAAAGAAATGGTTATCGAAGTGTGGTCGAAAGAAGGCGACATTATTGAAAACATGCCCCGGGCGAGAAAAGGCAAAATCCAGGGGTGGGTCAATATCATGTACGGCTGCGATAAGTTCTGCACGTACTGCATTGTTCCCTATACCCGCGGTAAAGAACGAAGCCGCCGGCCGGAAGATATTATTGAAGAAGTACGTCACCTGGCCCGCAGCGGGTACAAAGAAATAACGCTTCTTGGACAAAACGTCAATGCGTATGGAAAAGACCTTGTGGATGTTAATTACGGATTGGGAGATCTTATGGATGAAATTCGTAAAATTGATATTCCCCGCGTTCGATTTACAACGAGCCATCCCCGTGATTTCGATGACCACCTGATTGAAGTACTGGCCAAGGGCGGAAACCTAGTGGAACATATCCATCTCCCGGTACAAAGCGGGAACAATCAGGTATTAAAACTGATGGCACGGAAATACACAAGAGAATCGTACGTCGAACTCGCCGCTAAAATAAAACAGGCGATTCCCCATGCATCTTTTACTACAGATATTATCGTCGGCTTCCCGAATGAAACAGAAGAACAGTTTGAAGATACGATGTCTTTAGTAAGGGAAATGGAATACGACAGCGCGTTCACGTATATTTATTCTCCGCGGGAAGGGACGCCGGCTGCCAACATGCAGGATAATGTACCGCATGAGGTAAAGAAAGAGCGTCTTGCCCGGCTGAATGCCCTGGTTAATGATCTTTCGGCAGAAAAAAATAAATCCTACGCAGGACAGACAATGGAAGTACTGGTAGAAGGAGAAAGCAAAAAGAATCCAGATGTTTTAAGCGGCAGAACGAGAACAAACCGGCTCGTTAATTTCCGCGGTCCGAAAACGAGCATAGGCGAAATTGTCTATGTTAAAATAACAGATGCAAAAACCTGGTCTCTTAATGGAGAACTAGTAGAAACTGCAGAGGTGAATAATTAATGGCAGAATATTATACAAAGCAGCAGATTATGGAAGAAGCGCGCGGTCTCGCGCACAAAATATCAGAAACAGAAGAAGTTGATTTTTTCAAAAGGGCAGAAGGCCAGATTAACGATCACCTGAAAGTACAGGAAATTATCGGTAAAATTAAATCCCTTCAAAAAGAAGCAGTCAATTTAAAGCACTACGATAAGTCGGAAGCACTGAAAGCGACAGATGAGAAGATTGATGCCCTTCAGGATGAATTGGATAATATCCCTCTCGTCCAGGAATTTAAGCAGTCTCAGATCGAAGTAAATGAACTGCTTCAGATGGTCAGTAATACCATTTCCAATACTGTTACGCAGAAAATTATAGAGTCTGCAGAGGGAGACATTTTAAAAGGTACGACCTCAAAAAATCCATTCGATCATGGCTGCTAAAGCAGCGAAAAAGGGCTGTTCCGTCGAGGGGACAGCCTTTTTACTGCAGCTTTTTTACGGGCAGAAGCATGCTATAATGAAAGAAGAGCAGACAAAGAAAGTTGGCTGATATTATGACGCAGATCACACCGATGATGAAACAGTATGAACAAATTAAAGCGGAGTATGAAGATGCTTTTTTGTTTTTCCGCCTTGGGGATTTTTACGAGCTGTTTCACAGTGATGCTTTGGAAGCCGCCAGAGAACTTGAAATTACCTTAACTAAACGCGGGAAAGGCGAACAGGCAATTCCTATGTGCGGGGTGCCTCATCATTCGTCGGAGCAGTACATTTCCCAGCTTATAGAAAAAGGGTATAAAGTAGCGATATGTGAGCAGACGGAAGATCCGGCAGCGGCTAAAGGAGTTGTAAGAAGAGAAGTGGTACAGGTTATAACTCCGGGAACAGTTATGAATGGAAAAGCTCTTCATGAAAAGAATAACCAGTATGTTGTCGGATTACGGAAAGATTTTGATACTTATACGGTAAGTGCAGCCGATATGACAACCGGAGAAATATTTGTTACCGGGGTCGAAGAGGAAATTTTAGCGTTAGAAGAGGCGCTTTCCTATGATCCTAAAGAAATAGTTGTTGATGAAGGGCTTAGTGATGGAATGGACTTAAAAATTTCTTCAAGAACTTCCGTCCCTTTGACCATTCTGGAAGGAACGTCTTCTTTCAAAAATTACGAAAATCTCCTTCAGGACATCCCGGGAGATCAGATGAAAGACGGCGCCGCCCAGCTTCTGGATTATTTCAGCGAGACTACAAAACGGGTTTTGGACCATCTTCAAAAAGCAGCCTATTATGAAGCAGATCAGTTTTTATCGATAGACAGTTATTCGAGGCGTAACCTTGAAATAACCGAAACGATGAGAGACCGAAAAAAAGCTGGTTCCCTGCTCCACGTTCTTGATAAAACAGAAACAGCGATGGGAGCGAGAAGGTTGAAAAGGTGGCTGGAGAGACCCGCTGTGCATCATGAAACAGCAGAAGAAAGGCAGAGTCTGACTTCCTCCTTTATCGATCACTTTCTGGAGCGGGAAACTGTAAGAGAACAGCTTCGGGGTGTGTATGACCTGGAAAGACTGAGTGGAAGAATTGCTTTCGGTAACGTTAACGGAAAAGATTTAATTCAGCTGAAAAAATCTTTGCAGCAGCTCCCTTATCTTTATGAAACGCTGCACGTATTAAATAATGATTATGCAGAGAAGCTTCTTTCCTCGTTAACC
The DNA here is from genome assembly GCF_008014775.2 of Alkalicoccus halolimnae. Taxonomy (GTDB): domain Bacteria; phylum Bacillota; class Bacilli; order Bacillales; family Salisediminibacteriaceae; genus Alkalicoccus; species Alkalicoccus halolimnae. The sequence continues at coordinate 1,998,680 of NZ_CP144914.1, read as the reverse complement.
ACTCCTGAGCCATTAGTTGAACTGCTTGAAAACAGCATCCGGGAAGATTGTCCGGTATCAATTACAGAAGGAAACCTGATTAAAGATGGATATCATAGTACGCTTGACGAATATCGTCATGCCATGAAATACGGGAAAGACTGGATTGCTGAACTGGAAGCGAAAGAAAAAAAAGCTACCGGCATCAAAACATTGAAAGTGGGCTTCAATAAAGTTTTCGGGTACTATATTGAAGTTTCCAGAGCCAATCTGAAGAATCTCCCTGAAGGAAGGTACGAAAGAAAACAAACGCTGACCAATGCAGAACGCTATGTCACCGAAGAACTGAAAGAAAAAGAAACGATCATACTGGAAGCAGAAGAAAAAGGAAGCAAACTGGAATACGAGCTTTTCCTGCAGGTAAGAGAAGAAGTGAAAAATTATATACGTACTCTTCAGTCTGCGGCTAAAGCTGTAAGTACGATTGACGTGCTGCAAAGTTTCGCTGTTACTGCAGAAGCAAACCACTATGTGAAGCCTGAATTTACGGACAAAAAGCATATAGAGCTGGAAAACAGCCGGCACCCGGTGGTAGAAGCGATGATTGATGCCGGAGATTATGTTGCCAACGATTTATTCATGCATGAAGAACGGGAAATGCTTCTGATTACGGGGCCGAACATGGCGGGAAAGAGTACGTATATGAGGCAGCTTGCTCTTATTGTTGTTATGGCCCAGGCAGGCTCATTCGTTCCTGCTGATAAAGCTGTGCTTCCTCTGTTTGATCATATATTTACGAGAATAGGAGCTGCGGATGATTTGTCCCAGGGACAGAGTACTTTCATGGTCGAAATGCTTGAAACGAAGCAGGCGGTTGATAGAGCAACTTCCCGCAGCCTGATTCTTCTCGATGAAATAGGGAGAGGAACTTCCACCTACGACGGCATGGCTCTTGCTCAGGCTGTAATCGAATATATCCATGACGACATACGTGCGATGACGCTTTTCTCTACCCATTATCATGAACTTACGAGACTGGGGACAGAGCTTAAACGAATGAGAAACGTGCATGTCTCTGCGAAAGAAGAAAACGGCACTCTGACTTTTCTTCATAAAGTGGTGGAAGGAGCTGCAGATAAGAGCTACGGCATTCACGTTGCTAAGCTTGCTGATCTTCCGGATAAATTGATTCAAAGAGCAGGAGAAATTCTGGAAGGTCTTGAAAAAGAAGCCGGGCACAGGCAGGAATCAATATCCAGAAATGAAGAGCCTTACCAACAGCTTTCGCTGTTTCCGGAAGAAGCAGAACACCCGGTATTAAATGAATTAAAAGAAACGGATCTTCTGCACCTGACTCCGCTCGAAGCAATGCAGATTTTAGACAAACTGCAGCGGAAACTGAAGTAAAGGAGGACCCGACGATGGGCCGGATCATTAAACTTAACGAACAGCTGTCCAATAAAATAGCAGCAGGAGAAGTGGTGGAACGCCCTGCTTCTGTTGTAAAAGAATTAGTCGAAAACGCTGTAGATGCCGGAAGCAGCAGGATTCGAGTGGACGTTTTTGAAGGCGGGTTATCGAGTATCCGCGTAATGGATGATGGGGAAGGTATTCTTGAAGAAGACAGAGAAGCCGCTTTTTTCCGTCATGCTACGAGCAAAATTAAAACGGACAGAGACCTGTTTCGAATCGGAACGCTCGGATTCCGTGGAGAGGCCCTGCCGAGTATCGCTTCTGTAGCAGAAGTGACGCTTACAACTTCCGGTGATGGAAGAACAGGTGAAAAAATAATCGTCAAAGGCGGTCAGGTGAAAACCCGTACTTCCGCCCCGCCCCGGAAAGGGACGGAAATAATAGTCGAAGATCTGTTTTTTAATACGCCAGCCAGGCTGAAATATTTAAAAACGATTCATACGGAACTGGGCCATATAAGCGATATTCTCAACCGGATGGCACTGGCACGGCCCGACATTGCATTTGAATTGTATAATGAAGGCCGGACAATGTTAAAAACGAGCGGCCGCAATGATCTCCTGCAGGTATTGTACAGTATATATGGAAAAACTGCCGCCGGAGAAATGAAAGTTCTGAAAGCCTCTTCCGCTGATTTTCAAATAAAAGGTTACGCAGCCTCGCCATCCGAGGTCCGCTCCAGCAGATCGTATATGACAATGATCCTTAACGGACGCTATATTAAAAATCATGCGCTCGTAAAAGCTGTTCTTTCCGGATATAATACGCTTCTGCCAATCGGGAAATTTCCTATTGTCTGTCTGCATATCTCTTTGAATCCGCAGCTGGTGGACGTGAACGTGCACCCTTCCAAGATGGAAGTTAGATTAAGCAAAGAAAAGGCGCTTCAGGAACTCGTGACTGAAACAGTGCGTAATGTATGGAGGAACGAGCAGCTGATTCCGTCCATGCAGGAGCCGAAATCAAAAACAAAGATCCCAAAACCTGAGCAGGTTCCCTTCTCCTTTCCTGCTGCATCTGAGCAAGGTGTACAGACTTTTAAAGCATACAACGCTGAAGAGAAACAAGGAAATCAGGAAGAAGATTTTCTTTCTGAGGGCAATTTAAGCTCTGCTGTATCAGAAAAAGAAACTGCCGGCGCTCCTCAGGAAATTAAAGAAGACAATCCGTCTTTCCACGAGGCTCCTTCTAATAACGAAAAAAAAGAGGAGCAGGACCTTCCTTATTTATATCCGATTGGACAGCTTCACGGCACGTACATCCTGGCACAGAATGAAACGGGCTTTTATATGATCGACCAGCACGCAGCACAGGAGAGGATTAATTACGAATATTTTGCAGAAAAGCTTTCCAGTCCTGCTAAAGAACTGAAAGAACTGCTCATTCCTTTAACGTTGGATGTTACATCTGCAGAAGCGGTACTTCTGGAAGAATATCGGTCAGAACTGGAAAAAGTAGGATTATTTATTGAAGCTTTTGGAAAAAATTCTTTCCTTATTCGAGCTTATCCGAGCTGGTTTCCAGCCGATGAGGAAAAAGAAACGATTTTAGAAATGGTCGAACAAATAAAAGAGAGTCAGAAAGTTGATATTGCGGCCCTTCGCGATGATGCTGCTGCGTTGATGGCCTGTAAGGGAGCGATCAAGGCTAATCACCACCTCCGGCATGAAGACATGGAGGCATTGATCAAAGAGTGGCGAAAATGCAGAGAACCTTACACATGTCCACACGGGCGGCCGGTAATGATTCACTACACAATCTATGAACTTGAAAAAATGTTTAAAAGAGTAATGAATTGACAGGGGTCGAAAGCATCGCAGTTGTTACTACAGCTGGTAAGCATGCTGAGCAGCTGAGCCCGTATGCAGAAAAACTGGCTTCCGAAAATGGCTTTGTGTGCATTCCACGTAATAAAAAGTCAATCAATTACCTGCTCCAGGAGTATGGCAAACCCCTGCTTGTCGTCAGTAAAACGAAACTGGAGCTGTATACGACAGTTGATGAAGCTCCATTTTTCTACCATCCTAACGCAGCATCGCTGAGATTTAAACAGCTTCTTAAAACCGGCAGGGACCCGCTTATTTCTGAAGCTGATGTAAAACCAGGGGATCAAATTGTCGATGCTACAATGGGTCTTGGAGCTGACAGTCTTCTCTTAGCCTGGGCCGCGGGCTCAAAAGGGGAAGTAACTGGAGTTGAAAGCAGCCGGTTAATTTCATTAATTGTCCGCGAAGGCCTCCGTTCTTATTCTATGCCTGTACCGGAAATGAAAACAGCCGCTGCGAGAATAACAGTTGAAAATACAAAATCGGAAGACTATCTGTCACTTTTAGATACCGACAGTGTGGATACCGTATTATTCGATCCAATGTTTACCGGTGCAGTTTCAGGATCTTCCGGATTATCTGCAATGAGGCCTCTGGTGAACAATAACGGGTTAAGCGGTTATCTCCTGGAAGAAGCATGCAGGGTCGCCCGTAAAAAAGTTCTTCTGAAAGACTACAGCCGAAGTATAATCTTCAAAAAATATGGATTTACCTTAGCATCACGTGCTTCGGCTAATTATCAAATCGGCTATATTGATACAAAGGAGAGAACAATATGAAACAGCCGCTTGTCGTTGTAGCAGGGCCTACAGCAGTCGGTAAAACAGCTGCAGCAATCAATCTGGCTGAAAAACTAAATGGAGAAATAATCAGCGGCGATTCCATGCAGGTGTATAGAGGCATGGATATTGGAACAGCTAAAGTTACGCCTGCTGAACGAAAAAAAGTGCCTCATCATCTTATAGATATATTAAGTCCGGATACCCCTTTTTCTGCTGCTGATTTTAAAACCCGTGCAGAAGAAGCAGTTAAATCTATCCGTGACCGCGGGAAACTGCCTATTGTGGCAGGAGGTACCGGTATGTATATTCAAAGCCTCATTTATGATTATTCTTTCCAACATACTAAAGAAGATGAAGCCTACAGGCTGATCCTTGAAGAAGCGGCAGAAGAAAAGGGTGCTGAATATCTGCATAATATGCTTGAAGAAAAAGACCCGGAAGCGGCTGCTTCTGTTCATTTTAATAATGTTAGAAGAGTTATCAGAGCACTGGAAATTATTCACGTCACTGGTCAGCCTCTTCATAAAGAGCAAGAAGAAAAGAAAATCAGCCCGTATAATGTCACGTTGATTGGCTTAACGATGGACCGGGATCAGCTTTATGGACGGATTAACAAACGAGTGGACAGCATGATAGATTCAGGACTGGCAGCTGAAGTGAAAAAGCTTGTAGATCAGGGATACGAACATTCAGCAGCGATGAGAGCTATCGGATATAAAGAGATGATTCCTCATATCAAAGGAGATACTTCATTGGAGGAGGCAGCTGCCAACTTAAAACAGAATTCCCGGCGATATGCCAAACGCCAGTTAACGTGGTTTCGAAATAAACTGCCTGTCTCCTGGTTTGATATGACAGAGGAAAGGGAAGAAAGATTAAGTAATATAGAGGAATTCGTTGCAGGAATTTATCCTTCAGTAGAGAAGTAAGTATCAATAAAGGATGAGGGGGAATCATAATAATGAAACAGCAGCCCGTAAATATTCAGGATCAATTCCTCAACCAGCTGCGAAAAGAAAACATTCCGGTCACTGTTTTCCTTTTGAACGGATTCCAGCTTCGCGGCCAAGTGAAAAGCTTTGATAATTTTACCGTTGTCCTCGATACAGATGGGAAGCAGCAGCTAGTTTACAAACATGCGATTTCCACCTTTTCCCCACAGCGAAACGTCCAGCTGCAGCAGGAAAAACCTTCTTAAAATGCTCCGTAAAGCCCTGGGGCAGCGAACAACCAGGTCGTTATCGTAACTTCCCGGAGATTTCCTCCGCGGCAGGCCGAAGCGGAGTTTTCTAACATTTAACAACAACAGACTTTAGCACAGCTTATATTTAAAGAAAGCCTTTAAAGCCGGCAAAGAGATCTTCTCTATGCTGGCTTTTCCACTGGAACAAAATGACGTAAAAGGAGTTTTTATATGAAGCACAGCACACAGGAAAGAGTACTTCTGGTGGGAGTCCGCTCCGAAAAAATGACAGAAGAATCTTTTCAGTACAGACTGGAAGAACTGCAGGCACTGGCGGAAACGGCAGGAGGGACGGCAGTAGGCTCTGTTACCCAGGTGATGAGCCAGCCTCGAACCGGTACTTATATAGGAAAAGGAAAGCTGGAAGAACTTGCTGCAGCAGTGGAAGAACTGGAAGTTGACCTGGTTATCTTTAATGATGAATTGACTCCTTCCCAGCTCAGAAATATAACGGATACATTGGAGGCTGCAGTAATCGACCGGACCCAGTTGATTCTTGATATTTTTGCCCAGCGTGCCAACTCAAAGGAAGGTAAACTGCAGGTGGAACTGGCACAGATGAGTTATACCCTTCCAAGGCTGCGGGGTCAGGGACATGTTCTTTCAAGGCTTGGCGGCGGTATTGGGACACGGGGCCCCGGGGAAACCAAACTTGAAACAGATCAGCGTCATATAAGAGACAGGATGACGGATCTCCGCAGGCAGCTGGATCAGGTGGCAAGACACAGAGTCCAGTACCGGGAGCGACGTAAGCAGAATCAGGCGTACCAGGTTGCTTTGATTGGCTATACGAATGCCGGAAAATCAACAATACTGAACAAACTTTCAGAAGCGGATGTTCTTATGGAGGATAAATTGTTTGCTACACTCGATCCGACGACAAAAAAACTGAAACTGCCTTCAGGATTTGATATGCTCCTTACAGATACTGTCGGATTTATTCAACAGCTCCCCACTACGCTTGTAGCTGCTTTCCGATCTACTCTTGAAGAGGTCAAAGAAGCAGACTATCTGCTGCATGTAGTCGATGCTTCGCATCCTGATGCGTATAATCACGAAGAATCAGTAAATAATCTGCTCAAAGAACTAGACGCTTTTCACATACCGCGGCTGACGGTGTATAATAAACGTGATAGAATACACGGAGACTTTGTCGCCTCTGCTTCTTCAGGAAATTCCCTGCTTATAAGCGCCAACGAACCCGAAGATTTAAAAGATTTGATGCATAGACTTCAGGAAGCTGTAATAGCAAGTTTCAGTCCGTATGTTTCCCGATTTGCAGCAGCTGAGGCAAAATGGTACTACCGGCTGAAAAGTGAAACGATAGTTACGAAAGAATTATTCAAAGAAGAAGATGAAACATACGAAGTGCGGGGCTACGCTTCACCTTCGTCCTCCATATATCATGAACTGGAAAAGTAAAGAAAGGTGGGAAGGGGGCTGCTTCTGAAAGGCAGCCCCCGATTATTGATGGAAAAGATACAAATTAGTGCCGACCACATTCATCAGGAGCTGCTTCCTGATTTTTTCGAAATCGGCCGTGCAGTAGAAATAAATCAGGCGAGGGTACTGGATGCCTTTCGAAGGAATAATATTTCTGAATTTCATTTTCAGGCTTCAACCGGGTATGGTTATGATGACAGTGGCAGGGAAGCGCTGGAAAATGTTTACGCTGACGTTTTCGGAACAGAAGCAGCCATTGTAAGAAGTCAGTTTGTTTCAGGTACGCATGCTATCAGTACAGCACTTTTCGGTGTTCTGCGACCGGGGGACGAACTCCTTTATATTACTGGCCGCCCTTATGACACTCTTGAAGAAGTGATTGGTCTGCGCGGTAAATCCGGAGCGGGATCACTCAAGGACTACAGTATAAGTTATGCAGAAGTTGAGCTGGAAGAAGATAAAATAAATGTCCCTCAAGTACTGAAATCTGTAAATAAGCATACGAAAGTAATCGGAATTCAGCGTTCACGGGGGTACGGGAACCGCCCTTCCATTTCAGTCAAAGAAATCGGCCGGGCTGTTAAAGAGATTAAAAAAGTTTATCCAGAGCTGATTGTGTTTGTAGATAACTGCTACGGAGAGTTCATTGAAACGAAGGAGCCTTCCCATATGGGGGCAGATCTGACTGCAGGGTCTCTCATAAAAAATCCAGGTGGAGGAATAGCCAAAACAGGAGGATATCTTGTCGGCAGGACTTCGCTTATTGAACTTTGTTCCTACCGGCTGACGGCTCCGGGAATCGGACTGGAAGGAGGAGCCACGCTCGGGACTCTGCAGGATATGTTTCAAGGTTTCTTTATGGCTCCTCACACTGCAGGCGAAGCACTGAAAGGCGCACTGTTTACATCCGCTTATTTAACCGCTTGCGGATTGGAAACGAGTCCTTCTGCACACGATTTCCGGACGGATCTTATTCAATCGGTCTCTTTCCCTGCTAAAGAACCTATGATAGCATTCTGTCAGGCAATACAGGAAAATTCTCCGATAGATTCTCATGTAAAACCCCAGCCGTCTGCCATGCCCGGCTACAAAGACGATGTAATTATGGCTGCTGGAGCTTTCGTGCAGGGGGCAAGTATCGAACTATCTGCGGACGGGCCAGTCCGGGAACCTTATAAAGTATATGTTCAGGGAGGATTAACGTTTGAACATGTTAAAATTGCAGTTGTACGTGCTGTAAAAGTTCTCACTGAAAAAGGAATGTTGGACAATAATTCCCGCTATCAGTAAGCAAACCCCCTTAATTCCCGTTCTAATTTTTGATGAGCTGGTTTTTTGCCCGAAAAAAGCAGAAAAAGGCGGACTTTACGTTGTCAGAAAATTTCCCTGTTAGATAATCTGACAAAGTATAACATTCCCATTTTAAATTTCGTTAAGATACGAATATCGCAGTTAAAAGAAATATATAGATTCCTTTGAACAGGGAAACTTTTATTCCACTGCACAGTATATTGAAGGAGGAGAATGATTGCATGAGTAAAACAACGACACGAGAAGACATTCTAAAAATGGCGGAGGAAGAAAACGTTAAATTTATCCGTCTCCAATTTACAGATCTGCTTGGGATTATTAAAAACGTAGAGATTCCAGTAGATCAGTTGACTAAAGCACTTGATAATCTTATGATGTTTGACGGCTCTTCCATTGAAGGTTTCGTACGTATTGAAGAATCCGATATGTATCTTCACCCGGATTTGGATACATGGGTAGTATTCCCTTGGACGCCGGAAAAAGGAAAAGTAGCTCGTCTGATCTGCGACATTCACAATCCTGATAAAGACCGCACTCCATTTGAAGGAGACCCGCGCGGAGTCTTGAAAAAAGTACTTAAAGAAGCAGAAGATCTTGGTTTTTCCGACTTTAATATCGGGCCTGAACCGGAATTCTTCCTTTTCAAAAATGACGAAAACGGAGAGCCTACTCTTGAGCTGAATGACAAAGGTGGATATTTTGACCTTGCTCCTACAGACCTGGGTGAAAACTGCCGCCGTGATATCGTTCTTGAACTTGAGGACATGGGATTTGAAATTGAAGCTTCCCACCACGAAGTAGCACCAGGGCAGCATGAAATCGATTTTAAGTATGCTGATGCTGTAACAACGTGTGATAACATTCAGACATTTAAGCTGGTTGTAAAAACTATTGCGAGAAAACACGGCCTTCATGCTACATTCATGCCAAAACCGCTTTTCGGTGTTAATGGTAATGGAATGCATGCTAACATGTCGCTTTTCCGAAGCGAGAAAGAAAACGCGTTTTATGACGAGAACAATGAATCTGGTCTGAGTGAAACAGCTATGCACTTCCTTGCTGGTATCTTAAAGCACGCGGATGCATTTACTGCCATCACTAACCCGACAGTAAATTCTTATAAGCGGCTTGTTCCGGGATATGAGGCTCCTTGTTACATTGCCTGGTCCATGCGCAACCGCTCCCCGCTCGTACGTGTTCCTTCTTCACGTGGACTGAGTACTCGAATTGAAGTGCGAAGTGTGGATCCTGCAGCCAATCCTTACCTGGCTATGGCAGCTCTGCTGGCAGCCGGTCTTGATGGTGTGCGTCACAAGCTGACTCCACCGGATGAGACAAACCGCAACATTTATGCAATGGATGAAGAAGAGCGCGCAGCAGAAGGCATTAAAGCACTGCCTGCTTCCTTAAAAGATGCTATTGATGCTCTGAGAAAAAATGATACTATCACAAAATCTCTTGGTAACCATGCTCTTGAACACTTTATTGAATCTAAAGAAATTGAATGGGATATGTTCAACACCCAGGTTCACCCTTGGGAGCGCGAGCAGTATATCCAGACTTATTAATTAGTACTTCCCCGGACGCCTTAAGGTGCCGGGGATTTTTTTGTTCAGGAAAGCTTATTGCGGATCCCCATGTATTTGAAAGACAGCTGTTATCCAGTTTGGATTTGACTCTGGAAGAGGAGTAAGTGTACCTAAATGATACAACTGAATCTGGTGGATAATGTCTTTCGCAGCTGGATGAGTATTATTCCTTTCTTTCACAATGCCTATCCCGCAATGTTCGTTAAGGATAAGCTGCCGTGAAAAAAACATATAGTAATATTTCCTTTTGATAAACGTCAGCCAACGTATACGCTTTCCTGGCCGGGTTCAGCTTTTCCCTTCCTGCTGAACGGATAATCGACTCTACCTTTTTCTTCCCGGAGTCATCCCATGAGCCCTCCGGCGTTCTGGAAAGAAATCCTTCTGTCCTCTCCTTCTCTTGCAGGGAAAACAGCTTCAGGCAAAATATACGCAGCGTTTATTTATTTCAGAGAAGAAGAACGATATTGAATAGGAATCGCTTAATTGCTGCTCAAAAATAGCTGATTCAACTGACCATCAGATATTTTTTGGGAAAAATTTGTACATATTAATGAAATTTGTTTTGTAATAGTATAGAATTACAAAGGTACATAAAATATATGCCTGTATATATAGGGAGAAATATTTTAAAATGAAATGCTTGCAGTGAACTTCGGCTTCTTTAAAATATAATAATTTTACGACTTAAGATATAATTATTGTCTGCGATAAAAGTTAAGCGGTTAATATCAGGAAGCTTATTAATAAATAACTTCTTTGAAGCATGACTTTTTTCGATAATTATATTCCTGCGTTTAATTGAACCGCAAGTTTCTATGCCGAAGGCCTCAGCAGAGTAATAATACAAGTAAATAGTCAGAAAGGGACGTGAGGTAGTTGAAGATATACGCTTTATACATGATTGATAAAGAAATGACTTATGATTGCTTCCGGGCAGATGCAGGAATTTTTACGAGCTTAAAAAAAGCGGAAGAAGCAATGAGAGAAGTAGTCCAGGAAGCTGAGATTACTTTTGATCAATTTGAAATTGAAGAAATGCAACCGGAAATGGAAGAATTTCAGGAAATACAGACGTATGTATATGAAAGCAATGGCAGATTTCTTAAAAGTGAAGCTGCATAATTAATCAGCTCACACAACGGTATTGCCTTTTTTTAATGCAGGAGCTCAACTGAAAAACTTTTCTGAGGGAGCCTGTTTACTAGGAAGCAAATTCCATTGAACAGCAAGCTCCTGCTGATTAAACCTTGAACTGTATAAACGGTTCAAGGTTTTTCTGCATGTTTCATCGGGTAAATATGATTATAGATAGTTTTCAAATTAAAATAACTATCTTGGCAGCAAGGATGATATATCCTGAATATTACAAACAGCTGCTTTAACAGATTGATTTATTATAAAGGAGGAGTCATGAATGAAAGTTACAGTAACCTACATTACAGGAGAAAATTCGAGTGGCAACGTGATATGGGATCACAATTCTCACAAGAAAGCAGAAATTGATATTCCGGAAGATAAAAAAAAGGACGAAGAGTATGTAGAAAAAAAACTTGCGGAAAATGTCAGTGATCAGAATATTAAGCTTGTTCACTTTGAATAGATAATGGTTAAAAACAGGGAAAATTCAGTAAAAAAGATAAGCCCCCCAACAATCTGCCGGGGGCTTATCTTTTTATTTTAAACTTATTGAGAAAACAATTAATGAATCGAACGGAAAACTCCGATAACTTTACCGAGAATCTGCACGTAATCCAAAAGAATAGGATCAAGGGAAGCATTTTCAGGCTGGAGGCGGAAATGGTTTTTTTCTTTGAAAAAACGTTTTACAGTAGCTTCATTATCTTCTGTCATCGCAACTACAATATCTCCGTTATCTGCATAAGCCTGCTGTTTCACTACTACATAATCTCCATCAAAAATACCGGCTTCAATCATGGAGTCTCCGGAAATTTCAAGTATGAAGGATTCTTCGTCGTGGACAAAATTAGCAGGAAGCGGAACATATTCTTCGATGTTTTCAATTGCCGTGATCGGTTGTCCGGCTGTTACTTTACCAATTATCGGGATGGAAATTGACTCTGTCTGAGGCAGAATCTGGCCGCTGTCTTCCTGGCCGATTACTTCAATAGCCCTCGGTTTCGTAGGATCTCTGCGAATATGCCCTTTCTTTTCCAGGCGTGATAAATGCCCATGCACTGTAGAACTTGATGCAAGGCCTACAGCTTCCCCTATTTCCCTGACGGAAGGCGGATAACCTTTTTCCCGGACTTCGGTGCGTATAAAATCAAGAATGGCCTGCTGGCGGGAAGATAATTTAGTCAATATAAACACCTCTCTGTAATTAAAATAATATATAGGCAGAATGTCTGATCTTATTAATAAAAATCGTGGTTTTATTATATCATGAGAACAAGGGTTTCGCAAACGTTCGTTCTATTTCTCTGCTTGACACGAACGCCCGTTCCATTTATGCTGAAATTAGTCAATGCGAACAAATATTCCTGCGAACGAAGGGGCGAACAAAATGATGAATATTAAACGCTACATGGATGGGTCTGTCTTCTTTTTCATAGCAGCACTATTAATCGTTGGGTGGACATATATCGATTATGAACAAAGCAGCACCCATTATCCGAAAGAGGAAAGGGTCGTAACTGAAGGTGAAACTCTCTGGTCCATTGCAAAACATGTTTCGGAAGATCTCGACCTGCAGCTTGAAGAAACGATATACTGGATGAGAGAAGAAAATGAACTGCAGGGAGTTACAATTCATCCAGGGCAGAGAATTGATGTACCGGCAGAATGGAATGGAGTGGCTTCAGATTGAACGGATTTATTTATGCACGGGTAAGTACGGCAAAAGAAGCTCAGCAGACTTCTTTAAACCGCCAGGTGGACGAGCTTAAATCAGCGGCTTCTGCCTGGGGAGTAGAGGTTATTGACGTGATCCAGGAGGAAGCAAGCGGCTATGATGTGGATCGCAGCGGAATGCTGGATTTATTGGAACGAATTAAAGAGGAGAAGGCAGAGGTGCTTCTGATACAGGATGAAACGAGGCTTGGACGTGGAAATGCAAGAATTGCCCTTATTCATCAGCTTCAAAAGCTGGAATGTTCTGTTTTGTCGTTAAAAGATGATGGAGTATTAAGGCTTTCTGAAACGGACTCCATGGTTCTGGATATCGTTGCTATTGTGGAAGAATACCAGCGGAAACTTCATAATGCTAAAATCAAGCGCGGGATGCTTAAAGCCGTGGAAAACGGCTATGAGCCGCATAAAAATATAGATAAGTATTCAGGCAGCGGCGGGCGCAAGCGCCGGGATGTTCCTATAGAAGAAATAGTGAGGCTCCGAAACAACGAAATGACATTCCATGATATAGCGGTCATGCTGCGGGGCCTTGGTTTTCAAATTTCCAAAGCAACTGCACACCGCCGGTACCGCGAATACGTAAATGAAAGCAGAAATATTGCATCCCGGGAATAATTTCGTTAATATTATACGAAATGATTAATGACGGGAGGTATACAGATTGATAAGCAAAGATAAACTTAACAGGATTAATGCCCTGGCTAAAAAATCGAAGGCAGAAGGTTTAACTATTAAAGAACAGCAGGAGCAGAAAGAACTCCGCGCCGAATATTTAAAGAATGTGCGCCGTTCTTTTAAAAATCAGCTGAATTCCGTCAAAGTAGTAGATAAAGAAGGGGAGGATGTCACTCCCGAAAAACTTAAAAGAGAGCAGCGTAAAAACTTATATCATTAATACTCCGATCTGCTTTTCTTCGAAAACAAACCACCGTCTCTTAATAGAGGCGGCGATTTGTTTTTAGTTGGAAGAGTTTTGTATTTTCAGTAAAAGGTTGTCTAACCTCTTGGAAACATATATCATTGAAGAAGTGAGAACAATAATTTAATTAAAAGTGAGGGTGTTTTTGAATGGCTACTTCTTTAGAACAATTATCAATCAATACAATACGTACGCTTTCTATCGACAGCGTAGAAAAAGCAAATTCCGGTCACCCGGGTATGCCGATGGGCTCCGCTCCGATGGCTTATAAACTGTTTACAGAATTTATGCACCATAATCCCGAAAATCCTGACTGGTTTAACCGGGATCGTTTTATTCTATCTGCTGGTCATGGTTCCATGCTTTTATACAGCCTGCTTCATCTTCATGGATATGATGTGACTATTGAAGATTTAAAAGGGTTCCGTCAGTGGGGAAGCCGCACTCCAGGTCATCCGGAATTCGGCCATACTCCCGGAGTGGAAGCGACGACAGGACCTCTGGGGCAGGGACTGGCTATGTCCGTCGGCTTTGCGATGGCTGAACGTCATCTGGCAGCTACATACAATAAGGAAGGATACCCTTTAATTAACCATTACACTTACAGCATCTGTGGAGATGGGGACTTAATGGAAGGGGTGTCATCGGAATCTGCTTCCCTTGCCGGACATTTAAAGCTCGGCAAACTGATTGTGATGTATGATTCAAATGATATCTCCCTTGACGGAGATCTTCACCAATCATTCTCTGAAAGCGTTGCAGACCGCTACAAAGCTTACGGCTGGCACGTGATCGTAGTAGAGGACGGTAATGACACAGAAGCTATTTCCAAAGCACTAAAGGAAGCAAGGAATGATGAGCGTCCTTCCATGATTGAAGTGAAAACAGTGATCGGCTTCGGTTCCCCGAATAAGAGCGGAAAATCAGCTTCTCACGGGGCACCGCTCGGAAAAGAGGAAGTGCTCGAAACACGTAAAGCTTACAAATGGGATTATGAAGAAGATTTCCACATTCCGGAAGAAGTGAAAGAAAACTTTGCGAAAGTAGCAGAGCAGGGTAAAGCTCATGAAAAAGAGTGGAACGCTCTTTTTGCCTCTTATAAAAAAGAGTATCCTCAACTGGCAGATCAGCTGGAAAAAGCTATTAATAAAGAGCTTCCGGAAGGATGGGATAAAGATATTCCGGAATTTGAAGCAGGGGATTCTCCTGCGACACGTGCTTCAAGTGGAGAAGTACTGAACGCGATTGCTAAAAACGTCCTCTCCATTTTTGGTGGATCAGCGGACCTTGCATCCTCTACGAAAACAATGTTGAAGGGGGAAGATGATTTTTCAAGGGACAATTATGCGGGACGGAATATCTGGTACGGCGTGCGTGAATTCGCAATGGCTTCGGCTGTAAACGGCATGGCTCTGCACGGCGGTCTTAAGCCTTTCGGAGCAACGTTCTTCGTTTTCTCTGATTATCTGCGTCCGGCACTTAGACTATCGGCACTAATGAAGCTGCCGACAACGTTTGTCTTTACCCACGATAGTATTGCAGTTGGTGAGGATGGACCTACCCACGAACCGATCGAACAGCTTCCTTCCCTGCGCGCTATGCCAGGCCTTTCGGTTATACGCCCGGGAGATGCTAATGAGACAGCGGCAGCCTGGAGACTGGCGGTGGAATCCACTGATCATCCGACGGTGCTTGTCCTTACACGACAAGGTCTGCCTACGCTTGAAACGACAAAAGCTCGTGCTAACCAGGGTGTACGCCACGGAGCTTATGTTGTATCCGATGCAGATGGCGAACCGGACGGACTTCTTCTCGCATCAGGATCTGAAGTGTCTCTGGCTGTTGAAGCCCAGAAGAAACTGCAAAAAGACGGCATTCATGTAAATGTTGTCTCCATGCCAAGCTGGGATCGCTTTGAAGCTCAGTCTGATGAGTATAAGGAGAGCGTTCTGCCTTCCAATGTGAAAATTCGTCTGGGAATTGAAGTAGCCTCACCATTCGGATGGGAGCGGTACACTGGTGATCACGGAGCCGTTCTTGGTATCGAAACATTTGGTGCTTCTGCTCCTGGAGGAACGGTTATGGAAGAGTACGGTTTCCATCCAGACAATGTAGTCAGCCGATTCAAACAGCTTCTTGAAAAGTAAAATAAATATTTAATACGAAAAGAACTGCTCTGAAAAGCCGGGGCAGTTCTTTTCCTTGCAGGCAATGTGTGTAAACATCTTTGCAAATGAAAAACTATCGTGTATACTAATTAAGGTTAGTAATTGTAGTTTTTATATGAAGGAGGGTCACGGCGATGCAACTATGGCTCGCTATCTTGTTGATCGTCATCGCTTTATTGGCAGGTATTGCACTTGGGTTTTTTATTGCAAGAAAATATATGATGAATTATATGAAAAAGAACCCGCCTATTAATGAAAAAATGCTGAGAGTTATGATGATGCAGATGGGTATGAATCCGTCTCAAAAGAAGATAAATCAGATGATGAAAGCAATGAACAACGCGAACGACAAGTAGTGCAGGGGATAGACCGAAAACCGGTCCCTGACACAACCGCACATGGGAGCTGTCCTGGGTAATCCGGACAGCTCCTATTTGTATCCGAAAAACAGAAAGGAAGTACAGTAATGGCAGATTTAAATATCCCGACCATATCATTAGAGCAAATGCGTGAAAAAGATTATGCTGTAATCGACGTTCGTTCACCAAAAGAATTTGCAGAATTTCATTTGCCGGACAGCTACAATTTTCCTCTGTTTACGAACGAAGAAAGAACTGAAGTGGGCACCGCATACAAGCAGGTTAGTCCGGAAGAAGCGAAAAAGATCGGCATGAAATATTTTTCTGAAAAACTTCCTGGTTTTTATGAAATGTTTCATCAGATCCAGAAGCGTAAAAAAGAACCCGTAATTATCGCCTGTGCCCGGGGAGGTATGAGAAGCAGGACGTTTGCAGCACTGATGAACAGCCTTGATTTTCCCGCAGTCCAGCTTGAAGGAGGAGTTAGAAGTTTCCGCTACTATGTGCTGGAAGAGCTGGAGCGATTCTCTCTTAAAAACTGGAATGCCATTGTGATTGGAGGAAATACGGGTACGAGAAAAACGGTCTGGCTTGAAAACCTGCATGAACGCGGCTATCCGGTGTTGAATTTAGAGCAGCTTGCCAGTCACAGAGGTTCTATTTTCGGTCATATAGGGATGGAAAAACGCTCTCAAAAGATGTTTGAACAGGAACTTGTTAAGGAGCTCCAGCGTCTTGAGCAGGAACCGTATATATTAATGGAAGCTGAAAGTAAACGTATCGGTCCAGTTATTCTTCCCGACTGGCTTCAGGACGTGAAAGAAAGGGGTCGATTTTTGGAACTCGAAGACAATATGGAGCGGAGGGTGCGCTATCTGCTCGAAGAATACGAGCCCGAAGTACATGCAGAAGCTTTTTATGAAGCATTAAACAGGCTCATGCGCCGGTTAAAGCCTAAAACATATCAAATGATAGAAAAAGCAGCGGAACGCGGGGATTTTTACACGATTTTCCGTAAACTGCTTGAGGAATATTATGATCCGAGCTATCGTCATAAGCAGCCCGGTTATATAGAGAAGAAAAATCTGCGTATGCTGGATTTATCGGAGCTGTCAGATGAAGAAATTCTTCCGTATTTAATAAAGGAAATTAACGTCGAATGTAAACAGGGGTAGAATATGAAAGTTTTCATGGATTTAGCATGGTATTTCAAGCAGGAAAAGGTCAGATATGGAACGGGTGTAATTATACTTATGCTCGTTTCCGCTCTTACGTTAATTCCCCCTTATGTGATCGGTATTATAGTTGATTCGATCGCGAATGAAACACTTACTCCCGATGATCTTACCCTTTGGATGGGAATCCTGCTCATCATAGGTATCAGTTCATATATTTTTCGTTATATATGGCGCATTCTTATATTCGGAGCTTCGATTAAATTAGCAAGAATTCTGCGAAACAGACTTTATAAACATTTCACTGCCATGTCCTCTTCCTTCTTCCAAAAAAAACGGACCGGGGATTTAATGGCACATGCAACAAATGATATTCGTGCGATTGAGCAGACTGCGGGCGCGGGCGTTCTCACACTGGTGGATTCTTTAACGATGGGCGGGTACGTAATAATTACTATGGCGGCTGTCATCAGCTGGGAATTGACACTGATTGCACTCATTCCTATGCCGTTGATGGCATTTGCCACATCTAAATACGGTTCGCTCCTTCATCAACGTTTCGGTAAAGCCCAGGCCGCTTTTTCTTCTTTAAATGATAAAGTGCAGGAAAGTATCAGCGGCGTGAAAGTTACTAAGACATTTGGTTATGAAGAAAAAGAAATTGAATCTTTTCGGGAACAGTCTGATGACGTAGTTAATAAAAATATGGCAGTAGCCCGGGTGGATGCTCTGTTTGATCCGACGATTTCTTTAGTTGTCGGTATGTCTTTTTTTCTTTCCGTCGCCTTTGGATCGCTCTACGTAATAGATGGGGAGATCACTATTGGTCAGCTGACAAGTTTCACTGTATATCTCGGGCTGTTGATCTGGCCCATGCTTGCTTTTGGCTGGTTTTTCAATATTGTCGAACGCGGGAGAGCTTCCAACGACAGGGTAAGTTCGCTGCTCCGCGCAAAACAGGAAATTACAGACGATCCTGATGCCTCCTCCGAGATGCCTGAAGGAGAGATAATGTTTGCTATCGATCTATTTTCGTACTCAGGAGCCGAGGATTTGAAAAATGTCGAGATATTTATTCCAACCGGTGCCACACTTGGGGTAGCTGGAAGAACGGGAAGCGGAAAAACAACTCTCGTCCAAAGTTTATTAAGAGATTTTGATATAACTGAGGGTACTGTATACATAGACGGTCATCCTATAACTCGTTACAAAAAAAATGCTCTTCTTTCCGCAGTTGCCTATGTTCCCCAGGATCATTTTCTATTTTCTGCAACCATTGCCGACAACATCGCTTTTGGGCTTCCGGAAGCCTCCTATAAAGATATTATTCAGGCGGCGAAAGCAGCAGCTGTTCATGAAGATATCAGCCGTTTTCCTCAAGGATACGAAACGATAGTAGGAGAGAGAGGAGTGACGCTCTCCGGAGGGCAGAAGCAGCGTGTGTCCATTGCGAGAGCGCTTCTCCTGAATCCACAGATTCTTATTCTCGATGATTCTCTATCAGCTGTTGACGCACGAACAGAAGAATTTATTTTGAACTCGCTTAGAGAGGCCAGAAAAAATAAAACAACTATTATAACAGCTCATCGTTTAAGTGCACTGCATCATGCTGACGAAATAGTGGTTATGGACAATGGAAGTATTTCAGAAAGAGGCACCCATCGTTTTTTAATGTCTGAATCAGGATGGTATGCAGAAATGTATCAGACCCAGCAGCTGGAAAAGGAATTGGAAGGGGGGAAGGGCGATGCTTGATAAACATAAGCATTTACTCGAGCCTCTTCCTCAGGGACAGGTTTTTAAAAGGCTGCTGGCATATACAGCTTCACATAAAAAGCTGATTATTATAGCGATGCTGCTTTTAATTGGAGGCACTGCTGCTGATCTCGCAGGCCCGATACTCGTAAAAATATTTATAGATGATTACTTAACTCCGAGAAATTTTGTTACAGAAGCTTTAACGGCTCTTGCAGCAGTATATATCCTCCTTTACCTGGGGTCTGCTGTCATGAATTACATTCAGTCTTTTATGTTTCAAAAAATCGCGCTTTCTATCATAAGGGAGCTGCGAATTGACGTATTCAGAAAAGTCGAAAATCTTGGCCTTTCCTTTTTTGACCAGTTCCCGGCGGGGGGATTAATTTCAAGAATTACAAACGATACAGAACAGATAAAAGAACTTTATATTACTGTGCTTGCTACTTTCGTTCAGAATATAGTTTTTCTCATCGGTGTATTTATCGCAATGTTCTATTTGAACCCGCAGCTGGCAGCTTTTTGTCTGCTTGTTCTGCCGGTTATAGCAGCTGTAATGTATTTATATAAAAAATACAGTTCCATCTATTACGCGGATATGAGTGAAAAGCTCAGTGAACTGAACAGCCGTCTGAATGAATCGATTCAGGGTATGCCGGTTATTCAAATGTTCCGTCAGGAGCGGAGAATGAATAAGGAGTTTGCAGCTGTTAATGAAGGCCATCACCGGGCTTGGCTGAAAAGTATGAAGCTGGATGGACTGCTTTTGAGACCTGCTGTTGATTTGATTTCTATTCTGGCTTTGATGCTCGTTTTGACTTATTTTGGGATCACTTCTTTTGCAGGCCCGGTGGAAATAGGAGTCATATACGCATTTGTTAATTACCTGGATCGATTTTTCGAACCCGTCAATCAGATTATGCAGCGTTTATCCATGTTCCAGCAGGCCATGATATCTGCAGGAAGGGTCTTTAAACTGATGGATCACGAAGAGCCGCCCCCTCTTCAAAAAGGCAGTGAAACCCCTTCGATTAAAGACGGAGCTGTTCAGTTCAGCAACGTAAACTTTTCCTATAATGAGAAGGAACAAATATTTAAAAATGTTTCTTTTCAAGTGAAAAAAGGAGAAATGCTGGCTATAGTAGGACATACGGGCAGTGGGAAAAGCTCCATAATCAATGCGTTAATGAGATTTTATCCGGTAGATAATGGAAGTATATTTATTGACGGAAAAAACCTGGAACAGTATACGGACTCGGAACTTCGCAGCCATATGGGTCTTGTGCTGCAGGATGCTTTTATTTTCGTTGGAGATATGCGTTACAATATACGCTTATACGATGAAAATATTAATGATGAAGAAGTCAGACAGGCTGCGGAAAAAGTCGGTGCTGATTCCTTTATCGAAAGACTTCCAGGCGGGTACAGCCATAAAATTGGTGAGAGAGGAGCCACTCTCTCCACTGGAGAAAGACAGCTCCTCTCCTTCGCAAGAACAATAGTGAAAGATCCGAAAATTCTCATTCTCGATGAAGCAACGGCCAGCATCGATACGGAAACGGAAACTGTTATTCAGCATGCACTGGAAAAGGCAAGGGAAGGCCGGACGACAATCGCCATCGCTCACCGTTTGTCTACGATCAGACACGCTGATCATATACTGGTGCTGAAAGAGGGAGTTGTAGCGGAAGAAGGAACACATGACGAATTAATTGAGCAGAAAGGTATTTATGAAAAGATGTACCGGCTTCAAAAAGGCCGGGAAAGTGTAAGTGAGTGATATTCCCAACGTGTCGCGACGAAACGTATCGTCACGACACGTTTTGATTTGCTGGAGTCTCCAGATTGACTTTTATACTATAGGGGGGTATAGTATAAAAAGAGGAGATGATAACGATGGAACAAGCTCAAAAAATACATCCGCGGTCCGAAAAAGAAAAAAAGCTGTTGAATCAAAGGCTTAAGAGAGTGGAAGGACAGATACGCGGTATCCAAAAGATGGTTGATGAAGATCGTTATTGCATCGATATACTTGTTCAAATGTCTGCTGTGCAGGCTGCCCTGAAACGTACTGGATTCGATATACTGGAAGAACATACAAGAGGCTGCGTAACCCATGCAGCGCAAAATGGAGAAGAAAAAGAAATGATCGATGAACTGATGGACGTGATTAAACAGTTTTCTAAATAAAGGTGGTGATTAGGTTATGACGAAGAAAGAGGTAACGGTACCAATTGAAGGTATGACGTGCGCCGCATGCTCCTCGAGAATCGAAAAAGTCCTAAATAAACAGGAAAGCGTAGAAGCCACAGTTAATCTAACGACTGAAACGGCAAAAATCTCTTATGATGATGAGCGTAAAAGTTTCGACGATATAAAAACAAAAATTGAAAAAACGGGCTATCAAGTCGGTAAAGAAACGCTGGGCTTTCAAATTGAAGGCATGACCTGCGCTGCGTGTTCGTCGCGAATCGAAAAAGTTCTTTCAAAAACTGAAGGAGTACAGAAAGCTTCCGTAAATCTGACCACAGAAGAGGGCTATGTTGAGTATGAAGCAGGGAATATAGATGAGCAGACAATTTTTAAAAAAGTACAAAAACTTGGATACGAACCGAAACGAAAAGAAAGCAGTTCTGCAAGAGAAGAAAAAAAAGAAGAAGCATATAAAAAGCAGCGATTTTTGTTTATATTCTCTTTAATCTTTTCTGTGCCTTTATTTTTTACGATGATTGATCACTTCTATCCGCAGCAGATGCTGCTTCCTGCATGGCTGATGAATGGATATGTGCAGTGGGCACTTGCAACTCCGGTACAATTTTATGCGGGCTGGCAGTTTTATAAAGGAGGATGGAAATCTCTCCGTGGCGGAAGTGCCAATATGGACGTACTCGTGGCGATGGGAACATCAGCAGCATACTTTTATTCCGTATATTTGATTGCTGCGGGGGAAATGAGCTTTTATTTTGAAACAAGTGCGGTTATTATCACCCTTGTTCTTCTCGGTAAACTTCTGGAAGCAGGAGCGAAGGGAAAAACGTCGGAAGCAATAAAAAAATTGATGGGGATGCAGGCAAAAAAAGCTCTCGTTATCCGGGAAGGGACGGAACAGCTTGTTCCTATAGAAGAAGTAAAAGAAGGAGATACAATCAAAGTGCGGCCGGGTGAAAAAATACCGGTAGATGGAACAGTTACGAACGGAGTAACCTCTGTAGATGAATCGATGCTGACTGGAGAAAGTGTTCCTGTGGATAAAATGGAAGGAGATAGTGTAACAGGAGCAACGATCAATAAACATGGAACAATCTCTTTTCGTGCAACGAAAGTCGGTAAAGACTCTGCACTGGCACAAATCATCCGTGTAGTAGAAGAGGCACAGGGATCTAAAGCTCCAATTCAGCGGATGGTCGATGTAATTGCCAATTATTTTGTGCCGGCAGCCTTTTCTGTCGCGGTCCTGTCCTTTTTAGGATGGTACTTTATCGCGGGAGCTTCTTTTGAAGTTGCGCTGATTAATTTTACAGCGGTTCTCGTAATTGCCTGTCCCTGCGCTCTTGGTCTCGCTACGCCTACTTCGATTATGGTTGGAACCGGGAAAGGCGCAGAGAACGGAATTTTATTCAAAGGAGGCCAGTATTTAGAAAGAGCCCACAAGATTGATACGATTGTTCTCGATAAAACGGGAACATTGACAAAAGGGGAACCGGAAGTAACGGATATTATTACTGTGCCGGGTTTTGACGAAAACGAATTTATCAGTTTGACAGCGGCAGTTGAAGCAGGATCTGAACATCCTTTGGGACAGGCGATAGTGAAATATGCTGCTTCCAAAGGGAACACCACTCAGGAAGTGAATAAATTCGAAGCCGTTCCGGGTCACGGCGTTAAAGGTGTTCTGTCAGGGAAAGAAGTGCTCATAGGTACGAAAAAGTTAATGAAAGAAAACGGGATTGATACTTCTCCTCTAGAAAAAGATGCAGAAAATCTGGAAGCTGATGGAAAAACGGTTATGTATGCTGCTGCAAACGGAAATTTAATTGGAACTGCAGCAGTAGCAGACCAGCTGAAAGATTCTTCCGCCTTGGCGGTTAAAGAACTGAAAGATCTGGGATATCACGTTGCTATGATAACCGGTGACAACAAACGAACCGCAGCGGCAATAGGCAGAATGGTGGGAATTACTACCGTTTACAGTGAAGTTCTTCCGGAGGACAAAGCGTCGATCGTAAAAGAATTGCAGGCTCAAAATAAAAGTGTCATGATGGTGGGAGACGGTATTAACGATGCACCTGCTCTGGCTGTAGCAGATATCGGTGCAGCTATCGGCACCGGTACCGATGTAGCAATGGAAGCTGCAGATATCACTTTAATGAATGGAGATCTGCGTACGATTCTGCAGACGATTCAATTAAGCCAGAAAACAATGCGGAATATTAAACAGAATTTATTCTGGGCATTTGTTTACAACTCTATCGGAATCCCAATTGCGGCTTTAGGATTTCTCGCTCCATGGGTAGCCGGTGCAGCAATGGCATTTAGTTCGGTTTCGGTTGTCAGTAATGCTCTGCGGCTTAAACGTGTAAAACTGACTGAACTTGCTCAGGCCGTCAAATAATTTAAGGAGGTTATATTTTATGCAGAAAGAAGTAATTCAAGTAGCGGGTATGACATGTGGTCACTGTAAGCAGGCTGTAGAAGGTGCAGCTTCCAGCGTGAAGGGTGTTTCCCGGGCGGAAGTTGATCTGAAAGCAGGAAATGTTACAGTGGAGATGGAAGAAGGTACTAATATTACAGAGATAAAAGAAGAAATCGAAGATCAGGGATACGACATTAATTAATTCACACTGAAAAAGCTGTTTTCCCCTTTATGTGGAAACAGCTTTTTCTAACGGAAAACAAGAAAAAAAGCGTACATGACTTTCTTTACCTATGCTATACTGACTGTGGGTGACGAAGATAGAGGGGGATGTTTATGTACGCCGTTTTATTTGGTGTGCTGGCAGGAATAATGGCCGTCATTGCTTTATTAATAAGAATGCGCTCCATGAAAAAGCCGGCGACAGCAAGAAAAATATTAATACCTCCGCTGGCCATGTCGACAGGATTTTTAATGTTTCTTTATCCTCCCGTCCAAGAGATAACCTGGATGGAAGTAACAGAAGCATTTACAGTCGGATTAATATTTTCAATTATTTTAATAAAAACATCGTCTTTTGAAATAAGAGACGATAATGTTTATATGAAAAGATCGAAAATTTTCCCGTTTATTCTGCTCGGGCTTTTGTTGATCCGCCTTGCTTTTAAGCTGGTTTTTGGTATTTATTTTGAATATGAAGTTCTGGCTGGAATGTTTTTTATCCTCGCTTTTGGAATGATTCTTCCGTGGAGAATCGCTATGTTTATAAAATTCAAAGAAGTCGAGCATCAATTAAAGACAAAAATGAGACTTAAAGAAGCTCATGCATAAAAAAGCTGCGTGCCCTTTTAAAACGGGAACGCAGCTTTTTTCATGTACAGGTGAAAGAGAAAACGCATCACCCGGGAAATCAGGAGGACTGTTCAAAATACGGTTCATATGGAGTAATGTCAATATTTTTCTCTGAAAGCTTTTTCCGCAGGAATTTGTGGTCTCTTTTAGGTGTGGCGGCAATGTAACCTTTAATAATAAGTTCTTCTGAAAGCTCCCGGGCATTTTCTTCAAGTGCATACTGGCTTATTTTACCTGCAATCTTATGTTTAGCAATGTCGCGGAAGAGTTCCGGAACCGGTTCGACAAGTTCATTTAGAAACACTTTTTTATCTTCCGTCCATAAAGGGAGAGTCTGCTCAATGTAATATTCCTGCCAGTCCAAAATGGATCTGCCATCTTGTTTGGGCAGCTTTTTAAGAAATTTTCGAAACATGAAATAGCCGCCGATCGCTACAAGCACAAAAAACAATACCGACCAGATCATAATAAACCACATAAATAAATCTTCCATTCTGCTTGCCCCCTCGCTTCTTCCTTTCATTTTACGATAGAGTAGATAATAAAAAAAGGATTCGTGTCCTGATTATTGAAAAATAAGGCTCTTTTAAAGACGGGGAGATATTCCCTTTCTTAATTTAAGAGTTCTGCTCCTTCCCACTAAAAGCGGAATTAAAAAAAGCCGGCAGCTGCCGGCTTAAAGATTCGTTATTGGCGGGATCGTGTGGGAATCGAACCCACCGGAGACGACACGCGCCTCCCAAAAGGCTTTGAAGGCCCAGGTAAGCACCAGCTACACATCCGATCCCATAGCACGACTTCTATTATAATAGACGTCTATAGAGAATGCAATTCATTTGTAAAGCTCGAAATAATTCCCGTTATCATATAAAATGGCGCTAGGGAACAGGAGGGAACGTTAATGAAAAGATACTATACAATTGGTATGGCAGGACATATTGATCATGGAAAAACAACGCTGACGAAAGCATTAACAAATATGGATACTGACCGTTTAAAAGAAGAAAAGGAAAGGGCAATATCTATTGAGCCCGGCTATGCCCCGCTGGTAATGGGGGAGGATATGGAAGTTTCTGTAGTGGACGTTCCAGGACACGAAAAATTCATTCGGCAGATGATTGCTGGAGTAGCAGGGATTGATGCTGTTCTGCTCATCATTGCTGCGGATGAAGGTGTTATGCCTCAGACGAAGGAACATCTGCGGATTCTTCAATTGCTCGGAGTAAAGCAGGGAATGATTGTATTTACAAAAGCAGAAGGACTGGAAGAAGAAATGGAAGAGCTGCTGAAAGAAGATATCGAAAGCTATGCGAAAGATACTTTTCTGGAAAACAGTCCGGTCTATTTTGTAGACAGCATCTCCAATAGAGGAATAGAAAACCTCAAAGAAGATATTCATATGATGCTTGAAAAAACAGAAGAAAGAAAACCGGGAAGTTCCTTCCGTATGCCTATTGACCAGTCATTTACCGTTAAGGGACAGGGGACGGTAGTGAGGGGCACTGTCTTTAATGGAAAAGTAGAGGAAGGCGATGTACTGAGACTTCTTCCGCAGCAGAAAGAGGCGAGAGTAAGACAGCTCCAAGTGCACCACGAGAAACGTACTTCGAGCAGAGCCGGGCAGAGAACAGCACTCAATCTTGGAGGGATTGAACATACAGAGATTCACCGTGGCGACGTGCTTGTTAAAGGGAGCTATCCTGTAACAAAGACAATCGATGTTGCGTTAACGCCGGTCGATCTTTACAAGTTGGAGCTGAAGCAGCGTTCACCGATTAAAATACATATCGGCACGTCGGAAATTTACGGTACCATTGTTTTCTTTGATCGAAATTCACTTCTCCCTGGAGAAACAGACACAGTTTTGTGTCAGATCCGTCTTGACGAGAAAGTGGTAGCGGAAAGAAACGACAGATTTATTCTCCGCCGGCCGACGCCGGTCGAAACAATTGGAGGAGGAACAGTAATCGATCCTTACGGAGAAAAATATCGTTTTGGATCGGAAACGATTCAAGCGCTCGCTAAAAAGAAAGAAGGAACTCCGGAAGAAAGAATAATTTTTCTTCTTGAAAATGACCTTTCCCTTACGACAAAAGAGCTGGCTGAAAAAACATCTTTGTCCGGGGAAGAAGTGAAACAATTTGGTGCAGAGAGTGAAAAAATCAGGGAGCTGAATGGATGGTGGGTGAAAGAAGAAGAAGTAGTGCTGCGTCTTGACGATCTATTAAATAAACTTTACGCATATCACGAAGAATTTCCGCTGCGGCCGGGCAAAGATATCGCGGAACTTTTAAAAGAAATTCCTCACCGGGAAGAACCTGCCAGACTTCTTATCGATCATTATGTAGAAAGACGGAAAATAATGAAACGCGAATCCTATGTGTCGCTTCCTGACTATACTCCCGCTTATCCAAAAGCATGGGCAAGGAGAATGGAGCAGGTAGAACAGCGAATTACAAAAGCGGGAATAGAAGTTCCAGACTTTTTTGAGACATGCCGGGAAGCTGGTTTAAAAGAAACAGAAATCATGGAACTGCGCAGTTTTCTGCTTAGGACTACAATGACTGCACTGGATGAAAAACACCTTATCAATAAGTCAGAGGTGGAAAAGGCGGCTGTCCGGATGCGTGCAGCTTCAGGTGAAGCCTTTACACTTCAGGAAGCTAAGCAAGAACTGAATTTATCAAGAAAATATCTCGTGCCGCTTCTTGAATTATTCGACAGAATGCAGCTGACGAAACGAAGTGAGAATAAACGCATATGGAAATAGTGAGAGGAGCCTGCTGAGACTTCCGAGGTTCAGTTAAGTAAAAAGCCTGCTGCGAAGAAGAAAGCCTGCACCTTTTAGTAATTAAAATGCCATCATGACAAACTCTGTCATGATGGCTTTTGGTAGTCTAAATAGATACTTTAAGCAGTGCAGCACTGCATAGATAACTGTATGAGCACAATTTACTTTGTTTTTTAATGAAAAGAGAGAAGCTCTTTATAAACTGAGACATTTCTTATATTTACAGAGGGGTGTGGTTAACATAAATGGTTTTGTCATTTTTTTCGGAAACCGTTCCAACTATATGAGCTCCGAACTTCGTTTCTTTCATATCTTCTACATAATTTCTGGCATCTTCATAAGGCATGCTGATAAGCAGACCCCCGGAAGTAATCGAATCAGCTATGCTGAGCTTTTCGTGCTCTTCCATCGTCGAGGCATACTCTACAAGGCCTTCAAGCCAGGAGACATTTTCTTTTGTTCCTCCAGGGATAGTCCCGGCTTTTGCAAGTCTGGAAGTACCATTTAAGAATGGGACAGCATTGAAATCAAATGTGAAGCTGACATCGCTCCCGGAGGCCATTTCGTACCCGTGACCAATCAGGCCGAACCCAGTCACATCTGTTACTGCATGCGGTTTGTATGCCTCGAGTTTTTCCGCAGCCTCCTTATTTAAATGCGCCATCGTCTTTGAGACAGCGTCTATTTCCCGTCTGGAAGCTTTATTAAATTTAATAGCGGTTGTCATTATGCCGACGCCGAGAGGTTTTGTGAGGACAAGAGCATCACCTGGCTGTGCACCGATGTTTTTGAAGATTTTCTCCGGATGCACAAGGCCTGTACAGCTGAGACCGAATTTCGGTTCAGGATCATCGATGGAATGGCCTCCGGCAATCACCGCTCCGGATTCTTTCACTTTGTCTGAGGCGCCTCGCAGAATTTCCGCTAAAACCTCAGGCGGATGTTTTTTAATAGGATAGCCTACGATGTTGAGCACTGTGGCAGGTTTACCACCCATTGCATAAACATCACTCAGGGCATTAGCCGCGGCTATCTGACCAAACATATATGGATCATCCACGATTGGTGTAAAATAATCCACAGTCTGGACAAGGGCAATTTCATCGGTCAGTTTATATACTCCTGCGTCGTCAGCAGTATCAATGCCTACGAGCAGATTTTCATTACCGCTGTCTTTTGGTAGATGACGCAGAACCTGCGTCAAGTCGGCCGGGCCGATTTTACACCCTCAACCGGCTTTTTTAGTCATGGCAGTCAGCTTTTTCGGGCTGCTGAGTAACTGGTTTTTCATCTTTATCATCCTCCTTCCCCGTCATTATACCTTCTTAATTGACCAGAACCAAACGATAAACTAAAATGAACGCATGAGAACAGGGAAGGAGTGGGATAAGTGAAAATTAAAATTGAATTTTGCATGCAGTGAAATTACGCCCCAAAAGCTGCGAGTTTCGCAGAAGAAATCTTTAGTGAACTCCGCCATGAAGTAGAATCTCTTGATCTTGTTCCCAGTTCGGGAGGAGCATTTGAAGTATATAAAAATGGTGAAAAAATCTATTCCAAATTGGATGCGGGTACTTTTCCAAAGGTCGAAAATATCATTAAAAAATTAAAAGATTAATACCTCTGCCCCGTAGTGTTTTAAATAAATGCGGGGCAGTTTTAATAAGGTGAATTCGACAGAGTTCCTATTCTGACTTATAATAACAGCATATAAAACGAAAAAGGAGCGGATCAATGTGTTAAGTAAAATTATTAAATTACTTTTGGTAGTCGGCCTCGGATTATATTCTTATGGTCTAGCAGAAGATGAAAAGAAAAGAAGGCAGCTGACTTCCACGTGAAGAATAAAAAGGAAACTTCACCACTAAGGTATCTCCCGCCTGTACATGAAATCCTTCAACATGAAAATATACAGTCGATCAGCAGGGAAAAAAGTTTTCCTTATCGGTATGT
This sequence comes from Alkalicoccus halolimnae, assembly GCF_008014775.2. GTDB lineage: Bacteria > Bacillota > Bacilli > Bacillales > Salisediminibacteriaceae > Alkalicoccus > Alkalicoccus halolimnae. The sequence continues at coordinate 1,969,555 of NZ_CP144914.1, read as the reverse complement.
AAAAAAAATTATTCAACAGGAACTCCTTAAAGTAAGGAAAGCACTGGAGCAAGAAAGGATCACGATAACTTCAAGAGAGGAAGCTGTCGATCAGCTTATTCAGCAGATCCTGCCCGTACTGGAGAATTCCATTTACAATCTGCGGCCTCTTGTCAATGCTACAGGGACCGTGCTGCACACCAATCTAGGGAGAGCCCGACTCAGCAGAAGTGCAGCGGAACACGCAGTTAATATTGCCACGAGCTACAGTAACCTGGAATATGACCTGGAGGAGGGGAAGAGAGGATCGAGACTTGCTTCGGTGGAAGGGCTGCTTGCGGAAGCTTCAGGTACAGAAGCAGCGATGGTGGTTAACAATAACGCAGCAGCTGTTTATTTTGTCCTCGCTGCTTTCGCAAAACATAAAGAAGTAATCGTATCCCGGGGGGAACTGGTGGAAATCGGTGGTTCGTTCCGGGTTTCTTCTATTATGGAAGAAAGCGGTGCTTCTCTCGTAGAAGTGGGCACAACCAACAAAACGCGGTTAAGTGATTATACCCAGGCAATTTCCGAACACACTTCGATGATAATGAAAGTTCATACAAGTAATTTTTCGGTTGTAGGCTTTACGGAAAGCGTCTCCTCAAAAGAATTAAAGGGAGCTCTTAAGAAAGAGAACCAAAGGGATATCATTTTATTTGACGATCTCGGCAGCGGTTCGCTTTTTCCATATGAAAAAGAAGGAATAGGAGAAGAACCTTTAATTAGAGATGCTTTAAACAACGGAGCGGATTTAATTTCTTTCAGCGGAGATAAGCTGCTCGGTGGTCCACAGGCCGGCGTCATTGCCGGACGCAGGGATTTGATCAGCAAACTGAAAAAGCATCAGCTCGCAAGGGTGCTGCGGCTGGACAAAATGACCCTGGCAGCTCTTGAGGCAACACTCTTCGACTATGTGTATGGAGATGATGTGAAAGAAAGTAATCCCACTGTTCGCGATATTATGAAAAACGAACAATATATGATGAAAGTTACAGAAAACAGGATCGCACAGCTTGCTTTAGAGGAGGTCTCTGCAGAGATGGAGCCGTCTTTTTCCAAAGTCGGAGGAGGAACAATGCCTCTGGTAAATCTGCCCGGACCTGTAATGAAAATAAGGAAAAGAGGTTGGAATGCCGAAGCTGTAGAGGTGTTTTTCCGCACTCAGCCTTCTCCGGTCATCGGCCGTATTAAACAAAACGATTATTATCTTGATATGCGTACGGTTAACGAGGAGGAATGGGATTATTTAAAGACTGTTATCAATCAGCTTGATAAAGAAGAAATCCAGTGACTGCCTTGTAAAGTATTCGCTTTCAATGCATAATAAACCTGACGGATAACTGGCAGCATTTATGAAAAAGGTTTTAGACAATTGGCTGAATGTATTATATGATTATACAAGAGGAGGGAATTACATATGACAAATGAAAACGAAACACTTTACAATTCCAAACGTACTTTTGATGTTAACAATGATACGTATACTTACTATGACCTGGCTGCAATTGATGAAGCCGGCGTAGGTAACGTAAGCAAACTCCCGTATTCGATAAGAGTTCTTCTTGAATCACTTCTTCGTCAGTACGACGGACGTGTTATTAAAGAAGAGCATGTCGAAAACCTGGCAAACTGGGGTACGGATAAGGTGAAAAACATCGATGTGCCTTTCAAACCATCCCGTGTCATTCTGCAGGATTTCACCGGTGTTCCTGCAGTCGTAGACCTGGCCTCCCTGAGAAAAGCGATGTCTGATCTCGGCGGCGATCCGAAAGAAATCAACCCTGCAATCCCGGTTGATCTTGTAGTGGACCACTCTGTACAGGTGGATGAGTTCGGTTCACCTAATTCCCTGCGCCGCAATATGGAGCTGGAATTCGAAAGAAACCTTGAGCGTTACAAATTCCTTAACTGGGCTCAAAAATCCCTGGACAACTACCGTGCCGTTCCGCCGGCTACAGGAATTGTCCACCAGGTGAATCTTGAATATCTTGCAAACGTCGTTCAGGAATCGGAAAACGGCAGTGGAGAAAAAGTAGCTTATCCGGATTCCCTGGTCGGTACGGATTCCCATACAACGATGATCAACGGTCTTGGTGTGCTTGGCTGGGGTGTTGGTGGTATTGAAGCTGAAGCGGGTATGCTGCAGCAGCCTTCCTATTTCCCTGTTCCGGAAGTAGTTGGAGTGAAGCTCGATGGGGCTCTGCCGGAAGGCGCTACGGCAACAGACCTAGCTTTGAAAGTAACACAGATGCTCCGCGAGAAAAATGTCGTTGGTAAATTTGTAGAATTCTTTGGTCCCGGCCTTGCTGAAATGACACTGGCTGATCGGGCGACAATTTCCAACATGGCTCCTGAATACGGAGCGACGGTCGGATTCTTCCCTGTAGACGATGAAACATTAAATTACATGCGTTTCACAGGGCGCAGTGAAGAACTGGTAAAGCTGGTTGAGTCCTACACGAAGGCTAACCATATGTTCTATACACCGGGCGGAGAAGACCCTGAATTCACACAGGTAGTCAATCTGGATCTCGGTTCTATTCAGCCGAACCTCGCAGGACCAAAGCGTCCACAGGATCTTATCGAGCTGAAAGACATGAAAAAAGAATGGCAGAAAGCTCTTACGGCTCCTGTAAGCAATAAAGGTTTTGGTCTTTCCCCCGAAGAGGTTGATAAAGAGGTGGAAGTACAGCACCCGAACGGTAAAAAATCTATTCTTAAAACAGGTTCTCTCGCTATCGCTGCTATTACAAGCTGTACAAACACTTCGAACCCGCACGTTATGCTTGGTTCCGGCCTCCTTGCTAAAAAAGCTGTGGAAAAAGGACTTGAAGTTCCTGATTACGTTAAAACAAGTCTTGCTCCAGGTTCGAAAGTAGTAACGGGCTATCTGGAAAATGCCGGACTGATGGAATATCTGAATCACTTAGGCTTCAATCTAGTCGGATACGGCTGTACCACGTGTATCGGTAACAGCGGACCGCTTCCTGAAGAAATTGAAAAAGGCATTGCAGACAGTGACCTTACCGTTTCTTCCGTATTGAGCGGAAACCGGAACTTTGAAGGACGGATTCATCCGCTTGTGAAAGCGAATTACCTGGCTTCACCTCCGCTGGTAGTAGCCTATGCACTTGCAGGTACTGTTGATATCGATTTCTACAATGAACCAATTGGACGTAATAAAAATGGAGAAGACGTCTATTTCAGTGAAATCTGGCCTTCAAATGAAGAAATTCAGGCTGCAATGGAGCAGGCTGTGGATCCAAAGCTCTTTAAAGACGAATACAGACGCGTATTTGATGATAATGAAGAGTGGAATAAGCTGGATACCCCGGAAGGAGATCTTTACAACTGGGATGAAGAATCCACTTATATACAAAATCCGCCGTTTTTCGAAAATCTGTCCCCTGAACCGGAAGATGTTAAGCCGCTGAGCGATCTTCGCGCTGTAGCAAAGCTGGGCGATTCTGTTACAACTGACCACATATCGCCAGCAGGTGCGATTGCTAAAAACAGCCCTGCAGGAAGATTCCTGATAGATAAAGGTCTCAGCCCTGCCCAGTTTAACTCTTATGGGTCCAGACGTGGAAACCACGAAGTAATGATGCGTGGAACTTTCGCCAATATCCGTATTAAAAACGAACTTGCACCTGGTACAGAAGGCGGGTATACGACTTACTGGCCTACTGGCGAAGTAATGGCAATCTTTGATGCCTGTATGAAGTATAAAGAGAATGATACAGATCTTATTGTGCTTGCAGGCAAGGATTATGGAATGGGAAGCTCTCGTGACTGGGCTGCAAAAGGTACTAACCTTCTTGGTATCAAGACAGTCATTGCTGAAAGTTTCGAAAGAATTCACCGCAGTAACCTTGTATTAATGGGCGTCCTGCCCCTACAGTTTAAAGAAGGGGACAGCGCTGACTCGCTTGGACTGAAAGGAACAGAGCATTTCGATGTCCATGTTTCCAATGACGTTCAGCCGCGGGATATGGTAACTGTTAAGGCAACGGACAAAGAAACGGGAAAAGAAACTTCTTTTGAAGTGCTCGCGCGTTTTGACAGTGAAATCGAAATTGATTATTACCGTCACGGTGGAATTCTGCAGATGGTACTTCGTAACACGCTTCAAAAATCATAACAAAATTTAATAATTACAGCTCTTAAATGATATGGTCTTTCCGAAAGTGGAGGACAAATTTCACAGAGCGAATGAAAAAGAGCTTTGCACTGATCAACAGTGCAAAGCTCTTTTTATGAAAATCTGTAAAATGAAATTATCGATCAGCTTTTTGAAGCTGCGCCTGCCTTTTCAATTTTCTTCAGCCAGAATTTATAGCCTGCGTAGACAATAAGCAGGAAAAGCGTATAGATCAATACCATATAAATAAGTTCACCAGGATTGACTACAAAGGTATGGCCTAGGAGAGCAAAAAGAGTCATGGAAGGAATTTTTCCGATCGCTGAAGCCAGTCCGTACAGGAGGAAAGAGACACGGCTCAAAGCAGCATAGGCATTTATAATAATCGAGGGGATAACTGGGATCATTCTTAAAATGGTGATCGATAAGAACGCGTTACGTTCGAAAAGGACTGTCAGCTTCCGGGTGGCAGTGTATTTAAATAAAAGTTTCTGACCGGACTTTTCAAATCCTCCGTATCGGATCAGCAGAAAAAATAAGAGCGACGCAAGCGTTGAACCTGCCCAGATAATTACTGCTCCTGATGGTCCGTAAGCTGCTCCAATAACACCACCGACTAATGGATATGGAATCACCGGAAAAAGGGACATCAGAGTAGCTATGGTCACGGTCAGGAGCACATACTGATCCCCGTAGATTTCAAGCCATAAAAGGAGAGGCTGATGATAGAACCATAAAAATAAAATTGTGAATGCAGTAAAAATGATAACAATAAGCTGCCTTGGCATAAAATAATCTCCTTTGGTTAATTCACTCATATTATACACATCTTCGGAGCGGGCCCACAATTAGAATGCGCTTTTTAAGAAGCTTACCACAATTTTATAACTAGAAAGGGTATATATTTTTCCCGTGATTAGTATCGACTATTTTTCGTTTTATTATGTATTATGAGAGAATGAATACAACAGAAGCTTCATGGGTAAAGGTATTTATATTTTATTATGGAAACAGCTGTATTATCTTCAGTTATTTATCCGATGAAAAGTGCTTGTCAATTGGTGCGGTATCGGAGCAGGAGGAGAAAGCTGAAGGCAGGCCGAAGCGGAGCTGCCTACTTTAATCAACAGCGGACTTTAAGAGCGCATATTTTAAAAAACATATTTTATTAAGAAACCTCTTCTGAATTTCTATGAGAAGAGCTCCAGACAGGTATTCTGTCTGAAGAGAGTAACAATGTCAGCTTTACTTTTTGAGTGTCCTAAAGTAAACGGAGAATGCGCTCGACGCGAAGCTCGACTTAACCAGAACGTGAAAAAAGGAGGATCGGGCTATGGAACAGAATCTATCCTATCAATCATGGAATGAGCAATTAAAGGAAATAAAAGAAAACTCTTTTTCTGAGCTGGATGAAGCTTCTATTATGCGTGCCATTCAGCAAATGGACAGCGAAGAAACTTCTAACGAGTGGAAAGCCGCTGCAGCAGCCGCAAGGTATGAAAGAAAGCATAAGCGTGATGAAAGAATTAATGAGCTCCTGAAAGAAATTTTAAAATCAGGAGAACTTTCCAATTATACCTGCACCGTGATCATTCATATCGCTGAAAAAGAGATGGATATCACCTGGTTTGAATTCGGCTTCCCGAAAATAAGGGAAACGGATCACAGCCAGGGTAAAAAGAAAAAACTTGCTGTTCTGGAAGATATGCTCACAAAAGCCGTTAGTCAGGCGGATTATTTTTTGGAAATGAAAGAAGTTGTCGACAAAGCATGTCAATCTCCTTTGGATATGGACACTCAGGAACGTGTAAGTTACTGGGTACGTCTGCTTCCTGAATTGAAAGAGGTTCTTCTTGAAGCGAAAGCAGATGCCTCGGCCTACAAAGAGACTATTACGGGTATTTATGCATCCAAAGAAAAAAAGAAGAACCTAGATCAAGCTGTGCAGAAAGTGGAGGAGTTAACAGAGCAGTGGGAGTATGCCTCAGCAGAAGAAAATGCAGAAAGTGAAGCTCTGCAAAAGCTCTCCCGGATGACCGGCCTTACGGAAGTAAAGAAAAAAGTAGAGCAGTATTACTATTATCTTCAATATGAAAAGGAAAGAGGCAGAGCGGGTCTGCAGGTCGGCAGCGGCCAAAGCCTTAATATGATTATTACCGGCAATCCTGGAACTGGAAAAACTTCCATTGCCCGCTTAATTGCAGAACTATACTTTCAAATGGGGGTACTCCCGGAAAACAACTTTGTTGAAGCCGACCGATCCCGATTAGTCGGTGCCTACGTAGGACAGACAGAAGAAAAAACGAAACAGGTAATCGAAGAAGCGTCCGGAGGTGTCCTGTTTATTGATGAAGCCTATGCGCTTAAAAGAGAAGGCTCCCAGGGGAGTGATTATGGGCAGGCGGCTGTAGATACGATCGTTTCCGCTATGACGAGCGGCGAACATGCTGGTAAATTTGCTGTTATCATGGCTGGTTATCCGGACGAAATGCGGCATTTCTTATGGAGTAATCCCGGCCTGAGAAGTCGTTTTCCGACTTCCAATTACATTGAACTTCCTGATTATACGATGGATGAACTGCTTTCCATAGGGGAAAAAGCTGCTTTGGATATGGACTTCACTCTTTCAAAAGGGGCCGTTACGGAGATGAGAAAACGTCTGGAAAAAGAACAGGTCGATGAAAGCTTCGGCAATGCTCGGGCTGTCCATCAGATATTGAATGAAGCTGTGTTTAAACAGGGAGCAGCGGCTGCTTTTAACAACAGCATAACTCAGCATAAAATGACGGTTCTCGAAAAAGAAGCTTTTGAAACCGAGGATTCTACCCATGCTAACGAGCCGCTTGAAGAGCTCGAAAAACTGATCGGCCTCCGCTCTGTAAAAGAAGAAGTAAAACAGCTTTCTTCTTTTGTACAAATTCAAAAACAGCGGGAAAATCATGGGCTTCCTTCTGTTCCCATTCAGCTGCACGCTGTCTTTACAGGTCCGCCCGGAACAGGGAAAACAACAGTGGCAGCTATTTACAGCAGAATACTTAAACAGCTTGGATTATTAAAAAGGGGTCATCTCATCACTGCAGGAAGAAGCGATCTTGTAGCTGGTTACACGGGCCAGACCGCGTTAAAAACAAAGCAGATTATCCGCAGAGCACTAGGGGGAGTGCTGTTTGTAGATGAAGCTTATTCTCTCCTGCAGGGCACTCAGGATTTCGGAAAAGAAGCAGTGGATACCCTCGTAGAAGAAATGACCAAGCATAATGAGAATCTGGTAGTTATTCTGGCAGGCTACGAAGCACCAGTCAAAAAACTGCTGGAAAGCAATCCCGGCATCGCTTCGCGATTTAAAAAACAGATACATTTTCCTCCCTACAGCCCGGAAGAACTGCTCGCTATTCTGGAATTGTATATCGAGGAATATGGATACGCTATGGAAGAAGAAACAAGAAATATGCTTTATAAAACTCTTGAAGTAACTGAAATTAACGGCAACGGCCGGGCAATGAAAGACATGGTAGAAGCAGCCATACAAGTGCAGGCTTATCACCTCGTACACGGAGCAGATAAAAGAGAAAACCTGAAATTACTAAAAAAAGAAGATTTTGCTTTATTAATGGAGGGAGAAGATGATTACGGAAACCGTGGAAATTGATGTCCGTTATGCAGAAACAGATCAGATGGGTGTTGTTTATCATGCTAATTATTTGATTTGGTGTGAAATAGGCCGCACAAGCCTGATGGGGAAACTTGGCGTCTCATACTCAGCTATGGAAGAATCAGGCGTCCTCGCACCGGTAACAAATGTAAATATGAATTACAAAGCGCCGGCACGATACGGAAGGAAAATGTATGTTACTACCTGGATTGAATCGTATACAGGGGTGAGAGTCACTTATGGATATGAAATATCAGACGAAAAAAATAATCTATGCATGGATGGAACGAGTGAACACGTGCTCGTGGACAAAAAGAACTTCCGGCCGTTATCTATGAAAAAGCATTTCCCTGAGTGGCATGCACTGTATTGGACGAACCAAAAGTGACTTTTTTCATTTTTAAAAGGAATCGTGGTATATTTATAAATAGATATTTATAAATGAGGTGAGGAAATGGCTTTTGGGGTGACAAGAGCAGAGTTAATCCATTGGCGCAGGAGAGCGGAAAAAGGCAGCGTAGCCTTTCTGACTCACTTCTGGCTGGACGCCCGATTTCCTGAATATAAAACTGTAACAAAAGCGGCCTGCAGCGACAGAGAAACATTAATCAGCTGGGGAAAGCAGCACGGATTAAAAGCGGACTGGATTCATACAGACAGTCATTTCCCCCACTTTGATTTAATTGGAGAATCAGAAAGAAGAATACTGGAATTAGAAGGAGAATCGGCAAAGCTGGAAGAGCTGCACCGCCGCCTCAGAGAAAAAAATTCCAACTACGAATAGAAAGGATGTTAGTATGCATAATCTTCAGAAAGAAATTATTTCCTCTTTGGAAGTTAAACCTGAAATCGACGTACAGGAGGAAATCCGTACGAGAGTGAACTTCCTTAAAGCCTATTTGAAAAAATCAGGAGCAAAAGGGTATGTAATAGGTATTTCCGGGGGACAGGATTCCTCTCTGGCAGGTAAACTTATCCAGCAGGCAATTGATGAACTGAATGAAGAGGAAGAAGAAGGGGAATACATGTTCTGCGCCGTTCGACTGCCCCATGGAGAGCAGGCGGACGAAGAAGATGCTCAGAAAGCACTTGATTATATCAGTCCCAATAAAACAGTGACTGTGAATATCAAGCCGGCTGTGGATGCTTCTGAAAGCCAATTCAAAGAAGCTACGGGAGAAGATTTAAGCGACTTTGTAAAAGGAAATACAAAAGCCAGGGAGCGTATGAAAGTTCAGTATGATCTTGCTGCCCACTATGGGCTTCTTGTTGCAGGAACCGATCATGCTGCAGAAGCGGTCACCGGTTTTTATACAAAATTTGGTGACGGAGCCTGCGATGTAGCTCCTTTGTTCGGACTTAATAAACGTCAGGGAAAGATGCTGCTTAAAGAACTTCAAGCTCCGGACGTGCTCGTTTCAAAAGTGCCTACAGCTGACCTCGAAGACGATCAGCCTCTTCTTTCTGATGAAGAAGCGCTTGGTGTCAAGTATAAAGAAATAGATGAATACCTTGAAGGAAAAACGATTAAAGAAGCTTCGAAGGACATTATTGAAAGCAAGTACCGTCAGACAGGTCATAAACGCGAAATGCCGGTTACTCCTCACGATTACTGGTGGCAGGCATAATGTCCAGAGCAGATCTGCACATGCATTCCACTGTCTCTGACGGTGGATACGATGTGCCCGCTCTTATAAAGAAATGTGCAGAAGCAGGCCTCACAGTTATATCTTTAACGGATCATGACAGTACAGACGGGGTCGAAACTGCAGAAAAAATGGCAGAATTTTACGGTATAAAGCTTATTTCCGGAATTGAATTATCAACCCGTTTTCATGGCCAGAGCGTGGACATACTCGGATATGGCATAGATATCTGCCATCCCTTTCTCCAGGAAAAACTTCAGTTTCACAGGGGAAAACGTATCGACAGGATGCAGAAAATGATCAATCTATGCCAGGAAACAGGGTTGGAAGTAACATTTGAAGAAGTGGAAAAGGAAGTAACAGGTGTAACTTTTTCGCGTCCACATCTGGCCAATGTTTTAATAAAAAAAGACTATGGAACAACCGTTCAAGACATTTTCAACAAGTATATCGGTTACGGAAAGCCGTGCTATGTTCATAAAGAAGATGAAATGTCCCCTGAAGAAGCTATGGAAATTATCCACCTTTCCGGAGGTGTTGCAGTAGCAGCCCACCCGGTTTATTATGATATTGATGAACACCTCACGAGCTGGCTTAAAGAAAAAAAGCTGGATGGAGTGGAAGTATATCATCGGGATCACGATGAAAAAAACCGGAAGAGGTTTAACAAACTTGTAAGTGAAGCAGAAAAAAGTACAGGTATAAAGTTTTTTCGTACAGGAGGTACTGATTTTCACCATGAATCCTACGGACGCTCCGGAGAAATTATCGGAGGTGCGTTGCTGCCTTATGAAGAAGCCGTGTTCCTGCAAACTTATTTATCGAGCCGCTGAAGGGGTGATAACATGAATCAGTCAAACATTGATTTTAATAAAGATCTATTACACGTCTATTTCCAGCCGGTCATAAATGCAGATAAGTACGAAGTAGTCGGATATGAAGTATTCGGTGAATCGGGAAAACCGGATAATTTATCGGAAGAGCATGCATGGGAAAGGGACAAGCAGCTTTATATTACAGCGGTAAAAAAAGCATTGAAAATGGATTATAAACCCCGGCTGTTTTTCAACATACGGGCTGCTGTCCTCGGCCCTCTGGATGCTATAGAAGAACTTCTTGAGCTGTTTACAAAACTTGAATCTGAAGGGTGGAGCAGAGAAAATACGGTTTTTGAAATTAATGCGGGCGATTATGAAGGCACACTGCAGGAACTGACCCATATTCTGCTTTATTTAAAAGCCTGCGGTTATGATGTTTCTTTGGATGAGGTAAGAGTAACTGATACCCATCTCGATAAATTTTCTGCTCTGGAACCAACGTTAATCAAGGTCGATGTGTCTGATCTGCAGGAGACTTCTGCTTACTATACATATAGTGAGATACTGGACACTCTGGCCTTTTTCGCAAGAAAACTGGGTACGACGCTTCATTTTACCGGGGTAGAAAATTCCCATCAGCTTCACATGGCATGGAGAAACGGAGGAAGATATTTTCAGGGTCCACTTTTCGGGGATCCGGCTTTTGAAGGAATCCATGTGGATTCACTAAAAAGCAAAACAGAAGAACATATTCATTCCTACATTGATATGCATCAACGCTCTCTGAAAAGGCAGACGGAGCTTTTATCAACGATGGACCGGGAAGTAAAAGCAGCCTGGTCGAAACATACCTCTGTTAAAACGCTTATGAAAGCACTGGTAAATACGTTTCATGAAGAATCATTTCGTATGTATATGTGCAATCACTATGGCTACCAGCAGTCTGTCAACTGGACTAAAGACGAATTTGGCATATGGAAAGAAGATCCAGGAGCCGAAGGGAAAAACTGGAGCTGGCGCGTGTATTTTCTGGATCATGTGATGGAAATGCAGTTTAATAAAAATGGTATGCTTTCAGATAAATACCGGGATATTGAAACGAATGAGATCATTAGAACATACTCTTTCCCGCTTACGAAAGATCTTTATTTATTCATTGATCTCGATCCTATATATTTATATAAGAAAAACTGGTTTTCCTGACAGCCGGTTCAAATAAAGGAGGCGGTGCTTTTGCAGTCGCCGTCAGTTTGGAAATTGAAAGGAACACTTTTCTGCTTTCATGCATCCATGACGATTATTATCAGCTATCTGCCTGTTTATTTTCAAAACCTTGGACTTTCACCGGCTGAAATCGGTATTTTGCTTGCAGTCGGCCCTGCTGCTGCGATCTTAGCTCAGCCTTTCTGGGGATTTATGAGCGATCGGTGGAAAACGGTAAAGCGTATATTGCTGTTATGCTTAACAGGGGCTCTTTTAGTTGGGTATTTTTTATTTCAGCTTTCAGAATTTTTCTTTATTATTCCAGTAATTTATATGTTTTTCTCCTTTCTTTCTCCGGCCGGTGGTCTTGGAGACAGCCTTGCCCAAAAACTTTCAGTAGAAAGAAATGTTTCATTTGGAAGTATACGAATGTGGGGATCACTTGGATTTGGTTCAGCATCTCTTGCAGGAGGATACATACTCAGCTGGATAGGTATTGAACATATTTATGCTGTATTCGCTGTATTTTTGTGTTTTGCTCTTATCTTTGCTTTTAACACCCCGGACAGCATTCCCTCGAAACGTCCAGTTCGATTTTCCGATGCGCTTCGGCTTAGAAAAGATAAAACGCTGCTTTTGTTTCTGGCTTTTATTTTATCGATCAGCCTTACCCACAGGATGAATGATTCATTTATGGGGCTGTACATTGTAGAACTGGGCGCGGATGAATCTGTTATCGGAATGGCCTGGTTTATAGGAGTATTCACAGAGGCTGCAATGTTTGCTTTCAGTGTATACTGGATGCGCCGCTTTCATCCGCTAACACTTATCGCTATTGCAGCAGCAATTTATCTTCTGCGCTGGATATTGATGTTCAGTGCCCCGGGTCCAGGATTTCTGCTTGCCGTACAGGTAACTCACGGAATGGCCTTTGCCATTTTTTATCTTACCGGCTTTCAATTTATGGGTAGACTTGTTCCTAAAGAATTGGAATCAACCGGACACTTGATATTTATATCGATGTTTTTCGGCGTCTCCGGAGTCGTTGGTTCTGCTCTTGGAGGTTTTATTATTAATGCAGCAGATGTAAAAACGCTTTATCTGGTAATGGCGTGCATCGCCTTTTTCGGATTCTTAGGAGCGCTTCTGTACCGATTTAAATTTAAATCATTATACAGTATGTAAACAACCGCTTCGGATTTTCCAAAGCGGTTGTTTTGGATTGTTTTTCTTCCCGGGATGGACAGGGTATAATAGAAAATAGAAACGGGGAATGTCTCGATGGGGAAATGGCTGAGCTTGATCATACTTATTGTGCTGGCTGCTTTTCTCGTAACACAGTGGGAAACAGTGAGTCAGCTCAGGCGGGAAGACGTAACTTATTTCACAGAAGTTCTCTTTCCGTCGGCAGGTTATCAGCTGCTTTTGCTTACGATACCTCTGCTGATTGCCCAGAATATCTTCACTGTCTTTCCGGTTATTATTGTTATTATTATTCATTTCATTGCTTATGGAGTATTGGAGGGATTTTTATTCAGCCTTATTGGAACTACGCTCGGAGCCGTTTTTTGTTTTTATCTGGCCCGTACATGGAGTAAACAAAAGGTCCGGCGGTTCTGGGAAAATAAAAGCAGAAAATGGAAAAAAGCGGCTTTCTACATTGAAAATAATGGAATTGAGGCTATGATTCTCTTAAGAAGCATTCCAATCATGCCTAGTAATGTTATCTCTGTCTCTGCAGCATTAACTCCAATGACGCTGCCCACCTATCTTTTCGGAACTATACTGGGCAATATTTCTATGATCTGGGTGCTGGCCCTGCTGTCATACCCTCTATGGACAGACGGAAACTTCCCGTTACTGTTCAGCGTATGTTATGGGATCTTTCTTTTATTTCTAGGGGCCTATATTGTTTCAAAAGTTTCATCAGAATCCCGCCCATGAAAAATAATGGGCTGTCCACGGTTTTTTCAGTTTATATAAGCTGCCGGTTGGAAGATCATCCGTAATTAATATCAAGCATCACAGTTCCTGATTAAGGAGGAGTTACACATGGTGGAAATAGCGGCAGCAATTCTATTTATCATTGCAGCAGCAGTTTACTTCTCAGGGAAAAAAAGAGCCTCAACAAGAGCGCCGCTTCATGCGGACAGAATATACTCTCCTGCAGCTGCAGCCCGTCTTCTGAATTACAGTCTGACGAGCAGACATTTAACAGCGATGCTTCTGCACCTGACTTTAAGCGGCGTACTTGGAGTAAAAAAATCAGCAGAAAAAACAGTGCTTTACATTCGAAAGGAAGAGTCGCTTACCTCTCATGAAAAATATTTTCTTGATTGGATGTTTTACGAGGTAGGAACCGAAGGAGAATTCTGTTTTGAAGACGTATGGCTTTTTACGGAAAAAAGCAGAGGAAGAGCAGACTTTGCTGAAAAAATGGAAAATTGGAAAGGATTCGTAGAAAGAGATCTGGAATTAAAAAACGTAATAATGAAAAGTTCCGGAAGTGCATGGTTTCTATCTGTAAGTGGAATTCTTCTCTTTGTCGGAGGCGGGGCAGTGATATTTAATAATCCTTTCTCTACTATAGCGATGTGGACGGGAGGAGTGCTTCTTGTGACAGCCGCTTCAAAGTGTAAATGGCTGACGGCTTTTGGGGAGGAAGAAAAACGGAGATTGCAATCCTATAGGAATTATTTAAGTATTTATACTCCGCCCCAGCGGAGTATTGAAGAACTCACAACTGATTATGTATTTGCATTGACATTTGGTCTCGAGGAGGACTTTGAAAAGGAATATCCGCTGAAAGAAGCTTCCGAAATCCGCATAAGACAGGAGAATTTTCCTCTGTATATGGCTGCACCCGGAACAGCTTATATCCTTATAGAGGAAGAAAACTTTCCGGGTGATGCAGAAGCTGTTTTTACCCGGGCATTGGACTTAACCCTGCAGGAAGGACAGGATTTTACCAATCCCGACGGAACGGACTCCGGGTGAGACTGGTACGCCAGGCTGCGAAACGGTGCATAACAAGATGGTGTAGAGCAGCCTGGGTACTAAGATACAAAAACCAGGGAAGAGCCGGCTTATAATGAGTAATTGCCGCATAAATAACGCCTGGTTTTACACCGGACCTTACAAACCAGAGACGTCCCCTGTTCCGCTGACTGTGGTGGGTCATTAAACCACCGCAGATAACCCAGGAACTGACTTCCTCCGGCATCTGTTTTTCCTTTTCTTCACATAGTTCCAGCAGCGGAATCCGGAATAAAGAAAGGCGTACGACGTTTTTTGACTTTTCGGAAACAATTATATGCTTTGTCCATACCGGAAGAAAACGGAAGTAGCTCCGTGCTATTTTCTCTGCGCTCGTCAGGGATTTTTCATTCCATACCTGTACGGAAGTTACATGTTTTCCTGCTTTCAGCTTTGACCTGGATTCTTCCCGTATACGATTTACGATAAGCGTAGTATGAAACTTGTCCGTCCAGTGCCTGAAAAGTTCGAGAAGAAACGATTCCTGTATGACTTCTTTACCCTGCTGGTAAGCATCATTAGTAGTCAACGGTAATTCAAGTGTGATTTGCGTATACTGCTCACATACTCTTTTAATGGCCGAAGGAGTTAACCGCAGATGACCGGGCTCCAGACTTGCATGCAGCCGCAGATAATCAGTATTCTTCTCAAGTTCTGCCGGGTATTCATTTTTGTAAATATAAACTTTTCCTTTCATGGGAGGCCCTCTCTTTCATTCCGTGATACACTTTTATTAAATCCTTTTTGATTGGAGGCAAAATATGAAAACGTTCCGATTATGTTCACTTACCATTCTCTTTGACGAAGCTCCCCAGGAAGACAAACCTATAAAGGGGAAAGAAATACCGCTTCGAGATGGATTAATAATTAATAAAGAAGAAGCGGAAAAAAACTGGCTTCTGGAAGCTGTTGTTGATAAAGACTGGCTGCCATTTTTTGAAGACTATCTTCATAAGCAGCAGCCGCTCATGGCTGAAGTCACAATTACAAAACGTACAAATGATCCCGCTACCCTTTATAGTGAAATAAAAGCTGTTCATGAACTGGATGAGCACCTTTCTGTGCATATTGAAGGACGTATAGTTGCAAAAAGAGAAGATTTATCTGATATGCTTCTCCGCAATCTTCTTGATGAAGGGTATAAGGGAGAAGCATTATATGAAGAATACCGCCGACGTAAAAAAGACCGGGGCAGAGCTATTCAAAGCATATTATCCAATGCCTACGAACAGGCCAGGGAACAGGGCCTGACAGAAGAAGACCACGATTAACAAGCCCTCCTCTGCAGTGTTTCCTCTGTTTCAATTTAAAGTCGCTTTTTCAACATGTCCGGTTACAAAAACATATATAAAAGTGCAATCTTTTTTCGAAAGGATAGCAGTGCCGGCGTCTGTAAGCAATTTTTGAGGTGATTAACAGGAAACTTCATCAAATTTTCGAGTATAGAAGGAATTGATTTGTTCTGTTCAATATATAAACGGGGAGAGGCCGGTTCTTCAGGTTGGAGAGCCGGCATTTATTTTAACTTGTAGTTTTAGAGAAGGTGAATTAAAATGATTCAGAAAGGAGTGAGCATGCGTGCTACATAAAAATAATTTTTTATTAATTTTAGCCGGAAGTCTTATTACGTTATCTGCCTGCGGATCAGGTAATGAAGCAGCGGATGGAAGCAGTGCAGAAAACAGCAATATTAACAGCGAGGAAGCAGACACAAATGAAGAAAATAAGGACGAGTCAGAGGCGGCTGCCGAAAATGAAGCTGAAGCGGGCGGGGAGGAGATGTTTTACCCGCAGATTGATGGGGATAAAGAAAATTACCCTCGAGCTTTAATTGAAACGAATATGGGGGATATTGAAGTGATTCTTTTCCCTGAACAGGCGCCGCTCGCAGTGGAAAACTTTCTTACCCATGCCGAAGAGGATTATTATAACGACATAATTTTTCATCGTGTGATTGAAAACTTCATGATTCAGGGTGGAGACCCAACTGGGACGGGAAGAGAAGGTGAAAGTGCATTTGGAGAGCCATTTGAGGATGAGTTTGATCCTGCCGTGGCACATTTCAGGGGAGCTCTTTCTATGGCGAACAGCGGACCAGACTCAAATGGAAGCCAATTTTTCGTGGTTCAGGCAGATAATTCTCAGATTTCAGAAGAAATGTTCGCCGAAAGCAATTTTCCTGAAAAAACGGTAGATCATTATCTCGAAACAGGGGGGACACCAAGTCTGGATTTTCGTCACACTGTCTTTGGGCACGTGACAGAGGGAATGGATGTCGTAGATGAAATAGCTTCTGTGGAGACTGGTGAAGCAGATAAACCGGATGAAGATATAGTTATTGAAAACATTGAAGTGATTCAAGGTGTTCAGGAATAAAAGCTGAATTAGACATAAATAAGAAAGAAGGCTCCGGGACCCGGAGCCTTCTTTGCTTATGTAGGAACGTTACTTTGCGTTGTCTTTAATCATGTAAAAAATAAACAGAGCAAGAACAACAAAAGCTAAAATGGTAAAGACAATTTCACTAAATCCGATTCCTCCTTCTCCATTTCCGTTACCATTTTCGGCTGCAAATACAACGGCAGATGGCACAGTCAGGAAGAAAAACGCAATCACTCCCGCAGGTAATAACTTGTTAAGCATGAACATAGACCTCCAATTCTACTTGCATATCACATATATTATAAAATGAATCGGCGGGAAGTGCAATTGAAAACCTGATAATACTGGAAAACGTTTATAGATTGTGACCCAGATTAATCCAGAGACAAGCTGAACGGAAACATCGAAAGCTTCATTTACGAAATGCCATTGATAAGAGGTTTTTCTTCAAAATATAAAGAAAGCGGAAATTGCAAACCTGTATTAATACAGGTTTGCAATTTCCGCTTGCAGAGAGGGGTAATTTGAGAAGAAGCTGTTTTCAGCTGTTTATTATAAATTTTTAAAAGCAAGTATTTAATTAGTTTTTGAAAAAAAGACTGTCATATAGGGTTAAATACCTAAAAAACAGAAAAATAAGTGTATTCCGAAAATTATTATACAAAAGGGTTGTTTTTTTGGAACTGTTGTAATACAATGAACTCATCTTAAAAATATGTGGAGGGATTTACTAATGATGATGTCTAGCGTTGAATTTTTCCGGAACCTGCCGCCGAAGCAATGTACGAAGTGTGGAAATACGTTGGATGAAATGCACGAATCTTATATTCAGAAATGCGATGAGTGCGAACAGGAGTCCAGAGTAGCGAACTTATAAATAATTGTTTGCAAGCTTCCGGGAATCATCCCGGAAGCTTTTTCTGTGCAGGTTAGTATAAAAAACCATAGTAGAAGTGGAAGTCATTCTGTGTCCTACCTGTACGAGTTAGTTTTCTGATTCAGGAATTTTCGTACCTGGACATCATTTCTATCTAAATAAGACGTTAGAATGGACAAAATTACTAAGAAGTTGGCTTTTACAGTTTCCTTGTAAAAACCTGCTGTGTTATGGTTTTTAAATTAACATCTGTTGGAACTGAGGAGTTTATACCCCGGTAAAAGCAAACTTACCGGTGGTTGTATTCAAATTTCCAGAAGGTTTCAGAAAGCTGTTATAAAGTGGACTGTAACTAAGGTGATCCTTTAAAATATTAATAGAATATTTAAGAGAAAGAAGGAATAAAATCGATGAAGCGATCCTGGATAAATGAAGCTGAAATATTTTCGAAAAATTTTTTTGCTCATGATACAAGTGGTCATGATTGGGAACACACCAACCGTGTTAGAAATCAGGCAGTCGAAATAGCCAGAATTGAAGGTGCGGATACAGAATTATGTGAAATAGGCGCCCTGCTTCATGATGTTATTGATGAAAAGTTTCATTCTTCTAAATCAGAAGGAGAACTGGTCGTCCAAGCTTGGATGACGAAACAAGCCATACCGGAAAAACTGCAGACGAATATAATCAGCATGATTTCATCAGTAGCATTTCAGGGAGGGAATAATCAGTCTCCTCCTTCACTGGAAGGCGCAGTTATACAGGATGCAGACAGGCTCGATGCAATAGGGGCAGTTGGTATCGCCCGCTGTTTTATGTATGCAGGAAATAAAGGTACTCCTATGTATACACCCGGTCAGGCTGTTAGAGAGAGCATGTCGGAGGGAGACTACAGGGATCGTTCCGCGGCAGCTATTACTCACTTTTACGAAAAGCTGCTTCTTTTAAAAGATTTAATGAATACAGAAACGGGTAAAAAAAGAGCTGAAGTCCGTCATGAGCGTCTTCTTACATATTTGGATGACTTTTATAGTGAATGGGAAGGAACGACTTAGATTAATTCTGTAATGGAGCGGGTATAAATACAGCAAGACTGATATAATACTGGAGGAATAACCGATGCGTCTTAAAGGAAAAAAAGTTATTACAGTAATAGAGAATGATTTTGAAGATTCGGAACTTATCTATCCTCACTACCGTCTGAAAGAGGAGGGAGCTATTTCTCATATAGTAGGGAAAGAAGCAGAAAAAACCTACACAGGGAAAAACGGCGTTCCTGTAGTATCTGATTTGTCATTTGATCAGGCACGTATTGAAGAGTATGATGCGATGCTGATTCCGGGCGGATGGGCGCCGGATAAACTCCGAAGATATAAAGAAGTGCTCGAAATGGTCCATTTCATGAATGACAGCAAAAAAATTATTGGTCAGATCTGTCACGCGGGCTGGGTGCTGATTTCAGCAGATATTTTAAAAGGGGTTCAGGTGACAAGCACTCCAGGAATTAAGGATGACATGGTTAATGCAGGAGCTTACTGGCATAATGAAGAAATCGTGGTGGATGGACATATCGTTTCCAGCCGCAGACCTCCGGATCTTCCGGCTTACGGGAGAGCTCTTGTAGAAGCAATCGAATCAAGATAACAGGTGCGGCTGCTCTTTTGGAGCAGCCGTTCTATAGTTTCAAACTTTAAAAAGGGGCGGAAAAATGGTAAAAAAAAGCTCGCTTTATGCTGGAATAGAAAACGAACTAAATCTGGAGCAAATAAACAGTCATTTAAAAAACCGGCGTCTTCAGCACTATCTTTCTTTTTATGAATTCGATAAAACTAAATTTGCTGCCTACCGGGCAGGTTTCACAGAAGTTAATATTCGAAAAATTTTCTTTCAGCTGTTTTATTCAGAAGAAAACAAAGGAACGATACTGATTGTACATGGATACCTGGATCATTCCGGAGGGCTGTCCCGTACCGTGAATGTACTGCTTAAGGAAGGTTATAACGTTGCGGCTGTGGATCTTCCGGGTCATGGGATGTCTCAGGGAGAAGAAGGGCATATTTCTTCGTTTGATGAATATGCAGAAACTGTAAAAAAAGCTTATGATCTCATGAAATATTATCTTCCTTCGGGTGCTTGTTTTGGCCTTGGGCACAGCACCGGAGCGGCTGTTCTTTTTCAGGCAGCTTGTAATAAATGGGTTTTGTTTGACAAACTTCTGCTCGCAGCCCCACTGTATCTTCCCTTGCGCTGGCCTGCCCTGCGGGGATCGATGCGACTATTCGGAAATATAATCCCCCGGCAGAAAAGGAGGTTTAAAAGAAATTCCAAAGATAGGCAGTATCATGTTTTTACTAAAAAAGACCCACTGCAGGCTCAGTGGATGTATACAGAATGGTTGAAAGCTCTCGAAACCTGGCAATTACATATTAATGACTGTCCTTTGTACAGGGGCGATGTTTATATCATACAGGGAGGAAAAGATACGACAGTTGACTGGCGGAAAAATCTTCGTTTTTTCCGAAGAAAATGCAGTAATCTCCAGGTCTCTTTTTTTCCGCGTGCAAGGCATCAGCTTCTGAATGAACAAAGAAGCTTACGAAAAGCAGTGGAACATCAACTTTTAAACTACCTGCGCCGCTAATATCGGAAACTGGTTTATATCACGTGTTTTGTGATAATATAAGAAAAAAGCGGGATGCGGATTGTTTATAAGGTATTCAGGCCGCAAGCTTGATGAAAGCAAAGTATTTATATGTTGTTTTAAGTTTATTTCGAGCAGGTCCGCATAATAATGGTGCATGTGGTCAATCCATTTATTAAAGCCGCCTTCGATTTTGATTCCTCATTTGTCGGGAAGTTAGGATTTTATTGCAAATATACGGAATTGTAAACTTCCTCAGAGGGGGAGACTGCTATGATCCACAAAAGTCCATGAATAATTTACAACGAAGTTGAGTTCAGCTTCAATGACCCTCAAGTTGTTACGGAAATTGATGGGAGAAATAATCAAATTACATTAACGTTTGATGATGGACCGGGAAAGTATACAAACGATATTCTGCGTTCATTAAATAAAGAAAACATGAATGCTTACTTTTTTTGGCAGACGAGCCGGCTCTATGCTTCCCGGCCGTGGGAAAACTTATATAAAGAAGGGCACGGTCTTGGAAGCCATGGTCATCGCCATGTTGATTTTACACGCCTTTCTCCGGAAAAACAGTGGAAGCATTTACAAGTCAGTGTAAGAGAAATGACGCAAATTACTGGTATCAGCCCGGAGTTTTTCCGACCTCCTTACGGTAAATATAATAAAGATACTGTTGATGCCGCTTCCTCTCTGGGAATGAAAACTGTTTTATGGAGTCTGGCCTCTCTCGATTGGGAACTTAAACAATCCCCGGAATCGATTATCCGCAATATTACTGAGCATCTTAACCCCGGGGCTGTAATCCTTCTCCACGAATTTCGGCAGACAAGAGACATTCTGCCCGAGCTGCTTCAGGAGATACGAAATAGAAATTACAAGACCGCTTTATTATGAATGATTTTTTAAGCCGCTTCTTTTTATGTGAAGCGGCTTTTTAACAGTATATATTATGATAGAAAAGCATAAAACTTATATTTCACAGTCGTTTCATTACTGAATTTTTTCGTTTTTCCAGAAAAATGAATCAGAAGGCTGTTGTTAAAAAGAAGGCTGCCTTGAAAATAAAATTGATAAGTGATAAACGGGTCCTTTTGTTTCCATGGGCACACTTTCCGGGCGGGCCGGCCTCAGCTGATCCCTTCTTCCCTGCGGTCTGTGGATCTTCGGCTCGTCCTTTAGCGCCTCGTTGCCCCATGTGCCCGCCAGCTAACGTTTAAAAGGCCGGGCAGCATCTACCTTCGCATAGAGAAAACCCCTTCTTACCGGTTTAGAAGAGAAGTTTCATTCCTATAGAAGGCCATTTTCATCCATTATGGTGTTAAGATTTTGCATGAATGTCCCTGTTAAAGCTTCAACACAGCTAAAATGAAAGAACATGGTGGGCGGGAACCTGCGAATTATCTGATTTTAAAACAGCGGAGTGAGTTGCTCTGCAAACGTCTATTCGATAAACTTTAGAGAAGGTTCTGTGCGGAAAAGGAGAATGATTATGATAGGGAAAAAGCCCCTTGCGGAATTAATAGAAGAATTACGGAATGATCCACATATTGCCTACTGGCATGAAACAGCAGAACTCAAGGCGAAAACATCGCCGTTTCCTTCGAATCTTGATCAGACCTTGAAAGAGGCTCTGCAGAAAAGAGGCATTAAGGAACTGTATACCCACCAGCGGAGTTCGTATGATGCAGTGAAGCGCGGAGAAAATATAGTAGCTGTTACGCCGACTGCTTCCGGAAAGACGCTTTGCTATAACCTCCCAGTAGTGGATCGTTATCTGGAGCAGCCAAATGCGCGAGCTCTTTATCTATTTCCAACGAAAGCACTGGCCCAGGATCAAAAAACAGAATTAAATGAACTTGTTGATGAAATGGAAGTAAATTTGAAAAGCTATACTTACGATGGAGATACGCCTTCCAATATCCGTCAGGTTGTGAGAAAAGCCGGTCATGTAGTTATTACAAATCCGGATATGCTGCACGCAGCAATACTGCCGCACCACACAAAATGGATCTCTCTATTTGAAAATCTGGAAACCATCGTTATTGATGAGCTCCATACGTACCGGGGCGTTTTTGGTTCCCACGTAGCAAACGTCATCCGCCGTTTAAAAAGGCTGTGTGCTTATTACGGAAGTAACCCAACTTTTATCTGCACATCAGCCACAATTGCCAACCCGGAGGAACTTGCGGAAAATCTTCTCGGAGAAGAAGTGACCCTCATTGATAATAACGGAGCTCCGAGAGGGAAAAAGCATATAGCGTTTTACAATCCGCCGATCGTACATGAACAGTTGAATATACGGAAAAGTGCTACAAAAGTAGTTAATGAACTTGCGGCTTCCTTTCTAAAGGAAAAAATTCAGACGATCGTTTTTGCACGAAGCAGAGTCCGTGTCGAAATAATCTTAAGTCATCTTCAGCAGTTGATAAAAGACGAATATATGAAGCGCTCCATCAGAGGCTACAGAGGCGGCTACCTTCCAAACCAGCGGCGTGAGATTGAACGGGGCCTGCGAAGCGGAGAAACAATAGGGGTGGTAAGTACAAACGCCCTGGAGCTCGGTGTGGACATCGGACAGCTGCAGGTATGCGTTATGAGCGGGTACCCGGGTTCGATCGCCTCCAGCTGGCAGCAGGCAGGCAGAGCAGGCAGACGCCAGGAGGAATCGCTCGTCCTGATGGTAGCGAGCTCGACCCCTCTGGATCAGTACGTATTCAGTCACCCTGAATATTTTTTTGAAGGTTCTCCGGAATCTGCGAGAATTAATAAAGATAATTTAATCATTCTGATTGATCATATTAAGTGTGCCGCTTATGAGCTTCCTTTTCGGAAAGGAGAAGCCTTCGATGATCTCGCTTCCGAAGAGGTCGAGGAGCTGCTTGATTATTTAACAGAAACAAGGGTTCTTCACGAACGAGGGTCAAAGTGGTACTGGATGAACGATGCTTTCCCTGCCCATAATATCAGTCTGCGTTCTGCTTCTCAGGAAAACGTCGTCATTATTGACCAGACAGATACATCGGCCCATCGTGTCATCGGTGAAATGGATACATTCAGTGCTCTGACATTGCTGCATGACGAAGCGATTTACCTGCACGAAGGGACCCAGCATCAAGTGGAATTTCTGGACTGGGATGAGAAAAAAGCATTTGTCCGGCAGGTAAGTGTCGATTATTTTACGGATGCGAACCTGGCAGTTAAACTGACCGTTCTTGCTGTAGACAAAGAGAAAAAAGTGTCGGACGCCGTTATTCAGTATGGAGATGTAATGGTGACAGCGATGGCAACGATCTTTAAAAAAATTAAACTCGATACATTTGAAAATATCGGATCAGGCCCGATTCATCTGCCCGAGCAGGAACTCCATACAGAAGGGATGATGCTGGAATTTACGGCAGAACTTTTTGAAGAACTCGGGGAAGATGAAATTGAACAGGTTCTGATCGGGCTTGCCTATGTGCTTCAGCATGTCGCTTCAGTACATGTGATGTGTGACAAACAGGATCTGCATGCCGTTCCAGAAGTGAAATCTGTTCATGCAGAACTTCCTACTGTTTATCTCTATGACAGGTATCCGGGAGGCATCGGCCTTGCTTCCAAAGTTTTTGACCAGTCCCAGCTTGTTTTGGAAAAAGCTCTCGATTATGTCTGGCACTGTCCCTGCGAAGGCGGATGCCCTTCCTGTACTGGAATACCTGGTTCGGATGAAAGCATGAAGGTAAAAGCCTGGGTATTGAAGCTTTTAAGCTTTGTGAGCGAGGAGGAAGAAGAGTGAGCCTGAAAAAAAAGCTGATGAGAATGAAAACGCATTTACCGGAAGAAAAAGAAGCGGGCCCGGACGTATACGAATCGGCTGAAGATAAATCTGCCCTTTCCAATATTGGGTTTTATCCGTTTTATCTGGAAGACGGAAGATCCTACAGAAGAAAGATCGTTTATGAATGGAGTGACCCTTCGCTTTATGAAAGAATGAAAAAACTGGAGTCTTTCTGGCAGGGGGATTCAGAAGTTCACCCGCTTCAGTTTAAACAGCCGGTGGAAAAACTGCTTTTTTTTGACACGGAAACGACCGGGCTCTCCACCGGAGCAGGAACGGTCATCTTTTTAATCGGTTATGCAAGAGTGAATCCTCTTGGCATAGAAGTTACTCAGCATTTTCTCCCGGGACCTGAAAACGAAGCTGCCTTTTTAGGAGGGTTTCTGGAGGATTTTGAAGAAGATGATATCCTCGTTTCCTACAATGGAAAATCATTCGATTGGCCGCAGGTCCGTTCCCGTCATGCTTTTCTAAGAAGGGAGCTGCCTAAACTTCCGGAAACCGGCCATATTGATCTTCTCCACGCTGCGAGAAGGTTCTGGAAAGAGGAACTTCCGTCCTGCCGGCTTTCTATCGTAGAAGCAGAAAAGCTCGGTCAAAAGCGGACAGGTGACACTCCGGGGAGCCTGGCTCCGCTGCTTTATTTTGATTATCTGCAGTCGGATGATCCTGCACCTTTACAAGGAATTATTGATCACCATGACCAGGATGTACGCTCGCTCGTGCAGCTTTATACACTGCTCGCGGAAAAATTAACGGCCGAATCAACCCATACAAGCCCTCAGGAGCATGAGGCGGCCGCCCATTGGTGGGAATCACTCAAACAATTTAAAAAAGCAGAGTGGCACTGGCTTGAAGCGGAACGAAAAGCCGAAAAACCGTCCCAGCAGAGAATTTACCGCCTCGCCCTTAATAAAAGAAAGCAGAAGAAACCGGAAGAGGCCGTCGTTCTTTTGGAAAGGGTTCGAAAAAATCATTATCCGCTGCCTGAAGCGATGGAAGAGCTGGCAAAACTGTATGAGCATTATTACAAAAACATTTCCGAATCTCTTATCGTGACAGAAGAAGGACTGCGATTGGAGACAGACGTGCAGATAAAAGCCAAATTGAACAAAAGGCACGCACGACTAAGAAAAAAAGGGGATAAGCTTTAATGAATACCGGACTTCATACTAATTATAAAGATGTTCTAAGGAACTCATTTCCATTTGACCTTCTTACCGAAGAACAGTTCACAAGAATGCTCGATGAATCTTCACCGGCCTCTTTTAAAGAAAATGAATTTCTGTTTCACGAAGAAGATGAAGAAGTGGAAGTGTTTTTTCTGCTTCAGGGAATTGCTAAAAATGTGCTGCACCGCGACGACGGGCAGCACATTTCCGTGAGGTTCTATTATCCTGGAGATTTGATTGGTCTCATGATTCTGCTTGCAGGAGGACAGATGAATTTTTCAGTAAAGGCTCTGGAGGATTGTGAAACGCTCCGGTTTAAAAGAAATATCTTTCTTGATCTTATGGCAGAAAATGAAGCTTTCAGTGAAGTCGTGCTTACAGGTATCGGGGACCGGATGAAATCTCTTTATGATGAAATTAAAAAAGAGCGGAGCGTAAGTGACAGAGAAAATATCGGATTGTTCCGGACTCGTGTCCATATGATTATGGAAAGAGCCCGTACGATACGGGATAACTGCACGTTGGAACAAGCTGCTGAAATGCTTTCTGAAGAGAATTCTGCCGGGCTGGTGGCGGTAAATGAGGAAGGATCCCTCCAGGGAGTTTTAACGCAGCAGCACATTATCAGAGGGCTTCTGACCGGAGGCAGGAAGGAGCGGATTTCCCGGTGGATGGAAGACCGTCCGCAGACTATTCAGGAGCACGCTTTCAGCTATGAAGTGCTGACTTTCTTTAAGGATGATTACATTGACCTTGTTCCGGTGATGCGCGGAGAGAGTGTGGTCGGAATCCTCATGGCCGAATCCTTCCTCCAGCTGCAGGATTCGAAATATCTGCACCTTTCCTACAGGCTTCAGCATGCAGAGACGATAAAAGAACTTATGGCAGTGGCTCCCAAGTTTCATCCGGATTTTCACGCCTTCACAGAAGCACTGCTGAATGAACGGACGCATCCAACAGAAGTTTGCGAATTTATTTCCAGCTACAATGATCAGCTCCACCGAAAAGCGATTCAGTTTGCCCTCCGAGCGATGAAAAAAGAAGGATACGGTCCTCCGCCGATCAATTACTGTTTTATTGTTATGGGAAGTCAGGGGAGACGAGAACAAGCGTTCAGTACAGATCAGGACAACGGATTAATACTGGACAATTACAGGCATATGAAGAACTGGAGGCGCGTGGAAGATTACTTTCATCTTTTTGCGGCAAAAGTTAACAGGATTCTGGCTGATGCCGGTTTTCCGGAATGCAGCGGTGGAATAATGGCCCGGGAGCGGAAATGGTGCCGCGGGATTGATGAATGGAAAGAAGAAGTTTTCCGCTGGGTCAGGGAAAGTGAAAGCCAGGAAATAAGGGACTTCACGATTTTTATTGATTACCGGCCGATTTTTGGTGATTTTACGCTCGCAGAAAGGCTGCGGGAGGTCGTTACAGAAAGAATTCAGCATGGAAAGCTGATGCAGGCAATGCTGATGAAAGATACTCTGCGTTTCCGCGTACCAATTAACCCTTTTGGCAGAATGGTAGTCCGCGGGAAGAAAAAGACGATAGATATTAAAAAAGCGGCGCTGATGCAGATCGTCAACGGAGTCCGGATCTTCGCCATTCGTTACGGAGTAAACGAAGTCAGTACAACAGCACGCCTCGATGCTCTAGAAAAGCTGGAAGTCTTTCATCCAAGAGATGTGAAAAACGCAAAGCTGGCGATGGACGTACTCCACTACCACCGTTTGAAGCAGAATCTAAGGGAGCTGCGGTCCGAAAAGAAGCTGACGAATGAAATAGCTCCTTTCGATCTTGAAAAAGATGATCGAAGACAGCTGAAGGAAGCACTGATCATTTCCAAACGGCTTCAGCAGATGAGTGAACTCAGCTTCCAGAAGAGCAAAGGGATTTAATTATGTGGAGACACATGACAACCTACCTTTTAAAAGACCGCCCGAACTTTATCCGCTATCGTAAGAAGTGGATTACAGAGAACAAAGACAGCTGGCTTTACGCCCGCAAAAAGATAGAAGAAATAAACCGCCTGCCTCTCCCTGCCAACTGTGCATTGGAAAAAGCGGATTATACTATTTTTGACCTGGAAACGACCGGATTTACAGCTCCGCTCGGGGATGAAATTATTTCGATAGGAGCTCTGAAGTTTGAATCCACTCCGCTTGAAACTTATTATTCCCTGGTTCAATCGTGTAAACCCGTTCCTCCGGTTGTTTCTTCATTAACGGGCCTGACAGAAACAGAGACAAGTAAAGGGACAGCGTTTCCAGAGATGCTCTCCCAGTTTCTCGATTTCACGAAAAATCGTGTGCTGGTAGCTCATCCGGCAAGTTTCGATGTGCCGTTTATGGAAATAATGTGCAGAAAATGGCTGCTTCCTGAAGTGAAACTTCCCGTTCTGGACTCGTTCCAGCTGGCAGAACTGCTTTTTCCCGGAAAAGATAACAGCCTGGATGGATTTCTAAGGAGATTTCATATGCCGGTCATAGAACGTCACCATGCTCTGAATGATGCGAAAATAACCGCAGAAATATTTTCTGTTCTGCTTAACGAGGCCGCTTCCACAAAGTATAAATCCCTCTATTCGTTAATTCGGGAGACGAATGCCGTAGCTCGTAAAAGAAGGCGGATATAACCATTGCAAAATCCACCTGTTTTGCTTATGATCTTACTATTGATATGCAGGTGGTAAGCAGGCTTTTCCGTTCATTTGAGAGGGCTGTTTCCGGCAGGAGGTTTTCATGTATAATGTACTTGCAGTAAGCGGCTACAAGCCGCATGAACTTGGCGTTTTTCAGGAGAAGCATGAACAGCTTCCCTATTTAAAAAAAGCACTGAAAAGAAAGCTTAAAGAGACGATTGAGGCATTCGGAACAGAGTGGATCGTAACGAGCGGCCAGGCCGGAGTCGAGCTCTGGGCTGCAGAAGCGGTCCTGGAGTTGAAATCAGAAGGCGTTCCTGTAAAACTCGCTACGCTCGCTCCTTTTTATTCGCAGGAAGAAAGGTATCCGGAAGCCGTAAAGTCATTGTATGAAGAAATATGGAATAATAGTGACTATAAAGACTATATAACAAAAAGACCTTACGAATCACCGGCACAGCTGAAACAAAAAAATGAGTTTCTCGTATTGAAGACAGATGCTATGCTATTATTATATGATGAGAACATAGAAGGTACTCCAAAGTTTTACGAAGAAGCAGCAAAAAAACGCCAGCTCCGGGAAGATTACCCTCTTCATTATCTGACACCTGAAGATATTGAAGATCTGATCAGGGAAGAGCTGGATGAATGGAATTGACAGGTTTCCTGCAATTTGAAAAAATAGTACTAACATACTGATGAGGTGACGTGAATGGAAAGAATTTCTAAACTAACTAAAAATGATATTTATGAGCGCGAATTTAAAGCCAGTATGCGCGGGTATAATCAGGACGAAGTAGATCAATTCCTGGATGAAATCATTAAAGATTATGAAGCTTTCGAGAATCAGATTCAAAAGCTGGAAAAGCAGATTGAAGATTTAAAAGAGAACCGTCCGGTACGGGAAGGAGCCAAACCGATGCCTAAACCGCACCAGGCGGGCAATACAAATTACGACATTCTCAGAAGGCTTTCCAACCTGGAAAAACATGTGTTTGGAAGCCGGCTGAACGAATAGGCCGGATTTCTTGATACAAGTATATACAGATGGAGCCAGTGCGGGAAATCCGGGACCGGCAGGAGCTGGAATATTCATCAAAAGAAGCGGTAATCCTATAAAAGTGGCTTTTCCGCTTCCGGAAATGTCCAATCATGAAGCAGAGTTCCACGCCTGTCTGATAGCTCTTCGCAGGTGCAGGGAAGAAGGCTTTCTTATCGTATCTCTGCGGACGGATGCAAAGGTTCTTGTAGACGCTGTAGAAAAACGATATATAAAAAATCCACTTTTTGCTCCGTTATTAAAAGAGATACTCGAAATTATGGACACCGCCTTTGATCATGTTTTTATAAAATGGATTCCTGCATCCAAAAATGGCGAAGCTGACAAACTGGCTAAATCCGCTATTGTCAGGCCATCTGGAGAGAGGTAAACATTGATTTTTGATTTTTACCTGTGATATGATTACTAACGTTGTTGAGAACAACCATTTGTGTTCGGGTAATCGCTGCATGTTTACATGCAGAGGAAAGTCCATGCTCGCACAGCCTGAGACGGCTGTAGTGACCGCGCCTGACGAAATAATAAGTCAGGGCAGCCTGATAACGGCTGACGGCAGAAGAACTGCCTGCCTTCATTTTTATGGAAATGGCAGAAGCTTCTTGAAAGTGCCACAGTGACGGAGCTTTTCTGGAAACGGAAAAGGTGGAACGAGGTAAACCCCGCGAGCGAGAAACCCAAAATTAGGTAGGGGCACTCCTGAGAAGGAACGAAACGGATCAGGAGGCAGGGGTTGTTAACCTCCTGCAGACAGATGATTGCCGCTTTTGTACGAGGGTGACTCCCGATTGCAGTACGAAGTAACAGAACATGGCTTACGGAACACAAATGGCGTCCTTTGATATGCAACTGCCTCACGATGCACGGCGTCGTGAGGCTTTTTTTTCAATACACACGAGAGCCGAGGTAGATAGAATGAAACATACGTTATTAGCTACAGCGACAATGGGTCTGGAAGCCGTTGTCGGAAAAGAATTAAAACAGCTTGGTTTCGAAAACATTCAGGTGGAAAACGGCCGTGTCCGCTTTGAAGCGGATGATGAAGGAATTTCACGCGCCAATTTGTGGCTTCGCACGTCAGACCGGGTAAAACTCGTTATAGGGGAATTTAAAGCCTATACGTTTGATGAATTATTTGAGAAAACGAAAGCACTGCCATGGGCCGATTACATTGCGGGTGATGCAGAATTCCCGGTGCTGGGACGCTCTGTTAAGTCCACCTTGTTCAGCATTTCCGACTGTCAGGCGATTGTTAAAAAGGCGATAGTGGAAAAGCTGAAGCAGAAGCATGCGATTACCTGGTTCGAGGAAAAAGGCCCCCTTTCACGGGTGGAAGTCGCGCTTCACAAAGACACGGCGCTGCTAACTCTTGATACGAGCGGAGAAGGCCTCCACAAACGAGGCTACCGTCCGAATCAGAATCAGGCTCCGCTGAAAGAAACGCTGGCTGCGGCCATGATTCAGCTTGCCAATTGGCATTCAGACATTCCGCTTCATGATCCATTCTGTGGTTCGGGGACTATACCTATTGAAGCTGCGATGATGGCACAGAATATCGCACCCGGCGTGAACCGCTCGTTTTGTTTCGAAGACTGGATGTGGTTCCCTGAATCAGCGCATAAACGAATGCTTGAAGAAGCAGAAGATGTCGCGAAATACGATGAACCATTCGATATTACAGGGTCGGATATCGACCGGACTATGATTGAAACCGCCCGCAGAAATGCCATCGAAGCGGGATTTCCTGACCAAATATATTTCAAGCAGATGCAGGCACGTGATTTTTCTTCCAAACATGAAAAAGGAGTGCTTATCGGCAATCCACCTTACGGGGAGAGAATGACAGACAAGCAGGGAGTGGAGGAACTTTATAAAGATATCGGGACTATGATGCGGAATTATCCGCACTGGAGTGTCTATATTATTACTACCCACGAAGGTTTTGAAGGCCTGTACGGAAAAAAAGCTACAAAGAAGCGGAAGTTATATAACGGCAATCTAAAGACACATTATTATCAGTACTGGGGAGAGAAAATGCCTAGAAAATAGATGTTGTTTGCTATCTTTTCCTTTAGAAAAGTATAATGGGGACAGAGAGGAGGAATCGTGATGCTGTTGGATAAAAGAGGGCGTCCGTTCCGGGATTTACGTATCTCTGTTACGGATCAGTGCAATCTGCGTTGCCGTTATTGCATGCCGAAAGAAATATTTGATGATAACTTCCCGTTTCTTCCAAAAGATGAGCTGCTTTCTTTTGAGGAAATTTATAAAATAGCGAAAGCTTCCGCTGAAGTCGGAGATGTAAAAAAGCTGCGCATTACCGGCGGAGAGCCTCTCCTTCGTAAAAATCTGCCTGAATTAATTGAAATGCTGGCAGAAATTGACGGAGTGGAAGATATTGCGATGACAACGAACGGCATCCTTCTTCCAAAACATGCCCGGGCTCTGAAAGCTGCAGGACTGGACCGTGTTTCGGTAAGTCTGGATTCTCTGGACGATACTCGTTTTCAGGCAATTACCGGGCGGACAATGCGCGTCAGCCATGTTTTAAAAGGGATAGAAGCTGCACAGGAAGCCGGCCTTTCTGTAAAAATTAATACGGTTATTAAAAAAGGAATGAATGATGCAGACATTGTCCCCCTTGCTGAACATTTCCGCCATACGGACGTTACACTGCGCTTTATTGAGTATATGGACGTGGGCAATGCCAATGGGTGGAAGCTCGATCATGTGATTTCAAAAAAAGAAATTATTGAAAAGATCCATGCCGAACATCCTCTGGAAACGATTGCCCCCCATTACAGCGGAGAGACGGCGGACAGATTCCGTTATCAGGATGGAAGCGGGGAAATCGGAGTCATATCGTCTGTTTCCGATGCGTTCTGTCATTCGTGCAACAGGGCGCGCCTGACTGCCGATGGTCAGCTGCTGACGTGTTTGTTTGCCATAACCGGTACAGATTTAAGACAGGTGCTCAGGGATGATCAGGAAGCTGTTGAGGAGGCTCTGAAGAGGATCTGGCTGAAGCGGAATGATAACTATTCTGAAGAGAGGTTATCTGCGACCGGCCAGTCTAAAGGCAAAAAGCTGGAGATGCATCAAATAGGCGGTTAACTTCAACGAAAAGACATTACAAAAATCAATACGAAAAAGCGTCATGACAAAAATTCAGTCATGGCGCTTTTTACGGCGTTTACGCTAAAAATAAAGGTTACAAGAGCAGCTCGACGGCTGCCCGGCCTAAGACTTGTCGTGATAAAACATGATCCAATGTTTTAAGCCTCTCTCTAAAGACAGGTGAAACGTCTGGCTTTAGAAGGGGACTGTTCGATGAGGATAGATGGTTATTTTTTCTGCGGCTCATTAGGATTAAAGAGGTCGTTTGTTTCAAGGTGGGTAAAAACGATCTCCTCCATATCTTCATCGTAGTCGATCGTTATACCATCAAAATACCAGGCGTCTGCTTCCGTCACGTGAAAGTATATCTCTCCTGCAGTTACAGTAAGGGCTGGAGTATCCGGAAGACCGGGCTGTATTCCTGCGGAAAATCCCCCTGACCCGATGCCTCCGACCCTTACATACAGCCACAGGCTCTGTCCAGACTCCAGCTCTATTTCCTGTTTATAAAATGATGCGGCTTTTTCTGTAATAGTAAGATTCATTATTATTATCACCTCTATTTTTAAAGTATATCATGGAATGCAGCATGGATAATAAGCCCCGCGCATGAAATATTTAATTCAGTTGCGTATAATAAAAATTGAAAGTGTAAAAATCATACATAAATTGAAAGGGGTAAATGATGAAACAACAACTGCTGGATGTAGAAAAAGATTTTTTAGATTATTTGAAAAAAATCAGCCATTACCAGGAAGCCGTAAGCCTTATGACGTGGGATCTTCGCACTGGAGCTCCTAAAAAAGGGATGGCTCAGCGAGGGGAAGTCATTGGGTCACTCTCTTCAGAGATTTTTCAGATGTCGACTTCAAAAGATATGAAAAATTATTTGGAATCGCTTAGTGAGGAAGATGTATGGAAAGACTTGAAAGAAACAACTCGTGCAAGTATAAAAGAGTGCAGAAAAACCCTAAGTAAGTTTGAAAATATTCCTGCAGAGGAATTTAAAGCATATGTCATTTTGACTGCTCAATCAGAAGCAGCATGGGAAGATGCGAAAGAACAGGCAGATTTTTCCCAGTTCCAGCCTTATCTGGAGAAAATACTGGCTTATCAGCTGAAGTATGTGGAGTGGAAAGGGTATGAAGGAAATAAATACAACGCACTTCTGGATGATTTTGAACCGGGACTGACGGTAGAGACGGTCGACAAAGTATTTACACAATTGAAGGAAGCCATTGTTCCACTCGTAAAAGAGATTTCCGAAAATGGACATGCTCCTGAAACTTCCTTTTTGTTTCAACAATTTCCTGCCCCACAGCAGGCAGCTTTCAGTAAACATATCCTTGAAGCAATGGGCTATGACTTTGCAGCAGGGCGTCTGGATACGACCGTACACCCATTTGCTGTCGGTTTAAATACCGGGGATGTAAGGGTCACTACGAAATACGATGAGTCAGATTTTCGTACAGCAGTGTTCGGCACCATTCATGAAGGCGGTCATGCCCTCTACGAACAGAATATCGATCCTGATTTAACAGGAACGCCTCTTAGCGGCGGAACATCAATGGGTATTCATGAATCACAGTCCCTTTTCTGGGAAAATTTTGTTGGGCGGCATAAGAATTTTTGGAAAAAACAATTCGATACTTTGAAAACTTATGCAGACGGACAGTTCGACGATGTTCCTCTTGAAGATTTTTACCGGGCTATAAATGCTGCCGGACCTTCCCTCATACGTATTGAAGCTGATGAATTAACCTACTGTCTGCATATTATCCTCCGCTATGAGCTCGAAAAAGCATTAATTAATGAAGAAATACAGGTGAAGGATCTCCCTGAGGCATGGAACGATAAAATGGAAGAACTCCTCGGTGTAAGACCGGAACATGACGGAGAAGGGGTTTTACAGGATGTACACTGGTCCGGCGGAGCGTTTGGATATTTTCCATCCTATGCGCTCGGATATGTGTATGCAGCTCAGCTTAAACAGGCGCTTATAAGGGATCTCCCAAATTTTGATTCGATGCTTGAAAAGGGAGAACTGAAGCCGATTAAAGAATGGCTTACAGACAATGTTCATAAGTTCGGTAAAATGAAAAATCCTCTCGATATTTTAAAGGATACGACAGGGGAATCGATTGACGCTGCCCATTTGATTAACTATCTGACTGAGAAATACCGGAATGTTTATAAGCTGTAAGCTGAGTGCTTACTCGTAAAGGGAGGAAGAGCGATTGATAGAATTTAAAGAGGTCACGAAAAAGTTCCCGGACGGAACGAAAGCTGTTAACAACGTCAGCTTCCGCGTGGAACCAGGGGAATTCTTCGTTTTGATCGGGCCGAGCGGCTGCGGAAAAACAACGACAATGAAAATGATAAACCGTCTTATAGATGCGTCGGAAGGTACGATCAGTATTAGAGAAGAAGATATTTTAACGAAAGACATGCACAAGCTCCGCTGGGAAATTGGTTATGTCCTTCAGCAGATTGCTCTTTTTCCTCATATGTCCATTGCGGAAAATATCGCTATCGTACCTGAACTGAAAAAATGGGATAAAAAAAGAATTAACGAGCGGATTGATGAATTAATGAATATGGTCGGACTTGATCCCGGTACTTACCGGGATCGGCTTCCGAAAGAACTTTCCGGCGGTCAGCAGCAGCGAGTCGGGGTGGTGCGTGCCCTCGCTGGAAATCCTGATATACTGCTGATGGACGAGCCCTTCAGTGCGCTCGATCCATTGAGCCGGGAACAGCTGCAAAAGGACATTGGCAGTCTGCAGAAAGAAATACAAAAAACAGTAGTTTTTGTAACCCATGATATCGATGAAGCCCTTCTGCTCGGGGACCGAATAGCAGTGATGCAGGAGGGTGAAGTAGTGCAGATTGCGACTCCGGATGAAATCCTGGATGCCCCTGCAAATGATTTCGTCCGCTCTTTCGTTGGAGAAAGGAAAAATCTTTGGAAAGAAAAAGTGAAAGAAGCGATGAATCCACAGAAAACTCCCGGCAGCGGCAGCGGCTTTTCCATTGAAGCAGAGGCGACACTGGAGGATGCGGTGAAGCTGCTTAAAGATAAACAGGCAGAAGTACTGGACGTTAAACGAAGTGGAAACCACGCAGGTTCCCTCTCTTACAAAGATATCGTCAGCTTTCTGGAACGATTCGATAAGAATACTGTTAAAGAGGGGGCAGACGAATGATTTTTAACATTCAATCATTTTTTCAGCTTGCCCAGGAGCGCTCTGATCTTATAACGACTGCGTTGTGGCAGCATGTGGAAATGTCGTTAATTTCGCTTTTAATTGCTGTTTTTATAGCTGTCCCCGTCGGAGTATTCCTGGCAATGAACCAAAAAGGTGCAGAGCCGGTTATCGGAACGACCGCAGTTGTTCAGACGATCCCAAGCCTTGCGCTTCTCGGATTTCTGATACCTTTTGTAGGAATCGGTACGCTTCCAGCAATAATCGCTCTCTCCGCCTATGCGCTGATGCCTATTTTAAGGAACACGTATACAGGTGTAAAAGGTGTGGACCCTGCGCTTACTGAAGCTGGGAGAAGCATGGGGATGACATATAAACAGTTATTAATGAAAGTCCAGCTTCCTCTGGCTATGCCGATGATCATGGCTGGTATCCGTACAGGTATGGTGCTGATAGTAGGTACTGCAACACTTGCCGCTCTCGTAGGGGCAGGTGGACTGGGAGATCTTATTATGACCGGGTTGAACCGAAGCAATAATTACTATATTCTTCTTGGAGCTATTCCTGCAGCTCTCCTGGCTTTATTTTTTGATGCGGTGCTGAGGATTACGGAAAAGAAATCCAGCGGGTCCTCCATTGCTCCTATCTTTATCGTAGTGGGAGCCGCAATCCTGCTCGTGGCTGCGCCACCGGCAATGCAGGCTCTGAATGTCGCTGATGAAGAACCGGAAGAAATAATTATTGCCGGAAAAATCGGAGCTGAGCCTGAAATTGTAATCAATATGTACAAGCTGCTGATTGAAGAGGAAACAAATTATGAAGTAACTCTCGAACCAGGTCTCGGAACAACCGATATTGTGTTTCAGGCTACATTAAATGAAGATATTGACGGCTACTTTGAATTTACCGGTACTGCCATAACTACTCTCCTGGATGAGGAGCCGGTCAGTAATGATGAAAGAGAAGCGTATGAACAGGCAAGGGAAGGCATGCTTGAAGAATACGACCTTGCTTTTCTGGAACCAATGGCTTATCAGAACACGTATGCACTGGCTGTTACAGAAGAAACGGAGGAAGCTACGGGAGTGGAGACAATCTCTGATTTAAGAGATTATGAAGATGAGCTGACTGCCGCATTCACATTTGAATTTGCAGACAGGCAGACAGACGGCTATCCTGCTTTACAGGAAGGCTATGGCCTTGATATTAATAATGTGCAGACGATGGATCCAGGACTGCGTTCAGAAGCGCTCGTAGCGGGAGATGTGGATGTTATTGATGCTTATTCTACGGACAGTTATATGATCCGTTACAATCTAACAGCTCTTGAAGACGATGAAAATGTGTTTCCACCGTTTAACGGAGCACCTTTATTCAGAGAAGATGTATTACTCGACTACCCGGAGATCGAACCAATTCTCAATCAGCTTGGGGATAGAATTTCTGAAGACGAAATGATGGAAATGAACTATGAAGTAGATGAAAATGACGCAAATGCAGAAGACGTAGCGAGAAACTACCTTGTAGAAGAAGGGTTATTGCCCTCCGACAGCGAATAAGTTCTTTAAAAGACCGTATCAGGAGGGAGATAATCATGATTAAAAATATATTACTGGCCGGAGATGGATCCCAGCATTCCCTGCGCGCTTGTGAAAAAGCCGTTTATATTGCTGAACGGACTGACGGCGCAGAAATTACGTTAATACACGTTGTCGATGACCTGCCTTCCCGTACAGATGTTATGGATGAAGAAATGAATCCTCGTGATATTCCTGATCATAGAAAAAAAAGAGTCCAGGCCCTGATCAATATAATGGAAGAAACGCAGGTTCCTTTTCACGTGAAGCATGTCTTCGGAGAACCGGGACCTACTATAGTAAGAGAAGCAAATGATATGGGAGCTGATTTAGTCGTTATCGGAAGCCGGGGACTGAATCAGTTCCAGCAGATGGTCTTGGGCAGTGTCAGCCATAAAGTAGCCAAAAGAGCAAAATGTGCTGTGATGATAGTTAAATAACCGGAGGGATATTATGAACACGGAAGAAAGAAGAAAAGTTCTCGAAAATGCAAAACATATCGCTGTCGTTGGTTTGTCGGATAAGCCGCACCGAACCTCCTATCAGATAACGGAATTTCTTCTTAAGGCAGGTTATGAAATCACCCCTGTAAATCCAACTGTTTCCGAGGTGCTCGGAAAAAAATCGGTTGATTCAATTGGTGATCTGCCTGCATCGGTTGACATAATAAATGTTTTCCGACGAAGTGAATATCTGCCGGCCCTGGCAGAAGAAGCTGTTAAGACAGACATCCCTGTTTTCTGGGCTCAGCTGGGAGTATATGACGAGGAAGCTGAAAAACTGCTCAAAAAGCACGGAAAACAGGTGGAAATGGATTCCTGTATTAAAGTTGAACACACAATGCTCCTAAAAAATTAAAGGAGCAGTGAACGCATTCCCGTTATAGGTAAATGGAAGATCTGATATACGAACAGCACAATAAAACCTTTCAATGCCTTCATGACAAATTATGTTATGAAGGCATTTTTCTATGTTTCCTTCTGCCTCAATTGTCTTCATTCGATTCCATGTTTACAAGAAATAATCGAAAAAGCGTTTAAATAGAAGGATTTGTTATTTGCAGGAGATCGGAATTGCAAATTGTTAAAATAACGACATCATAAGATGATAAAACCGAATAATACTGCAATAGGTGATAATAAGATTTTGTGAAAATGCGTACATACGTTTGACAAACAGGCGGGGTTTCCGTTAATAATAGTAAGTGCATACTTCCTCGTGAATTAGTGTTCAAACTGTGATAAAGTGATAACGGCACTAAGAAGAATGAGCGGCAGGGAAAGAGAAAGGGGTAACAATTGTGAAAAAACAGGTTTTCGACTATAACGATGATGCCATACAGGTTCTGGAAGGACTGGAAGCGGTCCGTAAACGACCGGGAATGTATATCGGCAGTACAGATCATAGAGGTCTGCATCATTTAATATTTGAAATTGTAGATAATTCCGTAGATGAAATACTGGCCGGGTTCGGCAATAAAATTACTGTCATCCTTCACAAAGATCACAGCGTAACGGTGGCAGATAACGGAAGAGGTCTTCCGGTAGGAATGCACGTTACCGGCAAGCCGACACCGGAAGTTATTCTGACTGTACTCCACGCAGGAGGTAAGTTCGGTCAGGGAGGGTACAAGACGAGCGGTGGTCTCCACGGGGTAGGGGCATCTGTTGTAAATGCTCTCTCCTCTTCATTAAAAGTGAAAATTTTCCGCGATGGAACGATTTACGAACAAAAGTTCGCTGACGGAGGCAAGCCGGTTACTACACTTGAGAAAAAAGGGAATACAGCTAAAAGTGGAACGGAGCTGACCTTCTGGCCGGACCGGGATATTTTTCAGACTGTCTCTTTTCATTATGATACCGTAGCTGAGAGGTTGAGAGAAGCAGCATTTCTACTGAAAGGTACGACTCTGGAACTGATTGATAAAAGGAATGACAATCAGGAAACGTTTTTATTCGAGACGGGCCTTGAAGCTTTTGTCGGCTATTTAAATGAAGATAAAGAAACGATGCATCCGGTTATTTCTGTAACGGGGGAAAGTGAACAAATTGAAGTGGACTTTGCCTTTCAGTATAACGATGCCTATACAGAAAATTTGCTGTCTTTTGTAAATAACGTGCGCACGAAAGATGGAGGAACCCACGAACTTGGGGCTAAGGCAGCGATAACACGGGCTGTTAATGAACATGCCAGAAAATTGGCGCTCTTAAAAGAAAAGGATAAAAATCTCGACGGAAGTGATATTAGAGAAGGTTTTACCGGGGTTCTATCCGTACGTGTACCGGAAGAACTTCTTCAGTTCGAAGGACAGACAAAAAGTAAACTGGGTACTTCCATAGCCAGATCGGCGGTTGACCAGGTTATTACAGCAAAATTCACATACTACCTTGAGGAAAATCCTGATTTTAGTAATAATTTGATAAAAAAATCGATTAAAGCTTCCCAGGCTCGTGAAGCAGCCAGAAAAGCGCGCGAAGAAGCCCGCACCGGCAAAAAAAACAACCGAAAAGATGCGATGCTTTCCGGTAAACTTACCCCTGCTCAGTCGAAAAATCCACGCAGAAACGAGCTTTATTTAGTGGAAGGAGATTCTGCAGGAGGCTCTGCCAAACAGGGACGTGACAGGAAGTTTCAGGCTGTGCTTCCATTACGGGGTAA
The DNA here is from genome assembly GCF_008014775.2 of Alkalicoccus halolimnae. Taxonomy (GTDB): domain Bacteria; phylum Bacillota; class Bacilli; order Bacillales; family Salisediminibacteriaceae; genus Alkalicoccus; species Alkalicoccus halolimnae. The sequence goes on along the minus strand of NZ_CP144914.1, from coordinate 1,929,887 downwards.
AGTTATTAATACTGAAAAGGCAAAACTCGCAGATATTATGAAAAATGAAGAAATCCGCACGATTATTTATGCCATCGGCGGTGATGTCGGAACGGATTTTGACATTGAAAACATAAACTATGACAAAATTGTTATTATGACTGATGCTGATACCGACGGAGCACACATTCAGGTGCTGCTGCTGACTTTTTTTTACCGCTACATGCGGCCGCTCGTAGAAGCCGGACGTATTTATATTGCCCTTCCGCCTCTTTACAAAGTAAGCAGAGGAGCAGGAAAAAAACAAAAGGCTGAATATGCATGGGATGAAACAGGACTTGGCAAAGCTGCTAAAAACGTCGGAAAAGGCTATTCAGTTCAACGCTACAAAGGTCTTGGGGAAATGGATGCGACCCAGTTGTGGGAAACGACTATGGATCCAGAAACAAGAACTCTTGTTCGTGTAACGATTGATGACATTGCCAGAGCAGAAAGGCAGATCTCCACATTGATGGGAGATAAAGTTGAACCGAGACGTAAATGGATTGAAAAAAATGTGAAATTCGGGCTGAATGACGATTCGAACATACTCGAAAATGAAAGTCTGCATGTAACAGAGGAGGAATAAGTTTTGGCTGATAAAGAACGTTATCTAGATCTGCCGCTAGAAGAAGTATTAGGCGACCGTTTCGGCAGGTACAGTAAATATATTATACAGGACCGAGCTCTTCCCGATGCGCGGGACGGTTTAAAACCGGTTCAGAGAAGAATTCTTTATGCGATGTACCATGATAAGAATACTTCGGATAAACCGTTCAGGAAAGCAGCAAAAACCATTGGTAATGTGATCGGTAACTATCATCCTCACGGAGATTCTTCCGTTTATGAAGCCATGATCCGTCAGAGCCAGGACTGGAAAATGAGAATGCCTCTTGTGGAAATGCATGGTAATAACGGATCTGTTGATGGTGACCCGCCGGCTGCAATGCGTTATACGGAAGCACGTCTCGCATCACTATCAGAAAAAATGCTGGAAAATATAGATAAAAATACAGTGGATTTCATGCCGAACTTTGATGATTCCCAGGAAGAACCTGTCGTTCTTCCATCAGCTTTTCCAAACCTGCTGGTCAACGGATCGACCGGTATTTCAAGTGGTTATGCTACTGATATACCTCCTCATGCTATCAGTGAGGTTATTGATGCCGCAGTGGAAATTATAGACAACCCGGATGCTTCAATTGATGATCTGATGAAGCACATTAAAGGACCTGATTTTCCTACAGGAGGAATTATTCAGGGAGTCGAAGGTATCAAAAAAGCGTACGAAACCGGTAAAGGAAAAGTCGTCGTCCGAGGGAAAGCTGAAATAGAATCACTCCGGGGAGGCAGGGAGCAGATAGTTATTACGGAAATCCCTTTTGAGATTAATAAAGCAGCACTCGTTAAAAAAATGGATGAACTGCGAATTGATAAAAAAGTGGACGGTCTGGCAGAAGTGCGTGATGAAACAGATCGTACGGGAATGCGAATAGTTATTGAACTGAAGAAAGAAGCAGACGCAAAAGGTGTACTGAACTTTTTATATAAATCAACTGATCTGCAGACAACGTTTAATTTCAATATGGTGGCTATTGCCCGGAAAACTCCTCAGCTGATGAGTTTAAAACAGCTCCTGACGGCGTATACTGAACACCAGAAGGAAGTCATTGTCCGCAGAACAGAATACGAGCTTGAAAAAGCAAAAGATCGTGCTCATATAGTAGAAGGGCTTATTAAAGCTATTTCGATCCTTGACGAAGTAATTACCGTTATCCGCAGCGCTTCCGATAAAAAAGACGCGAAAGATAAATTAGAAGAAAGATTCTCTTTTTCACCTCAGCAATCTGAAGCTATCGTAACTCTGCAGCTGTACCGTTTAACAAATACAGACGTAACAACTCTTGAAAAAGAAGCTGCTGAACTGCAGAAGAATATCGAAGGATGGGAAGCACTGCTAGCTTCTGATAAGAAACTTGCCTCCCAGATGAAAAAAGAGTTGAAACAGGTGAAAAAAGAGTTTACAGATGAAAGAAGAACAGCAGTAGAAGACGAAATTGAAGAGATAAAAATTAATCTGGAAGTTGTTGTCCCTTCTGAAGAAGTTCGTGTATCCGTTACGAAAGAAGGGTATGTGAAAAGGTCCAGCCTCCGCAGTTATACGGCTTCAAATGGAGAAGATCCTGTCATGAAAGAAACTGACCGTCTTCTATTCAGCTCAGAAATTAATACGACAGATACGCTGCTGCTGTTCACGAAAAACGGCTCCTACATCTATGTACCGGTCCATACGCTTCCGGAGACGAAATGGAAAGAAAGCGGACAGCACGTAGCTAATGTAGTTTCAGTGAATCAGGAAGACAGAATTATTGCTGCACTCCCGGTAAAATCTTTTAAAGAAGCTGAAGGATATCTTACTTTTGTTACGAAAAACGGTATGATTAAACGAACCCCTTTAAGCGATTATGAGGCGCAGCGTTATTCAAAAGCTTTAATGGCAGTAAAACTGAAGAACAATGATGAAGTTCTGCAGGTTCACAATACAACCGGCAGTGACGATGTAATATTAATGACAAATGAAGGCTATGCTCTTCGGTATTCGGAAACAGAAGTAAGTCCGACGGGTCAGAGAACATCAGGAATGAAGGCAATTAACTTAAAAGACGGGGACAGTCTTGCTGCATCCGGAGTATGGAATAACGTTTTAAAAGAGGATATATATTTAGTTACGCAGAGAGCAGCAATTAAAAAAATGTCTGTAGATAAGCTGGAAGCTCAAGGAAGAGCGACTCGAGGTATACGTATACTGAAAGAGTTAAAAAAGAATCCGCACAGAATAATCTGTGGAGGGTTAATAAATAAAAACGAGACGGTGTTTATTCAAACAAAAGATGCAGCTGTTCATACATTTCATGCGCAGGAGATACGCTTCGGAGACCGCTACACAAATGGTTCCTTTGCTATTGATCTTGATCAGCACGGTGTCATTAAGGACTGCTGGAAGGAATTATAGAAATAGATAACGGACTGCACTTCTTTCTAAAAGAGGGCAGTCTGGGTCTATTTTCAGTTTAATTGTATGGATTATCTTATGATATATTAATTACAGTAATATACCACTGTAAATAAATAATCATAATTTATTCCGACAGCAAAGAAAAGAATACCATAAGGACTATAAAAGTACATGATTTAAACTTTAAAATTTATTAGGTATATTATAGGTAGTGAATGAAAGATTAACACTGTTAAGGAGGAGACATCATGCCACATGGTTACAGTGACTATTTAAGAAAAAGCGGCTACAAAGAATCAACCATTGATGAACATGTCCGGCAGCTGCAGTATTTTTTTCTGCATATTGACAGCAGGTATGGAAAACAAAAAGAATTATATGAAATTTTGCCTTCTGATATTAAACAGTTTATTGCTTACAAGAAGAGCAGGCAGCTGGAAATTACAACTATTAATAAAATAATTGCTATTTTAAGAAGGTTTTTTGATTATGCATGGACGATTGATGCGGTAGCTGTCGATCCAGCGCAAAAGATTCGTTATGAGAAGCTCTCACAAGGTTCACATGAGATGCTGGACTACGGGACGCTGCTGAGTCTTAAAGAAAAGCTGATTGCTTCTGACACTTCGGAGAAACGCAAAATTATAGTAATTCTTGCCGTACATGGACTAAGACCCGATGAATTTAAAATTACGTGGGAGCAGGTTATAATTAATGGAGGAACTGTCAGAATATTCATTAGTAAACCAGGTCATGAAAGAGTAATCATATTAAAAGGAGCAGATGCAGAAACTTTTAAAAGTTATGCTGCTAATAATCGGGAAGCTTTTTATGTACTGAATTCTAAAACCAGATCAGGCGAAGAGAAACCATTGGAACGGATGACGATCGGTTTAAATTTAAAAAAGGCAGCTGAAAATCACGGGCTTGATAATTTAACAACAAACGTTATCCGACGATCATACGCAGAATATTTACTGGCGGATGAATCATATGAACATGCAGCTGAAAAACTGGGTATCGATAAAATCAGTTTAATGAAATTAATCACCAGTAAATAAATTTTATATTTTGTCTCATATCTTAAAGTAATCTTAATAAATGAGACAAGATCTGCTGTTTTTCTATTGGTTCGTATAATTTATATTATGTAAACTAGAAATTAATCTTAATAAAGGAGACTGAAAATCAGCCTCCCTGCTTCTTACTTATAAAACTCTTTTGGTATTGCCCCGAAAACACGCTGATGGTAAAGCAGAGGCTCTGTTTCCTGATTATGAGCATTGACTACTTCGCCAATCAGCATCGTATGGTCCCCGGCATCCACTGTTTTATGAACTTTACATTCCAGAAGTCCTGAATAACCATGAATGATCGGTAAATTATTTTCAGATGAATGCCAGTCAATTTGACTGAAACGATCTGTTCCTTTAGTTGCAAACAGCATGCAGATATCTCCCTGGTTATGTGCCAGTGTGTGAACTGCAAATGATTCCTGCTCCGTAAAAATATCATGTGTCGAGACGCTCTTATCTATTGACCATGAGATCAGCTTTGGATCCATCGATACAGATGTAAATGAATTTACTGTTAATCCCACTGGTTCTCCTTCTGGTGAACTCGTTGTTATTACTGTCACACCCGTTGGATAATTTCCCATAATACTTCTGAACGTAGTTTCTTCTGCCATAATGACTCACTCCATTTCTGCCAATGATTAGCTTGTTCTATTTAACTTTATCATAAATATCCACTTTAATGCTAAAGACCGGTATCACTTAGCGCTTTTTGGTAGAGATTTATTAATTCTTCCGATTCTTTAACAGGATTATGATACTCTGAAATGTAATTTCTCCCATTTTCACCCAGTTTTTCACGCAGACTTTTATCCTGATAAAGAAGCTCTGCCTTTTCAATAAATTCTTTCTCATTCTTGTAAAGAAGCCCGTTAACTTCATTTTGTATCAAACTCCGGTTGCCCGGGATGTCTGAAGCAAGCACCGGTTTTCCAGCCGCCATTCCTTCCATAATAGAGGATGCCTGCCCTTCACTTAGTGAGGTATTTAAAACAACGTCCGCCTGTAGATAAAAACTTCCCATCCGGATGAAAGGTACAGCCCCTCCGTAAGTAAGCCAGTTGTTCCCCTCTGCTTTCTTCTTTAATTTTTCGCCTTCTTCACGTTCAATAACAGGCCCCAGGACGTTTAATATAACATCGTTATGCTTCTCATGAATACGTTCTATGCAATCGACTGCCTGCATAATGTTTTTCACTTTTCTGACGCCTGACGGAAGCAGGAAAGTGAAATTACCGGATTCCTTTACTTCTTCTGTCTCACGGGGAAACAAATTCATGCCCTGCGGTATTACAAATATTTTAGAGGCTGCTTCCGGAAGGTAAGATACTGCTTTATCTTTCATACCAGCCTCAAAGACATGAATAAACTCTGCATTTTCAAGACATTCGAGAACTACAGGGCGTCTCTCAGGGTTATCAATATCGTCATTTATATCTGTACCTGTGAGGGTAATTATATAAGGCAGAGCAATATGTAACTTTTTATAGAACAAAGCAAACTTATAAGCATGCATTCCATGTAGCAGATTCGTATCTTTCGGCACTGAAACCTGCTTATCTGTAGAAGATATTATAGAAACACTCACTCCAGATTTCCGGACTCCGCGTTCCATTCGTTCAGCTGTTATTTTATTCCCCCTCCATTCATGATAGTGCGGGGCTGCAATTGTCACTCTCAATAAATATATTCTCCTTTCATTAAAATAAATACTAACAGGAACACCCTGCTTTTAATCAATCAGAAATAGTAAAGAAAAGTGCCTGCAGAATAGTCAGAATTGCTATTTTGCACCGGATAACGCTGATCCACAGACACTCAGTTAAACTGACGTCACTCAATAAAGCGGCTTTCTTCCGGCAAATCCTTCTTTAGGATCGTGGTAAAATTGAATTTTATCTTCTCCTTCTCTCCAGCATAGAAGAATTTCTTTTTTTCCTTTAAAAGAAGGAAAATCTACGAGTCCTGGTTCAATACCTTTTAACTGTGCACCTGTTTTTTGAATATTGGAAACATGTAGCTGAGCCTGAAGCTCAATAAATTCCAATTCACACTCTAATTTAAATACGCTGGGTGTCTCTGTCTGGACATTCTGTTTCTTTTCTTCCTGTATCTGGTGATAGACTGACCATTTATCGTCAAACTCCTTCTGAATAATCTTTAATTCGTTTATTTCTTCTTTAACAATTGGAAGCAGTCTGTCCGCCTGCTCCACAGTAAAGTACTTTTTAGCCATCATCCATTCCTCCTTTCCCTATTATATCCCGTCATACATTAATCTTCCCGCAAAATGACCTGTCGCAAACACAAGAAGGGCTCCAGCTATACCTAAAACAGCTATAATCCAACGAATATACTTGTTTTTTGTGAATAAATTAACAATTTGAAGTACAAGAATAACAATATAAGTCAGAAGGGAATAAAAAGCAAACTGCTGATGAATCCCTAGAAATTCTCCTACAGAGTCTCCATATATCTCAATTGCCGTACCAACAGCTGAAGGACCGGTCTGGTAAGATATAATGCCTCCAAAAGTTCCAATGGCAGTCATCCATAAAGCTGCTCTGTCAAAGAACCACGGCTTCCACAAAGAAAGAAGTAAAAATAAAGAACCTACAAGCCAGAGCGCAATCGGTAAATGGACAACGGCTGGATGCAGCGGCTCAGGAATTAAATACAAAATCATCACCTCGTATAGTGTTTGAATAACTATTGTTTATGTTTTGTATATACCCTTTTCTTTATTTTTAAAACGTTATGCGCTTTAAAGACAGAAGAAACTATAAGCGTTTACAAGTTCATTAAGAAAGCGGACAGAAGAATCCACAGCTCTTGTAATCCAGTTTTAGATTTATGCCGCAGAAGACCGGTAGTGCAGCTTTATACTAATAAAAAGAATGAAAGCTGACAGAGTCATTTTTTATCCTTATCAGTTTATTTGATAATTCTAAAAGAAAAAAAGCAGCATTTCTGCTGCTAAATAATCCGGAAATACTGGAAAGCTTCTGCTACGCCGTGTTCAACGTTTGAAGAAGTAACGTGATCAGCAGCATCTTTCACTTCCTGCTGAGCATTTCCCATAGCCACGCCTGTTCCGGCCGCTTTGATCATACTCATGTCGTTCAGACTGTCACCTATCGTCATGACCTCTTCAAAGGAAATCTTTTTTCGTTGAAGAACGGATTCTATCGCTTTAGCTTTATGCACTCCTTTTGCATTCACTTCAATGTTAAGAGGGCTTGAATTGCTTATTTCCAGTTCTTCATACTGCTGAAGTTCTTCAAGAATTGCCTGCTTTATTTCCGCGCTGTCCAGGTCATACCCGAATTTAAGCCATTCGTGCTCATGTAAATTCTCGGGCATCTCTCTCTTCCAGACTTTCCCGACGGAAGCCGCCCAATGATTGGCACCGTGTTTATTTCTGATTTTCCACATCATTTCAATCATTTCATTTTCAAGCGATGATCGTTCGATCAGTTCCGGTCCGTGCAAATGCCATATTTCACTGCCGTTACCTGTAATAATAAAATCATTCAGTTCAAGTTCTTCAGCAAACATATCGACGGCAGGAAGGGAGCGCCCTGTTGCAATAATTACTTCCACACCGTTTTGTAAAGCTTTTTTAACTGCCTGCTTGTTCTGAACGGAAATTTGATGTTCGTTTGAAAGCAGGGTTCCATCCATATCGAGCACAGCGAGTTTAATCTTTCTGTTCATAGTTTTCTCCTTCCATTCCTGTCAGCGGATAATAAAATATACAAAAATCATAAGAATAGCAGGAATAAATACTACTGCATAGATCAATGTCAGATTAATAAAATGCTTTTTTGTTTTATCAGCGTTATTATAATTATCGTCCTGCGGATTCATACCAATTGCAATTGTCAATACAAGAGCAATGATACAAATAATACCGGCAATTATTAAATACGGAGTCATGTTCATTAAATATACCACCACCAGCTTAATTATAATTCAAAAGAGAAGCTGAGAAAAAGGACTATGCCTTATGGAACGGCTGTTCCGGGAAATTTTCAGTTTTAAGCAGTTTTTCTTTAATAAAATCTCCTTCTGCTTTATTCATAAGCGCTTCATATTTTTGCTGCTCTCTTTCCAATGCCTGAATGAGTGAACCGCGTGTGGCTTCCGTAATTCCCTGAACAGCTGGAATCAGCACCTTCTGAACCTCATCTTCTTTTTCTTTTAATACAGCTGTAATTTTTTTCATTGCATCCTGTACGACTCTATCTTTCAATTCCCTGCTGAGACCGCCTTCAAAAAATTCCCGCTTATTTTTCAGGAAATGTTTGTAGCTTTCCATGTTTTCCAGCAGCAATATTTCTCCTAACGAAGTTCGAATGGCCGGAGAAAAGGACGGACGCGGGAATTGAAATTCTCCAAGACTGTTCTGCAGATCTGCTTCGTAGCTCTCACACCATTTTCGGAACAGACGCTGAATAGCGTGGTCAAGACGAATAGATACTGCTTCCCATTCCTGACGCAGAAATTGTTCGCCCATCACTGCCCAGTCAGTGAGAGCCTGTTCCAGCTGCTGTTGGAGGTCTCTTCTGCTGTCTGCAGTCAGTACGGAAACATTAACCGCTTCCTGAAAATAATCATGCAGAACAAAACTCATTCTTTTTCGTAAATAAAGGGACAGCTGTTCCAGTTCCCGGAAAGCGTCTCGTTCCACGTATTGAAAGGATTTTTTTTCAGCCTTAGCGATTTCTTCCTTTAATTTCAATTTCAACTCAGAAAGCTTTTTTTGTTTATTTGTCTCTTCCTCCTGCATATAGGCATAATAATGATCGAGCTGGTGAATAAGCTTGTCTGTCTCTTTTTGTATAAGCTGCAGCCCGAGAAATTTAAGTTCTCCTAAAATATGTTTGTAAAAAAGCGCTTCAAATGATGCAAACGAGCTGTCTGATGAACCTTCTTTGAGTGCAAGTTTACTTGATACGTGAAATAATCTAGGGTTGGCAAAGCCGTTTTGGGAAAGCTGGGTAGATACATGCTCTTTCACTTCCTGGAGTTCTCTGTCAGTAGATGCAAGATCACTTGCATTAATTACAAAATACAATTTATCATTTGCGAAACTTTCGTTTACAGCACTTACCTGCTGCAGAAAGTACTGATCCGACTTGGAGAAAGCGTGATTATAATAAGTCAGATAAAAAATAGCATCAGACATTTCCAGCTGTTTAAACGCCACGTTTGTATGGCGGCCGTGTATGGAGTTAACTCCAGGCGTATCAACGAGAATGATTCCTTCCTTTGTCAATGGACAGTCATAATACATTGTCACATTATCTATTAAACATGCCGTCTCTTCATCTGCAATATAGGGAGCAAGCTGATCTATGCTTGTTTTTTCTTTCGTCCCTATTACATTCTGCCGCTCCCGGAGGGTTTTCTGCAGTATTTTCAAATAATCTATGCTCGATTTCTGCTGTTTCGTTACCTTTGTTAGAGAACGGTAGTTCCATTTCGGAAGACTATCTATATCCAATTCCTGGCGAAGCGACCTTCCTACGGAATGAATTTCTTCTGAAAGCCTTGTACGGTCTTTAAAATGGACTACCGCTTCTCCATGGTAAAAACCATCCCCCGGCTCCTTTACAGTATTCACAGTCGCAGTTGTTGGGTGCGGGGAGACCGGCATTATGTCCGCTCCTAAAAGGGCATTGGCAAAACTTGATTTACCTGCGCTGAACGCACCGAATAAAGAAATTGTGAAAGAGGACTTTTCAAAATTATCAACAGTAGACTCAAGAGCTGCTGCTTCTTCTATAAAGAGCGGATGGTGCTTTAAATCTTCTTTCCATTCTTTAACAGATTCTATCCATGGCTGTACAGCGTCATCATCGATAGAAACGCTTACTGCATGCTCCGGGACAGAAGCATGATGCTCTTCATCATCTTCAGGTATAAACGTAATATCCTTCCAGAAGGTTTCTTCCTCGATATCTTCGGCACTCGTAATCTCCCGGAGCATATCCTCAAGAGGCTTTACTGAACCGGCGCGTGGTTTGAAATGTTCAGCTTCTTTTAATAACTCTTGGAACTCTCTGTCAAGGGCGGTTAAATGCTCGTGAAACGTTTCGAGGTTACCAAACTGGCTGCGCTTCTGTTCAAGTTTCTGAACTTCTTCAGCTTTTCTCTCTTTCATACCTTCAATATAAAGCTGTAACAATTCGTTAGCACGGGTTTTTACTTCCCGTACGATTTTTTCGTTCATCTGTTTTGTTAATGTATAGATATACTCACGGTTAATGGATTTTGTCGTTACGTGACTGTCGATCCATTCCGGAGTAATAGTTATATTAAGATTTTTCATTGCTTCCAAAAAAGCCTGTTCGTTGGAAAGCTGGTGTACAGGGACTTTTCGAAAATAATCTTCTACAAAATATATCAGCTGGGATTTCAAGTTGTCATTAACTTCCACTGTCAGCTGATCAAGCCGTTTCTGCTGCTCTTCTTTCGTTTTCTTTCCTGAGAAAACAAACCCGACTTTAAACTGTTTTTGCTTGGATTCTACGTAACGTTCCACGAGTTCTGTAGTAGCAGCAGGAAAAAGATGCACATTGTCATAGAGTCGTTTCATCTCAGATTTATAATCGTCTTCCAGCTGCTCTTCATATGTGGAAGCTGCCCGGATCTTTTCATAAACCGAAGATACTTCTTCTACTTCCTGCTGAGTAAACCCCTCTTCTCCTGCTTTTTGAAGTACTTCTTCCCTGCTCGTTTCTCTTTCCTTACGCAGGCGGTTAACGAGTGCTTCATAAAACCCTCTTTTCAGGGCGTGCTGGGAAGGGTCGGTAAAAGCACTTCCTGCTTTTAATATCGCCTTCATTTTCTTTTTAAAAGTATCAAACTCATTTAATGGATGATCCGGTGTTTTCATAGAAGTAAAATAAAATTGTGCATAGTGAATATGCCATTCTTCAAATACCTCATCAATCCGGCTTCGAAAATCCTCTGCTGTCATCTCTTTCTCCTCATGTTTATCAACCTGGTTAATAACAATGAATACCGGTTTGCCGGATTCAGAGAGCTGTTTCAGAAAATGCAGATTCGTTTCCGATTGAACATGATTATAGTCCATGACGTAAACGATGGCATCGGTGGAATACAGCTGTTCGGCCGTAACGCTCGCATGAGTTGGATCAGTAGAATCGACACCGGGAGTGTCCGCAATTACTCCGTTCTCTGATAGAAAAGACAAAGGAGCCTGGATGTGCAGTTCACTGATTTGTTCTCCATCCTTCCCCCATTGTTTAATATCGCTCCACGGTATTTCCCCTTCATAACTGTGAAGCAGTTTTCCATTTGGTCCAATCAGTTTTAAACCGAAATCCCCTTTGGTGATCTTAATAATATTCGCACTTGTAGGGATAGGGCTTGTAGGCAGAACTTCCGCGCCGACAAGTGCATTCAAAAGCGTCGACTTCCCTGCTGAAAAATGACCGCAGAAAGCAATTTCAAAAATACCACTCGTTTTTTTATCTTCAATCTTCCGCAGACGCTCCTGTTCCTGTACAGTTAATTCCACTGTCGATAGTTCACTCATAGATTATCTTCCTCCAACCGCTTGAAAATAGTTTATTAGTTTTATTATTACATTTTTCCGCTTATCGCTCTACAGCTTCACAAAGTATAAAATAATTCAGTTCCAGCAGACTGCTGACATGAATATCTCCTCCGGGATTATCTTTGCCGACACTGACCGCTGTCATCCCTGCCTGTTTTACTGCTTTTGTCCCTGCCACGCTGTCTTCGATTCCTGCACAGTCCTTCGGAGAAATATTCAAAAATGCTGCTGCTCTCAGAAAAATTTCCGGATCCGGCTTCATGTTCTTTACGTCCTCTACAGGAACAATATAGTCAAAAGAGCTGTAAAGACCCAGTTTCCTTATTACAAATTCTGCATTGGAACTCGAAGAAGCGAGTGCAAGCGGAACTCCGTTATTTTTTAAATCATAAATCAATTCTGCAGCGCCCGGCAGTGTATCCTCTGGGGTGAGATAGTTAATATAAGTTCTGTAAATATCGTTTTTCATTCGACCAAGTTCTGCTTCCGTATATTTTGTTTCAGAAGATTGAAAGAGCATTGCCTCCATGAGAGCTTTTCTGCTTCTTCCCTGCCACTGCTCATTCATTTTCCGCGTGAACGTAATATCCAATACATCTGCAGTCTTTTTTGATGCCAGGTAATGAAACTCCACAGTGTCCGCAATTACTCCATCCAGATCAAATATACATGCTTTCATTTTAATATACTTCTTTTTAATTTATACAAATGTTGTTATGAGAACGGCCGTAGACGCTTATACTCTTCCACAGATCAGACAGTTAAAAGCAATGTTTTTTCGTAATAAAAATAAACTAAGATATTAGTACCTTGATGATAATACTGTTAAAGAAGAAGAATAGCGGTAATCGTACCTATTGTACCGTAAAGGAGGGCAAACGGCATGTTCATCCACGTAATCCGGTATGGGTTCTGCTGGGTATTCATAGCCGTCATCGTAACAGTCACTCCGTATGTACCGACGGTAGCTGTTGCGAGTGCTCCGCTTACGAAAACAATACTGAAACTTAATGGATTAGCGATCGAGAACAAAGGAGAAACAGCTTCTATAAGAACGGCGATGGTTGCAATAGGATGAATTCCAATCATGCTCATAGCCAGATACGTCAGCTGAATCATAAATAAAACGATCCAGGGGGTTTCCCCCATGGCCAGAAAAGGATCCTGAACCATTTCCAGAAGCGGGGTTTCATTAAGCGTCGTGGAAAAGAACGCAAGGGAGACAAACAGCAGAATAAAATTCTGCATATGGCTGTTGCGTTCTTTCCAGAGCGGCACTCCAATCCACAAAAAGCTCCTTCTCCTTCTGCCGAGTACTGCCCAAGTAAAAGCAAACGGGAAAATAACGAGCGTCACTGTCAGAATAAAATCGAAGCCAAAAAGATTGCCAATTATAACAATGGAAGCGAGAAACAGCGACAGAGCTGTAAACAGAGTGACCATCGGTTTTAGAATCTGTTTTACTGATCCACCGTTATTCTGCTGCGAGTAAGCGGTCTTCCGATAGCGGTACCTCCCTATAAAACCATCGATTGTCAATGTTAAAAAAGAGACAAGCATCAGCCAGGGCAGCATTGAAAAGTAACTGACTCCCGTAGCATCCACGCTGATGGCTACGAGTATTTCCATCGGACTCCAGCACAACGCAACCGCAAAAGCACGAAGCGTCGTCTGTGCAATAAAACTCTGCTGCAGCTTCCTGTCAAAGCGCTGCAGATTATCCCTGAGTACGCCCTGTGAGAGACTCAGCGCTGACAAATTGATAAAAGCTACGAGTATATAACTGGTCACCGATGCACGCTGATATAATTTACCAAGATCGTTGACGTTCGCTGAGAGGAGCGTATTTATCTTCCGATCATACCTCCCCGCCCTGACGACACTATTCATCCAAGGCAGCATAAATAAAAGAGCGAGCAGCGAAAGATTTTCATTAACATATAAATACAGTTCTCCTGTAGGAAGACTGTAGAAAAAAATAAAGAAAAATCCGGCTGTTGTAAAAACTGCTGCCAGAATTTTAAAGAGAGTCGAAGCATAAGGGAAAGATAGTAAAAAAAGAACAATCGTACTTCCTGCAAGCACGTCGTTTATGTAAGGCACAGGAAAAAATATTTCGATCAGGTAAAGCAAAATAACCCATGAAAACAGTATATAATGGGACGATCGCTGAATCATATTTTTCCTCCAGTCTGACGTATTATTATTTTTTCAAAGGCTCGATGAGGAAGAAATGTTTCACAGGCCGTTAAAAAGATAACTCCTTTTCCAGTACGATAATTAAAAGCCGGCTTCTTTTTATGAATGACAGATTCAATTTTATTTATAACTTTTACCGGCTTATCCCCTGAAGAAGCTGTTTTTTCCGTATGCTGCTCCAGGCTTTCTTCAAGTTTCTTATAATCGTTTCCATTGTAAAATCGGGCTCTGGTACGGCTTTTATTCCATATTGGAGTTTTAAATGAGCCAATTTCCATATGTACTACGTGAATCCCTTTAGGAAGAAGTTCCAGACGCAGAGAGTGACTGAGACCGCGCAGAGCAAATTTGGAAGCCGCATATGCACCGATACCTGGAAATCCAATTCTTCCGCTTATACTGCCCATTTGAATAATTTTTGCTTCTCTGCCCCGCTTCAAAAGCGGGAGTGCTTCTTTCGTCAGAGCTGCCGTACCGACAACGTTGACATTCATCTGCTCCTCCCAGTCTGCTTCTGAAAGCGCTTCTGCCACTCCTCCCTGACAGAAGCCTGCGTTATTAACTAATACATCAATCTTTCCGAATTTCTGTTCAATTTCCGCCAGCATATTTTTTCTGGCCGATTCATCAGTTATATCCATTTCATACACAAAATCAAGTCCGTACTTTTTCAGCTTTACTGTATCCTCTTTTTTCTTTACGGCTGCAAGCACTGTATAGTTCCGGCGGAACCGTTCTGCCATCAACAAGCCGAAGCCGCTTCCTGCTCCAGTAATCAGAATAATTCTATGTTTCATAAAAACCATCCTCCATCCTTTATATGGTACGATTAATAAATACGCTTCAGGAGGTGATCACCCTGTCAAACCGGCTGCAGCTGCTGCTGGGTATTACAGCTTATACAACTACAGGACTGTTCCTGCTGGAGGCTGTGACCCCCATGCAGTTATCACTCATTTACGGCATTCTTTCCCTTGCGCTGCTCATTGCTGCTTTCTTTTTTATTAATCGATCGAATAAATTAATCATCAGTCTGTTAACGGCAGGTGCATTCTTTATATATTTAATGGAAAATATCAGCCCTCTGGAAATGACCGAAGCGTTTGGTACAAATACAAACGTACTATCTCTTTTTCTGATGATCCCACTAGTCGGAGCTTATATGAGTTTCACAGGCTATTTAACATCTCTCAAGCATTACATAGCAGAAAAGAGTGCAGAATCAGGCAACCATCCCTACCGGCTGAGTTTTACTTTAATGCTCTGTATTGGATTTATTCTTAACTTTGGCGCTATGGCTATTATACGGCAGATTGCAGATGAAAGCTTCCGCAGTTTTCATCAGAAGAAGCTCACCCTTCATTTGATGAGAGGATTTGCCTGCTGTATGCTCTGGTCGCCTTATTTTGTAAATATAGGGCTTGTCGTAGCTATTTTTGATATATCCTGGTTTTCCATCGGTTTTTTTGGCCTGTTTCTTGCTGCCGTCTTTGCCGGCCTTTCCACACTCTGGCTTCGCCGGATTGACTTTTCCGGCGATGTCACGATTGAAAATACTTCGCGTTCCCTAAAACACAAGGTATCCATTCTGCCTCTCATTCGATTTGGTATTTTGTTTGTCAGTCTTTCTTTCTTATTTTATTACAACGCAGATGCTTCTATGATTGTCATCGTTTCACTGCTCGCTATCTTTCTCCCTATCGTTTTTGCCCTGGCGAAAAAGGAAATGGGCGGCTATTTGTCTTATGTGTTTTCCGACATCAGACATTCATTTTTGCGGGTGAAAAATGAAATGGCTATTTTTATCGCTGCAGGATTTTTCGGGACAGCAGTTTCTTCCACTGCTGCAGGAGAAGTTATTTCCAACAGTCTTGCCGTATGGACATCCGGCTCCGTTCTTCTCTTTTCCTTTATTATTATGTTAGTTACGCTTATGTTTGCTCTTGTCGGGGTCCATCCAATCATTATCATCATTGGTATCGGCAGCTCTCTCAGCCCGGAGTCTCTTGGTATCAGTCATGAATACGCAGCACTTCTGCTCGTCTCTTCCTGGACGATCGCCACACAGATTTCTCCTTTTTCAGGTCAGGTGCTGATGGCTTCCCGCCTGATGGATGTCACGCCTTTATCTGTAATTAAACAAAATGCCTCTTTTGTAGCTGCTGCTTTTGTCTGTGTCGGTACTGCCCTTTACAGTCTTTATTATTTCCAGTTCATTTAATAAAGTTACTTTCATGCCTCTAAGGGCAGGGAGCAGGTTTGAACCGTGTGCCCTCAAAAAAAGTACGCCCCGAGATACGGGCGTACTTTTTAATCGTTTATGCTTTTTCTACAATCTCATACTCAGCATGTTTAAGAACTGTACGTGGTTTTGCGCCTTCTTCATCTCTTTTTTCCATTTCAGCTGATATGGAATTTGTATAAGGGGTAATAACTTTTGCTAATTCGCCTTTATAATCCCCTGCTGTAATGAGAATTTGATCACCGGATTGTACAAGCACTTCTTCTTGTTCTTCAGACATAATTTCCAGTCTCCTTTCCTGATCTCTACAAGCTTTCAACGTGATAATACACGGTTCTTCCGCGGAGGTCAATCAATGTCTTTTTTACGTTCTGGAACTGGAAATAGTCATAGCATCCAAATTCAGCTTTGCTCCTGTCTTCAATAGAAAATCAACTCCGATAATGCCTTCTTCTTCCATGTCCTGCAGTTCTGTCGTGAATTCACTTACTTTAAGCGGACCGATACTCATAGCATCAAGTGTTTCTTCAGGAACCATTTTTTTATTAAATACGGTTTTTTCACGGCCGGTATCAATAAGCACCTCAAACGATTCATATGTTCCATTAATTTTTACCCGTGCTTCCGTATATAATTTTCCGTTTCTTTTTCTGAGTGGTTTCATAAATAAAGGCCTCCCTCGGGCGTATGGTTTGTGAAAAAAGTATAACTAAGCGTATGCTAAAACCATTATACATAATTAAGAGTCTTAACGACAATAAGGTACTGGAGCTGAATGGCATGAAATGGAAATATTTCACTTATACACTGCTCACATTAGGTATTTATACAGGGCTTCATTTATATATTGCCTGGATTTTATCTTTTATACTGCCAATCCCTTATTTCATCATAGCCATATTTGTAAATCTTTTTGCCTACATCTATATAGGTGGAATTAAAATTCCGGCTTTGAAAACAGCTGGTTCGCTCTGGTTTGCCTGTCTGCCGTTCTTCCTTATCATTTTTCCGGCAGTACACCTGCTGGTTTTCCTGCTCGCTGTCATTTTCCCTTTTTCGAATGTTGTTAATGGAGCTGCCATCGCTGCTGGAGTCCTTTTTATCGTCTACTGGGGGTTTGGGCTTTATTATGCCTATACTCCGGTCATCAGGAAATATACCATTTATCTGGACAGAGTCAGTGCACCATTCAGTTTCGCTGTAGCTTCTGATATGCACTTCGGAGGTCTTTCAGGCAGCAGACATGTTAAAAACCTCGTAAAACATGTGAACCCTCTCGATGCGGACGTCATATTTTTATGTGGTGACATTGTAGATGATGATCCGGAAATTTTTAAAAACAAAAACCAGCATCTCCTTCTTAGTGAATTAAAATCCACTTCCGGCATTTTTGCTGTTACCGGCAATCACGAATATTATGGTAATCAAATCAGCAGACTGTCAAAAATACTCGAAGACAGCGGGATCAGGCTTCTTGAAGACGAAACCGTGCATGTCGAAAATATCGGATGGATCATCGGACGCAAAGACAAGACGTCTAAACAGAGAAAGTCAGTCAGAGAATTGATCCCTGATAACGCCAGACCTGCCATCGTCCTCGATCACCAGCCTGTGTCACTCGACGAAATAGAACAGGCAGGAGCAGATATTTCATTAAGCGGACATACCCACCGCGGGCAGATTTGGCCGTTTCACCTGATTACTTCACGAATTTTTAAATTGGACTGGGGCTATAGGCGTTTTGGAAATCTGCATGCCTTCGTTTCCTCCGGATTTGGATTTTGGGGTCCTCCAATCCGGATAGGATCCCAAAGTGAAATTATGTTTGTCCGTGTGTTACAAAAGTAATTTTCCTGGACTGGGCATCCCACTTTAAAACAGCATGAAATGTCTCATCGCCTTTATTAAAACCGTTAATTGTCTCTGTTTTTCCGTCTTTCAGCAGCAATTTAATCTGCTTCAAATCAAGTTTTTTCCCGAGAATCGTTTTGGAAATGGTAAATGTACAGCTGTTCTGACGATAGGCGCTGCATCCGTAAAAATTACCTTTATCCACCACATCTGCTCCGCATAGCGGACACGGACCTGCTTTTACCGTTCGTTTTTTACGCTTACCGTTTTTCGCAGGTCTGGTGGATGGAATAGCTGCTGCATCGATATTCCAGGAGCCGGAGGAATGCCCCGCTTCTTCGACGAGGTGAGTAGTCAATTTCTTCACCTGATCAAGGAAGGCGCCCGCTCCTTTTCTGCCCTCTCCAATTTCAGCAAGACGCTGCTCCCATTTTGCCGTCATTTCAGGGGAGGAAAGAATCGTTCCGGCAACAGCATTAAAGAGTGCCTCCCCTTTTGCCGTTGCAAAAACCATGTTTTTAGTTACTGAAATATATCCGCGGTCTTTCAGGACTGTAATAATACCTGCTCTCGTAGCCTCTGTACCGAGCCCCTCCGTTTCTTTCATAACCTGAGCAAGTTCAGGATCAAGCTCTTTTCCGCATGTTTTCATTAATTGAATCAGGTCTCCTTCAGTAAAACGTTTCGGAGGTTTTGTTTTTTTGGAAAGAACGTCAGCTTTTGTCACATCAGACCGGAGACCTTTTTCCAGCTCCTGAAGCCCCAGCTCCTGATTATTTTCGCTGGTTGCAGAAGGCAGAATACGCCGCCATCCTTCCTGGAGCATACTGCTGGTTTTAGAAATAAATAAGGCTCTTTCGTCCACTGTTGTTTCGCACGTAAGATCGTTCATAATACAGGCTTTTTCATGAGCTGCGAGCATCCTTTTAATAACAGCATCATAAATTTTTGCTTCATCTCCCGAAAGTGACTCAGGATTTTTAATTTCTTCTGTAGGAATGATAGCGTAGTGATCTTTCACTTTTGCTGAATTGACGTACCTTTTATCTTCCTGCAGGGATGTTTTCGGGAGAGGGAAATAGCGCTCATAGGAAGAGAGTTTCTTTAATTTTTCAAGCATTCCGGGAAAAGCGGCAGCCTCCTCTTTCGTAACATGTGCTGAATCTGTGCGTGGATAGGTCAGCAGCCCCTTCGTATATAATTTTTGAGCTGTGTCCAGCGTTTTTTTAGGAGAAAACTTAAATGCTTTATTCGCATGAGCCTGGAGAGTAGAAAGGGAGAAGAGCTGCGGCGGTTGAATTTTTCGTTCCTTTTCTTTAAAAGAGGTTAGTTCTGCACTTTTATTTCGCGCAAAATCAGCAATTTTATCTGCCAATTCCCTGCTGTTAATTTTTGAATCCTCTTTATCGTGCCACACGCCTTTATAGATCCCTTTTTCATGAGTGAATTCCGCTTCCACTTCCCAATAGGGCTCGGGCTTAAAGTTTTCTATCTTTTTTTCTCTGTCGACAATCAGACAAAGTGTAGGAGTCTGTACCCTCCCCACGGAAAATACATCCTGAACGCCGTGGTGTTTCTGCATGAGCAGCGTGTAGAGTCTGGAAGCATTCATCCCTATCAGCCAATCGGCATAGGCCCGGCTCACCGCTTCCGTATATAAACTTTCCGTCTCTTTTCCGTCTTTTAAAGCAGCGAATCCTTCTTTAACAGCCTGAGGAGTTAAAGAGGAGATCCAAAGCCTATGGAGCGGTTTGTAGACAGCAATCTCATTCAGAATGAGACGGATTATCGCTTCTCCTTCCCGCTCAGCATCTCCGGCGTGGATAATCCCTTTGACACGATCATCTTTCGCAAACCGCTGGATAACCGAAAATTCTCTGCGTCGTTTTACACGGTATTTGAAATCTTCTGGTATCATCGGAAGGACACTTAGCTCCCAGCGTTTCCACTCTTTTTTATACGTTTCCGGCGGGACGGGTTCTAGGAGATGTCCGAGCGCCCAGGTTATCACTGCTCCAGTCGGAAAGTGGGGGCAGGAATCAATTACAATATGATCTTTCTGATGACGGCTATGAAAAGGAGCAGCCAGTTTTTTTGCCTGATCCGGTTTTTCAGCGATGATCAGCTGCATAAAACCATCTCCTTCCTGATATATGTAGGAACATACGTTTCATTATAATGGGGAAAGGCGCTGTCTGCAACGATTTTCCAGAACGGTATACTAATAAAATACTGAACAGCAGCTCACTCGCAAAACATTCGCCGTCTATTAGAAACAAGAGAGATCTTTAAAAGAAATGAGCATTGTCTGGTTTCATAATGTCCTGCTTCTTTCAAAAATAATGAGAAGAAGGAGAACGGGCTGTATCCTGAAACATCAGGCTTTGTTCTGAGGGCGTCCAGTTAAAGAACGTGTTCAGACGACTAGTTTAAGCATTTGCGCACGTGCGTTATAACACCCTGCTTTACATAATAAAAGGCTATGTTGAAAATAAAGTTCATAAGTGATAAAGGGGCGCTTTCGCTTCTATAGGAGGCGCAGGGACGGCTTAAGCTCATCCCTTCCACCCTGCGCTCAGCAGGGTGGGGCCCGGTAATATCCACACCATTGATCAGATGGCGGGTTGAAATCCGCTGATTTTGTTGGTCTTGCATTTGAAACTTCATAGTAAGGTTTGGAATAGTAGTATAGTATATCTATTCTTATCTTAGCGAGAGGCCCATGCATTTTCAAAGTGGAAAATGTACACCCTGCAGGAATGCTTTAACACAGCTTAATAACAAATAGACTGCTCCATAACATGTATGGAGCAGTCTTCGATAAAAGAGTTTTAAGTACCGCTTTGTCTGGAATATTCTCTGAATCGGATTAATTACTGTTCTTCTTTATCAATGAGGTACGTCCGTCCCGGTTCCTGATTAATAATTTTCTCTTTCATTAATTTACCAAGAGCCCTTTTAAACGATGCTTTACTCAATCCAAAAGCAGACTGAATTTCTTCGGGCGTTGATTTGTCTGTAAAAGGCATCTGTCCGCCTCTCTTATGCAGAACTTCCAAAATCATATCGGCATCTTTCCCTTGAGCTACCACTCTTTCATCTCTTAGAGAGACGTTAATTGTTCCGTCCTCTTTCACTGCAATAACTCTTCCTTCCACACTCTGCCCAAGCCGAGGAATAAAAGAAGCCTCACTTTCATGTATAAAGCCTCGCACCCCTTCTTCTGTAATGATACAAGTGCCCGCATCTTTATGTCCGTAGACGTTTCCGCGTACTTCGGAGCCCCGGTACTCATTTTGTGCTCGATCTCTTTCTTCTTCAATCATATCTTCCGTTATCGGCATTGCTTTCAGGCGCTTCATTCGGTCATGGGCAAGGGTAACAAATAAACGGTCCCCTTTTTGTGGCCAAAGTTCTTTAGCATCCGGAAGATCATCTTTTGAAACAAGAATATCTTTAGGGAGCCCTATATCAACAAAAACTCCAGCGTCTATCCCTCCGACTACATAGACCCAGTCATAAGTCGATTTAGTAACGGTGGGAATGTTCATCGTTGCTGTCAGCTTCCCCTGCTTATCCTCATAAATAAATACCTCAGCCGTGTCACCGGCCGGCTTATTTACTTCTTCGGCTGGAAGGAGAAGTTCTTCCCCCTTGTATTCAAGAAAAATTCCTTTTCTCGACTGACCGGTAACGGCTGCATGGACAGCTTCACCCGTAATTGCGTCTTCCATCATTGTACATCCTCCTTTTTTTCATAAAAAAGCCTTATCAATGAAAACCAATTTCATCGATAAGGCTTATGACATTATCAAATCAGCAGATTAAAGAGATCTTCATCTTTATTAATCTCTATATAAGCAAAACCTTTTTTGTCCATTCTGTCAATAAGAGAATGGTAATCTTCCTGATGCTGAAGCTCAATACCACAGAGAACAGGTCCTTTATCACGGTTGTTCTTTTTTGTATATTCAAAACGAGTAATATCGTCGCTGGGTCCGAGCACGTCAATTAAAAATTCCCGGAGCGCTCCGGCCCGCTGAGGGAAATTAACAATAAAATAATGCTTTAACCCTTGATAGATCATGGACCGTTCTTTTACTTCCTGCATCCGGTCAATATCATTATTGCCTCCGCTCACGACACAAACAACGTTTTTACCCTTTATCTCCTCTTTATATTCATCAAGTGCAGCTATAGAAAGTGCTCCTGCCGGTTCGGCTACAATAGCATTTTCGTTATACAGATTAAGCATTGCGGCACATACTCTGCCTTCGTCGATAAGGGTAATATCGTCGACCACCCGTTTAGCAATCTCAAAAGTAGTCTCTCCTACTTTTTTCACTGCTGCTCCATCTACAAATTTATCAATTTTACCCAGTGTTGTTACTTTTCCAGCTGCTAGGGAGGTTTTCATACCCGGTGCTCCTGCCGGCTCTACTCCGATCATTTTCGTCGAAGGAGAAATTTCTTTGAAGTAGGACCCCACACCGGAAATCAGTCCGCCTCCTCCGATACTCATGAAGACATGAGAAATGGGGACATCAATATCTTCCAATATTTCCATACCGACCGTTCCCTGACCAGCTATCGTCCGGGTATCATCAAATGGATGAATAAAGGACATTTCCTCTTTTTCACAACAGATCATCGCTTCTTTAAATGCATCATCGAACGTATCTCCTGTCAGAATGACTTCGACAAAGGGTTCTCCGAAAAATTCCACCCGGGAAACTTTCTGCCTCGGGGTTGTAGAAGGCATATATATCTTCCCTCTTACACCGAGTGCTTTACAGGAATAAGCCACTCCCTGTGCATGATTACCTGCACTTGCACAGACAACCCCCTTCTGCAGCTCCTGTTCTCCAAGACCCTGCATCAGATTATAAGCCCCTCGGAGCTTAAAGGATCGAACTACCTGAAGATCTTCCCGTTTTAAATAAACGTTTGCACCATACTTATCAGAAAGGATATTATCCCGCTGCAGAGGTGTTTTCACAACAACATCTTTTAATGCCTGATGGGCAAGCAGTATATCTTTGACATATACTCCCTGCGCTTTTGTCTCTTCCATGAGCTGATTCTCCTCTATGTTCGAATATTATGACTAATCTTATCACATGCTCCGGCCCGTGAAAACAGGGTTTTCGTAAACATTCACAGTTTCGGATAATGTAAGCGTTATCCTTACAAAATACTTCTGAAAACATTTCCTGATCTGGAAAAAATACATTAATTGCAGGATTTCAGTAATCATGTCGGAAGGAGGGAATTTTTATACTTTTTTCTAAAACAAAAAAGCACGGAGCACTCCCTAAAGGAGCGGCTCAGTGCTGCTGTCTTGCCAACATAGAATAAACATCTTTTAAAGTATGATATCCCTGTTTTTGAACATGCTCTGTGCACGTGTTCCACAATCGGTAAGTCATTTTTGCATCTTCTAATGCGTGATGTCTGCCGCTGGATGGAATATTAAAATAATCGCAGCATTCTTCAAGTGAATGAAGCTGCCGTTCTGGATCAATTATTCTTGTCAAAAAGGTTGTATCCAGCAGCCGATAATCAAATTTCATACGATAAAGCGTCCAGAGCGTCTGTTCCATAAAAGCTTTCTCATGCTTTGCATGATGTGCCACAAGCGTATGTCCTTGAATAAACTGAAGAAAATCCGTAAATACTTCTTCTGCCGGTGGAGCTTCCAACAGCATATTTCCTGTTATTCCCGTCAGCTCTTTTACCGTTTCTGAAGGTTCCGTTTCAGAGTATACAAGTGAGTAGAATTCTTCCAGTCCTGTTTCTTTCTGCTTTACTGCACCTATAGAAAGCACTGTATCCCCCTTTTTTGGAGAAAACCCGGTCGTCTCAATGTCAAATACAACCACCGGCAGTTTTTTAAAAGGCATCTCCAGATGGTCCCGCTGTTTCTGTTCACGCTGAAGTCTTCGAGCGTAGGCTACTGCTTCTGCATTGCGGCTCCCTTTAGGATGATAGGCTGATCTACCGGCCAGGGCTCCCATTTGCCTCAGCCATTTGTCGACGACATTCATAAGGGAAGCTTCCTTTCCATATTTTTATAATATTCATGAACCTGCTCGAGAAGCTGCTTCCCTTCTTCCATCCATTCTTTCACCATCCGCTTCTCCTCTTTCGTTAAGGTATCTGCCTTAATAAGATGAATGTCCCGATAGGAGGAACTATTCTTCGTTTGCAGATGCCGGAAATTCAGGGCATTTTCAAAAGACTTTCGCGCAACCGGCATTCTCGGAAAGACGGCGGACAGGCTCTGCATTCTGGAAATTGTCGAAGAAGAAATGTCTCCTTCTATAAACGCTCCGGTTCTAGCAGCATTCACAAAAGGAAAAAGAACGGTTTCCTTAAAATCAAAACGCTTATATTTATCTGTAAGAATCTGCCCAAATACATTCCGCCTCCTCATACGAAATTCCGAATTGGCAAGTACCCTGTTCCGGAAGGAGTGCCGGAATCTGCTGTAACTGAACATAAGCTCTTTCAATTCCTGGTTACCTGATTTGTCACCTACCAGAGTCCTTGCATCAAATAAAATAAGCATATGACGGATTGATTCCCATGAACCTTCCTGGATCCACTGTTCCACCTGTTTTTTCATTTCAGGTACAGGTTTACACCACCTGGGTTCTTCAGCCATTACTTTTCCTTCACACCGTTCGTAACCGCATATTTCCATTCCTTTCGTTATATTCCTGCCGAGCGCAAGAAAATACGGAGTGTCTTCCGGGCTTCCTTCGTGAATCAGCGCGTGGTCCTGATCGCTCCACAATGCCTGTTCCTTTCTTCCGGCACTCCCCATTATAAGGAAAGCAAAGCGAGCAGGTGCTTTGCCCTGCTCGCTTTGCGTAAGTTCTTCTGCCGCGTGAACAATCTTCTTCATCAATTCATCATGCAATTGATTTAACTCAGAAAATGTCAGCTGCTTTTGATGCATATGACGGTTCCGCCATTCCTGTAAATGCTCAAAAGAAATATGTTCTTCTTTAGTCAGTTTCATATTTAAGCCCCCGGCTGTTTGGAATCATACTTCTTCTCAGGCATATTTTCCGGGTAACCATAACTTCCATGTTCACTCATATCCAGTCCGATAAGCTCTTCTTCTTCAGACACTCTCAGACCTCCAAGTACTTTTTCCAGAACTTTCAAAATAATAAAAGCTACGGTAAAGGCATAGAGTGCAGAGACAGCAACGCCCGTAAACTGCACTCCCAGCTGCGCAAAACCACCGCCATAAAACAGGCCGGGCTGTCCGCCATTCATTTCTGAAAGTGCCGGTGTAGCAAAAAATCCTGTTGAAAGTGTCCCCCATATACCTGCTACTCCGTGTACAGAGAGAGCAAATATAGGATCATCAATTTTACTTTTTTCAAAGAACACCATGCTGAAGTGAACGATAAATCCAGCTACAATACCGATAATGACCGCTGCCCACGGGGCAACAAATGCTGTTGATGCCGTAATTGCTACAAGGCCTGCCAGGGCACCATTCAACATTGTTGGAATATCATTTTTACCGGTTACAGCTGAAACTATTACCATCGCTGCAACGGCACCGGCAGCTGCGGCAAGCTGTGTTGTCAGGGCAACATAACCAAAGAATGCTCCGTCAACTCCAAGTGTAGAACCACCGTTAAATCCAAACCAGCCTACCCATAAAATGAGTACACCAAGTGCTGTATAGACCTGGTTGTGTCCGGCAATATCATTAGATGTTCCATCTTCGTTAAATTTCCCGATACGAGGCTTTAAGATAATTGTGGCGGCAAGTGCAGCCATTGCTCCTGTCAAATGAACAACAGTGGAACCAGCGAAGTCCTGCTTACCGAGTCCGGCTAACCAGCCGCCCCCCCAGATCCAGTGTGCTACGACAGGATAAATGAAAGCAGAAAAAGCAACGGCAAAAATAATATAGACAGATAATTTCGCGCGTTCAGCAAACCCTCCGAAAGCAATAGTTAATGCAATGGCAGCAAATGCGAGTTGAAAGATAAAATCAACTGATCCAGCAAGTCCATCTACGGCAGAAGTAAAGTCTCCGTAAAAGAAGTCTGACATTCCAATAAATGCATTTCCTTCCCCGTAGATAAACCCATAACCTACGGCCCAAAATACCAATGAGGCAATTCCAACTGTAAATATCGTCTTACCGGCAATATGGCCGGCATTTTTCATTCGCGTTGATCCGGCTTCAAGAAGAATGAACCCTCCCTGCATGAGCAGAACCAGAATAAAAGCGACAATCACCCATACATTGTTTAATAAAAACATTTCGTCCATCGTCTTCACTCTCCCCGAATT
Organism: Alkalicoccus halolimnae; assembly: GCF_008014775.2. GTDB lineage: Bacteria > Bacillota > Bacilli > Bacillales > Salisediminibacteriaceae > Alkalicoccus > Alkalicoccus halolimnae. The sequence continues at coordinate 1,903,566 of NZ_CP144914.1, read as the reverse complement.
ATTTTGCTGTCAGCAAATATGCCAACAACTTATGACCCTTAGTATACCGGCTGAATATTCTGACACAATAAAAATGTCAGATTATTTAACATACTATTTTCCGTACAATCATCTGCGTATTACGCTTGAACGTATGGCTATCAACAATGTAAACGAATTCAAGAAAACTATTTCCTATTCCATATTTTCTTTCAAAACAATCCATAAAAAGAGCCGTTCTGATTATTTTCTCAGAACGGCTCTTTTTTTCTTCAATACTGTCTGTTCGATATAACCTGTCCCGAAAAGAACTCCGGCGACTATGAAAATAAATCCAAGTATCTGGGTGATATAAATAGATTCTCCTAAAAGAAAATAAGATCCAATAAGCGCAAAAAAGGGAACGAAATTGTTAAAAAGCGCTGTCTGTCCAGGGCCGATTTTTTGAATTGCCGCATTAAACAGTAAATGTCCCAGACCGGTTGCAAGGATCGCTGAACTCAAAAAAACGAACCAGACCAGACCGGTTTGAGAAGTTAAAGAGAACCCGCCCGGCTCCACAAAAAAGCTCATAACCAGCAGACTGACAGATCCGATAAGAAGCATCAAAGCCGTCATCCATCTTGGAGAAATCGTGCCGGAAGCTCTTTTAATTAATATGAATGAAAAAGCCTGGGACAGCATGGACAGGAATATATACAAATCTCCGGAGGAAATCATCGCGACTCCTTCTTCGGGGTTTAAAATGATAAATGAAATACCGGTAAACCCCAGGGCAATGCCGGCAAATCTCCACCTGGTCAATGGATCACCTAAAAATATCATTGCCAGAACAGCCGTAGTCAGAGGTATTAAGCCGAGGATAAGCGACCCATTGGCTGCTGTTGTCTGCGTGAGTCCTACAGCTAACAGCGAATGATGACCGACCTGCCCGAATAGTGATGCAGCGAGAACGATTCGCCACTGTTTTTTGGACAGTGATTTCATTTCCCGCAGCAGACATACGGCCAGCAGGGCACAAATCCCGGCTAATCCGATTCTCAGTCCCTGCATTTGTACGGGAGGCATGTGTTCTACTAAAAATTTCACCGCTACTACGTTCAACCCCCATATAACCATTACGAAAAGGAGCAGCAGATATGTATTCAAACGTGACATTTTAACCCTTCTTTCCTGGACACATCTTTTTCTACGATACTATGACTTTTTGAATAAAGAAAGAAATCCCTTTACTTTCTTCTAACCATCCCATATTTATGGTATCTTTAATATTGATTCTTTATCTATGGCAGAAGGAGGCAGGCCGTATATGATAAAAGAAATTTTTGTACTTCGGAGTATCGGCTGCCTGAGCATCGTGCTTCTCCACAGTATTTATATTGGTATCCAAACCGAGACTATCCGGGAAATGGGGGAATTATCTGCTATTTTTTTTGATTCCATCCAGATGATTCTTTATTACGGGACCCCCATGTTTATTTTCATTTCCGAATTTCTGATCGCTTATTCCTATAGAAACAGAGAGCTCCCGAATTACTTTTTAAAGAAAAGACTCCGCTTTATCCTTGTTCCATTTTTCGTCATGGGAGTCTTTTACGCCCTTCCTTTCTTTTCAGGCGGGATGCAGGAAGGGTTCAATAAAATTCTTATGAATATTTTTATCGGGGACTATCACGGGTATTTTATCCTCATCATTTTTCAGTTTTACCTGTTTCATTTTCTATTTCACTCCAAACTTAAAAAATGGCCGCCGAAGATTGTGTTACTCGTTTCGTTTCTTATAAATGCTGCTTATCTGATGTTCTTCAACTTCACCTCTCCTCCGGAAGCATGGACTATAGGTCCATACATTTGGGAACGTTTTTATTGGCTTCCTATGTTCGGCTGGGTATTTTATTTTACAGTTGGCTACTACGCAGGTACGAATTTCGAGAGCTTTTCAAAATTCATTTATAAATACCGCTACCTTTTCATTATAGGACCCATTCTGACCAGTATATTAATGCTCACCCTGTACCACTCAGGTAGTCTTGCTGTTCACAGTTCAAAGCGGACGGATATACTGATTCATACGATTATGTGTATCTTTTTTCTGTTTTATATGACCTCCCGAATGAAAGAACTTCCTTTTTTTCTGGAATACGTCAGCCGCTTTTCATTCGGTATTTATCTCCTTCATTATTTTTATATTTTCCTGTTTGATTTTTTCTATCAGCTTCAGCCTTTTACTATTGGATTTCTTTATATTATTGTTCTTTTTGTATTTAGTTTATCTGCATCAATAGCGACGATAATTATCGTTAACAAATGGAAATATGGTTTTCTGCTTATCGGACAGATCGGGGCGCCCTATTCCCCGCCGAAAAAACAAGCGCTCAAGCGGTAGTTAAGCTTGAGCGCTTGTTTTCTATTCTTCTCTTCTTTTCGCATCAATAATCAGCTGAAGAAGCTGCAGACGCTGAAGATCGTTAACAGAACTTCTAGCAAACTGGAAAGAAAGCCTGTTGGAATCAACGCGGTGAACAAAGACGAGATCCAGTTCAGGTATGACATCAATTGACTGCCCGTATCTGCCTACAGCAGAATACATCTTTAGATCTCCATAGGGTGCTTCCGTCGCTACCCACCATAGATACCCATAATCAAATAATGTATTTCCCGGCACTTCCCTCTGAGCCTCAGTACTCCGCTCCACCCATTGTTTGGGTACAAGCTGCTCCCCCTCCCAGGATCCATTCTGCAGATACAGCTGACCGAACCGTGCCAGATCTCTTGCTGAAATTCGGAACAAATAGGAAGGATGCCTGGAGCGGCGGTCTTCAAACTTATAATTCGTATCTGCCAGCTCAAAATCTTCCATCCCGAGCGGGTCAGCTAAACGCTCCTTAAAGTGCTCAAATAAATCCGCCTCTGTCTGTTCGTTATAAACTGACCCAAGAACATTAAAGTCCCAGTTGTTATAGTAAAAAAACTCCCCGGGCAGATGACTGCCGCGGTTGGGCCGTGCGAGACGCATCCCCCACGATTCTTCTCCAGCCGGAAGATAAACACCTGATGAAGAAGTCATTAAGTTGGAAAGTGTTGCCTGCTTTTCTATTGGTGTTAGCGGGGTCTGGTCGTCTATTTCGTAATCTTCCAGGGAATCAAATAAGTGGAAAGAGCCGCGCTCCATTTCAATCCCGTATAAAGCAGAAAGCAGGCTTTTTCTGATCGAATGGGCATTTGTATTTTTTGTTACGTCTCCCCAGGAAAAGAGTACTTTCCCTTCAGAGATGACTATGGCTGCAGTAGAATTTAGTGAATCGTAGTATGTACGAGCCTGTTCAAGTGCCTCCGGGTTAAATCCAGCCTCTTCTATGGACGTATGAGTTTCCCAGGTTGTTTCTTCTGCAGCTTCACGGGAAAGATAAACATACATAAACAATCCCACCAGACTAATAATTATGATTATTAAGACGCCGATTAATCGATTAAACAACACTATCATCCTCTGCTGATGTCTCTGCTTATTCAAATATAACAGAACTCAGGGAGGAGGGCTATTCCTCTACTTGACGTTAATAAAAAAAGCTGATAGGTTAAACTGTACAACTTAACAGTTGCGAAGATAGCGGTGGGCAAACTATCGTTGGAGCAGCTTCTGGAGAGACTGCATGCAGGCAGCGCCGAAGGGTTCACAATCTCAGGCACATGGACAGAAGAAACCGAATGCAGCTTTTCGGAATTCAACGTGTATGGGATTGGTTTATAAACCAATTCTTTTTTTTGTTGACTTCTTTTAAATAGTTGTCTTTACAGAAGTCGATCATTAAGAACTCCCCTTCGTTAACGGCAAGAGCTTTTCCCTTTAACAGAGAACTCGTGCAAAACAGCCGTACCCTGTTGGATGGAAATGTATTCAAACGTTCATTTTCAAGGCAGGTTTTATTCAAATTGCAGACAGGAGTGACAAAGATGTCCCATAAAAGAGCAGTGGTCAGTGTAGTAGGTAAAGACCAGGTCGGTATTATTGCTAAAGTTACCACCGTTTTAGCAGAAAATGATGTTAACATTCTGGATATTTCTCAGACGATCCTTCAGGATTTTTTTACGATGATGATGCTCGTAGAAATAAATAAACCAGATGATCTCGAAAACCTTGCTGAAGAGTTAAACAAAGTCAGCAGTACTATGAAATTAAAAATTGATATGCAGCGGGAAGAACTTTTTCAATCGATGCATCGGATTTAAGGAGAGATGACAATGAGCCTGGCTTTTCAGGAAATACAGGAAACTATCCGCATGATTCAGATGGAAAAATTAGATATACGTACAGTAACAATGGGCATCAGCCTGAGAGACTGCATCGATCAGGATCCATCTCGCACGCAGCAGCTTGTGTATGACAAAATTACTTCGTCCGCTAAATATCTCCGCAGGACAGCTGACAAAGTAGCCGAGGAATACGGCATCCCAATTGTGAATAAAAGAATTTCCATTACCCCCGCTTCAGAGCTCCTCGGAGCAGCTACAAAAGAGGACGCGGTCGCCCTCGCAGAAACGCTGGACAAAGCGGCCCTTGCGACTGAAGTGGATTTTATAGGTGGATTTTCCGCCCTCATTCATAAAGGTATTACAAAAGGGGACGCTGTTCTGCTCGACGCACTGCCGGAAGCCTTGAGCCGTACTTCCCGCGTCTGCGGATCGGTTTCAGCTGCCACAACGAAAACCGGTATCAATATGGACGGCATAAAACGTTTAGGAGAAATAATTAAAGAAGCTTCTGAACTTACTGCTGAGCAGAATGGAATAGCCTGTGCAAAGTTTGTTGTGTTCTGCAATCCTGCGGAAGATAATCCATTTATGGCAGGAGCTTTTCACGGAACAGGCGAACAGGAAGTCGTTCTGAATGTAGGTGTCAGCGGACCCGGAGTCGTTCTTCATGCTCTGCGCCGTTATCCGGAAGCCGATTTAGGGGAAGTTTCCGACGTGATAAAACGCACCGCGTTTAAAATAACGAGAGCCGGTGAATTAATCGGCCGTGAAGTAGCTGAACGTCTGAATACATCTTTTGGGATCATGGATCTTTCTCTTGCTCCCACAAATGCAATGAATGATTCTGTAGCAGAAATCCTTGAAGAAATTGGTTTGGAAAGAGTAGGGACACACGGAACTATAGCTGCCCTGGCCCTTATGAACGACGCCGTTAAAAAGGGCGGAGCGATGGCCAGTTCCTATGTAGGAGGCCTATCAGGAGCTTTCATACCTGTATCTGAAGACAACGGTATGATCAAAGGAATTGAGGATAAAGCTCTCTCTCTATCGAAACTCGAAGCGATGACCTGTGTCTGTTCTGTCGGCCTGGATATGATTGCATTAAATGGAGATGCTTCTGCTGCTTCGATATCCGGACTCATCGCCGACGAAATGGCGATCGGTATGATCAATAAAAAAACTACCGCTGTACGCGTTATTCCCGTTCAGGGAAAACGAGAAGGAGATATGGTCGAATTCGGCGGTCTGCTCGGACGGGCTCCCGTAATGGGTCTTAATCCCTTTTCCTCTGAGAAATTCATTAAACGAGGCGGCCGCATCCCTGCTCCACTGCAGGCGTTAATAAATTAATCATTCAGGAACTTTCTTTTTTTCTTCATTGACCTATTGACATCTGCAAGAATATTTTGAATAATGGAACTTAATCCAATCGGAGAATAGTACCCTTCACTCCACTTCTCAGAGAGCGCCGGTTTAAGCTGAGATCCGGGCAGGCCTGGAGGAAGGTGAACCTGCTCCTAATTACGTTTGGACGGCACACTCCGTTATCTTTGAGCGAGTTGAACTGTTGCATCAGTTAATGAAGGTGGTACCGCGGGGAGTTGCGCTCTTCGTCCTTTTAGAGGACGGAGGGCTTTTTGTATAGAAAAAAGCTTAATTTCATTATATTAATCGCTGCGAGCTGCTACAGCTGCACCTGCACGAAGCTGAAATTAAGAAGATACTGTAAGCATCTCCTCTGTTTATAATACTATTACTCTCCTCCGTTTTCAGAGCTCAGTAGAAAGGAAGATAAATATGGTCAAGAAAAGAATTGTCGTTAAAATCGGCAGCAGTTCCCTGACAGAAAAAGACGGAACACTTTCTCCTTTAAAGCTGGCGAAATTCTGTCATGCTTTTGCGGAAGTTAAAAAGTCAGGTCATGAATTAATTGTCGTTTCGTCTGGATCTGTAGCTGCAGGATTCCGGGAAATAGGATACTCTTCCCGTCCGAAAACGGTAAGGGCCAAACAGGCAGCTGCAGCAGTCGGTCAGAGTCTCCTTATGCAGCAGTACCGCTTTTCCCTACAGCAGTACGGAATTACACCGGCCCAGATGCTGTTAACTAAACACGATTTCAGAAATGCGGAGCACTACCAGAATATTTTTGAATCCTTATCAGAATTATTAAAACGTGGTATTCTCCCGATCATCAATGAAAATGATTCGACAGCTGTTGATGAGCTGACGTTTGGTGACAATGATATGCTTTCGGCACTAATCAGCGGGGTCACCCACGCTGATATGCTGATTTTAATGACCGATATTGACGGCATTTACAATGCAAATCCGATTAGTGATCCGCATGCGGAAAAATATACAATGATTCATAAAATTAGTGAAGAACTTTTTGACCAGACTGACACATCTACAACTGCTGTAGGGACCGGAGGGATGCGTGCTAAGCTGCAGGCGGCAAAAGCAGCACAGAAAATGGGTACGGCCGTTTACATTGGAACATTCACAGAAAGTGAAACGTTTGCCCATATTGCCGGATTCAGGGGCGGCGGCACTTATATCGTTCCTGAAAAGGAAAAACAGATGCAGACATATAAACAATGGATAGCGTATCACGCATCCTCCCACGGTTCTATTACTGTTGACGATGGTGCAGCTGAAGCTCTGCTTAACGAAGGAAGCAGCCTGCTGCTTGTGGGCGTGCAACAGATAGAGGGGAAATTCGATAAAGGAGAAGTAGTCAACGTCTACTCTTCAGCAGGTACGCTCATAGGCAAAGGAAAAGCTGCGGATCGTTCCGAGGAACTGCAGCACTTAAAAAGCCTTTCCTCTCCTCCATCTTCCCTTGTCGTACACCGGGATTTTTGGGTTTCTCTCCATAACTCCAATGTAAAGGAAGGTAGATATATATGAATGAAGTAAGAAAAAAAGCAAAAGAAGCCAGACAGTTATCTCATCGGCTGCCGGTATTATCTAAAGAAAACAGAAAGCAGGCCCTTCTTCAAATCGCAGACATGCTCGATGATCAAATAACGTACATTTTAGAAGAGAATCAAAAAGACGTCGCCCTCGCAAAGGAAAACAATGTCGAGTCCTCCCTCATCGACCGGCTTACTTTGAATGAAGAAAGACTTTCTGCAATTACGGACGCAGTCAGGGCCATTGCAGACCTGCCAGATGATCTTGGGAAAACGATATGGGAAGATACGAGACCGAATCGTCTGCACATTAAACAGGTGCAGGTACCAATCGGCGTTATCGGTGTCATTTATGAAGCCCGCCCAAACGTAACTGTCGACATCAGTGCTCTCGCTGTTAAAACAGGCAATGCCGTCATTTTACGGGGCAGTTCCTCCACAATTTATTCTAATAAAGCAATAACTGCTATTATGCAAAAAGCTCTATCGCAAGCAGACTATCCTGCAAAATCGATTCAGCTCATCGAAAATACCGATCGAAGTCTGACAAAAGAAATGTTTACCGCCAGAGGCCTGATCGATGTCATAATTCCCCGCGGCGGCAAATCCCTGATAGATACCGTTGTAAAAGAATCTGAAGTTCCGGTCATCGAAACCGGTGCAGGAAACTGTCATATTTATATCGATAGAAGTGCGGACAGTAAACTGGCAAGAAAGATAGCAGTTGATGCGAAAGTCCAGCGTCCATCGGTGTGCAATTCATGTGAAACACTCGTAATTGATAAAACGTGGGCAGCTGAGCATCTGACTGATCTGGTGAATGACCTCCACTCTTATAACGTGAAGCTCTACGGGGATAAAAAATCTGTCATGCTCGACAGCAGAATCCACCCCGCCTCTGAAAGCGATTGGGAAAAAGAATATTTATCTTTGGAAGCAGCTGTGAAAATTACAGAAAATCCAGAAGAAGCGGTCGAGCACATACAACACTACAGTACAAAACACTCAGAGTCGGTCATTTCCGAAGATGCTTCCGTTGTCGAATTATTCTTTAATGAGGTGGATGCAAGCACCCTTTATCATAATGCCTCTACTCGATTTACTGATGGATTTGAGTTCGGTTTTGGCGCAGAAGTTGGAATCAGTACACAAAAACTCCACGCGAGAGGTGCAATGGGACTGAGTGCTTTAATGACGACAAAGTATCTTGTCTCCGGCCAGGGCCAGACAAAGGGTCAGCTCCCTCTTTCCGCTGAGAATCAGGAGTAAAACGTGCTTTTTATTTAAATATATGATATAGTTGGTAAGATGTAATCCCACAGAAGACAGGAGCGTTTTAAGGAATGAACGTACGTAACGATTTAAGAAATATTGCCATTATCGCCCACGTTGACCACGGAAAAACTACACTGGTTGATGAGCTGCTAAAACAATCAGGAACATTCAGTGAACATGAACAAGTAGCTGAGCGCGCAATGGATAACAATGATATCGAAAAAGAACGCGGTATTACCATCCTTGCTAAAAATACAGCAGTGAAATACGAAGATAAAAGAATTAACATCCTGGATACACCGGGCCACGCCGATTTTGGAGGAGAAGTAGAACGAATCCTTAAGATGGTGGACGGAGTACTTCTCGTCGTTGATGCTTTTGAAGGATGTATGCCGCAGACACGCTTTGTACTAAAAAAAGCGCTTGAGCAGAAATTAACTCCGGTTGTAGTTCTGAACAAAATTGACCGCCCGATGGCGCGTCCTGCAGAAGTTATTGATGAGGTTCTGGACTTATTTATTGAACTGGATGCTGATGAGGATCAGCTAGACTTCCCCGTCGTTTATGCATCCGCCATTAACGGAACAGCAAGCTTAAAAGACGACGACCAAAATGATGATATGTCCGTTGTCTTCAAAACTGTTATCGATAATGTTCCAGCCCCGGTTGACAATGCGGAAGAGCCGTTTCAATTTCAGGTAACAATGCTCGATTATAATGATTATCTCGGCCGTATCGGTGTCGGCAGAGTGTTCCGCGGCACAATTAAAAAAGGAGATCAGGCTACACTGATTAAACGGGACGGTACGGAAAAAACTTTCCGGATCACTAAAATGTTTGGTTTCTTCGGTTTGAAAAAAGAAGAAATCTCCGAAGCCAAGCCGGGAGATCTTATTGCGCTTTCCGGAGTAGAAGATATTATGGTTGGCGATACGATCTGTCCTCCGGAACACCCGGAACAAATGGAACTTGTGCGGATCGATGAGCCTACACTTCAGATGAAATTTCTCGTTAACAACAGTCCCTTTGCAGGTCGTGAAGGCCAGCATGTAACAAGCCGGAAAATTGAAGCCCGTTTGATGACCCAGGTGGAAACAGACGTCAGTCTGCGCGTGGAACCAACCTCTTCCCCGGATGCCTGGACCGTTTCAGGACGAGGAGAGCTTCACCTTTCTATACTGATCGAAAACCTGCGTCGTGAAGGATTTGAACTCCAGGTTTCCAAGCCGGAAGTTATCATTAAAGAAGTGGACGGCGTCAAGTGCGAACCGTTTGAAAGTGTGCAGGTTGACGTACCGGAAGAATACACCGGATCGGTAATGGAATCTCTTGGAGATCGTAAAGGCGAAATGCTGAATATGATTAATAAAGGGGATGGCCAGGTCCGACTGGAATTCCTTGTTCCTTCAAGAGGTCTGATCGGATACACGACAGAATTTATGTCGCAGACAAAAGGCTACGGTATCATTAATCATACGTTTGACAGTTATCGTCCTAGAGCTCAGGGACATGTCGGCGGACGTCGACAAGGGGTTCTTGTTTCCATGGAAACCGGCAAAACAACAAGCTACGGTATGATTCAGCTTGAAGACCGCGGCACTCTATTTGTTGAGCCTGGTACAGATATCTATGAAGGAATGATTGTAGGCGAGCACAACAGGGATAATGATTTGTCTATTAACATCACAAAACTTAAAGCTCAGACAAATATCCGCTCCGCTACAAAAGATCAAACAGTTACTATGAAGCGCCCTCGGCTGTTAACGCTGGAAGAAGCGCTTGAATATCTGGATAACGATGAGTACTGTGAAGTAACTCCGCAGTCAATCCGCCTCCGCAAAAAAATTCTCGATAAGAGCAGCCGCGAACGTGACGAAAAACGCAGCAAGCTCGCTTCACAAGAATAAACTTTTCCCCGGGAATAATATTCCCGGGGATTTTTATAATATAACTCCCCCCCTCCCGGCGATCAAACCCGGCTGTTTTCTTACACGAATATAAATTGACAGAAATAATAATCAGACCAGTCACAAGTTTTAATCTCCCGCCTGCGAACCTTGCACTTTTATGAAAAGCATATAATTAGTCAGAAGGTCAAAAAATGTTTAATATTCAGAAATTTCAGGTTATTTTATTTGTAGGAAGGGTATTTATAAGTCGAAGACCTCTTCTTCAAAGTGAACATATTTCAATATGGAAGGAGAATGACAATGACAGACGATCCAGTCCCTGTCCTTGAAAATTTTTCGCTGGAACAGCCTGCAAAAGAAGACGGTCAGGAAATGTGGGCACTGGCTAAAAGAACATCTCTTGATGTCAATTCAGCTTATAAGTATATAATGATGGCGGAATATTTTTCTGAAACATGTGTATCTGCTAAAGTCGATGGAAAAGTTGTCGGTTTTATTACTGCTTTTATTCAGCCTGAGCATCGGGAAGTGATATTTGTCTGGCAGGTAGGTGTAGACAGCTCTCAACGCGGACGCGGGCTCGCGTATAAAATGCTCGATGAACTGATGAACAGGGAAAGTACAAAAGATGTTCTTTATCTGGAAGCAACTATAACGAAAGACAATACTGCTTCCCAGGCGCTTTTTAAAAAACTGGCTAAAGAACGAAAAACATCATGTACTGTAAAAGAAACTTTTCCAGCTGAGGTCTTCCCCGGTCAGCAGGGAGAAGCTGAATTCACTTATCGAATCGGTCCATTCAGAAAGTAAATGCAAACTTCAACTGTTTGTATTTGTGTCATTCAAGGACTTTTGTTAAATATAACTAATAAGATCAGGACTATAAATATTCAGGAGGAACAGCTTATGACTAACAAAAAGCTTGAATTAATAGAAAACCTTGAATCCAGCGTGAGAAGTTATGTCCGCAGTTTCCCGGCAGTCTTCACCAAAGCCCGCGGGTATAAAATGTGGGATGAAGACGGAAATGAGTATATAGATTTTTTTTCCGGAGCAGGCGCTTTAAACTACGGCCACAATGAACCTTCTATGAAACAAAAGCTCGTTGATTATATATTAAAGGACGGGATCACCCATTCACTGGATATGGCAACCGATGCTAAAGTTGACTTCCTTCATAATTTGAATGAAATCATATTAAAACCTAGAAATATGGATTACAAAATTATGTTCCCTGGTCCGACGGGAACAAATACTGTAGAAAGCGCTTTAAAAATCGCGAGGAAAATGACTGGCCGCACAGATGTTGTCAGTTTCACGAATGGTTTTCACGGCATGACTGTCGGCTCACTTGCAGTCACAGGGAATTCTATGAAACGAAAAGGGGCCGGCATCCCTCTAGGACATTCGGTGACAATGCCTTATGACAACTTTGTTGAAGATGAAGAAGACACACTCCATTATTTTGAACGTTTCCTTGAAGACAACGGCAGTGGAGTAGCCGTCCCCGCAGCCGTGATATTGGAAACCGTGCAGGGGGAAGGAGGAATAAACGCTGCAAGTATGACGTGGCTGAAAGAACTTGAAATAATTTGTAAAAAATGGGAAATAGTTATGATTGTTGATGATGTGCAGGCCGGCGTTGGAAGAACAGGCACTTTTTTTTCTTTTGAACCGGCAGGCATAGAGCCTGATGTGATCTGTTTGTCTAAATCAATTGGAGGATATGGGCTTCCACTGGCCATTACACTAATAAAACCGGAACTTGATGATTGGATCCCTGGAGAACATAACGGAACTTTCCGAGGCAATAATATGGCCTTTGTGACAGCTGCGGAAGCATTAACTTTCTGGAAAGATGCGGCTTTCGAAAAAAACATCCAGGAAAACGCCGCTATTGTAACAGAATTTCTAGATGATATGATCAAAAAATACCCCGAAATGAAAGGATACCGCAAAGGACGGGGTCTCATGCAGGGCATTGCTTCAGATATTGACGGGTTCAGTGAAAAAGTTGCTGAGCATGCATTTAAAAGATTTATGATTATGGAAACTGCAGGAGGACAAGATGAGGTATTTAAACTTTTTCCACCGATAAATATTGATAAAGAAGGCCTTCGTTCCGGATTGGAAACGATAGAACTAAGCATTAAGGATGCCCTCACTTCTATGGGAATCGATAAAGGAGCGATAAAAAGCTGATTATGTTAAAATAACAGCTACCATCCCCTGCGGACGTTTATCCCGCAGGGGATTTTACAGGAGAGTTTTTATGAATTCATTTTTAGACAAGACAGAAACACCAGCCGCAGCTGTGATCGGCGGACTTTTATTTACTATGCTGAACCTGCCGCTTGCCTGGATGCTTGGGCCATTAACCGCTGTCTTTCTCTGGCAGCATGCTTCCAATAAGAAGCTTCCATGGCATCCGGTTATCAAAGAAATTGGACTTGTTACGCCCGGTATTTCTTTCGGCCTTTATTTTACCAGTGACGTTTTAGAGAAAATGGTCCCATATGTTATTCCATACATAGGCGCTGCATTATTACTTATTGCCTCAAGTATAGCTATCGGACTGTTAATTTCCAAGTTTACTAAGCTTTTACCCGCCACAAGCGTTTTCGGCACCATCCCCGGCGGCCTGACTGAAATGGTTATAGCAAGCGAGGAACTTAGAGCTGTTCCTTCACAGGTACTGATATTTCAGACTGTCAGGCTTCTTATCGTACTTTTTGTAGTGCCGTATATGATCGTGTTTATATTCAGCAGTTCAGGCACCCCGGAAATTCAGCTTCCTTCAGGAGACGGAATATCTTTTTGGACATATCAGACTTCATTCTTTTTTGCAGCGGGATTGCTTGGCTACCGTCTGCGAAAACTGCTTCCCGCAGGCATCATGATCATTCCACTGTTATTAACTGTGGGAATGATGCTTAGTCCGGTCAGTCTGCCCGCGGTTCCGGAAATGCTTTTCTACGGAGCACAGCTTGCTGTAGGCACAGCACTTGGAAAAAGTATATCTTACAGTGATATTAAAAAAGCCGGAAAATACAGCGGCTTATTTGCTGGAGCTGCAGCTGTTATAATTATTATTGCCTCACTTTTAGGAGCCGGCCTTTATTTCATAACTGATATGGACCTTGTAACCGCGCTTCTCAGTACAGCGCCCGGCGGATTAATTGAAATGGTGCTGACGGCTTCCATAACTGGAGCAGATCCAGCTGTAGTGACCTCCCTCCAGCTGCTCAGAATATTAATTATTATCATTTTCGTTCCTATTTTTCTGAAAAAATTTCTTGCTAGAGGCTGAATTCATCCATAGCGTCTTTTAATTTTTCATCCGTTATTCCGATATACCGGAGGGTCACACTCTGCGAAGAATGGTGAAAAAGCTTCTGTAGAAAAGCTGCGTCTTCATACTGCTTGAAAAAATGGTACCCGAATGTTTTTCTCATCGTATGAGTTCCTGTAATTGTTACTCCGGCTTCTTCCCCCGCTTTCTTTAAAATTTTATGTACTCTGTCGCGTTGAAGTGCCTGCCCGGTTTTCCGGGAAGAAAATAAAAATTCTTCGTCTGTCATTGAAGCCGTATACTCAAATATGCGGCTTTTTAAGTTTTTATTGATTGGATATTCAGCACCATCCGGTGTAAGTTTAATAAAACGCTTATCTCTGATATGTTTCACTTTAAGATTAAGCAGCTCTTTAGTTTTCATCCCCGTATTGATTCCTATTAGAAAAATAAAGTAATCACGTTCCGAAGATTCAGCCAGAACTTTTTTCATTTTCTTTATATCTTCTGGATTTTTCAAGGGCCCGCTGCCTCTTTCCCCCATCGCTCCGATAGCCTGGTAATCTGATTTCATCTGTAAAGCTCTTTTTTCATTTTCCTTCATCTGATTGAGTCTCACAATCCTTGCTTTGGTTTCTTCTGTACCAAATCTATTAAGAAGACTGCCTTTTTCTTTATCGCTTAAATACACACTGTATCCGTATTTCTTTTTAAAATCCAAATTTCACTCCCCCTATTGAATAATGACTATGCACGCTGCATTTAATAATTAGTTTACGCTTCTATAAAAAACCGCTTTCGTTTCTATAAGGGCACAGAGGTCCTGCCCGGAGATCACTTCCACAACAGGTCAAGTGCAGTGAAGATTTCCATAATGATAACAGCGAACGCTTACAAAATAATAATAATACTAAAACCTCATTTAGTATTATAACACACTTAAAACTATATTAAACCACGCTCGACGTCTTAAAATAATACAAAATGAGCTCTCTGTATTATCAGTTATTAATAAATTTCTTATTGACCTCTATTTTTCTTTTATAAATAACTGTGTTAAAGTCTTTGCTCTTACGCAAACTTGGTGGTATGAAGCTGTATTTTCCAATAAATCTAAAACGAAGGCGCACGATTACCGCTTATCTACTTTATTATCAAAGAAGCCTATAAATAAAGGGAATTACCTGAATGTCTTTTTAAAGATTATGATGGTAGTATCTGAGGTATATAAGAACATAGGAATGCTCAACGCATTTTTAGAAAGGAGCCTTGTTGTGAAACATATTATATTATTTGACGGAGTCTGCAATTTATGCGACTGGAGCGTTCAGTTTATTATTAAAAGAGATCCACAAGCCGCTTTCCAATTCGCTTCTCTGCAGAGTGAAAAAGGACAGGAATTAAAAACAGCTTTTAATGTTGCTCCTGAAGAAGACAGTATTATCTTGATACGCGCAGATGGAAGAGTTTTTCTGAGATCTGCAGCAGCATTGCAGATCTGCCGGCTGCTAAAAGGTCCGGTGAAAATTCTTAAGGCTCTCATCATTGTGCCTGCAGGGTTAAGAGATTTCGCTTATCGGCATATTGCCGTTAACCGCTACCGCTTTTTTGGTAAAAAAGAAGCGTGCCGCCTTCCGACTAAGGAAGAGCAGGCACGCTTCTTGGATTAGTACAAACCCATTATTGGACTTCTTTTAAATGATTAGAATAGTAAAAAGTATTGCCGGATCTGGAATAAAGAAGTTTTTATTCTCCTGTTAATTGAAAAGAATCCTGTCTTCCCTGCCGTCCGGTTCCGGAAAAATATCCGGATAGAGCAGGTAGGACAATTCTGCCAAACCGATCATCAGCCGTGGGGACGGACGGCAGTAAAAAGGTTCATCCAAAATGAAAAGTCTATCAGATTGAACAGCCTCTAATTCTTTCCATCCAGGCCGTTTCAGAATGACAGCAGGTTTTACTTTTTGCTTTTGAACGCCGACCCATGCAATAAGCAGTGTATCCGGGTTTCTTAAGCGTACATCTTCCCAGTCTGTCTGCACACTGGCTTCTTTTTTATCGGCAAATATATTGACTGCCCCTGCGAGAGCAGACATCTCTGTCAGCCAGTTGTTCTCCCCTGGGGTAAATACCGGCTTCGGCCACCATTCCCAGTAAACATTCGTCTTCTCAGTAATAGTTTCAGAAAGAGAGCGGTATTTTTCAATGAAACTAGAATATTTTTCTTTCAACATAATTCCTCTTTCAGGATAACCTGCATCTCTCGAAATTTTTTCGAGAATTGTTCCTATTTCTGACATAGAGACAGGATTATCAACAATAGTATAAGGAATTCCGCGCTCGGATAATTGTTCAATATTTTTTTCCATTCCAGGTACAGATAAAGAAGCATAGACTAAATCAGGTTTTAAATCTGCCAGTTTATCTATATCAATCGATAAATCCGGGCCGAGCCTTGGAAGTTCCTTTACCTGCTCCGGCCAGTCAGAAAAATCATCCACTGCTACTACACTGTTCATAAGCCCTGCATAAGCCAATAGTTCAGTATTACTGGGGCAAATTGAAATAAGACGCATCCTGTTCCTCCTGTTATTTAATTATGCCGTAGGTTTTTAAAACTTCCGGATGAAATTCTTTTTCTTCTGGAAGCATTGTATCATCTGCACTAACTTCCATTACTTCTTTAATATCCTTTTCGATCGTAACGAGCTCTTTACTTACCTTCACAGATGCCTCCCCTTCTTCAAGTTTTTTCTTGTACCGTTTAAATAAAGGATCCAAGTATGCCAGCTTTGCATAAAGCTCTTCCACGCTGCCATACTGTTTTATTAATGGGAGAGCAGACTTTTCTCCGACTCCGGGACATCCGGGAATATTATCACTCGGGTCACCCAGCAGAGCTTTAACATCAATCCACTGATCAGGAGTAATTTCGTAGTCTTTCTCAAAATCAGCAAGTGTATAGTGGAGTTCCTGTTTCTTTTTCATAAAAAGCTGGTCTGTATTGGGAGAAAGCAGTTGAAAAAGATCCCTGTCATTACTGTAAATATACGTTCTGCCCTTATCGTAATGTTTCGTAAATGTGCCTATAATATCATCCGCCTCATATCCTGTCACCTGAAGCTGGTGTATTTTAAGTTTGTGCAGAATTTCAACGGCCAGTTCGTACTGGTCAATCAGCGGTGCGGGAAGATCTTCCCGCTGCGCTTTGTAAAACGAATGGTCCTGGTTTCTCTTCGTATCTGCACGCTTTCCATCCCAGGCAACAGACATATGGGTTGCTCCAAGTCTGTTCTCCAGCTGAGTAAGCTTCGCAAAGAAAACGCGCAGCGCATTAATATATCTTCCTTCTTCGTTTTTGGGCAGTTGTTCTGCTTCTTTTCCATAAGCCGTAGCAAAATAAGCGCGGCTGAGAAGATTGAATCCGTCAATTAATACAAAATGTGACATGCTACCACCCTTTCATTTATTACAAGTATTTAAAAATTCTGTCCATATTGCTTCTTTTTCTTTATAGCTCTTAACGTTTTTACCTGGAACAGGACTTGTTGACGGTAAATATGTTATGTAAATATGATGAGGTACTTTAATAAGTTTGTTAAAAAGTTGATAGGCTTTTCTTCCATTTAAACCTATTGAAGTAATAGTTGGATACGTTTCCAACATGGATAAAATATCATTAGGAACAGCATCTTTAATTCCACTATCCAGACTTCCCGATCTCCTGCATTCTTTTACCACATCCCAGAGAGCCAATTTCGAACTTTTCAGCACTTCCTTTTTTTTGTGATAGGAAAGATCCTGAACAGGAATTTCCAAATAGGCACTTATAATCGGCCAGAAATGGTTGCGTGGGTGAGCATAATATTCCTGATGATTTAAAGAAATTTCTCCGGGCATCGATCCAAGAATTAACACTTTCGGATCGTCACCCGCGACAGGCGGCATTGATATTTTCATTTTTATTCCTTCTCCAGAGGAAAGGGTTGATTGTCATCGACAGCTTTTTGAAGTTCCTGCAGAATATAACCAATACCTGATATATTCTCAAGAGGATAAAAAATTTTTTGTTCTTTTGCTGCTGTAATCTCTAAATAAGGACGGTATTTACGGCCTGTAAGTCCGATAATGTAATCATATTTTGAAAGTCCTTGTTCTTCATACTGCTCTATTAACTGCTCCTCCGACATACGCTGAGCGGATGGAGAATGAAAACTGACATCGTAATTCGCAACTAGTATATCCTCTTTTCTTAAAAAACCGTGCTTAGCAGAGAGAATACGGAAATCAGTGCAAAATTTTTCTGCATAAGTACGCGACTTTTTATGCAGCGTACCAATATAGGCTTCTCCAGCTGGAACGGCCCCCGCATGAGGATCGGCATCCCAAATTTTCTTTTTGCCGCAGGGAATAATACATAATGCTTTCAAAAGCTTCCCTCCTAATTATATGTCATTGATATTTTTATATACTGTCAAGTCTACTAGATCCAGACACTGAAATAAAAGAATAAAGAAGAAAAGCTTATTCCTGCGTCCGCAGGAATAAGCTTCGGGAATTAGGAAGATACTTTTGTTATCCATCCAAAAGGATCTTCCTGCTTTCCAGTTTGGATGCGCGTTAATGTCTGATAAAGAGCTTTCGTAACTTCTCCAGTATCTCTTCCGTTAACGATCATTGTTTCTTCATTCCACGTCAATTCCCCGATTGGAGAAATGACTGCTGCTGTTCCTGAGCCAAAAGCTTCTTCGAGCTTGCCTGCCTTATGAGCATCAAAAACTTCCTGCATCGTTATTTTACGTTCTGTCACAGGAATTTCCCAGTGATGAAGCAGTTCTATAACCGATTTACGTGTCACTCCCTGCAGAATACTATCATTTAATTCCGGAGTAATAACTTCCCCGTCGATTTTAAAGAAGACATTCATACTTCCTACTTCTTCTACATACTTTTTTTCTACACCATCGAGCCATAAAACCTGGGCATGTCCTTCGCTGGAAGCTTTCGCCTGGGCATTGTAACCAGCTGAGTAATTACCTCCTGTTTTGGCTGTACCTGTTCCGCCGCGCGCCGCTCTTGTAAAATGATCTTCCACCATAATACTTACAGGGTGAATACCTTCCGGATAATAAGACCCTACTGGAGAAAGAATAATAAAAAATTTATAATGATGAGCCGGCGCTACCTGAAGACTCGGTTCTGTTGCAATAACAAAAGGACGGATATAAAGAGAAGTCCCTTCTGCTGTTGGAATCCAGTCTTTTTCAAGCTCAAGAAGCTGCTTCAAATAATCTAGAGCAAGCTGCTCATTAATCGGGGGAATACTCAATCGTTTATTCGACCTGTTCAGTCTTTTAAAATTTTCTTCAGGGCGGAATAAAACTACATCACCGCTGGCATCCTTATACGCTTTTAATCCTTCGAACACACTCTGGCTGTAGTGAAAAACCATGGCTGCCGGATCAATTTCCACTGGAGCATAAGGTTTAATCTCCGGCTGAATCCACCCTTTTTCGTGAGTATATTCCATTGTGAACATATGATCTGTAAATGTTTTGCCGAATTGAAGCGTTTCCGGATCCGGCTTAGTTTTTTTGTTCTGAGATTTCGTAATTGCAACTGTAGCTTCCATCATGCGACCCCTTTCTTTCCTGCAGTACTCTGCTTAAGAATGCTTCATATTGTATCATGAATAAGCGGAATCGTGTACTAAGTAATCCGAAAATTCGATAATTATTTAAATTGGGCTTAATTCAGCTATATATTCGTGTAAAAAATGGAATATGTGTATAATTCTTCACCCGTGCTTTCAACCTTTTTCCCTGCTGAACTGAAGTGCTTCTACTGACTATACCTCCAGTCATTTCAAAAGAGCTGATTCAGCTTCCTTTAATTGAGAAGCCACCTGCTCCTGACCTGTCCCTCCGTAACTGTTTCGGTTTCTTACAACTTCCACCGGCTGCAGGACTGTATAAATATCTTCTTCGAAAAGTGTATGGAATTTTTTATATTCCTCCATTGATAAATCAAGCAGATATTTATTATTATTTATAGAATAAAGAACAATTTTACCTATCACTTCGTGTGCCTCTCTGAAAGGAAGCCCTTTAGTAACAAGGTAATCTGCAATATCTGTAGCATTGGAAAAATCCTCGGAAACGGCCTGCTTCATATTGGAAGTTTTGACCATCATCGTTTCAATCATCGGAGCGAGCATTGAAAGTGAAGCTTCCAGAGTGTCCACCGTATCAAACATTCCTTCTTTATCTTCCTGCATATCTTTATTGTAAGCAAGCGGAAGTCCTTTCAGGACGGTGAGCAGACCAATGAGATTGCCATATACTCTGCCTGTTTTGGCACGAAGCAGTTCCGGCACATCGGGATTTTTTTTCTGTGGCATGATAGATGAGCCGGTGCAGAAAGAATCATCAAGCTCAATAAACTGAAACTCCTGACTGCTCCAAATGACCAGTTCTTCTGACATTCGGGAAATGTGCATCATTAATATAGATGCTGCAGACATAAATTCCAGTATAAAATCCCTGTCACTGACAGCATCCATACTATTTGGATACACCTGATCGAAACCCAGACTGTGAGCTGCTTGATGCCGGTCTATCGGGAAAGTTGTACCTGCCAGGGCCCCGGCGCCCAAAGGGGAAATATTCGTACGCTTTAAGCTGTCCTGAAGCCGCTCCCTGTCCCTGTCCAGCATCCAGAAGTACGCAAGGAGGTGGTGGGCAAAAGAAACCGGCTGCGCCCGCTGCAAATGCGTGTATCCGGGAAGAATCGTGTCGACATGCGCCTCTGCCTGTTTAAAAATAGCTTTTTGAGTTTCTCGTACAAGCTCCATTAATATTTCCGTATGTTCTTTTAGATATAAATGCATATCAGTCGCTACCTGATCATTTCTACTGCGGCCGGTATGTAATTTCCCGCCGACGGGTCCAATTTCATCAATTAGAAATTTTTCAATATTCATATGAATATCTTCATTTTCGATGCTGTATTCAAGTTCGTCCGCTTCCAGCTTTTCTTTGACTTTGTTTAATCCGGAGATAATCTGATCTTTTTCCTCTTCCGTAACAATTTTCTGTGCTGCAAGCATGGAGACATGAGCGATACTTCCCTTTATATCCTGGGAAGCAAGCTTTCTGTCAAAACCAATTGAAGCTGTTTCTTCTTCCACCAGTTTATTTGTCGATTTCGTAAATCTCCCGCCCCATAATTTGGACATATATACCTGCCTCGCTTTCTTTATTTAAATCATCATATAAGTTAATTATATATAAGTTAAAGGAAATATTCTAATTTCATACGATTTAGAAATTTTTATAATAGAAGTTCATCCTGTAAAAACCGAAAAAAGTACATGCCATCCGCGAATAAAGCTTTGCAAAAAGGCATCTTCAGACTGCGCTTCATCCTCCAGAAGTCGGTGCTTTTCACTTCGGTCAATCACAAATACGAACGTAAGGATAGTAGTATTATAAAAATTTGTTAGTGTGTCTGAAAGCAACGCACTAAAAAGGGTAAGGAAGCGCCCGCAGGCACCTGCTTACCCCCTTGTATTCCTGATTTGATTATTTGGATTCAATCAGTAATTTCTTCTTCTGATTAACCTGGGAGTACGTTTTAGTAGAAAGACCCCAAAGTTTAATAAATCCTTCAGCCGATTTATGATCAAAAGCATCGTTCTTGGAATAGGAAGCAAGAGCTTCGTTGTAAAGACTATTTTCAGAATGTCTTGCTACAACTGTGTGCGTACCCTTCCAAAGCTTCAGCTTAACTTTTCCGTTAACCTGCTGCTGAGTTTCAGCAATAAACGCGTAAAGCGAATCTCTCAGCGGAGAGTACCAGAGCCCGTCATAAATTAACTGAGTAAACTTCTGTTCAATTGTTGTCTTAAACTGGGTGACTTCTTTAGGAAGCGTTAAAAACTCCAATTCTTTATGAGCATTAATTAATGTCATAGCCCCTGGGTTTTCGTAGACTTCCCTTGCTTTAATGCCTACCAGTCGATTTTCAATATGATCAATTCTGCCGATGCCGTGTTTTCCTGCAATGGCATTCAGCTCTTTAATAATTTCAAAAAATGGCTTTTCGATCCCGTTTAAGGCAGTCGGTTTTCCATTGTCAAATGCTACCTCTACATATTCCGGCTCGTCAGGAGCATCACCAATGGAAGCCGTCCAGCCGAATGCTTCTTCTGGTGCTTCTGCCCACGTATCTTCAAGGACACCTGCTTCGCAGGCTCTGCCCCAGATATTAGCATCAATGGAATAAGGTTTTTCTACATTTACCGGAACGTCGATTCCTTTTTGTTTTGCGTATTCAATTTCTTCTTCTCTATTCATTCCCCATTCTCTGATCGGAGCAATTACCTTTAAATCCGGATTGAGAGCCTGAATAGAAACTTCAAATCGCACCTGGTCATTACCTTTACCGGTACAGCCATGAGCGACTGCCACAGCACCTTCCTGCTCTGCGACTTCAACTAGAAGCTTGGAAATCAGCGGTCGGGAAAGTGCGGACGACAGCGGATATTTCCCTTCATAGAGAGTGTTTGACTGAAGAGCCGGAAGCAGATATTCTTCAGCAAGCAGTTCATTAGCATCAATAATAACAGCTTTTTCAGCGCCGACTTTGTAAGCTTTTTCTTTTAACGCTTCCAGGTCTTTTCCTTCTCCTATTTCCAGTCCGAGACAAATCACTTCGTATCCATATTCTTCCTGCAGATATTTAATGCAAACGGAAGTATCCAAACCTCCGGAATAAGCCAAAACCACTTTATCTTTATTCATATGTGAATCTCTCCTCAAAAAGTATTTATATAGATAATAACGTATCTTTATGCAAAAGGCAACACAAAAACACAATTAATTCATTAATTTTTTGAGTAGAGCTTTTTGAGCATGAAGTCTGTTTTCCGCTTCATCGAATACGAAAGAACGAGGACCGTCGATTATGGAAGCAGTAACCTCTTCTTCCCGGTGAGCCGGAAGACAGTGGAGAAATATATACTCGTCCGCTGCTGAGGCGACTAAATCATCGTTGATCTGGTAGGGCTGAAATTTCCTGAGTCTGTCTGCAGCCTCTTCCTCATGTCCCATACTCGTCCAAACATCCGTTACAATAATATCTGCTCCAGACACAGCCTTATATGGATCTGCATAAAATTGCACTGCTTTTCCTGATTCCTTAGCTGACTGCACCGCTTCTTCAAATATTTGTTTATTCGGTTCGTATCCTTCAGGGCTTGCGACGGTCATATTCAAACCAGCGCGGGCCGCCCCCTGAAGCAGAGAATGGGTCATATTGTTGTTACCATCACCAATGAAAGCCATGTTCAACCCTTCCAGTCTGCCTTTCTGTTCGTAGACAGTCATTAAATCAGCCAGCACCTGCGTAGGATGATGTTCATCAGTCAATCCATTAATAACCGGCACACTGGAATTCTCCGCAAATGTTTCTACCGTTTTGTGTTCAAACGTACGAATCATAATACCGTCTACGTATCTGGACAATACTTTCGCCGTGTCTGCGATAGACTCTCCTCTTCCAAGCTGCATATCTTTTGGACTGAGAAAAATAGCGTGGCCTCCCAGCTGTGTCATGCCAACTTCAAATGAGACTCTCGTACGTGTTGATGATTTTTCGAATATCATTCCTAGTGTTTTCCCCGCCAGGTGCTGATGGGGTGTTCCGTTTTTAAGCTTCTGTTTAATTTCCACTGCTTCTGCAATCAATTCATGAATCTCTGTTTTTGTTAAATCATTTATCGTCAGCAGATGATTGATTGTTTTAATCGTCACGATATTTCCTCCTTTAATTTCCTGAAGCTCTTAATCGGCTCAGGTTCTGTTTCCATACCAGAGGCTCTCGTATAGAGGAGTGCTGTATCAAGGTGGGTGAAACAGGGAATATCGTACGCAGCAGCCATTTCACGTACATGAAAGCCATATGTGTGAGGGTTTCTCCCCTGCTTTGGTACGTTAATCACAGCCTGGATCACATTATTTTTAAATAACTTTTCTGTTTCCTCGACCCCCGTTATGCAGTGAACTTCTATTCCTTTGCTTTTAAGAAAAGCAGCTGTCCCCGCAGTAGCATATATAGGACCTGTTAAACCTGCTGCGACTTCCGCTGCTTCAGCGTAATCACGTTTGGACACCGAAAGTAAACAGGCATCCCCTTTAACAAAAGAAGGAAATACTTTCACTAGTGCCTCCGCGAACGTTCCGGCCATTCCAATCTTTTCTCCTGTTGATTTCATTTCAGGACTTAAAGCATGATCCACCCCTTTGAGCTTCTTTTCTGAAAAGACAGGAGCTTTAACGGTAATATAATCAGGAGATGTCAACAGCCCCTGCTCAGGCAAAGGAAAGCCGAGCTGAGCTTTGACAGCTTCTTCAACCATGTTAACGCCGGTTACTTTACTCATAATCGGCACAGTCCTTGAAGCACGCGGATTAACTTCAAGGACGTAAATATCATCGCCATCGATAACAAATTGGATATTCATCATGCCAACTACAGGAGTCTCGAGTGCTATTAAAGTACTGATGTCGGTGATTTTATCTTTTTGAAACTCAGTCAGGTTCATGCTTGGAAAAACAGTTAAGCTGTCGCCTGAATGGACGCCGGCTTTTTCAATGTGTTCGAAAATACCAGGAATCATTACCTGTTTCCCATCACTGATAACATCCACTTCACATTCCAGTCCGGGAATAAACGTATCCACCAGCAGCGGCCAGCATTTTTGATTTGTAGTTGCCGCGAGGCGCTGACTGTATTCTTTCAGTTCTTTTTCGTTATAGCATACGTACATGGATTGTCCGCCAATTACGAAGGAAGGTCTGATTAAAACCGGATAGGTCAGGAGATGGGCGGTTTGGATTAATGCTTTCTCAGACTGAACCATCTCACCTTTAATATGATTGATATCGAGTTTATTCAGCAGCTCGTAAAACTGCTCACGATCTTCAAGGGAATGCATGTTTTCCGGACTTGTACCAAGGACCGTAATACCCGCCTCGTGAAGATCATCCGCCAGATTCACAGCTGTCTGGCCTCCAAATTGGAGCATAACACCTGATACATTCTCTTTTTTTATAATATGCAGCACATCTTCTGCAGTTATCGGCTCGAAATAAAGGCTGTCTGCTACGGAATAATCCGTGCTGACGGTTTCCGGATTATTATTGATTACTACCGCTTCAAAACCAGCTTTCTTTACGGCTTCCGCAGCGTGAACAGAACTATAGTCAAATTCCACACCCTGACCGATACGGATAGGTCCGGAACCAACGATAAGGATTTTTGATTTATCATTCGTCACCTCTACTTCATCCATTCCCTGCCACGTGGAATAGAAGTAAGGCGTTTCAGCATCAAATTCTCCTGCACACGTATCCACCAGCTTATATGACGGCTTTAAATCATATTCTGTCAATTTTCTGCGGATATCCTGTTCCTTCGTTCCGGTCAGTTCCGCAATCCGCTGGTCACTTATATTGATCTTTTTCAATTCACTTAATTTCTCTTTATTAATATCGTTCAAGCTCTGCCCTCTCAATTGTTCTTCAGCATTAACAATGTTTTCTATTTTGGAAAGGAACCAGTAATCAATATCTGTCCATTCGTGAAGCGTATGCATTGGTATTTTTCTCTTCACAGCTTCCGCAATAGCAAACAGGCGCAGATCATTTGCTTCCGTTAAAAGCTTTTTCAGTTCCTGTTCTGATTTTCCGTGTAATAATTTATGCTCAAGGCTGTAAAGGTTCATTTCCAGCGAACGAACCGCCTTATTTAAAGCTGCTTCAAACGTCCGGTCAATAGCCATAACTTCTCCTGTTGCTTTCATCTGGGTTCCCAGGGAACGATCCGCTTCTGCAAATTTATCAAAAGGAAATCTTGGAAGCTTAACGACGCTGTAGTCGACAGCCGGTTCGAATGATGCATAGGTGCTTCCGGTAATAGGATTAAGAATTTCATCCAGATCATACCCGATCGCACATTTTGCAGCAATTCTGGCAATCGGATACCCTGTTGCTTTTGAAGCGAGGGCGGAAGATCTGCTTACGCGCGGGTTGACTTCTATGACGGCATACTCCTCCCGGTCGGGATGAACAGCGAACTGGATATTACACCCTCCGACTACTTCGAGCGCCCGGATAACTTTAAGCGAAGAAGAACGGAGCATTTGATACTCGCGGTCTGATAAAGTCTGGGACGGTGCTGTTACAATTGAATCACCCGTATGAACACCGACAGCATCCATATTTTCCATATTACAGACGATAATACAAGTATCGTTAGCGTCCCGCATGACCTCGTATTCGACTTCTTTCCACCCTTTGATACTTTTTTCAACGAGCACCTGGCCGATCGGACTTGATTTTAATGCCTGATAAAGCTTTTTGTTCAGTTCTTCCGGTGTGTAAGCGAAGCCTCCACCTGCACCTCCGAGCGTGTAGGCAGGACGGAGAATAACAGGCAGACCGATCTGCTCTGTGAAAACCTGCCCTTCTTCAATTGTAGTTACTATTTCGGAAGCCGGAACAGGTTCTCCTATATCGCTCATAAGCTGGCGGAACATTTCGCGGTCTTCCCCCCGCGTGATTGATTCTACAGATGTCCCGAGCACTTCTACGTTATAGTTTTCCAAAATGCCGGATTCGTAAAGCTCTATCGTTAAATTAAGACCCGTCTGTCCTCCGAGAGTACCAATCAGCCCATCGGGCTTTTCTTTTGCAATGATTTTTTCGATGGTCGCTGCTTCCAATGGCTCCATATATACTTTATCGGCTATTTGTTCATCTGTCATGATAGTTGCCGGATTGTTATTTACGAGAATAACTTCTACGTTTTCTTCCTTTAAAGCTAAACATGCCTGGGTTCCTGCATAATCAAATTCGGCAGCCTGTCCGATTACGATCGGTCCGGAGCCGATAACAAGTACTTTTTTAATTAAATGGTTTGCTGGCATAACATTCTGCCTCCTGTAGTCAGACTGCGGACGAAGTCTTTAAAAATAAAATGAGTGTCACTCGGTCCTGGATGAGCTTCAGGATGAAACTGTACCCCTTTAACAGGCAGCGTCCTATGCTGTATGCCTTCTATGCTTTTATCGTTCACATTAATAAATAAGGGCTCAAACAAAGATGTATCGATACTTTCTGAAGTCACTACGTACCCGTGATTTTGGGAGGACATGCTAACTTTTCCCGTAGGGAGATGTTTAACAGGATGATTGCTGCCGCGGTGTCCAAATAACATTTTTTCTGAATTTCCTCCATAAGCAAGAGCTATAAGCTGATGCCCGAGACAAATACCGAGTGACGAGTATTCTTTTGAAATTTTTAATATTTCCGGGAAGTATGTTTTCAGATCAAGGGGATCACCGGGGCCGTTACTGAACAATACTCCATCCGGGGATAGACGTTCCACTTCTTCAAAAGTAGTTGTGTAAGGAGCAACAGTGACTCTGCATCCCTCTTCAAGAAGAGCATTTAATATAGAAGATTTATAGCCATAATCCATTAACACTACATGAGGATCATTTTTATCACCATAATACTGATAACCTTTAACAGACACACTTCTTACCAGCGATTCCTTAGAAGTCACGAGAGGAACATTGAACACGGTGGCGTCCGGGTTCATTGTAATCTTTGCTCTCAAAGTTTTTAACTGCCGGATTTTTTTGACGAGGGCTCTTGTATCGATTCCTGCAAGCCCTGGGATCCCGTTTTTACAAAGATAGTCCTCCATGCTTCCCTCAGACTGGTAATGATTTGGGGAACCGCATGCTTCATTCAGCAGTACGGCCTCTACTGCAGGGCTGCTGCTTTCATCATCTACATTATTCCAGCCATAGTTGCCGATCATAGGATAAGTAAATGCTAAAATCTGACCTTTATAAGAGGGATCGGTCATCATTTCCTGATAGCCTGTCATGGATGTGTTGAATACAAGTTCTCCTGATGTTTCGATTTCCGATCCGAGCCATTCACCAGTAAATATTTCACCGGTTTCCAAAATGAGATAACCGTTTTTCATATGGCTACTCCCCCTCCTTCCATTCATTTAAAGATTGTTTTAAAGTGTCAGCAAACGCTGATAATTCCATATAGCTTGCCGTGAGCGGGGGCAGTATCCGCAGAACGTCCGGCCCTGCCGGAAGAGCCAGCACCCCGTTTTTGCGCAGATGGTCAATTAAAGGGACGATAGTTTCCTTAAAAGCCATTCCGGTCATTAAACCACTTCCGCGGATTTCTACCTCATAACCGGCAGCTGCATTCTGAAGTTCTTTTTGAAAATACATTCCCTTGTTTTTTACGTCCTCCAAAAATCCAGGCTCCAGAATTGCCGATATCGTTGCGTATACCGCTGTCATAGAAAGTGGATTCCCGCCAAACGTTGTCCCGTGCGTTCCATGATTAAAAGATGCAGCTATATTTTTAGGAGCAAGCATCGCTCCTGCAGGAAAACCAGACCCGATTCCTTTTGCTGCAGTCAGTATATCCGGCTTTATACTATACTGTTCATAGGCAAACAATGTGCCGGTTCTTCCCGCACCGGTTTGAATTTCATCAATAATCAGCAGTATGTCATTTTTGCTGCAGAATTCAGCCAGATTGTTAACCCAGGACTTATCCGCAGCGCGCACGCCGCCTTCTCCCTGTATCAATTCCAGCATGACAGCGGCCGTTTTTTCTGGATTGATTTTTTCTGTGACTGTCTCCTCATTGAAAGGAAGATAGGAAAATCCCGGCATAAGCGGCGTGAAACCTGTATGAACTTTTTCCTGAGCAGTAGCTGCCATAGCCCCTCCGGTACGCCCGTGAAACGAATGGGTAAAAGAAATTATATCTGTTTTTTCTTTTTTGTTTTGATCATACATATATTTTCGAGCCAGTTTCCATGCGGCTTCATTTGCTTCGGCTCCGCTGTTGCAGAAAAAGGCTTCATCAAAATCGTTTCCGCAAAGAAGACGTGCTGCTTTTTCCTGAGCGGGAATGTGAAAAAGATTAGAACAGTGCCACAATTGCTCGAGCTGCTCCGAAACAGCATGTTTTACTTCTTCCGGTACGTGGCCAAGATTACATACGGCGATACCGGAAGTAAAATCCAGGTAGGAGGCTCCCTCTTCATCCCATACGTAACTCCCTTTTCCTTTGGTTAAAGTTAGAGGAAATCTATTATACGTCTGCATCAGAGCAGACATTTCTGTGTTTATCTTAGACATACGTTATTTCCTCCTTGACTATCCTCGTGCCTGATGAGCCGCCTGCTGCATAAGTATCTATCGAACCTTCCTGCCATCCGTTGAGAATGACCGTTTCTTTAACTTCTTTTTGGAGGCACATCAGCGCTGCCTGAACTTTTGGGATCATTCCACCCGTGATAACATTCTCAGCAATAAGATCGTTCACTTCCGCTTCTGTTAACTGGGAATAAATAAACGTTTCATTAATACTTTTATTCATAATACCTGGAATATCACTTACGAAGATGATATTGCCTCCTAAAGCCGAAGCACAGGCACTGGCAGCTGAATCGGCATTTACATTATAGACAGTATTGTCCTTCATTCCGTAAGATATGGGAGAAATGACCGGAATGTACCCTTTCCCGCAAAGGAGAGAAATCAGCTCTGTATCCACTTCTGTTATTTTTCCTACGTTCCCAAGATTACCGGAAGAATCCTCAGGTTCCGCCTGAAGCACGGCTCCATCTATTCCGCTGAATCCGAATCCGCGGCCGCCCGCGCGAAGAAGTTCAGCTACAATTTTTTTATTAATATCTCCGCTTAATACCATTCCGGCTGTATCTACAACTTCCGGAGAAGAGATACGAAGTCCATTATGAAAACTGGTCTCAATCTGCATGCATTGAAGCATTTCGTTGATTTTAGGTCCCCCGCCGTGCACAACAACAGGGCAGTATTTCCCCTCGTTTTTCAGTTTCACAATACTTTTGAAAAAACTTGCCGGCAGTTCTGATATGATACTGCCGCCAATTTTTATGATTAGATATTTCATAAGCTGCCTCCTTGCTTACGTTCGATACGAAGCGTTGATTTTTACATATTCGTAAGTTAAGTCACATCCCCAGGCAGTAGCTTTTCCATCGCCCTGCTTTAAATCGACAACAACAGATATTTCCTGCTGATCAAGGTAAGAGATACCTTCCTGCTCCGAAAATTCCGAAGGCAGTCCATTTTCTACAACTTGAATGTCCCCTAAAAAAACATCAACTGAGTCAGGCTCGACTGGTTCCTCACTGTATCCGACCGCACAGACTACTCGTCCCCAGTTTGGATCTGCACCATAAACTGCTGTTTTTACGAGGTTGGAAGAAATAACTGCTTTGGCAATTTTCCCTGCTGAATCGCTTGTCGCAGCTCCTTTTACCATTACTTCAATTAATTTAGTTGCTCCTTCTCCGTCTCCAGCAATTTTTTTGGCCAGTATTTCTGAGACAAGCCTGAAGGCCTCCGAAAACTTTTCCCATTCCGGATGGGAAGGAGAAAGAGGATGATTCCCTTTTTTGCCGTTAGCCAATGCGACTACTGTATCGTTTGTACTGCTGTCGCCGTCCACGGTGATCATATTGTATGTTTTATCTGTAGCACGGGAAAGAAGGTGTTGAAGAGCATCTGCTTCAACATCTGCATCGGTCGTCATGTAAGCGAGCATCGTAGCCATATTAGGGTGGATCATCCCCGAGCCTTTTGCCGCGCCCCCGATAATAATGGGTTTTCCGTCTATCAGTATTTCTACCGCCGTATGCTTCGTTTTCGTATCAGTGGTAAGAATAGCCTGTTCGAAAGCTTCCGGATCGACAGCAGCCGGGTTGATGGACATCATCCCTTTTTCAATTTTGTCCATAGGAAGCTGCACTCCAATAAGTCCAGTGGAAGAAACACCGACAAGATGTTCTCCCAGCCCCATAGCATCAGCTGCCTGTTTTCTCATATTTAAAGCATTAACCATCCCTGTTTCTCCTGTACAGGCATTCGCATTCGCTGAATTAATTACAAGCGCCTGCAGTTTATGCTCTTTGGAGATTGAATCTTTCGTAACTTTCAGTGGAGCAGCCTGAAAACTGTTTTTAGTATACACAGCGGCCGCCGCCGCCGGGACGGAAGAAAAAAGCCATCCGAAATCCAGCTTTTTTCTACGCAGGCCGCAGTGAACTCCCCCTGCATAAAAACCTTCAGCTGAAGTGACGTGACCATCATGAATAATGCTTATTTCTGTTTCCTGTCCAACTAACATCTGCTCCACTCCTTTTATGGATAGATAGGAATAACAGACAATGATTCCTGTTCATTCCATCCGTTCATTAAATTCATATTTTGAATTGCCTGCCCCGATGCACCTTTAACCAGGTTATCTACTACACTTACGATAATGAGTTTATTTGTTCGTCCGTCAACATGGATACCAATATCGCAGTAATTACTTCCATAAACTTCCTTCGTCTGTGGAATATTTCCTTCCGGACGCATTCTGACAAATGGATGATTTTCATAAAATTTCTGGTAAACATCATGGATGCTTTCTGCCCTTTTTAAGTCAGCATATATTGTACACATAATGCCTCTTGTCATTGGAATGAGATGAGTCTGGAAAGAAATTAATGGATTTTTTCCTGTCAGGGTGGATACATGCTGTTCGATTTCCGGAGTATGCTGATGGCTGCCCATTTTATAAGCTTTGACATTTTCATTCGTTTCAGAGAAATGAGTCATTAATGACTGTTTTCTTCCAGCACCTGAAACTCCTGTTTTTCCATCTATAACAACATTTTCAGGATCAACCAGCCCCTTTGAAACTGCTGGAATAATTCCCAGAAGTGCTGCTGTAGCAAAACAGCCCGGGTTAGAAATAATTTCGGCTTTTTTTATACTTTCCCGATAAAATTCTGGAAGTCCATATACAGCTTCTTTCTGCAGTCCCTGCGATGGGGGTTCCTGACCGTACCACATTCGGTACTCTTCACCATCGTTAATTCTTAAATCACCTGATAAATCAATGTATTGAACGCCTTTCTTTTTAATTTTAGGAAGTATATCCTTTGCTACGCCCGCTGGAGTCGCAAAAAATACAATATCAATATGTTCAAATGTTTTATCATCCAAAGCAGAAAATTCCTCTTTAATAACTGTATGAAGATGCGGATACCGCTCGGAAACTTCAGTCCCTTCTTCTGATCTCGATATGATTTTTGAGATAGATACATAGGGGTGGTGTTCCAAAAACCTTATTAGCTCCAAGGCTCCATAGCCTGTCCCGCCTATAATTGCTGCCTGTTTCAAAAATATTCCCGCCTTTCATTGCCATCTGGTGTTAGTTCATTATTATACTCCTCGTATTATTTTTATGCAAGATTAAATATAAGTTAAAACTAATTTTTATGCACAGTAAAGCAGGATCCCCTATCATTTACAAATTTGTACTATCGACCGCGGTGAATGACTTGAATTGATTAAGACCCTTTTCTGTCCGTTTTTCGTTTAGCAAAAAGCGAAACCCCCGCTGACATCTGCAATGGGTATATTACGCATAATTTTCCTAGGCTTAATAACAATTGTAAATGACGAATTGAAACCCCCGCTCTGAAGGCACTAAAAGAAGGAGGAATTTGCTGCGTCCGGGCTGCTCTGAAAGAGCCCGTATGGAACTAAAGATTAACGAGGATTATATGGAAGCGAATAAGAAAATTCCACTTGACCGGTGTTTTAATATTAGGCATCCTTTTTAAAACAGACGATCATCAGAAGATAACTATCTTTTTCATTTTGATTCATGACCAATTAAAAAACTCTGTTAAAGCTGAAGATCCATCCCTCCCTACCGCAGGGAGGAAGGGATCAGCTGAGGCCCGCCCGGAAAGCGTACCCATGTAAACGGAAGCGTCCACTTATCGCTTATCTACTTAATTTCCAGGCAGCCATAAAAAAAAGCCCCCTTTTACAAAATAGGGGACAGAAGTCTTGAAACTGATTCTTTAAATCTTATATATTTAGAACGCGCTTTGTACTTTTCCTTCGTAAGCTTATCAGAATGCATCATGTCCTGTTCAAAATCCAAAGCAAGTTTCTCTGAAGTTTCCTGATCGTATATAAATGCATTTACCTCGAAATTCAATCTAAAGCTTCTCATATCAATATTCGCTGTACCTACAGAACTGATGTTACGATCAACAACGATAGATTTGGCATGTATAAATCCTTTTTGATATATATAAACATTTACTCCCGCTTTCAGCAGTTGTCCAATGTGCGAGAGGGTCGCCCAGTAGATAAAAGGATGGTCCGGCATACGGGGAATCATTATTCTTACGTCCTTACCGGAGAGAGCTGCAATCCGCAGGGCATCCTGAAGACTCTCATCGGGGACAAAGTATGGCGTTTGAATATAGATAGAGTGCTCTGCCTTCGTAATCATTTTGATGTAACCGTTTTTTATCTGTTCCCATTCAGAATCAGGACCACTCGAAACAATTTGCAGCGCTGCATTCCCACTGTCTTCTTTCATCGGAAAATATCTCGTTTCGTAAGCAATCCCGTGTTTTTTAGAGGCCTGATTCCAGTCCAGAATAAAACGTGTCTGCATCGGATCTACAGCATTTCCGGATATTCTAAGGTGTGTATCTCTCCAGTAGCCGAATTTAGTACTTACCCCGAGATACTCATTCCCGCAGTTGAATCCTCCAACATAACCCGTTTTCCCATCTATGATGGACAGCTTACGGTGATTGCGGTAATTTAATCTAATGTTTATTCTTGCGATTTTAGAAGGGAAAAAAACGCCTACTTCTCCCCCAGCTTCTGTTAACCTGCGAAAATGTTTGAGCCTCAATTTACGTGAACCTAATTCATCGTATAAAATTCTTACCGTTAAACCCTCTTCTGCTTTACGGGTGAGCAGATTAATGATTTCTTTTCCGAGATCATCATTGCGGAATATGTAATACTGGAGATGGATGTGATCTGTTGCATGAAGAATGTCTTCTTTAAGGCGGTCGAATTTCAATTTTCCGTCATTTAAAACTTCAATGCTATTATCTTTTGTCAGGATAGCATCGTTATTAATCAAATGCATATAAATCATATCTCGGTATGGGTCGATATTTTCATTATAAAATGAGAATTCCGTATTTTTTATTTGGGCGATTTGCCTGTTCAATATATCTGTAATACCTATTTTGTTAATACCTTCCCAGTCGAACAATCTTCTTCTCGTCAAATTCTGTCCAAGAAAAATATAAATTAAAAATCCAAGAAAAGGAATAAAAAATAAAATCAGTACCCATGCCCAGGTCGCTGAGGCATTCTTTCTTTCAATAAATATAATAATACCTGCAAATAAAATATTTACTATAAATAGAATAATTAAAAGAATGGAAATAATATTCATAAACCCTCCAATTCAGAAGACGTACTTTCTATATTAACGCAGATTTCCAACAAATGCATTTCAATTAAAAATTGGCTGCCTAGAATATAAAGTATTGAAGCGATCAACGTGCGCTTACGTTTCCATGAGACGCAGAGCCGGCCTCAGCTAATCCCCTTCCTTCCTGCGGTTGGGAGGGGTTGGGCTCGTCCTCCAATGCCCCGGAGTCGCCCCATGTCCTCTTCCGCTTACGGTAAAAAGACAGAGCAGGAGCTGCCTTCTAAATAAAGAAGCCCCCTTCTGACCATCCTTTCGTCTGTACAGAGGAAAAGTTCCATTTTTATAGAAGGCCATTTTCATCCCTCATGGTGCAGCGATCCTGCATGAGGGTCTCTATTAATGTACATGGAGAATACACAGGAACTTTTTATAAGTACGGGTGACGTTAACCCGACCAAAAAAAGAAGCCGAATTGAACGGCTTCTTTTTTTCCAGCTGCCTTGAAAATAAAGCAGATAAGCGGTAAACGGCATTTTTCGTTCACAAGGACACTTTTACCGGAAGGACCGCCGTCCACGGTAAAAAAAGCTGATCGTCAAAGGTCAAACGAAAACATGAGTTCGCCATATAGCAGCTCTTCTATTTTAAAAGCTGCCTTTTTCTAACTATTATGTATTCTGCAAAGAGGAAGATGCATATTTTACAAACCACTGAAAAGGAAGGAGATCTTCCCCCGGCAGTTCTCCAAGAAATACAGCAGCTACATTTTTTTCTGGTATGAGAAAGAGAAATTTACCTCTCTTACCAGCGCCATATACTATCTGCGGTTTGTCGGGAGTAATCCACCAATGCTGGCCGTAATGCTGATTACGTACTGCATGGTCGACAACAGGAGCAGTCATTTTCTTAATGCTGGAAGAAGTGAGAAGCTCTTCTCCCTCCCATTGTCCTTTATTTAGGACAAGTATGCCGATTTTCATAAGATCTTCAGCTGTCATTTTTAATCCGTATCCCCCTATCGGCAGCCCATCAGGCGACAGCT
Organism: Alkalicoccus halolimnae; assembly: GCF_008014775.2. GTDB lineage: Bacteria > Bacillota > Bacilli > Bacillales > Salisediminibacteriaceae > Alkalicoccus > Alkalicoccus halolimnae. The sequence continues at coordinate 1,868,485 of NZ_CP144914.1, read as the reverse complement.
TCCATTCCCACTGTTCGATTTTCAGCGGCGAAAAAATTTTTTCCACAGCGTATTCAAGCCAGTTCGATTGGATACGCTCGGCAAGGACAGCGCTGAGAAGATAAGAATCGGCATTGTTATAATGAAAAGTTTTGTCTGACGATCTAATCTTAGATCTACAGAGTGATTCGAGCCAACCTTCTGCAGTTATTGCTTCCTGCCAGTTTTTTTCTGTTAAGCCTGTACTCATTGTCAATAGATCCTCCACCGTTTTTCCATCGAAAGAGGCATCGACTTTCAGCACTTCTGTAATTTCCGTCCCGAGCTCGAAATAGTTTTCTTCCAAAGCTTTAGCAGTTACTAGAGATAATATCGATTTCGTTACAGAATTAACAGCCTCAGGCTGTTGTTCTCGATTTTCTTTTCTGAAAGAAAAAAGTTCCTTTTCTCCTGTATTTATTATACATGCATCCATTCCTTTTTCCTTCAATACTTTTTCCAATTCACTGTTATTCACAAGAGCTCATCCTTTCTGTCCAGTGCCTTTTCAAAAAAGCTTCACGTCCTGAATTAATTCGTTCAGCCCTGTATAAATCCGGATTTTTTTCATGAAACTTCTGATGCTCGTATTCCGCTTCATAAAATTCAGAAGCCGGAAGTATCTGTGTTACTATCGGCTTCTGAAAAGGTCCGTATGTTTCCATGTGATGCCGGGTTTTTAATGCTGCCTGCATCTGGTTTTCATTGTGGTAAAAAATAGCAGATCGGTACTGACTGCCCCGATCAAAAAATTGTCCACCATCATCTGTCGGGTCTATTTGGGTCCAAAACAAATCCAGAAGCTGTTCATAAGAATATAAGGAAGCGTCATACGTTATTTGAACTGCTTCAAAATGACCGGTCTCCCCTGTTTTTACTTGTTCATAGGAGGGATTGGCGAAAAGTCCGCCCGTGTAGCCGGATCGGACTCTCAGAATCCCCGGCTGTTCATCAAACGGCTTTACCATACACCAAAAACATCCTCCTGCAAATGTTGCTATTTCCACTTGTTCATTCATGTCCTGACCACACCTTCTCAAATTATTCCTCTTCAAACAAGTATAAAAAGTCCTCGTATCCTTCCGCTTCCATATCTTCCACAGGGATAAAATCTAGAGCAGCGGAATTAAGGCAGTATCTCAAGCCTGTTGGGTCCGGACCATCATTAAACACATGCCCGAGATGAGAGTCAGCATACTTGCTCCTCACTTCTGTCCGTCGGCCCAGGAGCCCCCAGTCAGCTTCTTCTACAATATATTCTTCGGAAATTACCTCCCAGAAACTGGGCCAGCCAGTTCCGGATTCATATTGGTGTGTCGAGCTGAATAAAGGTTCTTTGGATACTATGTCTACGTAGATACCTTCTTGCTCGTTATCCCAATATTCATTGTTGTAAGCCTCTTCTGTAGCATCGTTCTGAGTAACTTCGAACTCTTCCTCTGAAAGCCGTTCACGTAGTTCTTCTTCAGATTCCTGTTCATATTCTCTCCAGGAAGGCACTTCATCCGGATCACTCTCTACTTCATATTCTTCTTCTCCCCAGTATTCTTCCAAAAATTCGTCTCTTCCGGAATTAGACCGGTAAAATTCATACCGAACCGGATTTTCTTTATAAAAATCTTGATGATAATCTTCAGCTACATAAAATGTAAGCGCAGATTTTATTTCTGTGACTATCGGTTCTTCAAAGCGGCCCGAGTCTTCAAGCTTTTGTTTGGATGCTTCAGCCGCTTCTTTTTGTGATTCATCATGATAAAACACAGCAGAAGCATACTGCTCCCCTCTATCTACAAACTGGCCTTCATCGTCTGTCGGATCAATCTGCCTCCAAAAAACTTCCAGTAATTCTTCATAGCTTATAAGGTCGGGATCATACGTGATCTGCACAGCTTCTACATGATTGGTTTCCCCCGCAGCTACTTCTTCATAAGCAGGATTGACCTGTTCTCCTCCTGTATAGCCGGATACGGCTTTGTCAACACCTTCGATATCTTCAAAAGGAGGTTCCATGCACCAGAAACACCCACCTGCAAAAGTTGCTGTTTCAAGAAAATCACTTTCGTTTTCTTCGACAGGTTCACTTCCATATGACCGGCTCGTAAAATAATCATAAATAATAGGCACGAAAATAATAGCAGAAATAGAAACAATAATAGTCATTAAAGCAATAATAATTTTTTTCATGTATTTGAATCCTCCTCTCTGCTTTCTACTCAAGTATAAATCATCACAGATAATTACTCATTAAAAAAGCCTTGTCGAATAGGAAATCCGACAAGGCCGATATATTTTATTTATTCACTGTGCACTTCCAGATTCACGTCAATGTTGCCCTTGGTTGCTTTGGAATAAGGGCAGAAGCCGTGTGCTTTATGAGCGAGCTCTTCCGCTTCCTCCTGGTTAACGCCTTTTATATGAACATGCAGCGTAACTCCAAGTTTAAATCCATTATCTTCCGGGTCCTTTATTAGACTGACTTCCGCAGTTGTTTCAGATTCAATATCTTTATCTGCTTTTGAAGCCATAAGGTTCAATGCTCCGTCAAAACATGCAGAATAACCTGACGCGAAAAGCTGCTCGGGATTGGAAGCATCTTTCGGAATTCCATTTTTATCAGGCATCTGTAAATTTACATCAACTACTTCGTTATCTGATTTGACGTGTCCTTCACGGCCTCCTGCTGCTGTTGCTTTTGTAGAAAAAATTGTTTCTGCCATAATTGATCATCCTCCATTTTTGTTAGGATTACACTTCTTCTATTACACTTAAACAAACATATTTAAACATAAAATTTTTCATTCCAGTCTTTAAGCCGGGTGTGCCGGCTTTTTTCCCGTCCTGAGAAAAAAACATTATTTCGCAAAAGCCTTTTTAAATCCGCTCATAACTTTCCGCTGACGTTCAATATATTTCCAGACCCAGAATACAAAAACCAGAGTACCAGCACTGATTAATAAGGTAAACCAAACGCTCGCTTCCATCATAACAAAAGCAATTATTAACAGCAGCCCCGTCAGTAAATGGTGAATCGCTGTATGGGCGTTTCCTGGGATAAGCTCTGTTGGCTGACCATCGTAATGTTTATTCGCATAACGAATCGCCTGTACCATAAAAGGCAGTGAGAGGAACGCAATATAAACAGTAGCAGGCACTTCACTGATTATCGGAATAATTATTACTGCAGCAAAGGCAGTAATAAATAAAGCTATCAGTACATTTTTTGCCTGTTTTTTACCAATCCGAACGACAAGTGTTTCTTTCTCCTGCTCAGCATCACTTTCTGCATCTGGAAATTGATTTATTAAAAGAACGTTGGTTATTAAAGCCGCTACCGGTATTGAAACAAGGAAAACTTCCAGTGAATAACTACCTGTCTGGACATAATAAGCTCCTACGGTCATTGCTGTCCCGTAAGTGGTAGCTATCAGGAATTCCGCAATACCTGGAGATAAATTAATAAACGAAAACTTCCCCTTACCATTTGTATAGAAGAATCCGGCTATAAGCCCGTAAACAATCAGAGGAAGTATTCCCGGTCCGCTGACAAAAGCTAAATAAAGTCCTATTAATCCTGCTGCAGCGGTCAAAACAATTCCAAAGAAACCCATGTCCGCTTTAGATATCAACCCCAGCTGGATCATTTTGGATCCTCCCGTAAATGGTCTTACCCCTCCTGTATTCTCAGCGTCTCTTTCTGCATCTTTAAAATCGTTGATCATATTCGTACCTGCCTGCACCATTACCGCAGCGAGTACTGTTAACAATAAAAGCGGCCAGGAAAAGATTCCTGCCATGCTAAAGGCCATTGCCCCTCCTAGAAGAGCAGGAATAAAAGAAGCAGTCAGCGACAGCGGTCTCACTGCTTCTTTCCAGGTGTTTAATCTGGATAGTATATCCTGGCTGTCCGCCGAGCCTTCCACTTCCGAACTCAGATCGAATACTGTAGGAGCCTCCCCCTGCAGAATTTCCGGTACGAAACGATACTTGACTGTATAAGGTTTTACTTTAATAAATTCCAGCCTGTCTACCGCCCCCTGACTGACAAAATTACCTACAATAGGTGATCTGTTTTTTAATAAGTCTGTTGCTTTTTCTCTTTCTTTATCTCCGCGGACAACTTGAGCACGGCCGATTATTTCGCATTCTTCCATCTCCATAAATGTCTGGCCCTGATGGATCAGCATAGCTGTTTCTGGAATATTGCTCCATTGAATAACTTTCGGATCACCTTTCATACTCGATAAATAAACGTTAAATTCGTCGTCTACAGCGAAGTGCATCATTCTCTGACGTGGCTTCCCCATATTGGAAGTCCCTACTGAACTGACCTCTGCCCTGTTTAGATAGTCTAAAATTTCCTCTTTTGTACGTTCCGCCATGCATATCTCTCCTCTGTTGTATTACCCCGCAGGCAGTTACTCAGCGTATTCGAGCGGTATCTGCTCTCAGGTGCTGACTGTCTTCTAAATGAGTAATCTTTCCCCGCAGCTTTTTAACAATAAAACGCTCTCCCTTCAGCCAGTTTTTAAATGAAATAGATACCGGTTTCGCATTGACGCCTATACCTGCCAGCACATGTTGATTAACCGTATCATATACAGCTGTGTGAATTGTACCTGACCAGTTTTTATAATCCGTCTTTGCAATATTAAACGAAAGGTCATTGAGCATGGAAAACATTTCCCTTCGATCCGGATTTTGTTCGAGCAGCGCGCTTAGCCTGTGGAGCCTCGCCTCTGACTCCTCTGTGCGATGCCTGTTTTCAGCTGATTTCCCGGGCGATCTGAAATGATTTGTGCACACGTCTCCATGGTCTTTCAGCAGAGAGGTCCCTTTTGCTGATCCTTCCACTACAGCGCTTGAGCCGGAGGCATCTGCAAGGGAATAATTAAAGGAATGACGGTGAGGGAGCTCTGTCAATACTTCGACCGCTTCTTCGATATTTCTGCAGGAGTCGAGGACGAGTCTTGCAATCGAACAGCAAATGAAACCGTCTTCAGGCGATACACGGTTTACAAAATGATAACCTACGGCCAGACCATGTTCATTCATTCCATCCATTCTGCCGATTATTCTCTGTGCAAATCCTATATGGGCATAGCCTTCTTCCGGCTGCCAGAGCACAAATCTCCCATCGTATGTTTTGGGATGATAATCATAGTTCCGCGCATAGATTCCCGACTTCATCATGGCACTGCACCCGCTTTTGATCCAGCTCTGCTGATACCCTCCATATTCATGAATAACATCCTCTATTCTCCAGTTTAAACCATCTGCAAGACCGTTTAACTCTTCCCATAATAACGGCGTCAATGATCTCACCCATGATTTAGTTTCCAAAAAGTCTGTCGTATATCTGCGGATGGATTTCTTTCTTCTCTTCATATGTCTTTGAAAGAGGGCTGTCTGCTTTAATTCTTCAGCCTGTTTGAGCCCGAAATCATAGGCATTGCCCCTCCCCTGAATTGCTTCGATACCAGCTTCCATAAGTTTCACCTGCTCCGTTATTTAAGTGCTGATTCAAATTATAGCGGTCCCTCTTTCAGGAATAAACAAATTTGACTTGAATTCACCGTATGAATCTTTTACAATAGCGTACTTGTAAAAGAATTTTTTAGGAGTGATCTTCATGTACTCTGCTTTTTTAGAGGAACCAAAAACAAACAAAGACAAAGAGACACTTGTCCATGAATATGAAGATTTTGAATTTCAAATTTTACGTATGCAGGATAATATTAAAAAAATAGCTAAAGATTTCCGGATTCTCGGTATAGATCGTACGAATTCAGACGAATGGCTGGTCATCTATTCAAAAGATGACGGCTGTTTCTGTAAGGTAATGGCTCATTCGTGCAATAAACCTTTCCAGGGACACTGGGAGTTTTCTATTCATGCAACTTATAAAAATGATGAAATTTTTATAGACGACATAAGAGGTGAAGCCGACCGCGGTTATGGCTCGGTCTGTATGCGCCACCTTCAGGAGTATGCTGGAGAACAAAATGTACCTGTTGTCACAGGAGTAATTTCTGAACGGGATTGGAATCACAATGATCGTTTAAAACACTTTTACGAAAAGCATAACTTTCAGGTTCAGCTGGACAGTGCCACCAAAACAGGCTATATTTTCTGGGAAAATCAATAACACCCGGAGAACTAGTAACGTTCTTCCGGGTGAGTCATTTGAGATAATTTCTCCAATTGACTGGTTACTTTTTTCACATACTCCGGTGTGAGGCCTCGCCGGCATCCTCTTAAAATTTCTTCAGCGTAGTGTGACGGTGGAGAGGTAGAGTGCTGTTTATTAATTACAGTAAAAGTTAAAGCCGAAAAAATTCCATCATCTGTTTTAACTTCTACAGCAACAGGCCTGTATATCTTTTTATGAACTCCCTCTCTTTTAAATAAATAATTTATGGAACGGTGGGGAACAAAATACAATATACCTTCTGTAAGTTCCTCACTTTCTTCAATATCCGCACGTCCTCCGTCAGATCGCAGCAATGAATAGGTCAATTTATAACCGTTCAGCACCCCTGCCGCCCAATTGTTAAAATCCTGCAGAACTCCCGCTTTTTCAAGACGTTTTGTATCCATACATGAGCCGTATGCGAAATAAGGAATCAACATACTGTCCTCCTGAAGAAGTTCATGAACTTTCCAGTCGTTGAATGGGATGGGTCCCTTTGTCTGGGACGGATAATTATAAATATAGGCATACGCTTCTTCTTTTCCATCAGCCGTCTTTACCGAACGAACCGTCCGTTCATATAGGTTCTCACGTCTTCCCTCCCTGTACCCTTCTAGGTCATCAAGCTTTCTCAGTGTCTCTTCATTTATTTCATAAAGTTCTCCACAGCAGACTTCAGACGGATCTTCTACTAAACCTGGATAGCCATTTCCAGTATCATCCAGCCTTCCTTCAAGATAAGCCTGGCTGCTAATTTTCCGGGAGTTTTCCAGCAGAAAGGAATTGCTGCATCCTTCTCTTAAGGTTCCATAAACAAACACTTTCATAATAGAAAGCCTCCTGTTCTGTTATGCTTCCCCAATTAAACGTATTCTTTTGAGTGAAACCTCTTCTCTTCGACTTTCCAATTGGCTGCTGCGTTCTTTTAACTCATTAACCAGTTCGCTCACACTTGATTGAACGGCAGAAACTTTTTTTACGGCGTCATTTATCTGATCTTTTACTATCCAGTAAACAATAATGTCTCCGTAAAAATTCTCGATATTAGATAGCAGCGTTCCAATGTTCATATCACCGGTCTGGTGCTGTTCGATATCGATCAATTCATCCTGAAACTGTCTCAACCTTCTCGCAGTACGATGCAGGGACTCTTTTGCATCATCCAGCTGGCTTTGCTGCATATAAGCAGTCACTATACCTCCGCTTAACATATCAAAAACGGACCAGTTGGAGGCTTTATCAAGAGCTTTCCGTGTGTCTTCCAAAGAATAGTAGGCATGTTCACCTGCATCAACGGCGTCATACAGCTCCTGAAGCTCTCCCATAATGTTTATTTCCTGGACAGTTGTATTATATAAGTCATCACTCCATAAAGAAGATTCGTTTAAAATCATTTCGTTTTTCTTATCTTCCAGCAGTTTACCAGCTGTTTTTACATCCTTCAGCTGCATAGCATGCTCCTCATACATAACTCTTTCTCTTTCTAATTCTTCCATATTGCGTAATGCTTCCTGATATAAGAGCTTCCACTCAATCGATTTCAGCTGGCTGTGGGAGAGTTGATCATGATTTTCTTCAGCAGTCGAGCTGATAAGCTTTACGATCGGTATGTTGAGCAAGTCCTTATACTGGAGATTGTGGTTATCCAATTCCATTTTCAGATTTTCAGCAGTTATTTTGTTGTTAATTAGAGCTTCTGCCAGTCTTTCCTGATGCTCAGACCATTTCTTTTTTAATCGTGTTTTTTCTATAACCTCCGTAATCTGTTCATTTAAACTTTTTTCAGCCATGAGCTGCCTCCTGTTTAGTTAAGTATATGTATAATATTTTACGCACAGGCCCCTGTTCATGCAAACAAACTAAAACACGTTCCACCTGGATATGGAACGCGTTTAAAAATGCACGGGTCTATGATTCAGCAGTGCTGTATCTCTGGCCGCCCGCTTTAAGCAGTATCGCAGCAGATATTAGAAATTTAATAAAAGTTTCCACTTGTCCTGGATCGACTTGTTCTAAAGAAAGTTTGAAAGGAGGATGTACTCCCCATTTTTTTAAAATGATCGCTATTCTTTTTTTGTCATAGTCACTAAGAAAAGAAGGAAGTTCAACTTCTTTTATAAAAAAATCATTGCCTTCTTCAGTTATATGTTCCATCATGTCAATTTCAAATTGAATATCCTGCTGAATTAAATCGCTCTCCCCACCCCGAAGGATTTTATCGAATTTTACAGATATAACAGCTGATAATCGATCTCCAGCTCTTTCGGGATATTTCCAGTAAACATGACCCTCATAAGATAATTTATGCTTATAATATACTTGAAACTTCCGGTATTTTTTAAAGTCTTCTTTATTGTTGATTACATCCGAGCGGTCCTCAAACAATAAATCAAAATGATGCCAGGAGCTGTTGAGGTCCGTTCTTGTAACTATTTCAATAAAATAAATGATTTTTTCTTCCATAGGGCTTATGTGTTCATATTGGTTATGCAGTTCGTTCATCTTGCTATCACTCTCTTCTGCTTACTTTTACTGATCATTGATCTCATTTACTATTACCTTAAAATAGTTAAAGTAAACTTTATAGAGTACAGTCAAATTCCTTTTTTTATCGATTTTACTTTTATGTCCTTTTCATCATGGATTCCGAAAATCTAAATTTCAGCAGGTGGATCAGTGTCCTATTTCAAAATAAGTGACCCGAATTTTTTGGAAGAGGTTGTTTCAAAAAGTATATTGAGACATTCTGGAAAGCACGCTCGGAGCCGGACAAGTTATTAAAAACCCTGTTGGACGGGGATTTGTCTAACAGGCGTTTATCCATACGAACACGTGCCCCCTGTCCTTGTGGGAAAGTCCCGCTTTGGAAACAAAAACATCTACTTAACTCACATTCTTACGGGGTGCATTCATCCTTACTTACGGGTGAATGAAACAGAAATAATTTTGAAAAGATGAAATGTCATCTGTATTCGTAATTCTTCTAAAAAGATGTTATAATTTTCGTCAGTATGTTTAAGAAGAGGATGAGATAATTATGATGCAAGTTTCCAATGTAAGCTTACGTTTCGGCGACCAGAAGTTGTTCGAAGACGTTAATATTAAATTCACGCCGGGCAACTGCTATGGCTTGATCGGAGCAAACGGCTCCGGTAAATCCACCTTTCTAAAAATTCTTTCCGGAGAGATTGATGCTCAGTCCGGGAACGTGTCTTTAGCTAAGGACGCCCGTCTTGCAGTGCTTAAGCAGGACCATTACGCCTACGAAAAAGAACAGGTTCTCGAAGTAGTTATGATGGGTCACCAGAAAATGTACGAAGTACGTAAAGAAAAAGACGAGATTTATATGAAACCTGATTTCTCCGACGAAGACGGCATGCGGGCAGCGGAACTTGAAGGAGAATTTGCAGAAATGAACGGTTATGAAGCAGAATCCGATGCTGCCGTCCTTCTTCAGGGTCTAGGAATAGAAGATGCCAAACATTACATGACAATGGCTGAACTTACAGAGAGTGACAAAGTAAAAGTTCTTTTAGCTCAGGCTATATTTGGGAATCCGGAAGTTCTCCTTCTCGATGAGCCGACAAACGGACTGGATATTGAAGCTATCCATTGGCTCGAGGATTTCCTTATGAATTTTCAGAATACTGTTATCGTTGTTTCCCACGATCGTCACTTTTTAAATAATGTCTGTACGCATATAGCTGACCTCGATTATGGAAAAATTGAGCTTTATGTCGGCAATTATGATTTCTGGTATGAATCCAGCCAGCTGGCTTCGAAAATGGCTCAGGAACGAAATAAGAAAAAAGAGGAAAAAATTGCTGAACTGAAATCCTTTGTGGCCCGATTCAGTGCGAATGCCTCTAAATCCAAACAGGCGACTTCCAGAAAAAAACTGTTGGATAAAATTGATTTGGAAGATATCAAACCTTCCTCAAGAAAATATCCTTATATTGCTTTTAAACCAGAACGGGAAATAGGCAATGACCTGTTAACAGTTGAGAATCTGTCCAAAACCATTGATGGAAAAACGTATTTAAACAACGTCAGTTTCACTATGCAGCCCGGGGATAAAGTGGCTCTTACCGGCCCTAATGAACAGGCTAAAACTGTGCTGATGCAGATTTTAATGGGAGAAATTGAACCTGACAGCGGAACGTACAAATGGGGTATAACTACGACACGCTCTTACTTCCCGAAAGATAATTCTGCTTATTTCAGTGGCAAAGAAGGGAGCCTGATTGAATGGCTCCGCCAGTATTCTCCTGATGATCAGTCTGAAACGTTTATACGCGGTTTTCTCGGAAGAATGCTTTTTTCGGGAGAAGAATCCAAAAAAAGTCCAGCAGTACTTTCTGGAGGAGAGAAAGTCCGTTGTATGCTCTCTAAAATGATGCTTTCAGGTGCGAATGTACTCCTGCTTGATGAACCGACGAATCACCTTGACCTTGAATCTATTACAGCATTGAATAATGGATTGGTCGATTTTAAAGGTTCTCTTATTTTCGCTACCCACGACCACCAGTTTAATCAGTCACTGGCCAACAGAATTGTGGAAATCCAGGACGAAGGTGCTTACAACAAAGAAATAACGTATGATGAATACGTCCAGGAACGTATGAAAGCAAACGTTTAATAACAGTTGTATAATATAAAAAGGATCCACTGATTAAATCAGCGGATCCTTTTTATATAAGCTGTGTTAAATAAAGTCTTTGGCTCTTACGCAAACTTGGAGGTACGAAGCTATATTTTCCAATAAATCTAAATTAAACTCATTATCTCAAACTGCTCATGCCTGTTCCTGCGGCTTTTAAAAGGAGGACGCAGACTATAAATGATAAAAGAGCAGGAATGATCCCTTTTATATACGTAAGAACCAAGTCTGTTATTGAGTACTGTTTGCAGATATTCTTCATAATTGCAGTAATTCAACAGTTCTTTCTATATCCCAGCGTAAAACCGCCCTTCTAATAAATAAAGCCCGCACGACTGAATTTGTGTGTCCCAAGCAGATTCCAATGCTTCTCTGTAAAGAGAAAGCTGAAAATGATATCTTTCTCTTACAGATTCAGCTGCCTTCGTATGATCTTTAAATTTACCTGTTATTTTGTCCGTTTTGTAATCGAGTATGTGAAGTGAACGATCCTGACTCTTGTAAACACAGTCAACAATTCCCTGTACAAAAAGAAATTCTTCTTCTCCCTCCCAATCCGGATAAAATCGGGATGCAGGCACACTATAGGTGAATGGCACTTCTCGTTCAATCCAGAGTGCATTTTTTAAGTGATTTCCAGTTTCTGAGTTTAAAAAATCAAGGAGCTGTTTTTTATCCACCTGATCAGCCTCTTCTGTCGTAAGGAGCTCTTTCGCCAGCATTTTCCCCAATTCCATATCAATCTCTTTTTCCGAAGATGCCTGATAATCAATATATTGAAGAACAGCATGCATAATAGTCCCTATCTCAGCAGAGGATTGAGAAGTGGTTTGTATGAAAGCCGGGCGTTGAAAAGAGGGTTCCTTTGGCGCCCAGCTTCTATCAGAGTAAGCATCTTCTTCAAATCTTTTCAGCTCGGTAACTGACTTTTTCACTTCCGTTACTGTAGCTTTTCGGTGAGGATACTTCCATGAAAATTTACGATCGACATACGACGTATCTTCCCCTGCTGCTTGTCCTGACACTACCTTATCAAGCAGTTCCTGTTTTTGATGGACGGCTGCAGGAGCTGAAGAGATCAATTCAGAAGCTTGAATGCGTTCAATTGACCAGGAAGAATCATCTTCATCTGTTTTAATGGGCTGAACACCTGCTGAAGTAAGCGTCTCTGCCGCATCAGGATGATTAAATAAAGCAGGCATGATCCAGTCAAAATATGTTTTTGCCCGGGACCTGACTTCCTCAGGCACCCCGTTTTCCCCCAGATGGGAAGCCCATCCATTTATAGCACTGTCAAAATCTTTGACAGTTCCAGTCATAATCAGCTTTTCTTCAGCACGGGTCATGGCCACATAAAGGATCCGCATTTCTTCGGCAAGCATTTCTCTGCGCAGTTTTTCTTTCACAACATAAAAATACATAGTTGGGTACGAAACTCTGTTTTCAGGATCAATAAATCTGGCGGCCAGTCCCATATCCTTATGTTTAAGATAAGAATTATTTAAATCCATCATGTTGAACTGCTTATTTAATCCTGCAATAATGACAATTGGAAATTCCAGGCCTTTACTTTTGTGAATAGTCATCAGACGAACAACATCTTCCTGTTCTCCAATGGCACGCGCTTTTCCAAGATCATCTCCACGTTCCCGCATTCTTTCAATAAAGCGCAGGAAACGAAACAATCCTCGAAAAGAAGTCTGTTCATACGTTCTGGCACGATCATAAAGGGAGCGGAGATTAGCCTGACGCTGTTTTCCTCCCGGCATCCCTCCTACATATTCGATATACCCGGTTTCTTCAAAAAGCTGCCAGACAAATTCCGAAAGTCCCTTCGTTTTTACTGCATCCCTCCATGAGGAAATTTTTTGTACAACATCCGACGTGGACAGATAGTCAGCTGCAGCCGCCTCTTTTAAAGCTGAATAAAAATCAGCTTCTTCAGCAAAAAGTCTTATCTCCGTCAGTTCATCTTCGGTGTAGGAAAATATGGGGGAGCGCAAAACAGAAGCCAAAGGAATATCCTGGTATGGATTATCAATGATCTGCAGAAGAGAGAGCATTACTTTAACTTCTACTGCTTCAAAATATCCTGTACTTGAATCTGCGAATATTGGTATTTCAGCATTTTTGCATTCTTCGATAATCGTTTCCGCCCATGGCATAGAGCGCATTAAAATAACGATATCTCTGTATTTAACCGGTCTGGAAGCATTTGTTTCTTTATCATAAACCGAAAATTTTCGATCTATCATACGGCGGATTTCCTGTGCTGTGGCTCTTGCTTCCAACTGAGACGTTTCCAGTTCATCTTCGCCCTCTTCGTATACTTTATCTTTTTCAGGGTCGACCAGAATAATTTTTGAACTTTTGTCGTCATTTTCAGGAAATGAGAAGTTTCCCTGTTTTAAAGATGCGGCTTCATCATAATCAAGTTCCCCAAGAGACTCACTCATGATCTGATTAAAGATATAGTTTACTGAATTGATAATCACGCCTCTACTTCGAAAATTCTGGGAAAGATCAATTCTTACTCCCTCTTCCTTCCCGTAATTTTTATATTTATTCAGAAAAAGGCCTGGCTCAGCGAGTCTGAATCGATAAATCGACTGTTTAACGTCTCCTACCATAAATAAATTTTTTCTTCCTGATAAAAGCATAAGTATAGCTTCCTGCACAAAGTTTGTATCCTGGTATTCATCAATCAATACTTCCTGCAGCTGGGCCTGATACTGCAGCGCAACATTGGAAGGATTGGAATAATTCCCTTTTAAACTGAGAATATTCAAACAGTAATGTTCTAAATCACTGAAATGGAGCGCATTTTTTTCGAGTTTAGCAAGCTGATTTTGTTCGGAAAAATTTTTCACGTATTTATTAAGCAGCTGTATTACCGGCGCCATCGATTTCATATCATCAATGATCAAGGCGGGGGAAGCAGAAAAATAGACGGTAAATAATTCATTGATCTGCTTTTTAATTTTATCCCTGATGAGTTTTACATGCTCTTTTTGAGCACTGTCTATATCTGTATCGGCTTTTTTAATAGACGGCATTTTTTTAAACGTAATTTCCTGCATACAACTATAAAGATCTTCCCAGTCTCCTTGTGCGGATGCTTTTATAATTTTTGCATATTCCTCTTCCAGAAGTTCCACATATTTATAAGGACCTCCCGGAGCCCGCGCAGCAGCGAGGGCACGGTTATATTCAGCTTCTGCTGATTTCAGGGAATCGGTAATATAGGATTTCGCTTCTTTTACCCACGATAGGGAGTTAAAGGAAGTTTGGTCTGCATTATTATAAATTTCAAGAATGCTGTCCAGCCAGGCTGAAGGATTCGGATGCGACCGGGAAAAGTGATAAAGGTCGAGAATCAATTTCTTCAGCTGCTCATCTGTCCGGTCACCTGTGAAATAATCAACAAGCATATAGAACTGCTTATCCTCTGCATAAGCAGTTTCAAACATCTCCTCCATCACTTCCTCTTCTAAAAGCTGAGCTTCTGTCTCATCCAGCATTCGAAAATGAGGATCCACGTCCACTTCATAGTAATACGTACGTATGACCTGCATACAAAAAGAATGAAGTGTGGAAATGTCGGCACGCTGCAACAGTGAGAGCTGACGGCGCAGGTGTGAAGAAGCCGGCTGTTCAGTAATTTTTTTCTCTATTGCTTTTCCTACCCTCTGTTTCATTTCCGCTGCAGCTGCATTTGTAAAAGTTACAACCAGCAGCCTGTTCAAATCCACAGCAGTTTCTTCATCCGTTATTTTACGAATAATACGTTCCACAAGCACCGCTGTTTTTCCACTTCCGGCTGCTGCTGCTACAAGAAGCGGCTTTTCTTCCCTGGCTAAGGCTTCCCACTGGGAATCTGTCCAGAAAACGCCCTCGGGCTTAGGTATCCATTCCATCAGAAAAACCTTCTTTCTTTATTTTATCCAGCACTTCGTCCGCTGATTTTTCCTGCAGAATACGGTAATTATTAGTTTCCAGTGAAGGATCAAACTGGCAGAAAGACTGATAGGAACAGAATGTGCACGGTATCTGCTGTTTCTTTCTGTATGGAGTAAGAGAAACGTCCCCGTCAGAAATGCGCTGACCAAGATCAGCCATATGACTGCGGATAAATTCCCTGAGCAGGTTATAATCATCTGGGTCTACAACCTTTGAGCCTCCAGCTATTTCTCCATCTTTTTTCAGCCTTATCGGAGCAATGTCCGACCATCCTGTCTCCAGAGACGTGTCCGTAGCTGCTATGACATTTTTGTCAGCACTGACCAGCCCTTTCATTTTAAACTGTTTAAACAGCTCTTCTTCAATCTCTTCAAGCGTAAGACGCTGATCAGACTTCAGGATTGGATTATGAACGTGAAAGTAAAGGACTCCTGCCGGATCCGCTTCCACACCGAGCCACTGATCCGCAAAAGAAACGACTACGTCAAGATATACAAGCATCTGCAGAGACAATCCATAATAAACTTCATCAAGCTTCAAGTCTTTAGGACTTGATTTATAATCTATGATACGCAGATAAACATTTCCGGAGGAATCCGCTTTATCGACTCTGTCAACTCTTCCGGAAACTTCCATAATCGTTCCGTCGTCCAGCGTGAAAGTAAGCGGAGGCATAGTCTGTCCCTGACCAAAGCCTAACTCCAGTCCTACAGGTACAAATGCATTCCTCTTAGCCTGCTCCGCCATGATAGAGGCTGCTCTGGAGACAACATCTTTTAATTTATGAAGAATATATTTATACCTGTCCGAACTGTGGAAAATTTCCCGCTGAATTTGGGGAGCCAGTGCTTCCACCACTTCGTTTGCATAATGGGTAACTTCCGCTTTTGACAACTCGGTTAAATCCAGTTTTTCTTCGCGGACTTTTTCTGTTACATCTTTTAAAGCCGCATGAAAGAGCAGTCCGATATCCGGAGCTTCTAATTTAAACGTTTCTCGTTCCTTTAACTTTAACCCATATTTTGCAAACTGGGAGAATGGACAGGCATTAAATTGTTCAAAGCGGGAAACACTCGCATTTATCTTTTTGCCGTACAATTTTTTAGACAGGTTTCTTTTCAGCTTCTTCGGCTGATTACGATAGGTAAGGCTTGATAAGAGAGTCCTGAACTTACTGCTGTATTTTTCCTGGACAAACCAGTCATAAACCTGCCACCACACCGGATGAATCGCATATCCCTGCTTCCACTGCTGAAGCTGAACCGTCATATAAGTGAGAGCACGATCCGGATTCGTTACAAAGGCGGCCGCAGCTTCTCCTTCATGTTCCTGCGGGGATTCAAATTTCGTTACTATGGGAGCGTCTGGAAACATATCCGTAAGCTGGGAGATGTAAATGGAAGGCTGAAGCTTGCTCCCTTCTGCATCCTGCAGTGCCCAGGATGTATAAAGACGCGAGCCGGCCTGTGAGACGGCACGATAAAAAAGAAAGGATTCTCCCATAAGAAGACTTTCCGCTCCAGGTGCCAGCGGGAGTCCGGCTTTAAGCATATAACTTCTTTCCTCTTCCGACAGTATTCCGCTCTCATCCGGTTTTTGTGGAAATATTCCATCGTTCATGCCTACTAAAAATACTGCTTTAATATGCTGCAGGCGGGAAGTCTCTGCATCGGCGATCAATACCTGATCAAATGCAGGGGGAATGACGGAAAAAGACATTCCTTCCAGACCCGCGTCAATCATTTCCCGGAAAACTTTCAATGAAACCTTCTCATTTCCACTGATTTCAACGATATCATCAAGCAGTTTTATAATTTCTTTCCATATCTGTTCATGCTCTCTTGCTTCAGATAGTCTTTCAGTCTGAACTGAATAGTCATGCATATGCTGAAGTTTTGCAGGAATGTGTACTGTTTCTATGAAGTTGTATAAGGCGTACCCAAAATCTTTAATCGTCTCAGCTTTTTTTATTTCGTTCTGAAATTCCAGAAGCGGTGCAGTGATTCTCCTGCGCAGGTCATCAAGCTTTTCATTTTCAAACTGCCTCATTTCCGCATCACTGTTTTTTGATATTTCCCACGTTCTTTCATCGTACCAGCGTCTGCCTCTTATCCCTCTGGAGAGTACATAATTTTCGAGTAAATCGGCTTCTTCTCTTTCACTTCCGCCGATATGCTCAAACAGAAATTCTGTTTTTATAAGTCTGAAAACCGCCTCATACGGCCAATTTTTATCTATTATTTCCAGGGAAGATTTGATCAATTCTGAAAGAGGATGATCCAGTGCTGATCGTTTACTATCCATAAAAAAAGGGACCTTTTCAAGTGGAAAAATAGTTTCAATATAACTGCGGTATTTATCTGTACTGCGGGTCATGAGAGCAATGTCCTGATATCGGTAATTTTCTTCCCGTACCAGACGGTCTATTTCTCTGGCAGTATGCTCTATTTCTGCTCTGCGGCTGATCGCTTCCCACAAATAAATTCCTTCATTCCTATGTGTCGGTGTAATCGGGAATTTTTCTATATGTTCTTCCAAATAAGATAGACCTTTTGTATGAAATCTGAGGGGGTTCTGAAATAAAGAAACATAAATATTAAAGTCTTCCTTTTTTAAAAACTGCATGAAGCGCTGCATCGTATCAGCGGTTTCATAAAACAGGTCTAAACGATTCAACAATTCATTTTCAGAAGGCTGCTTATCAAGGACGAGTGCCATCGTAACGTCATTTACTTTCATAATTGATTGAACCATCTGTTCCTCTATCGGAGTAAAACTGTGAAATCCATCTAAAAAAACCTGCGCTTCCATATATTTTTCTGCCTGGTGATAGGAATCTGCAGTTATTCTGAGTAGATCTTCTGCCTCTATAAAAAGTCCATTGAGATATTCATTCGATTTATTTTGAATAATGGAAAAATCATGAAGTTTTCCCTGAAGTTTTTTTTCTGCTGCTGTAGGGTTGTCATTTTTATCAAGTGCTTCCAGCGTTTCTTCTATTTTGGAAGCATTCATCTCATACCGTTTACACTCTGTGAGCATTCTTTCCAGCTGCTCAATAAAGCCATTGGTAGTAGAGGCGTTTTTATAAAGCACAAGATGATTCTTTTCTTCTGTCATAATCTTCCTAAGCAGAGCATGAATACCCGTCTTTGAAATTTGTGCTTTCGTTAATCCCCCTACTTCCTGGAGAATTCTGTAAGCAAGTCTTGGAAAGCTGAGTACCTGAACCCTTGTCAAAGCTTTATCTGCTCTTGCCAATATTTCTCTTTCAGCCTGAAATGTCATCTGTTCAGGAACAAGCAGAATAATAGGCGGTCCTGATGGATCTTCTTCGCAATGACGGATTATCTCCGTATGTATGCTGTACGTTTTGCCAGTACCCGACTTTCCAACAAGAAAATTCACACTCATAACTAATACCTTCTTTCCCCTATACAAGCGTATGTTCGTATACTTATTGTAGCAGAATCTATTCTTTTATTGAAGTATTCCCTGGGGCGACGGATAAAATTATTCAAACAAAAACGCCATGATAAAAACATTCATGACGTTAAAAATGATATTAAGTTCAATTTGTATAGAAACCGGCCGGATCCCATGAACTTTATAAAACCCTGCAGATTGCTGCTATTAAAGTTTATATCTTTAACTGATGTTATTTCGTTCGCCACGGGTAATCATCTTCGTCAGTAAAAATAGCTCTTTTGCTTCTTTTATTAAATATCGGTTTTATATACATGGAAGACGGACCGAAAAAACGGAGAACATCCATCGGAGTATAAGCCCACCACCCGACACCTGATATATTAAGCATATGTTTATAATGCAGTATGGGATGTCTCTCAAATCTTTTCAGTGCAAACATTCTTCCGAACTGATACCATCGAAAAGGCCATGCATATCCAAGAGCAGAAAAATGGCTTAATAATGAAAGTCTATCCGCTCTTTTTTTGCGGACTTTTTCAAACATTTTCAGGTTTTTAGGGTTAAGATTATTTTTTTCATACATCCACCCGAGCAGGTCCCCCAGAATGGCGCCATCCTGTATAGCAAGATTCATCCCTTCCCCTGCCATAGGATGGACTGCGTGGGCTGCATCCCCAATAATAGCTGCATTGCCTTTCACATATTCATGAATATTGTGGCGGATAGGAACCATCAGCTGGATCTTTTTCCATGACTCAATTTGAGTAACGTAATCTTTCAACTCCGGTTCAAACTTTATAAAAGGTTCTGTGAACGCACTCATCCCTTCTTTTTTCATTTTATTATAATCGCCTGGTTTGATGAGCATTACACAGCGCACTTCATTATCAGGCAGGGGAAATATCCCTATAAATGATTTGTGCGAAGCATACATTCTGGCCTCCAGATAATTTTCCGGCCTTGGAAACGTAACAGTTAAAAAATGATGGTTATATTGAGTAGTAACCAGATTCTGCTTCATAGCTTTCCGTATAATAGAAGTCCTGCCTTCTGCTCCCACAAAAAAGTCTGCTTCTATCTCTATTTCTTCCTTATTCTTTTTTATAGAAGCTCTTGAAAACTGAGATCTTTTTTCATCTACTTTGGTAAAACGTTGAAAAACTGCCGGATTCCAGTAGTGAAACTTTTCATAGGACTTGGCTTCTTCCAATATAATATTTTTCAAACGTTCATGGGGAATCATACGCGCTTCTGGAAATGTCGTTTTCAGACGATCATAGTGAAGAGGAATATACATGCTTTTTTCAATAGTCCCCCGCATATTTTGTTTAAGTTCATACGTATGAATTGTAGGGAGAGCGAGACTGCCATCAACAATTTTTTCTTCTATACCCATTTCTTTAAAATGATAAAGTGACTTTGGCTGCAACAGCTCCCCTTTGTAAATTTTCCCCGGATTCTGGTCTCTTTCTATAACAAGTACTTTTACATTGTTCTGCGCGAGACGAAGAGCCAGAGTCAGACCCCCTACCCCTCCACCTATAATAGCTACTTCAAATTTTTCCACCTTTCAGCACCATCCTAACGTGTCACTTTTCTTCAGTTACGTCTTCCATGTTTAAGTTCTTTTTTTGGAGCTGATACCTTACATAAATCGGAATAGAAAGGGCAACTGCGAATACTGCGGCTGTTGCAGCCATGAGTCCGGGGGTTAAATCTGCTATCGAAGCTCCCAATAAATTAAATGCAATTGTACCGGGAATGATGCCAAGCATTGTAGCAGACAAATATGTTTTAAGTTTTACTTTTGATAAGGCTGATAAATAACTGACTAGATCAAAATTAATTACTGGAATGATCCTTAATGAAACGATGTAAAAAAAACCATTCTCCTCAATCCTCTTTTGAAGCAGCTTTCTTTTTTCTCCATGTTTTTTCAACGGTTTTTTAGAGCCGATTCTGCGGATAAAAAGAAAAGACAGGAGTGCACCTGCTATAGAACCGGCATAAGTTACCACCGGACCTAGAAAGGGGCCGAACGCCAGACCTCCTGCAACTGCCAGGACAGAAGCAGGAAATAAGATGAACGGGCGCAGACTGAATAATAGTACAAATACAACGGGCCCCATAATACCAAAGGAAGCAAGAAATCTCTGCAGATCTTCTGCATTAAAATTCAAGTGTGATTGATTAAGATAAAAAAGCAGTCCCACAATCAGGATAAAGAAGAACGCTTTTAAAAATAAGCGTAAGTTCATATCGGTGCTCCTTTTCGTTCTATTGCCTTTTTCATTAAATTTTAATCTAAAAGGGACTGGTAATCGTATCGTGAAGCTCATAGTCTTCCGGATTTAATTCTGTTTCCAGTTCAAGAGCAAGTTTCGCAAGTTCTTTTCCAAGGAATGGACCAGAAGTCAGGCCGGATGCACCCAGTCCATCTGCTAAATATACATTTTTCATCTGCGGGACCTTACCGAAAACCGGTAGAAATCCCGGAGTAAAAGGTCTGAGACCAACCCGCGTTTCAATGATTTCCGCGTTTTTCAGGCCGGGTGCAAGCTCCAGACATGCGTTGATAATCTGCTGCTGCCCGGCTAAAGTCGGGGAAACATTATATCCCGCATCATCTTCTTTTGTGGCTCCAAAAACAACGCGCCCCTTCCCGAAGTTCAGCAGATAGAACTCGTTATGCGGCATCACAACCGGCCAATCCTCATTACGATCAGGAATCCTGAAATGAATAATCTGCCCTTTTTGAGGCACCACTTTACATTGGAACCCCGAAGGTTCAAGCAGCTTCTTTGTCCAGGCTCCAGTAGTAATGAGCGTTTTATCTGCAGAATATTTTATTCCATCTGCTTCAGCACCAGTTACAGTATCTCCCTCGCGAATCAGAGAAGCCTCGCCTTTAATAATTTTCACACCATTTTTGGAAGCTGCCTGAAGAAGCGCTTTGTTTAACGCTCGCCCATCTACCCGGGCCGATCCGGTTATATGCACAGAACGATATCCTTCACGGAGATAGGGAAACATCGACTTCGTTTCACTTTCAGTTAAGAGCGAGATGTCTCCAATTTCAGGAGCATTTTCCTTTCTCTTCAGAGCATGTTTATACTTATGTTGAAGCCGTTCTTCTATATCATGCAGGTGAATGCCTCCCACCCGTTTATAACCCGTATCAGTTTCATTGAAATCGGCAAGACTGTCAATTAATTCAGGGTAGAAACGGGCCCCCCCTCGCGCCATATTATACCAGGATTTATTTCTGCGCTGAGAGAGCCAGGGTCCAATAATTCCTGCACCGGCAGATGTCGCACGGCCTTCATGCTCTGCATCAATTAACGTAATATCTTTTCCTTCCAGAGATAAATGAAAAGCGGCAGAAGCACCAAGTATTCCGCCGCCAATCACAATAATTTTATCCAATCCTATCACCCATCATTTTCATATTAATGAATCAATTTCATAGTAGAAATCGACAATGTAAAATCCGGACCATGTCCAGTACTTCGCTTCAGATAGACATTTTCCCGGAGGCTTCTCTTCAAATGAATTTCGCAATAAAAGTCTTAGTAAAAATAGATCTTCAGACTAAACTTTATGAATATTCGTATTTTTATCTAAGGTAAGGATTGCGGTTTTCCTGATGACCGGGAGGATCTGAGCGCCTTCAGCAGGCGTCTCTGCCCTGACACCGGTTTTACGAAATGAAAAATAAGCTTCATAAAAAGCAGAAGGGCTTCTCTTTCCGTGAAGAAAAACGGAGCAGAAATGTGCCTTTGGAAAAAAAGATTGGAAGATCCCGCAGGACGCCGTCACCCCGAAAATCTTCTCCACGACAGAGCTGAAGCGGAGTTTTCTACATGTATCAACACCGAAATACTTTTTCACAGCTTTTATAAAAAACTGTCTAGACTTATTTTAGCGGAGTTACTTCTGTATCACAATCTATTACTATTGATAAATTTAATAGTTGCATTAACAGAGCATATTTGTTAGAGTAAACTCACAATAAAACATTACTTCAAAACTTTTGAAGTGAGTTTAGAGGCGCACTGCTTATTATTAAACCTTTTGAGGGGATGGAAGCCCCTTTGATAAAGGCTGAAAGGAAGCCGTGCCGAAGCTGGGAATTCTTCCTCTTAATTCTCAGGCTGGGACTGTGTTGAACAAACACAGTACTGCCATATAGTTTAAATCGAACTGTATGGAGGGCTATCTCACGCTGAATAAACGAAATGTTTACAGCAGCAGCGGACCCTCTTCGCTGGTGCTTTTTATTTTCGTCCATTCAAGCCAATGATTTAGCTCTATTCAAGAAAATCGCTGCCAAGCGGTAAAAATATTGAATAGAGGTGTAGGAAATGAACTTTGGAAAAGTAATCACAGCAATGGTAACTCCATTCGATGAAAATGGAAATGTCGATACACTCGCCCTGCGCGATCTTATTAATCATCTTATTGCAAATGGTTCTGACGCTATTGTAGTTTCAGGAACGACTGGAGAAGCTCCGACTCTCTCCCATGAGGAAAAAGCCGCTTTATTTAAGAATACTGTGCAATTCACCTGCGGCCGTATACCTGTTATTGCAGGTACAGGCACCAACAGCACGCATGCTGCAGTGGAGCTTACCCTGCTCGCTGAACAGGCTGGTGTTGATGCAGTAATGCTCTCTACGCCATATTACAATAAACCTAACCAGCAGGGAATGTACCTTCATTTCAAAACAGTGGCTGATGCAACTTCTCTACCTGTCATGCTTTATAATGTACCTGGACGGACCGGTGTGCATCTTAACGCTGATACTACAGCAGCCCTGGCATCTGATGTGACGAATATTAAATCCATTAAGGATGCAAGTGGTGATCTGGACCATATGACAGCAGTAATTTCGCTTACGCCGGACGACTTTACTCTTTACAGCGGAGATGACAGTCTTACTCTTCCATCTCTTTCTGTTGGTGCAGAGGGAATAGTGTCAGTATCCTCCCATATTATTGGCACAGAAATGCAGGCTATGATAGCGGCTTACAACCGCGGTGATGCGAAATATGCTGCAAAACTGCATCGTGAACTTGTCCCTGTTATGGAAGCTATGTTCAGTGCTCCGAGTCCAGCTCCGGTGAAAGCCGCCCTGCGTATGATCGATGTAAAGGCAGGATCTGTCCGCCTGCCAATGACTCCACTCACCGCAGAGGAAGAACAACTGGTCTTTCAGGTGCTTCAGCATAAGCTAATATTCATCCGCTGTCTAATAAAACAATTGAAGAAACAATTTTTGAAAGTCATAAATTAAAATAATAGGGGAAAAAAGGAACCTTATTCTTTCTCCCGCAGGCACTCTGGAATTTAGAATTATTCTCTGAATTTCAGGGTGTTTATTTTATGTCTTATAATAAAATTCATGTAAACTGGAAGCTTCCGCGTCTGTTTATCAGCCGCTCTGAATTATAAGGCTGTAAGAGGCACACCTTTTCGCTCCCGGAAACCTGCAGTGACTTAAATATATACAAATCAAAGAATAGTATTTCTTAAGTATTTTCCACCAAAATTAAACCGGGTACCGCTTTTTACAGCAGCACCCGGTTTTGTTTGTAATTAATTTATTTATTGAGGTATCACATGGTATGTCCTCTACCCATTTAAATTAGGGTATTTAAGCTTGAGAAGCCGGTACACGTTTTGAACAATTACTTTAGAGACTGCATATGCAGGAATAGCGAGGATAAGACCTAACAGTCCAGCCAGGTTTCCTGCAAGCAGCAGGAGCAGAATAATTGTCAATGGATGAATGTGGAGCTTATGCCCCATCACATTAGGTGAAATCAAATTACTTTCGATCTGCTGAATTACGACAATTGCGACAATAACCCAAAGCGCAGTGATTGGCGAAGAGAAAAATGCAACAATTACTGCAGGCACAGTCCCGATAAACGGACCTACAAAAGGGATGAGGTTAGTAAACATGGCCACTAATGCCAAAACGAGCGGATAGTCGATTCCAATAATCAAATAGGCAATATAGGCAAGAACACCGACAAACACACTGACTATCGCCTGTCCCTGAATATAGGCACTCAATGTACTATCCATATCTGACATAATCCGCTTGCCTTCATCCTGCTGATCGTCAGGAAGATATCGAAGGATACTCTCTGGAAGCTTGTCAGCATCTTTTAAGAGGAAAAATAATACAAACGGAAGCACAATGATAACTGTAACGATGCTGATGACAACCCCAAAAAAGCTGGCTAAATTTCCACCAAACTGCGTCATTAAATTTTGAAGATTGTCTGTAATTACAGAGGGATCGAAATTACCCATTCCCGTTTCTCCCTGCGCCATTTGAACCCATTCATGATTTAATAAGTTATTAAACCAGCTTTCCATATCAGATAGTATCTGAGGAAAATTATTTACAAGATTAGAAATCTGATTCGATAAAATTGGGCCTGCAATTGCAATAAGTCCGGTAAGAATTCCAATAAACGTAAGAAAAATAAGCAGGATAGAAACTACCGTAGGCATGAATCTCTCAAGAAGTTTAACTAACGGCCTTAAAATATAATAAATTACTCCTCCAATGATAATAACTGGAGCAAGAGAGGTGAATGCCACTGCAAAAGGATAAAATATAAAAGGAACTTCCACCGAAAGCCTTACGATGAGTAGTATTAATACCACACTATATAAAAATAAAAACCATTTTGATTTCGGCATTTTTCGGCTCCCCCCATATTGGAATAGTATAATGAGGAAGCTTTCCAGCAGAAGTTTCTAAACGCCGGGCAAGCATCCCCATAATCTTTGAAATCAACTGCAATTAGAATAAATTACTTACAGATTCGTTATTTTGAACTCTGTGGATGCCTTCGGCGAGAAGCGGACCTATAGAAAGTACTTTGATACGTTCATCCTTTTTCTGCGCTGGAAGGTAAATCGAATTTGTAATAACCACTTCTTTTATATCAGACTCCCGAATACGGGATACTGCTGGTTCTGATAACACCCCGTGCGTACTGCATGCGTATACTTCTTTAGCACCAAACTCCAGCAGAGCAGCAGCCCCTGAAGTAATAGTACGGGCAGTATCAATCATGTCATCAATAATTATGGCAGACTTATTTTCAATGTCACCAATAATATTTATACCATGCACAGCACTAGATTCATTTTTTCTCTGCTTATCAATAAATGCAATTGGTGCGTTCAGCTGCTCCGCCAGTTTACGGGCGCGTCCAGTCCCGGCGTTTTCCGGTGCAATGACCACAATGTCTTCAAGATTTTTTTCTTTAAAGTAATCTCCGAGCAGCTTGTTGGCCCTAAGTTCGTCAACGGGGATATTAAAGAAACCTTGCACCTGAGCAGCATGAAGATCTACCGTAAGAACTCTTGTGGCTCCAGCAGATTCAAGCAGGTTTGCAATTAATTTTGCTGTTATCGGTTCCCGCGAACGTGCTTTTCGGTCCTGTCTGGAGTAACCGTAGTAAGGAATAACGATATTAATCGATCTTGCAGAAGCTCTTTTTAGTGCATCGATCATAATAAGAAGTTCCATCAGATATTCGTTGCCGGGTTCTGATGTGGACTGAATCAAGTATGTATCATACCCTCTTACCGTTTCTTCGATATTAATCTGTACTTCCCCGTCGCTGAAACGGGTAATGGATGAAGCACCCAGATTCATCCCCAGACTATCGGCGATCTCTTCAGCTAGAGTTCTATTGGAATTCAGTGTAAATATTTTCATAGTATTATGCATCGTTATACATCCTCTCCTCATTAATCAATGAGTTTATATTATCATATGAAAGGTAAGTTTGTGCGGTGATTTTAATTTTTTCCAATAGTTTCTCTTCCCTTATTAAGTAAGGTATAATAACAGGTATAGAAATATGACAGTGAGGAGGATCGAATTGTTAATTTTTCGCCACATACCGAATGGATTAACATTATCCAATCTTCTTTTCGGTTTTTTATCGATTGGAGCCACCAGTTTAGGTGATTATCAGAATGCCGCTATTTTTATATTGATTGGAATGATGTTTGACAGCATGGACGGCTGGACAGCCCGTAAAATGGGTGTTGAAACAAGTTTTGGCAAGGAGCTTGATTCTCTGGCAGATATCGTCACGTTTGGTGCTGCTCCAGCAATGCTTATTTTTTGGACAACTTTTAGTAATTTAGGCTTCATCGGACTTCTCATTGCCGGAACTTTTCCAGTATTTGGAGCTATCCGCCTTGCGAGATTTAATATAGATACAGAAACAACGTCAAAAAGTTATTTTACCGGCGTACCTATTACTGCGGCAGGCGGGATCATCGCCCTGTTGAGTCTATTTAATTACATTATTCCTCAGGCGGCTCTTTCTGCTGTTTACATGCTGTTATGCATCTTAATGGTAAGTCGTATTCCAGTTCCCAGTCTTAAAGAGGTTCCTGTCCCTAAATATACCGTAATCATAACCATGCTGTTAGTTTCTTTGATTATCGTTACACGGTACAACGCGTTAATTGAGTATTCAAATTTAATTGTTCTGGCCATCATTATTTACATTTTGTTTTTAATTGTTTTTGCAGTGCTTAAAAAAAAGCGGATTCGTAAAGCTGAGGGCTACGGGGAACCTCATTCCTGACTCTCTTCTGTTTACTTATCTCCATTATCACGTCTGCTTTCATAATCGGAATCAGAAGAACCATGTTCTTCTATATCTTCTAAAAATTCTTCTTTGAGGCTTTCTCTGGAGGACTCCGGAGTGTTCAATGGATCCAGTACAGTTTCTTCCGAAGGTCTTTTGCTCTCATTATGCTCATCTGCATGCTCAACAAGTGTGAGTGCTGTCGGCTGAACTTCGAGTCGCTCCATTGGGATAGTTTTACGACTGACTTCACAAATGCCGTACGTGCCTTGCTCTATTTTAGACAAGGCATAATTTATGTTCGCAATTTCTTTTTCATCCTTTGAGTTCAGTGCCTGCTCCTTATGCTGCTCTGAGAGCTCCGTCCCCTGGTCTCCAGGATGGTTATCATAATTGGACAATTCATCCGTTTGAATGCCTTCTTTAGACGTTCGATTTTTAAGCTCTGCTTTTCTGTTATTTAATATTTTTTCGAAATATCTTAAATCTTCTTTATTCATATTAAATGGCTCCTTTTCATGAGTGTAATTCATGTATACTATTCACTTAATAAGGAAGATATAAACATAAGGAAAAACCTGAAGAATAAAACTCTTCAGGCAGTAAATAATTATAAGATTAAGGTTAACAAGCTGCAAGCTTTTCGAACGTTCCCTTTTTACAAATATGGGCATTTTCTTACAGCGATAAAATTTCTGCCATAGAATAAATACTCGTATCCAGAGCTTTTTTCTTACCTAATGCTTGATCTATATCTTCGGAAAAAAGCTGATTGTTTCTAACTCCGATTACTTTACTGGAGTTAAATTTCAGCAATTCTTCGACTGCTTTCACACCCATTCGGCTTGCTAACAACCTGTCACCGGCCGTCGGGTCTCCTCCCCGCTGGATAAATCCAAGAACGGAAATTCGCGCTGATTCCCCTGTTTTATCTATCAGATCTTTTTGAAGAGATTTCGCATCTCCTGCTCCTTCTGCAAGCATAATTATATGGTGTAGTTTTCCTCTCTCTTTACCTTTATTAATTCTTCCTGCGATTTCGTCAATATGAAGCGGATCCTCCGGTACAATTATACTTTCAGCTCCCCCGCAGATTCCAGCATACAAAGCAAGGTCTCCACAGTATCTGCCCATCACTTCAATAATTGTCGTTTTTTCATGGGAAGTAGAAGTATCTCTAATTTTTGTGACCGCTTCCAGAACAGTATTAACAGCAGTATCAAATCCTATAGTGAAATCCGTATAGGCAAGATCATTATCGATTGTACCAGGTATACCTATAGTAGCGATTCCTTCTCTGGAGAGCGTTTGAGCTCCGCGAAAGGAGCCATCTCCCCCAATAACAACTAATCCTTCTATATTTCTTGTTTTTAAGTTTTCAACTGCTTTTTTTCTGCCGTTTTCTGTCATGAACTCTTCTGAACGGGACGTTTTTAAAAATGTACCTCCTTTATGGATAATATCTCCTACAGAGGACGCATTCATTTTTTTTATATCGTTTGACAGAAGTCCTTCATAGCCTTTTTTTACTCCAAAAATGTTTAGATTGTAATATAGTCCCGTTCGAACCACAGCTCTGATCGCTGCATTCATACCAGGAGAATCTCCTCCACTTGTTAAAACTGCCACATTCTTCATAACCATTACCTCCTGAATGTTGTCTGACGTCTAATCATAATTGTACGATTCCTTTTTTGATAATACTAGATCATTCTATTAATTCTTCTGTATTTGATACAATTTCGTTTGAAAATCGCTGCTTTCGCTTCTAATATACTCTGCTTGTGTAAACAGTAGAAATTTTGATAAGATTTTACTTTTTATTAACAACGTTTTGATTAAATTGAATTACGACCAGCCTTGACTCCTCTATCATGAAGGACAAGCGCCACCACGGGAACAAAAGCGAACGTTTATTTCTTATATACTTTTATTACCAAGTCAGTCAACTTAAAAATCGTACCCTTTTGCAATACATTTAAAGAAAAAACGTATCAGGCGTACGCCTAATACGTTTGAAAGATTCCTCGTGATTTTTCAATCTGCTCAATAACTTCTTCAAGCGTTCCCTGTTCCGACACAGGAAATTGGGGTTCGCCCCGGTCAATTATGTGACCCTCCACTAAAAAAGTTTTCATACCAACTTGTGCAGCTGCCATGTCTTCCTGTTTATCATTGCCAATCATTACACATTCTGACGGATTTACTCCCAATTCAGCTGCAATAAACTCATAATACTGCGGATGAGGCTTAGTAAAAGAACTGTTTTCATAAGCTGTAATTAAATCAAGTGGTAAATCAGAAATGCCTGCCCAGTCAAGCCTGTGTTCAATTGCTTTCTTTGGAAACACCGGATTCGTAGCAACCGCTACTTTAAGTCCCGCTTTCAGGGTCGTTTTGATTACTTCCCTTGCAGCTGGCACTGGGGAAGTCAATGAGGCGAACTGCGGAAATTCCTCTTCATAAAACTTATCCAGAGCAGGCCAGATTTCTTCTTTTGTTTTTTCAACTATCGGAAGAAAAGTCTCCGTGAAAACTGTTTCATTTGTCTTGCCGGCGTCTCTGCTTCTCACCATTGCCTCTGTACTCGTCCATAGTGCATATAAAAATGTTTTTTCATCTACAATTTCCGATAACTTTGGTGCCAGTGTTTTTGTATAATGACTGATAAATGCTTCTGTATCCATTGGAAGTAACGTGCCATCCAAGTCAAAGAGTACCGCTCGGAGCATTCTAAATTCCCTCCATTTCCAAAAAAAGCTGCCTGTCATTCCGACAGGCAGCTTTTTTATGAACCTGCTTTATTTTTTTCGCGATCTTTTTTCATCTGTTTGCTTCGAAGCTGACCGCACGCAGCATCTATATCAGAGCCCTGCTCGTGACGGACTCCGCATTGAACTCCTTCTTTCATAAGTGTGTCGAAAAACGTTAAAATATTGCTTTTTCGACTCTGCTCATACTGAATGTGTTCGTCAACAGGGTTATAAGGAATAAGATTTACATAAGACAGCTTTTTCTTATCCTTTATAAGCTCTGCAAGCTCCAGTGCAGTTTCTTTACTGTCGTTAACTCCATCGAGAAGAATGTATTCGAATGTAATTCTTCTGTTCGTCTTCTCCAGATAATAATCTACTGCTTCCATTAATTTCTCTATTGGCTGTGCTTTATTAATCTTCATGATGTCTGTACGCATTTTATTATTAGGTGCGTGAAGAGAAACCGCCAGATTCACCTGAATATTTTCATTGGCGAAATCATAAATACGCTTTATAATTCCGCTTGTGGATACTGTGATATGACGAGCTCCAATGGCAAGGCCGCGGTCACTATTCACGACGTGGAGAAAGGACATTAGATTATCGTAGTTGTCAAAAGGTTCGCCTATGCCCATTACGACAATATGACTGACTCTTTCTTCTTTTTCCTGCTCATCCATTGCTTTTTGAACGTGCATGATCTGTTCCACAATTTCTCCAGCTGAAAGATCTCTGCTTTTAGTCAGTAGCCCGCTTGCACAAAAGCTGCAGCCGATGTTACAGCCTACCTGTGTGGTAACACATACCGACGATCCATAATCAAACCGCATTAAAACTGTTTCAATTAAATTTCCGTCTTTTAATCGAAACAAAAATTTCATCGTTCCGTCCTGCGAAGTCTGTTTCGAATGGATATCAAGCGTCTGCAGCGTAAACGTATCTTTCAATATTTCGACCAGTTCCGATTTCATGTTTGTAATCTCGTCGAAACTGTCGATTCTTTTTTTATATAACCAATCCCAAATCTGCTGGGCTCTAAACGACTTATGCCCACGCTCGATAAACCAGTTTTCCAAATCAGCAAACGTGTAGCCGTAAATCGATTCTTTCATCGTAATTCCCTCATTTCTTAAAGCTGTTTCAAAACGCTCTTTTAAAACCATCTGCCATTATCTCAATTATTTATGATAAATGCAAGAGATTTACGGAGATAAGTTCATTTCATCTATAATATTCTCCATGTCGATTGCAAGTCCTACACGCTCCCGGCTGCCATCAACATTAATTCGGGATGTTGCGAAAACGACTCCGGCTACTTCTCCATCCTCCGTAATTACAGGGCTGCCGCTGCTCCCACGGTAAATGGGTGCTTCAAGAGCTATCACTTCAGCGTTTTTACTTGAAACATTCGTAGATTGAAGAAGGACTCCTTCGTTTGGAATAAAGTTAAAAAACCGAGGATTTCCAATAACATAGATCTGCTCGGAAGGACTCCACCCAGAATTTATTTCCAGCGAAGGATGAGGGAAATCTTCAGCCATTGGTTTTAAAACAGCAATATCAAGCTCTTCATTAACTTCTATTTCTTCTGTCAGATAGGATTCACCATTTTCAAAATGGACAGATATCTCAACTCCATCCCGGATAACATGTTCATTTGTCATTATATACCCTCCGCCGAACACAAATCCTGTACCCTTGGAGTTTTCAGTTCTTACAACGACAACAGACTCTTTGTACTCTTCCACTTTCTCATTATCAGACAGCTCGCTTGCATTTGACAGAAATTCAACCGCAGGAAAATTGAAAAGCTGAGGCCAGACTGCAAATACATTTACGAGGAGCGCCATTGTGATTAAAGAAGCAATCATAATTTTGAAAAATCTTTTCTTTTTTCCTGGAGGTTTATTATCCAGTTTTTCTTCTTCCGGCGGATTGAAAAATTCCTCTTTCGTTAAATATTCTTTCCCATCATAAAACAGCTCTTCTTTTTCCGGCTGCTCCTCAACATCTCCATCATTCCCGGAAACATCTGGAGAGGGATTTTCGGTGTCTTTGTTTTCTTTATCTTTGTCCGCCAATACCCTCACCTCATTTTGTCTAAAAAATTCTTTTATTTAGTATCGAACGGGCGGCATGCACTCCGGAACTGGAGGCGCCAACGCTCCCCGCTCCCGGGAATATGTTATCACCGCATACCCAGAGTCCCTTTATACCAGTTCGATGCTGGAGAGCACGCCATAGTGAAAAATCATTTGTCTGAGGGAATCCTCCAACTTTGCCTCCACTGCGATTTGTAAATCGTTCCCACGCACGGGGGCCTCCGCTCAAAAAATGGATAAGTGCATTTTCAAATCCGGGATATTTTTTTTCCAAAGCGTTGATTACAGCTCTCTCAATGTCTGCTGCTTTCTGGTCATAAATTTCTTTGTAGTTCCAGTTTTTTGTATTGATATGAGTTGAAATAGTTATCGTCCGGCAGCCTTCAGGCGCACGGTTTCTATCTGTAGAAGAGGAAAGGGAAACGAAAAAGTGATCTTCATCAAATGAAGAGGATTTATTTGAAAGCATAATCTGTTCAAAAAGCGGAGCATCAGCAGGGAAAATATCCTTCACGGCCAGGTAAAGTGTGTACGTTCCCCACTCCACATCCAAGGTGGCCCTTTTCTTCAGCTTCTTATTTAATTGGCTGTATAAAGGTTCTGACAGAAGTTTTTTCATATTAGCAGGAGGAGTATTTATAACAACATCGTCGGCTTGATACACGTTTCCTCGATGGTCTTCCACTTCCCACTGATAATCATTCGTAGAGCTTTTTCTGATATACGTTGCTCTTCTGGGTTTAAGGGCATTTCCTCCGTTAAATTTAAAATTTTCAATCAATGACTCTATTAGTTTATAGAGTCCTCCTTCCACGTACCAGACACCATCATGGTAGATGTCCAAAGCCATACAGCCCATTAAAAGGGTACAGTTCTGATAGGTAGTCTGCATACTGTCCATCAGCACTCCATTAATAAACTGAACAAACAGCTGATGTTCTGTCAGATCATGTTTTTTCACAAAATAATCCAGAGTAAATGGCAGAAGTGGAAGAAGTTTTAACGAAGAAAGCGTAAATCCTTTCAGGACTGAACCTGTTTCCCGAAAAGTGCCCGGTGGAACAACTGGAAAATGAACCATATGTTTTTTCAGCGGTTCAGCAGTTTTCCAAACTTCCCTGAAAAAAGCTTCAATTCTAGATGCTTCATCCGGTACTTTCTCATACCACATATTTATGAAAGTTTCTCTGTCACTGTAATAGGGGAGCGATTCGTGCTCAATCGTTACATCCATCACCTTATCCAGACGCTTTGATTTTACATTTATATTTAAGTAATTATTTATTCTCCCGTGTATACCCTGCTCAGCAAATCCCATCGCCAATGTAGCCCCTACAGGAAAAAGAAATTTACCTCTCTGAAATTTGCCGGAACATCCTCCCCATTCAGCTGCAGCTTCCAGGAGCGTCACTTCGCATTGATTTTTCTGAAGCATGGCAGCTGCTGTACTTCCAGCAAAACCAGAACCAATAACAACAATTTTTTTACTCATCCTTTGTCACCTCTTTCTCTATTATGCAAATGGAGAAGAGGATTTGCAAAATATAAGACCGAACATAAAAAAACACCACAGCCGGAACTAACAGCTGCGGTGTTTTTCGATTCCATTAACCTTCCAAAAGAAGCTGCTCCGGGTCTTCAAGAAGCTCTTTTACTTTTACTAAAAAGCCGACAGCATCCTTTCCATCAATAATACGGTGATCGTAGGAAAGTGCAATATACATCATCGGTCTGTTTTCAAATCGTTCATTATCAATAGCTACAGGACGCATCTGTGTTTTATGCATTCCAAGAATACCTACTTGTGGAGTGTTCAAAATTGGCGTTGATAAAAGCGAGCCAAAGACACCTCCGTTTGTAATTGTAAAACTGCCTCCCTGAAGATCGTCAAGCTTCAGTTTTTTCTTTTGTGCTTTTTCTGCCAGAGTACCAACTTCTTTTTCAATACCGGCGAAATCATGACGGTCTGCATCGCGCACTACCGGAACGACAAGTCCATCATCGGTGGATACCGCGATTCCAATGTCATAGAATTGCTTCAGGATAACTTCATCTCCGTTAATTTCAGCATTAACATATGGATATTTCTTTAACGCTCCTATTACGGCTTTTGTAAAGAAAGACATAAAACCTAATTTCACTTCATTGTCTTCAAGAAATTTTTCTTTGCGGCGGTTTCTCAAAGCAAGCAGATTGGTCATATCAACTTCATTGAATGTAGTTAGCATAGCAGCCTCGTGCTGAGCCTGCACAAGCCGCTTGGCAATCGTCTGGCGTCTTCTTGACAATTTCTCGCGGATAACCGGTTTCGACGGATTTTCCTGAGGTTTTTCTTCAGTTTTAGACTTCTCCTGATTGGACTGTTTCTTAGACGACTGATGCTCATCGATATCTTCTTTACG
Source organism: Alkalicoccus halolimnae (assembly GCF_008014775.2). GTDB lineage: Bacteria > Bacillota > Bacilli > Bacillales > Salisediminibacteriaceae > Alkalicoccus > Alkalicoccus halolimnae. The sequence continues at coordinate 1,834,328 of NZ_CP144914.1, read as the reverse complement.
GACTTTTCCCAGTGGATCCCTTGGGTTGATTTCGTTAAGATCAATTCCTTTTTCCCGGGCATATTTTCGGGTAGCCGGAGAAGCAATAACCCGGTCTCCGCTGCTGTCTGAAGAGTCCTCTTTTGGAGTACTTTCCTTTTTATCAGCAGCCGGTTCACTCTTTTCTGATTTCTGCTTTTCAGGTTCAGGCTCTTCTTTTTTGTCCGCCTCTTTATCTGAGCTTTCCTCCGTGCTTTCAGCAGAGCCTTCAGAAGCTTCTGTATCGATTACTGCAATGACATCGCCTACTTTAACAGTATCGCCTTCTTCTGCTTTCGTTTCCTTTAATACTCCAGCTTCATCGGCAGAAATTTCAACGTTGACTTTATCTGTTTCCAGTTCAACGATATCTTCGCCTTTTTCCACGTAATCACCGGGCTGTTTTAACCACTCAGCTACGGTTCCTTCTGTAACGGATTCTGCAAGTTCTGGTACTTTCACTTCTAGCATTAATCATTACTCCCTTCGCCATCTCGACTAGTTGCTTCTTCAATAATTCGCGTTTGTTCCAGCTTATGGACTTTTGGATCGCCTTCAGCTGTACTGGATCGGCGGCGGCGGCCGATAAATTCTACTGGTATCTCTCCATTCGTCAAGCTCTGAAGATGTGTAGAAATGTAATGCCACGCTCCCATGTTCTGTGGCTCTTCCTGAACCCATACAAATTCTTCCACATTCTTATACTTATCAATTATATCTTTGATATTTTTACGTGGAAAAGGATATAACTCCTCTACTTTGATCAGTTGAAGCCAATCAGGAAGACTGTCTTGCTCAGCCAGATGTTCTTCAATGTCTACCGCCACTTTTCCTGTTGCAAATATGACCCGTTTCACTTTTTTCGCCGTTTTAGCAAGTTTACTGTGGGCAATCACCGGGTGGAATTCCCCTTCCGCCAGATCGGTGATTTCTGAGGCAACATTTTCATTTCGAAGCAGACTTTTAGGCGCCATTAAAACAAGCGGCCGGATTACGTCTTCTTTCAGCATTTTGGCCTGACGTCTCAGGAGATGAAAATACTGACTTGCCTTCGTGAGATTTGTAACGTGCCAGTTGTTTTCTGCAGCCAGTGTAAGGAAGCGTTCCATTCTCGCACTTGAATGCTCCGGACCCTGTCCTTCGTAGCCGTGCGGCAGAAGCAGAACGAGACCTGATTTCTGCCCCCATTTTGCCCGACCGCTCGAAATAAACTGATCAAATAATACTTGCGCACCATTAGAAAAATCTCCGTACTGAGCTTCCCAAATTGTTAGAGTTTCCGGTGACTGAACGTTATATCCGTATTCAAAACCGACGCAGGCTGCTTCTGCAAGCGGACTGTTATGAACGGCAAAAGATGATTTCGCACCGGAAAGAGCATGCAGCGGATAATGGGTGGAGTCATTTTCATAATCATGAAGGACGAGGTGTCTCTGGGAAAAAGTACCTCTTTCTGTATCCTGACCAGTAAGCCTTATCGGTGTTCCATCAGTAATAATTGACGCAAAAGCAAGCGTTTCGGCATGGCCCCAATCGATTTTCCCACCGTCTTCTATCGCTTCTACACGGCGGTTCAGAATTTTTTCAAGTTTCGGGAATACATTGAAATTTTCCGGATACTGGAGCAGTTCGTCATTAATTTTACGAAGCGATTCTTTGGAAATCGATGTATCAATTCCTTCAAGACGGTCTTCCACATATTCCGGCGGACTCATCTCACTATCGATATGTTCGCGCTTATTTCCTTTTATGTTCTCAAAGTAATCAGTAAGCTCATCCGTAAATGTTTTTCTCAAATTCTTGAATTCATCTTCGTCGAGAACACCTTCTTTAACGAGCTGTTCCCCGTAAATATTAAAAACAGTCGGATGATCGTTAACCTTTTTATAAAGCTGCGGCTGAGTAGCCAAAGGTTCATCCATTTCATTATGTCCATACCGGCGGTAACCGATCAAATCAATCACAATATCCTTGTTAAATTCCTGGCGGTAAATATAAGCCAGATGCATAGCAGAAATACAGGCTTCAACATCATCAGCATTCACGTGAATAACAGGAATTTCATATCCTTTTGCAAGATCACTGGCATATTTTGTGGAGCGTGAATCATCGCTTACGGTTGTAAAACCGATAAGGTTATTGGCAATTATGTGAATAGTTCCTCCGGTTTTATATCCATTAAGCCGGCTTAAATTTAAAGTTTCAGCTACAACTCCCTGCCCTGGAAAAGCGGCATCTCCGTGAATGAGGATCGGCATAGCCTTAGTCGTATCCTGAACGGGTTTTCCTGGGTTGGAACGGTCGTCCTGTGCAGCTCTTGTGAGTCCTTCGACGACCGGGTCTACAAATTCGAGGTGGCTTGGATTGTTTGCAAGAGTAATCGTAACGTTTGTCTTTTCCTCATCGAGTTTCAGATTGGCACCAAGGTGGTACTTAACATCTCCCGTCCATCCATAGTTAATACCTACAGACCCTTCAGACGGTACAAGTTCTTTATTTGGCGCGTCATGAAATTCTGAAAATATTAGTTCATAAGGTTTTCCTAAAACGTGGGCAAGGACGTTCAGACGTCCACGGTGAGCCATACCAATCATAATTTTTTCGCAGCCATCTTCTACGGATTCACTTACTGCTTCATCAAGCATTGGAACCATCGTATCCAGACCTTCGATAGAAAACCTTTTTTGCCCTTTGAAGGTTTTATGTATAAAATGTTCAAAACCTTCCACCTGATTCAGGCGGTCCAGGAGCTGTTTTTTAATTTCAACATTTAATTCCGGCATATAATCCCCGGATTCTACTCTCTTAAAGAGCCAGCGGCGCTCTTCAATCTCATGAACCTGCTTGAATTCGAAAGCCAGTCTCTTCGTGTACGATTCTTTTAAATGTTCGACTGCTTCCAGACCATTGCTGAAGGATTCATAATTGTGGGGGGAAAGAAGTTCCGGTGGTACAAGTTTTAACTCTTCTTCTGTAAGTTCAAAGTTTTCATACTTAAAAATGTCCGCCGGCTCCTCCAGTCGGACAGGTGTGATGTCAGCCATTAAATGTCCGTTTCTTCTAATTGATTCTGCCAGCCTCATTGCGTTTACAGCTGTGTGAAAATCTTTTGTGCCCCGGCTTTCCGTCTGGGGAACTGTAGCTGCAGCTCCATTTTTATCATCATAGGCTCCCCACTTTTCAAAAAAAGCAGTTAAATCATCTTCTACATAGTCCGGATCTTCCAGAAAATCTTCATATTTTTCCAGCATGTACCCAAGGTTAGGCCCGTAAAACTGGGACCACCCTTCACTCATTTTAATTGTCTCGCTGCCCATGTCTGTTACCTCCAGTGAATTGTAAATATGTAAATGACGTCACCGAGTAATGTAAAACGTTTACACAAATATTCTATCATTATATTTGTCTTTCCTCAAAGGTTAGTTTATAGAATTCAAGCTTATTCGTCCTATTAAAAACTGCTTTAGCAGGTTTTAAATACGTCCACCTGTTATAATCCTTAACTTTCACCGCCTATTTTTCTCCAGAAACGAATCAACCTTTTAACGGCTTCTTCAAGTTCAGACATCGAGTAGGCGTAGGAGAGCCGTATATAACCTTCCCCAAATGACGAAAATGCATTACCGGGAACGACAGCTAATTTCTCTTCTGAAAGAAGCTTGAGCGAAAATTCGTATGAGGATAGACCACTTTTTGAAATATCAGGGAATATATAAAAAGCTCCTTCCGGCACAACTGCAGGAATAGAAGCATCCTGAAGCTGCTTGACAAGCCATACCCTTCTTCTATTATAAATGGTTCTCATATTAACCGGATCTGTCAAACCTGAAGTCAGAGCAGCCAATGCTGCGGCCTGGGAAATGGAACTCGCGCAGCTTACGTTATACTGATGAACTTTAAGCAGGTGCCGCGCCACTGATTCATGAGCAAATAAAAACCCTATCCTCCATCCAGTCATCGAATGTGATTTACTGAGCCCATTTATAACAATAGTTTTTTCTTTCATATTTGGAAGAGATGCTATAGATTCATGTTTACCATTATAACGCAGTTCACTGTATATCTCATCCGCTACAACAAAAACTTCCTCCTGTTCAAGAACGGAATGAAGTTCCCTCAATTCATATTCTGAAAGAACGACACCGGTAGGGTTAGATGGATAAGGGAGCATTACTGCTTTCGTCTTTTTCGTTATATGCTTTAAAAGCTGCTCTTTCGTTAGTTTAAATCCGCTTTTTCTAGTATCAACAAAAATAACTTCCGCTCCGCACTGTTTAATGATCGGTTCGTACGCAGGGTAAGCAGGGGCTGGCACGATAACCTCGTCCCCAGGTTCCAAAATGGTCCGCATCGTTACATCAATAGCCTGAGAGGCTCCCACAGTTACTATGATTTCACTATCAGCCATATAAGTTAAATTATATCTTTTTTCTGCCCATGCTGAAGCAGCTTTTCGCAGCTCTATTGTGCCTGCATTCGCTGTGTAAGTCGTTTCGTTATTAACGATTGCTTCAGCTGCTGCTGTTTTAATATGTTCCGGTGTGGGGAAATCCGGCTGTCCCAGTGTTAATTGTACAGCTTCCGGATACTGTTGTACTCTATTAAAAAACTGTCTAATTCCGGAAATTTCCAAATTAGTTACCTGTTGATTCAGTTTTTGATTCATGCGGAGAATTCACCTTTCCTATGATCGTTTTAATTATGCCATCTATACATATTGGAAGCTTTTGTGAACGTAGAAATCTTATGCAAGTATAACATTGTTTCAACAGCCTGTAGATACATTCATTTTAATCTGTCATTCAAGTGAATCTCCATTATTGTAGCAGCCTGACATTTGTCTGTTCCCTTATAAGAGAGGTATTTCACAGATAGGTCACTCTATTTTTCGGTATTACAGAAGTGAAAGTACAGTTCGCAAGCACTAATTAATGAGCCACAGAAAATAAAATTGTCATAAAAAACCATTTATTCAAAAAGAAGTCTGCAAATTAACAAGCTCTGCAGACTGAAACAAAATTATAATGAGTGAATTTTATTGGAATCAATTTCATAAGCACAGTTCCTGAAGGAATATAGGAAGGTTTAGGTAACTTTATACCTTTACTTTCTTATCAGCTATGAGATCGCAGTGAAATACGGTAACTCCCGCAGAATCAGCTTAGTCTGAAGATCCACTTTTGCGAAAAGGATTTCTTACAACAGTGAGCTGAAGACAAGTCCTAAGGAAAGCAACCGGATGAAGCGGAGATCTTACCTAATTCAAACTCGTGTATATCCGTTCTAACGGTGTATCGTGAAATTCGTTCAATTGAATGAATATTCTTCAGCAATCATTTCCGTACCTGTCCTCCCGAGAAGATAGACTGCAATTGCAAAGGCTTCTGTCTGATCTCTCATTCGCTTCCATCCCTGAGGCTGGTTTTCTACGTGAACGATAAATTCCTCACTTTGATTAACACTTCCATTTTGTATATCCTTGAGAAATACTACAGCTTCCTCCATCCCGCTTCTGCCGCTCTGCATGACTTCATAAAAAGACACAAATCCGTGCATTACACCTCGATATCTCGTGACATGTACCGGTACACCCGCTTCGTGAAGACGTTTTGCGTAACTTTCTCCCTCATCACGCAGGGGATCAAATTCTGCCGTAATAATCAGCGCCGGAGGCAGGTCATGAAGGTTTTTTGCCTGCAGCGGGGAAGTATAAGGATGTGCCCACATCGTCTGCTGAGGAGTATAGCTTTCCCTGGCCTGATACATAATGGATTTAGACAAAAGGTAATAGCCGCTGTCGTATGTTTCTCTGGAAGATAAGGGAATTTCCTGAAATGTGGTTATAGGATAAAACAATACCTGCGCCGCCAGATCCGGACCTTTTCTATCTCTGGCCATTTGGGAAACGACTGTAGCTATATTTCCTCCTGCACTATCTCCCATAACGGATATCATATCCTTATCTCCTCCTAACATCTCTGCGTGATTTTCAGCCCAGAGGAGAGCCTTGTAACTATCTTCCACAGCTGCTGGAAAAATATGTTCAGGAGCAAGTCTGTAAGCAGGAGCGATCACAACGTTTCCTGTTTTTGAGGCGATAGATCGAATTATATTATCATGCGTTTCCAGCCCTCCATATCCTTTCATAAAAGCTCCTCCATGATAATAAAGAGTTATTGGAAATGGCCCCTCACCGCGCGGTCTATAAATGCGCACCGGTATTTCTTCATTATCTTCAAGAGGAATTGTCATTTCGTTTTTTATGAGATAGGATTCGTTTCCGTCTCCCCCGGAAACAATTTCAGGTACAGAAATATCAACGTCCAGATCTACTAGATTGTTATTAACAGCATGAAGGACCACGGCTGTTTTTGCAGGAAGTCTTCCTTCTTCAGTTGACTGCCACATTTGAATGGAAACAAGAACTGTAATAATCATTAGTGAACAGAGCAGGGTACCAGTCAAAAATACATTTTTGAAAACAACTTTTATCCACTTCATCAGTTTAATCTCCTTAAAGATCTGATTGGGAATAACAATCTCTGTTTACTTCCTTCACTTAAGTGGTATTGGACAAAATGAACCGAAACGATTTTTACTTACTATGTATTATACACGATTTCACACATTTTTTTAACTTTTTTCACTTATTCATTTCTATTCAGGAGGATTTTTTTATGAGTAATACTTTACAACAGCTAGAACGCAGTCTTCAGTCACTTGATAATAAATCTTATAATGCCTTGAAATCAATTCAGGGGAACTATCAGACAGATCTCGATAACACGTTGTTTATCGATTATGTACAGGGAGATCCTTTCGCTGCACCTTCACGTATAAGATTTCGGATCCCCTTGTCCAGTACCGACCTTACTTTCACTGACATGGAAGAATATCACCGGCTTGTAGCAGCGAAACATTTCTTCTCAAAAGAATTTACGTTTGAAAAAGACAAAAAGAAAAATCCTGTGAGAGGAACTGGCAAAAGCGGTATGATTTTTATTGATACCCCGGGACAGGAAGTAATTGAACGGAGTGCAGTGGCAATAACTGAAAAATATATTGAATTTCGAATCTCCTGCGGTATTCCTGCAAATGGCAGAAAAATATCCGGAAAACAGGCTGCAAATCTGCTGTGCCGTATTATACCTTCTATTGCTGAAGCCACCCTCGAAAATTACCGCCGAAGCAATTTTCAGGAATCACTGGAAGTTGCAGACAATCAGGTTTTCATCCGTAAAAAAATGTCAGAGAACGGATTAACTGCGTTTGTAAGCAATGGCTCTGTCCTCCCCCGCGAAAGCGGTCACAGCAATAGACCCCTTCCCGAAAAAGAAGCTGTTCCGTTCCATTCTCCGAAAGTATGGGAATATACGTTTACGCTTACCAACGGCAGGAAAATTACAGGTATGGGAATAAAACGAGGTGTCACGTTAATTGTCGGAGGCGGCTACCATGGAAAAAGCACTTTGTTGAAAGCTATTGAACGAGGAGTATATAACCATGAGAAAGGGGACGGCCGGGAATATGTTCTGGCAGACAGCTCAGCAGTTAAAATCCGTGCCGAAGATGACAGAAGCATTCGAAATGTCAATATTTCTCCTTTTATAAATGAACTGCCTATGCAGAAAAAAACGGATCAGTTTTCTTCTGCAGATGCCAGCGGAAGCACCTCTCAGGCAGCAGGTATTATGGAGGCACTTGAGATGAAAAGCCGCGTGCTTCTAATGGATGAAGATACCAGCGCAACAAACTTTATGATCCGCGACGCGCGCATGCAGAAACTCGTCAAAAAAGAGAAAGAACCGATCACCCCTTTTATTGACCGCATAAGAGATCTCTATGAACAACACGGCGTTTCAACAATTTTAGTATTAGGTGGGTCGGGCGATTATTTTGACGTGGCAGATTACGTAGTGATGATGGATGAATACCGTCCTTTTGATAAGACCAAAGAAGCGAAAGAGCTTGTTAATAGTGTGGAAACCATCCGTGAGAAAGAAAACCCGATAACTTTTCCTGAAACATTAAACAGGCACTTCCCTAAAAAAATAATTGAAAATAAACTTGATCGAAAAGGTAAAATCCAGGCAAGAGGCCTTCACCAGATCTCTATCGGTAAAAATTCCCTTCCCCTCCATGCAGTGGAACAATTGATTTCTGAAAGCCAGACTGAAGCAATTGCAATGATATTAAAAAAAATCATAAAACAGAACGAAAATGCTTCTACCGAAGAATTAATTGACGGGATTTACAAAAGTATTGAAGAAGAAGGACTGGAAAGTGTTTCTCCATTTGCCGGCCAGCACCCGGGTAATCTGGCTCTGCCAAGAAAGTTTGAAATCGCCGCAGCTTTAAACAGGATACGTGACTGACGTCAGTTTACCGCTGATATTTCGTGAGAACAGCTCCTGATAAAAAGCCTTCATGACTGAAAATCGTCATGAAGGCTTTTTAATTCTGTAAAAATTTATTTCCGTGATTCAAGTGCTTTTCAAAATAGACCTGCAGGCTCACTTCAATATAAATTAATACTTGAAACAATTTCGCAGCTGCATATATTAAGAAACTACATGAACATTATCCGTTTTTATGGGATAGACTTCATTATAAAAATTCATTCCCTGCTGCTCTTACAGAATTTTAATTAAACTTTACCGTTATTAAAATGGGCAGCATACTTCCCGTAGCCTTCTTTCTCCAGCTCAGAGACTGGGATGAACTTCAAGGAAGCGGAGTTAATACAGTACCTTAAGCCGGTAGGCTTGGGCCCGTCCGGAAAAACGTGTCCCAGATGAGAGTCCCCTTCTGCACTGCGCACTTCTGTACGAACCATAAAGTTACTTTTATCTGTTTTCTCAATGACACTCTCCTCATTTAATGGCTTCGAAAAACTGGGCCATCCGCAGTTTGATTCGAATTTATCCCTGGAATGGAAAAGTGCTTCTCCGGAAACAATATCCACATAAAGACCTTCTTCGAAAAAATTCCATAAATCATTTTGGAACGGCGGTTCTGTTGCATCTTCCTGCGTAACTTTATACTGCATCGGTGTAAGTTTTGTTTTTAAATCTTCGTTGTTTTTCATCATTGATTCCCCCAGTACTGATTAATAAAAGAAGCACGTCCGCTGCCCTTTTTATACATTTTGTAATGCAGTGGATTGGTTTTGTAGTAATCCTGGTGATATTTCTCAGCTTTGTAAAACGGCTTTGCCGGGATAATTTCTGTCACTATAGGTTTTTTAAACGGTCCATTTACATCCAGATCATGTTTTGATTTTTCGGCTGCATCCCGCTGTTCTTCATCATGATAGAAAATAGCTGTACTGTAAGACTTTCCTCGATCATGAAACTGACCTCCCGAATCTGTCGGATCAATCTGCTGCCAGAAAAGCTCCAGCAGCTTTTCATAAGCAAAAACGTCTGGATCATAAGTTATCTGAACCGCTTCTCTATGGCCGGTTCTCTCAGAGCATACTTCTTCATAAGTAGGGTTTTCTGTCTCTCCCCCTGTATACCCGGATACAATACTCTCAATCCCGGGCTGTTCATCGAAAGGGGAAACCATGCACCAGAAACACCCTCCGGCAAATGTAGCTTTTTTATTCATTTGAACATTCCTCCTTGAACCCATGTCTCTGTTAAAATCAATCTCCCCTCTAAAGGTGCAGGCCTTAAGAAGATGAAATTTTAAAATCACAATAAAAAACTATAACAGAGCTGTCTTTATCATATCATTTGTGGAAGATTATAAGAAAAGATGTGAACCGATTGAATATTCAGAATTTTTTGTGTATAATATTCATAAAGGAAAGTGAGGTGCATCAATATGAACTCGTGCCCTCAGTGCGGCAGTGAAGTGTATTCCCACCGCTGGCAGACTGTCAGTACGGAACGAGGCGGCGCTTATACCGTTTTTACCTATAATACTATAAAATGCTCTAAAAATTGCGGTTATGCCTCTACAACTTCTGATAACTCCAAAAGGTTTGAACATGTCTGAAGCATACTTTTACATCGTTCCTGCCTGATTCTGTCTTTTATTAAAGTTTGCGCCCGGTTGCTCCAGCCGAGCGACGGCGTTGATTTTAAATCTGTGAAGCCGGCTTCATCATGAATTCGATAGTTATCAGACCCAGAAAGCGTCATGACAACAATTTTGTCATGGCGCTTTCTGGGTCTTAATTCTCTATTTTCATGAGCGGTATAGTATTACATAAAATCGGAATCAGACTTTTTTTATTTATCGATACGCTCCGAACATGTCCTGAAATACTGCTCTGCATTGCCGGAACTGATTTTAAAGGCAGTCTCCTGACCGTACCTGTTTTCAAGCTCATGGATCAGATTCTGATGAAGAGAAGCATCGGAAAGTTCTTCGACGAAAGTCTCTATACCATCAAAGTCTGAACCAAGCGCAATGTGATTTTCTCCGCCTAATAAAAGCATGTGTTCAATATGAACAAGCAGATCTTCAATGGAGGACGGTCCTTTCTCATTTTTAATAAAGGGAGGATTGTAAACAATCCCCAGCAGACCTTCTTTTTGGAAGAGAGCCCTCAATTGATCATCGTCTAAATTCCGTCTATGGCCGCAGATTCTTTTTGCGTTGGAATGCGTTGCGATCGGGTATCCCGCAAGGTCAATTACATCCCAGTAGGCTTGAACAGAAAGATGAGATAGATCAGTTAATACGTGATGGGAGTTATTCAACTTTACTACTTCTTCACCAAAACTGCTTAAACCTGCTCCCCTCTTTTCACCAATGCCATCTGCACACAGATTAGCATTGTTCCACGTCAGTCCTATAGATCTGACGCCCAGGCGGTAAAACGTCCGCAGCTTACCAAGATCATCGTGAAATGCTTCAGCCCCCTCCAAAGTAAGTACAGCACCGATTTCATCAGGTTGAAGCTCCTCTATCTGCTTCCAGTTTTTAATATGTTTAATATGTGGATGAGGGGCCAGTATTTTTTCATAAAATAGATCAATTTGATCCAGTGCGGCTGTAAATTTATCTTCAGAAGAAATACGTGGTTCGATAAAAACAGCGAAAAACTGCACTTTCACCTGCCCGGTTTTCATTTTTGCTGCGTTTACATTTAAATCCGGAGAGTCAGAAAAAGACCTCTCCCGATTCTCCTGCAGTTTCAATAAAGCATCGCAGTGCAGATCAATTATATTCATAAACGCTCCCTTTATTCTGTTGGACGGACCATTTTCTCCAGATTTATATACTCTTCAAATTGTTCTTCTGTTAAATAGCCAAGTTCGACTGCTGTTTCTTTTAACGTTGAGTTATTTTGAAAAGCTGTTTTGGCAATTTCAGCAGCTTTTTCATAGCCGATATGAGGATTTAATGCAGTAACAAGCATCAAAGAATTTTTAACATGCTTTTCAATAATTTCTTCATTGACTTCAATCCCGGCCGCACAGTTATCATTAAAGGAATTCATTGCATCACTCAGCAGACGGACCGATTGGAGGAAATTATAAATAATGACCGGTTTAAATACGTTCAGTTCAAAATTCCCCTGGCTCGCGGCAACTCCAATAGTCGTATCATTACCGAAAATCTGTGTTGCTACCATCGTCAATGCTTCTGCTTGAGTTGGGTTGACTTTTCCAGGCATTATCGAACTTCCCGGCTCATTAGCAGGAATGGTAATCTCACCGATTCCGGAGCGGGGTCCGCTTGCCAGCCATCTGACATCATTGGCAATTTTCATCAGATCAGCAGCCAGGCCTTTTACAGCTCCGTGCGCATAGACAATTTCATCGTGACTTGTCAATGCATGAAATTTGTTTTCAGAAGAATAAAAAGTCATACCTGTAATTCGACTGATCTCGTCGGATGTTATTTCCCCGAATGATGGGTGGGCGTTGATTCCGGTACCGACTGCTGTTCCGCCTATAGCGAGATGGCGGAGCTGCTCAGCGGACTGCTCAATCATCTTCTCAGATTTACTTAGCATATATGCCCATCCGCTCATTTCCTGGCCGAGTGTTAAAGGTGTAGCATCCTGCAGATGGGTCCGGCCTATTTTAATTATATTATCAAATTCAGCAGCCTTATTTTCAATCGTTGTCTTTAATTTTCTTACAGAAGGAAGAAGCTGCTCATGTACTTCTTTTAATGCAGCGATATGCATAGCAGTCGGAAACGTATCATTGGAGCTTTGAGATCGGTTAACATCATCGTTTGGATGAACGCGGACGTCCGATCCGTCATTTTCCAAATAATGATTACTCCGGAAAGCAGCCACTTCATTCATATTCATATTGGACTGTGTTCCGCTTCCTGTCTGCCAGACAACGAGCGGAAAATGTTCATAACTTTTTTCTTCTCTTATTTCCCTGCAGACTTTTTGAATCATTTCAGCCTTTACTGGTTCCAGATTACCTAATTTATCGTTAGCCGCGGCACATGCTTCCTTAAGGACGGAAAAAGCATCCGTCATTTCCCGGGGCATTGTTTCTTTTCCTATTTTAAAATTTTCGAGACTGCGCTGGGTCTGCGCCCCCCACCATTTATCGGCGGGAACATTAATCTCCCCTAACGTATCCTTTTCTGTTCGGTAATCCATTGTTTTCCTCCTTATATTTTATGTAGATGATGCCTTCCTCCATTTATCAAAGGAAAAGCTTTCCTTATACATCTTTAACGTTACTCATTTTTCACTCAAAAATCAAGATTTGTTCAGCCTCTTTAACGGGTATTAAGGAAATAACGATTGAATTTTCTGAATGATATCGTTATGATGAAGTATGTAGCGTTTAACAATTATTGGAGGTGTCAGTATGGAAGTACTAGAACCAACAACAGGTACATATCAATTGGAAGACTATAAAAAAATGAGGGAAAAATTCAGTTGGGAAGATACAAAAAAAGCTTTCAGCTGGAATAAAACCGGAAAAGTAAATATCGCATATGAAACGATTGACAGACACGTGGAAGAAGGAAGAGGAGAAAAAACAGCTCTTTATTATTCAGACGCCAGCCGGGATGAAGCATTTACTTTTCAGGCTATGAAAGAAAAAACGAATCAGGCTGCGCACATGTTCAGAAACCTGGGCGTACAGAAAGGCGACCGAGTTTTCATTTTTATGCCTCGTTCACCGGAGCTCTATTTCGCTTTGCTCGGGGCAGTTAAAGTAGGTGCTGTTGTAGGACCACTTTTTGAAGCATTTATGCAGGATGCAGTGCGTGCCCGTCTGGAGGACAGCGAAGCTTCTGTTATCGTTACAACTGGCGACCTGGCTTCACGCATTCCGCACAATGATCTGCCTCATCTGGAAAAAATTCTAATTGTAGGAGACAGCGAACTTACTGGTAAAGACGAAAAATTCATTTCTTACGACGAAAAAATGAAAGCGGCTTCATCTGATGATTCGGCAATTGAATGGGTCGATCTGGAGGATGGTTTTATTCTTCACTACACATCCGGGTCTACCGGCAAACCGAAAGGGGTTTACCATGTTCATAAAGCAATGCTCCAGCATTATCAGACAGCTGAATGGGTTCTTGATTTACGGGAAGACGATATTTACTGGTGTACAGCAGATCCCGGCTGGGTAACCGGTACATCCTACGGAATTTTCGGTCCCTGGCTTTACGGTGCAACTAATGTTGTCCGCGGAGGACGTTTTTCTCCGGATGACTGGTACAGCACAATAGATAAGTATAATGTTTCCGTTTGGTACAGTGCCCCTACCGCTTTCAGAATGCTTATGGCTGCGCCGAAGGAAACACTGGAGAATCACGATCTTTCCTCCCTTCGGCACATTCTAAGTGTAGGTGAGCCGTTGAATCCAGAAGTTGTCCGCTGGGGATGGGAAGTCTTTAATCTGCGTATTCATGATACGTGGTGGATGACCGAAACAGGTGCCATGCTTATCTGTAATTATCCTTCAGAACCTATAAAGCCCGGATCCATGGGAAAACCAATTCCGGGAGTAGACGCTGCCATTATCGATGATAATGGAAATGAGCTTCCTCCAAACGAAATGGGAAATCTGGCAATTCGCGAAGGATGGCCGTCTCAAATGCGGAAAATATGGAATAATGAGCCGAAATTCAATGAATATTTTGCTATAAAAGGCTGGTACGTTTCCGGAGATACCGCTTATCAGGACGAAGATGGGTATTTCTGGTTCCAAGGACGTAATGATGATGTCATCATGACAGCCGGAGAAAGAGTTGGTCCTTTTGAAATCGAAAGTAAGCTTGTGGAGCATCCGGCAATTGCGGAAGCCGGCGTCATCGGCAAACCTGATGAAATCCGCGGCCACATCATTAAAGCATTTGTAGCGCTGCGTGATGGGTATGAAGAAACGGACGAACTGAAAGCGGAAATTCAGAAATTTATTAAATCGGAACTTGCAGCCCATGCCGTTCCGCGTGAAATTGACTTCAAAGACAAACTGCCTAAAACGAGAAGCGGTAAAATTATGCGTCGTGTCCTAAAGGCCTGGGAGCTTGATGAGCCGACAGGAGATTTGTCCACCATGGATGATAATTAATCAAAATAAAAGCAGCAGCTACTTAATGGACTGCTGCTTTTTTTAAATCTGCAAGAGTGAGATGTTCCATCGACGTAATGTAGTAGTCGGCTCCTTTTAATTTTGCCTGCTCCCCCACAGCCACAGCAAACATCCCAGCTGCCTTAGCTGCCTCTATACCTGATTGGGCATCTTCAAAAACAATGCAGCCTTCAGGGTTAACCTGGAGCTTCTCAGCCCCCAATAGGAATACCTGAGGGGCAGGCTTGGCTTTTGCTACATCATTGCCGTCAACAACCGCATCGAATGAATGATACAGCCCAATATTTTTTAAAATCAGCGGTGCATTTTTGCTCGCTGAGCCCAGTGAAAATGGAATTTTTTCCTCCTTCAATTCCTGAATAAAGTTCATTACTCCAGGTAGTATTTCTTCTTTTCCCATCCCGGATATAGATTCCACATAAATTTTATTCTTTTTTTCTGCCAGCATTTTCTTTTCTTCTTCAGATACCTCTTTGTTTCCGATTTCAAGGAGAATTCGAAGTGATTCCATTCTGCTGACTCCTTTTAATCTTTCATTATCATCCTCCGTGAAGGAAAAACCCATCTCATCGGCCAGCTTCTTCCATGCTCTGAAATGATAAACGGCCGTATCTACAATGACTCCATCCAAATCAAAAATGATACCTTCAATTTTATTCATTTTTTACCTCCCTGGAAGATTTATACTATCTCTTCTATCATACCGTATGACGCTGCCTAAAAATAGACCTTCCTGTTCTAGCGTTTCCAAACTGAAAAGTTAAAGTCTGCTTTCAAAATAAAGTATTGAAGTGATAAACGTTCTCTTTCCATGAGGAAGGCCGGCCTCAGCAAATGCCGCTCCTCCCTTCCGTCGGGCGCGGCGGGGCTCCGGGAGCATCTGCGTGCCTTCCACAGGCATTCTGCCCTGAGACCGGTTTTACGGAATGAACTATATCGTTCATAAAAAACAGATGTCCTTCTCTTTCTGTTAGGAAAAAAAGATTGAAAGATTCCGCAGGGCGTACGCTTACCCGAAGATCTCCTCCAAGGCAAAGCGGAAGCGGAGTTATCTGCATGTATCAACAACAGACTTGCAAAAGATTGCCGCGATCCTCGATTTATCCGGCTTGCTCCGGTCCTTTACAATTATTTCTGAATTTTCAATACCGCTAAGAACCTTTGCCTGAATAGTTTCACTGAACTAAAGGCATATAAACCCCATGCATAGCAGCAAAATGGAATCATACAATAAAATGAACATATTTCCTCACAAAAAATCCCACGACACAGATATGCGCGTGAGATAATTTAGAAATAATAAAATTTAAAAAGAGTAATAGGGAGAAATCATGACGTATACGATAACCCCTGTAAAACTCACATAAAGCCACATCGGCATTGTCCACCTTACCCATTTGCGGTGGGTCGGCCGCATGTCCTTAAATCCTGTAAAAAAGCTCATTAATGCAAAAGGAACGATAATGGCTGCAAGAATAATATGGGAAATGAGTATGAAATAGTAAATGGTTGAGATAATTCCTGCGCCGCCATAAGGAGTCGATTCTGCCATAAAATGAAAAGTGACATAAGACACCAGGAATACAGATGTTGTGCAGAATGCGGCGTAAATAAAACGTCTGTGCAGCGTGATATTCCTCTTTAAAATCGCCAGTAAAGCGCCCATAAGAAATATAAATGTAAATGTGTTGAGAGTAGCATTTAAAAGTGGCAGCTGAGTAACCCAAAATGGCAGTTCCCCAACGTACCCGGGTATAAATGACAAAAGTACGATTAATAAGTTAACTACAATTGTTACGACAATAACAGTCTTTATATGATGTGTAACTATTTTATTCCAGGCTGCTTTAATAAGTATCTCCCCCTTCTATCATAATTTCTGCTTTAAAAGTCTGCTTCCCTGAAATAGTATACAGGAGAACCCGTTACAAAAAAAGGACTGTCACAGTTTGTTCGGTTTCGTATCGTTAGTTTTTTCATTCCTGCGGCTCTGTTCAATTTTTTCAATGAGCTGATCTATACTTTCGTCCTTCCCTCCTGTAAAAAACGCTTTTTTATTTTCCTTTTTTAAAAGTCTGAGAAGGAGCTTTTTTTCATTATCCGACAGAAGCATACTGCCCCTCCTTTCTTTTTTTACTTTGTTTATAAGTACCATAAAAAAATAAAGCCATTAGAAACAGCAGAAGAGAGGATGCATAAAAAACAGCTGCTATTCCGAAAGATCCAGCAATGAGTCCTCCTGCTGCGGGACCTGTTACGTTGCCTAAAAACCTGAAACTCTGATTATAACCGAGCACCTCTCCCTGCATGGAAAGGGGAACTTTCTGTCTGATATATGCCGTTACACATGGTATGATGCCACCCAGAGCGATGCCAAATAGAAAGCGGAGTATAATCAGCTGCCAGATTGAAGTTACAAATGCCTGCGGCAAAAAAGTGACCGCGGAAAACAAAAGACAGATTAACACTACTTTATCGTGTCCAAATTTATCTCCTTGAATTCCCCATGCCCTGGTAGCAATAAGATTTCCCAGTCCGGTAACAGAAAAAGTAAGCCCGGCCAGAAAAGCAATATTTTCGGAGGTCATTAATTCTCCTACAAACAAGGCAAGCTGTGGCTGAATACTAAAATTTGCTGTTTGAACTACCAGAGAAAGGATCATGACCATAAGCAGCATTCTATCGTTTATAACAATCCGCAATACTTCAATCATCGACCTTTTCTGCTGAACAATCTCATTTTTTTCATGTCTGATTTCTTCGATTCCAAATGCTACGAAAGTCGTCGCTAGGGTAATTACTGCTGCAGTTATAAAAAAAGTATAAGTAAAGCCGAAGCTGTCTGCAAGCAATCCACCCAGAACAGGACCGAATAATCCTCCCGAAACAGTCCCCATTTGAAGGGTTCCAAGAACTTTTCCAGCTTCATGCCGGTCTGTCTGCGCTGATATCAATGCTATAGAAGTAGGTATAAAACCGGTCACGATGCCCATGAACATTCTCAGAAAAAAGAGTTCTCCCACACTCGAGACAAAACTCATTAAAAATATAGATAACGCTATACCATATCCGGTTAATAGGAGAATTTTTTTCCTTCCAAAGGAATCACCGAACCGTCCCCACAAAGGAGCAGCTGCAAATGCAACAAGGAAAGTAATTCCAAAAATAAAGCCGGACCAGCGCTGCACATACTCATTGGAGAATTGGCCGAACGTTTCAATATAAACTGATAAAAAGGGCAGTACCATCGTGGCACTTGCAGCCACAAAAAAGTTCGCTACCCACATGACGATCAAATTCTTCTTTGCCAGCATCTCAAATCGATCCTTATTAATTATTTCGCTGCTCGTAATATTATTCTATTAAAAAAGGGCCCTTAAGCCCTGAACGAGAAAACGATTATCTCGAGAGAAGTTTATTAATTTCCTTTTTATACCTGGACATCATTTCATAACCGTGATTATAGAGAGCTTCGAGCCTTGCTTTCTTCCGCTCTGTTCTGGAAACTTCATATAATTGCTCCGGTCGAATGACCAATGCTTTCCCTTCATCTTCAAGATTCTTTATATAAGAAATAGTTTCATTATAAATACGGAATCGATTCTCAATAATACGAATCAGCCCAGGAAAATGCCGGTATTTTCTCCTGAAGTACCACATTCCTCTTTTAGCGGGCGTTTTAAGGTAACCGTATGGTTGTGTGAGTATAATTAAATGTTGATCATTGCCATCTGCTTCGGAGCGGCGTACAGGGACTGGATCGCTTATTCCTCCATCCATGAACATCCTTCCGTCATACGGAACCGGCTGGGCTACCATAGGCAGAGAAGAAGAAGCTCTTAAAATTCTATTAAAATCATAGCCTAAATTCTGCTTTTCATAGTATAGAGTTTCCCCAGTGAGACAGTCTGTAACTCCAACATAAAATTCCTGCGCAGAAGTAAAAAACTGCTCATAATTAAACGGTTTTTCTTTATTAGGGATATCATCAAAAATAAGTTCCATATTAAACAATTCCCCATGCCTGAGAAGCCTTTTAATGGAAATGTATTCCGGGTGGCCTGCGTAGCCCACTGTTACTGCTTTATTTCTTCCGGGCTGCCTTGATACGTAGGAGGCAGCATTGCATGCTCCTGCTGAAACTCCAACTATATAAGGAAATTCAATATTATTTTCAATCAGATATTCAAGTGCCCCGCTCGTAAAAACACCACGCATTCCTCCACCTTCTAAAACGAGTCCTGTTCTGTTCATTGATTCTCACTCCTCTGATTAACACCCAACAAAGAAAAGGAAGTCCTTTTCCCGCCACCAGCAGAATATAAATAGTGGGCTTTCATTGAATTATATATCAAATATACCTTTACGGGAGATTCATTAGTTTAACTTTTATATTTGTCAGCAATATAAAATGATGCTGAACCCCGACTTTCGCTCCGCTTGGCAGAAGAAATTAACTGAGGACGTACAGGCAGCCGGAAAGCAGGAATAAGCCGCCCGGTAAAGAAGGCGGCTTATTTTGTTTATACCCTATTATAATTATATGTTATCTGAATAGGACAAAACTGGCAAATAAGTCATCAGTTTTCATCGTAGTAAAACATTAATGCCATAGCGCCAGGACCAGTATGCGTGCTAACTATGGGAGTAGTATCCACTATTTTGAAATCATGCCTGTTGTGATATTCCTGAAGTTTTTCTTCCAGGGAAACTGCAAGATCGTATGCAGCTGCCTGAGCTATGCCCACACCTTTCACTTGTTTACCCTCGGTATTTTGGTGGAATTTTTCTGTAAGTAATTTTATCACCTGAGCGTGTGTTCGAGCTTTTGTTACTGGTGTGTATATTCCTTCATCCAGTGAAGCGATCGGCTTAATCTTCAGCAAGGAACCGACGAGAGCTCTTCCTCTGCCGATTCTTCCTCCTTTTAACAGATATTCCAGTGTATCCACCATAATATAGAGAGATGTACGAGCTCTAACATCATCAAGTCTCGAAATAATTTCTTCCATACTTGAGCCATTCTCTGCCATTTCCGCAGCTTCTTTAACCTGAAATGAAAGTGCTAAAGATATGTACTGGGAATCGATCACTTTTACCGGGACATCAGTAAGACCGGCGGCAGTAACTGCACTTTGATACGTACCACTCAGTCCGGATGCCATATGTATTGAAAGAACATGACTTCCATCTGCTCCAAGCTTCTCATACAGTTCTGCAAATACTCCTGTAGACGGCTGGGAGCTTTTAGGAATTTCCTTGGAATTTACCAGCTTATTTATAAATTCCCTGCTGGTAATGTCTACTCCATCTTCATAGGAATATCCGTCCACGGAAACGGTCAATGGCACGACAGTTACACCTAAAGCGTCAAGGTCCTCTTTCGGCAAATCTACTGTTGAATCTGTCACTACTTTAATGTGTTTCACTGATAAAACCTCCTTTACCGTGTTAAACTACTAACATCTACCTTACTATATGGGGCTGGGCATGTTAAGAATAATAACTTAAAAATCTATTTCCAGATTTCTTTACGAATATGATAGAATTAAAAACGCTTGAAAAAATCCGGAACAATAAAAAGGAGGGAGCGGATTTGACCAAACAGTTTGACGCACCTTTTATAGCTGTAGAAGGGCCTATTGGAGTTGGGAAAACATCCCTGGCAGCTAAATTAAGCAGTCATTACCGCTTTCATTTATTAGAAGAAATAGTTGATGAAAACCCATTCCTGTCAAAATTTTATGAAGATATAGATGAATGGAGTTTCCAGACAGAAATGTTTTTTCTCTGCAATCGTTTTAAACAGCTCGAAGATTTGTATGATAATCAGCTGAAAGACGGCTATGGGGTAATCAGCGATTATCACATTTTCAAAAACCATTTATTTGCTAAACAGACTTTAAAAGAAGCCCACCTTGCCAAATATGAAAGAATTTATAATATATTAACCGGCGATCTCCCCCGTCCGAATGTCATCCTGTATTTAAATGCAAGTCTGGATACGCTGTTGGAACGCATCAACAGGAGAGGAAGAGAAATGGAAAAATCCATTGACCCTGCTTATCTTCAGCAGCTCTCCTCTGACTATGATCAATTTATGCGCGACCATCAGCATGTATATCCGGAAATTCCCATCGTTTCTCTAAACGGAGATAAATTGGATTTTGTGGAAAACCCACATGATTTTAATCGTATTATTGACCAGCTTGATGAAGCGATGAGCCGTAAACGGACGTTGCTTTAAGCACCTTATTTTGAATTGGAGTGTAAAAAATGCCTCGTATAAACCACCAGCTGCATGAGCAGTCTTTGATTACTTTGGCAGGAACTGTCGGAGTAGGCAAATCCACCCTTACGAATAAACTTTCTGAAACTCTGGGATTTCGGGCAGCCTACGAAAAAGTGGATGGCAATCCATACCTTGAAGATTACTACAGTGATTTTCAAAAGTGGTCCTTTCATCTTCAGATGTACTTTCTTGCAGAAAGATTCAAACAGCAGAAGTTCATGCATGAAGAAGGACTGGGCTACGTCCAGGACCGAAGCATCTATGAGGATGTTGGGATTTTTGCTCAGCTTCAGTTTGATCAGGGAAATATGACTGAAAGGGACTTCAACACGTATCATTCGCTTTTCGAAGCTATGGTCATGAACCCTTATTTTCCTAAGCCTGATGTTCTTGTTTTTATAAATGGCTCTTTCGAAAGTATACTTGCACGTATACAGGCCCGGGGCAGACAGATGGAAATTGACACCCCGGTTGAATTCTGGGAAGACTTATATACAAGGTACCAAACGTGGATTGCAAATTTTCAGGAATGTCCGGTTCTTCATCTTGATATCGATCACTATGACTGCAGTGATCCCGTTTCCATGCAGGAGATTGTTACTGCTCTCGAAGAACTGCAGCAGACTGCCCACCCCGCGCACGTAAAGCTCTAATACTCTGAGCTTTTTCGTACGTAAACAGCGCAGGCTCTAACCCGGCAGAAGAAGAGAAGCATAAAGATTTATTATGGGAAACGACTTTAATAGAACAAAGTAAAAAAGCAGCGGGTAAGCAACCCGCCGCTTTTTTTATTCGGAATTTATTCTTTTTATTCTTCTTTTATAAACAATTCGTGCAAGACTGATGCTTGCCTCGTATAAAAAGATGAGTGGAATAATGACTAGTACATCTGATAAAAAGTCTGGAGGAGATACAAAAACGCTGACAATTACTATACCGAAATAGGCGTATTTGCGGTTTTTATGCATACCCTGGGGTGTAACCACCCCGATGGCAGTTAAAAACATTACAACGAGCGGCATTTCAAAGAGCACTGCAAATGGAACAGTCATCCTCAAAACAAATTGAAAGTACCGGTCTGCTGTAAACATTGTTTCGAATGTTCCTTCGCCAAGTGTAAGCAAAAAATCCAGAACTAAAGGCAGCACAATGAAATAACCGAAGGCCAGCCCTCCTCCGAAAAGTATAAAAGAAGCAGGGATATACATAAGGGAAGCTTTCTGTTCTTCCACGGTTAATCCAGGCTTTACAAAAAGCCATATCTGCAGAACGATAACAGGAACTGCAAGTCCCAGCGATATGACAGCCGCAATACTAAAGTATATTAAAATTATATCCAGAGGACCAAGTACGGCTAATACCATATCGATATCTTTAGTCAGCCAGTCATAAATATCCTGTACAAAAATAAAAGATATAATAAATGCTCCGATGAATGTGCCGAGAATAATAATAATTCTCTTGCGCAGTTCATCCAAGTGATCGACAATTTCCATGTTCTCCTGATTCATGTACCTTCACCCTTAATAATGACATTACGAAACTGCAAAAGAGAAGCCTGCTCAAGCTTTCACCCGAGCAAGCCTCAAAGCAGAACTACTGCTTTTTATTATTGTTATCTGTATCGTCATCCTGCGTTAAGTCTTTTGTAGAATTGCGAAATTCTTTCAGTGTCTGCCCCATCGCTTTTCCAATTTCAGGGAGTTTTTTCGGACCGAAAATGACGAGTGCAATAACGAGGATAAGAATCAGCCCCGGAATGCCTATACCGCTTCCAAACATATGAACCCTCCTTGATTCCACTTCGGAATCTATTGTACATTCTAAGTCTTACTTTGCAATCATACCACAAGTGGGGTTCCTGTACTAGCGCTTAATTCTATACAAACCAGAGCTTAATTACGAACTTTCTGTGAAACTTTCCAGCGATTTATTCTTCTTACTTTTTCAACCTAAATTCTTTCCTCACTTCGTATTTCTCTGGTCGATGAGTTTTTTCTACAAATGTCACCTCATTATTTTTATCGACAAGTACCACTGTAGTACATCTCGTTCCATATTTATCTAAATCAATAAATGGGGACGACAATTTTCTTTCCAGCTCTATTCCTACTCCTGTGTCTGGGAGCTCATTATCGGGATAAGGTATTTTTCTTTCGAGGCCAGAAATTAATGCTGCTATCATTTCTTCTTTTGGAAGCAAAGCGGCTCTTTTTATATCTTGTCTTAAATGTTTCGTTTTAGGCCATTCCTCATCCATATCCGCATTTGACAGAGAAAAAATCCCTTCTCTTAACGTATATTCTCTATCATGCTGATTGGTTACATATTTCAGCTCAGAGGTCGTACCATATATTAAATTAAAACCAGCATAATACGCTTTTTCTTGTAAATAAAGATTCAAATTTCGTTCATTGAGCCAGGCAGGTACCAATTCTCCTCTTGAATAAGGGAAATCACCCGATTCATCCGGGTTCCTAACATTAGTTACGGCTGCTACCCTCCCTGATCGCGAAATTCCCATCCACGTGCCTCCCGCCTGCAGATCTTTACCTGCAAAAAACGTCTCTTCATTCCACCAATGAGCAGGAGCAGCGGGACGCTCGACAAACTCATCTCTATTTGCAGCAAAGATAAATGGAAAATCCTTATTTATTTTCATACCTACTCCAATAATACACATATAAGACCTCTTTTCTCCAAAAGTGGATATAAATAAAAGCTACCTCGAAAATAAAGTAGATAAGTGGTAAACAGTCGCATTCGTTTCCATGGGGGCGCGGGGCCGGCTTCAGCTTATCCCGTCCTCCCTGCGGTCAAACGGGATGGATCTTCAGCTCGTCCTTCATCGCCCTGGAGCCGCCCCATCTCCACTCCAGCTTAAGGTGAAAAGACAGAGCAGCATCTGCCTGCTAATAAAGAAAACCCCTTCTTGAACATTGTTCATACCTCCTCTATAGAGGGGAAGTTCCCTTCCTAGAGAAGGCCCTTTTCATGACTCAAGGTGCAAAGCTTTTGCATGAGTGTCCCTGTTAAAGCTTGGAGCTCTTACGCACATAAAGTGAACCGTTCTTCTTTTTATCATTTGGATTCAAAAATACAGCGGCGCATCTGGAATTATACCACATCTTTCTTTGGTTCCTGAGACATTGGATATCCTCGCTGCTGTCTTTATTATAAGCTGTAGTACTAATTGTAACCACTCTTTGGAAAAGGTATAATAGGTGGTGAAACTACTGGGCAAAAAATACGTATCTATAGATAACAGCACGTTGAGGAGGATATATTATGAGCGAACAAGATCAGTACGCTGACCGAAAAGGAGAAAATCATTCCGAAAACGAACCTTCTAAAGGCATTAAGGAAGAAAATAGAAATATTGAGGAAATACTCGAATCCATCGGTTCATTAGGAACCAGGGAGCAGGAGAAAGCAGGAGAATCATTAGAAGCGTTAAAAAGACCTGTCAGTGATATGATGAATGATCCTAATCATAATCTCCCGGATCAGCTTTCTAAACTAAAGGAAGTAGTCGCAGAACTTGAACCTAATTATCTTCAACAGGGTAAATTTAAACAGTTTCTTTCCAAAGTTGTTAGAAAAAGTCCTGTTGAAAAATATGCCCGTAAGTATCAGTCCGTAGAATCAGAAGTGGAAACCATCGTAGAGGCTCTGCTTCATGGAAAAGACAAACTCCAGGAAGATACGGTTATGCTTCACCAGCTGAAAGATATTGCGAGAGAACGAATTGCAGGGCTTAACGAACAGATTGAAGTCGGCAAACAATTAAACTCCATGCTCGAAGAAGAAATGAGAAAACCGGAGTGGCAGGAAGACAGTTCGCCTATTCAGAAAGGTCAGCAGAAAGTGCTCTCCCGCGTAAAAAATATGCAGCAGGCCGTCCTCGTACTTCAGCAGTCTTTAGCTTCAGTTGATATTATTGTTGAAAATAATGACAAATTGGAAGAAGCAATTTTCAACTCGATTACAATGACCAAAAATATCATTACAGTAACGGCTTCTATTCAGTTGTCATTAAGTAACCAGCGCCAGGTGATTGATGCTGTACAGAATGTTAACAAATCTACTGAACAAATGCTGCTAAGCAATGCAGAAATGTTGAAATCCAATACCGAAGAAACTTTAAAGACGCTCGAAGAACCGGCTGTGGCGCTGGAGACTTTTAAGAAAGCCTATGAAGACGTTTATGCCGCTATAGAAATGACAGAACAATCCAATGAAAGAATTATTAATTCCAGTAAGAAGTTCATTACCGAAATGGATGAACTGAATAAGCAGATGGAAAAGAAACTTCTTGAGTAGGTGGAAATGAGGTAGGTTCCATGAATTGGCGTGACAAACTAATAGAACAAAAATGGCTTCACCCATTTCTCCCTAACTATATGAAGCCGTTAGAAGATTCTGCAGTCATCAATGAGCAGACGAGAGAGTTTGTATACGAAGCAGAGGAGTTTATCTCCGACCTCGCAGCTCTTTCTGAACTTCCAAGAGTGAACAAAACTTTTAAAAGAAGTATTCAGGGATTTACTTATAAAATAAAAATTAAACCAAGAAAGATACACGTAGAGATGATAGACAGCCAAAAATCTTCTTCTACTTTGAAAAAAAGGGTCTTCATTACTGTTTACCGCCATCATGTTAAAAAAGAAGGCGGAAACGGTAAAATAACGGATTCGACTATATATTATCAAAAGGATTCTCACACTTATGTAAGGAGCATAAGGAGACATCCTTCTTTTCAATCTGTTTTCTATCATATCCACAGACTTGATCTTTCTGTCAGCGGCGAGTCTGTGCCTGCAGCAAATATGATTAGTGAAAGCAGTTCTGACAAATCAGCCGCGATCACCTCTGACCAGGAAGCTCTCTCATTAAAAGATTCACTGAGCGATATTTCCTACAGATTCCAAGGTTTGGACGACAAAATTTCAATACTTCTGCATTCCATGAAAGAGCCGCTTCATATGACAGTTGAAGACTTTGAATTATTAAATATTGAAGAGAAGCATCAGCTTAAACGTATGCTTCTTCACGATATACCGAATCTGCTTCAGACTTATGAATCATTAACACCCTCCCAGCGTCAAACTTCTTATGAGAGAGTGATAAGCAGTTTAAACAATATGTATGACTTCATAAAAAAACAGGCGGAAGATCTCCAGGCAACGAGACAGGAACGAATGAATCACCTTCTGCAATTGAATGAACTTCGTTATGATCCATCCCTGCAGCATGAAAACACGAAAACTTCAACAATCATGAAGCGTCATCAAAGAGACATGGAAGACAGATGAATTACGAGCAGACAGTTAGGAAAACCATCTGCGAGCTTTCTTTACCATGAGGAAGATTCACCTTTTTTGGCAGGCGTAAGTAAATCAAAAGTTTACAAAGTATCTTCAATTAAATACGCAGTACTATTTGTAATGTCTTTATTAATATCCCCGGTCTTCCTTTCAGACTCACGTCCAAAGTGGTAAAATAAATCTACCTGTTCAAGAGCAGCAGACGCAGTAAAATAAATGAGGGATATGTATGAACCGAAAAGAAGCAAAAAGATGGATTGGAAAATATGTAACTATTGACGAAGGTGTTTGTGGAAGTTATGCAGGCCTTCTTGAAGCTGTGCATACTTCACCAGGAACTCCATGGACAGCAGAAATATTGATCAAAGGAGTGATTGCTGCACCAGCTTTCAATAACACAGATTCATTTAAACCACTTAAATACGAAAAAGATGAAACAGTACTGGCCAAGGGAAGTAAAGTTCATTCGTACAGTGAAGATTTCACATATTCCTACAGGGAATCCTATGCCGCTGCTTTGAAAAAATTATGGGATGAAAAAAATAACTTGGCTGATGACTTAGAACGCTCTTTATCACTGATTCAGCAGGAACTTCGAAAATGGCAGATGGAGCATATGCTTGTGGATGCCTCCTACGTTTATTACAAAGTATTCCATAAAGATGGCAGCGTTTATATTTACGACGAAAACAAAAAAGATGCTCTCGGCCTCGAAGGGTTTCCTTTTGAATTTGAAGTGTTGAAACACGAGAGGTGGACGCCTGCTTATTATATAAACAACGGTATTTTTGAAGATCGCTCCGGCTCTCGTATTCGGATCAAACCAGGGGAAAACATCCGATTAAATAAAGAACAGTTTGACCCCTATAAAATGCTTATTAATGAAGTCAGTGATCCATCTCTTCAAGCTTTGGAGCGCGGCTTAAAGAAAATGAATATCGGTCACGAACATTGTGTACATTGTCATAATTCCCTTTTAATGAAAATGCTTGCCTCATACAATTCAGAGGAATTTACAGGAGTAAACTTTCTTACCTATTCGACGGGAACTGATCAAGTTCTTGTACAACATCATTATGAACGCAGAAGCTTTCCAAAAACTCAACAGGAAGTTACCTTCGACAGGTTTGAATTTACTCACGACTCGGGAAAACGTATATTGACTACTTATACAAATCAGGTGTCTCAGGACCAGTAAAAATTTCAGTTTCAGCAGCTGACAAAGAAATACTGCCCTGGCTTTATCGTCTTAGTAAATAACACGTAAATTGGCTTTACCCCGCTAACTGCTCAGGCTGTCCGATTCGAAAAAGCGTCATGACGGAAGCACTCGTCATGACGCTTTTTTTAGTGTGCAGAAAATAAGCACAATGGAATTAATATGAAAAAATAAAATCTTTGAAACTCAATTCTCTTCCAGCTCGGGGGTCCCTTTTTGATTAACGCTGCTCGTAAAGATGTCATTTTCATAAGAATACCATTCCATAAATTTTTCTTTTTGTTCACTGGAAATATGCTTTAATGAAAATGTTTTACCAATAACGGTAGTTAATACCGAAACATGTATAGTAAAAAGATTATCCAGTTTCTGTAATGGGTTTTGGACAGTTTCCATATCCTGAATTCTGTTTTTGGGTAAAAAAACTTCAGATTTGGAAATCTGCCTCGAGCGGATACAGATATAATCTGTTACTGTACATATTCCGGCTGTCTTATACTGAACAAAGCCGAGAAATCCGGAAGCTGCAGGAAGTAAGAAAGCGAGCCAACCGTAAGGAAGAAAATAAGTCGATGCACCTGCTGCTATAAGTGCCGGCACAATAAGCTTAATCATGTACCTGCGCATACTTTCTCTGGGCAGGGTTTCGTACTTTGGCTCAAATGAATATTCTGGCACAATCTCCATAAGAAGAGATTCTACTTCATTTCTCCTGCATAGTGGAAGCAGGATGGTGGAAAGATCTTCTTCCTTTGTACCTCCACCGGCACTTTCAACATATACAGAACAAAAGCCAAAGGGCTGTCTTAATACATTCTGAACAATCCGCACTGCATTAATACGATTAGCATTTAAGGTAAGTTGTCTTTGTTCCAGGATACCCCTTGAAATATGAATATCTTTTCCCTGTTTGTTTATCGTAAACATTCCGTATTTCAGTACGGTCGATATAATAGTGAAGACCCAGGCAGATAATAGGACAGTAACAAGGAACATACCTATATAGGCTAAACTGGATTGTACTACCCACCCTATAGCTATATTGATCAGCCAGTCAGGAAGAAACTGTGGAGCCTGTGATAACACCGCAGCCATAAATGTCGCAGCTATTCCTACTCCACTTGATGTAACTGCGGCGACAATGAGGCGGAATATCGTTAACTCCCATTTAAAACTTTGAACCGGTTTTTCTGGTTCAGGATCCGGCATGAGTGCATGAGATATACCTTCACTTATTTCTCCATAGAAGGCTTCCTCATGACCACTGTAATGATTCTTTCTTTCCAGCAGTTCTTTTTTTATTTCTTCTGCCTGATGCCTTTTCAAAGCGATAAGACGAAACTCAGGTTCGCTTCCTCCCCCCGCCGTTTCAATTTTTAATTCCACCAGTCCGAAAAGGCGCTGCACTACTTTTGCATTTATATCAATGCTCTGTACACGATCCCTGCGTATAAAGCGGTTCTTCTTAAAGATTAACCCCTGTTTCACCTGGAGTTCATCAGGTTTAAGATAGTATTTAAATTTCCACCATCCTATAAAACCACTAATTAAAGAACCTGCTAAAATAAATCCGAAAAAAATAAATATAAATATCGAAGATATCCCGTCGGATGACTGTCCGAAAATAAAAACTACGATAATCGTAATCACAAGCTGCTTTATACTTCCTAAAAACGAAATAAATATTGCGGCGGGGTGCTGTCTCTGCCAGTTATTCATCCGGATCCGCTTCCCTTGCAAGCTGAGCTATCTGATCACGCAGTTCGTCCGCTGCTTCCACCTGAAGGCCGGGTATTTCATGGATAGTTGCCGCAGTGGATATAGTTACACTGGCCAGTTTATAATGCCTTAAAACCGGACCCTGCCTCGTGTCAACGTGCTGCACCCTGATCATAGGTATAATTACTCTCTCAACAATAAATACTCCCCGCATTAATTCTACTTCGTTTTCGTAAACTTTGTATCTCCATCTTTTCCATTTTAATGATTGAATCAAAAAAATGTCCACCAGTGCCAGCATGAAGAAAAATCCTATTAGAGTATAGAATCCCCAGTCTGGCAGCTCCCAGAACTGACTTAAACCCCAGTAACCAGCTGGAATAAGAAATAAAAATAGTGATTCTACAACAGCTCCAATTTTCCAAACCCGGAGTGTTCTGGGAGCGAGCGATCTATCAGGTAACGGTCTCACAATGAACCCCTCACTTCCCTACTCTTCATCTTCCTTCACATAAATAATCTCCACACCTTTTTCTTTTAAATAATTAAGTACTGCTTCATTTAAATTCTCATCTCTGAGAAGCCCGAGGGAAGGAGCAAGTTCCAGTTCCTCCAGTCTTCCTTTTTCGGCGTCTTCGATAAGTTCAATAACTTCTTCCATATTTTTTTCGTTTAATATATTCATTAATTCATCTCTCGTCATATTAAATCCCCCTCGCTTCGTTTATTCGTTTTTATCAAACGCTTCGGACATTTGCTTCCATACTGAACCTTTAGCTTCTTCTCCCCCTTCTATTCTGGCAAGTGCAAGTTTTGCCTGAAGAGCAACTTCAAACTCCGGATCGTTCTCTGCTGATCGCAATTGTTCAACTGCCCGGGAGTCACCCACCTCATATAAATACATTGCTGCCCGCCAGCGAACCAATTTACTTTTATCCTGAAGAGCTTTTGTCATAGCCTCTATTCCAGCTGTGCTGCCTAAATCAGAAAAAGCGTCACCTGCTGTTCTTCTGACAGTTACTGACTTATCCTCCATTGCCTGCTCAAGATAAGGAATGGCTTTATCATCTTCGAGCATGCCAAGGTACACTACCGCCAGTCTGCGGATAGAAGGTTTTTCGTCTTTAAGCGCTTTTTCAAGGACCGGAAGATCATTTATTTTAGGGTCCATCTGTTCGAGTGCAGCAAATCTCTTGCGCCAATCAGGTTCATCAAGCATCTCTTCCGTAACATGCAGCCACTCTCTAGTGACTTTGTTGTCTTTTTCGCCTTTTTCTGCCAGTGCAGCAAGCTGAAGCAGCCTTTCCTCCGTATAACTTGCCTCCAGCTCCTCCGCTACTTCTTCGGCAACAGCTTCAAGATCTCCGTAGCGCGGCTTGAATTCTTCCCATTTTCTCTGCATAACTACATTATCATCCGGCTTGGTTGCGTCTCCTACCGCTTTAATAAACTTCTCTGATAGTGCTCGTCTTTTTTCTTCTTCCCCATCGGTTACTTTCACCTGCATCGGAATGTTTTTAAATGTTTGAACCTGCACACTTATTTCACCGAAATGCTCGTCCGGCTGAACGATTTCCTGTGATTCAGATTCTTCTCCAAAAACTTTCTTCACTTCAGGAAGTATAGCCTGCCAGTCTGTTTTCGGGTGCCGGTCAACTGCCAGAAAATCAGCTACGTGATAAACTCCTTTTACTCCTTCAATACTCATAATATCTTTTACAAACTGAGGAGCATCATCGATAGAATTTTTATTATAATTATGTGCTTTGCCCTGCGGCAGGGATTCGCTTAACGTAAACTTCATCGTATTTGGACTAGGTGTTGGTTCTACTGCTGTTATTTTCACTTTTATCGACTCCTTTCCAAGTTCTTTTCATATCTTATC
Organism: Alkalicoccus halolimnae; assembly: GCF_008014775.2. Classification (GTDB taxonomy): domain Bacteria; phylum Bacillota; class Bacilli; order Bacillales; family Salisediminibacteriaceae; genus Alkalicoccus; species Alkalicoccus halolimnae. The sequence continues at coordinate 1,803,322 of NZ_CP144914.1, read as the reverse complement.
ATAATCAATTAACTCTCCATAGCAGGGAGAAAGTTTCTATAAACTATCATTTCTGATAAAGTATAGGCTAAGCAGAAAAAAAGAAGGAGGCACGTTACTATGAAACTGGCAATTTTATCTGATATTCACGGAAACGAACAAGCTTTAAAAGCAGTTCTTGAGGATGTAAAAGATCGGGGAACCACAGATATTCTCGTACTCGGGGATATAGCATACCGGGGCCCAAAACCGAAAGAATGCATAGATTTGATACGTCCGCTGAGAGCGAAAGTTATCAAAGGAAATGCTGATGCATGGGCAGTCCGCGGTGTCCGGGAAGGAGAAGTGCCCGATAACGTGCTGGAAATGATGCAGAGCGAACAGACTTTTACACGCTCTCACATTACAGAGGAAGACGCTGATTTTCTGGATAAGCTCCCGCACACAACAGAAATACCGCTGACTAATAAAAGACAACTCTTTGCGTTCCATGCGGATCCGGAAAGTTTATTCAAGGTTGTTCCTGATGACGCTTCAAATGAAACACTTTCAGAATGGTTTGCCCATAATCCCCGTGCTGAATTTTTCACCTATGGGCATATTCATCTAAGTCATTTTCGGCATATTGACGGCAAAAAAGTATTTAATCCCGGCAGTATCGGACTTCCATTCGACGGTGATCCCCGTGCTTCTTATGTGCTCCTGCAGAAAACTGCAGGAGAAATCCAAATTGAATTTAGAAGAGTCTCCTACGACGTGGAAAAGGCCTTGGCTGATTTAACAGAAACAGGATATCCACAGGCAGCAGTCCCTCTTCTCACACACATTTATAAATTCGGTGAAAAACCCTCTTAACTATTACATGACAGCCCTGGCCACTGCAGGCATCATATCCTGAATAGACGCTTTATCGTGAAACTTCGCTTCCAGCTGACCGTTTTTATCTATTATTGCGGTCGTTGGAAGCGTCATGCATTGAAAGGCATCGTACGTTTTCTGGCCCTCATCCTGCAGGGATAAGAAAGGATAGTCCTTTTCTTTATAATGAGTCAGTCCGGCTGACTTATCTGTTTCTCTCCCCGGGACATGAATCATTACTATCTGCAGCTGATCCGAACTCATCGCTTCATACAATGTCTTTTTAGCTGCCAGATCTCTGCTGCAGTCCGGACACCAGGAAACCCAGAAAGTAAGCATTAGAGGTTTTCCCTTAAAATCAGATAGTCGATAATCTTTCGTTCCATTAATATCTTTCAATTCAAAATCAGGTACGGTCATTGTTATCACCCCGGATAAATTCATAGATTTTCAAAACATTTTCCATCGCGTACATTTTTTTTGTTGAATTGTTTTTTTCAATTCTTATTAGACAGGGAACACTTTCTATTTTCCACGCTTCAGCCAGCTTCGGCCAATAATTGATATCCAATTTTCTTACTTCAGAAACAGAATCCATTTCTTCCACTATTTTAATATACTTTTCAGCTACTGCACAGGTGCCGCAAAGGGGAGTGTAAAAATAAAGAATCCTTTGTTCATCATTATAAAATTCATCTGCTTTTTCCTGCAAATTTATTCCCCCCATGCTCTTAGTACTGCTCTTACCGGACATCCATCTGCTTCTGCCAAAGCCAGCGGTACCGCCATAAGTTCATAAAAACCAGGAGACACGTGAAGCCTGAGACCTTCAATAATAAAAATATTCCTGTCTCTGCAAGCTTTATGAGCGGGAAGTGCGGTGCTTGTCAAAGGATCTATTGAAGGACCATCCGTTCCGATAACTGAAACTCCCTTATCAGCTAACAACTGAACAGCTTCGGCGTCAAAAGCAGGGTAAGAGTCATAATTATGTTCCTTTTCTGTTGTTTTAAAAAGGACAATCGAAGTTTTCAAAGGAAGAATATCTTGAACGAGTTCTTTTGTGATCTTACTGACTCCAGTAAGTTCCACTACTTCAGCAGCTCCGCATAAATCATTGACATTTATATCCTCTATTGTTTTCCCATTTTTATCGTAATGATAAGGAGCATCTACATGCGTTCCTGTATGGGAACTCATCGAAATAATACCAGTATTAACAGAATCCCCTTCGCTGATCTTCATAGCTGCTTTGTATTCAAAATTTTTATCCCCTGGCCAGACCGGCATTCCAGGATACATTTTTTGAGAAATATCAATCCACATCTTTTCCCACCCTTTCTAATTTTACTAGCAGGCACTCGAGTAAAAACATGCTTTTGACTAATGCCCGGTTCCTGCTTATAGTGAGCGGCAGGAATGGTCCGACCGCCTTGTGTACAGTCCTCCTGTTCATTACAATTTCAATTAGAAATTCCCTCACTGTGCTTGACTTCCAAAATTACAGAGCTGAAAACTTTTTTCCATAAAGTTAAAAGAACGTGAAAAAGGTGCCTCGATAAACAGGAGGCACCGGGAACACTATTCGTTTTCTGAGTATTTTCTATCGAATTGTGTTTCTGACCAGTGAAACAGCTTCTCTGCTAATCTGCTGAACTCTATATCCAGATCATAACCGATTTGGAATTCCTGTTTCAAGTTATCGTCCATTCTTTCATAGGTATTTTTCAATTCCTGGCTGGCATGTGCCAAAGTTTCAAGTTTTTTACGTGCTGATTGAATTTCCATAACTGATCCCTCCTACTTATAGAAATTACCCTGCAGTTAAACTTCCTAATCGTCTTTTTTCTCTTCCAGCTCTGCTCCAAGCGTTTGTTTGAAATGCCTCAGCGCCCATTCGTGACCCTGAGGATCAAAACTTTCTACAGAGTCTGCATGAATGGTTATTTTAAAGCCTTTATTATAAGCATCGACAGCTGTGTGCAGAACGCATATATCTGTGCAGACTCCTGCAAGGTGGAGAGATGTTATTTCCCTTTCCCGGAGCTTTTGTTCAAGATTGGTACCTGCAAAAGCGCTGTATCTAGTTTTATCTATCCATTCGTAAGGAAGACCTTCTAACGCTTCTATATAATTACCAAGTTTTCCATACAATTTTCTGCCTTTTGTTCCTATGATATTATGAGGTGGAAATAAAGAAGCTTCCGGATGGAACGTATCTCCTTCTTCATGAGCATCAACAGCGAATACTGTAAAATGATGACTTTCTATAAACGAACGGGTCAGTTCCGTAATATTTTCTTCGATCGCCTGCCCCCGCTCTCCACAGGTCAGCTTTCCATCATCTGCAACAAAATCGTTTGTATAATCAATCACAATCAATGCTTCCATGCTCGTACCCCCTTTTCCATTGTCTAGCCCCATTATAACATCATAAGAAGGACTTTACAGTTTTACCAAATTGAGTTGTTATCAACTCAATTTATTATATAATTGAAGAAGAAAGCAAACTTTAATATAGGAGTGGATGCAATGAAGATTAAGTATAATATCATCAGCAAAGAACACGTGATTTACTGCAAAGAAAGTTTCACAGTCAAAGAAGCCTTGGAAGTCCTTGAAAAAAGCGGCTATCGATGTGTTCCTGTATTATCCGAAGACGGTTCCCTTTACCGGGGAAATATTTATGCACAGGTCGTTTACCGGGCGCTTTGGAGACAAGAAGTTTCAGAAGATGAACCGGTAATGAAACTCGTCGAGGACAGCAGTGTACATATACAGGAGACAGGTTCATTCTTTAGGGTTTTCACCAATATTAAGCAGTATCCTTATCTTGCTGTTACTAATGATAAAGGAGCTTTCACCGGCATTCTTACCCATGCGAACGTAATGGAAATTCTCGAAGATTCATGGGGTATTAAAAGAGGAAACTATACGATGACAATTTCCACCCATGAATATCAGGGTGCTTTGAGTGCAATTATGACGAGCGTTAAAAAATATTCGACCATTCATAGTATGATGACACTGGATAACGAAAGTACATTTTTTAGACGTGTAATCGTGACACTGCCTAAAGAAACTAGTGAAAAAACACTCGACAAACTCATCCACCACTTGGAAGCTGATGGGTTTCGTGTTTTCGATATAGAAAAAATTTAGGCTATACAAGTTGATAAAATGAACGGGATCGGGGTACGAGCCGAAGATCCATTCCGACCCAACACAAAAAGGACGGTATTAGCTGAGGGCCCCGAAAATCGCCCCCGTGGAAACGAAGGCTGATGCAAAAAATGTTCACTTTATATGTTCGAGAAATTTTTTCTCCAGAAAGAAATCTTAAACGAAATTACGAAAACAAATGAATAACAGAGATTGACCGGAACAATATTAATAATAAAGAAGAGGCTGTCCGCCGAAACTGCGGATCAGCCTCTTCTTTATTCTGCAGAAGCTTCTGCTTCTCTTTCAATCGATTCAACCTTCCGTTCTCCCCCGCTCTCAGTTAAATAATAATAGCGCGTTCTTTCCTCCATCGAAGTGTTCCCGCGTTCTTCAATGAGAAAATCCGCTTTCAGCATAATTCTTTCATCTCCAAACTCATTTTCCTCTGTTTCAAACTGATGGATTTCATCCAGTCTTTCAACTATACGGGAAGCTACCAGATGCTGATGCTGGCGCCGGCTTGCATGATAACCGTGGTTGTTCACTACATAATATGGTTCCATTAAAGAAAAGTTCTGATAATCCAGACTTTCCTCCCACGCCTCGAGGTAAGTTAATACAAATTCTTTTTCATTCTCTCCCCCGTCACGCTCTGATGATTCCCATACTTCTTCCCCTCCACATGCGGAAAGAACAGCCAGTAAAGAAATCAGCAGCATTTTGACTCTGATCAATTGAATAACAATTTTTCTGTCTTTCATTATTTCTCTTCGTCCAAAGCGTGTAAAACAAGGGAAAGAGTATATTCAATAGATTTATACTGCTCATTAAATCTCTTTTTCTTCGTATCTTTTTGAAAACAGGTGACTGAAACCATCTCAAAGTTCTCAGCCAGCTGATCAACCTGCTGGGGATGAATATAGTCAGGCTTATCTTTTTCCAGAAATCGAAGAACATGTGGCACCCATTCTTCAAGCTGCTCCCGCACATTATCTGCGAAAGGTTTTACCTGATCATAAAAATCCGCTTCCTCCTCCCCCAGCCGGAAACGCTGAAAGTAGGCATAAGCCTGCTCATTAAGTGTACGCAGGTTATTTGTCTGTTTCTTTAATAGAGTTTGTTGAATAGTCATCGTTTCACCTCACGATGATTGTATCAGAATACTTTCCCGGATGCGACAATCCCTTCTTTCACTTTTTATAATTTGGCCGCATTGATAATAAACCATCTATTAAAATTGAATAACATTTTCGTTTTTGCTTCTGTAAACAGCAGCTTTTGTTTTCTTGGAGCCTTTTTCCTGACGTCCGGGAGGATCTCCGCGCCCTCCGTATGCGTCTATGCCCTGACACCGGTTTTACGGAATGAAAAATTCATTTTGTCAAAAGCAGAAAGACTTCTCTGTCAAAGAAAAATAACAAAGCGGAAACGTGCTCTTGAAAGAAGGATATTGGAAAATTCCGAAGAACATGAAACTCTTCTCCAAGGCAGATCTGAAAAAGAGTTTTCGACATTTACCAGTACCGGATTTTTAAACAGCTTAACTTTAACAAAGCCTATTATTTTTGAATATGATATGATAAAGTAATGAAATTTAAAGAGTGGAGTGTTACTAAATGGCTATTCGCTACCCTAACGGAAAGAAATTTGAAAAAAAGCGAATCCCTAAGACAGTCAAAAACGACTATAAAAAAGATAACAGCTTCAGCAATAGGGGTATGAATTTTGAAGATGACATTCAAACGTCTAATGAATTTTACCGTTCCCAAGGCTTAGCTGTTATTCATAAGAAACCGACACCCCTTCAAATTGTAAATGTTCATTATCCTAAAAGGAGTGCTGCCGTCGTAACCGAAGCATATTTTCAAAAGCCATCAACTACAGATTTCAATGGTGTTTATAAAGGCATGTATATAGACTTTGAAGCAAAAGAAACAAAAAACAAAACCAGTTTTCCTCTTAAAAATTTTCACGCCCATCAAATTGAACATATGAAAGCTGTTCTTGAACAAGCGGGAATTTCCTTCGTGCTTGTACATTTTCGCGTGCATGAGGAAATATATTTAGTCCCCGGCACTTTCATCGTGTCCTGGTATGAATCAAAAGAAAATCACCGCAAATCAATTCCTAAAATAGAAATTGAAGAAAATGGTTTTCCTGTAAAAACCGGATACCATCCGAGAATTGATTACCTTGCCTCCATCGATAAATGGATAAATGGTAAATAGTTTATTCCAAAGTTTAGAAAGGAAGATAAGTTTATGGCAGACGACCTCTCAAGAAAAACAAGAAAAACGACAAACAAACCTGAAAAGAAAAAAACAAACCGTCCGAAAAAAGAAAAGAATTTGGATGGGTGGGTCAAAAAAACAATATTCGCTCTTTTAATATTAGTTATGCTTGGGATTATAGCTGGAGGCATTACCGCTTTTGCTATTATAAGCAACGCCCCTGAATTAGATCACGATCAGCTTACGTTATCCCAGAATCCTGAGATAACCGATATGAACGACGAAGTAGTCACCACTCTTGAATCTTCAGAAAATAGAACTTCAGCTGATATAGATGAAGTTCCTCAAGTAATGACAGACGCCGTTTTATCCATAGAAGACGCCAGGTTCTACGATCATTTCGGAATCGATATTCGCCGTCTGGGTGGTGCAGTAATTGCCAATATCCGGAGCGGCTTTGGAAGTGAAGGAGCAAGTACTATTACCCAGCAGGTAGTTAAAAATCTTTATTTTGATTTCGACAAAACAATAACGAGAAAACTTCAGGAACAGTACCTGGCTGTGCAACTGGAACAGCAGTATACTAAAGATCAAATATTGGAAATGTACCTTAATGCTATCTACTTTTCAGACGGTCGATACGGAATTGTAGAAGCTGCAAACTATTATTTCAGTAAAGATCTGTCTGAATTGGCAGTAGAAGACGCAGCTTTGTTAGCTGGTATTCCACAGCGTCCTACAGCTCACAATCCATTTAACAATCCAGAAACTGCAAAAGACCGCCGGGATACTGTAATAAATCAAATGGTTCGTTATGAAAAAATCACCGAAGAAGAAGGCGAAAGAGCAAAAAGTGTGCCAATTGAAGAGCAGCTCGAAAAAAGCGAGAGAGAAACTGGAGGCTATCAATCCTATATAGATGAGGTTTTAAACGAAGTAGAAAATATTGACGGTATCGAAGCGAGCGATATATACACAGGCGGTCTGAAAATTTATTCCAATCTCGATACGGAACTTCAGGAACATGTTGAAGATGTCATGCAGTCCGGTGACTATATTCAGTTTCCCGATGAATATATGCAGGCCGGTGTTACTCTAATGAACACTAATAATGGCCGTATTCATGCTCTCGGAGGAATGAGAGAAGCTGCAGAAGCGGCCAGAGGATATAACTGGGCAACGAACCCAAGCAGGCAGGCAGGTTCAGCCAATAAGCCAATTTTTGCCTATGGACCAGCTATCGATAATGAACAGTGGTCCACGTATCATCAAATCGAGGACGAGCCCCACGAATATTCAGATGGCACTTCTGTGACAAACTTTAACAGTGACAGTTTTCAAGGAAATGTTTCGATGCGGGAAGCATTGAAAGATTCTTTAAATATACCTGCTGTTAAAGCTATTCAGGAGACCGGTCTTGATAACTCAGAAAACTTTGCAGATCGACTCGGAATTACTGTTGATCCAATGCTCGAATCGTATGCCCTGGGAACTAATGGAGTTTCTTCTCTGGAGATGGCAGGAGCCTATGGAGCGTTTGGAAATGAGGGAAATTACAATCAGCCTCATACCGTCAGAAAAGTTGAATTTCCTGATGGCCAGGTTATTGATTTAGTCCCGGAAGAAACCCGCGCAATGAATGACTATACGGCATTTATGATATCTGACATGCTTCAGGATGTGATCACGGACGGCACAGCCTCCCGCCTCCAGATGGGTAATTTTGATGTAGCAGGCAAAACGGGATCCAGTAACTTTACACCCGAAGACAGGGAAAGGTACGGCATTCCCGCGGGCGGGCAGCCGGATGCCTGGTTTGTCGGTTACTCCCCTGAACTTACCGCTTCAATCTGGACTGGTTACCCATCAAATGAAGATGGATACATCTCCAGAGATAATAACGATCATCATATCTCCATGGATATTTTTCAGGCTGTTATGAACTTTGCACATGAAGGCCGGGAAACAGGCTCCTTTTCACAGCCTGATTCTGTTGTCGAGGTCGCAGTGGAAGAGTCCACCGGTATGCTTCCAAGTGAATATACTCCATCCAGCGAAATTGTTGAAGAGTTTTTTGTTCGCGGCACAGAACCTGGAACCGTTTCCGAAGAATATGAAATTGAAGAAGTATCCGGAATCGACGGTTTGAATGCAGAGTACAATGAATCTGAAGACACTATAGATATTATATGGGATTTTCCAGAAGAGGAAAGAGATTCTATATCATTTCTAATAGAAATTTCGGAGCCGGGGTCAGACTCATTCCAGGAAATAGAATCAACCGATAGCTTAGAATCTTCATACAGCGGACCAGAACAGGGAGAAACTTATAACATAAGAGTCACACCAGTTAATGAGGATATTGGTGAAGCTGCCGGGGAACCTTCAACTGTTCAAGTTGGTATTCCTGATGAATCAGAAGAAACGGAAGAAGAAAATAATAATAACGGCGAAGAAAACAATGCTGCTGATAATGAGGAAGAAAATCTTTCTGAAGAAGAAAGCAATCAGGAAACGAATGAAAATGATTCAGAGGAAAACAATAATAACAATGAAGGCGGCAGTAACAACGACAACAGCGGAGCTGATAATGAATCCAATAATGATGTGACAGAAGAGCCTGCTGCTGAAGAAGAAAATAATGAGCAGGAAAATGCACAGGAAAACGACAACGAAAGTGAATCCAATTCTAGTGACAGCAGCAACAATGATACGAATGAAAGCGAAAACAACACTGGTAATAATGAAAACTCCTCCAATACAGAAGAAAACGAAGAAGAGGGTGCCACACAGGAACAAAACACATCCAATGACAACGAGGCGGATTTAAGCGGAACAGATGATGATTTAGAGGAAGCTGGGTAATCAGTACCGCATTTTAGACGTTTCTTAAAGTTCCAGCTCGCGCTCAGCGTCACAAAATGTAAACAGCGGGAGAGTAAATTCATTACATTAATTTTTAAGCTGGTAAATCAATTTCTCAAACATTAAAAAGAAGGTAGTAGATCACCTGATTTATTCAGGTATCTTCTACCTTCTTTTATTAGCTGTTGGCTGCCTCGAAAAAAATTTGATAAATGAAAAAGAGGCGCTTTCGTTCCCATAGGGCCGCTTTCCGGGCGGGCCGGCCTCATCTAATCCCCTCCTCCCTGCGGTCGTGCGGGGTGGAGCCCGTCCTTTATCATCCCGACACCGGTTTTACGGAATAGAAAACCGAAGCGGAATTTTCAACATGTATCAACCACAGACTCCCTCGGTAAGATAGGTTTATCTCTCAAATACTCGCTCATTCGCAGGATGTTCCCCCTTTTCGATCGCACCTGACGGATAGATCAACGAAAGAAACGGAAGAGGAGGCGCTCCAAGACAGGCGGAAAGAAAGGAGGTCGCGAAAACTCCATTTTTTACCATATCCTGCACGTCTTCTCCACGCGGTCCCTGGAGGCTTTTCCTCCCATGTCTCAACGGGTCCATGCCCTCTCATTCCTTTGTCATGCCTGGCCAGGGGGTGGAGGCCGGTTTTGCTTTAACGACGGGTCCGGGCCCTTTGGTTTGTGGTATCCGGTCCTCCGTGCTTTCTTTTTCATCCTGCGAATAAGCCATGATTCGATGAGCCGACGGGACGATCACCCCCTAGACAGCAGACGGAAGCGGTCGGACTTTCTCTGAACAGTAGGGTTCTCCCCCTCTGGCGAGGGCCACGAGGATTCGTGCCAGCTTGCCCATCAGTTTCATGACCGACTTCATCTTTTTCATCTTTTTGCCCTGCACATTGACGTGGTGGAGGTGCCGGAAATCCGCGTTGTTTTTGATCAGGCTCAGCGTGGCCAGGTATAAACAGCGCCTCAGCCGGGACCTTCCGCGTTTGGAGAGGACCACTTGTCCTTTCCATTTGCCGGAGCTCGCTTCGGCCAGGTGCAGGCCGGCATGACGTAAGAGCGCATTACCATGGGCAAAACCACGAATATCACCGGCTTCCCCCAGAATCCCCGCCAGGGAGAGATCGCTGATCCCATCGATGGCAAGGAAGGAGTGGCGGTAGGTCACGTGCTCCAGGGTGGCAGCCACCTCGTGTTCCACCCGTTCCAGCTGGGCCGTGACCAGGTCCCATTCTTCGAGCAGCTGGTCCAGGTGCAGGAGATACGCCTCCGGCGCCTGCGTGCTTCCCACGGACCGTTTCGCCACCGCAAGCAGCGTTTCCGCTTTCCGGTGGCCGGCGTGACGTTTCATCCCTGTTTTCCATCCGTGGATCACGTCCGCCACGTCCAGCTCCCGCAGTTGTTTCGGCATGGGGAACAGCCGCAGGGTAGCGATGGCCCCTTTGCTTTGGAGATCCTGAAAGACCTCCCGGAGTTCCGGGAAGACAATATCGACCCAGCGGTGCAGCTGATTGATGGTCGCAACGCGCCGTTTCACGAGCACCTCCCGGTTGGCCATGAGCACCCGGAGCGAGTCGAACGTTTCCGACGTGGGATGGATCTGGCTGTAATAGCCGTTTTTAACCATGTCGGCAATCACGAGGGCGTCTTTGGCATCGCTTTTGGACTGGGTATGATCCCGGTTTTCTTTATTCTTTTTGACCAGGTGGGGATTAACGGTGACAACATCGATCTGCCGGCCCTTCAGCCAGGCGGTCAGGTTCAGCCAGTAATGGCCGGTCGGCTCCATCCCGACGATTTCGGTCGTACAGCCGCTCGCTTCCTTCCACGCAGCGATCCTGTCGAGAAGCCGGGTAAACCCTTCCTCGTTGTTTTCAAAAGCCAACGGCTTACCAAAGGCGATGCCCCGGTAATTGACAGCACGTGCCACGTGGTGATGCTGGGCAATATCCACCCCGATAATCAGGTGGCTGGAAGAAATACGGGCAATCCGTTGATTTTGTTGGTCCTGCATTTTAAACTTCATAGTAAGGTCCCTCCTCAAGGTTTGGAATAGTAGAGTCGTGTCTCTATTCTTATCTTAGCGAGGGGCCCCTGTTTTTTCAAAGTGGAAATTAACACTCTACAGGAATGCTTTAACACGGCTTATTTTTTTATTGTCTCTATATTCAGGAATTATGAGAAAGCTTTAATTTATAATGAATCCTCAGTTTTGGCTTAGCTTCTTTTATCATCTGCTGTAAAGTGATTTTTCGGGAAAAATGTTCGGGATGTTCATAAATAAACTGCAGTCTGTCACCCGCATTCCAAGGGGCAGCGGCGTGAAACTGTATATATTCCACAGCTTCCGCAGTACCGGTTACGTGAACACCATCCATCCAGTGATAGAGCTGTAAAAACCTGGAGAGCCACTTTTTCCCTGCTGGTTTACCTTCTTTTTCCCACTCTTTATAAAAAGTATCGAATAATAACTGTCTGTCCTCTGTTACAGCCATTCCCATAATATCTTCGGAAAAATAATTGGAGTGAGAAGTTTCATACCAGGGAGCTTCCACCTTTGAAATAGTATCTTTCTCATTATAAAAGGGCCCCGGGAAATAAGAAAACGGTACTTTCATCCTGCTTGTTTTCTCATGCGTTTTTTACCTTCCCGGCAGAGGGAAAGGAGTGGACAGTCAGAGCAGCCCGGCTTTTGGGCCTTGCAATGATACCTTCCAAAGAATATCATTCGATGATGGGTGTCCGACCATTCCTCTCTCGGAATTTTCTTCATCAAAGTTCTTTCTACTTCCAGGACGCTGTCTTTCCAGCGGCATAACCCCAATCGTTTGCTCACCCGCTCCACGTGTGTATCAACTGCAATAGCCGGCTCTCCAAATGCCACAGAAGCTACAACATTTGCTGTTTTTCTGCCGACACCTGCAAGTTTTACAAGCTCTTCTTTTTCTTTCGGGACTTCCCCGTTATACTGTTCCAGCAGCGAAGCACAAAGTTTTTGAATATTTTTAGCTTTACTGCGGTACAGCCCAATCGATTTTATATCCTGTTCCAGCTCTTCAAGCGGTACTTTCACAAAATCATCAGGACTGCGGTATTTTTTAAATAGATTTGGCGTAACCTTGTTGACGAGGGCGTCCGTAGCCTGAGCTGATAGTAAAACAGCTATCGTCAGTTCAAACGGGTTATTATGAATCAGTTCACATTCTGCTTCCGGGAACATATCTTCCATCGAATCAAGCACTGTTCTTATTTGTGCATTAGTAAGCATCAGCTTTTCCCTCCTTCCAGCCAATTGTAGCCGGGATGTGGCTTTGCTTGAGAAGCAGGTGCAGAAGAATTGGATCGGTGGCTTCTTACCTTTTCTCCATGCTGCTTGGCAGCGTCAAGTGTTTTCACTCCATTTCGTTTCCAATCGTGCAGTATTCTGTCAATATAACGGAAATTAAGTTTGGAAGAAATCACAGCTTCTTTCAGAGCCGCTTCAATTAGCTCAGGATCGTGTCCATCCTCATCGAACCACATTGATATCATTTCCATTTCCATCGGTGTGAGCGGTCTTGCAAATTCTACTTCAAATTTTTCAAAAAGCACTCCTTCTTTGTTCTTTGATTTTACATCCTCATCTTCCATTTCTTCTGCAGCAAGATACTCATACAGTTTCTCAAAAACAGGCTTTAAGGAAATTTCTTCTACGATGATATCTTTATTGGAATCAGACGTTTCATTAATTATTATAAATCTCGCACTCATCAATTCCCTTAGGATACGGGAACAATCCTGAACAGGCGCTGTCATTCTTTCACTTATCTGCTGCGGAGATGGCAGCCTTACGCCTTCCTGACGAAGCTGGTGAATATGCTGAAGGACTAAAAACTGCATATCTGTCAATTCCAGATTTTTATAATATCGGAACAAAGCTGCTGGAAAGGTGAAAGGAGTATCCTGCATCATGTCGATAATTCGATCTCTTTTCATCATTCATCCCTCCTTTCAGATTCAAACTTTTAACATTATTATTTAAGCGCTGTTTAAGTCCTTCGTAGATAATTACAGAAAGCCCGCACCCTTTGTTCCAAACGACAGTATAAAGCGCGAAGATCCTCCCTTATGTAAATACATTCTCAAGCTGCAGGTACTCCTAAAACAACATATGGGCATTAACAAAACTTTTGTATGAAAAGGCTGTCCGGCGATATGCAGGACAGCCCGGTTGTTTCTAAGGATAAAGACGGTTAAGCAGGCGTGGAAATGGTATAGTTTCACGAACGTGTTCAATTCCAGCTATCCATGCCACGGTCCTTTCCAGACCCAGGCCGAACCCGGAGTGAGGAACAGAGCCGTATTTTCTCAGATCGAGATACCATTGATAAGCTTCCACTGACAAACTATGCTCATCATAACGCTGCCTTAATAACTCTTCATCATCGATACGCTGACTGCCTCCGATAATTTCACCGTAGCCTTCCGGGGCAATTAAATCAGCACAGAGAACAACGTCTTCTCTTTCTGGATGCGGCTTCATATAAAAAGCTTTGATATCTTTTGGATAATTCGTTATAAATACAGGTTTATCAAATGATTCTGCAATGGCCGTTTCGTGAGGAGCGCCAAAGTCTTCTCCCCAGGAGAATTCATATCCTTCTTTCTGAAGAAATGTCACAGCATCATCGTAGGAGATACGAGGAAATGGAGCCTTAATTTTTTCAAGCTGTGCCGTATCCCGTTCCAGAGACACCAGCTCCTGGCTGCATTCTTTTAACACCGACTGCACAACATAGCTTACATACGTTTCCTGCAGCTCCAGACTGTCTTCGTGATCCATAAACGCCATTTCCGGTTCAATCATCCAAAATTCAATTAAGTGGCGGCGTGTTTTGGATTTTTCAGCGCGGAAAGTTGGTCCAAAAGAAAATACTTTGTTTAATGCCATAGCTGCTGCTTCCATATACAACTGACCACTCTGGGAAAGGTAGGCATCCTCATCGAAATATTTCGTGTGAAAAAGGTTGGTCGTCCCTTCCGCAGAGCTTCCCGTAAGAATTGGAGGATCTACTTTAACAAAGCCTTCCTTGTTAAAAAATTCATACGTAGCACGGATAATTTCGTTGCGTATCACCATGATGGCATGCTGTTTCTTTGATCGGAGCCATAAATGACGGTGATCCATTAAAAATTCCGTCCCGTGTTCCTTCGGGGTAATCGGATAATCTTTTGCTTCATGAATGATTGAAAAATCTGTTACAGAAAGCTCATATCCAGATGGGGCTCTGTCGTCTGCTCGTACTACTCCGGTAATATAAAGGGAGCTCTCCTGGGTTAACTCTTTTGCTTCTTTGAATTTTTCTTCGCCTATTTCAGCTTTCACGGCAACTCCCTGAATAAATCCCGTACCATCACGCAGCTGCAGAAACGCAATTTTACCGCTCGATCGTTTATTAGCAAGCCACGCTCCGATCGTTACCGTTTCTTCCACATGATTACCAATTTTCCTGATAGTTGTTTTCAATCAAAAAACCTCCAACAAAGATGATTACTGTTTATTAACAAATGCTTCAATTCGGTCAAGAGCTTCTTCAAATTGTTCTAGACTCGTCGCATAACTCAGACGAATATTGTCCGGAGCTCCAAAACCATCTCCGGGTACTACTGCCACTTTCGCTTCTTCAAGAAGCGCTTTCACCCAATCCTCTGTCGTTTTATAAGGGCTTTTATCAACCGCTTCCTTAACATTTGGAAAAAGGTAGAACGCTCCTTGAGGTTTTTGACAGGTAAAGCCCGGAATAGTATTCACACGGTCAAATACTTTTGTCAGCCTTTCTTCAAATGCTGCGCGCATCTTTTCTACAGATCCCTCGTCTTCCGTGTATGCAGCTATAGCTCCATACTGTGCCATGACAGCAGGATTAGATGTTGTATGACTGGCTAGATTAGCCATTTTTTTTATTATATCTGCTCTTCCAGCTGTATAGCCTATTCTCCATCCGGTCATAGAATGCGATTTAGATACCCCGTTAACTACCAGAGTCTGCTCTTTCAACTGCGGAGAAAGCTGAGCAATCGATACATGTTCCGCATTGTCATAAAGGAGCTTTTCATAAATTTCGTCTGATACGATCAATAAATTATTGTCGAGGCAAACGTCCCCTAGTTCCTTTAACTCTTCTTTTGTATATGTCATTCCGGTAGGGTTACTTGGAGAATTGATGATTATAGCTTTAGTTTTATCTGTAACTGCGGCTTCCACCTGCTGTTTCGTTACTTTAAATTGATTTTCTTCTTTTCCTTCTACGAACACAGGAATACCGCCCGAAATTTTAACTTGTTCAGGATAGCTTACCCAGTATGGAGTTAGAATAATGACTTCATCCCCGTCTTCGAGAATGGTCTGAAAGATAGATGAGAGCGTATGCTTCGCTCCAGTCGACACAATTATCTGCTCAGGAGAATACTCAAGGCTGTTATCTTTTTGCAGCTTGCTGCATATTGCCTGCTTCAGCGCAGGAAGACCCGCAGCAGGAGTGTATTTCGTATGACCATCCTTCATCGATTTGTAAGCCGCTTCGATAATATAGTCCGGAGTATTAAAATCAGGCTCTCCTGCACCAAGTCCGATCACGTCATGCCCCTGCTCCTTTAGTTCTTTCGCTTTCGCTGTAATAGCCAGTGTTGAAGAAGGTGTAATGGATTCAACTTTGGATGAAAATTTCATAAATATCGTTCCTCTCATCTGTAGGATTAGTTATTTTATGCGGGACTCAGCTGATAACTGCGTACATATTCCCCATTTGCAAAGGTAACATAATAGTAGCTCAATCTTCCTTCAGGGTCAGCATAATGGATTTCGTATACAGGTGTATCTTCCATCAGTCCAATTTTTACAGATTTCAATTCTGCTATGTTCGAGTTTTCCCCAGCCGCAGCAGCAGCCTCGTCAAATGAAATTCCTTCGCTGTGAGGGAGAATAACTGGATCAGTTTCTGATTCCGTTTCTTCCACAAGAACATAAATCGCTTCGTCTTCATTAGTTACAGCATCAATCACTTGGTATGAACGGCTCCCGTGAAAATAGTCCACATTCTTTACTTCCTGAATGTCCGCCTCCTCCATTGCATTTTCCACTGCTGCTTCCTGCCTTGCTTCGAGAGGGGAAAGGATAGAAGAGAAATAAAAATAAACAAAACCAGTGATAACAACTAATGAAGCTAAGAAAATATATAAACCGAGGTGTTTCATCAGACCGGATCCTTCGTATCGTATATAGTAAATACCATTTTCTCTTCATCTTCATGATCCAGTGCCAGACCAAACATAAGATCTCTTTCTTTTAAAGTGCGGTTTAAAGAGTCCACCAGTTTATAGGCATCTCTGCATTTTTCTATTTTAACAGTGCTCAGCAGTTGTACCTGATCTTTTCCCACTCTTATACCTCCCACCAGTTATGTAATCGACTTATCTATTTTACCACAATTCTGCAGCGGCCTGTTTTTGATTATAGCAATTTTTGAGCTTGTTTGTCTGCTTCAAATAAAACCTTCTCTTCATCCAGTGTAAGCAGCTCCCGATTGTGCATCATATGTTTTCCGTGTATCCAAACATCTTTTATATCCGTAGATTTCATGGCATAAACGATATGAGAAACTGCTCTTTCTTCCAGATTAGGAGTTAAATGGGCAGCTTTTGTATTTACAAGACAGAAATCAGCTTTATACCCCGCTGCTATCTTTCCGGTTCCGGGAATATTCAATCCTTCAGCTCCACCGATTGTGGCAGAGGCAAAAACATCCGCTGCACTGGACGAAGCAGGATCTTCGTGCAGTCCCTTATGGATAAGTGCGCTCATTCTCATTTCTTCCACCATGTCCAGCGTATTATTACTGGCAGTCGAATCAGTACCGATGGTGACATTAATTCCTGCCTGTTTCATCTGGACGACAGGCGCAATTCCTGAACCCAATTTAAGGTTCGACTTAGGATTATGGGATACAGCCACATTACATTTTTTCAGAAGGTCTATATGTTCTGTTTCCAGGTGAACAGCGTGAGCAAGCAGCACGTTAATTTTAAATATTTCAAGCTGATGCAGATGCTCGACCGGGTGAAGGCCGTATTTATCGATGTGCTGCTCCGTTTCCTTCGCCGTTTCCGCACAATGAGTATGAAAAAGGACTCCGTATTCAGCGGCGAGATCAGCTGACTTTGTGAGAAAATCCGGTGGACAGGTGTAGGGAGCATGAGGCATAACGGCAGTGACTATACGCCCTTCAGCCTGGTTATGCCAGTTCTTAATAAGATTTTCTGCTTCTTTTAGTTTATCCTTTTTTTCGTCCTCGCTGCCAAGTCCTATCATGCCTCGTCCGAGAACCGCTTTAAATCCAGTGTCCGCAATTTTTTGTGCAAATTCAGGCATATTAAGATGATACATGTCCAGAAAAGTAGTTGTTCCCGATTTGAGCATTTCAACCAGCGCCAGATCTCCTGCCGCTTCCACCGTATTTTTTTGAAATCTCTTTTCATTCGGCCACATAATCGTTTTCAGCCAGGTGTCGAGAGGCATATCGTCCCCAGCGCCCCGGAGAAGAGAACTTCCTGCATGTCCGTGGGTATTCACAAAACCGGGAATAAGCCAATTTTCTTCTCCATCTATAGTAGAGTCTGCTCTTTCTTCAGGCTCACCGGAAACCACTCTATCAATTTTATCACCGTCCAGCACAACAAAACCTTTCACAGGCTCCTCATAGGGATTAATGATGATAACGTTTTTTATTATTTGTTTCATAGTTAGACGCCTCCTTTCCCATTCTGATGCAGCCATTCGTCAATCTGGATACCGAGATCATACATCGAGCCGCTTCTAAGCGGAATATCCGGGAGGGAACGGATAAAATGCTTCCCGTACTTAGCCGTTTCAATTCTTCTATCCAGTACAACGACTACTCCTCGGTCTGTTTCTCTGCGAATCAGCCTGCCAAATCCCTGTTTAAATCTTAAGACTGCCTGGGGCAGAGCAAGAGACATAAAAGGGGAACCTCCTGCCGCCTTTACCTGCTCAGACTTCGCTTTAAAAATTGGATCATTAGGCGGTGAAAATGGAAGCCGGGCCATAACAATAACACTCAGATCATCCCCCGGTATGTCAACACCTTCCCAGAAACTGCTTGTTCCAAATAAAATGGTCCGTTCAAACTGCTGGAACATCTTCACCAGCTTCGTTCGGCTTTTCGACTGGACCCCCTGCCCTATAAGCATGTATTCTTCGTCGAGCATTGTCTGCAGAAAATGGTACGTTTTTTTTAACATATCGTACGAAGTAAACAGGACGAGCATTTTCCCATCCGATATCTGTGCAATTTCATAAATCGCATATGTAATCGCATCAATATAGGCGTCTTCCCCATCCTCCTGAATATGAGGGATATCATCCGGGACCATAAACGCAACCTGCTCACTCCAATTGAAGGGAGAAGCGACCAGCTTTGTGTAGACTTCAAAATCTTCCAGTCCAAGCTGGCGGATCATATATTTAAAGGATTGGTTTACCGTTAAAGTAGCACTTGTTAATACAGCTCTTTTTTTCTTTTGAAAAAAACGGTCTGCCAGTAGTTCAGATACATCAGTAGGACTCCCAGAGAGAGTAATGGATTGTTTCGGACCCTTCAAACTTCTTTCCAGCCAGTATACATGATTTTCCTTCTGTTCCAGTATCAAATCTCTGAACTGCTGATGCAGTTTGGATATTTCTTCTATATAACGGTCTAAAGCTGCACGTTCCCGCTTATAATGTCCTTCCTGCTCCCATTTGGACTCGGCATCAAATTGAATCTCCGCCATAACGTGAGCTGTATCCCGAAATTTATAATGAAATCTATCTGCGGTATCCAGAACTTTCTCCCATTCTTTGTCATGAACAATTGTTTTGGATATATCCCCTGTTTCCCCTCTTCCTCCCCGCTTATTGGCATAATCGTAGAGTGTAAGAAACAGATCATTCCATTCTTCACGGCATTCGTGAAGCTGCTGCTTACAAACGTTCCACTTTTCCGGGATCTGGTCTGAAAGCCAGTTTTCCAGCATGTTGTCCTGATCTTTTGTCGTAAATTCATTCATCATCTGCGCCATGCTCGCGTAATCCAGACTGGTGCCAAACTGCCTGGTAGCTGCTTCTTCGAGATGATGGGCTTCATCAATAATAACCGTTTCATATCCGGGAAGAACCTGGTTGTCATGGACGATATCTGTAAGCAGCAGCGCATGGTTTGTTATTACGATATCTGCATGCCTGGCTGTTTTTTTTGCGCGCTGGTAAAAACATCTCGAAAACCATGGACAATCGGGTGAAGCACAGGAGACACCGTCACTGGCAATTTCCCTGTGAAAACGGTCAGAAGGATCAGCGAGGTTTAATTCTTCCAGGTCACCAGTTTCAGTCTGAGTCAGCCAGACAACAAGCTGTGCTTTTGAAATCGAACGTTCATAAGCATCCTGAAAATTGTCTGCCAGCATCTGTTCTGTTTTCTGAAGGCATATATAGTGCGACCGGCCTTTTAGAAGAGCCTTTCGTACAGGAAAAGGAAGCAGACTTTCCGCTAATGGCAGTTCCTGTTTTAAAAGCTGTTCCTGAAGCTGGATTGTTTCTGTGCTTATGACTACTCTTTTGCCTTCACTGCCGGCATAGTAGGCAGCAGGAACTAAATAGGCAAGTGTTTTACCTGTTCCTGTACCAGCCTCAATAAGCCCGATACTATTTTTCTCAAACGTTTCGTTTACAAAATTCATCATTTCTTCCTGGCCGGGTCTGCGGACATAATCCGGAAGAATTTGTTTCATTTTATCGACGTCTTTAAAACCTTCGAGCAGTTCGCTGAAATTAATCGAAATGTCCTCACCTTTTTCAGACGTTTTATTTGGTAATTTCAGCGAGATGTCCCGGTAGGTTTCATATTTATCAGGCGCATCAGAAGAGTTTTCATAAAAATACTCGAGAAGCTCTCTAACATCACTTTTAAACAGACGCTGAAGTCCAAGAAGCTGTTTCAAAGCTGCTGGTGGAAGATTTTCCATTACAGAAAAAATCTCTTTAAGAAGTTCCGCTGCAGCAAGGGCGTCACTTTCTGCACGATGAGGATTGTTATGGGTAAGCTGGAGCTTATCAGCAAGTTCAGACAATCGGAAACTGTTTTCAGTCGGAAAAGCCAGCCTGCTTAATTCAACAGTATCTACAACCGGTCCGCTGAAAGTTTCATAACCTGCTTCTTCAAGCGTTTCATTCAGAAAATTAAGATCGAAATCAGCATTATGAGCTACAAAATAAGCGTCGTTCATATCTTCCAAAAGAGCAGGGACGATATCAGCGAATAATGGAGCGTCTCTTACGTCTTCAGGATCTATACTCGTGAGCTGCTGAACAAACAGCGGTATCTTCCTCTCGGTCTGCACAAAAGAACTGTATGTTTTAACTATTTGATTGTTCTCCAGAACTGCATAGGCTAATTCAATGATTCTGTCTCCATCTTTATAGGAAACCCCTGTCGTTTCTAAATCAAGTACTATAAATCGAGGCATCTGTGTCCCTACTTTCCAGTTAACATTTCACCGCTATTGTATCACGATTCCGCCTGAGCTTCTTTGTATAAATGATACAGATTTTCTCGTAAAACTTATGTTAGTGATTAATAATATATGTTGAACATAGTAATTTGTCGCCGTTTCTGTAAACAACCGCTTTTGTTTCCATGGGGGCGCAGGGATCGCCTCAGCTAATCCCTTCCTCCCTATGTTCCGGGCGGGTGGTGCTTGTCCTTTTTCGCCACCCAGGCGCACCATGTTCTCTGCAGCGGCCTGTCCTCCTTCTCTGTTTTTCCTTCAAGAATGGTGGTATGCCATTAAAAATGATAACACGCTTCTTTCTTTCGCTGGAGAAAACCGTTTTCGAGGTCATTCATTCTATCTATATAAATATTAAGTTCTATCTAAATATGGTGAACTTAAATGAAAAAACACTTTTTCAAACAGGATTTAGTCCCCTTATGCAGGCTATTATTTTCTCTATCGAGGTGGATGATCTGCATGCGTGTATCTGTTAGTGATTAGAGTTTTTATTAAACACTGACAGAGCTTTGATATAAAAAAGCTGTCTCTCACTGAAAACAGTTTAAGACAGCTCTAATTTTGGGCATTGTTAACGTTCGTGGTTAATATTATGAGAATACTATCGTTTTGAGTAACAGAGAAATGAAATAAACTCCCAACCGCAGTCAATCACTTTTTACAAAAATAATTTTTATAAACGAAGTTATTATATTCTAACAGTAGCAGCTGGTTCGGTACCCATTCGTTCAGCAATATTGTTTGCTTCATCAAGTATGGCAACTTTAGGAGTATGAATCTTTGCCTCTGCTTCCTCCATCCATTTGTAGGAAATGACGATTACTTTATCCCCCGGCTGAACGAGTCTTGCCGCAGCTCCATTTAGACAGATTGTTTTTGACCCTCGCACCCCTGCAATAATATACGTTTCCAGTCGGGCGCCATTATTATTATTAACAACCTGAACCTTTTCATTCTCCATCATATCGACTTCATCAAGCAGGTCTTCATCTATAGTAATACTGCCTACATAATTTAAATTTGCTTCTGTAACAGTTCCTCTGTGAAGCTTGCCATTCATCATTTCACGGTACATTCAGGTCATCCTTTCTATTGTTCCCAAATAATATTATCTATTAATCTGACTTTTTCATACTTTACAGCTGCAGCTAAAATTATCTTTCCGACATCCGTTCCGTCCGATTTTCCCAAATCAGGGAACGTACGAAGCTCCAGGTAATCGACTTCAGCTTTTAACGCATAGAGTTTCTCCGAAGCTTCTTTCATCGCTGTATCAGCTTTCCCGTTTCTGATGAGCGCTGCAGCCTGCTGCAGAATTTTATAAATTTCCGGGGCTTCTTTTCTTTCAGCAGGAGAGAGGTTAATATTTCTCGAACTCATTGCTAGTCCGTCCTTTTCCCGTACAATCGGAGCTGGAAATATTTTTATATTCATATTGAAATCTTTTATCATATTTTCAATAACTGCTACCTGCTGAGCATCTTTTTGGCCAAAAAATGCAGCGTCTGGATCCACCATATTAAACAGCTTCAATACGACTGTCGCAACTCCATTAAAATGTCCCGGACGGCTGGCTCCGCACATCACATCCGTACCTTGAAGGATATTTACTGCAGATCTCATCGGGCGGGGATACATTTCTTCTGCATCCGGAAGAAAAAGAATATCGACACCTTTACCTTCTGCCATTTCCCGATCGCGTTCTTCACTGCGTGGATAAGTTTCGAAATCTTCCCCTTCTCCAAACTGCAGGGGATTAACAAAAATGGACATGACTACAACGTCTGTATTTTTCCTGGCTTCATTTACGAGAGCGAGGTGCCCTTCATGCAGGTATCCCATCGTTGGTACAAAACCGATGCGTTTACCGTCCTGTTTTGCGTCCTGAATTAATGACCGCAGCTCTTTTATTTTGCTGACCTGCTTCATTTACTTCCCCCATAGAGCCCTTCTGTCTTTTCAAGCGGAGAAAAGACATGCCCTTCCTGCGGGAACTTGTGTGAACGGACTTCGTTGGCATATTCTTCTATTGCCTTCTGTACGGGTGCCTGGATATCAGTGTACTGTTTAACAAATTTTGGTTTATGCCCCCCGTAGTATCCGACAATATCGTGATAAACGAGCACCTGTCCATCTGTAAACCTCCCTGCACCTATACCAATCACAGGAATGGTCACTGTTTCCTGAATTCGTTTGGCTGCTTCTTCCGGCACACACTCAAGAACAAGCATGCATGCTCCTGCTTTTTCTGCCCTGCCTGCATCCTCTACGAGCTGCTTCTGTTCTTCTGCTGTTTTCCCCTTTACTTTATACCCGCCTGACACCCCGACAGTCTGTGGAGTTAAACCGAGGTGGCTGACTACAGGAACTCCAGCTTTGACAAGAGCGGCTGTATAGTCAAAAACTTCACCGTTCCCTTCCAGTTTCACGGCATCTGCGCCACTTTCCTGAATAATCCGGCGGGCATTTATCATTGTATCCATTTTGGAAACATGATATGACATGAACGGCATATCTGTAACAATGAAAGTGCTCCTTGCTCCTCTTTTTACCGCTTTCGTGTGATGAATCATATCTTCCATCGATACAGGTACTGTAGAGTCGTACCCGAGAACCACCATACCTAATGAATCACCTACGAGAATCGTGTCCACACCGGCAGCTTCACTCAGGGAAGCTGCCGGGGCATCATAAGCTGTCACCATTACAATAGGTTTATGGTTCTCCTTCATCTGTTTGAAATCAACCGTTGTTTTCTTCATACCTATCACTCCTTCTTTTAATAAGAAGGAAAGAACGTCCTGCCGTTCCACCTTCTGTCCCTGTCTGACATTCAGATCAGAGCAGACATTTACTTCTGTGTTCTATTTATTCAGTACGGTTCCTTTACAGGATACCGCCCACACGTATTATAGCAAATTTCCGCTTCCTGTGTCTAAATTATGAAATCTCAATATCCCCTGAAACAATTGAGTGAAGAATGCCGTCTTTATCACGAAGTTTTAAAACTCCCTGGCTGTCAACAGCTTCCGCCGTCCCGTTTATATAGCTGCCATTCTGACGTACTTGAATTTTTCGGCCAAGCGTGCAGGAGTAACTTTCCCACTCTGCTTTAACCCCGGCAAATCCTGATTGTTTATACAACTCATAGTCCTCTGCAAATTGGTTAAGGACTGCTGCTGCAAGCTGGGCTCTTTCCGGAGGTGAATCTGCAAATCCTGAAAGAGAAGCAGCAATATGATGTAAATGCTCCGGAAACACGGTTTCGTTAACATTCAAACCAATGCCGACGATCACGGACTTTATGCGGTCTGGATCTGCCTGCATTTCCGTTAAGATACCGCAGACTTTTTTTCCTTCTATCAATAAATCGTTCGGCCATTTAATTTCCGCCTTTACTCCTGTAATTTGTTCAATCGCCTTTACAACTGATACAGCTGCTACTAATGTGAGCTGAGGTGCTTTATATGCAGGTACATCAGGCTTCAAGATAAGACTGACAGCCAGTCCGGTGCCCATGGAACTTTCCCATTCTCTGCCAAGTCTGCCCCTTCCTTTCGTCTGTTTATCGGCGATAACAACTGTGCCTTCTTCAGCCCCTTCCATAGCCAGGCGCTGCGCCTCATTTTGAGTAGAAAGCAGTTCGGGATAAAAGCGGATCTGATAAGGCAGATTTCCCTTAATCAATCGTGAAGCTACAGCATGGCCGGAATATAATGATGGAGAACTTTCGAGAAGATACCCTTTATTTCTTACAGCTTTTATTTGATACCCTTCCTCCTGGAGATTTTTTATATGCTTCCAAACGGCTGTTCGCGAACAATGAAGAAGAATACTTAGTTTTTCTCCTGATACATATTCCGGATATGCCTCGTTTAAAACGGCCAGAAGTTCACTTTTCATTATTATTCTCCTTTTATATAGTTAATCAATTCACGTTTTTTATTCGCTACCTTCCCATTCACGACTGCTTCTTCTAATAAACGCAGCTTTTCACCTATGTCTGCTTTTTTCAAATACAATAGATCTTTTCCGTCCGCATCCAGATCTTTTCGAGAATGGATAGGCAGGTTTTTTATTTGTTTATAGATATGCCGCTCGTTCACATCTGTCTTCTTAAGTTTTAATAAAAGAAGAGATGATTGCAGGACTTCTTCTGACATGTCATATAAATTCAGATTGTTCCAGGGGAATTTTCCCACGTAACGGTCCACTTCTTTATGATGGGCAGTCAGCTTTCCCGGCAGACCGCGGGAAATCCAACTTTCCCCATTCTGGTGGAGAAGCACTGCCCACCATTGCAGCTGAGTGAACACAGGCTCTTCTTCTATGAGCCCTGACTGGACCTCCCTGCTGCTAAGAATGTCTATTGGAAGAGCGTAGAGTAAAGGAAGGATATTTTCCCAATGTTCTTTTGTAATTGAACAGGAACCGAGCTTGTCCAGTTCCTTAAATATACGTTCGGGAGCAGTTTGTTGTATTAGGAAAGCTGAATTATAGAAGGTTGCTCTCAGTTTCCGGCTAAGCTGAAACTGCAGCTGTACAGACAGTCGCACTGTCCGAAGCAGCCGCAGCGGATCTTCAATAAATATGCTGCTTCCTTCTTTTACAGGTACGAGAATTTTATTTTGAATAGCCTCTTTCCCTTTCAGAGGATCATACACTTTTTCTTCTGCATCTACTGCCATTGCATTGCAGGTAAAATCCCGGTTATGAAGGTCTTCGCTGATTGATTTCCCGTTTATTTTTGTAATTTCTACAGGCTTATTATAAGGAAAAATAAGCATTGTTTTCCCTTCTTTACCGACAGGTATAACTTTTTCATACAGTTCTGATAATTCTCCTAATGAAATGTCAGCCGCAATATCAATATCCTTAGGCTTTATGCCCATGAAATGATCCCTCACTGCACCTCCTACGAGGTAAGACGGGTAACCTGCCTTATTTATGTAATTAATGATATTAAGCCCCTGCTCCCAAATCCCCATATCATGTCTCCAGAGTTCTTTCATAAATAAGTTCATACTGACTGACAATGTCGTTCTTATTAAAAGTGGTTTTCGCCCTCTGAAGAGCAGCCGCAGCCATTTTCTTCTGAAGCTTTTCGTCTTTCAGTATTTTTAATGCATAAGCAGCCGCTTCGTCCGTATCTCCAAGACTGCAGATAAATCCACTTTGTCCATGTTCAATCACCTCAGGGATTCCGCCGATGTTAGTGCCGATAACAGGGACCCCGCAGGCCATTGCTTCAAGCAGGACAAGGCCAAAGCTTTCTTTAGACGACATGAGCAGTTTTATATCACTTATGGACAGTAGATCAGCCACTCTTTTCTGACTGCCTGTAATATATACCTGTTTATCCAAACCGAGATCTTTTACAAGCTCTCTTATTACTGGAAGTTCAGGCCCATCCCCGATAAGCAGCAGTTTTGCATCTATTTGAGCAAATACTTTTTGGAACGTGTAGACAACATCTTCCACCCTTTTTACTTTACGGAAGTTGGATACATGTGAGAGTACTTTCGTCTGTTCACCTATGCCCAATTCCTGCTTTAGGCTGACAGGATTTCTTGGATAATAAATGCGCTCATCAATAAAGTTATAGACAGTATCAATAGGAACGCGTGTTTTCAGAAGCTGCTCTGTCTGTCTTATCAGATCAGTGGAAACAGCCGTTACCGCATCGGATTTTTCAATCCCGAAACGAATCATATTACTTAAAGAAGGATCATAGCCAAGCACGGTAATGTCCGTTCCGTGAAGAGTAGTTACGATTTTCACTTGTCCATTTACCATTTCCTTTGCTAAAAAAGCGCTTACTGCATGAGGAATCGCGTAATGAACATGCAGTATATCCAATTTTTCCTGCTTTATCACGTCTGCCATTTTGCTCGCCAGCGCCAGGTCATAGGGAGGATATTGGAATACTGCGTAAGAATTAACTGCCACTTCATGAAAATAAATATTCGTTTCGCTTTCGTCCAGCCTGAACGGAAGGCTGGAAGTTATAAAATGTACTTCATGTCCTTTTTCTGCCAGTGCCATGCCAAGTTCCGTAGCGACAACTCCAGAACCACCGACAGTAGGATAGCACGTAATGCCGATTTTCATATTCATCCTCCTGAATCAATTTCATAAGTGCATTTCCTGAAAAAAATATACGCATATTTACGTAATCAAATATCTTAACGTTCGTATTAGCTGTGATATAGCAGGGAACTTTTTCCTCAGTCGGCGGAAATTAAAAATCTCGTTATTTATCAAATCAAAGTAATGCGTGCAGATTTTTAAAAATTGTGAAGAAGAAGAGATTCAGATTTGAATCCCTCTGCAAAAGATACTCCAGCTTCTTTGCCTGTAAGACGGTCCCTGGATTTAAGGTCCTCCAAATAACTCTCATTCAGCGGGGTTTTAATGGAATCTTTACTCTGCTGAAATTGACTTGAAAAACACTCCAGCGCTTTATATTTTTTATCCACTGATGTAGAAATATCTACGGCGAAATCGGGGGTGCCCATCCCATTGATTTGATAAAAATATAAGGCACTCGGGCGATAAGCTTTTCCATAACCATATTTTTGTATTCCCGATGAAAAATAAGCTTCCTTCACAAGTTCCGAGCAGTGACCATGATCAGGATGACGGTCTATATAAAAGGGTGCAAATAATATTTCCGGCTGTTCTCTTCTTATAATCTGCACGAGATCACTAATAATTTCTTCTCTTTTTTGCATTAGTCCTCTGTCCGCGTAAGAAAGCGATATCGGGGGTTCCGCTCCTAATATTTCACAGGCGTTCCGGGATTCTGTCTCTCTTTCTTCCACGGTTCCGTTTGATGATAGTTCAGCTTTCGTTAAATGGACAAGCTTCGCACTCCATCCTTCATTTATATATTTCGCTATAGTACCTCCCATCCCGATTTCCACATCATCAGGATGAGCTCCCACAGAAATGATTTTATTCTTCATTATTCAATCGCTCTCCTCCGCGTACTAAATTTCTCCATTCCAAATCCCCGCGGTTGAGAGCAGCGACCAATATTTCGGCAGTGGCCATATTTGTAGCGAGCGGAATACTGTAAACGTCACACAGCCGGATGAGGGCGTTGATGTCCGGCTCGTGCGGCTGGGCTGTGAGAGGATCACGGAAAAATAAGACAAGATCCATTTTATTTTCAGCTATCATTGATCCGATCTGCTGATCTCCCCCTAAAGGGCCGGACCGGAACAAATGCATATTTAAATTGGTGGCTTCGATAATACGGGTTCCTGTCGTTCCAGTAGCAAAGAGCGAATGACCGGACAATATACGTTCGTAAGCTACTGCAAACTGAACAAGGTCATCCTTCTTTTTATCGTGGGCAATGCAGGCTATATTCATTTCGGCCTCCTTTAATCTATATACTGATCCAGCCCGTATACGAGCCCGGTCGTTTTCATTACTTTTTCCACAGCCATTTTAACTCCCGGCATAAACGACGTGCGGTTTAATGAATCGTGACGAAGAGTAAGAGTCTGCCCTTCCCCGCCAAATATAACTTCCTGATGGGCTACTTTACCGGGAAGGCGTACGCTGTGTATCCTCATTCCTTCGTATTCAGCACCACGGGCATGAGCCCATGCTTCTTCTTCCTGCGGATGCCCCTGCTTTTTTTCATCTCTGACTTCTGATATCAGCTGGGCCGTTTTCATCGCAGTCCCTGAAGGGGCGTCCAATTTTTTGTCGTGATGCTGTTCAATTATTTCCACATCGTCCATATGTTTAGCCGCCATTTTAGAAAGCTTCATCAGTAGAATTGCTCCAATAGCAAAATTCGGTGCTATGATAGCACCTATCTGCTTTTCTTCAGCTAAAGAAGTTAAACCCCTTATATCATCATCTGTAAATCCTGTAGTGCCTACGACAGGGCGCACTCCATGCTCCAGTGCTTTACGCAGATGCATTTTACCGGTTTCCGGATTCGTCAAATCTACTAATACATCAGGATTGACTTCCTTCATACATTTATCAATATCTTTATAGACAGGAACTTGTAAAGAGGCCATCCCTTCTGCTTCCTTCATCATAATTCCGTCATATTTCCTGTCAACAACAGCCGACAGTTCAAAATCAGCTTCTCTTTCTATCATACTTACAGCTTCCTTACCCATATTCCCGCGTGGTCCTGCTACTATTATTTTAATCATCAGCTGACTCTCCTTCTGATTTTTTAGTCCAACGGTCCTTGTCTCTTGTGGTAAACTTCTTCATTACCATCTCGAATGATTCCTGAAGATCTATATCCAGAGAATTAGCGAGACAGATCATTACAAACAGAACATCTCCAATTTCCTGCTCCATCGTCTTTGCTTCTTCTGTCGATTTTTTAGGTTTTTCTCCGTAAAAATGGTTTATTTCTCTAGCAAGTTCTCCCATTTCCTCTGTTAATCGTGCCATCATCGACAAAGGACCGAAATAGCCTTCTTTAAATTGTGATATGTATTCATCTACTTCCTGCTGCATTTCTTCCATTGTTCTATCAGTCATATTTTCACCTCAGAATATAAATTCTTACTTTCATATCGTAGCTAACAATCAACCGTATTACAAACGATAATGACCCGTTGCACGCTTTTTAAACTTGGCTTATAATAAAGCAGGCTGGAGGTGGCTGGAAATGATCTCTAATGTGCACGTGAAAAATGTATTTTTTATTATAGTCGGTACTGCCATTCTTTCTTTCGGACTAGTTTATTTTAACATGGAAAATAATCTGGCAGACGGGGGATTTACGGGTATAACTTTGATCCTCTACTTTATTTTTGATCTCAATCCTGCTTATTCAAACTTGTGGCTGAATATACCAATATTTATAATTGGCTGGAAAGTTCTCGGACGCAATGCTTTCATATATACATTAATTGGGACACTGGCAGTATCTGTCTTCTTATGGCTTTTTCAATCCTATCCTCTTCTTTATATCCCGCTTCGTGACGACATGACCCTTGCAGCCCTGTTCGCCGGCGTATTTATTGGAGTTGGGCTCGGAATAGTTTTCCGCTTCGGCGGGACTACGGGAGGCATCGATATCATTGCTAAACTTGGTTTCAAGTATTACGGGTGGAGTATGGGACGGACCATGTTTATTTTTGATGCATGCGTTATCACTTCATCCCTTTTTTACCTGAATTACCGTGAAGCTATGTATACGCTTGTGGCAGTATTTATTGCAGCAAAAGTAATTGATTTCATGCAGCAGGGGGCTTATTCTGGAAAAGCAGCGATGATAATTTCTGATAAAGCTCCGCAGATTGCCGGAGCCATACAAAGAGAGATGGATCGGGGTGCAACTATTTTAAAAGGGAGAGGTTCTTTTACCGGTGAAGACAGAGAAATTCTTTACTGCGTGGTGGGGAGAAACGAAATGGTCCGCCTGAAAAATTTGATCGCAGAAGTGGACCCCCATGCTTTTGTTACACTTCAGGATGTGCAGGATGTAATGGGTGAAGGTTTTACGCTGGACGAATACAAACGTCCTCTGCAAATTTAATTTCAGTAAGGAAAAACCGCCGACTGCATTGAAGTCGGCGGTTTTTTTATTCATTATTCATCATCGTATACATGAGGACAAAACGAATTAGTTCTGCTACAGCTACGAGTGCAGCAGCTACGTAAGTTAGGGCTGCAGCGTTCAGTACTTTCTTTGTTTCCCGTTCTTCATCATTACGGATAACCCCTATGCTGACCATTTGATCCATAGCCCTGTTCGAAGCATTAAATTCAACCGGAAGTGTTACAAGCTGAAACAGAACAGCAAAAGACATTAATACTATTCCCGCAAGAACAAGATTGGAGAGTGTAAGGAGCATACCCCCGATGATTAAAAAGATAGAAGCATTGGAACCAAAACTGGCGACAGGCACTAACGCACTTCTGAATTTCAAAAAAGCATACTCCTGGGAATCCTGGATAGCATGTCCCACTTCATGCGCTGCTACCGCTGCTCCTGCTACAGAGTCTTTGTAATAATTGTGTTCAGAAAGGCGGACAATCTTTTTGCGTGGATCATAGTGATCAGTTAACTGTCCCTTAACAGGTTCCACCTTTACATCAAACAGACCATTATCATTGAGAATTTTTCTTGCTACTTCCGCTCCCGACATTCCTGAGGAAGCAGAGATTTTGGAGTATTTATTATAAGTGGATTTCACTCTTGAACTGGCCCAGAGAGGGATAATCATCAAGAAAGCAAAATAGATTAGAAATGCAGTCATAGAACCAAACATCTGTCATTCCTCCTAATAGAGTAGTTGCTATTTTAATATTAATCAAACTATTTATTCGTGTCAAAAGAATTGATTTCCGTATCAAAAGAGGCATTATACTTTCTGTTAAAATGCCATACGGTGAATAAAGAAGCGATGCTTAACCAGAATGTAAAGTATCCTATTTCGTTAATATAGGCACTTAAATTAAGAGAAACCCAAGGATACATATTATAAATATAATCTATGAAGTCGTTATGAATAGTCCATATTGCAACGAGGACAAGATGCCAGTTTTTAATACGGTAATAAGGCATAAACAGTAAAGCCTGAACAGCCATTCCTGCATGGGAAACTACGAGCATCCAATGGAGAATATTAAGCGGATCTCCAGCTGCTCCGGCTGCCAGGTTCATTATCACAGCCCACAACCCGTATTTTATCAGTGTGACTGCTGCTAATGCCTCCATAAGAGGGAATCTTTTTCTGAAGATATAAAACCCTATGACTATAGTAAAAAAAAGACTTGCTGTAGGACTGTCAGGTACAAAAATAAGAAAATACCAGGGTGTCTCCATAAGTTGATTTTCGTACCATATGTATCCATAAACTGTTCCAAAAAAATTGACAAGAAACAGCAAAATAAGAAATGTGCGATTTCGCAGTATGGACATTATGTACTCGTTCATTTCAATCCCCCGCCTCAGTTCTTAATTAACTCCCTATAAAATTGATATAGTTTCCTCATGTTGTTTTTATCTAATCATACCTTTATCAGGTACCGGCTGAAATTTTACGAAATCAACAAGCAAAAAAGGAGCCGGGGACACACACATCAACCGGCTCCTTCCTTATTTATTCCTCTTCGTTTTCTTCTGTGTTTTCTTCTGGATCTTCTTCATTTCCTTCTGCATTTTCTTCGCTATTTTCATTTCCTTCTCCGCCGCCATCGCCATTTTCCGGAGCCTGTCCGTCATTTGCGATATATGCTGCTAAAGTTTCCAGTTCTTCGTCAGAACCTTCAAACTGATCGGCCGGCATTTCTCCCTGACCGTTCTGGATAATGTCAATAACTTCGTCTGTATCGTAATCACTCTCGAATATGTTAGGACCGGCAGCACCGCCTGACATATCTCCACCGTGACAGCCAATACAGGCATCCTGGGTCTGATAAATTTCATACCCTTCAGCAGATTCGTCTATATCCATATCTTCCTCAATTTGCCCCTGCTGAGCTGCAGCTTCCCAGTCGTGCTGGTCAACTGATTCCCATGTAAGGAAGATAACTGATACTATTCCGAGAAGCATTAATCCGCTTCCTATTGGCCGTTTATATGGCCGGCGTTCTTTCCCGCTGTCCAGCCATGGAGCCAACAGGAGCGCCCCAAAAGCAATTCCGGGGATAATTACTGCCCCGACAACTGTATAAGGCCCTGAAGCAAATTCATATTTGAGAAGCTGGTACAGAAACAGGAAATACCAGTCAGGAAGCGGAATATAACTGGTCTCCGTAGGATCCGCTATTGATTCAAGCGGCGCCGGATGTGCTACCGTCAATACGAGAAAACCGATAAGAAATACCGCTCCTACCATCCATTCCCGAAGCAGGAAGTTTGGCCAGAAGGCTTCAGTTTTACCCGGGTATTCGGAATAATCTTTTGGTATATTTGGCTTACGTTCGGCAGGAACTCTTGAGTCCCCGACAAACTTCATACCTTTTCCGCGATGCATATTTTCCCCTCCTTTTCTACTTTTTACAACGGTCCGGAAATACCCTGCTTACGGATCATGAAGAAGTGTGCTCCAAGCAATCCGAGCAGTGCTCCCGGCAGGAAGAATACGTGGATCGCAAAGAAACGAGCAAGCGTCTGCGCTCCGATAATGTCGCCCCCGGCTAAGAGAATTTTTGCAAATTCGCCTACGAAAGGAGCTGCCTCTGCAATCTCAAGACCTACAACCGTTGCGAAGTAGGCTTTCATGTCCCAAGGCAGGAGATATCCAGTAAAACCTAAACCAAGAATTACGAAAAACAGCAGTACACCGACAGCCCAGTTAAGTTCACGAGGTTTTTTATAGGAACCTGTAAAGAAAACCCTCAGTGTATGCAGGAACATCATAACAATAACCAAACTGGCACCCCAGTGGTGCATTCCGCGGACAATTAATCCGTGTGTAACTTCGTTCTGTAAGTAATAAACTGATTCATATGCATGAATAATATCGGGTACGTAGTACATTGTTAAGAACATACCGGACAAAATCTGGATGACCACAACAAAGAACGTCAAGCCTCCAAAGCAGTAAACAAACGCTGAAAAGTGATGGGCAGGATTTACGTGCTCAGGAACCTCGTGGTCCGCGATATCGCGCCATAGAGGGGTAATATCGAGCCGCTCATCCACCCAATCGTAGACTTTCTGTAACATATTCTCGACCCCCTTATTTAACCACGCTGATTAATCTGACCTAAATAAACCATACCATCCCGCACATCCACATCGTATACATCCAGCGGCCGTGTGGGCGGTGTTCCAGCGATATTTGTTCCATCCCGTTCAAATCTTCCAAAATGACACGGACAGAAAAACTCTTCCGGATTCTCTTCATTTGTTCCCCAGTTTACTGTACATCCCAGATGGGTACAGATTGGTGAAAGAGCCATTACTTCGTCACCATTCATGAAAACCCAGGCTGAGCGGGTTTGTTCCGACTGGTACCACCCGTCATCAAGCTCCACGACAAAGTCAACACGCTGAGGCTCTTCTGAAAGTTCATCCCGACTTAATCCGACAGAAATAAAATCAGTGGCACTCGATGCTTCAAGCGCGGGATCCAATCCCATTCTGACCATGGGAGCGAGCATTCCTGCTGCCATAAATCCTCCTACACCTGTTAACGTATAGGTCAGGAACTGGCGTCTAGACACTCGGTGTTTTTTCTCGCTCACGACCTTCCCTCCTCACTTCCGTTACTACACACATTTATAAAAAATATCATACTAAGACATAAACATCATAGCTTATCAAACATAGGCATGTCAATAAATTCGCTACAATCGTTTTTTAAGAATAATATTTTTTTAAGAGACTCTCATTTCCATTTTTTAGTCATAAGCGGAATAATTTGGCGGGCCTGCTGTTCGACCGACTGCTGTCTTTTTTTCGACTCCATATCACTTAATGAAAATGCCGGAACCCAGACCAGTTCTCCCGCTTTTTTTAAATCAATCTGCCGCCATTCCATATCAGAAGTAATGAATAAAAAATATTCAAATCCTTCTTTTTTAAAATGTTCGGACCATTCCAAAACCCTTTTTTGTTTTTCCTTTTCTTCTTCTTCTTTCAAATACGTAAACGGCGGAAGAAGATAAACCCGCCCCATATACTGCCGTTCGATATAATCAGATAAGTATTGAGCAAATTCTCCCATAAGTACAGAATCCTTTTGTTCTTTTCCTCCTGCAACTGGTATGAGAGGAATTATAGCAGTATCTACGTATTCCTTTGATTTTTCATAAATTTCCGTATCCTGATATGTCCATTTCATTGGCCATCCTCCTCTTAATTCTCATATAAGATTATTTTCATTCAGGCTGCCTTGAAAAAAATTGATATGTAATAAACGTGCGCTTTCTTTTCCATGGGGGACGACGTGCCGGCCAGCTAATTTCGTCCTCCCTTCCGTTGAGCGGAGCTAGGCTCGTCATTATTCGATCGGGAGCGGCTCCATTTCCACTACAGCCTACCGTAAAACAGTCATAGCAGCAGCTGCCTTCCAAAAAAGATACCCCTTTTGAATATCATTCCATCTGTATAGAGGGAAAGCTCTATTCCAGTAGAAGGCCATTTTTATACATCGTGGTGCAGCTTCTCAAAAGGGAACTTTGTAAATTTCCTCTACTGCCCCGCCCCTATCCCGGTACAGCTTGATGGAATGAATATTCCAGTTTTATCCAGGCTGAGCTTGGGCGATTTTTCGAGATTCGGAAAGAAGTCGCATCGAAACCTCCATTCGTTTTAAAAAAAGTAAGCTGATCACTTTTCCCTCAGCATTTGGAAGAACCACAGGCGCTTTTAGATATTAACATCAGACATCAGCAGAGTTTTCTTTTATAAAAATGCCTCTATAAATAACTGCCTGAAAAATACTGGATCAATCGCAAAAAAAAGAGCCCTATGTTTCGAGGGCTTTCAATTCAGAGTATTGCTTCGAAAGCGTTATAAAAGCGTTCCGGTCTTTCTGGGCAAGTGCAATATCTATTTGCTCCTCCAGACTCCTCAGCTTCTCCACTCTCAGAGCTTCATCGAGTACAAGCTCTGCCAGCAGCCCCTTAACTGTTTCTTCATCTGAGTTGACGGGCAGATAAGGATTTTCTTCCAAAACAGCTGCATACTGAGGGAGTGTCTGCTTATCTTTAAAATTAAGCTGAATATAAATATCTTCATTTCTGTTCAGACGAATATCATGAAATGATTTTTCAGCATCCATAGTAACATGCTGATTTTTATGAAATGCAAAAGGAACCTGATCAACATCGTTAGCCGAAATCATTAAAGCTTTTGGACAATGTTCTGCCTGCTCAACAAAATGCACTCTTTCCATCAAAATATCGTCGCTCATTAAAAAGTTAAGAAGCCATGCACACTCCCGTCTTTTCAGCTGGTACTTTTCAAGAAACCATTTTAAAAAATCCCGTTTTTCCATGACTGGAACTGGACTGTTCATTGCTCTCCCTCCCTTATCCTTTCATATGAACGGAAACTGCTACTATAGTTAATATTCTACGCGTCCCCATCTAATCCTGCAAAGAAAAGCAATTTTCAGTAATTATATCAGTTCCTCAATGCGGCGCCGGATGTCCTCTCTTTCAGGATCGAGTTTCAGTACCTCTTCCAGTAAAGGCAGAGCTTTTTCCTTTTGCCGGTTGGCAAGGTAAACTACTGCAGCATCTTCGAGCAGTCTTTCATCTCTGGAGAGTGTGGAGAGGGCAACATCCATAGCCTGTGCAGCTCCGTTGATGTCATTTTCTTCAAAAAGAGCTTTGGCCCGGAATCTTTCATAAAGAGGATCGAACTCGTTATAATCGTCCAGAAAGCGTATCAGTTCTATCATTTCTTCATAGTCTTCCGTGTCATCATAATAATAAAGAGCTTCCTGCACGGCAGACACATTGGAAGGATTCATGGCAATAACTTTTTTCAGAAATTCTCGGCCATCTTCCCCTTCTCCCTGGGAAAGCTGCAGTTTGGCCATCTGCAAATATAATTCTTCATTATATTCATCTCTGTTTATGCCTTCTTTTAAAGTTTCTCTTGCTTCTTCCCATTTCTTAATAGCCATATACGCTTTTGCAAGACTTCCATAGGCAGAAGTATAATCAGGGTCCTGCTCAAGCAGTGTGTTAAACGAGTCAATAGCAGTAGTGTAATCTTCCAGCTGCAGGGCGGTGAATCCGAATCCGAAAAGGCCGTCCGGAGTTTGATCTTTTTTTAGTCCTTCTTTGTAGTTCTCCAGTGCATCTTCAAATTGTCCCGTGGCGCTGAAAGCTTCTGCAAGACGTACATGGGGATCGATAGGCAGGTCTTCAGGCAGTTTCCCTGAGTAAACAGCTTGTTTAAAATAGCTGATCGCTTCCTGATAATCGCCTCTGTTTAAATAAAATTCCGCGAGACCTAATTGAAGGATACTTTCATCCGGCATAATTTTTAATGCATCCAGCAGTTTTGTTTCAGCTACTTCTTCCAGACCTTCACTTTCATAGAGATCAGCAAGCAGAAGCTGCGCTTGAAGAAAAGCAGGATCATCCTTTTTTATTTCGTTCAGCATGTCCAGTGCTTCTTCCTCTTTTCCTAGTTCTATATAACATTCAGAAGCAAAAGCAAACAGTTCTCCCTGGTCAGGATATTTAAACATCAATTCTTCGGCGAGTTCCAGAGCCCTGTCGACCAGACCCAGCTCAAAATACAGCTCAGCAATTGTTCTTTTCGTTTCATCATCCGCCTCTGTAATCATTTTTTCAACTTTTTCCAACCCGTCTTCATGAAATCCCGTTTCAATTAATTTAATAGCTTCCTGAAGTGTTTCATCCATATTGACATTCTCCTTTCGTTTGTCCAGCAGATCTATAAATTTTATCTACCATGGTGACCCTTGTAATTTCTTTAAAAATAGTACATATCATATCATTCACATACTAACATAGTCAGTCCTTCCCATTTCCACAAAAGGTTCTTCAAGGATAAAAAGAGTGGCCGTATACGAAACCGGTCACTCTTTTTAACAACTTTTTATTAGTTTACCGTCGTTGACAGTAAGATAAGGGGGACAGGACATTTTTTTGCAGAAGTACCTGTGCTTATTACTCTATTTACTATCATCCCAATATAGAGGTAAACATAGTAAATCAGTTATACGTGCTGCTTCCGCAGTCGTTCCAGTTCTTCAAAAAATCCAGGATAGGAAACCGCGACTGCGTCCGTATCCTTCACTTTTACCGGCGTCTCAGAGATTAGTCCCGCTAAAGCCATCGTCATGCCTATTCTGTGATCGTGATAGCTCTCAGCATTTCCCCCTTTCAATTTTGAAGGTCCGTTGATGATCATCCCATCATCCGTAGCTTCACAGTCAGCCCCAAGTTCATTCAGCTGGTTTACTACCGTATCGATTCGATTAGTTTCTTTCACTTTTAACTCTGCTGCATCTTTAATAACTGTTTTCCCATCTGCCTGGGTAGCCAGAAGTGCAAGCACTGGTATTTCATCAATCAGGCGGGGAATATCGGAACCTTCAATCGTAACTGCCTGCAGACGGGAGTATTTAATTTCTATATCTGCTGTAGGCTCCCCTCCAAGCATCGTTTCGTTCAAAAGCATCATATCAGCGTCCATGCGTTTCAAAACATCAATAACTCCTGTTCTTGTCGGGTTAAGCCCTACATTTTCAACAATTAAATGACTCCCTTGTACAAGGGCTCCAGCTGCAATCATAAAAGCTGCTGAAGAAACGTCTCCCGGCACAAATACATCTGCTGCCTGGAGTTTCTGTCCCCCTTTTAAGGAGGCGGATTTTTCATCTGTTTCTACATTAACTCCAAACGTACGGAGCATTCTTTCCGTATGATCCCTCGACTTGAAGGGCTCGGTCACCGTTGTTTTACCCGAGGCATAGAGTCCTGCAAGCAGAACTGCCGATTTAACTTGAGCACTGGCTACTGGAGAGAAATAATGAACCCCCTGTAAGTCGCCCCCACGCATCCATAGTGGAGTGTAATTGGCAAACTCTCTGCCGTCGACAGTGGCATTCATCATTTTAAGCGGACCGGTTACTCTTCTCATTGGTCGTCTTGCGATAGAATCATCGCCTGCCATAACAGATGAAAAAGGCTGACCGGCGAGAATACCAGATAAAAGTCGGATCGTTGTTCCTGAGTTGCCGACATTTAACAGCTCCGCAGGTTCTTTCAATCCATAAGGCCCTTTCCCCATTACAGTTATCGAGTCCGCATCTTCTTCAATAACTATTCCGAGACTTCTCATGCAGCTTATTGTGCTTAGACAGTCTTCCCCTCGTAAAAATCCCTTAATGACAGACTTGCCTTCGGCAATGGAAGCAAATAAAACAGCCCGGTGACTGATCGATTTATCCCCCGGGGTAATTACACTTCCTTTTAATGGATTTTCAGCTGGTTCAATAGTAATATCCATATATACCCCCTTCTTTATGGAGCTTCATAAGTTTCGTACATATGCTCCTCCAACAATCCTTTTGCGTGTACAAGATCACTCTCTGACCGGAAACTTAGTCTGAGCACGCCCATAATTCCTTCTCTGGCCTCGATGATTCTAATATTAGTAATGCTGATATTCTGTTTGGCGAGAAGCGCTGTTACATCGGAAATGACACCAGGATGATCGGGAATATCTACAAATAAATCATAGAAAGGAAGCATTGCCCCTTTCTTTTTAGAAGGGAGACGGTCACGAGCATCTTTTGCATCAGAGAAAAAAGCATAAATTCCCTCCGAATCGCGGTTTTCAAGAAGCGATTCCACGTGTTCCATTCTGTTTTTCCATTCTTTAAGCATATCGATTAATACACTTCTGTTGTGCATCAATATATCTCTCCACATAGTAGGAGAAGCAGAAGCGATACGCGTAATATCCCGAAACCCTCCTGCTGCAAGCTGCTGGATCAAAGGGTCCTTTTCGCCAGCCTTTTCTACCTGGTGTACAAGTGAAGAAGCAATAATATGAGGGAGATGGCTGATCAATCCAGCAAATTTATCGTGCTCTTCTGCTTCCAGCTGCATAAATTTAGCTTTCGTTCCTTTCAGCAGATTCTGAAGCTGAATCAGTTTCGCATCCGGAGTTCCATTGGAGGGCGTAAGTATGTAAAAGGCATTTTCAAACAAGCGCTCTCTTGATGCTTCTACTCCGGTTTTATGAGAACCTGCCATTGGATGACCGCCGATAAATGTCACATTCTTACTCTCCAGTTCACTGCCTTTCTCTACAATGGAAACTTTCGTGCTTCCTACATCAGTAACGATTGCTCCCTCTTTTAAGTCGAGACTTTGCAGCTGGTCAAGTATTGAAAGAGAGCTTTCTACCGGAGCAGACAGGATAATAAAATCGGCGTCCTTTACGCCTTCTTCCAGGCTGACTGCTGCTTCGTCTATAATCTGCAGACTATTTGCGAGTTTGACCGCTTTGTCGTCCACGTCATAACCACGGATCGATGCCTGGGGAAAAGTGCTTTTCACCGCAAGAGCCAGCGATCCTCCTATTAAACCTAGACCGATAATAAATACACGTTTCTTCACACTGATCCTCCTAGTTAAGCCACTTCAGCAGCTCTTGGCGAATACGTTCGTTTTGTTCGGCTGTCCCCAGCGTAATTCTAATATAATCTGGAAATCCAAGTGCTTCGCCGCTGCGCACAATAAATCCTTGTTGAAGAAGTTTTTCAAATACCTCTCCACCAGGTCTCCCGACACTCATTAATATAAAATTAGCTTCTGAGGGATAATACCGAAAATTATTATCAACACAGAATGCTTCGAATTTTTCCATTTCCAAAGCATTTTTTTGAATGCATTGATCTAAAAAATCCTTATCTTCCAGAGAAGCTGATGCTGCTGCCTGAGCAGCGCTGTTCGTATTAAATGGCTCTCTTCCAGGTTCAATAGACTGGATGAATTTCTCGCTCCCGACGCCGTAACCGACACGTAGAGAAGCGAGCCCGTGCGCTTTTGAAAAAGTCCGCAGCACGACCAGGTTTTCATATTCATTAATCATTGGTATTGTATCCGGATAATCGTCCGCACGTACGTATTCAAAATAAGCTTCATCACTTACTACGAGAATATGGGAAGGGACCTGTTTCATAAATGACGAAAAGGCTTCCTTATTTACATAAGTTCCCGAGGGATTGTTAGGGTTGCATACGAAGATCATTTTAGTTTTATTATCAATTTTATTAAGCAGGCCATCGAGGTCATGGACACCGTTAATAAGCGGAACTTCTTTAACTTCAGCGCCTTCTATAACCGCATTATGCTTATACTGGGGAAACGTCGGCACTGCGGTAATAATATTGTCTCCTTTATTGAGAAGAGAACGGCATAGAATTAATATTACTTCATCCGAACCGTTTCCAAAAATGAGCTGTTTTACATCAACTCCAAGAATATCAGCTGTTTTCTCCCTTAAAAGTCGGGCATAGCCGTCAGGATAAACGGAAACTTGAGAAAGTGTATGCATAACTGCTTCTTTTACTTTTGGGGAAGACCCGTAAGGATTCTCATTGGAAGCCAGTTTGACTACTTCTTTTAATCCGAGTTCACGTTTTACTTCCTCCATTGGTTTCCCTGGTTGGTAGGGGGTAAGCCCCGTCATCGATTCTTTAACCTTCAATCTGTAATCACCCTTTCAGCTAATTCGTTAATTCCTCTATAAAACCACCGATTTCTTCGAGGGCAGCCGCCCTTTTTTCAGAATGCTGCAGTTCTTCAGCACGTTCAGAGATGAAACGGACGAGAGCACTCCCGACAATAACGCCGTCTGCTATATCCTGGAAATAACGCACATGTTCATTTTTGGAAATGCCGAATCCAGCCAGAACCGGGACTGCTGCCTTTTTTTTAAGCTCAGCAATGGATTGCTTTAAATCTTGAGAAAAGTCTTCCCTCGTTCCGGTAACACCAAGAGAGGTGACATAATATATAAAGCCATCACCAAGAGCACCGATTTTCTCCATTCTGTTTCTTGAACTGGGAGCAACGAGTGAAATAAGAGAAATTTGATATTCATTACACAGCTTTCTCAACTCATCACTTTCTTCAAACGGAAGATCGGGTATTAAAATCCCATCCATTCCAGCTTCTTTCATTAATTCCAATACTTCTTTAAATCCTACTGAAAGCACAGGGTTCACATATGTGAACAGCACGAGTGGAACCGTAAGGCCCTGTTCTCTTGCTTCTGCCGCTCCTTTTACAGCGCTGCGGAGACTGCCTCCCTGCTTTCGGGCATATTCTCCCG
This sequence comes from Alkalicoccus halolimnae, assembly GCF_008014775.2. GTDB lineage: Bacteria > Bacillota > Bacilli > Bacillales > Salisediminibacteriaceae > Alkalicoccus > Alkalicoccus halolimnae. The sequence continues at coordinate 1,761,821 of NZ_CP144914.1, read as the reverse complement.
CTTCCTGAATGACTGGTCCATCTGCAAGGGGATCACTAAAGGGAACCCCCCATTCAATCGCTGTTACCCCTGCTTTTTCCAGTGTCAGGGCAATTTCAATGGAAGAATCGTAGGAAGGATAACTGCTCATGATATAGGGGACGAATCGTTTTTTCTGCTCCTGAAAGGCTTTATCTGTTAGTCGATTCATTCACTCTGACCCTCCAGTTCCTGCTGAATTGTATTTACATCCTTATCTCCCCGTCCGGAGAGACAAACAAGAATAACTTCATCTTTTTTCATTTTTGGCGCTTCCTTCTCCACGTATGCTAATGCATGTGCTGTTTCAATGGCTGGAAGGATACCCTCCAGTTCGCACAAATCCTTCAGTGCTTTCATCGCTTCATCATCGGTGGCGGGGACATACTCCACACGCTTAATATCCCGCAAATGAGCGTGTTCAGGTCCTATTCCAGGATAATCAAGGCCTGCAGAAATAGAATATGGTTCAATTATGTTTCCATGCTCATCCTGCAGAAGATAGGAAAGGGAGCCGTGCAGTACTCCTTTTCTTCCCTTTGAAAGGGTGGCCGCGTGTTCACTTGTATTAACTCCTTTTCCTGCAGCTTCCACCCCAGTTAAGCGGACATTTTCTTCATTTATAAATGGATAAAACATGCCTATCGCATTACTTCCGCCTCCGACACATGCAACCACATGATCGGGAAGTCGTCCGATTCTTTCCTGCATCTGTTTTTTACTTTCTTCCCCAATAATGCTTTGAAAATCCCGGACCATCATTGGATAAGGATGTGGCCCCACAGCACTTCCTATAAGGTAAAAGGTATCATCTACATTGGCTACCCAGTGCCGTATAGCTTCATTCGTAGCATCTTTTAACGTCTTACCACCCGAAGTAACTTCAATCACTTCCGCTCCGAGAAGCCTCATACGAAAGACATTGAGTTCCTGCCGGCGGATATCTTCAGTTCCCATAAAAACTTTACAGGATAAACCAAATCTGGCTGCAACGGTAGCCGAAGCTACTCCGTGCTGGCCGGCACCAGTTTCTGCAATAATCTGTTTTTTGCCCATTCGAATAGCAAGGAGTCCCTGAGCCAGTGCATTATTGATTTTATGTGCGCCTGTATGGTTTAAGTCTTCCCGCTTCAGATAAATCTGGGCACCACCATAATGTTCTGTTAAACGCCCGGCATAGGTGAGAGCAGTAGGCCTGCCGGAATATTCTTTCATTTCCTTCCACAGTTCCTTATGGAAAGATTCATCACCCGCGATATCACGGTAAGCATTATCAAGTTCTTCCAGGGCATACATAAGCGTCTCCGGCACATATTTACCGCCGAAATCTCCGTATCTGCCCATTTCATCCGGTGCCTCATAGACAGGTTTAACTGAATCTGACATAGCTTTCATCTTCCCTTCATCGTTTTTTTCATTTGTTTCAATTCCTGAAGATACATCAACACCACCAGGTCCATAACTTAACAACTCTTTAATATTAAGCGGTGTTATCCCTCCTGCAATAAAGCAGGGCACTTTCTGGCGGTTCGCTTCTGCTGTATAGAGAGGAACGTTTTCCCAATCGAAACTCTTTCCCGTTCCTCCCCATGCGCCTTCTATTTTCGTATCGATAACGTAACCGTCGACAGCTCCGGAAAATGACGCCATCTCTTCCAGTGCATTCTCGTGATGGTGAATCGTTTTGAAAACTCTGACAGAAGAATGGCGGCGAAGTACTTTTATATTATGCAAACTTTCCCCACCGTGAAGCTGCACTGCATACAATCCTGCCGTTTCCGCGGCGAGGCCGACAGCCGCCGGATCCTCATTAACAAAGACTCCAACAAGTTTTTTACCCTCTGCAGACGTCTTTTCCTGCCAGTCCCGAACGTCTTCAGCAGATACTTGACGCCTGCTTTTTGAAAAAATAAATCCGATATAATCTGCCTTAGAACGCAGAACAGCCCGGTAATCTTCCTCCGAGCGGGTTCCGCAGAATTTAAGTAAAGGCATTATTCTTCACCAAACAGTGATTGTAGAAACTGCTTTTTATCCGGACTTTTCATCAGGCTTTCTCCAATTAGAAGACCATCTGCCCCTGCTTCTTTCAAATAATCGACGTCCTGTTTATGATGAACGCCGCTTTCGCTTATTAACAATGCTTCTTCAGGAATTAAAGGTTTTAGTCTTTTCGTAGTAGTTAAATCGGTTTCGAAAGTGTGAAGGTCTCTATTATTGACCCCAATCAGTTTTGGTTTAATATATTTCAAAACCTTTTCCAGTTCTTCCTCATTGTGGACTTCGACGAGAGCTTCCATCCCTAATTCAGTTGTCTGATCATACAGCTCCTGAAGCTGATTACCTGAAAGAATACCAGCTATTAATAATACGGCATCTGCACCGATACGTTCGGATTCGAGAATTTGTTTTGGATCAATTAAAAAATCTTTTCGAAGCACCGGAGTATTTACAGCTTGTTTTATCTGCGTTAAATAAACGGGATGCCCCTGAAAAAAATCAATATCTGTTAGTATGGAAATCCCTGAAACGTTAATACGCTCATATTCTTCCGCTATATCCACTGGGTGAAAATTTTCCGTTATCACTCCTCTGGAAGGAGAAGCTTTTTTTACTTCTGCAATCATGCCTAAAGGGTGGAATCGGTGGTACAAACTATCGTAAAGAGAGAGCTTTGGAGATTCGATCAGTCTTTTTTCCGGTATATTAATTAAAGGGATCTCAACTTTTTTTCTTTCGGTTATTGTTTTAAGAATTGTCATAGCATTTCTGCCCCTTCCTCCAGCTGCAGTTTTTCCAGATGGGCGAGTACCGGCTCCCCCAAAGCGTGATCAGCCATTTCTACTCCATCTTTAATCGTTTCAGCCACGCCTGAAGTGTATAGAGCTGCTCCTGCATTCAAAAGAAGTAGATCAACTGCTTCACGGGAAGCTTTTTTCCGAAAAATATCACGTATTAGTGCAGCACTCTCCGCTGCATTATTTACAAGTGCTCCATGAAGAGAGCTTCGTTTCAGACCAACGTCTTCCGGATTTATCGTATATTCTCTAAGTTCATTGTCTTGTAATTCAATTACATAGCTTGCACCCTGCACCGTAAATTCATCCAGACCATCTTCTCCTGTCACAAAAAGCGCCCGTTCAATCGGAAGGTGCAGGGAAGCATGAGCCATTTTTCGGGCTGCATCAAGGCTGTAGGCTCCAATAACTCTTCGGGGAGCACGTGCAGGGTTTGTCAATGGACCTAAAATATTAAAAATTGTTTTCTGTTTCAATGCTTTACGAACCGGTGCCACGTTTTTCATAGCCATATGGTAAACCGGAGCAAAAAAGAACGTAAGTGAATAATCTTCAAGGCGCTGCTCGGCTTCCTTTACATTACCTTGAAAAGGAATTCGAAGTTCCTCGAGGACATCCGCACTGCCTGTTTTAGAGGAGACACTTCTGTTTCCATGTTTAGCGACTTTTACTCCCATTGAACTTAAGAGAATGGCTGAAGCCGTGGAAACATTGTATGTCCCGGAACCATCCCCGCCTGTTCCGCATGTATCCAATACATCGTAAGGAAACGACATGCTCGATGCCTTATCCAGCATACCCTGAGCAAAACCGCTTATCTCTTCAGCAGTTTCTCCTCTGTAGGCCAGGATAGAAAGAATAGCAGCTGTTTCCTCTCTGCTGAACACGCCTTCCATCATTGATGTTACTATTTTCCTCGCCTCAGCTATAGTCAGCGGTGTCCCCGTCATGACTCTATCTAGTGTCATTATTAATGACCTCCTCTTCTTCCAATCTCTGCTCAGCTAATTTTATAGCAAACAATAATGCTTTGGCTTTATTCCTTGTCTCTTCCCATTCTAATTCAGGAACCGAATCCTGCACAACTCCTGCGCCTGCCTGTACATAGGCTGTTCCATTTTTCAGGACGATTGTTCTTATCGCAATGCAGGAATCTATCGCTTTATTAAAACCATAATAAGCAATGGCGCCTGCATAAACCCCTCTATGCATATTTTCCAGTTCCTGAATGATTTCTACCGCCCGGACTTTTGGAGCTCCTGAAACGGTTCCTGCAGGATGGGTGGAGAAAAGAGCTTCAAAAGGATGAATGTTTTCTTTTAAAATTCCGGTTACTTTCGTAGTTAAATGCATTACATGCGAGAAATAGGAAATATTCATCATATCATGTACTTTAATACTCCCATATCTGCTTACGCGTCCAAGGTCATTTCTCGCGAGGTCCACCAGCATTAAATGCTCAGCCAGTTCCTTTTCATCTTCTGCAAGTTCTTTGGCGAGAGCCTGATCCTCCTCGCTGTTTCTTCCTCTTTTTCTCGTTCCGGCAATTGGATGAATCTCCAGCTCTTTTGTTTTATCTGCTTTAACGAGCCTCTCTGGTGAACTCCCGATAATTTCCTGCTCCGGAAAACGGATGTAATAAAGGTAAGGACTGGGGTTTACTTTTCTTAGTACTCGATAGAGAGAAAGTCCGTCTGACTTAACCGGCAGTTCAAATCTTTGAGAAAGAACTGTCTGAAAAACATCTCCTTTGGCAATATAATCTTTTATCTTTCTGACATCTTCTTCATATTCTGATTTGGTGTAGTTGGAAGTAACACCTGCAAATACATCTTCTTCGAGCTGTTCATCAGCACTTATCATCGGAAATCTTCCTTCTTTACCTTGTTCAATGATGTTAAGTATTCCATGAAGTCTCCCTGAAGCTTCCGCATAGGCTGCTTCAGCGCCTTCTGAGGTATCCTGAAAGTGCGTTACTGTAAGCACTTCATCTTCGTGATGAAAAGCAAGGATCGTTTCACAGAACATAAAGTAAGCATCGTGTTCTCCGGACTGCAGAGTTTCTATACGAGGTTCGTAATATCGGAAACCTTCAAACCCTAAATACCCGACAGCTCCTCCCGGAAACGGAAGATCGGGAAGATCCGGTGAAATATGAAAACTGTCCATTACTTTTTCCCACGCTGTCTGAAGATCGGATTCTGACCAGAGTTTTTGGTTGTCGGAAGAGCGGCAGACAAACGTTTCATTTTCATCTCTTAAAAATTTCACAGGATTCAATCCTATGAATGAGTAGCTGGACCATGGAGAGAGCGGATCTTTACTTTCCAGCAGAAAAGAAGCTTCCGCATCAAACAGCCGAAAAAGCTGAATCGGTGTTTTCGTATCGGCTACTACCGTAACGGAGAGAGCTACAGTCTGGTATAATTCTGCCTGCTTTATAAAATTTTCTTTTGATATGGAAAACATAAAATCACCTCATCGTGGATACAGATGAAGCTTACGGGGAGAGACTGATGGAGATACAGGGACAGGGGGAATATACGTGTACCTGTACAGGTGGTCAAGCATTAATAATCCTCTGCTCATCTCTACTTTGCTCTACTATCCTCAGCTTCTCTCTGCTCTGTTTTCTGGTCTCTGCTATTAGCGACTATGCTAACGCGTCCCCTGTTCCTTTGTCAAGGATAAGTCCGGCCGCAGCTTTTCTGCTTCGTTTAAATAAATATGTTTAACTTCATGCTGTTCCAGGCTGACATCTGCAGTAACCATTAAACGGATGCAGAAAGGAAGGCTTCCAGGGACAGGAATCTCCTGGGCACACATTACTGGTACAAACGTATATCCGTAGAGATCCCGCAGTGCCCGTGCTGGAAAAGTGGCGTTTATATCCTCTGTTACTGTTATTATAACGTGGGAAATGTTTTCAGGTTCAATAGCGTTTTTTGCAGCGATTTCCTGCATCAGTTCTTCTGTAGCACTCAGGATTTCTGTTTCCTGATTTTCAGATATAGTGGTTGCTCCACGAATTCCTCTGATCACGTGAGCTCCTCCTCTTCTAACAAATCCAGTACCATCTCTTCACGTATATCGACTAATTCAGCTCTGCCCAGTTCCGGGAGCAGCACGAAACGCATCGATCCTCCAGAAGCTTTTTTATCTCTTTTCATAATAAAAAGTAATTTTTCTGCATTTACCTGCTTTTGCAGCTTCAGATAGTAACCAAGCTTTTCAAGGTATTTCACCGTTTCCTCTATCGGAAGCTTTATCCCGTAAAATTTTTCGCTCAGTCTCATAGCAAATATCATCCCCACAGCTACCGCTTCTCCGTGGGTTGTTTTTCCATAACCGAGCTCTGCTTCAATGGCATGTCCCAACGTATGTCCAAAATTTAAATGAGCCCTGACACCAGCTTCTCTTTCATCTTCCTGAACTACAGCAACTTTTGTTTCAATAGATTTTTTTAACATCTTCTCCAAGGTGGAAGGGTCTACAGAAGATAATTTGTGAACGTGGTTTTGAAGCCAGACAAAAAATTCAGGACTGCTTATAAATGCATGTTTAATGACTTCAGCAAATCCGGACCGCCATTCTTTTTCCGGGAGAGAGATTAACATTTCGGGATCGTATAAAACCGCGGAGGGAGCGTGGAAAGCTCCTATCATGTTCTTACCAAGCGGATGATTGATACCCGTTTTCCCTCCAACACTGCTGTCGTGTGCAAGCAGAGTAGTGGGAATTTGGACATACCTTATACCCCGCATATACGTAGCAGCAGTAAAGCCGGCAATGTCTCCGGCAACTCCTCCTCCCAAAGCTGCAATGACTGATTTTCTGTCAAGACCTTCCTGCAGACACTCCGTTAAAAGGCGCTCGTACTGAACCATAGATTTACTGGTTTCTCCGGAAGGGAGAATGGTTACCACCGGTTTCGCACTATCGGGAAAGGAGGCCAGCAGGTCTTCCAAATAATAAGAAGCTGCAGTTTCATCAGCTATTATCATCAGTTTTGTATGGTCAGGTAAAATATCTTCAAGCAAATGATAAAAAGAGTACCGCAGGCCATTTTCCAGTAAAACAGGATAACTATGAGAATCACTTTCAACTTCTATTCGTTCAGACATTAAAAGTTCCTCGCTTCCTCCTGGTAATCATTAAATGCTTTATGAATGTCTGCCATCGTATCAGAGCCGAACTTATCCAGAAAAGCTGCTGCAATTTCCCATGCTACGGCAGCTTCACAGACGACAGCCGCAGCTGGAACTGCACAGCTGTCAGAGCGTTCAATCGAGGCTGTAAACGGCTCCTTGGAATCAATGTCCACACTCTGCAGCGGCTTGTAAAGCGTTGGTATGGGCTTCATAGCACCATGGACAACGACGGGCATTCCGTTGGTCATACCACCTTCGAATCCACCAAGACGATTCGACTTTCTGTAGAATCCTCTGTCAGCATCATAAGCGATCTCATCATGTACAAGGCTCCCGTTCATACGGGCAGCTTCAAATCCAAGCCCGATCTCCACACCTTTAAAAGCATTAATACTTAAAACGGACTGAGCAATTTTACCGTCCAGTTTTCGGTCGTAGTGAGCGAAACTGCCTAAACCAATCGGTACGTTTTCAGCTATCACTTCAACGATACCACCTATGGAATCACCGTTTTTCTTGGCTTCATCTATTGCCGCTTTCATTTTCTCGCCTGCATTTTCATCTGCACATCTGACTTCAGAAGTTTCCGTCGTATCTTTTAAAACTTTTACGGATTCAAATGGTTTCTGCTCAGCTTTAACGTCACCTATCTCCAGCACGTGACCAGCAAGGCTTATGTTGAACTGTTTTAAAATAACCTGAGCCAGTGCTCCTACAGCTACCCGAACTGTAGTCTCTCTGGCACTGGATCTTTCAAGTACATTTCTCATATCCCGGTGTCTGTATTTGATAGCTCCGTTTAGATCCGCATGCCCAGGACGAGGCCGGGTGATTTTTCGCTTTACTTCTTTTTCTTCTTCTTCTGAAAGGGGCTCAGCTCCCATAATTTTCGTCCAATGGGTCCAGTCTTTATTTTCAATGACCAGGGTAATAGGCGCTCCAGTTGTTTTACCGTGACGGACACCGCTCATAATTTGAACCTGATCTTTTTCAATCTGCATCCGTCGTCCTCTGCCGTACCCTTTCTGTCTTCTTGCTAGATGTTCGTTAATATCCTCTGCTGTCAAAGGAAGCTGGGAAGGAACTCCTTCTATGATTGCTGTTAATTGTGGTCCGTGAGATTCTCCTGCAGTTAAAAATCGCATCTGTTATCATCCTCTACTTTCTTTATCGCTTTTATGCGTTAAATTATCTACTTACTATTGTTCATGATATTACGCAATTTTTCAAGGGGGAGTACTTAATTTATAAAAATTCCTGTCCTGATGCTTTTTCCTCATTTTTACTTTTTTCTAATATAACTACATCATTCGCTTCAGTTTATCAGAAAAATTCATAAAATAACTATATATGGTTCAAATAATCCTCATAAAAAAAGTCCTGCTTAATAAGCAGGACTCTCAAAGTTACTCATTGTTGAAATCTATACAAAAGAACTTTTGATCGGCTGTGATTCCTCCAAAAAACTTCTCAGGAAATGAATTTCATTTCATTAACATCACTAAATAAATCCAAGATTACACTCTGGTCGATGAACGGTCTTCAATCAGTTCTTCTTTTGTAAAATATAGAGCAATTTCCCGGTCCGCACTCTCCGGAGAATCAGAACCGTGAATAATGTTTTCAGACTTTAAAATGGCATAATCCCCCCGAATTGTACCTGGAGCAGCCTCTTTCGGATCTGTTTTTCCAATCATTTTACGAGCTTCGTCAATCACACCTTCTCCTTCAAGAACCATTGCAAAAACCGGTCCTGAAGTAATGAATTTAGTTAAGTCTCCAAAAAAAGGACGCTCCTTATGTTCTTCGTAGTGAGTTTTTGCCAGTGTTTCACTCATCTGCATAAGCTTAGCTCCGCATAAGCGGAATCCTTTTGATTCAAAACGCTGCATTATCGCACTTGTTAACCCTCTTTTAACACCATCGGGCTTCACCATAACAAAAGTTTTCTCCATTTTAACCACTCCTGAATGCAAAATATGTAATTCTATTCCACTATAACAAACATACAGCCCCATGACAACGCTTTCAATGATTATCCACAAACAACCCCATGCTTCATGCACAGAGTTGTTTATTAAAAGTTTCGGCTTCCTATATAAGAAGCAATTTTACTTAAAGAAGACCTCTCTGGAGACTCATCAATTCCTTTCAGCATTTTCACAGCTTTATTTACATATTGATCTGCAAGGGCTTTGGATGCTTCAACGGCTCCGCTCTCTCTGATGATGGTTACAGACTCCTGGACATTAAGTGGATAAGAGCCGGGATTTTTCATGTAGCGCTGCACTTTTCTATGAAATTCGGGGTTTTTCTGCATAGCATACAAAGCTGGATAAGTGATGTTCCCCTGAATAAGATCACTTCCTGCCGGTTTGCCTAGTTCCTTCTCTGTGCCTACGAAATCAAGAATATCATCAGTAATCTGGAAAGCCATCCCAGCGTAGTAACCGTACCATTTCAAGGCATGCTGCGCTGATTTATCAGCTTCGGAAACCACAGCCCCCAATTCACAGCTGACAGAAATGAGCAGTGCTGTTTTCCTTTTTATTCTTCGCAGATACTGACGAAGCGTCTGTTCCGTAATAAATTGATCCCGGAGCTGCTCTACTTCTCCGATGCACATTTCCCTCATAGCATGAGCTAAAATGGGATGAATTTCAGAATATTTACTGAATGTTGCTATTTCCGTCGCTTTAGCAAAAATATAATCTCCGGTATACATTGCGACCCGGTTGTCCCATTTCGATTTAATTGTCTTTTTTCCGCGCCTGACATCCGCATTATCAATAACATCATCGTGAACGAGAGAGGCCATATGAATTAACTCCAGAGGAACGGCTACTTTTTTTATTTCTTCAAGATTGTATTGCCCGTATCTGGCACTCAAAAGTACAAAAACAGGCCGGATTCTTTTCCCTCCCGCTTTTAAAATATGATTTGAGGCTGCTCTCAATACGCAATGTTCCGCTCCAACCTGTGTTTCTATTTCTTTTTCCAGTTTGAGGATGTCAGAACGCAGGTCCTTATATATTTCAGCTAAAGTCATGTTACGTCCACCTTACTGATTTTATCATCGTTTACCGGCTGCCATAATTCAATTCCGGCCTTACCGTAAATATATCCGTCTTCTGCGAGAAGGCGGATATAAAGTTCCAGGCCTTTAAAATGCTCGTCTGATAGGCCGAAGTGCAGGTTCCGGAAATAATTTTCCCAAAAATCTTCACTTCCACCGACAGTATTATTAATATTTTTTATAAGCTCAGCAAAAGAATCCTTCATATTATCAAATTTACTTTGGATGAAGGACTCATAAAGCAGCTGAATCTCAGGTTTATTAGCAGCTGCTGCTGTTCTCCGTACTGCAAATAAAGCATATGTCATAGGGTAGCCGGTCCACTCGTACCATAACGCTCCCAGATCATAACGGTATAATGCAGGCTGTTCCCAGGAAGCTTTGATTGCATCATCACCAATCAAAAGGCATGCGTCATACTTATTCAACATTTCTTGTATAGAAGGAGTTTCTACATAATACTCGGGATTTACATATATATAACGTTTAAGCAGAATTTTCAGCAGATGTACAGAAGTAGCCGAGCTTGATGTAAGAGCTATATCCGCTTGATCAAGTTCCTGAATCGGCAGTTTTGAGAATAAAAAAATGGAGCCGACAGATCCAATAGAAGAAACAGATAGATTAGGAAGAACCAGATACGCCTGCGGATTCCTCGCATATTCAAAAGAACTGATCCCACCCACATCCACTTTTCCTTCCGCCATTAATTGATTTAATTCAGCGGGTACAGCCTGTATAAATTGAAAGCCTCTGTCTGTCAAAAGCTGCCGGGGAAGTTTCGAAAACATTGGCATGATATTTGTGTAATTTATTTCTCCGACTTTCAACGACATTAAAGTTCCTCCTCTTTATCAGGCTGTAATTAATAAATCTCCGATTGTAAATACAAGCATTAGTATACTGATTATTCCATTCATTGTAAAAAAAGCTACGCTGACTTTCGATAAATCATTTGGTGAGACTAAAGAATGCTCGTAGACCATAATCACACCAACTGCAATCGTTCCAGTCAGGTAAATCCAGCCCAGTGGTGTAATTAATATTAATACAAGCATTGCTGTAAAACTGATGATATGGAAGACTCTTGCGAAAGTAAGGGCTCTTGCGATACCAAATCTGCTTGGTATTGAATGCAGCTTAACATCTTTATCATATTCAGCATCCTGTGTAGCATATATGACATCGAATCCCGCTGTCCATAAAGCTACTGCTGCAAATAGTACCATCGCCTCCCATGTAAGCGTTCCCGTAGCAGCAACCCATCCTCCAAGCGGTGCTAAACCGATAGTTATACCTAAAAACAGATGACAGGCCCACGTGAAACGTTTTGTATAGGAATAAAAAACGAGAAAAAATACTGCTATTGGAAGTAAATAAACCGCCAGCATATTAAGCTGGTATGCAGCTAATATAAGCACAAAAAAAGAAACCACTATAAACAGAATCGTTTCAGATACAGACAGCAGTCCGGCAGGAATAGCTCTTTCAGCAGTCCGCGGGTTCTCTTTATCGATTTTTGCATCAATAACTCTATTCAGTGACATAGCTGCACTCCGGGCCCCTACCATGGCAAGAGTGATCCACAGCCAATCGATTAAAGGCGGCCAGCCTCCGTTAATAAGCATACTGCCAAGTACAGCTCCCAAAAATGCAAAGGGCAGTGCAAAAACCGTATGTTCAAATTTTATCATTTCCAGAATAATTTTTATTTTCCTCATGAGTGCCCCCTCGTTCCACCTTTAACAGCAAAATGAGAAGCCGCTGCCCCCGCTGAGTAAGATTTGATTTTTACCGTATCAAAGCCTGCTTCGTAAAACATTAGTGCCAGTCTTTGTTTATCAGGAAACTGCTTTGTTGACTCCTGCAGCCAGGAATACTGTTCATAGCTTTTGGCAAAAACTCTTCCGAAAAAAGGCATAATATAAGTGAAATAAAACCAGTAGAGCTGTTTGAAAACCGGCAGAGTCGGCTGGGAGGTTTCAAGACAAACCACCGTGCCTCCGGGTTTTACTACCCTGTGCATTTCTTTTAAAACCTGGACATAATCAGGAACGTTACGCAGGCCGAATCCGATCGTGACGTAATGAAAAGTGTTGTCTTCAAAAGGTAGTTCCATTGCATTTCCCTGGATCAATTCTATCTGCTTATAATCATTTATCTTTTCAACGCCGATATCGAGCATCTTACGACTGAAATCCAGACCTTTCACTGCACCTGAAGGTCCGCATGCTTCCGCCAGCTGAATTGTCCAGTCTGCAGTACCACAGCAGACATCCAGCGCTTTTTGTCCAGCCTGCACGTTCATATATTCCATCGTATCTTTCCGCCAGGCTACATGTCTCTGAAAGCTTATAATTGCGTTCATTTTATCGTATTGATCCGAGATGGATTCAAAAATTTCGTGCACCTTCTGTTCTTTGGATAATGCCATATGGAAACGCTCCTGTCTTCAGGGAATCATATATATTCTATTTGCTTCTTCCTCAATTTTTGATTGCAGACCAAAATCCTCTTTAGTTGAATTTACAATCTGACTGTGGAGTTGATCAGTCTTTTCGATTTTGTTCATAGGACTTTTACTTAGCGCTGAATAAAGCAGGAAACCTGTCTGCTTTTCCTTTAAACTCTGCAAAAGAAAGAGCCGGCGCAGGTCCGGAATAGCAGATGCAAATCCTAAATAGGCAGCAAGGTGAGTCGTCATGGCACTTCGAACCACCATATAGTGCTCAAGAGCTGTGCCGGCATCAACGGCCTCTAAAGTTCTCATTTTAGCTTCGTTAATTTCCTGTACGGCTTTTGACATAATTCTGATGAATCGAGGCTCACCGCATCCGGCGAGAAGAGTATAGTAAAGACTGCTGTAATAGTCCCCTGCAAGAACTGTGAGCTGCCTCTGCTTTCTTTCAATTTCCGAATCGACCTCCGCTGTGCCGATACGATCATGCGTGTCCATTGCTGCCTGAATGAGAAGAGCAGCCAAAGTCACAGACTGAGAAGATGAAACTGCGATTTTTGAATTATCAAGCATGAATAATAATAACCCTGCCTGCATTGGATTCATTACAGGTTCAGGTATATATCTTTGAATAAAAGGTTCTTTAGTCTGCTGGTAAAATTCCGTCGTTAATTTATGTATGATATGAATGTTATCATATGTTGCAGTCATCATCATTTCCTCCAAACGGCCTGTTCACTTAGAGCTTAAAACGGCTTACAGACCAGTTAGTTTAGTATATCATAATTAAATTCCAACGAGGAAGGCACTTCCGGAAGTTTTACCAGCATAGCAATAACACGGTAAAAAACGTGTCGCATGTTCAAGCGGCACGTTTTTGCAATAGTTTATTCGTTTCCACTTTTCATTTCTCCATGAGCAGTTTGAATCGTTGCGTCGCCGCGTATTTTTATAGCTGAAGTATGTTCAGTAAACTGAGCGATCATCATTTCATTTTTATCCAGCTTTTCGGAGTGGTGAAACCTCGTATCCGTACCGCGGGTGAGGCCTATTACGTTTACTCCATCCTGATTTGCTTTAATAACAATATAATCATTGGACTGTGCCACGTTTATTCCTCCTCGGCCTTATTTAATTAATGCCATTACTTCGGCACGAGCAGCATCATTATCTTTAAAAGCTCCTCTAACCGCGGAGGTAACCGTTTGGGAACCCGGTTTTTTAACTCCACGCATCGTCATACACATATGCTCTGCTTCTACAATAACAATAACTCCCAGTGGATTCAGAGTTTCCACCATGGAATCAGCAATTGTCGATGTAATCCGTTCTTGAAGCTGAGGCCGCTTCGTCACTGCCTCTACAGCTCTTGCCATTTTACTTAAACCAGTAACCTTACCTCCTTTAGGTAAATAGCCTATATGTACTTTACCAAAAAAAGGTACAAGATGGTGCTCGCAGGTAGAGTAAAATGGAATATCTTTAACTAAAACAAGTTCTTCATGATCTTCCCCAAATACCGTTTTAAAATGTTCTTTCGGATCCTGCTTCAGCCCTTGAAAAATCTCTTCATACATTCTGGCAACTCGTTTAGGAGTATCTTCCAAACCTTCTCTTTTAGGGTCTTCCCCCACAGCTTCAAGAATCATTGTAACTGCCTGTTCAATTTTTTCGTGATCCACCTGAGCCATTATAAACTTCCCCCATTCAGCTTAAACTGGTACGTTTAATTTGTATAATAAGCAATGTAATGATAATAGCACAGCTGTAAATTGTAAAACAACAAATCGAGCTCAGAACAAAAAGAAATCCCGGTAAGCCGAAGCTTATCGGGTTTCTTTATTACATAAGGCTACTTATGTAATTTTTTTTACTTAACTGCATCTTTAAGTGCCTTACCCGGCTTAAATGCAGGTACGTTGCTTGCAGGAATTTCAATCTCTTCTCCAGTCTGCGGATTACGACCTTTACGTGCCGCACGCTCGCGTACTTCAAAGTTACCGAATCCGATCAACTGAACTTTCTCCTGCTTTTGAAGTGCGTCAGTGATAATATCAAAGACTGCATCAACAGCACCTGTCGCATCTTTCTTAGAAAGCTCTGTTTTTTCAGCAACTGCGTTGATAAGTTCTGTTTTGTTCACAATACTCACCTCCCTACAGACTAAACTCATATCCTCTTTATAATTCTTAAAAATCTGTTAACCCTTGATATGACGGGATAACAAGGCTTATGTTAAACGAAAAAGCCTCTAAATTCAACAATTTTTACGTTTTTCTTTGTTTTTTTATTGATTTTTTGGTGAAAATGGAAATTTTTATGAAAAAAAGCTCTGAAAATAAGCTTTGTTATTTTCAGAGCTTCCCTTAATTTTCTTCTTTTATAAAATGAATTTCTCCGTTTTCTACTGTCTGCGGAAGAGAATAAGCAGGCACAAAAGGAGCTTCATCCACTAACAACCACCGGAGGTCATCGCCTTCTTCATATTCACCCATGCCATATTCCTCCATATAATGCCTGATATCGAGCGAGTAATCAATAACAACGTCTCCATCAGTTGTATATAAAAGCGGCAGTAAATGATCCGGGTGAAAAGGACTGTCCACTACCGGTTCTTCTTCATATCCTAAAGCTTCATAATCAAGCTTTAAAAGTTCGTTGCCGATCACTTCTTCTACAGGTGCATAATCATTTGTGCTTCTGTAAGTGAATAACCTTGTCTCTAACTCCTGAATTTTACGCACCGTGGTTAAATCTATCAGTTTAACTTCCGGCATCTCTTCTACATTTATCAGTACATATTGATAAGTTCCTCCATTTTCAAAAGAATTACCTGGAGGTTCACTCAGATAAGTTGGTATTAACTGAGTAAACTGTACTGGATATTTACGAAAAATTGGAGTGTCTGCCTCCCTTGTAGCTATAGGAAGTACACCGGTGTTCTGGTGAAACTGAGTAACAGCAGTCTGAACCCTTTCAAGCTGTTCCTGATTGGGACCTGAATCCCGGCTTCTTTCTTCCTGAGGGTACAGACATCCAGAAAGCAGTAAAACGGAAACAGCTGCGAAAATCAGCGGTTTTATTCTCATACTACCCCTGCCTCACTAAATAATTTATTAATCGGGAACCGGCCCGCTGAATGTCACCAGCATTACGATAATACCCGATACCATAATGCATACAAAACTTATTGTTAATAGTGAATAACGAAGAAAGCCGGACAATTTTTCCTTTGTAAAAATCGTAATAACGACGGAGAGAAACATGAGACCTATTGCAATAAAAGACACCCACATTTTCAGTAATGGATCTTCAAACATTTTTTATTTCCTCCCCCTTTCACCCTTCAATTCTGCATTATTATAGCACAATATTGCTGACGATGCATGACTTGCGTACGTTGGAATTTCACTATGTACATAACAGTTATCAACGATTTAATAGAAAATAATTTCCAATTTATCAGCTAATCCTTTCAAATAACAAGCTGTGTAAAAGTCTGGTGGTAATAAATTGAAGAAAAGTCCACTTCACCTCTGAGATGGCGGAGATTTCCGGGCGGGCTGCGCCTCTCCGGGATCTTCCAATCTGCTTCTTACACGGTCATGTTTCCATTGAATTTTTCTTCACGGCAAGAGAAGAACTTCTGCTTTCCATGAACTATGTTTTTCATTCCAAAAAAAGGATCAGGGCAGAGACGACTGAGGAAGTACGTGCAGGTCCTTCCGGCCGTCAGGGAAACCACATACTTTTTCCGCGGCAGGTGAAAGAGCTACTGTTACTCCGAAAACAACACGAGAGCTTTAACAGAGACACTCAGGAAAGATCGCTGCACCATAATGAATGAAAATGGCCTTTTACAGGAAAGAAGGGTCCCAATTCTATACAGGTGAAAGGAAGTTTATTCAGAAGGGGTCTTCTCTATTAGATGCTGCTCAGTATTTTTACCGTAAGCTGCAGAGGACATGGGGCGACTCCGGGGCGGTGAAGGACGGATCCCACCCCGCCCGACGGAAGAGAGGACGGAATTAGCTGAGGCCGGCCCTGGCCCCATGGAAACGAAAGCGCCCGTGCATCGATTATCTACAGTATTTTCAAGGCAGCCTTTCAAATAAAAATGCTGTCGTATGCTGTATAACAGCAAACTACCTTCATAGTAAACGCCATGAAGGTAGTTGAAGTGTATAAGAATCAACAGTTTATTTACACGAACATCTGATTTCAAGTTTTAAATATGCTGATTTTCTAATCAGGGCTCGAAGTGGTCAAGCGGATCTTTTCCCATGGAGGATGTCTGACCTCGCATTAACTCTTCTACTTCCTTTTTTTTCACTCTGCCCATCAGTGCCTCTACTGCTTCCTCTACATCTTTATCTTCAAACAACACCGCATACAGTTCTCTTGTAATAGGCATATCAATATGATATTTCTCCGAAAGCTGATAAGCAGCTTTCGTCGTGCGCACTCCTTCTACCACCATTCCCATTTCATTTTCTGTCTGGGAAACCGACATTCCTTTTCCAATCATGTTACCAGCCCGCCAGTTTCTGCTGTGAAAAGAGGTGCATGTAACAATTAAATCTCCCAGACCCGAAAGGCCGGAGAAGGTTAAAGGATTGGCTCCAAGCTTCACTCCCAGTCTGGATATTTCTGCAAGGCCTCTGGTCATTAGTGCTGCCCGGGCATTATCACCAAATCCAAGTCCGCTTGTCATTCCAGAACCAATAGCAATAATATTTTTAAGCGCTCCGCCAAGTTCCACACCAATTAAATCCGGATTGGTATAAACACGGAAAGATTGATTCATAAATAGATCCTGCACTTCTTCTGCAAGATCCATATGAAGGGAAGAACAAGTCACTGTTGTGGGCTGACGTTTACATACTTCTTCTGCATGGCTCGGACCACTTAAACATACAACTGCTCTGTTATCAAGCTCTTCAGCAATAATTTCCGAAATACGCATGTGGGATTCAGGCTCAATTCCTTTACTTGCATGAACTAATACAGCGTTTTCGCTGATAAAAGGCTTCAGCTTAGGAAGAACCTCCCTCATAGCCTTTGTAGGTACAACAAGCACAATAAAATCAGCACCGGATACTGCTTCCTCCATGGAGGAAAAAGCTTTAATGGATTCCGGAAGTGACACTCCGGATAAGTAGCGGGTATTTTTGTGAGTTTTATTAATAGTATCTGCGTGCTTCTCTGTTCTCGAAAGAAGCTTAACTTCATGTCCATTATCAGCAAGTACCATTGCTAAAGCCGTTCCCCAGCTCCCGGCTCCTATGACAGCTGCTTTTTTCATCTTTATCCCCCCGTTTACGTAGTTTCCACTTTTTCACCCAGCTTACTTTCTGAGCCTTTTATAAGTCTATTAACATTCTCTCTATGTTTCCATAATGAAAGGAGCGTTAAAGCTGCTAAAAAATAAACATAAACAAAAGGATAGTCGAAAAATTGATTAAAAAGTGCAGTAATGATTGTTGTCCCGATCATAAAGAGCAGAGATCCGAGTGAAACATACCGGGTAATGACAATAACTGATATAGCAACTATGCCAGCAATCAATGCAGGCCAAAAAACAAGAGTAGCCAACACTCCTATTGTTGTAGCCACTCCTTTTCCACCCCGAAAACCGAAATACACAGGCCAATTGTGCCCGAGTACAGACGCAGTACCGCATAAAGCAGCAATTAAAGGATCTCCCCCGCTCACAGCATAGCCAATCCAAACGGCAGCGATGCCCTTTGCACAGTCAAGCAGAAGAACAGCTACAGCCGGCCCTATCCCCAGAACACGAAGCGTGTTCGTAGCTCCTGCATTTCCGCTTCCATGATCGCGGATATCCAGCTTTTTAAGGAGCTGTCCTGTAACATAACTAAAACTAACAGCTCCTATTAAATAAGATAATATAACAGCAGCAATATTCATCTAATAGAGTCCCCCCTCTCTATATTAGACCCGGCAGTTTTTATTCACTCTTTTTTCTTTCAAGAATTCTAATTGGCGTTCCAATAAACCCAAATGCCCTGCGGATATTGTTTTCCAGATAGCGCCTGTAAGAAAAGTGCATTAATTCCGGATCGTTCACAAATAAAACAAATGTCGGTGGTGCTACAGCCACCTGAGTTGTATAATTAATTCTCAATCTTTTCCCACCGTGATCTGTCGGAGTTGGATTGGAAGTGACAGCGTCTACAATCACATCGTTCAGTACATTGGTTTTTATTCGAAGGTTGTGAGATTCACTTACCTGATTGACGACCGGCAGAAGCTGGTGAAGTTTTTGTTTCGTAAGAGCTGACAGGAAAACGATTGGTGCATAGTCCAGAAATTGAAACTGATCTCGGATTTTTTGCTCGAATTTCTGCATCGTTTTATCGTCTTTTTGAACCGCATCCCATTTATTAACAACCAGAACTACTGCTCTTCCGGCTTCATGAGCATATCCAGCTATTTTTTTGTCCTGCTCTATAATACCTTCTTCCCCATCGATTACGACCAGAACTACATCAGAACGATCAATCGCCTTTAAAGCACGAAGCACGCTGTATTTTTCAGTCGTTTCGTAAACTTTCCCGCGCTTTCTCATCCCAGCCGTATCGATTACTACATATTCCTGATCATCTCTTATAAAAGGAGTATCGATAGCATCTCTCGTCGTTCCCGGGATACTGCTCACAATAACCCTTTCTTCTCCTAAAATTGCATTCACAAGAGAGGATTTACCTACGTTCGGCCTTCCGATTAAACTCATGCGTATCGTATCTACATCGTAGTCGGTTCCATGATCCTCCGGAAAGTAAGAACATGCGGCATCCAGCATATCACCAAGACCTAAACCATGTGATCCGGAGACCGGGTAAGGATCTCCTACTCCAAGACTGTAGAATTCGTAAAGTTTTTCGTGCATGGAATGATCATCCATTTTATTAACTGCGATAACAACCGGTTTGTTGGAACGCTGCAGCAGCTGTGCTACTTCTTCGTCAGCTCCTGTAATCCCATCACGGCCATTAACTACGAAGCAGATAACATCAGCTTCATCAATAGCTAATTCTGCCTGCATACGCATTTGTTCAAGCAGCGGCTCATCCGACATTTCTATCCCACCGGTGTCGATCAGAAAAAATTCGTGGTTCAGCCACTCGGCTGTGCTATAAATTCTATCCCTTGTTACACCCGGTTTATCTTCGACGATTGCTAGTCTTTCTCCAATTAACCTATTGAAAATAGTAGATTTCCCTACATTAGGGCGTCCTACAATTGCTAAAACTGGCTTTGACACATTATTTCCCCGCTTTCAAAATTCAAATTACTTTTAATTCTGTTCTTCTCTCTGATAATGAACGCCATCATAAGCAGTAAGATCAATGCTTATGTAAGTATTATCGACTCATGAAACGTATAACTACATACTAGCACCAGACCAAATATAAAAAAAGCATTTATTTAATGAGCCATATTTCCGTGTGCATGGTGAGCTTTATTCTATCCTCTGCGGTCTGCTGCATAGATCCTCGTATCGATTCCTCTCTGTTCCAGCCAGTCTTTCGTTTCTCCAAGAATGACAACCGGAGCGTTCTGAAGACTTTTTATATCTGCAGCTCCAACCGCAGTCATGATTAAAGTGATATCTTTCATCATCATTTCCAGAGATTCATGTGTGCCGCGCTGTCCCTTCGTATGCAGCCAGTTCAACACCTGCCCTGCCGTTCCGCATGAACAGGCTCCGAGTGCGATAGCTTTTGCAGTATCATAAGCTGTCCTTATCCCCCCGGAACCGATGATATCTATATCCAAAGAAGATTCAGCTTCAGCTATACTTACTGCTGTAGGAATGCCCCAGTCTTCAAAGAATTCAAGAGGCCTTTCCCTTCTTTCGTTTTCTATTACTGCAAAGCTTGTACCTCCGCTTCCGCCGGTATCTACAGCTTTTGCTCCCGCCTGCTGAATCAATGCAGAAGCTTCTCTGCTCATTCCAAATCCTACTTCTTTAACGATTACCGGTATATTTAATTCTCTTACTATAGCTTCTATCCTCGACAAAGTTCCGGTAAAATCTCTGTCGCCCTCGGGCATAATCAGTTCCTGAACTGTATTTAAATGAACCTGCAGGGCATCTGCCTCAATCATTTCAGCACACTGCAAAGCATCGGAAACTCCTGCTTCACTGCCTACGTTCGCAAAAACTTTACCTCTGCGGTTATTCCTGCGCACTACTTTATAAGATTCCTGCTGAGTTGGATCTTTCAGAGCCGCCATTTGAGAACCGACAGCAATTGGAATTTGTAATTGCCCGGCAACCTCAGCAAGGCTTCCATTTATCGCTTCGGTCTGCTCTCCCCCTCCTCCTGTCATCGCGTTTATAAGAAGAGGAGCCGATAAATCCATGCCTGCTAAAGAAGTATTCAGTGAGATATCTTTTACATTAGTTTCAGGTAAACTGTTATGTACAAAGTGGATATCATCGAGTCCATTTTCCCCTCGGGCTCCAGAGGCTAAAGCGTTTTTTATATGATCCAGCTTTCTTGATTCTCTGCTCAATGAAATTTCCCCTCTATTCCTTACTTCGCTGCATAAATAGAGCAACGGAACAGGCGGATCATTTAGATCCACAGGTTCCGTTGCTTCTTGAAGAGCGAATTAATTTTTGTATTTTTTCAGCTGATCCCCGATCATATCTCCTAAGGAAAACCCGCCGTCGTCTTCTTTTTTGTACTCCTGTTTAGCCTGTGATTCTTCTTTTTCCACTTTATCTTCTTCAAGCACCCTTATACTGAGGGAAATACGCTTGTCACCTACATTAACATCAAGTACTTTTGCCTGAACTTTATCTCCTTCTGTTAACACTTCTCCCGGAGTTGCAATGTGCCGATTGGCGATTTGCGAAATATGCACAAGTCCTTCCACGCCGGGAGCAACTTCTACAAATGCTCCGAAAGAAACGAGACGTTTTACAGTACCTTCCAGCACATCGTCCTGTTTAATTTGAGTTGCAATAGCCTCCCACGGCCCGGGAAGTGTATCTTTAATAGAAAGGGAAATACGCTCATTGTCCGGATCTACAGACAACACTTTTACATTTACCTGATCCCCTTCGGATACTACATCTGAAGGTTTTTCTACATGCTGATGCGCCATCTGGGAAATGTGTACAAGACCGTCTACACCGCCGACATCAACGAAAGCTCCGAAATCAGTCAATCGCTGCACGGTGCCGGAAATAATATCTCCTTCAGCGATTTTTTCGAGTGTTTCTTTTTTCTTCTCACTCGCTTCAGCATCCAGTACAGCCCGTTGAGAAAGAATCAGTTTATTTCTTTCACGGTCCATTTCAACAGCTTTTAAGCGGAGTGTGCGTCCTTTGTATGAAGAAAAATCTTCAACATAATGGCGTTCAACAAGCGAAGCTGGTATAAATCCGCGTACGCCGACATCCACAACCAGTCCGCCTTTGACAACATCTGCCACCTCAGCTTCAAATATCTCTCCGCTTTCCAGGCGTCGTTCCATTTCTTCCCACGCCTTTTCAGCTACTACTGCTTTTTTCGAAAGTACGAGCTCATCTTCTGAGAGCTTTGTAACTTTGAACTCATACTCTTCGCCCTCTTCCAGAACATCGCTGACTTTCTCAACGTGAAGACTGGACAGCTCACTTATAGGAAGCACTCCATCCATTTTGTATCCTACGTTAACAAAAGCCTGCTTATCTTCCACTTTCGCCACTGTACCATTGACGAGATCACCGACTGACAGCGAACGGAAATCCGTCATTTCATTGTTCATTTCTTCTGACATTGACAATTACCTCCCTATACCCCGTCAAAAATAGCGGGCCTCAAAAGACTTCTTCAATATATGCAATTCTCCATGTAAGAGGAGAATTCCTTCTTATTTTTTATATTTATCTAAAAGTTCTTGAATTGATTGCATAATTTCCTCTGTAGCTTCTTCGGGTGAGAGTTTACGTTCTCTCATGCTATCCATGTCAACCGGCTTCCCATAAACAATAAGTAATTTGGAAAACGGCTTGTATGATCCTATTATAGCACAGGGAATAACATCAGCAGGGGACCGCAGCGCAAAAAACCCTACTCCTGAAAGTCCTTTACCAAGTTTCCCGGTTCTGCTTCTCGTACCTTCAGGGAAAACCCCGACAACTTCCCCATCTTTTAACAGTTTCAATCCTGTACGCATCGCCTGACGATCACTGGACCCTCTTTTTATTGGAAAAGCATCCACTTTCGGGAGAATAAACTTGAGTACAGGGACTTCAAAAAGTTCGGCCTTAGCCATGAAATTTGTCTGACGCTTCAAAAACGCTCCCACAAGCGGCGGGTCCAGATTATTGATATGATTGCTGCAAAGAAGTACTCCTTTTTCCGAAGGTATGTTTTCTTTCCCTAAAATCTGTGGCCGGAAGAACAGCCGGAAAAATGTCCGTGATAAAAATTGACCTGCTGCATAGATTTTATTCATAGGCTTCCATCTGCTCCTGAGTTATAGTTAACAAACGTTCCACCACTTCGTCAATACTCATGTTCGTAGTATCTATTTCCAAAGCGTCGTCCGCTTTCTTCAGAGGGGCTGTTTTTCTTTCAGTATCCAGCCGGTCCCTTTTGGAAATCTCTTCTTTTAACAGCTCAATGTCCGACTCGATCCCTTTTTCTGTCTGTTCAAGATATCTTCTTTCGGCTCTTTCCTGCACACTTGCTGTCAGAAAAAACTTCACAGCTGCTTCAGGAAGAACTGCGGTGCCGATATCTCTGCCGTCCATTACCGTCTTGCCTTTTGCAGCAAGTTCCTGCTGTTTCATAACCATATAATCACGAATTCGGGCATGCCTTGCTACGTAAGAAACGTTGTTTGTAACTTCAGGTGATCGAACTGCTTCTGTAATATCTTTTCCGCCGAGAATTATTTTGACGCCGCCCTGCTCATACTTCAGCTCAAGATCCATTTTTTCCAGAAGTTTTGTCAGGGATACTTCATCATGATAGTCCACGTTGTCTTCTTTTGCTTTCCAAGTAAGTGCTCTGTACATGGCACCTGTATCTATATACACGAAAGACAGCTTTGCAGCGAGAAGTTTAGCAACTGTACTTTTTCCAGCTCCTGCAGGACCATCGATAGCTACGTTAATATTTGAATTCATGCTGCATACCTCACTGTTATTATTAATATTTTGTTTGTTACAATCGTATCATAACCTGTAAAACAGGTCTAATAAGCTATTTTCTGCTATCCATCTGCAGCACAGCCTGAATGTAAACGGGCAGAGCATGCGGCACAGGATAATAAAACCCGCATTTACTGAATGAAGCTGGAGCAAAAGACAGGGATTCCTTATGGGTCCACACGGCATCTTCATGGAGGTCTTAGTGAAAGAGCATCAGGAAGGTGTCTTCTCTTTCATCAAGACCATTAACTTTTTTGAAACAATTATTTAAGAAGCGGTATATTAATTATACTACATAAAAAATACGACAGTAACCTGCCGTATTCCACTATATAGACTTATTCAGGAGCAACATCCAGATCAAATGCCGTTTCATTTCCACAGACGCAGCGTTTAAAGCCAGTATCAAATCCACCATTTTCATTGGGACGACCCCGAAGGATATATTTTTCGCCGCAGTTTTGACAACGAATCGTTACTTTGTATCTTTGCTTTGTTTCTGGCAAAAAACTCACTCCCTTTCCTTGAACTGTAAGTAGTTTATTCTGATGTATCTTATCATACAACGGAAAAGCCGGTGATATCAAGAAAAGCGCCACGGAACTGCCTCATCACTATTGGAATGCTGTCTGTTTGCAAGCTTAACTTTGTGCATAGCAAATATCCATAGAAAGATCATAAAAGGGATAATTAATACGGACCAGCTTTCAAAGTGTATAAGTATAGCATTGTAAATACTATGGAAGATGTAGGGCAGAACTACAGCGGCGGATAAAAAAAGAAACTTATGCTTTGAAAATTTTGCAAGACCAAAATAATATCCCATTACTACACCAAATAGAGCATGACTAGTGACTGGAAATACCGCTCTAAGAAATGCTGATTCAAGTCCGTTTGCGAGAAGATAAAATATATTTTCCATGGCCGCAAACCCTAGTCCTACAGCAACAGCATAAACTATTCCATCATATCTTTGATTAAAATGAACATGAAAATAAACCGCTCCAAGTACTGTAAACCACTTGAAAAATTCTTCAATAAATACCGTTTCTATTAATATGTGAAATAACGGGGAAGTCATGCTCGTTTCTTCAGAAATAACATACTGAGTAAACATCGCTGGAAATACAAGAAGGGCACCGAATACAAAGCACCTAATTACCATATGAACCGGTTCTTGTTCAAACTCATCTTTTAAATAAAAAAAAGTCAGCAGAGCAATAGCCGGTGCGCAGGCTGCGGTCAGGATACCTATCATCGTTTTCAGTCCCTTCTTTTTCACTTATCCTTTGCAGCAGGGAGACGCAGCAGCTGTTGAAACGATACCAGACACTGACACAATTAATATATGGCTACCTTGAAAATAAAGTAGATAAGCGATAGACGAACGCTTTCGTTTCCATGGGAGGTACAGTGATCCTGCATGAGTGTCTCTGTTAAAGCTGCGTGTTGTTATTGGAGGGCCTGCGGCTTACCAAAGGCGATGCCCCGGTAATTGACAGCCCGTGCCACGTGGTGATGCTGGGCAATATCCACCCCGATAATCAGGTGACTGGAAGAAATACGGGCAATCCGTTGATTTTGTTGGTCCTGCATTTCAAACTTCATAGTAAGGTCCCTCCTCAAGGATTGGAATAGTAGAGTCGAGTCTCTATTCTTATCTTAGCGAGGGGCCCCTGTTTTTTCAAAGTGGAAATTAACACTTTACAGGAATGCTTTAAAAGAGCTTAATATTTAAAAGCCTGATAAATGTCTTTCGAAGAGCGGAGAGAGGCAATAAGTTTAATTCTTGCTTTTTTGCTGTCGTAATCTCTACCTAAAATTACGCCCCTGTTATATAAATCGTAAGCACTTCCCTTGTAGTCATAAGTCGTATATACATGACCTTCTTCTGAAGCCGTCGTAATCACTACAGGAATACCGTTTTCAATCGCTTCACTTACTGCATCTACCATGTCTGGATGTATCTGACCTCTGCCGAGAGCTTCTAAAATAATTCCATCACTCTTTTGTTGAATACAGGCTTTAATAAAAACTTCAGAAGCGTTCATATAACACTTAACAATTTCCACGTCTACTTTCTCCTGATGGACGACTTCATAATATTGCCTGGAAACCGGTTTTTGATAAAGGTGAATTTCATCATTATCTATAATACCGAGATAACCAAAACCGAAAGCATTAAACCCCTGAATATTTGAAGCATGCTCTTTTTTTACATATTTTGCAGAGAATATCCGTTCATTGAAAACGACTGTTACTCCGATATTACGAAGCTGCTCACTTGCCGCAGCATAAACAGCATGGCGGAGGTTAATATAGGCATCACTTCCCAGAGCATCCGGCGACCGCTGCGAGCCTGTAAAAACGACCGGGATCTCTACGTTTGAAGTTAAATCCAAATAATATGCTGACTCTTCCAGAGTATCAGTACCATGAGTAATGACGACTCCGTCGAAAGATTCTTTCTGTTTTTCGACTATGTCTTTCAATTCGTCCAGATCATCGAAAGTAATATGTACGCTCGGCTTCTGAAAAGCCGAGATAATTTTAACTTCTATTTCTTCCGGTATTCCAAGTTTATCTCCCAATTCTTCGCCGGAATACCTTCCAGCCTCGAGTTTCCCTTCCGCATTTTCTACACTGGCAATCGTTCCGCCTGTAGATATGATTAAAACTTTTTTCATGAATTCCCCTCCTGTCTGCAGTTAGAATAGCAGCAGTGTTCGTACATACAACTTCTTCTGATAAAGCCATTCCTTGACCCTTCTGCAGAAAATACATCGATATTCCGAAACAGATCATGAAGCATTTGAACAGAGAAATGTTGATACGTTATGCACTATCCCGTTCATTTCATTATTTAGAAATGACTTTTTGAACCTCTTTTTTATAAATTTCTTCAGCAATATACTGTCCATGCCAGCGTCCGTTTTCAATAAAAATCTCATTCGCGTTATTCCCTGCCGCAATAACTCCCGCAATAAAAATATTATTTTTATTTGTTTCCATTGTTAGGGGAGAATAATCCGGCCTTCCGCTTGCATCGTCCACCTGTACCCCCATGCTGCGAATAAAGGAATGGTCGGGATGATAGCCGGTCATTGCGAATACGAAATCCACCTTTATTGAATCCTCCATACCTTTTTGAAGAAAGAAAATACTTTCTCTTTCAATATTAGTAATTGACGTATTAAAATACATTCTAATTTTTTCGTTTTTTACAAGGGACTCAAATTCCGGAAGAATCCAGGGCTTTATACTTGGTGAATAATCACTTCCGCGATAAAAAACTGTCACTTCAGCCCCGGCTTTTTCCAATTCCAATGCCGCATCTACCGCTGAATTTTTTCCGCCGATAACCGCAACTTTTTGACCAAAATAAGGGTGAGCCTCGTGAAAATAATGATAGACGTGCGGAAGTTCTTCTCCTGGAATATTCATCGAATTGGGAGAGTCGTAATAGCCAGTTGCCACAACAATATATTCGGTAAGGTATTCTTTGGTTTCCCCTTTACTTTCTGTAGATAATTTATAATTTCCTCCATCAGTATGCTCTTCAATAGCGATTACTTCCTCATATGAGTTGATCCTTACCTCTTTTTCCTCAGCGACTTTGCGGTAATAAACTAAAGCTTCGTTTCTTTTCGGTTTTCTCTCAGTACTATAAAAGGGAATGCCCCCTACAGAAAGTTTTTCACTTGTACTGAAAAACTGCTGATGAGTCGGATATTTATAGATGGAGTGAACCAGATTTCCCTTTTCAATGATCAGCGGGTTTAATCCTTTCATCTGCAGTTCAATAGCTGCTGATAATCCACAAGGGCCGCCGCCAATAATTATTACTTTTTCCTGCTGCACTTTATCAACTCTTTCCTTTCAGCATAATATTCGCTGGATACCTTCATCTGCTTGACTGTTCATAGCTTTCTTTATTATTCCAATAAGAAACCCCCGGAAGCAGGTGCTTTGAACAGACATCTATATATGGACCGGGAGTGGTATGACAGCTTTTTTTCCCGGAACAGTTTAAGAATGTTCCTTTTTTGAAAAGATTTTTATAACCGGATGAAAAGACAATCCTTTTGTTCCGCTGCTCTGCAAAAAGCGGTGTAAATCCTTCCGGGAAAAACCGTAAATAATCATGTTAAATGCTCAAATAACTATTTCAAAAATAGAAATATAAAAGAGCTGCTCCCTTGAAAAAGGAACAGCTTAATTAATAGTATATCGAATTTCAGCTTTTAAATCCATCCCCGGAACCGGCTGGCTTCTGCCATTTTTCTAACACCGACCATATATGCAGCAAGACGCATATCAACATTTCGCATCTGAGCAACCCGGTAAACATTTTCAAATGCCTTCACCATAACAGCCTGCAGCCTTTCTTCAACCTCTTCTTCTTCCCAGTAGAACCCCTGGTTATTTTGAACCCATTCAAAATAAGAAACCGTTACACCTCCGGAACTCGCCAACACATCAGGAACCAGCAGAATCCCCCTGTTATACAGCATTTCCGTCGCTTTCATCGTAGTAGGGCCGTTTGCCGCTTCTACGATAATGCTTGCCTTTATACGGTCCGCATTTTTTTCGGTAATTTGATTTTCGATAGCAGCCGGCACCAAAATATCACATTCCAGTTCTAAAAGCTCATCATTGGATATTGTGTTTTTGAAGAGGTTTGAAACTGTTCCAAAACTATCTCTTCTGTCCAGAAGATAGTCAATATCAAGACCTTCCGGGTCGTAAAGCCCTCCTTGAACGTCAGATATCCCCACTACATTAGCTCCGGCATCGTGCATAAACTTGGCAAGGAAACTACCTGCATTTCCAAACCCCTGTATAACGATACGTGCGCCTTCGAGATTAATACCTTTTCTCTTGGCGGCTTCCCGGATACATATTGTTACCCCTTTAGCAGTAGCTGATTCTCTGCCGTGAGAACCTCCCAGCACTAATGGTTTACCCGTAATGAATCCAGGAGAATCGAATTCTTTCATGCGGCTGTATTCATCCATCATCCATGCCATGATCTGCGAATTCGTTTGAACGTCCGGAGCTGGTATATCTTTAGTGGGTCCAACGATTTGACTTATAGCACGTACATACCCCCGGCTTAATCTTTCTACTTCCGGAAAAGACATATTGCGGGGATCACAGATTATTCCGCCTTTCCCCCCGCCATAAGGAAGCCCTACAATCCCTGCTTTCAGACTCATCCATATTGACAGCGCTTTCACTTCTGTTTCTGTTACGTTAGGGTGATACCTGACTCCTCCTTTAGTAGGTCCAACTGCGTCATTGTGCTGCGCGCGGAAACCTGTAAAGATAGTAGTGGAACCGTCGTCCATTTTCACCGGAATTCGAACAGTCATCATCCGAAGAGGTTCTTTAAGCAGTTCAAAAACTTCTTCAGAATACCCTAATTTGCCGAGAGCTTTGTGAATAACAGTCTGGGTTGATTCCAGAACATTCTTTTCTTTTTTTACACGCTCCGCATCTTTTTCGAGTTTAGTTTTATCTACCATAAGTTTCACCTCTAAGTGTGGTCTCGAAATTTATCTTCTTTAAAAAATTTCTTCTCACTTCTTACTATAAAGAAGTATACAGCTTTTTTCCACATACTTTTTTATTTCTTTCCAGCACCCTGAGGAGAACGAAATAAAAAAATAATTTTTTGAAGGTAACTTATACATAAAAGCTGAGTTTTAGCTTCTCCACCTGCCGTGGAGAAACCATGCGGATTTCCTGCTCCACTAACACATTTACCTCGTCCACCGGAAGAGCGGATTTTAAGACGTTAATGATTCTTCTGAAGTCGCCGGCTTGTTCACCATATATTGGCTCTTACACTAATATATTGATCTGTCATATAAGGCTCTCTCGATGTTCATTTTTGTGATTAAGAGGCTCTACCGCCTCTTTTTCTATATTTATAATGTCGTATAGCCGGCGAAAATACTATCCTTACCGTTTTTGACAGCCTTCAGAATCATTTCTTTAACCAGGTGTTCCATTCATTTTCATTATTACCTATTAACAAATCTTTATATTTATTCTTTTCAAAGACATTTAAATTTTTCAGTGCATGTCCTCCAAGTCCAACCTTTATATCCTGAAAGGTTTCGTGGAGGTTTTCTGCCAGATTTAAAGCTTTTGATAAATGATCCGGCAGCGTAGTAGACACAACTACCAGTTTGGCATCCACTTCCTTAACTACCTGCTCAACATCTTCTGCCGGAATTCCAGCACCCAGATAAACGGTTTCGTATCCCCGCTGCTTTAAATAATAAGTAAAAATCAACAAACCTAATTCATGCTGGTCCTGCGGGCCGCAAACACAAACTGCTTTAGGTAGAAAGCCATTTATAGGCAGGGAATGAAATACCATTCCTATCCTTGTCCTTAGAAGCGAGGTAACAAAATGTTCATGAGCAGTAAATATCTCCCTTCTTTCCCATTTCATGCCTACTTCCTGCAGAATTCCTCCCATAATATGAATTAGTACTTTATCGGTGGAAAACAGCCCAAAAGCACGGTCAATTAATTCGTTGGCTTTATTTTCCTGGAAATGGAGAAGTTCATGCATTATCTGCTCTTTTAAAACGTCCATTTGATTCGTAAAACGTGGATCATGATCAATAAAGGCCGGCTCTTCCTGTTTGTTTAAAAGATCTACAGCCTGTCCAATCGTAAAACCATTATCTACTTTGTTAACTATCCACTTTAGTATACGAATATGTTCATCACTATAAAGCCTGTGGCCTGCCTCGTTTCGGATGGGTTCTATAATCTTGTACCGTCTCTCCCAAGCCCTCAATGTTCCTGCATGAATCCCTAATAAATTAGATACTGCTTTAATATTATATTTCCCCTGCTGCTCTGCCATAAGGTTTTTCACCTGCTTCTTGGTTAATTATAAATATGATTTATTTAGTTTAAATTATAGCATAATAATACTCTCTTCATCTCTGCTTCGAAACGTTAACAAGATTAATTACATGAATCTGTGGTGGTGCACCGAGGCGCAGCGGAAGTCTTGT
Source organism: Alkalicoccus halolimnae (assembly GCF_008014775.2). Lineage (GTDB taxonomy): Bacteria > Bacillota > Bacilli > Bacillales > Salisediminibacteriaceae > Alkalicoccus > Alkalicoccus halolimnae. Next base: position 1,731,095 of record NZ_CP144914.1, on the reverse strand, counting down.
AGTTCCGTATCCATTGGAAGTGAGGTGTGTGATATCCTGATATTTTTTCAGGCTCCCCTTAGGAGCAGGTGAAAATTTCCCGATTCTTATTTGTCCTCCATGTGTATGTCCGGATAGTATTAATTTTATGTTAGTATATCTGTTTGATTCTTTAATAATTTCAGGGTCATGACATAAGAGAAGTGTTGGGTTCACAGCACCGTTTAATGCTTCATTCATATTATGAAAATGAAAATTAAGATCCTCGACCCCGGCGAGAGACCAGCCCTCTTCTTCAAATGTAACATTTCGGTTATTAAGCTGGTTCACGTTATACAATACAAGGTATTCCTGGAGTTTTTTTCTCTTTCCATAGTCATTGTTACCCCATACGAAATAGACAGGAGCCTTTGCAGTTAACGTTTTAAGATTATCTAACAGCGTTCCGTTATCTGCTGCTTTTTCTGTTATATCTCCACCAATAAGAATAAGATCGACATTACCCACTCTTTTTATATCCTTTTTGGAAACCTTTCTTTTATGAAGGTCAGAAATAAACAGCAGCCGCTTAGACAGATTGTTTTCAAAAAATGAAATATCATGAACGAGGAATTCTGTTATTCTGGCTCTGAAGAACATATAGCATACGAGTGCACTCAATCCAGTCACCATATATATTAAAACCCTCATTGACACTATCTCCTCCTGTACAAACGTTATACGTATCTTACCATAGAGATACATAAAAAAGATAACGAAGACAGCCTTTATTATATAAATTCCAGAAAATAAAAAGAACACCTCTCAGAATACCGAGAAGTGTTCCGCAACAATACTAGAAGTTATCCTGATAATACGTACTAGAAAAAGTTAGAAAAGTCCTACTGCGTTCCCATCTTCGGACACATCCATGTCCAGAGCTCCCGGTCGTTTTGGAAGGCCCGGCATTGTCATTACATTACCTGTCAGGGCAACTACAAATCCTGCTCCCGCTGAAACTCTGAGTTCCCTCACGGTTATTCGAAAGTTTCGGGGTCTTCCAATTTTAGAGGCATCATCAGATAAGGAATACTGGGTTTTAGCCATACAGACAGGCAGAGTACCCCATCCACTATCGGTGATTCTTTCCAGTTGTTTTTTTGCTTCAACGGAAAAATCCACTCCGTCAGCTCCGTATATCTCCTTTGCAATTTTATTTATTTTCGCTTCAATAGTTAACTCAAGATCATAAAGTGGTGTGAATACAGAAGGTTCATCCGCTGCCTGAATGATTTTCTCAGCAAGTTTCACTCCGCCTGCTCCGCCCTTCTCCCAAACTTCAGCTAATTCAACAGCTACGCCTTTTTGTCTGCAATATTTCATTAATACATTTATTTCTTCTTCCGTGTCGTGGGTGAAACGATTAACAGCCACAACGGGCGGAAGCCCAAATGCACGAATCGATTCGATGTGTTTATCAAGATTCTCAAACCCTTTTTCCAGAGCATGTAAATTTTCCTGCTTTAAATCAGCTTTGGCCGCACCGCCGTGCATCTTCAGAGCACGAATTGTAGCTACAATTACAACTACACTTGGTTTAATATTTCCAGCCCTGGATTTTATATTCATGAATTTTTCAGCGCCCAGATCTGCTCCGAACCCGGCTTCTGTCACTACATAATCTCCCAATTTAGCCGCCATTTTTGTAGCTACTACACTATTGCAGCCATGAGCTATATTTGCAAATGGTCCTCCGTGAATGAGGGCTGGAGTATTTTCCAAAGTCTGAACCAGGTTTGGCATCATCGCATCTTTTAAAAGCAGTGTCAGAGCTCCTTCGACTTCCAAATCAGCTACTGTTAATGGCTCATCATGAAAAGTGTACCCAATGACCATTTTCTTCAGTCTGCTTCTCAGGTCATTAATACCGTCAGCCAGACATAATATGGCCATAATTTCAGAAGCTACCGTAATATCGAATCCTGACTCATGAGGAACACCCTGTAAAGGGCCCCCGAGTCCTGCAACGATGTGACGGAGAGATCGGTCATTCATATCCATAACTCGTTTCCATGTGAGTTTCCTTACATCCAGACCAAGCTCGTTTCCACGGTGAATATGGTTGTCGATTAATGCGGTTAACGCGTTGTGAGCAGTTGTTATTGCGTGGATATCTCCAGTGAAATGCAGATTTATATCCTCCATGGGAACAACCTGTGAATAACCGCCGCCGCAGGCTCCTCCCTTCATCCCCATTGTTGGTCCTAAAGACGGTTCCCGAATGGCAACTACAGCTTTTTTACCAATATGATTTAACGCCTGGCCCAGCCCAACCGTCATTGTCGATTTTCCTTCACCAGCAGGAGTAGGATTAATCGCTGTAACTAAAATGATCTTTCCATCTTTTTTTCCACTTGCATTATGTAGAAGCTCAAGTGATAATTTTCCTTTATAATGTCCATAGGGTGCTACAAATTCTTCATCGACTCCAAGACCGTGAGCGATTTTCGTAATCTTTTCCAACTTTGCCTGCTGCGCTATATCAATATCAGAGGGAATTACATTCATCGGTATTCTCCTTTATTCTTATTAAAAATATTTTGCTGTACGACAGCAGTTAAAAAAGTAATTTAAATACTGTTCTTATCAAAAGACAAAGCCCTCCATATAGCTACAGACGGCTGAAATCCCAATATAATATTAACTTTCAGCGTAAGTTAAACTTAGATTTGTTCTCTCCTAGACCAGAAACTGAAGTTTCAGACGCTGATAAAACGATGTTTAAAAGAAGCCCGGTAAGCAGCCTTGACAGCTGCAACATAGAAAGATTTTCACCTGAAAAGCCCCTTTAACGAATCTGTTCAATCCATACCGGATATGTAGCTACTGCCGTAATAATTGTAAAGAAAAGCAGGAGGCAAATTCTGATGAGGGGAAACTCCAGATTCTTCTTCTTTTTTCTGCGGCTTATACTTTTAAACGGGCTCTTTTTCCTCTGCATCGTTTTTCGGGATGGGAGAGGGGGGACACTCTCCTCACGGGTTTCATAATCCGTTCGTTCAGGTATCAATTGTATCCATCTCCCTTCCATGTTCTCTACTATTAACAATACCACTTTTTTGTAAATATTTCTACTATTCGGTTTAATTATTTCCTTATATGGCGGTATCTGATGAGCAGACCAAGAACAGAATCAATAACGAAGTGGGCCACTATTACAGACCATAAATTACCAGTCCACATAAACAGGAAGCCGAGACCGAAACTCATGGCAAGCACAAAAGAAAATAAAAAAACTTTCTTTAAATATCGAAGATGAATAAGGGCGAATATTAGAGAAGAGACCACTATCCCAAATTCTGTCTGCAATACTCCGCGGAATAAAAGTTCTTCAGACAAAGCCACGATTCCACTGACTAAAACAATAAGGTGCGCCGGCATATTTTTAAATATCCTAACATTTATTCCACCATCATCAAACCATTTTTCTGGTAAAGTATAAGTGAAGAGAACTTCCAGAAGCAATATGATCCCTGCAAACAGGAGGCCTGCAGAAGCAGCTGACCAGGTGAAATCGATTAATAGAAATGGGGCGAGAATACTGCTCTGTAGAATCCATGCTCCCAGCAGAGCAGCACAGAAAATAATGCCCTGGGTCATATAAAGGTTTACGTATAGTTCTTTGTCACTCAGCTGATCTATTATGCGGGCTTGATTATTCACATTCCCCCACCGCCTTTGTCATTTGTCATAAGAGAAAATAACAGACAGCTTTTTTTTCCATCCGATTTTTTCACTATTATTTATCACTTCAGATTTTCCGTGTTCGTCCCACTTTAGAACATGGCGGCAGTTTGAACAACAGTATACGGGCCGCTGCCTTAACTCTTCTTCGAATAAACGTACAATTACTTCCCTTAAACATTTGTCGGTTCTCGTGTAGCTGTACATTTCTTCTACCTGCTTCAGTTTTTCTTTTTTTCTTTCCTGATACTTTTTTTCCAATTTATGAATAATCTCTTTTAAAGAGGGATCAGTTGTAAATAAACCTTCTGTTATTATCCCTTCTTTTTCCAGGTGCCCCGTTATCATGCTCCACATAGTATCAGATGCTTCCAATTCATGCTGAACTTCTACTGCCTGCTTCCCGTCTGTAATTTTCGGAAGCAGTCGTTTTTCCAGCCATTCTTTATCAGGCAATTCATTTTCTATAAAAGAAAGCGGCAGATGTTTGTCATTTTCCATTGCGATGATCAAAGCTTTACTCTGGAGGTTGTCCCTGCCTGCTCTCCCTATTTCCTGAATATAATGTTCCAGAGATGAAGGCATGCTCATATGAATCACTGCTCTTACATTTGCTTTGTTAATTCCCATACCGAAAGCATTCGTAGCAGTTAAAACTTCCAGCTCGTCATTTAAAAACTGCGATTGAATAAGCGTACGGTCCTCTTTGTTCATCCCTCCATGATAGTATGCTGAACTGAAATTCTCTATTTCCTGCGAATAAAATTCTGCAGCTTTCCTTGTGCCAGCGTAGACAACACAGGGTTTAGGAACCGATGCCAGCTCCTCCTGAAACATTTCCATTTTTTCATGGAACGAAGCTGCTTTTTTAACTTCCAGATAAATGTTTCTCCTGTCCACAGAATGCGTAATAACCTGAGGCTTTTTTAACCGAAGCTGAGATAATATATCTTTCCTTACTTGTGCTGTAGCTGTAGCTGTCAACGCAAGAACCGGGGGTCTCCCAAGATCATCTATCCTGCTTCCAAGCTCCTGATATTCAAGTCTGAATTCATAGCCCCACTGCGATATGCAGTGTGCTTCATCGACAACAAACAAAGCTATATTTTGTTTTTTTAGTATTTCCTGAATGAAATCCACCGACAGCATTTCAGGAGACATGTACAGCAGATCCCATTTATTCATTTTATTGATAACTTCTGCTTTTTCTTTCCTTGACTGCAGGCTCGACAATTGAGCTGTACTCCGATCTCCCTGAGCTTTCAGCTGAGCCACTTGATCAGCCATTAAGGAGACTAGAGGAGAAACTACAACCACCAGTCCATCCAATATTTTTGATGGCAGATAGTAACACAGTGTTTTACCGCTTCCTGTCGGGAGCATGGCAAATACATCTTCACCTTTCAAAACATATTCAATAATTTCACGCTGTCCCGGACGGAACGAGGTATAGCCAAGTTTTTTAAGATAAGCTTCCATTTTCACTTTCCCCTTTGACTGTTTCTGTTCAGAAGTGACAGTGCCAGTCTAATTTCAAAATAATTTAGTTCGTCGTTCAGAGCATTGCGTATTTCTTTTAATTTCCCTAGATTTACTTTTTCATCCAAAATAAGCTCTACTTTTTTAATATCACTGGTTTTAATAAAGTTTTGATATGGGAAATGATCATCGTACATAGCCAGTTCAACAAGGTGATCCTCTATTGTACTTGTTTTCAGACCTCTTTCTGCCGCTATTTCTTTGAGAGACATTCCTTTATATAAAAAGTCTCCTGTTATTCGTGCGGAAGTTGTAACTGCGCCGAGACTCGATGCTTCAGGAAGCAGCAGAGGTAAAAAACTGTCTTCTGCCGTTAATTGACTCATTAAATGATGGATGGTGCTTCGGAACCGCAGATATGTAAAGATTATCTCTTCATCTCTGCTGTTAAGCTGACGGATCGTTTTTCCTGTTTGACTGCGCCCGGTCAGCCTGTTTACAAATAATTCTGCATCTTCTTCAGAGACCGCTTTCAGAGCATGCAGCAGGAATCCATGGAGCTTCAAAGAAATCTCTTCTGCTTCATAGGATTTCAGCAGATTTTTCACAAATTTTTTATCCTCATAATCAGAATTTACTGGGATAAAGGAAGCTGAACCACCTTTCATCCAACTTAAAGTCTGAACTAACAGCGTTAATCGCCGCCAAAAAATATCCGCTTCGCCATTCCATTCCCATTTCATTCCATCTACAGCCAGGTGGTTAAAAAAGGTCTTATTCCGCTGAAAAATCTCCTCTCCTCTTTCAGTAAGAAAGGCTCGTTTATCGATTATGCTTACCAGTTCTTTCTGAATCAATTTTTGTTCTTCAATACGCAAATGCGAGTAGGAAATATTTTTTAAAAGAGCCGCCCATTTTTCCAAACCGAAAAGTGCTGTATCCTGTATCGTGGTTGCAGATCTTTTCCCTTTCAAAATATGGACGGGTCCACTGAGAGTTCTGCCTCCATCCATTTTTTTCAATAGATGGATGTAAAGCCTGTACAATATACATCTCTCCTCTTACGTAATAGGTTTCGTAAATTACATTATAGATTATTCTGCGATCTCTTCCCAACTTCTTTGTATAACTGTTGAAAAGTTTACAGAGAACCTATACAATTGTTAAGCGTAGAACTAAAAGATACAAATTACCAGGTGACTGCTTTTTCAAAGCTATTGCAGGCAGCTTTCATCAGTACACCATTTCTTTTACTTTGTACGGATTTTTAATATCCGCTTCCAAAGGATTTTTATTAAATAAGGAGGTTATATATATGGCGAAATTTACAATTGTCGATAAAGATACATGTATTGCCTGTGGAGCCTGCGGGGCCGCAGCTCCAGATATTTATGATTATGATGACGAGGGAATTGCTTACGTCATTCTTGATGATAATGCAGGTACAGAAGCAGTGCCGGAAGACTTATACGAGGATCTTGAGGACGCTTTTGATGGATGTCCAACAGACTCGATAAAGATTGCGGAAGAACCGTTTGACGGAGATGCCCTGAAATTCGAATAGAATTTCCACTCAGAAAGTGATACAAACCTCTAAAAACAAGAAAAGCCCTCTGCCTTTATATAAATTGGCAGAGGGCTTTTCTGTGCAGGTCTGGTAATGATTATTGATGCTGATACTGCAGAATATCGCTTCCTGAAAAAGTGGAGGACAATCAGCAAAATGAAGCTCGAATGTATATTGAAGACATTACAGCACTTTGAAAATGAAAAATATATGTGCACAACAACTTATTATCTTCCCTGTTATCCATGCTCCGTCACTTGTAAGCGCTTTAATTGTCAGACTTTTCCGTCCTCGAGAAAAAAACTTTTGCTTTTTTGCTGTGTACGTGCAAATTATCTGACTTTCGTGTTAATATGATTAAATCAACGACTCAAAAAGGTGGAGATAGAGAATGGTACAAGTACAGAATCCTGTTCATCAGGAAATGAAAACATTTACTGTATTGGTTTCAGATAATATGAGCGCAGATGGTTTAAAGCCTATTCTCGAAAGTTCAGAAGTGAACGTAATCCAGGAGAACGTTCTGGAAACGAAGATAGCTTTAGACACTGTAGATGCTCTTTTAATAAGAAGCTCTACTACAGTAACGGCAGAAATACTCGATAAACTCCCGAACTTAAAAATAATTGGACGCGCCGGTGTCGGCGTTGACAACGTAGACCTGGATGCTGCCACCTCTCATGGGGTAGTTGTCGTTAATGCCCCTGACGGTAATACTATTTCAACAGCAGAACATACTTTTGCTATGCTTGCTTCTCTTGTCCGAAGCATTCCCCAGGCAAATCAGTCGATGCAGGAAGGCCGGTGGGATCGAAAGCTTTATCAGGGAGCTGAACTTTATGGCAAAACACTAGGCATTATCGGTTTTGGTAGAATAGGGGCAGAACTTGCCCAGAGAGCCCGTGCTTTCCGTATGAATGTGATAGCTTACGATCCGTTTCTAACCCAGTCCAGAGCTGAAAAAAATCACGTAACTGCTGTCTCCCTCGAAGAAGCATTGAGTCAAAGCGACATTTTATCTGTTCATACACCGTTGACGAAAGATACAAAAGGGCTTCTTAACGATGAAACATTCAAAAAGACTAAGAAGGGTGTTTACGTATTAAACTGCGCCCGCGGAGGAATAATAGATGAAGATGCCCTTTACCGAGCTGTAGAATCAGGCCATGTACGAGGAGCTGCGATAGATGTTTTTGAAGAAGAACCGGCTAAAAATCATCCTCTTACCAAGCTCCCTCAGGTAATTACAACACCTCATATAGCTGCTTCTACTTCCGAAGCGCAGTTGAACGTTGCAGAATCCGTTTCTCAGGAAGTTTTAGATTATTTATCCGGTAAACCAGCTCCACACGCACTGAATCTTCCCTATCTCGATCAGGAAGCATTCGATAAGTTTTCACCTTTCACCAAATTAACACGGACCCTGGGTGATACCGCTTCCCAGCTATTCATGGAACCAGTAAAACAAGTGGAAATCAGTTATGCCGGGGAAATATCCGATCAGGAAACCGGGCTGTTCAACCGAAGCTTTCTTGCCGGCTTTTTCAGGAACAGAATTGACGACTACGTCAATGAGGTCAACGCATCCTGGATCGCAAAAGAAAGAGATGTAGAAGTTTCTGAACGACACGAAAGTGAATCTAAAGGTTACGCAAATTTTGTGAAAGCCTATGTCCAGGGTGAAAACAGCTCCATTCATATTCACGGAACGTACAGCCAGGAAATTGGAGCAAGAATTGTTGAAATTAACGGTTTTAAACTGGACTTTCAGCCTGCTGCCCATACGTTATATGTACGTCATAACGACCGGCCGGGTGTGATAGGTAAAGTAGGTCAGCTGTTAGGTGCTCACGATGTTAACATTGCAACAATGCAGGTTGGACGAAAGACAGAAGGTGGAGAAGCTATCATGCTTCTCGCAACAGATAAAGAATGCGATGAAGCTGTTTTAAAAGCTTTTGCTGAAATAGAAGAAATTAATTCTGTTTCCGCTATTGAACTATAGAAGCTCAATAGACCAAATCCGTGCTTTTAAAGAGAAATCTGTGAATGAACAGATCAAGTCTGATCGAGCTATTTTCAGCAGCTGTCCTGAAATTTTCACAGGACAGCTGCTTTAATTTATGCTACGAACCATCTCATATGCACCAGACTATCTAGGCCTTAATAACTGCTGTCTTTAATACAAAATTTTAAAATTTGACTCTGGAAAAACTACCTTGAATATAAAGTTTATAAGTGATGAAGGCGTGCTTTCGTTTCTATTTTTATGGTTTGAAAATGTGATCGCAAACAGAACATATAATTTGTTCGCCTGAACTGTAATATTTTAACACTGTTACACTTTATATTGACGGCTGTTTCATCGTTTAGAAACCCTGCATATACATATTTATATGAGATTAATCAATTGATAACTCTTATTTAAATATGATACAGTTATAGTCAATACGCAGCACATTCAAAGAAAGGTTGATTTTTTAAATGAAAAAAATGACTAGAAATGGATTATTAACTCTATCTTTATCTACACTCCTTATCGCAGCAGCATGTGGAGGTAATGAAGAAGGAAATAACGAAAATACAGAGGGAAATGGCAATACGTCTGAAGAAACAAATACTGAGAACAATGACAGCACTAATGAAGCTGCTGAAGAAAACAATACAGACAACGCAACAGCTGATAACGAAAACACAGAAAATACAGCCGAAGAATCTCCGGAAAATTCCTCTGAAGAACCAGCTGAAGATCAGGTGAATATTATGGATGAGGACCCTGAAGAACCAGCAGCTGTCGTGAATGGAGAAGAAATTACCAATGGTGAACTACAATCACAGTTAGCTCAGATTGAAACTATGTTTGCTCAGCAGGATATGGCTGAGGAAGAGAGCTCTATGATGATGATGCAGTTTCAGCAGCAGTTTCTCGAGCAGCTTATCAACCAGACTCTTCTTTCCCAGGAAGCTGAATCAGAAGGCATAGAAGCTGACGAAGATCAGGTCGAAGAGGAGCTTGAAGAAATTCGTTCCCAGTTCGAATCAGATGAACAATTTGAAGAAGCTCTGGAAACACAGGGCTACTCTGAAGAAGATTTAGAAGAAGAAATCCGACAGATGGCACTCGTGGAAGAACTTCTTTCTATGGATCAAATAGAAGAAGAATATGAAGTTCCAGAAGAAGAAGTCAGAGAGTACTATGAAACGGCTGCATCAAGCAATCCAGAAATGGCAGAATCAGAATTTGAGGACGTCCAGGAGGAATTAGAAGAGCAGCTCAGACAGAACCAGTATGTTGAAGATTTACGGGAAAACGCCGATATCGAAATACTTCTTTAAAGCACAAAAAAGCTGAGCCTTGAAAATAAGGCTCAGCTTTTTTATGTTTAGCTGTGTTAAAGTCTGCGATTGATTAGAAGATAAGATTCTTCTCTGTATTCCTTCTTTAAGCTGCATGCAGGGCACATGAGAGGGTTTCAGGGCGAATAAAGACGGGATTAGCTTAGGCCCGCCTGCGTCTCCATGGAAGCGAAAGCATCCGTTTATCGGTTATCTGCTTTATTGTCGCGGATGTATTTTTACGGGAAATGGTCTTCAACTGAATTCCTCAAAACCCTTCCCCACACTGAATCTTCAAACGGCGCTTACTCCTCCGGAAATGCCCGTCTTTCCCTGCTTTGACTATTAATGTAAGAAAAGAATTTTATGAGAATTCTTCTATTTGTCTGAATTAAGCACTTATGAATTGATTTTCATATTACTCTAATTAAAAACATCTTTCCCTCTTTCATACAAGATATCCTCTGTCCCGGATCGGTGATTAACCGCTCTTGAAGCTGCAAAGAAGAAGTCTGACAGACGGTTTAAATACGGAAGTGCAGCCGGGGGCATATCATGTTCGTCATGAATGGCGCTCGTCAATCTTTCTGCCCTTCTGGCAACGGTTCTGCAGACATGTAAATAGGAAGCCGCGGGCTCTCCACCGGGAAGAATAAATTTCTTCAAAGGTGGAGCCTCTTCCCAATATTCATCTATCTTGTTTTCAAGCCTCGTAATCGAAGCTTCTTTTAACGTCCACTCTTTATTCTCTGTAACATTTGCCAGATCTCCGCCTAAATCAAACAGCTCGTGCTGGATAGTCAATAATTCAGTTTGAATGTCGGTAAAATTTGTTTTTTTCATCAGGGATACTGCCACCCCTATAAAACTGTTAAGTTCATCAACCGTACCATAAGCTTCTACACGCTCATTTGTCTTTTCCACTCTCTTACCAATAAGCTGTGTCTGTCCTTTATCGCCTTTTTTTGTGTAAATTTTCATATTGTCCTCCTTCATATTCGTAAATGATAATCATGCTTTATACACTTATAAGAAACCTTCTTTTGTATATTTAATCTCTGGTAATCGGAAGAAAAACATTAAAGCTCGTTCCTTCGCCTACTTTACTATGAACGGACACTTTTCCGCCATGGGCGTCGACGATATTCTGTACAATGGCGAGTCCCAGGCCAGTACCTGCCCTTCCGCGAGTTCTCGCTTTATCTGCTTTGTAAAAACGTTCAAAGACAAATGGAAGGTCTTCCTCGGGAATGCCGGTTCCAGTATCCTCCACCTCCATTTTCAATCCATTATCTTCTTCTTTCATGCGCACAGTTATCGTTCCTTTTTCAGGGGTGTGCCTGAAGGCATTATCAATTAAATTAGTCATAACTTGTTCGAGTCTATCCGGATCACCAATAAAATATTCAGTTCGGGTCAAATTTTCTCCTATAAGTCGGACATTCTGCTCTTTAGCTATAACTTGAAATTTTCTTAAGATTTTTTCCTGCATCGTTTTAATATGAATTTCTTCTTTAGCTAATGTAAGATGGCCCGCTTCCATGCGTGCAAGGTCCAGCAGTTCATTTACAAGCCTTCCGATTCTCAATGATTCATCGTAGATAATCTGTGCCATTTCTTTTTTCTCTTCTTCTGTCTCCGCTATTCCATCCACTATAGCTTCTCCATATCCCTGGAGCATGGATATAGGGGTACGCAGTTCATGAGAAACGTTGGCAATAAAGTCTTTGCGAAGCTTATCATGCTGTCTTTCTTCCGTCATATCCCTTAGAACTGCAACTGCTCCTCTTATATCATTCTGATCGTAAAGAGGTGTCATTAATATAACCCAGGTTCTGCCTTGAATCGTCACTTCATCCACTACTTCTTCTTCCAGCTTCAGAACCTTCTGGAATAAAACATTCAGGTGAGGAGGTTCGCTGTTTTCCTCCAGCTGTTCTTCATACCTCCATGAATTAATAAATTCTACAGCAGGTGGATTGGTTACTACGACACGCCCTGTCTTATTGAATGTCATAACTCCGTCAGCCATAGAACTCAAAATATGGGAAAGCTGTTCTTTTTCCTGATTCAACGCATGTAAATTGGTATTTAAAGCCCGTCCCATCCGATTGAAAGCCATAGCAAGCAGGCCGATTTCATCTTTAGTCTGAATAGGTATTTTTGTATCAAAATTTCCTTTTGCAACTTCGAGAGAAGCCGCCCTCATCTGCCTCAGTGGGGCTGTTATTCTTGAAGTCAGGAAAAAAGCAAAAACGGTAGTCAGAATAATCGCTATACCGGCGGAAAAAAATATAATCTGTTTTGTCTGATTTGTCGCTTCTTCTATTACGTCCAGAGACTGATAAAGAAACAGGGATCCTTCTTCCCCATCTTCGAATACTACCGGCATTCCAACAATCATAATTTCTGCATTTTCTCCCTGTGTTCTTGTAACAGAATAATCTCCCCGGGTCACTACCGTTTCTTCGTTCTCCATAACATTTGCTAAATCATCATGTTCATAAAAAACTTCTACCGGGATTTCCTGCTCATCTTCGTCAGAGGTGTACCAGTACCCTTCTTCCCCGATGAGCAGTGCCCGTGCAGAGTATGACTCGGAAATAACCTGACTCATATCCAGAGCCTCACCGTCTGTTGTTTCGTACTCCAGAAAGCTGACGATGAGATTGGCATGATTTAATAGTTCTCCCTCCGCCTGCTCTGCATGAAACCGCTCAAAATACTCAAGAAGCAGAATAGTCAATACAAGCAGTACTACAGATACGAGCAGTAGTATTGTAAACCAGATTTTCCCTACGACGCTTCTCCAGAACATCATCCCTGTTCAGCGTCCTCAAACTTATAACCAACACCCCAGACAGTTTTAATCATGTCTGCCGCTTTCGGTTCAATATGACTCAGTTTCTCCCTAAGGCGTTTAATATGGGTATCCACAGTACGCAGATCGCCAAAAAATTCATAATTCCAAACATCTTTCAAAAGCTGCTCTCTAGCAAACACTTTATCCGGAGCCTGTGCCAGATAAAGAAGAAGCTCATATTCTTTTGGAGTTAAGTTTATTAATTTATTTTGGACTGTGACTCTATGAGCATCATCGTCAATTGTTAAATGAGAGAATTCAAATATTTCTTTTGTTTTCGTTTCTGTCTGCAGAAATTTTGTAGAGGACGATCTTCTCAGCAGAGCCTTAACCCTTAAAACAACTTCTCTTGGGCTGAATGGTTTTACAATGTAATCGTCTGTTCCTGCCTCGAAGCCCTGCACTCGGTTTATTTCTTCTCCTTTTGCGGTGAGCATGATGATAGGAGTAGCTTTATGTTTTCGAATTTCTTCACATACTTGTATGCCATCAATACCAGGCATCATCAGATCGAGAACGATTAAATCATAGTCTGTACTAATCGCCATATCCAGCGCTGCTTCTCCATTTTCGGCATCTTCAACGATATAATTTTCTTTTTCCAAATACATCCTGAGAAGTCTGCGGATACGTTCTTCATCGTCAACTATTAATACCCTTGTCTGTTGTTCCGTATCGGTCATCCTTATCCCTCCATGTAAAAGGCTGTCCAATTGAAAACAACGGACAGCCTTTTTATTCCTGATTATATTGTATCGAAATTACGCATAAGAGTGAAGTCCGGCGATTATAAGGTTTACAAATATCAGATTAAACATAATGATTGCAAAACCGATTACACAAAGCCATGCACTTTTTTCTCCCTGCCAGCCCCTCGATAATCGAAGATGAAGATAGACTGCATAGAATAGAAATGTAATAAGGGCCCAAACTTCCTTAGGATCCCATCCCCAGAAGCGTGTCCAGGCTATCTGTGCCCAGATCATTGCAAATATCAGTCCACCCAGTGTAAACACCGGAAATCCTATCGCAATTGCCCGGTAGCTTATTTCATCCACTGTCTGTGGATTAACCTTTCTTACAATCGGCTGTAAAACTCCGCCAATCGGTTTTCTGAATCCCAACCGCATTCCGCTGTATAAGATCAGCCCACCAATAATTGACCACAGTACGGTGTTTACATCATCACTACGGATATATTCAGGCATAGACAAAACCGGATCAAATCCCTGTTCTGAAATAAGTTCTCCTTCATTTGGACCTACCAGAGGGGGAAGAACATAGTTCACTTCTGCAGATTCTCCAGTTTCGTCAACATAATTAAACGTTGCAGTATAATCTGCCGCACCAAAACCAATCCCTATAAAAATATAAGCAATTGTAGCTAACAATCCGAACATAATAAATTCAATACTCTTAACTTTTCTGGAAGCTTTTGTGAAATCTATCATACGTACGAGATATAACAGACCCGCAGCGAAACCAATTGCGAGTATTCCTTGTCCGATAGCTGTCGTAATTACATGAATAAACAGCCAGTTTGACTGAAGCGCAGGAATCAATGGCTGAGCCTCGCCCGGAAACATGGAAGCGTAGGCAATAATCAACATCACTATCGGCATTGTGAATAATCCGAGATAATTATTTTTATATATCGGATAGATAATGACAAAAGCTAGTGACATCGTGATCCCGAGAACTGTTGTATATTCAAACATATTACTTACCGGTGCATATCCAACTGCCAGCCAGCGGGTAATAAAGTAAGATATAGCGAAAATCAGTGCCAGTGCAGCGCTTATATATCCAAATAATCCTGCTTTATTACGCTCTTCCCCGCTTTTATTTTTAAACTTCCTGCCGGTGATCGATACTGCAAAAAGAATCGTAGCTGCTAAATATAAACCGAAAGCAATGTACAGTAGAGTACTGCTGAATTCCAGCATAGCATCAGCCGCCTCCTTCATTTGTTTTTTTGTTACCTAAAGGATCTTCATCTTTTTCTTCATCAAGCTGGTCCAGCGCTCCCGGCAGATTGGTTCCGCTTCGCAAGAGGGCTATATCCTTTTTTAATGCATGCCAGTTCTTATTCGCATGTCCGGCGATCATTATCTTTCCGTCTTTGCGCTGCAGCCATATACGCCTGTGGTGCCAGTACGATCCCTGTACAAGCCCAATCATAAATATTATACCGCCAGTAATGATAACAGGCAGCGTATGATCTCTTCGCACTGTTAGTCCGGTTACGTCGACCATTTCGACATCAAGCATTCTTATTGCATGATCATGCTCTCCATTGAGCTCTTCATTTACCTGGACGCCTATTAAACTGATTTCCCCGCTATCCTGTTCTGGATCCACACCCGGTGGAAACAATTCAAATATAATTCGGGGATTATCGGGAACACGATTCAGTGTAGAAGGTTCACCGTCATCATTAATATAAAAATTAGGAAAATATTCAATGATTTCCACTTGATAATCGTTATCCAATTCGTATAACATCTGCGGATCCGTTAAGTCTACTTCAAAAGAAATATTCTCTACATTTTCCTGATTGTCTTCGGATTCAATACCGAAAGTGAAATTAGAAAGTTCGTTCAGACGATAGTCGACTTGATAAAGGGAAATACCTTCAAAGGTGAGCGGATGGTTCACGCGTATGTCGTGATCTTCAATCTTTTCCAGTTCCGTTTCACTCCCTAAAGTTTCCGAAGACCGTTTATACAGCGTCGCACTAGTCTGGTAGTTGGAAACTACAGGGGCATTCTGGCGTGTCAGCGCTTCCTGGAAAATGTCCTCCTGCTCCTCGTCATACAGTTCGACAAGAAATTCATTATTCTCAACAAAATACTCTCCATTAGTCCCTGTTATTACTTCTGTATCACCTTCACGGACCCATACGTAATCATCGAGATACATTCCGGGGAAAAAGCGGAGCATCCCGCCTATTAAAAAGATAATCAGCCCTATATGATTGACATAGGGACCCCACCGGGCAAATCTTCCTTTTTCAGCCAGTAAGTTTCCGTTTTCTTCTCGAACTTTATAACGTTTTTTTTCGAGGGCCTTTTTTGCTGTCTGAAAATCTTTATCTGTGGAGTCAGCTATTGGAGCCTCCCCAAAAACACGCTGTTTCTTCATAAAAGCAGCATGTCGTGTTACACGCTGGTTTTTTAAAGCCCGGTATAAAGGTACGAATCGATCCAGACTTGCAATAACAAGAGAAATACCCAGGGCTGCGATCAGCAGCATATACCACCATGAGCTGTATAAATTATGAAAACCAAGATCGTAATAAAGCTGCCCTAAAATTCCATATTCCTGAGCATAATAAAGGGATGGGTCTTCTCCGGGTGGAATATACATCTCCTGCGGAAAAAGCGTACCTATAGAAGATGAAACCAGGAGGAGCACTATAATCCAGATACCTACTTTCACAGAAGAAAAGAAGTTCCAGACTCTGTCAACAATCGTTTTTTTGTATGTCTGGGATCTTCTCGCAACCCCTTCATACCGCATATTGGCAAGTCTGCCGTCTTCTTTAAGCGGCTTTCCGCAAGACTCACAGAGGTAGGTACCAAATGGGTTTTTATGTCCGCATTCACACGTTACTTTATTCATTATGAACCCCCGTTAATTATCCGGCACCAGTTTATCCAATGCCGCTACTACCTGCTCTTCTGTTTTACCTCCTACCTGCCTCTCTATCACTTGTCCCTCTTCATCGATAAGGTAGACGGAAGGAAGTACTCCAACACCATATTCTGTGCTTACAACCATATTCCGGTCAATGAATAAGTCGAAATCGAGGTCGTACCTTTCCTTATGACGTTCAACCTGCAGAGTAGTTTCATCCACATTAACATTAATTACCTGCACGTCTTTTTGAGCATATTCTTCCTGGTATTCTTTTAAGTAATCCATTTTATCCCGGCAGTACGTACAGTAAGTTGCCCAGAAGTTTAAGTAAACTCCCTGCCCTTCCATATTATCCAGCTCGACTTCTTCGCCATTTGCATCTTCAAGGATGAAATTAGGAGCTTCATCTCCGGCATCAACAAGTCCGCGCTCTTCCGAAAAATGGTTATAAAACGTATATCCAATTGCAGCTGCCATTACCAGAAGAATAGCAGTCCGCATCCAAAGCCGGCGTTTTTTCATATAGACACTCCTCTTCAGAGTTAATGTTGCTCTACTTAATCTTATCATCTGCAGTAAAATGTATACAGCTGACTAAATTAATTTTTACGAACGTTATGTGACAGACAATTCACGCAGTTTCTTAACTTCGTGAGGTTTTAACTCTCTGTATTCTCCCGCATTCAATCCTTTCAAATCGAGAATACCGTATCGTTCCCGCTTCAGCTTTAAAACCGGATGTCCGACTTCTTCCAGCATGCGGCGCACCTGTCTGTTTCTGCCTTCGTGGATAACAAGCTCAATAATTGATGTACCTTTTTTGTTTTCACTTTTTCGCAGTTTTACGAAGGCAGGTGCTGTTTTTACTCCGTCAAGATAAATTCCTCTGCTGAGCTTTTGCAGCTTCTGCTTATCAGGAATTCCTTCTACCTTTGCAAAATAGGTTTTCTCGACTTTATATTTTGGATGCATCAGCATATTAGCAAATTCTCCATCGTTAGTCATTATCAATACTCCGGAAGTATCAAAGTCAAGTCTTCCTACTGGGTAGATACGTTTCTCTGTAGGGAGATAATCAGTGACGACTTTTCTTCCAGCTTCATCTTTCACACTGGAAATGACTCCGGAAGGTTTGTAGAGAAGGTAATAGACAGGTTCTTCTTTTTCAAGAGGCATGCCATCCACTACGATTTCATCACTGTTAACATCGGCTTTCGCTCCCAGCTCTTTTACTATGGTACCATTTACAGATACTTTCCCATCTTCGATAAGTTTTTCAGCTTTTCGCCTGGAAGTAATTCCAGCACCAGCTATAATTTTCTGTAGTCTTTCCATATCGATCTCTCCTCATCGTTATCATCCCGACAACGTTTTTAAAATGAACTATACTTACCAGTATTTAATTGTAACTCTAAAATACGTATGCGGCAACAACGGAGCTTTACCCGGTGCCAGCCGATTTTTCAGGGCATCCCAGAAATTTTGTCCTGAACAATTCGAAAGGAGGTGCTGTATAATTGAAAGTTTTTATAGGAGCGTGTCTTACAGCAGCTATAGCCGTCTATTTTCTTTTTGCATGGAATGTCATCAGCAGCCAGGAGGAAAGTCTGTTTCAAGGGGCTTCTTTATCTGAAGAACGAATTAACCAGGTGAACGAACATTTCCATAATACAGAAGAAATAAACTTCGAGACTGAAGATGGGAATATTCTACATGGATGGCTTCAGCACAGTGACAAAAATTCCCCATCTCCGCTCGTTATTTATTTCGGAGGAAATGCCGAAGAAGCTTCAACCGCTCTTGAAAGTAATCAATATCCAGATGACTGGTCTGTTCTTTTCATGAATTACCGTGGATATGGTAAAAGTACCGGCACTCCGGGAGAGGACAATTTGTATAAGGACGGAACAGCTTTATTTGACTACGTTTCCTCCCGAGAGGATATTAATTCTCATAAAATCGTTGCTGCCGGCAGAAGCATGGGCACTTCTGCAGCATCCTATGTTTCAAAGCAGCGTCCTGTAGCAGCAACTATTCTTATTTCTCCATATGACTCAAGAACACGTCTTCAGGGGGAACGGCATCCTCTCTTTCCTGTAGAACGATTTATCCGGCACCCTTTTGAAGTGAGCGAGATGGCAGAAACTATTTCTTCTCCTCTCCTTGGAATTACAGCTGATGAGGATCAAGTGATACCAGCAGAACATTCTCATAAAACCTTTTCCAGATGGGATGGGAAAACGCGTATCGTGACCATTAGTGGAGAGGGTCATAATACGCTTCAAGGCGATCCTGTCTACTGGCAGGAAATAACTCAGTTTTTAAATGATTTATAAGGCGTACTATCTATTAAATTTATTCTTCCTTAGGCAACTCTATATGCCGAATTAATTATTTAAAAGCTTCTCTTTACAATTCCTTGGTTGTAACTGGAGCAGTGGACAACGGCGGACAAGGGGCGTTGTTTTCAATATCAAATTTTTCAAGAGCAGTTGTGGACAGTTAACGCGGCAGGGACCGCTTTTTTCGTGTTATTCCTATTAGAAGAGGAGTCACCTGCTTCACTTACTCCCTCAATACCCCTCCTGCTTCGACGTCGGGTACATCTTCTGCCAAGGAAGGTTAATTCCTCTCCTTATGGTGGTTCTAAAAAGAGGTATGTCCCTATCCCATGCAGCATTATTAAACCGGCTCTTGTTTTATTATGGTTTTAAGGGGTAGTTAAGGAGTAGGTATAATCGTTATATTATAAAAACTGGAGGAAAAAAATGAAGATAAAACACCCCATTCCTAAAGCCAAAGGAATTGATAACACAAGAAACCTGATAAAAGAAGGTTTCACGTTTATTTCAGACAGAAGAAAAAGCCTGGATTCTGATATTTTTGAAACCAGACTTCTAGGGAAAAAAGCAATTTGTATGGGAGGAGCTGAAGCAGTAGAGTTATTCTATAATAAAGATCTTTTCATCCGTAAAAACGCTGTTCCTTCCGCTATCAGTAAATCTCTTCTTGGCAGCGGAGTTCATGGGATGGACGGTCCTTCCCACCGGCACCGCAAGCAGATGTTTTTATCTATGATGACTCCGGAAAGACTTGAAGAAATGAAAGATATTGCTCTTGAGGAACTGGAGAAAAAAGTGCAGGAATGGGAAACAAAACCTCGTGTCGTTGTTTTTGAAGAATTGAAGGAAGTGCTTGTACGCAGCGGATGCAGATGGGCTGGGGTGCCTCTTTCGGAGGAAGACGCTGCTAAGAGGACAGAAGAAATGGGTTTAATGGTGGACTCTTTCGGCTCTGTCAAGAGACTGAAAGAAGGAAGAAAGGCACGGGAAAATCAGGAAAAGTGGCTTTCTCAAATCATAAAAGACATCAGAAAAGAAAAAATAAATCCACCGGAGTATTCTGCCGCATATATTATTGCCCACCATCGGGATATGAAGGGGAAAAAGCTCGAACCCTCTGCTGCAGCTGTTGAACTCAATAATGCAGTACGCCCTTTAGTAGCGACAGCATATTTTCTCGTCTTTGGTTTTACAGCCTTAGAGGAACATCCAGGAGTAAAAGAAAAACTGATTGAGGATAAAGATAACTACAGTAAGATGTTTGCTCAGGAAGTCCGCCGCTTTTATCCGTTTGCACCTGCTATGGCAGCTAAAGTTAAAAAAACATTCTCTTGGGAAGGATATACATTCAAGAAAAACACTCTGACGGTACTCGATTTTTATGGAACAAACCGCCACCCTGACAGCTGGACCAACCCGGAAAACTTCTTTCCTGAAAGATTTAAGGAATGGGAAGGCAGTCCCTTTTCTTTTGTTCCACAAGGAGGAGGAAATCACTATGCAGGGCACAGGTGCGCGGGAGAATGGCTGACTGTGATGGTTATGCGGTCGTTCTTTAAATATTTTAATGATAACATTACTTACTTTGTGCCGGAACAGGATTTATCATGGAGCCTATCCAGAGTTCCCGCAATTCCTGAGAGTGGTTTTGTCATTCAGGAAGTGACGAGAATTAAAGATTCTCCATTCGAACTTAAAAAAAATGCACAAAGCCAGACAGTGGTCAAATCATAGAAACCCGTTCTTATATGTATCATATGTCCGTGAGATATAAACCAGCAGACGCATTCAGCGGGACTCGGAAAAAAGAAAGCTCCTCCCCGGCAAGGCCGAATCGGAGCTTTCTACATTTATCAACACGAGACTTGGTTCTTTCGCACGTTTTGGGAAAACTTACTTTATCTCACTAAAAAACTGTTTTAACCCTTAAACCTTCTCTCGTTTAAGCCTGGCCCACGAGCTTTTTAAGTGAAGTTACTTTCTGTAATCGTAAGCCGGAAAGCCATTTCCGATTCTTCACGTAAGAATCCGGGACTTTAACATAGCTGAATATAAAGGATGTCCACAGGCGGAGCAGAAATCGGAAATTCTTAAGTCACCTTATTTTAATTAGTTTCAATTTTTTTCCGCATGCCATCCTAACTTTTTCAATAGAACCAACATATCTTTTTTTTCCTCCGGACTCAGTCCTTCCATAAGAGAATGAATAAAAGTTCTGTGGGCGGGAAATATGTCATCCATTAACTCTTTTCCTTTACGCGTTAATTCGGCATAGGTGATGCGCCTGTCCACAGGGGAAGATTTTCTCTCCAGATAATTTTTCTTTTCGAGTTTATCTACGACATACGTTATACTTGAACTGGCTATCAACACTTGTTCACCAATTCTTTGAATCGGCTGTTCTCCTTTTGAATAAATAAGCTCTAGAACTGCAAATTCAGTAGGGTTCAGGTCATAATTACGAATATCATCTTCAATTTTTTTCCTTATTGAACCGTATGCCCTGGAGAACACAACAAACAGCTTGAGTGACTGCTCTTCTTCATCAGCCATTATTATCATTCCTTTTATCTCGATTTCGAGGTAATAATACCTCCCGCTCGTTTATTAGTCAAGAGAAAGGCCGTAAATCCGGCTTATTGCAACAGCTCTGACCTATAATAGTAACTACGAACTCCCCATATTTATTTATCATGTCATAGTCGTTCATTATATTGAGGAGGTAATTATTGTATGACACTATTTTCCGAGACTTCGTTTCAAAATACGCATATTCTCGTTACAGGGGCTACCGGAGGAATCGGTTATGTCACTGCCCTCGCTCTGTTAAAACTGGGAGCGAACGTTACTGCGACAGGAAGAAACGAAGAAAAACTATCGCAGTTAAAACAAACGGTTCATTATCAATCCGAGAGCAGCAGAATCCATGTCGTTCCGGGTGATATTGCATCCGGAGACGATAGAAACCGAATTGTCAGTGAAGCCTGTGAAGCATTTGGCGACATCGAAGGGCTTGTTAACGCAGCAGGAATCACTGGCGGAGACCTCGTAGATAAAATTAAAGAGGAAGACCTCACTAACATTATGGAGACAAACTTCACAGCTCAAATCATGCTGTCCCAGGCAGTTTATAAAATTATGCAGAAAAACAGAAGAGGGAAAATAGTAAACGTTTCATCCCTTTCCGGTCTCCGCGGCACTTACGGAAATACAGCCTATGCAGGTTCAAAATTTGCTTTAATAGGCTTCACGCAGTCTTTTGCATTGGAAGCAGTCGAATATGGGGTTCGAGTGAACGCTGTTTGTCCGGGATTTGTAGATACAGAAATGGCTGGGGGAATTATTGAACAAAAAGCTCTGCGGGCAGGTATTTCCTATCAAGAAATGCGCAGAAAAATAGAAGATGACCTCCCTTCCGGACGAATTACTTCGCCGGAAGAAGTAGCAGATACAATTATCTATTTACTGTCCAACAGCGGTGCCAATATTATCGGCGAATCTGTAAAGATATCAGGAGGAAGTGTCATGCGTTAAAAACCATTACCGGAGGCAGTAAAATAAGCTTTTTTATAACATCAAAAAACGCTGACAAAGTCATTCAAAAAATTTCAGGAATCCGTTTCTTCCACAGCCTTTTGAAATTTTTCATAAAACAAATCAAATTCTTCTTCTTCTACTTCCGGGAGGGGCGGCAGCTCACTGAGCGACTGAAGGCCAAACTGATCCAAAAAGTTTTTCGTTGTTCCGTAGAGAATGGCACGCCCTGCCCCCTCCTGTCTTCCTTTCTCCACTATCAGTCCTTTTGCCTGCAGCGTCCGCAGGGGACGTTCTGTTTTCACTCCTCTGATGTCTTCTACATCGAGTCTGGAAACAGGCTGCTTGTAAGCAATAATGGCAAGGGCTTCAAGGGAAGCCTGAGAAAGAGTAGCAGAGGATGGCGAGCGCACCATTTTTTTGTAATAATCAGCATGTTTTTCTTTTGTAGTCAGCTGATAAGTTCCGCCTAGTTCAATAAGTTGAATTCCTCTCGAAGGCTGTTCATAATATTTTTTTAGTTCATCCATATGAAAATCCAGTGTTTTTTTATCAATTTCCAGTACTTCCATCAACTGACTTTCTGTCATACCTTCTTCACCGGCAACGAAAAGAAGTCCTTCAGCTACTGCCAGTACCTGATTTACATTCATGAAGGAATTCCTACTTTCTCTTTAATTTTTATGTCTTCATAATTTTTTTCCTGTACGCACATGATCTTGTCTGCTTTCATTAACTCCAATACAGATAAAAAAGTTACTACAAGCTCAGCCTCGTTGTCCTCTTCGTAAAGGTCAGCAAAAGCAATTTCTCCCCCTGCATTTGTTAAAAACGAAACCACTTCCTGCATTTTCTTTTCAATCGGTACTTCTTCCCGATTTATGCGTGTCACAGGCTTCACTTTCGATTTTTTCTTTTGATGAATCTTTTTAAAAGCTTCAAGCATATCGTATACATTAACATCCACTGCATTTTTTTCTTCTTCGGAAGTTTCTTCCAACAGTGGTGTTAAATCACTCATAGGTCTGGTAAACAGTCTGCTTCTTGCCAGTTCACGATTTTTAAATTCAGCAGCTGCTTCTTTATATCGCTTATATTCTTTTAATTTATCCATTAAATCCTCTTTCGTAAATTCCTCATCTTCGATCAGGAGTTCCTCCTCCCATTCTGATTCCTCAATCGGGAGAAGCAGCTTGCTTTTCATATGAATCAAAGTAGATGCCATTACTAAATATTCACTGGCCAGATTTAATTCCAGTATCTGCATGGCATGAATATAAGTCATATACTGGTCTGTTATTTCCTTCACCGGAATATCGTGAAGGTTCAGATCATTTTTTTGAATTAAATGCAGCAGCAGATCCAGCGGTCCCTCAAAAGCATGCAGTTTTACACTGTAGCTCATTTTATCCACATCCTTTTCCTCGCGTTATTATATCATAGAAAAATCTCATAACCATCGCTTTTCTTCACAATTAAGCTTCTATCCTTTATGATAGAAACAAGTTGTTTACTTGAGGAGTGTGAACTTGTGAGAGCTGATTTATTATATTATTACCCTGATGAATATAAAGAATTTTTAATAGAGTTTCATAGTACCCGCGATTATTTTGAATGTCACGAAATTCTCGAGGAATACTGGCTGGAACAAAATCGGGAAAAGAAGTGGCTTACGCTCATACAATTAGCTGTAGCTGTTTATCATGAGCGTCAGAAAAATTTCAAAGGAAGTATGCGCCTTTATAAAAAGGTTTTGAAACACATGGAGAACGAGTCCGGTTTATTAGAGGATTTAAGCATTGATGAAGATACACTCATCTCCCTTATTCATAAGCGCATGTATAATATCCAGGTCAACGGTGACTACTCTCCTATGAATCTTCCTTTAACGGATAGAAGTCTCCAGAAAGAATGCCGGCAGACAGCGGAAAATCGCAGATGTACCTGGAATTACGACGATCGGGCAGCTGATGAAAACCTCATTTATAAACACCGCCATCGTGATCGTTCAGAAGTCATAGAGGCCCGCAGAAAAGCACTTGTTGAAAAACAGCTGACTAGAAATTTATAGCGGATTGTATAAGAAAGCAATCAGAAAAATGCCGCCATGAATATATCCATGGCGGCATTTTTCTGTTCTTCTGCTGTTTCCGGTATCATTAATTGATTAAAACGATTTATTCAGGTTAGCCATTTCAATAGCTGCGACCGCTGCTTCCCATCCCTTATTACCCGCTTTTGTACCTGCGCGCTCGATGGCCTGTTCAATCGTATTCGTTGTAATCACTCCAAATATAACAGGAATTCCTGTGGACATCCCGGCCTGTGATACGCCTTTAGCAGCTTCTCCGCATACATAATCGAAATGAGGGGTAGAACCCCGGATAACTGTTCCAAGCGTAACAATAGCATCATACTTGCCTGTTTCAGCCATCTTTTTCGCGATAAACGGAATTTCATAAGCTCCCGGCACCCACGCAACGTCTACACCTTCAGCATCAACACCGTGTCTGCGGCATGCATCTTCAGCCCCTTCCAAAAGTCTTCCAGTGATAAAGTCGTTAAACCGCCCTACCACGATGCCTATTTTTAAATCCTGTCCTGTTAAGTTACCTTCAAATACTTTTCCCACTGCTAAACAACTCCTTCAATAATTAAAGATGAAGCATATGACCAAGCTTATCTTTTTTGGTTTTTAGATACTTTTCGTTATCCCCTGAATGTGGAAGCTGAATCGGAATACGGTCGACAATTTCAAGATCATACCCTTTTAAACCGGTAATTTTCCTGGGGTTATTCGTTAACAGCTTCATCTTCCTGATTCCAAGGTCTCTTAAAATCTGTGCTCCGATCCCATAATCTCTCAGATCAGGTTCAAATCCCAGTTTTTCATTAGCTTCCACGGTATCGAGACCTTCTTCCTGCAGTTTGTATGCACGCATTTTATTTAAAAGACCTATCCCTCTGCCTTCCTGCCGCATATAAAGCACTACACCGGACCCGTGTTCTTCTACCTGTGCCAGAGCAGCATGCAGCTGAGGTCCACAATCACACCTTCTTGAGCCAAACACATCTCCAGTCAGACATTCTGAGTGGACTCTTACAAGGGTCGGTTTATTCCCTCCTATTTCGCCTTTCACAATAGCAATATGTTCTTTGCCATCTACTACATTGGAATACCCAATGGCTCGAAATTCCCCGTAATCAGTAGGAAGTTTAATTTCTATTTCACGCTGAACAAGTTTATCTTTCCGATTCCTATACTGAATAAGGTCTTTAATTGTGACCATTTTCAGATCATGTTCATCTGCTATTTCTCTTAATTCCGGTACACGGGCCATCGTGCCGTCCGCATTCATTATCTCGCAGATAACCCCCGCTGGTTTAGCACCTGCCATTTTGGCCAGATCAACGGCTGCTTCGGTATGACCGGCACGTCGGAGAACTCCGCCTGCTTTTGCAACCAGAGGAAATACATGTCCCGGACGCTGGAAGTCAGCAGGCTTTGTGTCTTCATCAATTAATGCTTGAACAGTTATCGCTCGTTCAGGAGCAGAGATACCGGTTGTCGTATGCTTATGATCCACACTTACTGTGAAAGCCGTCCCATGAGGATCGGAATTACGGTCAACCATGGGCACCAGGTTCAGTTTTTCTGCTCGTTCTTCAGTAATCGGCGTACAGACCAGACCCCTGCCGTGAGTAATCATAAAATTTATTACTTCAGGAGTGGTTTTTTCTGCAAGTGATATAAAATCACCTTCATTCTCTCTATCTTCATCGTCACAGACAATAACGACCTCACCTTGGGCCAAAGCATATATCGCTTCTTCAATTGGATCAAAATAGCTCATCGGACCCGCCTCCTTCTCTGCAGACTTTTATTTAAAGCCGTGCTCTTTTAAGAAATCTTCTGTAACTGGTTCCAGATTGTCCTGTATTCTGAATTTATGCTGCAGCAGTTCTTCCACATATTTTGCAAGCATGTCTACTTCAATATTTACAACGCTTCCTGCTTCTTTTTGACCGATAATGGTTTCTTCAAGCGTGTGTGGAATAATAGATATAGTAAAAGTGCGGTCTGTAACTCCAAAAACAGTTAAACTCGTCCCATCTATCGATACACTGCCTTTTAAAGTAAAGTAAGGCCTTAATTTCGATTCAATTTCAATCTCATAATAGACAGCATTATGATCTGCCCGTTTTGATATTATTTTGCCTATACCATCCACATGGCCGCTTACAAAGTGACCGCCGAACCTGCCGCCTGCGGACATAGCTCTTTCCAGATTTACCTGGGAACCTTCACCGGTCTCCTTTAAACTGGTTCCCCTGACCGTTTCCGGCATCATATCAACTGTAAATGATTCAGATGTAAATGAAGTTACAGTCAAGCAGACTCCGTTTACAGATATACTGTCTCCCATCCGCACATCCTGAAGTATTTTAGGAGCGGCAACAGTCATTACGATTGCTTCCCCAGTCCGCTGCAAAGAAAGAACTCTTCCTTTTTCTTCAATTATTCCGGTAAACATTAGTTTTCATCCTTTCTTAAAAAAATCTGCCTGACATCGCTGCCAATATTCACAGAGGAGTGAAGCTGCAGGACAGCGGCTTCAGACAATTTCCCTATTCCATTTCCTGCAACAGATTGAGGTGATTGTCTGCCTCCAATAAGAATTGGCGCCGTATATAACACTACCCTTTGAAATAAATTTTCTGTCACGAAACTATCGTGTACTGTGCCGCCGCCTTCTACTAATAAGGAAGTAATCTCAGCTTCACCAAGTTTTTCTAATACTTCCTTTATATCTATTGAAAACCCTGATAAAACTGTAACTTTCACTCCTAAACTCCTGAGAAGCCTGACTTTTTCTTTAGAGCACTGCTCTGTAGCGAAAATCCAGGTAGACTGTTTATCTGTAACAAGCCGGGCATCTGCAGGAGTCCTCAGTTTAGAATCCAAAATGATTCTTAACGGATTGGATCCTCCGCCTGAAATTCTCGTTGTGAGGGAAGGATTATCTGCCAGTACGGTTTCAATTCCTACGAGAATAGCATCATGTTCATGCCGCAGCTGATGGCCATCCTGTCTCGATTCTTCTCCAGTGATCCACTTACTTTCTCCCTGAGAGGTCGCCGTTTTCCCATCAATGCTTGCTGCCATTTTCAACGTGACGTACGGAGTTTTTGTTTGTATAAAATGGAAGAAAAAGTAATTTAACTCTTCGGCTTCCTTTTTTAATATACCTTTTTGTACGTTGATGCCAGCTGCTTCTAATTTTCTTATCCCCTGCCCGGCTACCTGGGGATTCGGATCATGCGAAGCTACATAAACCTTTTTAATCCCTGCATTAATAATCGCGTCTGCACACGGAGGCGTGCGGCCGGTATGTGAACAAGGTTCCAGAGTGACATACATTTCTGCTCCAGAAGCTTTTTCGCCAGCCATGTCCAGGGCATGCCTTTCAGCATGTTTCTCTCCAGCTTTTAAATGTGCTCCTAGACCAACAACTTCTCCCTCTTTAACGATTACTGCACCAACTAGTGGATTCGGAGACGTCTGACCGGCAGCCGCACGTGCCATTTGAACAGCCAAATGCATATATTTTTCATTCATACTCTGATCCCCCAATGACTAGAATGACCATTGATCAATTTACTTGAATTTTATTTAACTCACCAGCATATGTCCTCTGTCCGTTTTTGTAATTACTGCCTCCCTGACAGAGTATAGTCTGAAAAAATCATATAATAAAAAAAGCCTGAATAGAATTATTAATTCCATTCAGGGCATACGTGCAGAATATCTGCGTAAAGTTTAGTGAACAAACAGAAACGAGGATAAACTTATCCCCTGCAATTTACTCCGCTAAACGTTCCTTCTCCCATCCAGACTTTACTGTCGGCTTTGGATTTCCACCAAATCCACCGTGAGCTGTTGTTAATCACCACACGGGTCACGGACTGAAAGGCTGCAAACCTTATCACCGCCGGTTGGGACTTTCACCCGACCCCGAAGGAATTATTATTATATTGTAAGATCCTGTTCTTAGCATACTTAACTATAGCATTCTCTTTTTAAAGGAAGCAAGTAAATCTACTTACTAAAAGAAAGTTTACAGTTTAAGCATCAAACACATTAACTTCCTCCATCGTATCGTTCGCTTTGATACGATCGAGTGTATCCATACCGGAAGTAATTTTTCCAAAAACTGTGTGTACGCCGTCCAGGTGAGGCTGCTTGTCCAATACGAGGAAAAATTGGCTCCCTCCTGTATCCTTTCCTGCATGAGCCATGGAAAGGCTGCCTTTTTCATGTTTATGAGGGTTTCCGGCCGTTTCACATTTAATTGTGTAACCCGGTCCACCTGTCCCTGTTCCATTTGGACATCCTCCCTGGGCAACAAAGCCCGGAATAACACGATGAAACGTTAAACCATTATAAAAACCATCATTAGCCAGCTTTTCAAAGTTGTCTACGGTTCCAGGTGCTGCTTCCGGAAAAAACTCTATTTCAATCGTTTCTCCATTTTCAAACTTAATCTCGCCTTTTTTCATATGTACAACCTCCAAGTTTACTTTTTATTTAGCATCTTTATTTTATCAGAAGGAAAGGGCAGGTGCTATTAAAAACTGTTTAGAGTTAAAAAACTTCTGTACACAGCATTATTATTCATACAACAAATAAATGGTCAGCTTTCTTTTTCCGCATGCGTCTTGAAAAATCACCTTAGCACTGGTTTCTACCTTTGTACCTCCTTGATTCAACCAGAGGGCTTTCTGTATTGGGAAATCAAAACGAAGCGGAAACCGGCGGACGCCTGTGGAAGAAGGAGATTGGAAGATCCCGCAGGGCGTCAGCCTGAGGAAGCTGGAAATCTCCTCCACGGCAGGCCTGCCGGGTTGAAGCAAAGTTTTCTTATATATATCAACAACAGCTTTAACACAGCTATAGAAAAAACGTACGCCTTATTTGATAGTGTAATTATATCGACGGAAAATAGAAAACCTTTATGACTGAATTTGTCATAAAGGTTTCTCGGATACTTTTGAGTCGTTTACCTTATTTAAAAAATGCAGGTCTCAACGTCTGAAAGTCTCGTTTTAAGACTGTCCTGCAATAAATCCTGCTTTTGAGTAACTTTTTTCTCTGCGGGTTAAGTCAGTAAACGTTTCTCTTTCAATAACACATTCATGCTCACCATCTTCTACAAAGACGACAGCCGGCCTGAGAATACGATTGTAATTATTCGCCATGGAATAACCATAGGCTCCTGTAGAAAACACTGCGAGATAGTCCCCTTGATGAACAGTTGGCAGCTTCAAATCCCAGATAAGCATATCTCCGCTCTCACAGCACTTGCCTGCTACGGAAACTGTTTCTTCTGTTTTCTCAGCTGCCCGGTTGGCGAGTACTGCCGTATATTCCGCCTGGTAAAGGGCCGGGCGTATATTATCTGTCATACCTCCATCAACAGAGACATACGTGCGTACTTGAGGAATGTCTTTTCTTGCACCAATGCTGTACAGCGTAGTTCCTGCCTCCCCTACTAACGCTCTTCCCGGTTCAACCCAGATTTCAGGAACCGGCTTGTTCATCGCAGCCGCTTCTGCTTTCGCTGTTTCGACCATTCTATCGATATACTCCCCAAGTGGAAGTGGAGAATCTCCTTCTGCATAGCGAATACCAAATCCACCACCTACGTTTAATACATTAGGATAATAGTCCATTTTTACAGACCAGCCGTGAATCGAACGATAGATTTCTTTTACCGCTTCCTCGAACCCTTCCGCTTTGAAGATCTGGGAGCCGATATGTGAATGAACTCCCTGCAGTTTGAGGTAGCTGTGGGAAAGGAGTAAACGAATCGCTTCATCTGCCTGCCCGCTGTTCAAATCAAAACCGAATTTCGAATCTTCCTGTCCCGTTGAAATATATTCATGCGTATGGGCTTCCACCCCAGGAGTAATTCTTATAAGCACGTCCATTTCTGTTTTCTTACTTTCAGTTAAAGCCATAAGCCATGTCAGCTCAGTGAAGTTATCGACGACAATGCATCCGATCTTCTCTTCAACTGCCATTTCAAGCTCATCCGGCGTTTTATTGTTCCCGTGAAAATGAATTTTTTCCGCAGGGAACCCGGCCGCTAATGCTGTATGAAGTTCACCATCCGAACAGACGTCCAGACTTAAACCAAGTTCATTCGCCAGCTCCATCATAGCAATACAGCTGAATGCTTTAGAAGCATAAGCTATCTGATAGGAAACCTGCTGTTTTTTAAACGCTTCATGGAATTCCAGGGCACGGTTACGAATATCTTTAACGTCGTATATAAAAAGAGGAGTCCCATACGTTTCGCCGAGCAGGACAGAATCAACCCCGCCTATTTCCAATCTTCCCATTTCATTAATACGCTGAGTACCGTAATTATTCATATATATAACACTCCAATCATTAAATGCACAAAAAAAAGAAAATGAACAGTGGGAACCATTCATTTTCCGAAACTTTCGCAGATCCGAAAAAAGATAGTGCTCCACAGCTGAACTGTGACAGTAACCCGCTTGTTCAGCGGATTCCCAGAATCTATACGCAAGGCCGTAAAGATTCTTCGGCAGAACACCCTTTCCTACATGATCATCGCGGGCCACCCGCTCCCATATATTACTAATATGCTCTGCACCTCTATCTGCATTTTCAATTAATTTTTTTAAACATAGCACAGGTCAGAGTGAAAATCAAGAATTAGTATGCCGACAGAAACAGTGATCTTTACAACGTATGCAGGCCAATTTTTGTTTTTCAGTACTCTCTTTTCAATTCTCTGCCGCCCTCAGCAGAGAATTTTCACGGAAGTTCCTCAGCAGTTTATGACATTTAAAGAAGCAGCCTGACAGGAAATTCTGTCAGGCTGCTTTAACTTTATTCAGGAACGATAAATCTCCAATCTTTCCTTTTAATGAAGCAATTGTCTATTTTATCACTTTATAAATCAGCGTCGGCTTTTCCGGTTTCTCCTCTGTAACGGAGTAGGCCTCTTTGATTTTAGCAATGGAGGCTTGCGGGTTCTGTTCCTGAGAATGAAGTATGACAAGTGGTTCACCTTTTTCTACATAATCGCCGATTTTCTTTTGAAGGGAAATACCCACTCCAAAGTCAATCTGATCTTCTTTAGTAGCTCTTCCGGCACCGAGGTGCATAGCAGCAATTCCTACCGATGCAGCATCAATAGAATTAACATAGCCGCTGTTTGCAGCAGGAACCTCAATATCGAAGGCTGCCTTCGGCAATAATGAAAGATCATCAATCATTTCAGTATTGCCGCCCTGTGCATGTATAAAAGTACGGAATGCTTCAAAGGCTTTTCCATTATCCACATTTTCTTCTAATTTTGCATAAGCTTCTTCATAAGTGTCAAAAACTTCTGCCAGGACTGTCATATGAGCAGCCAGTTCCAGAGCAAGATGTCGTAAATCATCTACCCGCTTTCCTTTTAATACTTCTGCGGCTTCTTTAATTTCGTTTGCATTGCCGATTTCGTACCCAAGCGGCTGATTCATATCACTAATTACCGCTATCGTTTTTCGACCCAGGTTATTACCAATCTGTACCATTTCTCTGGCCAGTGCTTCAGATTCTTCCAAAGTTTTCATGAAAGCTCCTGAGCCCGTTTTAACGTCAAGTACAATACTGTCAGCACCGGAAGCCAGCTTTTTACTCATAATAGAACCGGCAATCAGTGGAATAGAATCGACAGTAGCAGTAACATCCCTGAGGGAATAAAGTTTTTTATCAGCAGGGGCAAGGTTACCCGTCTGTCCTGCTACAGCAAGCTTATATTTATTCACATTCTCAATAAATTCTTCTTTCGTAATTTCTACGTTGAATCCTTCTACAGATTCCAATTTATCGATTGTTCCACCTGTGTGACCAAGGCCGCGACCGCTCATTTTAGCTACCGGAACTCCGACAGAAGCAACTATCGGCCCTGTAATGAAACTGATTTTATCTCCCACGCCCCCAGTCGAATGCTTGTCAACTTTGTGTCCCTTTATGGAAGAGAGGTCGATAGTTTCCCCGGAGTCTACCATTGCCTGCGTTAATAGAGCCGTTTCTTCAGCCGTCATACCTTGAAAATATACTGCCATTAATAATGCTGAAGCCTGATAATCAGGGATATCTCCCTTTGTATAGCCATCTATGAAGAAATTAATTTCTTCTTTGCTGAGAGCCTGGCCGTTTCGTTTCTTTTCGATCACGTCTACCATTCTCATAAGTTAGTTCTCTCCTTTTCCCAAGTCTCTTTGCTGCTTTGACCCAGTATTCCACGGACGAGCTTTTTGAATACAGGCTTTGCTGCTGCAGCTGTTTTCATTACCTCTTCATGAGTAATGCCATCCGTTTCTCCCGGTACAGCCATATCAGTAATACAGGATATACCTAAAACGTTCATCCCCATATGCTTTGCAGCAATGGTTTCCGGAACTGTCGACATTCCTACTGTATCAGCTCCGCAGGTTTGAAGCATTTTTAATTCTGCTCCAGCCATGTAGGAGGGTCCGCTTACCGCAGCATAGATGCCCTGCTGGACATCGATAGAAAGAGAAGAGGCTGTGTCCAGGGCATGAACCACCAGGCCCTCGTCATAAGCCCGGCTCATGTCCGGAAAACGCGGTCCGAACTCTTCTGTATTTTTACCGATCAGCGGGTTAGCTCCGGTGAAATTAATATGATCGGTTATAATCATAAGATCTCCAGGTGAAAACTCTGTATTCATTGCTCCGCATGCGTTGGTAACAATCAGCGATTCACATCCTGCTTCATGCATTACTCTAACTGGAAAAGTCACATCCTGCATGGAATATCCCTCATAGAAGTGAAATCTTCCCTGCATTGCCAGCACAGGGACTCCCTCTAACAGTCCAGCCACCAGCTGTCCTTTATGTCCGGCTACCGTTGAAATCGGAAAGTGAGGAATATCTTCATATGGAAACACTACCGCATCATCAAGTTCTTCGGCTAAATCTCCGAGTCCCGACCCCAGTATAAGTCCTGCCTTAGGATTAAAAGAAAACCGGCTCTTCAACATTTCAGCTGCTTCTTTTACTTTTTTTAGTGACATAAACTCACTCCTTACATTTTAGCGACAATCGATTTTACGAGCGCCAGAAAATCAATCTTAACCCTTTCTGTTGTTTCAATCACTTCTGAGTGAGCGAGCGGCTGATCGAGAATACCTGCTGCCATATTTGAAATACAGGAGATCCCCAATACATTCATTTCACTGTGGCGTGCAGCTATGACTTCCGGTACTGTTGACATTCCAACAGCATCCCCTCCCAAAATGCGGAGCATTCTTACTTCAGCGGGGGTTTCGTAGGAAGGCCCCGTGGTTCCGACATATACACCCCTCTGAACAGAAATATCCCGTTCTTTTGCTGTTTCAGATGCAATCTTCAGAAGCTCTTTAGAGTAAGCCTGGGACATGTCAGGAAATCGAACCCCTAGTTCTTCATCATTCGGGCCTATCAGAGGATTAGTTCCAAACTGATTAATATGATCCTCAATAAGCATTAAATTCCCCGGTGAAAACTCTTCATTGATTCCTCCAGCGGCATTCGTAACGATAAGAGTATCTATACCAACTGCCTTCATTACACGAATTGGAAGCGTGACAAGGTCCATATCATAACCTTCGTAGTAGTGGAATCTTCCCTGCATTGCTGCCACTGTTTTCCCTTCAAGCTCCCCGATAACGAGCTGTCCTTTATGACCGGCCACTGTAGAACTGGGGAATCCCGGAATATCTTCGTATTTGATAACTTCCGGGGAAGTTATTTCATCTCCTAAAACCCCAAGGCCTGAGCCGAGTATGAGACCTATTTCAGGCTTTTTTCCTTTTAATTTTTTTTCGATAAACGTTTGAGCGTCTTTTACTGCCTGCATTACAATTCCTCCTATTTCAGTTCTTTTAAAAAGCTGGTACCTTGATTCGGCATTTTCAGCTTGAAATTTTCTGCCACCGTTGCTGCAATATCTGCAAATGTCTGTCTAGTTCCTAATGATGAAGAATCCTGAAGACTTTTGCTGTATGCAATCAGCGGCACATATTCCCTGGTATGATCAGTTCCATGATGAACAGGGTCATTGCCATGGTCCGCCGTAATAAGCAGTAAGTCGTCTTCCTGAAGCATTTCCATTACCTTCGGCAGTCTGGCATCATATTCCTCCAGTGCTTTTCCATATCCCAGAGGATCACGCCGATGACCGAATTTCGCATCGAAGTCAACAAGGTTCAAAAAACTCAACCCGGTAAAATCCATTTCCATTGACTGCTCCAGTTTATCCATACCGTCCATGTTGGAGACAGTTCTTAATGAGGTGGTGACTCCTTCCCCATCGTAAATGTCCGAAATTTTTCCGATAGCAATGGAATCCAGACCTTCATCAGCCAATTCATTCATAGTAGTGCGGCCAAAAGGTTTAAGCGCATAGTCATGGCGGTTGGACGTTCTTTCCCAGCTGCCCTGTTTTCCTAAAAATGGCCTTGCTATGATGCGTCCTATCATATAGGGATCATCCAAAGTCAGTTCTCTTGCCATTTCACATATTTCCCACAGCTCTTCCGGTGGAATTACCTCCTCATGAGCGGCAATCTGCAGCACGGAATCCGCCGATGTGTAAACAATTAAGGCTCCGGTTTCCACGTGTTCCTGCCCAAGTTCGTCGAGTATTTCAGTGCCTGAAGCAGGTTTGTTACCGATAACTTTACGGCCGGTTCTGGATTCAATTTCATTGATCAGAGCATCCGGGAAACCATCAGGAAATGTACGGAAAGGCTTGTCGATATGAAGGCCCATAATTTCCCAATGTCCTGTCATTGTATCTTTCCCTGCCGATAATTCCTGCATTTTCCCATAGGAAGCTTCTACTTTGTCCGGTTCCGTCCCGCCTTGATACTGTTTAACTTTTGTTAGTCCTAAGCGGTCCATATTAGGCATGGAAAGGCCATTCATTTTTTCAGCAATGTGCCCGAGGGTGTCGGAACCGATGTCGTTAAATTCAGAGGCATCAGGTGCTTCCCCAATTCCGACTGAATCCATTACAATTAGAAAAATTCGGTTAAAGCGATAGCTGCTCATTTACTCATCATCTCCTTAATAAAATTCATACTTATTTCTTCTGATTTACGATTCAATGCTATGACGTCTGAAGTCAGACTTCTGTTTAATACCCGCTGTCAGGCACGCGGGTGGTACTGAGAATATACATCTTTCATTCTTACTTTTGTCACATGCGTATATATTTGAGTAGTAGAAATGTCGGCATGACCGAGCATTTCCTGAACTGCTCTTAAATCTGCCCCGTTTTCAAGAAGGTGCGTAGCAAAAGAATGGCGCAGCATATGAGGAGTTAATTCTTTTTCTATATTTGCTTCTAAAGCAATTTTTTTAAGTATTTTCCAAAAACCCTGTCTTGAGAGCGGTTTCCCATGATGGTTTACAAAAACATTTTCATGCTGCTGCTTCATGAGTTTACGGCGGCTGGAGTTTAGATACTTCTCCATCGCGTCCACTGCATGAGTTCCCAACGGGATAATCCTTTCTTTATTTCCTTTCCCAAGGCATTGAACAAACCCCATCGATAAATGGAGGTCACTCATTTTCAGACTGCAGAGCTCCGTCACGCGCATCCCTGTTGCATACAAAAGTTCAAGCATTGCTTTATTCCTTACTTCCATTGGAGCATTGGAAGACGGTTCTTGGAGGAGGCTTTCAACTTCCTCTGTGGATAAAACCTTCGGAAGTTTCTGTGATAGTTTCGGCCTCTCAATATGAAGAACCGGATCATGATCTGCTTTTCTTTCCCGGATTAAAAACTGGTGAAAAGACCTGATTGATGAAAGCATTCTGGAAACAGATGAACCGGCACGTCCTAAGTTATGCAGATAGTGGAGGTAGGCGGTAACGTGAATCTTTTGAACCTCGTTCCAATGCTGAATACCTTCCTCATTTTGCAAGTAGGTGCAGTACCGCTTCAAATCTCTCGCATAAGCATTGGTGGAATTAGCTGCTAAACCTTTTTCCACGACTAGAAAGTTCATATATTCCTCGATTTCATTATTCAGGAGACTCACCTGCCTTTTCCAGTACCTTAATATAATCATAGCATATCATATTTTCGCAATTACGTGCATAGTGCTTTGAAAAAATGTCAATAAAAAAAGATGCACAGATTGTGGCATCTTTTTTATCTGTTTGCTTATGTTTATTTTGAATTACACCTATGACAAATTCCATGAAATGTTAATCGATGATCTTTAATTTCAAAATTCCAGCGTTTTTCTACAATTTTTTCGACATCTCCCAGCAGATCTTCCTGAATTTCATCGACTGCCCCGCACTCCAGGCACACAAGGTGATGATGAAAGTGGGCTGCCCCTTCCTGACGAAGGTCATAGCGGGAAACTCCATCCCCGAAATTTATTTTATCCACAACTTTTAATTCTGTAAGAAGTTCCAGTGTACGGTAAACTGTTGCCAGACCGATTTCAGGATACTTTTCTTTAACAAGCATATATACATCTTCAGCACTCAAATGATCATCTTCATGTTCCAGCAGTACTCGAACTGTAGCCTCCCGCTGAGGAGTAAGCTTATAGCTTTGAGAGTGCAGCTGTTTTTTTATTCGGTCTATCCGCTGCTCCATAATTTATTATTCCCCCAATCGACCCACGCTTTTTGCGCAATCCTATAAAAACACAGGGAAGTTCCCTCTTAATGAACATTATATGCTTTATTAAAAATAACTGTCAAATGATAATGATTATCATAATAAAGTAATAATTATTATAATTTACTTCTTAGTTTTTGCAGTTCCCATACCTGGACTGCATAAATTGTTTTGGCGTCGTGTATTTCTCCAGTCTTTATCATTTCTCTCGCTTCTTCTAAACTAACGTCAACTCTTTCTACAAATTCATCTTCATCTGTATGTTTTTCTCCTGAGCGGAGTCCTTCTGCTTCGAATATGTATACCAGTTCATTTGCAAATCCAGGACTCGTATAAAATGAATCAAGTAATTTTAAGGAAGCAGCCTTAATACCTGTTTCCTCCTCGAGCTCTCTTTGTGCACATATTTCAGGTTTTTCTCCTTTTTCAAGCTTCCCTGCCGGTATCTCAGCAATAGCTTTTTTCAAGGCTTTGCGATACTGTTTAACAAGAACCATTTTGTCTTCTTCCGTTATACAGATTACCGCAACAGCACCTGGATGATTTACAATTTCGCGTTTACTCTCCCTGCCGTTCGGAAGCAGAACATCCTGCAGTTCCACATCAATAATCGACCCTTTATAAATATCTTTCGTTTTTAAGGTTTCTTCATATAATTTTTTTTGCATAACAGATACTCCTTTGCGACAATATTTATTTCAATCAGGGATCATTGCCCGCTGTTAATGTTCCGCAGATACTGCTATCTATTAGAATATGCTATTACTTGCGTTTCTGCAATGCTTTACGTAAAGTGAGGGCTAATTCATAAAGAAAGGAAGAGATTTTATGAAATATAATCAGCTCGGCTCGTCAAAAATGCATGTATCTGAAATAGGATTTGGCTGCATGTCACTGTCTGAAAACCACGAATCCAATGAAAAACTGCTTCATGAAGCTGTTGATCTAGGCATAAATTATTTTGATACTGCTGATCTGTACAAGTTCGGATTTAATGAAGAGTCTGTCGGCAGGGCTTTAGCGAAAAAAAGGCATTCCGTTTTCCTGGCAACTAAAGGGGGGAACGAATGGGGGCCGGATATCGATGGATGGCGCTGGAACCCATCCAAATCTTATATAAAAGAAGCCTGCAAAAATTCTTTACGTCGTCTCGGTACAGATTATATTGATTTATACCAGCTGCACGGCGGCACAATAGAGGATCCATTACATGAATCACTGGAAGCACTTGATGAACTTGTAAACGAAGGGCTGATCCGCTATTACGGCACTTCTTCTATTCGACCGAACGTTATAAAAAGGTTTGTGAAAAACGAGCCGATTGTAAGCAATATGATGCAGTATAATATCCTCGACCGCCGTCCGGAAGAATGGTTTGATCTTCTGAACGATCACCAGGTGTCCGTCATTGCCCGCGGCCCCGTCGCCAAGGGACTTCTCACGTCTGCTTCAGCTGAGAAACTGACTGAAGACGGTTATCTGGATTACTCGGGAGAAGAATTGAAGAACACAGTCCAGGAGTTACAGACTATTGCTGATGAAGCCGGCCTCTCATTGAGCTCCCTCGCGCTGAGATACGTCTTAAGCAGTAAACCTGTAGCTACTGCCATTCAAGGGGCGAGAACTCATAAGCAGCTCCGGGACAATGTTTCTGCTGCCAACACTTCTCTTTCCCCTGATACACTGGCAGCCGTCCAGAAAGCAGCGAAAATTTCCTATTATGATAAACACCGGGATTGAATATCCTTCCTTTCTCATCTGGACTCGGAAGCAGAGTACAAATGATAAATAAGAAGATGAATTCACTGTTCATTCGTAAAACCAGGTTAATTGATCTACTATTTTTAAAGGAAAGGCTACCTTGAAAATAATAGTATTGAAACGATGAACGTGCGCAGAAGATAAGTCTACGTAAAAAGCAGGTGGCCCAGGCTTAAACGATAGAAGGTTTAAGGGTGAAATGAGCTTTTTTAAGATATATCTTGTTTTCACCAAACGTGTGTAAGAGCCACAGACTTTAACAAAGCTAAAGTAAAAACAATTTAAAACCCCGGTGCTGTTTTATCAACGCCGGGGTTTTTATGTTCACTCTTCTTATTATCCCTCATAGTTTTCCTTAATATCCAAGAAGTTCTCTTCCAATATTTCGTAGCTGATATAGCCGGGACGGTTCATTACCATACGTCCATCCGGATCAATAATATAAGTGGAAGGCATAACGTAAACATTATAGGCTTCTTCCATTATCCCTTCTTCGTCAAGCAGAGTGTGGAAAGGAATATTAAAATCATCGACAAACTGGTGAACAACTTCCTTATTTTTTTCTGAAGCCGTCATATTAACGCCGATCATTTCTACGCCTTCATCTTTATACTCTTCATAAAACCTTACAAAATCAGGCATTTCCTCCCGGCACGGCGGACACCACGTAGCCCACATGTTCACCACTACAAAGTTTCCACGCAGCTCATGAAGAGAAAGCGTATCGCTTCCGCTAAGGAGAGGAAGTTCGAAATCAGCTGCTTCCATTCCCGGTTCTACGCCTACTTCCTCTACAGTCTGAAAACTGACTGTATCTTCCTCGTCAGGCACAGTTCTTTCAATTCCATCATTTTCCATATATGCTTCCAGTGCCTCGCTGCTTTGATCTTCCTGTTCCTGGTTAGTAAGAAAGATAAAAATACCAGCTCCAACTGCTGTTATTAATATAAGATAAGATATCAGTATTTTCACTCCTGCATTCCACCTTTCTACTCTCCAGTATACGCCAGAATGCAGACGCTCCATAGTGCTATCATTTAAATATCACAAAATTTACATATCCTTGACTTTATAATCTGTTACAATAAGTTTCGTATCCAAACATTTAAGGAAAGGGAGTCCCTCATGTCACTTATTGAAGCAATTATTTTTGGTATCGTTCAAGGTATATCCGAGTTCCTTCCAATATCAAGCACAGCTCATATCGTCATCACACAGTTGTTGTTTGGTTATTCTTTCCCCGGTCTTGCTTTTGAAATCTTTCTGCATCTTGCCTCTGTTTTAGCCGTTATGCTGTACTTTTGGAGAGATATCTGGCAGGTCGCAGCCGGCTTCTGCCGATTTATTGTAAAAAGAAAAGATTCTGATAAAACTATGTTCAATTTTGGAGTTTACATATTAATTGCAACTTTTATCACAGGGGCACTTGGTTACTTATTCTCCGATTTTGTAGGAGAATCAATGAAAACTCCGGTCGTTATAGCCACCGCTTTAGCTCTTACTGGTGTAGCTCTCATATTTATTGAGCGTGTGCATAGAACGGGGAATAAAACACCTGACACGATGACAAAAATCGATGCGGTCATCATTGGACTCGTTCAGACGCTTGCAGTCTTACCAGGGATTTCAAGATCCGGAGCAACGCTGGTGGCAGCTTTAATCCGGGGACTGGACCGCGACACGGCAGTACGTTACTCCTTCTTGCTGGCTATTCCAGTTATTCTCGGTTCAACACTGCTTGGAATAGGCGATGTTACAATGGAAATAATTGATTATATCGGTCCCCTCAATCTGATTGTGTCATTTATCATCTCTTTTATTTTTTCTATTTTAGGGATTATCTGGCTTATCGATTTCCTCAAAAAAAGCCGGCTTATCTATTTTGCAGTATATTGTTTCCTGCTCGCAGCCTTCGTGCTGGTTTATATTGACTTAAATACTGTAATGGAAGTATAACAGTATAAAAACTGCCGGGCATTAAGAATGCCCGGCAGTTTTCAGGTTGTTTACAAAGTAATTTTTCTGTATAAGTATACAGTTGGCTGTTTCCGCTTTCGAAGAGTCGCTTTGCGGAGAGAACGCTCTCAGCCGACCTGCCTTTCATAAAACAAAGAATCGTTCTTCCGAAGTCACCCTTCTACAGCTCCAGCATCTGAACAAAAAGAAAGACTTTGCTGCAAACACAAGCGTACGACAGGTTTCTCCTGTAAAAAAAGAGGATTTTCTCTGCAGTGTCCGGCGGGGACGCCAGTGGGGTTAAAGCGCAGTCTGAAGATCCTTTCCAATGCAGGGAAGCATTGGAAATAGCTGAAGACAAGCCCCACGGCAAGCTTCCGCCGGTAAGCGGAGGAGAAAATACAAGGAATCGAATACATAGACTTCTTTCTTTACTTAATCAACACTCTGAAAACTAATATAAACAGAAAGAAAAATTTATTTGGAAGTAATGGTCATAATGACCGTTTCTCCTGCAGTAACTTCTTTGCCTTCTTCTTTATCTATGGAAGCAACGGCGTCCCCATTTGTAATAATAACCGGAGTAATAGTACTTTCCGCTTTTTCATTAACAAGGGCCGGATCAAACTCAATCAGTTTTTCACCGACGGCCACTTTATCGCCCTCTTTAACAAAAGCTTTAAAGCCTTCTCCCTGCATGTTTACAGTTTCAATGCCAATATGAAGGAGAATTTCAATTCCATTGACAGTTTTAATACCTACAGCGTGTTTTGTCGGGAAAAGCTGCATTATTTCTCCGTGTACCGGAGATACGATCGTGCCTCCAGATGGTTTAATTGCTACACCGTCTCCCATCATTTTCTCAGCGAAAGTAGGATCTGGAACTTCTGATAATGCGACAACTTCTCCGTCAGCCGGGCTGTGCAGGACATCTTTCCCATCCGCTTCAGGCATTTCGACTTCTTTTTTTGATTCTTTCTTATCGAGACCAAACAACTTTTTTAACATGATTCATTGCCCCTTTCTAATAGTATACATTGGTTTATAAAGGCAGCGGCCCCTTTCAAGTATAGCAGAGACCGCATGCGCATATTTATCACTTCTCTGCCCCAGTCATTTTATCTGAATTTAACAGCATAAAATATCTTCAAGATAACAGCTGATCTCACGCAGCAAAGAAGCTGTCACAGAGGTAACATGTGTACTGCTATTCCCCAGTTATCTTCGTTATAAACTTTTCTTTAATGAAGCTTTTCTGGCTTCCAGTACCCGTTCTACCGCTTGAGCTACTCCGCTTTCATAATTAGTTCCAGTAATTATATCCGCTCTTTGTTTAACTGATTCCGCTGCATTTGCCATTGCTACTGCGTATCCGGCAGCATCCATCATTGACAAGTCATTTTCATTATCACCAATAACCATCACTTCACTTAACTTTATGCCGTAATGCCCGGCAAGTGACTGAACTCCCCTGCCTTTAGTAGCTTCGTGGTGGGTAATTTCCAGATTCTCCATTGCCGATGAACTGATATCGACCGGAAGTTCAGCTAATTCAGACCTTATTCTGCGGCGTATTTTCTCGCTCGCAGAAAAAGCTAAAATTTTCAATAGCTTTGTTTTTTCCTCTGCCAAAAGCGTTTCATAGTTTCTCGTCAGCTGAACATTTCCTTCTTCAAAGCGTTTTTCTGCGAGAGCAAGCGCCTCTTCTTTAGGCATCTTTGATCCAGTTGACGCAAGAACATCCAGCACAAGCTTCAGCCCTTCTTCTTTATTCGTTGTAAAAGCACCCAGATTCGTATATACCTCGTAATACACCTGCTCTCTTTTAAGAGGGTCTGTAATAAGGCTGAAAAGTGAATTATCCAACGTTTTTTCGTCAAACAGGCTTCCATCAGCAAAGCGGATTTCAGCGCCATTAGCCCCGATTACCGGCAGAAATAAAGATGCTTCTTTCAGAGGAGCGGAAGCTTCACGAAAGTCTCTTCCTGTCGCAGCGCATATTTTTATTCCGGATTCAGCTGCTTCGTTCAATAATTCAATATTTCTTGGTGAAACCTTCCGATCATTATTGAGAAGTGTTCCATCCATATCAGTAGCTATCATTTTGATGTTATCCATTTTCTGCTCCTTATTAATCGTAGCGCATTTTCCTTGTCATTCCGCCATCGATCGTAATATTTTCGCCGTTGATAAATTTATTTTTTTCATCTGCAAGAAAAGTACATACGGAAGCTACATCTTCCGGAGAGCCAACTCTGCCGGACCAGTGCAGAGAATGGTGATAATCAATCAACTCTTCCCGGGACCCGGTATGAATCCAGCCCGGACTGATACAATTAACGCGTATGTTTCTATCGGCAAGACTTGCTGCCAGTGCATGCGTTAATGAAACGAGTCCTCCCTTTGACGCTGCATATGCTTCACTCCCCGGCTCAGACATAGCAGCACGGGTGG
This sequence comes from Alkalicoccus halolimnae, assembly GCF_008014775.2. GTDB lineage: Bacteria > Bacillota > Bacilli > Bacillales > Salisediminibacteriaceae > Alkalicoccus > Alkalicoccus halolimnae. The sequence continues at coordinate 1,687,722 of NZ_CP144914.1, read as the reverse complement.
AGGCAATATTTATGATCGATGAATCTTTTTTCATCACTGGTACAGCTTTTTTACTCATAATCACTGCACTTCTTAGATTTGTATTTATTACCTTGTCCCAGCTGTCTAGAGTTAAATCATCAAAAGGTACGAATTCAGATATACCGGCGTTGTTGATAAGCAGGTCAATTTTTATTTTTTCATCTGCCAGCTCTCTGAAAAAATGTCGGATTGAATCTTCTGAACTTACATCAACCTGATGAAAGGAATAGAGTGAGGAAGAATAAGAAAAATGTCCCTCTATAGAATCTTTTTTATCAAGTAAAAACACATAGTAATTTTGCTTGATAAATTGTTCTGCAATAGTTTTCCCTATGCCCGATGCCGCTCCGGTAACGATAACATATTTCATGAAACTGTTCCTCCTTATGGTCTCATTCTTCTAAATTGCCCGTTTTATTTTTAAAAGTTATACTGAATAGAACTATAGTTATAAGGGTAAACTATTCACATAGCATGACAAATTAATAGCATAGGCGCAACTCTGTGCACCTTGAAAGGATGAGAAGATGCCACTGAAACTTGATTATTATTTATACCGTTTTTTCATTATCTGGTACGTTATTGGGCTTTTTTTATTATCTTTCGACCTTGTCCCCTCCTGGCTCGAATGGGCTAACGTTGTTTTCTTAATGACATCCGGCTTACTGGGAATGTTTTATTTCTACAGAAATTCTCCTGCTTTAACCGGCTTGTTTCTCATCGGTACCATTTTCATAATGTCTATGGCAATCGAGAGTTTCGGAGTACATACAGGATTATTTTTTGGCGATTACAGCTATCAGGCAGACTTCGGTCCGAAAGTAGCCGGTGTACCGTTAACGATAGGATTTGCCTGGACTATGGTCATCGCAACTTCCCACGTGCTGGCTGCTCCTGTCGTGAATATTTTTAAAAGGTTCCGTAGAATTATCTACTCTGTTTACGGAGCTTTTATTGGAACTTCGCTGGATTTAATTATTGATCCTGTTGCATTTGAAGTTAAGCAGTACTGGGTTTGGGAAACCGGGGGCTTTTATTACAACATCCCTTTCAGTAATTTTCTCGGATGGTTCATCCTCTCTTTCATACTACACTTCATACTCTCTACTGTTTTATTAAGAAACGGAAAATGGAAAGGAACGAACAGGCATTTCTGGCACAAACGAATGTTGTATCTTTACGGGATGATGGCTTTTATGTTTGTCATTGTAGCCTTAGTTAACGGAATGATTCTTGCTCCTCTCGTGTCCTTACTGACCGCCTCTGCTTATTATGTACTTTATATCTTTTTCAATAGAAGGGCTGATCTATGATTAAAGCAGCGAATAACCTGCATTTCGAGAAAATGTTTCATCTGTATAACCGGCAGTTAATCTCTAAAAACTTTCACGGCCTTTATCAATCAAAAAATTCCGTTCCACCCCCTCAAAGAGGTGCCATAATTTTGGTGAATCACAGTTCCTGGTGGGACCCTCTTATGCTGTTTTATTTAAATCACACTCTTTGGCATACAGATGCCGTCGCTATGATGGATGAGGCCGGACTGCAGAGATTTCCTTTTTTTAACAAACTGGGGGCTTTTTCCGTAAACAGCCGTTCCCCACGCTCCGTTAAATACGCTCTGGATTATGCTTCTTCCCAGCTGAGAGAGGGGAAAAATGTTTTTCTATTTCCACAGGGGAATGAATATCCTCTTGAAAAAAGACCTCTTTCTTTTTTCGGGGGTGCCGGCTACCTGAAATGGCGGGTACCCGCAGCTCCTTTAATTCCGGTCGTATTTTACCACGGCCTTTTTCATAAGCAGCGCCCCGAATGGTTCGTCCATTCTGCTTCTCCGATCAAGGGTGCACCCTCATGGAATCGAAAAAGATGGACTGACGAAGCTGAAAAAATGCTGACAATAGAGCTCGAAATGTTAAAACGGACTGTTTTAAACGATTCTTCATTTATTCCTCTGCTTTATGGGAAGAAAGGCTTTGCTCAAAGGTGGGAAAATACGAAACGTTTTTTGGGGGTTATCGAGTGACAGCATATATCATTTTCTTATTTATCATGCTCCTGCTTACGATCATTAACGGATCTTTGATGCCTCTGCTTCGTGATAAAAGACAATCATCCTTTACCCCTTCTGTTTCCATTCTTATTCCAATGCGAAATGAAGAAGCTAACGTGAAACCGCTGCTCGATTCGCTGGGGCATATTACTTATCGTGAGCTGGAAATTCTCATTTTAGATGATGGATCTACAGATCAGACTGCCGAAAAACTAGTGGAAGCATCGTCAAAAGACCAAAGGATCCATTTATTGGAAGGTGAAGATCTTCCTAAAGGATGGGTTGGGAAAGTTCATGCCTGCTACCAGCTTTCCAAGCAGGCCAAAGGAGATTTTTTACTTTTTTTGGATGCTGATGTTCGGGTACACCCCAATATAATAGACAGATCATTGCACGCCTTTACAGAAAAAACGGGGCTTGTTACCGGGTTCCCTCAGATTCCATTAAAAAGCCTGCTCGGACATCTCCTCGTACCAATGCAGCATTTTCTAGTTTTCTTTCATCTTCCTGTGCTTCTCGCCAACCACACTCTATGGGATAAATCAACGGCTGCACACGGAGCCTACATGATGTTCAGAAAAAAAGCGTACGATGAAATAAACGGTCACTACTCAGTTAAAGCTTCCCTGGTAGAGGATATACACATAGCAAAAATCATGAAACGTACTGGCTGGAACGTTCGCCTGGTAAATAACACTAATACGGTTCAATGTTTTATGTACGAGACAAACAAAGAAGTCTGGGAAGGTTTTTCCAAAAATTTCTTTCCTGGCCTTGGACGAAGCATAACAATTATGACAGCTATTATAATTTTTTATAGTCTGTTGTTTCTTTTACCGGTTCCAATTGCTTTCTTAGGTATTTATACGGGTGAGTTACTTTATTTTCTTCCGCTTCTGCTCACATTATCCATTAAATTGGCTGTGGATTTATTCACACGTCAAAAACCGTGGCTTTTTATATTATTTCCTTTATCGATTGTAATGATGTTTACTATATTAGCTTATTCAGCTTTTCTCGGCTTTTCAAAACGTGGATTCACATGGAAAGGACGCAATTACCAATGAATAAAAAACGGGTAGTTATAATAGGTGGAGGCCTTGGAGGGATCAGTGCTGCAATTTCCCTGCAGTCCTCAGGGTTTCAAGCCGTATTAATTGAAAAAAATAATCATATAGGCGGGAAGCTGCACGAAGTTTCATTAGGCAGTTCCCGTTTTGATTTCGGTCCAAATACCATTACAATGCCAGGTGTTTTTAATGAAGTTATAAAAAGGTCCGGCCAGAACCCGGAGGACTTTTTTAACTTTATTAAATTAACAGATCATACTACCAATAGTTTTTATGATCATTCTTCCTTTACCTTTTCATCGAATAAAGAAAAGATGAAGGAAGAACTGCTGCAGATCGACCCCCGTTCAGCAGATAACTATGAAGCTTATTTGAATGAGACATCCCGGCTTTTTCACACAGCTGAAAATCATTTTCTAAGACGTACTTTCAAAAGCTGGAAAGACTATCTGTCGCTGCCATTAATGAAAGCTTTAATGACTACCAGACCGCTAGAGAATCTCGACCACTTTCACAGGCGTTTTTTTAAAGATGAACGAATCCTGGCTGCCTTTAACCGATACGCTACTTATATCGGCTCTTCCCCTTATTACTCGCCAGCAACTTTTGGACTAATTGGACACCTGGAACTCGGAGATGGGGTTTATTACACAATGGGAGGAAACTATAAAATTGCAGAAGGTATGGAACGGGCAGCTGAACTAATAGGTGTAGAGATCATGAAAGGCAGAGAAGTAACTTCTCTGGAGGGAGCCGATGGAAAAATAAAAGAGGTTGTGATAGACAATGACAACTCGCTTCAGGCTGACGCTGTTGTTTTGAACGGGGATTTATTAACACAGTTTCCCCGGTTGGTAGATGAGAAAAATCGACCTTCTTTTACAAATAAAAAAGCTGCGGCCGCCGATCCCTCTATTTCTGCTTACGTGCTTCTGGCTGCATCTGACCGGAAATTCGATTTAAATCATCATCACGTTTTTTTTAGTGAAAATCCAGGAGCAGAATTTCGATCTATTTTCCAGGAAGAATCCTATGGAATAGATCCAACTATTTATATTTGTACTTCCTCAAAGACAGAACCAGCTATGTCACCACGGGGAGATAATATGTTTTTCCTGATTAATGCCCCTCCTCTTTCAAAAAGTGGTAATCAAGAATCAATCTCTCAGGAATTTGTATTAAAAAAAATGAAATCCCATGGGTTGGATATCGCTCCCTCAATTATTGATTCCAAAACGGTAACGCCGGCTGATATTAAGAATAAATTTTATGCTTACCGTGGAGCGTTGTATGGGATATCATCCAATAAACGCAAAAATACATTTTTGAGACCTTATAACAAAGCGGTAGATTTTTCGAATTTATACTTCACAGGAGGAAGCACACATCCCGGCGGAGGTTCTCCGATGGTAACCTTGAGTGGGATGAACGTTGCAGATCTTATTTATAAAGAGCACAGGTAACCTATACATGAAAAGGTTGTTTCCTTGTTCCTCTTTTCTGAAAACCCTAATCGTTGAGCAGGCTTTTTTTAATGGCTAGCTTGAAAATAAAGTATTTAAGCAATGAACGTGCGCTTTCGTTTCCATGGGGACGCTTTCCGGGCGGGCCGGCCTCAGCTAATCCCTTCCTCCCTGCGGTCGGGAGGGGTGGATCTTCGGCTCGTCCTTCATCGCCCCGGAGTCGTCCCATGTCCACTTCAGCTTACGGTAAAAAGGCTGGTGAGCGAAAAGAGGAAACTATAGATGGTGTTCAATATGAAATAGATGTTCTATTTTTAAGGCTGCCAAAAAATCATCAAATACCGACAAAACCAATAGTAAAAGCCCCATGGGCGGAGCATCGATGTCTCCTACCATGGGGCTTTTATTTTATAGAAGCCAGTTCGTTTAATATTACTGACTTTTCCTCCTGCGACACGACAGCTCGGCGCTTAAAAACATCATATTCATTTCTTCTGGCAGAATGAAGGATTCTTTTATACAAAAGGGCTGCTGCTTGCACAGGCAGTCTTGAATGAACCGGGTATAAGTTCGTGAGCTCTAAACCTTCTTCGTAATATTTCTCTGCACTCTGAGCCATTTCTTCCCAAATAGAAATAAATCCTTGATTTACTTCCCTGCGTTCGAGCATTGCTTGAGTGTAACCATATTTTTTCATTAGTTCATCAGGAATATACTTTCTGTCTCGGTCCATATCTTCTCCTATATCCCTGAGTATATTTGTAATCTGCATAGCATATCCCAGCTTAACAGCACTCAATTTCAGTTCTTCCTTTGCGTCTGGAGCAAGAATAGGAAGCAGCATTAACCCTACTGTACTCGCTACATGATAAGAATAGTTTAATACCTCATTAAAAGACCGGTAATTATAACCATACAAATCCATTTCCTGTCCTTTTATCATGTCGTAAAAAGGCTGAATGTCAAAAGAAAAATGTCTAAAAGCATCTTCCAGGGCTGTCCAAAGCGGATCGTGAAGCGGAGTATCACCATCAGCAAACCTATCCAGATCCTTTTTAAATCTTTTCAGTTCCCGTTCTTTTTCTACACCCTCATCAACGATATCATCAGCTGTCCTGCAGAAAGCGTATACTGCCCAGACAGCCTGACGCTTTTTCCTGGGAAGATGCTTAAATGCCTTGGCGAAAGTAAGGGAGTGCTGCTCAATTATAAGCCGGCAATGATCGTATGCTTCTTGAACCTGCATAAGGGATTACTCCTCTCCTGAATCCGCTTCTCCTATTTCTCGGATTTTCCTCTGTAATTAGAGAGTAACAAAATTATTTATCCTCTGGCTAATTAATTCTCTTTAATATCCATTAATTCCTCTTTAGTCTCACTTCGAAGAATTTTTGATAAGACTTTTGCACCATGCATAACGATTGGAATGCCGCCACCCGGGTGAACAGATGCTCCCACAGCATAAACATTGTTATAGGAGAATGGTTTTACTTGAGGTCTGAATACACCTGATTGAAATAGTGTAGGAGCAATACCGAAACTCCCCCCTTGATATAAACCATCCAATTTAGCTTCATGAGGTGTTCGAATATGCTCCCATTCAATTTTTTCATTGAGCTGGGCATCTGTTCTTTCTATCAGCAATTTTTTTATTTTCTCGGCATAGGTTAAATATTCTTTTCTGCTGATTTTGTCAGCGGAAGGTACAGGGACAAGGACATAGGCTACACCGTGGCCCTCAGGTGCGAGTGTCTCATCGATTAGCGAAGGGTTAAAAACGTAAAAGGCAGGATCGTCAGATAACTTATGTTCCACAAACAAATCATTCATATGCTTGTCAAGGCTTTCTCCAATGTAGAAATTATGAACATGAGCTGTGTTAAGCGGCTTGTTAAGACCAAAATAAAATAAAAGACAGCCGGATGACGGCTTGTATGTTTTTTTAGAATTTTCCGGCATTAATTTTTCAGCTGCTGGAAATTCTCCATTCAAAACAATCCTGTCCCCGTTTACCTCTTCTCCGTTAACAATGCAGCCGGTCGCTTCATTGGCTTCAGTAACAATTTCACTTACGCTCGAATGAGTTCTTACTTCCACTCCTCTTTCTTCGAGAGCTTCTGCAAGGACTTCGGCAAGTTTCGCATAACCACCTTTAATGTACCAGATGCCGTGTTCATGCTCACTGAATGGTACGAGAGAATAAATGGCAGGAGTCTGTTCAGGGGAGCCTCCTATATATAAAGTCTGCAGAGCGAAAGCTTCCTGGAGCCTGATAGATTTAAAATATTTTTTAGACTGCTTTCGAACAGATTGATAAGCTTTCAGTTTTATGAGCGTTTTTATATTTCCTATCGTCCAAAATGCACGGCGCTGCAAAAAGGCATGATCGAGAAAAGAAGCTTTCCCATCAAAATAACGCTCTTTCATATCGTCCATATATTCGTCAAAACCCCCGGATTCTCCAGGGAAATGTTTCTCAATTTCTTTTTTCTGGTTCTCTTTATTACTCCATTTGAGAAAGTTGGATCCGTCTGGAAAATGAAGAGGGTATAAGGGATCTATCTGAACAAATTCCACCCTGTCTGCCAGTCCAATTTCATTCAGAATTTCTTTTATCATATTCGGAAGAAGCACTACAGTTGGTCCTTCGTCCACCCGGTATTCTCCTCTTTCGTGATAAGCCAGTCTCCCCCCGAGTCTGGCTTTGGATTCAAACATAACAACCTCATTACCTGCCATACGTTCATACAGCGCTGTGACCATTCCGCCTATTCCTGCTCCGACGATTATCGTTTTCATGAATTCACCTTCCTACGATCGGACTGCATAATAAGTTTTGAAGTAATTTTCGCTGATTCAAAGATCGTGGGAAGACCACTTCCCGGGTGTGTCCCGCCTCCGGTAAGCCAAATCCCTTTAATATCATCAAATTGATTATGAGGACGGAAATACATCATTTGTCCGAGGTTATGAGCAAGATTAAAAGTTGCTCCCTGATAAATAAGTTTATCTTTCTCCCAATCAAAAGGAGTGAGAATTTCCTCCACTTCAATATGCTGTTCCAGGTCAGGCATACCCAGCTTGGAGGCCACTTCCTCCATAATTAAATCACGAAATTTCTGCTTCTTCTCTTCCCAGTTAATTTCACTGAAATTATTAGCCACCGGAGCCAAGATATAAAGAGCAGATTTACCTTCGGGTGCCAGGGTATTATCTGTAACTGAAGCATTGTGTACATATATGGATGGATCATCGGAAAGCTTCCCCAGTTTAGTAATTTCTTCGACATTTTTCTTATAATCCGCTGAGAAAAAAACGGTATGGTGGTCCAGATCAATTTTTTTGTTAACCCCGGCATATATCATAAACGTTGAACATGAATATTTCTTTTTGGAAAGTTTTTTGTCCGAGTATTTTTTTCTGTATTTATCATCGATTAATGTTGACATACTGTTTGCAAAGTCCGCATTCATGACGATATGATCCGACTTTATTACTTCACCGCTTTCAAGAAGCAGACTCTCAGCTTTTCCATTCTGCACATCAATTTTTTGAACACCCGAATCTAAATGAATTCGGGCCCCGTGTTCTTCGGCAACTGCAGCCATTGCTTTTGTAATTTGATTTAATCCCCCGCGCGGATGAAAGACTCCATATTCGTGCTCCATAAATGATAATATGCTAAACGCTCCCGGACATTCCCATGGAGACATCCCGAGATATTTAGATTGAAAAGTAAAGGAAAGGATCAACCTTTCATCATCGAAATATTTCGCAAGAACATCATATAATGTTTTACCTACTTCAAGCTGCGGAAGAGCTTTAATGCTTCTCAGACGCAGGTAATCAAATAAAGAGGCATGCTCTTCCTGAAGAATAGGCGATAAGGCAGCCAATTTTTTCCTTGTATCCTTCATAAACTCTTTGTAAGCAGGACCGTTTCCCGGAAAGTTTTTTTCGATTTCCGCAAACATTTTTTCTTCATTCCTGCTCGCCCTGATGGTCAGGTTATCAAAAACGAGGGAGTACATCGGGTCCAGTTCAATTAACTCTACATAATCATGAAGATTTCTGCCACTTTTCGTGAAAATCTCTTCCAATACATGCGTCATACTGAAAAATGTCGGTCCTAAGTCGAAAGTATATTCCCCTTTTGTAAAAGAAGAAGTTCTTCCACCTACGTATTGCTGCTTCTCATAAATATCCACCTCGTATCCATTTGCTGCCAGTATCATCCCCGCAGCAAGTCCACCTGGACCCGCACCAATAATCGCCACTTGTGTCATTTACCTGCACCTCTTTCCGACTGCTTTATAATCTATAGATTTCCCGTAAATATAAACGTATAAACAACTTTTGTATAATCTTTGTACATCATAGGTTTTTAAAAAACTGCTCTGCCGGAGAACGGCATGAGCAGCCGGAAAATGTCAGGAGTTTTTTTTCAACGTTATTAAGTACCATCCGCCCTCTCGGATGAGTGGTTTCATGCCGGCAACGTGGAAGCCGGAATTTCCTGCATCTTTTTTAATCGTTTCTGGTGAAGGAAGGGGATATAAATTGTCATGGGCGGACATGAACGTATTGAATGCTGTTGTAAATGCTCCTCCATGTTTTGCATAAACAAGGGGACAAATAATTGTTACAGAACCTTTTTTGGTTAAAGCACCAGCAAATTTCCTAAAGAGCGTAACCCGTTCTTCAGGCTTAAAATAGTAAAGAAGGTTGTGCGCCATGATCATATCCGTTTTACCTTCGAAGCTCTCAAGAAAGTCCTCAATATCTCCCTGTCGAACATCAATATCTTGGGAGACACGCGCTTTAGCTTTCTCAACAACTTCCCTGCTTAATTCCACACCAATAAGCTCTGTCTCAGGATATTTATTATGAACAGCACTTAAGTAGCCGCAGTAACCGCAGCCGAAATCAATAATGCTGGCGGGGTTTTCCTGCTTCACCCATTTAAGAATGGGGCTGACAGCCGCTTTCTCCAAAAAAGTTGAAGTTTCCGCTACGATTTCCGCAAACTTATCTGAAAGATATGTAAGCCTTTCATCCGAGCGGATCAGGTCCGGATATTTCAGAAGCGTTGGGATATGAAGTTCCATCATTTCACTGAGAAGAATTCCTACAGATTCTCTGCTTGCTTTTGAAGCATATCTTACCATTTTTTTCTTTGCCTTAACTTTTTCTTTTTTCTTTTTCGTCAAATGTCCTACCTGTAAACCGACATCGACCCAGCGCTCCAGAAGTTCTTCTGATAAGTTTCTGGAAGAAGAAACTTCTTTCACACTTGCTCCCTTTTCAAAGCTGTCAAACAAATCCATGTCATAACCCACGTGAGCATGCCATGTTTCCAGAAAGTTTTCATTTGTTTTCATCCAGTTTCTTGCTTGTATTACTCTCTGCAGCTCGCTCAAAACTCTCACCTTCTCTTCTCACCTTTATTGTCAAACGCTGTAAATATTATACCCTCATTGGCATTAAATAAACCAGGGAGAAGGCAGTATTCTAAAGCCTTTCCTTTGCGATAATGTAATCCAGTAAAGCTTCACATCCTTGATCAATCAAATAAAAAACCTCTTCAAAGTTTCCGGTCATATAAGGATCAGGGACATCATCTTCTGGTATGTCAGGAAGCAGATCAAGCAGGCGGAATACTTCATTTCCAGTATGGGAGCCCCTCATCTGATTTATATATCCGAGATTGGCAGCGTCCATAGCAATGATATAGTCTGCATCTACATCCGTTTCGTTTAATTGCTTTCCGACCATATTGCCTGCAGGTATATGATTATATCGAAGTGTTTTCAGCGTTTCTTCGTGAGGTTGATGACCGACATGCCATTCACCCGTCCCTGCAGATTCAATCAATAATCTGGACTCTATCCCTCTTTTTTCAGCTTTATGCCTGAATACCGCTTCTGCCATCGGAGATCGGCATATGTTCCCAAGACAGACAAAAAATATACGTATCATTATTACTAGCACCACCTTTGAAATTGGCTCTGACAGCGTTCTTCTTTGAAATTAAAGCATAGAAGTGATGAACGTGCGCTTTCGTTTCCATGGGGGTCGCTTTCCGGACCGGCTCTGGATCTCCCGCACCCTTTTTTCACAGGCCCGTATTCGCTTCGTTCTTGTAAGTTCCAGAACAGAAAATCTGTCTTTTATTCACGAAATTCCTATTTAACGATATGAGCGGCGGACAAATACGCCTGCGGAATGAAAGTATGATGGTCATTCAGGACTTATGGAAAGACTGGCTGAAAGGCATCTCCCAGGCAGCTGAAGGAGTGGCAGGCATTTATATAACAACATTGGTCTTTTAAAAGCTTTATAAATATTTGCGGTTGATTTATTTTTTCCTGAGGGTGCTTCCAGCCATCCATTCAAAAAATCCAGGAGATAACTTCTGAATTTTTATAGGAATCCTCATCCAGGCAGGCAGAATTAATTGTCTCTTTGGACGGCTGACCAGCCTGATCGTTTTTCGAGCCACTTCTTCAGCTTCGAGGATAACAGAAGCCACGCTTTGTTTGTAGGTTCCCTCTTTATCAGCGTGATCGATAAAACCGGTTTCCACTGGTCCCGGACTAACAACATTTATATCTATGCCAAATCCTTTTGTTTCCAATCTGCAAGCATCAGCGAAACCATTCACTGCATGTTTTGTGGCAGCATAAACTCCTGCTTTCGGAGTAGCAATACTTCCTGCAATCGATGACATAAAAATAATTTGACCTGCTGCTCTTTTTTTCATACCCGGAAGCACTGCTTTCGTACAGACCATTGTTCCAAGTACATTCACTCGAAACATGGTATCTGCCTCCTCCATGTCTATATCAGTGATATAGTCAAACACCCCGACTCCTGCATTATTTATAAGCACATCGATAGATCCAGTTATTTCTTCCAATTCACCGATCAATTTCTTCATTTGGATATAATCGGTCACATCAGCCGGGTATATGTAAGGTACTGTGTTTGTCTCCTTAATGATTTTTTCAGCTGTCTTAACGAGTTTATCTTCAGATCTGGCAATTAATACCGGGAGACCGCCTTTTCTGGCAGTTTCAAGAGCCATTTCAGCTCCTATTCCACTCGAAGCGCCGGTTATAACTACTACTTTATTTAAAAGTGGCGTTTGCATATCATATTCCTCCTCAAACCTTTTATTTGATTGGCTGCCTTGAAAATAAAGTAGATAAGCGATGAACGTGCGTTTTCGTTTTCATGGGTGCGCAGGGCCGGCCTCAGCTGATCCCTTCTTCACTGCGGTAGTCCGGGGCGGGACCTGTCCTTGACCGCCCCGGATTCGTTCCATGTCCACTACAGCTTACGGTAAAAAGACTGATTATTGTGACACTTATTCTTTAAGCTCTGTTAAAGCCTGTGGTTCTTACGCGAAAAAGGGGAACTTGTCTTTCCGGCTTACGATGACAGAAGATAAGTCTACTTAAAAAGCTGGCGGCCCAGGCTTAAACGATAGAATGTTTAAGGGTTAAATTAGTTTTTTTGTCAGATATATTTTGTTTTCACCAAACGTGCGTAAGAGCCAAGCCTGTTGTTGATATATAAGAAAACTTCGCTTCAACCCGGCAGGCCTGCCGTGGAGGAGCTTTCCAGCTTCCTGATATGAACGAAACTGTCAAGAGAAGAACTCCCTTTGCCATTGGTATTACATTTTGCCCGACTTAAAGAACCAAAGCCTTTCGGCTTCTTTTTCAAGTTTTCGTGTTCTTTCGGATCGCTTGAATTCCTCCTCTTTTCTTTCGGCGTGCCCGTAAAGGTAAGCACACGGCACGAAGGCAAAAATAGTGGCGACGGTTCGCACTCTGATATCCGTGGGTTCTCACATGGTCTCTTTCCGGATTAAGGACGTTTCCACTAACTCGGGACGTGCGTTCATCCGGTGAAGCCGGACTAGCACAGAGGAAGCACGTGGATGTTCCTTACCGGTCTTTCCCCTTTGCCTTCGAGCCCTGGGCTCATCTATCGGGTGTATTTCCGAGAAGAAACGCATTACATTTGGTCACTGGCGGGTGGCAACGGGTCGATTTCTCGAGAGATCGCCCAGATGAAACCAAGGAGTTCCCGAGCGACGGCAGTAACGGCTTTGTGACTTTCTTTTCCTTTGGAGAGCAAGCGGTAAAATTTTTTATGAAGCCGGTTTTGCGCTTTCCAGGAGATCAACTGCACTGCGGGAGAACTGCCAACTTGTCGCTTTTTCAAGTCTCCCTTGACCGCCGGGGAATAGCGGTAACTCCACCCTGCCTCCACCAACAAACGACGTATATGCCGATTGCCGGTTTTCGTAATGCCTCCCTGATTCCGCCGTTCTCCGCTCGAGTATTCGGAGGGGACGAGGCCAGCGTATGCCATCAATTGTCCGGGAGTGCGGAACCGATGAAAGGACCCAATTTCTGCGACAATTCCGATGGCTGTAATGAGTGCCACCCCTTTGAGGCATTGAAGTGCCTGAATCATGGAGGCGTGCACACCTTGGATCGACTGGGTATAGATTTCGTCTTCCAGCCGTTGCACGCGTAGTTCCATTTCCTTGAGCTGATGGTAATATTCCCGGAAAACGACCCGCAGGGTATCCTGAGAGAACTTCAGTGTATCTAACCACTCTCTGTATTTTTTCGTTTGGCGCTTTACGCCTTGCGGCGGTCGAAGCTCGTGGCGCAGGAGAAACTTGCTCAACCTTTGACGGGCCCGAAGTTCATCTTCTTTTGCATCTTCCCGGCAACGCACCAGATCGCGCAGTGCTTCATCTGCTTCCGTCGGCACGTAAATCGAGGTTAACTCTCCGGCACGATACAGCTGTGCGAGCCGAAGCGCATCCCGACGATCTGTTTTCACCCGCTCACCCGGTCGTTGGGGAATGAGAGAGGGGGCGATAATGTCACAAGAGATACCGAGAGAGAGTAGCAGCCGATACAATGGATAGCCCGTAGGACCGGCTTCATAACAGACACGCAGACGATCCGATGGACCGAGTTTACGCATCAACTTTCGAACATTTTCTACCGTATGCGGGATGGTGCCCCAAAAGCGAGGAGCATCTCGACCTGCATCGGCGATCGCAACAGCAATCGTGTTCTTGGAGACGTCCAGACCAACAAATTTTGTGGTATCATTCATGATAAGCTGGCTCCTTTCGTAATGTAGCTCTGATGGGATAAGAGGTTCTTACAGATCTCTATACCCGATTAACCTACGTATTTACGGATAGGGTGCCAGTTTCGTTCATGATAACTCGGGCTTACGCCCTGCGGGATCTTCCAATCTCCTTTTTCCACGGGCACGTTTCCTCTTCGTTTTAATTCTCCAAGGCAGAAACCAGTGCCAGGGCGGTTTTTCAAGACGCCTGTGGAAAAAGAAAGCAGGAAGATCCTCCCGGACGACAGGGAGGGAGAGCGGAAGGCTTTCTCCGCGGCAGGCGAAGAAAAAGGAGCCGCAGGCAATCCAATAACAACACGGAGCTTTAACAGAGTCATTCTTTAAAAAGCATCGTTTCATTTGATTAATTTTTTCAAATAATCATTGTTTAAATTTATGAGTCTATTCGCGATCGCTGTCGTTATTATAGAAAACGCCTCTTCCTATGAACTGACGCTCGAAAACCGGGAGGATTTTCCCGGACTTAAGGGGAGCCGCAGACGCTCTTTCATTACAACCATATACAACTGCAAATATAAAGTTATAAATTACCTGCAGGATCTTTCTGCCAATTATACCGTAAAATTCAGCAGTAAGCACAAGCTAAGATTTACTGTATTAACAGATTTAATCTGTTAAGATGATAATAGACATACTTTTCAGCAAAGTTATTTTAAAGGAGTTTTGATTATGAAAGTAACTATCATTGGCGGAGGATCTATGGCAGAAGCATTGATAGCAGGATGGACTGCCCAGGAGTACATAAGACCCGGAGATATATACGTTACTAATCGTTCTAACGATATCCGCCTTGCCGAACTTGCCCGGCTTTACAGTATCAAAACATCCAGGGATACTCATGAACTGATAAATAATACGGATTTTTTAATTCTTTCGTGTAAACCAAAAGACTGGATGGAGGCTTTAAAGCCGTATCTTCCCTATTTACATAATGAAACGGTAATTATTTCCGTAATGGCAGGAGTAACTACTGCTTCCATGCAGAAAGCAGCTCCGAATTCCCCTGTAATCAGAAGCATGCCGAACACTTCAGCTGCCGTATGTGCATCGATGACATCTCTTGCTTTTGGCCCCGGAGTCTCAGAAGAGCATATATCTAAAACCGAATTTCTTTTTCGTGGGGTTGGAGAAACTGCCGTCATTGAGGAATCCATGATGGATGCCGTTACTGCTCTTACAGGAACCGGCCCAGCTTACATTTATTACTTAATGGAATCTATGGAAAAAGCAGCGGCTAATATTGGTGTACCGGAACATATCGGCCGCGAACTTGTGGCACAAACATTGATTGGTGCCAGCAGGCGTGTTCAAAAAGAGGAAGCTACCCCATCGGATTTATACATGCAGATTATGAGTCCAGGAGGAACGACGGAAGCAGGCTTTAATGTATTAAAAGAACGTGGTGTTCAGGAAGCACTTATTGATTGTATAGCAAAGGCTTACGAACGGTCGCAGGAGCTTGGCAAAAATCCGTCTCCACCCGAAGTATAGACTTCTTTTGATAGTATATAATTTAAACAAAAAGGAGATGTCTAAGAAGAATTTTGGGACATCTCCTTTTTTGCTTTCTCCCTCCTCTTTTTTTTAGTAAGATAAACAGGGTGTACATACGAAACAGCCCCTGCTTTTTCACTTGGTGACAATGCTACGGTAATAAATTGTATACAGATAAACCACAGGAGAGAAGAAAGGAATGTATACAGTATCCATGGCTTTTATAAAAGAAGATCAACGAAAGAAATTTCAGAATATCGTAAATCATAAGATGTTTACACCCGTTATTATTTCATTAATCCTCTTTAATGCAGTAATAGTTGGTGTTGAAACCTATCCGGGAGTCTATTCCGAAAACCGCCTCTTCTTTTTTACAGTGGACCGGGTTCTCCTATGGGTATTCACAGTAGAAATAGCACTTCGTCTTCTGGCAGCTGATTCCTTGTCCAGTTTTTTTAAAAACAGCTGGAACTGGTTTGACTTTCTTATTGTAGCTGCAGGCCACATATTTGTAGGAGCGCACTTTGTTACTGTTCTGCGGATATTGAGGGTCCTGAGAGTTTTTCGGGCTGTCTCCGTCATTCCTTCCCTTCGTCGATTAGTTGATGCACTGCTGATGACTATTCCAGCTCTTGGTAATATTATGCTGTTAATGAGTATAATTTTTTATATCTTTGCTGTAATCGGTACGATGCTCTTTCAGGAAACAGCTCCAGAATATTTCGGCAATCTTCAACTCTCCCTTTTGACATTGTTCCAGGTTGTCACTTTGGAATCCTGGGCTTCACAGGTGATGAGACCCATTTTTGAAGAACTCTGGTGGTCCTGGATATACTTTGTCGGGTTTGTACTCGTAGGAACGTTTGTTGTTTTCAACTTGTTCATCGGCGTTATTGTAAGTAATGTTGAAAAAGCCGAACATGACGGCAGTGATCCTGAAGAAGAAACAAAACAGGAACTTAAGCACCTTAGAACCGAAATTAAGGAATTAAAGGAATTAATTCAAGAGAACAAAAATAAATAAACGTATTATGTAAGAAAATCTTACATTTTTCCCCGGATGATTTTTCTATCATGATATAGTATAGAAAATGCCAACTTTTCGGGAAGGACGGGGATTCCTTTGTCAGTTTCTATGTCATATAAAGAAAAAAAAGTTATCGGAATTGGAATCGCCAGTGAATTAACGGGATTATCCGAGAGACAAATACGCTATTACGAAGAAAGAAAGTTAATTTATCCGGACCGCAGTAAAGGCGGGACGCGCAAATATTCGTTTGCAGATGTTGAGCGCCTGGTTGACATTGCCAACAAAATGGAAGATGGAATGCAGACATTTGAAATACGCAAAGAAGAAATGAAAAAATCTGATGTACGTAATAAAATGCTCCGCGGCCAGCTAAACGCAGCTTTCAAAATGCGTAAATGATTTATTTTATTCAATACGAGTTTCGGCTGAGAAGACCTACCCCATAGACTTTTCCGGGCAGGTCTTTCCTCTGTTTCTATATGGATTCGTTTGACAATCAGGGGCTTTCCGGATAATATGATGCATGGAGAGTACTCTTTTTATCTCTAATCCACAAATAGAAAGTGTGCATTTACATGCCTAATATACAGGAAAAAGATTTACTCGCCGATAAGCTGAATGCTTTTATTATTCCAGTAGATCAAGTCGCTCACGTTCAGCCGAGTAACTCACTGGAACATGCCCTGCTTGTACTTGTAAAATCAGGATATACAGCTATACCAGTCTTAGGTTCAAATAATAAATTGCACGGCATTATCAGCAAAGCACGAATTCTTGACTCCATACTCGGCATCGAGCGAATGGAACCTGAAAGACTTAATAACTTCCTGGTTTCTGACGTAATGGCTGAAGACTTTATTACCGTCCAGGAAAACTCCACTTTTGAAAAAGTCATGTCACTATCTATACAATATCCCTTTGTATGCGTTGAAGATGAAAATCATGCATTCGCTGGTATTATTACACGCAGTAAAATTCTCGCAAATATTAACGGTTATCTTCATGACCTCCGCCGTGCCAGATCAGTCGATAATTCTTAGTATTTTCCAGTGAATTAATTTCACTGCCGGCCCACTATAGTATGCTCTAGTTTAAAAATAACATTTTTAACAATTATCCGCTTTTTTCTGGACAATACCTTTGAACAGGTTCCGTTTTTTCTATTAATCTTTTTGCTTTAAGGCCTTTACAGAGAAAGATAGAGATCAAGACTAACGAAATAAAAGAAGAGTCCCGTCTTGAAGCGGGGCTCTTCTTTTACAGTGTAAAACTTTTTGGAATTTTGTCAGCTTTCCGGTTTTATGGGAGATTTCATTATTCAGGTCTATCCTTTTTAAGAGAAAAACTGTTTTAAAGCTGATAAATTAGAAACTACAGCAAGGGAAGAGACACCTGCAGAAGGCGCTCCGATAATCCTTAGCTTCAGGAAATAATCCCCATGTAAACGAATGAGGCTGTTTCCAGAAGTGCAATCTAAAAGGAAGTTCAAAGTATATAGACGTTTATTTTCAAGGCAGCCTGGGGATATCTAATTTAAGACATTACTTGACTTCACCAAAAATACCACGAAGCTGTTTTTTCCTATCTGAAAACATCCCTTTAAGCATCCCTTTAATGATCGGAGACGGCAGCAGAGAAGAAAATTCTACTCTGTCAATCATTTTAGTACTAGATGGGGAAACTTCCTTGAAAGCGTGCACATGCCTCCATGCCTGAAACGGGAAAGGCAGTTTTATTCCTTCATCCATAAAATAAGCATCAGGGACGACTTTAGTAATTTCACCTTTCCAGTGGAGTTTTACTACTATAAAATTCATTTGTAAATGGATATCGGCTCCTTCAAATACTTCCTTATCACCGAGAATACTTATTTTAGGGAAACCTGTGATTGCTGCCAGATTCTCGTTGTTTTGAAAGAATTCCCATACTTCATCAAGAGGTTTATCAATCTCAGTTTTGTAAAAAAATGTTCCTGAAAACATAGTCAATCGTTCCTCTCCATCGCGAATTTTTTAGCAAGAACTCTATTTGTAAGCCATTGCTCTAGACTGAAAACAAGCCTAGTCCTTATTTACAATGTTTCATGAAGAATCGGGAGGCCTGACCGCACCTTTACGAATAATTTCTTTTCCGTATTTTTTGTTTAACGTGCGCAGCATTTCTTCTTTTTCCCATTCGGATTGTTCATTTTCATATGAAAACAAATCCAGCTGCTTTTGCGCGCTCCCTTTTGGAATAAGATCAATTCCTGTAATTCCTACCAGTCTTACAGGTTCACCATCCCAGCTTTCCTCCCACAACAGCATTGCCTGCCTTAAAATAGCTTCAGCGTCATCCAGTGGAGCTTTCAGCCTCGACGATCTCTGAACTGTTTCCCATCTACTATAGCGGATAGTAAGCTGTATTCCGGAAGCATAAACATATTTACGCTTCAACCTTGCAGAAACGGAGTCGGCCATATATTTTAGAACCGGTTTCACTTCTTCCAGACTTCCGGCATCCTCGGGAAGCGTTCTTGAATGCCCGATACTTTTAAACTGTTTAGCCTTTTCCGGATCTACAGGGCGATCATCCCTTCCAAAAGCTCTCTCGTACATTCTACCCCCATGTACTCCAAAAAGGGAAATCAGGCGGTCCGGCTCCTGTTCAGCAATATCCCCTATCGTATGAATATGATGCAAGGCCAGCCTTTCTGCCGTCTTTTTTCCAATTCCGTGCATTTCTTCTGCGGGAAGCGGCCAGAGGTTTTTCCTTATTTCTCTTTTTCGCATTACGGTAATGCCGAGCGGCTTTTTCATATCACTGGCAGTTTTTGCCAGAAATTTGTTCGGAGCAATCCCGATACTGCTCGGGAGTCCTAATTCATCAAGCAGCCGCTGTTGAATTTCCTCTGCCATAGCAACAGCAGAGCCATTGATATGATCTGTAACGTCCATATACCCTTCATCAATAGACACAGGCTGGACGAGATCGGTATATTCAAAAAGCAGTTCAAATATCTGACGGGATTTTTCCCGGTACCTTTCAAACCTCGGTTCTCTCACTATTAAATCTCGGCAGAGATTTTTCGCTTCCCACAAAGGAAGAGGTGGTTTGATCCCTTTTGCACGAGCTTCATAGCTTGCGGTTACCACAATTCCTTTCCTTTTTTTTGCGTTACCGGCAATAGCAAGAGGCTTCCCCTTTAATATGGGGTCATCCGCTGCTTCTACTGAAGCATAAAAACTATTCATATCGACATGAAAAATCACCCGCCCCGCCATGGTCTTCCCTCCTGATTTTAAAAATAGATTCCAGTTAATAAATAAATCAAGTCAGTATTCAGACAAAATATTCTGTAAAAAATCAGCAGTTTTTAAAGGTGACTGTATTAGTTTCTTCGCAAATGATGAGGCAAAAGGAGCCTTCCTCTATGTTTATGAAGGTAAACGAAATTTAAACACAGTCAAGATTCAGCAAATATAAAAGGGAATGTCAACAGTATATTCAGTCTTTATCTTTATATAAAAGTCACAAAAATCAAAAAATAGTCTCGTAATCAACTTCCTGATTATGTTAGAATAGAAATGAATTAAGAAAGGTGGTCGTTATAGATGACGCTTGTACAAAACCAGTTTTATACTTACCAGTCTGTACTCTTTCTTGTGCTTGAGCTGTTAAATGAATATGAAAGACACAAGAGGCCATCACCTACGATTCGACAACTTGCTTCTACACTCGGCCACTCAGAAGAAATCATTCTTGAATCATTAGAGTTCGGGAGGATCGAACCTGCCTCCCTGCTCCAGTAGCTGCCCGCAGACAGGAATGGGCTGTCCCGGAAAATCGGGGCAGCCCTTTTCTTATTTTTTCACTTCATGTATTATTTCCTTTACTAGTTCACTCAGCTTTATCAATTCTGAAACAGGCATTCGTTCGTTAGTAGTATGAATGTCTTCATATCCTACAGCTAAATTTACAGTAGGGATCCCGTGCCCGGCAATAATATTTGCATCACTGCCTCCCCCACTCTGCTTCAGCCGCGGTTCAAGTCCAATATTTCCCACTGCCCGCTTTGCTGCAGCTACTACTTCATCATCTTCTGACTGTTTGAAGCCGGGATATACTGCCTGAATCTTTACCTCTGCCGAAGCTCCCATTTCTTCTGATGCTTCCGTAAAAGCTGATTTCATTTTTTTCGTCTGCTCATTCATTTTTTCTTTGACGAGCGATCTTGCTTCTGCCGTAATTTCTACTTTGTCACAGACTATATTCGTCTGACTTCCTCCTTCGATTCTTCCAATGTTTGCAGTCGTTTCCCCATCGATTCTCCCGAGAGGCATCCGTGCAATAGCTTTTGAAGCTGCCGTTATGGCGGAAACCCCTTTTTCGGGTGCTACGCCCGCATGAGCTTTTTTTCCATGTACGGTCGCGTAAATTTTTGATTGATTTGGAGCAGCAGTAACAATTTCACCTACAGAACCATCACTGTCCAGCGCATATCCATAAGAAGCCTCTACCAGGTTCACATCGAGTTCTCTCGCTCCTGCAAGGCCTGATTCCTCTCCTACTGTTATAACAAACTGGACTTTCCCGTGCTTTTTTTCTTCTTCCTGAATCGAACGGACTGCCTCCATCATGGCTGCAATACCAGCTTTATCATCCGCTCCAAGTACGGTAGTCCCGTCGGAGTATACATAACCGTTGCGCACTTCAGGATTGACCCCGAGTCCGGGAACCACAGTATCCATATGGGAAGTAAAATAAATTGGGTCCGCTTCTGCAGTGCCTTCCCATGTAACAATCAGGTTACCAGCTCCGTGACCTGTCCTGGTGCTGGAGTCATCCTCCGTGACCTTTAGCCCGAGGGCCTCAAATTTACCAATCAGAACGTCTGCTATTTCACGCTCATATTTCGTTTCTGAATCTACCTTTACAAGTTCTAAAAATTCATCCAACAGCCGTTTTTCATTCACAATGTGTTCCCTCCTTCATTATGTACGCTGATGATTGTACCATAATCAAACGGGTTAAAGAGGAATATTGCCGTGCTTTTTGTGTGGACGCTGCTCTGACTTATACTTGAGCATGTCCAGGCTTTCCATTAATTTCTGGCGCGTTTCCCTCGGGTCAATTACATCATCAACCATGCCGTTTGCTGCTGCGATGTAGGGATTAGCAAATTTTTCTCTGTACAGCTCTATTTTCTCCTCTCTCGTTTTTTCCGGGTTATCACTTTCACTTATTTCACGGGCGAATATAACATTTGCCGCTCCATGCGGCCCCATAACGGCAATCTCTGCATTCGGCCAGGCGTAGACAATATCCGCTCCAATGGATTTACTGTTTAATGCCACATAGGCTCCTCCGTATGCCTTACGGGTAATGACTGTAATTTTAGGAACCGTCGCTTCTGAATAAGCATAAAGAATTTTGGCGCCATGACGGATAATTCCTCCATGCTCCTGCTGTACACCCGGCAGAAAGCCTGTCACATCCTCGAATGTAATTAAAGGGATACGAAAGCTGTCACAAAAACGAATAAATCTGGCAATTTTATCGGAAGAGTCTATATCCAGGCCTCCTGCCATCACTTTCGGCTGATTGGCAATGATACCCGCCGGCTGACCGCCAATTCTTGCAAAACCGACCACAGCATTTTTTGCGAAATCCTTTTGAACTTCCAAAAATGAATTTTCGTCTGCTGTTTCTTTAATGACTTTTCTCACATCATAGGGGCGGCTTGGATCAGTCGGAATAATATCAAGTAAATCGTAAAGAAATTCATCCTTTTTGTAATAATTCTTTTCCGGTGGATCTTCTCCTTCGTGCTGTGGCAGATAGGAAAGCAGATTTCTTACTTCGTTTAAAGCCGCTTCTTCAGTGGGAGCGGAAAAATGGGCATTTCCACTTTTTGAACCATGGACCTTCGCGCCACCGAGTGCTTCTGAAGAAATCTTTTCTCCAGTGACCGTTTCGATAACTTTTGGTCCTGTAATAAACATCTGGCTCGTTTTTTCCACCATAAAAACAAAATCAGTAATGGCCGGGGAATAAACGGCTCCTCCCGCACAAGGACCCAGGATCACCGAAATCTGTGGAATTACCCCGGAATAGATCGCATTACGGTAAAAAACCTGTCCGTACCCATCAAGAGAAAGAACTCCTTCCTGAATTCTTGCTCCACCTGAATCATTTAATCCAATAAATGGCGCTTTGTTTTTCGCTGCAAGATCCATTACATTAGCAATCTTTTTCGCATGCATTTCCCCCAATGCCCCGCCATAAACGGTAAAGTCCTGGGCAAAAAGAAAAATTTTCCTTCCATTGACGTTCCCGTAGCCGGTGACGACTCCTTCACCTGGTGCTGATCCTTTTTCCATGCCTTCTTCGTCGAAACGATGTTCAATAAAAGGCTGCAGTTCAACAAACGTTTCGTTATCTACAAGAATATCTATTCGTTCCCTGGCAGTGAGCTTCCCTTTTTCGTGCTGCTTCTCTCGTCTTTTATCTCCGCCTCCCATTTCTACACGCCGGCGTTTATCGTATAATTCACTGAGTTTATCGTACATGTCCATCAGTTTCTTCCTCCTTCTTTTCAACAAGCTCAAGCAGACTTCCATGGGTGGATTCAGGATGGAGAAAAGCTATCGGATGCCCCCTGGCTCCGGTTTTAGGCTCTTCATCAATAAGAGTTACTCCAGAGCGTTTCATCTGCGTAAGCCTGTCCTGTATGTTATTAACGGCGACGGCCACATGATGAAGTCCAGGTCCCTTTTTATCTATAAATTTCTGCACAGGACTCTTTTCACCCATAGGTTCAAGGAGCTCAAGAGTGATATTTCCCATTGGGAGAAAAGCTACTCTTACCCCCTGCTCCGGTACTTCTACAACTTCTTCGAGTTCGAGCTGGAAATGTGTACGGTAAAAAGAGGCAGTTTCATCTATGGAGGTAACAGCTATTCCTATATGATCCACACCCTGCGGTTTTTGAAACAGTTTTGTTTCTTCCCCGCGTGCTCCTTTTACAGCTTCTTCAATATAGGCAGATATGAGACCGGTAGGGGTCCCGGGAGTGAAAATTTTCTGAACCCCTTCTTTTTCAAGTACCGCTATATCCTGTACGGGGATAACTCCTCCGCCGATGACGATAACATCCTCTGCCTCGTTTTCTTTAAGCTGCTTCACTACTGCTGGAAACAGGACGTTATGAGCACCGGAGAGGCTGGATAGGCCTATAACGTCCACATCCTCCTGGACCGCAGCTCTGACTATCTGCTCAGGTGACTGGCGAAGCCCTGTATAAATTACTTCCATTCCCGCATCCCTCAAAGCCTGTGAAATGACGAGAGCGCCTCTATCATGCCCATCCAGACCGGGTTTGGCTATTAGTACGCGAATTCGTTCCATGATTACTGACTCCCCTCTAAGACGTATATTCTCCGAATACACTTCGCAGTGCATGGCAGATTTCTCCAACTGTAGCATAGGCTTTTACTGCTTCCACAATAATATACATAAGATTTTCGTCTGTTTGAGCCGCCTGCTTCAGACGTTCGAGCAGATCATCAACCTGCTGCTGATCTCTATTTTCCCGAAGAGCGGTTAACCTTCTTAACTGCTCTTTGACGAACGTATCGTCGACTTTTAATAAATCGGGCGCCTGTTCTTCTCCGGCCTGAAATTTATTGACGCCTACCACGATATCCTCTTCTTTTTCCAGACGCTTCTGAGCATCGTATGCAGCGCGATGGATCTCCCTCTGCATGTACTGTTTTTCTACAGCCTGCACTGCACCGCCCAGTTCCTCAATATGATCGATGTAACGGAATGCTTCTCTTTCCAGCTTGTCCGTGAGTTCCTCTACAAAATAAGAGCCGCCCAGTGGATCAATGGTATTAGCTGCTCCTGTCTCATGAGCGATGATCTGCTGGGTTCTCAGAGCAATTCTCGCACTGTCTTCTGTAGGGAGTGAGAGTGCTTCATCTTTCGAATTAGTGTGAAGACTCTGTGTGCCGCCCAGAACGGCAGCCATTGCCTGAAGCGCCACTCTAACGACATTGTTTTCGGGCTGCTGGGCAGTTAGAGTAGAGCCCGCCACCTGCGTATGAAAGCGCATCTGTTCGCTTTTTTGTTTTTTGGCGCCGAATCTTTCTCTCATTAATTTTGCCCACATTCTTCTTGCAGCACGGAACTTAGCTGCTTCTTCGAAAAAATCATTGTGTCCGTTAAAGAAGAATGCAAGCCGGGGACCGAATTCATCAATATCAAGTCCCGCTTCAAGTGCAGCCTCCACGTAGGCTATTGCATTAGCAATAGTAAAAGCGAGTTCCTGGACAGCCGTAGAACCAGCCTCCCTGATATGATAACCACTGATACTTATCGTATTAAACGAGGGAGCTTCCTTACTGCAGTAGGCAAATATATCCGTTATTAAGCGCATCGACTGTTTAGGCGGGTAAATATAAGTTCCACGGGCAATATATTCTTTCAAAATATCGTTTTGAATTGTTCCTCTTATCTTTTCAGGTTTAACTCCCTGTTTTTCTGCTACAGCAATGTACATTGCCAGCAGCACTGCTGCAGGGGCATTAATTGTCATAGATGTACTGACTTCACCAAGTGAAATCTGGTCAAAAAGAAGCTCCATATCTTCAAGAGAATCTATAGCTACACCAACCTTCCCTACTTCCCCAAGAGACATCGGATCATCCGAGTCATAGCCTATCTGAGTCGGAAGGTCAAAAGCTACAGACAAACCGGTCTGACCTTGATCAAGTAAATAGCGGAACCTCTGATTCGTTTCCTCAGCTGAACCGAAACCGGCATACTGCCTCATTGTCCAAAGCTGTCCGCGGTACATCGTATTACGAATCCCTCTCGTATAAGGATACTCACCCGGAAAACCAAGGTCTTTTATGTAAGCGTTATCAATATTCTCGGGGAAATACACGCGTTCTACGTCCAGCTGGGATCCTGTTTGGAACGTTGTTTTTCTCTCCGGTTTTCTTTCAAGCTGTTTCTGTACTTGTTTCTGCCAAGTTTCATAAGCCTCTCTAAATTCTTCCATAAGTACCTCCTTCTGCAATGAAATACAAGTTTATTATATCACAGGAGCCCCGACTCTTCCCATACTCTTGAAAACTACTTGATTTCAAGCTAAAATGGTAACAGCAGATCATTTGAGGAGGGAAAAGTATGCCTCGTAAGTTTCGTAAAGCGATCGTATATATGATGATTATCGTTATGTTTTTAGGGACAGCACTCATGGGAGTTTCTTATTTCTAAAACAAAAAAAGGAGCCGGCTTTATGCCTAACGGGTTCAGTTTTGGAGTACAAAATTAAAAATAGAAGGTCATTTAACAAGCTAAATCGCTCATGGTTTAGCTTGTTTTCTTTTGTTGATATATCAATATTTATGAGGCTTTAACAACGAAATTAGCATGGGAAATCACCTAGTAAATCACAAGTGACTGCTGGATCATAGTCACTTGTTAAAGTTGCTGTTAAAACGAGTGCTAATAATTTGGCCTTAAAATGGGTTGTTAAATATGGTATTACATATAGTAAGGTGGTGGAAATGGATGGATTTTATCAAACCGAAAAAAAAGAACGCCGAGCCAGTGAATTGGAAATTATCCGAACAGGCTAGAGCAATTGTAAAATACTATGCTGAGTACACGGAATACACCGAAAGCGAAGTCGTAGATACCTTCCTTAAAAACATTTTGAAAGATGAACATTTTATAGAGTGGATTTCGAATAAGCGGAACAAGAAAAGGATCGTAAAACAACTGGATATAGAAGATGTCGTGAAGGAGGAGTCAATTGGCTAAATTAAAACGATTAGCAACTCCAGATGAATCAATAGTCCATATTGAAGTTCCAATTTCAAGCGAGGAAATAAAAGCAAGGAACGAACTCTATCCTTTATTAACATCTAAGAAGTTCGCTACGAAGTTTAAGGATTCATTGTTTGTTCCAATCGACTTTAAATGGAAGGGGCAAGCTTATCAAGTTCAATATAATTTCTGTACGGACCCTTACTGTAAGTGGAAGGGATTACACCAAGAAAAGTTCACCTCTGTCAAGAGGAAGCCCAATAGATACAAATTAACGGGAACAGGTGATAGGAAAGCATTAAAATGCAATCCCGATCCGTTAAACCCAAAAAGCGGTGCTGTACTAGGTTGTTCTACACAGACTTATTCCAATTGGTCCATCGTTGAAGAAATTGCTAGACTGGCTGCCATAGAATCTCTTAAAGATATAGATCCAGATTATGAATTTCATAAGGGAGGCTGTCTGACTGAAGAAGCAACCCCCTTCAATGACTCGAAAACCTTTTATAAGAGAGGGAAAAGTAAATCGAATTCCCAAAGATATCAATGCAAAAACTGTAAGAAGTTTACGAATGTGTTGCCCAGCAGAAAACAATCCATCACTTATCATCAGCAAAAGAGTGATATAGTTCCTACTTTTGCCAAGCTCTTGTTGAATCGCACCCCCGTCACGAGAACCTGTGAGATACTCGATATTGGAAGAGGAACTTATTACCAAAAATTAGAGTGGCTATATCGGCGTTGTTTGGAATTTTTAGAAAGGTATGAAAAGGCGCCTTTACGACAAACCTCCTTCGAGGAAATGTGGCTTAATACCGATAAGATGACTTACTATTTAAATAATGTTCGGAGAAAAGGAATGGGAGGAAAGCAATATGATGACCTAGAAGAAGCGAGATTCCCAACGAGTATCGTGGTTACAGCTGAAGTTTTTTCAAGGTATGTATTTCGTGCGGATGTAGCCTACGATTGGAATATAGAAATTGGAGATATTGCTCTCGATACTCTCCTGTATAAAGATGACCACTTAAACCATTTTGCAAAGAAAAATGCTCGTTTCCCTAAGTATTCGGATTACCCTCAACCTCCTGCTGAAAATGATACGCAGACAAACGAAGAATATTTTAAAAAACTATCTGAAGTCGAAAGAAGAGCTAACTATGTCGAGGGATTACACGTCAACTCCTCTTACACTAGTATTGCCCATTTTTGGCACATCAAACAGCTCGTAAATGCTTCAGAATGGCGTTTTATAACTGACCAAGATGACTCGATCACAACAGCATTCTTTCGTGTGTTCTCGACGGAATTCAGGATGTCTGACGCTCACCATTTTCTTTGTCAAACGGATAAAACAAAATCGAAAAAACAAGCTCATGACGAATTTAAACTTGCTCAGCAATATTTAATTACTTGGGGAAGGCGTATGGGTTACGATACGAGGTCATTAAGAAAACTTGCCCTGTTGCAATTAGAAGAACGATTCCACACTCACCAGTTCCATAAGGAAATCACAACCAAAAGCGGAACCCATAAAAAATATGCAGCTAATCGAATGGAACACCCGTTGGGAACTCCAGATAGAGGTTTTCGTTGGGTAGATTGTACAACGGACTTATCAGCATATGAACCGAATGACATTGCGAATATGATCCTCCATGTGAACGACAATGCCATAAACGCCTTTATCCAAAGCATACGTAGAAGATTATCTATTTTGGAAAGACCTCTAACAACTGCTCGTGGGGATGGCAAAAGTTATATTTACTCTAACTTCAACCCTCGTTATGCACAGATGGCTGTGACTATATTGCGCACCTATTATAACTTCTGTTTGCCCTACAAATCCAAAACGGGCAGAAAAACTACCGTGGAAACACCAGCTCAACAATTAGGGATAACCAATAAAAAATTCAGCTTAAACGATATAATATTTATGCAGTAAGTTTAAACGCAAAGGATTTTTACTAGGCTACCTTGAAAATAAAGTTGATAAGAGATAAAGGTGCGCTTTCGTTAATAAAGAAAGAGCAGGGGCTGCCTTCTCATAAAGATGATCTTCTTTTGAACATCCTTCCACCTGTATAGAGGGAAAGTTTCCTTCCTGCAAAAGGCCATTTTCATGCTTCATGGTGCAAGGCTTTTGCAAGAGTGTCTCTGGTAAAGTTTAATGTTGTTTTTACTATCGAGAAAGGATTTCCAAATATATAGAAGTCCTTTCTGTAGTTATTAATGGCTTCTTCAACTAACGCTACCATTTACTACAATACCAATGAGACTATATATTCGTATCATCGGATTGGAGAAACAGAGACAGTATCAAAAGGCTTTTTATGAAGAGCGTAAAAGAATCTATTCTCTCCTAAAACCTTTACTTTTCTTTCTGTTCCATCTTCTAAAAGCTTCATTTCCTGAATCGACGAATCAAACGTTTTTCCAATTAAAACTGAAATCTCTAACCCAGTTTCCATTTTCATATCAAACTCAGATGTAGAATAAGCTAGTTCTCCTTCAACCTCAAAATCATTATATGGTTGGCTTCTGTTCCAACCATAGCCTTTTTCGCTTTTCGCTATATGTGCTACACCTAACCCACCCATATTCTCGTAAAACACAAATGTTTCGTCTTCAAACTCTTCAATTGATAAAACAGATTCACGTTCTGTTTCTTCTTGTTCTAATCCAGATTCAATGGCTTCTTCTTTAGAATCTTTCCACTCAATTGCAGATTCTTGGTTGCATCCCACAACAAATAACAATAAACAAAGGCAGATAACAATAAAAATGAATTTTCCCAAACAATCCACTCCTTCTTTTTCAAGTAACACTGTCCAATTAGTTTAATAAGAAATATGATTATTTCGTGAACTTAGATAGCCTAAGTGTATCATAGGTTTCTACACTTGGAATTAAATTCCCTTTTATAATGATCTCATTCATGGTAACTTCATTTCGTTGATGATGA
Source organism: Alkalicoccus halolimnae (assembly GCF_008014775.2). Classification (GTDB taxonomy): domain Bacteria; phylum Bacillota; class Bacilli; order Bacillales; family Salisediminibacteriaceae; genus Alkalicoccus; species Alkalicoccus halolimnae. Next base: position 1,658,615 of record NZ_CP144914.1, on the reverse strand, counting down.
ACACTTTCTAACACTTGAAACCACGTAAGATAATTGTTTAGGTATTTGGTTGCCACTCCGTTAAATCGCTGTATCCAGTCTTTTAGCCTGCTGTGGTAATTGTTCACATTCTGGATGTGATAAAGCCTCTTCGTGCGAACTTTTCCATTATTTATTACTACCGTTACAGAACATTTGTTCCTACTTTGCAATTTTCAACCAAAATTTAACAGAGCCTTTTACTAAATAAAAATGGAAAGGAGATGGACTTCTCCTTTCCATTTTTATATTTTCTTTTTTAACTAACGCCTTCCGCAGTAAGATTGAAGGTTACCACAATCTTGTTAAGTCATTGGCTTCTTCACTTTCTTTATACTTTAACTCGTCTAAACTTTTATTTGTCGAATAACTAATTTGATAGATGTTATTCTTATCTACCCAATAATGATAAGTAACATCGGGCTCGCTTTCGAAAACTACCCCAATATAATAGGGATTGAGGTGCGCGTACCCATCTTCTCGATGAGGAACGGTTGTAATCATCCAATCCTCATTTGGATACTGTTGTTCTAAATGCGGCTCCAACATTTCAACTTTTGTCTCAATTTGTGTATCAATCCAATAAGGACGAACTATAAAAAATACACAGTACGCTAAAAGTAAGGCTAATGCTATTGCCCATCCAAGCTTTCTCCATTTACCTTTTAAAATAAAGGAAATAATTATGGTTACTGCAACGATTCCCCCTACAACTATAAACTCTATAACTTCTGTTGGATGCATAAAACCCTCCTCGGATAGTTTTGGCTATGTCATTCTTCTAGCTCGTTCAATTAGTTTTATCAGTAGGCTAAGATTCATATATGTTAATTTTACCATGAAAAACCAATTCCCTTTATTGAATTTTTAATTAAAAAATCGCTTGATTTAATTATCAAGCGATTTTGTGTGATATTTTATTTCGTTAATGGTGTTGTGAAATTGGTGTTAAAATAGATGTTTTTTTGATTTTTGTACTCCAAAACTGAACCCGTTACTTTATGCCCGGCTCCTTTTTTAATAGGCTGCTTTGAAAATAAAGTAGATAAGCGATGAACGTGCGCTTTCGTTTCCACGGGAGCGCAGGACCGGCTTCAGCTAATCCCTTTCTCCCTGCGTTCGTGTGGAGTGGGGCCCGTCCTCCATCGCCCCGGAGCCGCCCCATCTCCACTACAGCTTACGATTAAAAAGACAGGACAGCACCTTTCTTCTAAAAAACCTCTTCTTGAACATCAGGGATTCGACCTGTATAAAGGGGAAGCTCCATTCCAATAGAAGGCTGTGCACATCCACCATAAGGCAGCGAATCTGCATGCCTGCTTTTGTTTTAAAGCTCCATGTTGTTTTTGGAGTGACTGAGGCTCCTTCGCCTGCAGCGTTCCAGAGGAGTTTAACTGAAAGATTAACACGAAAGATTAACAATGAACGCTGCCAGAGCCTTTATTTAAAACTCTTTAGCATTCAGTGTTCTTTCTATAATCAGCCGCGAGAACTTAAATTATTCAAATATGCCATATTCTTTCGTCGTTTTAAACTGCTGTTTAATAGCAAGATACTGTTCCAGTTCACGTACTAGATGAGCAAGAGCTGAGCGAGCTTCAAACTCTTCTCTTGTAGTTGGCAGCGGCATTTCCTTAAAGGACTCCTGCAGTTCCTCCAGCTTGTCAATAAAAATATAAGCAGTATTTTTCGAATTGACTCCGTCTCCAAGCGTATCCATAAATCCCGCTATCATATCGGCCTGGCTCACATGATAATCAATAGTGGTTAAAAGGGGAAGTATACGCTCTATAATATCAAGTTGTTTTTCTCTCATTTTAAAATAATGATAATAGGTATCTTCATAGCGAAGAATGTGGTTTTCAAGATTTTGAAGAGAAAGGTTTTTTGCGTCTTCCAATATTTCTGTAGACTTTGTAATTTCTTCGCCAGTCCACTCACTGTCGCCGTATCGAATAAACGTAGCGAACTCGTGAAAAATAGCTGCGTAGCATGCTTCGATTTCCTGCTTCAAGCCGTCCAATTTCGCTTCGTTGCTTGGCATATAAATATTCATAAGCATCGCAATGCCAACCCCGATCGTAATTAACGCCAGCTCATTCAAAATTAATCCCGTACTGAGATTACCGACCGTGTAGATATGAAACATGATGACAGTACTTGTAACAATACCAGAGGTTATTTTCAATTTTACTGTCAGTGGTATGAACAAAAGCAGCACGACAGCTACACTGAAAAAGTAATACCCGATAAATTCAAATATTACTGCAGAAATAAGAATACCCAGAATACAGGCAGAAAATCTCTCCCACGCGCTAAGCAGTGACTTTTTGCGTGTCTTTTGAATACAGAGAATAGCAAGGATCCCAGCTGAAGCAAAGAAATCGAGCTGAAGCGACTGGGCAATCAAAACTGCCAGAGCAGCACCCGCTGCTGTTTTTAACGTTCTATAGCCAATGCCAAACATGATAGGATCGCTTCTTTCCATTAATTATTTAAATCCCGTTTTTAATAAATGCTTCCCTGCAGAAAAATAAAAGACTGCGGAAAAGGTCTATTCAGTACCTGTTCTAATGTAAGGAATATTACTAATACTATTTCTTTAAGTTTTGTTTAAAATGTAAGAAAAAACCTCCAGATAACTGGAGGTTTACGTTGAGTAAAGTGGCGCGCCCGCCAGGATTCGAACCCGGAACGCGAGAGCCGAAATCTCGTATGATATCCATTTCACCACGGGCGCATCAGAGTGCCGTAATTTCTTAACGACACTTCGTAATTATATCAGTATAATAAGTGTTATGCAAGTGTTTTATTCATTTTTAAATGTTTCATAGTCTTCAAACATTTTTTCGAAACGGGCATTCATCTGTTCTTCATTATACCCTTTTCTAGCTAGTCTTGCTGCGAAGTTCTGTGCCCATAGCGTTAATCTTTTGGACATCTTTTTATATTTTTTGGATTCTTTCTGATCACTGACTTCTTTGGAACGTCCATCAGCGTTGGACATGACGTTTTCAGAAATAAATAGTGCTTTCCACACATGTTCTTCGTCAAATTCATCCGCATGCTCATTAAAATATTTAATTACTCTTTTGTAATAATTATCGAACGTTTTGAAAGGAATTTCTTCTTCCTGATTTAAATACATATGTATCTCTTTGTAGAGCTCCTGCATTACTTCACCACTCCTAAAAGTTTTCGGCCATTAGTGCTGACGATTTAAAATTATAGCATATCATCAGCTTCTTTCATAGGCTGACTAGTAAATAAATACTATACTTCATTGATAATTACTGATTTTCTATTATGAGAGGGCAGGCTGTTCACCCACTTTAATTATAAATTCTTTTAGGAATAATTTTTATCTATAAGATATTAAGTTCAATTTGTATATCATTCCTTTTTTTAGTCGAGCTTCCTGTTTCTTTCTTTTTAAAAGGCCGTCCATACAGTTTAATGGACGACCCCTTTGTCTTCACTGAAATTTTTTAACGGAATTTATTTCTTAAAATGTTCGTCAAAATAAGATTCCAGCTTATTTACAACTTCTATCGGTTCGTGGCCTTCAATTTCATGACGCTCCACCATTGCTTTTAACTCTCCGTCTTTTAAAAGAGCAAAGGATGGCGAGGATGGCGGATAGCCGGTAAAATAGGAACGTGCTTTTTCTGTTGCTTCTTTGTCCTGACCTGCAAAAACAGTTACGAACTGATCGGGCTGAACCTCATAATTTTTCATATAAGCTGCAGAAGGTCTTGCAATTCCTCCTGCACATCCACAAACCGAGTTAACAACTACAAATGTTGTTCCTGGTTTATTAAATACCTGTTCTACATCCTCAGCTGACTGCAGCTGTTCGTAACCAGCCTGATCCATATCTTGACGAGCGGATTGAACCACATCGTTCATAAACATTTGAAATTCCATGTACTATCACCCTTTCATCATTTTGTCTAAGTCTATTTTACACGTTTCACGCCGATATTCCAAAGATTAAAATTATAACATCTGAGTTTTTCTTTCTTAACCTCTCAATCATTAATCCCTGACTGCTTAAACTTCTCACCTTTGCTTATCTCGTCCTGGCTGTCTTGAATATAAAGTGCAGAAGCGGAGAACGTGCGTTTTCGTTGCCATTGAAGACCAGGGGCCGCCTCATATAACCCCTTCCTCCCTGCGGTCGAACGGGGTGGGACTCGTCCTTGATCGCTTCTAAGCCGCCCGGCCTCCACTACAGCTTACGGGAAAAAAGACAGGACAGCTTACGCCTTCTAATTAAAGAAAACCGCTTCTGACTATCATTCTTTCAACCTGTATAGAGGGAAAATTCTCTTCCTATAGAAGGCCATTTTCACCGGTCATGGTGAGGTGATTTTACATAAGTGTCTCTGTTAAAGTATATTAAAGAGTATATAAGGAGGATTAACAATGAACTTACCGGCTTATCAGTTGAAGAGGGTTTCAGGAGGGGCAGAAGCATTTTTAGGTATTCCTTTTCTCGGTGGTCTCTTTATTCTCAACTTTTCTTGGATACCGCTTTTCATTATGCTAGCCCTGCATCTCTTCGTATTATTCATTTCGGGAAAACAAGGAAAAAAGAAAACAGGTTCAGTTTTAGGGATAGTTACTTCCTGTATCGGCTGGCTACCATTCATCGGAATGGTTATGCACATCGTTACAGCTGTAGTGTTATTAACAGAAGCTCATAAGGAATCAAAAGAACCCATCGAGATAGAGATCCCTAAAGGGAATTATTAATTGCTGCTTACGTTTAATCCAAAAAAACTGCTCTGATTGAAACATCAGAGCAGTTTTTATTAATATATCGAAACAGATTTTTCGTTCATATTTTCAAGATTTGTTTTGATATGATTCATAAACTTCCCGCAGATTAAACCGTCCAGTACACGGTGATCAAGCGACATACACAGATTTACCATATGCCGGACTGCTATCGCATCGTTATCCATAATAACCGGACGCTTAACAATCGATTCTACCGACAGGATCGCTGCCTGCGGGGAGTTAATAATCGGCTGCGACTGAATCGAACCAAAGGAGCCGGTATTATTTAATGTGAAGGTACCCCCCTGCATATCCTGGGAAGAAAGAGATTTACTTCGGACTTTTTGAGCGATATCATTCAGGGATCGGGCCAGTCCTTTCACGTTCTTTTCATCTGCGTGGGAAATGACTGGAACGTAAAGTTCTTCTTCAGTGGCCACCGCCATTGATAAATGCACATCTTTATAGCGGATAATTTTATCGTTATCCCATTTTGCATTAACTTGAGGATATGCTTTTAAAGCGTCTATGACTGCCTTCATGAAAAACGGCATATAAGTAAGTTTGAAACCCTCCTGCTGTTCAAATTCCCTCTTTTTACTATCTCTGAGTTTCACTAAATCTGTAACATCCACTTCGATCATCATCCAGGCATGAGGGGCTTCATGCTTTGACTTGACCATGTTTTGAGCAATAGCTTTCCTTACTCCGCTGACAGGAACTTCCTCGGTTCTTCCTTTATTGACAGTATCCTGAGGCATTTCAGAAGGCTTAGGCCTTTCTGGTGCAGCAGACTGAATAGATGGCTCTGCTGATACTTTTTCATTAGAATTCCCGCCTTTTTCAACAACCGCCTGCACGTCTTTTCGGGTTATTCTACCACCCCTCCCGCTGCCGTTTACAGTGCTCAGATCAATATTGTTTTCCTGGGCAATAGTCATAACAGCCGGCGAATATCTTCCTTTTGAGGACGTATCTTTCTGCTTCGTTTCTTCCGATTTTTCAGATTCTACGCTTCCTGATTTTTCCTGATGAGATGAGGTCGTCTGCTCCTCTGAATTTTTTTCATCAGCTGATGAGGCTCCATCTACTTCCATCGTGCAGATAACCTCTCCAACTTGAATCGTCTGGTCTTCTTCAGCTATCAGCTCACTTATCGTTCCCGTATAGGAAGACGGTATTTCCGCATTCACTTTATCTGTCATCACTTCTGCAAGCGGGTCATATTTACTGACGGTATCCCCGGGAGAAACAAGCCATTTAGTAATCGTTCCTTCTGTCACACTTTCTCCGAGCTGCGGCATTGTAATTTCAGTCGCCATAAAAATATCCTCCCTTAATAAAAAAGTTAAAACTCACCAAGTTCTTTTATCGCATTTTCAATTTTATCTGTATTCACCATGAATTTCTTCTCGAGTGGCGGTGTGTATGGCATCGCCGGAACATCCGGTCCAGCAAGTCTTTCAACCGGTGCATCGAGTTCAAACAGACAGTGTTCGGCAATAATAGCAGCTACTTCACTAATAATACTGCCCTCTTTATTTGCTTCCGTAACGAGCAGCACTTTCCCTGTTTTTTTGGCTGCCTCAATTATCGCTTCTTTATCAAGTGGGTAAACGGTTCGGAGATCCAGAATATTTGTTTCGTACCCCTCTTCCGAGACCTGTTCTGCTGCCTGTTTAGCGAAATGAACACATAATCCGTACGTGATAACTGTAACGTCATTTCCTTCGCGTACCGTCGCAGCTTTGCCGAGAGGTACCGTGTAGTCCTCTTCAGGCACTTCTTCTTTCAAAAGGCGGTATGCACGCTTATGTTCAAAGAAAAGAACTGGATCATTGGAACGTATTGCTGATTTAAGCAGACCTTTTGCATCGTAAGGGTTCGAAGGAATAACAATTTTCAATCCCGGTGTATTGGCAAACATCGCTTCTACAGATTGTGAATGGTAAAGGGCTCCGTGAACGCCTCCACCGAAAGGAGCACGTATTGTAAGAGGACACTGCCAGTCATTGTTGGAACGGTAACGGATTTTTGCTGCCTCGGACACAATCTGGTTCACTGCCGGCATAATAAAATCTGCAAATTGCATTTCTGCCACCGGACGCATTCCAAACATAGCTGCTCCAATACCTACTCCTGCAATTGCAGATTCTGCCAATGGGGTATCTATCACTCTTTCTTCCCCGAACTGGCTGTAAAGGCCGTCCGTTGCACGGAAAACGCCTCCGCGTTTTCCAACGTCTTCTCCCAGTACAAACACATTTTCATCACGTTCCATTTCTTCCCGCATTGCCGCAGTTATTGCTTCAATATATGTCAGAACTGCCATGGTAGTCACTCCTCCTCGTAAACATATTTCGTTAATGTATCTACATCAGGGTAGTCGGCGTTCTCCGCATAATCGGTTGCTTCGTCAATTTCTCTGCGGAGTTTTGTTCTTATGCTGTTCTCAACGTCATCGTTCAGTACACCGGCCTCACGAAGATACTCTCCGAAAACATGAATCGAATCAATCTTTTTAGCCGCAGCTACTTCTTCTTTAGAGCGATACGTACTGTCATCATCATCACTGGAGTGAGGAGTAAGACGGTACGAAACTGTCTCAATCAGCGTAGGACCTTCGCCATTCATAGCTCGATTACGAGCTTTAGAAACTGCTTCAAATACTGCCAGGGGGTCATTCCCATCGACTGATTCACCCGGAATGCCGTAACCGTGTGCTCTGTCTGAAACGTGTTCAATATTCAGCTGTTTGTCTAGCGGAACTGAAATTGCGTACTTGTTGTTTTCGCACATGAATATAACCGGAAGATCATGAACGCTCGCAAAATTTATCCCTTCGTGAAAGTCCCCCTGATTGGATGATCCTTCACCAAAAGTAGTAAAAGCAACAACATTCTGTTTTTTCATTTTTGCACCTAGTGCAAACCCTACTGCATGAGGGACCTGAGTTGTAACAGGAGAAGACCCTGTCACAATACGATTTTTCTTCTGACCGAAGTGTCCCGGCATCTGACGCCCCCCGGAATTCGGATCTTCAGCCCTTGCGAAAGCAGAGAGCATTAAGTCCCGTCCCGTCATCCCGAAATGAAGAACAACTCCCATATCCCTATAATAAGGAAGAGCATAATCCATTTCTTTATCCAGAGCCATTGCTGCCCCAACTTGAGCAGCTTCCTGTCCCTGGCATGAGATAACAAAAGGAATTTTCCCCGCTCTGTTCAGAAGCCACATTCTTTCGTCTATCATTCTTGCCTCTAGCATGGTCGTATACATTTCGAGTACCTGTTCATCTGTAAGCCCAAGAACTTCATGCCGGTTTTCACCCATTTTTGGAGCCTCCTTTATATCTTTAACCATGAATTTGTTTACCATCGACTGCCAGTGCCGCTTCTCCTACGGCTTCCGATAGACTTGGATGAGGATGAATCGATGCCGCCACTTCCCAGTGCGTGGCATCCAGAAGCTTTGCTAAAGCGGCTTCCGATATCATATCAGTTACATGAGGGCCGATCATGTGAACTCCTAGAAGATCCTGTGTAGCATCATCTGTCACGAATTTAACAAATCCTGATGTATCACCCTGGACAAGCGCTTTTCCAACTGCCTGAAAAGGAAACTTTCCTGTTTTTACATTATAACCAGCTTCTTTTGCTTCTTCTTCTGTCATCCCTACACTGGCTGCTTCCGGAGAGGAATAGATACACCGCGCTACAAGCTGCGGATCAACGGGATGAGGGTCTTTACGCGCCAGATGTTCTACTGCTGCAATTCCTTCGTGGGAAGCTACATGGGCAAGCTGCATTCCTCCGATTACGTCACCAATAGCATAAATATGCGATTCTTTAGTCTGATAATGTTTATTAACTTTAATAACACCTTTTTCGACTATAATATCGGTATTTTCAAGCCCTATATTTTTTACATTCGCTTCTCTTCCTACAGATACAAGAACTTTTTCCGTATGAAGCATATCGTCTTTCTTATTTTTACTGAAAGGAACTTCCATTCCCTTTTTGCTCTTTTTTATTTCGGAAGCATTCACAGCTGTGTTTGTATAAATCGTAACTCCTTTTTGAGTCAGTGATTTTTCCATTTCTTTAGAAATATCTTTATCTTCTGTAGGAAGAAGTCTGTCCATATATTCAAATACAGTGACATCCACACCGAAGTCAGCAAACATGGATGCCCACTCGACTCCGATAACCCCTCCTCCTATAATTGATAGAGAGGCAGGCAGGTCTTTAAGCTCCAATGCTCCATTGGATGAAAGTATATCTGTTTCATCCAAAGTTAAACCCGGCAGCGTTTTCGGTCTGCTTCCAGTAGCTACAATCACATTCGAAGGAATCAGCATGTCATTTTCTTTCCCTTCTTCTTCGTACTCTACAGATATGGTGCCCGGCGTAGGAGAAAAGATCGATGGACCAAGAATTCTGCCTATGCCATGATAAATATCAATTTTGCCCTTTTTCATTAATGATTGAACCCCGCTGTAAAGCTGATCTACTACCGCCTGCTTTCGTTCCATAACTTTAGTAAAATTTAATACAGGATTTTCAGAAGTCACGCCGAAGTCCTCCGCCTGCTTGACTGTTTTAAATACTTCTGCACTTCTCAGCAGAGCTTTGCTCGGGATACACCCCTGATGCAGACACGTACCTCCAAGTTTGCTCTTCTCTACCACTGCTACATTTAAGTTAAGCTGCGCTGCCCGAATTGCAGCTACATAACCCCCTGTACCAGCTCCTAATATGACCAGATCATATTTTTCAGCCATAAGTATCTCTCCTTTTTAGTATTGCCTCATTTAAAAATTATAATTCTTTGGCTTCTCCTGCCCGTTTAAAATACGCTGGGCTCCTGCATTTAACGCCTCCAGCTCGTTTTCTCCCGGCTTTACAATTATATCTGCAATCCATTGTACACGAGTAGAAATTTTCTGCACAAATTGTTTTCCATAGGCAAGGCCGCCCGTTAAGATGATAGCGTCCACCTTCCCCGAGAGAACGGCAGCATTTGCGCCAATTTCCTTTGCTACCTGATACGCCATCGCTTCATAAATCATTTCAGCCTTCTCATCTCCTGTATCTATCCGCCTCTCAACTTCCACAGCATCATTTGTTCCAAGGAGACCTGCAAGTCCCCCCCGGCCGACAATTTTTTTCATGATTTCATCTGCATAATATTCTCCTGAAAAACACAGGGAAACAAGATCTCCTGCCGGAACAGTACCTGCACGCTCTGGAGAAAAAGGCCCTTCTCCGTGAAGCCCATTGTTAACGTCTATTACTTTTCCGTAACAATGGCTACCTACGGTAATGCCTCCTCCCATATGGCATACAATGAAACGCAGATCCTCATAGGGACGTCCAAGTTCTTCTGCTGCCTCTCTAGCTACGGCTTTTTGATTCAAAGCATGAAATATACTTTTTCGATTAAAATCAGAAAATCCGGATACCCTTGCCACTTCATCCAGTTCATCTACAACTACCGGGTCAACTATAAACGAATAAATATTCAGCTGTTCAGCAATTTCATGAGCGATCATCCCGCCTAAATTGGAAGCGTGCTGGCCAGAAACCCCTTCCTTCAGATCAGAAAGCATAGAATTATTAATTAAGTAGGTCCCGCCTTCTATCGGTCTCAGGAGACCACCGCGTCCGACCACTGCAGCTAATTTCGATAAGTTAATACCGGCCTGATCCAGCGAAGTTAAAATTGCCTTTTTTCTAAATGAATGTTGATCTATGATGGTCTTATAATCAGCAAGTTCGGTACGGTCATGACGTATCGTTTTTATGAGTATTTCATGCTTATTGTCGAAAATCCCGATTTTAGTTGAAGTGGACCCTGGATTAATAGCCAAAACTCGATAGTTTCGTTCCACACCGTTTCCCCCATTTATCTTCCACGGGATAAAATATTCATCCCATTTTGTAAAAATTGACGTCGGGATTTACGCATAGTTTCAATGCGTTCTTCCGCCAGTCTATTAGCAGCTACATAAGTGGGGATGTTGTCCCGTTCGGAAATTTCGAAAATCCTCTCTATACTGTCGTATATTGTTTCGACTTTTTTCATCGCCCGGTCTCTGTTATAGCCAAGCAGTTCATCCGCCACATTAATTACCCCTCCTGAATTGATGACGTAATCCGGGGCATAGACGATACCCTTTTCCTGAAGCAGATCTCCATGTCGATTTTCAAGAAGCTGATTATTCGCTGCTCCTGCAATAACATTTGCTTTCAGTCTCGATATTGTATCGTCATTTATTGTAGCTCCAAGGGCGCAGGGGGAATAAATGTCGCACTCAACGTCATAAATTTCGTTAATTCCTACCGCCGTTGCTCCGAATTCCTGAACAGCGCGCTCTACAGATTCTTTATTTATATCTGTTACTATTAATTCAGCGCCTTCTTCATGTAAATACTGACACATACTGTATGCGACATTTCCAATGCCCTGAACGGCTATTTTTTTTCCTGCCAGCGAGTCTGTACCGTAAGCTTTTTTTGCTGCCGCTTTAATTCCTACATATACTCCATAAGCCGTCACTGGTGATGGATTACCTGATGAACCAAAAGCAGGAGAAACTCCGGTCACGTAATCTGTCTCTGAATAGACAAGATCCATGTCAGAAACAGTTGTACCAACGTCTTCTGCAGTTATGTAGCGTCCGTTCAACCCTTGAATAAACCGTCCGAATGCACGGAACATCGCTTCGTTCTTATCTTTTTTCGGGTCTCCAATAATAACTGTTTTTCCGCCGCCAAGATTTAATCCGGCTGCCGCATTTTTATAAGTCATACCACGTGCAAGCCTCAGGGCATCCTCAAAAGCTGCTTCCTCCGAACTGTAGGTCCACATGCGGGTTCCCCCCAGTGCAGGGCCCAGCGTTGTATCATGAATAGCGATAATTGCTTTTAATCCGGACTCTTTATCCTGACAGACTACAACCTGTTCGTAGTCTTCCTGTTCCATCTGAGTAAATAGATTCATTATTTTTTCCCCCTGTTATTGAATTATACTTACGGCCATCGCAAGCGAAAATAATTTGCTTTCTTCGGAATCAGTCCGCGAAGTAAGAATAATTGGAGCTTTTGCTCCGACGATCATTCCTCCTACGACGCCTCTTCCTATGTACGTAAACGATTTGTAAAGAGCATTACCAGTTTCAATCTGCGGAGCTAACAGAAGGTCAGCCTCTCCGGCTACAGGAGATTCGATTTGTTTCTTCCGGGCTGCTTCCAAAGAAACAGCATTATCGAAACCGAGCGGTCCATCGACGATACAGTTGGTAATCTGCTGTCTTTTATTCATCTGTGTCAGCAGCGCAGCATCCACTGTAGCCTGCATGGCTGGATTGACGTTTTCAACAGCTGCCAGAACCGCCACTTTAGGGTTTTCAATTCCCATCTGGTTCAATGCTGCCACTGCGTTTTCAACGATCTGAACTTTTTCAGGCAGCGAAGGGGCGATATTCATTGCTGCATCGGTTAAAAACAGCATTTTCTCTCTGTCAGGGAGGGTAAAACCCGCCACATGGGATAAAACATTTCCGCTTCTCAATCCATACTCCTTATGCAGCACTGCTTTTAAAAGGATAGAAGTCGACACCATTCCCTTCATGAGCACATCCGCTTTTCCTTCAGATACTAAACGAACCGCTTTTTCCGATGCTTCTGCTTCGTCTCTGCAATCTATGAAGACTACCGTATTTTCATCCGCTGAAAAATCGGCTTCTTCCATGGCAGCAGTCATTTCATTCAAAGCCCCTATAAAATGAAATTCTGCCAGTGATTCATCCAGCGCTATTTGAGCAGCACGGAATACTGAAGCCTCAACTGCATTCGCTACAGCAATGACAGCTTTATGTTCCTTAAGAGCAATCGCTTGTTTTAAAGCTTCCAAATTCATATAAAGCTCCCCCCCCCTTTACTATCTTATGCAATTTCTATGCCATAATCAAAACCCGTTGTTAAGCGCTTTCTAATTCTATTGCATGCAATTTTTTTCTCGGTATGAAAATATTTGCATGCAATTTTTTTCAGCGAAGTCCGTGTTTTTCCATTTTGTAGTACAAATTTCTAATGCTTACCTGCAGCCTTTTAGCCGTTTTTGTTTTATTCCCATCCTCGGCCATCAATGCTTCTTTAATTAGAGTTTTTTCTGCAGCTGCCATTTGCTTTTCTAGCCCGTCAACGGTGCTTCCTTCTGAAGTATACGCACGGCTCAGCGCTTTTTTCTCTACTAAGGTAAGACGGGAAGCATGAATAATCTTAGCGGCAGGGGGCATATGAATAATAGCTCTGCCTAAAACATTTTCCAGTTCCCGCACGTTTCCCGGCCAGTCATATTCAAAAAGCTTCATTATCCCTTCTTCCGAAAGCGACTGCACATTTCGTCCATAATCCTGATTGAGTCTGGTTAAAAGATGTTTTGCGAGCAGGGGAATATCTTCTTTTCTTTCTCTTAAAGCAGGAATGTAGATCGGCAGTCTGTTTAGGCGAAAGTATAGATCTGACCGAAACTCACTGGTTTCAATCTTTTTCTCCATATCTATATTAGTAGCTGTAATAACTCTGACATCGATTGTAATCGAATTTGTACCACCAACCCGCACTATCTCTCCTTCCTGCAGTACCCGCAGCAGTTTGGCCTGCATTTTAGGTGAAAGCTCTCCAATTTCATCCAGAAAAATGCTGCCTTTATCTGCTTCTTCAAAGAGGCCTTTTTTTCCTCCTCTCTTTGCACCTGAAAAAGCCCCTTCTTCATAACCAAATAATTCACTTTCCAAAAGTGATTCCGTTAGAGCAGCGCAGTTCACCCGTATAAATTTATTGTACTTCCGATGACTTTCATTATGAATCGCATGTGCAAACAATTCTTTTCCTGTTCCTGATTCTCCACGCAGAAGGATGGTTGCAGGAGTTTTTGCGGCTACTCTGGCCTGTTCAATTGCAATATGCATTTCAGAAGAGTCACCAATAATATCTGCAAATTGATATTTTGCCTCCAGAGTTCGGATAATTCTTTTTGCCTGTTCTAATTCAGAGGTTAATGCTTCCATTTCAGAAACATCATGGACAACGCCTACACTCCCTTTAATTTTATCGTCCACTATGACAGGAGCAACATTTACTACCACATCTTTTTTCTTATCGCCTACTTTCATTCTCGCACCACGAACAGCTTTTTTTGTTTGCAGCACTTTCATATGGATACTTTCACCTTCTGAAATATCCGTAGATGCAGGCTTTCCGATTACCTGTTCTTCTGTCAAACCCGTTAATCTGGTGTACGCAGGATTTATTATCAGTCCGTGCCCCTGTTCATCCACAACTGATATAGCATCATCTGAAGATTGTATAATCGCTTCAAGCATTGTTTGAATACTTTTTAGGTTTGTTACTTCTTCTGCCATCTTTGCAATTTCTGTAATATCTCTGAAAACGCCAAGTGCTCCTACTATTCGGTCTCCGTCATACATTGGCACGCGAGTTGTAATAATTGTATGATTTTCCCCTATGTACTGTTTTTGATTGTGTTCTGTTTTAGAGGTGCGCAGCACTCTCGGAAGCCTGCTAGTCGGCATAACCTCTTTTATATTGGAGCCCAGCACTTCTTCTGCCGACAGTCCCGTCATATCTTCTGCGCTCTTGTTCATCAGCGTGATAGAAGCTTGTTCATCAATGGCGATCATACCATCGTGCGTTGTATTCACAATTTTGTGGAGTTTATTATTCTGACTGCGCAAAGACTCGATCAGTTTATTTTTTTCCTTTAAATTTACGGCTATGAATTTCGCCGTTTCAAAGCTTATACAGACATCTTCTTTTTCTGAATAAGGAACAGCTGAAATCGTTAACAGCTGATTTCTTCCTTTCTCTGCTTCCTTCTTTGTTTTATAAACTGGCAGGCAGCTGTCTTCTTCATTCGTTTCTGAAGAAATAACACCTAAAATGTTAAAACAGGTCTGCACTTGTTTATCTTCCAAAAACGAAGAAGCCTGTTTTACTGTACTTCTGATAACTGCGTCCCACATGATCCGGAACTCCTCTCTGGCCGCTCAATTCTTAAGCTTAATAAGGTTTCAGTATTCCTCCCTCGACTTCTGCAGAGAAATCAGATAAAATAAATCTGACATACGTACAAAAAAGGAGCAGTATTATGACATTCCAGCGCTTTATCGCTTTAATTATCCTGTTAATTCCCATCTTCACCGCAGGTTACGGCATTAAACTGATGAGAGACACTCTTTTTAATATACTTAATTCTCCTTATCCGTCTTTATATGTACAGTTTTTTGCAGGTATTGCAGCATTGGTCTTAGGTGTCTGGATTATCGCTGGCTTTATTCTGCACAGAGATAGAAAAAATAACAAAGTCGCTCCCCGTTTTCAAAAACAGCAGACATCCTAAAATACCCGGAAGTCAACCGACTTCCGGGTATTTCTATTTTCTGTGCTCGACTCGCAGCTTATCAGCTACCATTGCTATAAATTCCGAATTTGTTGGTTTTGACTTTGCAACACTTACTGTATAACCAAACATTTTTGAAATGGATTCGATGTTACCTCTCCCCCATGCTACTTCAATTGCATGTCTGATAGCTCTCTCAACTCGGCTGGGAGTCGTATTAAATTTTTTAGCAATATCCGGGTAGAGAATCTTTGTTACAGATCCGAGCAGTTCTATATCATGATAAACGAGGGTTATTGCTTCGCGGAGATACATATATCCTTTAATGTGAGCCGGGACTCCAATCTCGTGAATAATACTTGTGATGCTCGCATCGAGATTCATTGGGGAATTGTCTTTATGAGTTTCAATACCGCCGGATTGAGATATATGTTGATGATTAGCAACTTCACGGATTTTATTTACTAATATATCCATATCGAACGGTTTCAGTACGTAATATGCTGCCCCGAGTTCTACTGCTTTCTTCGTCACATCCTCCTGCCCAAATGCTGTCAGCATTATGATGCTCGGAACCTTATTAAGCCGGAGGTCTTTCAATTTTTCAAGAACAGCGAGCCCGTCCAAATGAGGCATAATAATATCCAGAATAAGAACGTCCGGTTCCTTTTCCTTAATTATATCAAGGCACTCCTGCCCATTGTAAGCTGTACCTGTTACCTCTATATCAGTGGAAGTATTAATATAATCTTCCAGCACATGTACTAGTTCTTTATTATCATCAGCTACGCATACCTTTACACTGCTCACACCCAGCGTCCCCCTAACAATTACTTATACCAATATCTATACTGCATCATATTCATGGTTATTAAAACCAGTATACCACAGCCGCGTTATCGGTTAAAAGTCACGTTTCCGCCGAGAGGCAGTATCTTATTTTTTTACTTTCGCCTGATCAATTAATTCTTTAGCATGTTCTCTGGTTAAATCGGTTATTTCTATCCCTGATATCATTCTTCCTACTTCTTCCGTCTGCTCATTCACTGTTAACGGACGTACATCGGTAATCGTCCTGCCGCTTTTTTCTTTTTTGGAAATAAATAAATGAATATCAGCCATCGCAGCCACCTGTGGAAGATGAGTGATACACAGAACCTGGGAACCTTGTGCCAGAGTATGGATCTTTGCTGCAATAGCCTGAGCGACTCTCCCACTCACACCTGAATCTACTTCGTCAAAAATAAGTGAAGTAACTCCCTCATGTTTCGCCAAAATGGATTTAAGCGCTAAAATCATTCTTGAAATTTCGCCCCCCGAAGCTACTTTCGCAAGAGACTTCAACGGCTCCCCTTTATTAGTTGCTACTTCAAACTCAATCACATCTATACCGGACCGGAGAAAAGGGTGATTGGTAACAAGCTTGTCTGCGGTTAATTCTTCCTTCAAAGCTGATTGTATTTTCACTTCGAAAAGAGTCTCTGTCATGTATAAATCTTTCAGCTGCTGTTGGATCGCGTGTTTGAGTTCTTCCGCAGCCTTTTTACGAATGCTGCTGATATGCGCCCCTTCTACAAAAAGATCTTCGGCTGTCGTTTCCAATTCCCGCTGCCATTGATCAAGCCTTTGTTCTCTATTAGTAAGCGTATCCAGTTCCTCTTCTATAGATGCATAGTATTCCATTATTTCTTCCACAGAACCTCCATACTTACGCTTAAGCTGATTAATTTCGCTCAGTCTTGACTCGATCGCATCCAGTTTTTCAGGGTCAAATTCAATCGACTCATAATAATCTCTTAATGAAAACGAAGCTTCTTCGAGCGAGTAATAACTGTTCGTTACAGATTCTTTTAATTTCTCCAGCTCAGGATCCAATTCTGCTGCTTCTTCCACTTGATTCATAGCCGTCATGACCCATTCCATGCCTTTACCGTCTCCATAGAGAGCTTCGTAGGCACCGTGAACATTCTGATAAAGTCCTTCACTATTATTTAATTTCCTTTTAGCTTCCGCCAGCTCATTATCCTCGTTCGGCTGCAGCTGCGCCTGTTTAATCTCTTCATACTGATATTGGATAAGGTCCAGTCTTTGAGCCATCTGCTGCTCATTTTCCGAGAGCTGCTTCAGCTGCTGTCGCTTTTTCTGAAAGCGGTCATACAAATTTTTATATTCTACTTTTGCCTTTTTAAGCTTTTCTTCTGCAAACCGGTCGAGAAACATTCCATGCTTTTCCGTCTGAAGAAGCTGCTGATGTTCGTGCTGACCATGAATATCGACCAGCTGCTGGCCGACCTGCCTGAGTATGCCTAAAGTAGTTAATTTTCCATTAATCCGGCAGACACTTTTCCCCTGCATCGTTATTTCCCTTTTTAATACAATCGTTCCTTCTTCCTCCATTGAAACCCCGATACTCTCGAAAAGATCTTTCATTTCTTCTGAAACAGGCTGTTCTATAGAAAATAACCCTTCGATCTCTGCACGTTTGCTGCCATGCCTTACGAAATCGACGGATCCTCTACCTCCGATAAGAAGTCCTATAGCATCAATTATTATTGATTTTCCCGCGCCTGTTTCTCCAGTAAGTACTGTCAGCCCTTCTTCAAAAGAAACAGTCAATTCGTCTATGATAGCAAAATTCCTGATCGAAAGTTCCATTAACACAATCGTTCAGCTCCTTTCAATTTTCATTAAGGCAGAATTAATTTCCTACTATACAATTGAAACTTAATATCTTCTGATGGTGCTTTATCCTCCGGGAACGCCGCCTTTGCTGAGGTCAATTTTTAATACGGCCGTCAGAATATAATTCATTATAAATATTTGGGCACCTGCCCGGAAAAAGCAATTATGAAATTGATAGAAGTATAGAATTATTAATGAATATTCGTCTAATTGCCTTAATAAAAAAATTGTAAAATAGATTTCGGCAGTATAAAAAAAGGGTACGGTCCTGCTTACTTACAGGCCGCCCCTTATACTAATCGTTTGCTAAAGCATTTCCAGGAATTTTTCGGTAAGCTCCCCGGGGTCCTGCTCTGACCGGCAGATAATTAGAATCGTATCGTCACCGCAGATATTCCCCATAATTTCCGGCCAGTCAAGATTATCAATCAGAGCCCCTACAGCATTCGCATTACCAGGAAGCGTTTTGATGACGATCATATTAGATGTGTAATCAATAGATACAAAACTGTCAATTAAAGCCCGCTTCAGCTTTTGCAGAGGATTAAAGCGCTGGTCAGACGGGAGACTGTATTTATACCTTCCATCTATCATCGGCACCTTCACGAGATGAAGTTCTTTAATATCTCTGCTTACGGTAGCCTGAGTGACATTGAATCCGGCATTTCTAAGCTGTTCAACTAGATCATCCTGAGTCTCAATGTCGTTATTTCCTATCAAGTCCCTGATTTTAATATGTCTTTGTCCTTTATTCATTTTCGTTCCTCCAAGTGCGGGCGATTAAACAGGGGGCTTTTCATAAGCCTCTTTCACCGCTTGTTTAATATCGTCCTGTGCAAATTCAGATTCTCCATCTGTAGTTAAATACATTAAAAATTCTATATTACCTTCTCCTCCTCGAATAGGAGAAGGAATAATATTTTTTACTGCGAATCCGGTTTTTTCGGAGAAAAGAAGCATATCTTGAAGTACACGTTTATGAACTTCCGGATCCCGAACAATCCCTTTTCTGCCAACATCGTCCCTGCCTGCTTCAAACTGGGGTTTTATTAATGCAGATACTTCGCCGCCCTCAGAAAGAACTTCTTTAACAACTGGCAGGATAAGACGGAGTGAAATAAAAGAAACATCTATCGTTACGAATTCAGGAGCACCCGATGAGAAATCTTCAGGCGTACAGTATCTGAAGTTGGTCCGCTCCATTACGATTACCTGCTCATGCTGGCGCATTTTCCATGCAAGCTGGTTATAACCTACATCAAGTGCATAGACAAGCCTGGCACCGTGCTGAAGAGCGCAATCAGTGAATCCGCCGGTTGAAGCTCCAATGTCGAGAACAATTTTTCCTGAAAGGGAAAGAGCGAATATTTCTATTGCTCTCTTGAGTTTAAGTCCGCCTCTGCTTACATAGGGGAGTACGTTGCCTTTTAAAGTGATTTCTGCTTCAACAGGAACTTTTGCACCGGCTTTATCTACTCTTTCGCCATTTGCCAGAACAAGTCCTGCCATGATGGTTCTTTTAGCTTTTTCACGTGTTTCTATTAATCCTTTTTCGACAAGAAGGATATCAATACGTTCTTTTTTCATCATCTAGGCACGCTGCTGCTTTATCGGAACCATATTTTGAACCGTTCTGGCAGCATTTTCCGCAGTCAGGCCGATTTCTTCCAGGAGATCAGGCACCCCGCCGTGCTCAATATACCAGTCTGGAATTCCCATTCTTTCAACAACGACTGAATGATAGGCATTTTCATGGAAATACTCGAGTATGGAGCTGCCGAAACCACCAAGCAGGGCGTGTTCTTCCAATGTGAGAATAGGAATCTGCTTATCTGCCAATGCCTCTAATTTGTCTCCATCAAGCGGCTTTAGTGAACGGGCATTTACTACTTCGGCTTTTATCCCTTTCTTGGCAAGAAGTTCCGCTGCCTGCCTTGCTACAGGAATCATCGTACCAAAAGCAAGTATAGCAGCGTCTTTTCCTTCTGTTTCGGTTTCCCATTTACCGATAGGGAGAGAGTGGAGTGTTTCATCCATTGTTACACCAAGTCCACCTCCGCGGGGATAGCGGACAGCAATTGGACCATCGTCGTATTGGACAGCTGTATAAAGCATATGCTGAAACTCATTTTCATCTTTTGGAGCCATCAGCTTAATATTAGGAAGGTGCCTCATGTAGGAAATATCGAATACTCCCTGATGAGTTTCCCCATCTGCGCCAACCAGGCCGGCTCTGTCGATGGCAAAAACCACATTAAGGTTCTGACGGCATACGTCATGAACCAGCTGGTCATAGCCGCGCTGAAGAAAGGTCGAGTAAATTGCCAGAACCGGTTTCATGCCCTGGGTCGCCAGTCCGGCTGACATCGTGGTGGCATGCTGTTCGGCTATCCCTACATCAAACATGCGCTCTGGAAATTCTAATGCGAATTTATCCAGTCCGCTTCCGTTTGGCATAGCTGGTGTTACAGCAACAATACGCTTATCATTACGAGCCATCGTTTTCATCGTTTCTGCAAATACCCCGCTGTAACTTGGAGGACCAGGCTTTTTCACTACTTCACCTGATTCTATTTTATAGGGGCCTAGACCGTGCCATGTTCCTTTGGCATCATTTTCTGCAGGTGCATAGCCTTTTCCTTTTTTAGTAACTACATGAATGATTATTGGACCTTTAGTTTTTTTAGCATACCTTATATTCGATTTCAAATCTGCAATGTCATGGCCATCAACCGGACCTAAATAAGTGAATCCCAGTTCTTCAAAAAACATTCCGGACACAAGCAGATATTTAAGACTGTCTTTCACCCGCTCTGCGGATGCAGCAAGCCGGCCTCCAAAAGCAGGCACTTTCTTAATGAGCATTTCCAGGTCGTCTTTTGCTTTCTGGTATTTTCCGGCAGTCCTCATTCTTCCGAGCATGTTGTGCAGAGCACCCACATTAGGCGCGATGGACATCTCATTATCATTTAAAATAACGGTCATATCTCTTTGTTCATGGCCGATGTGGTTAAGCGCTTCCAAAGCCATACCGCCGGTCAAAGCACCATCTCCGATAATCGGAATAATGTGCTCATCCGTTCCTTTTAAATCCCGTGCCAGCGTCATCCCCATTGCTCCGGAAAGAGAAGTAGAGCTGTGTCCTGTTTCCCAGGCATCATGAATCGATTCTGAACGTTTAGGAAAACCACAGAGGCCTTTATGCTGACGGAGCGTATCAAACTGTCCAGCACGTCCTGTTAGAATTTTGTGCACGTATGACTGATGACCTACATCAAATAGAAATTTGTCTTTCGGACTATTATACAACTGGTGAAGTACAAGTGTTAGTTCCACTACTCCAAGATTGGGCCCTAAATGACCTCCTGTAACAGAAAGTTTATCAATAAGAAACCCCCTGATATCTTCAGCTACTCCACTTAGTTGTTTATCATCCAGATCTTTTAGAAATGCCGGATCTTTCATATTGAGTACATCCAAAAGAAACCCTCACTTTCTGCCTTTAGATTTCTGGCGCTTTAGCTTTTTATCCTTAAAAATAGTTATCTTCAATTTTACCTCTAACATATGAAATAATCTACCCACACGGTATATGATCTCAGTGGAATATTTAATCGCAATCGTTTTACCTACAGATTTTCCGCCAACTGTAAGAGCAGCTACGATGCTGGTGAATATTACTGATATGATAAATTGACCTGTCGAACCTTCAGCGTGGCCAATCTGACCGGCAAATTGAATAACTACGTAGGCAGAGGCCGTACCACTTACCACCCCTGCAATATCTCCTATTACATCATTAGTGAAATTTGAAAATTTATCAGCATTTCTTGTAATCTGTACAGCCTGTCTCGCCCCTGGGACTTTTTCAGCTGCCATAGCATTGAATGGCCTCTCACTGGCTGCTGTTGATGCTACCCCTATAGTATCTGATATTACCCCTAACAGCACAATAAGAAACACGATGACCATGCCGATTCCCCAGGCGACACCACTGAGTATTGCAGTGGAAACTACAGAAAAAATAGCCGCTAGCACGAGTGTGATAACGGCGATCATCCAGCTCCATCTTAAAGACTGTTTTAAAGAATTTTTCATAATCTGCTTCCCGGCTTCCTTCGGCTGGCTGCCGAAAATATATGTATGGTGAGTGGTCATTAAAAGAGTAAAGACTGCGCCTTAGGTCCAGTAGGTTTTCCCAGTCAGGTACCGCAGCGTCGCCGCTGCGACGGTTTCCCTTTAAACCTGACTCGGTGCTGTTACCATACACCGGACTGGATTACCACTTAGTACACACTATAATCCTCTTTTAATGTCGTGTGGAACAGTCTAGGGGTTTTCCCCGGCAGTTCACACCGTTCTCTATCCTCTTTTGCAGAGCTGATTTCATACGATTAGGCTAACCGTAATCCCCTCAGACTCCACTCAAGGCAGGCTACGCTGCCCACGAGTTTCCCTACTCGCAAGGCAGGTTCATACCCGTGAACACAGCGACATTGGGTGTGCACCGTGCTCACGGGCCTCCGCGGCTGCAGGGTCATCGCCCACATGCCTTTGTGGATCGCCCTACAGCCTTTACTCCCAGTAGTGACCCAAAGCTGGGCGCCTCAAGCCACTACTAGGAACTTCATCGATGTGCCCTTTAGCGGATTTTTAGGCCCGCTTTCGAAAACGTAGAACCGACTAGAATACTGCACCACTCACCTTAAGTATTATAGCATGAATAAAGAAGTACGGACAATCCATACGTTACTGTGAACGGTCACCTATATAGGAAGCAAGCTGCCGTAGAATATCCGTATCTGCATTCAGACTGTCCAGTTCCTTAACTGCAGATTCAGTATGCCATTTCAGGCGTGCTTTAGCACCTTGCAGACCAAGCAGACGGACGTAAGTATTTTTATCGTTTCCTTCATCACTTCCGACCGGTTTCCCAATTATTTTTTCGTCCCCTTCAACGTCCAGCAGATCATCTTTTATTTGAAAAGAGAGACCTATGTGTTTTCCGAAACGGCACAGGCATTCCTGCTCCTTCGCCTCGGCTCCTGCTATTACTGCTCCTATCTGCAGGGAAACAGCAAGAAGATCACCGGTTTTATGACGATGAATTTCTTCCAGATCTTCAGCCGATAAATCTTTCCCTTCCCCGAGCATATCCGCCATCTGGCCACCAACCATACCGGACGCCCCTGCCGCGTTACTAAGGAGCTTTATTATGTCTACCTTCACTTTATCATCCAGAATATTATCGGAAGCTATCAATTCAAAACTGTGAGTTAACAGAGCATCGCCGGCAAGAATAGCAGTGGCATCTCCAAATACTTTGTGATTGGTCGGTTTACCACGCCGTAAATCGTCATTGTCCATAGCCGGCAGGTCGTCATGAATTAATGAATACGTGTGGATCATTTCGATAGCGGAAGCTGCCGAATCGCCATTTTGCTTATCCTGATTATAGCTTTCAAGAACAGCGTACAGGAGCATTGGCCTGACTCGCTTTCCACCGGCCTGTAAAGAGTAGATCATAGATTTTTTTAATTCTTCCGGAGCATCAATTCCGGCTACAATCGTATCAAACTTAGATTCTACCCGTTTTTTGTGATCCTTAATAAAAGTATTTAATAACTGCATATTGTTCACAATTACAGATCCTCCTCCGGGAGAGTTGATAATGTGCCATCTTCTGAAAGTACTTCTGTCATTTGTTTTTCAACTTTTTGGAGTCTTTCATGACAGTCTTTGGAAAGTTTCATGCCTTCCTGAAACATTTCTATAGCTTCTTCAAGAGGCACATCACCCTGCTCAAGCTTCTGAACGATTTCCTCCAGTTCGCGCATAGAATTTTCAAACGACGGGTTGGTTTTTTCTTCAGACATTATAACCCCTGCCTTTCTTCAGCATATAATTGTTTATCGACTTTGCAGTGAAGCGATCCATCCTGCAGACGTATATTAACTATCGATTTTTCCGGAGCCTCATCGACGGATTTTATTAAAGTGCCTTGTTCATTATAAGCAAGCGAATACCCCTTTTTCATTAATTGGAGGGGACTCAGCAGATCCAGTTTTGACATCTGCATGTCTAATTGCTGCCGTTTGTCTTTTACCGTCAAATTCATTGCACGTAACAGTTCGCTGTCAAGATTATTGATCTTTTCTTTCTGCACAGCCGCCTGAGTTTCCGGATGAACATTTATTATTCTCTCCTGCCAGGACTGCAGCCGTTTTTTCTGCTGATCAAGCGTATGGGACAGACTTCTGGCAAGTCTTTCCTGCATTTGATCAAGCTGTTGTTCCTTTTCTTCTATTAATTTACCCGGGTATCGGAATGCATATGAACTTTCCAACCTTTTCAAACGCTCCGAAGCCTGCTCGGTATATTCCTGCATTTTTCTTAGTAATCTTGCATGTCGTTCCGCTACGAAAGTTCTCATTTCCTGTATATCCGGAACGACCATTTCTGCAGCTGCTGTCGGGGTAGGAGCTCTCAGGTCGGCTGTGAAGTCACTTATCGTCATATCCGTCTCATGCCCGACAGCTGATACAATTGGAATATTAGCTTCAAATATTGCTTTTGCTACAACTTCTTCGTTAAATGCCCATAACTCTTCGAGAGACCCGCCGCCTCTGCCGACAATAAGCAGGTCGAATACGCCTGCCGAGTCTGCCTGCCTCACAGCTGCCGCTACAGAGTCCGCAGCGTGCGGGCCTTGGACAAGCACTGGAAGCAGGGTAACTTTAGCAAGCGGATAGCGCCTGCGGATCGTGGTGATAATATCTCTCACTGCAGCTCCAGTTGGAGAGGTAGCAACTGCAATATGCGAAGGAATACGAGGGAGCTTTTTTTTTGCGGACTCCTCAAAATAACCTGCCATGGAAAGTTTCTTTTTTAACTGCTCAAAAGCCATGTAAAGATTTCCAAGCCCGTCCGGCTGCATCTCTTTTACGTAAAACTGGTATTGACCGAAAGGTTCATATACGGAAACATCCCCTCTTACTAGAACGCTCATTCCGTTTTCCGGAACAAAAGTAAGCGATTTGTTGCTCCCGGCAAACATAACAGACTGAAGGCGGGACCGGTCATCTTTCAGGGTGAAATACATATGTCCCCGGCTGTGCTTTTTGAAATTTGAGATTTCTGCACGTATCCATACATTCTGCAGCGGAGCGGAAGTGTCCAGCAGTTTTTTTATTTTCACTGTAATGTCATATACTGACAAAAACTGTTCACTCACGCTATCCCTGCTTCCTGTTCAGTGATTTTTCAGCAGAATTCACCGTATTATAAAGAAGCATTGTAATAGTCATCGGACCGACTCCTCCTGGTACGGGAGTTAAAAAGGAGGCTTTTTCTTTTACATCGGTAAAATTGACATCGCCTACAAGTTTCCCCTCGGTGTTACGGTTAATCCCTACGTCAATTACAACCGCATCTTTTTTAATAAAAGTGCTGTCCAGAAAATTTTCTATGCCTACTGCTACAATTAATATATCTGCCTGCCTTGTTATCTCTTTCATATTTCTGGTACGGGAATGACAGTAGGTTACTGTTGCATTTTCATTTAATAGCAGCTGTCCAACGGGTTTACCAACTATATTGCTTCTGCCGATTATCACCGCATGACTGCCTTCCAGTTTAATGTTTTTTGATTTCAGCATATGTACAATACCGAACGGGGTGCAGGGTAGAAAGCTTTCCTTCCCTATCATCATCCGCCCGATATTTATTGGATGAAAACCATCCACATCTTTATCAGGAGAAATAGTTTCGATAATTTTATCTTCTGAAATATGTTCAGGTAAAGGAAGCTGCACTAAAATGCCGTGGATGTTTTCGTTCTTATTCAGTTTGTCAATTTTCTTCAGCAATTCCTGCTCTGTAATTTGAACTGATACTCTATCGACTTCAGAATGAATTCCTGCTTCACGGCAGGCTTTTTCTTTTCCTCTGACGTAGGAGGAAGAGGCAGGATCTTCTCCTACCAAGATAACCGCAAGTCCGGGAATAACGCCTCTGGCAGCAAGTTTTTCTGCTGCTTCTTTCACTTCAAGACGTGTCTGTGCCGCAAGTTCTTTTCCTGAAATAATTTCTGCACTCATCCGTAAAACATCTCCCTTGGTAGATAGGTTTAGTTTTCGTTCAAAGCTGAAGCAATTTTTGAAGTGACTCCGTTCACAAATTTTCCGGATTCCTCTTCTGCATTAAATCCTTTGGCCAGATCAATTGCTTCATTTATACTTACATTTACAGGGACATCCTCAATATATTTCATTTCATAGACGCACTGCCGCAGAATGGCTCTGTCTACTCTTGATAAACGTGAAAGAGTCCAGTGTTCCAAAGCATTGTTAATCAACTCATCAATTTCATGCTGATGGTCAAGTGTGCCTTTAACAAGGCTGCTTAAAAAGGAATCATTTCCTTCTCCCTCTTCCAGGGTCGCTTCTATTGCCTCATTAGGATTAACTCCCGTCATTTCAACCTGATATAAAGCCTGGACCGACTTAATTCTCGCAACTCTTCGATTCATGTTATCTTTCTCCTTTTCTCTGTAAAGCCAGTTCATTTCAATACTTCCTCATAATAGCACAGAACAAGGGCGGGTTGCACGAGTCTCCGGGAATGATTTATTTCAGAGTATTGGTAATTTTTAATGAATAAAAAAGAGCGTATTTCCTTAAAAAGCATTGTTTTCATAGGTCTGCGTTTCACTGTTTCCGATGTGAAATGAAAGAGAGAGGTGTCCACAAGAAAAAACGTAAACATTCTGAAATGCAGACTAAATTAATAAAGCCTCTATAGTCTATTCCCTAGGCTGCCTTGAAAATAAAGTAGATAAACGATAAACGTGCGCTTTCGCTTCCATGGGGGCACAGGGCCGGCCTCTGCTAATTCCGTCCTCCCTTCCATCGGGCGGAGCAGGTCTCGTCCTTCATCGTCGCCCCACGTTCTCTCCAGCATACGCTAAGAAATTCAACCCAGCATATGCCTTCTAATAACGAAGATCCTGTTTGATCATCCTTTATTCCTCCTGTATAAAGGGAAAGCTCCATTCCTATAGAAGGACATTTTCATCCATCATCGTGCAAAGATTTTGCATGAGTAACTCTGTTAAAGCTCCGGGCTCTTACGCATATAAAGGGTGCCGTTCTGTTCTTTATTGTTTACAGTCTGCTCCATGCCTTTAAAAGCCACAGCAACAGTGATAAGCAGATTGAGATAATTAGTTCATTTTAGATTTATTGTAATGTATATCTTTTTTACACCAAGTTTGCATAAGAGCCAAGCTTGAAGCGGAGTTTTCTACATATATTAACAAAAGGCTTTACACAGCTATTCCCTAAAACCATCTGGTAATGACAGAGCCTAAATAAAAAGTGGATATCCCAAGTTTTATGGGATATCCAACGAAAAGAGGGCTGCCTTCATTGAGTCAACTCCTGAGTTACTATTAATTTTCTTCAGAGGGTTCAGAAGGATTCTCTTTACCCTCAAACTCTACAGCCGTAACGTGAATGTTTACACTCAGAACATCGATGGCAGTCATCGTTTTTAACGTTTGAATAATGTTTTCCTGTACCTGTCTGCCAACTTCAGGAATAGAAGAGCCGTAATTCGTAACGAGATATACATCAAGAGAAAATCCCTCGTCGTCGAGCTCCGCCTTCACCCCTTTTCCATGAGTACTTTTTCTTCCGAGTCTTTCTGCCACTCCGGAAGCAAAATTGCCCCTTAGGTGAGCTACTCCTTCAATTTCAGAAGCGGCAAGACCAGCAATAATTTCTATTACATCCGGGGAAATTTCTACTTTCCCAAGATCGTTTTTATGCTGTGGCAGTTTGATTACATGATCTTCAGCCATATTACCCCTCCTTTTGTGGTTTGATCGGGTAATTTTCAAGGAAATTCGTATTAAAATCTCCGTTGCGGAATACTTCATGTTTAAAGAGCTGCTGATGAAATGGAATAGTCGTTTTCACCCCTTCTACCATGAACTCATCCAGAGCCCGCTGCATTTTAGAAACAGCCTCCTGTCTATCTGCCCCGTGAACGATAAGTTTGGCAACCATAGAATCGTAATAAGGAGAGATTACGTAATTCGTGTAAGCTGCACTGTCAATTCTCACACCAGGACCGCCCGGAGGAAGGTAATAGGTGATTTTCCCAGGTGAAGGCATGAAATTTTTAAATGGATCTTCCGCATTGATACGGCATTCAATTGACCAGCCGTTGAATACTACATCTTCCTGCTTAATTGATAGTTTCTCACCAGAAGCAGCGAGGATTTGTTCTTTAATCAAATCAATTCCTGTGACCATTTCCGTTACGGGATGCTCCACTTGAATTCTCGTATTCATTTCCATAAAATAAAAGCGCTCATCGTTATGATCGAATATAAACTCTATTGTTCCTGCTCCAGTATAATCAACTGCTTCTGCAGCTTTTACAGCAGCTTCGCCCATCTTTGCTCTCACTTCAGGACTAACTGCCGGAGAAGGCGTCTCTTCCACAAGTTTCTGCAGTCTGCGCTGAATAGAACAGTCGCGCTCTCCAAGGTGTATAACGTTCCCGTGAGTATCGGCAAGTACTTGTATTTCCACGTGTCGAAAATCTTCAATATACTTCTCCAGATAGACTCCTGCGTTTCCGAAATTTGCTTTCGCTTCTTTTTGAGTAACAGATATACCTTTGTGCAGCTCTTCTTCCGTCCGGGCAACACGGATAGCTTTTCCGCCGCCTCCTGCTGTTGCCTTAATAATAACAGGATAACCAATTTCTTCCGCCAGTTTTAATCCATCTTCTGGAGAATCAATTAACCCTTTTGATCCTGGAACTACGGGTACACCTGCTTTTTCCATCGTCTGCCTGGCAACATCTTTTGTTCCCATCTGGCTGATAGCCTGTGCGCTTGGTCCAATAAATGTAATGTTGCATGCGTCACAGATCTCTGCAAAATCAGGATTTTCTGATAAAAATCCATAACCCGGGTGTATTCCGTCAGACTGCGTAAGCGTCGCGACACTCATGATATTAGTGAAATTCAGATAACTCTCTGCACTTGAGACAGGTCCTATACAATACGCTTCATCAGCAAGGCGTACATGAAGAGCCTCTTCATCTGCTGTAGAATACACCGCCACTGTTTCAATTCCCATTTCTTTACAGGCCCGAATAATGCGAACTGCAATTTCCCCGCGATTCGCTACTAATATTTTTTTCAGCATTGTCATCCCTCTATTCCGGCTTTACGAGAAACAGATCTTGGCCGTATTCAACAAGCTCCCCGTTTTCTACGAGAATATCTACTATTTCTCCATTTACTTCAGCCTCAATTTCATTCATCAATTTCATTGCTTCTACAATACATACTATACTTTCTTCGTTCACTTTATCGCCCTTTTTAATATAAGGCCCCGATTCAGGAGAAGGAGCTTCATAGAACGTGCCTACCATTGGAGAAGTTATCGTGTGGAAATTCTCATGATCGCTGCTTTCTTTCTTTTCCTTTGGATCTTCCTTCACTTCTGCAGCCTGCACAGGCGCTTCGTTTATTTCTTTAACTGGTGCAGCTGGTTCCTTAGAAGCGTTTTCCTGCTCCGGTTTAATCTGCACTGTATTTTGAGAGAATCCCTGTTTTTTCAACAGTACTTTGGCTCCATTCTGCTCATACTTGAATTCGTTAATGCTTGAATCATCAATTAATTTGATGAGTTCTCTTATTTCCTGGATCTTTAACATGCTGTTTTCACTCCCGTTATATAATATTTTATGTACATATTTTCTTTACCTATTAAAATAGTTATAAAATTTATGCTACCTTAAAACTCCATTTTTGAAAACCTTTTTTCCGGTAAAGCATTATTTAAAAAGGAATTTTTATGAAAAAAGTTTTCTTTTAAAGTGTGATGAACAGGCTGCCTCTTAATTGTTACCGCTTTCAATGTTTATTTGAAAAGAAGGGAAGTCCAATGACCTCCCTCTTAAAAGTCTTAATTACCTTCTTCTGTTTTAGGAATAGATTTATACTCCCTGAATACCGGAAAATCTGATAGATTGTCCGGTATCCTGCCATCTTCGATCAAAATAATCTTTACAATGTTTTTATTTCTAGCCATATGGTATTTTTCTCCATATTCATTCTCATTTGTATAGCGCTTTAAGCTTTGATAGTCTTCTTCCTGGATGGAAACCGGAGTTCCATCTGCTTCCTCGTCCACTTGCTTAAAGCCTACTTCAAACTCCACGATCTGGATTTTATCATTTTTTATATTTCTCGTTTGTTCTAAAACAGCTTTTGCACCTTCGGTTAATTCCGACCAATCCATTTTATACCTCCTGAGACCATATTAAGGTCTTTTTATTTACGCCCTTGATACGTACTTTCCTTCACGTGTGTCAATAACCAGCATATCTCCTTGATTCACAAAAAATGGAACCTGAACAGTAAGTCCTGTTTCTAGAGTGGCTGGCTTCGTGCCTCCTGAAGCTGTGTCTCCTTTTATTCCGGGTTCCGTTTCTGTAACTTCCAGTTCCACTGCCTGCGGAGGCTCGACTCCGAGAATTTCATGACCGTACATAAGTACACTGACTTCCATATTTTCCTTTAGAAACTTCAGCTGGCGCTCAATTTGTTTCGTCTGCAGCTCAATTTGTTCATAGGAACTCGTATCCATAAAAGCATGCGTATCACCGTTTGAATAAAGATAGGTCATTTTTGCGTTTTCAATGTGAGCTTTTTCCACTTTTTCGCCAGCCCGGAAAGTCTTTTCCTGAGTGTTGCCTGATCGAAGACTCCGTAGTTTAGAACGTACGAATGCCGCTCCTTTTCCGGGTTTTACATGTTGGAATTCCAGCACCTGCCAAATGTCATTATCCGTTTCAATCGTTAAACCTGTTTTAAAATCGTTTACTGATATCATTATTTCTACCTCCGATTTTTATTTAATCCAAAATGACCAGCTCTTTTGAAGAATGAGATAAAATCCTGCAGCCTGTTTCTGTAATAAGTACATCATCTTCGATTCTAGTGCCGCCGGTCCCGCTTACGTAAATACCCGGCTCTACCGTTACGACCATTCCCGGTTCAAGTTTCTGTTCACTTCGAAAGGAGAGCCCCGGCCCTTCATGCACTTCCATGCCCATGCCATGGCCGGTTGAATGACCGAAAAAGTCCCCATATCCTTGATCCTTGATATAATCTCTCGTTAAAGCATCTGCTTCAATACCGGTAATACCTGCTTTCAAACCATTTACACCACGGATCTGGGCTTCAAGAACTGTATTATAAATTTCCAGCAGCTTTTCGTCCGGCTTCCCTACCGCAACAGTTCTCGTTATGTCGGAGCAGTAGCCTTTATAATATGCCCCGAAATCCAGTGTTACAAGTTCCCCGCGCTCAATGGTTTTATCACTTGCTACACCGTGCGGGAGGGCTGAACGATAACCGGAAGCTACTATAATATCAAATGAAGAGGAATCGGCTCCCTGTTTCCTCATAAAAAACTCCAATTCATTTGCTACATCAATTTCTGTAACTCCTGGTTTAATGTAGTCCTGAATATGGGTGAAAGCTCTGTCAGCTATATTAACTGCTTCCTGTATGATATTAATTTCTTCTTCAGTTTTAATTAAACGCTGGTGTTCCACTAATCCTTCAACCGGTACAAGCTCCACATCAAGCTTCTCTTTGAATTTTTCGAATTCCCCATAAGTAATATGGTTTTTTTCAAATCCAAGACGCTTTATTCCTGCTTCTTTTACATGGGAAGATAACTCATCCATCATCGGTTGTTTGTGCTCGATGATTTTATATTCAGCAGCCTGCTTTTCAGCCTGTTCTGTATAGCGGAAGTCTGTAATAAGTTTAGCTTCTTTTTCTGTTATAAAAGCAGTACCGGCGGTTCCGCTGAATCCGGTCATATATCTTCGGTTATATGTACTCGATATGATAATTCCATCGATTCCGCTCTTTTTAAACATACTGCGGAGTTCATTTATTTTTGACATTCAAACGCCTCCTCTGAAATTTTTCTGATCAGCTGGAAAAACCGTTTCGTAACCAACAACTCCACGGCTCTTACATATTAGCAGGCATGGTGCCCAACGTGTATTTTATCATAAGCTCTCATTCTTGGATAGTTATGCCTGAAAGGAGATAAAATACGAGGTGTAATAAATAAAAATTAAGGGAAAAGAAAAGTACATCTTCTTAGAAGGTTTAACAGAATTAGTGTAGAATAGTACCTATAATGATATATTACAGGTTTGTCTTCAGCAAATGTAATCTGGAGGTGTAAACATATGGTCCGCAAACGTATTCATCCTGTCCTTTTCGTAGTCATTGGTCTGGCCGTCCTTGGAATAGGTGGGAAATTAATACAGGATCCCGGAGGCTTTATTACAAGTATCTTTGTTACTATCGGGATTATCACGTTATTTATTTTGTTATTCCGCCGTTTTATTCAGCCCCGGCTCATGCAGCAGCAATCCGGATTTAAGACTCCGGTAAAAAAGACCAGCAGATCTGCCGGCGCTGCTGCAGTGAAAAGCAAACCGAAACCGAAACGGAGCACAACTCCGTTAAAAACGGTCAAGCAGGAGAAGCGAAGTCCTAAACCACTTATCAAAAGACAGTCCGATGTGAAACTGACAGTTATCGAAGGTAAAAAGAACACAAAGAAAAAGAGCCGGGCACTGTTTTAAAGCTTGGCTCTTTTGTTGTATTAGTTTATTTTCAGCTTTGGGGAGGTAATGTCATGTCAGCTCCGGCCTTTTTCGTTAACACCTACTCTCAGATCTTATTTATCGGCTGGTTGATCACAGCCGGAGCGGTTTACTGGGGCTTAAATAAAAGAGCTGGGTTCCAACTGCTGTATTTAACTATCCTATCTTTATCAATCGGGTACATTATAGTAATTTATTTCCCTTACCTTTTTTTAAGTAATCAGGCAGTAGCCGTGACTCATCCTCATGTGCAGGCCAGCGTAACTCTATTTGCGTTTCTAATCCCTCTCTGTAAACGTAAATATGAAGTGGTTTTAACAATCGCCGCCCCACTGCTTATAAGCCTGCTCTATTTAACGATGAATACATCGGTTTATTCGATCACAGGCGGTATCCTTATAGGCGGTTTTATCAGCTACACGTATTATCGGAGCCTTGATTGGCTTGGAAGTATGCCGGATGCTTATTTGTTTTCTTTTGCCATCATTCTGCCTGTTTTTATCTCCGTGCTGATTTATCCAGAAGAATTCTTTTTACTGCTTCCCGGGCTGCTTCTCGGCATTGGTGTAGGTGCCTCTTTGGAACAGTACAAAATAAGACTGGAACTTGCCAGAACACAAAGAGGTGCAAAAGTGTTTGCATTCATCACCGGCTCGCTGGGAATAGTTTTTTGTTTTGCAGCTATACGTCCGACTTTCCAAATATTTGTGCTTGGCGAGCTGATTACAGGTGTCTTTACCGGCTTATGGATCACCCTATTTCTTCCATTTATTTTAATAGTAGCTGATGTTTATGAACGCCATGGAAGGTATGAACAAATTGTAAATTAAGCAGACAGGAGGACGGCCGAATAAACCGGCCGTCCTCCTGTCTGCTTAATTTTAAGATTAAAAGCAGCTGAGGTTATCTAACTCAAGAAAAAGTGTTTCGTCTTAAACTGATATAGATGTGACAATCGAAGCTGCTTCTTAGATGAGCAGAATTAAGGATTATCGTTTTTCTGCTGAACGTTGCGGAGATCATTCAGTCTGCTGCTGTCTTCTTCAAAATACTGCACAAGATCTCCGATACGGTCTATTGCTTCCCAGCTCAAATGATGTTCAATTCCCTCGACATCTTTATATATTCTCTTATCATCGACACCTATCATTCTCATGAACTCCTCCAGAAGTTCATGACGAAAAACCAGTCTCTTCCCAATTTTTTTACCTTTTGAGGTTAAGACCAGACCCCGGTACTTTTCGTAAATTAAGTATTCTTCTGCATCCAGTTTCTGAACCATTTTTGTAACTGAAGAAGGATGAACCTCCAGAGCTCCAGCTATATCGGAAACTCTTGCATATCCTTTTTCGTCTATCAGTTGGTATATTCTTTCGAGATAATCTTCCATACTCGGTGTCGGCATAAATATCCTCCAGACATTCCGGACTGAAGCCGGAATCATTAAATGTGCATGTTTATTTTAGCACATTAATACAACCTTTTCCATGCTCTTCCTAGTCATCAAGTAAAGCATTTGAAAACAGCTTGTAAATGAAGACTACGCTGTGACTTACACACAAAAACAAAAGCCTCTGAATCTGCCCGGAGGCATTCAGAGGCTAATAAATTCATAAAAGATTTATAATCCGCATTTTAACTGAGCGCTGCAGTTCGTGCATGTGTTGCAACCTCCAATATCTTCTACAGTCCCCTGACGGCAGACTGGACAAGTGTCCCCTACTTCACTGCCGAAATTAACTGACGTACTTCTTAAATCTGCAATCGTATCAACCAGTACGACAGGATGATTTGTTTCTCCCTTTTCTTCTCCTCCAGTTAAATCTACAGCATAGTTATCGTTTTCTTCCGCCTTCAGAGTAAGAACCTGAGCATCTCTGCTTCCATCGACGTAAACAGTTCCACCCTTTGCTCCTCCTTTATAAAGCCTTTCATAAACGGATTTTACCTGATCCACTGTGTAACCTTTTGGAGCATTTACTGTTTTACTAAGCGAGCTGTCTACCCACTTTTGAATGACACACTGTACATCTGCATGTGCTTCCGGAGTCAGATCCATACTCGAAATAAACCATTCGGGAAGATTGTCAGGATCCTGCTCCGGATGACGCTCCAAATAACGCTGCAGAATAGCTGCCTTCACTTCTATAAACTTACCTAGACGGCCGCTTCTGTAGTAAGAAAAAGAAAAGTAAGGTTCCAGTCCCGTCGAAACGCCTACCATCGTTCCCGTAGAACCAGTAGGAGCTACCGTAAGAAGATGGGAATTTCTAATACCGTGTTTCCGCACTCCTTCGAGTATGTCTTCCGGCATTTTTTTCATATAGCCTGTCTCTGTATAGCGCAGGCGCAGGTGCTCTGTTTCTGCATCGTTCGTACCTTCCAGGAAAGGGAAACTTCCTTTCTCACCTGCAAGTTCAATAGACGTTCGGTAAGCTGTTGTAGCAATCGTTTCAAAGATTTTATCGACCAGTTTGTTGCCTTCTTCGGACCCGTATGTTGTTTCTGTCTCAATAAGCAGATCGTGCAGACCCATTACACCAAGTCCTACACGACGTTCGCCGAGAGCCTGCCTTGTGTTTTCTTCCAGAAAGTACGGAGTGGCATCGATCACATTGTCCTGCATCCGCACACCGACTGCCACCGTTTCTGCCAGCTTCTCAAAGTCCACTTCTTTCTTGTTTAAATCTGCCATTTCAGAGAGGTTTACTGCCGCGAGATTGCAGACGGAATAAGGTGCAAGAGGCTGTTCACCACAAGGGTTGGTAGCCACTACTTTTTGTCCGTAAGCACTTGCGTTTGTCATTTCATTCGCATTGTCGATAAAAAAGATGCCCGGCTCAGCAGAATATGTGGCGCAGATGTTAATTAAGTTCCAGAGTTCCTGTGCCCTTATTTTTCTGTATGTGCGGATACCAAAGCCGAGATTTTCCCACTCCCGAACGTCACCGTATTCCTGCCACTCTCTATTATAAGCTTCCATTTCAGAGGAAGAATAGTTTTCAACGTCCGGAAAACGCAGTTCATAATCTTCCCCGTTTTCAACGGCCTCCATAAAATCTTTCGTAATACAGACGGAAATATTAGCGCCTGTAAGAAATTCCGGATTATTCACCTCATATGTGCCGCCGTCCCGGAGTCTGCTCTCTGCATCCCGGATAACTTTAGGGTCAAAACCACCCTGGCCTTCAATGTGCTTGTAGTTAACAATGCTTTGATACATTGCCTCCTCCAGCTCCGTAAAAGGGGTAAATTTCAGCTTCTCCTGAATTAACAGTTTGATCTGCTCATCTTCAGTGTTTTCATACAGATACCTAAGAATCCTTGGATTCTGCATTTTTGATACAATAAATTCCAGAATATCCGGGTGCCAGTCAGCGAGCATGATCATCTGTGCGCCTCGTCTGGATCCTCCCTGCTCGACGAGATGAGTAAGCTTCGCTATGTCATCCAGCCAGGAAACTGATCCGGATGATTTCCCGTTCACTCCTCTGGCCAGTGCATTTCTCGGGCGGAGTGTTGAACCATTCGTTCCCACGCCTCCACCACGGCTCATAATTTCCATCACCTGCTTGCGATGATCTGAAATTCCTTCTCTGGAGTCCGCCACAAAAGGCATTACATAGCAGTTGAAATAGGTTACATCTGTTTCAGCTCCCGCACCATAAAGCACCCGGCCTGCAGGAACAAAGTTCATGTTGACAAGCTCATTATAAAATTTCCCGAACCATTCCTGTCTTTTTTCCTGAGTGGATTCGACTGAAGAAAGACCTGCAGCATTTCGTTTTGCAATCTGTTCATAGTAAACTTCAAGAGGTTTGTCGATTGTAGCAAGCGGCCTCTCCACAATTCCCGTTTTTTTCTCTTCCGGGTTGTCCAGAACTCCGTGAAACTCTTCTTCAACTGCAATTTTAGCAGTCGCATTTTCCCAGTTCACTTCCGTTACAAATCCATAGCCCCTTGCAGGGAATTTAGGATCGGATTTAACTGTTAAAACAACAAAATCTCCTGCTTTCAGCGTTTTTTTCTCCGTGTCTTTAAACGTATACCTGTCAAGCATTACCAGCCGGGAAACCCCGCTTTGATTTTTGTGCATCTCCGGAGTAACAGGATACACCTGGGGAAATAGTTCAATATCTTTGTTCAGCTGATCTACATTAATTTGTTTGTTGGACATAAAGGTAGTCACAGGCCTCGCTCCTTTTTCTTTAAATACTACTGATTTTCGTAAAAAATAAGGAAGCCCTGCTCAGGCTTCTTTATTAATCCAGTTTACATCTGGCACTATATATTGTGTTTGCATTTAAAACAAGCTCTATATATAGTTTATCTAGTGATAATTCTATACCCTTCCAATACAGATGTAAACTGTTATTTTATTGTTTTTGAACATACTTCCACCTAAATCCCATCGCTGTAAGGAACATGCTTTCCGGGTAAAGGAAAATGAATCATAAGTCACACAGTATTTTTAATATTTATATGTCCATTCTTTTGTATCATATTTGGATGCTGCCAATTCTTCCACTTCTTTCAGCTGAATACTGCTGAGTTGATAGGGTTGAAGATAGATCTGAAGAGCTTTCTCAAAACCAGCTTTAAAATGATTTTTCATCGTTTCTACTGTGACAAGCTCCTCCATCAGATCAGCAAGCGGAACTGCTTTCTCCTTAAAACCTTTCTGCATTCTGTTTCTTAATCGTTCATTTGGAAATTTAAACATATCAAACAGCTTATTTTCATCAATTGTCCTTATAAGAGAACCATGCTGGAGAATAATTCCCTTCTGGCGGGTCTGGGCGCTTCCGGCAATTTTTTTTCCGTTTACGACCATTTCATACCAGGAAGGTGCATCAAAACAGACAGCAGAACGAGGATTTCGCAGTTCTGCTTTTTCCAGATCCGTTCTGGGAATAGAAAAATCCGCATTTAACTCCAGCGATCGAAACCCTTCCAAAAGGCCCTGGGAAATTACGCGGTAAGCTTCTGTCACAGTCGCAGGCATTTGTTCATGCGATTCTTTTACGATTACACTGTACGTCAGCTCATCATCATGCAGTACGGCACGTCCTCCCGTTGGTCTGCGGACAAGTCCCGCACCATGGCGCTCCACCCCGCTTAAATCAATATCTTTGTCTATCCTTTGAAAATACCCGAGTGACAAGGTCGCAGGCTCCCATTCGTAAAAACGGACTACCGGTTCAATAAGTCCCTTCCGGTGCCAGTCCATCAGTTTTTCGTCCAGAGCCATATTAAAACCCGGACGCTGTTTTCCTGTATCTATGTATAGCCAAGTTTCCACTGTTATTCCTCCCGACTAATAATATCATACCGAAATAAAACTCCCGGTACAAAAAGAATTCTTCAAGGATTGCACAAATCATTATAAAGGTATATCATTTATAAAGATACTTGTAAATCAACAAAGGAGTGGCACAATGACCTGGTGGATATTGATTATAGTTACGATCGCATTAGCAGTTTTTCTTCTAATCCGTATGAAAAAACCGAACTACCTTTCAACTCTTACTCAAGAAGAGTTTACACAGAATTACCGTAAAGCTCAACTTATTGACGTCCGGGAAGAAAAAGAGTTTAAAACCGGCCACATTCTGGGGGCGAGAAATATACCTCTCTCCCAGTTAAGAATGCGCTCTGCTGAAATCCGCCCTGATAAACCTGTTTATTTATATGATCAAAATGGGACAAGGACCGTTCAGGCTGCGAAGCTTATCAAGAAAAAACGAGGAGCAGAGGAAATTGCCATGCTTAAAGGCGGTTTTAAAAAATGGACGGGAAAAATTAAAAAATAGGCAAAAACCCTGCGGGAGATCCGCAGGGTTTTTTTTAGCGTGCAGCAGTTGCTTCTTCACGCTTATATTTTAATACCGGTTTCCGCGCTGCAGTCGTTTCATCCAATCGCCCTACTACTGTTGTATGAGGCGCCTCCTGTACGGTTTCGGGTGAATTCTCTGCCTCCTTGGCGATCTGAATCATTGCTTCACAAAATTCATCAAGTGTTTCTTTGGATTCCGTTTCTGTCGGCTCCACCATCAGGCATTCCTCGACGTTAATAGGAAAGTAGATAGTAGGGGGATGATACCCGAAATCAAGCAGTCGTTTTGCCATATCCAAAGTACGAACGCCTAATTTTTTCTGGCGTTTGCCGGATATCACAAACTCATGCTTACAGTGCTGTTTATATGGTGTATCGAAATAGGGCTGCAGCCTGCGGAGCATATAATTTGCATTTAACACTGCCTGTAAAGATACCTGCTTCAATCCTTCAGGCCCCATTGTACGAATGTAGGTATACGCCCGTACATTTATGCCGAAATTCCCAAAAAAAGGTTTTACGCGGCCTATAGTATCAGGAAAATTATAAGAGAAAGCATAGTTCCCCTCTTTTTCTACGACAACTGGTGCCGGAAGATAAGGAACCAAATCTTTTTTTACTCCTACCGGTCCTGAGCCAGGCCCTCCTCCTCCGTGAGGAGTAGTAAAAGTTTTATGAAGATTTAAATGCACCACATCAAACCCCATATCCCCGGGCCGGGTAATCCCCAGGATCGCGTTTGAATTTGCTCCATCGTAATAGAGCTTTCCTCCTGCTTCATGAATAATAGAAGCCATTTCTTTAATCTGGCGCTCGAAAAGGCCTAGGGTATTCGGATTAGTCAGCATGAGAGCGGCTGTATCGTCTCCTGTTAATTCACGAAGGTGCTCCAGGTCGACCAGCCCCTCTTCTGTGGAACGTACTGTCAATGCCTCAAAACCAGCCACTACAGCAGATGCCGGGTTCGTCCCGTGAGCAGAATCCGGTACGATAACTTTCGTGCGCTGGGTCTCACCCTTTGCTTCGTGATAGGCACGTATCAACATTAAACCGGTCCATTCTCCGTGCGCTCCCGCCGCCGGTTGAAGAGTCACCTGGTCCATTCCTGTTACTGCTTCCAATGACCTTTGCAGCTTATACATCAATTCCAGAGCACCTTGAATCTGGGATTCCGGCTGATAAGGGTGCAGATGCGCAAATCCAGGATATCTGGCCACATCCTCATTGATCTTTGGATTGTACTTCATCGTACATGAACCAAGTGGATAAAATCCGGAATCGACTCCGTGATTGCGGCGGGAGAGCGCTGTATAATGACGAACCAGCTGCAGTTCTGAAACCTGCGGAATCTCCGCAGATTCTTCACGCTGGAAAAAAGCCGGCAGCATCTCATCCACGTCTATTCTTTCTATATCCAATTCAGGAAGGCTGTGACCTATTCTGCCTTCCCTGCTTAATTCAAATATTAGAGATTGATTGTTCTCTTTCATCGTACTCCCTCCAATTCAGCTGCTAGAGCATCGATTTCTTCTTTCGTACGGAGCTCTGTAACAGCAATAAGCATCTGATTTTGTTTATTTTCGAAAAATCTGCCCAGATCAAGACCTCCAATTATTCCTTTTTCAAAAAGCAGTTCATTTACTTCTTTCGCAGACCTCGAGAATTCCACTACAAACTCATTAAAGAAATATCCCTGCGTAATTACCCGCACACCTTTAGCTTCCAGCATTTTTTTTGCATAATGAGCCTTCTGCATATTTTGTTCTGCCATTTCTTTTAAGCCGTATTTGCCTATAGCACTCATTGCAATAGAAGCACCAAGAGCGTTCAGAGCCTGATTGGAACATATGTTGCTTGTAGCTTTATCACGTCTTATATGCTGCTCCCGCGCCTGCAGTGTCAGAACGAATCCTCTTTCCCCTTTGTCATCCGTCGTTTGTCCGACAAGACGGCCGGGTACTTTCCGCATCAATTTTTTGTTTACAGCAAAATAACCGCAGTGAGGTCCTCCAAGCTGGGTTGGAATTCCAAAAGGCTGAGCGTCTCCTACGACGACATCCGCACCAAACGCACCCGGCGGCTGAAGGATCCCCAGACTCAGCGGGTTAGAGGAAACAATAAAATGACTTTTATTGGAATGAGTAATTTTCTCTATTTTTTCAAGATCTTCAATCTCACCAAAAAAGTTGGGGTACTGCACAATGACACAGGCCGTCTGATCCCCAAACTTTTTTTCAAGATCTTCGATATTAATCAAACCGTTGTTTTCTTCAATTTCGACAACTTTGAGATTCTGCCCGCTGGCATTAGTTTTTAATACTTCTATTGCTTCAGGATGAACAGTTTTCGAAACGAGTATTTCTTTCTTTTTCGTCTGCCCGCAGCTCATCATCGCCGCTTCTGTTAAAGCCGTCGGCCCATCATACATAGAGGAATTGGCAAGGTCCATTGCCGTTAATTCACAAATCATTGATTGAAACTCAAATATTCCCTGCAGTTCTCCTTGAGAAATTTCCGGCTGATAAGGGGTATATGCGGTAAAAAATTCCGAACGTAGGAGCATATGATTGACTACGGAAGGAATATAATGCTCGTAAACTCCGGCTCCGAGAAAGGAAGGATAGTCCTTAATATTAACATTTTTCCCTGCCAGTCTCTGCATTTCCTTAATAAGTGCCATTTCGTGAAGAGCCGGCTCTACTGCCAGCTCTCCTTGAAATTTTATATCATCAGGAATATCTTCAAAGAGTTCTTTAAGTTCCTTTACTCCAATCGTTTCCAGCATCTCAGACTGATCTTCTTCTGTCATGGGCAGATAGCGAAATTCGTTCATTCGTTTAACACCCTTCCCTTTATGATTTTTTTCTTACGTAAAATGGTGTTTTAACAACTTTTGCTTTCAATAATTTTTTTCGAATCTGGACACTGATCTCACTATCCAGGTTCGTATATTCCCTATTAACTACAGCCAGACCAACATTTTTACCGAGCGTAGGGGACTGCGTACCGGAAGTGACAAAACCAATTTCTTTCTCTCCGTCGTAAACTTTGTAGCCGCTTCGGGGAATACCTTTATCAATCATTTCGAGACCGACAATTTTTCGTCCAGGTCCTTCCTCTTTCTGCTTTTTTAAAGTGTCGCGCCCAATAAAGTCTACGCCCTTATCAGGTTTAACAGCGAAGCCTATTCCTGCTTCAATAGGGGTAATATCTTTGGAAAGCTCCTGTCCATAAAGTGCCAGCCGCGCTTCGAACCTCAAAGTGTCCCTTGCACCTAAACCTATCGGCTCGGCACCCTCTTCTATAATTTTTTTCCAGAGGGGCATAGCAGATTCGGGGGCGCAGTAAATTTCAAACCCGTCTTCGCCTGTATAGCCGGTACGAGAAATAAGCACGTTTTCCCCCGCAAATTTCACATTATTTTGAAAACGAAAATAAGTAATGTTCTGAAGTGGGACTTCCGTCATTCTCTGCGCTATTTTTTCTGCTTCCGGACCTTGAACGGCGAGCAGGGCAAATCCTTCCGAAACATTGGCAACTGTTACATTCTCTTCAATGTGGGAGTAGAGCCAATCGAAATCTTTTTCGATATTTGCCGCATTCACCACCAGCAGCACTTCTGAATCTGAGAATTTATACAACACCAGATCATCGACCGTGCCTCCGTCCTCGTAACACATAGCCGTATATTGACACTGGCCTGGTTTGGCTTTTTCCAGATCATTGGTCAGCATTTTCTGTAAAAAGGGGATCGTGTTTTTACCTGTTACTTTAATCTGTCCCATGTGCGAAACATCAAAGAGTCCTGCTCTTTCCCTCACTGTCCGGTGTTCTTCTTTAATAGAGGAAAATTGGACCGGCAGATCCCAGCCCCCAAAATCTATCGTTTTTCCTCCGTACTCTTTATAAGCTGAATAAAGTGGTGTTTTATTACCCATTCAATGCACCTCCATACGATTATGTATCCAGTAATGGTTCTGTTAAAATTTTGAATCTTTTTTAATAGTACAAGCTTCTGCCGATCAGAACACTCACGGTCATTCTTCCACTTTGCAGCGATGTTCATTCATATTCATAACAACAAGCATTAATGGAGCTGAAAACAAAAAAAGACAGAAACGTACTGAATTTCTTCAGTACGCCTCTGTCTTGGTAACCTGAGAGTTTTCTCCTCTTCTTTCGATTACGAAAAGAGGTTTCCCCATGGGTGACCCGTTTTTAACGGGGCTTTCCAGAGATGCGTCCAACAAGAGTCTGCTTTGCCTGAGAGATTCACGCTGACGCGCTTGCTCCTTCGGCGACGGTATAAACCGTTCTCTCCCCTTGCCGTCATTCGCTCATATATAAATTTCTGATTTGTGAAACACCTTTATCGTACCACTATTCACTTTTTTCAGGCAAGTTTATTACACAGTTTTCTTAAGCTTTCTTTATCTAATTATCAAATCACAAAAACAGGTACACTTTTCTCAGCCACCACTTCCCCTCCACGAGTAAATGCCCTTTTCTTCCGTGTAATTAAAACCTGCCTGACTCGTGTAATTATTCTGTTTAATTGTAACTGTCACCTGCCACACTCCAGCATCCATTACAGCAGTACCGTTAATCCCCCCGAATTCGTTATTTTCTACAATAGAAATAGATGAATCCTCTCCCGGGATCTCTTTGAGAATTTTATCTATTCCTATAAACATCATTTGTTTCATCTGTGTTTCTTCTATTTCATGAGCTAGAAGTTCTTTCTCCATTTGATAATTATTGAGGAGATAAAACGTATAGCCGCTGATACATAATATAAACAGCATCGTATAAAGAAGCATAAAGCCCTTTTCATTTTTCACGTCTTAAGTCCCTCGTTTCCCTATACTGAACAGCTCCCTGTGATTTATCCAGGTAACAGGATGCACGAGCCGCTGAAGCCTCATTTTTCCATCAGCTGCAGCCGCAATTTCAAGACCCGTTTCCGTTTGTTTAAAAGTAAAGTGGTCAATATGCTGTAAAGTCACTTCGTGCCCCTGTGCCATTACCCGCCTTCGGATACTGTTGTTATATCTTTCATAGGTTACCGTACGTCCTTCCACCTGCAAAAATAACCTGTCTCCTGATCCAGCTACAGCATAATTTTCGCTTGTTTGAAACTCTTTTTCCAGCTGTTTACTGAATACATAAAATTCATAAGCGGAAAATTCGTTAATAGAAGGTTTTTGATTCATCCAAAAGGCATATCCAGATACAAACAGGGGAATTAACAGCGTCATTATAAAAAGTCCTGTTAATACAGAGAGCATTGAAAATCCTTTTTGATTGTTAATCATAGGCTGGAAGACAAACTTGAATCTGTCTTTTAAAGCTCCCGGTCGCTGTAAGGCAAAACTTTTTCCCTGCTTCACTGTAAACGGCCGAACCACGAAAATCACTCATTTCACCATGGAAAAACCCCGTTACCTGTCTATGCTCCTGTACAAGCTCAAATAATAGAGTGCTTGCTTCTCTCTCAGCTTCCATCATCAAAAATTCCTGATGAACGGTACTGATAATTATTACAAATGCACTTAAAGAAAAGGCCAGCAAAAAAAGAGAAGAAGACATATCCAGCAGTATATACCCTCTATTCGATTTCCAGAAAATAGAACCTCCCCCTTCCTATTTGAAAAACAAGATTATAATTTTTTGACGCTGCTTCCACACGCAGCTGTCCAAAACTTCTCA
Source organism: Alkalicoccus halolimnae (assembly GCF_008014775.2). GTDB lineage: Bacteria > Bacillota > Bacilli > Bacillales > Salisediminibacteriaceae > Alkalicoccus > Alkalicoccus halolimnae. The sequence goes on along the minus strand of NZ_CP144914.1, from coordinate 1,614,433 downwards.
AATTCCCGTTTGGATTAAATTGCAGCTCGTTTAAATTTAAAGAAAGCGGACGAAAAGCCAGCGGATAACGCGGGATTCTTTCCATTAGCACTTCCCCTTCCGACAAAGCTCTGTATTTCCCATTCTCATAAAATCGGAAATTCACTTCCTTCCCTGCTCTCATAGCATAAAGCTGCATGGCATGCAGATCCTGTTCTAACTGATTCAACAGATATTCCGACTGCATTTGGGCGGATATATCTTTTACGGGAAGAACTGCTGTCATAGCAATGATAGAAGCAAGCAGAAGAGCTGCCATCACTTCAACAAGCGAAAATCCTCTATCATTCATTAACACTGATGGCATTCAAGCCATTAATCGTAATCGAAGAACCATCTGGACATGTATCCCTGTCTACATAGCCTGCTTCCTGCATAGCACTAACCGAAGCTGGTGACTGTCCATCGTTATCAATCTGATAGGCAATAATCTGGGCTTCCACCAGTTCAAGAGTTGCTTCACAGCTCTTGCTGTTAGCTACATTCTGGTTTTTCGTCAGGTTTGGAATAAAAACAAGCAGCAGAATAGATATAATCACCAGTACCACCATTACTTCAATAAGAGTAAAACCTTTTTTATTCTTAATAAACCCCATAAATTTTTTCATGTAAAACTCCTTCAAATATTTTTTATATATCCGTGAAACAAAACGACTATGATCAAAATTTTGTTTTCTTTTCAGTGAACTTTATTGCCAGGTGAAGAAAAGTAGAGGCTGACACTGTTAAATACAGGATTTCAAAGGAGATAAAAATTGAATATTGCTGTACTTTTTTCCTATTCGTCTTTACTTCCAGCTTTTAATTTTATGAAAAAGAATCTATTACGGAAAAGACAGGAAGCATCATAGAAAGAAAAAGAAGTATAACTATAGCTCCGATAAAACAAAATATTACCGGTTGGAAAAAACCGATCGCTTTATTCGTATTCTCATACATCTTTTGAAACAAATAAGCAGCGAAAGTTTCAAGCTCCTGCGCCGCTTCTCCGCGTGACTCTCCAAAAGCCCATACTACAGAAAGCTGAGGAATATAATACGCTCGTTCTTTAATAATATCGGAAAAATTCGTTCCTTCCTCCAGGTGGTGAATAAAGTAATCTGCCTCATACTGAAAAAAGATCAGTTTTGATTCCTCTTTCATAGTCTTCAGTGCCTGCTGTAAAGATAGGCCCCCTTTCAGCATAGGGGCGAGCTGTGCAGCAAAATAATAAGAAATCAGCTGGCGGATGTATTTATGAATAACGGGAATTCTCAACATAACCTCTACCTGCTCAGCAGCAGGTTTTCTTTTAAGCCAGAAAAAAACGAGCAGGCCTGCTCCGACAAAGCTTAAAAATAAAGGAAGTCGAAACCAGTCCATGAAAAGAAGCATGCCTCTGGTCAGCATCGGGAGCTCGTGGTCCATCGCCTGAAAAAACTGCTGAAACTGCGGCAGAATCCCTTCCATCAATACTACACCGAGAAGGAAAACTCCCGAAAGTAGTACCAAAGGATAATGAAGTACCGAGTGCACCTGCTTTTTAAGTTCATACCTTTTTATCAGCATATATCCGGCTTGTTCCAATGCTTTTTGAAAAGCTCCGTGCATTTCAAGCATACGTATAAAGTTGATTATTTCTGCTGAAAACCCCGCGTCAGAAAGCTGTTCAGCAAACATATCGCCTTTTTCCATTTCTTTATAAGCGGTGTGCAGCCACTCCTGTCTCTCTCCTGTTAAAAAGGCCGCGTACAACTCAATAGCTTCTCCAATATTGTAGCCTTCCTCCAAAAGGGAGGCGATTTCCAGAAGAAGCCTTCCTCGTTCCTGATCGTTCGAAAATAATTTTTTCCTCACAAGTAGGCTCCTTTACCAAAACGTTTCCACTCACGTTCGCTGATATACCCAAGAGCTATCCCTTTTCGGAGAAGATATTTCAGATTGAATCTGGGAAGGCCTCCAATAAAGGGTTTATGCAGATTTTCAAATGCCTGCTGCAGCTCATCTTCCATAAGAATTTCATAAAGAGCTTTTCTCCGGCTGATTCTTCTTTTACGGCAGTGAATAGAACAGCCCCCTGTGCAGAAGGGACAGTTCATATCAATTAAACATTGGGCTACTACTCCATAAAGAACTTCCTGAAGATCAGCTTTATCTACACCGAGATCAATCAGTCTTCTTAAAGCATTTGACGTGGAACTGCTGTGAAGACTTGAAATAACCAGATGTCCGCTCATAGCAGCTTTTACTGCAATAGCTGCAGTTTCTTCATCGCGTATTTCACCGATAACGATTAAATCCGGATCATGACGAAGAAGGCTTCTCAATCCCGAGGCATAGGTAACCCCTGCCTTTTCATTGATTTCCATTTGCAGAAGTCCGTTTTCTCTTCTTTCAACAGGGTCTTCAAGCGTCATAATATTTTCTTTTGCACCGCGCATTCTATCTTGTAATAGTGAATACAGTGTAGTTGTTTTCCCGGCTCCCGTGGGGCCGCAGATTAGTATTAAACCATGGGGGCTATGTATAAGTTTCTGAAGGTTGGCAGCCTGCTCAGGGAACAGGGCCAGGTTATGCAGGGTGTCCGATTTTTCGTATGGAAATACCCGAAGAACGAGTGTTTCCATTAAGGAGGAAGGAAAAGTGGAGAGGCGGATAAATACAGTTCTATGCTCGAGCTTCATTTCAATTCTTTTATTCTGAGGGCGTCTTCTCTCTCCAATATCCATACCGGAAATGAATTTCATGTGGGAGATAAGTTTTCTTCCAGCCTGGTGAGTAAGCCTGTCTGAATCAATAAGCTGTCCATCCAGGCGCAGCCTGATAATCACGCCTTCGTCATCTGGAAGAATATGAACGTCAGAAGCTCTCAGGGCTACCGCTTCCTTAATGATATTTCTTAACTTTGAAGCTGCTTCCATATATCACTCTCCTATTCTTATTTTTTACTGCACAAGAACATACATTCGACATCCTGTCATAAAACTCCTTCTAAATAAATAAAAAACCCGCAAAAAATCTGCGGGTTTTTTATTTATTGTTTATTCTGTTCTTCGTGAAGGGCCTCTACATCTTTTCTTAGTCTGGCTTTTGTTTCTTCTATTTCCTGCACTACCTGCTGGGCAAGCTTTCTTCCTTCAGATTTCTCTGATTCCATAATCCCTTTTACATCTCCGGCGAGGTCTTCTTTCATAGAAGAAGCTTTTTGTTTAACGCCTGCCGATTTTTCAGAAATTCTTTCAAGCTGCTGTTTTGCAGCAGTAGTGAACTCTTCAGATTTCTCTTTGGCAGTCTGGGAATATTCAGAACCTTTTTCTTTAGCGGTACTCTTCAACGAGGTTCCTTTTTCTTTTGCAGTGTTGGTCCACTCAACACCTCTTTCTTTTGCAGTGTTGGACCATTCAGTTGTTCGGTCCTTCGCTGTAACTGCCTTTTCATTCAGATCATTACGAAGCTCTTTACCTGATTTTGGTGCCATAAGAATAGCTGCTGCTGCTCCTATGATGCTTCCTAGTAAAGCCCCCAGTGCGAAATCTTTAGTGTCCATTTTACTCATAAACTGTTTCCTCCTTTAAAGACGTTATGTATTAAGTTCTACATAACATTAATAATACCTTTATTTTCAGTAATTTAAACCCTTAACAACAATTTTCTCTTTATTCTTCAAAAATACTTATATTACTAAAAGTTAAGTAAGGAATAGTTTACAAATCACCTGAAATAGATTTATAATAAAGTGAACTTGTTTGTGTTCATTTATGCGTACTTAGTTACATACAAAGGAGGGGAAGTCATGGAGCGCATGTATCGGGTTCTCGGGTTCTGGACGGGGATATTTGCCGTTTTGTTCCTCGTAGGAGAAATGGTTGAAGCATCTATATTGTTTTTTGCTCAAACCGGCGTTTTTATTGCACTCAGCTATTTGAAGCTGTCTGAACGTGCCTACGTTTATATTTTTGGGGCCTATTTAACTGTTTTTTTCGTCGGTTTCACGTATTATACGACATTTATTATGATCCCCGGTGTAGGCGAGCATTAAAAGCTCCCTTTACCTGAAAGCTGTATCCCGCAGGCGTGCTGTAGCGCCTTCAGGATACAGCTTTTTTTAATTATAGCTGTGATTAAGTCCGGGCCGCTTACTTTAATAAAATGGGACGGGGAACCGTTTTTCGGGTATAGAAGACTACTACTCGAATAGGCGGAGGAACCCATGAGCCTCCCAAGCCTGGCCCCGTTTTCTGTCAAGGCAGCCTGTTTTGTAAAGGTAGACTGAATTACAAATTTACTTGAAGCGTCTGAAAAAATTAGAAATAATAAAGCCTGTCGCCGAATACAATTATATACAAAAAACACCTTATTTATGCTCCTGACCCAGATTCACTTGAAAAGGTGAAAGGTCAGGAAGCTTAATAAGGTGTTTCGTTACCCGTTTATCTCTGCTGTTATGCGTGAGTCCGGGAATAATTTTCTTTATCGGCTTGCTTACTTCAAGTCGAAACGATCAGCGTCCATGATTTTTACCCAGGCAGCGATAAAGTCTTTAACAAACTTTTCTTTGTTATCGTCCTGAGCATAAACTTCAGAAAGAGCACGCAGTACGGAGTGTGAACCGAAGACAAGATCCACTCTTGTTGCAGTTCTTACTAATGCACCAGTTCTGATATCATGCGCTTCATACGTTCCATCATCTGCAGCAGACCACTCAACACCCATGTCCATAAGGTTCACAAAAAAGTCATTCGTGAGTGTTCCGACACGATTAGTGAATACGCCGTGCTGTTTGCGGCCGTAGTTGGCGCCAAGAACACGCATACCTCCAACAAGGACTGTCATTTCTGGAGCAGAAAGACCGAGCAGCTGTGCTTTATCTACTAAAAGTTCTTCCGAGCTTACCTTATATTCTTTCTTTTGGTAGTTCCTGAAACCATCTGCCACCGGCTCCAGCGCTTCAAAGTTCTCAATGTCTGTCTGTTCCTGCGCAGCATCTCCTCGTCCTGGAGTGAATGGAACTGTTACATCAAAGCCGGCATCTCTGGCGGCCTTCTCAACAGCAGCGCTTCCGCCAAGAACTATTAGGTCAGCGATGCTTACATATTTATCCAAGTCATTCTGGATACCTTCGAAAACAGCGAGAACTTTTGAAAGATGTTCCGGTTCATTTGCTTCCCAGTCATTCTGTGGAGCAAGACGGATTCGGGCACCATTTGCACCACCGCGCATATCAGACTGGCGGAACGTGCTGGCAGAAGCCCAGGCCGTATTTACAAGTTCACCGACCGTAAGTCCAGAATTCAGAAGTTTAGCTTTCAAATCTTCAATTTCTGCCTCCGTCAGGTCATAATCAGGTGTTGGAACTGGATCCTGCCAGATAAACTCTTCGTCAGGTACTTCCGGACCGAGGTATCTCTCTCGAGGACCCATGTCACGGTGAAGCAGTTTAAACCAGGCACGTGCAAAAACATCAGCAAATTCGTCTGGGTCAGCGTGGAATCGACGGGAAATTTTTTCATAATCAGGATCCATTTTCATTGCCATATCTGCTGTAGTCATCATGATCGTAACCTGTTTGGAGGAATCACCAGCATCCGGAGCCAGATGTTCTTCCGGAGGATTTGCCGGTTCCCACTGATAAGCTCCGGCAGGGCTCTTCGTAAGCTCCCATTCATTACCGAACAGAACATCAAAGTACGACATATCCCACTTCGTTGGGGTCGGAGTCCATGCTCCTTCAATTCCGCTCGTAATTGTATAAGGGCCGTTGCCTGTTTCGTGAGTGCTCTTCCAGCCCAAGCCTTGTGCTTCAATTGGAGAATTTTCTGGTTCGTCTGCTACATGCTCAGGGTCTCCAGCACCATGTGCCTTACCAAAAGTATGTCCTCCGGCAGTTAATGCCACAGTTTCTTCATCGTTCATACCCATCCGTTTAAATGTATCGCGGATATCAAAAGCACTTCCCAGAGGGTCCGGCTTACCGTTCGGTCCTTCAGGATTCACGTATATTAAGCCCATCTGTACAGCGGCAAGTGGGTTTTCCAGCTCACGCTCTCCGGAATAGCGCTCGTCACCAAGCCATTCAGTTTCAGGACCCCAGTTGACATCTTCTTCCGGATGCCAGATGTCTTCGCGCCCCGCGCCGAATCCAATAGTTTTTCCTCCCATGGATTCAATCGCTACATTACCAGCTAAGACGAGAAGGTCAGCCCAGGAAATTTTGTTGCCATATTTTTGTTTAATCGGCCACAGAAGACGGCGGGCTTTATCAAGATTTCCATTATCCGGCCAGCTGTTCAGTGGTGCGAATCGCTGAGAGCCGCTTCCCCCGCCTCCGCGTCCATCGTGCATACGATATGTTCCGGCAGCATGCCAGGACATACGGATAAAGAATGGACCATAATGACCATAGTCCGCAGGCCACCATTCCTGACTGTCTGTCATAAGAGCATGAAGATCTTTTTTCATTGCATCGTAGTCCAGTTTCTTAAATTCTTCAGCATAATCGAAATCTGCACCAAGCGGGTTTGTTTTCGTATCATGCTGATGAAGAACATCCAGACTCAGCAGGTTCGGCCACCAGTCTTGGTTTTTCGTGCCCCCTAAAGGTTTCCCAGGGCTTCCCTGGTGTGCGACGGGGCATTTCTCCATGTTTCCATTTTCATTCATATCCATACTTTTTCCCCTTTCTTTTTAGGAGGAATAAACAGAAATTAAATCTGCTTTTCCCCGCATGAAAATTTAAATGTGGAATCAATATTTATTCTCACTTTGTAATTATAATAAATTATCAGCTAAACCAAAAGTAAAACGCAGTAAATAATAACAACTTATGATTTTCAGTAAACAAAACTGTCGATAAATTGTTATTTCCGCTTTTGAAAATTGTATAATCTGCCTACCAAAGCTAGGACAAATAAAAGTTTTTATTTATTCACCATCCAAATCCATTGATGAAAGGATTCGTTTCCTTCTCTTCTCCAATGGTTGTTTCCGGTCCGTGGCCGTTAAGTATTTCAGTTTCATCAGGAAGCAGAAGCAGTTTTTCGTGAATTGAGTCCAGCAGAACTTCCTGGCTTCCGCCAGTTAAATCGGTTCTCCCAACGCCTCCCCTAAAAAGTACATCACCTGAAAATGCGAGATTTTCATGCAGAAAATAATACGTCACACTCCCTGGAGAATGCCCGGGCGTTTCAAATAAATAGAAGGCAAATGGACCTATTTCTTTTTCTCCTTCCTCTGTCCACAGATTTTCCGCTTTTTTGCAGCTGATTTCTTCTATTCCAGGGAAAACTCCTGAACCATTCAGCTTAGTATTTTCAAGCCACTCATTTTCTGCTTCATGCAGATAAACCGGACATTGCAGCTCTTCCCGCACTTTTTCAAGAGCGCCGATGTGATCAAAATGGGCGTGTGTAAGAAGGACAGCATGTACTTTTATATTTAACTCTTTAATCCGTCCGAGCAAAAAATCTGCTTCGCCTCCCGGATCAACAATTAACCCTTCACGGTCTTTATAAATAATGTAGCCGTTCGTCTGCAGCGGTCCTAATGGAATTCTCTCATACTTCATATGTATACCTCCTTTCTAAGATCATTATAATTGAAAAAAAAGTACTTCACAAAAACTTCTCCTATCTCTTCAAAAACTCCTACTCGACAAGCGTAACAAAAAAAAGTAAAATATGAGTTGATAGAACCGCCCGACCGGATCAGAATTTATCAGAGCTGACTACGGTCTCGTTATACTGGTATAAGGAGGTTTACACATATGTTTCTTGGTCTTATTACTTTAGGTGTTGCTATTTTATCATTCTTCGGTCTCATTGTTGAAGCAAAGCGAAAAAACGTTTTCGGAGCCGGCTTCGCATTTCTTTCCTTCGCAGTTTTTGGCTGGTTCTCAGTATGGACTCTATTCGCAGTCATCTTTACAGGCGGCGGCGGTGTTGTAGCTTAGCTTTTTAAAAAAGGTTAAATACATCGGAAAAACCAGATCCTTTTTAATAGGATCTGGTTTTTTATTTAGACTGCCCTGAAAAATTAAAGATCTACTACAACATATTAATAACTATTCTAATTTATGCTTCTGTTAACAGCCGCTGTCGTTACTATCAGGGTGGAGGCCGGATTCAACTGATCTATTCCACCCTGCGGTCCGAAAGGGTGGTGCTCGTTCTTCATCGGCACAGAGCCGCCACATGCAGACTCCAGCGTCCTTGGTAGAAACATGTTTTTATTCGTTCTGCCTATATATATGAATAAAAAGGTCTTTTCATCCATCATAGTGCAGCAGTCATTCATAACTGTCTCTGTCAGCGTTTTCTTGTATTTATAAAAAACTGCGCTGAAGCTCTACCGTAGAGGGACCGCTGGCTCTCTTTAATAAAAAAATTGACAGATACTTGCTTTAATTTTAGTTTACATAACAATATTACGGTCTTACTTTGTTTGAAAAAGCCCATGATACGCTCTTAAGGCTGTGCTTGTATGCAGGGGACCGGGGGAAGCAGTCGTAATGTTTTCCTGGGCAAAATAGGAAATTTTCAATATTAAGCCTCTCATCCTGGAAGACGGGTGTTTAATGAGCCACCTCTGCAGAAGCAGCCCTCCTGCCGCTGCAACGTAGGAGCTTATACTCAGGGATTTTTCAAAACTTAAAATTGGCCAAAGAACTGCAAATATCAGAAAAAGAAACAGGAAATATAAAACAACCAAATTCGTTGAGCAGTTTCTGTTAACTGCTGATGCACCGTTCATCGATAGATTTTTTCTTTTATTATTTGCTTTATACGAGAAAACTTTGTGCTCTGCTGCGTGATACTGTCTCATAGACCGTGGAAACCAGAAATGAAAACTAAAAAGGAGCCATATGAATGTATAAAAAGGAACAGCAGGAAAATCTGCTGTCCGGGAAATAATAATAGCGAGAAGACCCCCTGTAAATATACTGTATTCTCTAAAAGAGAAAGAGGATAAGAACCAGCACGCAGCATAACAGAGGTTCAGAAATGTTTTTTCTTTCACCCATTGCCCGCTCCGGTGTCCTTTATTCCAGGCACAGGAAACATATTGGCTGTTGAAGAACATGACTCCTTGAGGAAAAGAAAGTCCTCTAGTCATATAAACCTCCTAAATATCTGCCTCTTCTACCACCCAATGATGCTCAGGTATTCGATTCTGCAGCTGCTCAATTAAATTTACAGGTTCGTCTATTTCTATTTCTGCACCTGCCCATGTGTGATAATAGCGAACCGCTTCAATTGTAGTGTCTGAGTCCACTTTCCAGGACCCTATGGCACCTATAATCTGTTCTTCTTCAGTATAGGTAGGGAAAGAGGCCGCTATGCCGTCATCAGTATAAAACCAGTCTTCCGATTCGAATAAAACATTATCTGCATGGGTTAGTTCTAATGTTGAATTTTCTACTTCTCCATCAAAAACAATTTCTATATAATCATTGCCAGCAAGTCCATCTGCGGGGTAACTTCCCCATTCCCATGCAATTTCTTTTGGATTGTCATTTGATACACTTATATCGATATTCTGTTGAAGGTCAGCATTAGAAAGCGTGGAAGAATCACTTAATGAAAAATATCCAAATATAAAAAGCCCGGCCATTACGAATAAGGGCAAAAAGATGATCGTTTTATTGCCTTTCAAGTTTTTCACGCCCCTTTTTCAATAAAAGTCTGCTTTGCAATCCAGGCCGCTCCAATGACCCCGGCATCATTCCCGAGAGTGGCGATATTAATTTTCGTATCCTCTGCAATTTTCGGAATTGCATACTTTTTGAATTCCAGCCGCAGTTTATCCAAAAGGAAGGACCCAGCCCTTGAGACACCGCCGCCAAGAACAATTATATCCGGATTAAGAGAATTAGAAAGGTTTGCCAGAGCAAATCCTAAATGTTCCATCGCTTCATTGACAACTTGTCCTGCAACTTCATCTCCCTTTTTAGCCCCATCCAAAACGTCTTTTGCCGTAACAGCACCATTTTCTTTCAAGACACTCTGCAGGAAACCCTGCTGCTCACGTTGTACAGCTTCGAGTCCTAATCTTGCAATGCCTGTTGCTGAGGCCACTGTCTCCAAACAACCTTTTTTTCCACAGTTACAGCGCGCGCCCCCTTCTTTTATTGAGGCAATATGACCGATCTCGCCGGCCATTCCGCTCTGGCCGTGAATAATTTCTCCACCGGCTATTATTCCGCCTCCTACTCCCGTGCCGAGAGTAACAGCAAGCAGATTGGATGCACCTTCTCCTGCACCTTTCCACTTTTCTCCCCCTGCTGCAAGGTTAGCATCATTATCGACTACAACAGGGACTCCCAGCAGCTCTTCCAGCTCTTCTTTAAGCGCATAACTTTTCCAGCCCACATTAACTGCCTCATAAATATAACCATTTTCTACATCTATAAACCCTGGAGCTCCTACACCTGCAGCGACTATTTTGAAATTCATTTTTTCCTGCCTGGCCTTCAAAGATGCAGCAGCTTCCTGCATGATGTATCTGCCGTCCTCTTTTTGATTGGTAGTGATCTCCCATTTATCGTGAATCGTACCTTCTTCACTAATAAAAGCCATTTTAACTGTCGTGCCTCCTACATCAATTCCAGCTAATACTTTCTGTACCATTGTACCCCCTGCTTCCTCAAAAAAGTCATTGATTTTCTTAATCCATCTATTTTCGTTCGTGCTTTTTTAAAGCATTTTTTTTGACGGCTACTGCTGTTAAAGCTTCCATAAGAAAACTGTCGTCAATTATTCCAAGCTGGTGCTGTTCTCTGAGTTCTTCTGTGATTAATTCGAGATCAGCTTCCTGGCTGCCAGTATAAATAACTGCATGATAATCCCGCAGATGCTTTAACAGCTCCAAATAAGTCACCTTTACTCCTCCTTAATCAATGTCCGACTCACATTATACCAGTTCTGCTCTTCTCCGTGCACTAGTTTCTCCTCTACTGTTGAAAGACGCTTGAGTATCTGAATATTTCATGATAAAATTAGATTGTTCATCATTTCACATTATGAGAATAGAGGGTTAAAAAATGAGCAAAGAAAAGCTGGAAAATATTATTCAACAGGGTATTTACGGAACGCCGGAACTGCGCCCCGAGGAAAAACATTTATTTCTCGGCACGTTTGCAGAAAGAGTCAGACTTGCACTAACCAATGGACAGGTTTATAAAAAAGGAATGTACGATGAAGCTTTGCGGCTGATGAAATCAAAAAATGATGTCCGCATGCTGATTAATGGTAATCTCCCTTATACTTCCTACAGCAACTATATAAAAGCTGCAGATGAGTCAGATACACCATTTACAATTCATAACGATTTTCATTCTACCCCTCTTGGAATCGTTTTCACCGCAGAAACAGCCGTCCATGAAGAAGATCGGATGTTTATAAAAGACGATCTTTTCGAATATGATATGAAGGAAAAGTAAAACACCGGCAGGGATCTTATTTATCCCTCCGGTGTTTTATCCAGTATTTCTTCTCTTAAATCTTCGTAATCCGAATTATTCTCCAGTTCCAGCGCCCGTTCCACCAGTTCCTGTGCCTCGTTGAAATTTTCTCTCTCATAAGCTATTAATGCCAGGTTGTAATAAGCTTCGTGAAAATCCGGACGTATAACGAGAGCTTCACGCAAATATCCTTCAGCCTCTTCATATCCGTCCATAGACAAATGAGCGTAAGCGAGCAGAAAATACGTGTTTGAACGAAGAGTTTCTTCCGGGATGGGCCCTTCCTCTACGTTCATCTCCAGAACGTTTTCAAAATAGGATATGGCATCAGCCATATCTTCATCTTCAACTGCCTCACGCCCGAGTTCATAATAAACAGCCTGGAGCTGAGGACTTTCAGGATCCTGGGTATACCCTGCAAACACAAGCACAACTCCCACTGCTGCGGCTGCAAGCAGAGCACCTGTCTGTATTTTAAAACTGCTTCTTCCTGGAAGTGAAACCATAGCAGAAGCTGCAAAACCTCCCACTAATCCTCCAATATGAGCACCATTATCTACCATCGGAACTAAAAATCCAAATGCCAGGTTAATGACAAGAATGACTACTACATTCATGCCGAAAGTACGAAAGAAAAGACGTCTGTTTCTCAGCCCAAAATATAAGAGGGCCCCGAATAATCCAAAAATAGCACCACTGGCGCCTGCTGAAATGTTATCGTTGAAAACAAAGCTTGCCACGGATCCAAAAAAACCAGCCGTGAAATATATGAATATAAAACGGTAGGAACCAAAAATCCTTTCAACAGCGTTGCCCAGAAAGAAGAGGGCTAATGAGTTCATAAATAAATGAAAAAATCCAATATGAAGAAACATAGCACTGAAAAAGCGCCACCACTCTCCGTCCAAAATAAGCGGATCAAATTTAGCACCCATATTTATTAAAGTACGCGTACTCATTGATGAGCCCTGTAATTCCATCATTAAAAACACGATAAAAACAGCAGATATAAGTGTAAAAGTCAGCGTAGGCTTCCCATACATAAATATACTTCGCTCTTCTTCATTCTTTTTTTCGTAAGTTCTTCGCACACTGTTACGCAAAACATTTTTAATATGTGTCTGATGTTCTTCTTCCTCCATTTGATTATCCGGTGTGTAAGACGGCATTTCATGGAGCTTCCACTCGGTTGCAAGTGGAAACAACTTTTCCTGAAGTTCTTTCATTGGAATAAGAATTGTACGCATCTGTTTTTTTCCACCTGCTGTAAAAGGCAGCGGTTTCGAAACATCATCTTCATAGCTGTCAACTGGAGGCAGTGGAGCGAAAATTACATTTGTTACGTTAGCATGTTTCAGTTTCAGTTTTTTTCTTACCGTTTTGGCTGATTCGTGCACACGTTTAATATCTACGCGAAGCTGCTTGCTCCAATCATAGCTTTTCAGCTGAAGACGCAGAAGGCTGCCGTTTTTTTCCCGTGTATCCTCCAGCCATACGACGGGTCCTTCTTCATTCAGGTGAACAATCTGAAATTTTTCTTCGTTAATAAGATGATAAACGGTCTCCCAAAACCGTACTTCGGCTGCTAAATACTCCAAACAACTGCCTCCTTTCCCTCTATAGTTAGGACATTTTTGTATTTACTCTGAAAATAAACGACGAAACAGGAATCCCGGTGTCCTTTTGCCAGCCATCTCTTTTTTACAATCTGCCGCAGATGTGAGCCGGCCGGGATTCGGCACTTCAAAACAAAAAAGATTTCGGAACGATCTTCCCTGTATTACGGAAGCTTCCGTTACCTTCAGGCGAAGCAATAAAAAAAGGATGCATCTTGTATGGTGTTCCCTGTATTAGGGAATGCATAAACGATGCACCCTTCTTATTCTATTCTACCTCAAAAACTGGTTTCATCGCTTCTTTTAAGACTTGGGCAGAATGATGGAGCTGCCTGGTTTCTTTTTCATTTAAATCAGTTTCCACAATGCGTTCCACTCCATTACGGCTCACGATAGCAGGAACTCCAATGTAAAGGTCGTCCAGCCCATATTCCCCGTTTAATAAAGTAGAAACAGTCAGGATAGAATGTTCATTTCGGAGAATGGTTCTCGTCAAACGGGCGAGGCCCATTGCTATCGCATAATGAGTGGCTCCCTTTCTTTCAATTATATGATAGGCAGCATCTCTCACATTCACAAAAATTTTGTCGAGATCCTCTTTTGTAGCATCGGGCTTATATTTTTCCATGTAGCGGCTGACGTGTTCAGAACCTATTCGTGTCTGGCTCCACACTGGAAGTTCAGTATCCCCATGTTCCCCCATAATAAAACCGTGAATATTTCTTACATCAATACCAAAGTAGTCTCCAAGCATAAAGCGGAATCTTGCTGTATCCAGAATAGTTCCTGAGCCTATCACTCTTTCCATAGGAAGACCAGAGAATTTCCACGTTGCATAGGAGAGGATATCTACTGGGTTGGTTGCAATTAAGAAAATTCCATCAAAACCTGAATCCATCACGCTGTTAACAATGACTTTAAAAATTTTTGCGTTTTTTTCAATCAAGTCCAGGCGCGTTTCCCCCGGCTGCTGGTTCGCACCGGCCGTAATAACAACAATATCAGCGTCTTTGCAGTCTGCGTATTCCCCAGCCCAAATTTTTGTAGGAGCGCCAAATGGAACTCCGTGATTTAAATCCATTGCATCTCCCTCGGTTTTTTCTTTATTTAAATCAATGAGCACCATTTCATCTGCAATATTTTGATTAATCAGGGAAAAAGCATAACTTGAACCTACATTTCCGGTACCAATGACGACGACTCTTGAAGGCTGTTTGTTAACTGTCATAATGGATCAGTCTCCTTTTGAACCTATTTGTGAATCAATTCACATTTATTGTACATCATTTCACAAACTCTTGACACTCTTTTACGAATTAATTTATGAATTTCCTGTGAATAATAAGTATAAAATGACAGCAGCTGCGGAAGATCCTGTCACAGTAAGAAAGTTTACAAGATCATTAGTCATAAACATTTTTCCTTTAACAAGGGTGGTGCTTGTTTCACAGTGAATCATCTTTTCAGTTTTCTTCCCGCATATTCTGCACTGGAACAAGCGCTGGTACACTGCCCCCATCCAGGCATCACTGATTTGACCGGCAAATCCTATAACAACAACTGTTAAAAGCAAGAGAGGGTGGATAAATCCCTGATTAAAAATATAAGCAGCTGAGACGACAGCTAAACTTCCCAAAACAGCTGCAGTATTTCCCAGTGCAGTAACACCTCCGGATATGCCATTTTCTACTTCTGTTCTACTTCTAATGAGCACTGGTTTTTTCCTGCTTCTTTTCCCAACTGTAGAAGCCCATGTATCTGCTGCTGCTGCAGCATAAGCAGCTGTAAAACCTACAAAAAGAACTGGTAAAGGAAAGAAGATATTACCGAGTGCCCAAAGTGATGCAGCCCCTCCATTAGCGAGGACCTGCCAAGCATCCCTTCTCGAGCCTTTTTCTTCAATTTTATCGGTGGAGTGAAGTATTTTTTCAAGAAAGACAGAGGTGAAAAAGAAAGTTCCCATGACGGCAAGTCCCGAAAATCCAAATCCAAAAATAGATGATAGACCTGCAAACACAGCCGCTGCTGCCCCGCCAGTGGTTAAAGATTTTTTCAGCCAGGCTCCTGCAGCAATCAAAAAAACGAGCAGGGTCAAAAAAAGAGTCATGTTACTTTTTCTCTCTGCTGTCTGTTCCCGAAAGTAAAATTTTAACTGGAATATCATAGTTTTCTAAAGGAATGTCATTTAAAAGCTGACAATCAAAGCATAAACTCACAGAAGGGGTTTCCACATTTTTTAACAGCCTGTCGTAAAATCCTCCTCCGTACCCTACTCTGTAACCATCTTTATTGTAAGCCAGTCCCGGAGTAATAATCAGGTCAAGTGATTCTTCATTTACAGACGAAGCTTCCCCGGGTATCGGTTCCAGTAAACCAATAGAAGACTCGCGGCATTCGTTAAAGGAAGATATTTTAAAAAAGGAAAGTCGTTTCGGATTCCCCCCAACTACAGGAGCCACCGTTGTTTTCCCTTCTTCCCATGCTTTTTCAAAAATAGGACGAGTATTTAATTCATTATTGATTGAAATAGTAACAGCAATCGTATCAGCCTTTTTCCATTCAGGAAGAGCAAAAAGAGCTTTATAAAGAAATTGTTCCTGGCCCAGCCTTTCCTCTTTATTTAACTGCGCTAATTTATGCTTCATGAAACTTCTCACCTGTTTTTTATCCAAAGCAGTTCCTCCGTTTTTCAAAGATTATATATTTGATCGTAACGCTGCCAATGAAGATGGTCAACTTCAAGAGTGAGATATAGCTGGTCACGCAGTAAATCAGTTCCGTTCCTCTTTTATTAAGTGCCTGTAAATAGATGTAACTCAGCATTTATTAACAGTAAATCTAAAAGTTTAATGACAATAAATATAATTAGAAGTTTAATCCTATAGTCAATAGAGGTAAGTTATTAATAAACAAAAGAATATTAGGAGGGCAATCCATGACAAACATCGTACTAAAAACTCCACATCCATTAGGGGTCCTGGACATTTTTGAAGGAAGCTATGAAGAAGCAGAAATATCAATAAGTCCTTCCAGAGATAAGGAAGAAGATCCCATTTTCAAAGTGATTATTGAACAAAGTTCGCGTAAAAAAAAGTTCGAAAAAGATAAGCAGAGCCTTCCTGATGCTCTAGAAGCAGTAAAGCTGGAGATGGAAAACATTTTCGGAAAACATTTTTCCAGTGAATTTTATATTATTGCTCAGGATGAATCTCTTTCCTATGGACATGAAACAGATCAAAAGTATATTATCTATGTTTATGATTCGATCAAAGCTGCTGTTATCGAAGAGTTTAAACTTTCAGATAAAGAATTGAGCGGGGGAAACACTGGCGCCGCGAACGATGAAGCTTTAAAAAAATATTTAAAAAAGAATGGACAAACATAAGGGGGGAAATCTGGATGACGAAAAGAAATGGTTTAATAATACTTTTAAGTTTTCCGCTTCTTCTTACAGCCTGCGGTGATCAAAATGAACTAAACACCGTTAATCCTGAAGAAAACATTAACGATAGTGATGTTCCTGAAGAGAACGAATCTTCAGAAGAGTAAGTTCTAAAAAAAGCCCGGCTCTCATAAATGCAGAGTACCGGGCTTTTATTCCATACGGAAAAGAATTATCATGTGGACGATCATGTTCGGAGCTGAGCTGTCTGTTTCAAATGGAGGGTAATTAATAATCTAAATAAACTTTTAATCACAGCTTTTCTATCGTTAGAAATGAAGCAGGCAGAATGGAAATACGAGGCCTTCATTGGCCGCAGAATTTCTGAGGATATGTAAATGACCAGACTTTAAAAGGAGGTGAGAAAATGGCAGTTTACGTAGTTACTTACCAGCTGAGTGCTCCGGAAAAAGAGTATAAACAGCTTCACGAAACAATGAAATCTTTCGGAAATTACTCAAAGCGTTTTGAATCTTTTTGGCTGATTGACACTTTTCACAGTGCCAAAGATGTAAAAGAAAAAGTTTTTGCCTGTCTTTCGGCAGATGATCAACTTTTCGTCATTGAAACTAAAAAGCACTGGTCTTCCAGAAATGTTCCAGACGGAATGATCAAGTGGCTCAAAAGCGACAGAAGAAAGTTTTAAAGCAGACGTTCTATATGTTTTGTATAGTCACTCGTTCCTATTTATATAAATATCGGCTAATAAAGAACGCCTTCAATCCTTTTCATGGGATTGAAGGCGTTCCTGTCTTCTTTACTTTGTTTCTTTATGCATTGTGTGGCGACCTAGACGCGGGCTGTACTTTTTCAGTTCGATACGATCTGGATTTGTACGCTTATTTTTAGTTGTGATATAGTTTCGGTCACCTGTTTCAGTGCAGGCAAGAGTTACTTGTACTCGCATGATAATACCCTCCAAACTCTGTTTTACTCATACCTTAAAATAATAGCAGACAATAAAAAGATATTCAAGTATGTCTGTAAAGGTTTTTCCCTTATCAGGCATTTTTTAATCATTTATTCCTGCTCTTCTTCCTCTGCTTCTTCATTGCTTTCGTCTGGATCCTCTGTTTCAGGTCCGCCTTCCGGTTCCTGTGGTCCGCTGCGTTCTTCCTTTAAATCGTAATAAGCTTCCAAGGAACGTGTAGCAATAATATTAGCTATCCCTCCATCTCCTGAACTATTACCTGTACCCGGCACTACAACAGAAAACGATACTTCGGGATCTTCAAAAGGCGCGTAGCCGACGAACGTTTGATTGTTGGCTGATTCTCCATCAACAAACACCTGTGCGGTTCCTGTTTTACCAGCCACATCTTCGTCTACATATTGGAAGAAGTTTCTTGCTGTTCCCTGATCTCCATTTACAACACGGTACAGTCCTTCCTGAATTCGATTAAAATACTCTTCATCCACATCAATGGTATTCAAAATCTGTGGAGAAAATTGATGAGAAATCGTACCGAGTTCTTCTCCACCCGGGTCCGGTTCCAGAATTTCACTGACTACTCTTGGAGAAATCCGAACGCCGTCATTTGCAATAGTAGAAATATACTGTGCCAACTGAAGCGGTGTATACGTATCAAACTGACCAAATGCTAAAAAGAGGAGATTACCTGGATTATCAGGTATCCCGCCGTTAACTCCGGTAAATTCGTTGGGAAGATCAATTCCAGTTTCAACTCCAAGACCCAACTGTGCATAGTAGGAACGAAGAACATCAAATCCTCTTGCATAATTTCCCCAATTGGAACCTGACACCCCCGGAGTGTAATCGATAATTCTCATCGCTACTTGAACCATGTAAATATTCGAAGACCGCTCCAGCGCTGTTATGTCATCCACAACACCGAGATTATTGACAGAGCTGATGGTATGATTACCAATTCTAATGGGGCGGTCAACGATAGTTTCCCCCGGGGGGAGAGCACCGGTATCATGCCCGGCCAGAACACTGGCGGCTTTCATGGAAGAACCCACTTCATAGCCTGAAATAAAGGGGTTTAACTCATTGTCGGAGCCTGCCATTGAAAGTATTTCACCCGTATCTGGTTCCATCATTACAACGTAAGCTCTGGGATCTCCTTCGAAATTCTCTGCCCTTTCTTCCAAGGTTTCTTCAATAATTTGATTTACACGCTGCTGGAGTTCCATATCAAAAGTTAATTTTAAATCTTTTCCTCGTGCACCCTCCGTCTGTTCCGGGCTGCGAATAGTCTGCCCGGAACTATCAGTAAAGTTTTCCAGAGAACCATCTCTCCCGCGAAGAACCGATTCATATTCACTTTCCAGATAGCTGGTTCCCACTTCTTCATTTCTCACATAGCCTTCTGCTATATAACGATCCAGGCTTTCTCTAGGAATCGATCCTACTTCTCCAAATATACTTTTAAGGCTTTCTCCATACATATATTGGCGTGCTGCATCCCTGATAATATCAACCCCGGGCAGCTTTTCAATATTTTCAGTAATCTGAGCAGCCTCTTCATATTCTACTCCCCGCAGAACTTTATGAGGGACGTCATTATAACCACTGTTAAACTCCCTCCATATCATGAAAACCTGCAGATCTTCTTCAGTTAAAGAAGTCAGTTCTTCTTCTGTAATTGCTTCAATACGTGCAGTGTGAGCTTCTGTATCGTCCATTCCCTGAGCATTCTGTTCTTCAAGAGTCAGCTTTTCTTCGAATTCTTCTTCGTTATTCAATGCCCAGAATTCTCTCCGGTCGCGCTCAAAGCTCGATGCTGCATTTTCAGTGTCGAGGGTGATATAGGCATTCAGCCTTTCAGCGGTATCCAGCAGCTGCTCCTGAGAGTGGTTCCGGTTCGTATATGTAACGGTAAGCATCAGTTCGTTGCCGACCAGCAGATTTCCGTACCGGTCGTACATATGCCCCCTGGGAGCTTCAACAGGCTCACTTACACTTATTTCTCTGCTGACCTGCTGCCCGAATTCCTCCCCCTGTACAATTTGAACCATACCCAGTCGGAGAATTAAGGCTGAAAATAATAAAAAGACAATGAAAAATAAAATATTAAGCCTTGTTGAAATATGTGATTTGTATACAGTTTTTTCACTCATATTGAGCCACCCTCTAATGATCCTTCAAAAAATACAGGACTTCTTATGATTTTTCAAGAGGGTGTTCCAAAAGCTGAGCTTTTGGAACACCCTCTTATAATGATGCCCGCATGTGCGGTTATCTTCCAGATTTCACGAACCCGCCTTAGGCAGGTGGGTGCCTGCAGAGTGAATTTCAGCTTCCTGAAACAGGCATGCTGTTGTTCACTCAATGTAAGGCTCCCTCAGTGAATTGGTGTTCGGTTCGAATTAAACTTGAAGTTCACCAACACCGCAGGCAAGTTAAGTTGTTAATTATATTATACAACACTTGAATAAATTTTATCAATGCTCTCTATTTTTATTTCCATCATAAAAGACGACCCGGAAGTTTTACACTTTCCGGGCCGTCCTCAGAATTAGAATTCTATTACTTTGCTTCTGAAAAGCGTTTAGCTACTTCGTTCCAATTTACTACGTTGAAAAAGGCTTCAACGTAGTCAGGACGCTTATTTTGATACTTAAGATAATAAGCGTGCTCCCAAACGTCAACGCCCAGTACAGGGGTTTTCCCTTCGCTGATCGGCGTATCCTGATTAGGTGTACTCATAATTTCAAGACTGCCATTGTTTACTACGAGCCATGCCCACCCTGAACCGAATCGTCCAAGTGCAGCATTTTTGAATTCTTCCTTAAACTCATCGAAACTGCCAAACGTGCTGTTGATAGCTCCTGCTAGTTCACCTTCAGGAGTACCGCCGCCGTTTGGAGACATAAGCTGCCAGAAAATAGTATGATTGTAGTGACCCCCGCCGTTATTACGTACGGGTCCCTTCACATTTTCAGGAAGCGAGTTAAGATCTGTAAGAAGTTCTTCAATGCTTTTGTTCTGGAGGTCTGAGTGACCTTCCAAAGCAGCATTCAACTTCGTCACATACGTATTATGGTGTTTGCCGTGATGAATCTTCATTGTTTCCTCATCGATGTGAGGCTCGAGTGCATCGTGAGCGTAAGGTAAATCTGGTAGTGTAAATGCCATTCTTAATCTCCTCCTTAAATTATCTTTCACAGGTTTGTCTGCAGTCTATTCAGTCAATTAAATTCCTGCAAGTTCCACATTATCAAATATACCACAAGCATTCAAATATTAAACCTCTGCTTCTTCACGAAGGGTCATTCGTGGATTCAGCATTTGATTCGGACTTTTCAGCTGAAAAGAAGAAGCGGTATCGTTAAAGTCAATTTTCAAACTTTCATCATAGATCCAGTCCACCTTTTTATCAATCGCCACACTCCAGGACTCCGGTTTAGTGTCAAGAAAAACGGCTGTTGGAGGAAGAGATGACTTTTGCACAGCTACCAGATCGCTGACACCATTTACTACGCAGCCTAGACCCTCTGTTTCATGACTTATGAACAGAACACTGCCTTCTTTTAATATTTTTCTCATCTGTAATTCTTCAACTGCTCTTTCAGTAATTTCGACTTGCATTCTTCTCACTCCCTTTATAGAATGCTCAAGAAAACAAACAACCCGGTACATCAATAGTTATCGACTGATATACGTTATTATTTAGAGAGCTTTGTCAGGAACTTTACCCTGTTCCCCTATCGTTAAAACAAGCTGTCTTCTTATAATAGATGATCTTGTTCCACTTGCGCTTGCCGGGGAGGTCACCCTCATAAATAACCATGGATATAAAAGACAAAAAAAAGAAGCCTCAGCTTCTTGTAAATACTTATAAAGTGGAGGAGGAAGAGGGATTCGAACCCCCGCGGGCTATGACACCCCTGTCGGTTTTCAAGACCGATCCCTTCAGCCGAACTTGGGTATTCCTCCGTATGAAATTGGTGGACCCTGCAGGACTCGAACCTGCGACCGGACGGTTATGAGCCGTCAGCTCTGACCAACTGAGCTAAGGGTCCTTAGCATAAAAATTTAAAATGGTAGCGGCGGAGGGAATCGAACCCCCGACCTCACGGGTATGAACCGTACGCTCTAGCCAGCTGAGCTACACCGCCGTTTTGCAAAGACAAGTAATATCTTAGCATGCTTATTAAATTATAGTCAACATTTATTTTTATAAAATATTATTTCAGGGTGATAGTCTGCTTTCAGAAGAAATTACAGTTGGCGAAACTGCCTGTTTTCAGGGTGACAGCCTTAAATTTCACATGAATAAATTTGTTTTTCCGCTTTCCGTGAAAAGTAAACGCTGGATTAATTTTTAATTATATACCAATAAGTTTATGTGAAGAAACTCTTTCACAATTTACAAACGTTATTTTTGATTGTAACAGCTGCGGATTTCTTAAAGATTACAGACAGGATCTGAGCGGCTGAATGTTCAATGACAACAGCCGGCTCAACTTCCTGCTTAACTCCTCTATCTAAGGACAGCTTTATAATTAAATTAAAGCTGTATTCCAGAGCATTCCTGGCATTATTACTCTTCTAAAACGGCCTCTGCAATGTTAACAGAGTGATCTCCTATTCTTTCAAGGTTACTTATCATATCTACAAAAACAATTCCTGCTGATCCATCACACAATCCTTCGTTCAAGCGCATGATGTGTTTCTTCCTCAGTTTTCTCTCCATTTTATCAATTTCTTCTTCTTTTAAAATAGCTGCTCTTGCTGCCACTTCATCGTCATTTTCCAATGACTCAACAGCTTGTTTAAGTGTGGCCAGTGTCAGTTGAAACATTTGATCAAGATCTTCCATAGCAGATTCAGATAATTTAACTTTGTTTGCAATTTGATAATCTTTTAATTCTACGATGTTTTCCATATGGTCGCCGACTCGTTCAATATCGCGCACCGTATCCATCAGAACTGAATGAAGCCTTGAATCCGGAGCAGAGAGTGAGTTCGTGGAAATACGAGTCAGATAATCCGTTATTTTTCTGTCCAGATTGTTAATAGCTTCTTCAAATTGATACGTTAATTCGGCGTGTCTTTTTTGACTGTTTTTAACATATGATACGGCTTCCTCCAGCCCCTGGGAAGAAAGTTCAGCCATACGCAATGTTTCTTTCTTTGCCTGACCAAGTGCAATGGAAGAGGACTGATTGATGAGATTAGGATCAAGATGCTGTGCTTTGTATTCAATAATCTGCTCTTTACCAGGCACCAGTTTCGTAACAATTAAAGCCAGTACGCCGATGAAAGGCAGTTGAATTAATACGTTCGAAATATTAAAGATACCATGAGCAAATGCAATAGTCATTTCTGGGTTAAGTCCTAAAGAATTTTGTATCGATGAAATCATCGAAATATACGGTTGAATTACTATCAGCACCAGAATTGTACCTACGACATTAAATATAACATGCGTCATCGCTGCTCTTTTTGCTGCAATTGAGGCACCAAGTGATGCCAGTACTGCTGTAATGGTTGTACCGATGTTATCACCAAATAAAACAGGGAGAGCCGCCGCTAATTCCATAGTACCTTGAGAAAAGAGCTGTTGCAGAAGCCCTATTGCAGCTGAAGAACTCTGAACCGTAACTGTAAATATAGTACCAATGAGAACTCCAAGAATTGGATTACTGCTCATGCTGACTGTCAAGTCTGCAAAAGCTTCCAATTCACGGAGAGGATACATTCCCTCCCCCATTAACTCCAGTCCATAAAACAAAGCTCCGAAACCGAAAAATACTTGTCCATAATTATTAATTTTTTTATTTTTAAAAAAGAAAATCAAAAATGTACCAACTGCAATAATTGGAAGAGAATATTCAGATATATCCAGTCCTATAATAAAAGCAGTTACCGTGGTACCGATATTCGCTCCCATAATAACACCGATGGATTGACGCAGTGTCATGAATCCGGCGTTAACTAATCCAATCGCAAGAACCGTTGTTCCCGTACTGGTCTGCAGAAGAATTGTAACGATAATTCCAGCCAGTACACCCATAAGTGGATTACTTGTAAATTTATCCAATATTTCGCGCAGTTTATCTCCTGCAACTTTCTGCAGCCCGTCTCCTAAAAATTTAATTCCAAATAGAAAAATACCCAGGCCACCCAAAAACAAAAATATAATATCTCTTACTGCCATATCCAAAGCGACGTCCTCCTGAAGAAAAGTGTATTTAAACTATCCGTGCCTCATCCTACACATAGTTTGTTAATTATTAATTAATGAATTGTAAAGATTTTATTAAGTTTACTATTTAGACTTTTATTTGTGTTTATAAATCACAGCAGGTAAACTGTACTTTGTAGCTTACATAATTAAGGAGAGAAAAAAATGAATATTTTCCAGCAGTTTATTAAAAGTCTTTATTCGCCTGAAACGATTGCAAAGTTTCGAATGGCGAAAATCGGCCGGGCTATTTTGTACGTTTTCTTATTAATGTTTATAGCTTCTATACCTATGTTTATCTCCCTGGCAATATCTATCAACGCTTTATTTAACGCTGGAGATCAATACTTGGACGAGATTCCTGAGTTTGAAATTAACAACGGGGTACTCGAATCCGAATTGGAAGAACCTTACATTAATGACGAAGAAGATATGACCCTCGTCTTCGATTCCACAGGAGAAGTCAGCCCCGGGGATCTGGACGGCTATGGGAACGTAATTGCCCTCCTTGACCGGGAAGTAATTTTCGTAACTGGAGGAGAAAGTAACCGCATCACTTACCAGGACGCCGGGCTGGACGTAACAAAAGATGAAATTGACAGTTTTTACACTACATTGGATGATCTGTCCGCTCTAATTGTAATCATTGTTCTCGCCGGTTTTTATTTATTTAATACCGCTTTGAAATTTATTGGCATTTTTGTTCTTTCGGTAATTGGTATCTTATTAAAACGTAAAACTGCGGATCATCTGCGCTATCGTCACCTATGGGTGCTGTCTGCATTTACGGTTACAATGCCGACCATATTATTCTCTTATCTCGAAGGATTTGGACTTATCATTCCTTTCTCCTTTATCCTTTACTGGATAATTGCTATCGTAATGATGAACCTGGTACTAAGAAATGTACCTAAGCCTAAACAGCCTCAGGAGCCTAAACAATTGTAATGATGTATGAAGGTATGAAAAAAAGGGGCCTCTTCCCCTTTCTTCATACCTTCATAAAATCCATTTCATAAGTGCTTTTTTCAGGCAGATATGCGAAATATCTTTTAAACAAATTTTATTAAGCGTTCGTATTTTAGAATGACCTCCGGGAAATACGGGGACTCCCTTAAGAGGATGCGCCGTCTTAAAATTCAATATTGAGAATATTTTATCTTCACAATTTTCAGATGAACACATGTCCTCGTGAAAGCGCCGGTCTGAAACGGAGGTCCTCTGCCCCATTCGGTTTTCGCAGGAGTAACTTTTAGTATGAAATTCATTTAACTACATAATTATTAAGTTTTAAACGTGCTGACTTGTTTCTAATTATTTGTTTATAGGATATACTGTTAGTAACTAGATGAAGTTTTACGGAGGTGATTTCTATGATTGGAGCAAGAGTCCGGGAATACAGAAAAGCCAGAGGATTGACTATGAGTGAACTCGCCGATCGGGCCGGAGTCGCTAAATCTTATCTCAGCGCGATCGAAAGAGACCTGCAGTCCAATCCCTCCATTCAATTTCTGGAAAAAATCGCATCTGTGCTCGATGTAAATATGAATGCTCTTTTAAAAGATGCTTCAGCAGAAGATGAAGCCGCAGCGCTGGACGATGAATGGCAGCAGCTGATATCTGAAGCAATGAATTCAGGAGTATCCAAAGAAGAATTCCGTGATTTTCTGGAATATAATAAATGGAAAATGAAACAGAAATAATCTACTATTTTATACGTGTCTGCTGTTCTCTGCAGCAGACACTTTAGTCCCTTTTTCGTTCTCAATGTAAGTTTTTTCAAATTATTATTTACTTTATAGCGAACGTGCGTTATAATGAACGAAAGATCAGAAAGGGGCATTATTGATGAGCATAGGAGATTTAATTCGTTACGAAAGAAAAAGAAAAGGCTGGACACTATCGCAGTTGTCAAGACGAACAGGCGTCTCAAAATCTTATTTAAGCTACCTGGAAAGAAATCAAAAGAAAAATCCGTCCATCACTATAGTTAAACGCCTGTTTACCGTTCTTGATATTCCTATGGACAAAGTGATGGATGAGGATGAGGACGAGGAGAAAGGCAGGATTCATTCATAAACCAGGAGGCTCATCCTTAATTGGATGAGCCTCCTGGTTTTTAATTTATGACTGATGGATCTCTTCAGCCTTTTCCGCTTTCTCTGCTTCCTCTAATGGACTGACAACGATTCTTGTCCCGTCAGCTGATACGACTTTCACTTTCTTTTCTTCTTCGAGCCAGAAATTATCAGTTGTTGCACTGTAAAATTTACCTTCTATTTCAACTGTTCCTGTAGGTCTGAAAGGAGTTTTAGCAGTGCCTTCTTTTCCTATGAGTTCTTTATAGGACGTATTCATCGAGCTGTAACCTTCCTCATCTGTCAACCTGTCTTTTAACAGCATTTTATCCCACATGGTTCTGGATGAAAAAACTTTCGTGAACAGAAAGGAAACCGGTGCCGCGGCAACAAAAGCCATACCTACCAGAAGGCCGTAAGTGAAGGAAGGTGCAGGAAGTGCAAGTCCTAAAATCATAAGTAATACACCTATTCCTGCTATCGTTCCGTCAGTCGTAACTTTTCCATCAAAAATTATTAAGATCAGTCCTAGTACATAAAGAACGACAACCCACATACTGTCCCCGGGAGTCAAATGGTAGGAGAAGTACAAAGTCATAAGAACGATGCCGATAACTGCAAAAAGTCCTTTCGCTTTTACCATTATTTCACCAAAAATGAATAATGTAGCAATGAAAACTACGAAAAACCCTATTACGGACATATCTAATAATCCCATATATCGTCACTCCTTCTCTATCTTACAATTTCATTTTACCAGATATCTACTCTTTATATCACGTACGAACGTTCAACGAAAAAGTTTCAAAAAATAAAGTAAGGCTGCAAAATAGAAGTGTACGGTCAGAGTGGACAAACATGCCCGATCACTGAAGATCTTTCAAATAAAAACAAGCTGCCTTCACAACATAGTCGTAAAGGCAGCTTGTTTTTATTCAGCCGGTCAGGGCCTGATTATTTCGTTGAAGCAGTGTCGGATTCAAACCAGCCCGAAACTATGTCGAGCAAAGAATGGAAAAAGTTAATCATTGACTGAAGCATGCTTTGTCCTTCCTCACTTTCAACAAAACCACTTATGTTATCACTAATGTCACCAAGCTGATTTTTCACTTGATCCCAGTCAATATTTAACCCCTTAATTCTGTCAAACAATGAAACCAGACTTTCCAGTTCCTCATCTGTTATATTCATATCAAGTTCCTCTGCCACTCTTTGAATCAGAGCACGAAGATCTTCTTCTGTTTCGATATTCTCTTCTGCTATTGCTTCTTTTACCCGGGCCATCAGCTCGGCAGCATCTTCCATTCCATACTCTTCACCCAGCTCTGCGGTTTTCACCAGTTCTTCGTTCGCTGTCTGTTTCTGCTCTTCGGGAATACTTTCCTCTGTACTTTCTTCGTATGCCTTAATTAAACCAGTCAAAGCTCCTGTGCCGGACACATCAAAAGGAGCTGTCACATAAATATCAGCGTCCTCTATTCCTGCCGTGATTAAAGCATTGGCATACATGCCTTCCGATACCCACGTAATACGGTTTGTTTCTACATTGATTCCTGAACCACTTTCTTTCATCGTTATTTTCGAGGAAGAAAGAGCTTTAGTACCGATAACGGAAGCATCTATATGATCGCCTAAGTATTTATGCTCTTCCTCGTTCGTTACAGAAATAATTGTTGTCTCTTCTTCTGAAGCTCCCATTTCACTTAACAGTTCTTCCTGCTGCTGTGGATTTAAATCTTCTCCCAGCGTAATAATTTCTTCTCCCGTCATAGCATCCGCGCCCGCTGTTGAAGCAAAAGCAAACCATGCCGTAAATGCGATTAATCCTACTTTAATAGACTGGTACATGTTCATCCCCCGTTTTAAATTATCTGAACTGTAAAAATAGTACAATTCTGTATTCGTTAATGTCTTACAAACTTTTAGACGATGATAACTTAAAAAAGTTTCACCTGATGTTTCACCTGATGATTTTTTCTTTTTCTTCATACAATATTTACAATTTACAAGGTGCAGAGAGCTTGTAAGTTACGGGTGCCGTTGTTACAATGTATTTTGAACCTAAACGTTTATTCGTTCGAAGACTATAAAGGGGCGATGATGAATAATGACCCAGTTTACACACAGGAAAGACACTCGGCCGGTTAAAGTCGGACCGTTGACAATCGGCGGAAGTGACGAAGTAATTATGCAGAGTATGACAATGTCAAAAACTCACGATGTAGAAGCTACTGTAGCAGAAATTCTCCGTTTGGAAGAAGCAGGCTGTCAGATTGTCCGCGTAGCATGTCCGAATATGGAAGATGCAGAGGCCATACCGGAGATAAAGAAAAGAATTAATATCCCACTCGTTGTAGATATTCATTTTGACTATAAGATGGCACTTAAAGCTATCGAAGGCGGCGCGGATAAAATCCGTATTAACCCTGGTAATATCGGCAGAAAAGAAAAAGTGGAAGCCGTCGTCAATGCAGCAAAGGCAAAGGGCATTCCGATTCGAATCGGGGTAAATGCAGGCTCTCTTGAAAAACGTATCCTTGATAAGTACGGGTACCCTACAGCTGACGGAATGGTTGAAAGTGCGCTCCATCATATAAAGATTCTTGAAGATCTCGGTTTTTACGATATTATCGTATCCATGAAAGCATCTGATGTGCACCTTGCTATTGAAGCTTACGAAAAAGCAGCAGAAGCATTTGATTACCCTCTCCATCTCGGAATTACCGAGTCGGGTACGTTGTTTGCCGGAACAGTGAAAAGTTCAGCCGGTCTGGGAGTTCTTCTTCAAAAAGGTATCGGTAACACGATGCGCATTTCATTAAGCGCTGACCCTGTTGAAGAGATTAAAGTTCAAAAAGAACTGCTGAAAAGCTTTGGTCTTGCAGCTAACGCCGCAACACTTGTTTCCTGTCCAACATGCGGCAGAATTGAAATCGATCTGATCAGCATTGCCAATGAAGTAGAAGAATATTTACAGAATATCCATGCACCGATTAAAGTTTCTGTATTAGGCTGTGCGGTAAACGGTCCTGGTGAAGCTAAAGAGGCCGATATAGGTATTGCCGGAGCTCGCGGCGAAGGCCTCCTCTTTATGAAGGGTAAAACCATCCGTAAAGTGCCTGAAGAAACAATGGTGGAAGAACTGAAAATTGAAATTGATAAACTGGCAGAAGCTCACTATGAAAAAGAACGGCTTGCTAAAGAAAAGGAACAGGAACAAAAAGCATAAATCAGAAAAGCTCTCCCCACTAAATCAGGCGGGGAGAGCTTTTTTAATTTTCCTCCCTGTGCAGATCAGGTCTAAATATGAGATAATACTTTCAGTGTGTATGAACAAAGTGAGGTGAAAATTATGGCGAAATATCGATTTGGGATTGATATTGACGGCACTGTAACAGATCCAGCAACATTTATCCCGCACTTAAATGAACATTTCGATAAAAATTTAACGCTTGAAGATATTGTTGATTATGACCTGACCAAAGCCCTGGAAATAACAGAAAAAGAATTCTGGACATGGATGCAGAAACACGAATCGATGCTTTACCGTAAATCTATTCCCGCTGAAAATGCTCGTGAGATTCTTCATAAGTGGACAAACCAATATGAATTATTTTATATCAGTGCAAGACCGGACCATCTATTTCATATTACCCAGGATTGGTTTCACAAATTAGAAGTACCTTATGACCATATTGAACTTCTCGGACAGCATAATAAACTGGAAGCCGTTAAAGAGCATAAAGTTGATTTATTTTTTGAAGATAAACACGATAATGCGGTTAACATTGCCGAAACCTTTCATATTCCGGTTATATTAATGGAAACTCCCTATAACCAGATGACAGTTCCCGAAAATGTTTACCGCGCTAAAAACTGGCTTCACGCAGAACATATTGTTGAAAATATTTTTGTGCCTTCTCCGACTACAAAGTAGGACCAAATTAAGCCGATAAAGCAGTATCAGAATCAAAAAACCCTTCATGATGAATTTTCATCATGAAGGGTTTTTGCTGTTCATGTCCGTAACCGGCGGTCAAAACGTCCTTTTCTGTTCAATTAAAACTGCTTCCTGCCTCCACACGCTGGTTCACTGTGCAGCTGGCGCTTTGCATTCTTCGCAGTAGCCGTATATTTCGAATTTATGCCCTACCACTTCGAAACCGCTGGAACGGACCGGTTCATCATCCATTGGACAATGGTGTATATGCTTAGTTTTCCCACAGTCAAGACAGATCACATGGTGATGATGTTCGTCGACCGAGCAGGAAAAACGAAACCGTTTCTCTCCATTTAATTCTGTCCCTTCTAAAATTCCCAGATCCGTAAACAGGGATAAATTTCTGTAAATTGTATCAAAACTCATCCCGTCATGTTCTTTCTGCATCGCTTCCAGCACATCCTTAGCTGCAAGATAACGACTTTCATCCGAAAACAGCTGAAGCATATCCTGACGTTTATCCGTATATTTGTAGCCTTTATCTTTCAGACGCTGCATTGCCTCCTGTACGTTCATGAAATTCCCTCCTCTGTATTGCCTCTTCGGTTTTCCTGCAGCTTTTTCACTGCTGCTGATGCCAGTAAAATCGTTATCCCGGTAACCACAATCATTCCGCCGGTTGCTACATTAAAATAGTAGGAAGAAACAATTCCTCCAATTACAGATGCCTCTCCAAATATAATACCAAGTATAAGCACGTGACGGAAACTTTTTGCAAATAGGATGGCTGCTGCCACGGGAAGCGTAATCAATGCTCCAACCAGCAGTATTCCTACTATTTTCATCGACATGGAGATTACCAGTGCTATTAATAAAGAAAATACAAAATTGATTTTTTTAACCGATATTCCAGACGTCGAAGCAAATTCCTGATCAAAAGAAATAGACAATAGTTCTTTGTAGAAAAGCAGAATTATAATAAGGCTGATGATGCCTGTTAACAAGATGAAAAACAGATCATTCAGCGAAACGGTAATTATACTTCCAAACAAATAGCCGTACCATTCAGTATATCCAGTCTCTGCAATACTTATCATCAGTGCGCTCAAACCTACTCCGGCGGACAAAATAATTGGAACAGCAAGCTCCTGAAAATTTTTATAAGCCTGACGCAGCTTTTCAATCAGAAGAGATCCGCCGAGCGAAAATAAAAAGCCCATATAGAGAGGATTTAATGCAGCAAATATAGTAGTCGTCTGCATCAGCAGAACTCCAGCTGTAATACCCGTCAATGTAACGTGGGAAAGACCCTCGGAAATTATAGTCATCCTCCGCACCAGCAGGAAGGAGCCGATCAGCGGACTGATAAATCCAATTAATAAACCTGCCAGAATTCCTCTTTCCAAAAATGTTAACTGCTGAAATAATTCCACTGTCCTCACCCGACCTTGTTTGCAAAAAATTTACCGGAAGTTAGAAAAAGAATAATCAATAAAAGAATAACGTTTATAACGACGATCATCCCTCCCGGGGCAACGTCAGCGTGAAAAGAAGCGAAAAGTCCGGACAAAACAGAAAACTCTCCGATAATAACCGCGAATAAAAACATTTGTTTAAATGAAGAGGCAAGCCTCATCGCAGCAGCCACCGGCAGCGTCATTAGAGCTGAGACTAAAAGTATCCCTACTATCTGCATCGACATGCCGATAACGACCGCTGTAATGATAATAAACATAAAATGCAGCGAGCGTCGGGGAAGGCCTGAAATAACAGCCTGTTCTTCATCAAAACTGAGGAAAAACAATTCTTTATAAAAAAGAATGAGCAGAACAGCAACGATAGAAGTAAGAATTAATACGATAACGAAGTCCGTCTGTGTAATAGCTGCCACGCTGCCAAACAAATAATTAAATAAGTCGGTAGTGAAGCCGTCAGCGAGGGAAATAAACACTACTCCTACTCCAATTCCGGAAGAGAGGATAATTGGAATAGCCAGCTCTTTATAATATCTGTACGTATGCCGAAGTTTTTCAATCATTACGGAGCCGGTCACAGCAAATATCATTCCCATATAAACCGGGTTCAGTCCCGCAAAAAAGGTCGAATACCGGCCGAGAAGCATACTGAACGCAATTCCAGTAAGAGTAATATGGGAAAGAGCATCAGCCATCAGGGAAAGACGCCTGACAACGATAAACACCCCTATGAGAGGGGCTAGCAGGCCGATCAGGAGGCTTGTGAATAATGAATACCTCAGAAAATCATATTGAAAAAAAACTTCTATCATGAGCGGACTCCATCCAAATCATCGTGATCATGTTCATGGTCGTGGTGATGATGGTCATGATTATGTTCAATTACGCTTACGTCATGGCCATACATTGCTGTCATCATTTCTTCGCGTTTCTCCTCAAAGGTTTCTTTGTTGCCATGAAAATGCAGGCATTTATTTAAGCAGGCCACATCCGTTACATAATCGCTCATTGCTCCAATATCGTGCGTAACAAGAATAAGCGTGATTCCCTTTCGTACATTCAGATCTTTAAGCATGTCGTAGAAGTTTTTCACAGATTGAGCATCGACGCCCACCGTTGGTTCATCAAGTATTAGTAAATCCGGTTCACTGACGAGAGCCCGGGCAATAAAAATTCGCTGCTGCTGACCTCCTGACAGCTTTCCTATATTATGAAATTCGTATTGCTCCATGCCTACCTGAGCTATCGCTTCTTTCACTTTTTGTTTATGATGTTTTTTCAAAAAGCGGAACAAGCCTACTTTTCCATAAAGCCCCATCGCCACCACTTCGAAAACTGTAGCTGGAAAGCCGCTGTTGAAACTATTGGCTTTCTGCGACACAAAACCAATTCTGCTCCATTGCTTGAATGAATGCACCGGTTCTCCAAAGAGGGAAATCTCTCCTCTGTCAGGATTTAAAAGACCGAGCATCAGCTTCATTAATGTCGACTTTCCTGATCCATTCGGTCCTACAAGCCCTAGGAAGGATCCAGGCATCACTTTCATATTGATATCTTCCAGTACATTAAATTTGCCATAGCTGAAATGTAAATTCTTCACTTCCAGCACTTTGAAGGTTTCTTTTTGAGTCATATCCTTCCCTCCTTTCTGCATCTGCTGAGTTATTTCCGGCTCACTAATATCAGCCTGGTTGCTGTTTAAAAACTGCTGTCTTTTTGGAAAAGCTGCCTTGAGAATAAAATAGATAAGCGTGCGCTTTCGTTTCCATCGGGACGCTTTCCGGGCGGGCCGGCCTCAGCTAATTCCGTTCTTCCTTTGGTCGGGCGGAATGGATCTTCCCGCTTTCTATTTTCCGCAGGCGTTTCTTCCCTGACACTGGCTTCTGCCTTTGTACCTTCTTGATTCAACAAGCGGGCATTCTGTATTGGAGAATCAAAACGAAGCGGAAACCTGCCCGCGGGAAGAGGAGATCGGAAATCACCTCCAGGACAGAATTGAAGTGAAGTTTTCTATATTTATCAATAACAGGCTTCAACACAGCTTTAGGAAAAAGCAGATTTTATTTTCATATAAACTTTAACTTCCTGCCGGCGCAACCGGAATCAGTGAACTTTTATGAACACAAAAATTTTATTCTTAATCTGCTTCTGACATTCCCTGCACTAGGAAATGTGGAAGTATTTTACATAAAATTGTAAATTGATCTCACACAGAGAAATGTTCCTTGAGCAGCAGTATAATAGTAATAATTACGATTTAATCATAGTGTAGTATAACTTATGACATTTGCTTTGTAAATGTATATGTATTTTTAGTAAATGTATCGCCGGCTCTTCCTATCCCCGTTATAATGGAGGTATATCTACAAGGAGGTTGACATTTATGACAGCTCAGCAGATTGGTGTAATAGACATGGGTTCAAACTCGGTTCGCTTCGTAATTTTTGAAGTTGATGAGTACGCCTGCTATCAGGAAATACAAAATTTAAAAGTAACAGCCCGCTTAAGTACATATGTGGATGAAGAAGGTAAAATGAATGAGGAAGGCATTGAAGCGATCATTGACACACTAGATAAATTCGCTTCGGTAGCCGAGGAATATAATTTAACTACTGTAAGAGGAGTTGCTACAGCTGCCGTACGGAATGCCTCCAACCGGGATCAGATTATGCAGGCGATCGAGAAGCATTCCTCCTTTCCTTTTGAAATATTATCAGAAGAGCAGGAAGCCTACTACGGCTACCTCGCTGTCACTAATTCGACCGATTTTGATGAAGCTGTAACAATTGATATCGGCGGTGGCAGTACGGAAATTACGTATTTTAAGGATCGTGAACTTCAACAGTCTTTCAGCTTTCCTTTTGGAGCCTTAACTCTGAAAAAACAGTTTGTGCAGGGAGATACACCCGAAGAGGACGAGTTGAAAGAACTACGGAAATTCCTTAAACAGTCCTACCGCTCCCTTGATTGGATTAAAGACCGGAAAGTCCCTGTTATCGGCATCGGAGGCTCTGCGCGTAACCTTGCTCTAGTCCACCAGAATGACATATCCTACCCTTTATCCGGTCTTCATCAATACACGATGACTACAGATGATATCGACGACGTAGTAGATGACCTTCAGTCCATGTCCTTGAAAAAACGCGAAAAAGTCGATGGTCTTTCCAAAGATCGTGCAGATATTATTCTCCCTGCTGCTGCTGCTATGCAGGTTCTGCTCAAAGAAGTGGACACGGAAGAGTTTATTATAAGCAATCAGGGACTTCGTGACGGCCTTTTCTATGAACAGCTCTTATCTTCTATAGAAGTTACCCATTTTCCTAATGTAAAAGAAGAGAGTTTTTACCAGCTGAGTAATCATTACCGGCTTGACTTAACTTATCAGAAAAAAATCTCAATCCTATCTTCTTATTTAGCAGCTGAACTGTCTCAGAATCAATTAATAACTCTCTCTCCTGCCGAGACCCAGCTGTTACGACTCGGCGCCAACGTTTTCTATGTAGGAAGAACGCTTCATCCCGAATCACGCAGCCAGCACACATTCTATATGCTGACAAATCAGTCGATTGACGGTTTTTCCCACATGGAGCGTCTAGGTATTGCCTTTATTTCTTCCTTTAAATCCAAATCGTATCTCAAACAATATGCAAAACCTTTTAAGCGCTGGCTGGATAAAGAGACTCTCGAAAAGTATGAGCTCCTCGGAGCTATCAACAAACTAGCCTTCACCATGAATGTTTCCCAGAAAAGCATGATAACGTCCATTAAAATAATTAAGGCTGCAAAGCATAAAATCACAATGGAAATTTTCTATTCCGGAGATATTTTTTTCGAAGAGCAGCAGGCAAACAAACACAAGAAACATCTGGAACGTCCTCTAAAAAGAAATATTGAGCTTATTTTCACAGAAGCACAATAGACGCTGACGGCTTAATTTTTCACATGGAAGGATGAATGCTTATGACCAAGGACACTCGCAACAATTTCCAAAACCCAGAATATTACCATAATAGAGAATTAAGCTGGCTCCGCTTTAATGAGAGGGTTCTTGAAGAAGCAATTGATACGAGTAATCCACTGCTTGAAAGGTTGAAATTCCTTGCCATTTTCAGTTCTAACCTCGATGAATTTTTTATGGTTAGAGTTGCAGGATTAATAGACCAGGTAAAAGCAGGATATAACAGACCGGAAAATAAAACAGCTCTTACCCCTAAGCAGCAGCTGGAAAAAATTGCTCTGCAAAATCAGGAGCTTGTTACTAGACAGTATACGCACTTTAAAGAAAAACTGGTTCCTGAACTAAAAAAGCACGACATCCATTTCATACGTCCAAAAGATTTATCTGATAAAGATTACAAGCGTATGCGCCGTCATTTTAAAGACTATATACTCCCAGTCCTCACTCCAATGGCGATCGACGCTTACAGACCATTTCCGAAGCTGTCCAATAAAAGTATAAACCTCGCCGTCGTTCTGGCCAGCGGAACAGAAAAAAAACTGGCAATTGTTCAGGTTCCTTCTGTTCTTTCCCGAACTGTAGCTGTTGAGTCCGGCAGTTCCACTAAATTTATCCTGCTGGAGGACCTGATTACTGAGTTTATAGACCGTTTGTTTTCGGGTTTTACTATTATCTCTGTTTCTCCTTTTCGAATTACGAGAAACGCAGATTTAACGATTCACGAAGAAGGCGCCCGCGATCTGCTCAGGGAAATTGAAAAAGAGTTAAAGAAAAGAAAATGGGGCGCTGCTGTTCGTTTTGAAATGGAAAATGACAATATGGATAAAAATGTTCTTTCTCTCTTAATGGACGTACTTGAACTTCATGAAAACGATATTTATAGAGTTAATGGGCCGTTGGATTTCACGTTTTTGTTTAAATTTCACTCTCTGCTTGCCCCTGTTTTTGAAAAGCTGGTTTACGAAACTTCCATTCCCCAGCCCCCCGAAGATTTGCTTCACAAGGAAAACATAATGGGCGCGATGATGGAAAAGGATCTCTTTATTCATCATCCTTACGAATCTTTCCAGCCGGTCGTGGACTTGATGTTTCAGGCTGCCGAAGATGAAAAAGTTCTTGCTATTAAGCAGACTTTGTACAGAGTGA
The DNA here is from genome assembly GCF_008014775.2 of Alkalicoccus halolimnae. Taxonomy (GTDB): domain Bacteria; phylum Bacillota; class Bacilli; order Bacillales; family Salisediminibacteriaceae; genus Alkalicoccus; species Alkalicoccus halolimnae. Next base: position 1,578,145 of record NZ_CP144914.1, on the reverse strand, counting down.
GTGGAGAATCTCCTATCATTGCAGCTCTCGCCAGAGCAGCAGAGCTCGGTAAGCAGGTAACAGTATTAGTAGAATTAAAAGCACGCTTTGATGAAGAAAATAATATACAGTGGGCCAAGCAGCTTGAAAAAGCTGGATGCCATGTCATTTACGGAATAACCGGATTAAAAACCCACAGCAAAATCACCCTTATTGTCCGTCACGACAATGATGAGATCCAGAGGTTTGTGCATTTAGGAACCGGCAATTATAATGATTCGACGGCTAAACTTTATACAGATATGGGGATGCTCACCACCCGGCCGTCATTCGGAATCGATGCAACAAATTTTTTCAATTACTTAAGCGGGTACAGCAGTAAACCGGAATGGAATGAAATTTCTACTGTTCCATTTGAAATCAGAGATTCTTTTCTGAAAAATATTGATAAGGAAATAGCATCCCACAAAAAGTATGGAAATGGTCATATCATTGCTAAAATGAACTCATTAACTGACAAACCAATTATTATGAAGCTTTACGAGGCCAGCTGTGAGGGTGTGAAAATCCAACTGATTATCCGAGGCATCTGCTGTCTGCGTGCCGGTATATCCGGGGTCAGTGAAAATATTACTGTCAGAAGTATTCTCGGAAGATTCCTTGAACACAGCCGGATATTTTATTACTATCAAAACGGCCAGGAAGAAATATATTTATCGTCTGCAGACTTGATGACGAGGAACATGGAGAAAAGAATTGAAATCGTTTTTCCTGTATATGAACCGCATATTAAAGAACGGATTAAAGAAGTTCTCTTTGTTTCTCTAGAGGATAACCAGAAGGCGCGTGTCTTAAAACCGGATGGCACATATAAGTATGTTAGCAGTAAATCAAAATCAAAAGTTAACAGCCAGGAAGTTTTCCGGAAAAAAGCTCAGCTTTCTTCCGAAGACAGCTGAACGGAGAGCTGACTCCAGATTCTGCATTAATATCGATTTCACTATAAAAACCCTCCTATGACAGATAAAGTCTCAGGAGGGTTTTTCATGTGTGTTTTTGGTTAAAACCGACGTACAAGTTCAACAGCAGGTATTTAAAATTCCTTAAGCTGCCCTCGTCCCTGCTGCGGGTTTTTTCATCATCTTAATAACCAACCCATGCTTTGGAGCAAAGAAAAAAGCAATCATGAAAAACGCGGTTGCTGCCAGTACGATCGACGCTCCAGAGGCTACGTCATACATAACAGAGAAGAATAATCCGATAACGGCTGAGAAAGCGCCAAAGAAGGCCGAAAGTCCAAGCATAACAGGAAATCTGTCGGTAAGAAGGTAGGCGGTGGCTCCCGGCGTTATCAGCATAGCTACGACAAGAATAATCCCTACAGTCTGCAGTGATGCTACCGTTACAAGCGATAAAAGCAGCATAAACAAATAATGAATCCATTTTACAGGAAGTCCGGCTGCTCTGGCCATTGTTTCATCAAACGTGCTTAACAGAAGCGGTCTGTAAAATAAAATTACAGACACGAGCACAATTCCGCCGATAATAAGGGTAATTACAAAATTCACAGAAGATACAGCGAGAACATTTCCGAATAGATAATGCATCAAATCAACGGAGGTTCCCTGTAAAGATGTCATGACGACAATCCCCAGAGCAAACATTGCCGTAAACATAATGCCGATCGCCGAATCGTCTTTAATTCTGCTGTTCCGGGAAATAAACCCGATTGCTAGTGCTGTAAGTACACCCGTAATAAAGGCACCTATAAACATACTTGTACCGAGCATATAAGAAAAAACAACGCCGGGAAGTACCGCGTGGGATATCGCATCTCCCATAAGCGCCATGCCTCTTAAAATAATAAAACAACCGATCACTCCGCAGATAATACCAACGAGTACGGCAGTAACGAGCGCACTTTGTAAATAGGAATAATTAACAAGCTGACTGATAAAGTTCTGAATTTCCCCTATCATGGCCCAACTACCACCATTTCTTTATCTGATGTTAAAACTGCGGCATTTCCTCCATAAGCTTTTTTTAGAATTTCAGGCTTAAACACTTCTTCTACAGACCCTGCCCCTACGAGCTGCTGATTAAGAACAAGCAGCCGGTCAAAATAAGTTTCCACTTTACTTAAATCATGGTGAATAACGAATATGGTCTTTCCTTCTGCTCGAAGTTTTTGCAGGAGTGCTACGATAATTTCTTCCGAATTAACATCTATTCCCACGAAAGGTTCGTCCAGAAAGAAAAAATCAGTATTCTGAGCAAGTGCTCTTGCAATGAATACCCGCTGCTGCTGTCCTCCGGATAATTCTCCGATCTGTCTTTCAGCAAATTCTTCCATCCCAACTTCCCGAAGAGCTTCTCTTGCCATTTCACGGTCTTTTTTATTTATTTTTTTATACCAAGGGACGTGCACGTATCGTCCCATAAGGACAGCTTCTTCCACCAGAATCGGAAAATCCCAGTCGATCGTTGTTCTTTGAGGAACGTAGGCTATATTTCTACGGTGTTCAGCAACGTTTTTACCAAAGAAAGTTATTTTCCCTTCATATTTCACTAAACCTAGCATCGCTTTCATCAAGGTTGATTTACCTGCTCCGTTCGGCCCGATCACACCAACAATATTACCTTCCTGCAGCGAAAATGAAATATTTTCGAGTGCAAGATCACCATAATAATGTACTGTTAATTTTTCAGCTTCAATTGAGCGATTCATTAAAGAAGCCTCCTTTCAAAACAAATGTTGTATTCAATTTAAAAAGTTGCTTCGAGGAAACTTTTCTATTTCTTATATTATAATTCAGCCAACTGAATATTGCAAATAAAGGTGAAGGAAGCTGTAAAAAAATCCGCCGGATATAATCCGGCGGATGATGAATACTATTATTTTACAGCGGCTTCTGCAGCTAAATCCGCTTTAAGTGACTTATCAAACTGCTTTTTGCGGAGCATGGCAATTTCACGTTTGTAAGGCGGTTTTTTATTTTTTTTATCGTCACCTATATAAGGAGTTTCTAAAATTTTCGGTATAGGAGCAAATGCTTCATGATAAACAATGTTCTCAAGAGCATCATAGCCAATATAACCATATCCAATGTTCTCATGACGGTCTTTGGAAGCTCCAACTGGATTTTTGCTGTCATTTACATGAAGAACTTTAATTCGATCGAGACCTACCGTATTATGAAACTTTTCAAGCGTACCATCCAGATCGTCAATAATATCGTATCCAGCATCATGAACGTGGCAAGTATCAAAACAGACCGAGAGTTTCTGGTTATGAGTCACACCACTTATTATCTCAGCTAGTTCTTCAAAGTTCCTTCCGCATTCAGAACCTTTTCCAGCCATCGTTTCCAGTGCAATCTGAACATCCTGAGCGGGATCAATCACTTCGTTCAGTCCTTCAATAATTTTCTTTATTCCTTTTTCTGATCCTTCTCCAACATGAGCACCTGGATGAAGAACGATCTGCTTCGAACCTAGAGCTTCCGTTCGGTCAATTTCATTTTTCAGAAAGTTCACACCGAGTTCAAACGTCTCCGGTTTAATCGTGTTTGCAATATTAATAATATAAGGAGCGTGGACTACAATGTCTGTTATCCCATGCTCTTTCATATGAGCTGTTCCCTTATCAATATTTAAATCTTCAATTGCCTTTCTGCGCGTATTTTGAGGAGCTCCTGTATAGATCATAAATGTAGTTGCTCCGTAAGAAACTGCCTCCTCACTGGATCCTAGCAGCATTTTCTTTCCATTCATCGAAACGTGAGATCCTAAAAGCATAATATTCTCCTTTACTTCTTTGTTTTTCTACGGGTAATACGTCGTTCACGCTTTTGTTCCTGCTCCGCTTTGGCACGGGCTTTCTTTTTATATCCCGGTTTAACTTTCGTCGTTTTTTTCTTTGGTGGAAGCGCTGCAGGAGTCTGCTGGGGCCGTTTGTCCAAGCGTTTGTCCACTGTTTTCCATCCGCCCTGCTTCCATTCTTTGTATTCAAAAGGTATTCCCTGCTGTTTCAGTTTTGCAATGGATGCTTCGTCAGTTCTGCCGTAAAATGTGATAGCTTTCCCATCCCATCCTGCTCTTGCCGTGCGTCCCACACGGTGAACATAATAATCCAGTTCATGGGGAATTTGAGCATTGATAATATGGCTGACTCCGGTAATATCAATTCCACGCGCAAGAAGATCTGTAGCTACCAAATACTGAACTTCGGCATCCTGAAGTTTTTTAAGCACTTTTTTTCTTTTGCGTGGAGCTATGCCGCCATGCAGTATATCGACGTTTAATCCTTTTTCCTGAAGCACTTCATAAAATTCATCAGCCGCTTCCTTTGTGTTCGCAAAAATAATGGCAAGGAATGGATTAATTCGTTCTGTCAGTTTAGAAAGTACTTCTTTACGATCTCTGTCGCGGTCGTAAACGAGCCAATGCTCGATATTTTTAGGGGAAACAGTATTCGGCTGCACTTCCACCTGTTTAGGCTGTTTCATGTATTTTTTCAGGAACGGCATGAGACTTTCCGGAATCGTTGCAGAAAAAACCAGAAGCTGCACATTATCGTGCAGTTTTGCAGCAATAGCATTTACTTCTTCTAAAAAACCGAGATCCAGCATCTGATCGGCTTCGTCAACAACAAATCCCTTTATCGCATTCGACTGAATCGCGTTTTCTCTGAACATATCAAGAACACGTCCCGGCGTACCGACTACAATATGGGGTTTGTGACTAACTTTATCAGCCATCCGCTTTCGATCGGTTCCTCCGACGATCAGTTGTGCTGTGATATTCGTCTGCTCTGTGTACAGATGAAAAACATCGTACAGCTGGGAAGCAAGTTCTCTTGTAGGCGCAGTAATAATATACTGCGTTTCCTGCTTCTCTGAATCGATATTGTTAAGAATCGGCAGCAAAAAGGCAAGGGTCTTCCCTGTCCCTGTCTGCGATTTACCAATTACATCTATTCCTCTATCTATAGAGGGTATCAACCGTTCCTGTATTTCTGTAGGCTGCTCAATACCATCTCTGGATAAAGCTTCTATCAAATATGGCTGTAAATTAAATCTTTCAAAATTGTGTTTCATATCCATCATCATCCTTTTTTTATCCTGTGCTTCCGCGCAAAGTTTTCCAACAGTTTATTTTAGCACGAATTGTTTCTTCGTGCCTACAGGTTTATTACTAAAGTGTGTGTTTTCTCTTCTCGTATGATAAAATAGATACAAGACAATAAGAATGGAGGAGTGCGCATGTTTGAAGTAGGAGATCATGTCGTATATCCCGGTCATGGTGCAGGGACAGTACAGGAAGTAATGAAAAAAACCATTTTAAATGAAGAACAGCTCTATTTTGTAGTATATTTTCCATTGCAGCGTATTACGCTTATGCTTCCAGAGAAAAAAATTATGGAATCCGGGCTTAGAAGCACAACAGAGGCTTCTGAGCTGATGAATATTCTTGAATCCTATGGTCATAAGGATATTCAGGAAGAGTTTCAAAAACCTTCGCGAAGACAGGATGAGCGTTTAAATTCAGGTACAGTCGAAGACTGTGTCGATGTTTACTTTGAGCTCACGTGTAAAAAATCCCACAGTCCCCAGAAGCTTCATATTGAAGAAAAGAAAAGCCTGGACTTAGCTCGTAAACTTTTAATTAGTGAACTTATGCTCGTACATGATACATCGGAAATGGAAGCTGTAACAATGCTTGAATCACGAATCAATACTCCTCTTAAAGAAGCCTGATTTTCATTTTACACTACAGAAAGATTTGTCACACGTTTCTGTGGGTAATATAATAGGAAAAGTACGAACATACCCGGAGGAGGATTTCAGCGAATGGAAGTTTTAAAAGTATCTCCGCGCGGCTACTGCTACGGAGTGGTGGACGCGATGGTCATGGCTAAAGAAGCGGCAGGCAATCCGGATCTGCCGAGACCAATTTATATTTTAGGAATGATCGTTCATAATAAACACGTTACCGATGCCTTTGAAGATGATGGTGTTATAACTCTTGATGGTGAAAACCGGCTGGATATTCTGCGACAGGTGGAAAAAGGCACCGTCATTTATACAGCTCACGGGGTCTCACCTGAAGTCCGCCGCCTTGCAGTCGAAAAAGGGCTCACGACTATCGATGCTACCTGTCCGGACGTTACGGTCACGCATGATTTAATTCGTGGAAAGAAAGACCTCGGTTATGAATTTATTTATATAGGTAAGCGGGGTCATCCGGAGCCCGAAGGCGCTATAGGTGTGGCACCCGATATTGTTCATCTTGTTGAAAACCTTGAAGATGTTGCCAACCTCGATATTAAGTCGGAGCGAATTATCATTACAAATCAGACTACGATGAGCCAATGGGATGTGCGGCATCTAATAAAAGCCTCTGCTGATAAATATCCACGTGCAGAGATTCATAATGAAATTTGTAACGCAACCCAGGTACGTCAGGAAGCTGTGGCAAAACAAGCAGGAGAAGCGGATCTTCTTCTTGTTGTGGGAGATCCAAAAAGCAACAATTCGAACCGCCTTGCCCAGGTTTCAAAAGAAATTGCCGGTACTCCTTCCTACCGAATCAGCAATGTAAATGATATTAACCTGGAATGGCTTAAAGGAATTAATAAAGTCGCGGTGACTGCAGGTGCGAGTACACCAACCCTTATTACAAAAGAAGTCATTAAATTTATCGAACAGTTCGACGAAGATGACCCGCACACATGGGATACTACCAGTTTAGTAAAACTTTCAAAAATTCTTCCGAAAATACGTAAGAAGAAAAATCAGGGTGCCAAATAATTGGCTGTACTCATAAAAACCGGTTTGGAAGCGTAAGCTGCCAAACCGGTTTTTATTTTGGATGCTGCTTTAAGCGTCCGCTAACTGCGGCCCGGACCGTTCATTACTTACATAAATCTAAAGGGGTCTGTCTGTACAGTTGAAATCATTATTTCTGTATCCCAGCGGTTCTTCACCATTTGCTCACTCAATCGCCCGGCTACTGCTTTTTTCATAATTTGTTCCACATGATGACCAGGATCTATCATAGTTAATCCTTCCATCCAGGCGTCATGAGCTACGTGAAAATATAAATCCCCGGTAATGTACACATCTGCGCCTTTATTAAGGGCTGTCATTGCGTATTTATTTCCATCTCCTCCGAGTACAGCTGCTTTTTTAACAATCTTTTTTCCGTCTCCTACCACTCTGAGTCCATTCACTCCAAAAGCTATTTTTACATGAGCAGCGAATTCATCCAGTGTTATTTCTTCTTTAATTTTTCCTATTCTTCCTAGTCCCTGCTGTCTGCCGGGAACCGCCATATCATAAATATCGTAGGCAACCTCTTCATATGGATGAGCCTCCGTTAAGGCGCGCACGATTTTTTTCTCCTCTGAAGCAAAAAAAACTGTTTCTATCCGTTCCTCTGCCGGTCGTTCCAGTTTGCCTTCTTCCCCTAAGAAAGGCACCGCTCCCTGCTCCGGCTTGAACGCTCCTCTGCCTGTTACTGTAAATGCACAATGACTGTAATTTCCTATGTGACCGGCTCCTGCGTCGCCCACGGCCTCTCTTACTCGATCCGCATATTTCTCCGGGACAAAAGCGACCAGCTTTTTTAGACCGTCCTCACTGGTAGGAACGAGAACTTCCGTATCTTCAATACCAAGTGCTTCACACATCAAATCATTGACTCCCCCCTCAGCCACGTCCAGATTCGTATGAGCTGCATAAACAGTAATGTCATGCTTAATAAGTTTTTCCACCGTACGGCCGTAAGCAGTATCTACATTTAATGATTTGATCGGACGAAACAGAAGTGGATGGTGGGCGATAATAAGATCCACACCCGCTTCCACTGCCTCATCAACGACAGGTTCCAGAACATCTAGAGTTACCATTACCTTACCTGCCTTTTTGGATAGAGACCCAAGCTGGAGACCGATTTTATCTCCTTCCATAGCAAGATGTTTAGGTGAAAATTCTTCAAAAGCCTGAATAATTGTCTGTACATGAGCCTGTTTCACGATAAAACCTCCTCAAGCCAGCGCATTTTCTGCTCCAGCTCCTCCACGCGGTGGCGGGCCTGTTTTTGCCTGGCGAGCTGTAATTGTCCATAGATTCTTTTCAGCTGATCGTATTCTCTTTTCCATTTTTTATGAAATGCTTCGGAACGCTCTTCCATTAAATAGGGCCCCAGCCAGAGCTGCTTCCTCATATCCACTAAATCGTAGGGATCCACGCCGGAACGATCTGCAACGAGCACTTCATACACATGACCATCTTCCATTAGAATTGCTTCGTCAATAAGAGACCAGCCGTTGTTCTTCAACCAGTATCTTACCTGATCGGCTGCAACGTTAGGCTGAAGTACCAATCTTTTAACATCCGGTAGAAATTTCTGACCTTTTTTTAATATTGAGACAATCAGCGGGCCACCCATACCGGCAATGACCACTGTATCTGCTTTTCGTCCGTCTAACACATTAAGACCATCCCCCTGCCTGGCCTCTACTTTTCCCTGAAGATCGTTCGCTCTTATTTTTTCAATAGCTGAAGCGTAAGGTCCTTCATTCAATTCCCCTGCAATCGCGTATTCACAGAGTCCGTTTCCAACCAGATACACGGGAAGATAAGCATGATCTGAACCTATATCTGCTACCGTTCCTTCCTCAAGTACAAATTCAGCTACTTTTTCCAGTCTTTTTGACAAATGCTGCTCATTCACTCATACCACCTATTTTCTCAATATTTACTGTTATCTGTATACATTTTACCAACAAAGAAGGTGTCTTAAAAGAAAATTCCTTTAAGACACCCTGCTTTAGTATTATTCGTTTTCAGAAAGTATAAATTGTGCTACTGCTTCAGCTTCTTCTCCCTGCACGAGGTTTTCAGGCATCTGCCCCGGTCCCTCTTCTATAGCAGTGAGTATATCCTCTTCTCCATGGCTTCCATCATCCAGAGCCGGACCGGCTCCGCCTTCAAGGTCACCGCCGTGGCAGGATGCACACTGGCCTTCGTATACACTTTGTCCGAGCTCGACTGGATCATCAAACTCCTGTTCTTCTCCATTACCTTCTCCGTTTCCCTCATTCGCTGCTTCTTCCCCGCCTATATTGAGGCCGACAAGAGAAAGTGAAAAAACAAGCAGCAGACCCAATAAAGCTGTAGCTGCAAACGGGAATAGAGGTGCTCCCCTCATAAATATGTACCTCCCTTACTCTGCTAAGTTCTTAATCAAGGCTATAAAATTGCCTGTATCATTACTCTATTATATTGTATATGAAATAGGGTGGAATGGAAAGTGTTTTCAATATAACTTCCCCTCCTCTTTTCATCTGCTATTCACAAAAAGGTCATATATTTAATTCTGTCATAAGTGCGGGATCATCTGTAATCACTCCATTCACCCCTGCATTTCTGCAGCGTAAGAATGCCTGAGCGTTTTTGACATTGTACGCACGTACTTTTATACGCTGCTTTTTCCAGGGTTTGTAATATAAAGAAGACTGTACACTATGACGAATATGAATACTGTCGGCCGCTACTTTTTCAGCGTAATTTTTTCCTCTTCTGAAAGGAGTTTTTGTTAATAAAGCCGTTTCTATTTTTGGGGACTGCCGTTTCACCTCCCGAATGTACCGGTGATAAAACGTCGAAATAACAGTTCTTTCCACCATCGAACCTTCTTTTAATACTTCGATACAGCTCTCGATAAATGCAGCATCGCTTATATTCATTTGTTCTTTAAGTTCCAGATGAAAAGTTAGATCTGTCTTGGAAATCCAGTGGACTAAATGTTTCAGGCTTGGGATCTTTTCAGAGGAATAACGAGAATCGAAATAACTCCCTGCATCTAATTTCTGAAGATCGCTCCAACTATGTTCTGCGACAGAACCACTTCCATTTGTAGTCCTCTCCAGTGTCGGGTCGTGGATGATAACCGGTACATGATCTTTGGTCCATTGTACATCGCACTCTATACCCTGAATGGGATAATCAGCTGCAGCTTTAAAAGATGCCATCGTATTTTCCGGGTACCTTCTCTTAAATCCACGGTGTCCAATAATATCCAATTCTTTCAGCCTCCTTTACCGGCGGATAAAAAATCTCTGCTGTAGTATCTCATTAGATTACTTATGGATCTCCAGCCAAAGGGTAAAAACTTTTCCAGAAAAAGAATGAAAGTGGATCACCCCACAAATTCATTTTCCCAAGCAGGCAGAAAAAAAGCTGCCTGTCTCTTCTGCTTAATACCTCAATCAATCTGCCTCAAAGCAACCAGTAAAACATATGTAAAAAATCTGGCCGCTGATGAACGGCCAGAAGAATTAACTATTCAAGAAAGTCTTTCAATCGTTTGCTGCGGCTCGGATGTCTCAGCTTTCGAAGAGCTTTTGCTTCAATCTGACGAATGCGTTCACGGGTTACCCCAAAAACTTTTCCTACTTCTTCTAACGTTCTCGTTCTTCCATCGTCGAGACCGAATCTTAAACGAAGTACATTTTCTTCCCTGTCTGTAAGAGTATCCAGTACATCCTCCAGTTGTTCTTTCAATAATTCATAAGCTGCTGCATCGGATGGCGCGAGAGCTTCCTGATCTTCGATGAAATCACCAAGATGAGAGTCATCTTCTTCTCCAATCGGTGTTTCCAATGATACAGGCTCCTGAGCAATTTTCAGAATTTCTCGAACCTTATCCGGGGTCAGATCCATTTCCTTCGAAACTTCTTCCGGGGTAGGCTCCCGTCCTAAATCCTGGAGCAGCTGCCTTTGAACACGGATTAGTTTGTTAATCGTTTCCACCATGTGCACCGGAATACGAATCGTCCTTGCCTGATCGGCAATGGCGCGTGTAATAGCCTGACGTATCCACCATGTCGCATACGTACTGAATTTATAACCTTTATTGTAATCAAATTTTTCAACTGCTTTAATAAGTCCCATGTTCCCTTCCTGAATCAGGTCAAGAAAGAGCATTCCCCGGCCTACGTACCTTTTAGCAATACTGACTACGAGACGAAGGTTAGCTTCAGCAAGACGTCTTTTCGCTTCTTCATCGCCGTCCTCAATACGTTTGGCAAGATCTATTTCCTCTTTAGCAGACAGGAGGGGAACTCTGCCGATTTCTTTTAAATACATACGAACGGGATCATTAATTTTAATTCCCGGAGGTACGCTTAAATCATTTAAGTCAAATTCTGCTTCTTTTTCCACCTGCTGCATACTCGGTACAGCTTCACTTTCATTGATGATTTCAACACCCTGCTCACCAAGGTATTCGAAAAATTCATCCATTTGTTCGGAATCCTGATCAAAAGCTCCTAAGCGCTCCGTAATTTCAGCGTATGTCAAAGAACCTCTTTTTTTCCCGGATTCTAATAATTGTTCTTTTACCTGATCGATGGTTAAATCACCTTCCGCCAGCGGGCGGATTGGTTTCTCTGCCATGCGATCCCTCCTTCCTCATAATCGACGAGCTTTATGCCGATGCCATCTTCACTGCATTTTGGCTTTAATCTCGAGCATTTTTGATGCATAAGCTTTTAGTTCTTCGACATCGGATGTTTGTTTCATAAGCTGCTGAAGCTCCTGTATTTGTTTCTTAGCAGGCGCACGGTGCATAATCTGCCTGGCGTAATCATCCAGCACTTGCTCAGACAAGTCCAAATGAACTTGCTTCATTGCAAGAGCGGCTGCAGTCTGCTTCAGTTCAGCATCGTGGACAGTTTCCAGAAAGGCAGACGGATCGCTCTCATGGCCGGCAGCATAATAACTGTACAATAAGGCGGCAAGAGCCTGATAGGTTTCATGCTGAAAAGCGGAGCCGATTCGAAGTTCGATTTCTTCGGTCACTTCTTTTGAATGCAGCATAGCAGCTATTAAGTCGCTTTCCGCTTTTTCTCCAGCAGACATCATCCGCTTTACCTGCTTTACAGTTTCTTTACGCTGCAGCTGATTCTGCTGTTTTGTCCGTGCTTGTACACTATTCTGGACGTGTTCCTGCATTTCCTGCTTTAAAACATCATAAGACAGAGAAAACTCCTCTTCCAGCTGTTTTAGATAATGATCTCGCTCTAATGCTTTGGGAAGCCGGCTTATTTCCACGAGCATTTCTTCTACATACTGGAGCTGATCCGTCTCGAGACTCATGTTTTTATCACGGCGCAGAAAAGCAGATTTAAATTCCATCAGCGTCTGCGGCTGTCCGATAACCGTATGAACAAAACGCTCCGCACCGTATTCTTTTATATAATCATCAGGATCACAATTGTCGGGCATTACTGCGATATTGACATTCAATCCTGCTTTGATTAACAGTTCTGCATTTTTCCAGGATGCCTGCTGACCCGCTTTGTCTCCGTCGTAGCACAAAATAACTTTATCCGCGTTGCGGCGAATCATCCTGGCCTGCTCTTCTGAAAGGGCCGTACCAAGAGCACCTACTCCATGTTCTATACCCGCACGATACGCTGAAATAACATCTACGTAGCCTTCGAAGAGCACGGCTTCATTTTTTCTTTTAATTGCCGGTCTTGCTCCATTAAAATAATAAAGAAGTCTGCTTTTATTGAAAACTTCCGATTCGGGACTGTTTAAATATTTTGGCTTTCCTTCAGGATCCAGAACTCTTCCTCCAAAAGCTATCACTTTACCACGTTTATCCCATATGGGAAACATTATTCGATCACGGAAACGGTCAAAAGCACGACCGTCGCTTTCCCGGGAGGCCAGAAGACCACATTCAGCCATATCTTCTGTACTAAAATTTCTTTTTTTAAGAAATTCAGTCAAAAATGACCAGGAATCAGGGGCGTAGCCAATCTGAAAGCGGTCAATCATTTCCTTAGTAAATCCACGCTTTCTGAGATACTCGCGGGCTCGTTTTCCTTCAGGAGAAGAGACCAGCAAATGATGATACATTTTCATAGCCAGATCATGACCTTCATACCATGAAGTATTTTCCTCTTTTTCAACTGCCGTTTCCTGACTTGAAATTTCCGGAATCTCGACAGAAGTCTTCGAGGCCAGTTTTTGGACAGTTTCAAGAAAGCTGAATCCTTCGTATTCCATAACAAAAGAAAACACATTCCCTCCTGCTCCACATCCGAAACAATGGTAAAGTTGTTTGTCCTGGGATACAGAGAATGAGGGAGTTTTTTCCCCATGAAAGGGGCACAATCCGGTGAAATTGCGCCCTTGTTTTTTTAACTGCATATATTCACTTATTACGTCTACGATATCCAGCTCCCGGCGGACAGCATCAACAACATCTTCCGGTATACGCTGACTCACTTTATGTCACCAACCTTATAGAAAGAAAAATCCTCATTATGTAAGAAGCTCAACAACTTCCCGAAGCCCTTTTATAAACTGCTCCTGATCCTGCTGCCTTCTTTTTTTGGGACCTTTCGTATTCTTTCCGCTGCGGCGCATTTTCTGTGCAGCGTGGCGGACTTCCAGTAAACTGTCCATTTGCATCTGATCAATTTTTTTGCCAAAGGAATTTATCACCACAGCTTGTTTAGCCAGAACTATAGCAGTTAAGCCGAGGTCTTCGGTAATAACAATATCACCCTTTGTCACTCTGCCGGCGATTTCATAATCTGCAGCGTCGCGACCATCTTCAACTATAATTGATTTTACATCATCAGGCATCTTTTCCCGCCTCATATGAGAGCGGGAATGAACAAGGATTACGTTTACATTGAGCTTCTTCCGCAAGGTCAAAACCTCGTTCACTACCGGGCTGGCATCGGCATCAATAAAAATAGTAAGCATTTTTTTCTCCGTATAATTATTATTCTTGTTAATTATTAAAAATCCTGCTGATTATAATTATTTTATATAAATAATTTTTCTCCACAATATTTCATTATAATCTAAAATGAAGCTTCTGCACAGTGTCAATTTCTAATGATGCAAATGAATCGTCTGTACATTGGCAGAGCCTACCAGTATTCCCGCTGATAGGCTCCTTAAAAAATTAGCTTTTTTCTTCCTGTTCACTCTGCACAAGCTGAAAAATAATATTTGCTGTTTCTTCCACAGCTTTAGCCGACACATCTATTACTCTGCACCCGAGGCGCTTCATTGTCTGCTCAGAGTAGACAAGCTCTTCTTCGATCCGCTGCATAGTGGCATAATTGGCTTCGGCTTTCAGACCAAGAGCTTTAAGACGCTCTGTACGTATACCATTCAGCTTTTCCGGACTGATTTTCAGGCCGATAACTCTATCTGAACTAATAGAAAACAGTTCCTCCGGAGGTTCCACTTCGGGCACAAGGGGGACGTTTGCTACTTTTAGTCGTTTATGAGCCAGATACTGGGACAGCGGGGTTTTCGAAGTGCGGGAGACACCCACTAAAACAACATCAGCCCTCATAATACCCCTGGGATCTCTCCCATCATCATATTTAACAGCGAATTCAATCGCTTCGACTTTTCGAAAGTAATCTTCATCAAGGGTGTGAATTAATCCTGATTCATTTTTAGGCGGTTCCTGAAGCCTGTCTTCCATAATTGTTAATAATGGACTTAGAATATCATAAATAGGCAGTGCTTCTTCCCGAGCTCTGGTGATAATATAGTTACGTATTTCAGGAAGGACGACAGTAAAAGCTATCATGCCTTTATTGTCTTTTGCTTCGGCTATGACTTCATCTACAGTGCCGGTATCTTCAACGTAAGGAATTCTGCGGATCGTCGTTTTCGCCTCATCAAATTGGCTGATGGCAGCTTTGACAACTAATTCCGCCGTTTCTCCTACGGAATCTGACAACACATATACTGTAACATGATCCTGCTTTTGAGACATGCATTTTGCTCCTTTCATTATTTAGCTTGTTCTTCTGTCCCCATGAAGACGAATGCTTTGGTAATGTTTGTTTTCGTCAGTCTGCCTATCACATCATATTCTCCATTTGAATCTTTTTTTACAACGGGTAGTCCATCTATCTGTTTGCTTATTAATTTATTAGCGACTTCAAGCATAGAGTCATCTGGAGCGCACATGGTCACATTAGGCATCCGCGTCATGATAATACTGACAGGAAGGGCTTCCAGCTCCTGTTTTCCCATGCTTGCCCGGAGAAGGTCCTTCCTGGAAACAATACCGATTAATTTACTGCGGCCGTTAACGACAAAGAGGGTTCCTACATCTTCCAAAAACATCGAGCATATTGCATCATAAACAGAGGCACTTTCCGGGATAACTACAGGGATCGACTGAAAATCCTTTACGCGCATTTTCAGCATTCTTTCCTGAAAAAGCTGTCCTCCTGTTTTCCCTGTATAATAATAGCCTACTCTTGGCCGTGCATCTAAATAACCGGACATCGTCAGTACGGTGAGATCAGGTCGAAGTGTAGCCCGAGTCAGTTCCAGAATATCAGCAATCTGCTCTCCGGTTATTGGCCCTTTTCCCTTCACTATTTCTACAATTCGCTGCTGCCTTTTTGATAATTCCACATTATTCACCGCCTTTACGTACGCACAGGTACGTGCTGTTCTTTTATGAGTGGAAAACTATTTTTTGAAAATCTGCAAAAGAACGAATCAAAGCTGAAGCCTGTTTCATTTGGTTAAGTCGGTTAGCTTTTATATCTTTATCATCCGACATGACCATAATATTATCGAAATAATTATGAATATACGGGACAAGCCTTTTCAGAGTTTCATAAGCACGTTCAATCTCTTCATTTTCAAGCAGGACTGCTGTTTCTTCACGAGCTTCGGCCACAGCTTCATAAATATCTTTTTCTTCTGCTTTTTCAAAGAGTTCCTTTTTAACATCGGAGAAGGGGCCTTCTAATTTCTGAGCGATATTCGTCACCCGGCTGAAAGCTTCCACTTCTTTTTTAAAGGAGGCTTCTGACAGCTGATTCATGAGGAAAGAGGACTTTTCAACAACTTCGCCTGGGTATGAAAATCCTGATTCCATCACTGCCTCTGCCACATCATACCGAATCCCGCGATCTTTAAGCAGATTTTTGTATCGAAGTTCAAAAAACTCTTTTAAACTGCTCATTACGTCTTTTTTATCCTCTTTCAATAGACCTAGACTGCTGATATGATCAACAGCCTCTTCAATAACTTCAAACAGGTTAAAATTCCAGCCTGAGACAAGATAGGTCTGAAGAATGGCTGCAGTCTGCCGGCGGAGCCCATGCGGATCCTGGGACCCCGTAGGTATGCTGCCAATTCCGAAGCTCGTAACAAGAGTGTCCAGCTTGTCAGCGACACTGACAAGGCTTCCTGATGCTGATTGCGGAGGTGTATCTCCAGCCTGCTTAGGGAGGTAATGTTCTCTTATTGCTTCTGACGTTTCTTTATCTTCTCCATCATGAAGAGCATAATATTCTCCCATTCTGCCTTCAAGTTCCGGGAACTCGTCTACCATATGTGTCACGAGGTCTGCTTTTGAAAGCTTTGCTGCGCGCAGTGCCGACTGTTTCACTTTTTCTGAAGCTGCCGTTTTTGAGGATAAAAGTTCAGTGAACGTTTTAATCCGCTCTACTTTATCTGCAATGGAACCGAGTTCTTCATGGTAGACTATCGTCTTCAGTTTTGGCAGACGTTCTTCAAGTGACTGTTTTTTGTCTTCTTTAAAAAAGAATTCAGCGTCCGCAAGGCGCGCTCTTAATACTTTTTCATTTCCTTTTTGAACGTTTTCCAGATGCCGGTGATCTCCGTTGCGAACAGTTATAAAATACGGGAGCAGCTTTTTCTCCTGATTCATAACCGGGAAATACCGCTGGTGTTCACGCATGGAGGTGACGAGGACCTCTTCCGGCACGTCCAGAAAGCTTTCATCAAAAGAACCGTAAAGAGCAGTTGGATACTCAACCAGATTGTTAACTTCCTCGAGCAGTCCTTCATTCACCGGTATATTCCAATTTTCATTCGCTGCAATTTCCTCTATCTGCTGTTTTATCGCCATTTTACGCTCTTCAGGGTCCGCAATAACATGCTGGGAAAGAAGTGTAGTTTTATATTCCTCTGCTTCATGCAGCTCTGCAGAGGACCCCAAAAAACGGTGTCCCCATGTCGTTCTGCCGGAAGCTACGTTCGTTACTTCAAACGGAATGATTTCGCTGCCGAAAAGAGCAGTAATCCACTTTACAGGACGCACGTATTTTATATCATAAGCGCCCCATCGCATATTTTTAGGGAAAGTAAGCTGCAGCATGACTTCTTTCAACTGTGGCAGAAGCGTAATTACAGGTTCGCCCTGGACAAACTTTTTAGCATAAACATAATTTTCGCCCTTTAATTCTTTAATATACAGCTTATCGACCGACACTCCCTGTCCGCGGGCAAATCCTAAAGCTGCCTTAGTCCATTCGTTATCTTTTACCGCAATTTTCTCAGAAGGTCCTTTTGCTTCTTCTGCCACATCTGTCTGCTGCTCATTGATACCGGTAATCTGAACTGCAAGGCGGCGTGGTGTGGAAAAACGGGTAATTTCTTCAAATTCCACACGATGATCTTTCATCCATCTGCCGATTTTTTCCGCCAGTTCATTCATTGCATTTGTTACAAACCTTGCCGGCATTTCCTCTAAACCAATTTCCAGCAAAAGAGTTCTTTTATTCATGAATTTCTGCCTCCTTCAACATAGGAAAACCAAGTGCTTCCCGGGATTCATAATAGGTTTTCGCACAGTTTCTCGCCAGATTTCTTACCCGGCCGATATAGCCTGTTCTTTCTGTTACAGATATCGCTCCCTGAGCGTCGAGCAGGTTAAACACATGCGAACATTTCAGGACGTAATCATAAGATGGGATCACGAGCCCTGCGTCCAGAGCTCTTTTCGCTTCTTTTTCATACGTTGCGAATAGTTGAAAGAGCATCTCCCGATCTGCTACTTCAAATGCATATTTTGACTGCTCATATTCGTTCTGCCGGAAAACATCTCCGTACGTGAAATCTCCCACCCATTCCAAATCGTAGACGTTCTCTTTATCCTGAATGTAGGAGGCCAGCCGTTCTATTCCGTAAGTGATTTCTACTGAGACAGGATCGGCTTCCAGACCGCCGACCTGCTGAAAATAGGTAAACTGCGTTATTTCCATTCCGTCAAGCCAGACTTCCCAGCCGAGTCCCCAGGCGGCAAGAGTAGGAGCCTCCCAGTTGTCTTCTACAAAGCGAATGTCATGTTCATCGGGATTAATTCCTAATTTTTGAAGGCTTTCCAGATAGAGTTCCTGAATATTATCGGGGGAAGGCTTCATAATTACCTGGAACTGATGATGCTGATAAAGACGGTTTGGGTTTTCTCCATACCTTCCGTCTGCAGGGCGTCTTGAAGGCTCTACGTAGGCGACATTCCAGGGTTCAGGCCCGATACTTTTTAAAAATGTCATAGGATTCATCGTTCCCGCCCCTTTTTCAACATCATAAGGTTGAAGCAGAAGGCAGTTTTGTTTCCCCCAGAAATCCTGCAGTGTTAGAATCATTTCCTGTACATTCATATGATCGATCCCTCCGTATATTAATGTCTCAATTTCACAGCAAAAAACTCCCGCCGCTATATCTTGAGTCAAGATATAGGGACGAGAGTTACCCGCGGTTCCACCCTATTTGTGCCTATTATGACACCTCTTTCGAACTTACTGCTCCGAAGCGCCTTCCCTGAATAAATTCCATCCGGCTCCCACCGTCCCGGACTCGCTTTCTGCAGAAACTTATTTCAGGTACTACTCATCCTCAACACAGCTTTTATGTGTGATTAAATCTTACGCAAAAATTTAATCCGTGTCAACATTTCTCTGTTCAAGCTCTTCCATTTGTTTTATAAATCTTTTCGCTTTTATATAGACCCCGACATATTCTTCATAATAGGCTTCCAGTAAAACTTTCATTTCGTCTTTCGTTTCCTTTTTCACCTTAATTGTTCCAATTCGGGAGGGATTAATCTGCTGAAAGAGCTTAAGGAGTTTAAGCGTGTGTGCTCCTGCAGGAACCGGCCTGGTTTCCATATTTGCACATTCGCTGCACAATACTCCTCCGTAGGATAGTGAAAAAACGGCTATATTATCCATATTTCCGCAGTTTACACATGCCCGAAGTTCCGGTGGAGCTCCGGATAGATAAAGCATTTTTGTTTCGAAAAGCCGAATCAGAACTTCCGGATCATCTCCTTTATTTATATGATCAAATATCTGAAACAGCAGGTCAAATAACGGCCGGTTCGGTTCTTTATCCTCCGTAAGTTTGTCGAGCAGTTCCACCGCATATGAAGCGTAGGCGGTTTTCATCAGATCACTTCTGATGTAGCGAAACGAATCAACGATGTCCGCCTGGTTTAAGCTGCCCATCCCCTTGGACTGGTAAAAAATAAAAACTCCAAACACAAACGGCTGGGTAGCTGAAGAAAAGCGGCTTTTGGTTTTCTTAGCCCCACGGGCCATGAGCGCCGTTTTTCCGTTTTCCCTGGAATAGATCGTTATTATTTTATTAGTTTCTCCATAATCGGTGGTACGCAGAACAATTCCTTCGACTTTTTGAAGCATCTGCACTCCTCCGCCCTGAATGAGTTAATACTCATCCTGATCATAACCGAATTCCTTCAGGTATTTCGGTTTATTACGCCAGTCTTTTTCTACTTTAACCCATAATTCCAGAAATATTTTCGTTCCAAGCATATTTTGAATATCTTCGCGTGCAAGCTGCCCTATTTCTTTAAGCATCTTACCCTGCCTGCCGATAATTATCCCTTTTTGAGAACTTCTTTCCACCACAATAACCGCGCCTACGTAGACCGTATCGCTGTTTTCCCGCGGTTTGATCTGCTCAATTTCAACGGCTAAAGAATGAGGAATTTCTTCTCTCGTTAAATGAAGGGCTTTTTCACGAATCATTTCTGACATTAAAAACCTTTCCGGGTGATCTGTTATGTGATCGTCAGGGTAAAACTGAGGGCCGTCTTCAAGACGGTTAAAAGCCTGATCTACAAGCGTAGGCACATTGTTTCCTTCTAAAGCTGATACTGGAATTACTTCATCAAAATTAAACTCTTTCTGGTAGGACGCTATTAGAGGCAGAAGTTCATCGGGGTGGATTTCATCGATTTTATTTAAAATTAAAAATACCGGTGTGTCCACTCCTTTTAAACGTTCAATAATAAAGTTGTCCCCTGCTCCTTTGCCTTCTTTTGCATCCACTAGAAATAAAACAAGATCAACTTCACGGAGGGTAGTCTGAGCTACCTTCGACATAAAATCACCAAGTCTGTGCTTCGGCTTGTGAATACCCGGAGTATCAATAAAAACAATCTGACCTCTCTCTTCTGTGTATACTCCCTGTACCCGGTTTCGAGTAGTCTGCGGCTTGTCGCTCATAATAGCAATCTTCTGGCCCAACAGCTGATTAAGCAATGTTGACTTCCCTACATTCGGCCTGCCGATTAAAGCGACGAATCCGGATTTATAGTTTTCATTATCCATGAAGATCCTCCTTCGAAAAGGCACCAGGAAGTAATGAAGCCACTGTCGTTTCTTCTACATCACCTTTAAGGTTGGTAAGGTATACTATTGTATTCTGCTGAAGTAATTCAGCCATGACCTGCCTGCATGCTCCACACGGAGATACAGGCCCTTCTGTATCTGCACATACAGCTATCGCACTAAATTCTCTAACGCCTTCAGAAACGGCTTTAAAAATCGCTGTCCTCTCTCCGCAGTTACACATACTGTATGCAGCATTTTCGATATTGCAGCCTGTAAAAACTTCCCCGTTTTCAGCCTGAAGAGCTGCTCCTACCGGAAAATTTGAGTAAGGTACATAGGCGTTCTTTCGGGCGTTTACAGCTTGTTTTAATAAAGATTCTTTAGATGTCATTTCAGCACCGCCTTTTCTAATAAAAAATATGTATAAATTTAGGAAGCAAAATAATAATTCCCACTATGGCAGCGGTCAATGAAAACACAAGCACCGCTCCAGCTGCCGTGTCCTTTATTATTTTTGCACGCTCATCATACGTCTGAATAATAAAATCCGTGATATGTTCGATTGATGTATTAAGCAGTTCCAGACAAAGAACTGCTCCTATCGCTACAGCAAGCACTGCCTGTTCCACCGGAGGAACATTAAGCAATTGAGCTGCAATGAACACGAGAATGGCTGCAGTAAGGTGAATACGGAAATTCTGTTCATTTTTCCAGGCGAAAATTATACCTGCCGAGGCATAGTGGAAACTTTTCTTTAAGCGGCTCCATGAGATATACCCTGGTCTATTTTTCGATTCCATGGGTCCTCAGAATCTCTTCCTGCCTGGTGAACATTTCTTTTTCTTCTGTCTCACTCTCATGCACGTAGCCGCTTAAATGCAGAAATCCATGAACTGCAAGGAAGCAAATTTCTCGTTCAAATGAATGTCCATATTCTTCGGCCTGAGCTTCTGCACGATCTGCAGAAATAATAATATCCCCCATCACATCCGGTATATCGGCTCCGACAATCTCTTCGTCACCCTCATTGAGCGCAAAAGAAAGTACGTCAGTTACCTGATTTTTATTTCGATAGTCTCTGTTCAGCGTTTGAATATTTTCGTCTCTGACAAACGTAACCGACACTTCAGCTCCTGGGAGTTTTCCCTCCCTGATGAAAGCTGTTTGAAGTACTTCGCTTACTAAGTTCAATTGTTCCTCCGTTAAACGGCCTGTTTCGTCTGTAATATCAATTTCATATTCGTTCATCAGTTTTCCCCCTCCACTTTTGGAAGATCTTTTTCGTCCGGATAATCAATTCGGGAATGAAACGTGCCTTTCAATGATTCACAAATGGATACATAGGCTGTATGAAGTTCTTTTAATGTCAAATCACATTCATCGAACTGCCCGTCTTCCAGTCTGTCGTTAATGATTTTCTTTACAAGCTCTTCTATCTTTTCCTGTGTCGGCGCCTGCATGGAACGAACTGCCGCTTCCACGCTGTCTGCTACACCTAAAACAGCACTTTCTTTCGTCTGTGCTTTCGGTCCAGGATAACGATAATCACTCTCTTTCACATCGGTGGATTTTTCTCTTGCTTTAAAGTAAAAATATTTCAATTGAGTCGTTCCATGATGCTGCTCTGCAATATCAATAATTTCTTTCGGAAGCCGGTACTTTTTAAGCATTTCTGCCCCATCATAAGGGTGCGCAATTATAATACTGGCACTTACTTTGGGTGCTATTTTGTCATGAGGATTGCTGATTCTCATTTGATTTTCGATGAAAAACTGCGGTCTTTTCGTTTTTCCTATGTCATGATAATAGGCTCCAACGCGGGCGAGGAGACCATTTGCCCCGATAGCTTCACAAGCTCCTTCAGCTAGATTAGCTACTACCACACTGTGATGATAAGTTCCAGGTGCTTCGAGAAGAATCTTTCTTAACAAAGGATGGTTGGGATTCGAAAGCTCAATCAGTTTTGAAGTAGATAAAATACCGAATCCCGCTTCGAAAAAGGGGAGCAGACCAACAGCGAGAATAATTGCAATATACCCTCCTGCTACGGCAGAGCCTGTGTAAATTCCTGTCTCAACAAGCGTAATAGGCACGCCTTTAAGTAAAAGCAGGGCAGAGGCTATTGTAACATTTACAGCCGCTATTAACGTTCCTGTTTTTAACATCCTGGAAATATGGTTTGATTTGCTGAGAAAAAACACTCCTGCCACGCCGCTGAAAAAAACGTATAGTGCAAAAGAATAGTCCATGATTGCCGTTGTATGATAATTAAACATGATACCTGCTGCTATACCAAGAAGAAAGCTCATAAATAAAGCTACTCTTGACTGCAGGAGCATCGACACAAGCATCGTTCCTGCTGCTGCAGGAACAACGTAGGCGATTCCATCAGGATCAAGAGGCTGTAAAAAGCTTGTGAGTTTCATTACTGACAGTGTAACAGTATAAATGAGCATAAAAAGCAGCAAATGCGTGTTATTCGATTTCAGAGTCGTATTAGCATCGTTTAAATAATAGGACAATAAGAACATCATAAGAAAAATTAACAATGCCAGACCGAAGTAAGGAGTGTATACAGAAGTATCATTAGTTAATCCAGCGAGTGTTAGTTGATCGTAAACATCGGAGGTGATAACCTGACCTTCTTCTACGAGAAGTTCGCCTTCTCTAATAAGTACAGGCTCCACGCTTTCTGCAGCAGCTTCTCTAGCTTCAAGAGTAGCGTCTTCATCAATCATGAAATTGGCTGTAACAGTGTGACGGGTTAACTGTGCCATTGCTTCTTCCAGTGTGCCCCGGACAGAGACCAGCCTAACTTTTTCTTCAGCGAGGTCCCGTGCTGTTTCTACCTGGGCAAGACTTACTTCTTCCGACATTACATCGTGAACCGCACTTGTTGAAGTTTCCTGGGCTATCTGAAGTTCTTCAGAAGAAGATTCCAGAAAAGTCAGCATTACATCGTCAGATAGCTGTTCAGCAATTTCCGGTGATATTCTATCTCTTAACTCCTGTATCTGCTCCTCTTCCGACCATACCCGCTGCTGGTCTTCCGTTTCACTGCCTCCATCACCTATACTTGTAAGTTCTCCTCTTTGGTCGCGGATTTCAAGCTGTACAAGACGTACAGAGGCGAAGACATCATTCAGTCTTTCTATCTGATTGTCAGCATAGCGGGGGTTCAGCGAATAAGCTGGCTCTACGCTGTCTATAGCTTCCTGTTGAAGCCGTTCTGTTTCTGCCTTGTTTTCCACAGTTACTGGAGAACGGATGCTGTCAGTAGCCACATTGCCGGATTCAATATCTACAGTCTGCGGTATAACATTCGAAAATAACAGCCCAAAGGTAACGAGCCCCAGCAGGCAGAAAAGAATAAAACGGATATATCTGTGGTTTTTAATTTTATTCCACCACGTATGCTGATCAATCGAAGATCTGTTTGCCAACGTGCCCCCACCTTTCCGTACGGCTGTAAATATACAGCAACGTTAAACGTCAACCGTCCGCAGACTATAACTCCAGGACTGCCTTCATGCAAATGCGGAAAGACTCTGGAACCAGAATGAATACGAGAAACTAGAGAATGGAAAGCGTGCATGAGAAAAACTCATCCACGCTGTCTAACTGTTGTTATCCTCTTTCTTATCTTCCCTGTCGTATGCATCAATTATACGCTGAACAAGGGAATGCCTTACTACATCTGCTGATTGGAGATGAATAAATGAAATACCATCTACGTCGTTTAGAATTCTAAGAGAAGTTTTCAACCCGGACTGTTTTCCTTTTGGGAGATCAATTTGGGTTAAATCTCCGGTCACCACCATTTTTGAGCCAAAACCAAGCCTCGTCAAAAACATCTTTACCTGCTCTGGAGTCGTGTTCTGAGCTTCATCCAGAATAATAAAAGCATCATCGAGAGTGCGGCCCCTCATATAGGCCAGTGGTGCAATTTCAATTGTTCCTCTCTCCACAAGCCTTGCTGTGTGCTCCACCCCGAAAACTTCATGAAGGGCATCATACAGCGGACGCAGGTAAGGATCGACTTTTTCTTTCAGATCACCCGGTAGAAACCCAAGATTTTCGCCTGCCTCTACAGCCGGTCTTGTAAGAACGATACGCTTTACCTGACCTTCTTTTAAAGCATGAACAGCCAGCACTACCGCAAGATATGTTTTACCGGTACCGGCAGGACCGATTCCGAACACTATATCGTTTTTACGGATAGACGAAACATAGTGACGCTGTCCGAGAGTCTTTGCGAGAATCGGCTTTCCCTTCACATTAACTGTAATTTGATCTTCATAAAGATCAGCCATTTCACCGAGCATATCTTTTTTAGCCAGCTGTGCTGCATATGCCACATCTCTTTCATGTATTCTTATACCTTTTCGGATAAGCTGAAGCAGCATCAGCAGTATCTTTTCTATTTTATCAGCTGTTTGTTCGTCAGTGTGAACAATTATATCCTGACCTCTTGTTACAAGATCCGAATGAAAAGCTGCTTCCAGCCGCTCCAGATGTTTATCATTCGGGCCGAACAATGCCTGCACTTCATTGGCATCCTCTGCAGGTATAGCTATTGTTCTATTTATCTGCGTCAATCGCCTCAGTCTCCTCATTATCTTCATATACATTAACTAATCTACCTTTACTTTACCACTGAGCGATAATGCGTGCAAAGAATTTTATGAAAGGCTTCTTTAGTCAAATAAATACTCCGGCAGACCTTTAAAGGCTGCCGGAGTATTGGTTAACGGGAATGTTTTTTTGATTTAGGTTTTCCTAGTACTTCTGACCAGACAATCCCTTTCACAACATCCTGTTTATTCATATTTTTAAAGTCAAGGCTTATTCCCTCGTTATCAGGGTTCGTAATATCTCCCTTTACAATCGGAGATTCCTTTACCTTAGCTGTAGACTTTTCAGCCTGACGCTGACGGCGCCGCACCTCTTCATAATGCTTCTGCATTTCTGTCTGGGAATCTGAACGCTCCGGCATTTGAGGGTCTGACTTTTTTTCTTCCCCTTCAAATAAAATGTCTTTCCAGTCCAATTCCTTCTTCCCGCGCTGCGAAGAAGCTTCCTGCTGGCCCTCTCCGGCTTGCTGAGGACGGCCTGGCCTCTCCTGCTGTTCTTCTCCCTGGCTTGACCTGGATCGAATAAAGGAAAAAATAGCAGCAATAATCAAGAAAAGAAGGAGCGGGGATTCAAATAATAGATTGATGAAACCCGTCATAACCTATAGCTCCTTTCGTTTGTTTACTGTCTGCGCTTGGTATCTACCTGCTCTGTTGTTTCTTCTTCGCTGTTGCTCGTTGCACGGCCAATGGAATCACGCATATCAGTATCAGCTTTCACATTATTGTAATTCATGTAATCCATTACACCAAGATTACCTTCACGAAGTGCTTCAGACATAGCAAGCGGTACTTCCGCTTCTGCTTCCACAACTTTCGCACGCATCTCTTCTACTCGAGCTTTCATTTCCTGCTCTTCTGCTACTGCCATCGCACGGCGTTCCTCTGCTTTAGCCTGGGCAATTTTCTTGTCTGCCTCTGCCTGATCCGTCTGCAGTCCGGCACCAATGTTCTTGCCGATATCAATATCTGCGATGTCGATCGAGAGGATTTCAAAAGCCGTTCCAGCATCTAACCCTTTTTTAAGTACCGTCTGTGAAATCATGTCCGGATTTTCAAGGACAGCTGCGTGGCTGTTGGCCGAACCAATAGTCGATACAATGCCTTCACCTACACGGGCAATAACTGTATCTTCACCTGCACCACCTACAAGGCGGTCAATATTTGCCCGGACTGTAATTCGTGCTTTCGCTTTTACTTCGATCCCATCCATCGCTACACCAGCAATGAAAGGCGTTTCAATAACTTTAGGATTAACACTCATCTGTACTGCTTCGAGAACGTCACGTCCGGCAAGGTCAATTGCTGCACATCGTTCAAACGTCAGCTCGATATTGGCACGCTGTGCTGCAATCAGCGCGTTTACTACGCGGTCGACGTTTCCTCCAGCGAGATAGTGTCCTTCCAATTTGTTCGTGCTGATGTCAAGGCCTGCTTTTACTGCTTTGATCAGCGGATTGACTACGCGGTGAGGTATTACCCGGCGGAGCCTCATACCTACAAGCTGGAAAATACCAACTTTAACACCTGCTGCCCATGCGGAAATCCATAGTGCTACCGGAACAAAAGTAAATAGAATGACAACTCCGATAAGGATAACACCAAGGACTATAAATACTCCAATCTGGTCCTGCATTATTCATCTTCCTCCTTTTTTTAATTCATTTCCTGATTCGATACTTCCCGAACAACGATACGGGAGCCGTTTACGGAAATGACCTTTATTTTCCTGCCTTGTTCAATATATCCTCCCTCTGACACTACGTCAAGACGTTCTTCGTTAATAAGCGCAGAGCCGGAAGGTCGAAGGACAGTCAGTGCTTCACCAGTGCTTCCTTTCAATTCTTCCCTCGTCACGTTGGAAACATATCCAAGATCTGAAGTAGTAGCATCTGTCAGCACTACCCTTTTCATAGGACCCGCTCTATCAATATACTTTATAAGGATAATAAGTCCTGCAAGTGTAACGAGGATTGCAATAACAAAAGAAATTATAATGTTAACCGTTGAAAAGGAACTCATAACCAGGCTTCCCAGAATAGCTCCCAGTCCTAAAATACCAAATATCCCGAAGCTGGGAGAAAAAACCTCCAATACGAGAAGACCTGCGCCTACTATAAACAAAATTAAGGATTCCAGGCCTGCAAAACCGGCTACTGTATGACCAAAGAAGAATAGAAACAGGGCTGAAGCACCCATAATACCGGGAATACCGAATCCAGGTGAATACAATTCAAGAACAAGCCCTAGCCCGCCTACTGAAAGAAGAATTGGTATAACAATTGGGTGAGTAACGATTCTTGCAATCTGTTCAGCAAGACTTAGTTCAAATTCCATTTCCTCAGCGCCTTCAAGCTCTAAATATTCCAAAAGCTCCTCTCTATCTTCGGCTATTGCTTCTGCGTAACCGACAGATAATGCTTCAGAAGATGTAAGAGTAAGAAGCTGTCCTTCTTCAAGTCCCAGGTCTTCGATCTCTATGGCCGGGTCGGCCATTGCAAGAGCGTACTGGGGATCACGGTCATTTAATTCAGCAGCGGAACGCATGTTTCCCAGCCAGGCAGACTGCGCCTTATCATCGGCTGCAGAGCCTGTTCCGTCTATAACTTGAGCGGAGCCCATTTCTGTCCCGGGCTGCATAACAATTTCATCTGCATTTAAAGAGATATAGGCACCAGCCGACATAGCTTCTCTAACAATGTAAGCTGTGGTTGGTATTTCTGACTCACGTACTAATTTAGCGATTTCTCCGGCAGCATCAACCCGCCCTCCGGGGGTGTTCATTTCAAACACAATGTGATCCACATTTTCTTCTTCAGCAGTCTCTATTGCCCTCGATAGAAAAGCTTCCAGCCCTCGTTCCACCGTTTCTTCAACTGGAACAAAATAAACTGTTCTGCCTTCACCTGCATCCTGGGCCATAGAGGTGGAAAAAGACATGAGTGTAAATCCCGCAGCTATCAGCAAAAAGTATAGGATAATTCTCATATTCCGCACTTTTCCGGCCTCCTCTCTATGCCTTATAGTTACAGTATAGCTTACGTAGATAAGGACGGAAAAGTTTCATGAACCAAAAACGAAATCTTTTTTTACAGTCCTTCAGCAGTCCGGAGAATTTTAGAATGGAACTGCTTTATCAAGCTGGACGAATGACCACTCAAAAAGAAGCGGTGCATGTTTACAGCACCGCTTCTTTTTACTGGTTATATAATTCTTTCAGTCTTCTTTTTGTATCAGAGGACCCATACTTGTATATCAGGTGAAATAGACTATCTTCGTCTGACCCGAGCTCCATTTTATCCCGTTCGTCTTTAGTTTCATCAAATGGAGAAACAAATACATGTTCCGGCATCACATCCCCTTCCTGGACAGTCGCAAGCTTTTCCTCCAAGTTTTTCTTTCCTTTTTTATCCAGCTCTACTTCATAGTGAATCATTTGAGTATCTGGAAGAATCGGAGAAAGCTCTACAAACGTCCCACTTCTCCAAATAACATAATATGTTTCTTTTTCCATCTTAAATCCCTCCTTAGGCTATTTTTTCTATACCCTTCCATTCATTTCAATATGCATCTGTTTCACATTTACTAATAATATAATCAAAAAAGGCGAACGGATTTTATTATTTCATACATCAAAAAAGCACAGGAATATCCTGTGCTTTAACTTTTATTTGTTATGACAGTGATTGCTGGACTAAACGCCTCACAGCCGTACCGTCAGCCCGACCTTTAACTTTGGGCATGACAGCTCCCATTACTTTACCCATTTCGGATTTAGAAACGGCACCGGTTTCTGCAATCGTCTCATCAACAATCTTCTGCAGTTCCTCATCTGACAGCTGTTCCGGCATATAATCAGCAAGAACGTCGATTTCCGCTTGCGTTTTCGCAACAAGATCGCTGCGACCAGCTTTTTCAAACTCATGGAGGGATTCGCGACGCTGCTTCATTTCCCGGTTCAGTACAGTAAGCACTTCTTCATCAGAGAGATCGTGACCGAGATTAATCGTTTCGTTCTGAATCGAACCTTTTACAGAACGAATGACGGACAGACGCTGCTTATCTTTCTCACGCATTGCCTGTTTCATGTCCTGATTTAATTGATCGAGAACCGATAAAGACACGGGCAACCCTCTCCTTAGAATTTACGCTTTCGAGCTGCTTCAGACTTTTTCTTGCGGCGAATACTAGGCTTTTCGTAATGCTTACGCTTTTTTACCTCCGCTAAAGTCCCCTCTTTAGACATCGTTTTCTTAAAACGACGAAGAGCAGTATCAAGGTTTTCATTTTTTCTAACTCGTGTTTCTGCCATTCTGTATCCCTCCCTCCGGACAACCAGTAAACATGCAGAGAGCATGTATAATTAGATTATATAAGAAATTTAAGAACAGGTCAATATTTGATTTCGCGGAAAAAGGTGATTAAACTTTCGCTTCCGGTCTTTTTTCGACCTTTACAAACATGCCTTTGTTATAAGGATAACCTGAATGAGTTATTTTCACTTTAACAATTTCGCCGATATAGGCACGATCAAGCTCCACTTTAACTTTCATATAATTATCAGTGTATCCGATTAACAGACGGCTGTCTTCTTTGTCCTCTTCTTCAGGAATCATTTCCAGAACTTCTCCCTCATAACGGGACGCATATTCTTTTGCCTGCTGATCGGATAAGGAAATTAGTTTACGTACTCTTTCATGTTTCACAGCATCCTCGACTTGATTTTCCATTCGGGCAGCAGGTGTACCTGTGCGTTTCGAATATGGAAAAACGTGAAGTTCCGAAAAGCCGACATCACGGACAGCCTGATAAGTTTCCTGAAACTCTTCTTCGGTTTCCCCGGGAAAGCCGACGATAACATCAGATGTGACCGCAAGTCCCGGCAGAGCTCCTTTAAGCTTTTGGACCCGCTCTTTATAAAAATCCATTGTGTACTTTCGCCGCATTCTTTTCAGAACCGTGTCTGAACCGGACTGAAGCGGAACATGCAGATGACGGACAATTTTTTGGGAATCATTAATTACGCGGATGACATCGTCAGTAATCTGGCTGCCTTCGATAGAAGATATACGGATTCTCATTAATCCTTCCACCTGCTCCAGTTCTTCGAGCAGACGTGCAAGATTGTAGTCCTTCATGTCCTCACCGTATCCGCCTGTGTGAATTCCTGTTAAAACAATTTCTTTATAGCCGGCATACACAAGCTGTCTGGCCTGTTTCAGAACTTCTTCAGGATCTCTCGAACGAAGCAGTCCACGCGCCCAGGGAATTATACAGAAAGTACAAAAATTATTACAGCCTTCCTGTATTTTCAAAGAAGCTCTTGTTCTGTCAGTAAAAGCCGGCACATCAAGTTCTTCATAAACCCGGGTTTTCATGATGTTCCCTACTCCATTAATAGGCTTTCTTTCGTTTTGAAACTCTTCTATATATGGAATCATTTTATGACGGTCCTGGGTTCCGACGACGATGTCTACGCCGGGTATTGCCATGATTTCTGCCGGAGAAGTCTGCGCGTAACATCCTGTGACACAGATCACAGCATCTGGATTTTTTCTTATGGCCCGGCGGATTACCTGCCGGCTTTTCTTATCTCCCGTGTTTGTAACTGTACATGTATTAATGACATACACATCCGAAGTCTGGTCGAAGTCAACTTTTTCATAATTCTCTGATTGAAACAGCTGCCATATTGCCTCGGTTTCATAATGATTTACTTTACACCCTAAAGTGTGAAATGCGACTTTCCGCATATTTTTCACCTCGATAATTCAAAATGGTAGGAGAAGACAGCCAGCGCAAACAAAGAAGCCGTTTCAGTCCGTAATATTCTCGGCCCGAAACCGCAGCTGACTCCTCCTGCCTTTATAAGCTGGCCGGTTTCTTCTTCTGTAAGTCCGCCTTCAGGACCTACTATTAAAAGTACTTTCTCTTTCGGGTTCATCCTGTTCACAGCTTGAGAAAAAAGGGATGTCTCCCCGGCTTTGGCTTCTTCCTCGTAAGCAACTATGACATGATCAAACTCCGCTGCCTTCTTTAATATGAATTGAAAAGAAACAGGGGGTTCCACTACTGGACATCTTTGCCTGTGCGACTGTTCAGCTGCTTCTTTGGCAATTTTCTGCCATCTAACCGTTTTTTTATCTGCTTTGGCTGCATCGATTTTTACAATCGAACGTTCTGCAAAAAACGGAATGAATGCAGCACTGCCAAGTTCAGTTCCTTTTTGAATCACGTGCTCAAGCTTATCCGCTTTAGGCATTCCCTGAGCAACCGTAACATTCAAAGGAAGCTCAGAAACCTGCCTTTCCCGGTGCAGTAGAGTTACCGATGGAGAATTCTCCTCCGTTAGTTCACCTGTATAACAGATTCCCTGCATGTTACATACAATCAGGCCGTCTCCTGCCCTCATTCTCATTACTTTTAAAGCGTGTTTCGCTGACTCTTCGTCGAGGTGTGCTTCTGTTTCTGTGAAACAGTCGTCTCCCAAAAAATATCTCTGCATTTTTATTCCTCTTCCGGCCTGGCAGCTGCTATTGCTGTCCAGTCTTCCATTTCTGTAATTTCAGTTATGAGAAATCCAGCTTGAATCAGGGAGCTTTTTACCATTTCCCGCTTCGCTTTAATAATGCCGGAAACAATAATCAACCCTCCCGGACGGACTGCTTTGTAGGCGGAATCGGTCATTTCCACAATAACTTCAGCCAGAATATTTGCTACTATCATATCATATGTACCGCTGACATGATCGAGAAGATTGGCCTTCGAAACAGAAACCGTCTGGCTGGAATTATTCCATTCCACATTGCGGCCGGCAGCTTCAACAGCTACTTCGTCCAGGTCTATGGCATTCACAGAACCTGCCCCAAGTTTTTCTGCTGCTATAGCAAGAACTCCGGATCCTGTTCCTACATCGATGACCCGCTCTCCGGCCTTTATATATTTTTCCAGTGCCTGAATGCAAAGCACAGTAGTAGGATGGGTGCCGGTACCGAAAGCCATACCCGGATCCAGTTCAACTACAATTTCCTCATCGGCGACTGCTTTGTAATTTTCCCAGCTTGGAGCAATGGTGATCCTCTCTCCTACTTTGACCGGCTTGTAGTATTTTTTCCATGCGGTAGCCCACTCTTCTTCATCCACTTCATTAAGAGTTACTTCATGAGCACCGAGGTCAATATTATATTGCTGAAGCTGGGAAATGGCCTGTTTAATCTCTTCCACCGTATCGCCTAAAAAACTATTTAAGGGAAGGTATGCTTTTAATAATACCCCTTCTTCTGGATAATCATCAGCAGAAAGCTGAAATATTTCTCCGAATTTTGTTTCTCTTTCCCGGTAAAGGTCAGCGCGGTCTTCTATTACGACTCCCCCCGCTCCTGCTTCATGCAAAATGTGACTGACCGGTTCTACAGCCTCCTGCGTGGTGTGAATACAGATCTCAGACCATTTCATGTTTTTTCCAACTCCCTGTTGTTCTATTCGCCGAAGCTTTTAAAAGCTCTCTTTACTTTCGCAAAGAAATTCTGACTTTGTTCATCCGGTGCTTCCGTACCGCTTTCTTCAGAAAATTCCCGCAGAATTTCTTTTTGACGCTCACTGAGCTTTTTCGGTGTAATAATTTTCACACGAATATGCTGATCACCCTGTCCAAATCCTCGTACGTTTGGTGCTCCTTTGCCGCGGAGACGGAAATCTGTCCCCGTCTGGGTACCAGCCGGAACTTTCAACTTAACTTTTCCTTCCAATGTAGGGACTTCAATTTCATCACCAAGTGCAGACTGAACGAAAGTTATCGGCATATCGCAGAAGATATCGTCTCCATCCCGATGGAAAAATTCATGCTCTTTCACATTAAACACCACGTACAGATCGCCTGGAGGTCCACCATTCACCCCTGGCTCTCCCTGTCCGGCCACCCGAATCTGCTGGCCGGTATCAACGCCTGCCGGAATGTTAATATGAATCTTTTTACGCTTTTTCACTTTTCCTCTGCCGTCACATGTTTGACACTTGTCTTTCACCTGCTGGCCGGTACCTTCACAGCGGTCACAGACGCGTCGGTTTACAACGCGGCCGAAAGGTGTGTTCTGCTCCACATTAAGCTGACCTGCACCTCCACACTGCTGACAGGTTTCCGGTTTTGTTCCCGGCTTCGCCCCGCTCCCATCACATGTGGTACATTCCTCTTCACGAGGGATTTCAATATCAGTTTCCTTGCCGAAAACTGCTTCTTTAAATTCAAGCGTCATCGTGTACTGCAAATCAGAACCTTGTCGAGGCGCATTAGGATCACGACGTCTTCCGCCGCCGCCGAAAAACATGTCAAAAATATCGCTGAAGCCGCCAAAGTCACCAGCTCCTGCTCCGCCAAATCCCTGGTTTGGATCCGTATGGCCAAATTGATCATACTGAGCACGTTTATTGCTGTCACTCAATGTATCATATGCTTCTTTAACTTCTTTAAATTTTTCTTCAGCATCCGCTTCTTTGTTAACGTCCGGATGATATTTTCTTGCCAGCTTCCGGTATGCTTTTTTTATTTCAGCATCTTCTGCGCCTTTTTCGACGCCGAGCACATCATAATAATCTCGCTTACTCATATTAACCACTCCCGATTTTTCTCCATAACGGATATCTTATCATCTGGATTTCATCCAGTAAAGGTATGTCCCCGTGAAAAAAGTCAAAGCCAAGAAAACCTGACTTTGACTTTGATTCACTTACTCTTTCTTATCGTCATTAACTTCTTCATAATCTGCGTCAACTACATCATCGTCCTGCTGTTCAGCACCCTGGCCTTCTGCCTGCTGCTGCTGAGCGGCCTGCTCATACATTTTCGTAGTAAGCTGGGTAACAATTTCCTGAAGCTCATCTTTTGCTGTTTTAATGGCTTCCATGTCCTCACCTTCGAGGGCTGTCTTCAGTTTTTCCTTTGCAGTTTCCGCTTTTTCTTTTTCTGATTCTTCTACGTTTTCTCCGAGATCTTTAAGTGTTTTTTCTGTCTGGAAAACAAGCTGATCCGCTTCGTTGCGTGTATCAACTTCTTCACGTCGCTGCTTATCTGCTTCCGCATTTTCTTCTGCATCTTTTACCATCTGTTCTACTTCTTCATCCGAAAGGCCGGAGCTGGAAGTAATGGTAATGGACTGTTCTTTATTAGTGCCTAGATCTTTTGCACGTACGTTTACGATTCCGTTGGCATCAATGTCAAATGATACTTCAATCTGCGGTACTCCTCTTGGCGCCGGTGGAATATCGTTCAGCTGGAAACGGCCGAGCGTTTTGTTGTTTGCAGCCATTTCACGCTCTCCCTGAAGTACATGAATATCAACGGACGGCTGGTTGTCTGCCGCAGTTGAAAATGTCTGGGACTTGGAAGTTGGAATCGTTGTATTTCGTTCAATAAGTTTTGTGAAGACGCCGCCCATTGTTTCAATACCGAGGGACAGCGGAGTTACGTCAAGAAGTACGACATCTTTTACATCGCCTGTCAAAACTCCCGCCTGAATAGCAGCACCGAGAGCTACAACTTCATCCGGATTAACACCTTTATGAGCATCTTTGCCTGTTACCTTTTTAATTGCTTCCTGAACAGCTGGAATTCGAGTGGAACCACCAACGAGTACTACCTTGTCCACTTCGTCAGCTGAAAGGCCAGCATCTTTTAATGCCTGACGAGCAGGTCCCATTGTACGTTCAACAAGGTGGGATGTAAGATCATCAAACTTGGCACGAGTAAGGTTCATCTCCATATGCTTAGGTCCAGATTGATCAGCAGTTATGAACGGCAGGCTGATTTGTGTCTGGGAAACGCCGGAAAGATCTTTCTTTGCTTTTTCCGCTGCATCTTTCAAACGCTGCAGAGCCATTTTGTCCTGGCTGAGATCAACACCATTTTCTTTTTTGAATTCAGCTACCAGATGATCAATAACCACCTGGTCAAAGTCGTCCCCGCCGAGTTTATTGTCTCCGGACGTAGACTTAACCTCGAAAAATCCATCACCTAGTTCAAGAATGGAAACATCAAAGGTACCTCCACCAAGGTCATATACGAGAATAGTCTGATCTTCTTCTTTTTCCAAACCGTAGGCAAGAGCTGCAGCCGTAGGTTCGTTAACAATACGCTCTACTTCAAGTCCTGCAATTTTACCGGCATCTTTAGTTGCCTGGCGCTGAGAATCGTTAAAGTACGCAGGAACTGTAATGACAGCTTTTGTAACCGTTTCTCCGAGATATGCTTCAGCATCTGCTTTAAGTTTCTGAAGAATAATCGCAGAAATTTCCTGAGGAGTATATTGTTTCCCCTCTGCTTCTTCTTTATGATTTGTTCCCATGTGCCGTTTAATTGATGTGATTGTATTAGGGTTTGTGATCATCTGACGCTTTGCCACTTCCCCAACCTGACGTTCACCATCTTTAAATGAAACGACGGAAGGGGTTGTACGAGCTCCTTCAGCGTTTGCAATAACTGTTGCTTCGCCGCCTTCCATTACGGCTACACATGAATTCGTTGTTCCTAAGTCGATACCTATTACTTTACTCATGGCAAAATTCCTCCTTGAAATGATTATGAACTTACTTTAACCATTGCTGGTCTGATTACTTTATCTTTTAAAAGATAGCCTTTCTGCAGTTCTTCGACGATTATATTTGAATCGTATTCATCTGATTCAACCTGCATTACTGCTTCATGCATATGCGGATCAAATGGCTGCCCAACTGTTTCCATAATTTCTATTTCCTCGGACTGGAGTGCTTCAGAGAGCTGATTATGAACCATTTTCATTCCCTGAAGCAGACTTTTTGCTTCTTCTGTTTCAGGATTGATCATCAGCGCCCGCTCAAAGTTATCCAGAGCGGGGAGCAGGCTTTCCGCAAGACTCTGAGATTTATATTTAGCCGCGGACTCTTTTTCTTTCTTTGTCCTCCGGCGGAAGTTATCGTATTCAGCCTGCAGCCTTAGGAGCCGGTCTTCCAGATCCTGCACCTGCTGTTTCAGCTGATCAATTTCAGTTTCTTCTACAGAAGCTTCCTCTTCCAATTCAGTGGTTTCTTCCGCTGTCTCAGCAGCTGAAGCTTCTTCTGTTTCCAGATCCTGCACATCATCATTATTTCTTTTTGACACTGCTTTCACCTCCTTCAACTAGTCAGCTTCTGTCTTTTCTGCTCAGAAGTTCTGACATATCTTTTGAAAAATACTCCATTAAGCTTATTACCCTCGGATACTCCATCCTGGTGGGACCAAGAAGTCCAATTGTTCCAACATACTTTCCTTCCAGCGTATACGTAGCGGTGACGATAGATAGATCATCAAACGGCTTAAAATCATTTTCTTCTCCGATCCGAATTGTTAAGCCCTCATCTTCAGATCTGATCAGCCTCGAAACAAGAGCATCTTCTTCGAAAATATTCAGAATACTGCGCACCCGCTCCACGTCATTAAACTCAGGCTGGCTTAAAATATTTGTTTTCCCACCGTAATAAACTTTTTCCTGCTGCTGATCACGAAAAACATCCGTTAATGCCGAAAGCATCGTTTCGTATTTAGAAACGTGCTTTTTAAGCACTGCTGAAATTTCCTGGGATAACTTTTGCTGCAGCTGAAAAATAGGAACCCCACGCAGGCGGTCGTTAAGGATATTAACTACTTTTTCCACATCCGACCCGGAAACGTTGCCAGGGAAATGAACTGTTTGGTTTTCCACGTGACCGGAATCGGTCACGATAATAACGACAGCCTGATCACCGGAAATGGGTATCAGCTGAATCTGCCGCAGTTTTGATTCAAAAACTTCAGGGCCGAGCACTATCGATGTATAAGAGGTAAGGTGTGATAATATTTTTGCTGAATGCTGTATCACCTGTTCTGACTCATGAAATTTCACAGCCAGCTGAGAACGGATATTTGTAACATCCTTGCTCGACAGCTGTTTCGGAGAAAGAAGATGATCGACATAATAGCGATAACCTTTCTGTGAAGGGATTCTTCCGGCAGAGCTATGTGGTTTTTCCAAAAATCCAAGCTCTTCTAAATCCGACATTTCGTTGCGTATCGTGGCCGGGCTGAAATTCATATCTGCCCTTTTCGACACTGTCCGGGAGCCGACTGGTTCTGCATTCGTGATGTAATCATCAACAATCGCTTTTAAAATATAAAGCTGCCTCTCTGTTAACATCTTCACCCCTCCTGTTAGCACTCCCTTCCTCCGAGTGCTAAATCTATTATATAAAGTACCAAAGAAGGTTTTAGTTTGTCAACGGAAGGGCGCAAATTTTCTTATATTTCCTCTGCGGTAAACAGAAATTTTTCAAACACTTCGTTCCCGAGAAGCAGGCCTTCCTCTGTAAGCATTATCCTATCATCCATTTCCTGAAGCAGGAGTTTGTTTTTCAGATGTTCAACTACTCCAGGAAAGACTTCCTCTATTCCACGGTTATAACGGCGGTAGAACTGCTCCTTAGACACTCCTAACCGTTTCCGCAGTCCCATAAACATTTCTTCTTCCATTTTTTCTTCTTTTGTTACTTTATGCTTTTCCAGATAGGGGAGTTCTTCGTTTTTGACAGCTTTCATGTATTTTGGGAGAGGACCGTGATTTCTGTTTCTCATACCATCTACATAACTGTGTGCACCCGCCCCAATCCCGTAATACTCATCGTTATTCCAATAAGCAAGATTATGCATGCTTTCTAAACCATGTTTTGAAAAATTGCTGATTTCATAAGCTGTAAAACCATGTTTCTTTAAAAAAGTGAGCATATACGTATACATCTCAGCTTCCAGCTCCTGTTCCGGGAGTTGTAAACGACCTTTATTCCACATCTGATAAAAAACCGTTTTCGGTTCAATCTTCAAGGAATAAGCACTTATATGCGAAATATCGAGTTCTGCAGCCTTTTGAAGAGAATCTTTCCACTGCTTCATCGTCTGGCCCGGAAGGCCGAACATCATGTCAATCGACAAGTTGGGAATACCGGATTCCTGGGCCAGCTTAACCGTATGCTCCGCCTCTCCTGTTCCATGGTCCCGGTTAATTGTTTTTAAAAGCTCCGGATCGAATGTCTGAGCTCCAATACTGAGCCGGTTAACGCCGGCGTTTTTCATCATCTCAAACTTTTCCCGGTCAGCACTTCCAGGATTTACTTCTACCGTCCATTCTACCTGATCAGTAAGCTGAAAATATTTCGGAACAGCTTCCAGAAGTCGCTTCAGCTGCTCAGTAGATAGAGCAGTTGGCGTACCTCCGCCAATATAGATCGTTTCGATAAGTTCCGTCTGCGGATGTGTTTTAACGGTTTTCTCCATTTCCTCCATGCATAAATCCAGGTATTCATCTACAGGCTGGTTCTGGAGGAAAAACTTATTGAAATCACAGTAATGACAGATCTGCTCGCAAAAAGGAACGTGTATATAAAGAGACTTTCGCATAAATCATTATCCTTTCCTTTAAGAAAACACACAAAAGAGGTGACACCGCCACCTCTTTTCTGTTTATTTATTTTCATCCATACTTAATACAGACATGAAGGCTTCCTGAGGAACTTCCACATTCCCTACACTCTTCATACGCTTTTTTCCTTCTTTCTGCTTTTCAAGAAGTTTACGTTTTCGGGAAACGTCACCCCCGTAACATTTTGCAAGTACGTTTTTACGCATAGCTTTAATGGTCGATCTTGCTATAATCTTCTGACCGATACTGGCCTGTACCGGCACTTCAAACTGCTGGCGAGGGATGAGGTTTTTGAGCTTTTCGACTATAATTTTACCTCTTTCATAAGCTGAATCCCGATGAACAATAATCGATAGAGCGTCGACCGTTTCCCCATTTAATAAAATGTCCATTTTCACCAGATTACTCTCTTTGTAACCTATAATTTCATAATCAAAAGAAGCATATCCCTTTGTACTTGATTTAAGTGTATCAAAGAAGTCGTAAACGATTTCTGAGAGCGGGATTTCATAAATGATATTGACTCGATTGGCATCCAGGTATTTCATGTCAAGGTAATCGCCGCGTTTCTTTTGACAGAGTTCCATGACGGCTCCTACATAATCGTTCGGGACCATGACTTCTGCTTTTACATATGGCTCACGAACAGTTTCAACCTGCTGAGCATCCGGCATTTCCGAAGGATTATCTATTTCCAGGACAGATTCGTCAGTTTTTGTTACTTCATACACAACACTTGGTGCTGTAGTGATGAGATCAATTCCAAATTCTCTTTCAATCCGTTCCTGAATAATCTCCATGTGGAGCAGTCCGAGAAAGCCGCTGCGGAATCCGAATCCGAGCGCCTGGGACGTTTCCGCCTCAAATTGGAGAGCTGAATCGTTGAGTTCAAGCTTTTCCAGAGCTTCACGAAGGGCGACATAGTGATTGGTGTCTACCGGATACATTCCGCAGAAAACCATTGGATTTAATTTACGGTAACCCGGCATCGGATCAGCAGTCGGTTTTGCTGCATGGGTGACTGTATCCCCCACCTGGCTGTCCCCCACATTTTTAATGGATGCAATCATGTAACCGACGTCCCCTACAGTCAGTTCCTTCTGCTGCACAGGTTTAGGAGTGAATACTCCAATTTCCTGAACCTCGAACTGCTTCTCGTTAGCCATCATTTTAATTTTTTCGCCTTTTTTTACTGTACCTTCCATAATTCGGATGTATACAATAACTCCTCGGTATGGATCGTAGATGGAGTCAAAAATCATTGCTTTAAGCGGTGCTTCCGGATCCCCAGAAGGTGCGGGTACTTTTTTAACTACCGCTTCCAGAATTTCATCAATTCCTATTCCGGATTTAGCTGAAGCCGGAATACAATCTTCTCCCGGAAGCCCAATGACGTCCTCCACTTCCTGCCTTACCCGGTCCGGTTCAGCACTTGGAAGGTCGATTTTATTAATAATTGGGAGTATCTCCAGGTCGTTATCCAAAGCTAAGTAAACGTTTGCCAGTGTCTGGGCTTCTATACCCTGAGCAGCGTCGACAATGAGCAGAGCTCCTTCGCAGGCAGCCAGACTTCGGGAAACCTCGTAGGCAAAATCGACGTGACCTGGAGTGTCGATAAGGTGGAAAATATATGTTTCTCCATCAGCCGCTTTATAATTGAGCTGGACGGCATTCAGCTTTATAGTAATACCTCGTTCCCTTTCCAAGTCCATTGCATCGAGCATTTGATCCTGCATTTCTCTGGAAGTCAGTGCACTCGTTTTTTCCAAAATTCTATCAGCGAGCGTTGATTTCCCGTGGTCAATATGGGCTATGATTGAAAAGTTGCGTATTCGATCACGTCTTTCAATTCTTTGTTCTGGTTTCATTATTATATCACTCCTACATCCTGCTTCCGTGCAATACACTGCTCTCTATTATAACAAGAATAAAAGCTTCTGTTCAATTATTCTTTCAAATAGTCCACTTTGTTAAAATTATATTGCTTTTCAAGGTTGCATTTGATAAAATCTCTATTGTTGCAATAACTGAGAAACGGTAACGTTGCATCAAGGGAGGTGAAGCAGTTGGCAAATATTAAATCAGCAAAAAAGCGTGTCATTGTTAATGAACTCGCACGCGCTCGTAATAACGCATTCAAATCAGACCTTCGTAACACAATGAAAGGTTTTTATGCTAAAGCAGAAGAAAACGAAGTTGAGAAAGCTAAGGAACTTTTCGTCAGCGCTACAAGTAAGCTGGATAAGGCAGTAGGTAAAGGTCTTCTCCATCGTAACGCTGCAGACCGCCGTAAGGCACGTCTACAGAAGCGCATGAACGAACTTTCTGCATAATGATTGAAATAAAAGCTGTCCGGGGAACGCTTGAATTCCCCGGACAGCTTTTTTATTTGGATCTGCTGTCTGCAGTATTGATTTAAGAGGCCCTTTGTCTCGTCCGCTTTTCACATAGAAATTGGAGGTGTTTCCTTATGTCCAGAATAATCTCCGGCATTTTTCTGCAAAGTGTATCTCTGTCCCGTAAAATTTTAATATTCGGAAACAAATAGAAGATCCGATGACAGCAGGTCACAATTCTGAGGTGGAAAACAAAGATTTTTAGTACTAACTGCAGTGACCAATTGCAGAGACTGTTATTTTACTCCTCGTTTTTCTCTCTCGTTTCCTGCCAGAAGAAATAATTCTACTCCCAACTCTTCTTCCACTTTTCCTGTTTTAATCCTGTGATCAAGCTCGGCTAGCTCATCAAGAAGATGTAAAAGAGTTTTGTTATTAAACTCTTTTGCCTGTTTTGAAGCAAGTTTTACCGCAAAAGGGTGAAGCTTCAGCCTGGAAGCTATCATTTTTTCGCCATATCCCTGCTGAACCAGCTGTTTCACCTGAAATAAAATCCGGAACTGCCGGACCATTAAGGCGAGAATTTTTAAAGGAGCCTCTTTTTGTTTAATCAGGTCCCGGTAAATTCTCATCGATTCTGACACCCTGTTCTTAACAACAAAATCAACGAGTGCGAATATATCCTGTTCCAGGGAACGGGCTACGAGTGAAGATACCGCCTCTGCATTTATTACCCGCTCTTCTCCTGCGTGAGCTGCGAGCTTATTCATTTCTGAAGTAAGCATTAACAGATTATCCCCGACAAGTGTAAGCAGTTTATCTTTCGCTTCATATTCAAGTGTAACCTGCAGTTCCACAGCTTTTTCATCCAGCCATTTACGCAGTTCCTGATTCTGCAGAGGTTTGGCCTCCAGCACTTTCCCATTTTTGCGAAGCTGCTTAACTGCTTTTTTGCGTTCATCAAGTTTTTCATAAGGGGCAGCAACTATCAATGTCGTTTCTTCTGGAGGATGTTCTGCATAGTAAGTTAGTTTGGCTATGTCGTGCTCTATTTTTTCTTTTCGTTTCTGGGCAGTTAAAAAGTAAGCATCTTTGATAATTACTACTTTTCTGCCTCCCATAAAAGGGAAAGTATAAGCTTCCTCTACAGCCAGGTCAACAGGCTGCTCGCTCATGTCGAATCGAAGCAGATTCATCTCTTGTTCTTCCGGAGATAATGCAGCATTTGTTACTTTATGAATGATATCTTCAATCAAATAGGATTCGGTTCCGCATAACAAGTAGAGCGAAGCAATTTCTCCTTTTTTTATTTCCTTCAGCCGGTCCAGATAGGACATAGGTTTCCCTCCCCGTACATTCTTTGTTTATAGTA
The DNA here is from genome assembly GCF_008014775.2 of Alkalicoccus halolimnae. GTDB lineage: Bacteria > Bacillota > Bacilli > Bacillales > Salisediminibacteriaceae > Alkalicoccus > Alkalicoccus halolimnae. Next base: position 1,535,903 of record NZ_CP144914.1, on the reverse strand, counting down.
CCATATCTGTTTTTCTTTCATCACGGTTAAAAATTAAAATTTAAAGCAGTATTTTTAAAGCCCTCTATGGATTTTTTCCCAGGAATCAATTATAATTTTACATGACAGGAGGGATACGTATGAACGAGTTCGAAAAAGATGTCCAGTCGAACCGCAACGACGCAATTGATAGTGGGATCGGCTTTGTCGCTTCCTTTGTATTTTTTATGCTTATTTTCTCTATCGGTCATATAGTGGACCTGTTTTTTTAATACGCACTGGAAAAGCCTTGGATTATCTAAGGCTTTTCTTTTATGTACGGAATGGCATAAATCTTGCCTTCATCGATTATAAAGGTAACCGTACCATGCTGATCATTCCGGAATACGGCACTGTTCATTCCAAGAAGATTTTGGACTATTTCCTCGTGAGGATGACCGTGCCTGTTATTTACGCCTGCCTGAATGACGGAGACTTTTGGTGAAACAGCTTCAAGAAAGGGCCTGCTCGATGAAGTTTTACTCCCGTGATGCGCCACTTTCAGAATATCTGTATGTTCAAGCAGCCCCGCCCTCACTAATTCCTCCTCCACTAAGGTTTCAATATCTCCTGTAAATAAAAGGGATGTCTCTGAAACAACAGCCCTTAATACAATCGATTGATTATTTTCATCATAGTTTCCTGCACCGGATGGGTGTATAACTTCAAAGCTGTGCTCCCCTTCGATCCAGTGATCTCCCTTTTCAACAAAAACAGTGGGTATTTCCTTTTCTTTTAAACACTCGATTTGTTCTTCTGCAAAAGGGACCATCTCTTCTCCGGCCGGATACAGCACTTCAGATACAGTCAATTTTTCAGTTAACGTACAAACTTCTCCAATATGATCTGCATGCCCGTGAGATAAAATCATTTTATCAACTTTCGTAATTCCCCTCGATTTCATAAATGGTATAATAGTCCGCTCTCCAGGGCCGAATTCAGCCATCACCATCTCCTCGCCTGTAAATACTGTTTCTCCCCCGGTGTCTATTAAGTAGACTGCTTCCCGGTTTGGTAATTCAATTAAAGCTGCATCTCCCTGCCCTACGTCCAAAAAATGTACATAGGTTCTATTATCAAAATACGGAGAGACAATTGAAAATGTCAGGAGAAAGGTAAGTGCTGCCACCCCTGTCCAAACGTGCGCCGAAGCTTTCGTCCAATTTTTAAAAATATAATAAACCGATATGAAAAGCAGCAAAAGCATCCACGCAGAAAGTGCTCCTACAGGCAGCACCTGATATGGCAGGCTTTCGAGAAAATCCAGAAGGAAATGCATAAACCCAAGTATGAAATCCATTATTTTCCACATGAACGCAGCTGCTCCCTGCCATACTCCTGAAGCGAAAACTCCAGCGAAAGATAATGGCAGAATTACAAAGGAAATAAGGGGAATAAAAAAGATATTTGCAGCAAGTGTGAGAATGGAAACGGAATGGAAATAATAGAGAATAAACGGCAGTGAAGCCAGCTGGGCACAAAGGGTAACTTTTAAAATCAGCCTGATTCCGGACCCTTTTAACATTCGGCGCGAAAGCAGAAGAGCCAGTGTCGTCCCGAAAGAGAGCTGAAACCCTATATGATAAACAATATAAGGGTTTATAAAAATAAATATACTGCCGGTTATACTGCATATTTCAAACAGGGGAATTTTTTTATTCATCAGCACAAACAGAAGTCCTATCATTGTCATACTGCCTGCCCTCAGGACGGAGGGTGCCCCCCCTGCAAAAAGCATATAAAAAGGCAGGATAATAATCAGAAGCAGCGCGGCAGTTTCTTTTGTGAGACCGATTCTAACCATTAGAAACCAGACAGCTGTCGTAATCAGTCCTACGTGCAGACCGGAAACCGCAAGCAGATGAATCACACCCATATTTTGATACTGCTCTATCCTTTCTCTGTCTATAAATTTTCTGTCTCCAAAAACAAGTGCTGCTGCCAGAGGAGGACCTTCTCCCTTCGCAGTACCGACTGATACAAGAGCCTCCTCTCTTTTATCCCTCCATTGGCCGAAAAAAGAACCATCGGTGCAGGATACCTTATCCGAAAAAACCTGCCAGTGAACCTGCTGTTTAAAAAGGTAATCCTGGTAATCAAACTGGTAGGGACTTCGTGAACTATCCGGAGCCGATGTCTTTCCGGAAATAAAGCACCGGCTGCCTGTTTCAGGTTTCTGTTCAGCATAAATAAGCAGCCTTTCCCCTTCTTCTGTCAGAAAATCGATTTTAAAATTTTCCGAAGACCCTGTTGTCGGGGACACTCCTTTTACATACCCGGAGTATTCATAAGTATCTTCTGTATAAACAGAGAAATTATTATCCACAGCATAGGTTGCGGAAAAGTAAGCTGCCGCAGCAGCTATAAATATATAAAAGCGGTTTGGCATCTTTATTAATAACACTCCAACCACAGTGAATGCTATTATGTTCCATATCATTTCTTCGGCCATGACGAAAACAGCAGATGCTGTAACCGCTACAAAAATATAAAAAAACAGATACATAAGCATTCCTCCTCTTTTCAAGAAAGTTAGATGCCTTGTATCTGTTTCCGTTTCGCGATACGAAACTCCTTAACTACAGAGACTGCAGATAAAGAGTGTTCGCTTTACTTCTCATCTCCTGAAGCTCAGTGTCAGAAAGCCCTTTTTCTTCCAGCTTTCCAAGCAGCTCCGCAGTAAAGGCCAGTTTTTCTTTATTGTTGGTATCCAGAATCATCTCTTCAAGTTCTACCTGTTCCACTTCAACGCCCGCTTCTGAAAACAGCTTTTCTGCAAAAGGATGATTTTTGTAATCCGCAGAATAATTTATTTTCCTGATCCCCGCCTGTATTATAGCTTTACAGCAGTTCAGGCAGGGGAAATGGGTGACATAGATTTCCGAATCTTCAGTGGAAACTCCAAATTTCGCACATTGAATGATGGCATTTATTTCTGCATGAATCGTGCGTACGCAGTGATTATCTACGAGGAAGCAGCCTTCTTCCGAACAATGACTGCCTCCTGATATGGATCCATTATACCCCCCTGCAATAATGCGCTTCTCTCTGACAATTGTTGCGCCTACCATCAGCCTCGTACAGGTGCTTCGCAGAGACAGCAGATGGCTCTGCGCCATGAAATACTGATTCCATGATATCCTCTCCATAAATAACTCTCCTTAATATTGTGATTATTTTCTATTGAAAATGTATAAAAGGGCGTAACTACCCGATTTCAGGATCATTTTCCCCTTTTTTAAACCTTCTCCTTAAGTATAGTATTAAGTTTAGAGAATAAAGAGAGCTCTCGTCAAATTTTCAGAAGAAACACAGCTTAATACAATGACTTGTTAGTAAGTTGAAAGTAAATCCTGAAGAGATTCAAATGTTTTTTCGCCAATACCCGGAACATTAATTATATCTTCTTTTTTCTGAAAAGGTCCGTTCTCTTCCCTGTATTGAATAATAGCTTCGGCTTTTGCCGGCCCAATTCCAGGAAGAGACTCCCACTCTTCTTTTTCAGCCTGATTCATATTCACTGCCGGTCCTGAATTTCCTTCAGCATCCGGTTCCTGAGCTTCTTCTTCAACAGAAGATGGGACATGGATGACCATCTCGTCATGGACCCGCTGAGCAAGGTTCACCTGATCTACAGCAGCCTCTGCCGTTATTCCTCCTGCTTCATTTATAATTTCCTCCACACGTTGATCAGAAGAAGCAGTATAGACTCCGGGATAAGCGACTTCTCCTTTAATATCCACTTTAATTTCCTCTGCAGCTGCTTCATCACTGCTCCCAGTAACTTCCCATTCGCTGGTGTTCTCTTCCGGAACAAGAGATGATCCACTGGTTTTATCTTCATAAAAAATATATAAAATCAATGCTGTAATAATGATGCATGCTATCCCTGCCTTTATCAAGATACCTTTATCCGTATTCAGAATAAAACGTTTAACTCTGTCCAACGGCTCTCCTCCAATCGGGTAGTATACAATAAAAAAATCCGCCCGGCCTGGACCGGCGGACAGATTTCTCTTTAGAAGTCGTTCTTAATAAAAGCTTACCGCTTTGACGGTAATTGAGGTAGGTTTGAAACATAATTATACTGCAGCATTTCAAATTTATCCACTATTTTTTTACAGCTTTGAAGAAAATTCTTTCGTCATGCTCTGTTACTTTCGAGCCTCCGAAATCCCCTGAAATCTCGATGGAATAAAAGCCTGCTTCAATGAGACATTTTTCATAAAATGATGGAGAAAAAGTTCTCTGATATATATCTTCATCTTTACGAAGATAATGTCCTGCGTCCTGTTTCACAAAAAATGTAAGTTGATGATGGACGCTCAATGGTTCCTCTCCAGGCTCACAAAACCATAGATACGAGACGGAGGATCGGTCTTCCCCATAAAGCTGATTATCGAAAATGTGCTCAAGCTTGAATGGTGAATGGACATCGAATAAAAATACCCCATCCTTTTTTAAACTTTCAGCTGCGCATCGAAATGTGTCTTTTATGTCTTTTTCAAAAGGCAGATAATTCAGCCCGTCACAATAAAGAGTCACAGCATCCAGATTTTCAAAACCAGTCAGTTTCGTCATATCCTGTTTGAAAAAACGGGACTTGTTTTTTCTCTCCCTTGCTTTTTGTTCTGCAATTACAAGCATATCTTCCGAAATGTCAACACCTGAAACCTGAAAACCTTCCTCTTCCAATAAGAGTGTAAGAGTCCCTGTGCCGCAGCCAACATCCAGGACCCTGCTTCCTTTTGAGAGATGTTGTGAAGTGAATTTTACCCACTTTTCGTAAGGGGCATCCTCCATCAGCATGTCATATAATGAGGCGAAATGTTCTTCCTGCATGGTCACCGCCTCTTATCCTAATACTTCTTCTGTATCAATTATAGGAGCATCTCCCCACAATTTTTCAAGCTGATAATAATCTCTGTCTTCCTTATGAAAAACATGGACGACAACGTCATCAAGATCAATTAGAACCCACCTGGCTTCTTTAAGACCTTCCAGGCGCTTCACATCAAATCCCGCTTCTGAAGCTTTATTTTTAATCTCTCTTGCTATTGCCTCCACCTGCGTTTCGGAATTTCCGTGACAAATAACAAAATAATCAGCTATAGAAGAAATTCCTTCCATATTTAACGTTTTAATCTGCTGAGCATTTTTTTCATCGGCAGCACGGACAGTAATATCCAGTAATTGTCTGCTATTCATTAATAATATCTTCCTTTCTTCTAATTGCTAAATCGTTGTACGCCTCAAACGTATCAGGATAAATCGGCCATCGTTTTTCCGATAAAAAAGAAATAGTTTGAGAAAGAACAGTAAGGCATGCCTCATCCAGGCTCTTTTCAGCTTTTTTTCTAGCTGTTTCAGCTCCTGAAAAAGTCCGTCCCGGCTCAATATAGTCCGCTAAAAAAACAATTTTCTGTTCCAGCGTCATATTTCGTTTGCCCGTTGTATGCACAGCGATAATTTCAAGAATTTCTCTATCTTTTACTTCAAGCTCTTCTTCTACAAAAACAGCTCCTACAAAGGAATGAAGCAGTTCATCACCAAAAAGCTGAAGATTATCCGGCAGTTTATCTGAGCTGCTGACCTTGTTCCTCATTTCCTCAGCAGGGCGGTATTTAGCATAATCATGCAGAATTGCAGCGAGACGTATTTTGTTCCTGTTACCTCCGTAAAGACTGCAAAGCTGGTCGGCAGTTTCAAGTACGCGCACCGTATGCTCATATCTTACCGGTTTCAGAGCGTCTTTTACTGCCTTTAAAGCATGTGCTTCATTCATAAAGTCGATGCTCCTTAATATAATCATTTACTTCATTTATGACGAGGAATTTATTCCATGTCCCCCGGTTAACGCCCTCTCTTATTTCAGAAGAAGAGATACTAAGCTCAAAACGATCAATAAAATCCAGTTTTATAAAATCCTCTTTTTTAACTATTGCTTTTTCAGAGCCCGGTCTTTTCATTACTATAAAGGGAATCATATGCTGCAGTTCTTCATACCTTGCCCACAAATGAAAGTTCTCAAAGCTGTCTCCACCCATGATGAAGTGAAATTGAATATCTGGCATTTCCTCTTTTAAGGCTAAAAGCGTATCCGCAGTATAAGACGGGCCGTTTCTCTCCATTTCTTTTAAGCATAAAGCAAAAGAGGGAGATAATCGAACCATCTGCTCTACCATTTCAATTCTCTGCTTTTCCGTTGTATCTGTTTTTTCCTTATGTGGAGGAATTTTGTTCGGCATCCACCAGATTTCTTCAAGACCGCAATGCAGCCTTGCTTCTTCTGCCATAATTAGATGACCGATATGGGGTGGATCGAACGTTCCGCCGAGAAGGCCGATTTTTTTCATAAACTCTTACTCCTTATTCCGGCAGTTCGATTTGTTTATTTTCCGATGATTCCTTATATAATATGACTGTATTTCCGATGATCTGGACGATATGAGCGTCTGCTCCCTCGGCTAATTCCGAAGCTGTTTGGTCGTTGTCGTCAAAATTATTTTGTAGAATACTAACTTTTATAATTTCTCTTGCTTCGAGAGCATCATTCACCTGTTTGACGAGGTTTTCATTTACTCCCCCTTTACCAACCTGAAGAATAGCCTTATGATTGTGCGCTTCTTTGCGCAGATATCGCTTCTGTTTACCTGATAACATGAGCTGTTTACACCTCTCTTAATTTTTCAGTTACGGTACGTTCCATTATTTTCACCGGTGCCTGGACTCCTGTCCATAGTTCGAATGAAAGTGCTCCCTGGTGCACGAACATTCCTACACCATTTAATGTCTCAGCACCTTTTTTATCTGCTTCTTTTAGAAATCTTGTTTTCCAGGGATTATAGATTAAATCACTGACGAGTGTCCGGGAAGCCAGCTTTTCAAGTGAAATCGGCATCTGACCTGTGCCGGGTGCCATTCCTACAGAAGTAGAATTGATAACGACGTCAAATTCCATGAGGCTCGCCTGTGCTGTCCCGAGAGACAATGCCCGGGTCTCTCCACCACAGTCTTCCGCAAGAGCTTCAGCGGATGCAACCGTCCGGTTCGCTATAGTAAGCTGCTTCACCCCTTTATGGGCAAGGGTAACAGCTACAGCTCTGCCGGCTCCTCCAGCCCCTATAAGCAGGACACGCGTTTCCCGGAAGGGCTTTCTGAGTCTCGACTGCAGAGAGCGGAGATAGCCTTCACCGTCTGTATTATAACCTATAAGCTTATTCTGTTTTTTATCGTTAACAATTGTGTTAACTGCCCCTATTCTTTTCGCAGTTTCATCCAGTTCATCCACATATTTCATTACTTCGATTTTATGGGGCACGGTAACGTTTACTCCGTTAATTCCAAGACCTCTTATTCCTTTTACCGCATCTTCGAGATTTTCTTGCTTTACATTGAATGAAACGTAGGATGCACTTATTCCGGTGTCTCTGTAGGCAGAGGTATGCATAAGGGGGGAAAGAGTGTGGCCTATAGGATCTCCGATAACGCCAAATACTTGTGTCATATAATTATCCTCCCTTAAAATATTGAATCACGCATCGTCACATGAATGCCATCCGGCACATGAGTGCGAATTACGCTTCCCTCTCCACTAATCGTAATCCATCCGAGTCCGGGAAAAACAATATCGATCTTTCCGGAAGGGATTTTCCATTCTTTCATATTGAATGGCGGAAAAGAAGAAAAATCTTCTTCAGAAGGCGGAGATAGAAGCCTGCCGGCATGGTTAGTATAAAGTTCATCTGCTTTCTCCAGTTTGGTTCGATGGATATGGATGTCATTTGACATATAGACAATAAAAGACTGCTGTGCACCTTCTATAAAATCAATTCGTCCCATTGCACCGAAAAAAAGTGTCTGGGAAGGCTGCAGCTGAAATATTATCGGTTTAACTTCTTTTTTAGGAGTAATGATTTTCAAGTCCTTTTTTGATAATAAATGGGATAGTTGATTGTGATTAATAATGCCGGGGGTGTCATAGAGGACGCTGCCGTCATCAAGCGGCACATCAATCATATCCAGAGTCGTCCCGGGGATATTGGACGTTGTAATCATCGCTTCATCTTCTGCACCAAATTCCCTAAGCAGTTTATTGATAAAAGTGGACTTACCTACATTCGTACATCCAACGACATAAACGTCCCCGCTGTTCCGGTATTTTTCTATTGTGTCGGCCGTTTCCAATACAGCTTCTCCAGTTTCTGCACTCATTAAAGTGACATCCACCGGCTTCAAACCATATTCTTTCGCCTGTTTTTTCATCCATTGAATAACCTTACTGCGCTTCACTGACTTCGGAAGCAGGTCTACTTTGTTGCCGACAAGCAGGACGGGATTGCCTCCTGTGAATCGGTGCATGCCATCGAGCCAGCTTCCATCAAAGTCGAAAAGGTCCACAACTTTAACAATTAATGCTTTCTGACTGCCAAGCTGATTCAACATCCGCAGAAAATCGTCATCAGTCAGAGAAACATCCTGAACCTCGTTGTAATGTTTCAGCCGGAAACATCTCTGACAGATCACTACATCTCTTTTTAAAGCAGATTCCGGTGTATAACCGGTTTCCCCCTCTTTTTCCGTTTGTATTTCCACACCGCATCCGGCGCATATCATTCTCTCTCCCATTCAATTAACCCCTTTCGTTTCATCGCCTTAAATACCCGGCGTTCGATCGCTCTGTTGAACTTAGTAAGTATACCATCGGTTTCAGCCACTGGAACGACGAGAATTGTCTGAAATCCTGCACGGTTTCCACCGAGAATATCTGTGAGCAGCTGGTCCCCCAGAACTACGACTTCAGAGTGCTTTAAATTCATTAATCTGCATGCTGCCTTGAATGCTTTACTGAAAGGTTTTTTCGCACTGTGAATAAACGTCAAGCCGTGAGGTGAGGCAAATGTATGAACTCTTTTTTCGTTATTATTGGAAACGATCACTACTTCAAATCCTTCTTCACGAAGTCTTTCAAACCACGTAAGAAGTTTTTCTGTAGCATCTTTTCTGTCCCATTCTACCAGCGTATTATCCAGATCGGTAATGATTCCTTTTACGCCCCGTTTTCTTAATTCTTCCGTTTCAATATCATAGACGGACTGAACATATTGATCTGGTATGAACTTTTTAAGCATTGGCTTCCTCCATTTCTGCTCATCACATAATACATTTATTGTATCAATCATTTCAAACGAAACAACAAAAACAGGTAAATTTCTTAAAAGGAATCCGCTTGTTACGACATTTTTCGCGGATGATCAAAAAAATTTTATTCATTTTTGATGAGTTTCTTCATATATATAAGTTTAAAATAGTTCTCCTAAGCATAGTGTCAAAGGATGCAACTGCCTGTCATTTATATTATAATTTACTTTGTCACTCAAACAGGTGCATTTTCTGACTATTATTTGATAAAGAAGAAAGGAAGCAGCGTGCTTCCTTTCTTCTTTCCATGAAAGTGTTAAATGGATATCAGGGAGTATCAAATCAGGATACGATCATTAATACTTAATTTTATAGAGGAGGGTATTTCCGTTGTCTACGCTACATTTTGTTGCACTAGCACCATTTATTATGGCAATTATTATTCCATTTTGTTATTTTAAATTTCGTAATATCCATACTGGATGGTTCGTGCTCCCCCTGCCGCTTATTTTATTCATCTATCTGCTGACATTTATCCCTTTTGACGGGCAGTTGTTTCAGCCGGTAGAGCATGCCGTTCCCTGGGTCCCTTCTCTTGATATTTACTTTACAGTTTATCTGGACGGACTGAGTCTCCTGTTTGCACTCCTTATTACAGGGATAGGAGCTCTAGTGGTGCTTTATTCTATTTATTACATTGCGAATAAGAATAATGAACCGCTGCATAATTTTTACGTATATTTACTTATGTTTATGGGAGCCATGCTCGGTGTGGTTCTATCTGACAATCTGATTGTTCTGTATGTATTCTGGGAACTTACCAGCCTGGCTTCTTCATTACTAATAGCCTATTGGTTCCACAAAGAAAAATCCCGTTACGGAGCTCAGAAGTCTATGCTGATAACTGTTTCAGGCGGATTTGCTATGCTGGCAGGTTTTTCCCTGCTCTATGTACTGGCAGGTTCATTCAGCATCCGCGAAATTGTTTCTGCTGCAGACTCTATCGCAGGAGAGCCTCTGTTTTTAGCAGCGATGATTTTAATCCTGCTTGGAGCTTTCACTAAATCAGCACAATTCCCATTCCACATCTGGCTTCCTGATGCCATGGAAGCACCGACTCCGGTCAGTGCTTATCTTCACTCCGCTACTATGGTAAAAGCCGGAATCTATTTGGTAGCAAGAATGACACCTGTTTTTGGAACATCTGCCGAATGGTTTTGGATTTTAATCATATTTGGACTCACTACTTTGACTTGGGGTTCCATTTCCGCAATAAGACAGACGGATCTGAAGGGTATTCTGGCTTTTTCCACAGTCAGTCAGCTCGGACTTATAATGTCACTTCTCGGAATGAGTTCCGCTGCTCTGCATTACGACATTGTTAATACAGAAACGTTATACACGACAGCTGCAATGGCTGCTGTATTACATTTAATTAACCATGCCACCTTTAAGGGAAGCCTGTTCATGGCCGTTGGGATTATTGATCATGAAACAGGAACAAGAGACATTAGAAAACTGGGCGGACTAATGGCTATTATGCCTGTCACTTTTACAATTTCTCTTATCGGTTTGGCGTCGATGGCCGGGCTGCCGCCTTTCAACGGCTTTCTAAGTAAAGAGCTTTTCTTTACGGCCTCTTTAAATGTTGCCAGTCTCGATATTTTCAATCTCGAAACTCTCGGGTTCTTTATTCCAGTAGTGGCCTGGATTGCCAGTGTATTCACTTTTGTTTACAGTATGCTTATTTTTACGAAAACATTCACAGGCGAATTTAAACCGGACAATTACTCCAAACACGTTCATGAGGCTCCTGCCGGGCTGTTAATTTCTCCTATAATTCTCGGAGTCCTCGTCATTGTTTTTGGGTTTTTTCCGAACATGCTCGCATATACGATTATTGAGCCTACTATGCAGTCCATACTCCCGGGTCTTACCTCAGGGGATGACCAATTTTACATTAATATCTACCATTGGCACGGGCTGAACGCAGAAATTATGATGACGATTGCTGTTATCTTTATCGGGGCAGCCATTGCTTTGAATTTAAAAAAATGGCAGACGAGCTTTTTCTTTGCCCGGGAACGGGATCCGCTTAACTACGTTTACGACGGGGCACTTGATCAGCTTGTAATTCGTTCCCAGCAGATTACCAGAGCTCAGATGACAGGTCGGTTAAGTGACTATATGCTCTATATGGTCATTTTTATCAGCTCACTCGGGCTGTGGACATTTTTCCGCTATGATGCCCTGGCCATCGACTTGTCCGGAGACCAGTCCATCCCTGCTTATATGATGGTATTGACGTTTGTACTGCTGGCGGCAACATTGGCTTTGCCATTCATCACGCACCGCGTAACAAATATAGCCTTATTAGGTGTTGTAGGTTTCTTGATAGCTGCCCTGTTCGTTGTGTTCAGAGCACCCGATCTGGCACTTACGCAGCTGCTTGTTGAGACAGTGATGGTAGTTCTCTTCCTGCTGGCTTATAAACACCTGCCGGAGATTAAAAAAGAATCAAAAAATAAAGGTTCACACCTTATTAAAGGGGTGGTTGCGGCATCAGTAGGTGTATTTGTTATCATTACCAGTTTATCCGTTCATGCCCTTCGCAATGATTCGGACATCACGCCAATCTCAGATTTCTTTATAGAAAATTCCAAATCATTGGCCGGCGGCTATAACATGGTTAACGTCATTCTTGTTGACTTCCGGGGGCTCGATACGCTCCTTGAAGTACTCGTACTTGCTATTGCAGCACTTGGTGTGGTCACTTTGATCAAACACAAAATGCATGGAGGTGAGGATGTATGAAGACGAACTTTTTAATGCTCCATACAATAACCAGAATTGTCTCGTTTATCGTCCTTTCCTTTTCGGTCTATCTCTTTTTTGCCGGACACAACGCTCCCGGTGGAGGTTTCATAGGAGGACTCATGCTGGCTACCGCTCTGATCCTGCTCTACGTCTCTTTTGATCTTGATTCAATTAAAAAAGTGCTGCCCTTTGACTATACGGTCATAATTGGAATCGGCCTATTGCTGGCGATACTCACCGGTTTAAACAGCCTTCTTTTTGGAGATGCTTTTTTAACCCAGTATTTTGATTATTTTCAATGGCCCTTTTTCGGGGAAGTGGAATTGACAACAGCCCTCCCTTTTGACCTGGGAATTCTCATGGTAGTTGTAGGGGTCGCCTTGTTAATTATTCTATCTATCGCAGAGGATGTTTCATAATGGAAATACTCATGATATTCACTTCAGGAATCATCATTGCCGTTGCCACGTACCTTTTTATGACAAGAAGTATTCTGCGCGTCGTATTTGGAGTTGTTATGCTCTCTCACGGAGTGCACCTGCTGATTCTGACCTTAGCAGGTCTGGAAACAGGGGCTCCTCCGCTGCTGACAGAGGAAGCGGCAGCTTATACAGATCCTCTTCCGCAGGCTGTTATTCTTACAGCAATTGTAATCAGCTTCGGCGTGTCAGCTTTTTTACTAGTTTTATCTTATCGAACGTATAAAGAACACGATACTGACGATCTAGAAGAATTGAGAGGTAATCCAAATGAATAATATTATACTTCTTCCAGTTCTTATACCTTTTATAGCAGGAGCTGTGCTGATTCTGTTCAAAAATCATACAGCTGCCCAGCGGATTGCCAGTGCCGCAGTAGTACTGCTTATGCTCGCAAGCTCCATATTTTTGATTGTCAGCGTCTATCAGAATGGTGTTTTGACAGTAGAACTCGGTAACTGGTCTGCTCCGTTTGGAATTGTTCTCGTAGCCGATTTATTTGCTACTCTTATGGTTTTATTAAGCAGTATAGTAGGCGTTGCCTGCCTGTTTTTCTCCTTTCAGACGCTTTCAAAGGAAAGAGAAAAGTTTTTCTTTTACCCATTCTATTTCTTTCTTTTAACAGGTGTTAACGGTGCATTCTTAACTGGAGATTTGTTTAACCTGTTTGTATTTTTTGAGGTCATGCTTATTTCTTCTTATGTATTAATAGTCTTTGGAGGAACAAAGTATCAGCTCCGCGAATCTTATAAATATGTAGTAATAAATATTTTCGCTTCCGGATTATTTCTAATAGCCATTGCTTTTATATACGGGCTGACCGGAACGCTGAATATGGCCCACATTGCTGTGCAGATAGAACAGCTTGAACAGCAGGGCGTAATTAATGCCGCCGCAATATTACTGCTGATTGTTTTTGGTATGAAAGGGGCGTTGTTCCCCCTATATTTCTGGCTTCCAAAATCCTATTACGGACCCCCTGCTGCTATTGCTGCATTATTTGGAGGGCTGCTTACTAAAGTAGGGATTTACGCGATAATAAGAACCTTTACGCTTATTTTCGTCCATGATATAGGTTTCACTCATAACATCATTCTGGCACTTGCCGGCTTAACGATGTTTTTCGGGGTCCTTGGAGCTGTGTCACAATTTGATTTTAAACGTATTCTTTCCTATCACATTATCAGCCAGGTAGGTTATATGGTTATGGGACTTGGGCTTTTCACCCCACTGGCTTTAGCCGGTGCTATTTATTATATTGCCCACCACATAATCGTCAAATCTGCCCTGTTTCTTTTTGCGGGGGCGACACAGAAAATTACAGGTACGACTGACCTGAAGAAAATGAGTGGGTTATTGAGTACCCATCCTGCACTGGCCTGGCTTTTTTTCATATCAGCTATATCGCTTGCAGGCATTCCTCCTCTCAGCGGTTTCTTCAGTAAATTTCCGCTCATACTTTCTGGTATTGAGCAGGGAAGGTACGTCATCGTAGCTGTCAGTCTGCTTGTAGGGCTGCTTACACTGTTTTCCATGATGAAAATTTTCATTTATGTGTTCTGGGGAGGAGCTTCCATGGAAAAAGAAGATTACAAGCATGTGAAACTTATGCCGCTGCTTCTGCCAATTGTGCCGCTCGTAGCTCTTACGATTGGTCTAGGTCTGTTTGCAGAGCCTATCTTTGTCTTCTCTGAAACGGTAGCAGACGAAATACTCGAGCCGTCGATTTATATCGATGCCGTACTGGGGGAATAAATTATGCAATTTCAAATTTTAATTAATATCGTTATTGCGGTTATCTGGATGTTCCTTCAAAATGAGTTCTCATTCGTTCAATTTTTTGTAGGTTACGTAGTCGGCCTGCTGATGCTTTTCTTCTTAAGACGCTTTTTGAGATTTGATTTCTATTTTCGTAAAGTATATGCTTTCTTCAAATTAATCATGCTTTTTATATACAAACTGATTCTCGCTAACTACGATGTAGTAAAAATCATCATTAAACCAAAGATGAATATTCAGCCCGGTATAATTGCGGTTCCGACGAGCCTGAAAACTGACTGGGAGAAAACTCTGCTTGCCAACCTCATTTCTCTTACACCAGGTACTCTTACTATGAATTTTTCAGAAGACGGGCAGACGTTTTATGTTCATTCGATTCATGTTCCGGACAAAGACGCAGCTATTAAAGAAATTCATGAATCGTTTGAACGAGCTATTTTGGAGGTGACGAAATAAGTGATAGAGATCGTTAGTCAAATTACATTAGTTCTGCTTACTCTTTCCATTCTCTTATGTACGTTCCGCCTCGTTAAAGGGCCTTCCATGGCTGACAGAGTTGTAGCGCTGGATACAATCGGCCTTAACCTCATAGGCTTTATAGGCCTCGTCATGATCCTCCAGGAGACTGTTCTTTTCGCGGAGGCCCTCTTAATTATTGCTATACTGGCTTTCATCAGTACGATCTCTTTCGCGAAGTTCCTGGAAGGAGGCGTCGTCATTGATCGTTGAAATTATAATTAGTATTTTTCTTCTGACTGGAGGGATCTTAAGCTTTCTTGGCTCTATTGGCATCATCCGTTTTCCTGATGTTTACGGCCGGCTCCATTCCGCAACAAAAAGTGCTACACTTGGTGTCATCGGAATTCTGCTCGGAACATTTCTGTTCTTTTTGATTTTGCACGACCTGTTCATCGGGAAGATTCTTTTAGGTATAATTTTCGTCTTTCTAACAGCGCCTGTAGGAGCATTTATGATTTCGAGAACCGCTTATAATACCGGCATAAAATTGTGGGATAAATCTGTACAGGATGATTTAAAAACAGATATCGAAAAAGAAAAACAAAAAAACCGGCAGTAAGGCTCATCGGCTTTCTGCCGGTTTTTATTTGTTTCCACTATTAAAAGCGCCAGCTGTGTTCGTTGTTGTTCTAATGCCTGATTTCCCAGCAGCTCCGCAGGCCGACGGCTTACCTAATCACTTTTTTCTCCCCTGTCAGCTGTCAGACCAAATACTTCCCCCTGCCTTAGGAAAGCCCCCTCTTCTTTATTTAAGGCAATTCTTCCCGGTTCAAATAAAACTATTACAGATGATCCAAAACTAAAACCTGCAAATTCTTCTCCCTTTTCAACCTGGCTGTTCAAATGAGTATAATAAACACTGTTCACATTCAGCGCCCCAACTTTAACAATACAAACGTACCCAAAAGCAGTGGAGATTTCAGTTATCAAACGATAATTTGAAGCGAGAGGCTGGACACCAAATTTAAACGCCAGTGAGTTAACAGGTTCAGAATATTCTCCCAGAGCCCAGCGGGAAATTACTTTACCATCAAGCGGGGAATGTATGCGGTGGTAATCCTGCGGAGACAAATAAAAAACTCCAAAAGTTCCCCCGCTGTATCGATTTACTTTATCTTCACGGCGCAGCAGCGTGTATAAATCATGAACTTTCCCCTTAACTGTGAAAGTATCTTGTGCTTCAATGTTTCCAGCGGCAGTTAAGTAACCATCTACAGGACTGACAACACTATTTTTAACAGGGGAAACCGGCCGGCTGTTTTCTTTTAAAGACCTGGAAAAAAACTCCTGAAGCGTTTTATATTCTTCGATTGGTTTTCCCGCTTCTGCAATATTAATACCATATGTATTGGAAAATCTGCGGATGAATGGTTTGCTCCAGCAGCTCGACGCAAAGCCTTTAAGAACAGAAGTGTAGAAAGGATTATGCGTGAGATCCATAATAAGCCTGTACGTTTCTTTTTTCATTTTATTTCCACCTTTTTTATTTCGCAGTTGTTATATTTGATATAATATTAAACATCTTAATTATGAAGATTCAGCTTCTTCATTGTATCAAATCATTTTCATAACTGGATACAAAAAATAATCTCTTGTTCTTATAATTTTAACTTGGAAAACATTTCTTTTTTTATTTCGCTGAAAACTCTCTAACGGACGGAAGCAAAATTTTCACGAATAAAACGTTTACGGACAAAGTTTATTAGAAAGAAGGGTCTTCCATGCAGGTTATACTTTCCCACAATAATCTCGATTTTGATGCTCTGGCCTCTATGATCGCAGCTGGAAAACTTCATCCTGAGGCGGTCCCGGTGCTTCCTTCCCGAGCGACATCTGAAGTCGAACACTTTATTACGATTTACAAAAACATTTTCCCTTTTCTCCGCCCTCACGAATGTGAATGGGATAACGTCGAAAGTATAATTTTAGTGGATACTTCCTACATTGACAAGCAGCTCCCCGACCGTCTCCATCTGCTGCCGGCTATTATCTATGACCATCACGTGGATCAGGTGCCTGATTCCCCCAGTATTACCATCTATGAATGTGAAGCTGTAGGTGCAACGATTACCCTGCTGTCCGAACATTTAAAAAAGAATAAGCAGCCGCTCAGTCCTCTCGAAGCTACCGTATTTGCGCTTGGCCTTTATTCAGACACAGAATCTTTTACTCTTCCCGGAACTACTGCCCGGGACCTCGAAGCCGGCGCTTTTTTTCTTCACCAGGGAGCTAATTTAAAAGTAGTTGATCAATTTCGTGAAGTTCCTCTAACAAGCGACCAGCAGCACCTTTTCCAAAAGCTTCTGGAAGAAAGTGAAATTCATACCGTTCATGGAATTGAATTGATGACTGCTTTTCTGGACCAGGAGCATTATACCGGCCACCTTGCCCATATAACGAGAAAGCTGCTGCAGATTTCCGGACTCGATGGCGTAATAGCTGCAGTCCGCATGGGGAAAAAAGTTTTTGTTACTTCGAGAGCTCAGACAGAGCAGGTGGATTTCAGGCCGCTGATGAGTACTCTTGGCGGAGGAGGACATGCCCAGGCTGCTTCGGCTTCTTCAAAAGACAGTACACTTGACGACGTTCGCAGAATAATCGAGGAGAATCTGGAAACAATCGTAAAACCAGCTCTTACAGCACGGGATTTAATGACTTCTCCAGTGCGCGTAATTGCCCCCGAAACAACCGTCGAAACTGCATCAAAGATGCTGTACCGTTACGGACACAGCGGATTTCCTGTAGCAGAAAATGAAAAATTAACCGGCATTATATCAAGAAGGGATATTGATAAAGCACTTCACCATGGTCTGGGGCATGCCCCTGTCAAGGGCTTCATGCAGCGGGATCCTTTCTGGATTAAATCTGACACTCGTCTGGAAACTATCCGTTCGCTTATGATGGAAGAACAGATCGGCCGTCTGCCTGTATTGAAAGACGATAAAATGATTGGTATCGTCTCCAGAACCGACCTGATAGAAGCTATGCATGGTCCAAATGTGATTGAAAGCCGCAGGGAAGCAGCTGCTCCTGTTAAACGCCAGGTAACCAATACAATGGAACGAATGCTTGCACCGCAAATTCTTCAGCTTTTAAAAATGATACAAAAAAAATGCGAAGATATGCAGATGCGCGCTTATTTAATCGGCGGAATCGTGCGAGATATGTTTTTGAACATTCCCAATGAGGATCTCGATATTGTCGTTGAAGGGGATGCTATAAAAGTGGCTGAACAGCTGCAGATAGAATATGGAGGAAAGGTCAGAGCCCACGAGATTTTCCGGACAGCTACATGGTCCCACAGTTCAGGCTGTAAAATAGACCTGACCAGTGCCCGCACAGAATATTACGATTTTCCGGCCGCGCTTCCAGATGTGGAACCTTCTACAATTAAAGAAGACCTTTTCAGGCGCGATTTCACTGTGAACACCCTTGCTGTATCACTAAATAAAAATTCCTATGGAGAACTCACTGATTATTTTCAGGGATTAAAAGACATTTACGCAAAAAGATTAAAGGTTCTTTATAATTTAAGTTTTGTAGAAGACCCGACACGTATATTGAGAGCTCTCCGCTTTGAAGCACGGTTTGGTTTCAGGATGGATCCTCAGACAAAATACCTCGCAGAAGAAAATATGGAGCTGCTGGCTTCTGTTTCCTATGCGAGACTTGCCGATGAGCTCTCAAGGCTGTTTCTTCACTCAGACCCTAGAATAGGGGCTGAGCGGCTGATAGCTTTTTCCGTAAGTTCCCGGCTTTTTTCCGAAACGATTCCTTCTGAGACCACTTCCAGGAGAATCAGGCGCCTTTACTGTTACGAAAAGCTCATGGAAAAAGCAGAAGTGATTTTCCCTTCCAGCAAATGGATGGGCTATTTGATTCAATTTCTCCCTTCCGATGTAAGCCTAGTTAAAAAAACTGCAGCTTACGGCCTGAACAAGCAGGATAAACGGACTGCCGAGACCTGGGTAAAATGGATGGAGAATGAAAGCATGGGTAAATGGAGCAAAATGAATGATTCTCAGCTGCACCGTGAATTAGTTCACTTTGAAGCTTTCGTATTAGTACCTTTTATCAACGCGTTCGCACCTAAGGCTACCCGTCAAAAACTTTCCCGCTATTTGTACCGCAGGGAAACTATTACGAGCTGGCTTACTGGAAAGGATCTAATTGAATCAGGGTTTAAACCGGACACTTGCTTTTCAGCAATGCTTTTTGAGGCTGAACTTCTCAAAATGCAGAATCCTGGAATATCAAAATCTTCCCTGATAGAAGAAGTCCGCCCGCTGTACGTCGGACGGACAAAATAAATATCGAGATACTAGTGGACGTCCTCACCTGAAGCAATTTCATATGCGCTTTGCGCACTTCTCCACCATATGTTAAATTTAAAGGTGATACTTACGTTTAAGAGGAGATGAATTAAATGAGTGTACACATTGGAGCAAATGAAGGAGATATTGCAGAAGCTATTCTGCTGCCAGGGGATCCGCTGCGTGCTAAATACATCGCAGATAATTTTCTGGAGAATGTTAAGCAGTATAATGATGTCCGGGGAATGTATGGTTTTACAGGTACATATAAAGGAGAGCCCGTTTCCGTGCAGGGAACAGGTATGGGTGTCCCATCTATTTCCATTTATGCCCACGAATTAATCAACAGCTACGGAGTTAAAAAATTGATTCGCGTAGGTACATGTGGAGCTATACAAAAAGACGTAAAGGTACGCGACGTCATTCTGGCGATGAGTGCTACGACAAATTCAGGTGTAAACCAGCGTTATTTTAACGGAATAGACTTTGCTCCTACTGCAGATTTCGGATTGTTAAAACAGGCATATGAAGGAGCTGTCAGTCAAGGACTGCAGGTGCAGGTAGGCAGTGTCTTTACGAGCGATGTTTTTTATAATGATGATGAAAATCTTATTCCTCAGCTGGCCCGCCACCAGGTCCTGGCTGTAGAGATGGAAACTTCCGCTCTTTATACTATTGCAGCAAGATTTGCTGTCCAGGCTCTTTCGGTACTGACTGTAAGCGACCATATTTTAACCGGAGAAGAAACCTCCTCGCAGGAACGTCAGGAAACCTTTAATGAAATGGTGCATGTCGCTCTTGCTGCCGCAGTTGATAGCAAATCATAAAGTTTACCGTAAGATATTGGGAAATATCATTTCACAACGGTGCTGTCTCCTTCGCCTGATCCTGGCGAGCTTTACGCTGCTCAGAAACTGACAGACTGATCATACAATCTATAAAAAAGAAGCAGAACGGATTTTATCCGCCCTGCTTCTTTTTTCGGCTTTTTTGATCATACTGTATATGTCTATTTCCTAACCCAGATCCGGAATTACTTCTTCCTTTCGCAGGCGTTCGGAAAGCCAAGTTCCCTTTTTTGCATATAGAAACACAGACTTTAACACTGCTTAATATATAAGCTCTATAAAATCTTCTCTGGATACCTCTCCGAAATAATAACTAAGATCCGTTTTGCTTAATGCTTCCTGCAGGGCTTTTTTTTCATAGGTCGTATCTTTCAGGAGGTTTTCCAGATCTTCGATTTCTCCCACTCCAAAAAAATCTCCGAAAATACGGCATTCGGTGATCTTTCCCTTTCCTACATTTAAACGGACATCTACCGTACCTGCTCCCTCAAAACGTTTTGACCTGTGAAGATCGAACTTGGGGTTTTTTCCATAATTCCAATCCCAGTTCTTATAACGTTCTGCAGAAAGTTCCTTTATTTCATCCCATTCATGGTCAGAAAACTTGTATGTTGGTATATTCCCATCTTTAAAAATGTAGCTTAAAATCATCTTCTTCAATTCTTCGACATTCATCTTTTCTTCTAAAAACTCGTTGATATTCGCCACCCGGGCCCGCACAGATTTAATCCCTTTGGAACGGATCTTTTCCTCGTTTACATTCAATGAATCCACAATGTTCTCCATTTCTACATCGAGCAGAAGGGTACCGTGGCTGAACATTTTTCCTTTCGTGGAATACTGGGCATTGCCTGAAATTTTTCTTTCCCCTACCTGTATATCATTTCTCCCGCTTAGTTCAGCATTTACCCCAAGCTCTTCCAGGGCTTCTATTACCGGCTGAGTAAACTTGGCATAATTGGAAAAGCTGTTTCCATCGTCCTTCGTCAGAAAACTAAAACTGAGATTGCCGAGATCCTGATAAACGGCCCCTCCTCCTGATAAACGCCGGACTACCTGAATATCATTATCATCAACGAATTTTTTATTGATTTCCTCATGTGTATTCTGATTCTTCCCTATTATAATACAGGGCTTGTTCACATAAAAAAGCAGGTAAGAGTCGTCCGTCGGAAGTTTCCTTAAAGCATATTCTTCCAAAGCTAAATTGATTCCCGGATCAGTTACATTTTCATTATCAATATAAATCATACAAAATCCTCCTTGAAAATTACTACTGTTATTTTATCATATCCGGCTTGACATGTTCTTCAGGATGGCCTGTAATTGAATACAGCATACTGGTATAGGCTGGGTTTCCTTTTTGATCTGCCTTTTTTGAGAAAGGGTTTTATCCGGGTTACCAAGTTCCATCAGAGAGTAATTCATCATCCTTTACCAATAGATCCTGTTTGTTAATAGCGCTTACGTATTATGTTATAATGTTTTATGCAAGCTACATTTAAGGAGGAGTTTTCATGCAGTATATAAAATTAAACAACGAAGTTGAAATGCCTCAGCTCGGATTTGGAGTCTGGCAGGTTGAAGATGAGGAAGCTACAGAAGCTGTTAAAGAAGCAGTACGGGTTGGATATCGTTCTATCGATACGGCTATGATTTATAAAAACGAAGCCGGTGTCGGACGTGCCCTTAAAGAAATAGACGTCCCCCGGGATGAATTGTTTATAACTACAAAAGTCTGGAATACAGATCAAGGATATGAAAACACTTTAAAAGCTTTTGATGAGAGTCTTGAACGTCTCGGCCTTGATTACGTGGACCTTTATTTAATTCACTGGCCTACTCCTGAGTACGACGACTATGTAGATACATATAAAGCGATGGAAAAGCTTTATAAAGAAGGTAAAGTTAAAGCTATCGGTGTCTGTAATTTTAACGAAGAGCACCTGCAGCGGCTTCTGGATGAGTGTGAAGTACCTCCTGCTGTAAACCAGGTGGAATGCCACCCATTTCTTGCTCAGGATGAATTAAAAAACTTCTGCCATAAGCACAATATTTTTGTGGAAGCATGGAGTCCGCTCATGCAGGGTGGAGAAGTTTTAAACCACCCAGTCGTTCAGGGTATTGCTGACGACCATGACAAAACAGGAGCTCAGGTTATTCTCCGCTGGCATCTGCAGAATAATTCGATTGTCATTCCAAAATCGGTAACTCCATCACGCATCAAGGAAAATTTTGATGTTTTTAATTTTGAACTGAGTGATGATGAGATGGAGCTTATTCATAATCTCGACCGTGGTATCCGTAAAGGGCCTAAACCTTCGGAAATGAACGTCCGTTAACCAAGCAGAAGGAGCAGTCTCATTTATTACAGAGACCGCTCCTTTTTTATGCCATCGTTTTTGCGTAGTCGGCCATTTTTTTATAAGCTGCTGTTTCCTCGGGAAAATCCTGTGTTTCAATCAGATCGGATTTTTCTGCATTATGAAAATCCAACTGCACACTGCCGCTGAATTCGTATGTCGCATTACCGCGGAGCTTAATAGAGTAAGACTCGTCTCCCCGTACTTCTGCTACTGTCTGCACCATTCCTCCAGGGTTTAATACTGTAATGACCTCGTTGAGCGGCTGGCGCCCGAGCAGGCAGCTGACAAGTGTTGCAGCAGACATAGCGGTTCCACAGGCATTTGTTAAACCTACTCCTCTTTCATAAGTTCTTACAAATATCGTACTTTCGTTAATAATTTTAACAAAGCTTACATTTGTACCATTCGGAAGAAGCTGTTTCAGTTCATTTGCTTTCTTTCCGACTGCTTTAACCTGCTCGTCGCTCACTTTCTCCACAATTGTAACGAGATGAGGATTTGGTACACTTAAAGCAGTAAAAGTGAGCTCCTTGTCAATTTCAGGTATGATAGTCTCTTTCCATGAGGCTTTTCCGGTTTGCAGAGGCAGTGATGCCGGATTTAGTGAAACCGGCTCGATTGCCACTTCAAACGTTTGAATACCTTCGTATACATCCGGTACTTTAGCTGCCGGAAGAATTGCTTTCATTGTTTCAATCATCAATGATTCTTTTTTCAGCTTCTCAATCGCATATCTGGCGACACACCGGAGTCCATTCCCGCACATTTCTGCTTCTGAGCCATCTGAATTAAACATTCGCATTTTAGCATCTGCATTACTGCTTCCTATAACAAAAAGGATACCGTCTGATCCAATAATGCTGTTTCTTCTGCTCAGCTGAATTGCTGCTTCTTTTCTTTCTTCCTCCGTAAATCGATATCCCTTCGTCCATTCATCAATGATTATAAAATCGTTACCCGAACCATGACATTTCAAAAATTCAATATTCATTTTATGCCTCCTTACAGCTCACCCTTTTAATCACGGCGTAGAATATTTCCGCCGGAAGTGACTGAGCCACTTCTGTTTATTTATATAACTGTACTTTCCAGGCTTCTTCAGAAATCTGCTCCAGCTCTTCTCCAGTAAGAGAAAAAGTCATCGCTCCTGCATTTTCTTCTGCCTGCTTCACTTTCGATGCTCCCGGTATTACAAATACCGCGCTTCCGTGGTAATTAATCATCCAGTTAAGTACAATCTGGCTTACGGTAACATTATATTGATCAGCATATTCCTTCAGTAAGGAGACAAGCGGTTCCGTTTTAGGCAATTGGTTTTCTTTGAATTTTCCCATCCACTTTCTTGGACCGGACGTTTTTTTAATCATTTCCGGATTATCATGATACTTACCAGATAGAAGTCCTTGTTCCAGCGGGGAATAAGCGATAACCGCGGTTTCCAGTTCTTTTGCTGCAGCCAGTAGTCCGTTCTTTTCGATACGTCTGTCGAGCAGGCTGTATTTCACCTGATTTGAAACGAGCGGAAGGTTATCCTCTGCTAAAACTGCATGAGCCTCTCTCATTTGTTTTTCATTAAAATTACTGACTCCAATATTGCGGACTTTGCCCTGCTTCTGAAGTTCTGCCATCGCTTTCATTTGATTTTTAATTGAGGAAACAGAAAACGGCTGGTGAATCTGGTACAGGTCAATCGGCCGCTGATTTAAAGCATCCTTACGTCTTTCAATCGTCTTTTCAATAGATGCAGCTTTTCTAAACAGAGGCCACCATTTAGTAGCTAGTTTCACTTCATCAAAACCTATGTTCCATTCATCAAGAGCGGCAGCCAGTACACGCTCTGAAGCACCATTCCCGTATACTTCCGCTGTATCAAACCAATCAATGCCATTCTCTATACTTACTTTAATTATTTGATTCATATCCTCATCTGCTAAGCTATCCCAATATTTACCTACTGCGTTGCTGCCTTTACTAAACTGCCAGCAGCCCAGACCGATTGGAGAAATTTCCATATCCGAACTGCCCAGCTTACGATTTGTTATTGTTTTCATAATAAGGCTTCCTTTCCTGTTATCTTCCCTGATTATAACTTGATATCAAGTTCTGAAATTCGCTGAAGTGCGAACAGTATGGAACACGAGCATGGTATCTGAAAAATTAATAGTTAACTAAATAGCGTTCAAAGCGGCATTATTAAGAATTAAATTTAAAAGCGTCATGACGCATAATCCCGTCATGACGCTCTAAAACAGACCACGAATTACCGTGCAGCCTGGCGCAGCCTGCCTCCCTTAAGGTACAGCCGCTTCTAACATTCTATTCATGCTAACAGCAGTCGCTGTCTCCGCCATTCATTACTAGACCTCCGCCATCAGCCGTCTGCTGAAAACCAAGTTCGATTCCGGATGCCTGTTCATGAATCATCTTTTCGAAAGCAACCTGTATGCCGTTAATTTCTTCAATTATATCTTCTTCTGCCGGCGCATCCAGCGCCAGACCCAGCTGGGGACCTCCTCAGCCCATTCCAGCAGCGAAAATTTTAATGTTTGCTGCATCGTGCTCGTTCATTAATCCTTCAATATACTGCTTTGCCTGATCAGTAATCTGCATTCTATTCACCTCTTAAGTTAATTTCTATTCGTATTTTACCAAGAAAGATAGAGAAAGACAACGACAATGCCTATACTACTCAGAAAGGCCCTCTGCAAAAGTTTCTGCATTATAACGCATCATATCAATATAACTGGAGGCTTCCGATCCTTCCACACCAACAGCATCTGTATAAACTTCTCCTGCAATTTCAAGAGAGGCATTATCTGCCACGGTTTCCATATAGCGTTTGTCAACAGTGGACTCCACGAACACGGCCGGGATATCCCGATCATTTAGTACATCAATAATCCGGTTAATCTGGCCTGTAGTTCCTTCTTCGTGCGAGTTGATATCCCATATTCCATCCGTATCCATGTTAAAATCTCTTCCAAAATACTTGAAAGCATTCTCACTTACGACTATCAGACGCTGTTCTTCTGGTATATCTGCAAGCATTTCTTCTATTTCAACTACCAGAGTATCTATTTCTTCCAGGTAGGCACGACCGTTTTCTTCGAACGTCTCTGCCCCTTCTGGATCCCGCTCGGAAAGGTCAGCCACGATATTATCTATATAAACTTCCGCATTTTTCGGACTCAGCCATGCATGAGGATCGGGTCCATCTTCCTGCTCCAGAGGAATTTCCTCCATTCCTTCTGTAACTTGGACTATTTCTGTATCAGCAGCATTATCAACGATCCGTTCCAGCCATGCTTCGAGATTCATCCCGTTTACATAAAAAACATCAGCATCGTTCACTTCCTGGAAGTTACTTGGTACAGGTTCATACTCGTGCGGTTCTTCTCCGATCGGGACAATATAATCGACAGTTCCACGATCTCCAACTACAGCCTCAGCCATGTCCCCAATAATAGAGAAGCTGGCTGTAACGTAGATCCCCTCTTCATTTGTTGAATTATTGGGATTTTCAGATTCTGTAGAAGAAGATTCTTCTCCACAAGCTGCAACCAGAAGCAGTGGCAGCGGCCAGAATAAGTTTGTCTTTTTCATTGATTCATACTCCTTTCATATTTCTTTAATTAATAATATGCGGTATCTTCAACATCAGCACATTAATTTATTTATCAATTTTCCTGCAGATAGGTTCAGATAAATATCCTGTTGATCTTTTCCGAAATTCAAATAATAATGGTTCTATTAAATATTTAGCTTAAACTATAAATGTTTCCCGAGACCAAACTATTCTGTAATTATAGTATTACTTAAAAGTTTTGTAAAGCAAATAATGTTTCCTTAAGGCAACATTATTTATAAAAATAGGCTCTACCGGCCCTCTTACAAAAAATTCTAAAACTACAGAATAGGAACTTAAATATTAAAGTTCTTACACCTTAACCTGTGTTCATCGTCTCCATAGTGGCGCAGAGACTGCCTCAGTTCATTCTGCCCTCCCTGCTGAACGGCTCTTCGCGCCCTCTGCCGCCCCCTGAAGTCGCTCTATTCCCTCTGCGAATCCCAAAAGAAGACACTCTTTTCTTATGACACAGGATGACGTCTTTTGCTGCGCCTGCAATATTTTCTATTCAGTAAACGAAAACCCTTCGTCATTCAGATGAAAAAGCAAGTTTGTTCAGTTCCTTTGTTGTGGCTATATGAATGGAATAAAGGAAGAAGAATTATTGTTTTCCTTTCGAACAACAAAGGGTACTAATGATTCACACCTTATATAAGAAGAAAATACTCGCTTCCTTTTGTTTGCATTTCCGAAGTATTTACCTCGACTACAATTAAATATTTCGTATTCCGAATTTTTTTGCTACGATGAAAATATACTTATTAGGAGGTTTTTATATGGATAAAAGACCGATCAAACGCTCTGACCTGGAAAATATACATACACTGCAGGACCCCGTATTTTCCCCGGATGCACAAAAAGTTGCATTTGTTCGTCAAAAAATTTCAGAGAGGTCGTACATTTCCCACCTGTTTGTACACGATGTAGCGGAATCTTCAACCTCTCAATGGACTTTTGGAAGCGGGACAGTAAGCAGTCCGCAGTATTCGCCCGATGGAAAATTTCTGGCTTTCGCCGGAAAAAAACAGGAAGATAACCATTCACAGCTGTTCCTAATTTCTACAAACGGAGGAGAGGCACACAAAATCACTGATCTTCCTGGAGGAGCTTCTCTGCCAATGTGGAATGAAAGCTCAGACGAACTTCTTTTCACTACGCTGGCAGATCCTGAAGACCCCCTTTCCCAAAAAGAAAATGACGATAAGGAAGATACCCCGATTGTCATAGAAAAACTTAAATATAAATCTGATGCTGCAGGCTTTTTTAGCAGCCAAAGAAAGCAGCTCGCTGTATATTCCATGGAAACAAAAAGAGCGGAAATCATAACTGAAGAAACGGAAGACCTACAGCCGGTATCGTGGAGTAAAGACGGAAATTGGATTATTTACCTTGCTAATAAAGAAGGTGATTTTTATGTCGGTTCTGATGTTTACCTGTTCAACAGGAAAAAGAATGAACATCAAAAAATCGCATCCGGGTCTTTTTCTCAGGCGGCTTTTTCCCCTGACGAAAGAAATATTGCACTGCTGGGCCACAAGAAGGAATTTCAGGGAGCTACCCAATCTCAATTATGGATATCCGATATTAACGGAACTAAGCTGGAGTGCCTGACTCAATCAGCAGATTTAAGTTTCACTGATTCGATGATTGGCGATGTGATCAGTGGAATGAACAGCTCCGGCCCCGTCTGGAGCAATGACGGAAAATGCCTTTTCGTGCAGGCAAGTTTTGAAGGCAGCACGCAGTTATATAAAGTTAATTTATCTGGTCACTTAGAGCCATTAACACAAGGAAACCAGCACGTTTTCACTTTCGCGGTCCACAGCGGTGGATCAATGATTACCGGCGTCAGCACTCCGGAAAACCCTGGAGAGTTTTATATTATGACTCCTGAACTATCAAAATGGCAGCAGAAGACGAAATTTCACGAAGGTTTCCTGAAAGAGGTAAGGGTTCGCAAAGCTGAAGAAATCCGCGTAAAAGCGGAAGATGGAATACAGATACAGGGATGGGTCATACAACCGGCAGATTCATTGGAAGAAAGTCCGGGACTGCTCGAGATCCACGGTGGTCCTCACGCTATGTATGGAAATACATTTTTTCACGAACTGCAGCTGTTTGCAGCAGAGGGCTATACCGTTTTTTACTGTAATCCGCGTGGAAGCTACGGATACGGTCAAAATTTCGTGAACGCTGTAAGAGGCGACTATGGAGGTAAAGATTATACGGATATTATGTCGTTTACTGATAAAGTGCTGGATACCTATCCACACATTAACGAAAACCGTCTTGGGGTAACCGGGGGGAGCTACGGTGGCTTTATGACCAACTGGATTACCGCTCACTCTGACAGGTTTCAGGCTGCTGCCACGCTCCGGTGTATTTCCAACTGGATCAGTTTTTACGGGGTAAGTGATATCGGATATTTCTTTACAGAATGGGAACTCGGAATAGATTTTCTCGAAAATACCGAAGAACTATGGAACTTTTCACCATTGAAGTATGTAAAGCAGATGAAGACCCCCCTCCTGATTATGCATGGAGAAAAAGATTACCGCTGCCCGGTTGAACAGGCTGAACAGCTTTATACGGCACTTAGAATGGCTGGACAGGAACCCCGGTTCGTAAGGTTTCCTGGTGCAAATCACGAGCTCTCCCGAAGCGGACCTCCTCTGCTTCGTCAAGCTCGCCTGCAGGAATTGACGGACTGGTTTAATACTCATCTGCAACACTGATATATCCTGCTGCCCTTTTGCTTTCTTCTAAAGTTAATCAAAAGGAGGCCCTCAACCATTGAGAGGCCTCCTTTTTGTTTCTGTTAATTTTTTTCGAAATATCCGAGCTCAATAAATGACTCAACCGCCTCTTGATCTACACCGTCTGAGAATTCAAGATGGATAATGTCTCCCGGATAAAGCGACAAGGCAAGTACGCCAAGCAGGCTTTTAGCGTCTACCACCCAATGATCTTTTTTAATTAAAACTCTTCCTTCATAAGCTGACAGACGATTTACAAATGTACTTGCACTTTCACCAAAAATAGGTTTTTTCACTTTTAAGTCCACGTAATCCCTCCCATGGTTTATTTGTTTTATTATAGCGGAAGTGTCGCCATTAGCCAAGTGAATTTCCCTAAGCTGTTAAAGTTTACTATTTTTTGATGTCGGCAGCTGCTCCAGCTTTTGAGATCGATTCTCCATATTGCCCCCCTTTATCCGAAGGGGAAGGAAAGCGACTTATACCGTTGTACATGATACAATATTGTTATGAATATACGGAAAGGAGGGGCCTTTTTGAATCAGCTGTCAAAAGATGTTTATTACTATTTTCAGAGGCGGAAAGCCTCTGTTCTGGATTCCGAAAATTATCGGCGATATTCCATATTCGTCCCTCTTATGAGAATAAACGGCAGTGTCCATGTAATTTTCGAAGTCCGCTCTGATCATGTTCCTCAGCCTGGAGAAATCTGTTTTCCAGGAGGGAAAGTAGATAAAACTGACCTCACTGCTTCTGACGCAGCTGTCAGAGAACTATGTGAAGAGATTGGAGTATCATCTCAATCTGTTTCCATCACAGGTGAACTTGATTATCTGGTAACACCTTCTAAATCCATGATCTTTGCTTATTTAGGAGAAATTGTGGAAGATGAATCATTTCATGTCAATCCTGATGAAGTAAAAGAAATTTTCACAGTACCATTAAAAGATTTGATGAATATTACTCCCCAGGAACATAAGATTAACCTCTCTGTCCAGCCTGAGGAAGGATTTCCATACCATTTAATACCCAATGGTGAAAAATATCCTTGGAGTGCCGGGATCATTCACGAAAAATTTTATCGAATTAACGGATATATTATTTGGGGGCTCACTGCCAGAATTCTCCATCATGCTCTCGAAGAGATAAAAAAAGCAGGATCTTCCTCCTTTTAAAGTGATACTTTATATTTACTGAAATATCCGGTTGGCTAACCCGTGC
Source organism: Alkalicoccus halolimnae (assembly GCF_008014775.2). Taxonomy (GTDB): domain Bacteria; phylum Bacillota; class Bacilli; order Bacillales; family Salisediminibacteriaceae; genus Alkalicoccus; species Alkalicoccus halolimnae. The sequence continues at coordinate 1,506,018 of NZ_CP144914.1, read as the reverse complement.
GGCAGGAGGAAAAAAGGTTGCATAAAAAGTAAAAAGCTTGGGCTGTCATCACATTCGTGTGCTGTCAGCCCTTTTTACTGCTTTAAAAAGGAGTAATATTTTTTATTCAGCCTTTTCTGCGTATATCTTCAAGCATAAGAAGAACCATATTAGCTGAATTAACTGAAGCTGTTTCCAAAAATTGATCGTAAGATATCTTTGCATCCTGTCCTGCTATGTCAGATAATGCTCGAATGATGACAAAAGGGACTTGAAACTGATAACAAACCTGAGCTATCGCTCCTGCTTCCATTTCTGAAGCAAAGGCTGCAGCAAAGTGACTGCGAATTATTGCTTCCTGTTCTTCAGAGCTTATAAAGGAATCTCCTGAAATAACCAATCCCTCTACAGAATGAATGCCAATTTCATCTGCACACTCTTTTGCGCTTGCTATAAGAAATTCATTGGGCTCGTAAAAAGAAGGCATGCGCGGCACCTGCCCGAATTCATAGCCGAATACTGTCGCATCAACATCATTGTACCTGACTTCATTTGATACAACGATATCTCCTACTTGAAGTTCTTTGTGAAATCCCCCTGCTGATCCTGTATTAATAATATAGTCCGGGTAGAAAAGCTGGTTCATCAGTGTTGTACTTATTGCGGCGTTCACTTTGCCAATTCCTGATTTAGCCACTACAACGTTTACGCCACGCAGGCGCCCTTCGAAAAATTCACATCCGGCAAGCAGCGTTTCGGCTACTCCGCTCATTTCCGACTTCAGAAGTTCTACCTCTTCCTCCATCGCTCCAATAATTCCTATACGCATGGTCCCACCCTTTCTATTCTCTACATTGCTTGTACAATTTTAACCCGTTGGAGCAGCTGCAGACAAGTTTAGTTTCACCTCTCCTTTCTGGTTATAAGCTCGCTGCCTTCATCTTTTCATAAACGTTGATTAAGTTCTCTGTTACCGCACCTTCAAAAAAAACCTGATTAAAGTCGAACTTAAATGAAGGCCTTCACAACGCTTTTACAAAATACATAAGACAGCATAGCTGCCTTATGTTGCACTTCCTATTAATAATTCGCTAAAATAGAAAGTAAGAATAAAAGGGGGAACAAAGAAATGATTTTAAAACCTGATGCTATTCATGATAAAGTAGAATTTTTTGAGGCTGCCAGCCTTCAAAAACTGGAGGAAATGATTCAGAAGAAAATTGACATAAACATGGACTTGCTATTGGAAGTTTATAATGTGCAATATCAAATTGTTACAGATCCAAAAACCAATCGTACATATTCTACTGCTTCCGTTCATTTCAAACAAAAACTCTAATCAGTCAAAAAGCTCCGCTGGCATGATCCAGACGGAGCTTTTTACTGTAATTTAATCTATTATCTATTCAATCAAACCAATTTCATAAGTGCTTTTCTCATAATGAATACACGAGTATTTACAGATAATGTACGCTTAAGTTCGGATATAGAAATGAGTGCGGCGAAAGATGATATCTCCCGGAGGATAAAGCGCAGTCTGAAAATCAAATGCAGTGAAGATACTCCGCAAAAACCAGCTGAAGACAAGCCCTCGGGAAAGTCTCCTTCTGAAGCGAAGATCATGTGCTTTAGCCGGTTTTTACTGGACTGACTTCTAATACGAAATTGATTCAATCAGAACATCAATAATTATAACCATTAATAAGGATTGGATTCCAGTCTTTCAACACTAACCGGCTTCCATCCTTCATCTTCCACCCATTCCAGACGAACCTGATAAGGACGATCGCGATCTTCATCTCTATCCCTGACAGTGCCGACTACCGAATACTGATCTCCTCCATTTTCCAGACGATGAACAATTAATTCATCTTCATCCGACGGAAGACCCGTGGCATAACTAATTGCTTCAATCATCTCATTCCAGTTCGTACTTCCACGCTCAAAATCCAGTTGAAAATTATCCTGGGAGGTCCCTATTGGTTCCCATTCACCTTCTTCAGGAACTTCATTTGTTTCAGAGTTCTCTTCGTTCTCTTCCGCTGAGTTATCACTATTCTGATCGTTTCCATTATTTACATTGTTTTGGTTGTTTTGGTTGTTTTCGTTTGCGTTATTTTCATCAGAGCTGTTGTTTTCCGATTCTTCATCAGCTTCCTGGTTTTCTTCATTATTTAAATTTTCACTGCCTTCAGGCCCGGCATTCAGTTCATTTTGTATGCCTTCATTTTCACTGTCGGAAGTTTCCGTATTTAATGAAATGTTGTTATCAACGCTTTCCTCAGACGCATTGTTCTGTGATTCACTTTCTTCAGAAGCTGTGTTGCTGGAACCCCCTCCACTGACTAACAATCCGGTTGATACGACGACAATTAATAGGACTACAAGACCTATAGAAATATTCAAAACCTTATTCATTTTTCGGCTTTTTTTATCGTTGGTACGCTGTGGTATTTTATTACTCAATGTATTATCCTCCTTTACTCTTTCCTGGTTCAACGTACATTATAAGCTATTTTCCTATAAAATTCGACCTGAACCCGGTTTTTAAAATTTATTTTGCTAAATTACATTTTTCAGTACAGCTGAACTTACATAATAATATTTTTATTTCCTGAGTTATTCACAGAAAAAACCGTCATGATTAATACTTCATGACGGTTTTTTCTTATTCAGATGCTTTTCAAGACCTTCATTAACCTAACAATTAGTTTATCAGTCTTTAATATATTTTAATAATTTCTACTTTCATGTCTCCTCCTGGAGTAGCTACCATAACCTGCTCTCCGGGAGCTTTCCCGAACAGGCTTTTCGCCATAGGAGAATCATTAGAAATCTTACCTTCAACAGGATCTGCTTCAGCACGCCCAACAATAGTGTATTCTTCTTCATCGCCATCAGGAAGCTCTTTAATTTTTACGGTTTTTCCTACCTGAACGGTCGATGCGTCAGTATCTTCTTCAATAATTTCTGAATTACGGATCATTGATTCAAGCTGTAAGATACGGCCTTCTACAAAAGCCTGCTCTTCTTTAGCAGAATCATATTCCGAGTTTTCGGAAAGATCACCAAAGCTGCGGGCAATCTTAATTCTTTCGACTACTTCTTTTCTTTTTTCTGTTTTTAAAAGCTCCAGTTCTTTCTCGAGCTTCTGTTTCCCATCTTCCGTCATATAGTGTTTATCTTCTGCCATATCGTTTCTCTCCTTCATCCCATTAAAATCTGCAGGGACCATTTACAAAAGCAAAAAACCTTATAAAGGGTAAGCGCCCGGTACGATCGCATAAGAACGAACGCAGCTGGGCGCTTAAATAACTTTGCTGTTTGAGACTCTGACCTGCTTTCTAAATGTTATTATATAGAAAATTTCCATAAATGCCAAATTTTTTATAACATTGACTTATTTTCTAAAATTGTTTTAATCTTGGTAACCATTAAATCAATTGCTACGTGATTATGGCCCCCTTCAGGAACAATTATATCAGCATATCTTTTTGTAGGTTCAATAAACTGCAGGTGCATAGGCCGGACCACTGATGTGTACTGATCAATGACCGAATCAATCGTCCGGCCTCTCTCGTTAATATCTCTCAGAAGCCTTCTTATTATTCTCATATCCGAATCTGTATCCACAAATAATTTAATATCCATCATGTCCCGCAGTCTGTCATCTTCCAGAATCATTATACCTTCGAGAATAATGACGTCTCTTGCTTCGACGTGGATGACTTCTGAGGATCGCGTGTGATTCGCATAGTCATAGACGGGCTTTTCAACCGGCATCCCCTGAAGTAAGTTTCCAAGATGTTTGATCAGCAGATCATTATCGAAAGCCAGCGGGTGATCGTAATTGGTTTTAAGACGTTCTTCCATAGGCAGATTTGATTGATCCCGATAATATGCATCCTGTTCTATCATTAGGATAGACTTTTCGGGGAACTGTCGGTAAACTTCGTGGGCGACGGTTGTTTTTCCTGAACCGGATCCTCCCGCCACACCGATAATAATAGGTTTATTGTCCATAAACTTAAATCCTTTCACGTCATATTACAAGAGATGGGTGCCGGTGTCAACGAAAGCAGTGTGCTCGTGCACGGAGCTTTCTTGAATAAGCTGCCTGTCTTTTGCTGGATTACATTATTCTATTATCGTTGTTATTTAATCTTTTTTGAAACGAGAAGACCATCCCCTGCAGGGAAAAGATAAGAATGGAAATTTGCGTCCTTCATGATCGTTTCGTTAAATGACCGGATACGTTTAGCTAATGCCTTCATTCGTTTGCTTTCCGGTTCACTTTCTCCGGTTACATACCCTTTGAAAAGGACATTATCAGAATAGATAACACCGCCCGGACGTACCATTGGTTCATAAAACTGAAAAAATTTTTCATACTGACCTTTCGCAGCGTCTATAAATAGACTGTCGAAAGGACCGTTTTCTGCTGCAAGATCCATCTCTTCCAGAGCATCTCCCCGAATAAGCTTAAATCTATCTTTCAATTGAGCTTGAGAGATAAAATGTTCAGCTTTATCTGCTCTTTCTGCTTCCCGTTCTATAGATACAAGCTCTGACCCGGGGTTTTCCTGCAGAATTCGTATACCGGAATAACCTATAGCCGTGCCGATTTCCAGTATCTTTTGAGGGTGTTGAATTTTCAATAATTGGAGCAGAGCTGCCATTCCTTCTTTATCCATGATAGGAATGTTATAAATGGAAGCATAATCTTCCATTTCCTTGATAATTCCGCTGCTCTGAGGAATAAATGACGCTATATACTCGCTCGTTTTTCTTCCTGTTTCCATGTATTCCTGCTCCTTTGCTCAACTGCGCCACAGTTTTAACCGAGACATCGTATCATGAAAAGAAGTGCGGTGTCAAAAGCTTTCCCACCGCACTCTTTCTATTAATCTCTATATTCATTGACAGTTGAATTATGCTGATCAAGAGTTTCGTTAAAATATATTTCCCCTTCCGGTGAGTGATAGAAGTAAAGATAATCATGAGCTTCCGGATCAGCAGCCGCCTTAATGGATTCTATTCCTGGGTTATTGATTGGACCGGCCGGCAGCCCCTCCGTATGATACGTGTTATATGGAGATTCTATTTCTGTATATGCAGTAAGCGTTCTTGCAAAGCGCTCTCCGTGAGCGTAAGATACTGTCGGATCCATTTGTAATCTCATGGGAACTCTTAAACGATTTTCAATTACCCCTGAGATTCCTCTTCTTTCTTCATCCCCCCTGGCTTCTCCTTCAATAATAGAAGCTCTGGAAAGAAGTTCATGAGGCTCGCCCGCTGCTTCAGGGACGGATTCTCTTATTTCCTCATCCATTCTTTCGACCATCGTTTCAATAATAATTCGAGGCTCGAGCTCGTCTTCAGTAAAATCATACCGTGCAGGGAATAAATAGCCTTCAAGCGGCTGCTTAACTTCATCAGCCAGAATGGCTTCTGTCAAAATATCATATTCGTCGATTAACGTTTCTAAGTATTCTTCTTCTCTGGAGAACTCTTGAAGCTCCTGAGCAGAAATGTCTGTCTCATTCTCAATTCTTTCAAAAATCTGTTCTGCCCAGAACCCTTCCGGAATAGTAATGGAGGCAGCATATTCTTCATAGAGAGTGCCTTCCTGAAGTTCTTCAATAATGTCGTCTGCACTCATGGAAGGGGATAGTGCATAATTTCCCGCCTGAAACCCCTCTACATCCTGGAACCGTACGTAATATCTGAATAATGAAGAATTATCGATGACACCTTCTTCTTCCAGCGTATGTGCAATGGAAGAAGTCGTGGAACCGATAGGAATTTCCACTTCCTTAATTTCATCACTGTTTTCGTCAACAGGACCAAGTGCTCCAGCTACATATCGATAGGCACCGAAGCCGACTGCAGCTATAGCTACCAGTAAAACGACTATGGCTGCAAGAACGATTCTGCGTACAATTCCGGCTTCTTTTTTTCTTTCTTCCACTTTTTTCTTATGGGCTTCTTTACGAATTCTCTTTTGTTCTTTTTTTGATAACTCCTCCAATAATGTTCACCCCTTCCCTGTTATTATACAATAATTCTCCTTATTTTTCGCATAATTTCACATTATTGAATAGCGCTCGGCTTCTAATTTCCTAAAATGTAAGTTTTACTTGTCCGGAAAATCTATGTAATGAAGATGAACAGTATTAAAGAGAAGCTATGTGAAAAACTCTTAATGAAATAGCTATGTTAAAGCATCTGTTGTTGATAAATATAGGAAACTTCACTTCAGCTCTGCTGTGAAGGAGATTTCCGGGTGGGCTGCGCCCTGCGGGAAACCTCCTTCTTCCACGGGCCGGTTTCCGCTTCGTTTTGATTTTTCAATACGGGAAGCCCGCTGGTTGAATCAAGAAGGGACCAAGGTAGAAACCAGTGCCAGGGCAGAGACGCCTGCGGAAAAGAAAGCGGGAAGATCCTCCCGGACATAAGGGAAGCCGCAGGCACTCCAAAAACAACATGGAGCTTTAACAGAGACACGCATGCACGATCCCTGCACCATGATGGATGAAAATGACCTTCTCCAGGAATGGTCCTTCCCCTTTATAGAGGTAGAATGAATGATGGTCAAAAAGGGATCTTCTTTATTAGAAGGCAGATCCTGCTCCGTATTTTTACCGGGAGCTGGAGTGGAGATGGAGCGACTCCAGGTCGATGAAGGACGAGCTGAAGATCCATCCCGCCCGACGGAAGGGAGGACGGGATTAGCTGAGGCCGGCCCGCCTGGAAAGCGCCCCCATGGAAACGAAAGCGCACGTCTATCGCTTATCTACTTTATTTTCAAGGCAGCCAATGAAATAAAGAAACCGCCCTCCAGAAGAGGACGGTTCAAAAATAACTCATGTTTCATGCTATTCTTCGGTAAAAGTATTTAACAGTTCTTCAACCATTTCCCATTCTTCTTCTGTTTCTATAGGAAGAAGGGCAATATCTTCCCCTTCTTTATCTTCATAACGAAAAGCATGAACTTCCACTTCCTCTGTCTCTTCATCATCGTTCGACCCTTCAGGCGCCAGAACAATATAAGAAGTACCTGTACTGTCTACGTCAAACGTAAACAATATCTCAAAAAGATGTTCATCCCCGTTTTCATCAGGAATAATAATTCTGTTATCGTCGCCTTCCGGCGGTTTAATATTAATGTCAGACATAATCAACCTCCATGAATAATTAATTTCTGCTGTCCAGATACCCCTGAAGTATCATTACAGCTGCCATTTTATCGATGACTTTTTTTCGTTTTTTACGGCTCACATCCGCGTCCACAAGCATACGTTCAGCTGCCACTGTTGTGAGACGCTCATCCCATAGCTTTACGGGAATGTTTGTTCTTTTGTGAAGGTCTTCAGCAAATGTTTTACAAAATTCGCCGCTCGGTCCGATAGTTCCATTCATATTCTTGGGGAGACCAACGACCACCGTACTGATTTCGTATTCTTTGATCAAGTCCTCCAGGGCCAGAAAGTCCTGTGAAGCATCAGACTCGTGGCGCCGGATGGTTTTTACACCTTGAGCTGTCCACCCGAAAGCATCACTGACAGCGACTCCTATCGTTTTCGTACCTACATCCAGACCTAACACCTTCATCAGGCTTCAGGATCCCTGGAAGACAAATAAGATCGAACAAGCTCTTCAATAATTTCGTCACGCTCAATTTTACGAATAAGCGTTCTCGCATCATTATGGCGTGGAATGTAAGCAGGATCCCCCGATAATAAATAACCAACTATTTGATTAATGGGATTATAGCCTTTTTCTTCGAGAGAAGAATGAACACTTGCCAATACTTCACGGACATGCTGATCCATAGATTCATCATCATTAAAATTAAATTTCATTGTTTTGTCCATTAAACTTCACTCCCTCCCGCATTCGTTAGAATTAGCTGCTACGTCTATTTTAGTATGATTCTCATGGAATGTATACGAAAATGGGTTATTTCTTTACAAGATCCATTACATGAGAGAGGGCTGCATCGACCTTCGATGGGTCTTTCCCGCCAGCTTGAGCCATATCCGGCCGGCCTCCGCCGCCTCCGCCGCAGAATGCGGCCACTTCTTTTACAATCTTTCCGGCATGATGTCCTTCTGCAATTAAATCTTTGGAGACACTTGCTACAATGCTAACTTTTTCACCGTTTACTGCTGCTAAAACCAATATTCCAGATCCGAGCTTTTCTTTTAGGGAATCGGCGAGACTTCTTAAAGCATTCATATCAGCAGCATTAACTTTTTTAGCCAGAACCTTTACCCCGTCAACTTCTGTTGCTTCCTCTAAAAGACTTCCTGCCTGAAGCTGACCGAGTTTTGCTGTTAACGATTCATTCTCTTTATCTTTTTCCTTGAGCTGTTTCTGCAGTTGCAGAACTCTCGAAGGTACTTCTTCAAGACTTGTCTTTAAAAATCCTGCTGTTTCACGAAGTTTATCTACCTGGCCATTCATGAATTCATAAGCTTTTTTCCCTGTAACTGCTTCTATCCGGCGTACTCCTGCTCCGATACCGCCTTCAGATACCAGCTTAAACAGACCTATTTCCGCTGTACTGCGGACGTGACAGCCCCCACAGAGTTCAAGGCTGTAATCACTCATCTGAACGACACGTACGTTGCTGCTGTATTTTTCACCAAACAGAGCCATAGCGCCCATTTCTTTCGCTTTCTCCAAGGAGGTTTCCATAATTTCCACCGGCACAGCTTCCCATATTTTTTCATTGACTATAGTTTCGATCTCTTCCATTTCTTTCTCGGTTACCTGGCCGAAGTGGGAGAAATCAAAACGCAGCCTGCCCGGTTCCACAGACGATCCTGCCTGATTAACATGGTCTCCAAGGACGTCCTTAAGAGCCTGATGAAGAAGGTGGGTGGCAGAATGATTTTTAATAATTGCTTTACGCGTCTTTTCTGCTACAGAAGCGGTGACCTTCTGGCCTTTTTTCAAGGATCCTTTCAGAACGATCACTTCGTGCAGATGCTGGCCGTTAGGAGCTTTCTGAACATCTTCAACGCGCAGTTCGGTACCGGGAGCCGAAACAGTACCAATATCAGCCGTCTGTCCCCCGCTTTCAGCATAAAAAGGCGTTTCCGAAAGCATAATTTTTACCCGGTCTCCTTCAGAGGCCATATCTGTAATGTTTTTATCTTTTACAATGGCTGTCACGTTTGTATCTACAGTCAGTTTATCATATCCAGTAAAAACGGACGGTTCGGAAATTGCTCCCAGTACTTCGTCCTGCTGCTGCATAGAACCGGACTCCTGACGTGCGGAACGAGCACGCGCTCGCTGCTTTTCCATTTCCTTCTCAAAACCGGCACGGTCGGCGCTCAACCCGGCTTCTTCTACATATTCTTCAGTTAAATCGACAGGAAATCCGTACGTATCATAAAGTTTGAATATATCGGTGCCGCTCACCTGATTCTCACCTTTAGATTTAGCATTTTTTATAGTTTTTTGCAGCATCGCTAGTCCATCGTGAAGAGTTTCATGGAATCGTTCTTCTTCATTTTTCATTACTTTTTGAATAAATTCTGATTTTTCTTTTACTTCCGGATAGAAATCCACCATGATCTCACTAACGAAAGGTACAAGTCGGTACATAAACGGTTCTTCTATACCAAGCACTTTCGCATAGCGGACAGCCCGGCGCAGAAGCCTCCGCAGAACATACCCGCGTCCTTCATTAGAAGGAAGTGCTCCATCGGCTACTGCAAAAGTAACGGTCCGTACATGATCGGCTACCACTTTAAAGGCAGTATCTTTTATTTCATCCTGCCCGTATTTCTTCCCTGATACTGCTTCTGTTTCCCGAATAATAGGCAGAAAAAGGTCCGTGTCAAAGTTTGTAGGGGCATCCTGAATAACGGAAACCATTCGTTCAAGTCCCATTCCAGTATCAATATTTTTCTTTGGAAGAGGTGTATAGCTGCCGTCCGGATTATGATTAAACTGTGAAAATACTAAATTCCATATTTCCAGATGACGTTCATTCTCTCCGCCTGGAAACATTTCCGGATCGGTGTCATCAGCCCCGTATTCCGGTCCTCTGTCATAAAAGATTTCTGTATTCGGGCCGCATGGTCCTTCCCCGATATCCCAGAAATTCTCTTCCAGACGAATGATACGGCTTTCCGGAAGACCGATTTCTTCATGCCAGATACGAAAAGCTTCATCGTCTTCAGGATAAATCGTTACAGCAAGTTTATCCGGATCAAATCCGATCCATTTTTTATCAGTAAGAAATTCCCATCCCCAATGAATCGCTTCTTTTTTAAAATATTCACCAATTGAAAAATTCCCAAGCATTTCAAAAAAGGTATGGTGTCTTGCTGTTTTGCCGACATTTTCAATATCATTAGTCCGAATAGACTTCTGGACATTTGCAATTCTCGGATTTTCCGGGATCACTCTTCCGTCAAAGTACTTTTTTAAAGTAGCTACGCCGCTGTTGATCCATAAAAGAGAAGGGTCTTCATATGGCACAAGGGAAGCACTCGGCTCCACCGCGTGACTTTTCTCTTTGAAAAAGTCCAAAAACATTTGTCTCACTTCTGCAGATGTTAACTGTTTCATAGTAAATCCTCCTTATTTAAATATATGAAGGGACTTTCCCTTCCGCCGGTCCGGGAAGGCAGTACCCTTAATGATCGAGTACCCGTCCTTTTCCAGTAAGCTTCCCGCAAAATAAAAAATCCCCTCCCTCAGCTACAGCTAGGGACGAGATTATTCACGCGGTACCACCCTGGTTACAGGTATCTCCTGTCACTCTGGTCTGCACATAACGGGTGCATATCCGGCAGGTTTTTTCTGCACTCAGGAGCAGCTGTCATCACACTTCTTATAAGATTCCTTTCAGCCTGGGGAATCTCTCTCTGCATAAGGGCTGCGAAGACGAATCTCCGTCATCACGATAGGTTATCCGTAAATAATTATAGATAGATTATGCGCCTGTTGTCAAATCCAAAAACCGTTTTTTATTCAGGTGCGTTTTGTTTTAATTTTTCTACGAGGGAAGTGTTTCTTAAAAGCTCCCTGTCCGTCTCCACCGCATATCTCACCGCCTGCCAGTCTCCGCATAAAAGCAGAAACTGACTGGCTCTAGTGATTCCTGTATAAATGAGTTTTCTTCGAAGCATGCGGTAATAGCTTTTCACGACAGGCATAATAACGATAGGAAATTCACTTCCCTGAGATTTGTGGATAGAACAGCAGTAAGCATGGGTGATCTGCGTTAAGTCCTGCTTGGAATAAACAACTTCTGTCCCATCAAAAGAAATTACAATCTGCATCTGTTTATCTGCCGTTTCTTTTTCCGTCAGTATAGCAGCTATCTCTCCACGGTCTCCGTTAAAAACATTATCCTCCGGATTATTCACAAGCTGAAGTACCATATCACCTACCCGGTAAGCGGACTCTCCAAAAATTACTTCTTTTGTTCTTTCTCCTTTTGGATTAAACAGAGCCTGGAGCATTAAGTTGAGACGATTAATACCTGCGTCTCCACGGTACATGGGGGCAAGAACCTGAATATCCCGAGCTGTGTAGCCTTTAGCCAGCGCTCCTCTGCAGATTTTATCGACCGCTTCCAAAACCTTATCAGTCCCGCACGGAAAGAAACGAAGATCATCGCTGGAAGTATCTACTTCCGGAGGCAGAACGCCGCTTTTCACCTGGTGGGAAAAGGTAATAATTCTTGAATGCTCCGACTGCCGGTAAATGTCTGTAAGTCTTACAGTCGGAATCTGGTCCACCTCAAGAAGATCTGTCAGCACCTGTCCTGGTCCGACTGAGGGCAGCTGATCTTCGTCTCCTACAATAAGAACCTGCATATTGGAAGGGACCGCACGAAACAGCTGATTTGCAAGCCACGTGTCCACCATGGACATTTCATCCAGAATGAGCAGACGCCCCTCGAGCGGTGAATCTTCATCTTTTTCGAAAGCTTCATCGCCCATCCCTTTATAACCAAGCAGCCGATGAATCGTAGAAGCCGGCAGCCCGGTTGATTCTGTCATTCTTTTCGCAGCGCGGCCCGTAGGAGCTGCCAGCAGGAAGGGGAATGGTTCTTCCTTTCCCTGATAGTCTTCTTTGCGCAGAGAAAGGCCGTTCAACGACGCAAAAGTTTCGATTACTCCTTGAATAACCGTCGTTTTTCCCGTTCCCGGCCCTCCTGTCAGCAGCATCAGAGGCGCAGATACTGCGGTTTCGATTGCTGTTTTCTGAGAAGGGGCATAGGTAACCTGGAACCTTTCTTCTACCTTCCCTATTGCTTTAAGCAGCTCAGATTCCGGAAATTCAGTGCTCTTTTCCTGATGCATCAGCCTTTTTATGTTTGCAGCTATCCCCTTTTCCGCATAATAAAGTGAAGGAATATACATGATGTTGTTTTCAGCAATAATTTTTTCTTCTTCGCCTAAAATGATAACGAGTTCAGCAATTTTAAGCGGGTCTACTTTCTCCTGGCCGCCATATTCAAGCAGTTCACAGGATTTTTTTACTATATACTGATTTTCTGCATAGACATGCCCTTCATTCAAACACTGTTCATACAATGTGAACATTACTGCAGCTTTAAGGCGGTCGGGATGATCCCCCGTTACTCCCTGCTTTCTGCCTATCTGGTCTGCTTTTATAAAGCCGACTCCTTCTACATCTTCCACCATTTGATAAGGATTGTTTTCAATTATCTGCAATGCTTCGGTCTGGTACGTCTGATAAATCTTTATAGCGAGCCTCAGACCAAAACCATATTCATACAGCTTCATCAGCACTTCTTCAATGCCCTGATCTTCCATCAGCTGTTCGTGTATAATTTCTGCTTTTTCTGAATCCAGCTTCGGTACTTCACCGAGGCGGGCAGGATTGGAAAGTATGAGGGAAATTGCTTCAGTACCGAATGTGTCCACGATGAGCTCAGCTGTTTTTCTGCCTATCCCCGGAAAGCGGTCGCTGGAAAAATATAGAACAAGCCCCTGCTTTGTATCCGGCATTTCTTTATTGTATGTATCAAATTTAAACTGCTTTCCAAACCGTGGATGATCGGTCATTTTTCCGTGGAATAAATAAGTCGTATCTTTTTCCGGTTTCGCCATGAGGCCGACGACCACCGTTTCTTTTTCTTTCATCTCTTCTGAAGATTTCACTACTTTTAATTTGGCCACAGTATAGAGAGAATCTTCCTGATGATAAATCAGGTGAAGCAGCTCTCCTTTAATATACGGCTGTTCTTCCTCCACCTGATTCACCTCCAGTTTTTACTCTTCTATATTTCCAGAGAGGATTTTTTCCATCTGCTTTTTTCCGTTAGCACTAAGTGCGTGCTCCGGCTGGATTTCCAATGCTTTATCGAACATAACCAGTGCTTTTTCAGCATCCTCTTTGTACGCATATCCGACTCCAAGGTTAAAGTAACAGTCGGCGTGCTCTGGTTCCAGCTTTAAAACGGCATGGAACTGCTTCATTGCTTCCTCAATTTCTTCAGCCTGAGCCAGGGCCAGGCCATAGTGAAACCGGGCATCGGTATCTTCCGGATTTAATTCAGCTGCCCGCGAAAGATGCGGAAGTGACCGCATAAAGTCTCCGATCTGATAAAAACTCATACCAAGCATATAATAAACATCTGCCTGAATGAGCCCCTGAGCAACTGCTTCCTGGTAGGAATCAACAGCCTTTTTAAACTCTTCTTGGTTATACAGAATATTACCGAGACCATAGTGGGCCGTTCCCATCGTTGAGTCGAGTTCGACAGCTTTACTGTAAAATACTATCGCCCTGTCTTCTTCACCTACTGCCGCAAGCAGGTTCCCAAAATTAGTAAAAGCCACAGCATCTTCCGGATTTTCCTCAATAGCATCATTTAATATTTTTGCCGCTTCTTCTATATTTCCGTCCTGCATCTGTTTTACAGCTTCCGCGTTACGGTCCATAGTAAAAACTCCTTCAGTGAATTAATCTTGTCAGGCTGTCTTGAAAATAAAACATCTATATTTGTTGAACTTAATAATTAGTCTCCGCTTCTGTAACCAGCCGCTTTCGTTTCCATGAATACGGAAAAAGTTTTCTTTTTCTGGCTTGCACAAAAACAATGCGAAGACCAGACCTTGAAGTAGGAAGTCGTAAAATTCCGCAGAACGTATGTCCAAGAGCTCCATAGCTTATCTATTTGCCGGATCCAGCGAAGTTCTCTGTAATTATCAACAAACGATACTTTAACTACGCTTGATACAGCGCAGTCAAAGGACCTCTTTACTGGTTCTGTTCCCCGACGGAACAAATACCGGCCCCGGAAAAAGTGATAAGGACCGGCTATTCTGCTGAATGATTTATACAGCCGGTGCAGCTGCTTTTATTGTTTCTTCTATTGTTCCGCCTCCAAGGCATTCTTCCCCGTCATAAAAAACAACATACTGCCCCGGTGTCACCGCTCTTTCGGGCTCGTCAAATAAAACACGGAAAGTTCCATCTTTCTGCGGCTCGACGGTTACACCGTGATCCTCCTGCCGGTACCTGAATTTAGCTGTACACGTAAACGTTTTTTCAGGAACGTTTCCTGCAATCCAGTTAATACCTGAGGCTGTTAATCCTTCAGAATAAAGCAGGGGATGATGAAAACCCTGCCCTACGATGAGCACATTTCTCTTAAGGTCTTTATCGACTACGAACCATGGTTCTCCTGCTCCGCCTATCCCCAGGCCCTGTCTTTGTCCGAGAGTGTAGTACATGAGACCATCATGGGAACCTTTCTGCGTGCCGTCCACTGTTTCCATAATCCCTTTCTGAGCTGGAAGGTACTGCGATAAAAATTCTTTAAAATTTCTTTCTCCAATAAAGCATATTCCCGTACTATCCTTTTTCCCAGCTGTTGCAAGACCTGCTTCTTCAGCAATTTCACGTACTCTCGGCTTTTCGATTTCCCCAAGTGGAAACATTACTTTCTCAAGCTGTACTCTGCTGAGAGCATTTAAAAAGTATGTCTGATCTTTATTACGGTCGATGCCGCGCAGAAGCTTGACTCCGTCCTCACTCTGTTCTACTCGGGCATAATGGCCGGTAGCAACATAATCAGCTCCCAGTGCGAATGCGTGCTCGAGAAATGCTTTGAATTTAATTTCTTTATTACACATGACATCAGGGTTCGGTGTTCTCCCTGCTTTATATTCTTCCAGAAAATACGTAAACACTTTGTGCCAGTATTCCTTTTCAAAGTTAACACTATAGTAGGGAATTCCTAATTGATTGCATACACGAATCACATCGTTATAATCTTCTGTCGCTGTACAAACTCCATTTTCGTCTGTATCGTCCCAGTTTTTCATGAAAATGCCGATTACTTCGTAACCCTGCTCTTTTAATAAATGAGCTGTGACAGAAGAGTCTACACCGCCTGACATACCGACAACCACTCTTATATCTTTGTTATCTGTCACTGCAGACACCTTCCTTTATTTTGATACTTTCATACGATCGAGTACTTTAATAACGGCCCTTCCGGCCTTTTCTATTTGATCCAATGTATTCCCATAGCCGAAACTGAAGCGGACCGCTGCTTTACTGCGGTCGTTTTCTCCATGCATTGCTATGAGGACATGGGACGGTTTGACTGATCCTGCAGTGCAGGCTGATCCGCTTGATACAGCGATTCCTTCAAGATCAAGATTCATAAGCAGCTGCTCGACATTTGCTTTTGGAAAACTGAGATTCAGGACATTAGGGAGCGAGTACTTTTCATCTCCGTTTACATAATAGTTAATACCAGCCTCACTGAGAATCTCTTTGAGTCGATTTCTATACGTGAGATACAATTCTGCCCTTTCCTCCATATGAGTTAAAGAGATTTCCAAAGCTTTTTTCATGCCTGCTGCCCCGGCTGTATTTTCTGTTCCAGCTCTTCTTTTTCTTTCCTGTTCTCCTCCAAAAAGGATAGGAGCAAGCTCTACTCCTTTTCTAGCATATAAAAATCCAGTACCGTTCGGGCCGTTAAATTTATGAGCAGAACATGCGAGCAGGTCCACGTTCATGTCATTAACATCTATCGGACATTTACCAAGAGCCTGCACCGCATCGGTGTGGAAAGCTGCCTGGTGTTCTTTTAAAAGTGCTCCGATTTCATTGACGGGCTGGAGCGTTCCGGTTTCGTTATTTGCTGTCATCACCGATACAAGAATCGTATCTTCCCTTAATTCCTGTTCGATCTGTTCTAAAGATACACGGCCTTCTTCAGAAACACTTAAATAGCTCACTTCAAACCCTTCCTGCTCCAGCTGGCTGCAGGCATTAAGAACCCCGTGATGCTCCGTTATCACAGTAATAACATGCTTTCCCTTATACCTGTTTTCCCGGGCAAAGCCTGCAATTGCAAGATTGTCAGCTTCCGTTCCGCCTCCGGTAAATATAATTTCATTATAGGACGCTCCTACAGCTCTGGCAATCGCTTCTCTCGCTTCGTCAAGTCCAGCTCTTGCTTCCCTTCCGAAATGATGAGTGCTTGAAGGATTGCCGAATTTTTCAGTGAAAAAAGGAAGCATTTCTTCTGCTGCCTGCGGGTGCATAGGGGAGGTTGCTGCGTGATCCAAATAAATACGTTCCATAGCTGCCCCTCCTCTTAAATATAAAACATATAGTTGTCCTGGTTTCCTTCATCTCTATAGTTGGCCAGATCTTCAAGTGTGGTGGAATCCAGCACATCTTTGACTGCATCGCGTATTTTAATCCATAAATCCCGTTTAGCCGGTTCTTCATCATCTATTATTTCCACCGGAGTAATCGGTCCTTCCAGCACACGGATAATATCACCTGCTGTAATTGTTTCCGGACTTTTAGCCAGCATATATCCTCCATATGCACCTCTCACACTCTTTACAAGCGTGGCATTACGAAGTGGAGCAATGAGCTGTTCCAGGTAGTGCTCGGAAAGAGAGTGATCTTTAGCAATAGATTTAAGTGAAACTGGTCCGTCTCCATATTTTTTTGCTAGTGCTATCATGATTGTAAGTCCGTATCTTCCTTTAGTGGATATTTTCAACTTTTATCCCTCTTTCTGTAATTCGTTCCATCCAGTTATTGCATATTGACAGCGAAAAGCCTGCTACGTGTCCGATGGTAAGGCTGAATAAAATCGTCCCTAAAAACACCGGACCGCCGAGCATCCACCCTCCGGCCAGTACAAGAATTTCCATTATAACTCTTACCCGGGCTACCGAAGCCCCGGTTTTATTCGACAAAGCAAGCATAATACTGTCTCTCGGTCCTGCTCCGCACCTTGGTGATATATAAACACCTATTCCAAATCCCATTATTATAATTCCGCAGACGAGCATTACCAGCTGTCCGCTTAAAGATCCAGGCGTAGACAGCAGAAATAAAAAAATATCTACAAACACTCCAACAAGTATCATATTTGCATAGGCACCTGCCTGAGGAAGCTGCTTCGTTAAAACGGAAGCACATAATAGAAGAAGAAAACCCATAATTACCGTCCAGGTTCCAACGGTAAAACCAAACTGCTGCATAAGCCCGATATGAAGTACATCCCACGGGGCGCTTCCTAATTCGGCCCGTATCATCATAGCCGCTCCTAAACTCATGATCAGCAGGCCGGCCACAAAGACGAGCCAGCGGAATATCTGTCCGTTTGTATTTAGTTGTAATCGCAAAACTTAAGCCCCCCAGAAGACATTCTGCCTTTTATTATAGCATGATTTGCATATCGTATACAGAGAGCGTACATTCATAACCCTTTGCATTCTATCGATGATCCGCTAAAATTGCAATATGACTGCTTGATCAAAATCAGTTCTTTACGCAGGAGGAAAACAAAATGGATCTATTTGAATATAAAGCACCCCCATCCGGCCCGCTCGCAGCAAGAATGCGACCACGCAATCTGGAAGAAGTAAGAGGTCAGGATCATATCATAGGACCCGGCACACTGCTGAGAAGAGCAGTGGAAGCTGACCGGCTTTCCGCAATGATTTTTTACGGGCCTCCCGGCACCGGAAAAACTACGCTTGCCAAAGTCATAGCGGAAGCCTCCACTGCCTGGTTTGAACAGTTGAATGCTGTAACGGCAGGGGTCAAAGATGTAAAGGAAGTAGTAGGAAAAGCGAAAGACCGCTTGAAAATGGAAGATAGAAAGACGGTATTGTTTATTGATGAGATTCACCGCTTCAACAAGAGCCAGCAGGATGCCCTCCTTCCACATGTGGAAGACGGAACGGTCATATTAATCGGTGCCACAACTGAAAACCCAATGTTTGAGGTCAATGCTGCTCTTCTTTCCAGATCCCGCCTGTTTCATCTCGAAAGCCTTACAGATAAAGAAATGCGAAAAGTGATTTTTGAGGCAGTTGAAGATAAAGAGAGAGGATTCGGCAGCTACTCAGTTGTTCTCTCGGAGGAAGCTGTCACTCATATCATTCAAGTAGCACAAGGAGATGCAAGAACAGCATTAAATGCGATTGAACTTGCTATCCTTACCACTGACCCGGATAAAAGCGATACTATACGTATTGATTTGGAAACCGCGGAACAATCGATTCAGCAGCGGATGGTCCGCTATGATAAAGACGGTGACAATCATTATGATACTATTTCTGCTTTTATAAAAAGCATCCGCGGTTCCGATCCAGACGCATCATTATACTGGCTCGCCAAAATGATTTATGCAGGAGAAGACGCCCGGTTTATTGCTAGAAGGCTGTATGTCCACGCAGCAGAAGATGTCGGACTGGCAGACCCGAACGCACTGCTTATTGCCGAAGCAGCCTATCATGCAGTTGAATTTATTGGAATGCCGGAAGCTAGAATTCCCCTTGCGGAAGCCGTGCTCTATCTGGCTACTGCCCCTAAAAGCAACGCTGTAATTACCGGTATCGATGCCGCCCTTAACACCGTTAAAAAAGAAAAAACCGGGGAAGTTCCTGCCCATCTGCGGGATGCTCATTATAAAGGAGCCGGCAGCATAGGTCATGGCGAGGGGTACCTCTACCCGCACAGCTATGAAAACCACTATGTCGTACAGCAGTATCTTCCGGATCACCTTAAACGTAAAAAGTTTTACACCCCGTCAACGAACGGGTATGAAAAAACGGTTCAGAGGCGCCTGGATTACTTTGAGGAAAGAAAGAAAAAATAAACGAATAAAAAGGCTGCCGAAATTTTCCGGCAGCCTTTATCATAAAGTATAAGAGTCCCATGTATACCGTAACATAAACTCGCTTTGAACCTGCCCAGGCAGGTGGGTGCCCTGTCTGATAGGCCGAACTTCCTCTATGTATAAGGCGTGTTCTTTCCACCAGAACAACTCGAGGCTCCCAACGTGAAAATGTTGGCTCAAAACCGTTGGTCTGTACGTGCAACTCAGGACCCTTATAAGAGTTAATGTTGTTTACAGGTTCATCATAACTTATTTCACAAAAGTTTGCAAGTGCGATAATTGAATATTCAGATTTTCATTGTCAGGGTTTCTCCCCAGCCTCCTGTTTGCTGGATCAGTGTTCTGAAAAAATATGGGAAGAGCGCGCTCCAATAACGATTCGGAACAGCTCTTCCCCTTCAAGGTAATACAACAAAATAGACACGCTAATATTGTTTTTCTTTCAAAGCCTTCTGCAGGATTTTTAAACTACTGATTTTCCGGCTTTTTTTTCGGTTTAATTTTCAGCGAAAGTTCATCCAATTTAGCTTCTTCTACGCTGCTCGGTGCATTTGTAAGCAGACAGCTTGCACTTGCTGTTTTTGGAAAGGCTATCGTATCCCGCAGATTGGTTCGATCGGCAAGTATCATTACCAGCCGGTCGAGGCCAAGAGCAATACCCCCATGCGGAGGGGTACCGTATTCAAAGGCATCCAGCAGAAAACCGAACTGCTCTTTCGCTTCTTCCTCGGAAAAACCGAGCGCTTTGAACATTTTCTCCTGAAGGCTCCTTTCAAAAATGCGCTGGGAGCCTCCTCCTAATTCATAACCGTTGAGGACCAGATCATAAGCTTCCGCCCTTACCTGCTCTGGATTAGTATCAAGCATCTTTTCATCTTCTTTTACGGGACGAGTGAATGGGTGGTGTTCCGCAGCATAGCGTCCTTCCTCTTCATCGTATGAGAGGAGCGGAAACTGTGTTACCCAGAGAAAATCGAACGTATTTGGTTCTATAAGTTTTAACTCTTTTGCAAACTTTGTACGGAGAGCTCCAAGGGTATCCCATACCGTCTGGATTTTATCAGCGGCAAAGAAAAGAACGTCCCCCGGCTCTGCATCAAACGTGTGAATTAAATTACTTTGTGCCTCTTCATCAAAAAACTTTGCAATCGGACCTTTCACTTCGTTTTCAGCATTTACTTTTAACCATGCAAGTCCTTTCGCCCCGTAAATTTCAGCAAAGACACCTAAATTATCCAGATCTTTTCTGGAGTAGCTTTCAGCAATTCCTTTCACACAAATTCCCTTTACCACCCCGCCATTAGCAATGGCAGAAGAAAATACTTTAAACCCACTTTCTTTCACCTGCTCGGACAGATCAACCAGTTCCATACCGAACCTCGTATCAGGTTTATCCGAGCCAAACCGGTTCATAGCTTCGTCGTAGGTTAAACGTTTGAACGGTGCAGTTACTTCTACACCCCGGAGCTCTTTCACCATTCGGGACATTAAGGATTCCATCATTTTCAGCAGTTCTTCTTTCCCCAAAAATGAGGCTTCAATATCAACCTGGGTAAATTCTGGCTGACGGTCAGCGCGGAGGTCCTCATCACGAAAACAGCGTGCAATTTGAAAATATCGTTCAAAACCGGAAACCATCAGCAGCTGCTTAAAAAGCTGCGGTGACTGAGGCAGCGCATAAAAATCACCTTCATGCACTCGTGAAGGTACCAGATAGTCACGTGCTCCTTCCGGGGTACTTTTCGTAAGCATCGGTGTTTCGATTTCCATAAAGCTTTGTTCTTCGAGAAAATCACGGATCATTTTAGTCGTCCGGCTGCGAAGAATCATCGTCTGCTGCATTTTCGGTCTGCGCAGATCCAGATAACGGTATTTCAATCGAACATCTTCGTTTAATTCTGCTTCATCTTCAATTACAAACGGAAGGCCTTTTGAAGGATTCAGTACTTCCAGATGATCGATGGAAACTTCAATATTTCCTGTAGGAATCTTTGGATTATAATTTGTTTCATCCCGCTTAAC
Source organism: Alkalicoccus halolimnae (assembly GCF_008014775.2). Taxonomy (GTDB): domain Bacteria; phylum Bacillota; class Bacilli; order Bacillales; family Salisediminibacteriaceae; genus Alkalicoccus; species Alkalicoccus halolimnae. The sequence goes on along the minus strand of NZ_CP144914.1, from coordinate 1,484,843 downwards.
TACTTCTCCTTCTACTTCCAGAACAAATTCACTTCGCACGTCTTCGGCCTGGGATAGTGCTTTTGAGTCGATCTCTTCGTTAAAAACGATTTGAACGTGGCCGGAGCGGTCACGGAGATCAATAAATATAACCTGCCCCAGATCCCGTCGTTTCTTTACCCATCCCTGCAGGATGACTCTTTCCCCTATTTGCTGTTCTGTTAATTCCCCGCAAGTATGTGTGCGCTGCTTCATAATTTTTCTACACCCTTTCCTGATAAGAGTTTCTTTAATTCAGCTGTAATGTCTTCAAGCGCAATGAGGATCTGTTCTCCTGTTTCCATATTTTTAATGTTAACCTTACCCTCTTCCAGCTCATCCTCCCCGAGAATAAGTACTGATTTAGCACGCTGACGGTTTGCCGACTTCATCTGAGCTTTCATTTTTCTGCCCAGATAGTCTGCATCCGCAGCAAGTCCTTCCCGGCGAAGTGTATGCAGAATTTCAGGAGCCTTTTTCTTTGCTCTGTTTCCCATAGTAATAAGAAACACATCCAGGTGCTGATCCTCCACGAGATCCACTCCCTGGACATCCAGAGCCATTAGAAGTCTTTCAATGCTTAGAGCAAAGCCGATGCCTGGAGTTTCCGGGCCTCCTATGTCTTCAACCAGGCCGTTGTATCTTCCTCCGCCGGCAAGGGTCGTAATGGCACCGAATCCTTCTCCATCTATCATGATTTCAAAGGCAGTATTATTATAGTAATCGAGACCTCTTACGAGTGTCGCGTCTACTTCATAAGAAATTCCCATCGCTTCAAGAAACTCCTGTACTTCTGCAAAATATGCTTTCGAATCTTCATTTAAATATTCCAGAATCGAAGGAGCGTCATTCATTAATTCATGTTCACGATCCACTTTGCAGTCAAGAATACGCAGCGGGTTTTTTTCGAGTCTCTCCTGACAATCACTGCAGAATTCTTCTATTCTCGGCTCAAAGTGGGCTATCAGTGCCTGCCGGTGAGCTTCTCTGCTTTCTTTATCACCGAGACTGTTTATAATTAATTTGAGGTTTGAGAGACCGAGTTCTTTGTAGAATTCCATTGCCAGAGCAATTACTTCAGCATCTACCGCCGGATCCGCACTTCCGAGCGCTTCTACCCCAAACTGAACAAACTGACGCATGCGCCCGGACTGTGGACGTTCATATCGGAACATCGGCCCGGTATAATAGAGCTTTACCGGCTGATTCACCCACCCGTGCATTTTTTCTTCTACATAGGAACGAACGACTGGTGCGGTACCTTCCGGTCTTAAAGTCAAACTTCTCCCGCCCCGGTCTTTAAATTCATACATTTCTTTCTGTACAATGTCCGTCGTATCGCCGACTCCACGGGCAAAAAGTTCCGTCTGCTCGAAAACCGGTGTCCGTATTTCTTTGTAATTGTAGCGTCTGCACAGATCATGGGCTTTCGCTTCGATAATCTGCCATTTTTCGGAATCGCCTGGAAGAATATCCTGCGTGCCCCGCGGAATAGTAAATGCCATGATTAATCCTCCTGTAATACTAAATTTTTGCATAAAAAAACCCCCGCCGCTGACTATGTCAGGGACGAGAGGAATAAACCCGTGGTACCACCCTAGTTGAAGCAGTTAAGCTTCCACTTATGTCAGATAACGCCTGACAGACGGCCTCTTCCTAATTACATCTGCTTTCAAAAGGGCACCTCCGGAGTGTTCATTCATAAAGGTCTGTCAAGATGCTTCCAGCCATCGGCATCTCTCTCTGTGAACAGGGAATCTCTATTACTCTTCTCCATCTTAGGATTTTATAAATAGTAGTAATTTCTTATACTTACACCATGAATCATTTCTGAAACAAGCAGTACTGCTTTCTGTACTGAAGTTAAACTACATCAAAATCCTGATGCTCCTGCGGATGATTACTGCAGCAGCGACAGGCAGAGACTTTCAATAATGTCTAATCATACGAATAGTTTAGCGTCCTGTCAAGAGGTACTGCTTATTTACTTTCGATTATTAAAGTGACAGGACCGCTGTTCGTTAACGATACTTCCATCATTTCACCAAAAGCACCAGTCCCGACTTTCAGGCCGTGCTTACTTCGGAGCCGTTCGTTAAAGATTTCATATATAGTGGAAGCATGATCCGGTTTAGCCGCTGCCATAAAATTAGGCCGTCTTCCTTTTCGACTGTCTCCGTAAAGCGTAAATTGGGATATGGAGAGTATTTCTCCACCGGTATCCTGCACCGAAAGATTAAGCTTTTCCTCTTCATCCTCAAATATACGCAAGCCTGCAATTTTATCCGCGCAGTAATGAGCATCCTCTTCTGTATCGGCATGTGTTACTCCGACAAGAAGAACCAGGCCATGGCTGATCGCGCCCGTAATCTCTTCCTGAACAGATACTTTTGCTTCTCCTGAACGTTGAACAATGATGCGCATATACTCCCTCTTTCATCTGTTAGTGCATGACCCGCCGCACTGAGTAAATATCAGGTATTTGTTTTATTCTTTCTACCACCCGCTGCAGGTGGGCTGTATGCTGAATGGAAATAGTCATATCGATTAAAGCCATTTTGTTCTTATCAGCTTTGCCGGTTACTGCCTGAATATTCGTTTTCGTCTCCGCTACCGCCTGCAGAACATCGTTAAGCAGGGAACGGCGGTCATACCCGGATATTTCAATATCCACTTCGTAATTTTTTGACTGCTGGGGCCGTTCCTCCCATTCTACAGGGAGAAGTCGGCTTTGAATATCTTCCTGCTGAATGTTAGGACAATCCATGCGGTGGATTGAAACTCCGCGGCCTTTAGTAATATACCCAACGATGTCATCTCCTGGAACAGGATTGCAGCATCTCGATAAACGGACCAGCAGGTTATCAATTCCTTTTACTCTGACACCAAGATCCGTTTTGGCTGAGGTTTTTGTCTGCGGCTTCAGCCCTTCAACAGCTTCTGTGAGAGTTTTCCTGTCCGACTGTTCTTCTTTTTTGCGCAGGTTATCGGTTAATCTAGTTACAATCTGCGAAGCGGTAATACCCTGATACCCTACAGCAGCATACATGTCTTCTTCAACGGTAAAGCTGAATTTATCCATAACTCTTGTAATGTTTTCAGGGGTCAGTACCTGTTTTGTAGTAAAGCCCTTCTTTTCAATTTCTTTTTCAATCATGTCCCGGCCTTTTTCTACATTTTCTTCCCTTTTTTCACGCTTGAACCACTGGCGGATCTTATTTTTCGCATGAGAACTCTGCGTAATTTTAAGCCAGTCCTGACTTGGGCCGTAGGAATGTTTAGAAGTAAGTATTTCGACTATATCGCCTGTTTTGAGCTGATGGTCGAGCGGGACCATTTTTCCGTTCACCTTAGCTCCAATACATCGATTGCCTACTTCTGTATGAATCCGGAAAGCGAAGTCGAGAGGCACCGATCCTTTTGGGAGCTCCATGACGTCCCCTTTTGGTGAAAAAACGAATACCATATCTGAGAAAAGATCGATTTTCAGAGATTCCATAAATTCCTGGGCATCATTGGTATTGTTCTGCCATTCCAGAATTTCACGGAACCAGGACATTTTTGTCTCCAGAGATTCGGCATCATCAACCGTTTTTCCTTCTTTATAAGCCCAATGAGCTGCTACACCAAATTCTGCAACTTTATGCATGTCTTCCGAGCGGATCTGAACTTCCAGAGGATCTCCTTTTGGACCGATAACCGTAGTGTGCAGAGATTGATACATATTTGCTTTCGGCATCGCTATATAGTCTTTAAAACGACCAGGCATCGGTTTCCACTGAGTGTGGATCGTGCCGAGAACAGCATAGCAGTCTTTAATACTTTTAACGACAATCCGGATCGCCAAAAGGTCGTATATTTCGTTAAACTGCTTGTTCTGCAGTACCATTTTACGGTAAATACTGTAAATGTGCTTCGCCCTGCCGTGTATATCAGCTTCAACTTCCATTCCGTGCAGACGGTCTTTCAAAAGCTCCTTCACTTCTTCAATATAGCTCTCCCGCTCCACCCGCTTCTTTTTCATTAAATTGACAATACGATAGTACTGCTGTGGATTTAAGTAGCGTAAAGATGTATCTTCAAGCTCCCATTTAATTTTTGAAATACCAAGCCTGTGAGCAAGCGGTGCGAATATTTCCAGCGTTTCATTGGATATGCGGCGCTGTTTTTCCGGAGGCAGATGTTTCAGGGTCCGCATATTGTGAAGCCTGTCGGCCAGTTTAATAAGAATAACCCGGATATCCTTTGCCATTGCCACAAACATTTTCCGATGATTCTCTGCCTGCTGCTCTTCCTTGGATTTATATTTAATTTTACCCAGTTTGGTTACTCCATCAACGAGCATCGCCACCTGCTCTCCAAACTTTGCTTCAATCTCGTCCAGTCCTACATCTGTATCCTCTACGACATCATGCAAAAAAGCGGCTGCGACTGTATCCGGATCCATTCCTAAATCAACCAGTATACCGGCTACCTGAACAGGGTGCCAAATATATGGTTCTCCAGACCGGCGATACTGCTCCCGATGAGCATAATTCGCCAATTCATACGCTTCACGCAGAAATGCGACTTCTTTCTCCGGCAAATATTCACTTGCTTTTTCGAACACTTGTTCACTAGTCATGGGATCACCTTACATTTTTTGAAGTCTCTATCGCCGCTGGTGTGACAGAGCAGAATAAATTTGTCGAAAATACTCGATTATGTAATATCTTATCACATTTTATTCTATCTTATCACCTACCCGCCTCTTAATGTAATCAGATTGCAAAGAGTATAAGGCAAAAGCGGCAAGTGCCCTTCTGTCGGGCCCTGCCGCTTTCTTCGTTTAATAAGCCATAAGTCTAAATACGTTATAGTCTTTGAGACGATCCATTCCATCTAAATAGCTTAATTCAATCAAAAATGCTATACCTGCCACGACTCCACCAAGCTCTTCGACCATTTTAATCGTCGCTTCAATCGTACCCCCTGTGGCAAGCAGATCATCCGTTATGAGCACTCGCTGCCCAGGCTTAATGGAGCCTTTATGAATGTTCAAAGAATCTTTACCATACTCCAGTCCATAATCGACCTCGAGCACTTCGCGCGGGAGTTTGCCTGCTTTTCGGACCGGTACAAAACCTACTCCCATTGCTACAGCAATTGGACAGCCTACAACAAAACCACGGGCTTCGGGTCCGACAATTACATCGATTTGTTTATCCTCAGCGAAGTTTATCATTTGTTGAATTGCTTCTTTGTAGGCTTCACCGTTCTCCATAAGTGTAGTAATGTCTTTAAATCGGACTCCGTTTTTCGGAAAATCCTCCACTACTGTTACGTATTGTTTAAAATCCATATTAGTTCCTCCTGTGTGCTTTTAGCTGCTCTGTATAGTAGCAGTTTCAGCCGTCTTCCTCATAGCATCCAGCTGTTTTTTTAAAGATCGAAAAGTAGAATAGCATAGTTCCTGCTGGATTCTGCTTTTCTGGACATGCTTCTGGTAGGCTGGCGAATCAGTCAGCTCTTTTTTACCCGGCTCTTCTACCAGTACAACTATACCATCATTTATTTTAACAAATCCCAGCTCGAAAAACACGGTACAGATAAATTTCACCGTATTTTCACTCCATCCTTTATGTTTTGCCAGATCTGTTAAATGTTTGTTCATATCAAACATTTTACGTTTCTGCATAAAACCATAGAACCATTTGAACTGGTCACGGGACGGAAGGGAAGTAAAAAAATAATCCTCACTGTGAACAAATACTGCATCGATTCGTTCTGTACTGTTCAGTTTTTTCATAACAAATTCCAGGTGCTCCATCGTATCCGGAACATCATATAAAACAGCATGATTTACATTTGTTAAATCAGCGGACTCCATTGATTCCCTGTCCACCCGCAGAACCGGCCAGGAAGATGGAAGAGATGGTTCCCCGGTGCTTTCCTGAAATATGAGGATGGTTCTTTCTCCGGACTCTTTGGAACCGTAGCGTTTGTTGCCGCGGAAATCAAAAAGCTGCCATTCCTCCACTTTCATATCTTCAACTATCAGCTGCGGTTTAACATTTCCGTTCCACTCATTGATGGAAAGCTTTCCTACGGCAGAAAGCTTTGCAAGGGGGGAAATCAGATCATGCTTAGCCCCCATTCTAAAAGCAATAGCATCCAGTGCATTTGAATGACTTTCATCTGTCAGTGTCAGTTTCAAGTGATCCTGTCCGGCTCCAATTTTTTTAGCCTGTTCCACCGTAGTTTTCTCCAGCATCACCTTCGGAGCAGGGTTGCCAATGCCGAAAGGAGCCATTTGGGAAAGGTCCTGAATGGTCTTAACTGAGATCTCTTCCACTTTGACTGGCAGATCGACGTACAGCTTTCTCTTCCAGTCCTCCTCTGAAATGTTCCGCTCCGCGAGAGAAATGAGTCTATCACGCAGGTTTTCCACATCAGTATCGGCCATGGTAAGGCCTGCGGCCATAGGGTGGCCGCCAAAATGCGGAAGAATTTCCCTCATCGTTGAGAGGGACTGAAACATATCAAATCCCGCTATACTGCGTGCTGATCCTTTAGCTTTATTTTCTTCCGGTATCAAACTTAATACGATAGCCGGACGATAATATTTTTCGACGAGTCTGCTTGCGACAATTCCAATGACTCCGGGATTCCAGCCTTCTTTTGCTACAACCAGAACCGGAGGAATTCCCTGCGCCTCTACGAGTTCTTCTGCCTCTGCTGTGATTTCTTTTACTATACTCTGGCGTTCCTTGTTTAAATCATCAACCATTAAAGCAAGTTCTTCTGCTTCTTCCGGATCTCTGCTCATAAGCAGAGCTACAGCTGGATCAGCGCTGTCGAGACGCCCCGCAGCATTCAGACGCGGCCCGATCAAAAAACCGACTGTTTCCTCATCTATATCAGCCTGGTCCGCTCCTGCTTTTTCCAGAAGTGCCTTTAATCCAGGGCGGAGGTCTTTTCTTAAAGCTTTTAACCCATGCACCGCAAGGATCCGGTTCTCTCCTTGAAGCGGCACAAGATCGGCAATTGTACCAACAGCCGCCAAATCATAAAAGCCCGTTGGAATTTTCCCAGTTAAAGCATGACTTAATTTAAAAGCTACCCCGACTCCGGCCAGTTCTTTAAAAGGGTAACTGCAGTTTTCCTGCTTCGGGTTTATTACAGCATAGGCATCGGGCAGCTGCGGAGGAGGCTCATGATGATCTGTAATAATTAAATCAATACCGAGTTCCTTGGCTACTTCAGCTTCGTGAACGGCTGATATCCCTGTATCAACTGTGACAATTAAATGAACTCCTTCTTCCGCTGCATACCTGAAAGCTGCTTCATTCGGCCCATAGCCTTCCGTAAATCGGTTGGGAACATAAAAACCTGCCTGTGCCCCCATCTCCGTTAAAACGCTGTAGAGAAGCGATGTGCTTGTTACTCCGTCAGCATCATAGTCTCCAAAAACAAGGATATTTTCCTTTTGATTTATAGCCTTATGAATTCTTACTGCGGCTTTTTCCATATCTTTCATAAGTAAAGGATCATGAAGCTCTTTTTCATCAGCTCTTAAAAACTTGTTAATTTCTGATTCTTCTGTAATCTTTCTCTGGACAAGAAACTTAGAAGCCAGCGCAGACAGTCCTGTACTTTTCCGCAGCTTATCTACAGCCGCTGCTTCTGTTCCGGAAATAATCCATTCAGAATTTGCGTGAAGCATGATTATCACTCCTGACTCGTTCATTATACATAAGCCGTAACAGGGAAACAATCAGTATATAAAAACACAAAACAAAAAAAGCCGTGCTTATACACGGCTTCCATATTTAATCTTTTTTACTGCGTGTCAAATTGTGTTTATCCGGCTTTTCTTTTTCATCTTTTTTTTGTGAAGTCCCTGCATTTTCAGCATGTGGTTCCGGTTCTTTACCACCGAGACGTTTAACTTCCTGCTGCAGACGGAACACTCTGTAGATTCCTACAAGACCAACGATTAATCCTCCCATAAGCGCAGATCCGATTATTACGAGTACCAGTGGCCACTCACTTTGCCCAAACAAATAATTTACCTCAACTGGATCGACGTTTACTACAGCAAATACAGAGATTATCAATATTATAATTAATCCGCCAATCAATCCCCACTGGCCTTTCATAACTTTTCCTCCTCAGAAAATGGATTTATATGAACACGAACATCGTGGACATACCCGTATTGCATCAATTCTCTTTTTACCTTTTTACCGATGGTGTGACCATCTTCCACAGTAATAAAAGGGTCGACAGATATTTTAATATCTACAATTACATAATGACCGTGTTCTCTCGCAAGAAGTTCGTCAATCTGCATAACCCCGTCCACACTGTCAGCTGCCTCAATCATCCAGCTGCTGTCTTCCTCGTGAAGTACGTGGTCAAGCGTTGTATGAACGGCTTCACTGCCGATATGCCAGCCCATACGCATAATAAGCAGAGCAACTAGAATGCTGGCCAGAGGATCCAGGTAAACCGCGGCTTCAATACCGGCAGCCGTTCCTGCAATTGCAGCTCCTACACCGATCAGCACAGCCAGGGACGAAAATACGTCAGACCGGTGATGCCATGCGTCGGCGATTAAAGCACTACTCTTGTATTTTTTACCCAATCTATACTTATATTGAAACATTAATTCTTTTAAACCTATGGAGAATAACGATGCATAAACAGCCCATATACCAGGAACAGATAAAGGAGTGAACATAGCTCCCGCTGCATTTATAGCAATTTCTACTCCCACGACAATTAGGAGGACAGCTACGATAATCGCCGTCACTGTTTCTGCCTTGCCATGACCGTAGGGATGATCATCATCCGGAGGCTGCTGGGCCGCTCTTACTCCAATCAGGACGGCAGTCGAGCTGACAACGTCTGATGCGGAATGAAGAGCGTCCGCTACAAGAGCCCTGCTGTCTGCCGCAAGACCAACAATCCCTTTTATCACCGCCAGGATAACGTTCCCGGCTATACCGATCCAGGCACCCATCTGCACTTTTTTATAACGAGCTGCTCCTTCTGATGACATGCTTTTTCACCCTCTTTGCTCCTGTCTCCTCTTTACTTTAACATGAAAAAGAATATGAACGGGAAAGGAGCTGCCCCAATATTCCAGGGACAGCTCCAGAAAAGTTCAGCATCGCCAGCCACTTTTGACTGCACGACTCATAATTTTTAAAACCAGCTTCTGCGGTTATGCCTTTTCGATTTCCTCTTCTTCTTTCTTTTCCAGACGCAGACGACGTCGATGCATCTGTTTTGATTTTAAAACTGCCCAAAGCTGGGCTGCTATAAATAAAGACGAATAAGTCCCGGCTACCAGACCGACAACAAGAGCCAGTGAGAAAACTCTCAGCCCCTCACCGCCAAGCACCAGCAGAGCTCCGGCTGCAAACACTACTGTCAGCACAGTGTTAATCGACCTTGCCAATGTCTGAATCAGACTTTTATTGACTATTCGTGAAATATCTTCAAACGTTTCTACCGTTTCTTCACGCTTCATATTCTCTCTTATGCGGTCGAAGGTAACAATCGTATCGTTAATAGAATAACCTATAATCGTAAGAACCGCAGCTATGAACGGTATATTGATTTCCAATTGTAAAATGCTGAAAACAATAAGAATAAACAAAGCATCGTGAAAGAGAGCCACGATTGCAGAAATTCCGTACAGAAGTTCAAAACGGATCGTTACGTATATAATTATACCAACAGAAGCAATCAGCACAGAGATAATGGCATTCTGCGCCAGTTCCTCACCTACAATAGGAGTAATTGTACTAACATTAGGAGTCGAACCATACATTTCTTCAAAATGCGATTGAATCTCCAGGGATTCTTCCTGGGATAACCCTCCTATGAACGAGGCTCTGGCAATATCATTATTGTCACCAGCAAGTACCACGTCGTCCGGTTCATATCCTATTTCAGAAAATTCTTCTTCAATTTCCCCTGCTGTAACCTCTTCTTCTGCCAATATTTCTACTGTAGTACCACTTTCAAAATCAATACCGAGGTTAAGTCCCAAAGTGGAAAGTAATACGATACCGGCGGCGATGAATGCAGCTGAGAATATAAAAAACTTCTTTCGGTGTTTGACAAAATCGAGTTTGTATTTACTTTTTTCAAAGTTCATTGATTTCACTCTCCTTCACACCGAATAGACGATTTTTCTTATTCAGTATACGGCTGTTCACCCAGAGTCCCAGAAGAAGTCTTGCACCAAATACAGCAGTTAAAAAGCTCGTAAGAATGCTAACAATAAGCATCACTGCAAAGCCCTGTACAGCACTCGTTCCGAAATAAAACAGGACGGATGCTGCCAGTATTGTTGTTATGTTAGCGTCCATAATAGTTGATAAAGACCGCCTCCCGCCTGCTTTGAAAGCACTCATTACAGTTTTCCCGGAACGAAGTTCATCCTTGATCCGTTCGAAAGTTATAATGTTGGCATCAACTGCCATCCCTACCCCGAGAATCAGGGCAGCAATACCAGGTAGAGTGAGCACGGCATTCAGCCAGTTAAATATCACTAATACCAGATAGATATAAGCAGATAAAGTCAGAACAGCTATTGCTCCCATAAATCTATAGTAAAAGAGCATGTAGGCGAATATGAGAGCAATCCCGACAAATCCGGCATTGACTGCCAAATCCATCGACTGTTCACCAAGCTGCGCCCCTACAGAATTTAAGGACAGTTCTTCAAGTTCCACCGGCAGTGCACCGGCGTTCAAAATCCCGGCAAGGTCCTGTGCAGATTCTACAGTAAAGTTTCCGGATATCATCACATCTCTCGAAGGAATAATTTCATCTACACGTGGAGCTGAAACAATTTTCGAATCCTCTTTCATGATTTCTTCTTCAAAAGAGTCTCCTTCCTCGTAATCAAGCCATATGACAAGCTGTCTCTCTTCCGGAGGCCGGCTGCTGATATCACGGGTAATCTCTTCAAACAAACTTCCATCGTCTACCGTTACAGAGACAATCGGTTCATTCGTTTCCCCATGAAAATTTTGACGCGCACCGCCCTCAACCAGATCGGATCCATCCATCATCAGTTCGTCATTAACATCTCGAAACTCCAGTCTCGCCTGTGTTGACAGAAGTTCTCTCGCCTGTTCCTGATCCTCAACACCGGCCAGCTGCACACGAATTCGATCATCACCTTCGATGCTGATGTTCGGTTCGGATACTCCCAGTACATCGATTCTCGCATTGAGAGCACTGACTGTATCCGTTAACAGTTCTCTATTAATTTCCGTATCCCCTTCTTCTTCCAGAGGTTGAACTTCATAAAGTACTTCAAATCCGCCTTGTAGATCCAGCCCTAAACTAACGTCTTCTACATTATCCATTAAATTTGAAGCCATAAGAGCTCCAAATGCAACAATAATAACAAAGAAAATTGCTATTAAACTTTTTCGGACACCTTTTCTTCTCTTAACCAATACAGGTTCCTCCTTCGTAGATGAAAAACCTCCTGAAATATGTAGGAGAAAGAGGCAGCGAAACTTTATCCCTGCACTCCCTTTCATTTCACAGCGCAGCTATACGCCCGGTAATCTTAACTCACCTATTATAATCACGGGCGAAATATTATGTCAATCCGCTTCCTGAAACGATTTTTAATACAAAAGCTACATTGAAAATAAAGTAGATAAGCGATGAAAGTGCGCTTTCGTTTCATGCGAGGATTTCCGGGCGGGTCTCGTCCCATAAAAACGAAAGTTTACGGTAAAAAAAGGCAGTGAATCGTGATCCTGCATGAGTGTCTTTGTTAAATGTCCGTGTCGTTTTTGAGCACGTGCAGCTTCTTTTTTCGTTTGCCTCAGAAATTTCCTCTACGGCTGGCCGAAGCGAAGATTTCTACGTTTATCAACGCAAAACTTGGCAGTAATAAGCTTTTTTTCAATAAATCTAAAATGAACTAATTATCTCAAACTGTTCATGCCTGTTACAGCGGCTTTTAATGAAAAGAAGCAGAGTGGTAAATGGTAAAGAACAGGAGCGATTTCCTTTGTATGCGTAAGAGCCCCAAACTGAACTAAAACAAAAATCGAACAAGGGATATTACTTTTCTTTCATTCCTAATACGTATGCGATAGCAACGCCAGCTGCAAACGTAAGTGAACTTAGGAACAAGTTCCCGTTGGAAAGACCGGGATAAATAGTAAAAACAGCTCCTATGATTAGACCGATAATTCCTGCGTACGTATAGGATGGAAAATTTTTAAACAAATATTTTATACCTTTGCTGCTTAATATAAAACCAAGGATAACGCCGGAACCTACGAGAGCTATAACGATGAAGTCCGGGTTAGTTATAGATAAGGCATTTGTTGCCGTCTGGTAAACTCCAAATAGCAGGAGCACAAACGCCCCGCTTACTCCAGGAAGAAGCATGGCCATGCTGGCGATCCAGCCTGCAAGAAAAAACATCCATGCATTAGATGACGTCACCTGCAGAGCTTCGGCTCCGGCTGAATCGGCTGCAAGCCCTACGGATAGAGCGAGAGCCGCCATCGTCAGTATAAGAACGGCGTGCATTGGTTTAAATGATGTTTTAAAATGTGAGTGTTTAAACAGAAGAGGAAGTACACCAACAAGAAGTCCTGTAAACATAAAATTCGTTTCCTGCGCATAATTATCGAGCAGGAAAGCAATAATATTAGCAAATGCAATAATTGCTGTAATCATTCCAACACCGAGTGGAATTAGAAAACCTATATGCTTTTTCCATTCCCGGCTGAAAAACCCACTGATTGCCTGTATAAAATTTTCATATATTCCTAAAACCAGTGCCATCGTTCCTCCGCTCACTCCAGGAATAATATCGCATATTCCCATTAAGAAACCACGGTATAAATTTTTCCAATGCACAGCGGAGCTCTCCCTTATTTTCAAATTATGTAAACTTATGTGAGTAAAAAAGGGTGTCTTCCAGGAGAACTGCCCCTGCAGACGACCCTTTTTTTATCAGTCCAGATTCGTAACTTCACGAATTGCCTGACGGTCAAACGTAAGTTTATTATGTCCATCAACATCTACGATTACACGATTTTCATCGATAGCATCGATCGTCCCGTGCATTCCGCCGATAGTAATGACCTTATCTCCCTTTTGAAGGTTCGCATGCATCTGCTGAACTTTTTTCTGCCGCTTTTGCTGCGGTCGTATCAACAGAAAATAAAAAATCGCAAACATCAAAATAAGTGGAATTAACGCTCCAAATAAATCCAATTTATTCACTCCCCTCTTTAATTAAAAACTAAAGAAAATCCCCAGTCTTACACTCTGTCAGGGAAAAACTCCCGACTACTATTGTAGACAAAGTTAATTGAAAAAATCAATAAATTTTATGCTGTCAGAAATTTTTCGCATTAGGTTTATTGAAACCATATGCTTCAAAAAACTCTTCCCGGTAATCCAGAAGCCTGTCCTGACGAATAGCTTCCCTTACGTTTTCCATAAGCTGCAGCAGGAAATAAAGGTTATGATACGAACATAGCCGCAGTCCTAACATTTCGTTGCTTTTTATCAAATGACGGATATAGGCTCTTGAGTAATTACGACAGACACTGCAGCTGCAGTTCTCATCAAGAGGTCTGAAATCTCTTGCGAATTTAGCATTACGAACTACGAGCCGGCCGCTGCTTGTCATAAGCGTCCCGTTCCGGGCAATACGGGTAGGAAGGACACAATCAAACATATCGACACCGCGGATGGCACCGTCAATCAGCGAATCCGCTGATCCTACTCCCATTAGATAACGGGGTTTATCAGCGGGCAGAAATGGCATAGTTTCTTCAAGAACCTGATTCATAACGTCTTTCGGTTCTCCAACTGAAAGGCCGCCTATAGCATAACCGGGAAAATCCAGCGATACAAGGTCTTCCGCACTCTGCTTTCGAAGCTCCGGGTACTCGCCGCCCTGTACAATACCAAACAAACCCTGATCCTGTGGTCTTCCATGAGCTTCCAGACATCTCTCAGCCCATCGGCTCGTACGTTCTACTGAAGCTTTCATGTAGTCGAATTCCGCTGGATAAGGAGGACATTCATCAAACGCCATCATAATATCAGGTCCCAGATCATTTTGGATCTGCATCGATTTTTCAGGAGTAAGAAACAGCTTTTCTCCGCTTAAATGATTTCTGAATTCTACTCCATCTTCACTGATATTTCGTAAATCACTGAGGCTGAAGACCTGAAATCCGCCGGAATCAGTCAGTATCGGCCGGTCCCAGTTCATAAATTTATGCAGTCCGCCGGCTTCTTTGATAATATCTTCTCCGGGGCGCAGCCACAGGTGGTATGTGTTGCTTAATATTATCTGGGCATTCATTTCGATTAATTCATCCGGACTCATCGTTTTTACTGTAGCAAGGGTGCCCACCGGCATAAACATCGGCGTCTCAAATGAACCGTGAGGGGTGTGAACGATCCCAAGCCTCGCACCGGACTGTTTACATGTTTTAATATGTTCATACGTTACTGCTGGCATAGAGGTTCCTCTCTTTTATCATAATTAAATTATCAGCATGGCATCGCCAAAGCTGAAGAAACGATATTTTTTTTCCACCGCTTCTTCATAAGCCTTCAGGACTGATTCCCTGCCTGCAAAGGCACTTACGAGCATAACCAGTGTCGACTTCGGCAAGTGGAAATTTGTTAAAAGTCCGTCTATAGCCCGAAAGGTAAAGCCCGGATAAATGAAAATATCCGTCCATCCGGAAGCTCCTGTAAAGGAACCGTTGTTATCTCTTGTAATCGTTTCAAGGGTTCTTGCAGACGTCGTTCCAACAGCGACAATTCTGCCTCCGTTTTCCTTCGTACGGTTTAATATACCAGCTGTTTCTTCAGGAAGATTATAAAACTCAGCGTGCATGGTGTGACTCTCCACCTCATCTACAGAAACCGGACGAAATGTTCCGAGACCAACGTGCAGCGTAAGATAAACGATTGACACTCCCTGTTTCTCCAGCTTTTCAATCATCGTTTCCGTGAAGTGAAGTCCTGCCGTCGGAGCAGCAGCAGATCCGCGGTGCTTAGCAAAAACAGTCTGATACCGGTCTTTTTCTTCCAGCTGTTCCTGAATATAAGGAGGCAGAGGCATTTCCCCGAGCTGGTCAAGAATCTCGGTGAAAATTCCTTCGAATTGAAAAGCAAGCTTCCGGCGCCCGTCAGGCAGCACTTCGGTGCACTGAGCCCGGAGCAGCCCCTCTCCAAAATCGATAAACGTTCCTTTTTTAATCCTTTTAGCCGGTTTAACAAGCGCTTCCCAGATGTAGCCCGGCTCCTCTTTCAACAGGAGTACTTCGATTTTTGCGCCGGTCTCCTGTTTCATTCCATATAATCTGGCAGGAATCACTTTCGTATTATTCAGTACGAGCGTATCCCCTGCGCGGAGATGTTTTGTTAACTCGTGAAAGTAGTGATGGCCCCTTTCTCCGCTGTTCCGGTCCAATACAAGCATGCGGGAAGCCTCCCGGTCTGACAGCGGTGTCTGCGCTATCAGGCTTTCAGGAAGTGTATAATCAAATTGTGACACGTCCATCTTTTCTATCTCCTTCTTAAACCTTTTATTTCCGTATAAACATAAATATCAATGAGAGCACTATACTAATAACAATAGAAGTCATAATAGGGAAGTAAATAGTTGAGTTCCCACGCTCAATTACGATATCCCCCGGGAGTCTTCCCAATGGCAGAAACCGGCCGCCCAGCTGCCAGATCAAGCCTGTGGCAATTAAAACGATGCCCGATACAATTAAAAGCTTCGGGATAGACATTTATCTCGGCACCTCCACCTGAAAATGATGATAAGCGGAAGGCGTAGCTATTCTCCCCCTCGGCGTCCGCTGCAGGAACCCAATTTGAAGCAGGTACGGTTCATAGACATCCTCAATAGTATGCGATTCTTCTCCAACAGTAGCAGCAATTGTGTCCAGACCTACAGGGCCGCCGCGGAACCTGTCCATCATCGCCCTCAGCAGTTTATGATCAATTTCATCGAGTCCAAGTTTATCCACCTGGAGCAGATCCAGGGCTTCATTCGTAATCGAAGAAGAAATACTTCCATCTCCTTTTACCTGGGCAAAATCACGGATGCGCCGTAAAAGTCTGTTGGCGATCCTGGGAGTCCCTCTCGATCGGCGGGCTACTTCAACTGAAGCTTCCTGGTGAATTTCCACATCCAGAACTTCCGCAGTCCGCAGCACAATTTCCCTAAGTTCTTCTTCAGTATAATATTCGAGTCTGCTCATCACTCCGAAACGATCGCGCAGCGGGGCTGATAACATCCCTGCCCGTGTAGTTGCTCCGACGAGAGTAAATGGCGGAAGATCAAGCTTAACAGACCTCGCAGAAGGCCCTTTGCCAATAACGATATCCAAAAAGAAATCTTCCATTGCCGGATATAAAACTTCTTCCACCGCTCTCGGCAGACGGTGAATTTCGTCAATAAACAATACATCCCCTGGTTCGAGTGCAGTCAATATAGCAGCAAGGTCTCCTGGACGTTCAACCGCAGGACCGGAAGTTGTGCGCAGCTGAACTCCCATTTCATTAGCTATGATCATCGCCAGTGTGGTTTTTCCGAGTCCAGGAGGTCCGTACAGAAGCACATGATCAAGACTTTCTTCTCTCATAGTTGCCGCTTCAATAAACACCTGCAGATTTTCTTTTACCGTGGACTGCCCGATGTATTGACTTAATGATTGAGGGCGGAGACTGAATTCATCGCTGAGTTCTTCATTGTGAATTTCTCCACTGACCATTCGTTCTTCCATACCAGTACCTCCTTTACTCAGCCTTTAAGCATTTCTTTCAAAGCAAGCTTAATGTATTCGTCTGTAGATCGTTCTTCCTTTTTAAGTACAGGAGTAACTTTTTTGATTTCTTTTTCCGTATAACCCAGTGCCCGAAGTGCTTCCAATGCTTCTGTCAAAGAAGTCTGGGAAGAAGTTTTCTCTTCGGTCTCTGGAGCAAACAGACCTTCTGCAAGTGTCGGGATAATTTCTCCGACTTTTCCTTTTAAATCGAGAATAATCTGACCCGCGGTCTTTTTCCCGACTCCAGGAAATTTAGTCAGAAATCTTTCGTTTTCCTCTTCTATTGCCTGCACAACCATTTTAGGCTGCTCTGAACCAACAATTGCAAGTGCCCCTTTCGGTCCTATTCCGGAAACCTGCAGCAGTTTTTCAAAAAGCCGCCGCTCTTCCCGGTGGGAGAATCCATACAGTTTAATCGCGTCTTCTCTAACGTGCTGGTATGTATAAACAGTAACTGTTTTTTCTCTGTTTTCTTCATATCTGTAAGGATTTCCGCAGTGAATCAGGTAGCCTACTCCGGCTGCTTCCAAAACGATCGTGTCTGCTTCCAGATGTACGACTTTTCCTGTTAAACATTCTATCACAGGCTATACGCCTCCACTTCTTTACCTTATCGAACACACATTCCATTTTAGCATAAATGACTTAAGAAGGGCACAGCTTCACTAAATCATCATAACTACAGCACTGCACTATGGGCCACTCTTTGGACGTCGTCATTATCTTCCAGTGCCTCTATCAGCTGCATTACTTCATCTAAATCTTCTTCTTTCAACGCAGTTTTTACAGCCGGAACCATAGCAGCTTCCGCAGAAGCCAGTTCCAAAGAAGCTATTTCCTTAAAAACTTTTTTAACATCCTGCATTTCCTCAGCCTGAGTAAATATTTCTACCGCATCTTCTGAAAAAGTAACGTCTTCTGCTCCCGCTTCCAGGGCAGTCAGCATTATTTCATCTTCATCAATTTCCGCGAGTTTCTCATAAATAAGCCAGCCTCGGCGGCTGAACATAAAGGAAACACATCCGTTTTCTCCGAGGTTGCCTCCGTTTTTATTAAATGCCAGACGGATATCAGCAGCTGTACGATTTTTATTTTCTGTCAATGTTTCTACATATACCGCTATCCCATGAGGAGCATAACCTTCATATACAATTTCCTCGTACGTGATGCCATCTACATTACCAAGTGCTTTTTTTATCGTACGTTCTACGTTGTCATTCGGCATATTTACCTGTTTTGCTTTTTCCAGGGCCATTCGGAGAGCAGCGTTTGTTTCCTGATTTTCCCCTCCGTTTCTGACAGCCTGAAAGATTTCTTTCGACACCTTCGTAAAAACCTTTCCTTTTTTGGCATCCTGCCGGCCTTTACGATGTTTTATATTACTCCATTTTGAATGACCTGCCATAAAAGTTTCCTCCTAAATTCCCACTCGAAAAATCCCTTCTCTGTATGTATACAGAAAAGAGATAATCGGCAGGTGTCAGCGATGTTTTACTTCTGGTATGGCTTTTGCACCGTTAAGTTCTTCCCAGGAAAAGCAGGGATAGCTCCCGAGAATATGAACGCCGCATCCGAGAGTGCGAAGTTCCTCTGTGACAGACGGGATGAGTACATCGTCTTTTTTCATAGCAGCATCCACTATGAAAAAGTAGTTTCCAAGCCCCGTTTTTGTAGGACGGGATTCGATACGAAGCAGGTTGATTCTCCTCCACGCAAATGCGGCAAGAACCTGATGCAGAGCGCCGGCAAAGTCTGAAGATAAACTTATCATCATAGATGTCTTGTACTGCGTTTCCTCTGTAATCAATTCATTCTGAAACGGCTTTTCTCCTTTTGTTAACAGAAGAAAGCGGGTCCGGTTATGATCGTAATCATTAATTTTCTTCTGGGCCATGAATAGACCATAGGCTTTTGCTGCAATGTCATTAGCAATAGCTGCTGCATTTTCATCCGGGTTTTCCATGACGTGTTTTGCAGCAGAGGCTGTGGAATTTGTGTAAGCAATTTCTGCATCGGGAAGACATTCCCGGAGAAACTGATGGCACTGAGCCACTGCCTGCGGATGAGAATATACTGTCTTCACCTGCTTCCAATCGTCCGCTCGTGCTGGATCGATCAGAAGATGCTGCTCTATTGGAGCAACAATTTCCGCAGCCATGTTCATCCGCTGATGATGAATGAAATAATCAAGCGTTATATTGACAGACCCTTCTATAGCGTTTTCCATAGGAACTACTGCCTGTTCTACTTTCCCTTCAGCCACGGCGTCCATCGTATCAGGAATTGAACGATAAGGAAGTCTCTCAGCTTTCGGGAGAAGTGTGGCTGCAGCTGCCTCTGTAAAAGAGCCCTTCGGCCCCAAATAACCTACTTTTTCCACTTTACTGTCTCTCCTTTTCAGTCCGGCTATGCTCCTGATCCTACAATTTCAACTTTTCGGACAGCATCAAGCTGCTGCATCTGGTCCAGTAGTCCTGTTACGTCAGAAGTCATGGCTGCTGTTTCTATCGTTAAAGTAATGGTGGCTTTCCCCTGCAGAGGAATGGTCTGATTAATAGTAAGGACATTCGCTCCGGTCTGGGCTACCATGGAAAGCAGTCTGGAAAGAGAACCAGATTGGTCTTCCAAATGAATAGTCAGCGTAATGATTTTTTCTTTAACCATTGTATGAAAAGGGAAAATTCCATCTTTGTATTTATAAAATGCGCTGCGGCTCAGCTCAACGGTATTTACAGCATCGTTAATGGTCTGAGCTGATTCACTCTCGAGAAGACGTTTAGCTTCCACCGTTTTTAACATAGCTTCTGAAAGCATATCTTCCCGCACCAAATAAAATTGATCTGAACGTTTCTTCAAGCTTATCACCTCACAAACCTTCCCTCACGTTCGAGTACGGCTTTCCTGTAAAATCATATTGTAACGGAGAGAAGAACGTTTGTCCACTTATGCAGCACACCTGCTATTCTACGAATTCAAATTCATATTCAAGAATACGCACAGTGTCGCCGTCTTCTGCACCAAGTTCCCGCAGCGCCTGATCGATGCCCATTTTTCTCATCTTTCGAGAGAAACGCTGAACAGAATCATAACGGTCAAAATTAGTCATTTTAAACATCGTTTCTATTTCATGACCTGTTACTGTAAAGCCTCCATCTTCATCCTGCTCAACAGTGAAAGGAGCTTCCTTTTTCGTATATTTATAAACAACACGCTGATCCGTATCTTCCTCATAAAGTGGGAACGTTGGAGTTGTTTCAATTTTGTCCGCTACAGCCCGAAGCAGATTTTGAAGTCCGGATTTTGTAACTGCAGAAATCGGATAAATCTCCACATCTTCTCCAACCCTTTCTTTAAACATCTCAAGCTGGGTTTCCGCATCCGGAAGATCCATTTTGTTGGCTACAACAATTTGCGGGCGTTCCATCAGGCGCATATTGTACTCTTCCAATTCCTGGTTAATCGTAAGGTAATCCTCATAAGGGTCTCGACCTTCCATGCCGCTCATGTCTATGACATGAACGATGACACGGGTTCTTTCAATGTGCCTCAAAAATTGATGACCAAGTCCTACTCCGCTGTGAGCCCCTTCAATCAATCCAGGAAGATCTGCCATGACATAGCTTCGCTGATCATCCGTTTCGACTACTCCAAGATTAGGAGCAAGCGTTGTAAAATGATAGTCAGCTATCTTCGGTTTTGCCGCTGAAACGACAGAGAGAAGAGTCGATTTTCCTACACTTGGAAAGCCTACCAGACCGACGTCTGCGAGTACTTTAAGTTCCAGAACTATATCTTTAACCTGGCCGGGTTCTCCATTTTCCGCAATTTCCGGAGCCGGGTTAGCTGGAGTTGCAAAACGTGAATTCCCTCTTCCTCCACGGCCTCCACGGGCGATTACTGCCTGCTGTTTATGTTCGGTAAGGTCAGCTACAACTTCTCCCGTCTCTTTATCCAGGATGGTAGTACCTGGCGGAACGCGTACAATCATACCCTTACGGCTTCTGCCATGCTGATTTTTCGGCATACCGTTTTCGCCGCTGTCTGCTTTAAAGTGCCTTTTATAGCGGAAATCCATAAGTGTACGAAGACCTTCGTCCACCTCAAACACTACATCTGCGCCCTTTCCTCCATCTCCTCCGGCAGGACCACCGTTCGGAACATATTTTTCACGACGATAGGCGACAAGACCGTTGCCTCCGTCCCCTGCTTTTATAAATATACTAACCTTATCTACAAACATTGATGTTGCTCCTCTCTTTTACTTACACATTCAATTTGACGCTTATATATAGAAATGCCATTCCCGCTTCTGCTTCCTTTTTCCCTGGGAGTTCTTCGATCAGCTGGGAAGGAAGCATTGTTAATTCTCCTTCAAAATCCAATATCAATTCTTTGCTGTCCAATTCCCTGAATATAATCTGTAGAGACTGACTCGCCCCAGGAAGAGCATGATCTTCAAGCCATGCAGTTACTAGTCTGATAAATGTCATCGCCTTTTGTTGTTCTGCACTCCAGTCTCCACTCTCTGACTGAACTTCGATTACAACAGGGACAATAGGGGAGTTCCAGTTATAAGTCAGGAGCATTGCAGCAATTTCGGGGACATTTAAAGCGCTGAGCCTGCTTTCCTGTTCCGCTTTATATATTATATTCTCAATAACTGCTTCGACTTTATTGTGACTTCCTAAAGCTGTATAGCTTTTAATAAGCTGAATATCATTTAAATAGTCGTGCCGGTAATGCCGAAGTATTTCCACGACCTTATCTGCTTCCTGCATCTTACCTCTCCTGACGTTCTTTATATACGGTAATATTATAGCACGAATCGAAAATGACAATACGTTTAATCATAACACATTTTTGAGCAAACAAAAAAAGTATTCTTTTACTGAAAACTGTTCTTATAACCTTGAAATCGTTTATCATATAGGAGGAAGGTCAATTTAATTTGGAGGGATAACAATGGGCAGTAAGTATATTTACGGAAATACACCCTGTTTTCTGCAGGGAGAAAATTTGATTGCCGAACCTCAAAAAGAGAAGGAAATGGATGTTATCGTTTACGGTGTACCGTGGGAAGGAGCTGTTACCTGGGGAGATTATACCGGATGCGAGCTGGGTCCGAAAGTAATGAGACTAAGTTCCGGGCGGTACAGCGGGTATCTTCCTGAACTCGATCACCTGGATGTTTTTTCCTGTTTGAAACTTGGTGATAAAGGGGATGTCGCTGTCACTCCAGCTGATCCGGAAGAAACGATGAAAAAAATCCGCAATTTTTCAAAAGATGTGTGGGACAGCTCTTCTTTTCCTATTGCACTCGGCGGGGACCACGGAATTACTTTTCCTATAATTGAAGGACTGATTGAATCATCGGGTAAAAAAGTAGGTATTATTCACCTTGATGCCCATTATGACAACAACCTGCATTCCAACGGCGACCCATATGGACGCGGCGCTCCCTTTGCAAGATTGTATGAAACAGAAGGAGTGGTGAATGAATCTCTTGTGCATATGGGTATCCATGGACCCAGAAATAAACCCGAAAATGGAAAACTGGCCCAGGAAGTAGGAGCCAAAACACTTACAATACAGGACATTCGCAAAGCTGATTCTCCAAGGGAAATAGCTCGAAAAGCATATGAACTGGCTTCTAAAGATACCGATGTAGTATATTTAAGCATTTGTTCCGATGTGCTGGATCACGCCTTTAACCCCGGAGGACCGGTAGATGGTAATGGACTTTCTTCATTCGAACTTCTTGAAATTGTCCATGAAGTATGTTCGCTCGGCGTAGCGGGAATGGATTTTGTTGAAGTATATCCCCAGCAGGATCAGACAGATTTCAGCTCTCATTTCGCCAGCTTTATCGCTCTCTACGCTTTAGCTGGAGAAATAAACAAACGTTCCAAAAATTCATAAAAAGTTCATAAAACTTTCAAATTTCAGGTTTGAGATTTTGAAAAAGTGGAATAGTAGTGATAACTCCCCCCACTTTCTCATATTTTCCTCTCTTGTGGAAAAACCGTGTGCTGACTGCGCACGGTCTATTTTTTTGCTTTTTAGTTGATATAACTGTAAAGTCATGTTTTGCTTTAAATAAAGGCTGCCTTGGAAATAAAGTTGATAAACGATAAACGTGCGCTTTCGTTCCCATAGGGACGCTTTCCGGGCGGACCAGCTTCAGCTTGTCCTTATTCGCCCCATGTGCCCTCCAGCGCCCCGTAAAAATAAGAAACAGAATCTGTCTTCTAATAAAGAAGATCCCTTTTGAACTTCATTTATTCCAACTGTATAGAGGAAAGTCCATTCCTATAGAAGGCCATTGTTATCTCTCATGGTGCATGGTTTTTGCATGAGTGTCTCTGTTAAAGCTCCGGGTTATTACGCACGTTTGGGGAAAACAAACTACATTTGACAAAAAGCTTATTTAATCCTTACAACTTCTTTCGTTTAAGCCTTGCCCACCAGCTTTTAAAGTAAAGTTTACTTCTGTAATCGTAAGCCGGAAAGCAAAGTCTCTTTTTTCGCGTAAGAGCCACAGACTTAAACACAGCTTAAAGCAAAATAAAACATCGTCATGACAGACTTTACTGTCATGACGATGTTTAAACCATCTGAAGCAGGTTAACTTCTTTTCGAACCGCAGCTTCATAAAAGTCTTTACTGTTTCTTATTGGATCTTTTGAAAATAATGTACAGAAATGGTAAGTAGTCGCTTATCTACTTTATTTTCAAGGCAGCTTTCAAAAAACTGATGAGGACAGTGAATACCTTATTCGCTACTTCCTCTTCTGTTCTTCAATTATTTCAGCTGCTGCCGTGTTGGCCTGATTAACACAATCCGGCAGACCGATACCTTTATAGCTGGCCCCGATCAGTTTGATTCCTGGTAAGTGTTCAGCCAGACTCCCGTTTATTTTCTCAAGCCGTTTTACATGATCAATTTCGTATTGAGGCATCGCCTGTCTCCAGCGTGTCACTCTGTAAAATTCGGGAACTTCATCAATCCCCATAATTTTTTTTAAATCCTTTCTTACCTCATCCACTATTTCCTCATCTGTCCTATCAACGACTTCCTCTTCTCCTGCTCTTCCTACATAAGCACGAAGCAGGGCTTTTTCTTTCGGTGCGGTGTGTTCCCATTTCTGATGAGTCCACGTACACGCTGTGATCGTGTAGTCTGACTTTTTCGAAACAACAAACCCAGTGCCGTCAAGAGGCTTTTTTAAAGCTTTTTCATCAAAAGCAAGAGCTACAGTAGCCACTGATGTAGAAGGGACTTTTCCGAGAGGTTCCATAAAGGAGTGATTTTTAAAGAGTTCATAGGCCTGGTGGTGACGAATAGTAAGCAGAATTTTATCTGCGTAGTCACTCGATCCATTTTCAAACACAAGACGGTATCCCCCGCCTTCTTTGTTTATAGATGAGATTTTATGGTTCGTGTGTACATGGTTTTGATCCAGCCTTTCCGAAAGTTTTTCAGAAAAAGATTGAAGACCGCTTCGGAAAGTAAGAAACATACCGGCTGGTTTTTTATTTTTTCCAAGCAGTACTGGTTCCTCTACTGCCTTGTTGCCGAGAGAGGTTTTCATACCTAATATCAAACTCCGATGATTCTTTTCTACTTCCAGAAATTGCGGGAAGGTAGCCTGCAGGCTGATCTTATCTATATTTCCTGCATAAATACCTGAAAGGAGCGGTTCAATAAGATTATCCACTACTTCGCTCCCAAGACGCCTGCGAAAAAAACTTCCAACAGACTGATCTTTTTCCATATGTTTATGCCTCGGAAGAAACAGATCCATCGCTGCGCGTGCTTTTCCCTTTGGGCTGAACAAACCTGAAAGCAGAAACGGTCTCCACTTTGTAGGTATTCCCATTACTGCTCCTTCAGGGATACGATGGAGTTTTTTCCCATGAAGAATAAAGGCTCCGGATCGGTTTGTTACGAGTTCTTCTTCCATACCGAGTTCCACTGCCAGGTCATACATACTCCGCTTTCGCGTCAGAAAGGAATCCGGGCCTCGTTCAATCACAAAACCATTCGTATAATCCGTGGAAATACTGCCGCCAAGTCTGCTTCCAGCTTCATACAAATTAAATTCTGCATTCAGACTCCCTTTCTCAATTTCCTTTTGAAGAGCGTAGGCAGAGGCTAATCCGGTAATACCGCCTCCAACAACGGCTATTCTTTCTTTTTCCATGCGTTACGCATCCTTTTCTTTCAGATGTTCTTCGATAACTGTAGCCAGAGCATCAATGAATGCAGGTTTCGCATTTGGCATCGGAGGACGGTAATAACCCGCTCCTACTTTGTCGGTGACAACCTTACATTCATAATCGTTATCGTAAAGAACCTCAAGGTGCTCTGCAACGAAGCCGACCGGACAATAAACAAACGCTTTGTAACCTTCTTTGTTATAAAGATCTTCTGTTAAATCCTGTACATCAGGTCCGATCCATGGATCCGGCGTGTTTCCTTCACTCTGCCACCCGATATCGTAATTTTTGATTCCTGCTTCCTCTGCAATCAACCGGGCTGTTTCTTTCAGCTGTTCCGGGTAAGGATCTCCGTCAGCAAGAATTTTTTCGGGAAGACTGTGGGCGGAAAAAATAACACAGTGATGGTTTTTTTCTTCTTCCGACATTTTTTCTACCGTGTTTTTTATTCCTTCAGCCCAGAAACGGATAAATTTAGGTTCCTTATACCAGTCCTGAACGCTCGTGATGGCAGGACCATTGATAAGGTCTGACTCTTCTTTAGCTCTGCCGTTGTAAGACTTTACGCTGAACGTGGAATAATGCGGAGCAAGTACGATGCTTACCGCTTCCTTAATTCCATCCTTTTTCATTTTCAAAACTGCATCTTCTATGAACGGATCAATGTGTTTAAGCCCTTCATAAACAACAAATTCAATGTCCTGATAGCGTTTATTTAATTCGTTTTTCAACTCTTCAGCCTGGGAGGAAGTTATCCTCGCCAGTGGAGAGATGCCTCCTATATCCTGATAGCGTCCTGTTAAATCATCGAGCTGCTCCCGGGAAGGTTTACGTCCTCTTCGTATATGGGTGTAATAGGGTTCAATTTCATCTTCTGATCTCGGGGTGCCGTATGCCATAACAAGTAAACCCATTTTTTTAGTCATTGAACATCCACATCCTTTTCGAAATTAAATTTTAGCAATTTTTTCTGCTGAATACTCATGTACAAAAGCCGTAAGTTGTTTCAGCTTCGCAGGCTCAATTTCCGGGAACACACCGTGGCCCAGATTAAAGATAAATCCTGGTTTTTCGAGGCCTTCATCTATTATACTTTTAGCCTTTTTTTCAATCACCGGCCATGGTGCCATAAGCACACTTGGATCAAGATTTCCCTGTACTGCTTTCGTTATACCGTCAGCCCGGGCGTCTTTAATTGGATATCTCCAGTCGAGACCTACGACATTCAGTGGAAGTTCCGCCCAGTCCTGAGCGAGATGACGGGCACTTACTCCGTGCATAATCAGAGGCACACCTTCGGAAGAAAGTTCTTCAAAAATTCTTCTCATCGCCGGTTTGACATACGTCTGATAGTCCTCTCTGCTGAGGGCACCGATCCATGAATCGAATATTTGAATAGCCTGGGATCCTGCACGGATCTGCGCTTTAGTATAAGTAATGACCATATCTGCCAGTTTCTGCATAAGGGCTTCCCATGCTTCAGGCTGGCTGTACATCATTGCTTTTGTTTTATTGTAATTCTTTGATGGGCCGCCTTCAATCATATAGCTTGCGAGAGTGAACGGAGCCCCGCTGAAAGTAATAAGCGGCACAGTCAGCTGCGTACGCAGAATGCGGATCGTTTCAAGCACAAAGTCCACGTCTTTCTCGGGATGCAGAGTACCTAACTTATTGACATCTTTCATATTTTCAATGGGATTTGAAATGACTGGTCCTACTCCAGGCTGGATTTTCACATCGACTCCGAGTGCCGGAAGCGGCGTCATAATATCTTTGTACAAAATTGCAGCGTCATTATTATATTGATCGACCGGCAGTTTCGTTACCCAGGCGCATGTTTCCGGCATACGGGTGATCTCTTCCAGTCCATACTTCTTTTTTAACTCCCGGTATTCAGGCTGGGAGCGCCCCGCCTGTCTCATATACCATACTGGTACGTGGGAAACTTCTTCCTTTCGACAAGCTTTCAGAAACGTATCATTCATTGGTTGAGCCACACTTTCCACCTCGTTAATTATCATTTTGTTTACCATAAACGGCACTTACTTATCCGCTGTACATTCTAACGCTTTTTATCTCTTTATAAAAGAAAAACGTCCAGTGTTCACAAAAACGTACAAAAAAGAAAGGATCATAAAATAAGAAATCAAATTATTTTGATTGAATTTCCTAATTGAAGTTTATTCTGTAAAACCAAATAAGGCAGAGAACTTCCACGGCATAAAAAACCTTCTACAATGGCTTGTCTTCAGCAGAATTCAGCGCAAAAAATACTTTGTGAAAATATTATATTAACTCTTAATGTACTCGTTCACGTTAATAAAAATCGACCATGACTTAACCTGTCATGGCCGTTTAGTACTTTTTACTTGAATCAAGAAATCCATTCCTTCTAAAAAGAGTAATAATCGATTCTTTTAAAGAATTTCAGAAGAAATAGTGGAGCTGTCAGGAACCCTGCGAAAAAATATTCCAGTTGGCTCTGGCAGTATTAGATTCCTCTCCTTCTCTATCGGTTAAAGGATTATAAGGAACAACCACAAACTCTGCCTGGTTTAAAAAGTTGGTGCGGCTGATCGTATAATCTGCCTCTCCGGCCACTTCGTCGACAAGTGTCCGGCTGCCGCCTTCGATACGGTAAATTCTATAGTGCAGCCTTTCATCTTCCGAAGCAGACCATGCCAATTCTACATCTGCTCCGAAGAGGCCTAAGCTCATATCAGCATCGAGATCATTGATTTGCACAAAACGGATTGGTTCCTCCAGCTCTGCCACTTGATCCGGCTTTTCAAAAGCTGTGGAACTGCTATCAGGAAGAAGCTGTTTAAACACCGAAGTCGGGGCAGAACTTGTTACTTCCTCTCCACTTTCTGCATTATCCCGTCCCATCCAGACAGCTCCCGTATATTCCGGGCTCCATCCTGCAAACCATACATCTCTGGATTCCATGGATGTGCCGGTTTTGCCTGCCAGAGGAGCTGTTGTTTCTCCTGCCTGGCCGGTCCCGTCTGTTACAACAGATTCCAGCATACGGGTCATGTACCAGGCTGTCTGTTCCGACATAACTTCCACTTCTTCCGGCTCTGATTCCGCCAGCATATCTCCATTTCTATCATAAATCTCTTCTACAAAATAAGGCTCAGAATATTTGCCGTTGTTTGCAAAAGTTCTGTACGCTCCTGCCATCTGCAGAGGACTTAACCCTTCATCCAGTCCTCCCAGGGCTACACTAAGTCCTTCTTCTTCAAGAGTGATCCCCTGATTTTGCAGCATCGTTTTGGAATGATTCAACCCTATTTCGTTTAGAAGCCACACTGCAGGAGCATTGACGGAATCTTTCAAAGCATCATACATCGTGATTTCTCCAGAATAGCTTCCGCTCAAGTTCCCTGGTTCATACCCGTCATAATTCAATGGTTCATCCGTAAGCATTGAATAAGGTGCATACTCTCCGGTTTCAAGCGCAGGCGCAAAAACGGCCAGCGGTTTTATCGTCGATCCGGGCTGTCTTTTTGCAGAAGCATAATTCAATCCCTTCTTCACATATTCCCGGCCCCCCTGTACAGCTTTTACTCCACCCGTTTCATTATCAAGCAGAACATAGCTTCCATCCATTCCTTCATCGGGATAAACAGAGGAATCCCGCATCTTTTCAAATGAAGCTATCTGCTGCTCAGGGTCCATCGAAGCTACGATTTCATAGCCGCCGGAAAGGATTTCCTCCTCCGTAAAGCCGTATTCCGTTTCCAGTTCATTTAATAGAAGGTCAATATAGGACGTATATGCCTCGTTGGAAGTGACGCTGTTTCTTTCCTGAGGCAGTGTTCTTCCTTTAAGACGGACAGCCTCTTCCGCTGTTATATAGTCCTGCTGATGCATGACGTCGAGCACCAGATCCCGTCTTTCTTTTCCTCTCTCTTCATCAATAAAAGGTGAATAATTGTTCGGCCCTTTTGGAAGCGCTGCAAGAAGTGCTCCTTCTTCCACCGACAATTCATCCACTGTCTTACCAAAATAAAGCTGGGAAGCAGCCTGCACGCCATGGGCTCCGTGCCCGAAATAAATCCGGTTTAAATACATTTCCAATATTTCTTCTTTAGAATACCGATGCTCCAGGTTCAGTGCAATCAGGACTTCTTCTGTTTTTCGAAGCAAAGATTTTTCCGGCGATAAAAAGGCGTTTTTTGCCAGCTGCTGGGTGATCGTGCTCCCCCCTTCTGCTGCAGACCGGGTAATAATATCACGGTACAGCGCCCTTCCTATGGCGCGGGGATCAATACCGGTATGTTCAAAAAAGCGCTGATCTTCTATCGCTATAAACGCATGCTGAACATGGTCTGGGATAGTCTCGAGGTCTACCGCCTCCCTGTTTTCTTCAAACAGTTTCGTCAGCACCTCCCCTTCATCATCTACTACAGTTGTCGACTCTTTCATTATGAGATCTTTTTCATCTATGGCATAATTGCCGAAAAGAATAATGCCCAGATAGGCAGTTACCCCGGCAATAGCTAAAATTAAAACAACGATTGTTGTAATTGTAATACGTTTCATCCACATGGGTTTCACTCCTGTCTAAACAAGCATTTTATCATTAATTTAAGTGGAAAACCATCGTATGCTTTATACGAATCAGCCTGTGCTGTGGTTCCACTTTATAATTGTGAAACTTACGTGACACTTATTTCACGCGTTTCGGTTATCATGTATAGTAAAAGAGCAAGATGAAATTATGGGGGTTTAGCTGTGTACTCTTTAAGTATCTTTATTATAAATGAAATCTCTTTTTTAACTATGTGGATTGCTCTTTTCGCAGGTGTCGTTTCGTTTCTTTCCCCGTGTGTATTTCCCCTCGTACCTGCTTATCTTGCTCAATTAACCGGGTCGGAAATCACTCAAAATAGAGTCTCTGCTGATAGAAAACTGATTTTGACGCGCAGTTTCGGTTTTATCATTGGATTTACTTCCATCTTTCTTGCGCTGGGGGCTTCCACCTCTTTTCTCGGGGGAATGTTTCTACAAAATCAGCAGCTTGTTGAACAGCTTGGAGGCATCATTATTGTTCTCTTCGGGCTTCAGTTAGTCGGCATATTCCAGCTAAATTTTTTAATGAGCGAAAAACGGATGAAAAATCCAGCTAAATCAGCTAGTTTCGGCCGTTCCATTTTATTTGGTCTCGTATTTGCAGCAGGCTGGTCTCCATGCATCGGACTGGTGCTCGGATCCATCCTTGCTCTGGCCGCTCAAAATGACCCTGCAGGAGGTATGATTCTTCTGTTATTTTATTCAGCAGGACTGGCTGTTCCTTTTCTCGTTGTGGGGCTGCTTTTCGCTAAATCTCTCGACCGCGTAAGAAACCTTAACCGCTTTCTGCCTTTCTTTCAAAAATTGAGCGGAGGAATTATGATCGTACTTGGAATCATGCTATTTACAGGGCTCTTTTCCAAAATAGCAGGCTATCTATCTCAATTTTATATTATTTAGGGAAGGCATGTTAATGCGCTGCAGCAGCCTGCCGGTATTTTACGAATGCATCATAACGAAATTTATCGTTATGATGCTTTTTTTGTAAGGCTGCCTTGAAAATAAAGTATTTAAGCAATGAACGTGCGCTTTCGTTTCCATGGGGACGCTTTCCGGGCGGGCCGGCCTCAGCTAATCCCTTCCTCCCTGGCATTCGGTAGAATCTAAATGCCTTCCACAGGCGTCTCTGCCCTGGCACTGGTTTCTACCTTTGTACCTTCGAGACTCCTGAGTGAGGTACCGTGATTTTTCATCACAAATCCATCCCCCTGTTATACTTCCTTTCGATATGTTAAGAGAGTATGATAAAGACAGAAACAGTTGAAGGAGGGATTAGTGTTGTTTGACAGATTACAGAAACAACTTTCAGAAAAGTACGACGAAATGGTGGAAATCCGCCGTTATTTACACAAGTATCCGGAACTTTCGTTTCATGAAGTGGAAACCCCGGCGTATATAGCCGACTTTCACCGGAAGCTTGGTCACGAAGTGAAGGAAAAGGTTGGAGAACGAGGGGTGGTCGCTACCCTTCAAGGAGGGAAGCCGGGACCTGTAGTTGCCCTGCGAGCTGATTTTGATGCCCTGCCTATAAATGAAGAAACAAACCTCCCTTTCGCTTCGGAAACTGCGGGGGTAATGCATGCATGCGGCCATGACGGACATACTGCTGAAATGCTTGTACTCGCTGAAGTACTTAATTCCATGAGAGAGGAACTGGCTGGGACGATCGTATTTATTCATCAGCACGCAGAAGAACTTGCACCGGGCGGAGCCCAGGCAATGATAGCGGACGGATGTCTGGATGGAGTTGACGTCATCTACGGAACCCATTTGTGGGCAACTACACCTCTTGGTAAAGTTGAATATACTGATGGTCCGATCATGGCAGCTGCCGATAAATTTTCTATCAATGTGATCGGGAAAGGCGGTCATGGCGCCCAGCCTCATATGACAAAAGATTCAATTCTTATAGGCTCCCAGATTGTCCAGTCCCTTCAGCATATTGTAAGCCGGGCTGTCGATCCCATGGAATCCGCTGTTGTAAGTGTCGGACATTTCGAATCGGTAAATGCCTACAACGTTATTGCTGATCAAGCGAAAATCATAGGTACAGCAAGAAGTTTCGATGAAAGCGTCCGCTCCCTGCTCGAGGAACAAATCGTATCTATTGCAGAAGGCACTGCAGCAAGCTATGGTGCGAAAGCTGAGGCGATCTATGAAAGAGGGTATCCGGCTGTTATTAACCACGCCCATGAAGCCGGAGTTGTCGCCAAAGTCGCTGAAGAAACGGAAGGCATTCATAATGTAGAACTATCCAAACCGCAGATGGGTGGAGAAGACTTTGCTTATTATCTGCAGCATGTAAAAGGGGCATTTTTCTTTACCGGTGCCATGAATCCGGATTGGGAAACAGCTTATCCTCACCATCACCCGAAATTTGATATAGATGAACGTTCCATGCTTCATGCAGCTAACCTGCTGGGAGGACTCGTACTGGAAACTTTCAATCAGCGTAATTAAAAAAAGGTCCCCGGAAGCTTTTTCACTTCGGGGACCTTTTGTTATTTACTGTTACTTACATTTCTTATTTTCATTTATTCAGTCTCGTATTTAGCAGGAACCCTGAAGAAAATAACATAAGCGTAAATTCCTCCGGTAATGACAAGAACCGGCAGAGCCGCTGTCATATTACCAGCAGTTATTCCTGCGAATAAAACCGTTTGGACGCTTCCAAGAAGAACAAGCCAGTACTGCAGACCAGCTGTCAGCGTCCGCTTCCCTACGGGGTAAAGATCAGGCATCTGGCTTAAACGAAAATGATTTCCGAGTGTTTCCATCTGCAGCACGGTCATATAACTGAACAGAGCAGCCATCAGCCACATTCCCCAAACAAGATCCACAGCATAAAGAAACAGCATGCCAATTAAAGTCAGCCTCACAAAAATTCCGAAGTAGTCCCCGGAACGAAAGAACGCACGCCCGAATAAATACTTATAGACATTTCTCTGGCCGTAGGACACGCCATTGGTTACCCAGGCAATCCACTTTCTCTCTTTAATGCTTTCTTTTAAATGAGGTACATCTGTAAAGTTGTTCGCAACACGGTAAAACGTTCGTACGGTATTACTTTCAATTTCGATCAGCCTCTGCCATTGAAGTGTCCCCTGGATACGGCTGAAATATAAGACATGCAGGAGCAGCAATACAACGCCTGCTGCTGCTGTTGCTGGAATGGAAAGAGTGGAAAACAAAATATACAGGACACTTCCATTAATAAGAAATCTCCCCCACTTATGAACCCGGTAAAGGTTTTCCCCCTGGATACGCTGTTCTTCAAAAGAGGCAGCTAAATTCCAACCTTTCAAAAGGAGGAGCGAAGCCAGTACTATAAAAAAGGGTTCTCCCCCAAAAGCAATTCGGTCCGTGAAAAGCGGAGCTAATACTAAAAGGGCCAGAGTCAGCCAAACTGATTCCATAAACCAGCTGTACCGGAAAGAAGAACGAAAATATGGCTTCATTCTTTTTTCCATCGGGAGCAGGAACACAAGGTCTGCCTGCTTTGTAAATGTTCTCACGCGCCCCCTTGCCGCCATCCAGGCAAAAATAATGGTGAAAAAACTGACGGCAGGGAATGTTTCAGGAAGCCACTCCAAAAACCTTCCATAGTAGTAGCTCCCGAAAAGAAAGAGCAGATATATTGTGAATAAAAATCCACTGTTTCCGATCAGCCGCAGGTACTTCACAGCAGTAATCCAGTATTCCTGACGCCTCGTATTCCACAGCTTCAGTACTTCATTCATACCGCCTTTCCTCCGTAACTGCTACATATATATCGTCCAGATCAGCTCCCGGCATGGAAGCCTGTTCCTGCAGTTCTTTCATAGTCCCTTCCATCAGGACCCGTCCCTCGTTTAAGAATACAAAGCGATCGCAGTATTTTTCAGCTGTAGATAAAATATGGGTCGACATCAAAATACCGCAGCCTTTATCTCGCATCTGCTGCATTCTTTCCAGAAAAGATTTAATTCCGACTGGATCAAGACCTACAAAAGGTTCATCAGCTATATATAATTCGGGTTCGAGCAGAAAAGCACTCATAATCATCACTTTCTGCCGCATTCCTTTAGAAAAATGATCCGGAAACCAATGTTTCATTCTGGTCATGCGAAATTCCTTTAATAAAGCTTCCGCGCGTTCTTTAAAAACCTCTTCCTTTATATCATAAGCCATAGCAGTTACTTCCAGATGTTCCCACAATGTCAATTCTTCATAGAGAAGCGGCGTTTCCGGTATGTAGGCAATCTGCCTGCGGTAGGCATCCGGGTCCCCGGCGATCGTACTTCCATTGACCTCGACCGATCCCTGGAAAGGCTGCATTAAGCCGAGTATATGTTTAATAGAAGTGCTCTTTCCTGCTCCATTTAAACCAATCAGTCCTACTATTTCACTCCGGTTTACAGAAAAAGAGACATCATGTAAAACCGGCTTTGTACGCTGATATCCTCCATTTACATTGTTCAATGTAAGCAAATGTTTCATGATTCCTATTCCTCCATTCATCCTACCTATCACTATATCGAATTAAACACCGAATGAAAAGGAACTGAGTCGATTTCACATTCGCAGTACTAGTTTAATTATGATAGAATAATCGATATTAAATGAAAATTCCCAAAAATCAAAGAGGTGATTTGCAAATGTCTGATACCAACTGTATTTTCTGTAAAATAATTGACGGTGATATTCCTTCCGCTAAAGTTTACGAAGACGAACATGTATATGCTTTTCTTGACATCAGTCAGGTTACAGAAGGTCATACACTGATTATTCCCAAAAGGCATGAAAAAGATATTTTCGAATTGACGGAAGAAACAGCCTCCAATCTATACAAAGCGGTACCTTCTGTTGCTAAAGCACTAAATAAAACGTTCTCCCCTGAAGGATTAAATATTTTAAACAATAATAAGGAAATTGCAGGGCAGTCTGTTTTCCATTATCACCTCCACCTGCTTCCCCGTTATGGAAAAGACGATGGTTTTCAGGCTTCCTGGGCGGATAACAGCCGGGATTACGATGCTGACAAACTATCCTCAATGGCTGAGAACATTTCCAGTAACCTTTCTTAAAAAAGTTCTGTTAATCGTCGCCGGTGTAAAATAAAAACTCCGCTTGCGGCTTACCTTGGAAAAACTCTCCTGCTTTCTCCTCGTAAGGCGAAAGATACATCAGTGCGCGACCTTAACAGAAGCTGTTAAATTAAGTACACTTTTACTGATCAGCCTGTTCCTGTGTTTCACAGGAACTTTTCTGATGAAAACAAACGCAATGTACGATTAAGAAAATAAATAGCCGGACTGCTTGTTACCAATACGAAGCAGCTTCAATTTAATTCAGGAGGCCTAACCATGACAAGAGCTTTTAATTTCAACGCAGGACCTGGACCAATCCCGGAACCGGTCCTCACGAAGGCACAGCAGGAAATGTTCAATTTTGAGCAAAGTGGAGCAGCTGTAATGGAGCTCAGCCACCGCAGCAGCCTTTACGAAAATATTCATTTTAAGGCTATCGACCAGCTTCGAACAATTTTACAGGTACCTGAAGAATTCGAAATCCTCTTTCTGCAGGGCGGAGCAACCCTGCAGTTTTCGATGACTGCTCAAAATTTTCTTCCTAAAAACAAAAAAGCCGGTTTTGTTCTCACGGGTTCCTGGTCAGAAAAGGCTATGAAAGAAGCCTCAGCGTTCGGCGGTACGACGGTACTTGCTTCGAGCAGGGACAGTAATTATAACTCTATTCCCGAGGTTGATTTCAGCTCTCTTCCGGATGACATCGCTTATGTTCATCTGACAACGAATAATACGATTTTCGGAACCCAGTGGCCTGAGATTCCTGCACGTGGCAGCAAACCGGTCATACTGGATATGTCCAGTGATATTTTAAGCAGGGATATCCCCTGGGAGAACGTCGATCTTGCCTACGCTGGTGCCCAGAAAAATGCAGGCATGGCCGGGGTCACTCTTGTTTTTATTCGAAAGTCATTGATGGAAACGGCTGATAGTACCCTCCCGCCTTCCATTTCCTATTCGCAGCACGCTGATAAAAAATCTCTTTACAATACCCCTCCAACAGGAGCCATTTACATAACAAAGCTTGTGACAGACTGGATTTTAGAAATAGGCGGGCTGGACGCTGTGAAAAAAAGAGCTGAAGAAAAATCAGGGATATTATACGAAATGATAGATGATTCCGGTGGGTTTTACAGTGGGCATGCTGAGCCCGGAGCACGCTCAAATATGAACGTTACTTTTCGTTTAAAAACAGAAGAACTGGAGAATAAATTTTTAAAAGAAGCTTCTGAATACGGCTTTATGGGACTAAATGGTCATAGAAGCGTCGGTGGGTGCAGAGCTTCCATCTACAATGCTGTCCCTGTAGAACACGTTCATGCACTTAAGCAGTTTATGGAATCATTTCAAAAAAACAATTCCTGAACAGTCTTTTATTAGAATAGTATCTGAATAAAGCGTCTTTCCTATCGGCCCGGCCAGTTGAAAACTCTGGCCGGGCTTCATTTAATAAGAACCCTTATACTGATAGTATCTATCACGATCAAAAATTAATTTTCAGAAAATACAGAAATGATATTGAGTCTTTTGATTGCGCTGTGTTATTATATGTATAACATTTTCCCAGCAAAATTATGACTGTGGTAAAGAATATATATATGAACAGGGAGGGAAAGCAATGGACCAGGAACCGGTGCAGTCGATGAAGCAGTCTATCATGTTCAGTCATAAAATTGCCCAGTTGAGCAAAGCACTTTGGAAATCTATTGAAAAAGACTGGCAGGCATGGATTAAACCTTTCGACTTAAATATTAACGAACATCATATTTTGTGGATTGCCTACCATCTGGAAGGCGCCTCAATTTCTGATATTGCTAAATTTGGGGTGATGCACGTTTCTACCGCATTCAATTTCTCAAAAAAGCTGGAGGAACGGGGACTCTTAACATTTTCTAAACGCGCAAATGATAAACGCAATACGTATGTTTATTTAACATCAAAAGGGGAAGAACTTCTACTGGAAACATTTAAAAGCTATAATCCTGACACATACAGCGTCTACACAGGTTCTCTGCCTATTAAAGAACTTTATGGGAAGTTCCCGGAATTTTCGGAACTGATAAGTATTGTAAAGCACGTTTATGGACCTGATTTCATTCAAATTTTTGAGAAGTCCATGCATAAGTTTGAAGAAGATTTCACAGAAATTGACGGGGAACTTATTCCCATACCGAAAAACAGAACCCCCTCCTCCCTGGATACATAAATACAGGTGCAAAAAAGAAAACGTTTCCAAACACGAAAAATAAGGTGCTTTTCATTTTCTTGAAATTGCGGCCTTATTTTTTTTATATTTTTTTTGAAAAGATATTGATTTTTATTCCTTATAGGAGTACATTATCAAAGTGCTACCTGCTAAATAACCTGTCGTAGTCAAAGGAGGTCAGGTTTTATGAACTGCCTGAAAACTGTTTCTGTTGCAAAAGAAATTGGAAAAACACGTATGTGGTTTTTATCTTCACTGGTAATGCTTGCATACTTCCTGATATTTTTCACTGGATTTCAAACGTTTGGGTATCAGACCGCATTGGTCGATGCTGGTTTTTCAGCTTTATTTGCCTGTATGATTACTATAGTACCTGCACATTTGCTGCTGCACTGCTTACCCATATGGATCACGGGTAAAAAAGCCCGCTGTGGCTACCGCCGTTCCCAGTGGCCATTTTTCTATTATTCTGTCCAGCAGCCGATATCTAAAAATCTAAGTATGATTTCCACCGCTTCACCAGCTGTCATCGTCACATTAGCATCCGTCGCTCTTGCAGTAGCTTTCCCTGCTTATACTCATTATATCGCTATTGTATCAGCAATTAACTTTGGCTTAAGTACGTATGATTATTTTGCTTTTAAACAAATGATGAACGCTCCAAATGAATCGCTTATTGAAGAAAACCGTACTGGCTTCCATGTGATCCGGGCGGTACCGGAACAAGCGGAGCCTCAAGTAAAATAAGTTAAGAAGGGGCCGTCCCGTCGATGAGATCGACTTATGGGACAGCCCCCTTTTTCATTTTCACATTCTGGTGAAGCTGACTGGAGCATGGGTAACGCTGCGTTATTCAGCAGCAGTAATTTGGAATTCAATATTGTTTTCCTCCAGGTCGAGCTCTCTTGCCTGAATAACATACTCCTCCGTATCCAGTTCTCTTAAATCCATATACAGCGACGATTCTTCACCGACAACACTTATCCATTCCGGAAGATCGACGTTATCTCCTATAAGCGTAAATATTCTTGAAGATGGAAGCTCGACTAAACCTACTTGAAAACCATCTTCCCTAAGCCAAATATTTCCGTCCTCTGTCACTTCCGGATTAAATCTAACTTCTACAGGTATATCCAGACCGAGGGCCGTGATCGTACTTTGAAAGTACACCGCATCGTCTATTATCAGCTCGAAGTCTTCCAAATTCTCCTCCTCCAGTTCTCTCTGAAGCCACGCATCTGCATCTTCCCGGGAAGAGGAAACGATAAAGGAAGGTCCTCCCACTTCGGATCTGTCAGGTGCGGTAAACACCTCTTCTGTGTCCGACTGCAGAGCCTGATTAATCCACAGCCATCCGCCGGCTGCCGTAAGTAAAATCACACCTGAAAGTACGAAAAAAGCTGCTTTCCATTTATTCATTACATTACCCCCTAAAAAGGCTATCAAATTGTTTCGTTTTCTTTCTGCAGATTCTTTGGTACACTGAATATAACCTTTGTTATTCCCTGTTCATCGCAAAATTAACGTTTATTTCGTGAGCTGATGAACATGAGTACTCTAATCAGGAGGCTACCTAATGTATATACCATATATTCTATTTGCGCTATTCTATCTTTTTGTCATTAACACGATGACCAACAACCTGTGTGTATCGAAAGAAATACCGGAAGAAAAACAACCAAAAATTTTCCGGACGATTAATGTACTAATTACGATACTTATTACTTCTTCGTTCGCCCGAATTTATCTTGTTTAATTACGTGAGTCTCCTTCTATACAGCGGGAGGCTTTTTTGTTTTCTGGAAGCTCTATATGGCTGCACGTTTATCGATAGAAATAAAAGGGAATCTCCTGAGTAATTCAAAAAATCAGCGGAGGTTATACTATGTCCTCAATAAAACTAAGAGATATGACATATGGAGAATTTCATAACATGCTCGTCAGAAAAGTAATGGAAATGCTTGAAAAAGAAGACTCCGATCAGTCTCCACTTGTCTACTTTCCAATCGTGCATGACCGTGTCGAATCTTTTCTGCTCGTTCACTGGGAAAAAGTATGGGACAGCTGCAGAGATCTTACAATGGAAGAATGGGAGTCTTCAGGCTGTTTTTATATTTTCCAAAAAGAAGTGTTGGAAGACTTTTCTGCTGATTTCCCTGTTCAACGAGAAGCAAAAAAGTCCGAAGCTTAATCTGCACATAGTGGAAAAACTGCAGGGATGTAAATAAAATCATCCTGAATTTCATCCATATTTCACCAAAGCGTCATGACAGATGTGATTTGTCATAACGCTTTTTTATTCTCCTGATGGAGCGGAATTCTTCTACTCCGCCTTAGGCTTATCAATCATAATAAGCCCGGATGCCAGACGATCTCCCCTCCTATTCTGTAAATGTCGGTTTATAGAACGATCGCTGGTCCATTGCAAAAATCCGCTCAGTAAACTCTCCAGCAGGTGTTCTCTCTAAAGCTCGATCGAGCATATTCATTTTCGCATCTATATTATCTATTAAATGCAGAATCTCTGCTTCTCTAACGAGTGGAGGTTTAGGGCTGCCCCACTCCCCTTTCGCATGATGAGACAAAATGAGATGCTGGAGAACCAACACTTCTTCTCCTTCTATTGAAAGTTCCTTTGCTGCTTCTTCTATTTCAGAAGACATCATTGAAATATGACCGATCAGTTTTCCTTCAAGCGTATATTGTGTCGCCATTGGTCCGGAGAGTTCTCTTACTTTTGCCATATCATGAAGAATAATCCCGGCATAGAGAAGATCTTTGTTCAAAGACGGATACTGCATGGCTATGCCTTTCGCCAGTTCAAGCATAGAGAGCACATGATAGAGCAGACCTGATACAAATTCGTGATGGTTTTTAGTGGCGGCAGGAGATACAGAAAATGCCTGCTGATGTTTTTTAAAAAGATGCCGCGTCAACCGCTGCAGCTTTGCATTCTGCATATCAAATAAGTATTGATTTACTTCTTCGAGCATTTCGTCCCGTCCGCGTGGAGCTGAAGGCAGAAAATCTTCAGGGTTAACCTGCTCTCCACTCGCGGAAAGGCGGATAGCTTTAAGACGAAGCTGTCTCATTCCCCGGAAGTCCTGAACATCTCCACTGATATGGACCACAGTACCCGGGACAAACTTCGCTTCGTCATCTGCTGAAATCCCCCACATTTTCGCTTCAATTTCTCCGGATTTATCAGTTACGTGCAATGTTAAAAATGGTTTGCCATTGCTGGCGATACCTTTTTTTGCATTTTTTATTAACAGGTGCTGTTCAACAGATTCTCCTATCTGGTGCTGATCAATTCCTTTTTTCATGAAAACAGCCGCTCCTTCCCTATTACAAATTATAGTTATTATAACACGAAACGCACGTTCGATCGATCTACACCTTTCTCCGGTGTATTAAGCTTCCTGCGACAAAAGCGGGTAAAGGAAAGTCTGTTTTTAAAAGCTTCTTTAAAAATTGCTTA
Organism: Alkalicoccus halolimnae; assembly: GCF_008014775.2. GTDB lineage: Bacteria > Bacillota > Bacilli > Bacillales > Salisediminibacteriaceae > Alkalicoccus > Alkalicoccus halolimnae. The sequence continues at coordinate 1,444,418 of NZ_CP144914.1, read as the reverse complement.
TTGATTTGAATGCTTTCTGATTCTCCCGTGAAAATAGTGAATACACTATTTATTACTATATCTGAATTCAACCAGTAGTCCTTTGACATTTCCAGTGTGAACTTCCGAATTTTCGAGTGGATCTTCAGACTATAATCAAAAAGCAGGAGGACAAATTCCATTTTTAAGCAGGCTGCTTTGAAAATAAAGTATAGAAGCGATGATTGGGAGCTTTCGTTTCCATTATAAAATCGGATGATTGGAACGGCTGACACGGCTCCGGCGGGATGAAGCGAACTCTTAAAATCCATTCTTCCAGAGTACAACGCTGGAAAAATTAGTTGAAGACGAGCCCCTTCGGAAAGCGTCCGTCTTAAATAGAAATCCATCACGATGTTCAGAAGTCCTTTTTATTACAGCGACCTATGAAGTTGATTTTCCTGTCTGTAAATAAACAAAAATAAGAGGATACCTGAATTATTTTCAGGTATCCTCTTTCTGAGCAGACGCAGCATCGTATTTTTGATTTTTTGGCAAGTTCATTGTAAACGTTACGCCGTCCTCTTCATTTTTAACGGAAGGGGATCCATAGTGCAGTTCACAAATTCTTTTTACAATAGCAAGTCCAAGGCCAAACTGCCCCTTGTTTCCTTTTCTAAACGGAGTAAATAAATGATCTACCTCATCAGGAGGGATATTTTCTCCGTTATTCCAAACATGGATATAGACACTTTTATCATCTTCTTCTGCGGAAAGGATGATCGTATCAACTGCGTACCTCAAAGCATTTTCCACAAGATTCTCAAGAAGAACCCGAAACTGATCCTTGTCACCCTGGATGATAGTCTGGTCTCCTTCAATGATAATTTTCACGTCATCCCTTGTGACCCGGAATCTTTGTTCCACCGCGTAAGCGATTGATCCGAATGGGAAATCACTGATTTCCATGGGAGCTTCTTTGAGCGTATCAAGCTTCGTGTAATAGAGCATATCTTTTACACGTTTCTCCATCCGATTCGATTCTTCAATGATAACATTCATCGTTTCATCGATTTCCTCTTTCGGAGTAATGCCGTCTTTTACTGCCTGCGCATAGCTTTTCACTATCATAATCGGCGTTTTCAATTCATGTGAAGCATGCTGCATAAAGGTTTTTTGAGCAGAGTCGTAGCGAATGAGATTTTGTCTCATTTTTTCAAACTGGTTGGAAAGTTTCTCGAAGTCTTCATCCCCATGCCAGTAAAAAGGTTCTTTCCAATTTCTGTCAGCTATTTGTTCAAAATGATTGCCCAAACTGATCAGAGGCTGTCTTAAGTAATGTTTCAGCCAAAACGCTGGTACAAGACTCATGAGACCTGCGAATAACATAATATAGCTGAGCCTGCCCCAAAGCCTGTCGACCATCTGGTCCCGGTAAGTATCCCACATATAGGAAACGTGATACGCTTCCCCGCTCGTAGTATAAACTTTATATACAACATAAAATAACGTAGCGCCATTGTAAGTAAGTTCATATCTGCCGCGGCGTGTCATCTGATCCTGCGCGCGCTCTCCCATCTCCTGCAGGACTTCATTCGGCACAGGATCTCCTTCTATCGTAGCCAGCTGATTCATGAGAAAGAAATGGAAGACGGAGCGCTCCGCTTCCCTCCGTTCAATAAAATCAAGTTCCGACTGCGGGGGGACGAGATAATCTCCCTGTGGGTCGGACAGACGCATTTGTTCCTGTTCAATTATGCGGTACGTTTCTTCCGTGAGTGCCCCTTTTAAAGAAATTGGATAGATTACTCCAATCAGTAGAGCGACCAGCAGCAGAATAGAAATGAATGAAAACCAAATCCTCTGCGTCAGGTTCAGACGGATCATGACGACAGAACCCGGTATCCATACCCGTAAAGGGTTTCCAGATGAATCCGCGGAAGTTTTTTACGAACCCGTCTGACCACATCATCAACAGCCCGTTCAGAACCAAAATAGTCTGTTCCCCATACATATTCTATTATCGTTTCCCTGGATAACGCATCACCAATGTGGGAAGTAAGCAGAATAACCAGGTCCATCTCTTTCGTGGTTAGTTCTATATGCTCATCTCCGTCATGGACGGTGCGGGAAGTTGGATCTATTTTGTAGCCATTAAGACCAATCTCATCCTTCTGTTGATTCTCAGGAGGATAAACGCGGGTAAGCATTTTCTTTGCTCTAATAACCAATTCTTCAGGTAGAAACGGTTTAGCGAGATAATCGTCGCTCCCAAGTTCCAGTCCCAGAACCCGGTCAAGGTCTTTATCTCTTGCTGAAATAAAAATAACCGGAGTATCTCCCTGAGCCTTAATGGATTTGAGAAGCTGATAACCATCCATTCCAGGAAGCATAATATCGAGAATCCATAAGTGCGGCTGATTAGGAATATGTTCAGAGGCTTCCTTACCATCCGTAAAGAGATTCACTTCCCATCCTTCTTTTTCCATATAAGCTTTTATAACTTTTCCCAGATTTTCTTCATCTTCTACCAGATTTACAACAAACTGACTCATCTATAATCTCTCCTCACTTCCATATTTCTGCGAATGTGATTTGTCTCTATTTTAATACATGCGTCGAAAGAATGAAAATACTATGAGAATTTTACACGATATTTGTGAATACACGGTTTATCTAAGTTCCGCTTTCTCCAGCTGCATATACTGTTCCCACTCTTTTCTTATATGCTCATGACATGTAAAGAAAATAATCTGGTGCTTACGGCTGACTATTTGTAACTCCCTCCACAGGTTAATTCTGCGTGGATAGTCCATATTCACCAAAGCTTCATCGACAAATACCGGCATGGCTTTCTGTTCTTCTATCAGTGCCAGCCGGAGAGCGACGTAAAGAAGCTCCCGTGTTCCGGTGCTCAGCTCTTCCACTCCAAATAAAGCTCCGTCCTTCCTTTCAAGAATAAACTTTTTTGCTTCTACGGAAATTCCAACTTTCTCATAGGCATAATCTGTCATCCGCAAAAATCTTTCTTCTGTTTTCCTTAAAACATGCGGCTGCTTTTCTTTTTCGTAAATTTTCCTAATCTGTTCAATTATCTCATCTTCTGCTTCATAAACAGCCCATTTTTTCATCAGGTCTTTCAATTCAGCTTTTTCATTTTCATACCTCTGGTGCAGCTCGGAAAAAGTTCCTTCCTGTTCCATTGTTCGCAGTTCGTTTTCGTTTTCCGATTTTTGAATGATAAGCTTTTCTCTTTCTTCACGAAGATGAGCAGCATGATCTTCGATCTCTTTGAGCGGCGTAAGGGGCCCTGCTTCTAATTCTTGCAGAAGTTTTTTTCTCTTTGATTCGGAAGGAACTACGGCATTCATCTTCCTGCGGCATTCCTGGGCTTGCATTTTACGTTCCCGGAGCAGATTCTCCTGTTCAATCATCTGAATAAAAGCAAATTCTTCCTCTTCATCCGTCAATTTAATCCAGGAATATTTCTCCTGTTCCAACTGTGTTCTTTCGGCAGAAACTTCGTTTAAGCGTTCTTGTACGAGCGATTGTTCATGTTTATGCTGTTCTCTTTGTTTTATATTTCTTTTGTGATCTTCCCATACCTCCTTCAGCATTTTTAAATGACTCCGGGGAGGCTCCGATTGCGTCAGGTTCGTCCATTCAGCAGCAGAAGCTGCGAGATGATTCATCCACCGCTTTGCTTCAGCAGAAATTTCATTTTGTCTGCTGTACTGTTTTTGCACGTTCATCCAGCTCGCTGCACAGTCCACAGCATAAGTATAAGTATGAAGATCGAGCCCATAAGGAAGCCCGGCATCTTCACACCACTGATCTATTTCCAATTGAAGATTTTCACGAATTTTTTTCAGCCTGAACTTAGGATCATTTCCTCTGTCTTCATTTTCAGCTTTTGCAACCGGCTCTTTTGCACTAAAAAATAACAAAGTGCCGAGTGCTGCCAGTACAAACACCGAAATCCACTCTCCAATAATTCCAGCTGCGAGAGCTGCCAGCAGCAAGGCTGCCAAAACCATTTTTTTGCGGGGAAAAGTAAGAACTGGCTCCGGTTTATCCTGCTTTTTCTCCTGCTGAGAATAAAGCTCCTGATTTTCCTGGATTCTCAGCATTCGATCCTGTTCTTTTAAATCTTCCAGACGCTGTATAACCGGCTGGGAAAAACCTGTGTTTTCAAGAATAATATCCTCAGGCAGTCCAGCCTGCAGCTCCTTTTGGTCTTCACGGAGTTCCTGTATTTTTTTATCCGCTTCCTCCTTCTGTTTTTCATACAGTTCCAACTTGGAAAAATCATCCAAAATATTCTGCAGTTTCATTTGTTCTTCTTCTGTAAGTTTTTTCTCTGGTGCATTTTGTATTTTCGCCCGAAGCACCGCTTCCTCTTCTTTGATCTTCTGAAGCTTCTCCTGAAGGGAGGTAAATTCTCTTTCTGCATAAACAGGAAGCCGAGGGGTTCTTTCTTCTGCCTCTTTCAGCTCCTGCCATTCAGCTAAAAGAGGGCGCAGCAGTTCTTTTGATTCTTCCTCCTTAAGCTGCTCCGCAGTTTCAGCCTCCCGTGCCTTTACAGAATTAATTTGTTCTTCAAAGTCTTTAATTCTTTCTTGAATTATTCCATACTGATCAAGCTTTTTGTTCCACTCCCGCAGCTGATCCGAGGTGCCATCTATGTCTTTTACAAGGCGGTTGATCTCTGTCTTCCTGCCTCGCGGTTTATAAAGGTCCTGAGCACGCTTCTGTACTTTTTCCTGATGTTTAAATAAGGAAGTGATCCCCGTAAGAGAAGTATCGAACAGACGCCGGTTGACTTCTTCCGGATCGCTCTCCTGCATTAACCGCAGATGTTCCAGATCAATACGGTACATGTAACGAAAAGCTGCTGTATCTATTCCCTGCAGAAATGTCTTAAGATCCGAAGACTCACCGTTTAAAGCCACTTTGACATCTCCGGCTTTGATCCTTCCCTGAAACCTCTCCAAATGCCACCTGCCACGCGCATCGGTAAAGGTAAGAGCTCCACCTGCACCTTTGTTGATCGTTTTGAACCCAAAAAGAACGCTTTCGATAAACTGCATGATAGTCGATTTACCGGTTTCATTATGACCAAAAAACAGCAGGGAGCCATCCATTTCCCAGGAACAGTTCTGCCATTTCCCAAACGAATCAATACGTATATGTTCCAGTTTCATTACTCTTCCTCCAGCACAGCCGCAAGCAGTTCTGATTCAGCTGTTTCAATAATTTCCAGCCAGTCTTCCTCAGTAAAATGGTCAGCATGTCTTCTTATCAAGGTGTGATTGAACAGCTGCCTGCTGCGCTCTATTATTGACTCATTTTCCTTTTTAAGCATTTGTGCCCTGCTTTGGATGTCAGCAGTCAGTTCTGATTCGATTTTTTGAAAAGGTGGCGACGTACGGTATTTGCACGTATCTATAAAAAGATCCTTCCGCTCGAACTCCGATTTAAATATCTGCAGCAGTTCTTCACGATTTTCATGCAAGTAATTATGAAGATCCCCCCGCCCCTCAAACGTCAATGTACAGAGAAACACTTTTTCATCCTCATCAGGTAAAAGAGCTGCTGTTACTTTCACCAGATCATCCATTGTTTCGGCCTGCTCAATAGAAATATTTATTTTCTTCCAAATAATCCGGCTTGCAGGAAAAAAAGTGATATCCGTTGTCTTATCTTTGAGTATTGTAACGAGATAAGCTCCTTTTTCGCCTTCTTCTTTTCTGTGTGCCCCCTGAATATTACCCGGATATACGACTGGTGGGTCAATGGAAAGTTCATTTCGTTCATGAATATGACCAAGCGCCCAGTAATCCATTCCCACATTTTTCAGAGACTGAAGCTGAAAGGGTGCATATGGTTCATGATCTCCTCCGGAACCTTCCTGACCATGAAGGAGAGCGATATGAAAATCTCCTCCGGAAGCTTTTTCATACATGTCCAGTGGAGAAGCGGTAAAAGCTTTTTCCGGGTAGCTGAAACCGTAAAGATAGACGCTTTCTCCCTCTTTTTCATGAAGATATTTTTCACCTGACGTACCAAAGACAAACACGTTTCCCGGCATTGTTACTCTGCCGTTGTTTACAAGCAGAGGATCATGGTTTCCATGAATAATGTAAACAGAAATACCCGCTTCATTCAGCCGTTCCATCTGAGTCTTCACAAACCACTGCGCATGAATGGAACGCTCTTCATGGTGATAAAGATCTCCGCTTATGACGAGAAAATCAACATTTTCAGAAACGGCTTTAGAACATATTTTTTCAAAAGAGTCGTAGGCTGCCTCACGGAACAGCCGGGAATCTGCGGGTGAAGTTCCTGAAGGTATCTGGAAAGGCCGATCCAGATGTAAATCTGCACAGTGAATAAATTTTACCAAATTGGACCTCCTGAAATTTAAGATATTTAAATGAATGGACATTCATTATGTGGTATTATGAATAAAAAAGGAGGAATAATACATGAACACTTACTATTTAACAGCATACAGTAAAGCCGGTGAACACCTGCTCAATGAATCTCTTCAAGCTGCTTCTGATGAAGAAGCCAAAAAAACAGCACTCCAAAAACTTGAAGAAGCAGAACTGAAAGAGGTTCCGAGCAGGCTTGTAAAATCCTCCGGTGGACTTTTACATTTCCACCCTTAAAAAGAAGCTGCTCAGCTTCCTTCCTGAAGTGTATAAAATGTTCCGCTAATTTTACTGAGTAATTCACCTTTGTCATTTTCAATAGTACATTCTACGTACTGGACTCCTTTTCCTTTTTTTAGAAAATAAGCACGTGCGTGCAGGCTGCCGCTTTTAGCTGTACGCAGAAACTGGGTTTTTAATTCCAGCGATACCGAAGGACGTTCATTAAAAGCAGCGCACAGGTGACCCATACACGTATCTGCAATATATGTAATGACCCCTCCATGTATGAACCCTACTGGATTATACATAAGTTCTGATACAGGAGCCTGCAGACGTACCTCCTCTGCTTCGACGTCATAGTCAAATGAAAAGTCGAACAGGGAATATAAAAATACATCCGGAGAACCATCATGGTGAGTCTCCACGGCTCTTTCCACTTTTTCTTTCCATTCTTCTCTAGTCAAATTAAAACACCTCTCCATTTTTACTGCTCTGAAAGCTCCTCAAATGACCGGCTCAATAAAAACTCCGTTCCCTGTCATCAGGTAGAAACTTTAAAACATATCAGCTTTTAACCACGCCTGTTTTATAAGTTTACCACGAAAACGTGTTCGCTAAAATCACGAAAAAAAGTCCCGGAAGGTTTTCCCTCCGGGACTTTTAAAATTTATCAGCCTTCCTGGTTCTCTTCCACACCGTAAAGTGCTTCTAGCGGCTCAGTGATAATTTTATTAATTTCGCTTACAAGCTGGCTCATCTTCTGCTCTTCTTCCATAAGCTTCATGATCTGCTCGTGCTGCTGAACAACTTCAAATTGTTTCTGAGCCTGTTGTACTTCTTCCTCAGAAATCTGTTCGCCCTGCATCTGCTTCTGTTGAAGCTCCATCTGCAGCTGACGGAAATTATCAAGCATTTTTTTTGCTACTTCGTCATTGTTCACTTCTTCGTGAAGCTGTTTAAGGTTAGTGAATTCTTCACTTTCCTGAAGTTCCTGTGCTAGTTCCTGTGCCTTATCGAATGGGTTGGCCATGAATAAATCCTCCTTGATTTTCTTTCCACGCTCTCAATAGAGGCGCTTTTTAGCAGTTCCGTTCGACTGTAACACAAATGAAGAACGATTGCATCCCATTACCATATGAAAAGTAAAATTACACCCTGAATTAATCCTACCAGCGCTCCGATAGCGGCGCCAAGAAAAGCTATCATTTTTAATTCCCGTTTTGCAATAATGATCAGCATCTCTTCCAGCCTGGCAAGAGGAAACGTATTGACTTCTCTGGACACGAGATCACGGATTCCAATTTGGCGCATAATCGTTTTCATATATTTCGATAAAATCATTAAAGCAGATCCCATTACAGAAGGAACAACGGTTTTATTTAAAAATTCTTCGTATTTGCCGCTCCATGCAGAAAGCGGCAGGTTCCATTCCCCCACAACCGGAGTTCGCCCAATAACAGTCAACGTTAATTTTTCTATCTGCTCGTTAAGTTTTTCTTCTGAAATGTACTCGTCAGGAGAGGTTTTAAGAATTTCCTGCCATTCTTTATAAAGAAGATTTTCCAAAAGTCTTGTAGTGTTATCATCATGAAGAAAGCGGACCAGTTCCCTTGATATCATTTCCGCAGCGGAAAACCGGTGGGAAAGTTTTCCTAAAAAAGAGGAAACATTACCTTTTGACTGAAGGTACTCCGACAGCATGAAATCGATCTGTTTTTTTCCTTCTTCTGAAGCAACATACTCCGAACCTTTAGCAGTTATTTGATCAACAAGTTTCGGTATCTGCTTTTCTGCCGCTTCGCTCCACCCTTCCGGCACCCATTCTTCGAAAGGACGATGTTTATATTCTTCAAAAAGTTCGGTCAGCTTTGCCGTAAACCCTTTTTCCACGTTTGTCCTTATCGTATGAAGCTGGTCTTTTCTGCCGAGATGATGCTCCATCCATTCATCAAGTGTTCTGTCATCTGCTAAAAGATCTTTCACTCCAAGCTTCAGCCTGTTTTCAATATCTTCAAACAACGGTCCTTCCGAGAGCTTTTCCTTCATGCCTTCCGGAGTTACGAGATGTTCTTCTACTAACTTTCCCAGGTTATCCGCAATTTCTCCACGTCTTTTCGGAATCAGCCCCGGAGTAAAGGGCAGTTTCATTTTGCCGATATACCATGGTTTATATGGACGAAACAGCATGCGGATAGCAACGACATTCGTCCCGCCTCCGATAACTGCCCCTATTAAAATTATGATGATGAGCATTCCTATGTCTCCCATTAAGCACCTCCCTGCACAGCATATCGCTATTATAACTTACCTCCTCCCCTCAATCCAACAGTAGCAGGCTTTTCTCATCATAACGTTCGTGATAAGATAATAACGCCTTCTTTTCCGGCTCCGGCGAATTTGAAAGTGTCCTTTCGCCATCTTCCCCTGCCGTCATAATTAAATACGAACGTATGAATAGAGTTTTTAAAAATAGGCTACCTTGAAAATAATGTAGATAAGCGATAAACGGACGCTTTCGTTTCCATGCGGACGCTTTCCGGGCGGGCGGGCCGGCCTCAGCTAATCCCTTCCTCCCTGCGGTCGGGAGGATCTTCCCGCTTTCTTTTTCCGCAGGCGTCTTGAAAAATCACCTTGGCACTGGCTTTTACCTTAGTACCTTCTTGATTCAACCAGCGGGCTTTATGTATTGGGAAATCAAAACGAAGCGGAAACGTGCCCGTGGAAGAAGGAGATTGGAAGATCCTGCAGGGCGTAAGCCTGAGGAAGCTGGAAATCTCCTCCACGGCAAGCCTGCCGGGTTGAAGCGAAGTTTTCTTATATATCAACAACAGGCTTGGCTCTTACGCAAATAAAGGGAACTTGACTTTCCGACTTAAGATTACAAAAGGTAACTTCACTTTAAAAGCTGGTGGTCCAGGCTTAAACAAAAGAAGTTTTAAGGGTGAAATTATCTTTTTTGTCAGATATAGTTTATTTTCACCAAACGTGCGTAAGAACCACAGGCTTTAACAGAGATATTTTTAAAGTAACCAGTCTTTTAAAGGAGGAATTAGTTTGATTCAACATTTTCAATGGAAAGAAAGCCCGCCGTTCGGATGGACATTTTCCTTTTACTATAAGCAAACACGAGTGAAGGGAACATATCAGAAAGATGGAGTTATTAAATGGCACCAGCCTGAACAGCTTTCCGGGGACGACCGCCTGTTTCTCGAAACTTCCGTCCACGATTTGATGTTATATCACGTATATGAAGATCATTAAGAACAGGAGGAAAACCTGAAGTATGGAAAAATCTCTCACGATAAAATACGGAGACATAGAAAAGGACTTAACGGGAAAAGAGCTTACAGAGCAGGAACGACAGATAATTGAAAATTTGTTCCATTCTTCTGAGGACTCTCACCTTCACCACCCGTCCGATCAGCTTCTATATGATCTGCTTATAAACGAAAAAGAGATTCCACAAACCGAATGGAGCCGGCCGCTGACCTTTCCTGTACGCTTCATCTACGTCTTATTCAATAAAGTGATAGAAGACCGGAAAGAGTTCGCTGAAGCAATGCAGGCGCTGTTTCCAGGGAGCCATACTTTTCTTTGGAGGACTCAAAAAGAAGGTTTTCTAATCCAGGAAGTTGATGAACAGTTTGAAGCTGAGGTTGAGATCTCCTCAATCATCGATACCCTTGCTGCTGATTTCTTCACCAGACCGACGATTTTTATTGGTTCCTTTATCCAGCATGCAGCAGAAATGAAACACCATACGGATTGGGAAAGCCGTCTATTTCACGATACGGCAAACGCCTTCCCTAAAAAACATCTGTTTTTGGAACAGGAATTGAGTCTTTTTTATTTATTAAGTCGTTTTTCCCGTAATAGTCTCGATGATATCAGCCGGATCATAGCACCGGTTAAAGAAGATCACGTCCTGCTCGAGTCTATTCTCTGCTACCTGGAGGCAAATATGAATACGACACTCGCTGCGAAAAAAATGTATATGCACCGCAATACGATGCAGTACAGAGTTGATAAATTTATTGAAAAAACTTCTGTCGACATTAAACAGTTTCCTAACGCTGTTGCCGTTTACTTAATGCTTCTGGCACACCCTTCCCTGTATAAAGAAGACTAAATAGTTTCCTCATACACGTACTGTCAGGAAGGCAGCCCGATGAACACAGCAGAACAATCCCGCTCTCCTGCAAAAGCCTTCCTGCGCAGGCGGGCCATCCCCCCTCGGCTGAGCAGCTTCAAAACTGATAAAGATTCAGTATGTTAATTTTTATATTGAACTTCTTTCAAAACACTTATTTGTAATCGCTTGCATACTGCACAACGAAACCGGCTTTTTTTTGTGCATCGTGACAATAGCAATGTAACCCCTTACAAAGTACACTGAAATCAGTTCAGAAATTGAGTGAAAATTAGGAGGAATCATAATATGGCAGATATAACTTTTAAAAACCTTTACAAAATTTATGACGGAGATGTTCAGGCAGTTACTGATTTCAATCTCGAAATCGCGGACAAAGAATTTATCGTTTTCGTCGGCCCGTCCGGCTGTGGTAAATCGACCACTCTGCGGATGGTAGCAGGACTCGAAGATATTTCAAAAGGAGACCTCTACATAGGCGAAGACCGCGTGAACGATGTAGCTCCTAAAGACCGCGATATTGCGATGGTTTTCCAGAACTATGCCCTTTATCCTCATATGAATGTGTATGAAAACATGGCATTCGGACTTAAGCTTCGTAAATTCCCGAAAAATGAAATTGAAGAGCGCGTACGTAATGCAGCCGAAATTCTAGGCCTTACAGAAATGCTCGACCGTAAACCGAAAGCAATGTCCGGTGGTCAACGTCAGCGTGTCGCTCTTGGTCGTGCCATCGTACGTAACCCTAAAGTGTTCCTTATGGATGAGCCGCTTTCCAACCTGGATGCCAAACTGCGTGTGGCCATGCGTGCAGAAATTATTAAACTGCACCACCGTCTGCAGACTACAACTGTCTATGTAACTCACGACCAGACGGAAGCAATGACAATGGCTTCACGCATCGTTGTTATGAAGGATGGAATCGTACAGCAGGTCGGTGCACCAAAAGACATTTACGATTATCCTGACAATATCTTTGTAGGCGGATTCATCGGCTCGCCGGCAATGAACTTTCTTCATGGAAAATTAAACGGCAATAATTTCGAATTAAACGAGCATACGGTGCAGATTCCAGCCGGTAAGATGAAAATGCTGGAAGGCTACGATCAAAAGGATCTCATTCTTGGCATTCGTCCAGAAGATCTTCACGATGAGCCGGTCTTCCTAGATGCTTCTGAGAACACTAAATTCACAGCAGAAATTGACGTTGCCGAGCTTATGGGAGCGGAGTCCTACCTCTACTCCAAGGTTGGTGATCAGAGCTTTATCGCCCGTGTAGATTCCCGTACAGACGTGGACAGCGGGACAAAAATTGATCTCGCATTCGATATGAACAAATCTCACTTTTTCGATCCGGAAACCGAGCAGCGTATCCGCTAACCCCCTATATTTGGTTCTATAAATTTGTTTCCCCCTTTTCAGCCGCCGGCATACAGCCGGCGGCCTTTTCTTTTTTCAGGAATTTTGCTATTATACAGGAAACATATGTTTGCGGGAGGTGCTGTACGTGAATTTTACTGCCATAGATTTTGAGACAGCTTCCAGTGAAAAAGGGAGCGCCTGCGCTGTCGGACTTGTTAGAGTGGATAACAGTGAAGTAAAAGAAGAAGTATACAGTCTTATTAAGCCGGCTTCTCCATACTTCGATCCAGCCTGTGTGCGCGTTCACGGACTGACGTGGGAAGACGTGCGCACAGCTCCTACCTTTGCTGACCTGTGGCCGCAGTTAAAACCTCTCCTTTCCGGCCGGTTGATTCTTGCCCATAATGCCAGTTTTGATCTGAAGGTACTTAAATCTGCTTTGGATGCCTACGACCTTCCTTATCCGGAAGCCTCATATAACTGTACTGTTCAGATTGCTAAAAAAACCTGGCCTGAATTTTATAATTATAAGCTTTCTACAATTGCTTACGAACTTGACATTTCTTTTAAACACCATCACGCACTGGAAGATGCTCAGGCAGCCGCAGAAATTATGCTTCGCGCGGAAGAGATTCATAATGCTTTTGATGAAGCAACCTTTCTCAAACGTCTCAGAATGTCGAATGGTTCTCTATTTCCAGGCCTGTCTACGACCCCGGGAGCAAATCAGAAAAGAAAAAAACTGGCTCTTTCAGCAGAATCCGAAAAAAAAGAAGCCTTTTAGAAAAGGCTTCTTTTTTTTCGGATTCTGCTGGTTCAAGTGGGAACTTTCCATTCCGGTCTTTCCGGATGCCGGCATTCTTTTACCTTCTTCTCCCGGAAAATAGCGCAGATTCGAAACGGTTCAAAAAGTTTTAGTTCTGCATTAGTTCCGGGCCGGTAGCCTGCTGAATTTGCTCAAAGGTGGATCCATCGAGAATTTCCTGAAGAAGAAGTCCCTTATTAGTTACATCAATAACAGCCCGGTCCGTAATAATCCGATTGACGACGTTTTTCCCTGTTAAAGGAAGACTGCACTCTTTCACAATTTTCGGAGTACCGTCACGGCTGACGTGGTCCATTATAATAATAACTTTTTTAGCTCCGTGAACAAGGTCCATAGCGCCTCCCATCCCCTTGATCATCTTGCCTGGAATCATCCAGTTCGCAAGATCTCCATTTTCAGCTACTTCCATCGCTCCGAGAATGGCTACATCAATATGGCCTCCGCGGATCATGGCGAAAGATTCTGCACTGCTGAAGTAGGCAGCGCCTTTTGCAGTTGTTACTGTCTCTTTCCCGGCGTTAATTAAGTCGGCATCCAGTTCTTCTTCGGTAGGATACGGACCAATACCGAGGAGACCGTTTTCAGACTGAAGCATTACCTGCTTATCCTCTGAGAGGTGGTTTGCGACCATCGTCGGCATGCCGATACCAAGATTCACGTAATCACCATCCTGAATCTCTTTCTCTGCTCTTCTGGCGATTTTCTCCCTCATCGCTTTTCGGTCTGCTGCCATGCTTATTCCTCCTTTATGCTTCCTTAACTGTTCTTCTTTCTATACGGTTTTCCTGATCTGCCTGAATCATCCGGTTTACATAAATACCGGGAGTGTGGATATGATGAGGGTCCAGACTTCCTGCCTCTTCAAGGTTTTCTACTTCTGCGATAGTAATTTTTCCTGCCGCAGCTATCATCGGATTAAAATTCTGAGCAGTTTTTCGATATATTAAATTTCCATACGTATCTCCGGTGTGAGCCCGTACAATACTGACGTCCCCGGTGATTGCCTTCTCAAGCACGTATTCTTTTCCGTCAAATTCCCTCACTTCTTTTCCTTCTGCTATTTTCGTTCCCACGCCTGCGGGAGTATAGAAAGCAGGAATACCTGCCCCTCCAGCACGAAGCCTTTCAGCGAGAGTACCTTGAGGTACCAGCTCAACATCAAGCTCTCCGTTTATCACCTGTCGTTCAAATTCTTTATTTTCCCCTACGTAGGAAGCGTAAATTTTATCAATCTGCTTTTTTTCCAGGAGAAGACCGAGACCCCAGTCATCCACCCCACAGTTATTGGATACGATAGTTAAATTTTTTGTGCCTTTTTTAACCAGAGCCTGAATTACTGTTTCCGGAATTCCGCATAAGCCAAATCCGCCGACGAGCAGTGTTGCGCCGTCTTCAATACCATCAATAATTTCATCTGCTGAAGAATAAATTTGTTTCATTGTTCCACCTCCGATTAAACTGGATATACAGGATGCTTTCTATGAGAAAAAATCACGTCTTTATTTTCGTAAAGGTCATAGCGGTCAACCAGAGCTTCGCGAAGCTCTCCCGCAGGTATGACATCATCAACAATCATCTCGGAAGCCAGCCTGTAAATATCAATGTTTTCCTGATATTCTTTACGCTTTTCTGCAATAAAGGCCGGCCGTTCAGATTCCGGAAGCTCAGCAATTTTATTGGCATACACAGCGTTTACCGCTGCTTCCGGCCCCATTACAGCTATTTGAGCAGATGGCAGGGCGATACAGCTGTCCGGTTCGAAAGCTGGGCCTCCCATTGCATAAAGACCTGCACCGTAAGCTTTTCGAACAATTACTGATATTTTTGGAACCGTAGCTGAGGACATTGCTGCCACCATTTTCGCACCGTGACGGATAATCCCGGCCCGCTCCACTTTCGTACCAATCATAAAACCAGGCACATCTACAAGAAAGAGAATTGGAATATCAAAAGCATCACACAGCGTTATAAAACGGGCTGCTTTATCGGCGGAATCATGGAACAGCACGCCGCCTTTCTGCTTCGGCTGATTAGCAATAATTCCAATCGTACGACCATCCATCCGAGCAAATCCAGTGACCAGCTCTTTAGCAAAAAGTGCTTTAATTTCGAAAAAAGAATCTTCATCAATAATTCCTTCGATGAATTTATGCATATCAAACGGCATATTCTGATTATCTGGAATCATTTTTTCGAGATCTGTCTCAACAGGAGGTCTGGAATCATGACGTTTCTGTTCTGCCTCATAATGTTCAGGCATATAAGTAAAATAGCTGCGGGCTTTGGCAAGAGCTTCCGTTTCATCTTTTACGAGTACGTCACCGCATCCGGAAACAGAACAGTGCATGCGTGCCCCGCCCATTTCCTCCAGACTCACTTTTTCACCAATAACCATTTCAGCCATTCTTGGAGATCCTAAGTACATGGATGCGTTTCCTTCTACCATGATGACAATGTCACAGAAAGAAGGAATATAGGCGCCGCCTGCCGCCGAGGGACCAAAAAGGAGGCAGATCTGAGGAACCATGCCGGACAATTTCACCTGATTGTGAAAAATGCGGCCTGCACCTCTTCGGCCCGGAAACATCTCCACCTGATCGGTAATTCTTGCTCCTGCACTGTCCACCAGGTAAAACATCGGTGCTTTAAGTTTAGCGGCTGTCTCCTGAATGCGAACGATTTTTTCCACCGTTTTCGCGCCCCAGGAGCCTGCCTTCACTGTTGAATCGTTAGCCATTACGCAGACCGTGCGTCCATCCACTTTACCGATTGCTGTAATTACTCCGTCTGCAGGGAGGCCTGTCGCTTCTGCATTGGCGAACTTACCATCTTCTGTCCATTTTCCCTCATCGAAAAGTTTGGAAAGTCGATCCCTTACGTACATTTTGCCTTTCTGAGCGTTAGCTTCATGATACTTGGGGAGGCCTCCGCGTTCGATTTCTTCTACGCGTTCTTCCCACGATTTGTCGAGCTTCATCATAATACAGCACCTGCCTTTTATAGTCCCCGGAAAACCGGCTTTCGTTTTTCTTTGAATGCCTGCAGTCCTTCTAAACGGTCTTCTGTCGCTATCGTCTTTTTGTATTCTTTTCTTTCTGCTTCCAGTGCTTCTTCTAATGGAAGCTGCAGGCCTTTATTCACTGCTGCTTTAGCATATTTATTAGCAAGCGGAGCTCGGGAAGCGACCGCTTCTGCAAGAGAAGAAGCCTCTTTTTGCAGCTGACCCGCAGGAACCGTTTTTAAAAGCAGCCCGGCCTTTTCCGCTTCGCAGGCATCGTATTTTCTGCCCGCAAGGATCATTTCTTTTGCTCTTTGTTCTCCTATTAATCTTGGTAGACGCTGGGTACCACCTGCTCCAGGAATGATTCCAAGACCTGTTTCTGCCAGAGCAAATACTGCTCCTTCCTGAGCTATTCGAAAATCACAGGCTAATGCAAGTTCAAGCCCTCCTCCAATGGCTGAACCATTTAAGGAGCAGATAACAGGCTGAGGCATGGAGTAAACGGTTTCTACAAAGCTGCGTATAGCCTGCACGGCTTCCCAGACTTCCTCCTGCTTCATTTCGGCTCTTTCTTTTAAATCTGCCCCTGCACAGAAAACTTTTTCGCCGCTTCCGGTAATCACGACAGCTTTGATCTCACTGTTCTCACGCCAGTTCTGGAGCACAGTCCCCGCTTCAGCAAGCAGCTGCCTGGAAAGCGCGTTTGCAGCCTCGGGACGGTCCAGCGTTAAAACAGCTGTTCCTTCAGCAATATTTGTTTTAATCACGCGCCATCCCCCTCTTCTTGGGAAAGTTTCAGCTGATAGCTCGGAAGTTCATTTCCAACATAAGGCTCGATATATTTTGCAGCATTAATAAGACCTTTCAGACTTACACCTGTTTCGATACCAAGAGACTCCATTAAATACTGAACATCTTCTGTAGCTACATTTCCGGTTGCTCCTTTAGCATAGGGGCATCCTCCGAGTCCGCCCGTAGCTCCGTCAAAAACCTGAATATTTTCTTCGAGACCGGCCATAATATTTGCCTGGGCAAGTCCCCGTGTATTATGCAGATGCAGAGCGAGTTTTCCTGTAGGGATAGTTGTTTTTAACTGTCTGACTACCTGCTTAACCTGCAGTGGGTTGGCTACTCCTATCGTATCTCCGAGCGACAATTCATCAATTCCCATGTCGAGAAGTGCGTGGCTGACACGTTCCACCTGTCCTATCGATACATGCCCTTCAAATGGGCAGCCGAAAACAGCTGACACATAGCCCCGCGCTGTTTTCCCTTCCTGTTTAGCCGTCGATACTACTTCTTTCAGGACTGAGAGAGTTTCATCGATCGATTTGTTCACATTTCTTCGGTTATGAGCCTCACTTGCAGAAATGAAAATACCTATTTCATCAACATCGGCCCTTAGCGCCCGCTCCAGCCCCTTTTCGTTAGGCACAAGTGCAGCATATGTCACATCATCCTCCCGCTTTAAATAACGGAAAACATCATCTGCATCAGCGAGGGCGGGTATCCATTTCGGTGAAACAAATGAACTGACTTCGATATACTTCAGGCCTGCTTCAACAAGTTTATCGATCCATGCTATTTTCTTTTCTGTTGAAATAATAGAGGACTCATTTTGAAGACCATCTCTTGGCCCTACTTCCTTAAGCATGACCTGCTTAGGAATACTCACAGCAACCCCTCCCTATTAGTCAAGTTTTACTATGACTTCCTCTTCGTTTACGAAGCTGCCTTCTTCTACAAGAATTTCTGAAACCGTTCCTCCTGTTTCTGCTTCAATTGGGATTTCCATTTTCATCGATTCTAAAATAACTACTTCATCCCCTGGAGAAATTTCATCTCCAACTTTTACATTTATTTTCCATACGTTTCCTGCCATTGTTGTCATGATTGATGCCATAGTAAGTGCCTCCTTATAATGTCTGCATGAGAAAGTGGGTAGATACTTCTCCATTTTGAAATCGAACGTCTTTTAATACTTCGATCAGCATTGGAATGTTTGTTTTAATTCCGGTTACTTCTGCTTCTTCCAGTACGTAGATTAATTTCTTAATTACATCTTCTCTCTTTTCACCGCTTACAATAACTTTTCCGATCATCGGATCATAGTAAGGAGTAATGGTGTCCCCTGAAGTAAATCCGGAATCGTACCGGACTCCCTGTACTTCCGGGAAAGACCAGGCTGTTATTTTTCCGGGAGAAGGAAAAAATGTTTTTGGATCCTCTGCATAAAGACGTACTTCCAAAGAACAATTTTCAGCTTTCCCGGTCACAGGAAGCTCAGAGATACGCTCTCCTTCTGCAAGCAGAATCTGCCATTCCACCAGATCGATACCAGTTGTTTCCTCCGTTACCGGATGTTCCACCTGGAGCCTTGTATTCATTTCAAGGAAATATACGTTTTCCGCTTCATCTACAAGGAATTCTACAGTTCCTACATTCGTATAGTTAAGAGCTCCTGCTGCTTTTTCAGCTGCTTTCTTTAGAGCTTCCTCTCCCGCTTCGGAAAAGTTCGGAGGCGGGGCTTCTTCTACGACTTTTTGATGACGTCTTTGGATAGAGCAGTCGCGTGTGCCAATTGCCCGAATTTCCCCGTGCACATCTCCGGCGATCTGAGCTTCTATATGGCGGGGTTCTTCAATATACTTTTCGAGAAAAAGCGCAGCAGATCCAAAAAAAGTTTCTGCTTTTTTTATGACAGAAGATACCGCTTTCATTAAAGCTGCTTCGTTTTCCACCTTCTGCATGCCAATTCCTCCACCGCCGGCAGCGGCTTTAACCATCAGGGGATAACCAATGTCCCGGGCTGCGCTTACAACCTGTGCTTCTTCTGTTGATGCCAGTTCCACTCCTGGAACGACGGGAACTCCAGCTTGTATCATCAGCTGACGGGCTTCGATTTTATCCCCCATTTTTTCGATAATATGCTCTTCGGGACCGATGAATAAAATTCCTTCCTCTTTTACCCTCGCAGCAAATTCAGCATTTTCTGATAACAAACCATAGCCGGGGTGCACAGCATCTGCCCCTGTATCTTTTGCTGCCTGAAGAACGTGGTCTATATTCAAATAACTTTCTTTTACCCTGGAACCTCCGATTGCTGCCGCTTCGTCTGCCATCTTCACGTGCATGCTGGAAGCGTCCGCTTCTGAATAGACAGCTACGCTGATAATATTTAATCTTTTACATGTACGGATAATTCTGCAGGCTATTTCTCCACGGTTTGCAATAAGTAACTTTTTAACCATTTTTTCAGCTCCTTAAAATTATTTCGATGGACAGCCGATTTCTCTTGCGATGACGAGACGCTGGATTTCTGAAGTGCCTTCCCCAATTTCCATTAATTTGGCATCGCGGAGAAATCTTTCAATTTTATATTCCCGCATGTAGCCGTAGCCTCCATGGATCTGCAGAGATTGATTGCAGGCTCTCGTTGCCGCTTCAGATGCAAACAATTTAGCCATGGCTGCCTCTTTTTTGAACGGCTTGTTATTGTCTTTAAGCCATGCAGCTTTAACAATCATATTTTTAGCAAGTTCAAGTTCCATCGCCATATCAGAGAGCTTGAATTGAATAGCCTGAAAACTGCCTATGTTTTTACCGAACTGTTTCCTTTCCTGACTGTAATGAAGAGCCGCTTCATATGCAGCACGCCCAATTCCGAGCGCAAGAGCAGCAATAGAAATTCTCCCCCCGTCAAGCGTGTACAAAAACTGGTGGAATCCTTTCTCTGGATCCCCCAGAATATTCTCTTCCGGCACTTCAACATCCTCCAGAATAAGCTCTGTTGTATTGGAGCCTTTTACCCCCATTTTTTCATACTCCGCCCGGATTGTTAGTCCCGGAGCATCGGTAGGGACAATAAATGCAGAGATTTTTTTCCGTCCCCGCTCATCCTCTCCTGTTACAGCGGTAACAGTAACCGTTCTTGCGTACGAAGCGTTGGTAATCCAGCACTTTTCTCCGTTAATTACATATTTGTCTCCCTGTTTAACTGCTTTTGTACGAGTACCTCCTGCATCGGATCCGGCATTAGGTTCCGTTAACCCAAATGAAGCAAGACTCTGGCCGCTTGCAAGAGGTACGAGGTGCTCCTGCTTCTGAGCTTCTGTTCCAAAATGATAAATTGGAGAAGCTCCCAATGAGACGGCCGCTGCGTAACTCAATCCTGTACTTCCGCATGCTTTCCCGATTTCTTCAACTGCAAGAATGTAGGAAAGTGTATCCCCGCCCGATCCGCCATACTCTTCAGGAAATGGTATTCCCATTAAACCAAGATCCCCCATTTTTTTAAATATTTCATCAGGGAATCTCTCCTCTTTATCGATTGCTTCTGCTTTAGGAGCAATTTCTTTTTCGGCAAAGTCGCGGACCATTTCCTGTATCATGCGCTGTTCTTTCGTTAATGAAAAATCCATTTTATACCTTCTCCTCTCTATTATGTAAGGGCTTACATGAAACTTCAAAAAACAAACGGAAACTGACTGAGCATTCGTTCAGGTTGTTACCGCTGACATTATGATTATATAAGAAATTTTTGGTAATGTAAATAAAAATATACACTACCAAAAAGTTAATACATCCAGAATTCCCCACAAGACCATAAGCACTCCTGCACCCTTCTGGACCACTCCGCCGATCTTTCTTCCCGTTTTTACGGCTTGTCCTCCAAGTTCCAGATACCAGATGACGAAAATAACCAATAAAAACGGAAGCGAGGTGCCAACCGCAAATACAGCCGGAAGCGCAGCTCCTGAAGAAGAAGTTACGGCCACCGGTAGTAAAAGGACAAAAAAGAGCAGAAACATTGTAGGACAGAATCCTAATGAAAAACTGAATCCAAGCAGGAAAGCTCCCCACTTCCCCCTTTTTTTCTGTTTGTGCTTCCAAAGTGGTATTAAAAAGCGAAGTGTAAATACTCCCATCATGTACAGTCCGATCACTATGAGAAGCGGGCCGAGAAGCATTCTGAAAGGTTCAAAAAAGATTGGCAGCTGGCGCTGAAATTCCTGTCCCAATAAAACTACGATCAATCCCAGTCCACTGAAGGCTGTAATTTTACCGAGTACATAAAAAATTGTCTCGCTCCATGAGATGCCTTTCCTTAAAGAATTCGTCCCATAGAGCGTAATTGCACTTACATTTCCTGACAGCTGGCAGGGAGCAAGCGCCCCTACTATGCCTAATAAAAAAGCAAAAAGCAGCGGGATCGATTCTGTCTGACGGGCTGCATTCATAAACGGTTCTCGAATTATTTGTGACAAGGAGTCAATCGTTTCAAACATAGCTTCCTCCATTTCTGCTGCTTTGGAATAGATTTTGGTTTTCTGCCCTCTTTTTTAAAGTCTGCCTTGAAAATAAAGCGAAGAAGGTTAGCTTATCCCCCTTCAGTCCGGTTACCGGGTACAAGGTTAAGACAGCTTTGTTTAGGGAAGATATCACTGTATATTATAATAAGGAGGGTGTAACATGAAAATCGCGCTGTTTGGATCTACCGGAAGAGTAGGCAGGATTTTTACTGAACGGGCTTTGGCTGAAGGCCATCATATAACAGCACTAATTAGAAATCAAAAAAATCTGCCTCTTTCCATACAAAATGACCGTAATTTTACCTTCATTACCGGGGACGCAAAAAACGAGGAAGACATAAAGAAAATTATTCATGATGATACTGATTTAGTATTCAGTGCCCTGTCCACGGATAAAACAGATACATTAAGTAAAGGTGTGCCTTTGATAATTAAAGAAATGAAAAAGAAAAATATAACAAGACTTGTGACAATTGGAACCGCTGGAATACTTCAGGCCCGCTCCCAGCCTGAAACTCTTCGTTATAAAGCAAAAGAATCAAAACGAAAAATGACCGCTGCTGCTGAAGAACATGAAGCTGTTTATTCCTTACTTGAAAAATCAGGATTAGAATGGACCATATTCTGTCCTACCTATCTGCCGGAAGGTCCCGCAGGAGGAGAAATAGCAAGTGAGATAGACTACCTGCCCGAAGAAGGCACACAAATATCCACTGGAAACACTGCTTTTTTTGCTTATGAGAACTTATTAAACAAGGCTTTTTACCGAAAACGCGTAGGGATTGTTGAAAAAGGATAACTTCCTTTTTAAGAAAACGGAGCTTATGATCGCTGGAAATAGATAGCTGCTGTTTAAATAAAAGTATCGAAAACATCCCAAAAAGAGAATTTATTTATGCTCTGAAGCGGCCCATTACCGGAGGCCGCTTTTTTTATTTGCCTACCTTGAAAGTAAAGTAGATAAGCGATGAACGGGCGCTTTCGTTTCCATGGGGACGCAGGACCGGCCTCAGCTGATTCCGTCCTCCCTGTGGTCGGGCGGAATGAATCTTCGACTCGTCCTTCACATCGCCCCGGAGTCGCCCCATCTCAACTCCAGCTTATGGTAAAAAGATAGAGAAGTATCTGCGATCTAATAAAGAAAATCCCTTCTTGAAAATCATTCATACCACCTTTCTAGATGGGAAATTCCATTTCTGTAAAATGGCATTTTCTCATTCACAGAAATCCGAGAATTTTTCCTTTTTCTATCCAGTCCCTCTTGGAATGCAATTGCAGCTTTTTAGCTATGTTTCTGCGATGATTCTCAATGGTTTTTTCAGATATATTTAGAAAGCCCGCAGATTCTCTTACAGAATATCCCTGTATTTTAAGACGATAAACTTCCTCTTCCCTCCTTGTAAGTGTCTCTGTTTCTTCGTTGATTAAAGAGGGGGACTGCTGCATTTTTTCTCCGCGGATAATTCTGTCCAGGTTTTTCATCCAGTCATCCAGAGGCAGCTTTTCAAAAATAACGGCGTCTGCCCCGGCACTGTTTTCACACACCGGATCATCACAAATTAAAGTCGTGATAGTCTTTTCTTCCACCGAATTCAGCAGCGATTTGATACTGATTGCTCCGGGAAGTGCTTCTTGAATAATGAGTAAATCAAAGGAATATCGACGGAGGTTTTTTAATACCTCTTCTCCATTCTTTGCTGTTACAATATATTCAACCGGTCTTAGATCTTTAATTAATTGAATTAATCCATACGTTGTAAGTTCATGTTCCATTCCAATAAGCACTTTCATATTTAAACCTCCCTGCACAATAGGTGCATGTTCAATATTTGCTCACAAATTCACATAATATAGGGGTTATCCCCTATAAACGTAAGTGCTGATATTTATTATTATACCGTTAGTGTACTTTTGCGACTACATTTATCAATAAAATTGAGGGGGAGAATATATGCTGTTCGATAATGATCCGGTCCTCTTGAGCAGAATATTAACTTATTTAACGCTGGGCTTTCATGCGATCTTTGCTACTATTGGTGTTGGAATACCTATGATGATTGCTATAGCTGAATGGATGGGAATGAAAAGAAAAGATCCTCATTACACTCTGCTTGCAAGACGCTGGGCGCGAGGATTTGTTATTACTGTCGCTATTGGGGTTGTCACCGGTACAGCTATCGGCCTTCAGCTCAGTCTGCTGTGGCCGAACTTCATGCAGGCAGCCGGCCATACGATAGGTCTGCCGATGTTTATGGAGACATTTGCCTTTTTCTTTGAAGCGATTTTCCTCGGTATTTACCTTTACACGTGGGATCGGTTTAAAACTAAAATGAAGCATTTCCTGCTGTTAATTCCTATTGTTATAGGAGCTACGGCGAGCGCTTTCTTTATTACAACAGTGAATGCTTTTATGAACGTCCCACAGGGCTTTGAAATCGTAGATGGAATCGTAACAAACGTTAATCCAATTGAAGCCATGTTTAATCCTGCTACACCTACTAAAATATCCCATGTTATTATTATCTGCTATTTGACGTCAGCTTTCGTACTGGCAACAATTGCAG
Source organism: Alkalicoccus halolimnae (assembly GCF_008014775.2). Classification (GTDB taxonomy): domain Bacteria; phylum Bacillota; class Bacilli; order Bacillales; family Salisediminibacteriaceae; genus Alkalicoccus; species Alkalicoccus halolimnae. The sequence continues at coordinate 1,420,586 of NZ_CP144914.1, read as the reverse complement.
CTGTAAAAATATTAAAAGGAAATAAATCCGTCTATCACCGGAAAGCTCTGCATATGACGATGGTGGCGGCGGCTGTATTTGCCGTAGGCACCGCTGTTATTGGTGACCTGTCAGGTAAATACCTTCACGAATATCAGCCTGAAAAACTCGCTGCTGCAGAGTGGCACTTTGAAACTGAAAGAGGTGCCCCGCTTATTCTCGGCGGCTACCTGACAGAAGATAATGAAGTGAAATATGCACTGGAGCTTCCATATGCTTTAAGTATTTTGTCCGGATTTTCACCGGATACGGAAGTTGTAGGGCTGAATGAATTTGAGGACGATGTTCTGCCGCCTCTTTTTATTCATTACTTTTTTGATACGATGGTCTTTATAGGCATGTACCTTGCCTTCGTCAGCACGCTTTTTGTATTTCTCAATTGGACGAAGAAGTGGAACGCTTTTAATAAGCCTCTGCTTATGATGATTGCTGCAGGAGGACCACTTTCCATACTTGCTATGGAATCAGGATGGATCTTTACTGAAGTCGGTCGACAGCCTTGGATTTTAAACGGAATTATGAGGACTTCTGAAGGAGCCACGAGCTCCGAGCATGTCGGTTTAATGCTCATTCTTTTCGCTTTGCTGTACACAGTACTGGGCGTCACCTGTGCGGGCGTTCTCCGCAAAATGTTTAGAAGTAACCCGGTCGAAAGAGAAATGTACAAGCGGGGGATTAATAACTATGAAGTTTAATAATTTATTTATTCCTGGGAAGGAGTGCCACAATGACGTATGAAGTAGTAGGTATCACAGTTTTATGGCTGTTTTTATACGGTTATCTGATTGTCGCTTCTGTTGATTTCGGAGCCGGTTTCTTCAGCTATTACTCGAAGCGTAAAAACAAGGAAAGCGTCATCCATTCGATTATTCAGCGTTACCTTTCTCCTGTATGGGAAGTTACAAACGTATTTCTCGTCTTTTTCTTTATCGGAATTGTCGGTTTCTTTCCTGATACGGCCTATTATTATGGAACTGCCCTTTTGATACCCGGGAGTGTAGCTATTATTCTCCTCGCTATAAGGGGATCCTACTATGCTTTTGCAACTTATGGTGCAAAGGAAAGCAATTTTTACAGCTTTCTTTATGGTGCAACAGGGCTTTTAATTCCTGCTTCTCTGACAACTGTTTTGACAATTTCAGAAGGAGGATATATATCCGTTGATGATGGGAATGTAAGTTTATTATATGGAGAATTATTCAGCAGTCTGTATTCCTGGGGAGTCGTTATTCTGGCAGTCGTAAGTGTACTCTTTATATCCGCAGCCTTTTTAACTTATTATGCCGCCAGGGCAAAAGACAACGAAGCTTTTTCTCTGCTGCGCAAGTACGCACTCACATGGGCCTTCCCTTCTATTATCATGGGAATCATTGTCTTCGCACTGCTTGAACAGCGGAATCCTGAACATTTTGCCAGTATGCTGGAATATTGGTGGATGTTTGGCATTTCTTTTATGGCTTTCCTGACCGCAGCATGGCTTATTTGGAAAAAGAAAAATCTCGGCATCGCTTTTATTATGGTAATGATACAATATTTCGCAGCATTTTTTGCTTACGGTGCTTCCCATCTTCCTTATCTGCTTTATCCGCACTTAACAATTTATGACGGATTTACGAATGAGGCAATGGCTGCGGCTCTTATCATTGCTTTTATAGCAGGGTTGTTTCTGCTTATTCCTTCCTTATATCTGCTGATGCGGCTGTTTCTGTTTGACGCTGAATACGTAGAAGGACGCCGTTAAATTGAAGGAGGTTATTACATGGGTATGACAGAATTTTTGATTTTCGCAGCTCCTCTGATCGTTCTTGTCATATGTGTTGTTCTAGTTTTTGTATGGGGAGCTAAAGCAGGCCCCCCTGCATTTATTGAAAACACAGAACAGGCAGAATATAAGAACAGTGCTAACGAAGAAAAATATACAAACGAAAAAAATGATCTATAAAAAAAATCAAGCGGATGCCTGGGAATGAGCATCCGCTTGATTTTTTTATTTTTTTATAATGTAATTAAAACCTCTCCTGCAATCCCAGCTGGAACTACTACAAAGGCTGACAACAGCCTAATTCTCTGACATTTCCTGCTTCTCTTTTTCCACAATCAGTTCGACAAGCGGTCTAAACCAGCTGCTCAGCGGACGGAAATAATATCCGAATTGTTCGACACGATCTGTATTTTGATAAATAGACTCCGCAAAATTCATTGGCGAAGCTTCTGCTTCTGAAGATGAAACGAGGATAGCTTCTTTTCCTGCCGCCCTCTCGATCTCCTTTATCATTTTCTGGTGAGAAATTTGATCTGGGGCGGATGCATTTACTGGTCCTTCAATTTTTTGTTCTCCGCACCAGAGAAGAAAAGAAGCCAAATCATCAGAGTCGACAAAAGAGAGTTTGTTATCCAGCTGGTCAATGCCGATTGCTTCATTTTTCAATACCTTCCTTACCAGTTTATGAAGCCGCTCTGTGTAATCATCTTCCCCCAGTACAATCGGCGGGCGTACGGCAGTTACAGGAAAGGAGGCCTTCTGAAAGAATAGTGCCTCGGCCTGCCTTTTACCTTCACCATAGGAAAAATCCTCCCTTCTTCCACGTTTAAGAGGATACTTCCACGGGTCAAAATCGTGTTCGTATTTTTCTTCTTTTTCGTTTATATCATAGACCGATAATGTAGATGTAAAAATATATTTATTCACTCTGTCTTTAAATATTTCTGCTGCATTCAGCGCATCTTCAGAGCTGAAACAGATTTGGTCATATATAACATCCCATTTTTCCTGAGCTGCTTTTTCCAGGGATTTTCTATTGAAACGGTCAATTTCCAAGTGACGGCCGTTTTTCAAGAAACTGGTATCCGCATTTCCCCTCGTTGCTATAGTGATGTCACAGCCTAATTCTTCGAGTTTTTCAGCTAGTCTTTTACCGAAAAAACGTGTACCGCCAAGTATCAGCACTTTTTTCATGTTCTTACTCCCTCCTGCTATGTGAATAATTCCCGCTGGTTTTCGTGTTCCATAAAGTACAAATTTTAATTGACAAGCCTGAAATTCCAGTTTATGTTTGGTCTGTACTAGTGCAGATAATACACTCGGAAGGAGCAACTTGCAATGTTTTTTCGAATTGATACGAAAAGCAGTACTCCTTTGTATGAACAGATCATTTATCAAATAAAGGATATGTGCTTAACAGGACTGCTTCGGCCCGGCGAGAAGCTGCCGTCTATTAGAGATTTGTCTTCTCAAATGGTCATTAACCCGAACACTGTCAATAAAGCTTATCAGGAACTGGAGCGTTCAGGAATAATAGTTACCATACGTGGAAAAGGTACTTTTATTGCTGAAGATTTCCCTTTAACCCCCCTTCCGGAAAAGGAGAAAAAAATCCAAAGCCAGGTGCGCCAGCTTGTAATTGACTGCCATTATGCAGGCATAAGTAAACAGCGCCTCCTGGAATGGACAGAACAGTGCTTTGCTGAAATGGAGGACAGATCTTCATGAGAGTTAAACACATTTCTAAATATATCCATCATCAGGCCATCTTATCCGATATAGACTTTGATGCTCTCACAGGTAACATTATCGGAATCGTAGGAAGAAATGGAGCAGGAAAAACGACATTGTTAAGGACAATGGCCGGGATTCTCAAACCTACCCACGGTGATGTTCTCATTGATGGTTTTAGTATTTTCAAAAAGCCTGGTCTGAAAGAACAGATTATTTTCGTCCCGGATTCCTCGGAAGCCTTGAAGAATTACAGCACAAAAGAACTCATCTATCTATACAAACATATTTATCCTAAATTCGATGAAGAATATATGCACTCTCTCATGCACAGGTTTAGACTGGAGCCAATTTCAAAAATAGGAAACTACTCCAAGGGCCAGAAGGCACTTTTTATTCTCATAGCTGCCTTTTCTACCAACGCAAAATATATTTTACTGGACGAGCCTACAGACGGCCTCGATGTAATTATTAAAAAACAGGTTCTGCAGATTCTCGTTGAGGAAGTTTCACAAAAAGATATTGCTGTCATCATTTCATCCCATCGTCTGGATGAACTGGAATACATGGTCAATGATGTCATTCTGATAAAAGATGGACGGGTAGACAGTCATTATGAACTGGATATAATGAAACTGGAATATAAAAAGGCTCAGCTCGCTTTTGAAGAATCTATGCCGGAAATAATAAAGGATAAGGTCTATCTTCTCGATCAAACCGGCAGGGTTTATACTGTGCTGATAGATAAAAGTGACCATTCAACAGAAGAATTAATCAAAAGTCACTCCCCTCTTCTTTACGAAGAACTATCCCTATCACTCGAAGATTATTTTATAGCTAAACTGGGGGGAAGCGATGATGTTTGAAAAAGCTCTGTGGTTTCAAAATTATAAACAAGCGAAAATGATCATCTGGATGATGCTTGCTCTTTTTATCCTTCAAATGCCTATCCAGGCTATTTTATCTATCGAATCCTGGAAGGAAAGAGCAGCTCAGGCTGATCAGGCCGAGGAATACGTTTATGAAATCCAGGCATGGGATATTCTGCAGATTTTTTCAGAAGGCATGTTTACTATTTTTGTAACGATAGCCATTGTTATGCTCGCCGTGTTATTGATCGGCCTCGAACGTAATACGAGGAGAAATGATTTTACCTTCTCTCTCCCATTTAAGAGGGAAACTCTTTTCCTCGCTAAATGGGCACTTGGCACCGTTATCATTACTGTCTTCTTTATTATAAACTTCGTGCCTGCTTATTTTATTGTTCAGCAGTCGGATTTTAACAGCGGTCTCAATCTCGTTACTTCCTTGGAGATATTTTGGGGACCTCTGTTAGGATATATATTTTTCTATACTTTTGCCCTGTTGATCGGCACAATAACCGGGGAAATGATTTCCCAGATTTTCCTCACTTTTATTTTAGGTTTTCTTCCGCAGATGATTCTCATTTTGATTCAGGAATTTATGAGAGTCCATGACTTTTTCTTATTCAGCATCGGCTCTCAACCCCGTTGGGTGGAATATATTACTCCAGTATATTATGCCATTGGGGAAATGGGAGAAGTAGTAGGAATTTTTGCAGCTATAGTGTTTACCACACTCAGTCTATGGGGTGGAAGTCTCCTCTATCGAAACAATAAAATAGAACACAATGGGGAGTTTTTAGTATTTAAAAGTTTAAACCCCATATTTATGGTGTTATTGACCGTTCTTATTTCCTTGTTCGGCGGACTTCTTTTATCCTCTTTAGCTCCATGGGGGGCTAACGTACTCCGTATCCTTTCTTACTGGATAGGATTTACTACTTTCCTGCTCTTTGCTTTATTGTTCATACGCAGGCTTGCAGCAATGAATGTTACTTTTACAGGCAAACCGACTTAACTCAGAAATAAGTTAAGAAGTTCTGTGACTGGAAAGCTCTTTCCAAACGAAAGGGTTTTCCTGCTTTTCTTCAGAGATTGATTACTTTTCATCATCAAAAAACACTCAAAATCTTCCTCAATTGAATTATAATCATTGGAAGTAAATGAAGGTGAATCGTTTAAGTAAACTATTAAAATAAAACGGTTGCAAAACTTGTATATACAACTTATAATTGGATTTGTAGAAATGTTGTATATACAAGTTTGTTTTTTGTGAAAACGGTTTAGGAGGGTATCCAAATGGCAAAATATGAACAGCAGGTTCGTGAAATTCTTGAAGCCATCGGCGGCGAAGAAAACGTCGATAAAGCTACCCATTGTGTGACAAGACTGCGCTTTGCTCTAAAAGATGAAAGTCTCGTTGACACAGATAAGCTCGAAGCGATTGACCTTGTTAAAGGGTCTTTCTCAACGAATGGGCAGTTTCAGGTTATTATCGGTCAGGGAACAGTCGATCAGGTTTACCGGGATATTGTGGAGCTTACCGACATAGGTGAATCATCGAAATCCGATGTGAAATCAGCTTCTTCCCAAAAAATGAATCCCCTTCAGCGAGCAGTCAAACTTCTCGCAGATGTGTTCATTCCCATTTTACCGGCTATCGTAACGGCCGGGCTGCTTCTCGGTCTTAACAATGTCCTTACGGGACCAGGAATTTTCTTTGAAGAATCCATAGTAGAAGCTTATCCGCAGTGGGCTGGTCTGGCTGAAATGATCAACATTATAGCCAGCGCCGCATTCGCCTTTTTACCTGCTTTAATTGGCTGGTCAGCTGTGAAACGCTTTGGGGGCAGTGATCTTCTCGGTATTGTCCTAGGTTTAATTCTTGTTCACCCGGATCTTTTAAACGCCTGGGGATATGCTGACGCTCAGGAAGCAGGAGAAGTTCCAGTCTGGAATTTGTTCGGCTATGATGTGGAGGCTATCGGTTATCAGGGGCAGGTCCTTCCTGTACTCGTTGCATCCTTTCTCCTGGCTAAAATTGAACTCTGGCTTCGTGAAAGAGTTCCGGATTCTATTCAGCTCCTGATTGTAGCTCCCGTAGCTCTTCTCGTTACAGGACTGTTAACCTTTGTTATCATCGGACCAATTACTTTTGCTCTTGGAAACGGAATTACTGACATATTTATCTGGATGTTTGATGTTCTTCCAGCTCTTGGCGGCTTAGTTTACGGACTTCTGTATGCTCCACTCGTTGTAACAGGTATGCACCATGCCTTTCTCGCAGTGGATTTACAGCTGACAGGCTCCGGAAACGGAACGTTCCTGTGGCCAATTCTTGCTCTTTCCAATATTGCACAGGGGTCGGCAGCTCTGGCGATGATTTTTGTGAGCCGCAGTGAAAATGTAAAAGGACTTTCTGGAACGTCAGCTGTTTCTGCCTATCTTGGTGTTACGGAACCAGCTATGTTCGGTGTAAATATCCGCTTTAAATTCCCATTTATATGTGCCATTATCGGAGCATCGCTTGCTGGTACATTTATAGCAATAAATGGTGTACTTGCTACTTCCATAGGCGTAGGTGGACTTCCAGGGATTCTCTCCATTGTGCCTGAATCATGGATTCCATTTATTATCGGTATGGTTATAGCTATTGTTATTCCATTTGTTCTAACCCTTTTATACGGTAAAACTATTGCGAAAAAAACTTTCGTTCCTGAGAAATAAAGAGTCATTTGAATTGTAGAGTGTAATAGGACTCTTGAAAAGCATTGTCAAAAGCGCCATGACGATTTTTCGTCATGGCGCTTTCCTGTTTGAATCTGCTTTTGAACATAGCTTCAAATGACTGTTAACAGCCGATTCACGTGTTCTTACTTTTTTACGTCTGCGCACATATTTCCTTTTAACAGCATAATCCCGAAAACGAAACCTGCTTTAGTAATACATTATGTTATTCGAATTAGGAGACCCTCAGTCAAGCACCTCCTCTGAAAAGTCAGCTGCAATATGCTATAAATATATTAATCGCAGGTCTATTACATATATTTTTAATCTTTAAGGTATTATAATGGGGAAAGCACTACAATGCGAGTCAGGAGGAGTGGAGTGAAAAATAATTCTTTTTACCGAATTATCGTTACGGTCATTATGTTTCTTAAATTTGTTCTTCAGCTTTATATTTTTAATAAACGCCACCCTGACTGGGATTCCCATACCCAGGATAAATGGGAAAAACTCGTCCAGAGCCAGGCTAAGGAATACCGTGAAAAAGCTCTTCATTTAGAGGGCTTGATGATTAAAGTTGGTCAGTTTCTAAGTACACGGGCTGATATTATGCCTGATGTATTCATTAAAGAACTTGCAGATCTTATCGACCAGGTCCCCCCTGTCCCCTCAGAAGTATCCAAAGAAATACTCGAAAATGAATGGGGCCAGCCTCTCGATAACCGTTTAGCTGAGATCAGTGACCGGCCGGTTGCTTCTGCTTCTATAGGAGAAGTTTACAAAGGAAAGCTTCATAATGGGCAGGAAGTAGCGATTAAAATACAGAGGGCAAAAGTTGACAGAATTATAAAGACTGATTTTAAATCTTTAAAAATTGTCCTCTGGATCACAAAAAATTTCACTAAATTAGGTAAAGAAATTAATACAGCTTCCTTATATAAGGAAGTTGTCCAGGTAATTGGTGACGAGCTGGATTATGGCAAAGAAATGAGAAACGCCCAAAATTTTCAGCGGCGTTTTTCCGGCAGTTCTGCTTACTACATCCCTCAATTTTATGAAGAGTACTGTACAAGAAGAGTGCTGGTTATGGAATGGATAGAAGGAAGAAAAGTGACTGACCTTTCCTATATGCGCGAAAATGGCATCAACCGCAAAGAAACAGCCGCTAAAATATTCCAGTTCTTCGTCGATCAGCTGCTGGATCAGGGACGTTTTCACGCTGACCCGCACCAGGGCAATATTTTAGTTCAGAAAGATGGGACACTCGCTATTCTGGACTTCGGTATGGTAGGCTATATAACCGGCCAGGACTCTGCAAGTATAAGGCGCATGATACAAGGCTTTGTGCTTGACGATTACCAGCTGGTCATTTCCGAGCTTCAGCACCTTGGCTTTCTACTGCCCCATGCCAATAAATCACTTCTGGAACAAGTACTTCGAAATTATGTGAATATGTATCTATCCTCTGATCTCTCTCAGCTTGACCAGGAAACTGTGGAAGAAATATTTGAGGATATGCAGAAAATCGTTCGTGAACAGCCTATCCAGCTTCCTTCCGAGTTTGCTTTTCTCGGACGCGCTGCTTCGATCGGTCTCGGCGTACTTACGATCGTGGATCCGGACATTGACTTTATCGAACTGGGAAAACCTGTCGTTAAGGAATGGCTGGACGAAGCCGATGAACAGCAGGGAAGTATTCAGTCCCAGGTCTTAAAAGATACTTTGAAACCTCTTCTCTCTCTCCCACGTAATATGACAGAATGGCTCGAATCACCAAATTATCAGCGGCGGTCGGATGAAAGAAAGCAGCTCCGGCAGTTTAACCACCACCGCTACTTATTGGGATACACAGGGTTGGGAATTCTTACATTCAGCGCTATGCCCTTTCTTTTTATAGGGGTGTGGATAGAGCATTTACTGCTCTTATATACCGCTGCATCCTTTGCCGGAGCAACAATGATCACTGCAGTTTTCGTTTTATACCGACATGCCAGATGGGTGTCGAAATTCAAAGAAAATACTTATTAACTGGAGGAATGTATAGTGAATAATCTATTCAAAAGCGGAATTTTACTGGGGCTCGGAGCTGCTGTTTCGAGTAAAGAGAAAGTTGAAAAATATCTTGATGAATTAATTTCCAAAGGAAAAGTCACTCCTTCAGAAGCAGATGATCTTTATCAGACTTTAATAAAAAAAGGCGAAGAAACCGAAGAAGAATGGAACAGACACTCTAAAGAACGACTCCGCACATTTTTTGAGGATTTAAATTTAGTGTCCAAAGATGAACACGAAGCATTAAAAGAACGAACGAAAGAGCTCGAAGAAAGATTAAAAAGCCTGGAAGCGAACAGCAGGCAATCAGACCTTTAATACGGGAAATACTCAGTAAATCAGATGACACTGAATCTCTTTTCCCCGGCTTCTGCATTTTATCTCTAATTGTTTTCAAAATTTCTCACAATAAGGAACCGGAAGCTCTTTGAGCCCGGGTCCTTATTTCTATATGCGGCCTCTTGGAAGTTTTACCAGACTAAGTTCCATCTTTAACTATCATGTGAAATAAACTCATACTCTAACGATTTACCAGCAACAGTGAATCCAAGCTTCTGGTAAATTGTGTTCGAAGCTTCGTTTTCTACATTAGTGTTTACAGTGCAGAACTTAAACCCCTCATCGAGAAGCCTTTCCGCCAGAGCACCGACACATGCGGTTGCAAAACCGTGCTTTTCGTATTCTTCCGGAGTATAAACATAATTTACTACAACTCCATTTGTAAGTTCCCTCGCTCTTTTTGCCATGGAAACCGGAGTATAATTGTCGTCCCTCCAAAGAAAAACCTGGTTATGCTTAATCTGGTTTAATACATTTTTTTCTAATATTAATAGGTCTTCCTCTCTGAGCGATCCCATAGCAAAAGATTCTGTCCAATCCATCACCAGGGCCGCATCGTCCTCGCTCGCAAATGTTAATTTACCCGGCGGCTGTTCCCAGTTCTTCACATGATTCAGTTCATATATAAACTGTTTTTTTACGAGAACTGCTTTTTTCGACGTCAATTTTTCCCACGCTTCTGCAAACGCGGTAACGACCTTTTCACAACCAATGATACCCGAAAGCTGCTGCTTCTCTTTAAGCAGCCAGGCGGCTGCTTCATCCATCGCTTCTGACCTGCCGCATACAATCATTTTGCGTGGAGGAGTCTGAATAAAAATAGCATAAGGTTTATTGTCTTTTTCCGCAGTTGCGATAAAAGGCTGTGAGTACTGCCCCGCTTCTTCTTCTTTTGAAAGCTGCTTTAGAACTCCGAGCGGAAGATTGTGCTGAACTTCCTGTTCCTCTAAAAACGATCCAATATGGTTGAGAAGTCCAGTGGCGTATTCATACTTTTTAAATTCCATTGTGCAGCTTCTCCTTTCCTTTATCCTATCGTCTTTTGTCCTCGCCTACTGCCAATCCAGTTTCTGCCAAAGCCTGGGGCAGGGAGTTGACTACTGTCATATTTTCGAAAGAAATTCCCAGGTTGACTACTGTCTGGGCAAGTTCAGGGCGGAGACCTGAAAAAATAACCCTGATTCCAATAACCCGAAGCGCATCATTTAATTGGAATAGATTTTGAGCTACATACGTATCAATCATCTGCACACCGGACAGATCGACAATTAGTGTGGACAGCTTCAGTTCATTTCCTTTTGATAATGCCTGAGTTAACAGAAGTTCGGCCCTTTTTGAATCCACGCTGCCAATGACAGGTAGAATGGCAACTTCCCTAGTAATCGGAACGACAGGTACAGACAGCTCTGATATTTCATCTTTTGCTTCCTGGTAATTTTTTTCGTTCTTTTCCACATAGGCCTGGGTAAAGGAATAGATAGCCTGATCAATTAACGGATTAATTGTATCAGCAATTTCATAATACTGGGAAAATGTTTGTTTACCTTCAGTAAATTCTTTTCGCATATGTTTATAAACCACTTTTCTTAATATTGGAACGACCAGCATCGCTTTGTCGGGCGAAAGGTTCAGTATGGCTGCCTTTTCGCCAAAACCTCTCCCCCATTTATGAACTTCCGCTTTTCCTTTTTCGACATCAGCTGTAATAAAACCGTCTGCAAATTGCTCAACGAGTTCAGCAATATGTTCTTTAATTTCCGTTTCCGGCATTTTATTAAAATTAATTTCGTGAAAACTTTGAAATTTTAAACTGATTTCTTCTGCGAGCACATATTTCATTGAGCTGATTTTTTCACCTATATATTTCATATACTCATTTCCAGAAGCCACAGCATAACCCCCTTTACAATGTATTCGAATAATATTAATAAATACCCTGCTTTCAATAAAAATTATAACGAAAAAAACAGCGGTTTCAACTACGTGAAGAAAAAACCACTGTTTTTACTATCAATTTCTTATAGTACCAGTAATAACCATTCAAATCTTACGTCCGGGAAGATCTGCCCGCCTTCCGTATCTATCTATGCCCTGGTGCTGTTTTTATGGAATAAAACAGCATTACTTGTATTTTTTTTGAAGGGAAAACGAAGCAGAAACCGGCTGACGCCTCCGAAAGCAGCATTTTTTTAGTTTATTTTTAGACGGCTTTAAATTAAGCCCTTCTTTAAAAGAGTATAACTATAAGTCGAGCAGATCTTCACGATTCTGTTCCGTCGTTATGATAGGCTCTCCATTCTGAATAACGAGAGTATGTTCATACTGGGAAGAAAGGGAGCCATCTTTCGTTCTTGCTGTCCAGCCGTTATTGTCCATCTTTGACTGCCAGCCGCCTGTATTAATCATTGGCTCGATCGTTATTACTGTCCCCTCTTTTAGACGAGGACCTTTCCCTGCTTTCCCATAGTGAGGAATATTCGGTTCTTCATGAATAGTCGGACCTATACCATGTCCCGCAAAATCTCTTACAATCCCATATCCAAAAGGCTCAACATAGTTCTGGATAGCTGCGCCAATATCCCCAATTCGATTCCCGTGCTTCGCCTGTTCAATCCCTTTATAAAGAGCTTCTTTCGTTACTTGATTTAACTTTTTAGCTTCTTCAGAAACGCTTCCAACTTCGTAAGTCCAAGCTGAATCAGCAAGTCCTCCGTTCAAATCGACAACGAAATCCATCGTAACGATATCCCCCTCTTCCAACTTTTCTTTGCGGGGAAAACCATGGCATATTTCGTCATTTACGGAAGCGCAAGTAGCAAATTTATAGCCCTGATATCCTTTTTGAGCCGCTTTGGCACCGTATTTTTCAAGTGTTTTTTCAACAAAGTTATCGATTTCTTTAGTAGATATTCCCGGTTCAATCATTCCTGCTATTTTCTTATGAATACTTGCTACGAGAATTCCTGCTTCTTTCATCAATTCTATCTCTCTCTGTGATTTTCTTTGAATCATGCTGACACATCCTTTTTCGTTTACGTTTATTCCGCTGTCTATCATACCAAGTGAGGAACTTTCCCTCAACTTTTATATGCCGGGATTCTTCGGTCACTTATTGATTATCTTGCAGGGTGCTGATTTCCCAAGTTGTTCCCGACCTTTCGCGCGCAGTAAAATCTTCTCCAGCATAATTAACTTTCCCCTGCTCCCATTCTGAAATACTGTTTTCCCCGCATGAGCTCACTCTATGCAGCATATCAGAAGTATCCTGTAGAAGCGCGTTTTCTGCAGGAGCATACTTTTTGTTTATTGCATTGTCTTCCCCCACTTGATAAACGGAACCTTTAACACACATTCTTGTCTGATTCTGCAGGTCGAATTCCCCGGCTAAAAAGTCTTTCTCAACGATAATTAAACTGTCAGTGGAATTCTGCGACTGAACAGCGCCTTCTTGTTTAAGATAAAAGTAGCCATCTACAATAAGTGATGCATTTCTCCTTATCCTGACTTCGTCTGCTGCGTAAAAGTCACCACTTACCCTTATTCGACCCGTGTTATTTTCAAGGGTCAGACGGGAATTATAGTACTGGTTTCCTTCAACAGTTCTCGAGGAAGTCGCATCATAATTAATTCTGTCCTCATAGTAAGTTCCGTTGGCGGCAAAAGCCTGTGGATTAGTGTTTCTTAGATATACTTCGTAAACGCCCTGCGGTTCTCCACCGTCACCATTTTCCACACGACGCAGCCTTAAAGACTCTGACTTATTATCTTCGGTACTGCCGCTGCGTGCAGAAACGAAATAAGTAAGAACTATCTGTTCTTCTTCTGAAATTTGAATGTTTTCTATACTTACTTGGTCTCGACTTTCTTCAAAACCTGAAAAATGATCCAGCAGAATCCTTTCAGGTATCGCTTCCTCCAAAGAACTGCCTGTTAAAGGTGGCGCCTGACTTTCTCCCTCTCTTTCTGACAACTTCTCTTCCAGAGCGATCATTACACGCTGACGGAAATATTTCTTTCCATAATCTATCAATTCATCCACTTTGATCTCTTCTTCTAAAACGCTCGCTTGAGAGGCACTGTTTAATGCGTTATTAATAATCGGGACTGCCAGCATTCCAGTGATTACTATTGTTAAAAGAACGAGAAGCAGTGCATACCCTTTGTCACTTTTTATGTATTTCATTGACTGCCCTCTCCCTCCTGAAGTTCCTGCTCGTAAATCAGCCGGTATCTTTCACTAATTATTTCCATGCTTTCATCAAGTAGCACTACCGTAACGTGATAAGCGTTTATACCTGCACGTCCTTCCTCTAATGCCAGCTGCTCAATAGACTGGACAGAAATGTCCGGGTATACATAGTTGCCGCTGTTCGTTTCAACGAAATAACCAATGCCGTCTTCTGATTCTATGAAGTGAAAAAAGTCATTCTGTTCTCCGCTGAAACTGCTTTCCATTACCGGCTCTTCATAGTTTTGAAGTTCCTCCACTGCCTCATTCAGAAGCTGCTGATTTATATTTATATAATCGAGGTTATCTTCTGTGCGCTCTGTAAACAGCATCGATTGTGTAAAAAAAGAAACGAATGTAAATCCTATTAATGTTAAAATGACTAAAGAAGCCAATAGTTCCAGCAGGGTAACTCCCTCTTCGTTAAAAATTTTGTTTTTCATTATCAGCATTCCTCCACATTCATTCGTCCATTTAATTATACTATTTTACATATGGAAAGGAACGCCTTATGACAATTCTTTCTAATCAGCGCGGTGTCACTTTACTTGAACTTCTGGCAGCTATGGTGCTTCTCTCTTTTGTCGGCGCGGCAGCCTATATGTTTATATTCAACAGCTTCACTTTTCAGGAACGATCAGAGGAACGAGTGCGGCTCGTGCAGGAGGGTATCGTTCTTTCAGCAGAACTTCGATCTTTACACGAGAATGAATCCGCATTTTTCTATTCCCAGGACCGGCGGTTGTACGAAGGAAACAGCGCCGATGGCAGATTGATTACACATCCAGATATTACTCTTTCCGGCCTTTCAGTGAATAGTGAGATGGTGACACCCGGCAATTCAGTCACCTTTACAGAAGAAAGTTCCCACATAACTTCAATGCTTATAAATGGTTCCTATGAACATGAAATGGAAACGACTCTGCAGACTCTTGGGGATTTCTCCGAAGAATTTGTGATGGCTGCTGGTAATAATGGGAATGATAACCCTCCCCCGCCTCAGGAAGAAGACCTGTCTTATCCAGGAGAGGATGAAATCCGGAGTATATCTGAAGTTGTCTACAGCCGCCAGACAAATAACTGCACTTCCTCAGGAAATGCTGTATATGGGCAAAACGACGTTAATTCATGGGAAGTCTGTACGAGAAATATTCATTCAGACGGAAATTTATATTTCAATAATCCATCCACATTCCATGGAGATTCTCCATTTTCATTGGAAGTTGACGGAGGCGTTATGTTTCGGAATAATTTAATAATGTATAATGCTCCGCTTTTAACAGCATCTGAGTATATTTGGATCGGAAATAACCTGCATATGTTCACAAATGGAAGGATCGAAACGCAGGGCCCGCTTATTGTAAATGAAAATTTAACTTTGGAGAATAATGCCGCTGTGGAAACGAACAATTTAATTGTCGAGGGCTATACCAGAATGCTCCTCGATTCCCGCCTTACCGTACAAAATGATGCTGAATTTAATAATGGCTTGAGCACGGAGAACGCTCCTTCTATTCAAATTGGCAATAACCTTACCGTAAACGGGGACACTATTTTAAGACAAAGTCCTCAGCTTCAGGTTGCGGGAAATGCCTACTTCAATGGAAACCTTGATTTCCAAAGAGGCTCGCAGTTCTATATACAGGGAGATGCAGTTATAAACGGGAACGTGGCATCTAATATACGCTGGGATGCTGGGAAATTGTGCGTAGAAGGAAGTTTGGAAGTAACGGGTTCAATTCCAAATCCTGTCATTGTCAGAAACGATGTTTCCAGTTGCAGCAACCAGCCTGAAGGTACGATTTATGTATTAAACCAGTAGCAGATAAGGAGATTCCATGATATATTTAACCCCCTTTAATCAGGAACATTTTTCAGTATTAAAAACATGGATTAACGAAACAAGTTCCGAAGAAATGATCCGCTGGTCCGGGACCACCTTTACCTTTCCTCTTACTGACCGTCAACTTCTGGAATACAACTCAGAAAAAGATGCCCGGATTTATATGGCAATGGATGAAAATCATATCCCCTGCGGACACGCTGCACTCAGAAAAATAGACTTCTCTCACCGCTCTGCTAGGATTGGAAAATTATTTGTAGAACCATCATTCCGCGGGCAGGGATATACTCCTATAATATTACATAAGTTACTGTGTATTGCTTTTGAGGAGCTTCATTTACACAGAGTTGCATTAGGTGTTTTCAATAACAACATACGTGCCAAAAGGATATACGAACAATTCGGTTTCAAGGTCGAAGGAGTGTTAAGGGACTACCGTTTCGTAGAAGGAACATTTTGGAGTTTGACAGAAATGTCCATCCTCAAACCGGAATTTACCAACACTTTACGAAATCTGTAACAATCTCTAATATATAACAGGAATGTTTCAAACTGTGACAATGTAATATCAGTATATTAAATAACATGAAAACCTCTTGCTCCTTTACGTGCAGGCTGATACGATAGGCCTCGTTGAGTAAAGAGCAACAAATGTAAATAGGAGGTTTTTATAACCATGAAAAAATATTCATTTAAATCACTAGGTATTTCAGCAGCAGTAGCAGGTTCCATTCTTTTTGCAGGCGGAAACGCTGCAAGCGCGGACGAAGGAACTGAGTTTGGTGAAGATTTACTGTTTGAAGGTAAAAGTCATTCTCATGTAGCAGAATTGAACGAACTACTTGCTGATCAGGATTACCTGGATGAAGATACAGGTTCCACTTATACTTCAAGCACAACAGAAGCTGTTCGATCTTTCCAGGAAGATAACGATCTTCTTGTAGATGGTCTTGCCGGAGTTCAAACAGCAGGTGCAGTTTCTGAACTTTCTAAGGGAGACACTGGTTTTCTCGTAGAAGAGCTCCAGGAAAAGCTTGCATTCCTTGGCCTTTATGATTACAAAGTAGACGGCATATATGGTCCAATCACTGAGGAAGCCGTCGCAGATTTTCAGGAAGAGCATAACATTGACGGCGAAAGCGGCGTAGCTGGTGCTGAAATGTACGCACAGCTTTACTACTCTGCTGACGCAGCAAGCTCTGATGATTCCGAGCCGGTTCAAGAATCTTCCGACTCTTCTTCATCCGAAGAGGCCTCTGAAGAAGAGTCTTCATCCGATGAAGCTGCTGAAGAAGAGTCCTCTTCCGATGAAGCCGCTGAAGAAGAGGCTGCTGCCCAGGAAGCCGCTGAAGAAGAGGCTGCTGCCCAGGAAGCCGCTGAAGAAGAGGCTGCTGCCCAGGAAGCCGCTGAAGAAGAGGCTGCTGCCCAGGAAGCTGCTGAAGAAGAGGCTGCTGCCCAGGAAGCCGCTGAAGAAGAGGCTGCCCAGGAAGCTGCTGAAGAAGAGGCTGCTCAGGAAGCCGCTGAAGAAGAGGCTGCTGCCCAGGAAGCCGCTGAAGAAGACACACAGTCTACCAGCGATGTAGATGGAGAAACAATCAATGTTGAAG
Organism: Alkalicoccus halolimnae; assembly: GCF_008014775.2. Taxonomy (GTDB): domain Bacteria; phylum Bacillota; class Bacilli; order Bacillales; family Salisediminibacteriaceae; genus Alkalicoccus; species Alkalicoccus halolimnae. The sequence continues at coordinate 1,403,395 of NZ_CP144914.1, read as the reverse complement.
CAACTGCTTATACGGCATTCTGTAACGGATGTTCCGGTGTAACTGCTACCGGCATCGATCTTCGAAGCAATCCGAATCAAAAAGTTATTGCAGTAGACCCGGACGTCATTCCACTCGGATCCACTGTTCATGTTGAAGGTTACGGAACAGCTGTAGCTGGCGACACTGGTGGAGCAATCAACGGAAATAAAATTGATCTCTTCATGCCTGAACGAAGTGACGCAATTGATTTCGGACGACGAAGCCTTGAAGTAACTATTGTTGATACACCATAATAAAAGAATTTTAAAAGAGTGGTTTGAGATTGTATTTTCTCAAACCACTTTTTTTTTACTTTGCATACTTAAATTTTGTTATCTGCTGAGTCGAATAACCTGTGTGGATCAACTAGGATCCTTTGAAATAAAGTAAATGACAGATAAAACGCAATATAGAATCCAATTTTTTACATAAAATGCTTCATGCTATTTATTTTTAACAGCTCTTCCTGTACAGTAAAATTAAGGAGGGAAATACATATGAATTCGTTTTATCAGGAAACAATTGATTTTCAAAATATTAATGAAATTAAAGCAGCATACGAGAAGCTGCTGCACGAAGAAATTAACTCTGTGAGGCAATTGGAAGACTGGCTCATTCGACTGTCACGTCTTCAGGAGGAATTGGAAGAAGGTTTGTCCGGTCATTACATTGATTTTCAATGTCACAGTGATTCAGTCGAGGCAAAAAAGCAGGTTGAATATGACCAGATACATATTGAACCATTGATAAAAACCTACACTGCACAGCTCGATGAAAAATTTCTTGACTCTCCTTTTGCTGAGCAGCTTCCAACACGGGAATACGCTCAGCTGGTGAACTCCAAAAGGAACGCCAAAGAATTATTTCGTAAGGAAAATGTAGACCTTGAAGTAGAAGAAGATAAACTGACAACAGATTATTTTGAAATCACAGGAAGTCTGACAGTGAAATGGAATGGAGATGAAAAATCTTTAAGCGAACTTTCTCCTTATATGGAAGATAAAAATAGGGAAACCCGCAAAAAAGCAATGACTCTTATGTTTGAAGCGTTTCACGAAAAAGAGAATGACCTGCAGGACATAATGAGTAAATTAATTCGACTTCGTGAGAAAAAAGCAGCAAACGCAAATACCGCAAATTACAGAGATTACATGTTTAAAAAATATGAACGCTTTGATTACACTCCAAATGACTGTGCCAGACTCGCAGACTCGGTTAAAAAATATGTTACACCGCTGAAAACCGAGCTTCAAAGACAACATCATGAAAAACTTAACGTGGAAGATTACAGACCATGGGATCGAAAAGGGACACCTGCTTCTGAAAAAACACTTATGCCATTTGAGACACGTGATGCACTCGTTTCCAAAGCAGGTGAAATTTTTGATAAACTTGATGGCCGCTTTGCCGAATTGCTTCGTATTATGGACGAAAAAGGGATGCTTGATCTGACCGCGAGAAAAGGGAAATCTCCAGGCGGTTTTTGCACTCCTCTTCCGGTTACAGGAACTTCTTTTATTTTTATGAATGCCTCCCAAACCCACGACGATGTCGTCACTCTTCTGCATGAAATGGGCCACTGTATTCATAACGATTTCACTCAGCATTTTAAACTTGCTGATTATAAAGAAACACCTATGGAATCTGCTGAGCTGGCAAGTATGTCTATGGAATTGTTAACAATGGATCATTGGAATTATTTTTATGAAGACGGTGAATCTCTAAAACAGGCGAAGCGTAATCACCTTCAGGACATAATAGATTTTCTTCCGCTGGGAGTCGTCATTGATCAATTTCAGCACTGGATATATGAGAATCCACACCACTCTGAAAACGAGAGAAAACAAAAATTCCGTGCTCTGCAGGAATATTATGATGCCGGACATGTGAACTGGGAAGGTTTGGAGAATTGGCAGGAAATTTCCTGGCTGCGCATCCTTCACATATTTGAAGTGCCTTTTTATTTCATTGAGTACGTCATTGCACAAATTGGTGCTCTGCAGGTGTATAAGCAGTATCGGAAGGATCCAGAAAAGGCTCTTGAAAATTTCACTTCAGCTTTGAAATTAGGATCTTCTGTCCCTCTTCCGGACGTTTATGACGCTGCCGGTATTAAATTCGATTTTTCATCTGAAATTATTGAAGAACTTATGCTGTTCCTTCAGGAAGAACTTGAAGCTTTAAAGTAGGATTTCTTTAAATAAAGCTTTTACAGCATTCAGTCCTGCTGCTATAGGTAAATCTCCGCTTCCGCTATGCGGAAAAGACTTTCAGGTGTTTTTAAAACTTCTAAAAAGAAGACCCCCGCTTTTGTTTAAGCGGGGGTCTTCTTTTTAGAGAGGAGCAGTTAATATTTATACAAAAACCGTTTAATAAGCTCCGCGGATCACGTCGTGAACCTGCCGGTCGTAAAACTGCTCCAGTCTTTCCATTTCTTCAGTTCTGAAACCTTTTACGTTTACAGCTTCGATGCTGTCTGAGACCTGCTCTTCCCTTTTAAAACCGGGAATGACAGCTGATACTGCTTCGTGCTCCAGAACCCATTTGAGCGATGCACGCGTCATACTGCCTCTGCCTTCACTGATCCAGTCCAGTTCCCTGCTCAAAGCTACACCCGTAGAAAAGGGAATTCCTCCAAATGTCTCTCCAACATTAAAGTGTTCACCGTCAGCATTAAAATTGCGGTGGTCATCATTTTCAAATTGATGATTTTCTTTAAATTTCCCCGTAAGCAGTCCGCTTGCCAAAGGTACGCGCGCTAATATTCCGACGTTCTTTTCCACTGCCTGAGGGAACAATTCCTGTGCCGGCTTCTGCCGGAAAATGTTATAAATAACCTGCAGAGTGCTCACTCCAGGATACTCAAGACAAAGCAGTCCTTCCTCAACTGTTTCCACGCTCACACCATAGTGCTTGATTTTCCCTTCTTGTTTCAGTTTATCTAAAACTGCAAATACGTCTGCATTTTCTATTATCTCCTTTGGAGGGCAGTGAATCTGATAGAGGTCCAGTTCGTCACGTTTTAAACGGCGCAGAGTGGCTTCCAGGTAACTTCTTACATTATTCTCAGAATACGTCTGTGGGTCATGTATGTCCCCGCTGCGGCAGAATTTACTGGCAATATATGCGTCCTGAGGCTTCACAGTCCGGCCGAGCAGCTCTTCTGCGTGACCGTCCCCGTAAACATCAGCTGTATCGAAAAAATTCACTCCTTCAGAAACAGCTCTCTCCAGACCTTTAACTGCTTCTGTATCATTTGAGTTGCCCCATGAACCCCCAATTGCCCAAGTACCAAAGCTGATTTCGCTTATTTTCATGCCGGTCGATCCAAGATCTCTGTAGTTCATTTCAGTCACTCCTATTATAATATAGTATAGTCAATTCTGCAGGAATCTAATCGTATTTTCGGGCCTCTCTTTCAAGTACCCGTTTTTCCAACTCTTTGAACGCCGAAATAAAATCCGTTGGATCTTCTTTAGTTGGATAGGAAAAAACTCCTCTGCTTGTGTGAAGATAAAGAATCGCTTCACCTGAGGTAACCTCTCTGTAAGATATGTCAAAGACCTGTTCTGCCGGGAATTCCCTTCTGTAAGTCTTTATTTTATCTTCATAAAGATAAAGCATTCGATCATATTCAATATTTTTTTGTTCGATAGCGGTTACTTCTCTTTCCACTTTATAATAAGGGTGTTTGGCTATATAATCCATGCAGATCCCTCCTGCTTCTAGTTTAACCTAAACGGACAGGAAGTAATATAAACAGTATTAATAAAATATTTAGCACCACGAATTATCTGCTACAATGTAGGATAGTAATCCTATTGTTAAAAGGAGTTGCTGCGATGTCAACTAACGAAAAAAGCGGAGGTATTTATTACGGATGGTACATAGTAGCTTTAGGAGCTCTCAGTCTATTCTTTTCAGGACCCGGACAAACATATTCTAACTCTGTGTTTATTGATTTTTACATATCCGACTTTGGATGGGAAAGATCGCTCGTATCCGGTATATATTCCGGCGCCACACTATCTGCAGGGTTACTGCTGTTTTTTGTAGGAAACAGCATTGATCGATTTGGCCAGAGAAATGTTTCATTAATCGTAAGTATTCTGCTTGCAGCTGCCTGTATATGGAATAGTTACGTCATCAGCCCCTGGATGCTGTTCATCGGATTTTTCCTAATTCGTTTTCTGGGGCAGGGCTCTATGACTCTAGTCCCCAATACTTTGATACCTCAATGGTTTATTATGCGGAGAGGGCGTGCCTTCAGTTTTATGATGCTGGGAGGGTTTGCCAGCTCTGTTCTTTATCCGCCTTTAAACGCCTGGTTAATAACAGAGTTCGGCTGGGAAATAACCTGGCGTATTCTCGGAGTAACCATTTTATTAATCTTCGTTCCTCTCGTTTATTTTTTCATGAGAAATAAACCCGAAGATATAGGACTGCTTCCTGATAATGCAAGTAACAACACAGATATTGACAGTTCCGATGTTAGAAAAAAGGATATTTCCTGGACGCTTCGGGAAGCTGCACGCACACGCCAATTCTGGCTGCTTCTTCTGTGCCTGGGTATTCCTTCAATGATAAACACCGGACTGACCTTTCATCTTGTATCCATTGTTTCAAGCTCCGGTCTTGGAATTGGAACAGCTGCCTTTGTTCTCAGCTTAATGGCTGCAGTAGGTTTTCCCGTAACAATGCTTGCCGGATTCGTTTTAGAGAAGGTAAAAGTCCACTATATATTTGCCCTCGTTTTCGTAGGTCAGTTCATTTTTATTATCATTCTCTATTTCACTAATTCGTTTGCAATGGCTGTTATATTTGGACTGATGTGGGGATTCACAGGAGGAGTCGAACGGATTTGTATTTCTATTGTTTTTCCTGATTATTTTGGAAGGAAACATATTGGCAGCATCAAAAGTATTGCTGCGACTGTTACTGTAGGCGGCTCTGCCTTTGGTCCTCTCCCGTTTGGAATTGCTTATGATCTTTTTGGAGGCTATCAGGAAATTCTTCTAATCTCTTTAGTCTTTCCGGTAATCGGAGTGGCAGCCTGCCTCCTTTCACCAAAGCCTGTCAAGAAAACGTCATAGTTTCTATTGGTATCCCCCTCCTTCTCCCTGCTATACTAAGGGAACAAGATGAATTGGAAAGGATGATGCCCAATGGACGTTTTTACAGTTCCCAGTCCTGGTGACCCGACGATGGGATATGCCTATCTTTTTATGGCACTGATGCTCGCTATAGCAGCTTTTCTTGTTTACCGCTTTAAAAAAGCTGGGAAGAAAACAGAAAAGCAGAAAGAACCTGTTGTATATGAAATGTATGAAACGAAAGAGGAACATGAAGAAAAACAAAAAAATGAAACGAAGAATCAAAAGCAGGACGGTCCGCCTGCATAATAATCTATTCTTTTTGAAAGAAGGATGATACAGCTCATGAAAGAACCATTCTTACTATCCAATAATAATCTCCATTTAAATAAATGGGAAAACCTACTACCAGGTCTTACCGCTGGATTCACTACCAGAAAAGGTGGAATCAGCCCGAAGCCTTTTGATTCTAAAAATACAGGGCTGCACGTGAATGATCGAGAAGAATACGTACTTGAAAACCGACGGCGCACAGCAGAATCTATCGGTTTCCCTGTTACCTCATGGACTGCTGCCGAACAGACCCACGGAGATCAGATTGTGAAAGTATCAAAACCACTTGCCGGCAGCGGCTCTGTGTCTTATGCAGATTCTATTAAAAAAACCGATGGATTTTATACGTCAGAGCAGGGCATCCTCCTTACGATGGGCTTCGCCGACTGCGTACCAGTCTACTTTTTATCAAAAGAAAAAGGTCTCGTAGGAATTGTCCATGCCGGCTGGCAGGGAACAGCTAAGAACATTGCCGGAAAAATGGTTCATCTTTGGAGATATATGGAAGGTGTGCATCCCGGTACTATTTATGCTGCCATCGGCCCTTCTATTGATTCCTGCTGCTATACGGTGGATGACCGCGTCATCAAAGCTCTCCAGGAAACGCTGCCTGATCACAAACCATATAATGAAGTTTCAGAAGGACAATATGCTTTGCAGCTTAAGGAAGCAAATTATCACCTGCTTATTAATGAAGGTGTGCCACCGGAACATATTTTTGTGTCTTCATACTGTACAAGCTGTAACGAAGATCTCTTTTTTTCACACCGCAGGGATAAAGGTAAAACCGGAAGAATGACGGGTTTCATAGGTTCATTAGAAAAATAAATGCCAGCTTGAAAAACCACCCCTAATAAATGGTAAAAAATTTTTTATTGGGGACGATACTCTTCATCTTTAAAATGCCTTCATGACATTCTAGTCACGAAGGCATTTTTCAGCTTCAAGCCCTCTTTACGATAACTTACCTGAGGTACTTGATATATGTTTTTGTAAATCCTGTCAGTCTGCTTTTAAACAATTTTTTATTCCAGTATTGATCTGCAAGCTGCTTTACGATTTCAGTACGGGCAGGATAGGGATGAACTACTTCTGAAATATCTTTTATTTTATGACCCTTCGTTTTCATATATACGAGCGTCTGCATCCAGTCACTCGCATTTTTACCTATTCCATGAGCTCCCAGTATGAATCCCTTTCTATCGATGATCACTTTCACAAATGAAACCTCATCCTGTTCTGCAATCATTCTGTCCGGATTATCAGCTTTGATTACTTCATAATCTTTTCCTGACTGTTCAATTACTTCTTTTTCCGTCTGTCCGAGGTGAAAGATTTCCGGCTGCGTGTAAAATGCCCATGGAAGATTTGAATAATCCATTTTCATTTTCAGCCCAAACACAGCATTAGCGATTACTACCTTTGCTTCTTCCCCTGCCCCATGCGTGAAGGGGAATTTTCCGTTTACATCCCCCACCGCATAAATATGAGGGACACTAGTCTGCATTCGCTCATTAACAGAGATAGCTGCCTTTTCATTTCGTTCTACTCCCGCATTATCGAGTTTAAGCAAATCGATATTTGGGTTTCTGCCGACTGCCAAAAACAGGGCATCTGTCTTCACTTTCTTGTTCACCTCGCCTTCAATCACAGCAAAAACTCCATCGTCATGACGTTCCAGCTTTTTCACTGTAGATTTGAGGTGAATAGTAACTTCTTTTTTGAATTCTCTGGAGGCGCGAACTGATATGTCTTCATCTTCCTGTAAAAGAAGATCAGGAGCATTATCCACCACAGTAACGGAAGCTCCAACTCTAGAAAGAGCCTGAGCCATTTCCAGTCCTATAGCTCCTCCTCCCACCATCACAATATTTTCCGGCAGCTTTTCCATGTAAAAAACAGATTCGTTAGTAATAACATCCACCAAATTTACATTTTCAATTTCAGGAATAATCGGACGTGAACCTGTAGCTATTACAATCCTTTTCCCTTTAATAACCTGACCATTAGATAACCTTAAACGGTGTGCATCTTCAAAGGAAGCTTCTGCATAAATGACGTCCACTCCAAGTTTCTGAAACCTCTCTGTACTGTCATGCTCCTGTATTGTATCAACTGCCTTTTGAATTTGACTTCGTACTTTCTGCCAATCTGGCTTCCCATCAATTACAAGTCCGTGTTTCTTCGCGGAAACATGCGTGTCATGCAGTTCTGAAGCTGCCGCAATTAACGCCTTGGAAGGAACGCACCCGTAATGAAGACAATCTCCCCCAAGGCTGTTCTGCTTCTCTATCAGAGCCGTTTTAGCGCCAAATTGCGCGGCTCCCGAAGCTGCTGTGAGTCCGCCGGAACCTCCTCCTATTACAATAATGTCATACTTTTTCATACAGCTATCTCTCCTCTTTAGAAGTATTAAATTTTCTGCTGATTTTTTTCCTGAATAACAGCGGTATGGTACTTACTGCCAAAAATATTATAATTGCGGCAACAATTTGTTCTCTGTCACCTATAATAAGACTCGAACCTAAAAAACTGTATGCGAAAGCTCCCGGGATGATCCCAATAAAAGTTCCAAAAATAAAAGCTTTAATCCTAAGTTTAGATATTCCACACAGGTAGCTGATAAAATCAAAATTAAATACAGGCACGAGCCGAATAAGCACTACATATACGAAGCCATGCTCGGTAAGCTGCCTCTGCAGTTCTGCTGCCCTTCCAGTCCACTCTTTTCCTGCTATATTTTTCCCGAGTTTTCTCGCAATGATAAAAGATAATGCGGCCCCGGCTGTTGCCCCGATTAATATTAAAACAGTTCCAGCAGCTGGACCGAACAGAAGCCCTCCTGCTAACGAAAGTATCGATGCCGGAAATAGAATCAGAGGCCGGAAGGTGTAGATAATAATATATAAAAAAGGGGCAAACCATCCTGCGTATTCTATAAAATTTCTTAACGCCTCAGGAGTCACATTAATAAATCTCGAGTTAATCCAAAGAAGTCCGCCAAAAATAATCAAAACAGCAAAAATTTTAAATACCATAATTTTATTTATTTTCACTTTTACTACTCTCCAATCGACTAAATTAGCGGATTCCTCAGTGCCTCCTCGTTTAAAAAATACATAAACCCTTTTCTTCTGCATTCCCTAAACCCCTTTCCACTAAGCATCTCTCACTTTTTGAAAGCGCTTTATAAATATTAACAAATAATCTGAATATTCTACTATTTCCTTCAGTGGCAGAGTTGAAAGCGATTTCCTGATGTTAGATTGTTTTGAAATGTGAGAATTTTTCACAAACAGCTGTTGACGCTCTCTTCCTATGGGAGTAAGATAAGTTTCAACATCAACTTTAATCACTGCGGCCCAGTTGAACATTTCAGTAAAGGAGCAAACGGTATGAGCAGTCAGTGGATTTACCTCGACGATCGATTCGTGAAAAAAGAAGACGCGGTCGTTTCTGTTTTCGATCACGGCTTTCTCTATGGAGATGGTGTTTTTGAAGGTCTCCGCGCTTACAATGGAAATATTTTTAAACTGCATGAACACATTGAAAGGCTGTACCAGTCAGCTCAATCCATCATGCTCCACCTCCCATACTCGAAAGAGGAGATGGAAGATGTTATTGTCGAGACCATCCGCCGCAATAAACTCGAGACTGCTTATATACGGGTTGTTGTTTCCCGAGGGCCTGGCAATTTAGGTCTTGATCCCGTGAATTGTACAAAACCCAATGTTATCGTCATTGCTGAACCTCTTGCGCTTTTCCCGCAGGAATTATATCAAAGAGGATTAAAAATGGGTTCTGTTGCCAGCCGCCGCAATCGACCGGACGTTTTAAGCCCCCAGGTAAAATCGCTCAACTATTTAAATAATATTCTCGTTAAGCTTGAAGCCAACCAGGCTGGTGTGGATGAAGCACTGATGCTTAACGACCAGGGATATGTTACAGAAGGTTCCGCAGACAATATTTTTATCGTTAAAAACAAAAAAATCTTTACCCCGCCGGTTTATCTGGGTGCTCTTGAAGGAATAACACGTAATGCGATCATTGATCTTGCTTCTGAACTTGACTACAGCATAAGTGAAACTCCTTTTACCCGTCACGATGTTTACACGGCGGATGAAGTGTTCTTAACCGGAACTGCCGTTGAAGTCATCGCTGTTGTCGACGTAGACGGCCGGGTAATTTCTGACGGTATTCCCGGAGAAATTACTAATCACCTGTTAACGGAATTCAGAAAAATTGTTACAGTAGATGGAGTTCACTGCTATCCGGCTGAGAAAGTTAATGCTGTTTAACATTTTAATATCAATAAATTCGATGATAGGAATAAAGGTTCATGGTTCTGTTTTTCCAGAGATCCGGGGATGGTGGAAGCCCGGAATAACAGCTTGATCCGACATCGTCCTTGAGTGCTTTACTGAAAAGTCTTTTTGAGTAGGTAAAGCCAGGTGCTCGACACCTGTTATCAAAAGAAGCCTGTTCAGGCTTCGTAAGGCATTATCCGCGAGGATAATGTGAAACCGGGTGGTACCGTGAAAAGAAAGGCTTTTCTCCCCGCTTTGCAGCTTTGTCATATTTATTGACGGAAGCGCATGTGGGGTGAAAAGTCTTTTTTCGTTGTTTTTTCAGAAATCCAAGGAGGGATCGAAAATGAATCTTGAAACGAAAGCAAATGCAGAACCGGAAACGACGGTGCAGACAGGTGCTGATGTATTAGTCCAGGCTCTAGTGGAAGAAAATGTTGAAACTATTTTTGGCTACCCTGGTGGCGCAGTCCTTCCAATTTATGATGCTTTATACAGGTCAGAAGCTGATTTTCAGCATATCCTGACACGTCACGAGCAGGGAGCCATTCATGCTGCTGAAGGCTATGCAAGAGTAAGGAGAAAGCCTGGAGTTGTACTTGCTACTTCCGGTCCTGGAGCAACAAATCTGGTTACCGGCATCGCAGACGCAATGATGGATTCTCTGCCACTCGTAGTATTAACTGGTCAGGTAGCTACAACAGTTACTGGTACAGATGCTTTCCAGGAAGCAGATATTATGGGGATTACTACCCCAATAACAAAACACAACTATCAAGTACAGTCTGCTTATGAAATTCCTAAAATTATTAAAGAAGCATTTCATATAGCTTCTACAGGCAGACCCGGACCGGTAGTCGTTGATATACCGAAAGATATTTCGGCCAATCCATGCTTTGAAACCGACCGGTCTCCTTTCCATCTTCCGGGTTATAAGCCGACATTCAAACCGAACCCGCTGCAGATTAAAAAACTTTCAGAAGCACTTAAAAAAGCGGAAAAACCGCTGATTCTAACCGGTGCAGGAATTCTGCACGGGGGTGGTTCCGCCGACTTAAAAGAAATTGTTGAAACTTTTCAAATTCCCGTAACATCCACTCTCCTTGGTCTTGGAGCCTTTCCAGGAGACCACGAATTGTTTTTAGGAATGGCCGGGATGCATGGCACTTATACTTCCAATATGGCAATCACTGATTGTGACCTGCTGATTAATATCGGTGCCCGGTTTGATGACCGCTTAACTGGAAATCTGGAACATTTCGCGAAAAACGCTGTCGTAGCTCATATTGACATTGATCCCGCTGAAATCGGTAAAAACGTACCGACGGATATCCCGATCGTTTCTGATGCCGGGGCAGCATTAAAAGAATGGAAACGACAGCTGAAAGCAGGCCCGGAAAATCATCAGGCATGGCTCGACGAACTTCAGGAAAATAAGGTCGCCTACCCTTACTGGTTTAACCAGCCGCCAAAAGAAATGGTGGCTCAGTGGACTATTAAAAAGATTTACGAAGCGACCGGTGGTGAAGCAATTGTTACGACTGATGTCGGCCAGCACCAGATGTGGGCCGCCCAGTATTACAAATTTTCCAAACCGGATAAATGGGTAACTTCAGGGGGTCTCGGTACGATGGGCTTCGGCTTTCCGGCAGCGATCGGCTGCCAGCTCGCTCTCCCTGACGAGAAAGTAATTGCCTTAGTTGGAGATGGTGGTTTTCAAATGACTCTCCAGGAACTTTCCATGCTGCAGGAAAGACATCTGCCGGTGAAAATTGTCATTCTTAATAACCAGGCACTGGGTATGGTACGACAATGGCAGGAATCATTCTATGAGAAACGTTATTCCGAATCCATTGTTGCCTGCCAGCCTGATTTCGTAAAGCTGGCGGAAAGCTACAGTATCCGTGGAGTAAAAATTGAAACACAGGAAGATTTCGAGAAACAAATCGGAGAACTTCTTGATTACGAAGGTCCTGTACTGATCGATGCACGGGTCATGCAGCAGGAAAACGTCTTCCCTATGGTTTCGCCGGGAAAAGGAATTAATGACATGGTAGGAGTGAAACCACTATGAAACGAATCGTAACGCTCGTTGTGCAAAATCGAAGCGGAGTTTTAAACAGGGTAACCGGCTTAATGTTTAAACGACAGTTTAATATTGAAAGTATTTCCGTCGGCAGAACCGAAAAAGAAGGTATATCAAAAATGACGTTCGTCGTTGAAGTCGAAGATCATCGCAAGCTGGAACAGCTTACTAAACAGCTGAATAAACAGATTGATGTACTGAAAGTTACCGATCTTTCTGAAAAAGCAATCGTCGCCCGCGAGCTGGCTTTAATAAAAATAGTCAGTAACGCAGCAATAAGAAATGAAGTTCAGGGAATTATCGAACCGTTTAGAGCATCTATCATTGATGTCAGTAAAGATACTCTATCTGTTCAAGTAACAGGCAAGCCTGAAAAGATTGAAGCCTTAATCGATCTGCTCCGCCCTTACGGCATAAAAGATATTGCCCGTACCGGCCTGACTGCCTTCTCCAGAGGGCAGCAGCCGCAGGCAGCGGAGCTGAACCAGTATTCTTTACTCAAATAAGGCAGTGAAACTACTAAAAAACAAGTTGAGAGGATGAAGAATTATGACAAAAGTACTTTATAACCACAACATTGAGGAAGCAGTATTACAGGAGAAAAAAATCGCAGTAATCGGGTATGGTTCCCAGGGTCACGCCCACGCACTTAACCTGAAGGAAAGCGGCTTCGATGTCGTTGTCGGTCTTCGAAAAGGCAAATCGTGGGATAAAGCGGAAGAAGATGGTGTCGACGTTGCGCTTGTAGCCGATGCTGTGAAACAGGCAGACGTAGTTATGATTCTGCTTCCGGATGAGCACCAGCCGAAGATTTATAAAGAGCACATTGAACCGAACCTGGACTCCGGAAACGCACTCGTTTTCGCGCACGGATTTAATATTCATTTCAGCCAGATCGTGCCTCCTGAAGATGTTGATGTATTCCTGATTGCTCCGAAAGGACCCGGCCACCTTGTACGACGTACGTTTGAAGATGGAGCCGGTGTTCCTGCTCTTTATGGTATTTATCAGGATGCCACAGGCCAGGCAAAAGACATTGCTCTTGCCTATGCTAAAGGAATTGGCGGCGGTCGTGCCGGCATTCTTGAAACTTCCTTCCAGGAAGAAACAGAAACTGACCTTTTCGGTGAACAGGCAGTTTTATGCGGGGGCGTTACTAGTTTAATTAAGGCAGGTTTCGAAACGCTTACGGAAGCTGGTTATCAGCCGGAAGTTGCCTACTTTGAGTGTATGCATGAGATGAAGCTTATCGTTGATCTTCTATATGAAGGTGGCCTGGAAGGAATGCGTTACTCCATTTCCGACACTGCCCAGTGGGGAGATTTTGTATCCGGTCCGCGTGTCGTTGATGCCGATACGAAAGCACGCATGAAAGATATTTTAACCGACATCCAAAACGGTACATTTGCCCACGGATGGATTCTTGAAAACCAGGCAAATCGTCCGCAGTTTAACGCAATCAATGCCCGGGAAAATAAACATCAAATTGAAACGGTCGGCCGTGAACTCCGCGAATTAATGCCTTTTGTCAAGCAGTCTCAAAAGAAAAAGGATGTGGTCACCGATGGCACACGTTAAAATATTTGACACGACGCTGCGGGATGGCGAACAGTCTCCCGGCGTCAACTTGAACCGCCCGGAAAAGCTGGAAATCGCCAAGCAGCTGGAGCGATTCGGAGTCGATGTGATGGAAGCAGGATTTCCTGCTTCCTCACAGGGCGACTTTGAAAGTGTACGGGAAATCGCCAATACGATTAAAAATGTTTCTGTAACCGGACTTGCACGTGCTGTAAAATCCGACATTGATACCGCATGGGAAGCACTTAAAAACGGTACGGATCCAAGACTTCACGTTTTTATAGCCACCTCCCCTATTCACATGACTCATAAGCTGAAAAAAACACCTGAAGAAGTTATTGATAAAGCAGTGGAAATGGTCACATATGGCAGAACGATGTTTCCAAAAGTGGAATGGTCTGCTGAAGATGCTTCCCGTTCCGATCTTGAGTTTCTTGCCCGCATCATCGAAAAAGTCATCGATGCCGGAGCTACAGTTATTAATCTTCCGGATACTGTTGGGTACACCACCCCTTACGAATATGGACAAATGTTTAAGTACATTAAACAGAATGTTCCGAATATTGAAAACGTTGATTTGTCTGCCCATTGTCACGATGACTTGGGAATGGCAGTCGCCAATTCTATCTCTGCTATCGAAAACGGAGCGACTCAAATTGAAGGTACAATTAACGGAATTGGTGAACGCGCAGGAAACGCCGCATTAGAAGAACTTGCAGTTGCTTTGAAAATTCGTCAGGATTACTATGCACCGCACGAAACCAGACTTGTACTCAATGAAATAAAACGAACCAGTGACCTTGTAAGTAAGCTGACTGGTATGCAGGTACCGCGAAATAAAGCAGTTGTTGGTCAGAATGCGTTTGCCCACGAATCCGGAATCCATCAGGATGGAGTACTGAAGCATGCACAAACTTATGAAATCATTACTCCGGAGATGGTTGGTGTTAAGTCTAATTCTCTCGTCATGGGTAAACATTCCGGTAAGCACGCTTTTAAAGATAAGCTGAAACAAATCGGCTATGACCTTTCAGATGAAAAGGTTATGGAAGCTTTTACAGAGTTTAAAAAACTTACAGACAGTAAAAAAGAAGTGACGGATGACGATCTGTTTACTATTCTGACAGAAATTCAGACTCAGACAGCTGATGTAAAGAAATATATCTTAAGTGGATTTCAGGTGGAGTACGGTACTTCTTCCAATCAACCTACAGCTACAGTTCAGCTCACTAAGCCGGATCATACTGAAATTGAAAGCTCTGCAGCAGGAAAAGGTGCTGTTGAGGCATTGTTTAATACGCTTGATACGATGATTGAAGAAGATGTCCACCTTACCGATTTCAGTCTCAGTTCCATTGGCAGCGGGCGCGATGCTCTTGCTCAGTCAAATGTGAAATTAACGGTTAACGGAGTGGAGTTCAGCGGCAGAGGTTCGTCACAGGACGTGCTTGAAGCCGCAGTTAAAGCCTTCCTTAATGCTGTTAACCGCGGCTTTTACCATCAGGAACCGGTTAAAGCTCAAGGTGCTTCCTACTGATAGATATATTTGATGTCCCATCCCGGCAGCCGCTGGAGTTGAAAATTTGAGGAGGAACTGTAAATGAAAAAGCATATTGTATTACTTCCTGGAGATGGAATTGGTATGGAGGTTACATTGGCTGCCAAGGATGTCCTCGAAGCTGTAGCAGAAGAATTCGATCACACATTTACTTTTGAATCAAAAGACATTGGAGGATCTGCCATAAATAACCACGGCACTCCCCTTCCTGAAGAAACTACGTCTGCCTGCCGTAACGCTGACGCTGTTTTATTGGGAGCAGTCGGTGGACCGGAGTGGGATAATAACCCCTCCCACCTACGCCCGGAAAAGGGGCTTCTTGGAATCAGGAAGGAATTGAACCTTTTTGCAAATCTTCGTCCTGTTAAAGGTTTTTCCAACTTACTTCATGCTTCTCCTTTAAAGCGCGAAGTTGTTGAAGACAGTGATCTGCTGATTGTAAGAGAGCTTACAGGCGGTTTATACTTTGGGACTCCAAGCGAACGGAGAAACAACGGCCAGTCCGTAGTTGATACTCTCGCTTACGAGCGGCATGAGATTGAACGAATCGTTCGCCGGTCATTCGACGCCGCTATGCTGCGCAGAAAACACCTTACTTCTGTCGATAAAGCTAACGTTCTCGAATCAAGTAAAATGTGGCGGGAAGTTGTCGAAGAAATAAAGGAAGATTATCCCCAAGTTACCGTCGAGCATATGCTCGTTGATGCTGCTGCAATGAAACTGATAACTAATCCGGCACAATTTGATGTTCTCGTAACGGAAAATATGTTCGGCGACATTCTTTCAGATGAGGCTTCTGTTCTTACAGGATCGCTTGGCATGCTCCCTTCTGCAAGTATGAATGAAAAAGGTTTCGGCCTGTATGAACCAGTACATGGTTCCGCTCCGGATATTGCAGGTCAGGGCATCGCCAACCCGCTTGCTACTATCCTTTCCGCTGCCCTCATGCTCCGCCATTCTTTTCATATGGAACATGAAGCCCAGCGAATTGAATCAGCAGTAAATCAGGCACTTGAGCAGGGGTATCATACAAGTGACCTTCATATTCCAGGCGGAAGCCGGGTAGATACCGATAAAATGACTCACCTTGTCATAGACCTGTTAAAAGCAGATAGTACGACGGCAAACATCATGAGCTGCTATGTGTAATTCAAGGAGGGCTTCAAATGTCACAACCAAAAACGATAGTTGACAAAATCTGGGCTGATCATCTGGTTCATCAGGAAAATAATAAACCCGATCTTCTTTATATTGATCTGCACCTTATTCATGAGGTTACTTCCCCTCAAGCTTTCGAAGGTCTGCGGATGCAAAATCGGAAAGTCAGACGGCCCGATTTAACCTTTGCGACGATGGATCACAACGTTCCAACAATTGCGAGACATTTCATCAGTGACCCGGTATCCCGAAAGCAGATGGAAACACTCTATGATAACTGTCAGGAGTTCAATATTACTCTCGCAGATATCAATCATCCTGATCAGGGGATTGTTCATGTCATTGGTCCGGAACTCGGTTTAACGCAGCCGGGCAAAACAATTGTCTGCGGGGACAGCCACACCTCTACCCATGGTGCTTTCGGGGCGCTGGCTTTCGGAATCGGCACAAGTGAAGTGGAACATGTGCTTGCCACTCAGTCTATTTGGCAGACCCCTCCTAAAACGATGAACGTAAAAGTTAATGGCCGCCTCTCTCCTTCCATAACATCGAAAGATTTAATACTTGCTATTATAGGTAAATTTGGAGTAAGGTTCGGTACCGGGTATGTTCTGGAATACACGGGTGAAGCTATCCGTGATTTGACAATGGAAGAACGGATGACGATCTGTAATATGTCTATTGAAGCAGGAGCCAGAGCCGGACTTATCAGCCCCGACAAAACTACGTTCGATTATCTTGAAGGACGCCGCCATGTTCCACAAGGAGAAGCTTTCGATGAAGCGGTTGCCTACTGGAGTTCACTCGCAACTGATCCTGGAGCAGAGTATGATGCTGTAGTGGAAATTGATGCAGATGAAGTAGAGCCTCAGGTAACGTGGGGTATTAATCCTGGCATGTGCCTGCCTGTAAGTGGACAAATCCCGTCTCCGGAAGATGCCAAAAACGACGCTGAACAGGAAGAAATTGAGAGAGCACTTGAATATATGGGCCTGAAAGCCGGACAGCCTATCTCTTCCGTGGAAATACAGCATGTGTTTATCGGATCCTGCACCAATTCAAGATTAAGCGACTTGGAAAGAGCTTCCAAAATTATTGAGGGACGTAAAGTCCATCCAGGGGTGCGCGCCCTTGTCGTCCCCGGTTCGCAGACTGTAAAAAAAGCAGCGGAAGAAAAAGGACTGGATAAAATCTTCATTGAAGCAGGGTTTGAATGGCGTGAAGCAGGCTGCTCAATGTGTCTTGCCATGAACGATGATATTGTCCCTCCCGGTGAACGCTGCGCTTCCACTTCAAACCGGAACTTTGAAGGCAGACAGGGCAATGGTGCCCGCACCCACCTCGTTGCTCCCGAAATGGCAGCGGCGGCAGCTGTCGAAGGCCGCTTTGTAGATGTAAGAAACTTCTCCTCAACGCCGGTATAAATTGTAATCAGGGATGAATATAATTATTTCATGCCTCACTGCAAACAAATCAGTTCGGATCTTGTAACAAGATCTTACCTCAGGAAGAGGCTGCCCGTTCACAAATCCGATTTCTATCCGTCCGTGAATGCATAAAATAATATATAAGGGAAGGAGCTGTATAAATGGAACCTATCCGTCAGCATGAAGGGCTCGTTTACCCACTTAACCGTTCTAACGTAGACACAGACCAGATAATTCCTAAACAGTTTTTAAAACGTATAGAACGCCAGGGCTTTGGGCAGTTTTTATTCTATAACTGGCGTTTTAATGATAACGATGAACCACGGGAAGATTTTTCACTGAACGATAAACAGTATAAAGGAGCTTCCATACTTGTAGCCGGTGAAAATTTCGGGTGCGGCTCCTCCAGGGAACATGCTCCCTGGTCTTTACAGGACTTCGGATTCCGAGTCATTATTGCACCCAGTTTTGCTGATATTTTTTACAGCAACTGTTCAAAAAATGGTATTCTTCCGATACAGCTCGATGGAACGGAAGTTCAGGAGTTAATGAAAAAAGCCTCCCATGCCGGATATCGTCTGACAGCAGATCTTGAAACCCAGAAAGTGTATGATAACGATGGTTTTGAGGCTTCCTTCCAAATTACTTCTTATATGAGGGAAATGCTTTTAAACGGCTGGGATGAGATTTCGGTCACGTTAACCCAGGAAGATAAAATTACTGAATTCGAAGCAAAACGTTCATAATCGGAACTCCGCTCCTATGAAACCGTACATCGGTTGGAGCGGTTTTTTTCGTGAGTCTTCCCAATTCTGTTCTCAAAGCCTTCATAATAAGTTATAATTATTTGTTGGAACTCATGTACGGATATAATTTACAGAATAGAAAGGATTATCAGGCCTATGCAGGAAAAACCGAGAAAAACATTTGCAATTATTTCCCATCCGGACGCTGGTAAAACGACGCTCACTGAAAAGGTTCTCCTTCTAGGAGGAAGCATACGCAGCGCCGGAACCGTAAAAGGGAAAAAGTCCGGAAAATATGCAACTTCAGACTGGATGGAGATCGAAAAACAGCGCGGTATTTCAGTTACATCCAGTGTCATGCAGCTTCATTACGATGATACACAAATCAACATTCTCGACACACCTGGACACCAGGACTTTAGTGAAGATACGTACCGTACTTTAACAGCAGTAGATACAGCGGTAATGGTGATTGACTGTGTAAAAGGGATTGAAGCACAGACACTTAAATTATTCCGGGTCTGCCGAATGCGGGGAATTCCAATCCTCACTTTTATAAATAAGCTTGATCGTGAAGGTAAGGAACCGCTCGATCTGCTTGAAGAAATTGAAGAGACACTTGATATGGAAACCTATCCGATGAACTGGCCAATTGGAATGGGCAAACGTCTGAAAGGCATTTACAGCATGTCCGATAAAACAGTGGAAGTGTTTGATAGTGATCATGAAAGAAAAGTAATTCCATTTGAACAGGCTGACATGCTCGAGAATTATGAAAAACAGAACCTTCAGGAAGATATCTCCCTCCTCGAAGAAGCAGGCAATGAATTTTCCAGTAAAAAGGTTCAGGAAGGTCAGATGACCCCAGTATTTTTTGGGAGCGCCCTGGCTAATTTCGGAGTGCAGTCATTTCTTGATCAGTTCGTAGACCTTGCAGCTGATCCACAACCGAGGAAAGCTTCAGGTGAATTAATCCCGCCGGAGTCTCCTGATTTCAGCGGCTTTATTTTTAAAATTCAGGCCAACATGAACCCTAACCACCGGGATCGTATTGCTTTTCTTCGCGTCTGTTCCGGATCCTTTGACAGAGGGATGGAAGTTAAAATGTCCCGAACCGGCAAAAAATTGAAATTGAGCCAATCACATTCCTTCTTTGCCTCGGATCGTGAAACTGTGGAGTCTGCCAAGCCCGGAGACATTGTTGGTTTATACGATTCAGGCAGCTTCCAGGTCGGCGATACATTATGTACCGGTTCGAAATTAATTCAATACGAAGAAATGCCGCAGTTCCCTCCTGAGAAATTCGCAAAAGTCAGCGCAAAAAATGCCCTGAAACATAAGCAGTATCATAAAGGGATGCAGCAGCTTGTACAGGAAGGAACGATACAGCTCTATAAAACACCTTATTTTGAGGATTATATTATTGGTGCGGTTGGTGAGCTGCAGTTCCAGGTGTTTGAGTACCGTATGAAGAATGAGTACAATGTGGATATTGAGTTCCAGCACATGTCTCATGAGCTCGCCCGCTGGGTCACGAAAGGCTCAGTAGACGAAAGTATGACGGACAGCCGTAAAATGCTCGTGCTGGATCAGCAGAAGCGTCCGGTGCTGCTTTTTGAAAACGACTTTGCTCTGCGCTGGTTCAGGGATAAGCACACCGATATAGAGCTTGCAAGCGGGTGGGAAATTTTAGAGTAGGTTTGAAATTTTTCGAAAAATACACGTTCTATATTTCTGATAATTAATAAATGGCTTTCACTACTAAAAGTTATAACTGTAGCTTGCTCTAAGTATAAAAAAACACCGTGACATTATAACTTTGTCACGGTGTTTTTTTATCACCCAGTACGTAAACCATAACTTGGTTCATCAGCTGCTCCCCTTGCTTCCTCTGACTGAAATCTTTACTTTGTAACCGTTTCAAAAATGGCCGCTTTAGCATACTTTCTTTTTCCAGTTCCTCCGCATGTACGGCACACAGATGTTCTATGGACAATCCAGACCCGCTGCTGCACTTTCCCCTTCCCTTTGCAATCTTTACAGATATAAATTATAGCCACAGAAGGTCCCTCCTTCAGTCTTTTTATTAGTATACTTTATTTATCAGAATATTTCCACAAATTGATCGCATTCGCATTTCTTATTATTTTACGATACGATTAATACATCAATAATGGCTTTTTAAAGGAGAGGAAGACAGTTACTTTCTGGATAATTAGCGATGTTGCTGCTATTGAAGAAGGCTGCCTTGAAAATAAAGTAGATAACCGATAGACGTACGCTTTCGTTTCATGCGGGCGCAGGGCCGGCCTCAGCTAATTCCGTCCTCCCTTCCGTCGGGGGCGGAGTGGGGCTCGTCCTTCATCTCCCAGGAGTCGCCCTATGTCCTCTTCAGCTTACGGTAAAAAGACAGAGCGGGAGCTGACTTCTAAATAAAGAAACAGCCTGTAAATGATAAAGAGCAGGAATGATTCTTTTTTGCGTAAGAACCACAGGCTTAATCACAGCTTTAAGAAAAGGAGGAATGAACATGAGTGATATTTTTGATCAGTTAAAAGAAGTAGTAATGGCTATACTTCCTTTGGCAGTCGTGATTATAATTCTTCAATACACTTTAATCGGCCTGCCTCCTGATCTGTTTTTCCGCTTTATTGCTGGAGTTGTTATGGTTGGATTAGGGCTTTTTCTTTTTCTGGTTGGTGTACATATTGGTCTGCTCCCTATCGGTGAACTAATAGGTTCCACTCTTCCTAAAACAAACAAAATCTGGCTTATCTTGTCGGTTGGTTTTGTTCTTGGAGTTGTAGTTACAATCGCAGAACCCGATGTAAGAGTTCTCGCATCGCAGATTGACGATGTTTCCGGAGGGGAGATACCTAATCTTGTGCTCGTTTATTCGGTAGCTCTTGGTGTCGGCTTTTTTGTAATGACAGCTATGGCAAGAACTGTTTTCAACATTCCGTTAAAATGGCTGCTCGCAGGCGGGTACTCTATAGTAGGTCTGCTCGCACTTTTTACGCCCGCCACATTTATACCGATTTCTTTTGATGCCGGGGGCGTGACGACAGGACCGATGACCGTGCCTTTCATTCTGGCACTAGGAGTGGGAGTAGCATCCGTGCTTAGAGGAAAATCATCAACAAGTGACGGCTTCGGCCTCGTCGCGCTGGCTTCCATCGGTCCTATTCTTGCCGTTATGGTGCTGGGAGTGATATACGGATGATAATGGACTTGTTTGATGGGATAGGCCATGTGATATACGAAGTAGCTCTGGCAGTAATTCCTTTACTGATTTTCTTTCTTATTTTTCAAATTTTCTTTTTAGACCTGGATAAACAAAGACTAAAAAACATATTTGTTGGACTGATTTTTACATTTCTAGGGCTTGTACTTTTTCTCCAAGGTGTCGAAGTAGGTTTCTTTCCCGCGGGCGAAGCTATTGGGGAACTGCTCGGCCAGCGTGATAACACAATTATCCTTCTTCCCATCCTCGGTTTTATATTTGGCTTAGTAGCAACTTTTGCTGAACCGGCAATAAGAATACTTAACTATGAAGTAGAAAAAGTAACTGCTGGTTCGATATCAAAAAACGTAATGCTTCTTACGCTTTCTCTCGGAGTCGGGGTGTCTATTGCCCTGGCAATGATCAGAATAGTAATGGGATTTCCTCTTTGGTATTTAATCGTGCCAGGATATGCTCTTGCTTTTATTCTTGTATTTATTTCCAGCGATCGATTCGTTTCTATTGCTTTTGATGCTGGAGGGGTAGCTACCGGTCCTATGACGGTAACTTTCATTATGGCTATTGCGGTAGGTGTTGCGGAAGTAACAGAAGGAAGGGATCCTCTATTAGACGGCTTCGGAATGATTGCTCTTGTAGCATTGACCCCTATCCTCGCTGTGCTTATACTTGGTTTGTTATTTAAATGGAAGGAGCGGTCCAATACATGAGCATACTTCGCAAAGATCATAAATTACTCGTTACAATTGTAAAAAAAGGCCGTGCAAAAAAAGTAATGAAAGCGGCGAAAGATGCAGGATCTGAGGGTGGCACGATCATGCTCGGAACCGGAGTAGGCATTCACGAAAAAAAGCAGATATTCGGTATTGATGCCATTCATGAAAAAGAATTAATTCTAACTTTGATTCCGGAAGACATTCTGGCCGACGTTGTAAAAGAAGTTTCAGAAGCCGCCAAACTGAACGAGCCGGGGAAAGGTATAGGTTTTATAATAGATATAAAGAAAACCATCGGGATTTCTCATATGGAATATGAAGAAATTGAAAAGGAGGATCTGGATATGATGACAGATGACGTAACACATAAAGGGTTTGACTTAATTATTACTATAGTAAACAAGGGGGAATCCGGAAAAGTAATTGACGCTTCAAACCGCGGAGGTGCAGAGGGCGGCACCGTAATGAGCGGAAGAGGCAGCGGAATTCATGAAAAAGCAAAGTTGTTTTCTATCCAGATTGAACCGGAAAAAGACGTGGTTTTAACATTAATTAAACGCAGTCAGACGCGTGATGTTCTGAAAGCAATTGAAGAAGACGTGAAAATAAATGAGCCTGGTAAAGGTATTTCTTTCGTCCTTCCAGTCGAAGAAACCGTTGGTATTCACCACCTCCTCGAAGAAACCGAAACTAAAGAGTAGTAAGAAAAGCGGATTCGCTCGCCGGATCCGCTTTTATACGGCCCTTAATTTAATTTCTCTTAAAATCCCTGTGTGAAAACAGGCTGATTTTTATCTCAGGCTTCATTAGTAGTCGCAGTTTTTATATTAAAGGAAAACTTTTCTCCTGATCGGATTACTCCCTTAAAATTGATCAGGATTATTCAGTAAAAGGAGATCTCTTCTAATGTCTCTTCATCCATATTTTTTGATAACGCTTGCGATGCTTTTTTTCTCAGGTAATTTTATTGCAGGCAAAGCATTTGAAGGTATTATTGATCCAATAACTCTTGCATTTTTCCGGGCATTCTTAGGCAGCATTGTGCTTATTCCTCTCTGTTTCAAGGAAATTGTCAGGAATATGCCGCTCTGGAAACGTGAATGGAAAGCTTTAACGTCTCTGTCTTTGAGCGGTATTGTTCTATTTAATGTCTCTTTATATGCCGCTGTTAATTACACAAGCACGATTAATGCTTCCATAGTAGATGCACTTACACCTGCGGTTGCCGCAGTTCTTGGCTACATTTTGTTAAAAGAAAGACTCCATATCATGCAGAATTTCGGAGTGCTTTTTTCATTCCTCGGAGTACTATGGATAATTACGGAAGGACGTCCTGCTCTCCTGCTTCAATTATCTGTTAATATCGGCGATGTCATAATGTTTGCCGGGGTATGCTGCTGGGCAGTCTATTCTATCGTTATAAAACGGCACAGTTACAAATTTCCTCCTGTAGCAGGACTGACTGTAACAATGATAATTGGATGGTTAATGCTGCTCCCCTTTACACTCGCAGAAGTTTTTCTCATCGGTTTTCCAGCTCTTACGAGCTCTTCCGTAGCAGGTGGACTGCTTTATATAGGGATTTTCCCTTCTGCGATTGCTCTGCTCCTATGGTATAAGGGAGTAGGAGAAGTTGGTCCTTCGAAGGCCTCTGTATTTTTTAATTTAGTTCCTCTTTTTACTACATTGATGGCAGTAATTTTTTTAGGAGAAAATTTTACTGTCCATCAATTCTCAGGAGGGGCCGCCGTATTAATCGGAGTTTATTTTGCTGCAGGGCGTAAATATTAAACCTTCTATTTTGCTCGTTATTAAGTTAATGACAGTTTTACTGCTAAAGTGCCCTCCAGGAAGTGGTTCTGTCCATAATAAAAAGCGGGATGACGAAGAGTTTTCGTTATCCCGCTTTTTATTGGAAGTGATAGATGCTCTTATATTAATTTTTGAGAGCCTGCTTTTCCCATAAGCGTTCTGAGTAATCATACTTTGATACACACCTATAAATATTCATTAATCTGTCGAGTTCCTGACTGTACTGAATAGTTTCTGCAGAAGTATATCCATATTTGTTTGCTGTTATAACCATGAGATTTCTCTTATGTTCCATCTGCTTTATAAGCTCATTATTCCAACTCATATTCCCCTCACCTTTTTTCAATTTAGCTCTGTTCCTACTCGTTTTTGTTATGGACAACTTCGATTCCGGCATGCTTATTCCAAAAGCGGCAATCAGTTTCCGATTCGTTTTTATGAATAATACTAATAGAAGTTCTGCTTTTTATTAACGAACTTTCCATTCAGAAGACGTACCTCCAGGTGATATTTTGAAACGTCTGCGAAAGGCGCGAAGATCATCCCGGGCGCAAGGAGAGCCGCACGCTTTCTCTGCAGCAGGTGGGAGAGCACAGGCCCCTCCTCTTATTATTATTTAACTTTAAAACGCCTTACTAATTAAGCTTCTGCTGAAAATATACTATAGAAGAATCGACAAAGGATTATTTAATAAATGTATTATTAAGTAACATCCTACCATATTTTCCCGATTTCATCTACAATAATGCTTTGTTTTGAAATATTTTTTATTTATTCATGAACAGAAGTTTATTTTATGCTGGTTGTTATTAATATTTGCAAAATGCTGTTTGGGATCTCGTTTTTTAATTAATTTCTGTTAATTAATGAACATATGTAACGGCTCTTCCGCTGCAGCAGGAAAAGTTACTAACTTTATGCTCCATACCTAAAAAAGATCCCTGCCTGACAAATTGGCAGAGATCTTTTTAATTTGAATTATTCAACATCGGATACTAAAGATTATATAGCTTCCAGCTTTGCTAGTACTTCTTTTTTTACTTCCATAAGTTTTGAAGAAGCTTCTTCAGAAGTTTTTCCGTTCACTCCAAAATAACACTTAATTTTTGGTTCTGTTCCTGAAGGACGCAGGCAGTACCAGGAACCATCATTTAAAAATAATTTTAAAACGTTGGACTGGGGAAGGTCGATTTTTTCTTTATCTCTGCCATCCATAAAAGTTCTCGTTGAACGAAGATAATCTTCCACAAAGGTAACATTATCAGGGAGTTCCCCCTGTTCCACGCTATCGCGAAATACATTCATAATCCGCTGAATTTTTTCGGCTCCTTCTTTTCCTTTAAAAGTAAAAGAGGCCAGATCTTCATAAAAGAAACCGTATTTTTTATAAAGATTCTGAAGACCTTCGTAAAGAGTCATCCCTTTTGATTTGTAAAAGGCAGTCATTTCTGCAGCAAGGACCGCAGGCTGAATTGCATCTTTATCACGGGCAAACGGCTCAATTAAGTAACCGTAGCTTTCCTCATATCCGAATAGAAACGTATGGGCTTTTGTAGTTTCATACTCGCGGATTTTCTCCCCGATAAATTTGAATCCGGTTAATACATCGAGAGTACTCATTCCAAAGGATTCTGCAATTTCCCGTCCAAGTTCAGACGTTACAATTGTTTTAATTACGATTCCATTATCCGGAAGCTCCTGCTTCTCCTGTTTTTTTGTGAGAAGGTAATCCAAAAGCAGTGCTCCTGTCTGATTACCTGAGAGGACCGTAAATTCACCCTGATCATTTCGGACGACCAGTCCAATTCTATCGGCATCGGGATCTGTAGCTATCAAAAGATCGGCGTTTTTTTCATTTCCGAGCTTTACTGCCAGTTCAAAAGCGTCTGCTTCCTCCGGATTTGGGGAACGAACTGTTGAAAACTCCGTATCCGGCACTGCCTGTTCAGTTACAGTATGAACATTCGTAAACCCTGCATTTTTTAAGCTTCGCTGCATAGGAACAGTTGCAGTCCCGTGAAGAGGAGTAAAAACAATGGAAAGATTGCTCCCGTGCTCTTCTATCAGCTTTCTGTCGAGAGTAATACTTTCCATTTCCTTAATATAAGCCTCATCAATATCTTCAAGTACCCACTCCAGCAAGCCTTGCTTTTCGAGGTCATCAGCTTCAGCCGTTTTAACTTCCAGTTCATCTTCTACAGCATTCACTTTTTCGATCAGCCGGTCTGCATCTTCGGGAATAAGCTGGGCACCATCCTCTCCATAAGCTTTAAACCCATTATATTCCGGAGGATTATGACTTGCCGTAACCATAACCCCGGAAAAAGTTCCAAGCCTGCGAACCGCGTAGGAAAGCTCAGGTGTCGGGCGCAGTTCTTTAAATAAATAGGTTTTTACACCATTTGCCCCGAGAGTAAGAGCTGTTTCAAGAGAAAATTCTTTTGACATACGGCGGTTATCATAGGCGATAACCACCCCTTTTTTCTTCGCTTCTTCCCCTGCTTCTGCTATAAAGTCTGCGAGGCCCTGTGCTCCTTTACGAATAGTATAGATATTCATCCTGTTGGTGCCGGGACCTATTTCGCCGCGCATACCGCCTGTCCCAAATTCCAGCGTTTTATAAAAGCTGTCTTCCAGAAGGGATTCGTTCCCCTCGGACTTTTTAAGCTCCTCGGCAATGGACGCGTCTAGATTCAGTTTCGATTTCCACTTTTCGTATTGAGCTTTCCATTCCATATACACATCACCCTCCAGACATTGTCTTATACTTCAGTTATACCCATTTTTAATGCGTTAGTAAAGGTTGAATTGTTAATTTTTCTCTTTTGTAGCAACAGGGTTTTTAGCAAAGTAAATTTCTTCTTCCAACATAGTAATGTGTGAGTCAATCTCTGCAGAGGTCCAATTAAATCTTCCTGCCATGTATCTGATTACCCCATCCTTATATTTTTGAACGTAATCGATATCAAAGAAAAGAGCACTTGTCCGGCGGTTCAGAAAATCTATCGGAGAATAAACCATTTCTTCTTCAATTCCGTAAACAAGAGAAGCAAATACGCCGGGGGAAAGACCGTAATTTTTAGCCTCTTCACCTTGAGTTTCTAAAATTTCGAATACTCTCGTTACGTTCGAACCATATAAATTAGCCAGGTGTTCAGCTTCTTCTGCACTAAGACCAAGACTTACTCCTATTTCCGCGGCATTTTTAACAAAGGAAGTCAGTTTTTGTGAACCTCCAACTTCCCCTCCGGAAAGTTTAATCTTATGTGTCACGCATTTCTTTTTTATTCCCTCTTCCTTAACGATTCTGTCTATTATACGTTCTGCCATTTTTCGGTAACCCGTCAATTTTCCTCCTGCAATGGAGATAAGACCCGTTTCCGAGATGAACGTTTCATCTTTTCTGGATATTTCAGAAGCTTTCTTTCCTTCTTCATGGATTAATGGGCGGAGGCCGCTCCAGCTTGACTCTACATCTTCTCGGGTAATCTTTTGTGTCGTAAACATGTAATTGGCCGCCTTGATTAAATAATCCATGTCCGCTTCCGTCATTCTGGGTGTAGCAATGTCATCTACATAATGGGTGTCCGTCGTACCTATATATGCTTTTTTTCCTCTTGGAATAGCAAAGACCATCCGCCCGTCATCTTCCGTATCAAAATAAACGGCCTGTTTAAGCGGAAACTTGGACTGATCAACAACAATGTGAACACCTTTTGTTAAATATAAATATTTCCCCTGTTTGGACCCATCCTTTTCTCTCAGTTCATCGACCCAGGGACCTGCCGCATTTACTACATGTTTTGCACGGATATCGTGTGTTTCGCCTGTTCGTCTGTCAGTAATACGAGCACCAACCACTTTGCCGTTTTCATAAATCAAATGCTCTGCTTTCGCATAGTTTACAGCGGTGGCTCCACGGTAAACGGCTTCTTTTAAAGTTTCCAGCGTCAGACGTGCATCATCAGTTTTATATTCAACATAGTAACCGCCGCCTTTTAAGCTGTCATCGTCTCTGAGCAGCGGTTCTTTTTCAAGCGTCTGTTCTCTACTCAGCATTTGACGGCGCTCATGCTTATTTACACCGGCAAGCGTATCATAAACTTTGAGACCTACTGACGTAGCAGCTTTGCCGTATGTTCCTCCTTTTACAATAGGAAGCAGCATCCACTCCGGTTTGGTCACATGCGGAGCATTTTCATAAACAATTGCCCGTTCCTGTCCGGTTTCTTTTACAATTTTAAATTCCAGCTGTTTTAAATAGCGGAGCCCGCCATGGACAAGTTTTGTTGAACGGCTGGAAGTTCCGGCAGCAAAATCCTGCATCTCTACAAGTCCTGTTTTCAGACCTCTCGTTACCGCATCCAGCGCAATACCTGCTCCCGTTATCCCCCCTCCTATTACGAGGACATCCAGTTCAGTCTGGCTCATTTTCTTTAAGTATTTTTCTCTTTGTAGTGCCGAGAACGGTTTTGCCATAGTTAAACACCCTTTCATTACATTTAGAAGAATATGGAAATGAAGAAAAAAAGAGACCACAACATCGAAAGCCGGCTATTAAGCTTACTTTCATGCTGCGGTCTCTCCAAAGTCTCCAGACCTTCTATTAATTTAAAGCTATTATACCATAAATAGTTTTAACGTCACAAATCTATCGTTTGAAGGCCATAGTAGCATTAACTGCCGTTTTCCATCCAGCATACAGATCTTCCCTGTTTTCTTCGCTCATTTTTGGTGTGAAAGACTGATCAACTGACCATTGTTTAATGACCTCTTCTTTATTTTTCCAATAACCTACTGCAATGCCTGCCAGGTACGCAGCTCCGAGAGCCGTAGTTTCCTGCACTTGAGGAATCTCCACTTCTTTGCCGAGAATATCGCTTTGAAACTGCATAAGAAATTTATTTCCGACAGCCCCGCCGTCAACCCGGAGTTTTTTGAGCTCAATTTCAGAATCTGCTTCCATAGCGTCAAGGACATCTCTCGTCTGATACGTAAGCGATTCCAATGTAGCGCGAATAAAATGTTCTTTCTCCGTTCCACGCGTGAGACCGAAGATCGCTCCTCTTACATCGCTGTCCCAGTATGGAGCGCCGAGTCCTACAAATGCCGGTACGACATAAACTCCATCTGTGGAGGTGACCCGTTCTGCGTATTCTTCAGTTTCCGGAGCTGCTTTAATCATTCTCAGGCCGTCACGAAGCCATTGAACTGCTGATCCGGCTACAAAAATACTTCCCTCAAGGGCATATTCCACTTTGCCGTCGATTCCCCAGGCTATTGTCGTAAGCAGGCCGTGTGTCGATTTTACCGGTTTTTCTCCAGTATTCATAAGCATGAAACAACCCGTACCGTAGGTGTTTTTAGCCATCCCTTTTTCAAAGCACGTTTGTCCAAATAAGGCAGCCTGCTGGTCTCCAGCTGCACCAGCAATAGGTACTTCTTCACCGAAAAAGTGATAATCAACTGTTTTAGCATATTCTTCAGAAGAGGGTCTGACTTCAGGAAGCATGGATTCCGGTACTCCAAGAATATCCAGCAGTTCTTTGTCCCACTGCAGATCGTAAATATTGTACATTAGCGTGCGTGAGGCATTTGTATAATCAGTAACGTGAGCCTTTCCTCCTGACAATTTCCATATAAGCCAGGTGTCAATTGTACCGAAAAGCAGTTCACCGTTCTCTGCTTTTTCTCTGGCCCCATCCACATTATCGAGTATCCATTTTACTTTCGTTCCGGAAAAATAGGCATCGATTAAAAGCCCGGTTTTATCTCTAAATAAGTCGCTGTATCCTTTGTCGCGGAGCTCCTGACAGATGCCGTCTGTCTGGCGGGACTGCCATACAAGGGCGTGATAAACAGGACGTCCTGTATTTTTATCCCACACGACAGTGGTCTCACGCTGATTGGTAATACCAATGGCAGCTACGTCTTTGGCCGGGATATTCTGATTATTCAGTACTTCTGCCATTACCCCTAAGATCGAAGACCATATTTCGTTTGCATTGTGCTCCACCCAGCCTGGTTTAGGAAAATATTGTTTAAATTCTTTCTGTGCTACGTCGACAA
This sequence comes from Alkalicoccus halolimnae, assembly GCF_008014775.2. GTDB lineage: Bacteria > Bacillota > Bacilli > Bacillales > Salisediminibacteriaceae > Alkalicoccus > Alkalicoccus halolimnae. Next base: position 1,373,250 of record NZ_CP144914.1, on the reverse strand, counting down.
TTTCCCCTGCTTTATTAAAAAGCATAGCTCGGGAACTTGTTGTGCCTTGATCCAATGCTAGAATATAGTTGTTTGTCATAAATTATTTCCTCCTTAGGCTTTTTTTCCCTTAAAACTAGGATACACGAATTTTTTATCTTTTTCATCTCCCTGCTTCTTCTCCATCATAAAGGAATACACCATAACTCCAGCAAACAGAGCTAGGAACACCCATAACAGCGGATGGAGAATGCCTTCAAACATAGCAGCGTAAAACATACCGCCGAGACCGCCGCCGATGACAGGACCTACAATTGGAACCCAGGAATACGACCATTCCGAAGATCCCTTACCTTTGAACGGCATTAATGCATGCACAATTCTAGGTCCCAGATCACGCGCAGGGTTGATGGCATAACCGGTCGTTCCGCCAAGAGACAGCCCGATTGCCATAATTAGAAGCCCGACAATCAGAGGGTTCAATCCGTCTGTAAAGGTGTTTGCACCGATAAACAAAATTCCCAATACGAGAACGAACGTGCCGAGAACCTCACTGAAGACGTTGGAAGGAGTATGTTTTATAGCCGGACTCGTGGAAAAGACGGCAAGCTTAGCTCCTTCATCTTCCGTTTTCTTGAAATGAGCAGAATACTGGAAATAAACAAGCGAGGCACCAATCATTGCCCCGAGTACCTGAGCTGCGATATAGCTCGGAACGGAGCTCCATGGAAATTCTCCGATAGTTGCAAGACCAATTGTTACCGCCGGGTTAATGTGTGCACCGCTGATGTTTCCGACAGCATAAATCGCAAGCGCTACTCCAAGACCCCACCCAGCCGTAATAACGATCCAGCCGCCCGCTGCTGCCTTTGAATCCTTTAAAACGACCCCCGCCACTACCCCGCCACCAAAAATAATGAGAATCATTGTGCCAATTACTTCTCCCCAGAACGGCGACATAATCATCTTCCTCCTCTTTTTAATTTTTGGAGACAAAAAAAGAGACCAATAAAAATTTGACCCAGTTACAGCAAGGACTGAGCAAATATTCATTGGTCTCCGTTGTCTCCATGAATAAATTATTAACTTACTTTATATTAAATCAGATATTCATAACCGTGTCAATATTTTTAGAAAATTTAATTAATTTGTCCAGATTTTTCTGTTCGAAGTCGTTACTGCTACTGCCCCGGCTTTAATAGCCGCCTCCACTTCTTCCCTGGTACGGATCAGCCCTCCGGCAATAATAGGTATTTTTGTTTTAAGATAGACTTCTTCAATGATATGAGGAATAACACCCGGCAGAATTTCGACGCAGTCCGGCTGAATAGTCTCCAGCATATGATAGCTTGATTGAAGGGCCAGCGAATCGAGCAGAAAAAGGCGCTGAACTGTCATCAAATTCGACTTCTTCGCTGTCATAAGTACATTTTTACGTGTTGAAATTAAACCATCAGGCCTTATGTCCTGAGCCAGGTACTGTGCTGCATATTCATCATTTTTTAACCCTTGTACCAGATCGGCGTGAAGAAGAACTTTTTTATTATTGCTTTTAATCATTTTTACCAGGCTTTTCAGCTGACCTACGTGGGTATTAAGCAGGACAATATAGTTACTGTCAGTGGCAAGTGCTTTATCAATGTCCTTTAAATCTCTTATTGCAGGCAGTATTTCTGTGTTGTTAAACATAATAAGCCTCCTTCACTACCAAGTCTACAGCAAATGGAAAGCTGCTGCTATTTATTACTTTTTCAGATACTGGATAACTGTTCGTTTTTTATACGTGTCTTCAGGCCGAAGAAGGATATCCTCCACATGATCAGGAATGGACTGCGTTTCCAGACACACTGCCCCATGCTTAATGCCGGCACGGCCGTTCATTTTAATATCCTCTTTAATCTGATTGCCTGTATATACGACAACAGCGGAATCATTTGTGAATACATTAAGCATGCGTCCGCTTTCCGGATGAGAAAGAACAGCCGCTGGTGTACCGGATTTCAATAAAAATGGATGGTCTATACCGCCTCCAGCAATGTTCAGCTGAGGATCGTTCTTTGTTAATACTTCCCCCAGCAATTTTGCATTCTGAAAATCGAAATGGCTGTTATCATTCACATTTGTCATTTTATCAGGAAGAGATCCCTCTTTAAGCTCATAGAAAAATTCACTGTTTAGTAGAAGTTCATGATCCAGGATCGTATCGCCGTTTAATATAAAATAGCTGTGGTTTGTTAAATTAAGAGGTGTTGTCTGATCTGTTTCTGCCTGATAGTCAATAATAAGCTGATTGTCATCAGAAAGGGTATAGGTAACTTTTAAATCTACTGTGCCTGGATAACCATCTTCTCCATCAGGACTTGAATATCGGAAAATTAAATCCTGTTGTTTTGCTTCTACATCAAAAAAACTGCGGGCGAACCCTTTTTCTCCGCCGTGCAGATGATTGTTTCCGTCATTTTTTGCAAGCTCGAATACTTCTCCCTCAACGTTTGCTAGTCCTTCCGCTGTTCGGCCGGAAGTTCTGCCGATAATAGCCCCGAGATAATAGGGGTTCATTTCATATAAACCGTAATCATCGTAGGAAAGAATGAGATTAGTCATTTCTTCCTTTGTTGGGGGATAGAGTCCAGTAATGGCACCCCCGTAATTTAAAGCTTTAAGTTTCATTCCGTTTTTATTTTCGATCGTATATTCAATGACGTCTTTTCCTTGAAATACTGCTTTTTTCTCCATGTCATCCAACCTCCTCGTATTTTCGCTATGTATTGAACCTCTTCGATTTGCATAACTGGAAAAGGTGCACAGGGTTTCTTCCTGCGCACCTTTTCAGTTAACTTCAGCAGTCAAATTTCACTTGGTAAAGGTCTTTTCTTCGATCTCTCCATTGAGTCACATTGCCGGATTTACGGGAGCGCCGCAGTATTTCCAGATCAACATCCCCGACAACCACCGTTTCAATATTAGGATGACATTCCCCAATAATTCCATCTCTAGGAAAGGCAAAATCCGACGGTGTGTAAATACCGGACTGCGCATATTGAATATCCATATTCTCAACATGGGTTAGATTCCCAACTGTACCTGCAATCATCGTATAAACCTGATTTTCTACCGCTCTGGCCTGGGAACAGTATTTTACGCGCAGGTATCCCTGCCTGTCATCTGTACAGAAAGGACTGAAAATGATATTAGCTCCTTTTTCAACAGCAATCCGGGATATCTCCGGAAATTCAATGTCGTAACAGATTTGAATTGAAATTTTACCACAGTCCGTATCGAACACTTCTACTTTATCGCCCCCCTTAATACCCCAGAATCTTTTTTCATTGGAAGTGATATGAATTTTGTACTGTTTTTCGATCGTCCCATCCCGTCGGAACAGATAGGCAATGTTATATATATCCCCGTCTTCTTCAACAAAGTGGGAACCGCCGATAATATTAACATTATATTTGATAGCGAGGTCTGTAAAAAGATTTATATAATCCTCCGTGAAATCAGTCAGTCTTCTAATAGCACGGCTTGGGCTTTTTTCTTCAATAAAAGAAAGCAGCTGTGTCGTAAAAATTTCCGGAAAAACGACGAAATCCGAAGAATAGCTCGCTCCTACGTCTGCGTAGTATTCACACTGCTGCGCAAACTCTTCAAAGGAATCTATTTTTTTCATCATATATTGGATCGCGCAGATACGCACTGGAAAAGCAGTTTTGAAATGCCTTTTCGTTGTCGGTCTGTAGTCCACATTGTTCCATTCCATAAGTGTCGCATATTTCATGGATGCCCGGTCGTCTGCAAGATAATTGCGGTTAACGCGCTTTAAAGTGAATCCGTTCATTACCTGAAAGGTAAGCACAGGATCAAATACATTATGAGTCATTACCTCTTCTACGTACTCCCTGGGAGACATTTCTGAGGCATACTTGCGGTAGTTCGGAATACGTCCGCCTATAATAATTGATTTTAAATTTTTCTCTCTGGCAAGTTCTTTTCTTGCTTCATAAAGCCGGCGTCCTATTTTCATACGCCTGTAATCAGGATGTACTGCTACTTCAATTCCATAAAGGTTATATCCCTCTTCATCATGATTGGTAATGTACCCTTCATCGGTAATTTCATCCCACGTATGCTGATCATCGTATTCATCAAAATTGATAAGCAGACTCGAACAGGAACCGATAATTTCGCCTTCTATTTCCACACAAAACTGACCTTCCGGAAAAATTTCAATATGGCTGATCAAGTGCTGGCGGGTCCAGGGATCCATATTGGGGAAGCTTAATCTGGAAAGCTCAATAATTGCATCTATATCATCATACTGGATGTTGCGGACAATAATTTTTTTCTCGTATTTCGACATATCCAATGACATCTTTGTATCACTCCCTGCTCTGTTTCATCTTACTCATTCTAGCATATTTCCCCCTGTATCCATACTAATTATATGTACTGTTAGTAATACTCAACCGTTTATCAGAACTCATTATTTTAAGCTCGGTTATTAGTATATTTTAAGATTGGACAGGGCTCACGATTCATATAAAAAGCACCCAGGAAATTTCCTGGGTGCTTTTTATAATTAACGGCTTCCTTTTGTATAAGGCTGATTGAGTGCTTTCGGAGGTTCCGCTTTACCCACAAAGCCTGCTAAAGCGAGTATCGTCAATACATAAGGCAGGATAAGGAAAAACACCTGCGGAATGTTCTGCAGCCCTGGCAGCTGCTGTGCAGACGTACTTAAAGCCATTGCAAAACCAAAGAAAATGGCTGCACCCATGGCTCCGAACGGTGTCCATTTGCCGAAAATCAGAGCGGCAAGTGCCATGAACCCCTGTCCGACGATTGTACCCGCCGAGAAGTTCCCTGCGATCGTTACGGCATAAACAGAACCGCCGGCTCCTGCAAAAGCACCACTCAGCATTACACCAATGTAACGCATCCGCTGTACTTTAATCCCCATCGTATCTGCTGCCATAGGATGTTCTCCTACAGAACGGAGACGCAGCCCAAATGGTGTTTTAAAGACAACGTACCATACTATTACTACAATTAATAAGGCGACATAAGTAGTCACGTAAACTCTTGAGAAAAGCATAGGGCCAATAACAGGTATATCACTTAAGAGTGGTATATCGGTCCGGAAAATTCTGGCACTGATTGTATCAGTCTGCCCCCGGTCAAAAATCTCCCTGACGAGAAAGACAGTCAGACCCAATGCAAGAAAGTTCAGGGCAACCCCGCTTACAATCTGATCAGCACGAAAGGAAATGGAAGCGACTGCATGGAAGAGAGCAAATACCGCACCGATCAGGACGGCGAACATTATCCCGAACCATGGTGAAGCATTTCCAAATCCTAAAGATTCGAACATCAGCGTACCAACAATTCCACCGAACGCCCCCATGATCATGAGGCCTTCCAATCCAATGTTTACTACACCGGATCGTTCACTGAACAACCCACCCATTGCCGTCAGCATTAGAGGAGTGGCGGCAATCAATGCTGCAGGAACGATGATATATAATATCTGAAGAATGACATCCATTTATTTCTCCTCCTTCCTGCTTTGAAGGCGGCCGAGAGCCCAGCGTATAACATAGCTTGATGCTACAAAGAATATGATTAGCGCAATAATAATTTCGACCAGTTCCGGGGCAACCCCTGCCTGAGACTGCATCATATTAGCTCCCTGCTGGAGCCCTCCGAAGAGAAACGATGAAAGGAAAATCCCTACAGACGTGCTGCCTCCTAATAGCGCTACTGCTATACCGTCAAATCCTATATTCGTAAAAGACGGGAGTATGTTTGCATACTGATAAGTACCCAGGCCTACCATTGCACCACCGGCACCAGCGAATGCTCCTGATACGGACATGGAGAGAATAATATTAGAATTTACGCTCATACCTGCGTATAAAGAAGCGTTTTTATTATACCCAACAGAACGCAGTTCGAAGCCCTTTCGCGTCTTCCATAAAATGAACCACATCAGCACACAGGCAGCTGCTGCGACGAAAAAGCCCCAGTGAAGTCTGGAAAACTGGGTGAGTTCCGATAGGAAAGGTGACTCGAGAGAAGCAGTAGGATTAATAAATGATGTCCTCTGTCCGCTGTCCAGCAGGTACGTTCTTATTAAAGAATTTGTAACGTGCATTGCAATATAATTCATCATAATAGTTACGATAACTTCATGAACTTGAAAGCGTGCTTTCAGCAAGCCCGGCACAAATCCCCACAGTGCTCCGGCAACAGCTCCTGCGACAATAGCAAGCGGAAGGTGAATTACCATCGGAGCTTCAATGGCGAGTCCTACATATACAGACGTAAACCAGCCGACAATCAGCTGTCCTTCTACACCAATATTTAGAAGACCCGTCCTGAAAGCAAATGCTACTGCAAGACCTGAGAAAATGAGCGGGGTCATGCGCTGCAGTGTCTCACCAAAATCATAAGGAGTTCCAACAATCCCGGAGATAAGAGCTCCGTATCCTGTTATTGGATTTGTTCCACTGAGCAGCATAATCAGAGCTCCGGCTAAAAAACCGAATAAAATAGCTACCAGGGGAACAATAATTGCAAATGCCTTTCCTTTTAGTGCATTCATCATGAGGTCGGTTCACCTTCTTCCTTTTTGCCTCCGGCCATGAGCAGTCCAAGTTCCTGCTCGTTCGTTTTATCAGCATCAACTATCTCTACTATTTCGCCTTCGTAAATAACAGCTATTCTATCGCTGACATTCAATACTTCTTCCAGCTCAAGAGAGACAAGTAAAATTCCCCGGCCTTTATCTCTTTCTTCGATCAATTTACTATGAATAAATTCAATAGCCCCGACGTCCAGACCGCGAGTTGGCTGTGCAGCCAGTAATAATTCGGGGGAACGGTCAATTTCTCTTGCTATAATCGCTTTCTGCTGGTTACCACCTGATAATGAGCGGGCCATTGTTTTTGAAGAAGGAGTCCTTACATCATATTCCTTTATCAGTTCCTCTGCTTTTTCATACATAAGGTTGTAATTCAGGATGCCAGTTTTCGTAAAAGGCTTTTGATAATATGTCTGCAGAAGCAAGTTTTCACCAATTGTGAAATCAAGAACGAGCCCGTGCTTGTGTCTGTCCTGAGGAATATGGCCGATGCCTGTTTCAGTTACTTTTCGCGGTTTATAATGTGAAATATCTTTTCCGCCCACAAAAACAGAGCCGCTTTTAGAATGACGAAGTCCCGTAAGTGCTTCTACAAGTTCTGTCTGGCCATTACCATCAACACCGGCTACACCCATAATTTCTCCTGCTCTGACATCAAGGCTTAATTTATTGACTACATCTACTTTACGGATGTCTTCCACAGTTAAATCTTTAATGGATAAAACGGTCTCACCTGGTTGAGCTGGTTTTTTATCCACTTTAAAGCTCACTTCACGACCGACCATCATTTCTGCAAGACTATCTTCTGTGGCTCCTTCCACATCTACTGTCCCTACTCCAACTCCCCGGCGGATAACCGTGCAGCGGTCACAAACCTGCATGATCTCTTTCAGTTTATGGGTAATAAGAATAATAGATTTTCCTTCATCAATGAGATTGTTCATGATCTGAATAAGCTCTTTAATTTCCTGTGGAGTAAGCGAAGCTGTTGGTTCGTCAAAAATAAGTATTTCTGCTCCGCGGTAAAGTGTTTTTAAAATTTCAGCTCTCTGCTGCATGCCGACTGAAATATCTTCAATTTTAGCCTTAGGATCCACTTTGAGCCCATAACGATCAGAGATTTCCTGGACGTGCTTCTCTGCCTTGCCAAGGTCGATTCGTCCTCGAGTCGTTGGTTCACTCCCGAGAATAATGTTCTCAGTAACAGAGAAATTCTGCACCAGCATAAAGTGCTGATGGACCATTCCTATTCCAAGATCATTTGCTTTATTAGGATCTGTAATGTCCACTTTTTCCCCGCGGACTTTAATTTCTCCGCGCTCCGGTTGATACAAGCCGAACAAGACGTTCATAAGTGTAGATTTGCCGGCCCCGTTTTCCCCTAACAACGCATGAATCTCGCCTTGTTTGACCTGCAGCGTAATATTATCATTCGCGACAATACCGGGGAATTCTTTTCGTATGTTATTCATTTCAATAACGTAGTCCACGATTAACAACTCCTATCAGATTCATAAGAGATTCTGAGGCTCTTACGCCGCCAGCTCCTATCCGCAGCTATCATAAATGTCGAATCTTGTAATATTAAATCGAATATCTCTAAATCAGGGTATAAACAAAGGCTAGTACGCGACTAGCCTTCGTCCTGATATGTCAGAGTTCGAACAGCTTACTCCTGAGAGCTTAGAAATTCTTCATATTCTTCGTCTGTCTGAGGCACTTCAATTTCCCCGTCAGTAATCATCTGTTCATATTCTTCCACAGCATCCAATGCTTCCTGAGAAACATCATCCTGTGTTTCAGCAATACCGACACCATCATCTTCAAGTCCTAATTCAATTACTTCTCCACCAGGGAAGTTTCCATTTAACGTCTCTTCAGATACATTATATACGGAATTGTCTACACGTTTGACCATGGAGGAAAGTATGACGTTACCTTCAGACCATTCACCTTCCGTTACAGCCTGGTCCTGGTCCACGCCGATAGCCCAAACTTCTTCTCCGCTTTCATTACGGTCAATCGCTTCCGTGAATAGTCCATTTCCTGTACCACCGGCAGCATGATAAATAATATCCGCTCCGTTGGAATACATAGTATCCGCAATATTCTGACCTGTTGAAGCATCATTAAAGTCCTGTGCATATTGAACAGCAACTTCAATATCTGAATCTACATGCTTTACTCCGGCCTTGAATCCATTTTCGAACTTTTTGATCAGCGGGCTTTCCACGCCGCCGATAAAGCCTACTTCATCGTTTTCCGAGTGCATTGCAGCTATAGCTCCAACAAGAAAAGAACCTTCGTGTTCAGCAAACGTAATGCTTGCAAGGTTATCAACTGGGTTTCCGTCGCCATCTGTTACCACTTCGTCAACAATTGCAAAGTTCTGCTCTGGATTCTGCTCGGCTACTGTGAGTACATCATCCGCCATTAAAAAGCCGATAGCAAACGTTATATCCGTGCCTTCACGTGCAAGCTGCTGCAGGTTTGGCAGATAATCGGCAGCATCGCCGGACTGTACATAATCCACATCCGCTTCGGGATAGTCTTCACCGAATTGTGTCAATCCTGCCCATGCTGATTCGTTAAAGGAACGGTCATCAACCCCGCCGACATCTGTTACCATTTTAGAAGAAAATCCTTCGGCATCTCCGGAAGCTTCCCCGTTATTATCCTCTGCATTATCTGTATTTTCAGACGCGTTATTTTCTTCTGCAGAATTATCAGCGCCTTCATTGCCTCCATTTTCGTTAACTGGAGTTGTATCTTCGTCATTCCCGCCGCATCCGGCAAGTACTACCCCTGCTGCAAGTACAGATGACAAAAGTACTTTTTGACTCTTTTTCATAATAAAAATCCCCCTTGTAAATATGTTTATATTTTTGCTTTTACCTCAAATATGTAAAAGAGATAAAAACTCTCACACTATTATGCCACATAATTTCAAAAATTATAATCTTAAAAACGCTTCCAAAAAATAATTATTTACTTGTTCGATGTCTGACATCTAAAAAGGACACACTGATACGAATTGACAGCGTTTTCTTATTACTTTTTCAATATACCACGCCTTCTTTTATTAATAAATAGTTTTTGGACATTTTTTCATAATATAATGAAAATAAGTAATTAGGCTGTCCGCCTTATAAATTTTGATGAAAAGGGTATGCTTTTATTGCAGTTTGGTGATAGAATATTTGTACAAAATCAGCTCGGGGGGAATTTTATGAGGACGCTCGTCTGCGACGATTCCTTATCATCCAGAGAGGAATTGAAAAAGGTTCTGCTGACCTGCGGCATCGAGGATATACAGGAAGCTGCAGATGGAAATGAAGCAGTCGAAAAATTTCATCAACACACGCCCGATCTAATTTTTATGGATATTATCATGCCGAATAAAGACGGGATTACCGCGATTAAAGAAATACTACCTTTCAAAGGTGAAGCCAAAATTGTTATGACTTCATCCTGCTCAAATGTTTCCCATTTGCGAAAGGCTTTTCTTATAGGTGCCGATTCTTTTATTCAAAAACCATTTACTGACATAAATGTTAGAGAAATTTTAAAAACCTGCCATGGAGCTGAAGTTTAGCTCCCGGCAGGTTTTTTATCGCTTGTCTTCCAAAATACAAGCAGCACCGCCATTACACCGGCACTTGCTTTGCCTGTCAGCATAGCAGTAGTCATTGCTGGTTCTACTGCTGCTGTAAAACCTAAATGCCCTCCTACGAGAAAAGCTCCACTTACTGAGAAAGCCACATTCATAAGTCTGCTTCTTTCATCCATTGTATGCAGCTGCTTGAAAACCGGTATGCTATGCGCCAGCTGAGTAAAAAAACCAACCCATGCCTCAGCAGGCAGTGGAGTTCGTTCAATAAGCTTTCTGCATTTGGGTACAACTGCAGTTTTCAGAAAGTGCACAAGCGGGAAAGCTCCTGCCAGCGCAAGAACGATCACTCCTATTATTTCCATTGATTCCGAAAAAGGAGTAAGTCCCGCTATAAGTACTACCCCGGTCAGTTCCTGTACAGCTACTACTGCAATAACCATCGCGATTAAAGCCATTATACCTCTTCCAGAAATCAGAAATGCCTGAACCATGATCCGCTGGGCCCACCGGAGACCGATTAGTATAATGCCTACAAAAAGAATTACTGGAACAAGCTGCCGCAAAATAAATAAAGGTTCCATACCTGCCGCCATTCCCGCTATAAAAGCTCCTGCCGGGACAGGGATAAGCCCGTACATAATCCCCCTGGCAAAATCCGTGTAATGTTCTTTATGTATTAAGCCAAGGGCCACAGGAACCGTAAAAACAAATGTTGGTCCTAGCATTGTAGCAAGAATAATCCCTGAGAAAAGCGCAGCTTCCTCTGTCCGGGCCAGTTCAGCTGCGAGAGGGTATCCCCCCATATCAATAGCAAGAATCATTCCGGGAAATATTCCCGGGTCCGCTCCAAGAGCTGTAAATATAGGCACGAGAACCGGTCTCAGAACCTCTGCTAATAGTGGTGCTATAGATATCATACCGGTCATAACGAATGCCAGCGGCCCCATGGTGCGGAAGCCTTCGTCGAAAGCTTCCCCATACCCTTTTTTATTTCCAAGTATTTTATCGATAACCCCTGCAAAGAGGAACCCGAGCAGAACCCATATGATTAGTGCATTCATGTATCTGCCCCCATTTCCCGAATAGAACTGCCTTCTATTTACATTCCTGAACGCATAAAAGCGAGCACAGCGGGATCGATCATATCCTCCTGCCAGCGCTCCTCAAAATTTTCGCGCATAAAATAAGTTTGTATTGCATCTTTAACTTCCATATTATACTTTCCCTGCTTCTCTTTAAGGAGATTTCCTTCTATTAACAGCGTCTCCACTTCTTCCAATACTTCTCCATTCAGCGACAATAAATCTTCTTTATCTGACTGGGAAAAATACAGCTTATGCAGTTCATGCAGACGCTGCAGTTCTTTAATAGGCTCAGGGTGATCATCTACGCGCAGATCGAATTTCCTGTCGTTATATCCGCCGTATCCCCCTCCCTCCTGAACAACGAAAAGAGCTGCCGACTGCTTGCCTCTTGAATCTCCTCCGGCATTCTGTGCGGCTTCTAATGCAGCGAGAAGCCTGTTGGATAAAGTTCCTTCCGATTGTTCAAAGGTGCTAACCAGTGCATCCACAGTCTCTCCATTCATGAGAATATTTCCCTGGGCCGTGCAGTACTTCCCCTGTTTGTGCCCAGCCCATTCATAGCATTCTTCACCAGTGAATGCTGCTGTATTGCCTTTATGGTCCATAACGGCGAACTGGCGGAGGTTTTTATCTTTATCATTTTCAACTAATTTGGCAGCTGTCTCTTCAGGCGAAAAGCCTTTTTTCATCATATGTATTCCTTCAGGTCCGAAAGCGGTGTTAGCAAAAGACTGCGTCGCAACAGCACCTGCCCCTGCTTCAGCCCAGGGAACGACTGCACCTGCCCCTAAAAACTTGGATTGTACTGCAACTCCCAGTTCTTCCGTTACAGGGTCGTATCCTATAATAGAAAAAGTAGCTACTTTAGACTGAAATTTCTTCATAAAATCCCCTCCTCTATGAACATATCTTAATCTTCAGGAAGACAGCCCGTCAACGATTACATGTTTGCAGGCTGATAAAGAAGGGAATTTCAGTCTTTATACAGAGGAGGTTTTAAAATGAACGTCTTAGTTATTGGCGCCAATGGACAAATAGGCAATCACTTAGTGAAAATGCTCGGACTAAGTTCAGAGCACCACGTCCATGCTATGATTAGAAAAGAAGAACAAAAAGCACATATGAGAGAACTCGGTGCTGATGAGATCGTACTGGGAGATCTTGAACAGGATTTTTCCCACGCCTTTAAGGGGATTGATGCAGTCATTTTCACTGCAGGGTCCGGCGGTCATACTGGTAAAGAACAAACAGAAGCAATCGATAAAAAAGGAGCCATTCAGGCTGTCAAGGAGGCCGAGAGTGCCGGTGTAAAACGATTTATTATGATCAGCACAATTATGGCTGATGAGGCTGAAAACGCTCCTGAAAATATCCAGCACTATCTTTCGGCTAAAAAAGCAGCGGATGATGCTCTCAGAAGCACATCTCTTTCCTATACGATTCTCCGGCCCGGTCCTCTTTCCAATGACAGTGCCACCGGTATGATTAAAACTGCTCAAAAACTGGACAGCTATGATGGTTCCATCTCCCGCGAGGATGTTGCCGCAGCAGCAGTTAATTCCCTGGTACTTGAAGAGACTTTCAATAAAACATTTGAACTCATCGGCGGTACCATTCCCATTGGAGAAGCTATTAAAAATATTTAAAGGTTATAAAAGTTGAACAAAAAGATGATCCGGAATTCTGCGGGTCATCTTTTTATTTACCTCCCCATTTGTTCAGTATATAATGAAAACATACTAAATCTTCTTTTACTTCTATTTTACGGACTTCTTAAAGGAAGGCACATGATTGATCAAAAGCAGCCTTCCAGACAAAAAAGAAGTCTCAATGAAACAATAATGAACGTTTACACTGGTAATTTAAAATAGGGAGAGGATTTAAAATGCTAATTCTGAAAGATTTAAATAAAGATCAAAAAATGGAATACACAATTGCACTTTCTTTAATAGCTGTCTCTATTCTGGCAGGTATTGTTGTAGGAATGAATGAAGAATGGATGGATCGAAGAAACTTTACTGCCGGCTATATTGCAGGCTCCCTTCTCGCAGCTTTATTCTTATTCGGAATCTACCGCTCCATAGCATTTATTGTGAATGCTGTGAAGAAAAAGAAAAACAACTCTGACGACTCCTGACACCAGGCAGCTTGTTCAAATGATTTTTCAAGCATTTTATAAGAAAAAACAAATTTATACAGTACGTTAAATGCCTTCATAACACATAACGTTATGAAGGCATTTTAGTTATATATGCTGAACTTAATAATTAGTATCCGCTTCTGTAACCAGCCGCTTTCGTTACCATGGGGACGCTTTCCAGGCGGGAAAGCCTCAGCTAATCCCTTCCTCCCTGTGGCCGGTCGGGGTGGCGCTCGTCCTTCATCGCCCTGGAGTCGCCCCATGTGCCCTGCTGCAGCGGCCTGCCCTCTTTTTCTGTTCTTCCTGCAGGAATGGTCTGCCGATAAAAATGATAACACCTTCTTTCTTTCGATAGAGAAGACCGCTTTCGAGGTCATACATTCTGTCTTTATAAATATTAAGTTCAATTTATATAGTTAAATTTTTGAGCAGCTGTTTTTAAGAGAGATTTCTTCGAAAACAGACGAACCTGTTTTCATAAGCTGTATAGGGGAGTTATATCGACCCTTCAGCATTCTTTTACGGTAAAGTATGGTCCGAAATACAAACACAAGTGAACCAACTTTATAAAGAAAATTCAGCGGGGATCCAGGCTCATGCAATTATGTTCATAAAGACAAACTTACATAACCTGATATATCCTGCTGCCTCTTCTTTTTTCTAAAGTTATGAATTTATCATTTCTTCCTCTCTTTTAATAATTCTTTCCACGTTTTAACGCCTACAATACCATCTGCCGTAAGTTTCCTCTGCTTCTGAAATTCTTTTACTGCTTTTTCCGTTTCCAGTCCAAATATACCATCAGCGCCGTATTTTGATAGTTGGACATTCCGAGCAAGAATTTTCTGCATCCTTTTTACCTCACCGCCTTTACTGCCTATTTTGAGGAGAGGAGAATTTAGATCATTACGCAGCTTGTCCCGGATAACTCCTGCATCAAAACCTGGACATCTCGTAGTCTGACCTCTTCTTTCACGGTGCCCTTTCACTTTGGATATATCCATCCCATACTTTTTCAGCAGTATTTGAATAAGTTTAATGAGAGAACTTTTTTGAGATGTAGTAAAACTTCCATTTCCTACTAGACAGATACCAATATTACCTGTGTTGAGGCCTCTGGTATGATAAGATACTGTATGATCGTCCCAGCACCGCTCGACAACACCATTTTTCAATATAATATAATGATAGCCAACCCCCGGCCATTGATGATTATTTACATGATAAGCAGCAAATGCTGAGGAATTTCCTGTTTCCGTAGCACTATGATGAATTGTGATATTATCAGGGAGCACCCCTGTACGATATGTTTTTTTTCTATGCTCCAACAGTTTCTTTCTTACATCTTTAATAATGAATGCCATTTTGATTCCCCCTTTTCAATTGAGATCCGTTCATGGAAAGTGTTGTTTTTAAAATGTCAGAACCATCTTTCTCGGAAATTGAGCCGGATACTGGGATGACATAAGCGAAAATTTTTAAAAATACACACAACCTTGAACAGTCTCATTGTTTAAGTACAAATGCCCTTCGAAATAGGAGGAATTACATTACTTATCTTTTATTAATTTCACTAAAAACTTGATTGTTTAGATCCCCATTAAAAATTTTTCAGCTCCCCTTTAACTAATATAATTTCTATTCAAGTTCTCCCCTTCCTTAGAATGGTACAAATTACCTTGCATGAAACGGGTCAAATATAGTAGCATTAGTTGTTGGTTGTTTCGTGCAATGCTTCTTTACAAAGAAAGTATTGTTTTTAACAGGGGGATTAGGGTATATAGAAACAGACTAAAATATGAAAAATTGAGGAGAGGTGAACGGGTTGAAAAAACTGACAGTAGTTTTCTGGATTGCATTAGCTATACTATTATTTTTCATGGTTTTCGGGATCTTCGTGCCTCAAGCTTTCGAAAACGTCACAGCTGGTCTAAGAGAACAAATTTCATCAACACTTGGTTGGTATTATCTGCTTGTTGTAACTGGATTTGTGGGTGTCTGTGCTTTTATCGTAGTAAGTCCTTTCGGAAAAATTAAACTCGGTAAGCCGGACGACAAGCCGGATTACAGCTACTTAACATGGTTTGCGATGCTTTTCAGCGCCGGCATGGGTATCGGACTTGTATTCTGGGGGGCTGCAGAGCCTATTTCCCATTTTATGACAGATGCTCCGATTGCAGAAACCGGTTCTGACGCTGCAATACTGGAAGCAATGCGCTATTCCTTTTTCCATTGGGGAGTACACGCATGGGCAATTTACGCAGTCGTTGCGATGGCTCTTGCATACTTCAAATTCCGTCACGATGCTCCAGGACTGATCAGCGGGACGCTTACTCCCGTTCTCGGTAAGTATGCGAAAGGACCTGTCGGTAATACGGTAGACATTATCGCCGTAGTTGCTACAGTAATCGGGGTTTCAAGTACGCTTGGTTTTGGCGCTGTTCAAATTAACGGCGGCCTCGATTATCTTCTTGGAATCGGAACTAACTTCTCCATACAGTTTATTATTATCTGTGTAGTTACAGTACTGTTCATGATTTCAGCATACACAGGGTTGAACCGTGGGATTAAAATTCTCTCAAACGTAAACCTCTGGCTCGCTTTTACACTGTTTATATTTATGTTTGCGTTTGGTCCTACACTATTTAACTTAAACTTGTTTACCGAATCATTAGGCATGTATATTCAACAGCTTCCGAGCATGAGTTTCCGAATCGCTCCATTCAATGAGGATGAGCGTGCCTGGATCGACGGATGGACTATTTTTTACTGGGCATGGTGGATTTCGTGGTCTCCTTTTGTAGGCTCCTTTATTGCCCGCGTATCAAAAGGGCGTACGCTTCGCGAATTCGTCCTGGGCGTCCTGCTCGTCCCATCTGTAGTTGGATTTTTCTGGTTTGCCGTCTTTGGAGGATCCGGAATCTTCCTCGAGCAATCAGGCCAGGCTGTACTTTCTGACCTTGCTCCAGAGGCAGCACTGTTTGCTGTTTTAGGGAATTTCCCGCTGGGAGCTTTAATGTCAGTAATAGCCATTATGCTGATCTGTACCTTCTTTATTACTTCTGCTGACTCAGGAACCTTTATTCTGGGGATGCAGACAACCAACGGCTCTCTGACTCCTCCAAAAACGGTGAAGCTTATCTGGGGACTTATGTTGTCCGCTACAGCTTCCATCCTGCTTTTCACAGGGGGGCTGCAGGGACTCGAGAATGCTATGATTATAGCGGCTCTTCCTTTTTCTGTTATTATGATATTAATGACTTATTCCCTCATTAAATCTTTACAGATTGAAAAGAATGCTTTAGCCGCAAGAGAAGCGAAAAAACGATCTTAAAAAGAAAAAGCAGCGCCTCAATTTTAATGAGGCGCTGCTTTTTCTTTTATGCCAATGTTAAATTCAAATGTTTATTAAGCGTGCCAGCGGCTCTTTCCAATCTGACACACTGTTTTTACGCAAAAACAGTAAAACGCCGACAGAACTTTTAGTAATGTACAAGCTAATCGATAAAGCGTATATTCTGTGGAGGCCAGAATGTAATATTAGCTCTTCCAACGATTTCATCTGTAGGAATGAAGCCAATTTGTCTGCTGTCTACACTGTTTTTTCTATTATCTCCCAGTACAAAAACATGTCCTTCAGGAACAGTATGTTCATCTGTTAAGTTTTCAAGCGTAAAGTCGTCTGTAAAAACATCCGACCCGTTTACAGAGATTGTTTCGAGAAAGTCTTCTTCCACTGACTCCCCATTCACATATAATGTATCTGCTTCATAATAAAGCTCATCTCCGGGCAATCCGATAATCCGTTTGATATAATCTGAATCTTCATCTGCATGAAATATTATTAAATCGAACCTATCGGGTTCAGTAAGTTCATAGCCTATTTTATTAACGATAATTCTCTCCCCGTCTTTGATTGTAGGGAGCATGGATTGCCCGTAGACAATATAATTAGTAAACATGAATTCTCTGACAATAAAAGTTAACACTAAAACGATAGCTGCTGTTTGAATTATTCTCCAAATTCCTCTGCGCCAAAGTTTTTTTCCACTTCCGCTTTTCTTCGGCTCACGCATAGGCCTCCTCCTCTTTCTTTACACCGCTCCAGCTTATTACTTTTAATTGCCCGGAACTTCATTTTCTAAACTGGAATAAAATGGTTTCCGTTCAATTCAGCTTTATTCCGGCTTTTAACAGTTAACTGATTATCTTTTCTCCACATTTATTCTTAAATAAACCGTTCTTGTAAAAACAGCATTATTTGAAAGAGCCTCTGTGGTGAAATCTCCTGCCCATTTGTCAAAAAAGAAAGGTAGAAGCCCGTGCTTTTCAGAAAGTGAAGTATACCTGATACTGTTACAACAGGATTTGAGATAAATAGTATTTAATAGAATGACATTCATTGGCATTTTTTTCAATTGAATGCTGTAAAAAAGCCGGTTTCCTTATTTTCAGGAAACCGGCTTTTAAATTAAAGATGATGAACTGCTTCATATTCAAATATTTTATTACTTTGAGTCGGACTGCTGTCCAGGTTCTCCCGACGTTTTTTATGCGCATCCTTAAAAGCGTCACTATTAATCCAGCTCTGGTAATCGTCTTTACTTTCCCATTTAGTAAGAACTACGGGATAGTTCTCCTCCTCTTCCGGTTCAAGGTACATAAAGTCAAGGCAGCCTTTTATTTCCTTCATCTTTGCTGCACTGTCTGCGAAACGGGCTGCTACATTTTCTCTTCCTTCTGCTGGAATGTGAAGCTGATTCATTACTACGTACATAATCATCCTCCTATTATATTCATTTAACTGCTATTATACATATTATTATTCTACTTTAAAAAGCATAGACCTTGGTCCTTTTTTTCTCCTCAAAAACGTGGTATATTTTATAGTAGAGATAAAATGAGGAGGCGGAATTATGGATCTTATTTTAATTTTAGGTATATGTATCGTATTTCTAGTATCTATCTGGACCGGTGGTTATAATGCGAAGTCGACTAAAAACTAATTCCACGTACATATAAAAGAAGGCCGATCTTTTGAGATCAGCCTTCTTTTTTTGTGCAGCTCAATCAAATACTTGTTCTAGGATTCCCTGCATATGTCTATTCCGAACCCTATCTTTGTATTTAATAAACGCTTGAAGATTTAAAAAACAAGTTTTACTAATTAATCTGCTTTCACTCCGCTTCTGACTACTCACAAAATGCTTTTTGTTCAATTGCACTAAAAGCCTGTTGACGCATAGCTTCATATACCAGAATTGCAGCAGCATTCGATAAATTTAAAGATCGCACCAGCTGAGTCTGAGGAATGAGCAAACAGTTGTCACGGAATTTATTCGTTAATGATTCGGGGAGTCCTTTGGTTTCCTTTCCAAATACAAAAAAATAATCCTCCTGTGCTTCGCTGTAATCCACCTGCGAATAGTGTTGATTTCCTATTGTTTCAATAAAATAAAAATGGCCTTCCGGGAATTTATCCATCAATTCTTCTATACTGTTATGATGTTCCACTTTTACATGCGGCCAATAATCGCAGCCTGCCCGCTTGAGCATTCTGTCGTCTGTGGAAAAACCCAGAGGGTGAATTAAGTGCAGGCATGAATTAGTCCCGGCACATGTTCTTGCAATATTACCTGTATTAGCTGGTATTTCCGGTTCGTGCAGTACTACATGTATACTCAATTCACTTTCGCTCCTTTTGTGTATGTTAACTTGTCACGCCACTCAATGTTTCTACAAAGGAAACAACTTCCTCACTTGTAACATCCTGTCCTGTTACCTGATAATAAGAAATACCCTGTCGAGGCTCGGCATATAGATCAAACTGCCTTACAAATGTATATTGCATTTTTCTTTCTTCTTCCGGTAAAATCGTCCACTCTCCAATATATTTATCAATCACCAAAGTGTGATGACGAGTGTCCAGGTTGTTGTAAGAACTCCATTCTCCGTGCTCCATGTATTGTTTGAGGGCTTTCTGATTCAACCCTTGAATATGCTGATCCTGAATAAGTTCTATAGTGCCTTCTTTTTCATGTTTATATACAATCACAACTAAATCTTCTTCATAAATTGTTTCTTTTACCTTCCACCCTTCTGAAAGACTCGAGGGTTGTAAAATATGAAATGGAAGCGATTCCTCAGCCTCGGTTAAAGTGGCTTCTGTATTCTGACACGCAGGAAAGAGACATATCATAAGGAGTATTAGCAGTTTTTTCATCGTAGAAATCAATTCCTTTACTGGAAAATATACAGTTATTGTTTGTTCAGATTTGCCGAAACCTTCGCACTTCTCTCTTTTACTCTTTAAAGATCATAAAACTTTAACTACTGAAAAAGATTTCTTTTGAAAGATAATATTATTTTAATATAATTTTTAAGTAGTTTTCGATCATAGAGAGATCTAGCTCTCAGCTTGCCCGATGAGTAAAGAAAAGTCCCTGTTTTTGATAACGATATTCGGAAAGAAGACATTAATATCTTTCACAAAATTAGTTCAGGAAATTGCTGCCGCTTTCTAAACTAAGTGCTGCAATGTGCTGTTATTAGTTTACTACACTAGCAAAAGAGGATTTCTCATGATTTAGCAGAGACTCTTTTATGCTTATGCCTCCAGCGTAGCCTGTAAGCGTACCGTCGGCTCCTATCACACGATGGCAGGGTATAAGAATAGGAACTGGATTTTTATTATTGGCTCCACCTACAGCACGCACAGCTTTCGGGTTCCCCAATGCTTCCGCAATGTCTTTGTAGGATTGGGTGTTTCCACATGGAATTAACTGCAGCTGTTCCCAGACCTGCTTTTGAAAAGCAGTCCCTCTTAGATCCATTTTAATATCGAATTTATTTCTCGAGCCGTCGAAATACTCCTTTATTTCTCTGATCGCTTCTCCTATCACAGTATAATCCTCAATCCATAAAGAATTCTGTTCCTGCTTTTCCCATCTTCGTTTCATAGAGGACAGCACATTTTTTTGATTTCCATATTGAATCATGCAAAGTCCTTTTGCGGTAGCTGCTAAAGTGAGGGGACCCAGAAAACTGTCCATCTCTCCATAATAAATTTTCTCCATTTAAACCTCCTCCTTCTTTTAATAACTCTTTTCACCGGCATTCTTCATAAAAGATAACGCGTTCTCCATTTCTGTTTTTGCCTCTTCATTATTTTCGTTACTACCTGCTTTATCAATTTCCTTATAAATATCTTCGCTGTTTTCGATTTCAGAAAGAGCCCAGGCTGCAGTCCCACGTATAACAGGTCTTGGATCCTCATGCATGAGCTTCGTAAGTACCGGCAATGAAGCTTTTTCCTTAAAAACTGCGAGTGCAATTATTGCATTTCTTTGAATAGGTTTTTTCCCTCTCCACGAACCGGAAATCCGTCCGAACTTTTCTTTAAATTCTCTGTTTGACATGGTAAGCAGCGGCTCGAGCTGAGGTTTAACTATTTCAGGATCGGGTTCCATTTCAGGATGCCGGTGTTCATCTACTCCTTTATTCTCCGGACAGACTGTTTGACACGTATCACACCCGTAGAGTCTGTTGCCCAATTTTTTTCTATACTGCTTGGGAAGCATGGTTTTTGTCTGAGTTAAAAAAGCAATGCATTTCGTTGCGTCCAGCTGTCCTCCCTGCACAAGTGCGCCTGTAGGGCATGCGTCTACACATTTGTTACAGGTTCCGCACTGTTCTTCCAGAGGCACATCTTCCTCAAAAGAAATTGTTGTTATCATTTCTCCCAGGTACACATAGGAACCAAATTCCGGAGTGATAATCGCACAATTTTTACCGCTCCATCCTATGCCTGCTCTTTCAGCTACTGCACGGTCCGGGAGCTCCCCGGTATCTACCATTTCTTTGCATCTGGCACGAGGATCTTTCTGAAGAATAAATTCCTCCACCTGCTTCAACTTTCTCCTTAAAACATGATGATAATCTTCTCCCCAGCTTGCACGGCAGAAAATTCCCCGGCGGTCTCCTTTTACAGAACGCGGAGCATCTTTCATTTTAGACGGGTAAGCAAGTGCAATTGAAATGATTGTTTTAGCTTCCGGAAGAAGAAGGTCCGGATTTGTACGTTCTTCAAGACTTCCTTTTTCAAATCCCGAAGCATAACCTTTTTCCTGCTGAATCCGCAGGCGTTCCTTCATCGTGACAAAGGGATCTGCAGGAGCAAATCCTATCTTATCTATACCTATTTTCCTGCTGAATTCAATAATCTCATTTTTAAATTGGCTGGACATCTTTCCTCCTCCCCTTTAAATATTTCACATTGTCTTTTCGCTTTAGGATTATATTAAAATAATTCAAATATCCTATTTCAAAGGTTCTTATATCACTCTTACTTTCAAAAAGAGTGCGCTGCGGATGGGAAGCAGCAGAAACTTTGGGAATCACAATCTAATTGCTTTCGATTACATAAATATGAAATTTATATGTGAAACTGTTTTATTTCATTTCCTGAGTAAATATTTCAAGTGCTTTAGTCTTAAAAAGCTTACTATTTCTTTATAAACGTGTCAAACTTATTAAACAACAAAAAAAGCAGCTTCTGCTGCTTCTGAGATGTATTAGTTTTGGTACCGGAGACGGGACTTGAACCCGTACGCCCGTGAAGGCATTGGATTTTGAGTCCAACGTGTCTGCCATTCCACCACTCCGGCGCACTGATTAATTTATGAGTGATTTGGTGCCGAGGGCCGGACTCGAACCGGCACGGTAATACAATTACCGCAGGATTTTAAGTCCTGTGTGTCTGCCAATTCCACCACCCCGGCAAATACCAGTATTTGTAAGTTCGTGATACAAAAATGGAGGCGACAACCGGATTCGAACCGGTGATAGAGGTTTTGCAGACCTCTGCCTTACCACTTGGCTATGCCGCCTTAAAATATATGGAGCGGGAAACGGGATTCGAACCCGCGACCCCCACCTTGGCAAGGTGGTGCTCTACCACTGAGCTATTCCCGCATCGTTTGAAAATGGCAGGGCTAGCAGGATTCGAACCTGCGGGTCACGGAATCAAAATCCGATGCCTTACCGCTTGGCTATAGCCCTATGTAGTGGGGCGGCTGATGGGAATCGAACCCACGAATGCCGGAATCACAATCCGGTGCGTTAACCACTTCGCCACAACCGCCATATCAGATAAAAATGGTGGAGGGGGAGAGACTCGAACTCCCGAACCCGAAGGAGCGGATTTACAGTCCGCCGCGTTTGGCCAACTTCGCTACCCCTCCATGTTTTCCTAACAATAATTTGTACGTATTTACATACAAACCTTCAAGATAAAAATTATCTTACCAAAGGGATTTTTTATCGTCAAGAGAAATGGTGCTGGCCAGAGGACTTGAACCCCCAACCTACTGATTACAAGTCAGTTGCTCTACCAATTGAGCTAGGCCAGCACATTAGTGGTGGCTCGGGACGGAATCGAACCGCCGACACACGGATTTTCAGTCCGTTGCTCTACCGACTGAGCTACCGAGCCAAATATGTAAGTGGTTGCGGGGGATGGATTTGAACCATCGACCTTTGGGTTATGAGCCCAACGAGCTACCAGACTGCTCCACCCCGCGGTAATATTAAATATGGTGGAGGATGACAGGCTCGAACTGCCGACCCCCTGCTTGTAAGGCAGGTGCTCTCCCAACTGAGCTAATCCTCCATTTTAATATGTTTTTTCATCTTTAAGTTTAGAAGTAAGTAATGGTGACCCGTACGGGATTCGAACCCGTGTTACCGCCGTGAAAGGGCGGTGTCTTAACCACTTGACCAACGGGCCATTCTGGCGGAGAGCGAGGGATTCGAACCCTCGAGACGGGTTAAAACCGCCTACACGATTTCCAATCGTGCTCCTTCGGCCACTCGGACAGCTCTCCAGATGGCTCCACAGGTAGGATTCGAACCTACGACCGATCGGTTAACAGCCGATTGCTCTACCACTGAGCTACTGTGGATTATTAAAATAATAATTGAGATACTATCCTCTCAAAACTGGATAACGGGGGTGTATGAACCCTTCAATCGGTGTCTTCGAATCATCTTCTTTTTTTGGTTAAGCCCTCGATCGATTAGTATCTCTCAGCTTCACGTGTCGCCACGCTTCCACACGAGACCTATCTACCTCTTCGTCTCAGAGGGATCTTACTCCCAATCACTTGGGATGGGAAATCTCATCTTGAGGGGGGCTTCATGCTTAGATGCTTTCAGCACTTATCCCGTCCACACGTAGCTACCCAGCGATGCTCCTGGCGGAACAACTGGTACACCAGCGGTGTGTCCATCCCGGTCCTCTCGTACTAAGGACAGCTCCTCTCAAATTTCCTGCGCCCGCGACGGATAGGGACCGAACTGTCTCACGACGTTCTGAACCCAGCTCGCGTGCCGCTTTAATGGGCGAACAGCCCAACCCTTGGGACCTACTTCAGCCCCAGGATGCGACGAGCCGACATCGAGGTGCCAAACCTCCCCGTCGATGTGGACTCTTGGGAGAGATTAGCCTGTTATCCCCAGGGTAGCTTTTATCCGTTGAGCGACGGCCCTTCCATACGGTGCCGCCGGATCACTAAGCCCGACTTTCGTCCCTGCTCGACCTGTCTGTCTCGCAGTCAAGCTCCCTTATGCCTTTGCACTCTGCGAATGATTTCCAACCATTCTGAGGGAACCTTTGGGCGCCTCCGTTACTGTTTAGGAGGCGACCGCCCCAGTCAAACTGCCCACCTGACACTGTCCCTGACCCGGATCACGGGTCGAGGTTAGGATGTCAAAACAGCCAGGGTAGTATCCCACCGATGCCTCCACCGAAGCTGGCGCTCCGGTTTCCAAGGCTCCTACCTATCCTGTACAAGCTGTTCCGACACCCAATATCAAGCTGCAGTAAAGCTCCATGGGGTCTTTCCGTCCTGTCGCGGGTAACCTGCATCTTCACAGGTAATATAATTTCACCGGGTCTCTCGTTGAGACAGTGCCCAAATCGTTGCACCTTTCGTGCGGGTCGGAACTTACCCGACAAGGAATTTCGCTACCTTAGGACCGTTATAGTTACGGCCGCCGTTTACTGGGGCTTCAATTCGGAGCTTCTCCCGTAAGGGATAACCCCTCCTCTTAACCTTCCAGCACCGGGCAGGTGTCAGCCCCTATACTTCGCCTTGCGGCTTCGCAGAGACCTGTGTTTTTGATAAACAGTCGTTTGGGCCTATTCACTGCGGCTCCCCTGGGCTATGAACCCCAGGGAGCACTCCTTCTCCCGAAGTTACGGAGTCATTTTGCCGAGTTCCTTAACGAGAGTTCTCCCGCGCGTCTTAGAATTCTCTTCCCGCCTACCTGTGTCGGTTTACGGTACGGGCACCAGTTTCCTCGCTAGAGGCTTTTCTTGGCAGTGTAGGTGCAGGCACTTCGGTACTAAATTTCCCTCGCGGTCACAGCTCAGCCTTAACAGAACACGGATTTCCCTGTGTTCCAGCCTCCCTGCTTCGGCGCACACATCCAGCGGTGCGCTTGCCCTGCCTTCCTGCGTCCCCCCATTGCTCAAACGGAAACGTGGTGGTACAGGAATATCGACCTGTTTTCCATCGCCTACGCCTTTCGGCCTCGGCTTAGGACCCGACTAACCCTGAGCGGACGAGCCTTCCTCAGGAACCCTTAGGCTTTCGACGGAGGGGATTCTCACCCCTCTTTTCGCTACTCATACCGGCATTCTCACTTCCAGGCGCTCCACCGGTCCTTCCGGTCCGGCTTCGATGCCCCTGGAACGCTCCCCTACCACAGAACACCCGAAGGTGTTTTGTCCATAGCTTCGGTGATACGTTTAGCCCCGGTACATTTTCGGCGCAGAGTCACTCGACCAGTGAGCTATTACGCACTCTTTCAATGATGGCTGCTTCTAAGCCAACATCCTGGTTGTCTAAGCAACTCCACATCCTTTTCCACTTAACGTATACTTGGGGACCTTAGCTGATGGTCTGGGCTGTTTCCCTCTTGACTACGGATCTTAGCACTCGCAGTCTGACTCCCGAGGATAAGTGATTGGCATTCGGAGTTTGACTGAATTCGGTAATCCTGTAGGGACCCCTAGTCCAATCAGTGCTCTACCTCCAACACTCTATCCCTCGAGGCTAGCCCTAAAGCTATTTCGGGGAGAACCAGCTATGTCCGAGTTCGATTGGCATTTCACCCCTACCCACACCTCATCCCCGCACTTTTCAACGTGCGTGGGTTCGGGCCTCCATCCAGTGTTACCTGGACTTCACCCTGGACATGGGTAGATCACCCGGTTTCGGGTCTACAACGACGTACTCAAAGCGCCCTGTTCAGACTCGCTTTCGCTGCGGCTCCGTCTTATCGACTTAACCTGGCACGTCATCGTAACTCGCCGGTTCATTCTACAAAAGGCACGCTGTCACCCATAAACGGGCTCCAACTACTTGTAGGCACACGGTTTCAAGATCTCTTTCACTCCCCTTTCGGGGTACTTTTCACCTTTCCCTCACGGTACTGGTGCACTATCGGTCACTAGGGAGTATTTAGCCTTGGGAGATGGTCCTCCCGGATTCCGACGGGGTTTCACGTGTCCCGCCGTACTCAGGATCCACTCCGGAGGAGGGGGCATGTCGAGTACAGGGCTGTTACCTTATCCTGCGGGCCGTTCCAGGCCGCTTCCTCTATACCCTCTCTTTGTAACTCCGTATGGAGTGTCCTACAACCCCAGAAGGCAAGCCTTCTGGTTTGGGCTGTTTCCGTTTCGCTCGCCGCTACTCAGGAAATCGCATTTGCTTTCTCTTCCTCCGGGTACTGAGATGTTTCAGTTCCCCGGGTCTGCCATCACACACCTTATGGATTCAGGTGTGGATCGTATCCCATTACGGATACGGGGTTCCCCCATTCGGAAATCTTCGGATCAATGCTTACTTACAGCTCCCCGAAGCATATCGGTGTTCGTCCCGTCCTTCATCGGCTCCTAGTGCCAAGGCATCCACCGTGCGCCCTTTCTAGCTTAACCAGCTGCCTCCCTGAGGGAGGCAGTGGACGTCATTCGATCGTCTTGGCGATATTCTAAGACACTCGGAAACTCGTTTCTTCGTCACGGGGCGCACCCCGGACCAATAGACCTTGTTTCCGGTGATTGATTGTTCATACATTACGTTATCCAGTTTTCAAAGGACAGAGGCTTGCGGGCCGTCTTTCTTTTTTCCTTTTTTCTTCTGCAAAGCAGAAGAAAGCCGAAAAAAAAGAGCCGGCCGAGAGGTATTAACCCTCTCAAAACTAAACAAAAGAACGAAAGGAAGGAATCGATAAGTGAGCTTACTCGAGCTCCTTAGAAAGGAGGTGATCCATCCGCACCTTCCGGTACGGATACCTTGTTACGACTTCACCCCAATCATCTGTCCCACCTTCGGCGGCTGGGTCCCAAAAAGGGTTGCCTCACCGACTTCGGGTGTTACAAACTCTCGTGGTGTGACGGGCGGTGTGTACAAGGCCCGGGAACGTATTCACCGCGGCATGCTGATCCGCGATTACTAGCAATTCCGGCTTCATGCAGGCGAGTTGCAGCCTGCAATCCGAACTGAGAATGGCTTTCTGGGATTCGCTCCACCTCGCGGCTTCGCTGCCCTTTGTACCATCCATTGTAGCACGTGTGTAGCCCAGGTCATAAGGGGCATGATGATTTGACGTCGTCCCCACCTTCCTCCGGTTTATCACCGGCAGTCACCTTAGAGTGCCCAACCAAATGCTGGCAACTAAGGTCAAGGGTTGCGCTCGTTGCGGGACTTAACCCAACATCTCACGACACGAGCTGACGACAACCATGCACCACCTGTCACTTTGTCCCCCGAAGGGGAAAACTCTGTCTCCAGAGTGTTCAAAGGATGTCAAGACCTGGTAAGGTTCTTCGCGTTGCGTCGAATTAAACCACATGCTCCACTGCTTGTGCGGGCCCCCGTCAATTCCTTTGAGTTTCAGCCTTGCGGCCGTACTCCCCAGGCGGAGTGCTTAATGTGTTAACTTCGGCACTAAGGGCATCGAAACCCCTAACACCTAGCACTCAACGTTTACGGCGTGGACTACCAGGGTATCTAATCCTGTTTGCTCCCCACGCTTTCGCACCTCAGCGTCAGTTGTAGGCCAGAAAGTCGCCTTCGCCACTGGTGTTCCTCCACATATCTACGCATTTCACCGCTACACGTGGAATTCCACTTTCCTCTCCTACACTCAAGTCCTGCAGTTTCCAATGACCCTCCACGGTTGAGCCGTGGGCTTTCACATCAGACTTACGAGACCGCCTGCGTGCGCTTTACGCCCAATAATTCCGGACAACGCTTGCCCCCTACGTATTACCGCGGCTGCTGGCACGTAGTTAGCCGGGGCTTTCTCGTGAGGTACCGTCAAGGTGCCGGCCTGTTCGACCGGCACTTGTTCTTCCCTCACAACAGAACTTTACGATCCGAAAACCTTCATCGTTCACGCGGCGTTGCACCGTCAGGCTTTCGCCCATTGCGGATGATTCCCTACTGCTGCCTCCCGTAGGAGTCTGGACCGTGTCTCAGTTCCAGTGTGGCCGATCACCCTCTCAGGTCGGCTACGCATCGTCGCCTTGGTGGGCCGTTACCCCACCAACAAGCTAATGCGCCGCGGGCCCATCTTCCAGCGGGAGGAGACCGAAGTCTCCGCCCCTTTGACAAGCCGCTCATGCGAGCCGCTTGATCATCCGGCATTAGCCCCGGTTTCCCGGGGTTATTCCGGCCTGGAAGGCAGGTTGCCCACGTGTTACTCACCCGTCCGCCGCTCATTCCACAGGTTTTGCCCCGAAGGGCGCTGCCTGCTTCCTGCGCTCGACTTGCATGTATTAGGCACGCCGCCAGCGTTCGTCCTGAGCCAGGATCAAACTCTCCGATAAATCGTCGAAGTTTGAACTTCTGACATCGCGAAGCGGGATGCTTCGCTTTCAAAACTGAATCTGGCTAAAGATTCTTTAATAATAAATTGACAGAGAATGATTCATTCTCTTTTTTCCTTCACAATCGTCTTTTGTTTAGTTTTCAAAGGGCAAATCACAGCGCCGCCTGTTTTTGGCGACTTAATTAATATACCATTACTGACAGTTCGAGTCAATATGTTTATATAATTTTGTTTGTTCTCATCGCCGGTTGCTACCAATCGGCTTCAGCGACGATTATTAATATAGCATAATAAATTCAGACTTTGCAATACGTTTAAAGAAAAACTTTAAAAAAGATCGTCATTTAAGGTGTCCTCTTTATGGGGCACATAGAAAACGAAGGATAAACAGCTGAAAGTACAGTAAATCGTTAGTAACATAAAAATCAATGAACTTGAAAATTCAGCTTACGGGAAAACTATCATCATAAACCTTCAATAACCTTCAATGTTATTCACAGAAATGCGATATGATTCTCCAAACATTAACATTGGAAAAAAGAGCTGAAATTCTTTATAGTTCGTAAACATTACAAGTCATTATCGAAAAAAGCCTCCAGCTCGTTAGCGGGAGGCTGCCATATCCTGGTAGGAATTAGCAATATATTTCCGATGATTGATTGTTCTTCCTTTCGTTTCCTCTAATTTAATATCCACCAGTCCTTTTTTAACTAAATATTCAAGCAGCATACTTAAATCAAGAGAGTAATCATGCATAGCAACCCTTTCTTTAAGTTCATCCACATTCCAGGCGTCGTGCTTTTCATTCATAATTGAAATTAGATGAGCACTCCCTAACCTTACTTTCGTAGCCAGCTCGAATTCATTTGCCAACAGAAGAAGTTCGAGCCTTTTATCGATTGGCTCTGTGCCAGTAACAAGTTCGGAATAAAGTTTGTGAATCTCGGGTTCGATTTGACGCACCTGCTGCCAGACAGTTACTTCAGGATGATACCCGCGCTCAATGACAGCTAGTCTGGCTAAATGATGAAGAGCATGAACAATTTGATTGAAAGAATCCAGATAATGTCCTTCATAATAGAGAGACTTTCCATCAGAAAAACGCCTGACCAGCTTAGAAAACTCTATCCCGATCCGGGACTCCCTCTCCTTCTCCGGAAAAGTGATCATTTTCTCTTTGAAATTTTTCATATATTCATTACGGTCAAAAATGATTTTCCCGTTAAGCAGCCAGTCGATTGCTCTCCGATTTGAACTGTTTGCGAGCCATTCGTTAATCTGCGTAGTATTAACAATATGCATTGCGATCGTCATATCTTTATATTCATAATGTTTAATTTCCCATGCTTTACTTGTTTTATCTTTTATGACTAAAAGGATACCATCAAAATAATCTGTAGCTGCATCTTCCATTTTGGATTTCTCTACAACAATTACTGCCAGCGTCTGCGGATCTCCCGTTCTATCCTGATATAGTTCACGCATAAACTCATCCATAACGTCCCTCCTCCCATATGAGTCAAATAACTTTACTAATGATTAATGTTCGACAACTGACAGGGAAATCCTCTGTAAATTGAAGATGAATTTTCAAATACCGCAATAACTTACTCTTCCTGCCAAAGAATAATTTCACTGTTTCTTCACTGTATTAATTTACTGCTGATATGATATAATAGCTTTTGTAGAAAGGCGTGATGCAGTTTTGTTAAGCTTTACGAGCAAAATAAATAAGATTAGAACATTCGCCCTTGTTTTAATATTTGCAGGAATCATCATTATGTATCTCGGTTTGTTCTTTCAGGCAAATCCAATAGTCATGACCATCTTTATGCTGCTTGGATTTTTAGCGATCATAGCAAGTACTGTAATTTATTTCTGGATTGGGATGCTTTCTTCAAAAGCGGTGCAGGTTACATGTCCGGAATGTGAAAAACCAACTAAAATGCTCGGCCGTGTAGATGCATGCATGCATTGTAATGAAGCCTTAACACTCGACCAAAGTCTGGAAGGCAAAGAATTTGATCAGGCTTATAACTCCAAAAAAAAGAGCAGGAAAGATTAAATTAATCTTTCCTGCTCTTTTTCTATTATAATATGCGAACGTGTACACGATCAGCCTTTTCTGCATTCAGGACAGGTACCATAAACCTCCATACGATGATTTTTTACTTCAAATCCCGCAACATGCTCAGCGAGAGTTTCCACTTCATCAAGGCCGGGATAATGAAAATCCACGATTTTCCCACAGCTGTCGCAAATAACATGATAGTGTTTTGTCGTGTTGCTATCAAACCTGCTCGAAGAATCTCCATAAGTAAGTTCTCTCACCAGACCCGCTTCTTTAAAAACACGAAGGTTATTGTATACAGTAGCTACACTCATATTAGGAAAATTATTTTCAAGTGATTTATATATGTCATCAGCTGTAGGATGACTGTCACAATTAAAAAGAAACTCCAGGATTGCGTGACGCTGAGGCGTCATTCTTACTTTTGTGCTTTTCAGAGACTGTAGTGCTTCTCGAAGTTCTGTATTTTCCATCGGTTTCACCTCTCTATTTTGTCCAATTTCTTACACCTGAAAGGCGGTGATTAACGGTTACGCCTTTTTCATTACTACTGCTTGCGTTAATATTATTATATAAGAATGGTTACAATCAGTATAACGAAGGGCTTCTTTAACTGTCAATTATTTGACCGGCTTAGGCCCTGGCTGACGTGAGGTTGCTCTGCCTAAAATATAGAAGGTGATCCTTTTATGGAAAACAGATGTGAGCATGATCAATTTAATCTCTGATCTATGTTTGCTGCCTTAAAAAAGGAAGACTGTTTTCAGCATCTATCATAAATGAAATATATCGATGAGACTTCCCTCGTGCTTTTCCACGCTTTACTTCATAATCAAGACAGATTTTCTTCATCATGTCATTTAACTTTTCTGCGTCGTGTTCATCAATCCCAATTAAAAAGGTTGTACTCCCCCGGCGGAGAAATCCACCGCTGCTGGATAGTTCAGTCATACGATATTCTTCGGCTTTAAGCCCTTCTTCCATTGCATCACGATAGCGATTCTGGACCACACAGACCATTAATTTCATTGTACTCCCTCCTGCCTTTAATATCCTTTTACAGTGTCCACAGGGTTAATATACTCACCTTCACCCGATAAATAAACGTTTAAATTAGATGAAAACATCTTAAAAGCACGCGGCTGGTACTGCGGGGAGATCCCCGACAAGTGTGGTGTTACGGTTATTTTTGGATGACTCCAAAAAGCGTGGGAAGACGGAAGCGGCTCTTCTTTGAAAACATCCAATACAGCCTCATGCAGCTCATTTTTATCGAGTGCATCGATGAGGGCTTTTTCATTTACAACATTGCCTCTCCCGATATTGATAAACACGGCATGTTTATCCATAGCTTTAAAAGCCTCTCCTGAAAATAAATCATCTGTTTCCGGAGTTTTAGGCAGAACAGAAATTACAAAATCCGCATGCTGAAGAGCGCTGCGAAGCTCTTTCACCGGAAATATTTCATCAAAATAATCAATGTTTCTTCCAGACTGATTAACGCCGACTGTTTTCATTCTGAAAGCAGCTGCGAGTCTCGCAATCTCTGTGCCGATAGCACCTGCTCCCACGATACAGACGGTTTTACTGTGGAGTTCCATCATGACAGGAGACCTGTCCCATACTCTTTGGCGCTCCTGCTCAAGAACGACCGTTGCCTGCCGCGCTGTGTGCAGCATCATATGAATAGTGTACTCCGCCATAGGAACCGCATGAATTCCTTTAGCGTTTGTAACAAAAATGTTTCTTTCCGCTATCGCTTCAAACGGCATTTTATCCATTCCTGCTGAAATAACCATAATCCACTTTAAATTTTTGGCCATATTTATATGCTCCGGTACAAGGTCTTCTCCGAGTGTAATCAGTATTTCAGCTTCCGACAGTTCTCTTTCTGCTTCGCTGATATCATTGCAGAAACGAAAATCCAGGTCCGGATACTTACTTATAAAATCAGACTGAATTTCCTGCAAAATATTTGCTGATGATACAATTACCAAGTCTGCCAACACCTTTCTGCTTATTCATCCAGAAGAATACTGAATTGATACTGTGTACTTCTCGTCATTTCACTATCCTGCCAGTTTACAAGAACTCTTGCTTCCAGCTGCGTCAGGTTTTCACAGTGGGTGCACATTTCTGAATAATTAACTGTTCCATCAAAATCTTCAAGCTCCAGTTCCTGATAGAAGAAAGAAACATTAGAGCTGTCCACAAAAAATTCGAGTGCTTCTATATCGTCAGGGTTTATAGTTTCATCATTATGCTCCAGCCTGACCCCCACCTCATACCCTTCATCAGCTTCATTAATATAAAGGGCTGCATCCCAGAAGGAATCAGAAGCCTCACTCCGGTAGTCCGGGCTGAAAGGTCCCTCATAATCATCCTGAAGAAAAAACATTACGGCTGCCACAATTGCAATTATAACTACAAATGGTATGAGCTGTTTCATGACCAATCCCACCCCTCTTATATCTATATTAGCAGACTGAATACAAGAATTCAGTTTTTTCTGAGCTGTATTTTTTGCACACTGATTCTCTCATGCTATATTAATGAGAAGTCTGGTTTCAGGAGGGGAGTGTATGGTGCCACGTCTTTTTTTAACGTTCGTGATAGCTGCTTTCCTAAGTGGCTGTACACCCGAGGAAAAAGAGATTCACGGAAGGTACATGTTCACCTCTGCTATAGATAATACATTCCAGCTTTTTGTAGAAGATTCCTACACAGGAGAATCCTACCGGTATTTAAATGGACTCCATATAAACCTTCCGGAGGATTATTATGCTGAATCGTACATTATACAAGTTAATGAGAATACGTTATTTGAAGATAAAGAAACGGGAGAAATAATAACCTTGGAGGAAAGCAGCTTTCCGTTTCACTGGCCGAACCAGCAAATTTCAATAGAAACTGAAGAACCTTTCACGAAGAAAACTACCTCCATGGATACGCCGGTTACAGTTAATAACCGCCTTCTTCCCATCTACAGCGCAGAAAAAATAATTACTTACCCTTACAGCTATGAGGATTTTGTTGAAGTACACACCCCTGTTGAAGATAACCACTATATGCTGTTTTTATTTGATGAAAATTTTGACAGACAATATTTATATATTCTGCAGACTTTCGCGGAAAAAATTGAAGACAGATACGATACTTATCTCGATGTACATTACCATACACCGGAGTATTTCCAGAAATATTTAAATGTAGAAAGCGAACCTTTATATGTTCTTCTCCATACAAATGGAGAAGTGCTGAGGACCTCTGACTGGGAAAAAATTCACCGCTATATCTCTGATGATTCAGGCGTAGTCCTGCCAAGAGCAGGAGACCCGGCGTGGCTGGAGATGCTGCAGGAATATTAATGAAGGAGGCCGATCCATAAACATTATGGTTCAGCCTCCTTTTGTTTACTCTTTTTTTTGGCTCTGTATAAATTCGAGAGCTTGCTGGACGTGCCCCTTCACACGAACATTTTTCCATTCTTTAATAATGGTTCCTTCAGGATCAATCACATACGTTGAGCGGACAATACCCATATATTCTTTCCCGAAATTCTTTTTGAGCTGCCAGACATTCATCGCTTTTGAAAGTTCCAATTTTTCATCGGACAGAAGATAAAATGGGAGCTCATACTTGGCAGCAAATTTTTTGTGTTTAGCCGCCGGATCAGGACTTACTCCGATAATGACCGCATCCGCATCTTTAAAGCTTTCAAACTGGTCACGAAAATCACAAGCTTCTGTCGTGCATCCAGGTGTCATGTCTTTCGGATAGAAGTAAAGGACTGCATATTTACCTTTAAATTGAGCAGGAGAAATTAAATTTCCTTCTGCATCAGAAAGTTTCCTATCCGGAACTTTTTCTCCAACTAAATCATTCATCTTACCCCTCCTTTTCAATCGTCTTTTCCATACCATACAGGATTCCTGCATCGCACCAATCTTATTCATGATACAATTTTACTGCAAATATCAGTCCAATCAAAGGAGAGATACATCATTATGAATTTTTCGAATTCAGAACAACTTTATAAAGAAGCACAGGAAGTTATTCTGGGAGGGGTAAACAGTCCATCAAGAGCATACAAAGGAGTAGGAGGAGGAACACCTGTATTTATGGAAAAAGCTTCCGGAGCCTATTTTTGGGACGCAGACGGAAACAAATACATAGATTATTTAGCTGCTTACGGACCGATTATCACGGGCCACGCCCATCCTCACGTGACAAAAGCGATCCAGAATGCCGCAGCGGATGGGGTTCTCTATGGTACTCCGACCGTTTATGAAAATAAATTCGCTGGTATGCTCCAGAATGCCATCCCTTCCCTTGAAAAGGTGCGTTTCGTGAATTCCGGTACTGAAGCAGTGATGACAACCATCCGCGTCACGAGAGCTTATACAGGAAGGAACAAAATCATTAAATTCGCCGGCTGTTATCACGGACATTCGGATCTCGTCCTTGTCGCAGCAGGATCAGGGCCTTCGACTACCGGAAATCCCGATTCTGCGGGTGTAACCAAAAATATTGCAGAGGAAGTAATCACGGTCCCTTTTAATGATTTGTCCGGATTTAAAGAAGCACTGAACCATTTTGGCAAAGAAATTGCCGGCGTTCTCGTTGAACCTATCGTCGGTAATTTTGGAATCGTTGAACCGGAACCCGGCTTTCTGGAAGCTGTTAACGACCTTTCCCGCGCTAATGGATCTCTCGTCATCTACGATGAAGTAATTACTGCCTTCCGATTCATGTACGGCGGAGCTCAGAATCTTCTTGAAATTGAGCCTGACTTGACGGCTCTCGGTAAAATCATTGGGGGAGGGCTGCCGATTGGAGCTTATGGCGGGCGCCAGGATATCATGGAGCAGATATCCCCTCTCGGGCCCGCTTATCAGGCAGGCACAATGGCTGGAAATCCAGCATCCATTCGCGCAGGTATCGCCTGCCTGGAAGTCCTCCAAACCCCGGGCGTATATGACAAAATGGATCAATTAGGCAGAAAATTGGAAGAGGGAATTTTGAAAGCAGCTGAAGATCATAATATTCCTGCTGTTGTCAATCGTCTGCGCGGCGCACTTACTGTCTATTTTGATGTTGATAAAGTAAGCAATTTTGAAGATGCAGAATCGAGCAGTACCGATATGTTTGCTGCCTTTTTTAAAAAAATGCTTGTCCGTGGGATCAACCTTGCTCCGTCTAAATTTGAAGCTTTATTTTTAACAAGTGCTCATACAGAAGAAGATATTAATAAAACAATTCACATCGTGGAAGAAGTTTTCGCCGAAGGTCTCGAAGAGTATGAAATATAATATTAGCAGCTCTTACATTTTCAAGCAGCTGTTTTGAAAATAAAGCAATGGAAGTCATTCCTCATCCCTTATAAAGCCTTCCTAATGCGCCGAGACAGTTTTTGTCCCGGCGCATTTTTTCTGTATGAAAATTGTCCGTTTAGAGAGGCTGATTTCTTAGCATAGAGTTATGGCTGCGATCGAGTTCTCTTTCTCAACCTCCTTGAAATTGCTTTACCATAGGTGTATCATACATGAAGAATCTAATAGAAACTTTACAGAGAGAAAGGAAATGCTAATATCATGAGGCTTGGAGCCCGTATTTTTAAAACTGGGTTGGCCATTACTCTCGCATTATACGCAGCTATCTGGTTTAATTTTGAAAACCCTGCCTATGCGGGTCTAGCTGCATTTTTTGCAGTGCAGCCTTCCGTTCATAAAAGCCTGACCCTAATTTGGGATCAGGTACAGGCGAATATTATCAGTGCCGTACTTGCTATAGCTTTTGTCACTGCATTTGGTGCAGAACCATTTGTAATAGGAGCTGTCGTTGTACTCATCATTGCAATTCACATTAAATGGAATAAAGAAACTATCATCCCGTTGGCAGTAGTAACAGCAATCATAATTATGGGAAGTCCTTCGGAAAACTTTTATCATTTTGCAGCCGACCGGCTGCTTCTAGTTATGTGCGGAGTATTCTCTGCCTTTATCGTTAATTTGATTTTCCTTCGTCCAAAGCATGAGAATCAGATGTATCATAAACTAACTGGAATAAATGAAGAAGTCATTCAATGGATCCGATTGATGCTTCATCACGAAATTGATTACAGTACGTTAAAGCAGGATCAGGATAAAATACGTACTTCGATCCTAAAACTCGAAACGATTTTTTCTCTTTATAAAGAAGAGCGGAGCTTCTTTAAAAAAACAGAGTATGCCCGGATGCGGAAAATAGTATTATTCAGACAGATGATACGTTCTACTTTAAAAGCGGAGGATATTTTGAAGAGTCTCGCCAGACATGACCATCTGACGCACCAGCTTCCTGAAGAAGTCGAGCAGACTATCCGCTATCAGCTTGATCAGCTCACCAACTACCACGAACGAATTATGTTGAAGTATATGGGGAAAGTCCGCCCGCAGTCGGTGAGCGATTATTACGAAGAGATAAACACGGGAAAAAAAGAACTCATTGAAGTTTTCATCACTTGTCAGAATAACCAGACGTTCGACCACGACACCTGGATTCGCTTTCTTCCGGTTATTGCACTTATTATCGAATACTCGGAAGAACTGGAACATCTTGATAGTCTCGTAGATAACTTCTTTACTTATCATACGGAAGATAATGAAGTGGAAATAGATGAACGAGAAATATAAGATCATAGACCTTCACTGAAAAAACTGCCGGCTGCATGTCTTGTCTTAAAAAAGTCCTTATGACATTGCTTGTCATAAGGACTTTTTTTAGTCTGAACCCTGACAGGTCGTCAGCTTCTGCTCTCGATGGAAACCTGGATTTCCACTCCGGGCATAGGCTCCAGTATTTATTCTTCTTTTTTGGAAAGACGCATAGCCTGCTTAATCCCGTTTTTAAATGAAAACTTCCCGTACATCAGCACTCCGCCTTTATAAATACGTGCTGCCAGCAGATTGATGCCAACTGCACATACTATTAATATGCTGAGAATCAGTACGATTTCCCATGCCGGTACTGTTCCCATCCCAATACTCAGGAATAAAAGCTGCGGTGTGAAGAAAGGTATATAGGAAAGTACCCTGAAAATAGTAAGGTCCGGAGCATTAAGAGCTACAATGGATAAGAAAAAGGCTATCATAGCTAAAAAAATCAGCGGCTGAATAGCCTGATTCACTTCTTCAGCACGACTCACAAGCGCCCCAAGCATGGCAGCTATACCGCCATAAACAAAATACCCTAAAACAATAAATAAAAGCGCATAAGCGATTAAAGATACTTCAATCACCTCAACGAAAATAAACTGAAATACTTCCTGCCCATTTAATAAAGACCCTATCGCAACAGCACCAGCTAATACAGCTATATTCACTGCCCCGGCAGCTCCGATACCCGCAAGTTTACCGAACATCTGCGTAACCGGGCTGATACTCGAAACTATCAGTTCCATCACTCTGGATGATTTCTCCGTAGCTACTTCAGTAGCAATCATAGACCCAAAAGTAATGATGATTAAGTAAATAACAAAAACCAGACCGTAAACCATCCAGTAGGAATCGGAAAAAACTTCTTCTGGCTCCTCTCCGTCTGCAAAAGTCTGCTCCGAGATTACAACCGGCGATAAGATCGCTTCTTTCTCTTCTTCGGAAAGGTTCGTTTCAGAAGCTGCTGTATTCTGCTTTGTCTGCTCGATATACTGCTGAGCATTATTTATAACTTCAAATCCTGACGCTTCCCCATAAAACTCTGCTTCTAAGTTTGCCCTCTCCCCCTGAAGTACGATCAAATAAGAATCAGATTCTTCCGCTTCCAACGTCAGTCCTTCTATATCCCTGCCTGTTTCGTCTATAAAGGTTATTCCGGGGAAATTCCCGTTTTCAAGTGCGGTGCCAAGTTCTCCCTCAAACTCACTTTGATCCGCAACAGTCATTTCGACTTGTTCTTCCTGCCCTTCAGGAACACCAAAAATGTTCATTAATGGCTGTACAGCAAAAAAACCAATAATCAGCAGGGCCATAATCAATGTTGAAATAGCAAAAGCTTTCGATTTTATTCGTCTTAGAGCAGTGTGAGAAAAAGTTGTCCAGAAATTATTCATGTTCTCCACCTCCTGCCTGATCGATAAAAATGTCGTGCAGGGAAGGCTCAGCTACTTCAAATTTCCTGACAAATCCTCTTGCCGCAAGAGAACGAAAAACGGATTCAGCGGTTTTTTCATTATCCACTTTTAGTTCCGTTTCCACTTTCGTTATCGCTATGTCGGTAACACCAGGCAGGTCTCTCAAAAAATCCACATCGAAATCCGCTTTAATCTTTATTGATTTCATATTATAGGACTTTTTGATTTCACTCAGATTACCCTGAAGGACCGCAGATCCGTTTTTCAATATAATTAATTCATCACAGAGCTCCTCGACGTTGCGCATCTGATGGCTTGAAAACACGATAGTCGTGCCTTCATTCTGAAGGTCGAGTACTGCTTCTTTAAGCATATCTGAATTCACAGGATCAAGGCCGCTGAATGGCTCATCAAGAATAAGCAGCTCAGGTTTATGTAAAACTGCAGCCATAAATTGAATTTTCTGCTGGTTGCCCTTCGACAGTTCTTCTACTTTTTTATTTTCGTAGTTTTCCACTTGAAATCTTTCCAGCCACTTTCTCATCTCCGTAATAATATCCTGCTTTTTCATTCGATTTAATCTCATTAAATAAATGAGCTGCTCTTTAACCGTAAGTTTAGGGAACAAACCTCTTTCCTCCGGCAGATAACCTATTAAGTGTGTACGGCTGTAGTCAATTCGGGAACCACTCCATTCCGCTGTTCCGGAAGTAGGATCGAGCAGTCCAATAATCATTCTGAAGGTCGTCGTTTTTCCAGCTCCGTTGGCTCCGAGCATTCCAAACATCTGCCCCCTGTCAATTTTTAAATCAATTCCGCTGACAGCTTTCGTTTCATCAAAAGTTTTTGTTAAATTCGTCAATTCCAGCGTCATTACTTATCTCCTTTCCTTTCCACTTGCTTCTTTTATACGGCTGCACCGGCTGTTCGTTTCACAATACCGAACTAAAATAAAAACACGGGGCGGTAAATACAGCTTTTGGTCTTTGATTACCTGCTGAAATCTTTTTCGCCCCGTGTTTTCATTTGTCTTATTTAATTGTCTTCATTTAAAAATGAAAAGGAACGCTTCAGGAACTGCATCCTCTTTCTGCTGGCAGCTGAACGCATGCCTTGAATATTGCAGGCATTGGTCTTTTTCCTTCGCAGGTAACCTCTAATAGCTTCCCTTTTTAACATAAGTGCTTTTTGATTTTGATTATATAGGAAACTTCGCTTCAACTAGATGTTTTATTTTCGAGACAGGCTTGATGGAAGAACTACAAATGTGGAAAAAGCCTTTTAAACACTCATTTTTCTAACCGAACTTTTGAATATTAAATAACTGGGCATACTTCCCTTCCACAGCCATTAATTCCTGGTGAGTGCCTATTTCTGCAATCTCTCCATTTTCCATGACGATTATTTTATCAGCGTGCGTTACTGTAGCCAGGCGGTGAGCCACGACGAACGTGGTGCGGTCACGGGCCAGCAGTTCCACAGAATCCTGAATCAATTTTTCACTTTCCAGATCCAGCGCACTTGTTGCTTCATCAAATATGAGAATTTGAGGGTTTTTCAAAAATACTCTGGCAATTGCCACACGCTGCTTCTGTCCTCCGGAAAGCTTTACACCACGCTCTCCGATTTTAGTATCATAGCCTTCCGGCAGCTCGGATATAAAGCCGTCCGCATTTGCCGCACGGGCAGCTGCATAAACTTCTTCGTTCGTTGCTTCCGGATTCCCCATACGAATGTTGAACATGATGGAATCGCTGAATATTATATTATCCTGAAGAACCATCCCTATTTGGTCTCTGAGGGAGCGTACCTGTAAATCACGGATATCTTTGCCATCAATGCGGATTGTACCTTCAGTAACATCGTAAAAACGGGGAATCAGGCTCATAATCGTACTCTTCCCGCCTCCGCTCATTCCAACAACTGCGACAGTTTCTCCGCGGTCAGCACGAAAACTGACGTTGTGAAGAACTTCTTCGTTATCGTAAGCGAAAGAAACGCGGTCGAATTCCACCGCTCCTCCAGAACTTTTATAAGGGACTGCATCTTTGCGGTCAGTAATGTCATACTTCTCGTCAATCAATTCGAACATTCTGTCCATTGAGGCAATCGACTGAACAAGCTGCGTTGAGGAGTTTACCAGTCTTCGGAGCGGAGCATAAAGCCTTTCCATATACGTTGCAAATGCCACAAGCGTACCAACCGTTAAATCAGCTTGAATAACCATCATAGCTGCCACAAATATTACGACGAGCGGAGCGATATCTGTAATGGTATTGACTACTGCGAAAGTTTTGGCATTCCATTTTGTATGGTCTACTGCTCTGTCGAGAAAATTTTCATTCTGCTTATCGAATTCTTTCTGCTCATGATTTTCCAGGGCAAAGCTTTTAATTACGCTTATTCCCTGCAGTCTTTCATGAAGATGCCCCTGTACATCTGCTAAAGCCTGAGATCGTCGCCTCGTCAAATCGCGGAGTCTTGAATAGAAAAACTTAATAGACAGGCCGTAAAGCGGCAGCAGCGCCACTGCAGCAAGAGTGAGCCAAGGGTCAAGTGTCAGCATTATAATAATAGCTACTATTATAGTAAACATATCGATCCATATATTCATCATACCGGTCATGATGAAATTTTTTGTAAGTTCTACATCGTTTATGACCCGTGAAATAACTTCACCGGATTGTCTGTTGGCATAAAATTTCAGGCTCAGTTTTTGCAGATGTGTAAACAACTGATCTCTGATGTCGTAAAGAATTTTATTTCCTGTCCACTGGGCAAAATACTGGCGGTAATATTCGATCGGCGGACGAAGAAAAACAAATAATATGAATGTACCACCCATAAGCCAGTAGAGCATATTCAGCTGTTCAGCTGTAGAAAGACCATCGCCGCCGATTATATCATCAATAACATACTTTAATATGAGCGGGATAAGCAGCGGAATTCCAAACTTCATCATTCCAATTAATACGGTGATGATAATCTGCTTCCAGTAAGGAATGACAAACTGCATGTACCTTTTAATACTATCCATTACTCCACCTCCTTTTTATACGCAAGAAAAGAGATGCCTTTAAAGACATCTCCTTTCCTCAAACTCTTAGCGGTGCTGTAAAAATCGTTCATACCAGTATTCTATAAAGCCCGGCTCAAACGGTCCCTTCTGGGAACTTATCCACGAAACGAGTTCGTCTACAGCTTTTCTTAAAATTATTTCCACTTCATCCGGATAATTCATCTGCTTTTTATGTAAAGCAAATTCATCTTCGTCCAGGAGTTTATATGTCATATCAGGAAAGACTTTTATATCAAGATCGTAATCAATATATTTCAGCGCTTCAGAATCATAGGTGAAAGGAGTCCCAAGATTACAGTAGTAATAAATGCCGTCATTGCGTATCATTCCGATTACGTTAAACCAGCTGTAAGCTGTGAAATAACAGATGGCCGGCTCCCTTGTCCGCCATTGCCTCCCATCAGATTCCTGCACGAGGATGCGGTCGTTTCCACCGATTACTTCGTGGGACGTTCCTTTCAAAATGACGGTCTCTTCCCATATGCGGTGAAGCGAGCCGTTGTGTTTGTAACTTTGGACTTCAATTGTACTTCCTACCGTCGGAAAATCCACGTGCTTCTCCTTTCTATTGCTCTTCCGGCGGCTTTCTGTGTGTCACCATCCGATCTTTAGGATCTAAATACAAATCAAAAGGGGGTTCTTCAATGAGATAATTTTTCAACTTGAAATAACTTATTTTACCAGCTTTATCTCCGGATATAAAAGGAAACTGTCCCGTTTCCAAAAAATACTGATCGCAGGCAATCTGTGCTCTGTCAATATGATGGGCCTTTCCCTCTTCTTCGAAAATGTCATACGTCTCTTTCGACATATAAAAAGGCCGGTCCGGTATTCCTCCCAGATAAGGAGCTAAAAATTCAGCATCAATGGTATTATCCTGATTAATAATAGAACGGAGCGACAACCTTTGGTCAGAATTATCTGCAAAACGGTTTACGGCTTTACGCATATCCTCAAGAGAACATGAAATAATCTCCGGTTCCTTTTGAGCATTTTCCTTTTTACGCTCCTTCCGCTTTCTATTAAACATGACGTTGCCCCCTCTGATAAAGTGACTATTAAACACTTCCGCCGACAGCAATAACTTATCTTCTTATCATTTACCTATACCATTATACTATTCTTTTGCACTCAATGCATTGATGAACTGAAACAAACAAAGCTTATTAAAAAACTGCCCTCCGCTTATGCAGAGAAGCAGCCTGGTTCAGGCGAGCAGAGAAATTCCCCCATCAACAATAATTGTTTGTCCGCGAATCATTTCTGCGTCTTTAGACACGAGGAATTTCACTGTTCGGGCCAGATCTTTCGGTTCTGTGATTCTTCCAGCTGGAGTTCTTTCAGCTGCATCTCCCAGCAGTTCCTCACGGTTAGGGAAATGGGTTAACGCATCTGTATCCACGGCACCTCCGGAAACAGCATTAACGCGGATGCCTGATGGAGCAAGTTCTACTGCCATATAACGCGTCAATGCTTCCACTGCTGCTTTTGATACTCCTACTGTCGTATAATTCGGGAGATAACGAATGGCGCCTAATGAACTAAGGCTGACAATCGCTCCTCCAGAAGTCATCCGTGCTGCAGCAAGCTGGGAACAGAATAGCATCGCTTTGTTGTTAATATCCATCGTCCAGTCCCAGTGGCTTTCTTCCAGCTCCATCAGAGGACGCAGCACCCCCGAAGCAGCGTTATTAATCAGTACGTCCAGTCTTCCAAAGTGTTCATCTATCGTTTCAAACATCGCTTCCAGTTTATCTATTTTAGCAATATTCGCTCTTACTGCGAGGGCATCCACGCCGAGATTTTTAATTTCATCTACTGTTTCCTGGGCTTTCGTTTTACTTCTTGCATAGTTAACAACAATATCATATCCTTCTTCAGCAAGCGTAAGGGCAATTTCCTTCCCTATACCACGACTGCTTCCGGTAATCAAAGCTACTTTTCTTTGTACCATAAAACATTCCTCCAGTTTATAAAAATTATGTTTACCTCTACAGCGCACCGATACTTGACCCTTACAGCTGCACTCAGCTGCTAAGTTTTGGGCAATAACAACGGCGGGCGCTGACAAATCTGTTTATCAGGCTAAAAATAATGCGCCATATAAAAGGGCCCCGATGATGACATATGCGGGGTGAATTTTTCTTACCTCAAGCAGGTAATATCCTGCTCCGAGAAGTACTATTGTCTGCAGAATGCCGTTGTCATCATAAGAAGTGTCAATAAAGCGGATAGTCATAACACCAAGCAGCACAGCAATGGTTGGACGAACCACTGCTGAAAGCATTTTCACTTTTGGTGAATTTTTAAATTTCATTAAGATTCCAAGTAATATAACCATTAGAATAAGGGAAGGTGCAATCGTTGCAAATAAAGCGATAAATGCTCCAATAATCCCGCCTTCCACAAAACCAATATAGCCTGCCATTTTCGTAGCAATTGGTCCAGGAAGCGCATTTCCAAGAGCCAGAACTTCCCCGAACTCTTCAACGTTCATCCATTCATACCTATGTACAACTTC
The DNA here is from genome assembly GCF_008014775.2 of Alkalicoccus halolimnae. Lineage (GTDB taxonomy): Bacteria > Bacillota > Bacilli > Bacillales > Salisediminibacteriaceae > Alkalicoccus > Alkalicoccus halolimnae. The sequence continues at coordinate 1,329,108 of NZ_CP144914.1, read as the reverse complement.
ATGTTCGATTAAAGGAATAGTCGCCGGCCCTCCGCCGTACCCGACGATGCCGGGAATAAAAAAGGCGAGGAAAATTTCCCAGTAGGTCATGCTGCATCCTCCTTCTTCTTTGGCTTCAGAAGTACAAATAAGATAAGTGACCCAATCAGTAGAGCTGGGTGAAGACCTGCAAATTCAATAAGAACGATCGAAAGTGCAATTAAAAGAAGGACTTTTATCCAACCGAGATCCGTCTTTGATTTTTTCACGAAACTCCAGGTCAGCACTCCGAGCATGACCGCTACAATTGGAAGTACGCCCCTTGTCATACCCTGAACCCAGGCATAATCACGAAAGGAAGCTAATGATACCAGGAGAATTATCATTAATATCACGGTAGGAAGTACTGTTGCGAGCACCCCGTTGATCAATCCTCCGACTCCTGAAACGCGGTAACCGATGTAACCGGCCATTTTCGTTGCTATTGGTCCCGGAAGTGTATTCCCGATTGCCAGAATATCTGAAAATTCTTCATCATTCATCCATTTATATGTATCCACCGCTTCTTTTTGAATCAGGGGAATTGCGGCAGGTCCTCCACCGTAACCAAGCAGGCCGACGCGTAAAAAGGCCATAAAAATCTCCTTATGGGTTTTCAACTTTACAATCCCCTCCTTTTGATTTACTCGTTTCCAATCATACTATTAATAAAGACTCTATTAAAGGAGATTATCAGTAATCAGGATACACTATTCCGGATAAAGGAGTGGATTAACAAATGTTTCTTCTCAGAATAGGTTTTCTGTATGAGCAGTCTTTCTTTTTTTTCGTGACGGAAGCTCTCTAGACAGAGTGTTGATTAAGTAAAGGAAGAAGTATATTTATTCTATCCCTTGTATTTTCTCCTTCGCTTCCCGGCGGAAGCTTGCCGCGGGGCCTGGCTTCAGTAATGAAGACAGTCAAATTGAAGCGAAAAACTCATTAATCACAATCAAGGAAACTTCCGGATCCAAATAGAAAAACTCCTTACCTCAATTAAAGCAAGGAGTTTTCCTATTTAGCGGGAATGTGGAATCCCTCCGGCGGAAACAGTATACAGATAGAAGTTTAATATACGGCAATGCTTCCATCGGTTCTCGACTCTGTGCCTCCAGCGAGAACTCCAGTGACTGGATCTCTCCAGATTATCTGTCCGCGGCCAAAATTCCCGGATTGATGTGTAACCTGGACATCGTGCCCTCTGGCCGAAAGAGCATGCGCAATATGATTTGGTACAGTCTGTTCCAGAAGCACATTTTTCTTGCCCATCCACTGCCAGCGCGGAGCATCCAGAGCAGACTGGGGGTTCAATCCAAAATCGATTGTATTCATGACTACCTGCATATGGCCCTGCGGCTGCATAAATCCGCCCATGACCCCGAACGGACCAACTGGTTGATTATCTTTTGTCAAAAATCCGGGAATGATCGTATGATACGTTCGTTTTCCAGGCTCCAGTGCGTTATCATCTTCCGGGTTCATACTGAAATTGTGACCCCGGTTCTGCAGACTGATTCCGGTGCCGGGAACGACAATTCCGGAGCCAAAGCCCATATAATTACTTTGAATAAACGAAACCATGTTACCCTCTCCATCTGCAGCAGCCAGATAAACCGTTCCGGATGAAGAAGGCTCGCCCGCTTCTGGATAAAGCGCTTCTTCGCCTATTTTACTGGAACGCTTTTCCGCGTAATCCTCACTCAGGAGATCGGAAACGGATTGAGACATATGTTTTTCTTCTGTAATGTATTTTTCACCATCGGCAAAAGCAAGTTTCATCGCTTCAATTTGTCTGTGGTAGGTCTTTTCAGACTCCCGTGTCTGAAAAGTCTCCTTTTTAAGCATATTCAGTGCCATAAGAGCAATAATTCCCTGTCCGTTAGGCGGAATTTCCCACACGTCGTAACCTTTGTAATTAACAGAGACAGGATTCACCCATTCAGGAGAAAAAGCTTCAAGATCTTCTTTTCTAATAAATCCGTTATGCTTTTTGGAACAGGCGTCTATTTTATCGGCAAGTTCCCCACTGTAAAAAGACGCTGCATTTGTTTCACCTATTTTTTCCAGCGTAAAAGCATGGCCTTCTGATTTCCATATTTCCCCTACATCCGGCACTTTCCCGCCAGGTACAAACGTTTCGAACCAGGCATGAAACTCTTCCCCGTTAAGCTGTTCTTTGAAAACATCCGCTGCACGATTCCAGAAAGAAGCAAGAGTGGGACTGAGAGGATAACCTTCTCTTGCATAGCAGACAGCTGGTGCCAGTGCTTCCTTTAAACTCAGCTTACCGAACTTTTCTGAAAGCTCAGCCCACGCTGCAGGAGCTCCAGGAACTGTGACAGGAGTAAAGCCGAATTTCGGTATTTCCTCCACTCCCTGAGATTTTAACTCTTCGATAGAAAGCTTTTGCGGGGCTTGACCGCTCGCGTTCAAACCGTGAAGCTTGTCTTTTATCCACACAAGCGCAAAAGCGTCACTGCCGATTCCGTTCGAGGTAGGTTCAACGACGGTAAGAGCAGCGGCCGCAGCAATCGCAGCGTCTACGGCATTACCGCCTTTTTTCAGAATATCAAGTCCCGCCTGTGCTGCAAGAGGCTGGGAAGTAGCTACCATGCCATTTTTTCCATATGTAACATTACGTTTAGAGCTGTAGGGGTAAGTCAGTGCTGTTTTATGATTCATATCCGAAAACCATCCTCTGCTGTTTTCTTCATCCTATCATATTTCGTCTTTCGAAATAACTTTTTTCTGAACAATTCATCTTTTTAAAAATTAGATTTTGACTGGCCCCCATCCACATTCAGATTGGCGCCGACGATCCATGAAGCTTTCTCTGAAGCTAAGAAAAGAGCTACATCTGCGATTTCCTCCACGGTGCCGAAACGTCCTGCAGGAATCTGATCTTCTACAAACTGATTGATTTTTTCGGGGTTTTCATCTAGACGTTTCTGCCAGTTCCCGGTAGGGTGAAGGATCGACCCAGGTGCTATTCCATTAACCCTTATACCGTCTTTTATCACTTCATCGGCGAGAGATTTCGTCATACTTATCATCGCTGATTTTGCACTGTTATAAGTTGGTTTGCCCCCTGATTCTCTTCCGAAAATAGAAGTTATATTTATAATCGCTCCTTTTCCCTGATTTTTCATATAAGGAACTGCCAGCTGTGATAAATGAACAGCAGAAAAATAATTCAAATGCATCGCTTCTTCAAACTGTCCTATCTCTGTTTCCATAGTCTTTCCGCCACTTGAACCTCCAGCATTATTTATAAGAACATCTATTGTACCGAATTTATCAATAAAAGCCTGGAAAACACGCTGACGCTCTCCCTTTTCTGAGATATCGGCCTGAAGTGTTAATATTTCAGGGAATTCTTCCTTCAACTTTTTCAAAGCTTCTTCTCCCCGGGCAACGACACCTACGTCTGCCCCCTCTGCTGCGAATGCCTGCGCAATCCCCAGGCCGATTCCTTTAGATCCACCAGTAACAAGTACTTTTTTTCCATGCAGTCGTAAATCCATTACAACTCCTCCTCTAATTTATAAAGTATTTTTTGATGTGAAACTGGAAAAGTTAGCTCTTTCAACTCTTCTTTTGTAAGCAGCTTCTGGTTTGGTGCAGGATTTGTAATTTTCCCTCTTGCCTGATAAACATCCATTTCCCAGACAAGGTGGGAAAAGACGTGGCGCACGTGCTGCTGATAAGAAAACTTCTCCGCATTGACGGATAATTCCTCTGCAAAAGATTTTAAATCTTCATCCGATTCTGTCAATGATTCTATATATGGAAACTGCCATAATTTGGCCAGCAGCCCCGTATCCGGCCTTTTCTCTACCAGATAGCGGCCGGAATAGTCCTGTGCGACAAGCGCTTTTAAAGACACCGGCCTGGGAGCTTTTTTCTTCGCTTTTACGGGAAGGATCTCCTGCACACCTTCTTCGCGGGCTTCACAGTGCTGCTGAACTGGACAAAGCAGGCACGCCGGGCTTCTTGGGGTACAAACGGTAGCTCCGAGTTCCATCATGGCCTGATTAAAATCTGAAGCCCTGTCAGCTGCAATCGTTTCACGGACAATTTCTTCAAACTTTTTTCTCACAGATACTTTGGAAATGTCATCATAAATCGTAAATATTCTGGATAGTACTCTCATGACATTTCCATCCACCGCAGGAGCAGGAACATTGTAGGCGATGGAAAGTATTGCTCCTGCAGTATAGGGGCCGACTCCTCTAAGCTTTTTAATTTCATCCTCCGTATCAGGCACCTGTCCGTTATAAAACTCTTTTACTTCTTTTACTGCGGTGTGGAGATTTCGGGCTCTCGAGTAATAACCCAGTCCTTCCCACGCTTTTAGAACTTCCTCTTCCTCTGCTTCTGCAAGTTTTTCCAAAGTCGGGAACTTATCCATAAAATTATAAAAGTATGGAATAACAGTATCTACTTTTGTCTGCTGAAGCATAATTTCAGAAACCCAAATTCTATAGGGGTCCCTTTCTTTACGCCAGGGCAGATCTCTTTTTTCCTGGTCATACCAATTAAGTAAATCATTCTGAAACCGCTGCTTATCTAATATTTTCAACTTGAAAACTCCTCTTTTGAAACTGATGTAAAACGGGTAAAATAGGATATAGTAAGTAATTGATGGAGGGAAACTTATGGACACAGCTACTCACGTCGTTATGGGAGTCGCTCTTGGAGGGCTTGCAACGCTTGATCCTGTAGTTGCCGAAAATCCTGCTATGACGCAGGCGGTAATGATCGGCGCAGTGGTCGGTTCCCAGGCTCCCGATTTTGACACCGTATTAAAATTGAAGAACAATGCCGTATATATAGCAAATCATCGGGGAGTAACTCATTCTGTGCCTTTTTGGTTTCTCTGGCCAACAGCAATTACCCTGATGCTGTATTTTATCATGCCTCCCGTTAATATGTTTCATTTATGGATGTGGACTTTCTTTGCTGTCTTTCTCCATGTGTTTATCGATATTTTCAACGCTTACGGGACGAAAGCTTTTGCACCAGTCTATAACAAGTGGCTTGCTCTGGGCGTTATAAATATTTTTGACCCATTTATTTTCATCGCTCACATAATTGCTATTTTATTCTGGAGATTTGGAGCAGATCCAGGATGGACGTTTTTAATTATGTTTGGGATCATTATTATTTATTACTTCTGGCGCATTTACGAGCAGAACCTCGTACACAAACATGTGCACGAAAAACATCCGGATGCTACTCACATATTTACCTCCCCGACTTTCCGATGGTCCCGCTGGCATATTGTTGTGCGGACGCCCGAAGAAATGTACGTAGCGGAACATCGTAATGGAAAACTTACTTATTTTGAAACTTATCCGTTTGAACCTGTCCCCGATGACCCTGTTATCAATGCTGCTCAAAAGGATAGAAATCTGGAAGCATTTCTTTCCTTTTCTCCAGCTTACAGGTGGGCAGTTTCTATTGAAGAACACGGATATTCCGTTAAATTTGTTGATTTAAGATACAGAAGTAAAGGATACTACCCATTCGTAGCGATTGTCAGATTGGATGAAAACTTAAATGTGCTGAGTTCTTATACCGGCTGGATCTACAACACCGCTACTCTTAAAAGAAAACTTTCTTACGCTTAAAACCATTACCCTGTTTCCCTTTTTGCCTTCACGACCAAAAAGCGTCATGACGAAATTTATCGTCATGACGCTTTTTTAGATCTTCTAAAGTTCCCCGGTCCTTCATAAATACATACCGCGTTTCATTCAGTTAACGACAGGCTTAATGATAAAACCTTTTTTGATCAAACCATTTTTTGTAACGGGGGTTGTCTTTTAAAGTCTCATGCAGTTTTGGCCCGTAGTTGTCAATCCACTGCTGAATAACTTTTTCAGTCATTTCTTTGCCTTTGTACTCATAGCCTGCCTTCGCATAAGTCGCTTCGAAATCTTCCCAAAGCAGTTCTACCCAGGTTCTTGCTTCAGCATAAGAAAGCTGATCATTCTGTTCCAGCAGCCGGTTCGTTAATCGTTCCATGTAATCCTGCATATTTCTTCCCCCCTTTCCTTAGTTTTTTGGTTCTATTAATGATTAGTGTTTCTTTAGAGTGCCTGCCGCCTAGAAAGCCTTCACCTATTCCTCTTTTGCGTTCGGACAGATCTTCTATACTGCAGCTCATTAAAAAACGAAAAGGGATCATGTCTGTGGAAGCGCAGTTTTCCGTAAAGACATCAGCTCTAATTTTTCTGTGCAAGAATAGAAATAGGTACAGCTTCCAGTTTTGCTGCTTTGTTTCGATATCCCCAGGCAAAAACGCCGTTTATATAGCTTATTTCAAAAGTTTCTCCTGAATCTTTTACGATATATATTTCTTTCGGCTTAAAGTCTGCTGGATTAAGCAGGTAAGCTTCAGCCATTAATATTTTCCTTTCATGAACAGCGTATTCATTTATCATACCCTTTGCTTCTGCTTTTTGAGCAAGTACCCGCATTTCAGCAATTTCTGATTCCAATTCTGCGCGTGACATTTGGCTGTACTTTTGATTCATATCAGACGTCAATCCTCTCTCTGCTTTGTCTGCTGTTTTTATTATAGCCTTTCAGCGGGAGAGATTAAAGTTCCTCTTCCTCCTCCATTTCTTTTTCTTCTATCCATTGATCTATAAGCTGTCCCGGAAAACCTTTCCGGTAGAGTGCCTGTTTGACCTTCTGCTTCCGTTGATAAGGCTCGCTGGAAGCAAATTTACGCCACGATTTTTCTCCCCAGCTGCTGACTGCTTCCCACTCCTCTCCTTCTTCCGCTTCAATATCAGCTTCTTTTACTGCTTCAAAAGCGATACTTGACGGGAAACCTTTCTGCATAAGAAACTGAACCAGCTTCTGCTCTGTCTGACGTTTGGATTCTTTCCGGTAGGACGTTTGTTTTTTTTCAGCGAGCTTCACTGCCAGATCAAGCTGTTCCTCGGGTGTATATTGCGATAAGGATTTATCCACGATATTATCTGCAACTCCTTTTTGTTTTAATTCCTGTTTAATGACGATCGGACCTTTTTTTGATTGATCACGCTTTGTTCTTACAAAAGAAAAGGCAAATCTTTCGTCGTTCACAAAATCCAATTCTCTCAATTTTTCTATCATCCTGCTTATTTCTTCCGAAGGAACCTCCTGCTCCCTTAAGTAATCAGAGAGCTCCTTTTCAGAACGCATTCTGTAGGAAAGATAGTTTAAAGCTTTCTGAAATGCTTTGTCTGTCTCATCCGTCTGTTTTAAGCGGTTTATGTCCGAATTTGTAAGTTCGTCTCCTTTGGCCAGTCCCTCTTTTACAAGTATATCTTCTGACAAGGAAAAACTATATTCTGCCTGATTATTTTCTTCCAAAAAAATATGGTAGCGCTGCCGCGTTTTTTTAGCGGCCTGTATTTTAGCTATTTTTGGCACATCCGGGCCTCCTTCACATACTAAACGTTTTAATTTTCCGTTTTAAAGGAATACCTAACTACACACAAGATTATACCAGGAGGGGTCAGAATGAAAGTGGCAATTGCAGGTGGAACAGGACTAGTAGGAAAAAATTTAACAAAGCTGTTACTTAAGGAGGGGCATGAAGCATATATTTTGACGAGAAATCCGCAAAATAAAATAGATTCCCATGGTATTCAGTACATTGAATGGATGACTGAAGGAGCTGCCCCGGAAGAGAAACTGGAAGGGATAGACGCTTTTGTCAATCTTGCTGGAGAAAACTTGAACAGTGGACGCTGGACAGAAAAGAAAAAGCAGGAAATTCTGGACAGCCGGATAGATGTAACCCGTGAGACAGTGCGTATATTAAGTGTACTAAATAATAAACCTTCTGTACTTATAAACGGCTCGGCCGTTGGATTTTATGGGACTTCCTTTGAAAAAACCTTTACAGAAGAAACGACTACCCCAGGAGATGATTTCATGGCTGAAGTAGTTTCACGCTGGGAACAGGAAGCACAAAAAGCCCCCGATGAAGTAAGAGTCGTTTTGAGCAGATCTGGAGTTGTGCTTTCAGCAGAAGAAGGTGCTTTGAAAAAAATGCTTCCCGCATTTAAGATGGGAGTCGGCGGCAAACTGGGGACCGGCGAACAGTGGATGTCATGGATTCATGTTGATGACGTAGCGAGGGCGATTCTGTATTTGATTGAACATGAAGAATTAAGCGGCCCTGTTAATGTTACTTCTCCTACTCCGGAACGAATGAAGTCGTTTGGTAAAACGCTCGCTGACGTATTAAACCGGCCGTTCTGGGCTCCTGTCCCAAGCAATGTCCTTAAGCTTATCCTCGGAGATATGAGCGTAATTATTGTAGAAGGTCAGCAGGTAATTCCCCAGAAACTGCTTGATAATGGATTTGATTTTAATTATCCACAGTTAGAGGAAGCTTTTTATGACCTAATCGGTGAATAATCGAATATTCATATAGTTTATGAAGGAAGTCCCAAAGATAAGACAGGACTTCCTCTTTTACTTGCTTCTAATACATACCAAAAATAACGATCGGGTTATTATCGGAAACTGAATGCTCTCCCTTGTAAACCGGCTCTTCAACTTCTATACATGAAAAACTTCTATAATGGAAAACCATGATCTTCTTCACCCTATTTTGAGGTTTCTTTTACAGAGTTTGTTCTCTTCCCCTACACAAAGCCTCTTATAAACGTTAAGATGGAAGTAGTACGATCAAAGGAGCCGTTTAAAATGATGTTTCAGGAAATCGGAATAGGATCAGGTATAGTATTCTTAACCATATTATTTGTTGGACTTTTTATTTTACTTTTAAATATTTTGACAAGTATATGGTCTTACCGGGATTCCCTCCGAAAAGGCAATAGTAAAGAGTTTGCCATTATCGTATTAATAGGCACGCTTTTCTTTCCGATCATCGGACTAATCGTCTACTTAATTATACGTAATGACAAATAGCGGCACCACCCACAGAAAGGGGAGACGCTTTTATGACAGCATTAGCGCCCAGTTTTTTAGGAAAAAAAGTGTATATGGATGGAAATCAAACACAATTTTACGTCGTGAAATACGAAGAAAAAACGAGCAAGCAGTCTATCGACGTTCTGCTGTTTGAACATGAGGTTCCTGTTATCTTCGGAATTATGGATTTTGACGGGAATTTTCTTGATTCTTTTTATGTCACGAGTAAAACTACGAAAGCTTCCGGGGAAGCATTGGAGAGATATAAAGAAATCAACTCCCGTAAAAAACAGCACCGTATGACCCAGGATGATCTAAAAGACGCCCTGAAGCCGGAAAAAGAAGCGAAGATGAAAAACAAAAAAATTAAAAAGCTTCTTCGGGACGAGCACCTTGAAGACATTAAACATCAGTGGCCTTCACGGCTGATTACTCTGCAAAGAGAAGAAAACGGAGCAGATAATTCGTTAATTATGGAGGCTCTGTTCGAAGCTGTCGAAACTGCCAACCCTAAAAAATCCTACAGCTTTTTGAAGGATCATAGAATTGATCATATGATACCTGCCTATGGCCGCCAGTTATCTGAGCACCCTGAGCTTCTGGAGAAAGTAAGCTCCGATTATTTTTATGCCAACCGAGGCAGCACACTGCAGGATTTCCTTCTGGAAGCTGCTTCCACTGTTCCGCTTACAGAAACGAAATTGATCGAAGACATGCTTGTGAGAGCTGAGAAACTTGGCAGCGAACACGATTCAGAGGCATTAAAAAAACTGCTTACAAAATTTTCGCGTCGTGTGAAACAGGAAAGCGACCTTTCCATGAAGGAATGGCTCAATGAAATTACAAGTGAACGAACTCTCAAACAAGCGGTAGTTGCTTCTCTAAAAAAATAACAGACAAAACCAGAAAAGAACCGCCGGAACTATGCCGGCGGTTCTTTTTAAAGTTATTTTACTATCTGGTCTGATCTTTTGCAGAAACCCTTAAGTGGTTCGTTCATAGCTTCGAATAGCAGAGTATAATTTTTTATAAATATTCGTATGTTTAGCTGAGAAAAGCGCTTATGACATACGCCTGCTTCTTTGACTATTTCCAAGGCACCCTATTTATAAGTGAGTCCTTCTTGCAAAATCTACAAACTTGAATTTATCCGGCCTGTGCCGCGATTCAGTATATTGAAATAAGCCCGCGTCATCAAAATAAACATAATTTTTAACGACGACAATATTCTGAAAGCCATTCAAATCCAAATAGGACCTGTCTTCATCTGTAGGCTCAACGACGATGATTTCTTTTTTTGCAAAGCTGATTTTCATTCCCAGTTCATTCTCAATATAATCATATATAGAAGCTTCACAGATTTCTTCCGTTAAATGATTTATATACGACTGATTAAAATAATCTTTATCGAGAATAATTTTTTCACCGTCGATTTCCCGCACGCGGTGAACTTCCCACACTTTTGATGCGGATGATACTTCAAGTTGTTTTCGTATATACTTATCCGCCTTTTTAAGTTCCAGCTTTTCTACATAAGTGCGGTGCCTCTCCCCCATATTTGCTGCCAGTTCGCGAAAACTTACCAAACCGGATACTGGGAAGTCAAACTTTCGTGCATCAAGGACAATGGACCCCTTCCCCTGAATTTTTTGAATAAATCCGTTTTGGGCGAGCTGATTCAACGCTTTACGAATAGTCTCCCGTGACGTTTCGAACATTTCTACCAGTTCATGCTCTGAAGGGAGTTTTTCTCCTGCAGCATATTTACCCGCCTGAATTTCCTCTGCTATTTCCCTGTAAATGAGCAAATATTTATTCTGCATTGTCTCTTATTCCTTAACAAGCCGGTAAACCAGTGATTCATACGGCCGGAGAGAAAGCTGAGGCTGCAGCTCAGTTCCCGTGTAATTGGAAAGAAGCAGTTCGGCGTGTAACTCTCTGAGATGAGATGGAATAGAAAATACCGTTTCCTGCGCATAAAAGTTGTTAATTACAAGGAGTGTTTCCTTATTCCATGTGCGTGTATAGGCAAAGACTTCCGAGTCCTCTTCAGAAACCAACTGATAATCACCAAAAGTTACAATGTCCAGTTCTTTTCGAAGGCGGATCAGCTCTTTGTAATGATAAAAAATGGATTCCGGATCAGCAAGAGCTGATTCTGCATTTATTGTCTTATAGTTGTCTGCAGTGGGGATCCAGGGCGTACCAGTCGTGAAGCCCCCGTTCTTTTCATTCGACCACTGTACCGGGGTACGGGAATTATCACGGGATTTCCCCTGAATCAATGGCATAATCTCTTCATCAGACCATCCGGCTTCCTTCTTGGTATTGTAAAAATTAATCGTTTCAACATCCCGGTAATCATCGATGGAAGAAAATTTAGGATCCGTCATCCCAAACTCTTCGCCCTGATAAATATAAGGCGTGCCCTGCATCATATGAATAGTTGTAGCAAGCATTTTGGCTGATTCATTGTGATATTTTGTATCGTTTCCATAACGTGTAACAACCCGCGGCTGATCGTGGTTGCACCAGAACAGAGCATTCCAGCCTCCGCCTTCATGCATTCTTTTCTGCCAGGTGGAAAGAATGTTTTTTAATGCATGAAAATCAAAGTCGGCGAGTGCCCATTTCTCTCCGCCGGGATAATCCACTTTCAAGTGATGAAAATTAAATGTCATACTCAGCTCATTACGGTCCGGCCGGGTATATTTAATACAATGGTCAATTGTGGTCGAGCTCATTTCTCCAACCGTCATGGCATTATAATGGGAAAATACGTTTTTGTTCATTTCCTGCATGAATTCATGCACACGAGGCCCGTCGGTATAGAACTTCCTGCCGTCACCAGGAGCTGTTGAGCCATCATCATTGGGGAAATCCTGATCTTTGGATATGAGGTTAATAACGTCGAGCCGGAAACCGTCGACTCCTTTTTTAAACCAAAAATGCATCATGTCATAAACATCTTGACGAAGCTGTTCATTTTCCCAGTTTAAATCCGCCTGTGTTACATCAAACAAATGCAGGTAATACTGTCCTGTCACTTCATCATATTTCCAGGCATTTCCACCGAATTTGGACTGCCAGTTGTTCGGTTCTTCACCGTTATGCGGATCTTTCCATATATAGTAATCTCTGTAGGGGTTTTCTTTAGAGGAAGCAGATTCCTGAAACCATCTATGTTCGGTAGACGTATGATTTACAACAATGTCCATAATAACTTTAATTCCACGCTCATGAGCTTCATCTAGGAGCTGATCGAAATCGTCCATCGTTCCATACTCCTCATGAATATTATAATAATCGCTTATATCGTAGCCGTTATCTTTCTGTGGAGAAGTATACGGCGGTGTAAGCCAGATTACGTCAATTCCCAGCTTTTTCAGGTAATCAAGTTTTTCAATGATCCCCTGCAGATCTCCTACTCCCGTCCCCATCGTATCGTTGAAGCTTTTAGGGTAAATTTGATAAACGACTGCTTTACGCCACCATTCCTGCATTGCTGTCATTTTTACGCCCTCCTTGTACTTGCTGGTCTTGGTTTATTATAACTTGTATATACAAGATAGTAAAGCGCTGTCTTATGAGGAAAAAGTTCATTCATTAAGCTGTATACAGGTCGTTTCATATTTGCCAATTACAAAGCCTTCCCAACCAAGATCGTTTAATTTATTAAGCAGGTCTTTTTTTAGGCTGCCTTCACAATAAAGTAGATAAGTGATGAACGTGAGCTTTCGTTTCCATGGGTGGCACAGGCCCGGACTCAGCTAATCCCTTCTCCCTGTGGCCGGCTCGTCCTTCATCGCCCAGGAGTCACCCATGCGCCCTGCAGCGGTCTCTACTGCTTTTCTGTTTTTCATGCAGGGACGGTCTGCCGTTAAAAATGACAACACCCCTTCTTTCTTTTGATGATGAAGACCACTTTCAAGATCTTTCCTTCTATCTCTATAGATATTAAGTTCAATTTATATAGCTCAACTTTTCATAGAAATGCCTGCTTTGAACTACCTCCTGAACATTGGTTTCTCTTCCCGTGTGAATGCTGTAATAAAAGGTACACCGAGAAGAATAATGATCAGAGCTCCTGTACTTATAAGCAGATACAAGCCAGGATTCAGATCGAGCAGCAGCCGTACCGACAGGACGAAAGTAAGAATCACAAACAGCAGAAAACCTTGTTTTTTACGTGATGCAGGCGTTGGGAATAATTCCATTTTACAAGACGGACAAATTTTACTTCTATTTACAAACAGTACTTCCCTGTATTTGAACTCTCTTTTACAATTTGGACAAATTGGCTGCTTCATTTATTGATCCCTTCTTTCTATTGTTTACAATTTATCATACTGGAACTATTTTTAGATTAACAAATTTAATTAATAGGTCATTCGATGCCCCTTCATTTGTTTGATGAAAATACGTTTATTATTTAAATCACGTGGTATTAGAAAACAGTTGGTCTATTTACGTAGTCCACCCCGATTTCAATTTTAAAACACTTTTCGTAAGTATTTGCGAATAAATAACGTGCAGCTATTTATAATAGTTCACATGCTTTTTTCTCCACTATGAATTTTTCTAAAAAAACGTCCGGATGCTTCAGGAGGCAGAACGTATGAAAATAATAATTTTATGCATCTCCCTTTTTCTTACAGGGTGCATATCGGCTGAAGCGGAGAATGAAACGACTACCCTTACTGCTGAAAGCGAAAATTGGTCGGGTTTGATTGAAGTTGAACATATCGAACATGATGACGACGTGATTGAATCCGCAGATATGAATCTTTTTTACAATGGAGATGCCCGGGGAAATTTCTCTTACACTTGTCTTCCTGAATGGTTGAATGGAACTCATATAATCCGGGAAGCAGAACTTCCTGAAAAAGAGCAGCCGTTTACGGAGAACTTTGTGAACTATCAGTTTACGGAAGGCTATGCAGATGGGAAGACATTCATTATTAAAGTTGAATGGGAGGAAGACGAATCTTCAAAACAGGAAAAGCTTGCGTTTTCTTGATTTTTGGCTTTGTTAAAGCTCCGTGTTGTTTTCGGAGTGCCTGCGGCTCCTTTTTCTTCACTTGCCTGGCTGCGGCGAAGTTTTCTATACTAATCAACAACGACTGCTTTAAAAGAGCTTAGTTTCAATTGCATTTTTTCCATCTGCAAGCCTGCCTGTCCCCCGTTCCAGACTGTAAAAACATGCAGTAATCCTGAACTCCTCTCAAGGTGAGCTTTCATCCTGAGAGGAGTTTCGTTTATCCAGCCCTGACGTTAAACAACTCTTATTTTTATTTAGTCAGGGAGCTTTGTTCTTCAACTTTATTAGACTTGTGAAATCAAAACGAAGCGGAAACGTGCCCGTTGAAGAATAAGATTGGAAGATCCCGCCCGGAAAGCGCCTCCACGGCAGAGCTGAAGCGAAGTTTCCTATATTTATAAACAACGGACTTTAACACAGCTTATAAAAAACAGAGTATTTCTGATTTACTGCTCCCCTGTTTTCAACTTTTAAGCTTCGTGATAATATAGATCACTCATTATCTGCGAAAGAAGGAGCTTAACCATGACTGTTACTGCTGTCGGTGCTTTAGCCGGTTTAATCTTATCAATTATCCTTATTCTAATAAAAATTCCTCCCGTCTATTCCCTTTTAGCTGGTGCTGCTGCAGGAGGACTTCTCGGAGGGGCAGATTTACCTGCAACAGTAGGATTCATCATGGAAGGAGCGGAGGGCATGATACCCGCCGTCATGAGAGTCATTGCAGCGGGTATATTAGCCGGAGTCATGATCGATTCTGGAGCTGCCAGCTCAATCGCCGCCGGAGTAGTCAGGCTGCTCGGTCAAAAAAGAGCACTGCTTGCCCTTGTTCTGGCTACTGCTGTATTGACTGCTGTCGGTGTATTTATTGTTATTGCTGTTATGACTGTAGCCTCCATTGCCATGGCAGTGGCTTATAAAGCAAACTTTTCGAGACCCTCTGTTCTTCTGGCGATGGTAGGAGGAGGCAAAGCAGGCAACTTAATTTCTCCGAATCCGAATACAATTGCTTTATCAGATGCGTTTGATCTGCCGTTGACCACACTTATGGCTGCAGGGCTTCCCTCCGCTTTCGCTGGTATTATCGTCACTTATTTAATCGCAGAGAGGCTTAAATCACGAGGAAGCTTTGTGGTCCATAAAGAAATGCCGGAAGAATCTTCAAAACTTCCTCACCCGGCCGCTGCTGCAACAGCGCCTGTCACTGCTATCCTGCTTCTTCTGGCAGGACCGGTTGCCGGCATAGAAATAGATCCCCTCATTGCCCTTCCTGCAGGAGCGGTTCTGGGAGCAATAGTGATGGGGCAGTCCTCTCAGTTGAATGCTTTTTTCATCAGCGGACTCAACAAAGTATCTGCCGTGGCTGTCTTACTTCTGGGAACCGGGGCTATTGCGGGGATTATTTCCAATTCTATGCTTCCGGCTTTGATTACCGGTACTATAGAGGCAGGCGGGCTTCCTGCTTATGCTATAGCTCCTTTATCGGGGATTTTTATGGGAGGAGCGACGGCATCTACGACAGCTGGCTCCGTTGTTGCAGGGGAAGTCTTCAGCGGAACACTGCTTGAGCTGGGTGTTTCCGCATTAGCCGGGGCTGTTATGATTCATGCCGGAGCGACGGTACTCGATCATATGCCTCACGGGAGCTTCTTTCACGCCTCTGCTGCAAGTGTAGGGATGACGATAAAAGAACGACTGAAGCTGTTTCCATATGAGACAGCCGCCGGGTTCGTAATGGCCCTTACTGCTACAATTATTTACGGAATTACCGGCCTCTTTTAAGGCTTTTGATTATGACAAAATAACTCTATCAACTAAAGTTTTCAATATATCTCTTTAATAATCATTCAAAAAAGTCCTGGAGAGGAGAACTCTTCAGGACTTTTCTGATGATTAAACTGAAAGACTGCCTTGACAATAAAATATCTATTATATGTGGAACACCCAATTTCAGTTTACGCTTCTGTAAACAGACGCTTTCGTTTCCATGGGGACGCTTTCCGGGCAGCAGGTGAAGAAGCCGCAGGATTTCTTATTCAACAATGAAATTTAAAAGGGACAGGAAGTTGGATCAGCCTGATACAATTCAGCTGTTGGGAGTACTATTCAGAGTTCTAAGCATCGTATGGCGGTCTCTTATTAAGTGAGCGTTTTTGAGCCCGTTCTCAACCACATGGTCGGCCAGGTGAAGCTCTTCAGCCGTTGACTTCCCTCCGGCGCATGCCAAAACGTTTCTTATCGATTCCCCTGATGGAAGCTGATTAAATATTTCTTTAATCTCCCCCTGCTTAGAATCTTCCGCAGCACTTATAATCTGCTGTTTATTTTGATGGTAGTGATCAGCGATAATGCCACACGCAGCACCTACCTTCTCTCCGTGAAGGAGCTGTTTTTGATCTTCTTTAAGGAAAATCATTTCCCAGTAATGGGATAGATGATGCTCCCCTCCGGAAGCAGGGTGGGAATGACCGAAAAGAGCCATAGCCATCCCTGAGTAAATTAGAGCTGTCATTAAGTTGTAGATTCCTTTTTCCTCGGCCTCTGCGAGAGATTCCGCGCTGTCCATTGCAAGCTGCAGTGCCTCCCTTGTCATCAGAGCTGCCGCTCCACAATAAGGTTCTCCTGCAGTAATTTTACCGTATTCCCAATCCGCCATCGATGTATGCTTCCCCAACATATCGGCAAATCCGGCAGCTATCATCTTCTGCGGGGAATTTTTCAAAATATTAATATCGCCAAAAAGAGCTATTGGTGCCTGCGTCTGATATGTAACCTTCTTTTTATTTAAGACAATAGGGGCTCCTTTAGAATTAAATCCGTCTACAGAAGGTGCAGTCGGCACGGAAATAAAAGGAAGTTTCATCTTGTAGCTTACAAACCGGCTAATGTCATGAATAGTACCGGATCCGACCGCAATCAGCACATCCGTGTCAGAATTTGATGCCACCATAGTGTGTACCAATGCAGTTTCTTCTGCCAGGACATCTCCCTGGTCGTTTTCAGAGAGTACCGTCAGATCATAACTGATCTCCTGCTGATCTAATAATAGAATGATGCTGTTACCTGCAGCTTTTTTCGTGTTTTTGTCACATACGATCAACGGGCGCGTAAAATTTTTCTTTTTTAAAAAAGGACAGAGTTTCTTTAAAACTCCGTCTCCCAGTAAAAATTCTTCTGTTGTTAACCTTTCATGCTTCCTTCCACAGGAGCAGTTGTTCCTGTAAGAATCATACCACTCATGAAAAGCATGCATTTAATTCACCTCTTTGATACCTGTTTTACCTGTAGAGCTGCGGATAATTAATTCCGGATTGAAGATTACCGGCTTTATAATCGGTTCCTGCAGGCTGTTCTCTTTTTTTTCGATTATCTGTTTTATAAGCTGAGCCGCCTCAATCCCCATTTCTTCCTGAGGATGTTTTACCGTTGTAAGTTTAACTTCCGAAGCAACAGAAAGAGAGGAGTCATCATACCCAACGATGGAAATATCCTTTGGGACAGCCAGTTTCATTTTCCTCAGTACGTCAAGAAGCTGAATAGCCAGCTGGTCGTTATAACAGACAATAGCTGTCGGCAACTCATTTCCACCTTTGAGCTTTTCCTCCAGCATCTGTGTAGGCAGAGCATTTTTGGTCTCTGTTGTATAAGTGACAATATTCTGCGGGCTGAGTGAGACTCCACATTCACGGTGGGCTTTAATAAAGCCTTTCATTCGCTTAATACCTTGGATATCATCATTTTTGAAAAAGCCGAGTATGTGTTCATGTCCGAGGTCAAGAAGATGCTTTGTTTGAATACGTCCGCCTTCAACATCATCCATAATAATATGAACAGGCTCCAGTTCCTCATAATAAGCATGGATCATAACATAAGGAATTCCCATCCGCTCAAAATTCAAGTAGTAATTAATATTTGGGTTGGGAAGCGCACTTTTAGTCGGCTCGATAATAACTCCGTCGAACTGCTGGGAAAGAACCGCCTCAAGACATCTTCTTTCCTGCTCAATATCATTGTTGGTACTGAACACCGTGACCTGATAGCCATTTTCACTTAGGAAACTTTCCGCACCACGGATAATTGTCGGAAAGATATAGTCAGAGAAGTAAGTAGTTATAACAGCAATATTTTTATTTCGTTGTTCCCGGGACGACTTTGGCGCGGTCCGGTCAGCACAAAAAGTACCCGCCCCCTGTTTTTTATAAATCCAGCCTTCATTCACAAGTTCATCGATAGCTTTGCGGACCGTATGTCTGCTCACGTTGTATTCTTGAATAAGGTTATTTTCCGATCCCACTTTCTGATGCGGCTGAAAAAAACCTTGCAGAATTTTCGATTTGATGTGATTTTTAACGTAATTATATTTTGTCTCCATACAGCACCTCGTATATTATACTTATCCGTACAAATAGTTTACCATGAATGATAAGTTAGTTCATTCTTAAAACTTAACATTCCGAGGTTTTTTATAATGCTTTTGAAACTGTTCTTTCAAATTATGAAGGTTTCCATACAAGTTCATTCCATTTCAAAGTGTTCTTTAGTTCGTGAATAGTCGAATCTTTATTAATAACCACTGCTTCAATCCCTGTCATTTCTGCCCAGTCAAGAAGCTGAGTAACGGAGGCTGAAAAGGACAGCACAGTATGATGCGCTCCACCGGCATGAATCCACCCTTCAGCAGCAGTACTTAAAGATGGCTGCGGTGTCCAAAGCATTTTAGCTACAGGGAGATTCGGAGTAGGCATATCCGGCACGACAGCATCGATTTCGTTTATTACCAATCTGAAGCGATGGCCTAAATCAATCAGTGCTGCATTTACAGCATGCCCGCCGATGCCGTCGAAAACCATTCTTGCAGGGTCCCCTTTTCCGCCTATCGATAACGGATGAACTTGAATTTCCGGCTTGCCTGAAGCTACAGTTGGACAGATTTCAAGCATATGGGAACCGAGCACCATTTCTTTCCCCGGTTCAAGATGATACGTATAGTCTTCCATAAATGTTGTTTTTACATTGTTTGTCATTACTTTCATCATCCGCAGAAAAGCAGCTGTTTTCCAGTCTCCTTCACCGGCAAACCCATATCCTTTTTCCATCAGCCTTTGAGCCGCCAGTCCCGGCAGCTGCGGCATGCCGTGCAGATCTTCAAATGTAGTGGTAAAAGCATTGTAGCCTTCCGTGTCGAAGAACGCCTGGATTCCCATTTCAATTCTCGCCTGTTCCAGTACTGACTGCTTCAATCCGAGGTCAGCTTTTACTGCCGAAGAAATCCGGTATTGATTTTCATATTCCTGGAAGCGCTGCTCTACCTCTGATGTAGAAAATTCCTCAATATATTTCACAAGGTCACCCACTCCGAAACCATCCACGGTCCAGCCGAACTTGATCTGGGCTTCCACTTTGTCCCCTTCTGTAACTGCTACACGACGCATATTGTCTCCAAATCGAGCTACTTTGACGTGCTGGCTTTCAGTATATCCTGCAGTCGTTTTCATCCATTCGCCCATACGCGTCTGAACATCAGGACTCGACCAGTGGCCGACAATTACTTTTCTGTCTATGTTAAGTCGTGACACGATAAAACCAAATTCCCTGTCTCCATGAGCAGACTGGTTCAAGTTCATGTAATCCATATCAATTGAGTCCCACGGAATATCACGATGATATTGTGTATGAAGGTGAAGCATCGGCTTCTGAAGCTTTGTTAAACCGTCAATCCACATTTTCGATGGTGAGAAAGTATGCATCCATGTTATAATTCCAGCGCAGCTTTGGTCCGCGTTCGCTTCGAGAATGACGCTGCGAATTTCTTCTCTCGTCGTCAGTACTGGTTTTATAACTATACTGTAGGGCAGTCCCGAAGCATTGAGGCCTTCTATAATACCTCTCGCCTGTGCTTCAACGAGGTCCAGTGTGTCTCTACCGTATAAATGCTGACTTCCGGTTAAAAACCAAAAAGTATAACTGTTATTTTTCAATTTTCTTCCTCTCCTTCACGTTGCTGCTGATTTGATAAAAATGAACAGAAAAGTCCCTTGCTTTCGCCCTTCCAAGGAGAAAGGCTGTTCCGCCCCTGTATGCAATCTGCTGCACCTCCTTGGAACATTCAAAAGTCAGCCTTATTAATTAGCGCCCTTTTTTTAATCTTTTCATAACATCATTCTCTCCGCGGCCGAAGTAATCATGCAGACGTTTATATTCCTGGAAAATATCATTGTATTTTTTAACATTTTCTTCTTTAGGAGTAAATACCTCTTCTTTAATTCTGCCCATTTTAGCAGCGGCTTCGTATATATTGTCGAAACCGCCATGGTCTTTTCCTGCTGCTACAGCACCAAACATCGCAGCTCCCAGGGCTGGTGTCTGTTTGGAATCTGCCACTTTAATTTTACGATTGGTTACATCAGCATAAATTTGCATTAACAGAGGATTTTTCTGCGGAAGTCCGCCGCAGGCATACAGTTCATTTACTTCTACGCCTCTGTTGTGAAAAGCATCCACGATCATTCTTGTCCCGAAAGCTGTGGATTCCAGAAGCGCCCGGTAAATTTCCTCCGGTTTGGTCAATAGTGTATAGCCGATCATCATGCCGCTCAGTTCAGTATCTACAAGTACTGATCTGTTTCCGTTCCACCAGTCCAGTGCAAGAAGTCCGCTTTCGCCAGGTTTCAGCCGGGAGGCTTTTTCTTCGAGAAGTGCATGGACATTTATATCTTGTTCTTCCGCTTCGTCCACGATATATTTCGGTACAGCATGGTCAACGTACCAGGCAAAAATATCACCTACCGCAGACTGACCGGCCTCGTATCCGTAGAACCCAGGAACGATTCCATCTTCAACGACGCCGCACATGCCCTCCACTTCCACTTCCTCTTTTCCAAGAAGCATATGGCAAATCGAAGTTCCCATCGCCATGACCATCTTTCCTTCTTCCACTACACCGACAGCTGGAGCCGAAGCGTGAGCATCCACATTTCCTACAGCTATCGGAAGACCTTCCGGAAGACCGGTTATCTCGGCCATTTGTTTTAGGAGCCCCCCCGCTTTCGTTCCCAGTGGAACTACTTCACCTTTCAGCTTCGTTTCCGTAACATTTTCCAAAAGTGGGTCAATCTCTTTGAAAAAATCTTTCGACGGATAGCCTTCTTTTTTATGCCAGCATGCTTTGTACCCGGCAGTACAGCTGTTTCGGTAAAACTGTCCTGTCAGCTGTGCTATGACCCAGTCTGTTGCTTCGACAAAGCGGTCAGTTTTTTCATAAATCTGCGGGGCTTCATCAAGCGTCTGATAAATTTTAGCGAGCATCCACTCGGAAGAAAGCTTCCCGCCGTAACGCGGGAGAAACTTTTCTCCTCTTTTTTCTGCCAGTTCGTTGATCTTGTTCACGTGCGGTTGAGCTGCGTGATGCTTCCATAGTTTTACCCAGCTGTGAGGTTCGTCTTTGTATTCATCCACCCAGCAGAGAGGCGTACCTTTTTCATCAACTGGAAGCATTGTACAAGCTGTGAAATCTATACCAAGACCGGCGATCTCCTGTGGATCAACTCCCGATGTTTTGACAACTTCAGGCACTGCCTGTCTGATCACATCCAGATAGTCTGTCGGGTGCTGCAGAGCCCATTCATGAGGCAGCCGGATTTCTTTATTTGGAAGAGTCTGATCCATTACTCCATGTTTATATTCCACTACGTGAACTGCTATTTCATCTCCATTTTCCAGTGAAACGAGCACGGCTCTTCCAGACTGTGTGCCGTAGTCGACTCCAATTGCGTATTTCCCCAATGCCATCACTCCTTTTATTTCTTTGGCTGTCTTGAAAATTAAATATCTACTTAAGGTTGAATATCATTTTAGTTTCCACTTCTGTAAACAGCCGCTTTTGCTTCCATCTGGACGCTTTCCTATTCTTTCATCCTGCTGTTGGAACAGCTTCATGTAAAAAAAGAAGAATCATTTCTTGAACATCCTTCATACCACCTTTATAGATGGGAAATTCTATTCTTGTAAAAGGGCATTTTCATGCTTCATGGTGCAAAAATATTTGGATGAGTGTCTCTGTTAAAGCTTTAACAGAGCTTTTAATAAAGAAGCATCTTTTTCAAAAAGACTTAAAGTAAAGTGTTCTTTCAGGAGAACCCACAGCTCCTGCACCTGCTGAGTTCCCGTAAATTTTCCTGTAATAACAATACAGTACATGAATAGAGAAGCTTATTAATACTGGCCGTAATAGGCGTCTTTACCATGTTTTCTTAAATAATGTTTGTCAAGCAGAACCTGGTCCATTTTTTCTGCCTCAGGATTAATTTGATAAGTCGCCGCTGCCATTTTTGCGACTTCTTCCAATACCACGGCGTTATGAAGAGCATCTTCCGGGTTTTTTCCCCAGTTAAAAGGCGCGTGATTCCTTACAAGTGCCCCGGGAACAGTGTTCGGATCGATCCCACGTTCCTGAAAGGTTTCCACTATAACTGTTCCCGTCTTTTTTTCATATTCTTCTTGTATTTCCTCTTTTTTCAATGATCTCGTGCATGGAATGGCACCGTAATAATAGTCTCCCTGAGTAGTTCCAAGAGCTTCTATATCCTTACCAGCCTGGGCCCAGCTTGTCGCCCACGGAGAGTGAGTATGCACCACGCCGCCTATATTAGGAAAATGCTTGTACAATTCAATATGGGTCGGCGTATCGGAAGAAGGTTTCAGGCTCCCCTCCACAACTTCTCCCTGCATATTGACTACAACGAGGTTATCCATGTTTAAATCCTCATATTCTACTCCGCTCGGTTTGATTACAACAAGATTGGATTTCCGGTCAATACCGCTTACATTTCCCCACGTAAATGTAACCAGTTTATAAGCTGGGAGCGCTTGATTTGCTTCAAGCACCTGCTGTTTTAATTTTTTTAGTGACATATGGTTTTTCACCTCCATTATTATTTAACTCTTTTAAAGACAAGATCCGTTTTAAGAAAACTTATTAACAGAAAAGGTATCGGTTAAATGTATCCGCTTGCAAAGCAGCTTGAATATAAGTTCATGTTAAGCTGAGTTTTGAAACTGGAATACGTTTTTCTCTCACCAATTCCTCTACATTTCAAATCTTTCTAAAAATATAGGCTCTGTTAAAGCTCCGTGTTGTTATTGGATTGCCTGCGGCTCTTCCACCTGCCGGGTTGAAGCTAAGTTTTCTTATATATAACAACAACAGGCTTTTACAGAGCTAAAATATAAAGTATAAGTAAAATTTCGAAAGCATCACGACACCTGAATCACAGATTCTCCATCATACCCACTCTTATACGTACAAGATATAGTATAATCATAGAATAATACTAACTTATGCGCAAGTGTTGTTTGCATTTTAATATCTTTTATTTTTTATATTTCATGGAAGTATTCTCATAATTCCCTGCTGAATATTCATATCCACCCCTGATAATTTATCTCTGGCAGATGGCAATTTCCTGCTTGTCTTCCACCGCCTCTTTTCCACAAGACCAACACGTTATCAGGCAGAGCTGATTCATAGAGGCAGGCGCTCTTCTGTTTCTATCATCTGAGTCTTTTAATAAATAAAATATATTAATGATGAAACAACTTTTAAAAATTAACAGAGAATTCGCTTTGAGAAATAGATTAATTCCCTTAAAATCTTTAAATAAGAATTATTTTATAATTAGTACATCATTATAATAGCTGTATGATATGCCGTTCTGAAATTTTAAACTTACTATATTGGAGGCTTAAAATGAAAATTGTTATTGCTCCAGATTCATTTAAAGAAACTTTGTCTGCTTACGAAGTTGGAGAAGCTGCAGCAGCCGGCTTTAAAAAATCGCTTCCCTGTGCTGAAACATTCATATGTCCAATGGCCGATGGAGGAGAAGGGACAGTGGCCGCAATGGTGGATGCAACAAACGGATCTTTTATTTCTGCAGATGTCCATGATCCGCTTGGCCGACTTATTCAGGCACGCTATGGTTTATCGGGAAATAACGATACCGCCTTTATTGAAATGGCAGAAGCTTCCGGCATACATTTGGTTCAATCAATAGAACGCGATGTCAGAAAAGCTTCTTCATACGGAACTGGAGAACTTATATTACACGCTCTAAACAGAGGTACGAGAAATTTCATAATAGGAATTGGCGGAAGTGCCACGAACGATGGTGGCGCCGGCATGCTTCAATCCCTTGGAGCCGTCTTCAGAGATAAAAATGGCTTTCAGCTGCATCCAGGTGGTGCTGCTTTAGCTGAGTTGGAAACAATTGACCTGACCAGTTTTGACACAAGAATTTCAGAGTCCACGTTTCGCATTGCCTGTGATGTTGAAAATCCTCTTACAGGAGAATATGGTGCTTCCGCCGTTTACGGTCCTCAGAAGGGAGCAGATGCTGAAGATATAAAAGTCCTCGATAATGCATTAAAACGATTTGCGACTGTTGGAGAAGCAGCTGCCGGAGTTCCTATAGATAATATTGCCGGTGCTGGTGCTGCAGGTGGACTTGGCGCTGCATTTTTAGGTTTCTTTCCTGCTTTTCTTGAAAAAGGGGCTGAAATTGTTGCAGATGTTGTTAATCTCGAGCATTATCTTAAGCAGGCTGATCTCGTCGTTACCGGTGAGGGCGGCATCAATAGCCAGACGATTTATGGAAAAACTCCGATTTATGTTGCGGCTCTTTCCAAAAAACTAAATGCCGGGATACCTGTAATTGCTCTGTGCGGAAGTATTACTGATGGGTATGAAAATGTTTTTGAGCATGGTATAGATGCTGTATTTAGTACCCTGTCAGAAATAGCAGGAATCGAAGAATTGAAACAGCTTACTCCCCGGCATATTTCACATACTGCTGAAAACATCGGCAGACTCGTCAATTTGTCAAAGAAAATCCCGGATTAAAAAGCAGCTCTTTTACCTTTGATATGTTATTTCCATTTAAAGTGAAATTACCCCCTCTCTGCTCCGTCCTTTTTCCGTCTCTGCGAATATTTCTTTTCCCATTCTCCTGTGCTACGCTTAGATACGGAAATATATACAAAGGAGATCGTAAATCATGTTTTCACGCTTTATTTTTATCATCATTTTTGCCATGCTTTTGGCTGCTTCTGTCATTTTTTATCAATTTTACATATCACCCCACTCCAACCGGGTGGAAGACATTTCTGCACTAGTTACTTCCGGTATAGCCACCATTCTTTTTTTATCGCTCCTCTTTATACCTAAAAGTCTTACCCTTCTTAAAGGACTGATCCTGACTTTCTTAGCGGCAGTTATTCTCGTTGGTTCCACGTTCTGGCTTATTCGTCCTTATCAGCTTATTTATAATGATGTTCCGGAACGTATCGAATTTCTTAATGAACATCTGGAGGAAGAACATCCTGAGCGGTCCTGGGAAATAGAGCATAGCAGCAGGGATGAAGATCCTATATTTACGATGCTTGTTACCTTTGAAGATGAACCGGACTATGAATATCAATATTACATTACCCGGGACGTGAAAGAAGGAGAAGAACCTGTAGAAAGCAGTGGACGACAGGAGAAAGAATAAATTCTCACTATTGTCTGAATATAGAATCGGTGACTGAATGAGAAAACTATTATCTGGACGTTTTTCACCTGACAAACCGGCTGCTCCGTGAAAATTTTTCTTTTTAAATCTTCTATCTTCTAAAAAAAGTGTCCTGACAAATAGTTGTCAGGACACTTTTTCTTATTCCAATAAATTGAAGATGCTCCCAGGATGGTAGAAATGACAAACAAGTTTCTTATAAACGGTCTTCAGCAAGCTCCTTCTATCTTTCGACACTTTCTTTTCCTCTTCCGAAAATCAGCCATAGGGCTGTAAACATGACCACAGCCGCAGCTTCCATTCCTAATATATACCATGGTTCAGGACCGAGGTAATTGAGAAGACTTCCTCCAGCTGGTTTTTCCATAATGAACCAGTAATTACCACCTGACCAATTGTTGATTAACCAAATAAAAGGAAGAAGAAGATTTAAAAAAATCAGCGCTTTGATTACACTCCAGAACTTAAGGCGATAAGCTTTATGCCAAAGGAAATAAAAAACAGCCCATATTACGGCAATATGAGTATAAAAAAAGTGCCAGTAGCGAAAATGAGGCCAGCCGAAGTTCAGAACAGGAGTAACAACAGCCTGCAATGCTCCTCCAATAGCAATGAAAAAAGTAATTTCAAACAATTCACGTTTCCCGGTTAAAAGCAGAATAATCACAAGTATAATACTTATGCTGCTGAGTTCCAGAGGCAGTGCATGGTGAATTTCCCAGTTTCCCGTTAACAAAAGCCACAGCTGATAGGAAATTTCAAAAAGTATTAATGATAAGGCCGTAATAATTTCTACTGAACGCTGCACCTTTTTATTTTTTGTCACATAAATGACGATAATTCCAATAAATAATAACGTTATCATTATGATATGCTGAAATTGAAACATTTCAAAGGGGGCAAGAGAAGAGTCTCCTCCAATAAACATAACTTCCCTCCTTGCGTTATTTATCTATTATTAAAATCTTATTGAAAGTACAAGTAACATGCAATAACATTGGAAATAATAATCGGGGAGCGATGGGAGATTAAAGCATGCAAAAACCTGTTATATGTGAATACTGTCAAAAACCAATTCCCTCCCGGAAGGAATTAATAACAACAAAAAAACTTCTTAACGTTCATCCTTATCATGAACAGTGCTATTCCAGAGAATTGAAAGGGAGAAAGTCTTTTCTGCTCGATAATTATCCCATCAATGGTTTTTCCGGAAACTTAGTTGTGTTTTTTTCAATCCTGCTGACCGTAATTATGGCTTTTTACCTTGAACCTTTTCAGACAGCAATCGTAGGAATACTTGCATTAGTAACTCTCTTCTACAGGTTTTATTCCTATTTGACCTACGAAAAGCTTCTTCCTAAAACCCGGCCACCTTTAACTTAATAAAATTAAGTGCGGGGTCCTTTGGATTTTATCCATGCGTGACCTCATTAACCAGAAAACCGTGTCCACCGCCTATACACTGCTTCAATGGATAAAAAGATGAAAAAGGAGGATTTCCCGATGAATATTGCCTGTGTCGGCACTGGTTTTATTGTGGACAGGTTTTTAGAAGCAGCGGAAATAAACGGGACAGTGCACCCAGCTGCAATATATACGCGAAAAGAAGAAAACGCTGTATCTCTCCAAAATAAATACGGTATCGGCTCTATCTATACTTCCTACGAAAAAATGCTGGCTGATCCATTCATAGATGCTGTATACATAGCTTCTCCAAACAGTATGCACTACACTCATGCCTTGCAGGCCATTCAAGCAGGCAAAAACGTGCTTGTAGAAAAACCTTTCTGTGCAAATTCAGAACAGGCATCACACCTGATAAAAACAGCTGAACAATACGAAGTAATTCTTATGGAAGCTATCACTACGATCCACCTGCCAAATTTCCACCAAATTGAAAAAGAAATTAGAGGTCTTGGTCCTCTCCGTTTGATTCAATGCAATTACAGTCAATACTCCAGCCGTTATGATAAACTTCTGGCTGGTGAAACACCGAACGTTTTCAATCCGGCATTTGCAGGTGGAGCATTAATGGATATTAACCTTTATAATCTTTATTTCACCGTCCGCCTCTTCGGGCGTCCTCAAAGAGTAACGTATGAAGCCAATTTTCATTCTAACGGAATTGACACATCCGGATGTGTGCTGCTCAGTTATAATAACTTTAAAGCCATCTGCATCGGAAGCAAAGATACTTCCGGGTTAAATTCCGCTCTTATTCAGGGCGAAAAGGGCTGGCTCCACGTGTTAAATGGAGTAAACGGCTGCCGGGAAATTAATGTTCATATAAATGGTGAGGCTGCGCCAAAAACAATCCCGCAAAAAGAAAATCTGATGTATTACGAATTAGCTGTTTTTCAGGATATGGTATCGAAACAAGATTTCAAACGTGCTGCAGAGCTTCAGGTATATACAAAAGATGTGATGCATGTTCTCGATGAAGCACGGAAATCTGCCAACCTTATTTTTCCATAATAGTCACAAGTTTATAATGAACAGCGTTCGTTGAAAAACTCTGACTAAAAAGGCTGCCTTGAAAATAAAGCAGATAAACGATAAATGGGCGCTTTCGTTTCCATGGGGACGCCCCAGGCGGGCCGGACTCAGCTGATTCCGTCTTCCCATTGGTCGGGCGGAGTGGGGCTCGTCCTTTATCGTCCTGGAGTCGTCCCATGTCCACTCCCGCGCCCCGTAAAAATAAGGAGTAGAATTTGTCTTCTAATAAAGAAGATACCTATTGAACATCATTTATTCCAACTGTATAGAGGAAAGTCCATTCCTATAGAAAGCTATTTTCATCTTTCATGTTGCATGTTGCATGAGTGTCTGTTTAATACCATGTTCCCCTCTTCCTGCGTTATTTTACAAATCACATGTTTTAATTTTTCTACAGAAGGAAATAGTAATGTAACAGAACTGTAACAAACGACTGAGAAAGGAGTGCTGCTATGATGGAAAAAAAATATTCAGTAATTGTTCTTGATTCCGAGGGAGAAATGCAGAATATTCTGGACCCGCGCAATGGTCAGGCGCTTGAAGAGCTTATGCTGACAGATCAGGAATCAGCCCGTAGTTATTATGATGAGTTAAAACAATCCTATAAAGATTTCTCTGTTAAAATGCTCTATAAATAATAAGTAGTACCTTTATGGCAGATGCAATTATTCTATTCATTTAGCCAGAGTCTTATTTACGGCTTTAAAAAGGCAGGAGCTCCTGTAACACCAGGAGCTCCTGCCTTTTTTATACCACTGTTTTTTTAGATTTCGAAACTGGAGAATCTGCTTTTTTATCCAGATAGCTGCGAATGTCCGACGGCGTCAATCCCATGTCTCTAGCTTCCCTCAACAACTCTGCCCAAGTTTTTTCACGCGCTGCCCTTAACATATCGCGCTTCCCCTCCTATCAGTGTTAACTGACAGGCAATGCGGCCACCATAGGTCTCTACTCCCTTAGGTCCGTCACTTTGTGTCACTGTTTTTCAACAGTTTTACCTTTTTCTGCAGTTATTATCCAAAATATTCCGACAACTCAATGGAAATATTATATAATATTTATTTAAACGAATAAATGAGCCGAAAGTATTGTTTAATAAACTGCATCATAATATTTTCTTTTTTCACTATTTAATTTCCTGTTGTTCAACCTGCAAAAACTCAATCGATCCCATGGGAGGTTCCGTATCCATTAATTCTTCCAGGAGCCATATTTCGAGAACCATTCCTGTGCGAAGGTCTTCCACAGCTATATCGTTTCCTGATCCAGTACGGAATTCTGAATTCATATGTTCACTAAGCCAAATATTTTCCCCACTCTCCTCTTCTATCATAAACCTGTTTCTGTTTACATCTAATTCCACGATTATTCCAGTTAAATCCGGTGGCCGCTCCGGCTCCGCTGAGGTAAATGAAAAACTGCTGCAGCTGCTGTTTAATAAAATACAGAATAAGAAAAGGAGGCGGCCCATAATATACACCCCTTAACCAGCTTTTTTATTAAATACTTACCCTTTTTTGGGTATTCCGAATCCGTTTTGAAAACTCTGGTTTGTTCTTATTAACTTTTTTAAGGTGAATCAACGACTCCTTTCATTCTTTGCAGGAATAAGCATGTTTAATGTGGAAAGTTATTTAAAGAACCATATTTTGAGAAAAGGAGGAATCTTCCATGCAGCATATAAGATGGGGAATTCTAAGCAGTGCGGCAATAGCTGAAAATCAGATGGTACCTGCTATAAAAGAAGCTTCAAACGCCGTTCTCAAGGCCGTAGCAAGCCAAAGCGGAAAAGCTGCGGAAACAGCAGAAAAATGGGGAGCAGAAAAAGCTCATGATTCATATGAAGCGCTTCTTAAAGATCCGGAAATTGATGCCGTTTATATTCCACTTCCAAATTCCCTCCACAAAGAATGGGTCATTAAATCAATGAATCATCAAAAACATGTTCTGGTTGAAAAACCAGCAGCAGTTACATCCAACGATATTCATGAAATAAGAGAAGCGGGAAAAGCTACAGGAATGACCTGGATGGAAGGCTTTATGTATCAGTTTCATCCTCAGCATGATTACGTCCGTGAAGTGATGGACAGCGGCACGATAGGTACAATCAAACGTATCCGTTCTTCTTTTTCTTTCCCACTGGATTTAGCCGCCAAAAACATACGTCTTGATGCTGATTTAGGCGGTGGCAGTTTATATGATGTCGGTTGTTATTGTGTTCATATATGCCGTCACCTCCTGCGGCAGGAACCGACTCACGTCTTTTCGGCAGCTCGGAAAATCGAGAATATTAATGTAGATATTTCCACTACCGGTCTGCTTAATTTTAACGATGTTGATTGTGTAATTGACTGCAGCTTTGACGAAGCAGCTTTAAACCGCTATGAAGTTGTCGGGTCCAGAGGACGAATCGAAGTGCCCTATGCTTTTCGACCTGATCAGAATCCACAAGGCGGTAATGGTGAAGTTATCGTCAAGGATAAGGAAGGAATAGTTCAGGAGCATCGATTCTTTGAGGGTAACCAATTTACAAATCAAATTGCACACTTTTCTGAATGCCTGCTTGAAGGAAAAGATCCAGTTTATACTCCCGAAAGCACCCATAACAATATGAAAGTTATTGAAGCAATGTACGCTTCCCAAAACTGAAATATTTCTTAAGGAAACTCCTCTCCGCCGACATTCTTTTTCATCGCTTAAGCTTCTCAGCGCAGCAGAGAAAGGGTTTTTAAGGAGAGGAGTCTTTCATGAAAATTTCTACTATATAATAAATTTTCATTCACGTGAACTTCCTGCAGATTATCGTGAAAAGTACATAAAAATGTGAATACTGCACATTTCTACCTTGAAAATAAAGGATATAAGCGATAAACGGGCGCTTTCGTTTCCGATAGGGCGAAGGGCAGGCCATCTGCCCTCCAGCTTGTGGAAAAAATACAGCAGAACCAGTCTTCTAATAACGAAAACCCCTTCAGATCATCATTCCTTCCACCTGAATAGGGGGAGAAGCTCCATTTTTATAGAAGGCCATTTTCATCTAACATGATGCAGCGATTCTGCATGAGTGTCTCTGTTAAAAGTCCATGATTTTTGGGAGCGCATGCGGCTTTCCTCTCGACCGGGAAACAATGCGTATTGACAGAGATTATATTATTATAATGGAGGTTTTGTTTTTGAAAACGCTTACTGATTTTTCAACAAGAATTATGCAGCGTTATTTACCGGATCCCTTTCTATTTGTCATTATTCTTACTTTCGTTGTGTTTGTAATGGGTCTTCTGTTAACTCCGAGCACGCCTGTTGATATGGTTGTTCACTGGGGAGAAGGATTTTGGGATTTGCTTGAGTTTGCTATGCAGATGGTGCTGGTACTCGTAACCGGATATGTACTAGCAAGCAGCCGGATTTTCAAGGAAGGACTGCGAAAACTGGCCGGTTTGGCTTCCACACCTGGACAGGCTATTGTGATTGTGACACTCGTGGGACTTCTGGCAAGCTGGATTAACTGGGGTTTCGGCCTTGTTATAGGCGCTCTCTTTGCAAAAGCTCTGGCCCGTCGTATTACTACAGTGGACTACCGCCTGCTTATTGCAAGCGCGTACAGCGGTTTTATTGTCTGGCACGGGGGTCTGGCAGGCTCTATTCCTTTAACTGTAGCTACAGAAGGACATTTTTCAGAAGATATTATCGGGATCATCCCAACAAGCGAAACCATATTTGCTCCTTTTAATTTAATTATAGTAGCTTCTCTATTTATCACAGTGCCTGTTTTGAACAGAATGATGATGAGTTCTAAAGATGCGGTAACTGTCGATCCTTCGCTTTTAAAAGATTCTGCAGACGTTAAAGAAAGTCCGCCTAAAGCGGATCAAACTCCTGCCGAACGTCTGGAAAACAGCATGGTGCTCTCCATGGTCACCGGTTTACTCGGATTGAGTTTTATTCTTTATTACCTGATCACGGCGGGTTTCAATTTAAATTTAAACATAGTGAATTTTATATTTTTATTTCTTGGCATACTCTTTCATGCCACTCCAAAAAATTATTTAGCGAGTGTAGCCGAAGCAGTTAAAAATGCAGGGGGAATAATTATTCAATTCCCGTTTTATGCCGGAATTATGGGAATGATGGTAGCATCCGGACTTGCAGTGGAATTTTCATCCTGGTTTGTTTCCTTATCCAATGAAATGACTTTTCCTCTTTTCGCCTTTTTAAGTGCAGGTATTGTAAACTTTTTTGTTCCTTCCGGAGGCGGACAATGGGCCGTTCAGGCTCCTATTATGCTTGCAGCAGGACAGGAACTTGGAGTGAGTGCTGCCAGAACCTCCATGGCTGTAGCCTGGGGCGATGCCTGGACAAATATGATACAGCCATTCTGGGCCCTTCCTGCACTTGCTATTGCAGGTTTGAATGCTCGTGATATCATGGGATTCTGTATATGGGTTTTATTCCTCAGCGGCGCTGTTATTGGACTGGGACTACTGTTTATTTAATATAAGCTCTGTTAAAGCATTCTGTTGTTGATATATAAGAAAACTTCGCTTCAACCCGGCAGGCCTGCCGTGAAGGAGATTTCCAGCTTCCTCGGGCTTACGCCCTGCGGGATTTTCCAATCTCTTTCTTCCACAGGAGTCCGCCGGTTTCCGCTTCGTTTTTATTCTCTCATACAGAAAGCCTGCTGTTGAACTAAGAAGATACCAAGGTAAAAACCAGTGCCATGGCAGAGACGCCTGCGGAAAAAGAAAGCGGGAAGATCCTATCGGACGACAGGGAGGGAGAGCTGAAGGCTTTCTCCGCGGCAGGCGAAGAAAAAAGAGCCGCAGGCAATCCAATAACAACATGGAGCTTTAACAGAGACACTCATGCAAAAGCCTTGCACCATGAAGGATGAAAATCCCCTTTTACAGGAATGGAATTCCCTATCTATAAAGGTGGTATGAATGATTTTCAAGAAGGAATTTTCTTTATTAGATGGCAGATACTTCTCTATCTTTTTACCGTAAGCGGAAGAGGACACGGGGCGACTCCGGGGCGATGGAGGACGAGCCGAAGATCCATCCCTCCCGACCGCAGGAAGGAAGGGATCAGCTGAGGCCGGCCCGCCCGGAAAGCGTCCCCATGGAAACGAAAGCGTACGTTCATCGCTTATCTACTTTATTTTCAAGGTAGCCTTAATATAAGAAACGGTTCAAAAATCGAGGGCGGACAGTTCTATCGACACTGGCTAAAATCTTCAGTGTCGATAGAATTTTCCTATTTCTCTTAATTTCATGTTTATTAATCCCTGTAAAAAGGAAGACGTAAAAAAGAGAGGAGCGGCAACTCCTCTCTTTAAATAATAAAATTAGTTTTTAAATGTGTGCTGACCAATCTTGGATTGAGTAGGCTGAGAATCCAACCATCTGTTTGTTGCAATGTCAGCATTGTAGAAGAAAATGGCATTTCCTACGTTGGAACTTCCACCGAGAGCTTCCTGTACTGCCTCTTTAGACTGGCTGGAAGCTGCATTATTAATAGAGCCATTTCGGATAGGATCAAATTGACCAGGCTCGTTAATTACTCCACTGACACTATTAGGGAATGCCCCTGATTCAACACGGTTCAATACTACTTCTGCTACACCGACTTTACCATTGAAAGGTTCACCCTGTGCTTCTGCAGTAACAAGACGCTCAAGCAGATCCTGCTCAGAAGAAGAGATATTGACACTGGAAGAATTGTTTGAAGATCCACTGTCTTCTGTTGAAGCTGTTTCTTCAGAACTGCTGCTTCCACCGTTGCTTCCGCCATCAGTATTGATCTGCTCTCCAATGCTTATAACGCTTGGATTGTTGATCTGTGGATTTAGATCTACCAGCTCGTCCAATGACATACTATTTTCACTGGCAATATTATACATAGTATCTCCGCTCTCTACCGTGTGAGCTGAAACACTAGAAGCAAACAACATAGACGCACCGACAGTAACTGCAGTGACTCCTGTAAATAACTTTTTCATAATGAAAAACACCCCTATAATTTAAAATATTTTTTAAGAAAGTAAAGAGAACCATTCGCTCTCATAGAAACGAAGACTCGAGATCGCTTTGATCTGTCCTTCATTCCGTTGCAAAGTTTGCCACAGGATATGAACCTCTGTCAACTTACTATTGAAAATCTGCTCTCTAAACGCCTCTTTTGAAAAACTCCTGTAATAAAAACATCTTTTTCTATAAACTGCTTTTTTATGTATAAATGTTAATTATTATTTCTTCATCAATAAGTTCAAAACAGCTGCAGCCCCTGTCAAAACAGGGGCTGCAGCTGTTTTGAAAACATTATAACTCCTTGATTCCTCTCCCTTAACTGGATGAAAAAATCTCTTTTACCATAAAATACTTATATTACAGACTTATCATTGTATATTCAGGTTCCATAATATATAAAACTATAAGATACAAGCAGATAAAATCCTTTCATAAAAAGGTTGCAGGCCTCTTTCATATAATTAAAGCAGGTTCATTCAGAAAGTAAGAATCCAATTTTTTGGTTTAATTGTTACAGAGAGTTTAAAAGAAAATTTCATTGAATTTAAATCTGTTATTTTCTCTTCTATTGTTCAAAAAACACTTCTTTTAAATTTCAATATATTTACTTTAACCCCATTCATTTATGAAACTACGCCGTTTTGAAAGCGTTTTATTAAAATAATCCCATAATATTTATAACGATTTTCAATATTACACATAAAAAAAGGACTCCAACTGGAGAGTCCTTTCTATATGATGGTATTAAATTTTCACGAGAATTCTGCCCCGTACTTTGTTGTCCAGAATTTTCTTTAACGCCGGAGTAAGTTCCTCTAAAGAAATTTCTCTTACGATTTCTTCCAGGTGTGCAGGTTTTAAATCGGCAGCCGCCCTTTTCCAGACTTCACGACGCAGATCCATCGGACAGAATCCTGAATCTATACCCAGCAGATCTACTCCTCTTAAAATAAACGGCATAACCGTTACCGGGATGTCCACTCCTGCAGTTAACCCGCTGACGGCAACAGCTCCTCCCTGTTTAGTAGAACTTAAGATGGAAGCAAGCGGTTTTCCGCCTGTCGGATCTATGGCTGCTGCCCAGCGCTGCTTCTGAAGAGGGGGAAATTCTTTAGGTGTCACTTCTTCTCTGCTTATAACATCTCGAGCACCCAGTTCCTTTAAGTATTCATGTTCCGATTCTTTGCCTGTGCTGGCAATAATATTGTAGCCTCTTTTAGTCAGCATATCGACAGCCATACTGCCGACCCCTCCTGTGGCTCCGGTAACAAGTACCGGATCATCGGCTGGAGTTAATCCTCGTTCTTCCAGTCTATGTATGGAAAGTGCGGCAGTAAAGCCGGCTGTCCCTATCATCATTGCTTCCCGCATGGTTAGACCTTCTGGAAGAGGCACAACCCAGTCTGCGGGCAC
This sequence comes from Alkalicoccus halolimnae, assembly GCF_008014775.2. Lineage (GTDB taxonomy): Bacteria > Bacillota > Bacilli > Bacillales > Salisediminibacteriaceae > Alkalicoccus > Alkalicoccus halolimnae. The sequence goes on along the minus strand of NZ_CP144914.1, from coordinate 1,293,601 downwards.
ACGCGCATATTCGCTGTAGCCTCCGTCATGGCCAACCCCAAGTTCGTAGCTCGTTACAATTACTTTATCTCCTTCAATAAATTCGCTGCTTTTCGATTCTACTACTTCTCCCGAAAGGTCAATTCCAGGTACAATTGGATATTTTTTTGCTACTTTTGTTTTAGCGTAAAGTGCGAGTCCATCTTTGTAATTGACACAGGAGTAATGAACTTTAATTGTCACTTCCCCTTCCGGCAGATCGCTCCATTTCCGCTTAACAACTTCTCCTTCGCCATTTCCCTCCGTTACAAACGCTTTAAACTCCTGAACCATCATAATCCCTCCAGAATATGTTTTATCAATTAATATTCTGACAACTTGTTACAGATTTGTCCAGTCTAATATAAACGTGCACCAACAGGAATTTAAGAAGGTATTTCACTTTTATTTTCACATTCCTTAAAAAATATCCTAGAGTGTCTAAAATTAAAGGCTGCCTTGAAAATGAATTATATAAGCGGTATACGGAGGCTTTCGTTTTCATCGGAGCGCAGACTCGCCCTGAGATCTCCTCCACGACAGAGCTGAAGAGGAGTTTTCTACTTTTATCAACATGGGACTTAAAAACAGCTTTAATAAAACAGAGGAGAGCACTAGTTTAGCGCCGTCCCCTGCTTCTGCTTATTGTTTATCATTCTGTTTTTAATCAATTCTGCAAACTTGCTGCACTTTACGTGGTCATCCGGCTGTGGCAGAAGCTCAACCTTCATCGTTACAGCGAGGTCTGTTTTTTCAAAGAAAATATCTTTCAGTCGATCTACCGCTCCGCAGAAATATGGATAAAAACTATCTCCGGTACCGAAGGCTCCAGTCACTAAATTTTCATTCAAAGCTCCGTAAATCTTTTCCGTGAAATGCTGAAGCTGATCCGGCATTTCACCATTCCCCCAAGTGTATGTTCCAAGAATTAACGAATCTGCTTCCTGTAGTCTTTGAGGGGGAACGTCTTCCAGAGCATATTTTTCTACGGCAAGACCTGCCGTTCTTAATTCAATTTCGATCCATTCGGCAAGTGTTTTAGTATTACCTGTAATTGAGTGATAAACAAGCAGAATCACAATTCATCAAATCCATTTTTTTCAGTTACTTTTGAATACGTCCGTGATTTCTGTTCAAAGAAATCAGATTTCGTTTCGTTCATCATTTCATCGCTGAATACGTGAATCCAAGGCATTGGATTATCCCTTCCTTCATAGAGGTTCTGCAGACCAAGCTGCCTTAGGCGCTTATTGGCAAGGTATTCAACATACCCCTCGTATTCTTCAATATTTATTCCTTCTATATCTTTAAGAATACTTTGGGCCCACTCTTTTTCCAGATGAACGGCTTTGCTGATCGATTCATAAATATAATCGATATTTTCCTCTGATGTCAATTCTTCATTTTCTTCCATTAGAAGTCTCACAAACTGAGATACAAAATAAGCATGCTGCATCTCATCCCTTTGGATGTAGCTGATCATCGTACTTGTTTTCACCATTTTCTGCTGGCGGGCCATATGATAGAAAAAAGCAAAGCCTGCATAGAAGTAAATACCTTCTAAATTGATCGAATTAATACATAGTTGAAACAAATTTTGTTTGGACGGACTGCTGCGGAATTTTTCATAAGACTCGAGTATCAGTTTATTGCGCTTTTGAACAAGGGGATCATCTTTCGCTTCATCAAATCGTGCTTTTTGTTCCGATGTTGAAACAAGGGAGCTGAGCACGTAGGAATATGATTCATTGTGCACTGCTTCCTGCTGGGCAATTACGGCAAAAATAGCCTGGAAGCTCGGATCCGTGACATAATCCATAACCTGTGCCATCGTAGGAGTCTGCAGACTGTCAAGAGACGCAAGCTGCGTATTAATTCGCAGGAAAACATCTTTCTCTACAGCCGACAGCTGATCCCATTGCTTAATATCGTCCTGCATATTTATTTCCTGAGCTTTCCAGAAATTCGATAGAAGAGCCTGATACACATCATACATCTGCGGATAGGCGATATCGTTCCAGTTTAATATTCCTGAAGCCTGACCATTGATAATACCGGTCGATTTATTCGGATATTCCGGCTCAAGCAGTTTCATTTTTGTTAACGTCATTGGAGACCCTCCTTGTATTATGAATGACAGCTTTCACATTCTTCAATTTCCTGCTGCGATGTGCTGCGGATATAATAAGTTGTTTTCAGTCCCTGTCTCCATGCTTCCAAATGAAGAGACAGCAGATCCTTCGCGTGGATATTATGCCTTACGTAAAGGTTAAAACTGATACCCTGATCAACGTGACGCTGCCTGGCTGCATTCTGCCGGATACTCCAGTGCTGATCGAGCTCATGACGGACTTTCTGATAGAAGGGATAAGTAACGTGTGTTAAATCTGGAGGAGTTACTTTTAATTTAAAATTTTTCTTCTCTTCCGCGTATTCAAGGGCGTATATCGGATCGATACCATCCGTGGATCCTGCTATTTTAGCTGTCGAAGAGTTCGGTGCAACGGCCATGAGCCAGCCATTGCGTATTCCGTGCTCCTTCACACTTTCCTTCAGCTTTATCCATTCTTCCGAATCGTAGCTTCTTCTTTCAAAATAATCACCGTTTTCCCATTCTGAACCCTGGAATCTTGGATAAGCTCCTTTTTCTTCAGCGAGTTCCATCGAAGAAGTTATCGCTGCAAAAGCAATTCGCTCATACAATGAATCTGCAAAATCTACTGCCTCTTTTGATTCCCAGTATATCCCCTGTTTAGCAAGTACATGATGCCAGCCGAATGTGCCTAACCCGACGGCGCGGTACGATTTATTCGTAGCTTCCGCCTGTCCGACGCTCAGCGTATTCAGATCAATTACATTATCCAGCATTCTCATCTGAATCTTTGCTGTCCGTTCAATTACGTTGTCTTCCACTACGTTCGCCAGGTGCATCGAAGAAAGATTACAGACGACAAAATCTCCCGGTTTACGAACAATGATAATATTCCCTTCTTCATCTTTATATTCTTTCGTGATAGACGTCGGGGACATATTCTGTGCAATTTCTGTACACAGATTACTGCAGTAAACAGAAGTTCTGCCGCGCTGTTTCTTATTCGGATTCTGTCTGTTTACTTCATCTCTGTAAAACATGTAGGGGGTACCGGTTTCGAGCTGGGCCACCATAAGCTGTTTCATAATATCCATTGCCCTTACTGTCTTTCTGGGAAGAAGCGGGTGTGCTTCCGCTTCTTCGTATTTTTCTGTGAAGAAGGCATAATCTTTTTCATCGTAAAAATCTTCAAGGCCCAGTGCGTTCCCCTCTTCGTCCTTCCAACCCATTGTCTGTTTAACCTGATGTGGACAGAAAAGTGACCATTCACCTGTACTCATGCCTTCCGCATCTTTTTCTTCCAGTTTCTTCATAAACAAATCCGGTATCGTCACTCCGGTAAAGACATCGTGTGCTTTCCTGCGTTCGTCCCCGTTGTTTGTCTTTAAATCCAGAAAGCCGCTCATCATATCTTTATGGAAGATATCAAGATATACCGCTACAGCGCCCTGTCTCTGCCCCAGCTGATCGACGCTGACTGCGGTATCGTTAAGGAGACGGATCCAGGGTATAACCCCGGATGATGTTTCTTTGAAGCCTTTTATATCCGAGCCGAGTGCCCGTACTTTTCCGAAATATACGCCGATCCCACCACCATCTTTACTTAGTCGTGCAATATCCCAGTTATTTAAATAGATCCCGTCCAGGGAATCTTCTACTGTGTCAATAAAACAGGAAGAAAGCTGACCGTAGCTTTTACCTGCATTGGCAAGCGTTGGTGTTGCGACAGTCATATATAAATTTGATAAAGCCCAGTAGGCTTCTTTTATAAGGTTTATCCTTTTTTCAGCCGGTTCGTTCTGCATCAGTGACATCGCAATAATCAGCCACCGTTCCTGCGGAAGCTCGTAGACTGCTTTATGATGATCACGTGCCAGGTAACGATCTGAGAGCAGAAACAGGCCGATAAACGTAAATTTTTGATCTTTTTCAGGGCTCAGGATGCCTTCCAATTCCATTACTTCTTCCCGGGTATATGTATCAAGAAGGTCTCTGCTGTAAATGCCTTTTTCAGTAAGTGTTTCAATCAACTCGTAAACATTCTGATATGGAGGACATCCCCGGCTATTTTCAGCTTTTCGGTACAATTCTTCAATTAATATCCTTGCTGCTGCAAAAGTATAGTCCGGCTGATCCATTGCTATCCGGTTTAAGGAATCATGGAGAACAAGCTGCATAGCAGCTTCCTCCGTCATGTCTTTTTCAGTCAGTTCCTTCTTAACAGCACTTAAATCAAGCTTATAATTACTTTCCATCTCCTGAATTTGATCTAGTAATGTGTCCGCCTGAATTGTTGTCATTGTTACTCATCCTTTCTATCAAATAAAAAAACTCTTCCTTGTTCGGAAGAGTGAAAGAAAAGAGTACAGCACGGCAAACACAGGAAAACAGCCTGTATTAATCCAGCACCGCCTCTATCCTCACACCCCGAAGAAAAGAAACTTAATGAAATAATGGCAGGTCTCCTGGCTCGTGCATCAACCTCTATGATCGCCCTTCCCATATGAATGCCGTGAAGCTTTTTCATACAGTGGCTGTGATCATATCGTCTGCACTTACAGTTGCGGGGACAGCTCCGGTTTTTACCGGATTCCCTATTAAGCCGCAAAGCGGCACCATTCATTCCATGCATACTATATTTAGTTAAATTTAAAAATAACTATCAATATATAGATAATATTACTTCCATTTCCACAAGAATGCAAGGACAATATTATTATTTATCAACGATCCTGGTAAAAAATTAGTAGAAGATATATCGTTTTCTCATTCTTAATAATGAATAATGAAGCTGTTTACCGTGACACAACGAACTAAGAAATCTGCAAATTGTTCTTTCATGTTACCAGCCCATATTGGAGGAATGAATTTAAGACGAGCCCCGCGGAAAGCGTCCGGCTGAAGTGAAAATTATTCACCATGTTCGGAAATCCCTTTCTTACAGCGGCTTATGAAATTGATTTGTGCTCTATGGTAAATCTTTCAGACCCGGCCATTCAAAAAATAAGTAAGGGCAAGTTCTTCTTCTTCGGACAACGGTGTCCCGTATTTTTTCTCCATGCCCGCACGCACTTTCCCCTCATCACCGTTCCATTTTTTGATTAATTCTGCCGTGGATCGAAGCAGGTCTGCTTCCTCCTGAAATTCTTTTTTGGAAATAGGTTTCCAGTGGGAAATGATGTATGTGTCTGCATCAAACGCTTCAATTTCATCGAGCATGGCAATAGTCCTGTCCGAAGTAAAGCGCCACGAGGGAGCATAAAGATCTGGAGCGAGAGCATCAGCGAGAAACATCGTTTTTTCTTCTCTTATATAAACAATAAGACCGTCAGGAGAGTGGTCGCCTCCTACTTTTTTAAGTAAACAGGTTACTTCTCCTAAATCAACAGCTACTTCCTTTTCAAAAGTAATCGTTGGCAGGGAGACGTTAATATCCCTTTTTTCAGGGAACTCTTTTTTAATCGCATCTGCACAAAACTCGATTTCAGTTCCTTCCTGTACCCTTTCGTTCAAAGCCTGATCGTCCCAGGTGAAATGCTGTATTTTTTTCATTGCCTGTTTGGTTGCCTCCGTCGCAATCGAAGGCATCCTCGTTAAGGCAGATAATCCAAAGACATGATCCCAGTGCCAGTGCGTTAGTGCAACCAGGGAAGGAGCAGTAATACCGGCGCCCGTCAGCTGATCGAGAAAGAGTCTGGCGTGTGCTTCCGAATTCCCAGCATCTATCATTAATGTACGGTTTCTGCCGGTAACCGCGGCAAGAATTGGCCGGTCAGTCTCCTCGACTGGAGTCATATAAACAAGATGGTCATTTAAATGAATTAATTCCTGCATAAGTATTCCTCCCTCCTTTCTACTGTAGCATACATGAAGATTAAAAATGTATAATCCAGAAGACGAATAAGTGGCTCTGTCTTATAAACGACGTTCCTTTCACGGAAGTCCTGGGCAAATGATAGTTAAATGTTTACCTTGTTTCACTCAGAGGAATAGATTGATACTTTTCATAAACAGGAGATGAGTATTTATGACCGAAAACTCTTTTTTTAACAATGATTACGAATCTTCCCGGGACCATTTCAGGAACCAGCTTTCTTCCATAGCAAAAATTAGACAGGATGCTTATTTGGATACTTATTATATAGGTGATCGGGAAGATGATAATTCAGTTGATATTCTTGCATCTGATGCTTCTTCCCGTAAAACACTGCTCACTATTACCGCCGGTGAGCACGGAATTGAAGGATATACAGGCAGTGCATTGCTCTCCATGTTCATTGAAAATTTCCTTCCACACCTGAATCCGGAAACAACCGGTTTACGACTGGTTCACAGCGTTAATCCCTGGGGGATGCGCCACTGCAGAAGGGTAACAGAAAATAATGTCGATATGAACCGGAATTACCTTCTTGATTTTAGTCAATTGCGGGATCGTGCGGATAATGAATATGAGAAACATAAATCTCTTTTTAACCCGGAGGCCCCAATTCAGAATCTTAATAAACAAAACTCTTTTCTACTCTCTTATTTACAGAAAAATCTTACGGAAAAAGAACTCGAACGCCTTAAAAATACACCCGGCGGTCAATATAAATATCCGCAGGGCGTTTTCTATGGAGGTAGCGTTATGGAGGAAACAACCCGGCAGCTGGCCGATAGATATAAAGAATGGGCGGAAAGCTACGATCATATCGTTCATATAGATCTTCACACCGGCGGGGGTCCGATGAATGAACTTACGATGATTTTTATGGATGGCGACAGCCGTTCCGCCTCCGAGCTTCAAAAGAGTTTAGGAAGGAAAAATGTCAGTAAAACGAATAACGAAGATGTTTCCGGAGATTCGGTTGAGTTTCTTCAGAAAATGATTCAGACAGTCTATCCTGAGAAGCGTTCCGTATTTGCTCTTTTTGAATTTGGTACTATCGAGGAATCAACAGACGGTTATCTATTTTGTGCGAAAGCGATGATAAACGAAAATCAGCTTCATTTTGAGGGCGCGCGATTCTCTGAAGATGAAATGAGCGTGCGCAATGATTTCACCCGTTTATTTAATCCGGCTGATAAAACATGGCAGTCTTCCATATTCAAAGAAGCAGAAAAAGGTTTTCGCTCTCTGTTAAAGAGCGAAAACCTGATATAGTACTTTTCCCTAGATCACCATTGCCAGAAGCGCTCCGACAAGGCCTATCATTAATGCATAGCCAAGGGCAGGGAGAACGGTCTTGCGAATAATATCCCCTTCTTTTCCGACAAGGCCGACAACTGCTGCAGCGGCTACAACATTGTGTACGCATATCATATTGCCTGCTGCAGATCCAGCCACCTGCTGTGCGAGGACAAGATTCGTATTTAAGCCCGCTTCCGCTGCCACGTTAAGCTGGATAGGTGAAAAAGTTAACGCTGAGACCATCGAGCTGCCTGTTACAAAAGATCCAAGCAGACCGAGAAATGGGGCTGCTATGTGCCAGACGCTTCCAAGTCCAGCGGAGAGAACCAAAGCGATATATTCCGGCATTGATACAAGATCTGAGGCGTTGATCCCCGAGTTAATAAACACATTAACGAGGGCAAGTGTTGGAAAAAGGGCCAGTGCAGCTCCGATAACTGTGCCTCTTGCTTCTTTTAACGCTGCTCCAAAATCCTTTATTTTTTTCCGCTGTGTAAACACGGATAAAAATGCTGCAAGCAGAAGGACAGCTCCGGGAGAATAAAGCACTTCCCAGCTTGATGAAACTTCTTCTATCCCAAAAATATTGTTCCACGATAGATCAACTGCCTGCTGAGTAAACTGCTGAACAGGTTCGACTACTCTTGTCAGCAGCAGAAGAGCAATAACAATAAAATAAGGACTCCAGGCTGCCGCAAGAGACATATCACTCTTCTCTTCAACCTCTTCAAAGTCTTCTACAAGAGCCTCCTGCCAGGGTGTGGTTTTAGGAAGCAGTATATTTTTCTTTGCAGTAAGAGCTGCAGCGCCCAATCCCGTTAATGAAGCAAGAATTGCCACGAATTCCGGACCAAATAACAGTGCATATACATAGGCAGAAACCGAATAAATAAGACCTACCGCAAATGCCCATGGAAACAGCTGCATGACCCCACCTTTTTTTCCTTTCTTTCCAAAGCTAAGGGTGAGAACGACTACCAGAAGGAACGGAACAAAGGTCCCTACAAATATATCCATTAAAGTTATATTAACTGCTATTTCCTGATACATTGCAGCTCCTGCTCCCTCTACTCCACCGAGACCGATAATTACCGGTGTCCCTACTGCACCGAAAGAAACAGCCGTGCTGTCAGCTATTAATGCGAGAGTAGCTGCAGCAAGCGGTGTAAAACCGAGTGCTACCATCAGCGGACCTGTGACCGCAGCAGGTGTTCCGAATCCCGCTGCGCCTTCAATCAGACTTCCAAATAGAAACGCTACAATTACAACCTGCACCCGCATATCCGGCGAAATATTACGAAATCCCTGGTTGATGCGGTCCACCGCCCCTGTCTGACGCAGAGTATTCAGCAGTACAATTGCTCCGAGAAGAATGAATAGTATGGTTAATGCCTGATGGAACCCTTCCATTACAGAAGCGGAAAGTGTTATAGCATCCATGTCCCATGTGAAATAAGCCAGAGAAATAAATATTAATGCGCTGTAGAGCATTCCTTTCTTAGCAGGCATCCTCAAAAGAACTAAAAATATAAATGGAGCAATAATTGCGCTGAAAGCCGTCACTGCCAGCATAGAAAACTCCCCCTTTCCAAATTTAGGACAACAGATATTCTTATTATACCTGCATATATCATGTTCAATATTTCACAAGATCCTAAAAATAAAAAACTTCTTCAATGTGAAGCAATTCACATATTTAACTGTTAACTGTATTATATAAAATTTCACTTCTGTTGTATATAAACAAGTATTTAAATTAATGACAACTTTATGTATAAACATGTGTATGTGCATACATATATGATAATAATTCCAAAAAAATCTACCTGTACCACATATTATTTTTTTGATGTAACACAGAAAAGAATTAATTTCCCATCATAAAAATTTTTAACCTATATTTAGGGTGTAATAGATCTGTCCGCGTTTGTTATTTGTATTTATTAAGTGCAAACTTCACTTCACGCTGGAGAGAAGCAGTTGATCATTTCCTGTATTGACGGTGTTCGTTCCACCTGTTTCTTTGATGGTAGACTTCCCTTTTCCAGAACTTTATTGCTGAATTTTGCTTCTTCTTTAAAAAGAGTATCGCGTAAAAGCACAGTTTCTGAATGATGTTGAAACGGATCGGGAGGAAATCAGTAGAAAACATCAATCTAATATTGAATTATCCTGTAAAAAATCATTCAAAGATTCAAGTATTTCTTTAGCTTTCCCTTCAATGCACAGATCGAAATCCCCAGCCTGTTCATTTATTTCAGTGTTAATATACACTGTTCTGCCTTTCGTCATGGAATGAAGCTGATTGGCAGGATACACTTCCAGACTAGTACCGATAACGAGAACAAGATCTGCTGTTTCTATCTCTCCAAGAGCTGATGTCCAGGTTTCTTTCGGAAGCATTTCCCCGAAAAGAACGACTCCCGGCCTTAGTCTGCCTCCACATCCACATTTTGATTTCTGCTTCAGATCATGAACAGCTGCCTGCTTTCCACAGTCATGGCAGTAAATTTTATCAAGCGAACCATGAAGTTCATAAACTTTTTCATTACCTGCTTTTTTATGCAGGCCATCCACGTTTTGTGTCGCAATTCCGTCAATAAGCCCCTGTTCTTCCAAAGCGGCTAATATCAAATGCCCTCCATGAGGAGCTGTATTGGTTAAGGCTTCTATTCTTCCCGCATAGAAATCAGCAAAAAGAGAGTAATTTCTGTAAAGTGCCTCCGGAGTTGCTACCGTTCGCGGGTCGATCTGCTTCCACCAGCCTTTTTCCGACCTGAAATCGGGAAGATTCGACTCAGTGCTCATCCCTGCTCCTGTAAGCACCATCGTTTTCCTGGAAGTAAGAATCCAGTTGGCAAGCTTTACTTCTTTTTCGTAGTTTTTCGGAAAACATGATTCTATCCATGCATCGAATACAGACTCATTTCGATAGCGGTGATTTAAAATCCGTTTTTGAACAGCAGCCTTTATACTGTCTTCTATATATAAAGGAAAAAGCGAAAGCCAGGAATATTCGTCCAGCAGAGCCATTGCCTCGTTTTTTGTTTCTGCTGATGAAAAATGCTTCATTCCTTCTTCCATTTCTGTAATAACTCTGCGGTAAGAGAATTTTCCATCAAGTGTTTTCTTTGCTTTGAGATCTATCGTACCGTTTTCCATTCCTATAGACAAAATAGTTTTCCATTCTTCTTTTGCCATGATTATCACCTTGTTTCCTTTAAATTTCATTTATTTATGTATACCCTTAACTGTCTATATGCAGTCAGCAGATTATTAATTTATTGCTTATATTAAAAAGCTGCCTCTATGAATTTCCAGAGGCAGCTTCTACTAATTTTTATTGAATCCATTCATCAACAAGATCACGGTTATCGTCAAGCCAGCGCTGTGCACCTGCTTCTTCGTCATCGTCTTCATTAATATACGTCATCAGCTCTCCAAGAGTCTCATCATCCATTTCCCAGTTATCCCACCACTGGACAATCTCCTCATAATCGTCACCGAAACCTGTACGGGTCATGTAATGTATATCCTCAGAATCGCCAAATACATTATCCGGGTCTTCCAGATATTTCAGATCATAGGCAGAAAAAGCCCAGTGGGGGTTCCAGAGTGTTACAACTACCGGCTCTTCATTTTCGTAGGCCGTATCCAACTCTGATATCATAGCAGGCTCTGAACTGATAAGAAAATCATAATCGAGTTCATATTCTTCAACCGCTTCTTCTGTCAATTGTGTCAAACTGGCTCCAGCGTCAATACCCACAATTTCTTCATTGAACATTTCTGTGTTATCGTTCAGCTCTTCAATGCTGTTAATATCCACATATTCCGGTACTACGAGCCCGAGCCCTGTTGCTTCAAACCAGGTCTCCCCGATTTCAACATTATCTTCGTGCTCATCATAATAAGGAGCATCTGTATTAGGCAGCCATACCTCAAGTGAGGCATCGATATCTCCATTGGCGACGCCAACCCAGATCGGTGACTTCTCTGACATAGTCAGTTCTACATCATAACCTTCTTCTTCAAGAATTATTTTCCACAAATTAGATACAGCAATATTTTCAGACCAGTTATTCAAGCCGATCTCAATTGCTCCTTCTGCTTCTCCGTTTCCTTCATTGTCAGCAGCTTCATTATTTCCTGCAGCTCCGTCATTTTCCGCAGCTCCGTCATTTTCTGCCTCTTCGTTACCACCGCAAGCTGTTAAAAACACGGAGGAAACTATCAAACTGCTCATTAAATAAAGTGTCCGCTTCATGGTGTTTGTCCCCTTCCATAAAATTCAATTAAATACTCGCCTTTACCTAGATGCTAATGTAAAAATAAGTAAATAAACTGCATACTAAGAATAAAAAGGCTCTAAGGCTAGTGTATCATATTTTAAAGATTTGTTTCACTGCGGTATAGACTAATCAAAGGGAAGCGCTGACTTCATACACAACTGTTAAGCATCGGTCAGGACAAAAAGTTGAATTTTCATTTACGGCTTTCTAAATAATTCTTCAGTTTTGACAATTAAACCTGCTAAGTATAAATACTCTGCTATCTGTTAAAAATTGAAAATAAAGATTATAATAGAAGAAATCATCATAAAAGGAGGGTTGGGATATGAATATAGAGCAAAAGCTGGACCAGTGGCGTAATGAAGGCCTGCTTGATCAAGCTGCCGTGGATCGAATCAATGATTATGAAAACCGCCGGCCGGAAGAACGAAAAAAAAATAAGGTTCCCCTTCTGCTTCTTATCGGTTTAATATTTTTATCTCTTGCTGTTTTTAGTTTTATTGCTGCTAATTGGCAGGCAGTCCCTGATCTGCTTAAAACAGGTTTCATCGTCACACTTATGTGGATTTTCTATATTCTTGCCTACTTTGCTGAGAGAAAACAATTTGGCTGGCCTGTTTTCTTCAGAGTAATCGGTCTTGCCATGTTCATGGCTTCTATAATCGTTACAGCTCAGGCTTTTCACTTCCCAGCCTCTAATTCTATACTGCCATGGGCTATGTTCATCGCAGCAGCATTCCATGTATTCTATTGGAAAAATACGATATTCTCTATAATTTCTTTTTTCTTTGGGATTATAATTCTCACTTCATCTATACCGGTTATGAGCTGGATGGAATGGATACTGTTTGTCGCCGCTGTTTTACTTTTGTTTTTTACAAGCAGGCAAAAAGAAATGACGGTTTTCAGCTGGCTGCTCTTATTTGCTGCAGGTCCGGCACTTTGGGCCGTCGCTGCTTACAACAGTCCCTTTTGGCCGATCTGGACCTTATTTGCACTAGTACTGCTGCTTTTATTTATACCTTCCGGAAAAATCCGCCTGCTGAGCCCTTTTTATATGGCTGCAGGCGGAGGATTGTTAGTCATTTACCTTGCTGTACGGGGAGAAACTGATTTATCACTCGTCAATCTCAATTGGGCGGAAGCTCTTGCTCTGGCTGCAGCCGGAGCCGCTGTAGCCGCTTTAGCTTTTTACAAATTCCGGCAGCTTATGTGGATTGGCCTGCTCGGCGGGATTGGATTGATGCTGTTTGATGACACGGCCCTGCTTCTCGCTGTGACAGCTGAACTGTCTGCTCTCGCTTATTTATTCACTGCGCAGCGGCAGAATAAGACTTTGGGGTTAGGATTTGTTTACTTTATACTAGTTCAATTTGTTATCTATGTTATATATGCTTGGGACAGACTGGATATGTCTCTGTTTTTTCTTATCGGCGCTCTGCTCCTGTTTGCTCTTTCCGGTGCTGCATGGTGGTTCAATCGTAAGAAAGAAGGTGCTGCAGCATGATTAAATGGTTATTTCCAATTTTTCAGACTGTATTTATTATCCTGCTTGTCACTGGATATCATGCCATCTCCTGGAGCGGCGACCAATATCTGCTTAGAGCAGAACCATATGATCCATTTGATCCCTTTTACGGTGAATACGTAATGCTTCAGTATCCTGATCTGGAGCCGCCTTCTGATATCAAGGAGGGTCCTGTTTACTTTACGCTTACAGAAGGGTCCGATGGATTTGCAGTACTCAATGAGGTAAAAGAGGAGCCGTTCTTCGGCTCTATTTCCGGCTCTTTATTTGGTGAATACGTTACTGCCCCGCAGCTTGAACAGTATTATGTGGAACAGGGAAGCGGGCCGGAACTTGAGGAAGCGGTCGATTTGCAGGTAACCGTGGACGTAGCTCCCTGGGGGGCGATCCGTCCTGTAAATCTGGAAGTAAGAGAAGAGTGAATTATGAAGCACGGGGAGAGACGATTGGAAGCACCCGGCAGTCCCTTCAGAAATTAATTCTCCCAGAAAAGGTTCTTTTACACATGGCTACCTTGAAAATAAAGTAGAAAATCGGTGAACGTGCGCTTCCGTTTCCATGGGGACGCTTTCCGGGCGGGCCGGCTTCAGCTAATCCCGTCCTCCCCGCGGTCGTGCGGAATGGATCTTCGGCTCGTCCTTGATCGCCCCGGAGTCGCCCCATGTCCACTCCAGCTCCAGGTAAAAATACGGAGCAGGATCGGCCTTTTAATAAAGAAGGCCCCTTCTGACTATCCTTCATTCAACGTGTATAGAGGGGGAATTCCATTCCTATAGAAGGCCATTTTCATGCCCCATGGTGCAAGGCTTTTTGCATGAGTGTCTCTGTTAAAGCTCCGTGTTGTTAGTGGAGTGCCTGCGGCTCCTTCTTGATTCGACCAGCGGGCTTTCTGTATGGGAGAATTAAGTGGAAGAAGGAGATTGGAAGATCCCGCAGGGCGTAAGCCTGAGGAAGCTGGAAAGCTCCTCCACGGCAGGCCTGCCGGGTTGAAGCGAAGTTTTCTTATATATATCAAAAAAGCTTTAACAGAGCTTTACACATTGAAAGGCGCAGAGTCTCAGCTCTGCGCCTTAATTTCTTTTACACGTCCTACTGTTCCATCTTTTAAACGAACTTTAATCCCGTGCGGATGATTGGATGAATTAGTAAGCAGTTTTTCAACTATTCCTTCGGTCAGTTTACCGCTGCGCTGATCTTGTTTTTGGACAACTTTAACGGTCATTCCCGGCTGTATGTTTCCTCTTTTTGTACCTGGCATTGTCCCGCTCCTTTCCTGATACTTCTATCAGTATACGAAAAAGCAGGAGATCAGTAAAGAAAGATTAATTTTTCATTTTAGGATCGAGAGCGTCTCTGAGACCATCACCGATCATATTAAATCCCAGGACGACGAGCATAATTGAAATACCCGGAAACAAGACTGTCCAAGGAGCGCTTTGAATGTACTGCCTTGAATCTGACAGCATTCTGCCCCATTCCGGAGTAGGCGGCTGAGCACCCAGACCGAGAAATCCGAGAGCCGCTGCTTCTAAAATGGCTGTACCGAATCCGAGCGTCGCCTGCACAATGATCGGAGCAGTACTGTTTGGAAGCACGTGATGAAAAAGGATGCGTCCGTTCTTCATTCCCTGGGCTCTTGCAGCAAGAATATATTCCTCTTCCCGGATAGAAATTACTTTAGAACGTACAAGCCTCCCGAAAATAGGAATATTAATAATTGCTATGGCAATAAGCGCATTCTGAAGAGAAGGACCAAGAATTGCTACAATAGCAATAGCTAAAAGAATGCTTGGAAAAGCAAGCATGATATCAAAAATTCTGGATATAACCATATCAATCCAGCGCCCGAAATAACCCGCTATAATTCCAAGGAGAGAACCGAAAACTAAAGCTCCTATTACAGCGAAAAAACCCACCATCAGCGATATACGTGCTCCATAAACAATTCTTGTAAAAATATCGCGTCCCAGATCGTCCGTACCGAACCAGTTTGACGCAGAGGGACCTTCCAGCCTTCCGGCACCACTAATTGTAGAAAAATGATAGCCGGATATAAGAGGGGCGATGACTGCGATCAGAATGAAAAACCCAATAATAAACATCCCTACAACGGCAAGCTTATTTTTGATCAGCTGACGAAAAGCTTCCTTCCACGGAGAAGCTGGTTCCGGTATGGAGACCTGAGGTTCCTGATATTCCGGCCCCCTCATTGGGTCCTTCTGATTTGATTTAGTAGAATCCATCTTAGTCCCCCCTTAATACTTGATTCGTGGATCTATATAGCTGTAAAGCAGGTCCACAATTAAATTTATGAAAACAAACATCGTTGCAATAATTAAAATACCAGATTGAATCACCGGATAGTCGCGGTTGCCTATTCCGTCAAAAACATAACGCCCCACCCCAGGCCAACTGAATATTGTTTCTGTTAATATCGCTCCTCCGAGTAAAGTTCCCGTCTGGAGACCTACAATTGTTAACACAGGAATTACCGCATTTTTGAATCCGTGCCGGTAAACGACAGAAAGTTTTGGAATTCCTTTCGCTTCAACAGTACGTATATAATCGGAACGAAGGACTTCGAGCATACTTGATCGGGTCATCCGCGCAATAATAGCCATCGGTATCGTTCCTAGTGCCACTCCCGGAAGGATAAGATGGCGAAAAGAGGTCCAGAATTGATCCATCCGACCCGAAAGCAGTGTATCCAGCAGATAAAAATGTGTCGTGGTTTCTACAGGATCACGAGGGTTTCCGCGACCAAAAGCAGGCAGCCATCCAAGCTCCTGTGCAAATATCCACTGCTGCATAAGTCCCAGCCAGAAAATCGGCATGGACACCCCTATCAGTGCAACCAGCATTGCACCGTAGTCAAATAATGAATTCTGCTTCCAGGCGCTGATAATTCCGGCATTAACCCCAACAATTACCGCAAAAACCATGGCAAAAATAGTGAGTTCAATTGTTGCTGCAAGGAAAGGCCAGATTTCATTAGAAATATCAGCATTGGTACGAAGTGACTGACCCAGATCTCCTTGGAGGAGTCCGCCAATGTAGTCAAAATATTGAACAAGATAAGGTTCATTAATGCCAAGCTGTTCTTCCAGCTGGGCAATGGCCTGTGGAGTTGCCTGTTCACCAAGAATTGTCTGTGCCGGATTCCCGGGAATCAGATGAATAATAGAAAACGTAATTAGTGACATACCTATTAAAACCGGTATTAACATTAATATCCTTCTTATTGTATATGCGAGCATCAGACTCACCCCCCGCTGAAACAGCGTATGTAATAATTGATAAAATAACTGCAGACTAAAATTTAATAGAGGGCAGCCGAGCATCTTGTCTCTAACTGCCCTCTTTTAATATTATTCGCTCAGTTCGACTTCTGTTAAAGGTTCACTCGTCTGTGGATGTGGAACATAGTTCTGCACCCGCTCACTTCCTGCAAGAACAGGAATCGAGTGTACTAATGGAATCATAGGCGCGTCTTCATGGATAAGCTCCTGTGCTTCCATGTAAAGCTCTGCACGCTCATCTTCATCGATACTGGTTTTTGCCTGATCAAGCAGGCTGTCTACTTCTTCGTTGCGATAAAAAGTTCTGTTTCCTCCTGGAATAGCGTCAGAATGAAGCAGGTTTCCAAAGAAATAATCCGGATCTCCATTTACACCTGACCAGCCGAGCATGAATATATCATGTTCGCCTGCTTCTGTCTGTTCCAGATACGTTGCCCATTCCATACTGACAATATTGGCAGTGACACCGATATCGGAGAGGTTAGCCTGCATAACTTCAGCTGCCCGTTCCGGATCCGGCATATAAGGCCTTGCTACAGGCATAGTCCACAGATCCATCTCCAGACCTTCCTGTCCGGCATCTGCAAGCATCTGCTCAGCAAGTTCCGGATCATACTCGTATGGCTCAATTTCGTCATTATAACCAAGGTAGTCCGGCGGAATCAGGTTCTTTGCAGGCTCAGCCATACCGGCATACAGAACAGATATTAATGTTTCTTTATCGATAGCATGGTTCAGTGCACGGCGCACTTCCGGGTCGTCAAATGGTTCCTTATCCGCGTTAAAACCAAGGTAACCAATATTGTTTGTAGCCCGCTCAAATGTAGTGATTCCTTCTTCTCCTTCAAGGGCTTCCAGATCATCAGGATTCAATCCATCCATAATATCAATTTCACCGGACCGAAGAGCGGTAAGACGGGCAGAGTTATCAGGAATTACCTGGAAGATAACAGAGTCAAGCTTAGGAAGATCCTCCTGCCAGTAATCCTCATATTTTTCAAGAACGATACTGTCATCTCTGGACCAGCTTACAAACTGAAATGGTCCTGTCCCTACCGGATTTTCATTAATTTCACTTCCGTATTCTTCAAAAGCAGCCGGCGAAGTCATTGAAAAGTAGCTCATTCCCATATTTTGAAGGAAAGAACCGAGCGTCTCATTCAGTACAAACTCGACTTCATAGTCGCTCAGCACGTTAATCTCATCTATGACATGGCCTTCATCACCTTGAAAACCGCCGAACTGTGTACCATAAACGCTGTATGCATATCCCTCATCAGCAAAATGATACTCGTGATCAGGATCCGCCCATCTCTCAAAATTCAGTTTAACTGCTTCTGCGTTAAAATCAGTCCCATCATGGAATGTTACACCTTCACGCAGCGTAAACACGTAGCTGAGACCGTCGTCAGCGACTTCCCAGTCTTCAGCAAGTCCCGGGCCGATTTCAAACGAGTCCTCTTCAAAAGTAAGAAGGCTTTCATAAATCTGCTGGGTAACGCGGGATGATTCTCCATCAGTGACACTCGCATAGTCCAGACTGACAGAATCTCCCCCTCTGGCAAAGATCAATGTCTGATCTTCGGCTGGCTGCGATGCTTCATCCCCTCCATCTTCTCCCTCTTCACTGTCATTGGTTTCCGTGGCATTTTCATTTGTGTCCACGTCCCCTTCTCCATCATTTCCGCCGTCATTTCCGCCGCAGGCTGTAAACGTAAGAACTGTCGCTGCCGCAAATGATAGTACAAGTGATTTTTTCATTTCTTTTCCCCCTTTTAAATTATATATAGATTAATCTGCTTTCTCTGCCGTTGTATTTTCTTCGTTATACAAGTGGCAGGAAGCAAAGTGGTTAGCTTTAATTTCCCGAAATTCGGGTGTCACGGTCCGGCATACGTCCATTACTGACGGACAGCGCGTATGAAACGGACAGCCGGCAGGCGGATTGGAAGGGCTCGGAACATCTCCTTCCAGAATTATCCTGTCTTTACTTACGTCGGGATCCGGTTCCGGCACTGCAGACATTAGAGATTGTGTATAAGGGTGAAGCGGCTCTTTATACAAATCTTCATTGGAGGCAAGTTCCACTATTTTTCCAAGGTACATGACTGCTATCCGATGGCTGATATGTTTTACTACACTTAAATCATGCGCAATAAATATATAGGTCAAGTTAAATTCTTCCTGGAGATCCTCCATCAGATTTAATATCTGGGACTGAATGGATACGTCCAAAGCAGAGACAGGTTCATCACAGACAATCAGCCTCGGTCTGACAATCAATGCTCTTGCTATTCCTATACGCTGTCTCTGACCTCCGCTGAACTGGTGAGGGTAACGGGAAGCGTGTTCTCCGGGAAGGCCGACGATTTCAAGAATTTCCTTTACTTTTTCTTTCCTCGTTTCTTTATCTCCAATTCCATGCACTAAAAGCGGCTCGCCGAGAATTTTTTCTACATTGTGTCTTGGATTAAGGGAAGCATATGGATCCTGAAAAATAATCTGCATATCGCGCCGCATTTTGCGCATTTCTTCTTTAGTCATATCTGTTACATTGTTTCCGTCGAAGATAATTTCGCCATCCGTAGGTTCGATTAATCTGAGAAGGGATTTTCCAGCAGTTGATTTTCCGCATCCGGATTCTCCCACAATGCCCAATACCTCCCCTTCATACACTTCGAAGGTAATATCGTTAACTGCTTTGACTTCGCCTACCTGCTTCCCGAAAACTCCTCCTTTTAACGGAAAGAATTTCTTTAAATTATTAACTTTCAGCAGTGGCTTTACTGTCATCCGCTACGCCTCCATTCTCATCGTAAAGGAAGCATCTGCATAAATGCCCTTCTTTAAGATTTAATAGCTCTGGATCTTCTTTGACACACCTATCAAATACGTGCGGACACCTGGCTGCAAAACGGCAGCCTGTCCTTATGGATCCGGGTTTAGGAACATTCCCCGGAATTGAATAGAGCCGTTTATCGCGGTTCGAGAGCTTCGGCAGCGATCGTATAAGCCCTTGAGTATAGGGGTGTTTCGGGTCTTTTAAAATGGTTCTTACGTCTCCCTGTTCCACTACTTTCCCAGCATACATAACGACAACCCTGTGACATATTTCGGCAACGACACCGAGATCATGAGTAACGAGCAGAATAGCTGTGCCCTGCTCGTCATTAAGCCGTTTCATTAATTCAAGAATCTGCGCTTGAATCGTTACATCCAACGCCGTTGTGGGCTCGTCAGCAATGAGTACTTCCGGATCTCCTGACATCGCAATTGCGATCATCACGCGCTGACGCATACCTCCTGAAAGCTGGTGGGGATATTCGTCTGCAACAGCATCCGGTCTTGGAATTCCCACTAGTTCGAGAAGTTCCACTGCTTTTCTGGCTGCTTCTTTCTTCGACATCTTTCTGTGTCTGCGAAGACCCTCGGTAATTTGAAATCCTATTTTAAACAGTGGATCAAGAGAAGTCATTGGTTCCTGAAAGATCATCGATATTTGATTTCCACGTATTTTTCGCATCTGTTTTTGGGAAAGCTTGACCAGATTCTGTGGTTCTTTGTCCCCGTGCTGCCGGAAAAGTACTTCTCCCCCTACGATTTCCCCAGGCGGTTTAGGTACAAGGCCCATTATTGATAAAGAAGTTACACTTTTCCCGCACCCCGATTCTCCAACAACTCCCAGAACTTCTCCTTCCTCAATAAAAAAACTAATATCATCTACCGCAGGAATTTCACCACTGTCAGTAAAAAAGTGTGTCTGTAAATTGTTGACTTCCAATACTTTTTTATTCATGTCTGCCCCCTGATTGTCGACATGTGATTATGTTTCTATTAAATATGTAAAGAAATTTATAATTTTCTAAAAATAATGACCTAAAATCAAAGTACTACACTATTCAGGAATAATCAATTACAATTTTCAATATTTTATAAAATCATGGAATAATTTGAATCATTATGTATGTATCAAGTATGCTTAAAAGTCAGCAATTTTCCTTGCCACTTCGTGCCTAAGCAGGAATACTCAGTTTCTACAGCAATTCTTTTATCTGAATTATCTTAAAATAATTTAACAAAGAAAAAATCCTTTCTGATTTTTAGCAGAAAGGATTTAACCAAATTAAGATTTTTTATTTCTTTCTTCTGTTTCTGTCAATCTTTCTTCCAGCTGTTGTATTTGTTCCTGCAGCTGATTATTTTCCCGCTGAAGCTCAATTCCTTTGGAGGAATAGTAAGGATCTGTTTCCCACCAGTCCATTCCAATTTCTTTCGCTTTGTCAACAGAAGCAATTAGAAGTCTAATACGAATTGTAATCAATTCCACATCAGCAAGGCTGATGGAAATATCTCCTGCTATAACTACACCTTTATCCAATATCGTTTCTAATACATCAACCAGACTGTTTGATGATACCGGATGTTTAACCGCATCGTGATCGGACATCAAAAGACCTCCCTTATTTTATAACAAATTACCAAGTGGACCTAAATCAATATTCAAATCTTCATCAGTCAAATTAAAATACTCTTTCATTTCGTCCATCTTTTCCTGGAGATTAAATAATGCTTCTCCAAGCCTTTCTGTTTCTTCATCTGTCAGGGAGCCGTTTTCAACCCTGCGCATCGCTTGTCTTTCCACCAGTTCTCTTAAGAGTTCAATAACGGTCAGAACAAGCTGAGCCAGTCCTTCCTGTGCCTTTTCGGGATCAAGTGAAACTTTTCCTGGGCTGCTGTTCAGCAGCTGAGGTGCTTTATCCATTAATCTTCTCCTCCTTTTTCAGCCTGCAGTTCTGCATTTTCCTTATCAAGTGCTTCCCTCTCCAGCATTCCTTCTTCCGTACTGCGGATAAGTGTCTCTACAGAAGTGAGTAAAATTCGCAGATCCAGGTAAACAAGATCAATGCCTGCGATGGAAATCATAATGTCCCCTTTTAAAACAACACCTTTTTCCAGCACTGCATCCAGGACGTCGAGGAGGGCCACATCATCATTCTTATTTAGTTCACGCGCCATGCATGTTCCTCCTTACTGCTTCTGTTCAGGCTCCTGCAGTTTTGCAAAATGATAGGATGGCCATGGACCGGTAGCTTCCACGAGCAGACCGTTATAATTTTTTTCTGCATTCTCCTGAAATTCTTTCACTTTTTGAATTCCCTGGTTCACTGCTTCGCTGTCTTTAAAAAGGTAAACCGCGTTGGAGACCATTTCTTCTTCCCGGCCGCTGATTTTTTGATCCCATACCTTCTTTTTCAGAAAATCCGAAGTAAGCTTCACAAGGTCTTCATGCAATTCTCTGCATAATCGGTCAATTTCTTCGTCAGCTCTCTCTTTCAGCCAGGCATCAAGCTTTTTCAAAGCGAAAAACTGCTTTCCTTTTGACATCTGTGCTATTTCTTCTTTCCGCTGCTTGATTTCCTCTTCATTTTTCGAAAAATCATCATCAAATAAAGAACGTTTTACGTAAACTTTTACGCTCCATTCTTCTTTTCCTTTTAATTCATTAAATAGATGTTTCATCTCTTCCGAATACGCTGCTAGTGCTGCTTCCAAATTTTCTATCGACTCATAAACAGTGCCGAATGAAAGCGGTATTATGACAGCGTGAGACTGGAGTTCGTTCATTACTTGATGATGATGGAAAGCATGATCTTTTAACCATTCCATATCCTCTACGTTTTTCTGGAGCTGCTCTTCTGAAAAAACGTCAGATGAAACCGGACTGTAAGCAGCACTTATATCTTCATATTGATGAAACATGACCGGTGAACTGCCGTCCATTCCTTTTAGTTTTGGCCGTTCTTTTTCTGAAAGTGCCGGCATAAAACCATAAACATAATAATACTCTCCCATGAATACTACCCCCTCTTACTCCTGCTGCTCCTGTTCATCCTGCTCCATTTGTTTCGCTATGCGGTATCTTTCCAGGAGCACTTCTTCTTCTCTTTCATAAAGTTCTTCGGAAATCTCTTCCAGTTCCAGCATCATCTGCAGTCTCGCCAGTTTTTTCTGGATCGTTTCGAGATCATAGAGTTCTTTATCTACTTCTTCTTTTACTTTCTCCCCAACAAAGCGTATTGTGTCGAACGGCCATGTGAAGAGTTTTAGTATCATGTTGCACCTGCTTTCACCTTTAAATCGATAAAATTATATGCAGGCCATGGACCGGTGTAGGAAAAATCTATTTTATCGTTCCATTTAGCATACAACTCATTGACTTTTTTATCAAAAATTTCCTCTTTATCCTTATCTATAAGGAACGCTGCGTTCAGAAGCATCCGCTCGTTAATAACTTCATTGGACTTAGCAGAGTCGGCTATTTTGGTAAGCGGGTGGAAAATTTCTTTCTCAAATTCTTCATGAATGGAGCCGATAAATTTTTTGCTCGCTTCACCGAGGGCCATACGATCATAATAGCCGGCTGCTTTAGATTTTGTTTCGATGTTTGTTTTCATCTGCTTTAATTTCGGATTGTTATGAGCCTGCTTCTGCATCCATTCTTTTTTACCGACAAGTTTGAGTCCTACTTCAATCTTATTCTCAATTTTAGGAAATATTTTCTCGAAGTTAGGGTAAAGATGTTCCATAAATACTTCCACATCTTTCTTTCCTTCAACGACATTTCCGAAACTCACTGGAATAATGGTATGATCTTTCATAACATCACTCACTGCATTCTGGTGAGCCCGCGCATTCTTTCTGTTAGGCTCATAAATCTGTACCGGAGTTTTGGCCACCACTGCAGCCATGTCCCGGTAAGGAAGCGAAATAACTTCCCGCTTCGCTCCGCCCAAACTTGCCGGAGAGAATTTTTTCTCCACCGGTTCCGGAATAACTGCAAATAAATAATAACCCATCTTCGGGTCCCCCTCTATCATAATTAACTACTTCGCATTTTCTACTGCCCGTTTCACAAGACTTGAAGCTTTTTGAAAAGTATCTGTCCCTTCGAACCGGACGACTTCACCACTTAATACATCCTGGCAGATCTGCGTAAATTCTTCGTTCCCTTTTTCCATGGCGACATCAGCCTGTTTAGCAATTGTTGCAATCATCAATCCGGACCGGATACTTAAAAGTCCTTGAGCTTCTTTCACTTCTTCCTGAAGATTTTTTAAAACTCCCCAGACGAATTTAGCATCTTTCTGCTTCACTTCCGCTTTATGCTGAATAATCATTTCCGTAGTCTTTTGTGTGAAAGCCACTTCCAGCGTAATTAAACGGTCCATGAGTGCATCCTGTTTTTCAAATACGCCTGCATATTCAATTGGGTTGGAAGTGAAAATAATATTAAATTCCGGATGAACCGGGACGTACGACTTTTTTTGTTTAGTTCCATAAAGTGGTATGACTCTTTCTTCCAGAATAGATAAAAACAGGTTGTTAGTCTCGGGACGGGATCTTGAAAATTCGTCATAAATCAGCGTATGTCCTTTTTCCGCTGCTTCTACGAGTCTTCCCGGCGTCCAGTTTTCTTTAATATTAACTTCTTTTTTATATACCTGCCTGATATAGTTATCAACGAGTTTCGTACTGGTTACACCAGTAATTCCACCAAGAAGATCTTCATTTGTCATTTCGTGGTTACCTGTTAATACCGTAAGCGGGCGGCCTTTTTGTGCTGCGATTTCCAATGCAAGAGCGGTTTTACCAGCTCCTGATCTGCCTGTTAAGTGAATAGGATAACCGCTCGTCAGGCAGCGGACTGCTCTTTTAATAAGATTGTTCGTTTCTTCTGTTTCTACATAGTTCTTTTGAGCCTGTTGTGCAGCTTCTTTTTTAGGTGCTGGCTTCGCGCTCTGCTGACTTTTATTAGCGGGAGCTGACTTTTGCTGACGCTTTTTATTAATAGACTCATTTCGGCTGGAGGCGGCTGTTCTTCTTGACTGTACCTGCTTCTGAGCACTCATGATTATTCCGCCTCTTCTTCGCCATGAATAGAAGTAGAAGTTCTTTTACGCAGAGAGGTCCGCTCAAAGGAAGTAACTTCCAAATCTTCATCAAGTCTCACTAAATACGTACCTATGAGCTGGTCACGGCCGTAGCGTTTCATATATTCTTTTTCTTCTATTACCTCAACGCCTACTTCCCAGTTCTTTCCCCGGCTTGTTATGGCGGTAATACGATGGACAGGAGCTAAGTACTCCCGGAAATAATCTTTAGTCGTAGAAATAATCTCTTCTGTTTTCACCAAAATCCCACCTTTAATTAAAAGTTTAAACGACAATCATTACTGCTTATAAAAAGGCACAGCCGGCCCTCTCCTGCCGCCAAATTGACTGTAGGAGAGCTGCCGGCTAGGCTGCCTTTCTTCATCTTAAAGCAGTTTTATTATACTTTATGCGAAATTTAACTGCTCTCTGCTGCCTTCCGACAGATCTTCATCGATCTCACCCTGTACTTCATCACGGAGCAGTCCAACTGCTTCCGCATATCGAAGCCATGTATCAACACTTGCAATAACTATTCGTGCTTCAATGGTAATTAATTCGATACCTACCAGTGAAATACGGGCGTAAATGTCGATTACAATCCCTTTATCAAGAATACGGTCAATAACTTCTGCAAGACTTGAAGAATCTGTACTTTTCTGAATACCCATCTTTACATCTCTCCTTCTGAATTTTTAGGGTTTTTTAATATAAGACGCGCCCTTGATACTGCTGGCCCCCTTTACGCCAGAGTATCCTTTAATATCAGCCGCGGATTTAATACCGTCGTCATCGTCTTTATCGCGTGTGAACGCGTTGTCCTTAATCTCTTCTTTGGCATTATCCATCTGATTTTCAAGTTCATCTTTTGCATCTTCAGCACGGTCTTTAAACTTTTCTTTTGTTTCACCAAGTTTATCGCCGACCTCTTCGAAACTTTCCTTTATATCATCCTTAGCCTCCCTGGCCTGTTCAAACGTGTCATAGAACTTTTTACCAATGCCTGTGGCTGCTGCTGCGCTTTTAGCCTTGGGATGATCATCAGCAAATTCTTTCGCCTGATCCACAGCTTCATCTTTTACTGCCTCTTTTGTTTCATTATACTTCTTTTTCACTTTTTTTCCCGTGGAGGCCTCATCTGCCATGGCTACACCTCCTTTAAAATTAGGATTCCTTCAGTTTCCCGACAAAAAATCCATCCACTTCTTTCAGTTTCCCCCGCCACATTACCGAGCCTTTAGATGGCACGGCAGAACCGGAAGCATCAAACATTTTCGCGTCTTTGAGATGAATGTAGTTTATTTCAGGTTCTTCACCCGAAGTAAGCTGTTCAGTAGCTTTTTCCAACTTTTCATATATATGGTTGTCAGCTTCTGTATCGTCGTCAAACATTTCAAGCGCTTCTTTGAAATAGGCTTCTGCTGAAAGTAAAGTGCCGCTTACGATCGCACCATTAACGTTCAGCGTAATTGGAACGTCGTAGTCGTCATATTCATTAACTGTTTCAATCAAAAGCTGCAGAATAACGTCTTTCTCTTTTTTTATTCCTGTCATATTGTCGACTCCTTTACTTTAGCTGAGGCTATTTCTTTTTAGAAGAACTCTTTTTGCTGCCTTTCCCTTCAACTTCCGTTTCCTGACCTGAGTACTCTTCTTCCTCCTCGTCCTCATCTTCCGGGGACTGGCTGTCTTCTTCCTCCTCGTCCTCGCCTCCTTCCTCATCTTCCTCTTCATTCTGGTCTTCCTCATCCTCTTCCTCTTCGTCCTCTTCTTCTTCTTCTTCTTCTTCTTCTTCTTCGTTATTCTGACTCATGAATTTTTCCATTTTTTCTTCCAGCTCATCAATTCTGTTTTTAAGCTGCTTATTTTCCTCTTCAAGTTCGCTGGATTCTTCTTCTTCGTCCTGTTCTTCTTCCTCTTCCTGCTCTTCTTCCTCATCTTCCTCGTCTTCCTCGTCCTCTTCTTTTCCGGATTCTTTAGTTAATAGATTTTTCATGGAACTTTTAGCAGAATCTTTTAAGGAAGAACCTGTTTCTGCTGCTTTTTCTTTTAGTTTCCCAGCCAGTGAGGCGCTCTTTTCTTTCCACATCTCTGACATGCTTTCTTTGTTAATACCTTCAATCTTTTCCATTAACTTATCTCTGTTTTTAGGGCTGAAATAGTATCCGGCGGCTCCGCCTATTACAGCACCGGTTATTGTAGATTTAATTGTGCCGGGCTGTTTAGAATTGCTTTCCTTGCTTTCACTCTGCTCCTGTTGTTCCTGCTGCTCCTGCTGCTCCTGTTCCTGGGATGTATCTTCTGTTTTCTTTTTGTTTTTAGCCATAAATATTACTCCTCCTCTTAATTAGATGATGAATCAGATAGTTTGTTGAGCATATTTTCCATTTTTTCGAGTCTTTCCTTTAACTCTTCATTTTCTTTTTTAACTTTCTCCAGTTCATCACTGCCAGCTGAAGAAGTTTCTTTCGATTCTTTGCTTCCCGAAGAAAACTTTTCTTTACCTGCATCGATTAGTTTTTTAGAGACTACGGAACCAATCTGTTTGGGTTCAAGATAGGATGTGACCTGTTCCTGAAGATTGGAACGAACCTGATCCAGCACAATATCCTGTACAGTTCTCCCAATTTGAAAGCTGAGTGATCTGGCAGCTTCTGACTGAAGAACTTTTTTCAGTACTCCTCCGGAAGCAGTTCGGTTTCGACTGCTGGAGAGGTAACCGATTCCTGCGCCGATTGCTGAACCCGCAAGCACGTAGTTTTTATCGAAAGTAAACTCGCTCTTGGATTCCGGCTGTTCTGTTGGTTCCTGTTCTTCATTTGGCTTATTATCTGCTTTTGCCATGATCATCCTCCTAGTTCTATCGTTAATTACTGCTATTCTATCTAATACCACATCCTGCTGCTCTCTAATCATTATTTCTTAAATCAATTATTCAGCAGCATCCATAATTCGTAATAAAGCGCTCATTCTAAGATATATTTGTCAATTAATGCATTTATAATTTCTTTTCACTATTTACAGGACCTTTAAACCTTTAAAGTTCAATGTAACAGTTTCTTAATAAGCCGTTTCATTTAAATATAAAAAATTATCAAGCAATATGTAGATATATTTTTCCTTCGGTTTAAGTTTCATCTATTGTGATCCACAATTGCTGCAGTCTTTTTAAGGTTTTATATACTTTTCACATTTGCTAAAAAACAAATACGACAAGCACAGCAATTAATAAGGCTTGAACTAATGAAATAAGAACAAGCTGCCCTGTCGTCTGCTTAACGCTGTTGATTAATTTTCTTCCAGTGAAGTTAACTATAAGCATCAACAGCAGCCCGATAAGAAAAATAAAGAACACTTGGTTCATGTGTATAACCCCCTTTTATTCTTTAGCCGCTATTACACTTTCGTAAACTGAGTCTGTCTTCCTGCTTTAGAAACGTATAAACTTATGGATTGATAACAATACTTAAGTTTAATTTTGTATAAAAACGTGATGAATTATTAACAAAAGAGGAATTTATCTATTTTTCAGAATTAAATTTATTCTGTTATTTAATTCAAGGCTCTCCTGCTGGAACAAAATAATGAGCTGCTTAAAAGAAAATTTAAGCAGCTCTGACAGAACAGGATTAGACGATACTAAACAATATTTTTTAAGCTGTTTTAAAGCTGTTGTTAATAAATAAAGGAAACTTCGCTTCAGCTCGGCTGTGGAGGAGATTTCCGGCTGGGCTGCGCCCTGGGGGATCTTCTAATCTCCTTCTTCCACGGGCACGTTTCCGCTTCGTTTTAATTTTCCAATGCAGAAAGCCTGCTGGTTGAATCAAGAAGGTACAAAGATAGAAACCAGTGCCAGGGCAGAGACGCCCTGCGGAAAAAGAAAGCGGGAAGATCCTCTAGAACGTCAGGGAAGCCGCGTGCGCGGCAGGCGGAGGAACCGCAGGCACTCCAAAAACAATGCGGAGCTTTAACAGAGAGAGACCCTGATGCAGGATCTCTGCACCATGATGGATGTAAATAGCCTTCTATAGGAATGGAACTTCTCCTCTATACAGATGGGAAGATGGTCAGAAGGGGGGCTTGTTTATTTAGAAGGCAGCTCCTGCTCTGTCTTTTTAACGTAAGCGGAAGAGGACATGGGGCGACTCCGGGGCGATGAAGGACGAGCCGAAGATCCATCCCTCCTGACCACTGGGA
The DNA here is from genome assembly GCF_008014775.2 of Alkalicoccus halolimnae. Classification (GTDB taxonomy): domain Bacteria; phylum Bacillota; class Bacilli; order Bacillales; family Salisediminibacteriaceae; genus Alkalicoccus; species Alkalicoccus halolimnae. The sequence continues at coordinate 1,265,074 of NZ_CP144914.1, read as the reverse complement.
GGAAGGGATTAGCTGAAGCCGGACCGCCCGGAAAGCGTCCCCACGGAAACGAAAGCGCACGTTCATCGCTTCAATAATTTATTTTCAAGGCAGCCATTTTTTAAACGATTATATTTAATGCCCAATTCGGTATACTGGTGCATCTCCACCTATTCCTCCTATAAAAACTGTGGATATGAAGTCTTGAATTCCACTTTAACGCTTCTTTAGAGCAGCGATTGTTTCCACCTGGGAAGTCTGCGGGAACATATCTACAGGCTGCAGACTCTCCAATCTGTAACCTCCTTCCGAAAGTTCTGTTACGTTTTTTGCCAGTGTGGAAGGATTGCAGGAGACGTAGACAATTCTTTCCGGACCTGATTGGATCAGTGTATGAAGAAGCTTTTTGTCCAATCCTGTTCTCGGAGGATCGACAATAACAACATCTGCTTTCCAACCTTCTTCTTCCCATCGTGGAATGACACTTTCTGCTGTTCCTGTCTCGAAACTCACGTGGCTCAGACCATTTCTTTCTGCATTTTGTTTTGCATCAGCAACCGCCTCTTCGACGACATCCATGCCGCGGACTTCTGAGGCAAGGTCTGATGTCCATAAACCTATTGTGCCTGTCCCGCAGTAAGCGTCAATAACTTTTTCTTTCCCGGTAAGATGTGCTGCTTTCTTTGCCGCATTATAGAGCACTTTCGTCTGTTCAGGGTTCAATTGAAAAAAAGCCCGGGCTGATAATTCAAAAGTCATTCCGTTCAATGATTCTCTGATACGTTCTTTTCCGCTTAATACAATCGTTTCGTTTCCAAACACGAGGGGTGTTTTTTGAGTATTTATGTTTTGAACGATGGAAGTTATATCCGGCAGTTTTCGTTTCACTTCATCTATAAACAAATCTTTTTTAGGGAAATCCTTTTCAGCAGTAACGATTACAAGCTGATATTCGCCTGTCTCAAAGCCTGTGCGGGTAACGATAGTTCTTAGAAAACCTTTATGTTTTTTCGTATCATAAACAGTTAGACGAAGGTCTGAAGCAATCTCCTTTACGATGTTTGTTACTTTATCCGTTTGAGGATGCTGCACGATACATTCATCAATATCAAGAAGTCTGTTACTGTGTCTCTCATACAGGCCGGCAATAACTTTATTTTTAACCCGGCCGGCCTGCATCTGGCTTTTATTCCGATATCGCCAGGGGTTTTCCATACCAAGAGTATCGTGAAACTCTATGCTTTCGAGTGGAATTTTAGTATAACGCTCAAATGCCTGACGAACGATATCTTTTTTTTCACGGAGCTGGCCATTATAATTTAAATGCTGGAGCTGGCAGCCTCCACACTTATCATAAAAAGGACAGGGAGCTGTCATGCGATCAGGGGAACGTTTCCGTATTTTCACAATTCTACCTGCCGCAAATTTATGCGAAACTTTAACCACTTCACAAACGATCTCTTCACCTGGAAGGGCACCGGGTACAAACACTACCTGTCTTTTAAAAAACCCTACACCTTCTCCGTCAATTCCCAGCCTTTTAATCGTTAGAGGAAACTTTTGTCCCTTTGTTATTGTCACTTTTTGTGTATCACTCATTGTTCACCCATCCTATTCTACGTTATATTCCAGACTTCCCCATAAATAAAGAGCGGCATACGTACGGTACGGTTTCCACTGCCCGGACATTTCCTCCAGCGATTCCAACGCCGGCTTGCCGGCCATCTTCTTTAATTTGCGTACAGCATTCTGGATACCTGCATCCTGAACGGGAAATAAATCTATCCCGCCCAGACCAAACATGAGGAAGTTTTCAGCTGTCCACCGTCCTATGCCTCTAACAGCTGTCAGTTCTTTCATTATATCTGCTTCCGATTTCTCTCTCATTGACTGCAGGTTTATTTTATTATCGATAATCAATTTAGAAGTATCTATAACATATTCAGCTTTTCTGCCACTGAATTGAAGGTCTTTGAGGTCCGCAACTGAAAGTTCAGCCGTGTCTTCAGGGCGGGGATAAAACCATGCTCCTTTATGATAAAAGCCATATTTTTTCACAAAACGGCTCGTTAATGTATAAGCAAATTTCATGTTTAGCTGCTGATGAATTATCGTTTTTATGAGTGCTCCATATTCCTGGAAATCGCAGACAAAAGGAGTCCCGTGAAAGGCCTGAAAAACAGATGAAAACTCTGTATGGCCAAAATGCTCAGAAACTTTTTCAAGTGGCATGTCCCAATGAAACTTCCTGATTAAGCTGGAAATGACTTCTTCTTCCGGCGGAGAGTCAGAGGATTGTATTAAAAATCTTGGTCTGTCCACCGTACCGGTTTGAGTCAGTCCGATGGTGAACCGCCTGTCATTAAGCCACATCGGTATAAGAATATTTTCTTTTCCAAGTTTATATTTTGAAGCGGATCCATTGAAAGACGCTTTAAAGCATGCAGAAAATTATAAGGGCCTTCAACAATTATTTCCTGTTTCATAATAGCCTCCTTTCTCCGACTATTTTATCATATGTGCCATACTTCTCTTTCTTTCATCCAAAAAGAATCCTGTCTTTGTTAAAATAAATACTGTTCATAATTGTTCAGTATAAGGGAGAGATATTATTGTCCACAGCTACAGATATTGTGTCTTATAAAATCATGGAAAAAGTTTATAATAACGTTCCAACTAAAGAACTCCTTCAACAGACAACAGAACTGCTTTATGAAAAAATTTCCTGGGTGGAATGGTGCGGAATATACTGTCTGCATTCAAAAGATTTTCTAGCCGTATCCAATCAGAAAAACCCTTCTTCCCCCTCAGATAAAGATGTTACTGCCTTTGAAATACCTTCGCCATCCAGAAAGGCTCCAGCAGCTGTTCTATGTGTACGTCACCTTGAGCCGTTAAGTCACGGAACCCAACAAGAACTCACTACGCTGGCCCAGGCTCTTGGAGAGGGTGATCTCTGCTGAAATACCTTATTACAAAAAAGGAAGCCTCCCGTCTACTATGGAAGGCTTCCTTTTATTTATCCTGAAACTATTCAAAGCTTAGTACTTATAATTCTTCTAAATGAGAAGTGTTATTGGAAAAGTGAATTTTCGCCTGGCCCATTTCGTCAAAATAAACTTTTGTGATGCCGGTGTTTTCTATAAGAAACGGACGGTTCCAATGGTGCCAACCATCACCAGCTATAAGATACATAAGAAATATGCTTATAAACCCACCGTGGGAAACTGCCATAATTGTCTCTCCCTGATGATCCCTCTGCCATTTCTGGACAAGATTCAAACATCTCATGCTTATTGAATCAAATGTCTCTGTGCCTGGAATTCCGGACGTTACGAAACTGCGATGGTTCAGCTCAGGATAGTCCTTCACTACACTTGCCCGAGCTCTTCCTTGGAGCGGACCCAGGAAGACTTCACGTAAGTCTTCTTCAGGCTGCGGCTTCAATGCATGAGGTTCTGTGATCATGTCAGCTGTCTGATAAGCTCTGGACAAATCACTCGCATATACTGCGTCTAGTTTAATGTTTTTCAAATACTTCGCAGCGAGAGAAGCCTGTTTTTCCCCAAGAGCAGTTAATGGATAATCACTCTGACCTTGAATAATGTGCTTAATATTTGCTGTCGATTGACCATGTCGAATTAAATATAAAGTAGTCACATCATGCCTCCCGGGTCTTACTCGTACTGCTGGCGGTACTGCTGACACTGGGCTTCCAGGTCATCCAGCATACTGATAATACGATCGATGTCTTCGACTTCTGTCTTTTCCGGGTCCAGTGTATCAAGCATATCAACAAGTTTTTCCATTCTTTCATGAAGTGTCTGAAGCTTGTCTTCTTTTGAATAATTCATATAAATGCCCCTTTCATGTCTTTCCAGTAATTCATTTTAACAGAATCTATCTGGAAGGCAACGATAAAATCCATTTCTTCACCTGTACTCGTTCGTCTGCAGGAGAAGCTGATTTAAAACTATTCTCCAGATCAGGTATTCGCACAGAAAATACCACACCTTCATCAGAAGTTTCTTTCTCCAGTGTATTTCTTTCCAAGGGACTACCTGTTATTATAAACGTTGAAATTGAAAGGATGATGAAATTGACTAATACTCCATCTGCGAAACCTCACTTAGATCCGTGGGAAGCTTATTTGGATATAATCGAGTTTGGCTCCTCCCAGCTCACCAATGTAGAATTTACGACTACTAATTTGTGCAACATGCGATGTGAACATTGTGCAGTAGGGTATTCTCTTCAAACGAAAGATCCTTCCCCGCTGCCACTGGAACTTTTTATTGCCAAACTGGATGAGATTCCTCATCTGCGGGCCCTCAGTATCACAGGAGGAGAGCCGATGCTTTCTAAAAAAGGCGTTAAAGACTATGTGCTTCCACTGCTTCAGTATGCTCATAATCGCGGAGCCAAAACGCAGATTAATTCCAACTTGACTATGCCGTTAAAACGTTACGAGATGATTATTCCTTATCTGGATGTGCTTCATATTTCGCATAACTACGGCTCTCTACAGGATTTTGTTGATATTGGATTTGCAGTCATGGACAAAAAACCACCCTTGCACCAGCGGGAAGCTTATTTCCACAGAATGGTGGAAAACAGCCGTATTCTAAGCGAAAGAGGGGTAATGATTTCTGCAGAAACGATGCTAAACAAACGCACTCTTCCCCATTTGGAAGCGATTCATGAACAGATTGCCGCGATGGGATGCACCCGCCACGAGATACACCCAATGTACCCAACCAGCTTCGCGAGTCATCTGGAAACCGCTTCCTTAGAAGAAATCCGAAGCGGTATCCACCGCCTGCTCGATGCACGTTCCAAGGATCTCTGGATGCTGTTCGGCACCCTCCCTTTTTATCCATGCAGTGAAGAGGTGACAGACCTCAAGCTGTTAAAAAGGCTGTACAAAGAAAAAAATGTAACTGTCAGAAATGATCCGGATGGCAGATCCCGATTAAATGTCAATATTTTTGACGGTTCCATCCATGTGACAGACTTTCACCAGGATGGCAGTCTGGGCTCGATTCATGATAAATCCCTCCCACAGGCTTTTCAGGAATGGCAGCATACCGAAACAGCTGCTTCCCTCTCCTGTCACTGTCCAGCGGTTGAATGCCTGGGCCCCAATCTTCTCGTTAAAAATGCTTACTATAAAGATACAGATTTCACGACCCGCTCCGCAAATATCGCTAAATAAAAAAGCTGTGTTAAAGTCTAAAGGCTCTTACGCAAAATAAAGGTAAGCGCCCCCATGGAAAAGAAAGCGCACGTTTATTGCTTATCTACTTTATATTCAAGGCAGCCAGATAAAAAAGAAAAAGCTGTTCCGGGGCGCTTTACCGGGACAGCTTTTTCATGAGCTGGGTTTAAGAAGCTTCGATATTACTTCCGAGCAGGCGGTCGCACTGCTTTTGACGCATATCGAAAATCTTTAATGGGTCATAGAATTGTTCAGGATTCTGCTGGAGGTTAGCCAGTTCCTGCTTTGTCATCTCTAAATGATGCTTATACGTTTCGATAATTTCTTCGAGGTGAGCTACCAGGTCGCCATAGTTAGTATCCACATCTGCCCGAATTGCCCGGTCAAACAGATCAAATTCGAAGAACAGTTTGTAAGACAGAACTTCAGCAATTCCCTGGAAATCCCCGGATTCAAGATATCTGCGATACTGCTGCTGTACGAAGGTTTTACTCTGCTGCATTTCACCGAAAAATTTCCCTACGTTTCGAAGGAGCATCTGCTTGGGCTCCAGACGGGACATTATATTTTCGTCCGGAAGCTCCGTACGGTTAATCATACGGGTCAAATCTCTTTTCCAGTCATGGATCAGTTCAAAATCCAGCTGGAGATTCAGTGTTTCTTCTCCAATAGCTGAGTTGAGATTTTGGTTTACTTCATCAAAGTAATTTTGAGAAGTTTGAAAATCCTGTTCCGTTTCTTTAAGCCATGTCTGAAGCGACCGTCGGAATACTGGGAACAAGTCTTCATCAATGTAGGCACGGAGCCTTGTATTAATGGCTACATCAAGTTCTTCATGAAGATTCTTTGCGCTTTTTTCAGTATCATCCAGTACGTCCGCAGCTTCTTTAATAATGGAAGGAACGTTGGATTCAAATTGTTCTTTCTGCATTTGTTTCATCGTCTGATAGGATTCTACAATGCTTTTCTGCTTATCTGTTCTCGTACCTTCAAGTGTTTTATGAAGCTCCTTAAACTGCTCAAGCATTTCATTATTAAAATGAATCGACTCCTCAAGACTGTTTTCCACCGAGCGCTGCTGTTCCAGAAGTCTTGTCAGCATGCCGCGGATAGCTTTAGAAAGACGAGATGCCGTTTTATCAGCCTGAGCTTCGTCCCGCCCTACCGAGTCAATCCACTGAGCGCGATTGAAAGTATTGTTTGCTTTTTCTTCCAGAACATTGCTTAAACCGGGAACCTCCAGCAGTTCCTGCCTGAGCGGTTCAGTTGTAAGCTCAGGATCCAGTCCTTCTGCTTCTACCCATGCTACTATCGACTCCATTAAACGGAGCATTTCTTCTGCAGCAAGAGCAGGGTTATGACCGCTTTCCTGAGCCAGACCGTTAAGAACAGATTCTTTTTCAGGGAATACTTCCTCCCAGGCTGCCTGGGCGGCCAGTGCAAGTACGGTGCTGCGTCCACTCGATAAAACTTCCCAGTTCCGAAGCAGTTCCGGCATTAATGGCTCCATTTCCTCCTGGAGGTAGGCACCATCTGTTAAGTCGATATAAACATCGTGATGGAGAGCCGCCATCATTTCCCAGTCAGGATATTTCGTTAATTCCAAAGACGAGAAGATTGTATTCATAACTGCAATCCAATGCAGATAATGACCACTATTACGGTACCGTGCCGTTAATTCACCAATGAATTCCTGAAAGAGCGGCTGATCTTCCTGAGCGAGAAGGCGGGCCGGCTTCTCAAAATATTCCGGTTGGAAACCGGAAGTATACCCTCGGCGGATATAGTGCAGCAAATGAGCGTACCAGCCGCTGTCTCCTGTTCTTTCTGCTTCTTTGACAGATAAATCGACGGCTTTCAGCCAGTCCTCATAATCTTCATAGAGTGTTCTTGCAAGCTCGGAAACTCCGGGATAGTCCGGATCAATATCTAGAACAAGGGTTAAATACTCATAAACTTTATCGCGGTTTTTCTCTTCCGCAAAAATAGATAGCAGCTGAAGGGCGATTTCACTTTTCAGCGTGGTATCTTCAGTCTGTACTCCTGAATAAGTATCTTTGGCCTGATCAAGCCAACCGAGATCGTAGTAAGCATCCCCTATGTTTTTATAAGCCCATGATTTAAGTTCTCCAGACACATTTTCCCACTTGAAAATAGCCGTTTCCACGTCAAGGTGATGATAATATACTTCACCCTGAGCAAAACGGATATCAGAAAGAAGGGCTTCATCTTCCTGAGCCTCCTCCAGCATTTTCCCAAGCTGTTTAACGGGGTACTGCTGGTGTTCTTCATCGATCACATGCTGATAATACATTTTTTGAACTAGTGATTCTTGTTTCTCCATGCGTTCATCCCTCCGCGTAAGCAGCTGTCTTTCAGCTTCTTCATAGTTATACTTTATTATAAACGATTTTTAGATCTACATGTTTCATTTTTTCGTGTTTTCCATAATGTTGATGCTTCTCCACCGTCCCAGCCGGTAATAACCAGCAGCAATCAGAGCACTTAATACGAGAGAAGCTCCCATTCCAATCCCGATTCCAGCCTCCCCGTAAATTTCTGCGAAAATATAAGTGAGTGGAAAGCGGAGAATCCAAAATGAGATCACATTAAGCATAAATACCTGAAACATACCTCCCGCTGCTCTTACAATTCCATTCAGGACAAAATTAATACCTAAAAACGGATAGAAGAATGCAACGGTCTGAACATACATTGTACCAAAAGCTACGGTCTCCGGGTCCTGTACGAACATCGAAACAGCCCAATCTGCACTAAAGAAAACGATAGTGCTCATTGTGAGGGAAACTGCTGCAATCAGCATCAGCCCGCTTCTTGTAATTTCACTCACCCGGTGCCATTTATCAGCACCAATATTCTGACCGGCCATACTGTTTATCGCAGATCCAAGAGTAAGAGCGGGCAGCATAATCAGGCTGTCAAGACGCTGAGCTGCGCCGAACCCGGCTACGACTTCATCTCCAAACCCGGTCACTACTGTCATAATAGCCAGCACTCCACCGGAAATTACCATCATGGAAAGCCCTGAAGGAAGACCCAGCTTGAATATCTGCTTGGCCTGTTCTTTCTGTGGTTTGAAAGGAATCGAAAACGGTACATTTCCTTTCGTTACACAATATGTCAGACCATATAAAAAAGCGGTTCCCTGAGAAAAAACAGTAGCATAAGCTGCCCCTTCAATTCCCATATTAAAGCCGGCAATAAATATTGGATCCAGTACAGCATTCAAAATAACAGCCAGCAGAACAAACCTGATCGGTGTTTTACTATCTCCTAGTGCTCTTAAAACGGTAGCAATAAAGTTATATCCAAAAAGAAACATAATACCTACAAAATTAATCCGTAAATAAACAGCAGCCAGCGGGAGGGTCTCTTCCGGCGTCCCCATGAACTGAAGAATCCTCTCTGCAATAACAAAACCTACGATTCCCAATATAAAAGTAAGCACCCCTAGAATAACAACAAATGCATTCAGTGCCTTTTTTAATCCATAAGGATCCTTTGCCCCTTTATACTGGGAAAGAACAGTTAAGGCAGACGTATTAATACCGATAATAAAAGCCAGAATCGTAAATATAACTGTTCCTGATATCGCTGTTGCTCCCAGAGCGTTGGGACCGAGTAAATTCCCTACCCACAGGGAATCAATTACCTGATAGGAAGTCTGTAAAATGTTTGTAAGAAAGATCGGAGAGGAATACAGGATCATTTTCTTCATGATGCTTCCTTCTGTGAAGTCGTATTGTTTCCCTGCCATATCAATTCAAACCTTTCCAGCTGCTATGTAGAAGATTTTCGGAAGATTTTTTCTATATCTGCTCCTGCTCCGCCAGGCTAGTCTTCACTTATCTCAAAGGTTTCTGTGAGATTAACCGCCCCTATGACAGTTTGAGCCATAGCACAGTTTTTCTGTGCCAGAGCAACAGCTTTTTCCACCTTTTTTTCCGATAGCCCTTCCCCTTTAATTTTGTAATGTAAAGCGATACTGCTGATTCTGTTAGCGCGGCTCTCATCTCTCGTTACATCAGCATGCGCCTGGATATCCGACACGGTCATCCGCTGCTTCTCCAGAATTTGGCGCAGCACGGACGTGCTGCATACAGCAATAGAACTAACCATAAGCTGAAATGGCCGGAATCCGTTTTCTTCATTTCCACTGATTCGAAGTGTTCCATATTCCAAGTCTGTTTCGAAATAGTCACCCTGCCATGTAAAGTCCATCTAAACTGCCTCCTTAAAATACTTTTAGTTCAATGTTCATTTTACGTAAAGTCTGACTATTCGTCACGTAAAACCTTCTTGCAAGTTTTATTCACAGGCTTACAATAGAAGAATGACCAATTCTTTTAGATAATCGAATTATTCATCGGGAGAGGAGCTCGTTTTTTCATGGAGAATAATCCGCTTTTTCGCTACTGGGTTCTCATAGGGATGGTACTGATTGCCGGCTTTTCTCAGGGGATGCTTCTGCCGGTGCTGGCTGTCATGCTGGAAGGTTCCGGTATTTCTTCTTCAGCTAACGGATTAAATGCAGCCGCGTTATACATAGGCATTATTCTTATTTCTCCTTTTATTGAAGCCCCGGTGCGCAGGTACGGGTACAAACCCGTCATTTTAACCGGGCTCGTACTCGTTACCATTACAGTAGCATTGTTCCCTTTCTGGCAGGCTTTCTGGTTATGGTTTGTCTTAAGGATGATTGTAGGCGTAGCAGATAATCTTATCCACTTTTCCACTCAAGTTTGGATCAGCACTACCAGCTCGCCCGAAAAGAGGGGCCGGCAGCTGGCTCTTTACGGGCTCGCTTTCGGGCTTGGTTTTGGCGTCGGGCCGATGATGACCCGTCTGCTGGAAATCAGTGAATTTCTTCCTTTTCTCATTTCCGCTTTAATGAGTCTGACCGCTTTATGCTTTATGCTCATGCTTCGAAATGAACATCCTGCCGGCAATGTGGAAACAGCTTCCAGAATTAGTACTATGATCAGGTACAAGCGGGTAATTAAACTTGCCTGGTTTGCACTGCTTCCCGGCTTCTGCTATGGATATTTGGAAGCTTCCCTGCATGGGAATTATCCGGTTTATGCCATGAGGATGGGAATTGATCTGCAGTTGACAACTGTATTTCTTCTTCCAGGCTTTGTGTTCGGCAGTTTATTCACACAGCTTCCGCTCGGTATGCTCAGCGATAAATTTGGGAGAAGCCGTATTCTTCTCTGGATAATGGGGACCGGAGCGGTCATCTTTTTATTTATGCCCCTTGTAGAACATTCTCCGGCTCTGCTTTTCAGCGGGTTTGTTATTACCGGAATGATTCTCGGATCCCTTTTTTCATTAGGTATTACCTACCTTGCCGATCTTGTGCCCGCTGATCTTCTCCCTACAGGCAATGTGATGACAGCAGTCCTCTTTGGTCTGGGCAGTATGACAGGCCCTATAGTCGGGGGTCTGCTCATTGATATCATCGGGCCCGGATCTATTTATTATTCAATAAGCGGGATGCTTGCCCTTATGCTTGCTGCTGGCTTTGTCTTCCAATATCAGCAGAGGTTTTCCAGCGAAAGCCAGCCTTCTGCAGCGGATCACTCCTGGTCATGACGCTTCATTTAAGAAGTCCGGGGGCGGCGGAACAGGACCTGAAAAGCGTCATGACGAAATATCGCCATGACGCTTTAAGGTCAGTATTAAAAAGCCCTGTTTTTATCTTATTCCAGCCAATTGTACAGCCTTTATTTAAACACTTCTCCTAATATTTTGGAAGAATCAGCGTTATTCAGGTTTTTTTCCACCATGCCTGCAGGCTCTGTACGGAGAACTTCTTTAAAAGTGCGCGCCATGCCCGCTTCTCCTACAATATGCAGTTCACTCCATCCGCTGTCTTTGCGGATTTTTTCTACTTTTTGAGCCATGTCTTTATAAAAACGGTGTTTATTTTCTTCAAACCGCTGCTGGAATTTATCTACGTGGCTGGCACCGGAAGCTGTTCTATCGGCAGAGCCCATGCCGTCTGAGAGATTCCATTCTTCCTTGCCGGAATCAAATTCATACCGCCATTCCCCGTTCACTTCTCCAAGAGATGTATCAATAATGCGTACCTCATCATTATTAGGGAGAATAATTCCGGAGCGCGGATATTCTTCCTGGAGCTTTTCCAGTTCTTCAAGATGCGGCGTCGACTCCCAGTAGAAATTAGTTTCTACCGGTACCTGCAGGTAGTGCGCAGACCATAGATTTTCATGATCTGATCCGAAAATAACTACGCCTTTAGCCAGACGGGACCTGTTACCGTTTATTTCATCATCTACCTGTTTTTTTAAATTTTTATAAGCTTTCAGCTCTTCTTTGTCACCAGATGCTTCGATATATTCTTCAATTCGTTTCAGACCGTTTTTAAGTCGAATTTTCCATTCTCCTTTTTGCTGATCCTGATCAGCCGGGTCCGTGTTTAAATATACAGAAAGAACGCATTTACCATCAGGGCATTCAATTTTTTTCAGCGATTTAAGTTCATTTGTTAATGTCATACTGAATCAAGCCTCCTAGAGTGTTATATACTTTGCTATTTTCCAAAAAATCTTCTCATCAAACTTCTTTTTACTTTTGGCATTCATAAGATTAATAAGTACCGGGCCTGCTGTCCGCTTCTTTTCCGTTTTCACATTGCTCATGCCAATCTTTTCATTACTTTTTAATCTTCCACGATAGTCAGTCTTCACACTACTGCTCTTTCTTAGAATGACCGTGCCTCTATATTTTTTACAAAACATGAAAGCTGAAAAAATGCGTAGAAAGTCAAAAAAGGGCTGTCCCATTATGCAACAGGAGCAGCCCTTTTTATTTATTTATCCAATTTTTCCGATTCGCGCTCACCTTCCGGAAGATGTTCAATAGGTACTTCTGCCTGAGACTGATCGAGATGTTTTTGATTACGGGAAACTTCTTCAAGCATCCCTTTCCATTCGCTGTTAACGTTACCTAAAACTTTCTTCACTTCTTCAAAATGAGACATAATGTTCTGCGAAGTTTCTCTCAGCTGCTTAACGTCTTCTGAGGCACGGTCTACGACTCGGGAAATTTCCTCACCCGAATTACGCAGCTGCTCCACAAATTCTTCGCGGTTTTCTTGTACATAAGTAACAAACTGCTTCACCTGTGCAGTGGAATTTGAAGCAGTTCTTCGTGCCTGCGGGGAAGCGGCAATTGTAACTGCACCAGCTACTAAACCTGCTATAGTCGTACCTGCTATAATTTTTGAACTTTTACTCATCATTGTTCCCTCCGTTTCATTTGGTCCATAAATACCATTCTATAACAATATCTTTATTCCTGCTAACCTTTCCCCTTTATTTCCTTTCACTAACCATGAAATTTTTTCACTTGCATTAATTGCTCAAAGTTGTTAATGTATCTTCTTGTGCTGTTAAATCGACACGAAACGACTTATAAAATCAATAGGGGGATTCATCTTTGCAATTAAAACCAAAAATCGACTGGCCGGTTATGTTTATAAGCGGCGGCCTTCTCATAGCTTTTGTGGTTGCTTCAATTATTAATACAAGTGCTGTCGGCGCATTTGTAGACTGGTCATTCAGTTTTTCAACGACCTACTTCGGTACATTCTGGCAGGTCCTCATGCTTGCAACTTTTATTATAGCCTTGTTTCTGGCTTTTTCCAAATATGGACATATTCGACTCGGGAACACGCAGAAGCCTGAACTCAGCAATTTTAAATGGATATCAATTATTATGTGTACTCTGCTAGCTGGAGGAGGCGTTTTTTGGGCTGCTGCCGAGCCGATGTATCACTTTTTAGAAACACCTCCGATGTATGATGGAGAAGCAGGCACCGCAGCTGCCGTCGTCCCCGCCATGGCACAGTCTTTTCTGGACTGGGGATTTCTTGCATGGGCTATTCTGGGGACGCTTGCCGCTATCGTCATTATGTACGGACATTTCCACCGGGGCATGCCGTTAAAGCCGCGGACGCTTCTTTATCCTATATTCGGCGAAAAAATTGCAGGTAAAAGTGTAATAGGCACGCTGGCTGATGCGTTTTCCATTATCGCAGTGGCTGCGGGCACTATCGGTCCCATCGGCTTTTTAGGTCTGCAGGCTGCCTACGGATTTGAATCTTTATTCGGAATACCAAATACTTTTCTGACTCAGCTTCTTATCGTATTCGGTTTAATTTCGATCGCAGCAATTTCCGCAGTTACAGGACTTCACCGCGGAATTCAATTCTTGAGCAGGTGGAATATTATTCTTACGTTTGCTTTAATTGTTGTCGTCCTCTTAATCGGTCCAGGCGGATTTATTATTGATACGTTCGTTGGGACAATGGGAGTTTATACAAGAGACTTTTTAGAACTTAGTTTATACAGAGGCGATACAGCATGGCTCTCTTTCTGGACGCTGTTTTTCTGGGGCTGGTTTATCGGATATGCACCGATGATGGCTGTTTTCATCAGCCGTATTTCCCGCGGAAGAACCATTCGGGAACTTGTGACTGCTATTGCAATAATTGCCCCTCTGATTACTAATTTCTGGTTTTCGGTCGTCGGCGGATCCGGGATATTTTATGAACTACAGGAATCCGGATCGGTCTCTGGTGCATTAAATGAAGGAGGCATGCCCGCAGCAATGATTGCGATTGTTGAACAAATGCCGTTCGGCACTTTCCTTGCCGGCGCCTTTCTTTTAGTAACAATTATCTTTGTGGCTACAACGAGCGACTCGATGAGCTTCACTATATCTATGGCAGTAACTGGAAGTCCCACTCCTTCAAGCGGCCTTCGGGTATTCTGGGCCCTGTTGATGGGTACAGTAGCTTCTGTTCTGCTTTTTCTTGGAGAAGGAAGTGTCGATGCCCTTCAATCCTTTATCGTGTTCACAGCAGTACCTGTATCACTGCTGATCCTTCCAACGTTATGGCTTGCTCCCCGGGTAGTAAAAACGTTATACAATGAGCAGTTTCCGGAAATGAAAAAACGCAAAGCTTCTTAAATAGAGAAACCGGATCACCTAAAACGCCTCCATGATAAGCATTATCATGGAGGCGTTTTTCTGTATAACAACCGTTTTGAAGTTCATGTCTCCCCTTTTCCTCTGCTGAGGGAGGGCTGGTTTCAGGAAAAGCTCCGCTTAAGAAGAACACTTTTGCAGACGGCCTCCGAATTTATCCGAAATCCATGTTACAGGATTTGTTCATAGACATACATCCCATTACTTTTTACTGCAGCAATCTGATTACTCTTTCTTAACAAATCCAGGTGTCCGATCGTTTCAGAAAAAGTGAGATCAGGTTGTTTTTTATACATTTCAGGATATATTTTTTTCGTCAAATCAAAAACTGTCATTTTCTCTCCATTCATCTTCTCAAGAAACATACGTGCTTTCGCTTCCTGAGCACTCAGTCTTTCTGAAATAAGCTTGCTGGGATTTTGAATATCCACCCCGTGACCTGCTAAAACTTTCGTTACCCAGCTGCATTTCTCCAGGGAATTCCGATACTGAATAAGAGTTTCCGGCCTCGGTTCGTGCTCATTGTAAGGAGCTTCAACAATAGCGTTCGAAGAAATATGGGCTATTAAATGATCTCCGGCTACCATGACCCCGTCTTCTTTTCTATAAAAAGACAGATGAGTCTGGGCATGTCCGGGAGTCTCCATAACCCCCCACCCGGGAAGACCGGGAACATCGCTTTCTTTTTCCTCCAGTTCCATCTCCAGCGCGGTCGGCTTCGTGAACTTTTTATATTTTTCCCGTTGATTTTCGATAGCTTCTATCCATTTTCGTTCCATGCCATTTTCTAATAAGAAAGCACGAAAAAATTCATTGAATCTTTGATAATGTGCTTCGTCTTTCTCAAGCCATGGCTTCAGCTTTGCATGTCCTGCCGTAAGAGCTGTTTCAGCAAATAAATAAGCAAGACCTATATGATCAGGATGATGATGAGTTAATAACAGGACATCCACATCTTCCACTTTAAGAGACAGATTATTAAGGCCGTTTATCAGCGCTGTTTCGGCTTCTTTCGTATCAGGTCCTGTATCAACGAGGACGACCTGGTCACCTTTGATCACATATACGTTGATATCGCCTACTAAAAAAGGAGTAGGCAGTGGAATTTTATGAACGGTCATCGTTTCTGTTTTATTATGCAATTATTTCCCTCCTCAAATCAATTTCATTAGTAATTTTTTAATTCATTTTCAAAATATGAAGAAAGATTTGTATTACTGAGGATTCTTCGTACCACCCGGAGCTCTCCTCCATGCAAGACGGGCTTCGAATTTTTCCGTAATAACAACAGCAGACACGAAAGCAGCAATTGAATTGTGTTCACTGTTCAAAATATTGTAACAATTCAGTTATTAAAATATTCTGATTTCATGTATAATTTAAAAAGGGAATTACTAATAAAGAATGGAGGATACGATGCGAAAAACAATGCGAACGTCATTCGCTGACCTGGTGCAGCAGAATAAACAGGAAATAATGCAGGATAAAGAAGCAATCACTTCAATTGAGGTGAGACTTGATGAAAAACATGAGCAGCAGAATCATCACAACCGAAAAGGAGCTTATTAACGATTAGTGATTTTGATAAAGTTTTTTAGGACAACATCTCTCACTATTCGCTCTTTAGCAAAGCGGCATGACAAAGTTGTCATGCCGCTTTGCCGTTGAACACAGCATCCGTTTTATGCAGTTTCTTCGATTATTACTGGTACTTTTTTAGTAGAGACTGAAACTTCAGCGCGTGGGAAACTTCTCCGTTTATTTTTAAGCGGCCGCTCATATAAGCCATCGCGGCATTTAAATTGTTGTCTGCCAGCTTAAGAAAATGTTCGCTGTCCATCTCAAGCACGAGCCTTGGCTCTTTTACCTTAGCCGTGTAATATTCCGCCTTTCCCTCCTGAATATGAAGCTGATAGATACCTTCTTTTTCATCTGTGATATGAAATTCATACGTGTAGGTTAAATCTTTTATATGCTCCGGATTCTCTTCCATTCTCTCAGTGAATTTTTCCAGCGTTTCGGATATTGACACAGTACTTCCCCCTCTTTCGAATGAATGATCATTCATTTTATTTTATTATAGAGCAACCTATCAAAAAAGTATACTCTGAATATAGAAGGACAGGAAATATATCCCTTCTTTTTGAATCGCTGATTTACTATACATCAGGCTCTTTTGACGTTCGCTGTTATTTTTATGTCACTCCGCTGCCGCTCAGCAGGATAGCCTTTTCTGCTCATTTAACGAGTCTGTCCCGTTAGACAGAACTTTAATAGTAAACGAAGATAGTATAAATGAGGAGAGCAGTTAAGATAACTCCCACGAGAATTCCAGTCAGTATTACCGTAATCCCTGAAGACTGAAACTCCTCATTATTAATCTGCCTGCGGCTGCGGAAATACAGGACGACAGCAGAAGCCAAAACAGTCATCCCTGCTGCATAGGAAACTAAACTCACGCCAAGAGATGCCGTCCTGCCCGCGCCCTCTCCACTCCCAAGAGCCAGTTCAAGACCAAATACAAGCAGACCGATTCCTTTCATCGCTAACGCGGTTCTGACCCATGCCAGGAACGTTCTTTCATTAGCAAGATGCTGCTGTATGTAAAAAGCTTCCTGTCTTTCCTTCAATGCGGGTCCCCTCCTTATTATCGTCAAATTCCCTTTAAAACTGAAGCCAGTTCGTAGACCTTTCCATTTTTAACTGTCAATACTTCTAAAATTAATTCCATCAGTCGTTAAAAGCAAGATATTTCCGAACACTGTGAATGTTTCAGCTGTCAGACGGAAGCTTTTCGGGAAGCTTGTCTTTCATATTAATCAACCATATTCATATAGGAACATTCACATTCACATTTGATGATCCGTTCGTTAAATAACTTGGTTGAATTTCATAAAAGAAGTCACCACGGTAAAAACTAAACGATGTAAGTGACCTTCACAGAATTAGAAACGGCGCTTTATTCTCCGGGAGCTGCCATCTTTCACGGCGTCATTCATATATGCGGATATCCGGGCATAATTTCCTAAAAGTATTTGTATATTTATCTGAGAAAAGCACTCATGAAATTCTTTCACTTATATAGTATATAGCAGTAATTAATGGTAAGCTATAATATTGAACGCAGCAATGAAAAGAACGGAGACAGAAAAATGAAAAATATATTGATTATCAGTGCGTTTTATTTACTTGGATTATTTTCTCTTTCCTTCGGTATCAGTTTAATTATTAAAGCTGGTCTGGGAGCGGGACCATGGGATGCTTTTTTTGTAGCTTTATCTGAAAACCTCGGCCTTACAGTTGGAAGCTGGACCTTTATCGTCGGCTTTCTGCTTATATTAATTAATGGACTCTTATTAAAAGAACGTCCTGATTTTTCTGCCTTAATCACAATGTTTCTGATAGGAAGTTTTATAGACTTCTGGCTGCTGATAGCGTTATCGGGAATAGAGCTCAACGCCCTTCCATTTCGGAGCTTCATACTGATTACAGGTATTCTGTTCTGCGGGGCTGGTATCGCCTCTTATCTTCAGTCTTCTTTTGCCAGAAATCCAATCGATCACTCCATGATAGTTTTTCATAAACTTACTGGAAAAAGCCTTTCTTTTTCTAAAACTTTCCTGGAAGTTATGATCCTGATTATTGCTTTCATAATCGGAGGACCAATCGGTATTGGAACACTCCTCGTCGCTTTCGGAATAGGTCCGCTTATACAATTTTTCTATAAGCCGATGACTTCCCTTCGTACGAAATACGCTTCCTAAATTACAAAGCTGCCTTGAAAATAAAGTAGATAAGCGATGAATGGGCGCTTTCATTGCGATTGAACATTTCCGCAGACGTCTCTGCCCTGGCACTGGTTTCTACCTTGGTACCTTCTTGATTCAAACAGCGGGCTTTCTGTATTGGAGAATCAAAACGAAGCGGAAACATGCCCGTGGAAGAAGGAGATTGGAAGATCCCGCAGGGCGAAGCCCACCCGGAAAGCCCTTCCACGGAAGAGCTGAAGCAAAGTTTCCTATATTTAACAGCAACAGACTTTAACACAGCTAATTGAAAAAAGCAGGAATCCCGGTGTGGGATCCTGCTTTTTTTTGTTCTGCATCTTTATTTTTCGTTCGGGCGGTTTACGCGCCGCGGTAAAATCTTTATAAGTAAGCTTCTCAACGAAAGCCCTTCCTCTCAATCATCCTCACGGTTCCTTGACCGCGCCGGTCTTACAATTTCACAATGGATTCCAGAGACTATTCTATCGCCCAAACGAATCTTCGGGTTTGACGCACTTTCATTATTATAATATTTACACAGATAAAAGTCAACCCCTATCTAAGTTTCTCCCCTTCACCGCGGTTCGGAGCGGTACATGAAAAGCAAAAGTATTTTACTTTACTCCCGTAAAAACGCAGCGGAAACCGGCCCTGCGCCCCCATGAAAACGAAAGCGTACTTTTATCGCTTATCTACATTATTTTCAAGGCAGCCTTATAAATAAATTACTTCAAGAAAAAATATGTGTGAAAAGAAAGATTGAAGGGAAATCTATAACCAGCAGTTTTTAAAGGAGGGTCTCAATTATGCCAAGATACGATATTACTGTTATCGGCCGGGTGCAGGGAGTAGGTTTCCGATATTTCGTACAAACGGAAGCAAAGCAGAGAAATTTAACCGGATGGGTTAAAAACGAACCGGATGGGAGTGTAAGGATGGAAGCTCAGGGAAAGGAAGATGAACTTTCCAGTTTTCTCCGCAGCCTTGAAAAAGCACGTTACCCTGCGAGCGTAGAAGAAGTCATTCCTGTTACTATAGATTCGGAATCGAGCGAAAAGAAATTCTCCATCCGTCACGATTAATTGTTATGAAAAAGAAAACTGTTACAGAGAAGAAGCGTTCTTTATTAAAGTCTGATTGCGTCACGGCAGATTTCGTCGTGACTTTTTTTATTCCGCTTCAGCTGACTATTTCATCTTCTTCCATTAAAGCCTGCTTGTCGGACAGGGGCACTCACTAGATCATGTCTTTAATTAACGCGTATGACCGAAGCCGATCCTCGTGATGATAGGCAATCGTACAGATCATTATTTCTTCCGCCTCATAAGCTTCTGCAAAATCCAGAAGCTCTCTTTTCACTTTTTGCGGGGAACCAATAATCATCCGCTCCCTGTTTTCCTTCATTCTTGCTCTGTCAAAACCAGTATAGCTGTATGCAGCTGCACTTTCGGGACTTGGTGTTCCCTGAAGCGCCATTCCTTTTCCTAAAGATAAAAGGGAAAGGTCGAGACTGGAAGCAATATAGTCTGCTTTTTCTTCTGTATCTGCACATAGAGCAAATACAGTTACTATATGCTTAGGAGCTGTCAAATTAATAGAGGGTTGAAAGTTCTTTTTGTATTCTTTAACAAATGTTTCTCCGCCTTCTCCATTTATAAAATGAGCGAAAGAGTAAGGAAGCCCTTTTTCTGCAGCCAGCCGGGCGCTCGCTTCGCCTGACCCCAGTATCCATACAGGAGGAAACGTTTCTGTAACCGGTCCGGCAGCTGCTTCTCCGTATGCGTATTCCGGAATTGTTTCAAAACGAATATAGCGGAGAAGGTCGTCAACCTGTCGCGGGAAACGCTCTGCCCTTCTAGGTTTACCTTCACTTAAAGCGAGCGTGGCACGAGGCATCCCTCCAGGCGCTCTCCCTATACCGGCATCAATCCTGCCTGGATAGAGTGCTTCAAGAATGTGAAAATTTTCCGCTACTTTAAAAGGGCTGTAATGCGGAAGCATAACACCTCCGGATCCGAGACGAATAGACTTCGTATGGGCGCCAAGATGAGCGATGAGAACTTCAGGACTGGTGCCTGCAAGAGAAGCAGAGTCATGATGTTCAGATACCCAGAACCTGTAATATCCCCATTTTTCCGCTTTGCGAGCAAGATCAGCTGTGTTTCTTAAAGCTTCCGCAGCGGTCATACCTTCAGCTACAGGGGATTGATCGAGAATACTCAGCTTCATAAGTCTCTTCCTCCTCCAGTACAGTTTAGTTAATCATCATCCGGCAATATATTTATCTTCCTCCGTTTTCAGAGGGGGAAAACTGCTGAAACACTGTGTCCCTTTGATCTTCATAAACTTTACTTCCTGTCACCTGATTTATAATTGCGGCGTTCCGGTGTACGGCCAAAGCCAGGTTGGTCGCTCCGGCTCCGTGGGAATGAACAAGATCGGTAAGGGAATAAATTTTATTGCTTCGGTTATCGGAAAACTGAATATCAAACTCTCTGCCGATTCGGAGATACCCCTCCTCTCTTTCAGCTTCCTGCATGAGCCGCTCATACCAGTCCGGAATATCCGGCTTGTAGCCCGTGCCAAGCACAACTTTTTCAGTCTGCAGATTGAATTCTTTTTCCTGCTGATGCTGATAACAAACGACCTGGTACTTCCCATCGTCATGATAAATAGAGCGAATTTCTGTATTAGCCTGAATGACACATCCTGCCTCTTTACCATCAACTGTTCGATGATAAAGCAGATCATATATTTTATGAAGAGTAGTCTGTTCTATTCCATTGCGCAGCTGATTTAATCCGGGAAGCTCTTCCAACCTCTTGTTAAGAGGAAGGGCATGAAAATAATCGATATAATCCGGAGAAAAAATTTCCTGTCCGAGCTTGCCCGCTTCTAATTGAAAGAATCCAGAAGATCGTGTATACCAGTATAATACAGGTCTTCCCTCTCTTTGGTTTTCCAGCTGTTCAAGAAAGACTTCTGCTGCACTCTGACCAGAGCCTACTATCAGAATAGAATCTGCCTCTGCCAGTTCTTTTTCCTGAAATGCATATTGGCTTGTATGCATCACGTCTTCAGCTGGAAAACCTGTGAGCTTTTCCGGTATCAACGGTTTCGTTCCCGTACCTATCACTAGGTTTTTAGAAAAATAACGAGCTTCCACTTTTGTTTCTCTGTCTTCCACTATTACTTCATAATGGGGAATTTCATCGCTTTGGTGATTAATGACATCTGTAACTTTACGGCCAAATACACAGGAGTCAAGTTGTTCCGACACCCACCTTGCATAACTGCTGTATTCCTTTCTGGGAATGTCAAAGCGGTTAAAGAAGAAAAACTGGTTCATCCTGCCGGCTTTATGTATATAGTTTAAAAAACTGAAGCGGTTGGTAGGGTCGGCAAGAGTTACCAGATCAGCAAGAAACGGAACCTGAAGATCAGCTCCCTCAATCAGCATACCCGGATGCCATCTAAAAGAAGGAGTTTCATCAAAAAATAGAGTGCTTAGATTATCGATATCTGTAGAAAGAGCTGCAAGTCCGAGATTAGCAGGACCAATGCCGACTCCAATAATGTCATATAATTCTTTTTCATTCATATACCTCACTCCAATCTATTCGTATTTCTAATGTTCCGATACTAATTTGTACAATTATTCGTTATGATTGAATAAACAACCACCAATTATGGAGGGATATACTTATGAACGAAACTTATGTAGTCTGGTTCAGAAACGATTTTCGTTTCCATGATAACCCGGCTGTACATGCCGCACTAAATGAAGCTCAGGAATCCGATGGGAATATTCTGTTCGTATTTCACCTTCATCCCGATTTCACAGGCAATACAGACTTAAGCAACGATTACTTTTTTCAGACTGTCCGTGATTTTGCAGAGGAATGTGAAAAAATAAACGTCAAACTTCATATTATTTCCGGTACTCCAAAAGAAGCTTTTGACCTTCTGACTGAAAGAGTCGGTGTAATTAACACTGTTTATCATGCACGCGACTTTACACCATTCGCTCTGCAGCGAGATGAAGAAGTCCGTCATACTCTGCAAAAACACAGAATCCGCCTTGAAAGCGTGCGAGGCAATTATATACATGAACCCTTTGAAATTACAAAGAATAACGAGGAACCCTATAAAGTGTACACGCCTTATTCCAGGCAGTGGCTCCGTGCGGAAAAAACTTCTTTAGTCCAAAGTGATCCAGACGACATATCCCGCTTTTACGGAAGGATTAAAGCTGTGGATGCTGAAAGTGAAAAAACATTTTCAACTATCCTTAATAACTGCTCCTCCAACTGGAAAAAAATTGGTGAAAAAGCGGCTCTTCACCGGCTTGAATTTTTTATAAAAAATGTCCTTTCCCGCTACCATCATACCAGGGATCTGCCTGAAAAAGCAGGCACAAGCCGTTTGTCCCCCTACCTTCGCACAGGGACTCTTTCTGTACGACAGGTATATAATGCAGCTGCTGTACAACTGGAAGGTAAGAACAATGAAGGGCCGGAAACCTTTATAAAAGAATTGGCGTGGAGAGATTTTTACACAATGATTTTAACTCATTTCCCTGAAACCGCTGAGAAAGAATTTCAGGAAAAATACCGTGACTTGAGCTGGAACAACAACCAAGATCACTTTTCTCTCTGGAAACAGGGGATGACAGGCTTTCCTATTGTCGATGCAGGTATGAGACAGCTGAATCAAATAGGATGGATGCATAACCGTCTTCGTATGATTACTGCTTCTTTTTTAACAAAAGATTTTCAGATGGACTGGCGTCTGGGGGAAAAGTATTTCGGAGAAAAGCTTATTGATTACGATCCAGCCTCAAACATCGGCGGCTGGCAGTGGGCCGGTTCTGTCGGTACTGATGCAGTTCCTTATTTTCGTGTTTTCAGCCCGGTACGCCAGTCGGAACGGTTTGATCCAGATGGGTCCTACATCCGGCGCTACGTTCCGGAGCTGAAAGATGTGCCGGACAAGTTCATCCATGAACCACATAAGATGCCGGCCGACATTCAGGATAAAGCTTCCTGCAGGATCGGAAAAGATTACCCTGAACCAATCGTTGATCATAAGCAGGAAAGAAAGCGCGCTATTGCTATGTTCAAAGAGGAGGGGGAACTGTTATGATTATTCGCCGTTTAAAACCTGCAGAAGCTGACCAGTCGATACGCATGTCAGAATTTGCTTTTCAATATCAGATGACGGATGAAGAAAGACGTTCAAGACTTACTGATATGAATCCGGAAGATACGTGGATTGCTGAAGAAGACGGAGAAATCCTCTCCAAAGTTACTGTTCTGCCTCTCCATGCTCATTTGTACGGTCTTCCAGTTCCAGTTGGTGGTGTTTCCGGTGTAGCAACGTGGCCTGAACACCGCCGGAAAGGGATAGTTGCCCTCATGCTGAAGCATGCGCTTGAGGATATGAAAGAAAGAGGCCAGCTGCTGTCGATGCTTTATCCGTTTTCCGTCCCTTTTTACAGACGGTTTGGCTATGAACTGTTTGCTGACCAGGAAACCCTCACATTATCAAGAGAGCAGCTCCCTCTCCGGGAGGAGCACGACGGACACTGCACAAGAATCGAACGAGATGCAGAAATTCTCGACCCCATTTATAGAGTTTGGGCGGAAAAGTATAATGGTTCTCTCTCCCGCTCTCCTGAATGGTGGAGAAAATCTGTATTTAAGAGAAAGCCCGGTTCAATAACAGTATACTACCGCCATGGTAAGGCCAGAGGCTATATCATTTATGAAGTAAAAGAAAGAAAAATGCATATAGAAGAACTGATCTGGCTCGATGCGGATGCAAGAAAAGGATTATTTACCTTCATCCGAAATCACGATTCCATGGCAGAAACATTTTCCATTAAAACAGGAGCCCACGATATATTTGCATTTCTTCTTCCTGATCCAAAAGTGAAACGGGAAGTCACTTCTTATTTTATGGCGAGAATAGTCGATTGTCCCATGCTCCTCTCTCTTGTGCCTTTTCAGCTGCAAGAGAACGAAAATATCATTATTCATTTAAAAGATACGCTCTGCCCGTGGAATGAAGGCACGTATATCATTGCTGCCGCATCCGGCCCCCCTTCCAGGGTGAAATTTTTCAGATCTGATTTTGAAGATGATAAAATTTCGCGTCAGCTCCCGAAGCGTGGTCTCGAAATGGACATAAATATGCTTACAGCTATTATAATGGGGGCCCAGACCCCTATTAGACTGTGGGAGGAAGAAAAAATCACAGGTGATGAAGAGGCAGCATGGATACTTGAACAGTCCCTTCCTAAACGCCTGCCGTTCATTTACGACTTTTTCTAAACACGAAAGGAGCCGCAGTGTTGAAATCAATTTTTTCTCCTTTATTTCAATTTTTATATGGTAAAATCCCTGTTGATCAAGCCCTTCAGTCCATTTACTGGACGACTGCAGTTATTTTTTTCATGCCGGCTGCTGTCTCTCCTCTGTTTTTCATTGGTTACTGGCAGCTGAACGGGGCAGTATATGCTTTTACTTATGGATTAATTATGCTTTTTGTAGTCTGGGTTGTCCTTCCTCTTTTATTACGTGCACTGATGAAAATTTTCAGGCTGTTCTATAATTCTCAGGATCACTCATAATAAAAAAAGGCTGTCTCCGAGTATTCGGGAACAGCCTTCTTTGCAGTATAAAATTGAAAAGGACAGGTTATAAAGCTTAGGGTAAAACGAGGACTCACCTCATTTATATTATAAAAAGTGTATTTACTTCAGGCTTTTAATTAAACCTGCTTCGTTCTCCCGTCTATAAAGACGAACTTCCTAACTTCTGCAAACAGTCTTGTCTGATGAGTAAAAGAAAGCTTCTATTACTCCCAGAGCCTTCTGAGCGTCTTTAATGTACTCTGTGACGGAGTATAGCGCACCGGAAGGTCAAACTTAGTTGTCTGTTTTAAAATACTCTTTTTATGGGTGAACGTATCGAAACTATCTTTGCCGTGATAGGCTCCATGACCACTTGCTCCGACACCTCCAAAAGGCAGATAAGGCGTAGTAATGTGCATAATTGTATCGTTCACACAGCCTCCGCCGAAAGAGAGATTATTAATAATCAGATCTTCAGTGTCTTTACTCTCTGTAAAAAGATATAAGGCTAAAGGATTTGGCCGCTCTCTAACAATATTCAGCACTTCATTTTCATATTGATAGGATACAATCGGCAGTATAGGACCAAAAATCTCTTCTTCCATTACCCTGTCATCCATCTGTACATCCATCATAATAGTCGGTTCCATTTTCCTGCTGTCTCTGTCGTATCCACCGCCGTAGGAAATTTTGTTTTTATCCAGCATTTTCGCCAGCCGGTCTACATGCTCCTCCGAGACGATTCGAGGAAAGCTTCTTTTACCGCGTACTTCGGGTCCAAAATATTTTTTTGTATATTGAATAACAAGCTTTAGGAACTTCCTTCTGCAGGAATCCTGAATTAAAACATAATCCGGAGCCACACAGTTCTGTCCTGCATTCATAAACTTTCCCCAGACGATGCGCTTTGCTGCCAGCTTTAAATCAGCATCTTCCGTAATAATCACAGGATTTTTCCCCCCAAGTTCCAGCGTGAGAGGAGTTAAATTTTTTGCTGCCTGTTCCATCACTTTTCTACCTGTTGTCTTGCTTCCTGTAAAAAAGATATAGTCGACTTTTTGTGCTAGCAGGGCCTGTGAAACTTCTGAATCTCCTTCTACTACAGCGATATATTCTTCTGGAAATGTAGAAGCAATTATGTCACGAATGACCATGCTCGTATTCGGTGTGAATTCTGACGGTTTGATAATAGCAGTATTTCCTGCTGCAATAGCACCAATTAGAGGCACCATAGCAATCTGAAAAGGGAAATTCCACGGACTGATAATCAGTGTTACGCCGTACGGATCTTTATATACATAGCTCGTACTTCCTGTATGGGTCAACGGCGTTTTCTGTTTCTGCGGAGAAGCCCAGTAATCCATATTTTTTTCTATATCTTTCAACTCACTGTAAAAATATCCTACTTCTGTTAAGTATGCTTCGAATTCTCCTTTATTCAGATCTTTTTTTAAAGCATCCATAACTTCGCTTTCTCTTTTTTTCACTGTTTCTCTAAGCAGTTTAAGCTGTTTTTTTCTGAATGAGATACTGCGTGTATGCCCTGCGTAAAAAAAGTCTTTCTGGCTCTTCACCAGTGCCTGTACCATTTCTTCCATTCCAAATCACGTCCTCTGCTGGCTTCTGCTTGTATTTCCTGCTGTTTATAACAGCGGATGTACTGACAAGTGGTTAAATAATCGAATCAGTAAAGATCTGTCAATGACTTTCTCCCTGCAGCCGCCGTCAAAACTTTCGACAGAAGGCTTATAATTGGTTTTCTTTATTCATAATGGATGCGTAGTATTCTATAAATCATAACACAGGAAACTGCATCCATCACGGCAAGCTATTCCTTTTTTCAGTTTGCTTTGTTAAGGCCGCATCTTCTTAATTTAGGCTGCCTTGAAAATAAAGTAGATAATCGATGAACGTGCGCTTTCGTTTCCATGGGGTCGCAGGGCCGGCCTCAGCTAATTCCGTCCTCCCTTCCGTCGGGGCGGACGGGGCTCGGCCTTGATCGCCCCGGAGTCGCCCCATCTCCACTCCAGCTCCCGGTAAAAATACGGAGCAGGATCGATCGGCCTTCTAAATTAAAGAAGCCCTCTTCTGACTATCCTTCATTCTACCTGTATAGAGGGGGAACTCCATTCCTACAGAAAGTCATTTTCATGCCTCATGGTGCAGCCATCCTGCATAAGTGTCTCTGTTAAAGCTGTGGTTCTTGCACACGTTTGGGGGGAAAACAAACTATATCTGACAAAAAACTAATTTCACCTCTAAAACTTCTCTCGTTTCAGCCCGGCGCACCAGCTTTTTAGGTGAAGATATCTTCTGTAATCGTAAGTCGGAAAGCCAATGCCCCTTTTTTTGCGTAAGAACAGCAGACTTTTACAGCGCTCTCATTTTAAAACCTGACTTTCATTAATAAATTTCTCATAAATTCAAGCAGGGTTTTGATAAAAGACAGGTCATATGATAAAGTGTACATACGAACGGTCGTTAGTAAAGGGAGGATATTTATGAAGACTACTGTTACTGATCTTATAAGAGTCTCAATGCGGGAGTTCTCACTGCACGGTTACGATGGAGCCTCATTATCCTCTATTGCCGCCTCAACGGGGATCAAAAAGTCGTCCATCTATAATCATTTTTCCAATAAACAAACGTTGTTCCTTGGAGTAGTAGACACAGTTTACGATGCCTATATTGAACATCTTAAAGCTGCAGCCGGACCCGGCTCCTCTATGACTTTGAAAGAGATTTTAGAAAAAACGGCTGTTTATCTTGCAAACGAAGAAAACGGACGTTTTTATCTGCATTTCGTTCTATTTCCCCCTCCTGCTCTTCAACAGGAAATACGGAGCAGGTTTTTGTCTTTTGAGGAGGATTGCAGCAAAATTTTCCGACCTCGTTTTGAAGCGATGATTCATGAAGGAATAATACGGGAGCAGCCTATAGAGCCGCTTTTAGATAGTTTTTACTGCTTGATGGATGGAATTTGTGTGCAAAGGTTATATTATGATGAAAAGCTCTGGAACAGGAAATACAAAGCTGCATGGGATGTTTTTTGGAATGGTATTGGAGGTAAGCCGTATGCTTGATCTGCTGTGGCAGTATATATTGATATTTTTGATGGCCGCAACTCCCTGGCTGGAAATATTAATCGTCATTCCTATAGGAGTGGGGATGGGACTGGAACCTCTTTTAGTCGGCTTCGTTTCATTTATCGGGAATTTTCTCCCGGTTCTTTTTATTGTTTATCTGCTTCATTATGTGGAAAATACTCAGCGGGTTCGTAACTGGAAGGCAGGAAGACTTAAAAAGAAGCGCAGAAAACGCACGACCGGCCGTGGAAAGAAAGCAGAAGCCCTTTTTATTAAATACGGACTTCCCGGATTAGCTGTGCTTGGACCCGCCTTAACAGGCATCCACCTTGCCGCTGTTATTGCTCTTTCCTTAAAAGCTGGCAAGCACGAAACTGCCTGGTGGATGGCGATCAGCCTGGCAGCATGGACTATCTTCTTAACAATAGCCAGCATTTACAGCCTTGAGTGGATACAAAGTCTGTTTTCCTGATAAAAGGAAAATATTTATAAACTTTCTGTTCATTCATACAATTTGTACAAAGGTTCTATCGTCAAAGAAGGCAGCGTTCCACAGAGTTCCTGCACAGCCGGCCTTCTGTTCTAAAGAGTTGTTCACGCTGATAAACACCGCACTCAAAAAAAGCGATTGAAAATAATAAGATTCAGATACCCCCTGGAAAAAGTCTTATTAAGCAGTAAAAGCACGCCCAATAAGTCGATCAGGATTGACTGACCTCGACGGGAGTGCTTTTTTCTAACGACACTTTTTCAGTTAAATATGTTGAACTTAATGAGAAGTTTCCGCTTCTGAAAACAACCGCTTCAAAAACATGCCTTCTATACATATATAAATTGAACTTAATATTTATAAGAATAGAATGTATGACCTCGAAAGCGGTCTTCTTTATCGAAAAAAAGAAGGGTGGTATTATTTTTAACTGCAGATCGTACCTGCAGGAAGAACAGAAATGGAGAACAGGCCGCTGCAGGGCACATGGCGCGACTCCAGGGCGAATCAGGACAGCCGAAGATCCAACCCGCCCGACCGCAGGGAGGAAGGGGTTAGCTGAGGCCGGCCCGCCCGGAAAGCGTCCCCACGGAAACGTAAGCGGCTGGTTACAGTAGGGGGAGACTAATTATTAAGTTCAACATATATAGATATTAAGTTTAAAATATATAGACACTTTTTACTCTCATGCCCCGGGCTCAAGTAAAAACTCAGACCTTGAAACAGATTTATTATTTCAATCAAAGTAACCTTCAGCATTTCAAATAGATCGCGGAGGACAACATTTTACTGTTTGTACGGAAAGGTGATTCATAAAAAATCTCTTTGATTCTGCCCATGTCCCGTTGTCAGTACCGGGCTCTCGCCCATAAAGACTGAATCGACTTTTTATACCATATAAGGCTTTCATCAAATTCTTTTCTCTTTTCGTAATAGCTTCCGAGTTTTTCAGAATAAAATGCAATGGAGACCCAATCCTGCAGATCTTCAAAAAAAGGAAGGATTTTTTCTTTAACCGTAGCTTCAAAATCTTTTTCATGAACTCTATCATAAGAAACTAAATAGTAGAGAAATTTTAATTCGTATTTCTCATCGAAAGGAATCAGCATCCGCTTATTTTTTAATTTCGATATCGTTTCCATTCCATGAGCTACCCAGCTTAGAATATCCTGTCCAGAATCCAGCTTTTCGAATTCCTGCAGAATGGAATGTATCGTTACGAGCCTCTCTCTGCCCGAACGCATCCGGTAACTCTGCTGGAAGCAGTGAATGGCATCCATCTGTTTGTTTGACTGGGCATATATTTCTCCTCTCATCTGGAGAACTTCTGCCTCCAATCGGGTATTTTGAGTCTGCTCGCTTATAGCAGCTACTTTATCCAGTTCTTCAATCGCTTTTTCGAATTTCAGAACTTTACGGTAGGCCCTTGCCAGCAGCACTCTGCAGGCACCGCTCAAATGAAGATTGTAATCTCTGTCATAGACGTTAATTGCTCTTTGGGTGAAATCGATGCTGATTGAATAGTCACCGGTTTCCAGACCGACTCTTCCTAAAAGAGCAAAGTGATCGATCAACTCTTCTTCCGGCAGCACCACTTCTTTGCTGTAGTCACTGGCCAGGCAGGCATGATTGCGGGACTGGTCGTATCTTTCAAAGAATATATAGATAATTGTGTGTATTTTTTCGTAATAAAATTTGATATCTTCGGGTACTTCTTCGAGTGAAAATTCGCTTATTGCTTGCCTCAGTTCTTCAAGGTAGTGAATATCTTCCTTAAATACAGCAAATCTGGCTGCAAAAAGCAGATACATTAATTGTATGTGGCTATCATGAAAATATTCTATTTCTTCAGCCAGTTCATTTCTTACTCTTTCTGCTTCACTTGTCTGTTTGCGTATGATGAGCGAATGCCAGTTTATGAGTTTCCGTTTCATTTCTTCGTAATCCAGTTTTTCGAGGTCAGACGAAGTTAAATTCAACCTGTTCAGCAGTTGTTCAAAAACTTCATCTGCAGGATTAATTCTATTATTTTCAATTTTACTATAGTAAGAAACGGAACAGATATCCCTGCATATATCTTCCTGTTTCTTTCCTTGTTTTATTCTATTGTATTTTAACAGTTTCCCTAACATTAAATCACACCTCTGCTTCGGTCCCGATTTTATCTGAAATGGAGCTTGTGACTTTATTATTATAACTTAAGTATATCCGTAAAAAGTACATCACGTAAAGCATCCTGTAATTTTCATAATAGGATTCATATTCCATTAAACCGACTAAATCGATGTATTTAATAACATAATGATCAGTATATCAATTTTTTATTTATTTCAACACCTTTTTTTGTCTATATAAATTGAACTTAATATTTATAAAGACAGAATGTATGACCTCGAAAGCGGTCTTCCCTATCGAAAGAAAGAAGGGTGTTATAATTTTTAACGGTCGACCATACCTGCAGGAAGAACAAAGATGGAGAACAGGCCGCTGCAGGGCACATGGGGCGACTCCAGGGCGAATCAGGACGAGCCGAAGATCCATCCCGCCCGACCGCAGGGAGGAAGGGATCAGCTGAGGCCGGCCCGCCCGGAAAGCGTCCCCATGGAAACGATAGCGGCTGGTTACAGAAGTGGAGACTAATTATTAAGTTCAACATATATATCTATTGAACGGATTTCATACACCCTTTTCCTAAATGAAAATGCGGATATTCATAAAGCATTACAATACGAGTTCCACGCATGGAGAGGAACGCAGGAAAAGATACGAGCTCCCGGAGGAGGGTCCAGTGCCGGCTGAAGATCCAATGCTGCGAAGGATTTTGTTCAGTCTTTTTTTAAGATTTGTTGTCTCCTGGAGGAAAGAAAGGTAATCTAAATATATGTTACATAGTAGGTTTATAACTTTATCTATCATTTTCTAATGTGGGTTTATTTAATAACGGAGGGACAACATGTTCAAACCTGTACAACTCGGAATTGATTTAGGAACTTCCAATGTGCAAACTTATACAAAGAAAAAAGGACTGCTTTATAATGAGCCGACTATAGCTGCTATAAGAGAGGAGACGGGAGAATGTGAAGCTTTCGGATACAAAGCTGAGCTGCTCCTTAAAGAACAGCCCGATGCTTTCAGAGGTAGCCGGCCGCTCGAGAATGGAGTAATGGCCGACGATGCAGTTACATTAGAAATGCTGACTTTTTTAATAAAATCGTCACTGAAAAAAGTTGGAGGTTCTCTTAGAAAACCGAATGTCGTACTATGTGTCGCCCCGAATCTGACTTCGGTAGAGAAAAGGGCTGTTAAAAAAGCAGTTTTGTTAAGCGGAGCCTCAACAATCCGGTTAATTGAAGAACCAGCTGCCTGTGCTTTAGGTACAGACATAAAAGCAGAATCCGCTTCCGCCCATTTTATTGCTTCTATTGGTGGAGGGACTGCTTCATCAGCAGTAATTTGTTCAGGCAGATCAGCTGCCTCAAGTTCTATACGAGCTGGAGGATCTGACCTGGACAGAGCAATTACTGACTACCTCTATCACACTTACTCTGTAATCGTCACCAGATCAGCTGCCGAAAATTTGAAAATAGATATAGGAAGTTCTCCAGGATATCATAATTACAAACAATCTGTTATCCGGGGATTGGATAGAAAATCAGGCCTCCCCCGATCTATTGCTGTTTCGAGCCGGGAGATTCAAAAAGTTTTGGAAAAACCACTTCATCAAGTGCTGGAAAATATAGAAAATACGATAGCTTCCTGTCCTCCCGAACTAAGCGGAGATCTTATTGACCGGGGACTTCTGCTCAGTGGCGGCACTTCTCTTCTGCCCGGGCTTGCAGAATGGTTTTCCCAGTCTTTAAATCTCCCTGTCCATTCCACTCAAGATCCTTTCGAAACAGCGGCACGCGGCACGGGGGCTGCATTTAATTTATTTAATGAGTCGAACGAATAATTTTATAATGAGCTTCCCTGTGCTTTGGATAATCTCTGGGAACCGGCACATGAAAAAAAAGAGGCTGTCCAACATTGTTGGACAGCCTCTTTTTATTAACTTTCTGGAGGGATATCGACCCATTCCATCGTTCCATTTTCAATATGAAAAAGTGCTCCTAGTACTGGAACTTCTCTCTCGGCAGACGTGAACACGTTCTGGTGTTTTATGTTTTCCACCTGTTTTACTACATTAAATCTTTCCAGAGTTTCCCCATCTTCAGGTGCCTTCCCTTCAAACAGTGAGAGTGTGTCACGTATAGGACTAATCCAATTTTCAAGCGGTTCGGGATGGGAAGCTGTTTTTGTTCCTTGAACCCCTCCACAATGTGTGTGGCCTAGTACGAGTACGTAATCAACCTTTAACACGTGAAGTGCGTAATAAAGACTCGCCTGAAATCCTTCATCTTCCTGAGATGCCTGATTCGCAATATTTCGATGAATGAAAAGTTCACCGAGGGGCTGTCCTGTCACGGTAGATGGGTCTGTACGTGAGTCACAGCAGGCAAGCACAAAAAAAGAAGGAGTCTGACCTTTCGCTAAACTCTCAAAGTATTCTTTATTTTCGCTCAGCTGTCTGTCTTTAAATTTTTGCTGGGCTGTTTCCAATTCTTTTCTATTCACTGATATCCTCCTTCGTATCATTAAAAAAGGTTATTTTGAATAGTTTCTCATGAAGCAGTCAAGTTTACAACTTGGTTTATCCAGCTACTTCCCTCGAACAATACGGATAATAACTACAACAACAACAATAATCAAAATAAGATGAATTAAGCCGCCTGCAAGATCAAGCAGTAAACCTGCAATCCAGATAATAAGCAGAATGGCAATAATGGTCCAAAGCATCCCTGTTCCTCCTTAAGTTCCATGATATCTATTTATTTCCTTAATATAATACTTTGAAACTTGAGTATTAGATATGCTGAACTTATGATGCATAACTTTCTCTTCTGTATGCTGTCTTTGTTTCACGGGGCACGTATTTCGAGTGGCTGGTCTGCTGCTGTTTTCACAGGACAGCCACCGACGAAAACAGCGGAAGATAAGCCCCGTGAAAGTATTCGTCTGAAGTGAAGATCATTTCCATTGTTCTGAGACTTTACAGGATTGATATCTCCTATGAAATTCATTCATTAGCATATATAAAAGGAACCGCTTTCGGGATAATGCCTATTTCTGCTGGAGTTTCTGTTTCAACTTCACCATCTGCATCCACTTTTTTAACAGGATTGGTTTTCAGGTTCACAGTTTTCACCTGCATATGAGTAACACCTTGAGTATTTTCGACCTGTCCGTTTTTGCTGCTTCGATGAAGCCACTCTCTGAACAGCTCTCCCCCTGTCCCCTTCATAATGATTAGATCAAGCATCCCGTCATCCATTTTTATCGTAGGAAAAGGGATTTTTGTAGTACCGATCGATCCTCCATTACAGACAAGTATCATAACAGCTTCTCCTTCACGCTGATGGCCGTCAATGGTCATTGAATAAGAAAATGTTTCTGCATCTTTCATCGTTTTCCAGGCGCTCATAAAATAGCTGAACCGCCCCATTCTTTCCTTTACTTCCTCGTCAATATTTTCTGAAGTGTCGGCAATGATACCCATACCCGCAAAATTCGTAAATGCATGGCCGTTACATACACCTATATCTGTCCAGTACACTGTGCCTTCCAAGGAAGCACGCACTGCTGCCAGAGGATCCATAGGGAGATTCAACGATCTCGCAAAGTCATTACATGTTCCAGCAGGAATGATGGCCGTCACAGGTTTATTTCCCCTTTTCCTGAGGCCGTCAATACACGTGTGGACGGTTCCGTCTCCGCCCATTATCCAGACTTGATCCCATTGATTTTCTTCGTCCTGAAGATATTCCTGAATTTTACCAGGATGTTCTCTTGCAATGAAATGCAGTTCTTCGACTTCCGGATCCAGTATTTCTTTAATATCTTCCAGAAGTTTTTCATGATCCTCGTTGCCTGCCTTGTCGTTATAAACGACGGCTCCTCGTTTTATCATTATAGGCACCTCGCTTAAAATTCTAATAAGTATATTAAAATTATCTGTTTTTAAACCATAGCAGTTCATGGATTTTACTTTGTGACATGTGTAAAATGTTTATCATCATAAGGTGGTGAAGCAGAGTGCTGTGGATTGGGTTATTTATACTTATAACCATACTGATTATTAGTATGCAGTGGTTTTTTGGAATTAGCAAACTTCCCATGCTGAAAAATTATTCTCCTGAAGAAAACAGCTTTCCTTCAGTAAGCATCGTCGTTGCAGCGAAAAATGAAGAAAAGCGAATAAAGGAAGCCGTAATCTCCATGCTGAATCTCGATTATCCCAATTTAGAAGTAGTCGTCGTTAACGACCGGTCTGACGATGCAACGCTCGACCTGCTGCTCCGGCTTCAGAAGGAACACCCTCAAAGCAGCAGACTGATGGTGCACACTGTTACTTCCCTGCCTGATGGATGGCTTGGTAAAAATCATGCCCTTCAAACAGGGGCTGACTTAAGTTCAGGCAGCTGGATTTTATTTACCGATGCCGATATTATTTTTGATTCTTCCGCTCTTTCCAGAGCCGTCTCTCTTATCCGGAAAGAAAAGCTGGACCATCTCGCGTTAGTTCCCGATAATGAAGGTGGAACGTCTGCCTACCGTGCTTTTCATAATTACTGGAGCATTCTTGGAATGTGGAATTTCATTCAATTGAAACACGCAGGTATCGGAGCTTTTAATTTTATCAATCGGAAAGTTTACATCTCAGCAGGTGAACACCGGTCTCTGCGAACCGATCCTGATGATGATTTAAAACTTGGGAAGCGTATTGTTAACCAGGGTTTCAGACAAAAACTCGGATTTGGAAAAGACCTTGTATATGTCCAATGGTATGAAAACATCCCCCAAGTAGTAAACGGCCTGGAGAAAAATTTATTTGCCTTTATGCGTTATAGTATTTTTGCTTCCATTTTCTTTTCCGCACTGATTTTTATGCTGCATGTCTTTCCTTTTGCTGCATTATTCTTCACGCAGGCTTCTGTTTTTTTTATTTTCTTTTTGATTATTGCATTATATACGGGGATGTATGCCTATAATCAACGTTTCACTGGTGAAAATCCAATATTGATTTTAACCATGCCTTTCTGTGCTCTTCTTTTTATTTTTTGTCTGCTCCGTTCCATGTTTATGACATTGAAACGTGGAGGGGTCGTCTGGCGCGGAACACTCTATCCTTTAAAAGAACTCCGGAAGAAAAAATAAACTTTCCTAAAGGTATTTCTGGTAAAATAAAGAAAATGCTGCTGTTGAAATTGCAATAGTCCGGAGAGGAGGAATTACTTGTGACAAGATCTCATGCATGGATCATGCTGCGCCTGCTGTTTGTACTTATATTTATAACAGCCATCGCCCTGGTTGTAACATGGTTTTTCCGCATTGGATATCCTTTTTGGATTGCTGCTTTACTAGTATGGATGTTTTATCCACTTATAAGATGGCTGCGCAATAAATTAAGATTTCCAAATACACTGGCTGTAATCTCTGCTTTATTATTAGGAATAAGTGCTCTTGGCGGAGCGGTAACCGGGCTCGTTTTTCTGATCATATTCGGAGTAAGGAGAATTTCTGATTTTCTGCCGCAGTGGATAGAGTCCACCTCAAGAGATATTCAAAACTTTTTCAATCAGTCCATCTTTCCTATCTGGCAGCAGATTACAGGAGCTATGGACTCTTTAACGCCCGAACAGCAGGATGCTTTTAATAATGGGATAGCTACACTCGGAACACGCCTGGCTGCGTCGTTAACAGAAGGTGGCCAGGGACTTACTGAAAGGCTTACGCAGGTACTCATATTCGTCCCTGCGTCCCTGCTTGTACTCCTTATTATTTTTCTCGCATTCTATTTTATTGGTAAAGACTGGGATCGGATTTTTTCTTATATATACTCAAGAATTCCTGATGCATTCATGAAAAAATCAAAAGAATTCAAAAAAATGTTTCAATACAGAGTACTGGGTTTTCTCCGAGCCCAGATTATTTTAATGTTTATCGCTTCTCTGCTCGTCCTTATTGGTTTATTCATTTTAAGAGTGGACAATGCCCTTACTATTGCGCTCATTATCGGCTTGGCTGAAGTTCTTCCATATCTTGGTTCCGGCACAATTTTAATTCCGTGGTCCTTATATATGTTTTTTACTGGAAGTATCAGTATGGGAGTAGGGCTGGCTATTGTCTATGGAATAACGATGGTAGTCCGCCAGGCTATTGAACCGAAAATTCTATCGACAAGCATGAATTTAAATGCACTTGCCGTTCTTGTTTCATTATTTGTCGGATTCCAGCTTTTTGGTGTTGTCGGTTTTTTCCTTGGCCCGTTCATTCTAGTTATTGCTGTTATTTTTAAAGATATTGGAATTCTTGATAACCTGCTGCATTTTATCAAAAGTGGGTTCAAAGAAGAAGATGAAAAAGTGGATCGTAATAAATAAGTGCTGTTTTCTCTATCCTGTATACGGATGCTCCCTTTCAATGTGCCTCACGGTTACACGGCTCTGGCGGCATTCAACATACAGAGGAAATCAATGAAAAAACACCGGGACAGATTCAATAATATAAGAAAAGACCCTGCCAATTTTAGGTAAGGGTCTTTTCTTATATTATCGTGTTGATTTGTTGACATACCCTCATTTGCCGAGGGCCCGGAGGAAGACGTCTTCACGGGGACTTTCTGCTCCTGCTATTTTATAAACTTCTCCTAACATCGTAATGCTGCATAGGTGAAGATCATTTTTTACATATAATTCTTTAGAGAAAATTCGGTAAACTGAACAATTATTAAAGAAAGCTGTTTCGTTTAATGGGTTTAAAACCCGGAATATAAATGACTGTATAATGCGTGAAAGCTTACCAGCTTCATTTAAAAGATATATTGTTTAGAAGGAGGGAGAATTCACTAATTATTTTCGGAGGCTGAAAGAGAACGTTTTTTTCGTTCCTCCTCCCCCGCAGCGATACGATATTCTTCAATAAACGTATATACAATTCTAAGTTCATCTTCCGATAATCTTTCAACCAGACGAAGGACATCTTGTTTGTTAATATTCACGGAAGCTCCCTCCTTCTTTTTAATACTACTTTTCTTTACCCCCTCTACGTTCTTTTTATGCTTCAAATTCGAGCATTTTTTTCGTTGTGTACACATAGTATACGATATACGCTAAAAGTGCCGTACCAACAAGGGCAGCGAAAAAAGCAATAACGATGGATTCTCCTGTTCTTTCGACTGCAATTCCCAGAAAAGCCCAGACAAACACGAGACCATAAACTGCATCTCTGAAAATACGTGTAAAAGCGTAGGCTATTCCTCCTCCAACAAAAAGGACAAGTACCGTCCATGTAATATTGGAAAATATGAATCCTTCATTTAGTCCGATGGAATTAAAAAATATTCCGATATTTACTATTGTAGCTACTGAGACCCATCCCAGATAAATAGAAAAAGGCAGTTTCGTCCATATTGTCACACCTTCTGTCCGGTCCACATGGTAATACATAAATATAATCGTCGTAAGCAGAGCTACCATAGGAAACAGTGTTAAAACGTAAAATTCAAAATGGAACAAAAACAGCCAGAGCACGTTAAAAAGACCGCTCCATGCAAAAAGAAATCCTATGCGGCTTATTGCTTCAAGGTCTGCCCCCCTGCGGGTATAAAGTCCTCTGACTGCCCATAAAAACAGCGTGAGATAAATAAGACTCCATATGCTGAAAACATATCCGGCAGGTGTAAACAAAACATTAACTCTTTCAGAAAGCTGGCCAGTTGTTAAGTTATTTAATGGCAGTGTGTTTGCTAGTACATTTATTGTAATAACGACCAGCAGTACGGCAAGGTTTATTACAGCGAATTGGCGGATCATGTTTAACACCTTCCTTTATTTGTGTAATTATTTCTTTCTCTACCCTAATACAGATTAAATTAATCTGAAAGTCTCATATGGTACAATTGGAAAAATAATTAGTAAGCCTTTTCGTTTCTACAGCTTTATCCAGCCAGGGAAAGCCTCAGAAAGCTGCCAGGCATCACCACTGTATTTATAATGTGTTCCGCGAAAAGCAGTTTTTATAAAGAAGGCTCTGTTAAAGCTCCGTGTTGTTATTGGATTACCTGCGGCTCCTTTTTCTTCGCCTGCCGCGGA
The DNA here is from genome assembly GCF_008014775.2 of Alkalicoccus halolimnae. Lineage (GTDB taxonomy): Bacteria > Bacillota > Bacilli > Bacillales > Salisediminibacteriaceae > Alkalicoccus > Alkalicoccus halolimnae. The sequence goes on along the minus strand of NZ_CP144914.1, from coordinate 1,226,668 downwards.
GAAAGCATGCGGCTTCCCTTGCGTCCGGGAGGATCTTCCTGCTTTTTATTTCCTCAGGAGTCTTGAAAAATCATCTTGGGACTGGCTTCTACTTTGGTACCTTCTTGATTCAACCAGCGGGCTTTCTGTATTAGAAAATTACAACGAAGCGGAAACACGCCCGTGGAAGAAGGAGATTGGAAGATCCCGCAGGGCGTAAGCCTGAGGAAGCTGGAAACCTCCTCCACGGAGGGCCGAAGCAAAGTTTCTTATACATCAACAACAGGCTTTAACAGAGCTATAAAGAAAGGAAGAGACGTATGCGTTCTGATTGGAAAAACCAGGCTTTCGAGCTTGATAAAGAAGATGATCTCCGCGGTTATAAGAAAGAATTCTACCTTCCTACAGGAATTTATCTGGACGGTAATTCTCTCGGCCTGCTCTCAACCAGGGCGGAAGCAGCTGTACATGCCTGTATAGATGACTGGAAGCACAGAGGGATTAATGGGTGGTCTGAAGGTCCTGACCCATGGTTTTACTTTGCAGATGAACTGGCTGCCCAGAGTGCTGAGCTCATAGGTGCTTATCCTGAGGAAGTTGCGGTCACAGGCTCCATTACTGTCAATCTTCATCAGCTGCTGACTACTTTTTTTGAGCCTCAAAAAAATAAAAATACAATTGTAATGGACAGTCTTGCTTTTCCTACAGATGTCTATGCCGTTAAAAGTCAGCTTCAGCTGCACGGCCTCGATCCTGATAAACACCTGACATTTATTCCGAGCAGGGATGGGGCTAATTTGGAAGAAGAGGATATCTTTAAATCCATCACGGAAAATACCGCCCTTGTGCTCCTCCCTTCCGTCCTGTACCGAAGCGGTCAGCTGCTAGACTGGAAGCGTATAACAGAAAAAGCCCATAGTTATGGTGCTCTTATCGGCTGGGATCTTGCCCATTCATTCGGCGCTGTGCCGCATGACCTTCATGAAAGTGGCGTCGACTTTGCTGTCTGGTGTACGTATAAGTATGCTAACAGCGGTCCCGGTGGTACAGCAGGACTTTTCGTGCACAAAAAGCATCACGGTCAAACTCCAGGACTTGCAGGCTGGTTTGGTTCAGACAAACAGAAACAGTTTGATATGGAAGCCGTATTTTCTCCAGCTGAAGATGCGTCGGCCTTTCAGCTGGGTACACCGAACGTTTTGAGCATGGCTCCACTGAAGGGCTCACTTGAAATGATTCTTGAAGCAGGCATCGACAGTCTGCGCAGCAGATCCTTGAAGCTGACTTCTTTTATTCGTGAAGGTCTGCAGGAGCTGACTGCTCTGGACGATACGCTGAAAATTGTAACCCCGGAGCTTGATCGCGGAGGACACATTGCATTGACACATCCCGATGCCGCCCGCCTATGTAAAGGTTTGAAAGAGGCAGGAGTCATTCCGGATTTTCGTTCACCGGACATTATCCGCCTCGCTCCCTCCCCGCTTTATTCAAGCTTTGATGACCTGGCTGAGACACTGATCATTTTTGAAAAACTGCTGGAAACGAAATCTTATAAAAAATATAAAAACGAACGGGATATTATTGCTTAGCCCCCTTTTTAAAGCCAGCTTTGAAAAAGAACAAACGGTTAAGGAAACTTTTCCCGTTTGTTCTTTTTTTGTCTGCCCTGAAAATAAAAACAATGGAGACCGCTTAATTGGAAAAAGTGCTGTTAAGTGCCTGTTCTATATCCTCCCAAATATCATCAGAACTTTCCAGCCCAAGTGAAAGACGTACGAGAGAATCATTTATACCCATTTCTATTCGTTCTTCCTCCGGCACGATCGCGTGGGTCATGCTGGCCGGGTGCTGAATAAGCGATTCTGCATCACCAAGACTGACAGCTGTCTTTACTATTTTTAATTGATCCATAAAATCCTGGGCAGCTTCTTTCCCGCCGTCAATTTCAAAACTAATCAAACCTCCGAACTTTTTCATCTGGCGTTTCGCAAGCTCAAAATCTTCAAAAGCAGGATCTCCTGGATAAATAACATTTTTCACTTTAGAATGGTCCTTCAATTCCTTAAAAATCGCTGCGGCATTTTCACAATGACGATCCATTCTTACTGCGAGCGTTTTCAGTCCTCTTAGAAGCAGCCACGCATCAAAAGGACCAAGTACAGCTCCGATATCTTTCTGGGTTGTCATACGGATTTCCTGCATATGCTCAGCAGGTCCCACAGCTGCTCCCGCAATTACATCTCCGTGCCCGCTGATATATTTTGTCGCGCTGTGTATAACAAAATCAGCGCCAAGCTTCAGCGGCTGCTGCAGATAAGGAGAACAGAATGTATTATCTATTACAACTGTCAGACCGTTTTTACGGGCAGTTTTTATAACCATTTCCAAATCAACAAGTTTCATTGTCGGATTAATCGGCGTTTCGACATAGAGGATTTTTGTTTCCGGACGAATCTCACGCTGAATGACCTCTTCACTGGACATGCTGATTAAATCATAGTGAAGATTGTACTTCTCTTTCATCATTTTAAGAAAGCTGTATGTACATCCGTATACTCCTTCAGATACAAGCACATGATCACCGGATTTCATCAGATGCATTAAAACTGCTGAGACTGCCCCCATGCCCGAGGCGAAAGCGATACCCTCCTGCCCTTCTTCCAGGTCAGCCAATTTTTTCTCGAATTCCGTTACCGTTGGATTACCAAGTCTTGAATACATATAGCCTTCTTCTTCACCGGAAAACCTTGCTTCTCCCTGCCGGGCATTGTCAAAAACGAATGTCGATGTTTGATAAATAGGTGGAGCCAGACTCCCATAATGCCGGCTTCTCTCAAAATTTCCGTGAATAAGTCTTGTTTCTAAATCCTTTTTCTTCATACTTTTTTATCCCCCTCGAAATTAAAGCGTTTACATACTTATTATACACAATAATTTTGAAATGACTCTGTATACATTAATGAATAGCAATTAAATAGAAGAAGTTACCAAACCGCATTAATGAAAAAGCTGTTCCAAAAAATAATTGGAACAGCTTTGCAGAGTGTTAATTAAGTCACCCTTTCAGCCTGATTATTCTATTTATTGTCTATGTCTCTACTCCCCTTCCCGGTGGAAACAGAGAACCGTAGACCTGTACATAAAAAACTTTATAAACAGCTTTGAACAAGGAACCGGCATTATGCTGAAAAACCTTCATGACTGGAGTTCATCATGAAGGCATTCATAGCTCATATTAAATTTAACGTGTTTTCTGCTTATTCTCTTTATTCTTCTTCAGTATTCGAGAAGGTGACCCCCTCCTGCTATCATTTATTCTTCAACAAGCAGAGAGAGTTCCTCCCATCTTTCCATCTTTTTTTCGAGACTTTTTTCCGTTTCCTGCTTTTCCTCATAAAATTCCTTAGCTTTATCGAAATCAGCACCGGTAGCTTCAATCTTTTCATCAAGCTGTTCGATCTTTTCTTCCAGCTTGGAAATATCTTCTTCAATGGAATTCCATTCCTGCTGATCTTTGTAGGAAAGCTTTTTACGTTTAGTTTTGTCTTTTACCGGCTTTTCTTCTGTATTCTCTTCCTGTATATACGGCTGATATGCCTCTTCTTCCAGCCATTCGCTGTAACTGCCGTAATACCGCTCAATATTTCCACCTTTTTCGCGGAATACAAGCAGCTGACTTACGGCTCTATCCAGGAAATACCGGTCGTGGGAAACGGTAATTACGACTCCAGGAAACTGATCCAGGTAATCTTCCAGTATAGAAAGCGTTTCTGTATCCAGATCGTTTGTCGGCTCATCGAGAAACAGAACGTTCGGTTCTTCCATTAACACTTTCAAAAGATATAAACGTTTTCTTTCCCCGCCCGAAAGTCTGCGGATGTGCGTCCACTGCTTGGCACGGGAAAATAAAAACCGCTCCAGCATCTGTTCAGCTGTAATCAGAGCCCCGTCTGCTGTTTTGACAGCTTCTGCCGTCTCTTTGATGTAATCGATCATCCGCAGGTTTTCGTCCAGCGGTTCATGTTCCTGCGTATAATAACCTATTTTGACGGTTTCTCCGATATGAACTGAACCGCTGTCCTGCACTATTTTTCCCGCGAGAAGATGAAGAAGCGTCGTTTTCCCGGTACCGTTCGGACCGATAATGCCCAGTCGGTCTCTTCGATTAATTAAATAACTGAGACCGCTTATGACTTTTTCTCCTCCCCTCGAAACAGAAACGTCCTCGAGTTCAATAACATTTTTGCCCAGTCTCTTGGAACCAATGGCAAAATCCAGTTCTCTTTTTTCAGAAGGACCTTCTTCGTCCTGAAGAGCTTCGACCCTCTGTTTTCGTGCTTTCTGCTTGGTTGAACGGGCTTTCGCACCTCTTTTCAGCCATGCAAGCTCTCTTCGCAAAATGTTCTGCCTTTTTGACTCCTGCTGGATTTCTGTTCTTTCCCGCTCCGCTTTCTGCTCGAGAAAACGTTCATAGTTTCCAACGAATTCATACATATTTCCTTCGTGCATTTCAAAGATTTTCTGTGTCACTCTATTTAAAAAGTAGCGGTCGTGCGTGATTACAATTAAAGCACCGCTGTACTGTTTTAAAAATCCTTCCAGCCATTCTATCGTGACGTTATCCAGATGGTTCGTCGGCTCATCAAGCAGGAGAAGATCCGCCGGCTGAATCAAGGCTCTCGCAAGAGAAACACGCCTCCGCTGACCGCCTGACAGCTCACCAACCGGTTTTTGAAACTCCTGAATCCCGAGCTTCGTTAAAATCACTTTAGCCTGTGTATTGGCTTCCCAGGCATTCTGTTGATCCATTTTCGCCTGTGCTCTGGAAAAACGGTCCTGCATTTTTGCATCTGCACTTGCTTCTGTCAGGTCAGCAAGTGTTTTTTCATATTCTCTCATTGCAACCATGCTCGGGGCATCACCGTAAAATACAGTTTCCAGAACAGTCAGCTCTTCTTCAAGGAAAGGATCCTGCGGAACATATTCCATGCGGAAATCGTTCGCGTGAATAATGTCGCCCCCTTCGAGACCATCGATTCCGGCAACTGCTTTCAACAGCGAAGATTTACCTGTTCCATTTATACCTACTAAACCAATTCGTTCTTTTTTCTCTACCGTAAATGAGATACGATTAAAAAGGACTTTATCTCCATAAGTCTTTACTAAATTTTCTGCGCGCAGCAAACTCATTGTCATCATCCTTCGCATTTTGGACATTCTACTCTATTGTAACGTTAATAGGCTTGTCCTGAAACATTTTAGCTGCTGCTGCGTAGAAAAGTATGGAGAAATTTGAGGGGGAATTGCTTTATGCTACAAATGATTATTATTATTCTTATCGGAGCGCTCGTATTTTTACCGCTCCAGAGAGTGTGGTGGCAGCGCCGTGAATTCCGCATCTGGATTCCGATGCGCTACGTTCTCGGTCTTGTCTACGGCGTTTTCCTGTTTTATATGGGACTGCTCGACCAGACGTGGACGCTGCTCGTTTCAGCCTACCTACCAGCCCTTGCTGTATGGCTGATTATTGACAACAGCATTATCTATATGATGATCCGCACTTTTAAACGCGACCAGGCTTTGAGAGGTGCTGGAGCAGGAATAGCCGTGCTTCTGCTTTTTATTGTATTTTTCACTCTGCAGCCGCTGTTTCTGGCAGATAACAAATTCGACATCGCAGATGGAGAAGAGGTGACAGCCGAGGATCTCGACCCGGTTAATGAGGAGAGTATTCCTGTCGTTCCAAGAAGCTACGCCCAGTATCGATCGGACATAATGATGGGCCAGCTTGATAATCCCGCTTTTTATAATTTGGGAAATACGAGAATTCAGCGTATTGATGATGCTCTTTACTGGGTTACTCCTATAGAATATGACGGTTTTTTCCGTTGGATGCGTTCAGATGCTGTCCCGGGGTTTATAATTGTCAGCGCTGATAATCCGCGGGAAGATCCTCAGCTGATTGAAACAGACATGAATTACGTTCCATCCGGTTTCTTTCATGAAAACCTGGAACGTCACGTCCGCATGGCTTACCCGGATGTTGTCATGCTTGACACCACTTTCGAAGTGGATGGTGACGGGAACCCCCGCTACATTGTTAATTATGGTCATTTCACAGAGTTCCGCCGCGTGGCTGATGTCGACGGAGTCATCATTGTCGATCCTGCTACCGGGGATATGGAACAGTATGAAGCAGAAGAAGCACCGGAATGGGTGAATCGTATCTATCCTCCGCACATAGCGCAAGAAAGAAATGACTGGTTCGGCATTTATAAGCAGGGTCTTATAAACCGCTTTTTCGGCAGAGAAGGATTAACGGAACCCACGGGCTGGGGATCCGACGACACAGTCACCGGAGTCGTCAATGAAGACCTGCAGCTCAGCTGGTTTACCGATCATATGAGGCTTCAAAGTGAAGGGCAGGAAGCTTCCCGTTCTATGGTTGGATTCACTATGTTTGACGCACGCACCGGGGATCTCCGCTATTTCCGGGATGCCAGCGGGTCCTTAAACGGACGTACAGCTATGGACCTTGCCGAGCGGACGTTTAGAAGAGACGACTACGTCGCCGGAACGCCTTCGCTTTATAATATATACGGCCAGTATACCTGGGTTGTTCCACTGATGGACCGTAACAATGTTCTTCGCGAAATCATGCTCGTTAACGGGCAGGATGAAAATGTCTATGGTTATGGAGAAACGAAGCAGGAAGCGTTTAATGCTTATCAGCTGGAACTTTCTTCTGAAGTCGATGACGAGGTCGTTCCGGGAGAATTCAGTGATATGGAAGAAGAAACGGTCATCGTGCAACGCGTTTATCATTGGGACCGGGAAGAAAATGTCACAGTACGTCTCTGGATGGTAGAAAAAGAACGTATTTTTACGTTGAATGCCTCTTCTCATCCAACTGCTGTATTCATTGAACCCGGAGATGAAATTACCATTTCTTATATGGATAACAACGAAACGGTGCAGCCGATTGAAGAGCTGGAGTTTGATGTTTCCCAGTAAAAAGAAGGCTGCCTTGAAAATAAAGTATGGAAACGATGAACGTGCGCTTTCGTTTCCATGGGGGCGCAGGGCCGCCCTCAGCTGATTCCGTCCTCCCTTTGGTCGGGCGGAGTGGATCTTCGGCTCGTCCTTGATCGCCCAGTAGTGGCTCCGTGTGCCCTGCAGCGCTTAGTTAAATTATAAAGCAGAAGCTCCTTCTAATAACGAAGATCCCGTTTGACCATCAATCATATCTCCTGCATAAGTGTTTCTGTTAAAGCTCCGGGCTCTTACACAAACTTGGTGGTATGAAGCTATATTTTCCACTAAATCAAAAATGAACTCATTATCTCAAACTGCTCATTCCTGTTACGGCCGCTTATTAAGGGAGAAAGCAGACGGCACATACTCTGGAGGGATTAAGCGAAGGCTGCAGATGCTTTTTGAAGAAGCTGAGCTTCGATAATACCAGCCGAAGACAAGCCCCTCGGATAGCTTCCGCCACGGAGCGCAGGCAGACAAGAAGCACATTTTATACATTAACGGCCCGGGGATCTCCCCGGGCCGTTTTTTAATAAGATCTTTTATATTTCGAGAAGTTCTTCGATTTCTTCTTTGCCTAAAGAGGAAATCATCGTCTCCCCAGAATGAACTACGCGGTCGAGCAGGTTGCGCTTTTTCTCCTGCAGTTCATGAATTTTTTCTTCAATAGTACCGGTCGTTACCATTTTCGTCACCTGCACGACCCGCTTTTGACCGAACCGGTACACGCGGTCAGCCGCCTGATCCTCTACTGCCGGGTTCCACCACGAATCAAAGAGGATGACCGTGTCGCCTCCCGTCAGATTCAATCCTGTTCCTCCGGCTTTCAGAGAAACTAAAAACATCTCTTTCTCTCCATCGTTGAATCGATCTGCCATCGTAAGCCGGTCTTTAGCCGGGGTGTTTCCGTCCAGATAAAAGTAATCTGCCCCGGCTTCATCAAAACGTTCCTTCATGATAGCGAGCATTTTTGTGAACTGACTGAACACCACAATTCGATGACCATTTTTTCTGGCCTCAGCAGTATACTCCATCAACCTCTCGAGTTTATCTGATCCGCCATCATAAGAAGGAACAAACATGCCTGGATGGCAGCAGATCTGGCGCAGTCTCGTCAGCCCTGCGAGTATCTGCATACGGTTTTCCTGCCAGGAGTTTCTCGCAATAGCATCCGATGCTTCCTTCTGAAGCAGTTTCAACTGGCCTAAATAGAGTGTTTTTTGTTCCTGCGTCATATTCGTATATTCGACCGTTTCCAATTTTTCCGGAAGCTCTTTAAGCACTTCCTGCTTTTGTCTCCGGAGAATAAACGGACGAATCCGCTTTGCAATCGAATCTTCCTGCATATTCCGGAAGATTTCCCGCTTCGGGAAGACTCCGGGAAGGACGATGCGGAAGATAGAATACAGCTCTTCGAGTGAATTTTCTATCGGGGTACCGCTCAGGGCAAAACTCGTTCCGCTTTCAATTGACCGGACTGCTTTCGCCGTTTTTGTGATCGAATTCTTCACATATTGTGCTTCATCAAGGATAAGCGTGGAAAACCGCTTCGCTGCATACATCTCTTCGTCTCTGCGCAGCACCGGATAAGAAGTAATACAGATGTCGTATTGATCAATTCCCGCAAACTGAGCATCACGCTCGGCTTTCGAACCGGTGACTATCACAGAGGAAAGATTTGGTGCAAATCGTTCTATTTCCTTCTGCCAGTTGTAGATGACGCTCGACGGGCAGATAATCAGCACCGGATCTTTAACTGACTGCCGCGCTTTTTTACCGGCTAAAAACGTGATTGTCTGCAGCGTTTTTCCTAAACCCATGTCGTCAGCCAGTATTCCGCCGAATCCGTAGTAATCTAAAGAAGTCATCCACTGATACCCACGCTTTTGATAGTCACGCAGGGAAGCGTCGATGTCATCGGGGAGTTCAAAATCGTGCTCTTCTGGTTCCAGAAGACGTGTCAGCAGCTGTTTGAACTCTGCACTTTTTTTAACTGGAACAAAATCAGCATCGTCCAGCTGAAAAGCTTTGTAAAGAGGGATCTGCATCTCTTCTTTCATGTCACTTTCTTTCATATCGAGATCTTCAACAAGGGATCGGACTCCCTGAAAAGCTTCTCCCTGCAGCGGTACATAGGCACCGGAGTCAAGCTGATAGAAGTTTTCTCTTCGGACGAGTGCTTTCATCACTTCTGTGACTTCAGAGTCGGATATTCCTTCAAAATCAAACGAGATGTCCATCCATCCGCCTTCCGGAGCAACGCTCGCTTCGAGCTGCGGTTCCATATCCGGTTCATAAAGGAGCTTTTGAAGAGACTTCGGTGCATATACTTCAAATGATTCCGACAGAACAGGAAGCCACGAGGACATAAAGTAGAGAATATCAGCTAACGAGTCGAGGAACAGATCTTCCCCATTATACTTAAACGGTGCTTCCTCAATCAGAGCGAGCAGCCGGTACTCCTGTTTCATATCCCTGACCAGCACCGTCTCCGTCTTTAAAGGCTCTTCTTTAAAAGGATCGATCGTTTTCTCACCGTACTGAAAAACAACAGAAGCCGTCATTTTGCGGTCTTCATGCTGAAGCTTTAACTTAGGTTTAAGCGGCGGCATATCAATACCCGCTTCGATTGCCTCATCCATTTCCACTCTCCCTACTTCCCGCAGCTGGGGAAGCAGGACGGAAGCGAGCTGTTCCAGATGGTCGTCGGTAAAGGACAGCTTTGCTGCATCTTCCAGCGCCAGCGTATAGTAGAGGGTGTGCAGGATCCGCAGTTTCTCTCCCGAAGTGTAATAAAATACTCCTTTATAAAAACAGAGTTTAGCTGCAGCTCCAAAATAAAGCAGTTCGTGAGCTTTAGACCAGTAAAGCTGATAAAGCCCATCTTCATTTTCTGCTTTTCGGACGCTGAATTCAAATGGCTTCGGCAGTTCTTCCATGTGTAAACTGGCATACTCGCGCACCTGGTCATCCACGATAGTATTCATTTCAGAAAGATCCTTCAGGAATTCGAGGGCATAAGGCGAAGGAATTTCAAACGACCGCCTCGACTCTTTATTTCTTTCATAAAAAGTGCTGTGCATCGTTTGAACATCCATTAACTCTCTGATTCTGTCGAGCATCGCAGCATCTCTTTCCTTGAATGTATGATCTGCAGGGTGATAAGTAAACAGCTTGGTAAACCGGAGTGCATCTCCATTATCTATGGCTTCAAGCAGTTCTCTAATATCTTTAACAATATAGAGTTTTCCGACACCGATTTTAAGCTCCACTTCAATTGTTCCAGGAACATGTTCATAGTAGGAAGGGTAAAGCTTCACCGCATACTGCACGGTAAGCTCTTCTCTGCCTTCTGTCGTTTCGTATTCCTGTCCGGGAATAAAAAGGGATTCAAATGACTGGAGTACTCTGGCCGTCTGCTCTGTTTCTCTTCGGGAAAGGCCTCCCGTTACAGGTTTCTTATATTCCGCTTCCCTGTTTGTTAACCAGGAAGCTGTATCGTACTCATTCATCTGCAGAAAGGCGGTGAGTACATGCACACATAGTCTGCTGCCTCTTCCACAGGAACAGGAAACCGACGTAATATTCAACTGATGATCCGGCTTAATGTCCACAGTAAACGTCTGTCTGTACCTTTCCACATTGATCCGGAAATGTTTTTTCTCATAGTCCCAAAAAATTTCCTTTACACTTTTTTCATCTTTATATACACGGGCAATCTTCAACTGCTCCGAAACATGCTGTTCATGCTTTAAATCTTCCTCACTCAATTCATCAAGACGCACAAAAAATTCCCCCTTCAGCGTACAAATCGTCTATCCTCCATCATACCAAAATTTCCTGCAAAGCACGAATCAGAGAAGCAGAAAGTGAGTATATGGTATGCTTTAAACACATAAATCACCTGTGTAAAGGGGACACCACATGTTAACGATACGCTCCAGCTTTTATTGTATTAGTTTGCTTCTGCTGCTTATCAGCGGCTGCAGTGATGAACCGCCTGTTTTTGAAGATGCCGCTCTTGAAAAAGCGGTTCTTGAGAATGTACCTGCAGAAAATCCTGAAAATATTTCTCAGGAAAGTATGAATTCTCTCACTGTCCTTTCCAGTGAATATCCTGTTACTTCCCTCAATGGAATTGAATCTTTTTCAGCTTTGGAAAAACTCCACCTTCCTGAGGCCGAAATTGAAAATGCTTCCGCCCTTCTTGAACTGGAACATATTAATGAAATAAATATCGGATCCGTAATGTTGGATCAGGCGCAACAGGACTCCTCCATAGAAGTTCTGCTGGAACTTAAAAACAAAGGCGTTAATACAGCCGTCCCTTCTTTTCATTATTCGGACAATCTCCATGAAGGTCCTTCGGAAGGAATTCTCTATGAAATTACACACGATGGAAATACAATGTATTTATTCGGCTCTATTCATGCCGGGACCGAAGACTTTTACCCTCTCCGCTCAAAAGTGGAAAATGCATATAAAGAGGCAGACCAGCTGGCCGTGGAATATGATATAACTGTGGAAGAACCTCCTGAGTTGGAAGAAGCCTGGATGGAGTCATTATACGACGGAGAATTTTCTTTATATGAGGAAATGGAGGAGGATTCAGCCAAAGAGTTGAAAAACCTCCTCAGCAGGAATCACATAGACAGCTCGGTGCTTGCAAATGCAGATCCCTGGCTCGTTTCTCTCATCATTTCCGACCTCGCTTTGGAGAAAAGCTCTTTCACTCCTGAATACGGGGTGGATCTTTATTTCCTGGAAAAAAGCCACACGAGAAACCTGTCTGTAATCAGTCTTGAAACGCCTTCCGATCAGCTTCGTTATATGGACGAGCAGCCTTTCGATGAACAGCTCACCGACCTTGAGAAACAGATCGAAACGCTCGATACTTATGAAGAAGATTTAAACATACTGAGCGAAGCCTGGAAAAAAGGAGATATCGATTTCTTCCGTTTTCTGAGAACATTCGACGAGCAGACGGAACATCTCGGAATGGACGAGCGGGACGAAATGATGGCCGAAAAACTTGCAAATCTGTTGAACGAGAATGGCAGTTTCACGACCTTTGTCGTCGTAGGTTCGCTGCATCTGGCTGGAGAGAACAGTATTCCTTCATTGCTCGAAGAGGAGGGTTTTAAAGTACAGCGGCACGATTAACTGCGTATTTATAAAAAAATGCTTAAAACTGCTTGGAAAGCCAGGTACGATTGAAATAAAAATGATCATATAGATACAGTGATAGAATGGAAAAGTTTAGGATCGATGGAAAAGCCTGCATGACAGTGGTTGTCATGCAGGCTTTTCCTTACTTCAGCACCTGTAATCGTATGGCAGAACCCGGCTATTCCGGACGTTCGAGTTCAAAGATTTTCCCCAGTTTTGCATACTGCTTTCCACCGAGGCGCGAGACAGGCTGCAGTTTATCTGTACGAACCCTGCCCTCGCTTAAAAGCTTGTCTTCTGCGTAATAGCTTACGATCCTGCCGATAATAACGTCCGTGGCGGAATCCTCCCCTTCAAATACGAGATGTTTCTCCAGCCGGCATTCCATCCGAACCGCCGTTTCTTTGATCGATGGCACTCCTACCTTACTGCTCACAGTTGGTGTAAGACCCGTTTTTTTGACTTCACTTTCTTCAGGCTTCAAGTTTGCAGACGTTTCGTTTACCTGCTTTACATTATCTTCGTCTGTTACATGCACTACAAATTCTTCAGTCTGCAGAATATTTCGTGAAGTGTCCTTCTGTATTCCCTGTTTTCTTCCTATAGACACGGAAATAAGCGGTGGGTCTGCAGAAATAATATTAAAATAGCTGAATGGAGCAGCGTTGATAATTCCTTTTTCCGACATTGAAGTAATAAAAGCAATCGGTCTAGGTGTTACGATCGAAGTCAGCAGGCGGTAATTTTCTTTTTTGTTAAGATCTTTAGGATCGATGACGGTCATAAAAACTATTCTCCCTTCTTTTTAACATAAAAAGATCGGGCTTCTTCTACTTCCTCACGTGTTAACTGATGTCCCTGATCTGCCCAGTAAAGCTTCACGTCAGCTCCGGCTTCCTGCAGATGCTTGTGCAATTCTTCCGTTTCTTCCGGAGCACAGATTGGATCATTGGAACCGGCGCCAATAAAGACCGGCAGCCCTTTCATATCCGGCAGGTCTATTCCTCTTCTTGGAACCATAGGGTGAAACAAATAAGCTTGTTTAAGCGGATTTTCGTAGTGATAAAGCAGGCTCGCTGCAATGTTGGCTCCATTGGAATAACCAACTGCCGTTACGTTCTCCCGTTCAAATCCGTAATCCTGAGATGCCTGATCAATAAAGTTATGAAGTTCTCCTGTGCGGAATATCAGATCCGCTTCATCGAAAACGCCCTCCTGCAGTCGGCGGAAAAATCGGTTCATTCCGTTTTCATCCACGTTTCCTCTTACGCCCAGGACGGCAGCGTCCGGGTCGATCATTTCTGCAAGCGGCAGCAGGTCTTCCTCATTTCCTCCTGTCCCATGCAGTAATAAAAGAACTTCCTGACTCCCGTTTTTCGGTTCATGATAAATATGCTTCATTGTTCATTCTCCTCTCTATTTCACTATAAAAAAGTAAGTTACCTATCCAGTATATGCCCTTTTCTCCCTTTTCGGCAAACATGAAATTCCTTTTCTTTTCAAAATCGGTTTTATTGTTCTGAATAAGATAATAGGATATCATATATTTGAAAACGCTCTCAAAATTTAGAGACACCTAGTAAAAAAAGGAGGAATCATTGATGAAAGCAGTAGAATCACTTATGGTAAATGAATTTACAGATGGCATACTCGACCCGCAGAAAGAAATGCTGGGACCCGTAAAGAACGGCGGACATATTATCGCCAATACGACTCCCGGATGCTGGGGTCCTATGATTACCCCTTGTTTAAAAGGCGGACACGAAGTAACAAAACCAGTTTACGTCGAAGGGGCCGAAGTCGGGGACATGATAGCCGTGCATATAAAATCGATCCGTGTCACCTCGATCGCCACGGCTTCAGGAAATGACGCTCCTGTCGAAGGAAGATTTCACGGAGATCCTTTCGTTGCAGGAAAATGTCCCGACTGCGGAACGATGAATCCACAGACGGTAATTAAAGGAATTGGCCAGGAATCGATCCGCTGTGCCGAGTGCGGAGCCGATGTAACTCCTTTTCGATTTACGAATGCCTACACAATTGCTTTTGATGATGATAAAAAAGTCGGCATTACTCTCGATAAAGACGGTGCCGAAAAAACGGCACACAGCGGACATTACTACATGGCCACCCCGGAAAATTCAATCCAGAATCCGATCGTCACTTTTGCCCCGCATGACCTTCAAGGAGTTATAGGCAGACTGCGCCCGTTTCTCGGTCAGCTTGGTACAACACCGTCACGTGCTATCCCGGACTCCCATAATGCCGGGGATTTTGGATCCTTTTTAATTGGTGCTCCTCATGAATACACGTTGACAAGCGAAGAACTCGAAGACCGCACCGACGGACACATGGATATTAACCGTGTCCGTGAAGGCGCGGTGGTTCTCTGCCCCGTAAAAGTTCCCGGCGGCGGTATTTACCTCGGCGATATGCATGCGATGCAGGGTGACGGCGAAATTGCCGGCCACACAACCGATGTATCCGGTATAGTCACCCTGCAGGTAAGTGTTATTAAAGGAGTTGGTGCAGAAGGACCTGTACTGCTGCCGGTGAAAGAAGATCTTCCCTACCTTGCACGCCCGTTTTCCAATGAAGAATTAAAGCGTGCAGAAAATCTGGCTGAAACGTGGAATATGAAGAGTAATTTAGAAAGCTCTCTTCCTCTCTCCTTTGTAGGAACGGGTGCGACGTTAAACGAAGCTACTACGAACGGAATGGAACGTGCAGCAGCTCTGCTCGGAATAAGTGTTCCTGAAGTGATGAACAGATCCACAATTACAGGATCCATTGAAATAGGCAGGCATCCCGGCGTTGTCACAGTAACCTTCCTCGTTCCGGAAACTCATTTAAAAAATCTGAACCTTCTGGACCTTGCACGAAGACAGTACACTTATAAAGAATAGCTCCTTTTCTCACATTGCCACCGCTTTGTCTGTCATGTAAACTGAGAACAGATATTCTCAACAAAGATTGGTGGCGCCTTATGTTAGCTGAAGCTCAGGATAAACTAAAACAGCATTACGGACATGAAACATTCCGTCCGGGCCAGTCCGCTGTCCTCGAACGGCTGTTTGAAAATAAAAATACAATGGGCATGATGCCTACAGGCGGCGGGAAATCAGTTTGTTACCAGATCCCGTCGCTTCTTATGCCTGGAATCACCGTCGTTATTTCTCCCCTGATTTCCTTAATGAAAGACCAGGTCGATGAACTGAAAGAAGCAGGAATTGATGCTACTTTTATTAACAGCAGCCTCTCCGCCGAAGAAACGTCAGCTGCCATGGACGAAATTCGTCTCGGCCTGCAGAAACTCATCTATGTAGCTCCTGAACGCCTCGAAGCTCCCAGCTTTCTGCGGATGCTTCAGCGTCTCCCGGTTTCGATGATTGCCGTCGATGAAGCTCATTGTCTTTCCCAATGGGGACACGACTTCAGGCCGAGTTATATGAGAATTCCCGAGCTTGTACAGTCGCTGCCCCAGAAACCGGTCGTTCTGGCTCTTACAGCCACTGCCACCCCCGAAGTCTCCGACGACATATGCAGGGCGCTTGAAATTAACAAGGAAAACGTCGTGAAAACCGGCTTTGCCCGGAAAAATCTTTCGTTCCATGTCATAAAAGGGGCTGACCGCGACCACTACGTAGCAGATTATGTACAAAGAAACCCGGAAGCCTCAGGAATAATTTACTGCGCCACCCGCAAGGAAGTTGAGCGGATGTACGAATCTCTCCGCAAAAAGGGAGCTTCCTGCGGAAAATATCACGGAGGAATGTCGCAGGACGAACGACGTAATATGCAGGAACAATTTGTTTATGATGTCACGAAAGTGATGGTCGCAACTAATGCTTTCGGTATGGGTATTAACAAATCCAACGTCCGTTTTGTTTTTCACCGCAACATGCCACGTAATATTGAAAGCTATTATCAGGAGGCAGGCCGGGCAGGCCGCGATGGTGTCCCGAGTGACTGTGTGCTTCTCTTTTCGCCGCAGGACGTGCAGATTCAACAGTTTTTAATTGATCAATCCCAGATGTCCGAAGAACGCAAGACTCAGGAATACGAAAAATTACAGATTATGACGCATTACTGCCACGCTGAAAGCTGTCTGCAGCGATATATGCTCCAGTACTTTGGAGAAACAGACACTGAAGACTGCGGGCGCTGCTCTGAGTGCGTCGATGACAGGGAACTGGAAGACATTACTAAAGAAGCACAGATGGTTTTTTCCTGTATTAAACGAATGGGAGAAAGATTCGGAAAGACGATGGTAGCTCAGGTGCTTACCGGTTCCATGAACAAAAAAGTAAAGGACCTTCGTTTTCACCAGCTGTCTACCTTCGGACTGATGAAAACACGCACCCAAAAAGATGTCGCTCAGCTAATCGACTTTCTCGCAGCCTCAGACTATCTTCGTTTAAGCGGGGGAAATTATCCGGTTCTTCAGCTGACAGACCGCGTCCTCCCGGTTCTGAAAGGAGATACACCGGTCACACGTAAAATGGTGAAACGGCCGGAGAAAGTATCTGCTGATCATCCGCTCTTTACAGTCCTCCGCGAACTTCGGACCTCCCTGGCAAAAGAACACGGTGTGGCTCCTTATATGGTCTTTTCCGATCAGACGCTTCACGATATGTGCCGCAGGCTCCCGCAGACAGAAGCAGAAATGCTCGACGTACGGGGCGTCGGTCAAAACAAAATGGATACTTATGGTTCTTACTTTCTGCGGGCTGTGCAGTCCTATGCCCCCGGGACAAGTTCCGAAACGGACACTCCCCGCTCTAAATCAAAAAGCTACGAGGAAACAGCCGCCTTATATAAAGAAGGTTTCACAGTCGATGACATTTGTGCCAGACGGAGTATAAAAGAAGTAACTGTAAAAAGCCACCTTTTTGAAGCTGTGGAAGATGGAGTCGAACTGGATTTGACTCCGCTTATCAACAAAAATCATAAAGACGAAATTCAGGAGGCAATCGACCGCATTGGCCTCGAGAACGGTTTAAAGCCTTTAAAAGAAGCCGTATCAGAAGAAGTCGATTATTTCACGATAAAACTTGTCGCAAATGAATACATTTGAGAAAGTGGAAGTTTCACGACTGCCTGAAAAAATGCTTTTCTTTGATAAAGATAAGATAGAAGCGACCTGCCGCAGACAGGTGGCTTCTCAGAGTGTTGATTAAGTAAAGAAAGAAGTTTATTTATTCTATTCCTTGCATTTTCTCCTACGCTTACCGGCGGAAGCCTGCCGTGGGGCTTGTCTTCAGCTATTTCCAATGCCTGGCTGCATTGGAAAGGATCTTCAGACTGCGCTTTAATCCCACTGGCGTCCCCGCCGGACACTGCAGAGAAAATCACTTTTTTTATAGGAAAAACCTGTATGAAGTACGCTTGTTTTCGCAGCAAAGTCTTTCTTTTTGTTCAGATGCTGGAGCTGTAGAAGGTGACTCCGGAAGAATGATTCTTTGTTTTATGAAAAGGAGGTCAGCTGAGAGAGTTCCCTCCGGAAATCGACTCTTCGAAAGTGGAAACAGCCAACTATATACTTATACAGGAAGAATTACTTTGTAAACAGCCTAAGAAGCCACCTGCCGCAGACAGGTGGCTTCTATTTTTTAGCTGTTTTAAATTCTGTGGTTCTTACGCACGTTTTGGGAAAACAAATTATATCTGACATAAAAAGCTAATTTAACCCTTAAAACTTCTTTCATTTAAGCCCGGCCCACCAACTTTTAATGTGAAGTTACCTTCTGTAACCGTAAGTCGGAAAGCCTAGTTCCCCTTTTTGCGTAAGAGTTAAGTCTGTTGTTGATATAAAAAAACTTCGCTTCAACCCGGCAGGCTTGCCGTGGCGGAAGAGCCGCAGGCCCTCTAAAAACATCACGGACCTTTAACAGAGACACTCATGCAAAAGCTTTGCGCCATGAGGCATGAAAATGGCCTTCTATAGGAATGGATACCCCATCTATACATTTGGAATCAATGATATCCAGAAGAGGTTTTCTTTATTAGATAGCAGATGCTGCTCGGTCTTTTTTACCGTAAGCTGTAGTGGAGATGGGGCGACTCCGGGGCGATCAAGGACGAGCCCCACTCCGCCCGACCGCAGGGGAGGACGGAATTAGCTGAGGCCGGCCCGCCCGGAAAGCGTCCCCATGGAAACGAAGGCGTACGCTTATCGCTTCACTACTCTATTTTCAAAGTAGCCTTCGTTTATTAACGGTTAGCTGTGTTAAAGTCTCGTATTGATACATACAGAAAACTCCGCTCCGGCCCGACCGGGAAGTGGCCCCATGGAAACGAAAGCGTACGTCTATCGCTTATCTCTTTTGTTTTCAAGGCAGCCTCTTTTTTAATTCAGTGATGCCTTCCCGGTCCCGGTAGACGCATGAAAAGGACAGCCTCCTGTTTTCCTATTTCTATAGAAAAAATTCGGCGTTTTTACTGTGTTATCGTATTCGTTATGAAATATGGAAACAGAAGCCGGGGACAGAGGCGGAATCAGCCACGTCCACTCTCCCGTAACTTCTCTGCCGCTTCTTTTTTCCCTTTCGCAGAAAATGCGAAACTGTTCAGCGGCGGTGTGATGGTCTACTATGCTGACCTCTGCTTCCGAAAAAGAATGAAGCACCGCTCTGTTTAGTTCCACCAGCGCCCGGTCCTTCCAAAGTCCTGCCGCCTTCTGTGTATCAAGTCCGAAAACTTCCGCTGTCTCCTTCAGTTTATTATAGCGGAATGGATCGGCAAGGTTCCTGGCCCCGATTTCCGTTCCCATGTACCATCCGTTGAATGGGGCAGCACCATATATTATTCCTCCAATCTCCAATTCCATGTCACTTATAACCGGTATCGCATACCATTTTAAACCGAGCGAGGAGAATGCTTCGACCTCCGGATGCGTAAAAACTATTTCCTGCACGTCTTCATTTTTATCGAGTTCAAACAGACTTACTTCCCCACGATTATTTTTCAACATTAATGGCAGAACGTCAAAGTCAGTACCTTCCCCTTTCCATCCTAAAGTTTCCGCAGTTTTTGTCAGTTCCAAGGAAGCTGGATCTCCCACCCCGCTCTCGTATCCTGCATAGCGGACGAGCTGGTGATTCAAGAATCGAAACGGATCTTCCTCTTCTGCGTTCCTCTGGGGGAAAATGGTAACAGCAGGTCGAATTTTCCCTTTATTCCACGCAAATTGAAGATGTCTCCGGGCGGCATCAGCCATTTCTTCAAAAGTTTTTGTCTCCCTGGCATCAAAAACGTGAAGGCTTTCCCAAAACAGCCGTCCTACACATTTATTGGAGTTTCTCCACGCTGTTCTCACTCCATAGGCGAGTTCTTCATACGTATGTTCATAAGTCCCGGAAACAGCAATTTCCGTGTATATTTCCTTCATCCTTCGCTGCCCTTTTTCGTAATCTTCCAGTTCTTCATAGCATTGTTTGATAAAAGATGCTGCCTTCATTTCCAGCTGATTCACTGTACGTACCTTCCCTTCTGTTGCTTCCCTGTTTAATATGATAGTATAGAAGGAATAGAGAAAAGAGCAAGAGTTCTTTCCTTTGTTCACAAATTCATCATGTTTACCACTAGGGGTGCTTCAAGCTGAGACAGGTTTACGCCTGATCCCTTTGAACCTGATCTGGTTTATACCAGCGTAGGAAAGTGGAACGACTTATCGAGCCGTTCCCTGCCTCTCGAGCCAGGAACGGTATTTTTTATTTTAATCCGCAGCTTAAGAAATAACTGAATAGTCTAATCATTAGCAGTCTGTTTTTGAATTTGTTTTAGGACGACTCGAAAACACTTTGGAGTCCAGTCGAAAAAGAAAGTCACAGGATCCAGAGGTACGCAGGTCCTCCTAAGATCTCCAGCAGAGCAGAGTTGCAGGTAAGTTTCCTGTAATAATCAAAAACGAATATTTTAGAATCGCTTTACTCTAAAAAGATTGTTAATGGAAACCGGGCCCAATTCAAAAACCGATCTACTACGCAGAAAGGATGTTTTTCATGCCTGATCCAATTTTATTAAGAAAAAAAATCCGCGAAACTTCCCCGCTCATTCACAACATTACCAATGTGGTCGTAACTAATTTTACCGCCAACGGACTCTACGCTCTCGGAGCAAGTCCTGTCATGGCTTATGCCCTGGAAGAAGTGAAAGATATGGCCAAAATTGCCGGGGCTCTCGTCCTGAATATAGGTACGCTTTCCAAACAGACAAACGAAGCAATGCTTGCTGCAGGACATTCAGCAAACGAGCAGGGCATCCCTGTTTTTCTGGATCCTGTCGGTGCAGGCGCAACTCCTTTCCGGACGGAGTCTGCGAAAACACTGCTCAAGGAACTAAATATTTCGGTTATCCGCGGCAACGCAGGTGAAATTGCAAACCTTTCTTCTTCTCCTGTGGCGATGCGCGGAGTAGATTCGACTGCTGAACTGAAAGATGCGAAAAAAACCGCAGAATCGACAGCTCTGGAATGGCAGACCATCGTATGTATGACAGGAGAACAGGACATCATAACAGATGGCCGCTCGACTTTTATTGTTTCCAATGGAACGGAAATGCTTACGAAAATTACTGGTGCCGGCTGTCTCTTGACTTCTGTCGCCGCAGCTTTCTCGAGTGTGGAAAAGAATGCCCTGGAAGCAGTGACTGCCGCCTGTGCGTTTTACGGAGCATCAGCAGAAGCCGCTGCCGAGAGACAATCTTTTTCAGGTCCGGGACATTTCCAGGTGCACCTGCTCGACATGATAGATCAGATTTCCGATGAGGATTTACAGAACAGAATCCAGATTCATAAAGAGGAGGAGTAAAACGATGACTTATACTAAAGCTTTAACCATTGCAGGGTCTGACAGCGGAGGCGGAGCAGGAATCCAGGCCGATCTAAAAACTTTTCAGGAGCTTGAGGTATACGGAATGAGCGCTATTACTGCTCTGACTGCGCAGAATACGGTTGGTGTTCAGGGGGTTTATCCTGCTTCTACGGAAGCGCTGCATGCCCAGATTGAATCTGTTTTGTCGGACATAGGGGCTGACGCCATTAAAACCGGTATGCTGTATGATGAAGAACGAATCGATATCGTGGCTTCTTTTGCGAAAAAAAGCAATTTCCCTCCGTTGATTGTAGACCCGGTCATGATTTCCACGTCCGGCACCCCTCTCCTGAAGGAAGAGGCGAAACAAGCAATGATGGAAAAGCTGTTTCCACATGCAGTTTTAATCACTCCAAATATTCCAGAAGCGGAAGCGATGACAAATATATCCGCTTCGTCTTTAAAAGCCAGAAAAGATATAGCAAGAGAACTGCTTACTTTCGGTTCCGAAGCGGTGCTTATTAAAGGAGGCCATGAAGAGGACGCAGACGAAATTACGGATATTTTGTTCGACGGGGCTGAATTTCACTACTTTACTTCACCGAAGATTTCTACTTCCCACACCCACGGTACGGGATGCACGTTCGCTGCTGCAATAACGGCTTATACTGCCATGGGGAAATCCATGCATGATGCTGTGCGTGCAGCAAAGATTTTTGTTTATCAGGCTCTTTCCAGAGCGGAAACTATCGGTTCAGGAGCCGGTCCAGTTTACCATGCAGCCCACCGGACGGCTGAAGGAGCTCCTGTGAAAATGGAGGTTGAAAGGGAATGAAATTTACTCCCCCTCAGCTCTCTGTATATTTTATAGCGGGCACCCAGGATGTTTCACGGCCGCTGAGAGAGGTGCTTGTTGAGGCTGCCATCGGTGGCATTACGATGTTTCAGCTCCGTGAGAAAGGATCCGGCAGTATACAGGAGGAAGATAAAAGACTAGCTTTGGCTCTTGAATTAAAGCAGGTATGCCATGAATACGGCATTCCGTTCATTGTAAATGACGATGTGGAGCTGGCTTTAGCCAGCGGCGCCGACGGACTTCATGTCGGCCAGGAGGACCTTCAGGCGGCAGACGCACGGTCGAAAATAGGCAGCAGCCTCATCTTGGGCGTTTCCGCTTACACGTCAGAGGAAGCAGAACAGGCAGTGAGGGATGGCGCAGATTATATCGGTGTAGGCCCTATGTATGCAACGAGGTCCAAGGAAGATGCCAAGGCCGTCGTTGGCCCGGAGCGAATTGAAGAAATGCGCAGAAATGGAATTACTATTCCTATTACAGCAATCGGAGGCATAGCTGCGGAACACGTAAAAACAATTATTTCCTCCGGAGCTGAAGGAGTATCCGTTATTTCAGCTATTACCGCTGCCGAGTCCCCGGAAAAAGCAGCCGCAGCATTCCTTGCGGAAATACAAAAAGCTGCTATGTAGGTTAAAACAAATGAACTGGCCAAGCGTGCTTATTTCTCTAAATGAAGATGTGATATCGTAGTTTTAAAAGGAAATACTGCAGAAGCAGAGCATTTAATAACTCATCACAGGAAAAGCACACTCTGCAGCCGGAGAAGAAATGGTTCGACTCCCGGGCACGATCCGAAGATCCATTCTGCTCCACCTAAGGAAGGAATTAGCTGAGGACGTTCTGCTCCGAAAATGTTCCCATGGATAGAATAGAATCTATTTCATTAGCCACTGTAAAAAAGGGATTTCCGAACGTTGTAAATGATTTTCACTTCAGACGGACGCTTTCCACGGGGCTTGTCGTCATCCCGACGGAGCCGCCGTCTGCCGCTTCAATCATCCGGATTTATATAGGAATAGTTACATTATTAATTGATAAACTGTCCGTTAAAATAACTTAAAAAGTATATTATGAAATTGATTCAATAGATATAAGATCATATAAAAAGAGGCTGCCCTCCTGATTTTTTGGGCAGCCTCTTTTTTAATTAAGCTGTGTTAAAGCATTCTGTTGTTAATAAATACAGAAAACTCCGCTTCAACTCGGCAGGCTTGTCGTGGAGGAGATTTCCAGCTTCCTCAGGCTTACGCCCTGCGGGATCTTCCAATCTCCTTCTTCCACAGGCGTCCGCCGGTTTCCGTTTCGTTGTAATTTTCCAATACAGGAAGCCCGCTGGTTGAATCAAGAAGGGATCAAGATAGAAACAGTGCCAAGGTGATGTTTCAAGACGCCTGCGGAAAAAGAAAGCGGGAAGATCCTCCCGGACGCAAGAGAAGCCGCATGCTTTCTCCGTGGCAGGCGGAATCCAATAACAACACGGAGCTTTAACAGAGACACTCATGCAAAATCCTTGCACCATGAGGGATGAAAATGTCCTTCTATGAGAATGGAGCTTTCTCTTTATACAAGTAGAATGAATAATGATCAAACGGGATCTTCGTTATTAGAAGGCAGATCCTGATCTGTATTTCTTACCGTAAGCTGGAGTGGACATGGGGCGGCTCCGGGGCGATCAAGGACGAGCCGAAGATCCATTCCGCACGACCGCAGGGAGGTCGGAATTAGCTGAGGCCGGCCCGCCCGGAAAGCGTCCCCATGGAAACGAAAGCGCACTTTCATCGCTTCAATACTTTATTTTCAAGGCAGCCTTTTATTATTAAAACTCATCCGCTTATATAACGCTGATAGAGTCCCAGCGCTTCTGTTTCTTCATTCGTATCGTGAATTAATGCTCTCCCGTCCTGAAACAGTACGATCCTCTTGTTTTCAATTACGACCTGCATCAGATAGCTGTTTGTTTTTGGATGAAAAGGAGCTAGTGTCCGCTTAAGTGTTTCGAAACTCACTGAATGGACAGGGCGTATCTGAACGGTATCACGTCCGCAGAGCACCGCCGTTCTCGTCTGATTACCGGCCTGCAGATAAGGGTATTCAGGTTCCTTGCCGCAGGATGGACAGCTTTCATCCTTAAGCCTGTTTACGCCGATCTTTCTCGTTTCATTTGTCCACACATCGAACTGAATCAGCTCATCTCTCATTGCCTCCCTGCTTCCGGAAAGGTACTTCAGAGCTTCTGTCGTCTGATAGGAAGCAACAATCTGCACAGCCGGGGAAATAACCCCTGCTGTATCACACGTATCTCCCCCGGAAGGCACCGCTCCCATGATGCAGGAAAGGCAAGGTTTTTTCCCCGGGAGAACCGTATAGGAGAGGCCGTAGCTGGAAACGCAGGCCCCGTAGATCCAGGGAATACCGTATTTTTGCGAGGCATCATTTATGACCATCCGGGTAGCAAAATTATCAAGGGCATCAATAATGAGATCTGCGTTCTGGAACTGCTCAAACGTTTTTGGAGTGACATCTTCAATAATGCCCCTTATTTTAACGTCTCCATTTACCTGTCTCAAACGTTTTTCTGCAGCTGCTGCTTTCGGCATCCTCTCGTCCGCGTCGGCTTCAGTATAGAGCTGCTGGCGCTGCAGGTTTGAATATTCAACATAGTCACGGTCAAAGATCGTAATATTTCCTACCCCTGCTCGGACAAGCATTTCGGCCGAAGCACTGCCGAGAGCTCCGGCACCTATAATTAATACGTGCGCTTCCGCAAGTTTCTGCTGCCCTTCTTTTTTGATGCCGTAAAATAATTCCTGTCTTGAATAGCGGTCATTCATTTACTTGGACTCACTCCTTCTACTGGACTGCTCGGAGAAGCCAGCTCCGCTTTAGGAATTCTGCCGGCTTCATACCCTGCTCTGCCTGCCTGAACAGCAAGTTTCATCGCTTCTGCCATCTGTACCGGCCTCCCGGCTTTTGCGACAGCGGAGTTGAGCAGAATTCCGTCTGCTCCAAACTCCATCGCTTCTGTAGCATCTTTCGGACTGCCAAGCCCTGCATCGACAATGATTGGCACCTCGGCCTGTTCAATAATCTTCCGCAGATTATAAGGATTGATGATCCCCAGTCCGGAGCCGATTGGTGAAGCTGCAGGCATTACAGCATGACAGCCTGCTTCCTGCAGTTTTCGTGCAAGAACGACATCGTCAGAGGTATAGGTAAGAACTGTAAAACCTTCTGCGAGCAGCTCTTCTGATGCTTTTAACGTTTCCACCGGGTCTGGCAGCAGTGTTTTTTCACAGCCTATCACTTCAACTTTTACCATATCACACAGTCCCGTTGCCTGCGCGAGTTTTGCAGTTCTTACTGCCTCTGCTGCATTTTTAGCGCCCGCTGTATTTGGAAGCAGCTTATACCTGCTGAGATCAATTCCTTCAAATGCATCGGTGCTGCCTTCTTCAATCGACATCCGGCGTACAGCAAACGTCAGTACTTCTGTTGCAGAAGCTTCCACAGCTTCCTTCTGCACCTGACTGTTTTCATATTTTCCTGTACCCAGCATCAATCTTGAAGATAATTCAAACGAACCAATGTTAAGCACGATTAACCGCCTCCTACAAAATGTACGATCTCAATTTGATCGCCTTCTTCTAAATATGCTTCGTTCCACTCTTTTCTCCCTAGAATCTCTCCATTTTTCTCGACCGCTATTCTTAACGGGTCAATTTTATATTCTTCAAGCAGATCACGTATCGTCTTTACATTTTGACCCAGTGCGTAATCTTTCCCGTTCATATGAATGTGCATTAGTGTTCCTCCTTTTCGGACACATAAAATAAAGCTCATTATTTTCTCCGAATATGCTCCTGCTTATCTCTTTCCCTGTCAACCCGGACATTAAAATCCCATTTCGATAGTGACCGGAAATAACGTATAAGTTCTTTTCCAGCTCTCCAGCGAAGGGGATTCCATCCGGACTTTTCGGCCTGACCCCGGCCCATATCTCCTGGACTGGGGCTTCCCGGAGCGAAGGAATAATTCGGCATGCTTCTTCAATGAGCCAGCTGACAGCCCCCGCACGAACGGTCTTTGTGTAATCCCCCTCCGTTTCTGTAGCTCCGATAATAATTCGTCCATCTTTTTTAGGGACCATGTATATCTGGGGAGCTACGATTGTTGATATGAAAGGCTGAACCTTTGGTTTTACAGCAACACATTCACCTTTGACTGGAATCATATCCGGCATTGCATACCCTAGACTCCGTCCGGTCCCGTGCGAAAGAATAACTTTCCCCGCTGATAATTCCCTGTCTTCTGTAACGACTGTCCAATTTTCTCCTCTTCTTTTTATATCTTTAACAGACGTATATTCAAGAAGGACAGCACCATTATTAAGGGCCGCTTTTTTTAATGCGGAGACATATCTTCGTGCATCCACCTGAGCTTCATGTGGGAAAAAAGCAGCACCTTCCAGATGGAACGCTCCAGCTTCAGGGACAGCGTGGACAAGATCACTTCTATCTGCAGCTATTACTTCTTCTCCTTCTTTCCGATGAAAAGTCATCAGTTCCTCAAGATCTCCTTTCTCTTCGCTCGTAAATGCCAGCTTCCATGCTCCTTCCTTTCTGTAGTGAACAGATTGCTGCGAAGCTTCTTCCAGCTGGGTGGAAAATGATTCAAAATAATTTCTGCCTTCCACAGCAAAGTGAAACAATTCTTTTGTCTGATGTTTCTCTGTCTGCGCACCGAGCATACCTGCAGCAGCATCAGAAGCTCCCTTGCCAGCTTCTCTTTCATCAAGAATAAGGACCTCAGCTCCACGGGAAGCGAGGTGATAAGCTGCCGAAAGCCCGTTCACTCCTGCACCTGCAATAACAACATCGTACATATTACCATCTGCTCCTTTCTCTATAGGAAGCGGCGGCTCCCCGTGGATCATTCGCATAAAAAATTCCTGAGATAACAGCTGCTCCTGCTGCCCCGGCATCTGCAGTTTCACGCACCCTCTCCGGTGTAATCCCTCCTACGGCAATAACCGGGACGGAAACCATTTTTACAACTTCTGTAAGTTTTTTTAATCCGACTCCTTGGACACCGGTTTTTGAGCGGGGCTCATAAACCGGCCCAAATATAATATATTCCGCTCCTGCTTCGTCTGCTTTTCCGGCGCTCTCCAAACTGTGCACGGAGACACTTCCTTTACGTTGTCCCAGCCTGGGAAGCTCGTGCTCCGGATAGTGAATTTTTCCGTTCCAGTTTTTCCATCCTGCTGTTTTTGTATTCAAAATAATTTGGCGGGGATCCCCTCCCGCTTCTGTAAATAAATATAACGCTCTTTCTGTATCCTCGTTCTTCCATTCAGGTTCTCTCAGATGCAGAAAATCAACATGCCTGCTGATCTTCAGAGCCTTTTCTACCCAGAGCCTGTGACTGATGTTTCCCGGGGACAGAGCATGAAGTTTCATAGACATTCTCCTCTGGTAAAATGTCGTGCAGACTCGTCGGCGTTTTGGAAGAGTGTTTTTAAATCCTGTGAGCGGATTTAAATCTCATTATCCAAAACATCTGCTTTTTTATCCGTTTTATTAAGAAAAGATTGCCACCATTAAAAAAGCCGCTTCCTTTTTCAGGAAGCGGCTGTTAGTTACCGATAGGGTGGTGCATTATCAGCTTTCGCGTCACTTCCCTACGCCAGTATAAACTGGATCAGGTTCTGGGAGTCCCGAAGCAGCACTTCGATCTCAGCCTTTAAGAAAGGCACCTCCAGTGATCAACTATTTAATTTGTTACGTTTACTTTATACGGTTCTCTGTCTATTGTCAAACAATTACCATTCATACTGTTGTATGACGTCCCGTCCCGCTGTCGAAGTATCCCATATCAGTTAATTTCAGTGAAGGAATGACGGGCAGGCACATAAACGACAAAGCAGAAAGCGGGTTGAAATCCCCTGTAAACCCGAGGGATTGAAATCCTTTTTCAACGGAAATCAGATCTTTTACCGCTTCTTCAGCTTTTGCTGTAGACATCAGTCCTCCGAGGGTTAATGAAAAACTCGCTGTCACTTCTCCGTTTTTCACGAGCGCAAGTCCCCCCTGCATTTCTTTAACTGTTTCCACAGCTTTTTTCATATCTTTATCAGTATAGCCGGCAGTCACAATATTGTGGGAATCATGTGCCACAGTCAGAGCAAACGCTCCTTCTTTAAACGTCAGGCCGCGGATAAAACCCAGCCCGATATTCCCCGTATTCTTATGCCGCTCTATTACAGCAAGTTTCATGACGTCATCTTCCGGGGAGGCAAGAAATTCTTCCGCCTGCTTTGGAAGAAGGATGTCTGCTTTTTTAGTTACGATGCTGTTCGGTACATAGTCAATGCAGAGAGCTGTGTCTTTTTCGGCACGTATTTTAAAAGAATCTTCCGTCAATTCCGGTACGTGGACAGATTCTGTTAATGCACGAGGAATTGGATGCTGAGGTGTTTCTGATAATATTTTCCCATCCGCAGCGGTTCGGTGTCCGTCCTGATAAACGTCTTTAATAGTAAAATCATGCAGATCTTCAACGATGAGCAGATCGGCATCATATCCTGGTGCAACCGCTCCTTTTTCATGAAGTCCGAAACATTGGGCGGCATTTATCGTCGCCATCTGCACCGCCATCAGCGGGTCCAATCCACGCTCGACAGCTATACGGATGCTCGCATCAATACTTCCTTCAGTCAGAAGCTCATCGAGGTGTTTATCATCTGTGCAGAATAAGAAACGATGTCCATTTGTTTCCTTTACAGCCGGCAGGAGGGCTTGAAGATCTTTCGCCGCCGAGCCTTCCCGGATCATGACATACATTCCGCGCCGGACACGTTCTTCTGCTTCTTCAGCCGTCGTACACTCATGGTCCGTCAGAATGCCTGCAGCCCGGTAAAGATTTACCTGATGAGGAGTAAATCCTGCGCCATGACCATCCACGTTGCGGGTATGATCGTAGGCATCCTTAATTTTTTTCATCATATCCGGAGAGGCGGATGCTACAGAAGGATAATCCATCACTTCTGCCAGTCCGATGACGCGGGGATGCTCATAAAATTCTCTCAAATCTGCAGCAGTAAGCTCTGCACCGGAGTTTTCAAACGGGGTAGCCGGCACACAGGAAGGGAGCATAAATAAAGCGTTCAAAGGGCTTTTCTCTGAATCATCCAGCATGTACCGGATGCCTTCCTTCCCCGATACATTGGCAATTTCATGAGGATCGGTAATAACTGTCGTCACTCCGTGAGGAACGACTACCTCTCCAAACCGGCTCGGGGAGACCATAGAAGACTCAATATGCACGTGTCCATCAATTAGACCGGGAACGAGATACTTCCCATCCATCTGAATTTCTTCCAGTCCTTCATAAGAGCCTATACCGGCGATTTTCCCTTCTGCAACTGCTACATCTGCTGTTTCTATCTCCCTGGAAAAAACGTTAACTATTCTCGCCTGTTTGAACACAAGATCCGCCTTCTCTTTTCGGTCTGCCACCCGGATCAACCGGCTGCTGCTTCGGTCCTTCATTATTTCCCAGCTCCTTCTACCACTTGTCTTTAGTCTTTATATTATACTGAATTAGAAGTCTGACGTCTATCGCACTTAGGAAAAAGTCTTTTCTTCTCCCCTCAGCGTTTTGTTTTTAACGGGGAATAGTGATAGAATAATCGGAATGTGATTTTATTACGAAAGCCATGTTTACTCTATAAAACTTTTTGAACGACTTTAAAAGAGTCCAGAAAAGAAGATATAAGAGAGATACAGAAGGGATTTTATTTTATGCCTAAAAAACCGAACAATATACTTATTGCCGCTATTCTGCTCACCGGTGCATTCGTCACCGTACTGAATCAGACGCTCATGATAACGGCTATTCCTCCTATTATGCAGGAAATGAATGTCACGGCAAATACAGCTCAATGGCTTACAACCGTTTTTATGCTCGTAAACGGCATAATGATACCAATTACCGCTTTTCTCATCGAGAAATTCACGACCAGACAGCTTTTTATGGCTGCAATGATTACTTTTGCTCTGGGAACCATTGTGGGCGGCCTTTCCACCAATTTTGAAATGCTCATTACCGGAAGAGTCATTCAGTCAGCCGGAGCAGGTATTATGCTCCCGCTGATGCAGACCGTTTTTCTGCTCATTTTCCCGGTGGAAAAACGCGGAACTGTGATGGGTTACGTGGGCCTGACCATTTCTTTCGCTCCAGCAATCGGTCCTGCTCTTTCGGGATGGATTACAGACACATTGGAATGGCGATTTTTATTCTGGATCATTCTTCCACTTATAATCATTATTACAGTCATCGCCTACAAAATTCTTGAAAATGTAACTGAACTGAAAAATCCTAAAGTAGATCCGATTTCCATAACCCTCTCCTCCGTCGGTTTCGGCGGCCTTCTTTACGGATTTACGAGTGCAGGAAACAATGGATGGACAGCAGGAATTACTTTAATTACGCTTGCCGTCAGCGCCGTTACGCTCTTCTTATTTATTAAAAGGCAGCTCGCTATGCACCATCCTATGCTTGAATTCCGCGTGTTTAAGCTGAGGACGTTCACGTTAGCAACAATTATCGGAATGATTGGTTTTCTCGGTCTCATCGGCCTGGAAACACTGATTCCTCTTTATATGCAGGAAATGAGAGAGTTTACCGCGCTTGATTCCGGGCTCGTCCTTCTTCCCGGCGCTCTGATTTCCGGTCTTATGTCTCCAATTACAGGCATGATATTCGATAAGTACGGGGCAAGGGCTCTTGCTTTCACAGGGTTGACGATTATGACTATAGCAACGCTCGGATTCGTGTTTATAGATATTTATGCGACGATGACTCTGCTGGCTTTTCTGTTTGCGCTGAGAATGTTCGGGTTTTCGATGGTCATGATGCCCGTTACGACTTCCGGATTAAATGAACTGCCGAGAAAATTAATCCCTCACGGAGCGGCCATGAACAATACGATGCGTCAGATCGCCGCTTCTGTCGGTACCGCTCTTCTCGTTACGGTCATGACGACAACCGCTCAGACCGTAAACGTCGATTCGCCTTCAACGACGCCTGACATCGTCGGTCTCAATACAGCTATGCTCGTCATCACGATCCTGACGTTTATCGGTTTTATTCTTGCCTTTTTCCTGAAAAACACTTCTCCGATGACGGACGAGGAATGGGATGAACGGGAGAAAAAAAGCTGATCTGTTAAGACAGCTTCTGGCTGTAAAACAGATCAGCATAAAAACCTTTTGTTTCAAGAAGCTGCTCGTGGCTCCCTGCTTCCGTTACGCTTCCTTCCTGGAGGACAATGATATGGTCTGCCTCCCGGATCGTATTCAGTCGGTGGGCAATGACAATGCTTGTCCTTCCATGCATCAGGCGGCGCAGCGCTTCCTGAATTTTCAACTCCGTAATCGTATCAATACTGCTCGTGGCTTCATCAAGAACGAGAATCGCCGGATCGGCCAGAAGAGCTCTTGCTATAGACAGCAGCTGCTTCTGCCCCTGGCTGATCCCACCCCCTTCTGCATCAATCTTCGTATCAAAACCATCCGGCATTTTCGCGATAAACGAGTAGGCATTCGCCAGTTCAGCTGCTTGCTCAACTTCTTTATCCGCTGCCTGCAGTTTTCCGTAGCGGATGTTTTCCCGGATCGTACCTGCAAACAGGAAAGAATCCTGCAGCACAAAAGCCATATGTCTGCGCAGCGATTCTTTTTTTACCTGCCGGATATCTTTTCCATCGATTAAAATCGCTCCCTGATCCGGATCATAAAAGCGGGAAAGCAGGCTGATGATAGTTGTTTTCCCAGCTCCGGTCGGACCGACGAAAGCTACTGTCTCCCCTTTATCCGCAGCAAAAGAAACATTATTGATGGTTACTTCTTCTCCGTATCCGAAACGCACATTTTCGAATGCTATCCGCCCTTCGGAAATCGGAAGCTCTTCTGTTCCTTCATCTTCATGCAGTTCATCTTTTTCATCCATAATGGAAAAAACGCGCTCCGCTCCTGCGATGGCGGAAAGCAGGACATTGAACTGGTTAGCCAGGTCGTTCAGCGGCCTGGTAAACTGCCGGGCATACTCAGCAAATATGACAATGACACCTATCGTCACCATGTTTTGAAGAGCAAGCAGGCCTCCCACCCCAGCAATGACAGCAAAACTGACATTATTAAGCATATTCATCAGCTTTGGAATAAAGCCGGAGATCGTCTGAGCCCAGAAGCCGGAGAGGCGCAGGTTTTGATTTTTTTCGTCAAACTCCCGCATGACCCGCTCCTCCTGAGAGAAGGATTTAATAATCCGCTGGCCGCTCATCGTTTCCTGAACGTATCCGTTCATCTCCCCGAGATTTTGCTGCTGAGCTTTAAAAAGCGGCCCTGTACGCTTCGTAATCCACTTCATTCCAGCAATCATCAACGGGACAATTATTAGAGTAATAAGCGTTAACAGCGGGCTTAAGTAAAGCATGACGATAAGAATGCCTGCAAGAGTGAGGACACTCTGAAAAATCTGAATCACAGAGCTGTTCAGCGTATTGCTTATGTTCTCTATGTCATTTGTGAGTCTGCTCATCAACTCTCCATGCTGTCTGCGGTCGAAAAAAGGAATCGGAAGTTTCTGCATGTGATCGAAAAGCCCGGTGCGTATCGTGTAGACCGTTTTCTGCGAAATACTTACCATCCAGAAATGCTGAAGAAACACAGTCGCTGCGTGGAGAATATACACGACACCTAGAGCCAGAAGAACATAAACAATCATTTCCATGTTTCCATCGACGAGAAAATTGTCGATGGAAAGACCTACAATAAGCGGACCAGCGAGAGCAAGCAGAGAACTCAGCGTAATCATAAGGATGACCATAAACAGCATCCGCCGGTGAGCCATTAAGTAGGACCAGATCCGTTTCAATGTGCCCTGCCAGTCCTCCGCACGTTTTTTCTTCTCAGTCGAATCCGGATCAGTATTTAATTTAGGCTGACGGAACGGCTCCGTCCATTCATTACGCATAGTCTCCTCCCTCCTCTCCAAACTGGGATTCGTAAATCGCTTTATATAATGGGGACGAAGTCAGAAGCTCTTCGTGTGTGCCTTCTGCAATCAGTTTCCCTTCATCAAGGAGAAGGATTCTGTCTGCCTCCATCGTCGTACTCATCTTCTGAGTAATCATGAGCGTCGTACAGCGGTACTTCGTCAAAGCCTGAAGAAGCCGTTTCTCCGTCTTTACGTCCAAGGCACTCGTACTGTCATCCAGCAGTAAAATCCGCGGCCTGCGGATAAGGGCTCTCGCAATGGAAATACGCTGTTTCTGACCCCCGGATAAATTCACTCCGCGCTGACCGATTCTCGTATCGAGACCATCAGGCAGCTCAGCGACCGTATCGTATATCTGTGCATCCCGGAGAACATCAATCATTTCTGATTTGGAGGCTTTTTCTTTTCCCCAGCGCAGATTTTCCTTAATAGAACCAGTGAACAGCATCGCTTCCTGCGGCACGTAGCCGATCTGAGAGCGCAGACTTTTCCATGTAAACTGTTCCACACTCAAACCGTCTATTTTCACACTGCCTGAGCCGGCGTCATATAATCTCGGAAGCAGTTGAAACATGGACGTCTTTCCGGAGCCTGTAGCGCCGAGAATCGCGATTCTTTCACCAGCCCTGACGTGAAAATCAATATTCTCGAGAACTTTCTCTTTTTTCTGAGGATAGTGAAACGAGACGTTTTCGTAAGTAATATCCCCCCGGAATAATGGGGCTTCGGCAGTTTCCTGTTTCATGTCTTCCTCAGTGCCCAGCACATCCGACACACGTTCAGCGGATGCTTTAGCTCTTGAAAATATAATAATGATCATAGAAAAAATGGATAAGGCCCCTGTCATCCTTGTAATGTAATTGATGATCGCTACCACTTCACCTACCGTAACCGCTCCGGTATTTATGCTCGTTGTACCAAACCAGAGAACAGCCATAATGCACCCGTTCATAACCAGGAGTATGAGCGGCATGGAAACCTCGACGATTCTCATCGTCCTGACCGTTTTATGCTGCAGATCTTCAGATGCGTCGTGGAAGCGCCCCGACTCATACGGTCTGCGAGTGAATGATTTAATCAGCCGGATGGCTGTTAAATTTTCCTGAACGACGTTATTAACTTTATCGACTCTTGCCTGCACCTGTTTAAACAGGCGGCCGGCTGTCCGCATAA
The DNA here is from genome assembly GCF_008014775.2 of Alkalicoccus halolimnae. Classification (GTDB taxonomy): domain Bacteria; phylum Bacillota; class Bacilli; order Bacillales; family Salisediminibacteriaceae; genus Alkalicoccus; species Alkalicoccus halolimnae. The sequence goes on along the minus strand of NZ_CP144914.1, from coordinate 1,192,582 downwards.
TTATTAGCAGCACTGCAATCAAAAGCGGAACGGCAGCAACAAGAACCATAGCCAGCTGCCAGTTGACAAATAGAGCCATAATGACAGAGCCTGCAACGAGCAGAGGTGCCCGCAGCATAATACGCAGACTCATGAAAATTGTATTCTGCAGCTGCTGAATGTCGTTCGTAATCCTTGTTAACAAGGAAGAGGTTGGAAACTGCTGAAAATTTTTAAAAGAAAATGTCTGAATCCGTTTGTAGAGGTCCGTCCGCAGGTCAAAGCCGGTGTTCTGACTTGCATGCGCTGCATAAAAAGAATTTATAATACCTGCTGCAAAGGCAATCAGGGAAAGGAAAAGCATAATTCCTCCCCAGGTGAGTACAACGCCGGTATCTTCAGCCATAATGCCCTCATCAATTATTTTTGCAATGAGAAGCGGCTGAATCAATTCCACTCCAAGTTCGACCAGAGTAAGGAAAAGCGCAGCCGCTACAGCCAGTCTGTATTTTATTAAATAGTTCCAAATTAATCGCATTGCCACTCGCTGCCTTTCTATTTTTCTCTGCTTTTACTTTACCATAATTATTTTGTTTCTCGAAGTACTACCGACTGACCTAAGCAAGGCGGTAGTAAATAAGCAGAAGAAAGGCAACAGCGAATAGGAAGTTTGAAAAAATAAATGCCATTCTTCCGACCCGGGTACTGTGGTGCTCAATCGGCGGCTTATAAAAAGATTTCCCTTCAATAATAAAAATGAACAGAATCAGATGAATCGGGAAATGACCGACTATTTCCAGCCAGCCGAAAAGCATTGTCGTACTAATAAATATCATCGTAAGGACGAGGCTTAATATCCGATTTAAAATCCCTACGATAAGCAGATAGCCGACCATAAATTCAATGAACCCGGCCATGACAGCAAACGTGTCCGGCATAATGCCAAAAGTCGGAACGTCATTATTGACAATTGCACTTACCGACATTCCCGGGTACACCCACTTTTCCACGGCTACCCAGCATAAGGAAACTCCCGTTGTTAAGTATAGAATACCCAGATTAAATGGCATCAGCTTCGTTTTGTGAAAAAGCAGCATGAAAATCATGCCGAGATAAAACACATAATCCATCATGTGAAGAAAGCTGTGTGCATAAGTGGTGAAAGCAAACTGAACGAGCAGCAGCACTCCGGCTGTCCTGGCTGTAAACCGGTGTGGTATGAGAAGCAGCACAATTGTTACGTATACGAGCCAGCCGAGAATTCCTTCCGGAGCAATTAATTCCGGAGCAAAAAGGCCGTGAGTTAACACCTGCATCACTAAAGTAACGGCCAGACCGTATTGAATTATGAAAAACGTATAAGGCTGAACCACAGACACCCATTTGACGACTTTTTCAGGGTCATGATCCAGTTGAAAACGTGGAATAAGCTGTGGAAGCATAGCAAGAAGTGTTGCACAAATCAAAGCAGTAATAACAAAGAAAGGGCTGATTATCGTTTCGATGGCTGCCCGTTCTGCTTCAATTTCTGTGAACCATTTTACGTGGGCAGAAGCTGACACCGGCAGAAGGGTGAAAAGCACGATTAAAAAAATGACTTTCTGTTTCAACATAAATACTCCTTTCGGGCTGGCTTTACTGATACTTTTCCTTTATTTAAAAAGTATGAAACCTTTCTTAAAAGCCTTTCGGACTGACAGATGCTGCATTGTATTTCTTTGTAGAGTTCGTTATTATAGTAAAGTACCCTAATGACAGAGCTTAAAGCTTTTTTATTTTTTACATTTTGGAAAACCGTTTGCACAACTTGAGGCACACATATAAAATTAATGGATGAGGTGACACGATGACAAATAAAACATGGTGGAAAGAAGCAGTGGGATATCAAGTATATCCGCGAAGTTTCCAGGACAGTAACGGTGATGGTTTTGGTGATCTGCGCGGAATGATACAGCGTCTGGATTACCTGCAGGAGCTTGGAATAGATTTTATCTGGATTTGTCCAATGTATAAATCACCTCTTGATGATAACGGTTATGATATTTCTGATTATCAGGATATTCTCGAGGACTTTGGAACAATGGAAGATTTTGATGAACTTCTTGAGGAATGCCACAGCCGTGGAATGAAACTAATCATCGATCTTGTTTTAAATCATTCCAGCGATGAGCATCAGTGGTTTATCGAATCCCGGTCTGATAAAAATCATCCGAAAAGGGACTGGTACATTTGGCGCGATGGTAAAAATGGGCAGGAACCGAACAACTGGGAAAGTATTTTTGGCGGCTCTGCCTGGGAATATGACGAAAAAACAGATCAGTATTTTCTTCATGTATTCAGCCGGCGCCAGCCTGACCTTAATTGGGAAAACCCGGAAGTGCGTGACGCTCTGTTTGATATGGTGAACTGGTGGCTTGATAAAGGAGTGGACGGTTTCCGTATTGACGCAATCAGCCATATTAAAAAAACAGAGGGATTCCCTGATATGCCTAATCCGGATGGCAGGAAATATGTTTCCTCCTTCGATCATCATATGAATCAGCCGGGTATTCATAAATTTCTTCAGGAATTTAAGGAAAAAACCTACAGCAACTATCCTCATGCTATGACCGTAGGAGAAGCCAACGGAGTTGGCATTGAAGAAGCTCATATGTGGGTCGGTGAGGAAGGTAAAATGGATATGGTCTTTCAGTTTGAGCATTTAGATCTGTGGGACCACGAAACGGGTGAAGGACTCGACATCGTTAATTTGAAAAAAATTCTCACACGCTGGCAGAAAGGTCTTGAAACAGATGGCTGGAACGCTTTGTTCATTGAAAATCATGACAAAGCACGTGTTGTTTCTACCTGGGGAGACGATGAATCTTACTGGCGAGAAAGTGCCACCTCTCTGGCTGCGATGTACTTTTTGATGCGGGGAACCCCTTATATTTACCAGGGGCAGGAAATTGGAATGACGAATATTTATTTTGATTCAATTGAGGACTATAATGATGTGGCAGCGATTAATCTTTATGAAGAAAAGGCAGAGGAAGGCCAAGCTGCCGAAGCCATTGACGTTCTTGCAGTTACTTCCCGTGATAACAGCCGTACACCGATGCAGTGGTCTGCTTCCGTGAATGCAGGATTCAGCGCAGGTGCTCCATGGCTGAAAGTGAACCCGAATTACAAAGAAGTAAATGTCGAAGCGCAGGAAAAAGATCCATTCTCCATTCTTAACTTTTATAAAAATCTGATTCAGCTTCGACGCACAAATGAACTCTTTGTTTATGGTTCCTATGAGCTCCTTATGGAAAAAGATAAACAGGTTTATGCTTATTTGCGTGAATTAGATGGTAAAAAAGCAATTGTTATTTCCAATTTGACAAAAGATCATGCCATCTGGGAAGCTGAAGATGATGTTCCTGCTGTTTCCGAAAGTCAGCTTGCCCTTAAAAACTATGAAAGTGTAAAACCTCACGAACACGTATCTTCTTTGGAACTTCGACCGTTTGAAACGAGAGTATATATTCTGTAAACTTCCTCTAAATTAAGAACGGCCCCTGCAATTTTAGCAGGGGCCGTTCTTCAGAGTGTTGATTAAGTAAAGAAAAAAGTACATGTATTCGATTCCTTGTATTTTCTCCTTAGCTTACCGGCGGAAGCTTGCCGTGGGGCTTGTCTTCAGCTATTTCCCCTGCCTCCAGGGCAGGGGAAATGATCTTCAGACTGCGCTTATATCCCACTGGCGTCTCCGCCGGACCCTTCGGAGAAAATAGGGGTTTTCAGGAGCGACAGCAGTGTTCTACCTTTGCTTTCGTAAGACCATCCTTTATCCATCGGGCTGTTGGAGCCGGATGGTCGACTCCTGGAGGACGTAGAACGATTCGAAGATCCATCTGCCAAAGGCAGGTTAGCTGAGAGAGTTCCCTCCGGAAAGCGACCATGTAAGGCGGAAACAGCCCCATGGATAAAAATACAGAAAAAATACTTTTTCAACAGCCTTAGAACGGCCCCTGCACTTTTAGCAGTGCCGTTTTTATTTATGACTGAAGGAGTTAGGCCCTGCTGCATTTTGGTAAAGGCATGCTGAGGATCCAACCTGATCTGTAAATTTTCAAAATAGAGGATTTCACCTGCTTTCCTTCTCATCAGCGAACGTCATGCCCTCCCGATAGACCGCCAGCCCGTTTTTGTTCCCCCGTTTTCTCTGATACATAGCCTGATCAGCTTTGCGCAGAAGATCTTCTATGTCCTTTCCGTGATCAGGGTACATCGAAACACCGATAGAAGCTTCCACTTTTACTTTATGTTCATCTACTTCTACCTGCTGACGGAATACCTGCTGGATACTTTCTGCTGCTTTTTCCAGCTGCGATTGGTTATAAACGTTCGTAAATGCCACCATAAATTCATCTCCAGCGATACGTGCTACTATATCCGATTCTCTAATTGCCTGCTTAAGATTTTCAGCTACGCCTTTTAAAAGTGCATCCCCTGCATTATGACCGAAACGATCGTTGATAGCCTTGAAATTATCCAGATCGATGAAAAGCACACCTACTTTTGATCCCGTTCGGTTCGCCTGAAGAAACTGCTGCTGCAGCCGTTCAAAAAGGAGTCTTCTGTTCGGAAGGCCGGTAAGTGGATCGTAATAAGCCATCTTTTCCATTTTTTCTGCCAGGATGCGATACTTTTCTTCGCTTTCCTTTAAGGCTTTTTCTGTTTCCATATCTGCCGTAACGTCCGTCAAATACCCGTTCCACATCGTTTCGCCGTTTTCCATTTTTTTCGGAAAAGAAGCGGCATGAAGCCACTTTGTTATTCCGGATGACTGCACGATACGAAACGTTTCATCGAATTCCGTCTCCTCCTCCCTGGAATAATCAATTCTCTCTATAAGAGGCTTCATGTCATCTTCATGAACATACCTTTCCAGTTTGAGGTCCGTCACTTGTTTATGCTCAAGTTCCTTCCCGAATACATTCCCCAGACTTCCCGTTGCCATCATAAAGCGGTAATCCCCTGCCCCGCTGCTGACAAACTTATAAATAACTCCGGGAACCTGCGCAGAGATGTCCGAGATCAGCCGGTCCCGTTTTTCAAGCGCGATTTCTTTTTCTTTAAATTCGGTAATATCGTACGTATAGCCGTAAAAACAGGTTATCCCGTTATCTAAATAAGCCGGTTTCGCATTAGCTCTTAACCAGCGTAAGCCTTTGTCAGGATGAATACACCTGAAATCCAGGTGCCATATATTCCCATTAATTCTGCTTTCTTCTATCGTTTCTTTAAATAAATCAAAATCCCCCGGATGAATCCGGTCGAACATTTTATTAATATCTTCATAAGCTTCTTCAGGTGTAACTTTTATCAGATGATACATTCCTTCTGAAGTGAATTTCAGCTTATGCTCTCCTGATTCAGTGAGATGGAACTGATAAATCAGCCCGGGGACCTGGGAAATGAGCATATTCATTTGATCTTCCCTCGTCCGGGCTTTCAGTTCATTTCTTTTTTCAGTGGACACATCCGATATATATCCGTACCAGATACAGCCTCCATCAGGCAGAATCAAAGGTTTTGCCCGGCCTCTCATCCAGCGTATTTCTTTATTCCTTGTCACGATTCTAAAATCATGGTACCAGAGCTGATTGTGTGCTCTTGAATGACGAATCAAATCGAGCACCTGCTGCTTATCATCCGGATGCACTCTTTTAAAGATCACGTTATGATTATCATGAAATTCTTCTGCAGTCACATCAAATATTTCCCGGAAATTTTCTGAATAGTAAGGGAAAGACATATGACCTTCTGCATCCAGTTCCAGCTGATAAAGGCCTCCTGGGAGCTGGCTCGTATGATACTGCAAAAAAGCTTCTCTCCTCTGCAGTTCCAATTCCTTATTATAGCGGTCGGTCACATCCAGGGCCGTGCCATAAATCACTCTCTCATGCTCATGCATCCCCCACTCCATAAACCGCCATTCTCCATTACCGGTCTGAATCCGGCTGACCAGGTTTTTTACCGTTTCACCGGCGTCAGCGCGCTGAAGGGCCCTCGCAGTCATACAACGATCTTCTTTATGTACATGAGAAAGCAGTGAAGTGCCCTTAGTCTTATGCTTCTGAAGATTCGTTAATGACTCCCAGGCAGGATTCGCATCGCTGATCACTCCCTCTTTGTCCAAAAGAAGCTGAATGTGCAGACTGCCGGAAAACAAGGCCTGCAGACCATTTTGTTTTCTCCGTGAATCTGTAACGTCAGTAAAAATTACAGTAAAGTGCGTCTCATCATGCGGGATAACCTGAACTCTGTACCAGGAATCTGCGCCAGGCGAATATTTTTCAAAATGGGTGGTCTGCTTGTAATGAAGAATCTGTTCATAAATATCCAGCCATCCAGCTTCCTCTTCGTTTTCTTTTGAATTCCCGGCTCTGGCTGCCGTTACCTCATCCAGCCTTACTTTATTCATTATTTCTTTCATTGTTTCATTCATGTCCAATATTTCATAATCAACAGCTTTTGTACCCTCCACTATTAACTGCTGATAAGCATACCCTGCCGGAAAACCTGTCACTTTTTTATTATCGATTCCGTTACTCAATGGGTACACCCCCTTCGCTCCTATAATCTGTTAAATGAGGCTGCCCAGCCTCTCTCACTCAATATAGCTATCTGATTAACTATCCATAAAATTACCAGTTTGCAGAAAGGTACAATTTAATTCTTAAATTCATCCCCAAATATGCTGTTTCTTCTCATGTCAACATGAGGAATGTTATCTTCAAGGTACGTATCCGAGATTCTCTGAAATGAAAATGCAGCATAAAACGCCTCCGCATACTCCTGAGCCTGCAGACGTATAGGCGTCTGACTGTAGTTTTCATCCAGGTTCTTTACCGCTCTTTTCATTAATTCTTTCCCCAGCCCGGTTCCTCTTTTGTCACCTGCGACAAGTACTCGCCCAATGGAAGCTTCCTGATACATCGTTCCCGGCGGCAGAAGTCTAGCATAAGCTTTCACCTCATTATCTTCCACAGCATATAAGTGCTCTGCTGCCTTATCCATGCCGTCAATTTCAGGGTAAGGGCATTCCTGTTCGACCACAAAGATTTCCACTCTTATTTTCAATATTTGATAGAGCTCATCTGCTGTCAATTCTTCAAAAGATTTTATTGTCCATTTCATAGCAGCCCTGCTTTCTGTATTTATATCCATTAAAAGGAATTTATTGTAAAAGGGTTTATTTGATTTATTATATCATGACTAAGCCTGTACTTGAGAGGGTATTTAGAAATAGTATACAAAAGTAATAAAAAATTATAATTGGAGGTATCGTCCCGTGAAATTTCTTTTCTCAACAATATCCGCCCTGCTCGTCTCTTCCATTGCCTATCTCGTAATTAAAAACAATAAAGAGCCCGACCTGGGCGTTGAAAATGGTATGTTAGCAGAAATGCCTCCCACTCCAAATGCGGTCTCCTCCCAGGCTTCAGGGGGGAAGTACACCGCTCCCTTTCCTATTTATAATAACGACCCCCAAGCCAGCTGGAATTTATTAATAGAAACTCTTATCAACCAGGATCGAACTGAAATGGTCGCAGCGGAAGATCATTATGCCCACGTGGTATTCCACTCTCCTGTGATGAAATTTAAAGATGATACGGAGTTTTATCTGAATGAATCATCTGGTCACATCGATGTCCGCTCGGGAGCTCGAGTCGGCTGTTACGATATGGATGTAAATAGAAAACGTGTGGAAGCGCTCCGAAAAGAATACACCGAGGCTGCAGACTTTCTGCAGATGATTCAATAACGAAACGGGAGGAGTTCTCTGCTGAGAATTCCTCCCCCCTTTATTTTATCTCTTAACCAAAGAAAAGACGCCACATGTGTTTCCTATGATAAACTTATATTTACATACTTAATTCATTAGGAGGCCTTGTACTTGTGATTAATTTTAAAAAAACAACAATAAAACGAAAAGCAAAACGCAGGAAAAACTGGATCGAGAAAGTACTAGTTTATCCCTATCCTGTCCGAATCAAAGAGCAGGATTACTACTTAGTCAACTACATAAAAGCAAAACAGATCACCGGCAGTGCCGTTTTATCTGACGGGACAGAAAATAGTGCAGACGTTCATAAAGCGCATGAAAAACTTCATCTTTTTTACAGTTTAACTGAAAAAATAAAAACCGAGGGACAGATGAGAGCCGGAGTAAACATTGACTTCTTCAGAAAACCGTTAAATTTAATTGATGAAAAACCTCAGCCTTCTTTGCAGAAAGGCTATGACTCGATCAAAACCGTTCTTAATATGCAGCTGAAATATAAAAAAACATATGATGATTTTCAATATACGCTTCAGTACCTCGAAGATAACAAACAGCCGATTACGAGCACGGAACTTGATAATGCCATAGAAACAGCTGCAATGCTCGATGTCCTGCAGTACGAAATAGTTAATACTCTGGCAAAAGATACGCCTATCCTGAGAGAATGGATTGAAGAAATGAAAAAAGCCGGCCTATGGGACAGGCTGACCAAAGCACAGCAGGTTTTTTACCTGCAGCTCCTGAAAAATGAAGAATTAATGAAGGAAGAAAGCAGCAAAATGCCTGTTGTTAAACATGAAAGTTTTGAAAAAATGATTAAATTTAATAAAGACAGGCTGAAATCTTTTAAAAGGCAGGAGCAGCAGCAGGAAGTAAAAGACCTGCGGCAGCCTTAAAATGACTTCCCTCATAATTGTTACAAATTATTTCAATTAGGTTACGATTTAATTACACACATTGTATTTTTATCCCAACAGAGTATTATCGATGATGTAAACATTTATATGTTTTTATAGGGATGGATAAAACCATTCGATTTAAGAAGAGAAAGAGGCGAGGTATTATGAAACGTTGGATGATTTCGCTCGGTTTATTTGCGGCAGCTTTAACATGCCTGCCAACGTCTGGTCTTGCATATTCTGATGTGAGCGAAGACCGCTGGTATTACGATGAAGTAACAGAACTGTCGGAAAAGAATATTATCACCGGCTTTCCAAACGGGGATTTCCGACCTGACAGCAACATCAGCCGCCAGGACACTGCAGTCATGATTTTTCGTGCTCTCGGTATGGATGAAGACGCAGAAGTTACTTCTCCATTTGAAGATTTGAATAAGGACAGCTACGCTCATCAGGCTGTCGCTTCGTTATACGAAGCCGGCGTAATTACCGGTACTTCTGAAACAACTTTTGAAGGAACCCGGGACATTACCCGCGGTGAACTTGCTGTATTAATTAAACGTGCTTTTGAACTCTCAGGGTCTGATTCTGCGCCTTCTTTTGCTGATACAGAAAACCACGTTTACAGCGATGAAATCCAATCTCTGGCAGACGCAGGAATTGCAATGGGCGCCAGCGATGGTAATTATTATCCTGATAATCAGAGTACACGCGCTGAAACGGCTGCGTTTTTAACCCGTATTCTTAAAGAAGAGGATAAAGTTTCCTCTCTGGAAGATAATGAAAATGAAGAAGGGTTCTCTCTCACTTCCGATGAGCAGAAGCTAGCTCAAAACATCAATGCTTACCGTGAAGAACAGGGCCTTGCCCCTCTGTCCGTTTCCATTTCACTTACAGAAACTGCCCGTGCCCACGTAGAGGATTCCAATGCGTACAGCCCGGAAAAAGCAAGTACAGATTGTAACCTGCACAGCTGGTCAGATAACGGCAGCTGGACACCGGTCTGCTACGGTGGTTCAGATGACGACGGAGTGAAAACAAGAATCAAACCTTCTGAAATTACAGATGGTGTTTACACTGGGGATGGTTTTGAAAATTCCTACTGGCATAACGAGGAAGCTACTGTTGAAAAAGCTATGAACGGTTGGAAAAACAGTGAATCTCATAACGCTTTAATGACTGGTCAAAACTCCTGGTCAACGATTACTACTATGGGAGTAGCAATTGAAGGAAATTATGCTCACGTCTGGTACGGTCGTGAAGATGATCCACAAGGTTATGCTGAATAAAAGAATAAAAACCGGAATTATCCTGGTTAATCAGAGAATGCCCTCGCCATTGGTGAGGGTATTTTTTCATATAAGCCCAGCCCGAGAAAGTACGTTTCCATGCAGGAAAACTTCAGTTCGGCCATTCGAAGGACACCTCCAGGACCCCTGCTTAATTCCAGTTAAAGTCTCCCGAATCAGATCCCCTCCTTCGTTAAAGTGATTTACAGACTATTTTGTTCTTTCAAGTTAATATATTTTACAATTTTGGATTAAATTTCTTTTTTTATTGACTTATGAGAGCGCTCTCAATTATGATAATTGTATTGTAAGAGGATGTAATTATTTCCTGTTTTTCATATGAATAAAGGAGGTGACATAAGCCGGCTGCTGTCATTGTGAAGGTGCGCTTTTTTTGAAAACAATAAAAAAAGGAGTGCTTCTAAATGCCGAAAACACGCTTTAAAATTGACCTCAATAAAAAGATGGACCAACAGGAAATGCCGGGTCATAACCGTTGGCACCCGGACATCCCCGCTGTTTTTTCAGCAGATCCAGGAGAATCGTTCCGGATGGAATGCCTTGACTGGACGGACGGTCAAATTGCTAATAATGATGACGTTTCAGATATTAAAAACGTGAATTTAAAACGGGTACATGTACTGAGCGGTCCCGTTCATGTTAATGGCGTCAGTCCGGGGGATCTTCTTGTCGTTGATATTTTGGATATTGGAACATTTCCTGAAGCGGAGTGGGGGTTTAACGGTATTTTCGCACATGAAAACGGCGGAGGCTTTTTAACAGCTCACTTTCCGGAAGCAGCAAAATCCATATGGGAATTTAACGGCATTTATGCCTCTTCCCGCCATGTTCCCGGGGTTTCTTTTCCCGGTTTGATTCATCCGGGACTTATCGGCACGGCTCCCTCCCATGAGCTGCTGAACGAATGGAATAAACGGGAAAAAGAGTTAGTGGACCATGACCCTCAGCGTGTCCCACCTTATGCAGAACTGCCTGACATAGACAGTGCTGTGATTGGAAATGTAAAGGGAGAGCAATTCGATAAAATCGCTAAGGAAGGTGCCCGCACCGTCCCGCCGCGGGAAAACGGAGGAAACTGCGACATTAAAAACCTTACCCGCGGCTCCCGCGTTTATTTTCCGGTTTTCGTAGAAGGAGGAAAACTTTCTGTTGGAGATCTTCATTTTTCGCAGGGAGACGGGGAAATTTCTTTTTGTGGAGGTATTGAAATACCTGGATGGATTGATTTAAAAGTAGATGTGATTAAAGGCGGAATGGAGAAATATCAAATAAAATCCAATCCAGTTTTCAGGACGAGTCCAGTGGAACCTCACTTTACGGATTATATAGTATTTGAAGGTGTTTCCGTAAATGAACATAGCGGCCAGCAGCATTATCTTGATGCTCATTTAGCCTATAAACGAGCTTGTTTAAATGCTATAGATTACATGAAAACGCTCGGTTACACCGGTGAGCAGGCTTATATGCTTCTCAGCACCGCGCCGGTAGAAGGAAGGGTCAGCGGCATCGTCGATATTCCGAATGCCTGCTGTACTGTTGCTATACCGAAAGATATTTTTGATAAAGACCCATTCCCTGAAAAGTAGGTGACCTCTTTGATTGAATACTCTTTTTGCTGTGACAGTTGCGGATTTTTTCATGAGATGCATTCAAGTACCAGAGGACAGAAGCAGACAGCCTTCTGCCCGGAATGTAAAGCGGTATCTGCAAGGGTTTATCAGAGACCGCACGTCTTTCGGATGAATGGAAATGTAAAAAGCAGGATAGAAAACGGCATGGCACCCCGAATTGTAAAAAAGGAAGAATTACATGGACAGCCGATCCGTCAAAAAAACAGGCTGAACCGTCCCTGGCAGGTTTAAATACAAGCCCATTCGAAAGCATCCTTAATCATAGACCGGCGTAGAACAGCACGTAATTTATAAAAGAAAGTCCCGTGCCGATTTTTATCAGCACGGGTTTTTTGTATAAATTAAGCGGACATTCGCATTTGGCTCCACCTGGAGTTTTAACTGTTTCTAACTCGTCCCGTTTTCAAAAGGGGCTTCCTCTGCTTACGTCAGTTCTTTTTCGGCATCCAAAACATGCAGAGCTGTTTTAAATAATACAAGCTCTCTCACAGAATAAAGTACGAAACGTACATTCTTCAAATAGTTGAACTCTTTGGACTCTGTTTTAAAAACCTGCAGCGCAACTTCAGCTGCCTCCTGCATTGGATAGCCGCATCCTCCTGTAGCAATAGCAGGAATAGCAATGCTTTCCAACCGATATTTTTCTGCCAGCGAAAAAATATTTCGGTAACAGGCAAAAAGCAGAACATCAGCCGGATAATCTTTACCATAAGCAGGTCCCCGGCAGTGGATAATATAGTCATTCGGAAGGTGATAGCCTTCTGTGATCCTCACTTCTCCCGGCCGTACAGGAGCGTACCTTCGGGCAGCTTCGTCCAGTGTCGGTCCAGCGGCCCGGTGGACATCTCCCGAAACACCTTCCCCTTTCTTCAGTTGAGCGTTTGCTGAACTTACGATACAGTCTAATCCTGGCTGCCGGGTAATATCTCCTCGCACGATTTCCAGGGTAACACCATTTACGACCAGTTCCATCTTCTCAAACCTCCAATTTTTAAATCCGTTTTATTGCTGTCTATAATATACATTTAAATTCAAGTTCAATTCGATTAAAGTAAAGACCACCTTTGTTTCCATGGGGATGCTTTCCGAGCGGGACGGCCTCAGCTAATTTCTTCCTCCCACAGGTTGGAAGAAATGGATCTTCGGCTCGTCCTTTATCGCTTCGGAGTCACCCATTCCTACTCCGGTGACCTGTCACTCAGAATTTATTTCTTAATAAGTTGAAAATACTCCTTTCTGGTTCTGCTTGTAAGACTATCAAATTAGGACTAAAATTAAAGATCTGTATGTTTAACATAATTCTTAATATCTTCAATCTCTTCTTCAACGAAACCTGCAAATTCTTCATTTTCACGAAGCATAAAAACATTTCGGGATTTTTCTAAATATAGAAGCGGTTCTTCTATTTGTTTCTTATTGCTGTGCCAGAGACTTTGACCGCATTGGAAATAAAGATCAGCTAACATATATAAAGAGTCTGTATTAAGACATTGCTTAATTCCACTCTTAGCTAGTCCTACAGATTTTTTAAATTGATTTTGATCAAATTGATTTTTACTGTAATTGTAATAGATTCGCAAAACTAATTTATCGTTCTGCAGATAAGGATGTTTTCGACTTGCAGATAAAAGTTCTTCATAAAGAGCTGCAGCATGATTATGTTCATCTACCATACTATAAATATTAGCTTTACTTAATAAAATATCTAATTCTATTTCTGATTTATTTTTATTAGTGGTTTCAGATTGTTCAATAGCTTTATCGAGAAATGATATTGCCTTGAATTTATTTTCATCGATATGGAAAATACAAATTCCTTTTCGCCAGAGTAAAAACTGCTGGAGCTGGTGACCTCTAAACAGAGGATTTTTTTCTTCTGCCTCCACCATCGCTAGTACATCTTCATACTTGGCACGGTCCAGGTTTTTGGAAATAAAATCGATAACCTGGTACACGTAATTAACCTGGGTCACGTCGACAAAGTAATCAAAGAAGTACTGGGTGCTCACCCCCAGACGATCCGCAAGCATCGAGAGCATGTTGGCCGATGGATGGACTAGTCCTTTTTCCAGTTTACTTATGTAGCTCTGGTTACAGATATTTTCACAAACTTCTTTCTGGGAAATGCCATAAAACTTGCGTAAATCTCTCACTTTTCTACCCAAATCGATTTCCATACACCTTTCCCTCCATATTCTATATTCTTATATGAATATTTTTTTATTAAAATGGAGCTAAAACAATCATTATAGTGAAGTTTGCAATATTTTCAGGCGATACAGTTTTTTCCTTATCTTTTTTTATATGGCATACTGTTACTTAGAAGACGATCTTTTGGGACGTATTCTTATCATACCATCAAGGAGGGCTTTACATGAAAATTTTTATCGTATGTTTTTTAGCAGTAATGATGTTCGCTTCCCCGGTTGGTGCTTTAGAAATGATGGAAACTCTTGGAGGAGGTCTTCCCTACCGTCACGGATAAATATTTATAGCAAAAAACTGCTCCGGATACACCCCCCGGAGCAGTTTTTTTGTATTTGTTTAACAGTTATTTAGAAGCTTGCTGCCTGCTTCTCTGCTTTTTCGAGTCCTTCCTGGATGATTTCCTCAGCTTTATCAGGAAATTGATTGTGTCCCTCTATGATAACGCTCAGGCGGTCTTCAATGCCGAAGAAGTTCATAATGGTTTCCACATAGTTGACGGCCATTTCCATTGAAGAAGCTGCTCCTTCCGAGTAAACTCCTCCACGCGCATTCAACAGCATTACTTTTTTGTCTGCCATTAAACCAATCGGGCCTGCTTCTGTATATTTGAAAGTGGTACCAGCCTGGCACAGGTAATCAAAATACGTGTGCAGGACGGCGGGTACAGCGAAATTCCACAGCGGAAATGCAATGACAACTTTATCGGCTTCCAGAAACTGATTGAGATACCCTTTTACAAATTGAGCTGCTTTCTCTTCCTCTGGGGAACGCTCAATTCCTTTGGCAGTTTTGAACATTCCATGTATTTTATCTGCATCATAATAAGGCAGATTTTCTTCGAAAAGATCCAATTCTTCAATGTGGTCATTAGGGTTTTCCTTCAGATAATTTCCCTTGAATGTGTTGTACATCTGCAGGCTCACCGCCTGATCGTCCGGTCTTGCATTTGCTTTTATAAATAATACTTTTGACATACTGTCATTCCTCCTGAATCTCTAAGATGATTTTTTAACTTACAAAAATATAGTTTAAATACTTTTGTTTGTAAATTCAAATCATCTGCCTCGCATTATGAAATTCAGAATAATTAACAATCAGAGAGGATTAACTAATGAAGTGTAAAGCGTGCTTATTACTTAAAATGAAGAAGTGATCATCATCATAAAAATAGGGCTCTTCTAGTCAAGAAACGAATATCTATTCGCCTTCCCGGAAAGCTCTCCATGGATACGAAGGCTGACTTTTGCAGATATTGATTTATATAGAAAATACTCGATCAGCAGACGAGTTAATAAAGTCGAAGCAGCATTAATCCCCCCACCCGCTGTCTTCGGAAATTCTTGCGATAGTGGGAAGGTCTGCCCCTGCCCAATCGAGTGTTTCAAGATCTTCTGCAGGCAGCCAGAGGAGTTCTGAATGTTCGCTCGAATCAGGTTTTCCTGATTCGATCCGGCATATGTAAGTCGCCAGATGAACGATCGCAAAGTCATATTCATATACTGTTTTGGTTATAAACTTTTCAACTCTGATATCGCAGTTCATTTCCTCTTTAATTTCTCTTTGTAAAGCTTCTTCGGGACTCTCCCCACCTTCTATTTTCCCTCCTGGAAATTCCCACTTCCCGGGGAGCGCTTTTTCCTGTCCTCTTTTCGCACAAAGAACTTTGTCTTTTTCCATTAGTACCGCTCCAACTACTTCTACGTTTTTTTTCATGTACTGGAACCTCCCGATTTTTGATTTTATATATTGGAATCAATTTCATAAGTGCTTTCTTAAATAAATGGCTCTGTTAAAGCTCCGTGTTGTTATTGGATTGCCTGCGTCTCTTTTTTCTTCGCCTGCCGCGGAGAAAGCCTTCAGCTCTCCCTCCCTTGCGTTATGACATTCGTTCATTGAAAAAGGTTAAAAATAGAGACGGGAATTAAGGAAGATTCACGGCTTCCCAGGCTGTAATAATACCGAGCAGCTTTTCATGCTCCTGCCCATTTTCAGTAATCAATAAGGCTGACAGGGAAGCCCGTTCTTTGGTTTTTCCTTTCATAAATAAATCTTTCGCCCTGTACTCATCCGTTTCCAAAGAAGCAAAATCAACATTGTATCTCTCTGAATCAAGCTTCAGTACTTCTTCTACTGTCGTTTCCGTCCAGTCCACCCTCTCCCACGGCTGGGAAGCTGTAAACTGAGCAATCCCGCTTTCCGTTAACAGACCGGCAAACATTCGTTGATAATAAATCGGAAATTGAGAATACTTTTTGTCACGGACAGCTTCCAGAACATAAGGCATGTAATCGTTCAGCTGGAAGGAAAGTACTTCCTGCTGATACCTTCTCCCTATCACCGGAGGCCTGCTGATCACCTGCTCGATATGAATAAATTTTTTAACAACAGATTCATGAGGCTCAGCTATAATGATCTCTTCATTAAGTTTCTCATGTATAATCGCATTTCTCAATTCACCGAAGGCCTTCAAATCAGAAAGATAATGTTTAATGACAGCATTTGTTTTGGCTCCCTCACGCAGAAGATGTGTATAGGGCTGGTGAGTCATTCCCCCGTAATTTGCGTCCATATATTTGTACAGCCTGTTATAAGCTTCAATAAACCGCTCTGAACGCTGCATATTAGTACACTTCATCCTTTCTGCGTTCTTCCTCTTTTTCTTTTATTTATTCATGGTAGAGTATTTCTTATAATGATACGATAGATGTTGGATACAGCTCAATAGATGCCATAAACTCTCATTGACGCTGTTTCTACAAATAAATATTTATCTTTTAGAGAAAGTATTCAATTTATTCCCTCCATTTTGACTGGTGGATAACAGGAGATTTTTTATGAAAAAAGCGGTTATTATTCTAATGATTTTAACATTCTTATCTAAAATTGTTGGTTTTCTGCGGGACGTTACTCTCGCTTACTTTTATGGAACATCCGGCATCAGTGATGCCTATCTGATAGCTCTGACAATCCCTGTTGTGATCTTTGGGATCGTCGCTAAAGGTATTTCAACGGGATACATACCGATGTACAGCCGGATTGAGCAGCAGGAAGGCCCATCTTCTGCTCTCCGCTATACTAACAATTTGATTAACGTCCTGCTCGTCTTTTCCTCTATTATCATACTGCTCGGTTTGATTTTCACTGAACCTGTCGTTAAAGTCTTTGCCAGCGGATTTGAAGGGGAAACCCTTGCCACCGCTGTCTACTTTACAAGAATAACGCTGCTTGGTATATACTTCACCATTTTTATCAGAATTTTAAGTGCTTACTTGAATTATCAAAAGCTTTTTGCAGTACCAAACCTGCTCGGAATTCCGATGAGTCTCATTGTGATTGCTTCCATAATAACTGCTTCCGAAACAGGAAATCCGTCTCTGCTGGCCTATGGACTTGTTGCTGCTCTTGCGGTCCAGTGGTTGATCCTGCTATTTTTCTCCTACCGCAAGTCTTTTCGTTACCAGAAAGTTTTTGATTTAAAGGATGAAAACCTCCGACGTATGCTCATTCTTGCGATTCCGGTCATTTTGGGCTCTGCAGTTCAGCAGATTAATAAACTGGTCGACCGTACCCTTGCTTCCCAGGTAGCTGTAGGAGGAATTTCCGCACTGAATTATGCGCATACGCTCACAAATTTTGTGCACGGGATTTTTGTAACATCCATTACGACGGTCATGTTTCCTTCCATTTCACGAATGGCTTCCAAAGGAAATTCCGACAGAATGAAATATACGCTGCATCAATCGATTGTAGGGGTGGCTCTGTTGACACTGCCTGCTACAGTGGGCGCGCTTGTTTTTGCTGAACCGATTGTCCGGCTGCTCTTTGACAGAGGGGCATTTGACAGCAGCGCGGTAGTAATGACGTCAGGCGCCTTTTTCTTTTATTCTATCGGAATGGTAGGTACGGGACTCCGGGTAGTCCTGTCCCAGGCGTTTTATTCTCTGCAGGATACAAGAACGCCGATGGTCAACGCTGCGATCGCTGTGGTGTTAAACATTATCCTGAACTTCCTGCTTGCTCCTGTGATGGGCATAAGTGGTCTGGCTCTGGCTACGAGCATTTCAGCCATATTCTGTACCGTTCTGCTTTTTTATAATTTGAAGAAAAAAATCGGTTCTCTCCAATTTAAAAAAATGGCTGCGGCTTTTTTGAAGATACTTGCAGCTTCTGCAGTAATGGCTGCGGCTGCTTATTATGTATACGACTACTTCCTGGCCGTCATGCTATTTCCACCGGCTCTTCTGCTGACCATGTTTATTGGTGCTGTGATTTACTTTACGCTGCTTAACTTCTTGAAAATAGAAGCATTTGATCATGGCGTTGCAGGCATAAAAAGAAAATTAGCCGGGAAGTTCAAGTAAAACAGGTACCAGATGTTTATCAAAAAATGTTTTAAGAGAAAGGATGAAACTGTCCTGTTTATAACAAAGGCGTTATGACCGATTGCAGTCATAACGCCTTTATTTCATATTAAAAATGATTCCTGCTATTCCTGAATAAAAAATTGATCTCTGTAACGAAGCATACGTGTCCCCCACTTCGGGTGAACGTCAGGTTTATTCTGCAGCAGTTCGTATTCAATCAGCAGAAGAGGAAAATTAACACCTGCTCCGAGACTCATCACCTGGCTGCCACAGAAACGTGGATTGATATCTGTTAATTTGTACGATCCTTCATGTTCAATAAATTGCAGATTTATAAATCCTGTATGGATAAGGGCTTCTGACACGACAGAACCAGCTTCAATTAACGCTTCATTATAAATAACTTTTCCATCCAGAACGAGACCGCTGGATACTCCGGTTCTTTCACGCGGCACTGCAGTAACCGTTTTCCCTTCATAGACGTAGACATCGACGCTGAACTCCTGGCCGGGCAGATATTCCATGACCATTTCCCCGCCCTCATGCGGGATATCACAATAGTCCTGCAAAGCAACATAGTTTTTCTGCCCTTTCGTAAGCATTTCCAAATACGTCTCTCTGTCCGTCAGAAGTGCAAAACCAAGAGCTCCATGCCCGGATACTTGTTTCGCAACAGTGAATTTATCCCTGGAAAAATGTTTATCCATAACCACTTTTAACTCTTCTCTGTTTTGAAAAACAAAGTATTTAGGGATATAATGTTCCAAGTCCATCTGCTCAAGGAGCTTATACGCTTCAGCTTTATTGTTGAGTGCGGAAATATAATCTGATTCCGGGGTTGCTACGACCACGTCGAGTTCCCTTTTAAAAGAAGTATATACTTCGATTTCTTCGTGAAGAGAGGGGAAAATGACATCAATTTTTTCCGATTGAACAATTTCCCTTATTTTGTTTTTGTAACTTCCAAGATCTATCATTCCAGGAATTTGATGAAATTTATGGCAGAAAGGCCGCCCGCTATTCACTTCTCTGCGATCTACACCTACAATTGTTATGTTGTCTTCATCTGCAAGTCCGCGCATAACACCTTGGGCTGTAGGGCCGCCTATACCCGTAACTAAAACGTTAATCATTTTTGGCATACTCCTTCTTCCTTATAAAACTTCTTTTATACACTCTTTCCATTATAAAACAGTATTTCTACTATACCAAGAAAATTCTCTATATATAGGTAATTTGATAATGTTATATATTTAACATCCATTTCCTTATGCGCATTCCTCTGCAGAAAGCGGAAAACTCAGGGTGTAAGGGATGATTTACCCCTTCAAAAACTGGAGGTTGATGATTCCCCGGAAAGTGCTTCTTTAACCCAGCTCTTAAACACCTTAAAAATATGATTTTACTATACAATTTGAACAAATCAATGAGAACTCTTGTTTTTCTCTTTGCATAAGAAATGGCAGAAATGAATCACTCATTACATAAGAAGATAATACTAGTGAGCGGCCTGGTACGGGGACGGCTCCTGAGATTCTGCTATGTCTGAATGTCTTTTTCACAGGTGGATTTTCCGCAAAATCAGCTGAAGACAATCCCCCTCGGAGGAAATCATCCCCGGAGAAACAAAGTCGGGTGACAGGAGTTTTCACTTTAAACGCCTTCATTATTTTTATAAACTTAAACTATAGCTTTTCAGGAAAGGCTATACATTTATAAAAGGAGACTCCCAGCCATCAAACTGATTATATTTATTTCTATCATTCTTGTACTTTCCGCCTTTGTTTATGAAAATGTTGACTTACTTGCAGATAAAGAAAATTCCACCCGTGATAATATAAGCGCCGATGAAGTAATTGAAAATGAGGGCCTCCACCCCACTGTCGAAAAACAAAAAGAAAAATTTTTGGAAAGAACGGCTGACCGGAATATAAACGTGGTTATTACCGAAACATATCGTTCCAAAGAAAGACAAAATGACCTTTTTGCCCGTGGTCGTTCTTCCGAAGGGGAAATCGTTACTCATGCAGCAGGTGGGGAATCTTATCACAACTATGGCCTGGCAATTGATTTTGCGCTCCGTACGGATGAGGGAGACGTTGTATGGGATGTGGAAAGTGACTTCAATGGCAGTGGAAAACCCGATTGGCTTGAAGCTGCGGAAATTGCTAAAGACTTAGGGTTCGAATGGGGCGGTGACTGGAGCGGATTTCGTGATTATCCTCACCTTCAAATGACATTCGGCTTAACCATTAATGAACTGCAGGAAGCCTCGCCCCGTTAATGATTGTTTTCACTCTTATTCTGGAAATTATATTGGAAAAAACATCGTAATCGATAATGTTCTGCGATAAAAAGTGGAGAAAATATAATCCTCAGAAAAATTTTCTGTTTTATTACGATTTTATTACACAATTTCACAACTTCACGCTGTTTTCGATCTTCTGGTAGAACGAATCTCTGTACAAAAGCTTGAAAATTGCATGTATCAGGAGAAAATAGCGTAAATAACCCTTTTGGGCAAAAAATAATTTTTTAGATTTACCCAACATATTTGCTCATGAGCAGGCAGAGAATTGCTTTGTCCATACATTTCTTTATTTAGGTATGTTACCATTTGCGGCAGCATGATTTTGAAAGGAGAATGCATCTTGAATAAAAAATTATTATTAAGTCTATCTACAGCTATGAGTATTTCTTTAGTAGCCGCTTGCGGCGGTGGTGAAGAATCCAATGAAGGTAATACTAATGAAGGTAATAATATGGAAACAGAAAATCAGACGGAAGAACCAGCAGAAAACAATGAGGCTGCTGCCGGAGACGATGAAACAGCAGAAGGTGAGGAAGCTGCCGGGGAAGGTAATGAAACAGCCCAGCAGGAGCAGCCTGAAATGCCCGAGCCTGATTTAGAAGATGTTCCGGATACGGTTGCAGAAGTAAATGGAGAAGAAATACTTAAAGAAGATTTTGCTTCCAATTATGAAGGTCAGTTTATGCAGGCTGCCCAGCAGGCCCAAATGACACAGGAAGAAATAGACCAGGATCAGTTAAAAGAACAGGTTGCGGAAAATATGGTCGGCACTGAACTTCTTATTCAGGAAGCAGACAGCCGTGATTATGATGTATCTGAAGAAGATGTGAATGAAACTCTTGATGAACTTGCCGCTCAGAATGGTCTCGAATCAGGAGATGAACTGTTGTCTGCACTGCAGGAACAGGGGCTCGAAGAAGAAGAGATTATGGATCAGGCTGAAATGCAGGTAAAGATTGATCGCCTTCTTTCAGAAGAAAGCGGAGATGCAGAACCTACAGAGGAAGAGCTTGAAGAGGCCTACGATCAAATGACAGCCCAGCAGGAGCAGATGAGTGGAGAAGGCGGAGAAGACGTAGAGATGCCTTCCTACGAAGAAGTCAAGCCTGATCTGGAAGAGCAGGTTGCTGCACGGAAAGAAGCAGAACAGTCCCAGCAGCTCGTAGAAGACCTTCGGGAAGATGCTGACGTGACTATTAACTTGTAAGAGGATGCTGTTTCATACAGCGCAGCAATAACTACAAAAAAATTTATTTCAATTAATAACAAGAAACCTACCTGATTATTTCCTGGTAGGTTTCTTGTTTGTTTCTGTTCATTCGTAAGGAAGTTTCGCATCATTTTTAGAGAGAGCTGGTTCATTAGTGTGTTATTTAACTTTTTACAACTCGACTACTTCCTTCTTTTCCAGCCATGTCACACATTCCACGTGGGTTGTATGCGGGAACATATCCACAGGCTGTACTTCTTTTGCTTCGTAGCCTTTTTCCTCCAGATATTTCAGGTCACGTGCGAGCGTAGCCGGGTTGCAGGAAACGTAGACAATCCGCTCCGGGGTCATTTCTGCTATTGACTGCAGCAGCTTTTCATCACAGCCTTTACGGGGAGGGTCAACGACAATAACATCCGCATTCATCCCCTGCGCGCGCCACCATGGCATAATGTTTTCTGCCTCACCAACATAAAATTCAGCATTTTCGATGTGATTAAGCTTGGCGTTCTCTTTAGCATCCGTTACAGCCTCGGGCACTACTTCCACGCCGTAAACGTGTTTGGCTCGACGGGCAAGAAACAAACTGATCGTGCCGATACCGCAGTAGGCATCGATCACATTTTCCTTTCCCGTAAGCCGCGCAAACTCCAGCGCTTTTTCATAAAGGACTCTCGTCTGTAACGGATTGATTTGATAAAAGGAACGAGGAGAAATCGCAAACCGGATGTTGTCAATTTCATCATAAATGACGCCTTCTCCCCACATAATCTCAGTCTGGTCACCAAAAATAACGTTCGTCCGTTTCGGATTCACATTATGAACGAGCGAAACAAGGTTCGGAAATTCCTCTTTCATCCGCCGGATAATATGCTTTTTATTTGGTAATGTTTTGTCTTTCGTAATCAGCACAATCATCAGCTGGTCTGTCGTTTGGGCATGACGGATGACGACGTGCCTCAGCTGTCCTTTATGAGTCTTATCATCATACCCGCGGATACCATATTCCGCAGCAAGCTGTTTCACAAATCTGACAGCGCGGTCTGCATCTTCATGCTGAATCAGACACTCTTCCATATCCACTATCGTGTGGCTCCGCTCTGCATAGAACCCAGCTGCTATTTTTCCATTTTGTTCACTTACCGGAACCTGCGATTTATTCCTATATCTCCACGGCTCCTCCATTCCGAGCGTAGGATGAACTGTTAAATTACCCAGCCCTCCAATACGGACCATTGTTTCCTGCACCTGCTTCTGTTTATAGGCAAGCTGGCCATTGTAGCTCAGGTGCTGCAGCTGACAGCCGCCGCACTGATTAAAGATCGAACAAGGCGGCTCGGTCCGTTCTTTACTTTCCTTAATTATTTCCGTTAAACGGCCGAAACCGAAATTTTTCTTTGTATGAATTACTTTAATAAGACCGGTTTCACCCGGAAGCGCTCTTTTTACGAAAAGCGGATAGCCGTCTACTTTAGCTACACCTGCTCCGTCATGTGTTAAGTCCTCAAATGTAACACGTACATAATCATTTTTCTGGACTGGAATTTGTCTGCTCATATTTACTATCCTTTCTCATTCAGGTGAATTGATTGTACCATATCGGCAAGCTTGAAAAAATTGCTTAAAATGATATGATTAACGAGACAAATGAAGGACAATGAGGTGAAAGAAATGGCTGCTCTGAAAAGAAATGATCCATGCCCCTGCGGCAGCGGGAAAAAGTACAAAAAATGCTGTCTGAAGAAGCTAAATACGAAATCGCGCTTTGACGAAAAGGATCAGCGTGACTTTAATGAACTTCTCCCTAAAGTATTTGACTACAGTAAAAATTTCGATGAAGAAATTAAACCTGCCTTCGAACAGAAAAATGCCGCTTTGGGCTCTCTGGAAAGCTCTGATGCAAAAGCCTTTTCTCAGCTTCTGTACCATTGGATGCTGTTCAATTGGAAAAATGATAACAATAAAACGGTGCTTGATTCTTTCCTAAAAGAGTTTAAAGATAACTATTCCTCCTCCTTCCAGAAGTTTTTAAAAGACTGGATGAAATTGGAACCGCGCTTTTTTTATATTATTTATACAGATAAGGAATACATTGCATTAAAAGATATGTGGGACGATAAAACGCAGACGATCCATAAAACGCCTGTTTCTGAAAATATTGAAGCCGGTCAGTACATCACAGGCTACCTTTATCCTGCTCCGGAAGGACCTTCACTCGGAAACGATGCTTTACAGCTCCCGCCAAGGCTTGCAGAAGCTTTTCATAAAGAATGTCTTACAGCAGGCCTCAAAAAACAAAAGCGTTTTACAAAACAGTTTGATCTGATGCTCCAGCTGCTCAGCATACTTGTTAAGCATGGAACGGAACAGCCAGCAGAATATACGTCTATTCTCGATAAACTTGAAATAGATTCGAAACAAAACTTCACTGCAGCTGCGATTAAAATACGGGAATACCTTCGTGAAAACAATCCGCGTGTTAATAAACCGGAAGCTTTCGCGGCCGCCCTTGATTACTGGATAGGGATTCATGTAGATAAAGAGAAATTCATCTCTCAAAAAGCTGCCGCAAAAAAATACAGCGTAGCGGCAACTACTGTATCTTCCCGCTACAAACAATTATCCAATCCCCAAAAACTGGAGACTACTGTGCAATAAGAGGGAAGCATGGAACGTTCTCTTTCACTGAAAAGGCCTATCAATAAAAATTTTATCTACCCTGTTAAAGATTAGGCCGGCTTTGAAAAAGTATAGAAGCGATGAACGTCCACTGTCGTTTCCAAGGGGTGCTTTCACTTTTCTTAACGTAAGAGCTCCGCCCTTTAACAAAGCTAAAGATTAAGCTATATTGAAAATAAAGTAAAGAAGCGTTAAACGGTCGCTTTCGTTTCCATGGGGACGCTTTCCGGGCGGGCCGGTCTCATTAATCCCTTCCTCCCTGCGGTCGTGCGGGATGGATCTTCGGCTCGTCCTTCATCGCCCCGGAGTCGCCCCATGTGCCCTGCAGCTTACGGTAAATAGACAGAGCAGCATCTGCCTCCTAATAAAGAAGATCGCTTTTGATCATCATTTATTCCACCTGTATAAAGGGGAAGTTTCATTCGTATAGAAGGCCATCTTTTCCCCTCATGGTGCAAGACTTTTGCATGAGTGCTCCATTAAAGCTCCGTGTTGTTTTTGGAGTGTCTGCGCATCTTCCGTATGCCGCGGAGAAAGCATGTGGCTTCCCTGACGTTTGGGAAAGCTTCTTCCGCAGGCACCCCCGGCCTGACACCGGTTTTTACGGCACGAAAAATATCATTGATGAAAAGAAGAATTGCTGTTATTTCCGTGAAGAAAAAACGAAGCGGAAGCCAGTGGAAGAAGGAGGTCGGAAGATCCACCAGGGCGTAAACCGGAGATCTCCTTCACTGTAGAACTGAAGCGGAGTCTCTACATGTATCAACAACAGACTCGGTACTACGCAAACTTAGTGGTATGAAATTATATTTTCCAATAAATATAAAATGAGAAAATTATCTCAAACCGCTCATGCCTGTTGCTGCGGCTTTTAAAGAAAGGAAGCAGACTGTAAATGATAAAGAACAGGAATGATTCACTTTATATGTGTAAGAGCCACAGACTTTAACAAAACTAAAGATTAAAAGGAGGCTGTCTCATAAGGTATATCGAGACAGTTTTGAAAGCACGCGCGGAGCCGGATAAGGTGTTAAAAAGCCTGATAGACAGGGATTTGTCTATCAGGCTTTTCTCTGTGCGATGCCCTGCCCCTATCCTTATGGGACATCTCTTTTATTAACTTGCTTTGTATAAAGTTTTCCAATGCGATTAGTTAAACTGTTTCTTCTACTCTTTCCACAAGGACCTGCGCCGTATATTTATCTGTAATAAGGACATTGGCGTACCTGCCATTCAGTGCCCCTATAATACCTTCCGCTTTTCTCATCCCGCCTGCGACCAGCACCGACTGTTCTTTGTTCCGCAGATGCTTCAATTCCACACCTATCGTTCTCGCATCAATATCCTCATCACATATGTTGCCTTGAACATCGATCATTCGAGAGCAGATATCACCTACTGCCTCTTTGTTTTTCAGAACTTTTACATCTTCTCCGGTTAAGTAATCCGCTTTTACGAGAGCTGATTCTTCATTTCTTTCTCCGACTGTGAAAAGCGCAATGTTAGCTTTTATTCCAAGTTCTAAAACGTGACGTATGTGTCTGTCGCTCACAATCGCCTGTTTCACTACTACATGATCAACTACTGCTGGAAGAGGCAGAAAATGAGGAGAAGTATTAAAGGCTCGGCCGAGATAATTAAGTATTTCAGCTGCATATGTATTCGTTTCCGAGTAGCTCACTCCTCCGTTGAGCTGAGTGACGTGAACATTATGGACACTTTTCTGCTCTACATGTCTGGCAACTTCGTGTAAAGTCGTCCCCCATGTTGCTCCAATGATATCCCCATCTTTCACTATAGCATGCAAGTATTCAGCTGCTTTACGTCCGATTTCTTCTTTAATGACCTGTTCATCATTTAAAGGGGCATCTGCTATAACACATTCTTTTAATTGATAGTGTTCTTTAAGTGCTTCTTCCAACTGCTCTACTCCTTTATGTGGATCGACGATGCGAATCTGCACGATCCCTTTATCCTTTGCTTCCTGAAGCAGCCTGGAAACAGAAGGACGTGAAATACCGAGCTCTTTTGCGATAACCTGCTGGCTGTAATCGAGCTGGTAATACATTTTGGCAGCTTTCACTACACGGGAAAGTTTATCTTTAGCCACTGTTATCTACCTCCAACTATTCGAACTAATGTGTAATATTATGTGAACATCATTTCATATTCTGGATAAAATTGCAATAAAAAAACTTCAAAATTAACGCTGTCAATTCAAGTATGACAGCGTTCTCAGCGGATCATACGCAGCCTCTGAAGTGTGAATTTCCTTCAGAGTAAGAATGAACTTCATCAGAACCGGTACTGCCGGATCTTCGTGTAAAGCAGAATAGACTGCAATATCCTTAAAAAAACAGCCTCCTTAAAAGCTGCTGCTTAAAAGAGACCGTTTTCCAACCGTATTTTAATTTTCTGCTTCCAGAAAAAAGACAACTGCTGCCAACCGCTCTGATCAGAAGTTATCCTAAAAAGCGTTAGTTCCTATACAGCTTCTGCTGATTTTAATAGTCGCCGGACACCTTCTCTCCTTTAACTATCTGAACACCTGCACTCGCACCGATACGGGTCGCACCTGCTTTCACCATATCTTCAGCATCCTGAAGTGTTTTCACTCCCCCTGAAGCTTTGACACCAGCTTTATCTCCCACTGCTTTACGCATAAGTTCTACATCTTCAATCGTAGCAGCTCCAAAAGAAAAGCCAGTGGAAGTTTTTACGAAGTCGAGTCCTGCCTTAAGAGCAATATCGCAGGCAGTACGTTTCTCTTCATCAGTTAATAGACAGGTTTCCAAAATCACTTTTGTAAGCGCTCTTCCTTCAGCTGCTTCCTGAACGGCACGCATATCCTCTTCCACTAAATCAACATTGCCCTGCTTTAATGCTCCAATATTTAATACCATATCAATTTCGGTCGCTCCGTTTTCAATTGCATTTTTCGTTTCAAATGCTTTTACTTCAGGAGTATTGGCTCCAAGTGGAAAGCCCACTACTGTACATACGTCAACTTTCGTCCCTTTTAATTCAGAAGCGGACTTTTTCACCCAGGTTGGTGTCACGCATACAGAAGCAAAATTATATTCTGCTGCTTCCTGGCACAGCTTAACAATTTGGTCTTCTGTTGTTTCCGGTTTTAATAAAGTGTGATCAATAATAGATGCGATGGATTTTGTCATAAATATTCTCTCCTTTTATAGTTTAAAGATGATAAAAGCTTTATATGAAAGGGGGGTCGATCCTTGCTTTCTTTTTGAATACTGCCCTTCTGCAGTAGAAGGACAGTATTATTTAAGCGAAGCCGAACTTTAAAAACAACCTGCTCGTAAAGCGGAGGAAAGTTAAAAGAACATTCCTGCAATAGAAGCATTTAAAAGCGACGCCAGCATCCCTGCAAAAATTGCTTTTATACCAAGCTGAGCAATATCCCCTCGCCGGCTTGGAGCAAGTTTACCAAGACCGCCGAGCAGAATTCCCAGAGAAGCAATATTAGCAAATCCACAAAGCGCAAAGCTGACTACGAGAACGGTTTTCGGATCAAGATTTTCAATTTCCGGAGCGAATGTCGCATAAGCAACAAATTCGTTCAGAACGAGCTTTTGACCGATATAGGTTCCCGCCTGCAGTGCTTCTGCCCAAGGAACCCCGATTGCAAAAGCAATTGGTGCGAAGAAGAATCCGAGAATGTTTTCCAGCGTCAGTCCGCTGATTTCAAAACCGGAACCAAACCATCCGATAACATAGTTCAAGGCTGTCTGGACAACTCCCAGACCTCCATTGGCCAGAGCAACAAGCGCGATAAAAGCAAGCAGCATCGCACCGATGTTTAATGCCAGCTGCAGTCCGGTACTGGCACCGCGGGCAGCTGCGTCAACGACGTTGTATGATTCATTATCGTCGTCCATTTCAACCGGCTGATGATCGGAGGAAGCTTCCGGAGTTGTTTCCGGTAAAATCATTTTTGCCATAACCAGTCCTGACGGTGCAGCCATAAAGCTGGCTGCAAGCAGGTATTCGAGAGGAACACCAAGCTGGGAATAACCGACGAGTACCGACCCTGCTACCGAGGCAAGTCCACCGGTCATAACAGCAAAAAGCTCTGAGCGTGTCATTGTCGGTAAAAAGGGTTTAACGACAAGCGGCGCTTCCGTCTGACCTACAAAGATATTGGCAGAAGCCGATAAAGACTCTGTTCTGCTTGTCCCGAGAAGCCATGATAAAGCTCCGCCGATGATTTTAATGAAAAACTGCATAATTCCTAAGTAGTATAAAACTGAGATCAATGATGAAAAGAAAATAATGATAGTTAATACCTGAAAAGCGAACACCATCCCTATTCCTTCAGCTTCAAAAAGCCCTCCGAATAGAAAATCGATTCCTTCATCCGTATAACCGATGATGGCGTTAACAACGTTTGTGAAAGCAAACAGCGCCTCCTGGCCTACCGTTGAATAAAGAACAATGTAAGCAAAAAGAATTTGAATTGAGATACCGACTAATATTGTCCTCGGCTTAATTGCTTTTTTGTTTTCTGAAATTAGAAAAGCAATCGCCAGAACAGTGACAATTCCCAGTAGTCCCCAAAGAATATTCATGATGTCCCCTCCAATAATTATATGTTCTTATCTTGTTGGCAAAGTAACTATAACAAATTTTTTAAACAATTGTAAACGTTTTTTTAATCATTATTTCAAAAACTATACGATTATCCTAAACCGGATTGTTTATTCCTTTTGCAAAGCGGGTATTTAATATGTGTCGAAACATTTCATATAAAGGAGGTTGCTCTTTCCACTTTCATTAATCATGAACACCGGGTGGGAATATCTTTGATTAACATCGAATGTACTTTTTATTACTTTCTTTTCCCCGCCCGCAGAAAAACCTTAGCATTTTGACCCATGAGAGCGGTCAACTGATACCAATTTCAGGCTGGTATCCTTTTTCTTCCTTTCTTCATTAAGGTCGGAAGGCGGGCCTGAATGAATTTCTATTTTGAATAGCTTGATTTAATTGGAAAATAACGTGATAATTAGAGTACGTACAAAATTTTTGAAAAGAGGTGCTACATATGGACTGGATTGGAATTGGAGTATTTATAATTGCCGTGGCGCTGCTCATCGGAGTATTATTCTTACTTCCTGTACTGAAGAAACTTGCAGACACCCTTGGCAACACAGCCGAAACTGTGCTTACACTAAACAAAAGCCTCGGGGAAATGACAAGCGAAACTTCCCTTATTCTCTACAACACGAATGAAACACTGGTTGATTTAAATACTAAAATCGGTAAGCTTAACCCTTTATTTGACATTATTCATGATACCGGAGAAGCTGCCCATCATCTGACGGGTACTCTTGCAAGCTACACTTCCGTTAAGCATGACCGTGCTGAAGCAGGTATCAACTTTATTGACAAGAAAGATCTTGAAGGGATTATGCGCGGTGCAGCCTTCATCTATTACCTTCGTCAGGTAAAGAGAGAATCTGACCGGCAGGTGGAAAGTAAAGTCGTATAACGAAAAAAGCTGTTCCCGGAACGAAACCGGGAACAGCTTTTTTATGGTTTTTCATCTACTTGGAAACAGGTGTGGTGACGATCGGGAACCATCATTGTAATGTGGCGGTAGTGATTCAAGAATTTTTCTTTCAGCGTTCCTCCGTGCTCGCCATCGAGATTCAACTGCAGCTCATCTGCTGCCTGAATATCAATCTCCGAAGCCTGGACATAGAGAACACTCTCATCATTCAGATGCTCCCCGCGCAGGGCAGCTCCGGTGAGTCTAGCAACATCAGCGAGGTTCGTCTTTTTAACAATGATTAAATCAAAAAGCCCGTCATCCAGGTAGGCTTTGGGAGCCAATTTTTCGAAGCCTCCTACAGAATTCGTATTGCATACGAGAAACAGCATAATTTCTCCTTCAAAACTCCTGCCGTCATAATTTATTTTTACAGCAGTAGGTTTAATACGCGGCAGTTTTTCAAATCCTTTCACATAATAGGCCATCTGCCCCATCATCGTTTTAAGCTTGCTCGGAACTTCGTAGGTAAGTTCGGTCAAAGTTCCGGCGCCCGCAATATTCATAAAATATTTTCGACCTACGCTTCCTATATCAATTTTTCGTTCTTTCCCGGATACAAGCGTTTCGCAGGCTTCGATTATATTTTTCGGAATATTAAGCGCTCTCGCAAAATCATTCGTCGTTCCGCCGGGAAGAAGGCCGAGCAGCGGCCTGAATTCCTGATCTGCCATTCCGTTAATGACTTCGTGAATCGTTCCGTCTCCTCCGGCAGCTATTATAAAATCAAATTCTCTTTCACAGGCTTTCGCAGCCGCTTTTTTTGCACAGTCGGGTCCGGTAGTAGCATGTGTGGAAGTTTCATAGCCTGCTTGTTCCAGTTTTTCCAATATGTAAGGCAGATGTCTTTTCACTTGCTCTCTGCCTGATGTCGGGTTGTAAATAAGCCTAGCTTTTTTCACCATTGAATATCCCCCATATTTCTCATCAGTGTCATTCAGCTAAGTATACCATAGTAACCTGAAGACAAGCACACAAATGAAAGCGGCCCCCTGCCTGTCTGTTTCAACAGTACAAAGAGCCGCTTATGTTATCGTTTCATCATCCATTAAGGTCTGCGTTCCCTCCTTTGACAGTTTTCTGAAGCTAGGTAACTGTGGTGTGGATCGATCGCATAACCCCTTTCTTTGTGTACTAGCAATGTGTTATTGCTTAAAACTAACTCTACATCATTAATTATTTATTGTAAATATTCAGAATAGTTAATTTAAGCAAAGTATTTTCCTGTATCCTCTATTATTCTAGTACATACTTCTTTTATCTCTTTTTTAAATTTTTTTATGTTTGGCAACTTTGAAAATAATTCATTTATATATGTTGAACTTAATAAATAGGTTCCGTTTCTTTAACCAGCCGATTTCGTTTCCATGGGGACGCTTTCCGGGCGGGCCGGCCTCAGCTAATCCCTTCCTTCCTGCGGTCAATGCGCGGGTGGGGTTCGTCCTTTATCACCCCGCAGAAGCCCTAGATGGTCTCCAGCTTACGGTAAATAAGACAGTGCAGAAACCAATTATTAAGTTCAATATATAGATCCTTTATTTTCGAGAAAACCAACCAGAAAATGCGTCAGGACGGGAAATCATCCTGACGCACTTCGCCACTTATAAACAACTGCATTCTGATTTTGAAAACATCCGTTGTTTGTTTTTACGCATTCACGCGTACACGCGGCTGTTTATATTTTCTAATCGAACGGAGCATCATTGTATAAAGAAGTCTCGACCCTAAAGTAATACTCATAATAACTACAGCCAGTCCGATCGCTGAAAAAGCAATATCAGATATAGTAGTACTTATTGCTGCCATATACATGGCGAATAAAACAATCTGTACAGCTGTAATGAAATAAGGATACATGATACGTTTCACCCTTCTCTGCACCTTTACAAGCTTAAGCCAGTCTATAATCTGAACGGGAATTACCCACAAAAACGTAGCAAAGGAAAACATAAGCAGAGCGGACCAGGAGTAAACAATAATTTCCCCGCCGAGTACAGCCGAGGTCATTTGGATAAGGAGGGCAATACCAACAATCAATAAACCTGTATATACACTCGTACGAATAATCAAAGCCATTAGAAATTTCATAAAGAGTTGTCTCAACCTTTCTCTGCCTTTATGTTTAAAACACATGTACATGATTATAAAGGCCCCGGTTGTTTATGTAAAACGCCCCTATCTGCTCTATAAAGCCATCCATCACCTTCAGAAGTCATTGCAGTCTCTCTAATGGCAGAATAGCTTTTATATCTCCGGGATAAAGCGCTTTCCCTGCTCCTATTGGAGATTCCTGTTTCTTTATGTAATCGAATCATTTTATAAACATGGTATACGGCTGCTTTGTTGGATGATTTAAACAAATAGCTGCTCAGAAAATAAAGGATAGAAGCGATAAACGTGCGCCTTCATTTCCATGAGCGCGCCAGAAAAGCGCCCGATGGAAACGAAAGCGTTTGTTTACTGAAGCGGAAACGAATTATTCAGTTCAACATATACATATGTTTTATTTTCAATCCAGCCATACAAAAAACGTCATGACGCTTTTCCCGTCATGACGTTTTCAGGTTGTTTACAAAGTAATTTTTCTGTATAAGTATACAGTTGGCTGTTTCCGCTTTCGAAGAGTCGCTTTGCGGAGAGAACTCTCTAAGCCGACCTGCCTTTCATAAAACAAAGAATCGTTCTTCCGAAGTCATCCTTCTACAGCTCCAGCATCTGAACAAAAAGAAAGACTTTGCTTTAAACACAAGCGTACTACAGGTTTCTCCTATAAAAAAAGAGGATTTTCTCTGCAGTGTCCGGCGGGGACGCCAGTGGGGTTAAAGCGCCGTCTGAAAATCCTTTCCAATGCAGTGAAGCATTGGAAATAGCTGAAGACAAGCCCCACGGCAAGCTTCCGCCGGTAAGCGGAGGAGAAAATACAAGGAATCGAATACATATACTTCTTTCTTTACTTAATCAACACTCTGAAAACGTCATGACGCTTTTACCGGCATGACGTTTTCAAATTTAAAAATGTTTTATCTTTTATCTATTTCTTCTTTCAATAGTTCATTCACGAGCTGCGGGTTGGCTTTTCCTTTGGAAATTTTCATGACCTGGCCGACTAGAAAACCAATCGCTTTGTCTTTACCGTTTTTATAATCCTCAATGGACTGGCTGTTTTGATCCAGGGCATCGTTGACCATTTTACGGACCGTTTCAGAATCACTGATCTGGACGAGCCCTTTATCTTCTACAATTTGTTGAGGGTCCCCGCCTTTTTCAATCAATTCTTTGAAAACTTTCTTAGCAATTTTCGAAGAAATTGTTCCTTTTTCAATCAGGTTAATCATATCCACAAGCGCCTGAGGAGTTAAAGGAATATCTTTCATTTCTTTACCTTCCTGATTCAGGTAGCCGTTCACTTCTCCCATGAGCCAGTTTGAGAGCTGTTTCGGCGTTCCACCAAGCTTTAATGCTTCTTCAAAGAAATCACTCATCGCTTTTTCCTGAGTCAGCACACCGGCATCATAAGCCGGAAGTTCATATTTATTGATATATCTTTCTTTACGGGCATCCGGCAGTTCCGGGATCTCCTCGTGTATGCGGGTTTTCCAATCGTTATCGATATAAAGATTTACAAGATCCGGATCCGGGAAATAACGGTAATCGTCCGATCCTTCCTTTACTCGCATAAGAATCGTTTTTTTCGCTCCTTCATCCCAGCGGCGGGTTTCCTGAAGAATTTCGCCTCCGCTTTCCAATTCCTCTTCCTGGCGTTTTTCTTCATACTCCAACCCTTTTTGAACATGCGTAAAGGAGTTCAGATTTTTAAGCTCAGCCTTCGTTCCAAATTCTTTCTGGCCTTTCGGACGAATTGAGATGTTTGCGTCACAGCGGAGGGAGCCTTCTTCCATTTTACAGTCGGAAACTTCCGTGTACTGCATAATTGCTTTCATTTTTTCCAGGTAGGCATATGCTTCTTCCGGAGTGGTGATATCCGGCTCAGAAACAATTTCCACAAGAGGGGTTCCTACCCGGTTGTAGTCCACGAGAGAATAACCTTCCCCGTCAACATGCGTCAGTTTACCGGCATCCTCTTCCAGGTGCAGGCGCGTAATACCGATCCGTTTCTTTTCCCCGTTTACTTCAATATCGATCCATCCATTTTCTCCTACTGGGCGATCCAGCTGGGAAATCTGGTAAGCTTTCGGATTGTCCGGGTAAAAATAGTTTTTACGATCAAACGTTGTTACGTCCGCTATCTCACAGTTTAATGCCATCGCTGCTTTCATCGCAAATTCCACTGCTCTTTTATTCAGGACCGGTAGTACTCCCGGATGTCCAAGACAGATGGGGCAGGTCTGAGTATTGGGAGGAGCACCAAATTCTGTCGAGCAGCTGCAGAATATTTTCGATTCTGTTTTTAATTCTACGTGGACTTCGAGTCCTATTACCGTTTCATAGCTCATGCTTCTGCCCCTCCTTTAAACTGAGGTTTAACCCGGTGATGCTCTGTAGCCTGTTCATAAGCGTAAGCAGCACGGTAAATCGTCGCCTCGTCAAAATGACGTCCGATAATCTGCAGACCGACCGGCAGACCGTTCGAAAGTCCACAAGGCAGACTGATAGCCGGAACCCCGGCAAGATTCATCGGAATTGTGAGAATATCGTTCGCATACATCGTCATCGGATCGTCTACTTTTTCTCCAAGCTTAAAAGCCGTGGTAGGAGCGGTTGGACCTACTACGATATCAAAATCCAAAAACAGATCCTCAAAATCCTGTTTAATTAACGTCCGGACTCTCTGGGCTTTTTTGTAATAAGCATCATAATAGCCGCTGCTCAGGGCGAAAGTTCCGAGCATTATCCGCCTTTTCACTTCATCACCAAAGCCTTCGCTGCGCGAGCGCTTGTACGTGTCAAGGAGATTGTCCTCCGTCTCCCTCATTCCATAGCGGATCCCGTCAAACCGCGACAGGTTGGAAGAAGCTTCTGAAGAAGCGATCACATAGTAGGCGGACAGAGCAAATTTTGAATGAGGAAGAGAAACTTCTTTACATTCAGCCCCAAGACTTTTTAACGTATCTATCGCTTCTTTGACCCGCTCTCTCACTCCGTCTTCTACACCGTCACCAAGATACTCTTTCGGAACAGCAACTTTCATACCTTTAATATCGCCAGCGAGTGCTTCTGTATACTTTGGAACCGGCTTGTTTACACTCGTAGAATCACGGGTATCGAATCCTGCAATTTTTTCCAGTACATAAGCATTATCTTCGACTGAACGGGTGAGCGGACCGATTTGATCGAGCGAAGAAGCGAAAGCTACAAGACCGAACCGCGAGACTCTTCCATAGGTAGGCTTCATCCCGACCACTCCACAGTAGGAGGCCGGCTCCCTGATTGAACCACCCGTATCTGATCCAAGAGAATAAGGGACTTCTCCCGCTGCGACTGAAGCAGCTGAACCGCCGCTTGATCCTCCTGGAACATGGTCGAGATTCCATGGGTTCCGGACTATTTTATAAGCAGAATTTTCATTTGATGAACCCATCGCAAATTCGTCCATGTTCAGCTTACCGATTGTCACGGATCCAGCGTCGCGAAGTTTTTCGACAACGGTAGCATCATGCACCGGGATAAAGTTTTCAAGAAATTTACTCGCACACGTCGTTTTCAGCCCTTTAGTCACAATGTTGTCCTTTAGTCCAATTGGGAGTCCGAATAATACATCATCTGCTTCAGCTTCCCCGTTCTGCAGGCGGCTGTCCAGCTCACGTGCCCGTTCCAGTGCCTTTTCTTTGTCCAGTCGGAGAAAAGCACCGATTTTATCATCTACTTCTTCTATTCGTCCTAACGACTGTTTAACTAGTTCCTCCACCGTTGTCTGTTGTTTATGTAGACGGTCGTGAAGCTCTTTTAGTGAATAATCAAAAGCTTCCATTTATATGCCTCCTATTCTAATACCGATGGTACTTTCACTTGTCCTTCCTGCTGATCAGGGGCATTTTTCAGAGCGTCGTCCCTCGAAAGGGAAGGTTTTGCTTCATCCTCACGAAGGACGTTGCGTACGTCAAGAACGTGGGATGTCGGCTCCACATTGCCGGTATCTAATTCATTGAGCTGCTGAACGGATTTGATAACTTCGTCAAGCTGCCCTCCAAAATGACTTACTTCTTCTTCTTTCAAATCCAACCGGGCCAGTTCTGCCACGTGGCGGATCTGTTCTTTCGAAATACGTTCCATAGAAATCCTCCTCTTTGCATGTTCACAATAGTATGATGATACCAAAGAAGCTGCTGTTAGGCAATGAGACTGCTGTTCTCAGCTTGCTTTGTACAGCAGGAAAAAACCTGCTGCCAAAGAACAGGCGCAGGTTTTTTCAAATTAATCTACGTCGTCCATTCATCATTAATAACTGCTGTCACGACCCATTCCCCGTTCTCTTCCACCATCACAAGCCTCAGACTCCGCCAGTTCAATTCATTGTCGGTTGCTTCCATGTGGTATTCCACTACCGGCTGGCCGGGATAGACATCACCTGAATTATCAATCGTGCTGCTTCCTCCCTGCCGCTGATTGATAGAGACAGTATCAGCATCAACGTAATCTCTGGAGTAAACAAAGCGGTCGTAATAATCCTGATACGTCATTTCAATATCATCCCCGGTGCCGTCGAAATATCCCCAGTGATAGACGGTATCATCTTCCCACAGACCGGAAGCATCCTCATTGGTGAAGATCTGGTCTTCCTCATCAAGGTAGGCGTAGGGAGAAAACCTCAGTTCTTCAGCAGCTTTAGAAGCTGCAGTATTCATATCTTCCTCAGCAAGCGCTTCTACAAATGCGTCTGCTGCGCTGATAAGTTCCTCCTGAGTTTCCTCATCAATATATCCTTCCACAAACTCTTCAGGATTCATTGCTCTCGCTAAAAAAGTGGAAAACTCCGCTCTCGTCGTATCATTCCCGCTGCGAAACGTCTCGTCCGGGTAACCAACCGCTATCCTGTGACTTGCTAAAGTTCTAATGTAATCAAAATAAAAGTTATCGTCCGAAACGTCAGTAAAATAATGATGAGGTCCGAGCATTTCCAATTCGAAAGCACGTGTCAGTACAGCAGCCATCTGTCCACGCTTCAAAGCGTCCCTCGGTCCGAAATTCGTTCCATATCCCTGCATCCATCCTTCTTCCGTTACTGCAAGGATCTCTTCGTACGCATAGTCTCCTTCTTTCACGTCCGGATAGCCGGCAGGAGGGCGGTTATCCGTCTCCAGATCAAATGCACCGGCAAGCATATCCGCTGTCTGTGCGCGAGTTACCGGATCATTTGGGCGAAACGTACCGTCCATATGACCCTGAATTACTCCTTCCTCTTTCAAAAAACTTATTTCGTCCTCCGCCCAATGATTATCTCCTACGTCCGGAAATGAAACGGCTGCAGCTGTTCCTGACATGAGTAAAAACGACGCAGCACCGATCAAAACATACTTCACTGAAAGAACCCCTTTCTAGTGAATTTCAAGAGGAGGCCGGGCATTAAGGAAGAGGTAAGAAAAGGTCTCTCCTGATAGTATTCCTTTTCCCCTATTATCCTAAACCAAAACGGATGCTCAGCTGGATTTGTCACCTGTCTGCACGCTTTTTATTCCTTATTAAGAGGCTGTCTCAAAAAGTCTATCAAGACTGCCTGGAAAGCACACGCGGAGCCGGACAAGGTATTAAAAAGCCTGTTAGACGGGAATTTGTCTAACAGGCTTTTGTCTGTGTGAAGCTGTACCCCTGTCTTCATGGGACCGCTCACAGATTTTCTGATACATATAGAACCCTATTTATAAACATGCATTGTCGGAGACTCCCCTGGATATTGAAGGACGAGTGCTTCGCTTCCTTCTACGGAGTTTAAATAAACATAAACGGGAGCCTGGGACTGAAAAGAATCTTCAAGAATGCTCGAGATATACTGGGCTAGTGCTATTACTTCTGCCTGCCCATGAGACTGCAGATTAATTTCAATTTTCATTTCCTCAAGGGAGCCGTCTTTATAACGTCCGTTCCCTACTACTCCGACCGGATAATCAAAGAAATTGTTGATGTCTTCCTCGAACTGGCTGAACTGATCTGACAGAGCAGGATTCGCTTCCCCCGCTTCATTGGAAGGAAAAACAAAGTTATTTTCACTGATTGTTTCCCAGCCTGTTAACTCTGTATCTCCGGCCCCGCTTTCAGCGATTCGATGGAAAGTTCCCGGATTTATAGATCCGCGCGGTTCTTCCATAAAAACAGCAAAAGTGATTGGAATATCAGCAAATTCTTCTCTTGTGCGAAGTCGTTCCAGCATTTCTCCTGCAGCCTCTTCTGCATAATCAAGAGCGTATTCTTCATCAACAGGCTCTTCGAAGAAATTCAGGCTGCCATCTTCGTTTTCCGTCCGAAAATAATAAACAGAGCGTACAGAAATGCCAATGACAGCTCCGCTCAGTTCAACTCCATCGTCTCCATTTTCAGTATAATAGTTATGTTCCATTATGTTGGACAGAACGAGTGGAGCTTCACGCATAGCATCTTCCTGATTTTCTTCATCAGCGAGCTGCGGATTTAATCCAGCTGACTCCTCTGTCTCTTCCCCATCTTCATCTTCATCTTCAGGAGAATAGCGGCGCAGCCAGCTGTTTAACAGATCACCATCCAAATGTGTTCCTTCCTGAAAATAGTAATCTTCCGGGCTGAAAATCCCGCTTGCAATTTCCATCAGGCCAATCTCGAACTGATCAATATCAATTCTGTTATTCATTGCATGAGCTACGGAGCCCCTCGCGTCTCCTCGAATATATGTACCGTCTTCCAGTACATTCCGGTAATAATTATCCGGAGTATCCATCGTCGGGGTTATAATAATTTCCTGTGCTTCTTCTTCTGTTTCTTCCACGACAATTACTTCTTCTTCCGTCTGGTCCACTGTAGGTGAACATCCGGCCGCAAGTATCAGCGAACCAATCCCCGCTGCTTTCCATTTGTTCTTCATCTATGACACTCCCCCGAAACGCTTGTTTTCTCTTTTGCATTTTCTCACAAACGCCTGCTGTAATCCAGCCTGTCTATAGACTTATTCTATAAATACCTGGTTTAGAAATGAATATCTGTAGTTCCTGGTCTTTTATTGCTTGGCTCTATCAGCGTGCGCAGCTGTTAAGAATTCCTCCCTCTTCCTTTCGATCCCTGTGGGTGTTATTCCGTTTTAAAAGCTGGTGGAACAGCCCCAAACAGAATGAAGGTTATTAGTGAAACTTTAATTTTTATGGCTACCTTGAAAATAATGTAGGTAAGCGATAAACGGACGCTTTCGTTTCCATGGGGACGCTTTCCGGGCGGGCCGGCCTCAGCTAATCCCTTCCTCCCTGCGGTCGGGAGGGATGGATCTTCAGCTCGTCCTTCATCGCCCTGGAGTCGCCCCATGTCCACTACAGCTTACGGCAAAAAGACAGAGCAGGATCTCCTTCTAATAAAGAGAATCCTTCCTTGAACATCATTTGTGCCGCCTGTATAGGGGGGAAGTTCCATTCCTTAAGAAGGCCATTTTCATGCCTCATGGTGCAAGAATTTTGCATGAGTGTCTCTGTTAAAGCTCCGTGTTGTTTTTGGTGTGCTGCGGCTCCACCGCCTGCCGCGGAGAAAGCATGCGGCTTCCCTGGCGTCCGGGACGATCTTTACGCTTTCTTTTTTCCGCAGGCGTCTTGAAAAATTGCCTTGACTATGGTTTCTACCTTTGTACATTCTTTGTTCAATCTACGGGCTTTCTGTAATCGACCATCAAAACGAAGCGGAAACATGCCCGTTGAAGAAGGAAATTGGAAGATCCCGCAGGGCTTAAGCCTGAGAAAGCTGGAGATCTCCTCCACGGCAGAGCTGAAGCGGAGTTATCTACATGTAACAACAAACTCCCTCGGTAAGATAGGTTTATCTCTCAAATACTCGCTCATTCGCAGGATGTTCCCCCTTTTCGATCGCACCTGACGGATAGATCAACGAAAGAAACGGAAGAGGAGGCGCTCCAAGACAGGCGGAAAGAAAGGAGGTCGCGAAAACTCCATTTTTTACCATATCCTGCACGTCTTCTCCACGCGGTCCCTGGAGGCTTTTCCTCCCATGTCTCAACGGGTCCATGCCCTCTCATTCCTTTGTCATGCCTGGCCAGGGGGTGGAGGCCGGTTTTGCTTTAACGACGGGTCCGGGCCCTTTGGTTTGTGGTATCCGGTCCTCCGTGCTTTCTTTTTCATCCTGCGAATAAGCCATGATTCGATGAGCCGACGGGACGATCACCCCCTAGACAGCAGACGGAAGCGGTCGGACTTTCTCTGAACAGTAGGGTTCTCCCCCTCTGGCGAGGGCCACGAGGATTCGTGCCAGCTTGCCCATCAGTTTCATGACCGACTTCATCTTTTTCATCTTTTTGCCCTGCACATTGACGTGGTGGAGGTGCCGGAAATCCGCGTTGTTTTTGATCAGGCTCAGCGTGGCCAGGTATAAACAGCGCCTCAGCCGGGACCTTCCGCGTTTGGAGAGGACCACTTGTCCTTTCCATTTGCCGGAGCTCGCTTCGGCCAGGTGCAGGCCGGCATGACGTAAGAGCGCATTACCATGGGCAAAACCACGAATATCACCGGCTTCCCCCAGAATCCCCGCCAGGGAGAGATCGCTGATCCCATCGATGGCAAGGAAGGAGTGGCGGTAGGTCACGTGCTCCAGGGTGGCAGCCACCTCGTGTTCCACCCGTTCCAGCTGGGCCGTGACCAGGTCCCATTCTTCGAGCAGCTGGTCCAGGTGCAGGAGATACGCCTCCGGCGCCTGCGTGCTTCCCACGGACCGTTTCGCCACCGCAAGCAGCGTTTCCGCTTTCCGGTGGCCGGCGTGACGTTTCATCCCTGTTTTCCATCCGTGGATCACGTCCGCCACGTCCAGCTCCCGCAGTTGTTTCGGCATGGGGAACAGCCGCAGGGTAGCGATGGCCCCTTTGCTTTGGAGATCCTGAAAGACCTCCCGGAGTTCCGGGAAGACAATATCGACCCAGCGGTGCAGCTGATTGATGGTCGCAACGCGCCGTTTCACGAGCACCTCCCGGTTGGCCATGAGCACCCGGAGCGAGTCGAACGTTTCCGACGTGGGATGGATCTGGCTGTAATAGCCGTTTTTAACCATGTCGGCAATCACGAGGGCGTCTTTGGCATCGCTTTTGGACTGGATATGATCCCGGTTTTCTTTATTCTTTTTGACCAGGTGGGGATTAACGGTGACAACATCGATCTGCCGGCCCTTCAGCCAGGCGGTCAGGTTCAGCCAGTAATGGCCGGTCGGCTCCATCCCGACGATTTCGGTCGTACAGCCGCTCGCTTCCTTCCACGCAGCGATCCTGTCGAGAAGCCGGGTAAACCCTTCCTCGTTGTTTTCAAAAGCCAACGGCTTACCAAAGGCGATGCCCCGGTAATTGACAGCACGTGCCACGTGGTGATGCTGGGCAATATCCACCCCGATAATCAGGTGGCTGGAAGAAATACGGGCAATCCGTTGATTTTGTTGGTCCTGCATTTTAAACTTCATAGTAAGGTCCCTCCTCAAGGTTTGGAATAGTAGAGTCGTGTCTCTATTCTTATCTTAGCGAGGGGCCCCTGTTTTTTCAAAGTGGAAATTAACACTCTACAGGAATGCTTTAACACAGCTATTTTTATAAATAACAGCTTGTTTTCACTAAAGGGAGGTAAATTCCTTATATGCTAAAAGAAACATCCATGCCGGACTGCTGCCCATGATGAGGAAAATAACGTTCTATACAATTGGAAGGACTTCTTTTGAAAAATATATTGTTTCCTTGCAGGATAAAAAAGGCTTCGCACCTTTTACCGGCAGCTGCTGTTGGGCAAGCTTCATCAGATGTCCACCCTCTGCCATTTCCCACTGCTGACAGGGTAACTGCTTTATCCGTAATTTCGGAACTGCGGCATAAGCCGGAATAAACGAGAATACCTTTTCTTCTCTGCTAAAGCCTATTGATATAAAAGAACAGAAAAGAAATTCCGGCCAACAGCCGGAATTCTTTTCTGCCGGTATTTATACAGGCTGCTTTAATTGTTCCAAAAAGAGCGCTTCATCCCAGACTTCGATACCCAGTTCTTCAGCTTTTTTCAGTTTGGAACCTGCCTTTTCTCCTGCTACAAGAATGTCTGTGTTTTTAGTTACACTGCTCGTAACTTTGCCGCCGCGCTTTTCTATTTCTTTTTTTGCCTCAGCCCGGGACATTTCACCCATTGATCCTGTTAAAACCATCGTTCTTCCGGCAAATAAAGAGTCACTGTTTTCAGGAGAAACTGCTTTAGGTCCGGTATACGTCATATTTATGCCTAATACTTTCAGCTCTTCAAGCAGGCGGATCACTTCTTCGTGTGAAAAGTACGTAACTACAGCGTCCGCCATCTTTTCTCCGATTTCATCTACTGCAGTCAAGTCCTCTATATCCGCACGTTCAAGGGCTTCCATCGTTTCGAAGTGCTGAGCAAGGGTTTTGGCTGCTTTTGATCCTACGAAGCGTATACCAAGACCGAAAAGCAGCTTTTCAAGCGAATTAGACTTTGTCGCTTCAATGGCTTTCAGAAGATTGTCTACGGATTTTTCCCCCATTCGTTCCAGCTTCAGAAGCTCTTCTTTTTCCAGCCGGTAAATATCAGCTACGTCCGCGACAAGATGGTGGTCAAAAAGCTGGGTTATCACCCTTTCGCCGAGACCGTCAATATTCATGGCATTCCGGGAAACAAAGTGAATCAGTCCTTCTCTGATTTGAGCAGGGCACTTTGGATTAACGCAGCGGAGCGCAACTTCCCCTTCAATACGGACAAGGCCGCTTCCGCATTCCGGACATTTTTCGGGCATGTAGAAATCTTTTTCTTCACCCGTACGCTCATCGACAAGCACTCGAACGACTTTAGGAATAACGTCGCCAGCCTTTTTCACGACAACCTTATCCCCGATCTTTACATCCTGTTCCCGGATAAGGTCCTCGTTATGAAGAGAGGCACGCTGAACTGTCGAACCTGCGACACTTACCGGTTCAAGAAGCGCAGTCGGAGTCACTACACCTGTTCTGCCGACATTCAGTTCAATAGCTTTAAGGCGGGTGACAACTTCTTCCGCCGGGAACTTATACGCAGTTGCCCACCGGGGGCTTTTTGCTGTAAATCCAAGCTTTTCCTGATCGCTGAGATTGTCCACCTTTACTACGATTCCGTCAATTTCATAAGGGAGGTCTGTTCGTTTTTCCAGCCATCCTTCGCAGTAGGTGATTACCTCTTCGATTGTGTCAAAAGCCTTCGTTTCTTTATTTGTTTTAAATCCGAGTTTTTTCACATAGCGGAGGGCTTCGTGATGAGAATTCAGCTCCTCCTCCGGCATTCTGCCGAGTGAATAAATGAAAATGTCCAGATGTCTGTCAGCAGCAATTTTAGGATCAAGCTGCCGGAGCGATCCCGCTGCAGCATTTCGGGGATTTGCAAATGGAGCCTCTTCCCGCTCTGTTTTCTTTTTGTTCAGCCTCTCAAAGGAACGCTTTGGCATAAAAGCTTCTCCGCGCACTTCCATCGTCACCGGCTCCTGGAGCTTTAAAGGAATTGAAGGAATCGTCCGCAGGTTATGGGTAATATCTTCTCCCGTTTCTCCATCCCCGCGCGTAGCACCGAGAACGAACCTGCCTTTTTCATAT
The DNA here is from genome assembly GCF_008014775.2 of Alkalicoccus halolimnae. Taxonomy (GTDB): domain Bacteria; phylum Bacillota; class Bacilli; order Bacillales; family Salisediminibacteriaceae; genus Alkalicoccus; species Alkalicoccus halolimnae. The sequence continues at coordinate 1,148,871 of NZ_CP144914.1, read as the reverse complement.
TTCAGCGTCACGGCAAGGCCGTCAATTTTAAGTTCACATATATAAGCAGGGGCATACCCCAGTCCATCCCTCACTCTTCTATCGAAATCGAGCAGTTCCTCTCCATTAAAAGCATTGGACAGAGAAAGCATCGGTACGTCATGACTGACTTTCCTGAACTGTTCGAGCGGTTCGCCTCCAACGCGTTCAGTTGGAGAATCTTCGTGTTTCCACTCCGGAAACCCCTTCTCCAGCTCCTGCAGTTCCCGCAGAAGCTGATCATATTCCGGGTCGGAGATCTTTGGGGTATCCAATACGTAGTAATGATACGCATAGTCTTTCAGCTGTTCAGTCAGCTCATCTATTCTTTTCTGTGACAAAGCAGCCCACCTCTATTCCTTTTTAATAGGAGCAAATTTCGCAAACAGCCGCTTTACGCCTATTTCTGGAAAAGCAATATCCAGCTCGACATTTTCGCCGCTCCCTTTCAGACTGACTACTGTGCCTGTTCCCCACTTTTTATGGGAAGCACGGTCCCCTACACTCCAGTCAAAACTCGCGCCGGCAGTTGTCGTTTTCTGCGGCTGGGAAGGGCGTCTTTTTCTTTCCGGAGCGGGCCTGGCAGTATTTCCTGAACCTGATTGTCCTGCACTGGAAGATTTCTTCATCCATGGTGGTGTTACTTTTTCTTTTTCCGAATGATCAACAAGTTCCTGCGGCAGTTCATGCAGAAAGCGCGAAGGCGGGTTCATGTTGGTCCGGCCGTAAAGCGTACGCATTTTTGCCCGGCTGATAAACAGCTGCTGTTCTGCTCTTGTTATTCCAACGTATGCGAGCCGTCTTTCTTCTTCCATTTCCGCTTCTTCCATAAGCGAGCGGCTGTGTGGAAAGACTCCTTCTTCCAGTCCAATGAGAAAAACGATTGGAAATTCAAGACCTTTTGCGGAATGAAGGGTCATGAGCAGAGACTTTTCCTGACTTTCCTCCTCTTCATCGACCTGATCAATATCAGCGATTAAAGCGAGATCAGTCAGAAAGGCGGTGAGTGTTTTATCTTCGCTCGCTTCTTCAAATTCTTTTGCTACCGTTAAAAATTCGTTTATATTTTCGAGGCGTCCTTCTGATTCCAGGCTCTTATCCTGCTTAAGCATTTCCCGGTAGCCTGTTTTTTCGAGCATTTCTTCGACGAGCTCCATGACAGGCAGATACTCCTGCATTTCCACCCAGCCGCGGAGCTGGCCGGCAAATTCTTTAAGTGTTTTCGTGAATCTGGCGCTGAGTCCAACTTCCTCGATTTCCTGCACCGCCTGAAAAAGAGAAAGATCCTGCTGCACAGCATAGCTCTGTATTTTTTCCACCGTCGTAGGTCCGATACCCCGTTTCGGAACGTTTACAATCCTACGGAAGCTCAAATCGTCGTCTGGATTGGATATGAGACGGAGATAAGCCAGAAGATCTTTAATTTCTTTTCTGTCATAGAACTTCGTGCCGCCGATAATTGCATAGGACATGTTCGATTTGACGAGCAGTTCCTCCATGACCCGGGATTGGGCATTGGTACGATAAAGCACGGCAATTTCCGAAGGCTTATATTTGCCGCTGTCGATCATTTCTTTCATTTTCCCGATAACAAACCGCGCCTCCGCATGTTCATTATCTGCTTCATAAAGCGTCAATTTATTTCCGTCGACGTTTTCTGTCCACAGGTTTTTAGGTTTGCGTCCTGAGTTTTTACCTATCACCGCATTTGCGGCATTTAATATCGTTTTCGTGGACCGGTAATTCTGTTCCAGCATAACCACGGTCGCATTATTATAATCTTTTTCAAAAGAAAGGATGTTTTGAATATCTGCTCCGCGCCAGCGGTAGATAGACTGGTCTGAGTCGCCGACAACGCAGAGGTTTTTATGGCGGTCTGCCATCAGCTGCACCAGTTTGTACTGGGCACGGTTCGTATCCTGGTACTCGTCGACCATAATGTATCGGAAGCGCCGCTGATAATATTCAAGAACTTCCGGTACCTGTTCAAACAGGCGGATCGTCGTCATAATCAAATCATCAAAATCAAGAGACTGGTTTTTGCGCAGTTCTTTCTCGTAGCGTTTATATACTTCCAGCACCGTCTCTTCGTAAAATCCGTTCGCGCTTTTTGCGAACTGGGCTGCTGTTTTCAATTCGTTTTTAGCACTGCTGATCGCTCCGAGCATCGCACGGGCATCGAACTTTTTAGGATCGAGATTCAGTTCCTTTACAATCCGCTTCAACACAGTCTGCTGATCACTTGAATCGAGAATAGTAAAGTTCCGCTTAAAACCGATTCGATCGATATCACGGCGGAGAATGCGGACACACATCGAGTGAAACGTGGAAATCCACATCTGTTCTGCTTCACTTCCAACGATAGAAGCCACTCTGTCCTTCATTTCCCTTGCCGCTTTGTTCGTAAATGTTATTGCAAGAATCGACCAGTGGGGAATGCCTTTTTCTCCTATTAAATAAGCAATCCTATGTGTAAGCACGCGTGTTTTTCCACTGCCTGCACCTGCCATAATTAAGAGCGGTCCTTCATCATGCCTGACCGCTTTCTGCTGTTCCGGATTTAATCCGGTTAATAATGCATTTTCCACTCTCTCACCACCAAACGTTTGTTCTTATTTTCTTCCATTATAGCTTAACCTGATTAAGGTGTACAGGCTACTTTTTTACAGAAGCTACGGTTTTTAATGCTTTGGACAAATCTTCATAAATAATGTTCCCTACAACAATTGTATCAGCATAACGGCTCATTTCTTCGGCCTGGGCGGAGCTTTCAATGCCTCCTCCATAAAAGAGCTGCGATTTTTCAAGAATCTCATTTACTTCCGATACGACTGAAGGGTCGCCGTAAGTACCGCTGTATTCCATATAAAAAATCGGCATATGAAAAAGCCGGTCTGTCATACGCGCATAGGCAATAATATCGTCATTGCTTAAATCCGTTACCGCATCCGTTGCATGAGCCACCTTCGCTTCCGGATTTAAAACGCAGTACCCTTCCGCAAGGATTTCTTCGTCCCCTATCAAATGGCCGAATTCTTTTAAAGCACGGTGGTGAAGACCATTAATCCAGGAAGTCTGCCGGGAATTTAATATGGAGGGAATAAGATAGTAATCAAAACCAGGAACAACAGAGTGCAGATTGCTCACTTCGAGAACGCAGGCAACGCTGTAGCGTCTGATCCTCATTAGAAGATCCAGTGTATTATCCTCTGTAACACCATCGGTTCCACCGACAATTACAGCGTCCGTGCCGGATTCACATATTTTTTCCAGTGCTTCATCTTCTATATTTTTGGCAGGATCCAATTTAAAGACGTGTTTCCATTCATGATACGCTTTCATAAAGTAACTCCTAACTCTTTTCATTATTTTCGTCTTGAAATAGTATACCAAAAAACACAGGAACTCTCGATTGTTATTCCCTGTTCTTTTCATACAGGCTTCAATAAAAACGAGAAGTTATACCCGCTCTTGTGTAACCGGCTGTTTTTGAAAGGGGGCTGCGGAGTTGCGGGATAGCTTGAAAAACATGAAAAAACTGCTCTGTATAGGCGGATATGCCGCTTACAGAACAGCTGATTGTCAGTCTTTATAATGCTGCGGTGCATGAACCCGGTCGAGGGTAAACTTGTACCCGTCGTTTCCGTAGTTGATACAGCGTTTCACACGCGAAATCGTTGCCGTACTTGCACCTGTTTCCTGCTCGATACGCTGATACGTATCACCTTCCATGAGCATTCTCGCTACTTCCAGTCGCTGCGCAAGTGATTGGATTTCGTTCATCGTACAGAGATCATCAAAAAACTGATAGCATTCCTCTTTATCTTTCAGGCTTAAAATCGCTTCGAAAAGCTGATCCAGCTCTTTACCGCGAAGTTTATCAATTTGCATTACGGCTCTCACCTCTCTTCCGATTAGTAATAGAAGTAATTAGGAAATGTTTTCCAATAATCAGTTAAGCGAAACATCCTCTTCCATATCCTCGACAATATTTATCCACGTTTTTCCGGGTTGAAACGGCACGATCTCCCCATTTTCCACAGGAACCAGCCGGCCCTCCTGGTTTTCCCACGATAGTTCCCGGGCTGACCCGTCCTGCAGAAGGTAGGCCCCGCCGCCCGCTTCAATATCTATAAACCGCCGTCCTGAATCGTCGGTTACCTGATGCTCTGCTTCAACGACGAGCAGGTTTCTCGGTGAGACCGGCTCATTCGTCTGGAGATCGTTGATTTGTTCGCCTCCAACAGAACGTACATACCCTTGAAGGTCTTCTTCATAATTGTACTGCACATTATTCGAACTGCTTCCGTAGGAAATATTAACCGTATCAGCCTCCAGCCCTTCCGCTTCCTCTTCAGAAAAACTCAAATCTTCAGGCGGTATATTTTCCCACTCATAGCCCAGTTCTTCTGCAGCCTCTGCCAGCCGGTCAAAACTTGTGTACATGTTATGCGGGGCCTGCCGTTCATCCGACCGGTAAAAATGCACCCCTTCGTATTCCAGACCGCTCACATAATCGACTTCGCCGTTTTCGATCATATCATAGGCATCGGGGCTTCCACCTGCAGCTGCGTATACGGCGCCGTATCCGTTATTTAAGTTGATATAATAAGGGCGTGCACTTCGCACCGGCCCAATTTCTTCCGGTTTTTCACTATGAAATACAGCAAGAAGCCGAGTTATGTTTCCTTCTGAAAGGACTTCATATACTATATCCGCTTCATGAAGGCTCGTCTGAGGCCGTGCCGAAATGGAGTTTTCAATCATCACGCCAACCGCTCTGTGGTTCAGCTCTTCCTCTTCTGCTTCCAAGCCGGTAAGTGGAGCAGTAAAAATTTCTTCTTCCGCCTCAGCGTTACTGTTGTTTTCCTCAACCGGAGTATTTTCGGCGGAGGAGGAACTGTTCCCGCCGCTGTTATTGTCGGTGCTGTTTTCGTCATCATTGCTGCATGCACTGAACAGAGCTATCATTACTGTTCCTGCAGCTATATTTCTGCCGGAAACACCCATCATATACTCATCAGCCTTTCCCAGGAAAAAGATCCTTTACTTTTATAGTTTAACGCATAAGCGCAGGAAAGAGTACCCTTTTCTTTTTAACATCGATAATTCCTTTCTGCGTTATACGCACAAAAGGGAGGTGGGTTGCTGAAAAGAAAAGCAGGCTGTAAACAGGATCTGTAAACTTGTAGCCTTTTTCCTTCAGCACGTTTCGAAGCCGTTCTTCCTGCTCCACGAGTCCTTCTTCAAAATGAAGATCGGAAAACATTCCTCCAATAGCAAGATCGACTTTCGTTTCTTTTTCATCTTCCTCAACAACCACAATGCCGCCTTTATTTCGCTTTAACGCATCAAAAGCTTTTTCCATGCCCTGCTTGGACTTTCCAATCAGGATAATATCACCGGTGTTGGAAAAAGAGCTTGCAAATCCGTAAAGATTTTCAGCAAAACCTTTTAATAGAGTGGAAACGTTCCACTTTCCATTTCTATCAATCATCACCATAAAGCATTCATCCGAGTTTTCCGGCAGGGTATCCACCATCAGATTCGAACTGATTTGATAAGGCTTCATTATAACTTCATTCTGCATTTCTATACCTAGAGGCATGGAGAAATGAAAATCGCTCTCTTTTAGTTCCCAATCAATCTCGAGCGGCTGGAAACCGTGTTCTCCCCAGTCTATTTTTGTTTCCGGGAAGCAGGGAGTATTATTTTTTCTTACCCACGTTCCTTTAGCCAGCACTTCGGAAGGAAAAGGGTCCTCTTTACTGTCAAGCAGATTAATATTGGCAAGCCTTCCCGGTGCCAGAATTCCTAAAACATCATCCATATAAAAATGTTTGGCAACATTCCAGGAAACCATATGCACGGCATCAATAAACGGGACCCCTTCATCCAGTGCAAGCTGTATGAGGTGCTCCATCATTCCATGCTTCATAAAATGAGGAGGGGATCCGTCTGTTGTCATCAGCAGCGACTCATAAGTATCCAGCCCCTGTTCATGAAGTTCACGGAGCAGATTAGGCAGATCAGGCCGGATCGAGGAGTACCGCAGTGAGGCTGTGAGTCCCGTGTCCAGACGGGCAAATACGTCAGAGGCCGTCATCGATTCATGGTCCCCGTCGACTCCGAGAAGTGCCATCTGTGTCAGTGTTTTTTCTCCAGCACCCGGAAGATGTCCTTCGATCGGTTTACGCAGATCTTTCGTTTCCAGCATGCTGTGCAGCATCTGGTCGTCCCCTTTTAACACACGAGGCCAATCCGTTAATTCTCCCCCCTGCACTACATAAGGATGGGACAGCCAATGGTGAATGTTGGCATAGGAAAAAATCTCTGATTCGTTCTGCATTTCTGTCTGCGGATCAAATCGCGCAAACCAGAGCAGGCATGCCGGAGTCCGCTGCAGAGTTTCCAAAAGAGGAAGAGCTTTTTCCCTGGGAAGATGTAAAAAGAAAGGCAGATTATCGCCTACGATAGTAGTGGTTCCCCGTTCAGCCGCGAATTTCGCCAGGGACAGAGGCTGATAGAGCTGAAATGGGTGCGCGTGATGCTCAATGTAGCCTGGGACCGCATACTTACCTGCTGCTTCTACAATTTCTGTTCCTTCCAGATTTTCCGGCATTGCCCTGCCGATATAAATAATCCTGTCATAATAAATCCATATATTCGCTTTCAGCCACGTTTTACGCATACTGTTTAAATATGTAACGTCTTTAATAATCATTGTCGGAGGCACATCTTCACGCACAGCCGCCATTTGTTTTCTGATCTGTTTTTTCGTCCAATAGTGAGAAAATCCTTTTCCCATCGCCTATCACCTTCACAATCTCTGCTTGTTAATTTGTATAGTTATGATCGATTCAAATATAAAACGCCCTTCTGAAATTCGGGCATCTTCCTTTATTCCCAGTAAAGAAAACGTTTTCACAATTGTAACATAATATTTTTATAATCCGCATGTGACAACTTTGTTAAATAAAATTTATTGTATAAAATCTATTTTACTGGAATAAAATTACGGTTATTGCACGTCAAAAATGTTAGAATGATAAATAAGAAAGAACTAAACGGTTTAGAAGGGGGAGACGGGTAATGAAGCGACTAGCAGTTTATTGTGGATCAAGCAGCGGCAGAACCTCTCTTTATGAGGAAGAATCCAAAAAGCTTGGGAAAGCCCTTGCTGAGAGAAATATTGAACTGGTTTACGGCGGCGGTGCTGTTGGCATGATGGGAATTACCGCCAATGCCGCTCTTTCTGACGGCGGCCGGGTAACCGGCATTATGCCGAAAATGCTTCAGGAAAGAGAAATTGCCCACCCTATGCTGACTGACCTGATTATCGTTAACTCTATGCACGACCGGAAATCCATGATGGCCGACATGGCCGATGCCTTCCTGATTCTCCCAGGCGGTGCAGGTACGATGGAAGAGTTTTTCGAAGTGTTTACATGGGCACAGCTGGGGCTTCATAAAAAATCAATCGGGATCCTCAATGTGGATGAATACTACGATCCCCTTCTTAATATGCTTGATCATATGGTTCGTGAAGGCTTTCTTCATGAGAGCTACCTTTCCATGCTGCAAATTGGCCGGGATTCGGGGAAGCTCATTGATACGATGCAGGAATACGAACCTCCTTCGATCGAACGCTATGTGAACGAACCCGACGACAACTCATAGATAGTAAAACGCACCTGATTAAAAGTATTCCGGAATACTGCCGTACAGCCGGCTTTAAAAATGCGTCATGACGGGAATTTCGTCATGACGCTTTTATTTGTGTGAAGCGGTTTCTGCCGTATAAAATTTTAAACTTTGTCTTCCCACATCTGCTTTTCAAAATCTTTCATCGTTTCTTCTGTTTCCTTAGGATAGGCACTGCGGAACGGGTGACTGTCTGATTCAATGACTTCCACCATTTTATTGATCATGTTTTCCGGATCATACTGCTCATCCAGAATTTCTTCCGTTTTTTTTATAGAATTTTCCGGCGTGAAGTTTTCACTCTGCTCATACCATTTCCACTTTTCTTCAAACATCCGGTCGTTAAAGCCCGTTTCAAACGGTCCAGGGTTAATCGTCGCTACCTGAACTCCGAATTCTTGAAGCTCTGCCCGCATCGTTTTCGCAATCGCTTCAATGGCGTGCTTGGAAGAGCTGTAAGCTCCAAGATAAGGCATTGCTACAATACCGACAATCGAACTTAGAAAAATAATTTTTCCCTGCTTTTTCTCCACAAATTTTTTCGCAGCTATCTGCGCGTTTTCCAACGTACTGAACACATTCGTTTCATACACAGCCCTTACTCTGTCTACGGGGATCTCTGAAATCGGTCCGCCTTCTCCAATCGCTGCATTTGCGACAAAAACGTCGTAGTCATAATCTTCGATCAGCTGCTGGTCCCGTTTGTCTGTAACATCGAGCTTTATGACTTCGAGGCTGACTCCGGCTTTTTCTGCTTCTTCCCGAAGACTTGTTACCTGGGAAATGATTTCCACGCCGGCGATTACTTTATGACCTTTTTTGGCAAGGCCGATTGCCGTGCCTTTACCAAGGCCTGTTCCTGCTCCTGTAATAAATATTGTTTTTGCCATATTCCTTCCTCCTTCATCTACTAATAGGCGGTTCCCCTCAAACCTATTTCATAAACGTATCAGCCTTAGTAAAAGACTCTGTTAAAGCTCCGTTTTGTTTTTTGAAGGGCCTGCCGCGGAGAAAGCGTTCGGCCTCCCTATAAGTGGAACGAATCCATTTGAAAAACGTGCTTCTTCCTTGGAAGGAAAAGATGACTTCTTATTTTTTACCTAAAGCTGTTCAGTCATCTATAGAAAAAGACGATAAAAGGCATTCTTACCAGGACGCCGGAGTGTACATGGGGCGACTCCGAGGCGAATAAGGTCGAGTCGAAGATCCATTCCGGCCTCCTTTTGTCGGCCGGAATTAGCTGAGGCCGACCCGCCTGGAAAGCGTCCCCATGGAAACGAAAGCGGCTGTTTTCAGAAGCATAAACGTAAAATGGTGTTCTACTTATAATAGATGGTTTATTTTCAAGGTATTTAAACATAAAATAATGACTTATAAAACTGATTCAACTGAACTGAAACCCAAATATATTTAAATACCCTAAATAATATGAAAGAGCTAACGTTATTATCAGACCGCCGTTTATCACACTGAAAAAAGCCCAGTCTTTTCCTTTAATCTTCATCTTATGATAGTGTGTCCGTTCAGCAGAACCCGTAAAACCTTTCGATTCCATAGCATTAGCAACCCGCTCTGCTTTACGAATCGCGTTTGCCATCAACGGAATCGCATACCTGCGGAACTGCTGAACCCGCCCTTTTAATCCTTTTGCCCTTCCCATTCCTCGAATACGGTGTGCCTGCTTCAGCACCTGAAATTCGTGGCGGAAAGCCGGAAGAAACCTGTATCCTGCCAGAATGCCAAAGGTGATTTTCGGCGGCAGTTTCAGCTGCTGCATGAGACTGAGCATAAATTTCGTTGAGTCGGTAGTCAGGATAAAAAGCAGCGATAACGAAACAAAACAGAGAGACCGTAAAGCAAGACTTATTCCGACCATGACTGCACCAGTAGTCACATCAAACTGCCAGACAGAAAACAGCCGATCACCCCCGGCAAACGATTCGCTCGTATAAAGCATCGTCATCCATGCAAATCCGCAGGCTAATAGAATAAATGGTGAAAAGAAAAGCAGCCACTTTTTTATAGAGATACCGCTGAACAAAAAGGTGAAGACAACCATAAATAATAAAAAAACGAGAGGAGTGAAGATATCAAAGCTGAAGCTGAGCAGAATACCGGGTATGAGAACGGCAATACCCTTCAAAGCCGGGTTAATCGACGATACCATAGGCTTTTTCCTCCCTTTTCCTAAACGGCAGACGCAGTCGTGCCTGCTTTAAAAGCTCCTGTCTTCCCCAAAGTTTTTCCGGTTCCCCGTTAAAAGCCAGCCTGCTTCCTGAGAGCACGAGCACTCTTCCGCAGTACCGGTCGACCAGCTCCATATCATGAGTGACAAATATAATGGTGGTTCCCTCTCTTTGCAGAGCCGTGACCATTTTCATTAATTCTTCTGTCGTTCCTGCATCCTGCCCAAATGTAGGTTCATCAAAGAAGAGAATATCAGGGGTGTCATCAAGCATCGCAGCCACACTCAGCCGTCTTTTTTGGCCCCCGCTTAATGAAAAGGGATTGGCATGCTGATGTTCCTTTAGATGAAACTTCTTTAACAGCAGCTCCACTCGTGTTTTCACATCTGTTTTTTCATTCATCAGCATACCAAAAGATAATTCTTCGTCGACCGAATCTGTTATAAACTGATGTTCCGGATTTTGAAATACATAGCCGCTTTTTTGGCGGAGAGCTCCTTCTCCCCAATCATTTAACGGCTTCCCATCGAAAACGATGTGCCCTTTTTGAGGCTGGATCAGCCTGGCCAGCAGCTGCAGGAGTGTAGATTTCCCGGCGCCGTTTTCGCCTGCAAAGGCCACAAATTCTCCTTTATTCAGTTGGAAATCCACATCGGACAGGATTGTTTTTTCTCCTCTGAAAAAAGCCAGACCTTTCACTTTCAATATCTCCTCCCTGCAGTCAGGATTTTGCTTTTCAACAAGCGTTTCAGGAGGCTGCATAAAAAGCGGAATGTGAATCCCTTCTTCAAAAAGCATCTGCTTTGAACGATAAATGTCGTAAGGAGAACCATCAGCCAGAATGGAACCGTTTCTGCCAAGAAGCAATACCCTTTCAAGAAGGGGAAACCAGTCATCCGGCTGATGTTCAATGATAAGGACACGGCACTGCCTCTCTCTTTGAACGCTATTTACGAGTTCAATAAATTCCACGCTTGAAACCGGATCAAGATTGGCCGTGGGTTCATCGAGAACGAGCAGTTCCGGCTGCATCAAGAGAATCGACGCAAGCGCAATTTTCTGTTTCTGTCCTCCGGATAGTTCATGAATGACGTCATGTTTATGAGCTGTCATGCCTATTTCCTCCAGGACACTGTCGATCTTTTTTTCCATTGCAGATGAGGGCACTTTTTGATTTTCAAGAACAAACGCCAGTTCATCTTCTACTTTCATCATGCAGAACTGACTTTCCGGGTCCTGAAATACGACGCCGATTTTCTGGCTGAGGCTGCCTTTTTCAAATTCTTCCGCTTCCTTTCCACGAAAACGGATAGAACCTTGTTTCCACCCTTCCACCGCTTCCGGATAAAGCCCGTTCAAACAAAGGGCAAGCGTACTTTTGCCTGAGCCGCTTGCTCCTCCGACGAGAGTGAATGCTTCCTTTTGCAGGGTGAAGGATAAATCTTTAAGAAGCGCCTGTTCTTCGAATCCGAAAGAAAAGTGTTCCACTTCGAGAAGCGGAAAATTCGGCTTAGGATGCTTTTCTGCCACGTTGCTTCAAACTCTCCTTTCCTAATGCATAACCTCTCAGTACACCAGTATTCGCAAGCTGATCACTGATCCACTTACCGAGGACACCCGCCAGAAGCGCTCCGCTCAGCAGACGTACGAGCAGAGTGGCAGCGATTAATCCCGGCGTAAGAGCTGCGAGACCTGACTGGAACCATCCCCACGCGTAGCTGAACAGTGCAGCGGACATACCGGCAGCAATGAGCACGGGCAGCGTGTAGTTTTTCCATTTAGTCGCTGCAAAAGCCGCTTCTGCACCAAGGCCCTGAATGGCAGCAGAGATGATCAGCTGGGGGCCGGCTGGACTTCCTATAAGCACCTGCACAGTTCCGGCGATAAGTTCCGACCAGAATGCCGCTCCCCGTTTACGGATAATATATGCCGCGATGATCGAAACGATAAACCAGATCCCGAAAATAAATTCATATCCAAACGGCCCCAGGCCAAAGGGGGTTAACACGTTTCTTAACCCCTGTCCGAAAAAGAAAAAGCCGAGATAAATAAATGCAAAAACGACTCCAAGAACCGACATCAGCACAATCTCTTTTAATTTCCATTCCCTCAGCATCATAAAAATCTCCTATTTTGCCTTCGTAGACGGACTATTTGCCGAAATGGCTGCGGTCATCGTCACGTGGGCCCGATTTTTTGTTTCGGAGGCTCTTACAAACGCTTCTTCAAGCGTCGTAAACACATCGCTGACGTCTCCGTCCAGACGGGAGGCGTAATGGACTCCTTTCGTAAATGTCCCGTGTTTTTCGGCTGTTTCCACCTGATCGGCTATTACCTGCATATAATCGGGATTATTCATCGGATAAAGGGAAAAATGAGCAGCGGTGTCTATTTTTTCCCCGCTCACCGCCTGCTCGTTAAGACGATGACTGTCTTCCGACATATACGAATCTCCTTCACTGTCTCCCGGGCAGCCGACGGAAAACGTTCCGTTGAATACAACGTGAGTCCCGGTTTTAGCAGCATGAACAAAGATCGCTTTTGCTGTATCAAACACGTGCTCACTTCTTCCACGGATACATGTCGTTACATCATCTGTTTCCATCCACACTTTCGACGTGTCCGTTTCTTTTAAAGCCCCTTTAATAATTTTCACAAAATCGTCTGCCATCGGATACACCGCAAAGCGCACTCCTACGATATTACTTGTTCCACAGCTTAATTCCTGCATTGTTCATTCCTCCAGTAAGATAGTAGATTTTTCATACGTACAAAAAAAGCAGCTCCCCGTCTATAGGGAAGCTGCTTTACATTAACTGAGTATCCGGCGGTACAGGACCGCGATGCAGGTATATAAAAACACCTTCTGAATTTCATTAGAAGGTGCAGGTTTTATAAAAGACTACCTGCACTTCCCCACGCTAGTATTACCTAGTTCGGGTTCAAAGGGTTAACGGAAAATTCCGTCTCTCAGCTTACAGCACCCCCAGTGCATGTCGTACGTATGAAGTTTTACCTCTTTATATAAACATATTCCTGAATTTTTGTAAAGCTCTGAAAAAAGCATATTAGTCTAATTTAATGGAAGCTTAACATATGAAATTTTTAAAACGATTGAAATAATACAGCAAGCAGAAATATAATCAAAGCTCCGAGACCGGCACCCGCTGCATAATGCACTTTTCCCGTTTTGATTGTTTTCCCCTGTTCCTGAGCATGACTGATTGTCGAGAAGGAACCTGGAGTGGAAGTTCCGAACAAGGTCGGCTTACTGCTTCCTGCAGTTTTTATCATGTGTACAAAAAGTGGAACGAATGAAGCGGCTATGACTATCAGCCCGGCGATCACAAACAGCTCCATAGTGTTAAGGTAATACGCTCCTGCAGCGAGCAGACCTGTTAAAACGGCACCGGCAGCTGCAAATGCTGCTATTTTTTTCACGGCGGCTCACCTCCTTGAAAATAAAGTTGATAATGCGTTTTCGTTTCCATGGGAGCGCAGAGCAGGCCTCAGCTCATCCCTCCCTCCATGCGGTCGTACGAGGGGCTCGCCCGTCCTTATCCGCATCGGGAGGCGCCCGTAGTCTCTCCAGCTTATGATAAAAAACAGAGCAGGATCTGGATGCCAATAAAGAAGATCGCTTCTGAACACCCTTCATTTCCTCCAAATAGATGGAAAGTTCCATTCCTTATAGAAGGCCATTTTCATCCATCACGTGCAGCGACCCTGCATGCGTGCCGCTGTTAAAGCTTCGTGTTTCCTACGAAATCATAGGCCGGAGGGTTTCCGTTTCAGGAAGAGTTTAAGAAATAGACTTCTCATCGACCGGTGCCGGCACTTCTTCTGCAGTCAGCTGCATAAACACCTCGTACAATTTATTTCGAAGCATGTTCATTCTCATTACTTCAGCTTCTGAAGGGAGAACTCCGGCAGTTTCAGGGAGATACAATCTACGGTTGATTTCCAGCTGGATCCACGGAATATCGGAGCGTTTGCCATGCGAGCGGGTAATAAAACCTCCGAAAAAAGGTTCATTCACAGCCACGAGCGGCACGGTATGATCCGCTTCTTCGACAAAAGTCTCTTCCAGAAGCTCCTTCAGCCGCTGCATCAGCTCTGGTTCTGCCGTAACGGTTTCCCCCCCGGCTTCTCCACCCGTTATTCCCCTGTTACTGATGCAAAAGAGCGGCCTCGCTTCCCACTCTCTTTTTCCTTTAGCCGGTCCAACGTCCAGCATTGTATGACAGTCAAAAGCTATTTTAACCGCCGGGTTAAGGGAAGCGTTCATCAATTGTTCGTGGTAGGGCTCGTACCATTGATGGATCAGCTCATCAGTTTCTGAGGCGGTCAGATCTTCCTCCCAGATGCGCTTACCGGTAACTGTTAATGTTTTTACGACACCATCCGGGTTTTCCGGCGGACGGTCCGTCGGTTCCCGATTCAAATCCACAACAATACGGGCTGCCTCCATGACGAGAAATTCTTCCGTCAGTCCGCGGAAATTGAACAGCTGCTTCGTCCACGTATCTCCGTCCAGAGCCACATCAAGATCGGTAAGCAGGCAGCGGCTGCGCAGATGTTCCGGTATAAACGTTCCTCCGTGAGGCACAGAAATCAGTGCCGGAAGCTTCTTTCTCCGGGTAGTCATGTTCTCTCCCCCTGCAGATAAAGTGCCAGCAGCACTGAGCGCTGCACGAGCTCGCTGCGGTGCATGGCTTCGTTTGGAGTAAATAAATGTTTGCTCGCCGGTGCAAATCCGCAGACGGTAGGTATATCCACCGGCACATTTCCAGCTGCTGTAGCAAGCAGACTCGATTCTGTCCCGAAAGGAAGCTGGTAGGCTTCCGACCATTTCTGCAGCTTAGGCAGGAGCTGATGCTCTTTCTTATGCAGCAGCGGCGGACGTTCTGTAATCTTTTCCACGTAGGTTTTCATACCCTGCTTGGAAGCTTTAAACAATTTATGAAGCTCTGCTTCCGTTTTTTCTGCGATCGCCTCGTCTATATAAGTAATCGCGATGGTAGCTGTCACGCGGTGCGGCATGAGTACACTGTACCGCTCTGACTTCAAGTCCTGGACTGCTACAGCTATTTTTTTCTGACGGCTGTTCAGACCTTTCAGCTTGTCAGTTTTTTCAAGAAACCAGCTGAGTACATCGAGCGGCTTGGCACTTTTGCCGATCCGCTCCGGATCACCTTCAACAATAACATGGTACTGTTTAGCCCCGCGGCGCTGATCAACCACTTTCCCTTCAACAAACCCCGGCTGCATGACGATGACCTCTTTTGCTTCCGCGGCTGCTTTTTCCAGCATCAAAGAGCTGTAGCGCATGCCCCGTCCTTCATCAGAATAAAAGAAAACGCCTGTTTTCGTTTTACCAAGAACTTTTTCATCCTTAAGCGCCTGCAGAGAAGCAAGTATTGTTGTCAGGCCGCCACGGCTGGAAGCCACCCCTTCCCCGTAAATCCATTCCTGTTCTTTGCGGAACGGAATAGGAAATCCGGTCCGCTGTCCCGGCACATCAATTGGCACGACAATAAGGGTGCCGTCCTTTAGGCCTGCTTTCGTCTGCCACGTCCATGCAGACCGTCCATTTGAAAAAGCAGGCACCGGTTCCATCGCCAGCTTGCCAAGCTTTTCTTCCAGCCGTTTTCGGACACTGCTTAAACCTACAGCATCTTCTGTGCGGCTTGAAATATTTGTCCACGCTTTTAAGTCCGCTTCCAGCTTTCCACGGTTGGTCGTCAGTCTCTGAAAAATGCGGGACGCCGGCGTTTTGCTTTCATGACTCTCTTCATCGAAGAAATTTTTTCCGAAATAACGCTCGCACGTTACATCGATAATCCGGTTCATCAGCGCGGGATAATCCAGTCCGACTTTTTCCGCTGCATAAACGAAGGATCCGTCTGCCCCGAGGCTTGCCATCGAGTTCACTTCAAGAATATAAGGATTCCCCTGCTCATCAATGCGGAAATCAACCCTTGCACTGTCATAGCAGTTCAACACTTCAAACGTTTTAACAGCGAGCTCTTTCACCCGCTCAGTTTCTTCTTCTGTAAGATGAGCGGGACAGACCTTTTCAACAGTTCTGCCGCTTTCATTCTTTTTATCTTCATAAGTGAAAATCTGCGGACCTTCACCGAAAACCAGTTCAACAGGCGGAAGCGCTTCTGTCGGCTTATTCCCGAGCAGCCCAACGTTCACTTCCCGTCCCTGGATGTATTCCTCTACGAGGGTGGGGGCATCATACGTATCGTAGATAACCTGGACACCTTCGCGGAGCTCTTTTTCATTATGGACGATTCGCAGACCGAAGGATACGGCCTCATCCTTCGGTTTTACGATCAGAGGATAATGCAGACCTTCATTAAGAGGAGAGTCCGGAGTATCCAGAACCGCAAATTTCGGAGTCGGCAGCCCCCGCTGCAGAAGGAGAATTTTCGTGACGACTTTATCGAGTGCAAGCGCGTGCGTCTCCGGGCCGGAACCGACGTAAGGGATGCCGAGCATTTCCAGCATGCCGGGAACGTGCATATAACGGCCTCTTCCCTGAATCCCGTAGCTCAAGTTGAAGACAAGACCCGGGCGTTCTCCTGAAATGACTGACGGCATAAAATTCTCCAGATTCTGAATAAGATTTTTATCGCCTTCAAACGTTTCTACTTCGTGACCGCCTTTTTTCAGGCCGTCTTTTATGCGCCTGATTGTCTCCAGCCCGTACTTTTCTCTATTCTGCGTTCCAAATAAGTTAATAACAGCCTGACTTTCACGATTGTAGACAACAGCAATTTTCAAATGAAAACACTCCTCTTATAAAAAATGATTATTCCGGACCTTCCGCCGTTCCATCGCGTCGCGGATCTGCCACGCCGTGGAACGATTCCCGCCATTTGATGGGCATCTGTACACCCTGCACGCATCCTAAGTAAAAACTGTACGGATCACGCTTCGTCACTTGAAAGCTCGCAAGACGAAGCGCGCTGTTTACTTCTCTCGAAAACCGTTCTTTTTCTATCATCAGTTCGCCCGTGTCTGAGGCATGGAACCTCGGCGCAGAAATCGCCTGTGCCAGTGTCTGCCCCTGGTCCACAAGTCTGGTAATCACCTGAGCCAGGGTCGTGGAGATCCGGCTGCTTCCGGGACTGCCGAGCAGGTATTGAGGACGGCCTTTTTTCATTAAAAGCACCGGTGCAACACTGCTCCACGGTCTTCCACCCGGAAGAAGGTAGTACGGGTGGGTAACATTTTTATATTCAAACGCACTCATATAGTTGTTATAGAAAAATCCGAGACCAGCAGCCATTCGTTTGCTGCCGAAAACAAGCTCGATGGACTGAGTAATTCCGACAGCGTTACCTTCCCTATCAACGACAGACAGGTGGGTCGTTTCACCCGACGTCGGCGGAGGTAAAAATGTATCTTTTAAAGCCAGCTGATAAATATCATTAATCCGCTTGATAATTTCTTCGGCATAGCCTTTATCGACCATAATTTGATTAACGGACTGTAAGTAATGATCGGGATGAACAGGCATCCGCTGGCGGTAGTTTAAGGCGAACCGGAAAGCAAGCGCCTGAATCACAGCTCCTATCGGTTCGTCGGCGTTCAGTTTTTCCGGCGGGAAGCCTTCCAATGTATTTAAAATCTGCACGAGCACTCTGCCCGCTCCAGGAGGAGGATAGGTGATGACGTCATACTCCCGGTACGTGCTTTCCAGAACTTCCCGTTCCACAGGCATCGGAATCTGATGCATGTCCACTTCTGTAATTAATCCTCTTCTTTTTTTCATGTCCTCCACAATGGCAGCACTGATACCCCCATTGTAAAAATCCCGCCAGCCGTGTTCAGCGATTCTTTCCAGCGTTACAGCCAGTTCCGGCTGAAAAAGAAGTGACCCTTCAGAAAGAGGTTTCTTTTTGGAGAAGTAGTTTTTTAATATAAGCGGATCCTGTCTCAGCTGCTCTGCTTCTTTTTTGATCATCCTGTGAATAAGGCCGGTCACCGGTACTCCGTCCTTAGCAGCTCTGACAGCAGGTTCAAGAACTTCCGTCAGACTAAGCGCACCGTAATTTTCATGCAGGTATCCCAATGCTGCAGGAGTGGAAGGCACCGTGGACGACTGCAGGCCGATTTTGATAGGCCTGCTCGGATTTTTATGAGGAGAGAGTACGAACGGGGCTCTTGAGGAGCCGTCAAGGGCAAAACTCCGCTTCTCTTTCTGCATATGCACAAGAGCCATGGATTGTCCGCCAATTCCGGATGCCTGCGGCTCTGAAACCCCGAGACAAAACGCTGCTGCTACAGCTGCGTCGATGGCATTCCCGCCTTTTTTCAGCATCTCAAGCCCTGCCTTTGTCGCCGTGCTTGAAGCCGTCGATACCATTCCTCCTGAAGCCGTCCCTTCCATCACCGGTTTTGCTTCATACATGCTTACCCCTCCTGACAGCAGCCCGGCATAGTGCATAAAAAAGGAAGAAAAACCATCTTTAGGTCTTACAAAGAAAGTTCCTCTTCCTATACAACGCCTGAACAGCATTTCATCAATTCTTGTTAGTGTACTTATTATATGCCGATAAACCTATTTATTCAATGCATATGTTATTTACAATGAGATGTTTATCTCTCATAGCAATTAATACATTACTAATAGGAAATATCGTATTTTTTGAGCTTTGAATAAAGGGTATTTCTTCCTACATGGAGCCTTTCCGCTGCTTTGGAAATATTTCCATCGACAGCTTCCAGCGCATGACGGATCGTCTCTGATTCCGCTTCCTCCAGGCTGAGCACAGGAGAACGTTTTATTTCGTATTCTTCTTCAAACTGGATTGCCTCCGCTTCAATCCTTTTTCCCTCGCTTAAAAAAGAGCCCTGCATCAGTACACTTTCCAATTCACGGATATTGCCGGGCCAGCTGTAATGCATAAGCTTTGCTTTCGCTTCTTCACTGAGAATCCGGGAATTTGATTCCATTTTTTTCAGCAGAAATTCAGCGATTTCACATATATCGCTGCGGTTCCGAAGCGGGGGCATCGTTAAATAAATGCCTTTTAAACGGTAGTAAAGATCTTCCCGGAAGCGTCCTGCTGCTATTTCTGTGCGCAGATTTTTGTTTGTAGCGGAGAGAATGCGTACGTTGACAGAAATCTGTTTATACCCTCCGATACGAGTGATTGTTTTTTCCTGAAGCACCCGCAGCAGAGCACTCTGAGCTTTAAGCGATAAATCTCCTACCTCATCAAGAAAAATCGTTCCACCGTCGGCGGCTTCAAATTTACCAGCTTTCCCACGCTGACTTGCGCCCGTAAACGCTCCTTTTTCGTATCCGAAAAGTTCACTTTCAATCAGTGATTCCGGGAGAGCACTGCAGTTTAACGGCACGAAAATCCTTTCTGCTCTGTCTCCGCCGGAATGAATGGACTGGGCAAGCAGTTCTTTGCCGGTCCCGCTCTCTCCGTAAATAATGACGGGATAATCCGTCAGTGCAGCACGCTTGGCCAGTTTCTTTACTGCTGTAATGTTTTCGCATGATCCCGCTATATTCTGAAACGTATACAAATTCTCCGGATTATTTTTCCCCGGTGGTGACTCCAGCATAACCGGGCGTTCCTGCTTTAACTTTTCCGCTGTCATTTTGCTGTGCACACTGTCTGCTACTGCCTTCGTCCAGCTTAGCAGCAGCGGGTGATAATTTTCTTTTGTCGTGCTGATATTAACAGCTCCGCAGAAAACACCATCGGCATCATATAATGGACTTGCCGCGCAGGTCAGCACATGATTTTCTTCGTAAAAATGGTGATCACCATGGATGAGCGCAGACTTTCGTTCATGCAGAACTACTCCCATAGCATTTGTGCCTTTATTTTCCTCCGACCAGTTCGTCCCTACTTCAAGACGTTCATCTATCTGCCGGATCCTGATTCCTCCAGCTCTCGACAAAATAAACCCCTCGGCATTAACAACAGCGGCTAAATATTCTCTATCATGGACTGTACGTTGAATCTGTTCAAATACGGGACGCAGGTGTTTCAGAAGTGGTTCGTTGCGCTCAAGTAAATCATGCAGTTCCTTCCCCGTCAGCCGGAGATCAAGAGCTGCATCGGTTGGAGAAGACCCCGACTGCTGACAGCGCTTCCAAGATTCATTAATGATAAGTTGTTCCACCTGATCCGGACTCCTTTCAATGGTCTTATTTTCCATAATACTAAAGATTCGGAATTTTTTGTACTATTTCGAGACGTTGGTGATCATTTTTTGAACAAAAAGTGGATTTCACTAATATGAAAACGCTTTCTTATAAGGCTTTTTTCGCTTTGGCACGATTATTGCATATTTAATAGCTGTATGACGTTTTACCATATATTAAAAAGGAGGAGTTAGAATGGGTGGAAACAGAGGCGTAGCTTACATTGGAAAAGGTAAGGTAGAGATACAGGAAATTGACTATCCGGATCTCGTGCTCCGGGACGGACCGGGCGTAAATCCTCTGAACGTAGGCAGAAAATGTGAACATGGTGTCATTCTGAAAGTAGTTACTACTAATATCTGTGGAAGCGACCAGCATATGGTCCGCGGTCGGACGACAGCTCCGGAAGGCTTAATTCTGGGCCATGAAATAACCGGTGAAATTATCGAATGCGGCCGGGATGTGGAATTCATGCAAAAAGGGGACCTCGTATCCGTACCGTTTAATATCGCCTGCGGACGCTGCCGGGCCTGTAAAGAACAGGATACACACATCTGTCTGAATGTAAATCCGGACCGCCCTGGTTCAGCTTATGGATACGTGGATATGGGCGGATGGGTTGGCGGACAGTCAGAGTACGTTATGGTTCCTTACGCAGACTTCCAGCTTCTCCGCTTTCCGGATAAGGATCAGGCGATGTCAAAGATACGTGATTTAACGATGTTATCTGACATCTTCCCTACCGGATTTCACGGAGCTTACAGCGCAGGAGTCAGCCCTGGTAAATCCGTCTACATCGCCGGAGCGGGGCCAGTCGGTCTGGCAGCTGCCCATTCGGCTCAGCTTCTCGGAGCATCTGTCGTTATCGTCGGTGATTTGATTCAGGAGAGACTGGATCAGGCAAAGAGCTTCGGCTGTGAAACCATCAACCTGCGGGAACATGATGATATAGGAGAGCAGATTGAACAAATTCTGGGCACTCCGGAAGTGGACTGTGCCGTTGATGCCGTTGGTTTTGAAGCATCCGCCCACGGAGCCGGCGGCGGGGAAGCTCCTGCAACCGTGCTCAACTCCATCATGCAGCTAACGAGAGCCGGAGGTAAGCTTGGTATTCCGGGGCTTTACGTCACTGGAGATCCGGGTGGTGTCGATGAGGACGCCCGGGAAGGAACGCTGAAAATCCGCCTCGGTCTTGGATGGGCAAAGGCTCATACGTTTGTTACAGGACAAACGCCGGTTATGAAATACCATCGTGAGCTGATGAACTCTATTTTAAGCGGCCGGGCCGAGATTGCAAAAGCCGTTAATGCGACGATCATTTCTCTTGATCAGGCTCCGGAAGGTTATCAGCAGTTTGACGGCGGTGCTTCCAAAAAATTCGTTATCGACCCGCATGGCATGCTGAAATAAAAAACGTAACATTTTGTTTGTAATGGAAACGAAAGCACACGTTTATCGATTATACACTTTATTTTCAGGGTAACTTTTTGTTAATAAAAAAGCTGCAAAAAAGCAGGACGGCCAATACGGCTGTCCTGCTTTTTGAGTGGACACTTCCATTTTTTCAGGCTTTCAGCGTGCGATAGCCGATGTCTTTCCTGTAAAACAATCCGTCCCACTCTTTCTGGTCAAGCACCTGGTAAGTCATGTTAAGTGCTTCTTCCAGCGTCGGCGCCTGGGAAGCGAGCAGAAGGACGCGTCCCCCGTTCGTCTTCCACCCGACGCTTTCACTGTTTACTTTCGTGCCGGCATGAAAAAACTGCTGCTTTTCATCCGAACGGGTCATCGGCATCGTAAACGCCTTCCCTTTTTCATAGCTTTCCGGATATCCTTCGGAAGCAAGAACCACGCCTGCACAGGCTTCCGCGCTCCAGGAAAGTTCGACTTCCTGATCGTTTAAGACTTGAAGCATAACATCTACAAGATCGCTTTCAAGCCTCGGCAGAATTACCTGCGCTTCAGGATCCCCGAAACGGACATTGAATTCAATCACTTTCGGTCCTTCGTCGGTGATCATTAATCCAGCATACAATATTCCCGTAAAAGGAGTATTTTCTTCGACCATCGCTTCTGCCATAGGCCGCAGGATCTCTGTCTCTGCCTGCTTCAAAAACAAGTCATTAATATGCGGAACCGGGGAATAAGCGCCCATTCCTCCAGTATTCGGGCCCGTATCGCCTTCAAATGCACGCTTATGATCCTGTGCAGTCACCATCGGCACGACTGTCTTTCCATGTACAAATGCCATGTAGGAAAGCTCTTCCCCCTGCAGACATTCCTCTATCACGACCGAGTCGCCTGCATCTCCGAACACCTTCTCTTCCATCATCCGCTCAAGTGCTGCAAAGGCTTCCTCTTTTGTCTCCGCAACTGTCACGCCTTTACCTGCAGCAAGACCGTCTGCTTTAATCACAATCGGAATTCTGGAGGCTTCTACATGTTTTTTTGCCTCTGATAAATCTGTGAAGCTTTTAAAGGAGGCCGTTGGAATATTGTACTTTTTCATTATATCTTTCGCGAACTGTTTACTGCCCTCGAGCTGAGCCGCAGCTTTAGAAGGCCCGAATACCGGTACGCCTGCTGCCTGAAGTTTGTCGGTCAATCCTTCCACAAGAGGAGCTTCCGGACCGATCACAGCGAGTTCTATATCTTCTCTCAGAGCAAGTTCAACGAGTTTTTCATGCTCATCTTCCTTAATGTCTTCTACGCGGCAGTCCATCATCTGGGCAATCGCGTCACTGCCTGGTGCAGCAATCACTTCATCTATACGATCAGATTGAGCCAGTTTCCAGGCAATTACATGCTCCCGGCCGCTTCCACCTATGACTAATACGTTCATTGTATGAACCTCCTTTCTCTATTTCTTCATTATAAATTATATCTTTTGACGGTTTGAAATGCGAATACTCGCAGTCGACGTGGAACTGAAGCGCATCCGGAGGGAATGAGCGCTGTCTGAAGATCCTTTTCCCGGGTGGTTTTCCCACAAAAACAGCTGAAGTCGAGCCCCTTGGAAAGCGTCCTCACAGAAACAAATACGGCCGACAGTAGAGAAACTTATGAATAATAAATTCAACACATATAGCAGTCTTGTAAATGACCTTTCCATTTCTTGAGCTGCCCTGTTATCAAGAATTTCACCATATTAATGTTTGAAGTGTCTGACCCCGGTAAATACCATGGCGATGCCGTGTTCATTGGCTTTATCGATAGATTCCTGATCTCTTTTGGATCCTCCCGGCTGAATAATACAGCGGACACCGGCTTCTGCCGCAGCTTCTACTGTGTCGGCCATTGGGAAAAAGGCGTCAGAAGCCATGACGGAGCCTTCCGCTTTCGCTCCGGCCTGTTCTATAGCAATTTTCGCTGCCCCGATCCGGTTCATCTGTCCAGCGCCAATGCCGATGGTACGGTCTTCTTTCGCGAGGACGATCGCATTAGATTTCACGTGTTTCACGACTTTCCAGGCCATTTCCATTTGTTCGAGTTCACGGTCGGACGGCTTTCGGTCAGTCGGTATGGTTACTTCAATATCTTCATAGCTGAGCGTATCTGTTTCCTGTATCAATGCTCCTCCGGACACGGTAGTTACCCTGTCTTCTCCTGCATAATACTCTTTCATATTAATAGTCAGAAGACGCAGATTTTTCTTTTGTGTAAGTATTTTTACAGCCTCTTCGCTGAAAGAGGGAGCGATAATGATTTCCAAAAAGATTTCTTTCATCATAGTCGCAGCTTCCGCATCAATTTCCCTGTTGCTCGCTACAATTCCGCCGAATATTGACATCGGATCCGCTTCGTATGCTTTTTCATACGCCTGCGCTACATCAGATCCGACTCCGACTCCACAAGGATTCATATGTTTAATAGCAGCTACAACCGGCACATTGAAGTCGCGTATAACCGCGAGCGCCGCATCAGCATCATTTATATTATTATAGGAAAGCTCTTTCCCGTGCAGCTGCTCTGCCTTGGAAATTGTCGCCCTGCTTCCCAGCGGCTTTTCATAAAAAGAAGCCATCTGGTGAGGATTTTCTCCGTAGCGGAGGGTCTGTTTTAAATTGTACGTTTTGGTGAGCTTTTCCGGGGCTCCTTCGCCGACGTGCTCTGTCATGTATTCTGCAATCAGCGCATCGTAAGCTGCTGTGTGCCGGAACGCTTTTGCGGCTAATTTTTGTTTCCTGTTATCCGTAACTTCCCCGTGCATACGAAGGTCTTCAATAACGGTTTGGTAATCTTCGGAATCGACGATAATCGTCACGTCTTTATGATTTTTTGCAGCCGAACGGATCATAGAAGGTCCGCCTATATCTATATTTTCCACCGCGTCCTGAAACGTGGAAGCCGGATCTTCAATTGTCTGCTGAAATGGATATAAATTCACGATGACAAAATCGATCAGTCCAATTTCTTCTGATCGTACAGCACTCATATGCTCTTTATTATCGCGCACAGCAAGAAGTCCGCCGTGAATCGCCGGATGCAGTGTTTTTACGCGTCCATCCATCATTTCCGGAAACCCGGTCACTTCTTCAATACCAATCACAGGTACGCCTGCCTCTTCCAACTGCCTCTTCGTGCCGCCCGTGGAGATAATTTCCACTCCCTGTTCGGCCAGCTGCTCTGTAAAAGGTACGATGCCGGCTTTATCTGATACGCTGATTAACGCTCGTTTAGTCAATGTTTCTCCACTCCTTTATAAGCTTCTATCCAATACTGCACAGTCTGCGGATAAAGTGTATGTTCTATCTGTCTGATTTTCGCTTCCACATCTGTGCGCTTATCTTCCGTATCTATTGTAACAGGTTTTTGAGCTAAAATTGGACCAGTATCCATTCCTTCGTCCACGAGATGTACCGTGACTCCTGTTACTTTCACCTCTGCCTCCAGCGCCTGACCAATAGCGTCCAGCCCCGGGAAAGCCGGAAGGAGCGAAGGGTGAATGTTAAGAATTCTTCCTTCGTAAGCCTTTAGCAGATTTTCCCCGATCAGACGCATATACCCGGCCAAAATGATCAGGTCTGCCTGTTGTTCGTGCAGCTTTTTCACTAATTCCATTTCAAATGCTGCTTTGGAGGAATAGCTTTTCGGAGAAAAAGAAAAGAGCGGGACACCTGCCTGTTCCGCTCTTTTTTCTACAAAGGCCCCTGGTTTATCACAGACCACAAGTACGACGTCCCCGGCTATAGTTCCATTTTTACAGGCATCAGCCACTGCCTGAAAGTTACTTCCATTTCCAGAAGCAAATACTGCTATATTCGTCATCGGGAAAGCTCTCCTTTAAATTGAAGTCCTTCTCGTCCGGTTACTTTTCCTAATACGAAAGGCTTTTCTCCATTTTTTCGAAGTATTTCGGACACAGCTTCTGCTTTTTCCTCTTCAACAGCCAAAACGAACCCAACTCCGAGATTAAATGTTTCCAGCATATCTGCTTCGGTTAACCGGCCTTCTTCCTGGAGCCATGGAAACACAGGCTGTTTAGGAAGCGCTTCAAGATCGATGTCTGCTCCGGCACCCTTTTCAAGCATGCGCGGAATATTTTCTACGAGGCCGCCGCCGGTAATATGAGCAGCTGCACGTATATAATCAGTACCCGTCAGCCCTTCGAGAGCTTTCGCGTAAATTCTCGTCGGAGTAAGAAGCGATTCTCCTGTCGTTTTCCCAGGTTCAAAGGGGGCTTCATCTTCCCAGGAAAGTCCTGCCGAGGCGACAATTTTTCTGACGAGGGAGAAGCCATTGCTGTGGATGCCGCTTGAAGCAAGACCGAGGAGGACATCTCCTTCTCCGGCCTGCTGCCATACGGCCGTTTTCTCTGCAGCACCGACGACAAATCCGGCTACATCATATTCATCTTCCTTATATAAATCCGGCATTTCAGCTGTTTCTCCGCCGATTAAAGCACAACCGGCCTCCCGGCAGCCTTCTGCAACACCGGAGACAATCTGTTCGACAAGAGCCGGCTCATTTTTCCCGAGAGCGAGGTAATCGAGAAAAAAGAGCGGAGAAGCTCCCTGGGCTGAGATGTCGTTTACGCACATGGCAACAGCATCGATGCCGATCGTGTCATGCCGGCCGGCCTGCTGGGCGATAAGCAGCTTCGTCCCGACTCCGTCCGTACCGGAAACGAGCACCGGTTCTTTCAAATTCAGCTGACTCATATCAAATAGACCGCCGAAGCCTCCAAGGCCCCCGATCACTTCCGGGCGCATCGTGGACTGCACATGTTTTTTCATGCGTTTAACGCCTTCGTAGCCTGCTTCTATATTAACTCCAGCTGCTTCATAAGCTTTTGACACGTTATTTTCCTCCCATTACTTTATCGTAAGGATGATCTGCTTCCGGAAAGATTTCTGTCGGGTAATTACCTGTAAAGCAGGCCAGACACTGCCCGCAGTTCGGCTGTTTATCGGAACGGCCGATACCTTCCATCAGCCCGTTGACACTAAGGTAGGAAAGTGAATCGGCACCCATTTCCTCCCGAATTTCTTCCGTGGATTTCTTGGAAGCAATCAGTTCGCCTTTTGTCGACGTATCAATTCCGTAGTAGCAAGGATTGATAATCGGCGGGGAGCTGATGCGGACGTGAACTTCTTTCGCTCCGGCTTCTTTTAACAGCTTGACGATACGCCTCGCAGTCGTGCCGCGGACGATGGAGTCGTCCACCATAACCACCCGTTTCCCTTCGACGACTCCCCGCACAGCAGACAGCTTCATTTTTACACCCTGCTCCCGCAGCGCCTGGGAAGGCTGAATGAATGTTCTGCCTACGTAGCGGTTTTTAATTAAACCGAGTTCGTAGGGAATGCCGGACTTCTCTGCATAACCAATAGCAGCAGATATACTGGAATCCGGTACTCCTGTTACAACATCTGCTTCGATCGGAGATTCTTCTGCAAGTTTGCGTCCGAGATTTTTACGGGCCATATGAATATTCACTTCGTCAACATTGCTGTCAGGCCGGGCAAAATAAACATATTCCATCGAGCAGAGTGTGCGCTCGGTCGAATAGGAAAAGCGGTCGATATGCATGCCGTCGTTATTGATTGTAATAAGTTCTCCAGGCTGCACCTCCCGGACAAATTCCGCTCCGATAATATCAAACGCACACGTTTCCGAAGAAACAACGTAAGCATCTCCGAGTTTCCCTATAGAAAGAGGCCTCAGGCCGTTCGGATCCAGAGCGACAATCATCGCATCCTCAACGAGCATAGCAAGAGCATACGCCCCTTTGACCATAGTTAACGCGTTCTTGACGGAATCTTGAAGGTTAGGATAGCCGCTTCTTTTAATTAAATGAGCGATTACTTCTGTGTCGGAAGTCGTCTGGAAAATACTTCCCTGATGTTCCAGCTGATGCTTCAGAGCAGTAGCGTTCACAATATTTCCATTATGGGCAAGAGCAAGACTGCTCGTCTGGGAGTTGAACAAAAGAGGCTGGCAGTTAATAAAGTCACTGTCTCCGGCAGTTGTATAGCGAACGTGGCCAATGGCTCCTGTACCGGTTAGGCGGTCGAGACCTGCTTCTGTAAACACGTCATTGACGAGTCCCATCCCTTTGTGAATTTTCAGCTTTTCCTCATCTGAGACGACAATTCCTGCCCCCTCCTGCCCCCTGTGCTGCAGGCTGTGGAGACCATAATACGTAATTCTTGCCGCGTCCACGTGACCCCATATTCCAAATACTCCGCATTCTTCATTTAATCCTTTGATTTCAGTGCGCATGAGATTGCTCCTCTCCAAAGCTCTTCGAGTGATGATACAGATTCGTTGATGGCAATCGCGTCTGATTTTTCCTTAATAAGCAGCGTAGGCTGCTCTGTTACATAACCAATTTGTACAGCCCCGGGTACAGCTTCTTCGAACGCCTTCTGTTTTTCCGGAGAAACGGTTAAAATATAGTTCGGTGCCCCTTCACTGAAAAATGCTGCAAGCGTATCTTCATGAGTCAGCGTCACATCCGCGCCCAGCCCGGTTCCAAACAGTTTTTCAGCGAGAGCTGCGGCAAACCCGCCTTCACTTACATCGTGTGCCGAATTGACCGTTCCTCCGTGAATGCCGGCAAGCACCTGCTTTTGATGTCTTTTTTCCAGTTCCAGATCCACGGAAGGCATTTTTCCGAATATCTTTCCTTCTGTCATTTTCTGAAGTTCACTTCCGGCAAAGGAAGGTTTCACTTCTCCTAAAAAGTACACGAGGTCACCGCTCTTTTTCACCGCCTGGGTTGTAATATGACGAAGGTGAGGAATCAGACCGACCATCCCGATAACCGGAGTCGGATAAATAGCTCCTTTAGACGTTTCGTTATACAATGAGACGTTTCCGCCGACAACCGGTGTCTGCAGCTCGCGGCATGCTTCACTCAGCCCATCGGTGGAACGCTCCAGCTGCCAGAAAATCTCCGGATTGTCCGGGCTGCCGTAATTCAGGCAGTCGGTGACACCGAGCGGTTCTGCTCCTGATGCCGTCAAATTGCGGACCGCCTCCGCTACAGCAAGCTTACCGCCCTCATACGGATCGAGGTATAAAAAACGGGAGTTGCAATCTGTCGTCATAGCGAGTGCTTTTTCCGTACCGCGGATGCGAATAACTGCCGAATCGGATCCTGGGGCCGTAACCGTACTTGTCCTGACCATATGATCGTACTGTTCATAAACCCATTCTTTACTGGCTATAGTCGGCTGCTGCAGCAGCGATTTTAACGTTTCACCGTAGTTATCTGCTGTCGGGCGGTAATCCGCTTCTTGTTGAAACTCGCGGTAATAAGCAGGTTCTGTGGACGGTTTATGGTATACAGGCGCTTCTTCAGCAAGAGCATCCACAGGTACGTCCGCCGCTGTTTTCCCTTCGTGGATCAGTGTCAGGCGCTTATCATCCGTCACTTCTCCGACGTTTACCGCATTTAATCCCCAGTGTTCAAAAATATCGATAAATTCCTGTTCGCTGCCTTTTTCCACGACGAGAAGCATCCGCTCCTGGGACTCAGACAGCATCATTTCATACGGGGTCATGTTTTTTTCTCTCTGCGGGACGGCATCGAGGTTCATTCGGATACCGGATCCGGCTTTGCTCGCCATTTCCGCCGAAGAAGATGTCAGCCCCGCGGCTCCCATGTCCTGTATTCCGACAAGCTTTGGATGTTTAGTTGCTTCCAGGCAGGCTTCAACCAGAAGCTTTTCCATAAACGGATCGCCTACCTGTACGGCCGGACGTTTTGCCTCGGAATCCTCGCTCAATTCTTCCGACGCAAACGTCGCTCCATGAATCCCATCGCGGCCGGTACTTGCTCCAACATAAAGGACCGGGTTGCCGACACCTTTTGCCTGCCCTTTTTGAATATCTTTATGATCAATCAGGCCGACACACATCGCGTTAACGAGCGGATTGCCTTCGTAGCAGGGATCAAACTGAATTTCCCCGCCGATTGTCGGAATGCCGATACAATTTCCGTACCCTGCAATACCGGAGACGACTCCTTCAAAAATGTACTTCACGCGCGGAGTCTTCAGCTCGCCAAAGCGGAGGGAATTCATCAGTGCGACCGGACGCGCCCCCATCGAAAACACATCACGGATAATTCCGCCTACTCCGGTTGCTGCTCCTTCGTATGGTTCCACCGCGGACGGATGGTTATGGCTTTCAATTTTAAAGACAACTGCCTGATCATCATCAATGTCTATAATACCGGCGCCTTCTCCCGGACCCTGAAGAACACGCTCCCCGTCCACCGGAAATTTGCTGAGCAGCACTTTGGAATTTTTATAGCTGCAGTGTTCCGACCACATTACCGAAAATAAACCGAGTTCCGTGTAGTTTGGAAGGTGCCCGAGCTCTTTTTCGATCAACAAAAACTCTTCATCGGTTACGCCCATTTCTGCGTACAATTTATTGTCCCGGATCATTTCAGCTGATGGTTCACGTAGTAATTGCATGCTTTTCCCTCCATTGCTTGACGATCGATGCGAATAATTTTTTCCCGTCGGCAGAGCCGAGCAGATCTTCCACAGCCCGTTCCGGATGCGGCATCATGCCTAGAACATTTCCTGCTTTATTCGTAATTCCTGCAATATTCTCTCTCGAACCATTTGTATTATTGACGTAGGTGAAGACAATCTGGTTGTTGTCTTTCAGCGCCGTCATAGTTTCTTCGTCACAGTAATAGTTCCCGTCTCCATGAGCAACAGGAATGTAAATTTCGTCGCTTTTCTGATACTGGTTCGTAAACATTGTGTCCGGATTTTCCACCCGGAGCGGCACAGTTTTACAAATGAAATGAAGGTTTTCATTACGCCGCATAGCCCCTGGAAGCAGCCTGCTTTCAAGGAGAATTTGAAAACCGTTGCAGACGCCGAGAACCGGCTTTCCTTCTTCCGCAGCTTTTTTAACGGCACTCATAATCGGGGAAAAGTGCGCGATGGAACCGGGACGGAGATAATCCCCGTAGGAAAACCCTCCCGGAAGCAGCACAGCATCAAAACGATCCAGGTTCGTATCGTTATGCCAGACATACTCCACTTCTTCGCCGACCGCTTCTTCAACAGCATGGAACATATCGATATCACAATTAGAGCCGGGGAACATGATTACTGCGAATTTCATGAAGGAATAACCTCCTCAATTTCATACGTATAATCTTCAATCACTGGATTGGCGAGGAGTTTTTCGCACATTTCTACAACCTGCTGTTCAACATTATCTTTTTCAGCCTGCAGGCGGACTTTCATCATTTTACTGATTGAGACTCCTTCCACCCCATCGTAGCCGAGTTTATGAAGCGATTCGGTGACAGCTGCCCCCTGAGGATCGAGAACGCCTTCCTTCCATGTTATATATACCGTTACATCAAATGTCATGATTTTCTGCCTCCCAGTCGTTGTAGAATCATTTTGTATCCATCCTGAAGATTTCCTTGTGAAAAACGAAATAAGTCTTTGTCAAACGAATCTCCGGTCTTCTGGTCCCAGAGCCGGCACGTGTCGGGAGAAATTTCATCGGCAAGCAGAATTTTCCCTTCCCTTCTGCCAAACTCGATCTTAAAGTCCACGAGATCAACGCCGGATTCAGAAAACAAGTGAAGAAGTTTTTCATTTACCCGCAGCGCCATTTCCTGCATCTGCTTCAGTTCTTCTGGTTCTGCAAGCTTTAAAGCTGCAATGTGCGCTTCATTTAACAGCGGATCTCCAAGCTCATCATCCTTATAATAAAATTCTACTATCGGCGTTTCAAATGCGTATCCCCGCTTTACGCCAAGGCGCTTTACGAGGCTTCCCGCAGCAATATTACGGACGACTACTTCTAAAGGAACAATTTCCACCGGGCGGACAAGCTGTTCTGTTTCCGAGATCCGCTCAATAAAGTGGCTGTCCAGTCCGGCTTCCTGAAGACGTTCGAAAATAAGAGAGCTGATTTCATTATTAAGCCGGCCTTTGCCTTCAAGCACTTCCATCTTTTCGCCGTTAAAGGCTGTTGCATCATCTTTGTAGGCGATTCTTAGAACGTCCGGATCCCCGGTTTTGAATATTCGTTTCGCTTTTCCTTCGTACAGGCAGACAGATTCCATAACGGTCGCACTCCTTTTTTGCTGTTAGTCGTTCAATCCAAGACGATCGAAAATCATATCCACCTGCTTTAAGTGATGCCGGTAGTCAAAGCAGGCATCCAGTTCTTCTGCGGAAAGTCTGGTCGTAATGTTTACATCTGCTTCTACAAGCGTACGGAACTGGACTGCTTCCTCCCATGCCTGCATCGCTTTCGGCTGCACAAGGTCGTACGCCTCTTCTCTCGCCATTCCCTTATCAATTAAAGAAAGAAGCACTCGCTGAGAAAAGATCAGGCCGTATGTGCTCGACATATTCCGTTTCATATTCTCAGGAAAAACAGTTAAATTTTTGACTATATTGCCAAATCGGTTCAGCATATAGTTGATTGCAATCGTCGCATCCGGCAGCATAATCCGCTCTGCAGAAGAATGGGAAATATCCCGCTCGTGCCAGAGAGCGACATTTTCATAAGCTGTGACAACATGGCCGCGCAGGATACGCGCGAGTCCCGTCATGTTTTCCGAGCCGATCGGGTTACGTTTATGAGGCATGGCCGAAGAACCTTTCTGACCTTTCGCAAAAAATTCTTCCACTTCCCGCGTTTCACTTTTTTGCAGTCCGCGGATTTCCACCGCCATTTTTTCAATGGAAGCACCGATTAGAGAAATAGTGGCAATATAGTGGGCATGGCGGTCCCGCTGCAGTGTCTGTGTTGAAATCGGCGAAGCTTCCAGGCCGAGTCCGTGGCAGACATATTTTTCAACAGCAGGATCGATGTTGGCGTACGTGCCGACAGCACCGGAAAGTTTACCGACGCGGACAGATTCTTTTGCCTGAATAAAACGCTCGAGATTTCTATTCATTTCTTCGTACCAGAGGGCTAGCTTCAATCCGAAAGTCGTCGGCTCTGCATGCACTCCGTGGGTGCGTCCCATCATAACTGTATCTTTATGTTCCTTCGCTTTTTCTTTTAGAATATCTATAAAACGCCGGATATCTTTTTCAATAATATCGTTCGCCTGAAGAAGCAGATAGGAAAGAGCGGTATCCACGACGTCTGTGGAGGTAAGTCCGTAATGCACCCACTTCCGCTCCGGTCCAAGTGTTTCCGACACTGCTCTCGTGAAGGCCACCACATCATGGCGCGTCTCTTCTTCAATTTCCAAAATACGGTCGACGTTAAAAGAAGCATCCGCTCTTATTTTCTTCACGTCTTCTTTTGGAATTTCACCTAAATCCGCCCATGCCTCACAGGCGAGAATTTCTACTTCCAGCCAAGCCTGGTAGCGGTTGTCTTCTTCCCATATTTTTCCCATTTCCGGTCTCGTATAGCGTTCGATCATGATTGGCCTCCTGTAAGCTGTGTTTGTTTCCATATTGATGATGCATTGATTTCTGCTAAAAGGGATTCTACATTTTCTGTTAAATAAGTAACATGCCCCATTTTTCTACCGGACTTCGCCTCGTCCTTGCCGTAAAGATGAACGTGCGCAGGAGGCAGGGAAGTATGATTCTGTAAATACGGTTCGACATGCTGACCGAGGAGATTGACCATAACCGCCGGCTTTAAAAGCGCAGTGGACCCGAGCGGCCACCCGCAGAGAGCACGAATGTGCTGCTCAAACTGTGACGTTTCACAGGCATTAATCGTAAAATGTCCGGAATTATGCGGCCTTGGAGCAATTTCATTAACGGAAATCGTATCTCCAGTCACGAACATTTCCACAGCAAGCGTGCCGATGAGCTCGATGGATTCAGCAAACTGTCTGGCAAGCATTTCTGCACGTTCTGCAGCTTTCGCGGAAATTCTCGCCGGCACAATCGTCTGATGAAGCACCCCGTCGCGGTGAATGTTTTCCGCAGCCGGAAACACGCTCATTTCCCCCAGCACACTGCGCGTTAAAACGATGGAAACCTCTGTATCAAACGGAATTTTTTCTTCCAGTACAAACGGTCCGCCGCCTTTGAGGGCCTCCCAGCCTTTGTCGATGTCTGCCTTCTCCTCAAGAATAAACTGTCCTTTTCCATCGTACCCGCCGCGGGTTGTTTTCAACACAGCCGGAAGACCGATGGCTTCTGCTGCTTCCTTCAATTCTGTATACGTATAGACGGCACGGTAAGGAGCCACCGGAATGTCGAATGATTGAATCGTTTCTTTTTCTTTCAAACGGTCCTGGCTGATCTGGAGAAGTCTGCTCCCCTGAGGGAAATATATTTTTTCTTCCAGAAAAACAGCTGTTTCCGCTGTAATATTTTCGAATTCATATGTGAGTACGTCGCACATAGAAGCCAGTTCTTCTGCTCCATCCTGGTCTTCGTATCCTGCCACTACTTCATGATCAGCTGTCATCCCGCACGGAGAATCTTTTTTAGGTTCCATTACTGCAATGCGGTAGCCCATTTCCCTCGCTGAAAGAGCCATCATTCGGCCAAGCTGTCCTCCTCCGAGAATTCCGATCGTACTGCCTGGAGCTATCCATGTTTGTTCCATTAAAGCAGCTCCCCCTGTTCCATAACTTCTTTTTGTTTGTTTTCCCGCCGGGCAAGCAGGCGTCCGCGGACTGCTTTATCGTGCACCGCAAGCTGCTGGGCTGCGAGAAGTGCTGCGTTGGCAGCTCCAGCCCTCCCTATGGCAACTGTCGCGACCGGAACACCGGCAGGCATCTGTACTATTGAAAGCAAGGAGTCCAGCCCGTTTAATGCTTTTGACTGTACAGGCACTCCAATAACCGGAAGCAGAGTCTTCGCCGCTACCATGCCTGGGAGATGGGCAGCTCCTCCCGCTCCGGCTATAATAACTTCAATGCCCCGCTCCTGTGCTTTTTCTGCGTAAGCGAACATTAAATCGGGCGTACGATGTGCAGAAACTACTTTTGCCTCAAACGGCACCTCCAGTTCGTTAAGAGTATCAGCCGTATGCTTCATCGTTTCCCAATCCGATGTCGAACCCATTATTACGCCTACTTTCGCTCTCATATGCTGCCTCCTCTGTAAACTGCGGAATAGTATTGTTTGTTCCCCTTTTTTCCACAAAAAAAGTCTTATCGCCCGCCTGCTAACGTCTGAGGGAACGATAAGACACACGACTTTGTCAGAATATCGCACATAGATTTCTATGCACAGCAAGATTCAGGTGCAATTGCTGCACCTCTATTATTCCAAAAATGTATCTCGTCCCTCATAGTCCGCTGATTTGTGGTCGCAGGTAGAAACTCTCAGGCCGTATTCCTGATATTATATGAGGTTTCGTATTAATCTACCGTAATCATATCAATTCTCGATAGGGAAGGTCAACTATTTTCGAACATTTGATGATTTAATACTATTTATCGTTCGTCTTTTGTACGTACATCAAATTTTATCCATTCTGGTGGGAAAATTCGCCAAGCTGGTGCAAAGTTTCCTCCTAATAACGATAATGAACGTTAAATGAATCAATTTCATAAGCCGCTGTAAGAAAAGGATTTCGAACATAGTGAATGATTTCCACTTCAGACGTTGCTTTCCGCGGGGCTCGTCTTCATCCCTCCGGAGCCGCCGTCTGCCGTTTCAATCATTGGATTTTATATACGAATATTCAACCTATAAATTGCTAAAACGTTCGTTAAGATAACTTGGAAAGTATATGATGAAATTAATTCAAATATAAAAACTAAGCTATTCATTCAGCTTTTCCGCTTCAAATATGATCCGCTGATAGGCTGTTTCCACTCCTTTTTTTGTTTCTTTCAGGACGGGTTCTTCCATCCGGCGCACCGGCGTGTATCCTTCGAGTTTCATCCGGTCGAGACATTCACCGATCGTTTCTTTTTCCCCAACGTAAAACTTTTTCTTTCTGCTCATTCATCTCTTCCTTTCTATAACATTTCCGTTTTATTTTATCATACGCTTCAATGAAGACTGTTTAAGTATTTGGCTACCTTGAAAATAAAGCATTTAAGCGATGAGCCTCCGCCTTCGCTGCCATGGGGAAGCTTTCCGGGCGGGCCGGCTTCAGCTAATTTCTTCCGCCCTTCGGTTTGGAAGAAATGGATCTTCAGCCCGGCCTTGACCGCCCCGGAGTCGCCCCATGCCCACTCCGGCTTATGGTAAAAAGACCGGGCAGCATCTGTCTTCTCCTAAAAACCCCTTCTTGAACATCATTGATTCTAACTGTATAGAGGGAAAGGCCATTTTCATGCCTCATAGTGCAAAGTTTTTGAATGAATGGCTCTGTTAAAGCTTTAACACAGCTAAGTATTTTAAAATTTTTGCCCCTGTAACTATGAAAAAAGGGAACTATAAAGTACTTAATCCGCCGTTTTTCAAAGCTCATTCAGCGGTCAGGAAAAGGAACCGCAGATTCGCGGCAAACAGCCAAATCTGTTCGACTCTCGGGATTTCCTTGCTTAAGAGGCTCCCTTTTCCAAACACCTCATTTCATACAAAAAAACAGCCCTGCCATCTTCTCCCGGCAGAGCTGCTTCTTATTATTCTCCCAGATAAACAAAGTACAAAATAAATACGACGAACAAAACATACATAATCGGATGCACTTCTTTATATCTGCCTTTACATACCATCGTGATCGGGTACATGATAAAGCCCAGCGCAATACCGGTTGCAATACTGTAGGTAAGCGGCATAGCAATCATCGTGAAGAAAGCCGGCACCGCAATTTCGAATCGTTTCCAGTCGATGTTGGCGATAGCACTAGCCATAAGCACACCGACAATGATCAGCGCCGGTGCTGTTACCGACTCTGTAACGACTGCCAGCAGCGGTGAGAACAATAGAGCTATGAGGAAGAGAATACCTGTGACAACCGAAGCAAATCCGGATCTTGCTCCCGCAGCTATACCAGCTGAAGATTCAATATAAGCCGTCGTCGTCGAAGTACCAAGCACAGCCCCGATCGATGTAGCCGAGGAATCTGCAAGCAGGGCACGCTGGGCACGCGGCAGCTTGTTATCCTTTGTGAAGCCCGCCTGATGAGCTACGGCATAAAGCGTTCCTGCCGTATCGAAAAAGTCTACAAATAGAAATGTAAGAATGACAATCATCAATTCAATTGTAAAAATCTCCCCGAGCCCCATTTCAGCAAACGGGGTAAAAGCAGCTCCGAATGTAGGAGCAAGACTCGGGACAGAGCCTACAATCGCGTTCGGTGTTGCAATAACCCCTGCAGCCACACCAATCAGTGCCGTCAGAACCATTCCGTAAAAAATACCGCCTTTGAATCCGAGGCTCATGAAAATGACAGTGATAAAAATACCGGCAACAGCAAGCAGCGTATTCGGCGCTCCCAGATTTCCGATGTCGACGAGCGTAGCCTCCGACATAACAACAATTTCTGCATTCTGCAGACCGATAAAAGCAATAAACAGTCCAATACCGGCGCCGGCTGCATATTTCAGTTCAGCTGGTATCGCATTAATGATAAATTCACGTATGCCTACTAAAGTAATAATAATAAATATAATACCAGAAACAAATACTCCAAGCAGGGCTGTTTCCCAGGGAATCCCCATACCAATAACGACGGAATATGTAAAAAATGCGTTCAGTCCCATACCCGGTGCGAGTGCAATCGGATAACGGGCCACAACACCCATCATGATCGTCCCGATAGCTGCGGCAAGAGCTGTGGCTACGTAAACGGCCCCTTCGTCCATTCCCGTCGGTGCGAGAACCGATGGATTGACGAATAAAATGTAGGCCATGGCGAGGAAAGTTGTCAGCCCGCCCAGTATTTCTCTGTTGTAATTCGTTCCTAATTCATCAAAGCGAAAATAGCGGTTCATGCAGGTCACTCCTCCATCTAATAAGTAATCGTAACGTTCGTATCGTTCTTCCGGCGGAAAGGTCTCTAAAAGATCTTAAGGTACGCAGATCATCCCGGAAGCCAGGAAAGCCGCAGACTTTCCAAAAACGACACGGAGCTTTAACAGAGCCAATAAAAAAGAAACTGCCCCGTATGGAAATACGGGACAGCTTCTTAACGCCGTCTGATGGAACAATGAAATAGGTGGAATAGACTTCTCTCCCAATAATTCACTGTTCGTAGTCAGACCTTTTAAGGCGGTCCGGTAGAGACTGTCGGGCCATATTCCCAACTTTATACGAACATTCGATTTTTTTCATAACGAAATCAAGTTTATCAGGATGATTTTCAGCTGTCAATGCAAATTCCGAATGATTGTTGTAAAAAAACTTCACACATTCGTTATTAGCTTTTTATTCCCACTCAATTGTGGAAGGCGGCTTCGACGTAATATCATACACGACGCGGTTGACGTGCTTAACTTCATTTACAATACGCGTGGAGATTTTTTCGAGTACGTCGTAAGGTATACGGGCCCAATCGGACGTCATTCCATCAATAGAAGTAACGGCCCGTACGCCGACTGTATAGTCGTACGTCCGTTCATCCCCCATCACACCTACGCTCCGCATGTCCGGCAGCGCCGTGAAGTACTGCCAGATCTCGCGGTCTAGTCCCGCTTTTTTGATTTCGTCGCGGAGAATATGATCGGATTCCCGGACAATCTCCAGCTTTTCGTCTGTAATCTCGCCAAGGACGCGGATACCAAGTCCCGGACCCGGGAAAGGCTGACGCCAGACGATTTCATCCGGCATCCCTAGTTCCTCACCGACTTTTCGAACTTCGTCTTTAAAGAGCGTGTTCAACGGTTCGATTAAATCAAACTTCATGTCTTCCGGAAGGCCGCCGACGTTATGATGCGATTTAATTGTCTGAGCAGTGTCGGTTCCACTTTCGATAATATCGGTGTAAAGTGTCCCCTGCGCAAGGAAATCGACATCTTTGAGGCCGCTTGCTTCTTCTTCAAATACGTAAATAAATTCATTGCCGATAATTTTCCGCTTCTGCTCCGGGTCACTCACACCTGAAAGTTTGGATAAAAATCGGTCCTGGGCGTCAATTTTCACGAGATTCATATCGAACTCGTCCCCAAACGTTTTCATTACACTTTCTGCTTCTCCTTTGCGAAGCAGGCCGTGATCAATAAACATGCAGATCAGCTGGTCTCCGATTGCCTTGTGTACCAGCGCTGCCACTACCGAAGAATCCACTCCGCCGCTGAGGGCGCAGAGCACTTTGCGATCACCGACATTTTCACGTATTTTCTCTACTTCCATATCGATATAGTTTTCCATCGACCATTCCCCGGCGCACTTACACACTTCATAAATGAAGTTATGCAGAATTTCACTGCCGAATTCCGTGTTTCTTACTTCCGGATGAAACTGCACTCCGTAAAGCCCTCTGTTTTCATCGCTCATAGCAGCGACAGGACAGGACACGTTTGTAGCATCCATCGCAAATCCTTCCGGAGGAGCCATGACGAGATCGCCGTGGCTCATCCAGACAGACTGCTGGACCGGCAGTCCTTTGAACAGCGCAGATTCACGCTGAACATCGATAGTAGCTTTTCCGTATTCGCGGTGGTTGGCCGCTTCCACATTCCCCTTAAAATAATGGGTCATGAGCTGCATGCCGTAGCAGATACCGAGTATCGGAATACCAAGCTCAAAAATTTCCGGGTCAAACTTTGGAGCTCCTTCTGCATACACACTCCCTGGGCCCCCTGATAAAATAATGCCTTTCGGCTGCATTTCTTTAATTTCCTGTGCGGTAATCTTATTTGTCACCAGTTCGCTGAAGACACCGTGATCACGTATCCTCCGTGCGATGAGCTGGTTATACTGCCCGCCGAAATCGAGTACAATTACTTTTTCATTAATCTCCATCATTCTTCCCCTCTCTTTCCTCCTTGAAGGACATAAAAAAAGCTGGAAAACTCTTTCTTCGCATAAAAAAATACGAAGACAGAATTTCCAGCCGGTAAGCCCTTGAAAAACTGCCTTCATAGTCAGACCATTTAAGGTGGTCCGGTAGAGACTCTTGAGCCATATTCTCAAGGATATATGAGGCACCGATCTTGAATTAAATACTGTATGATTGTATCAGCCGCTTTTGAAGAGGTCAAGCGTTCAATGACTTAACAATTTCTTCCCAGTCTTTACGCCGGGCTTCCCATTCTCCGTCCGGCTCTTTACCGCCGTAATGAATCTTCTCATAGGTATTCGTGAGCTTTGTCATTGCCCGGGAGCTAAGAGCAAGATCCACCCGTTTTGCATACTCCCTGAGCGTTTCTCCACTCGCCCTCGGCAGTCCTTCATTTGCGAGAATCCAGAGCAGCCGTTTATACGCCGTTGTAAAGCTGGCATCACTGCCAAGCATCCGGTAACGGTACAAAAAGAATTTATTCTGGAATACATTCTGTTTTTGATATGCGAGCATTATGAAGATGAGCAGAGGCAGGGAAATTAATACATTTTTCATCGTGAACAGGGTGAAATCTTCTCCTGAAGCCCCGCCTGCTCCTTCTTCCGTATCTGTTCCCTCTTCAAGCATGTTGTCTGTTGATCCGTCAGGTTCCGGTATGTTTGGATCTTCAGCTTCATTCGTTGACTCATTTTGATCTGTATCCACGTCCGGGGTTTCTTCTTCAAACTCTGCATAGTTCGTAAATCCCTGAGTCGGTTCAAAAGGAACCCATCCGGTTTCCGGGAAGTAAACCTCCACCCAGGAATGGGCATTTCCATTCGTCACTTCATATACAGTATTGCCGTTTTCCAGCTCTTCGATTTCCTCCCCGGAAGTAAAGCCTTTTACCCAGCGCGTGGGGATATCAAGTGTCCGCAGCATGACGGCCATCGAGGTGGAATAATTGTCGCAGTATCCAGCCTGCGTCTCAAAAAGAAACTGGTCAACGTAATCTTCTCCCTCATCCGGTACTGGAACGTTATCTGTCCTGTATTCAAAATCGTTATCCGAAAAATAAGCTTCGACCGCTTCTGCTTTTTCGTAGCGGTTGTCATACTCCTCTGTAATGTCCGCTGCCAGCTCCCCGACTCTCTCAGGAAGATCATCCGGAAGCTGCGTATACCGTTCAGCAATTTCTTCAGGATCTTCTTCCGATGAACTTCTCAGGCTTTCCAGATTAAAGGAGGCATCATCGTACTCAATATCATAACTGCTGAAACGGACATCTCCCCCGTTACGGGCCTCCCCCTGAACTCTTCCTGCTTCGACGTCTGTATAAAACTGGAGGTCGTTTTCTTCAAGAGAATTCCCGCCGGCTTCTGCCTCTACATCGGAGACATCCCGGAGCTGACCAGGATAAAACAGAAGGCCGAAATCAGCTTCTTCCGCCATTTCTATGGAAACTTCTGATTGTTCCAGGTCCGCTTCATCTCTATACAATGGAAAATCAACAGCATCTTCATAAATCAGTTCGGATTCCACATAGACCGGCTCCGAAACCCATCCCTGACCCGTGTATTCTTCTTTGGATTCCCCGCGCCAGTATGAATCGCGGTCTGCCTCAGCCCGAAAAGCAGTTCCTTCATCCTGAACAAAACCGCCTCCGAGCCGCTCGTCATTTTCCCCGTAGCCGACACGGCTCACACCGCTTCCGCCGCCGGATCCTTCTGCTCCGACAAGTACCCGCATAGCCGGTACCGGATCCGCCCACTGAGGTTCCGGTTTCGGTGCGAGCAGTCCTGCCGCTACAGAAATGCCGATGATAACGATCAGCGTATACATCCATGCAGGGGAGAAAAAGGCTTTTTTCCTCCTGCCTATTGCACGTTCCTCATCCTGCACCTTCAGCATCTGGAGCAGGGTAAGCATAAAGAAACCAATTATAATAATGCGGATAATCGCCTGGGAAGCATCTACAGGAGTAAAAGTATCCAGGATAGTAATATAAACAACTGTACTAAGTAAAAACAGGAAAACTTTCCCTTTATACAGCACCCAGTAGTAGAGAAGATAGCAGATAAGAGCGAGCAGCATAAATAATAGGAAAGAGCGGAACAGGTCGGTAAGTTCAGCAAAATTCCCGTTGATAATGAGACTCACGTTAGCTCCAATTTCCGCTGATAAGGCACGGACTGTTTCCATGCCCCCCTCTCTCGACAAAAAGCTTCCTTCGAAAAAAATAAGATGCAGCCCGTAAATACTTCCTGCAAGTAAAACAGGCGCTGTCACATAGACAGGCAGACGCAGATAAATAAGCAGGGCACTTGCGAATGTAAACCATACGAATAGTTCAATTTCACCCGTGTTTGTTATAACCGGAATCGGACGCAGCCATTCCCATACGAGAAGAAGCGTCAGCGCGTAAATAAAAAAGTGTGTAATGGAGGACATCGACTTCGAATTCAACCGCTTCACTTAATCACCCTCAACCTTCGACGTGCTTTCCGCCCAAAAACCATTCGCCAGCAGGTAAGCGTCCGCCCCATTTTCGCGGAGCTTCTTCAACCGCTTATATTCCCAGGCATCCACCTCTTTGCCTTTGTCCATCAGCGCAAAAAGGATGTTCACCCGCCGGGCCAGCAGAGTTCTCATCAGATCAAGCATATCATCTGTCAGTTCCACGGAAACAATAATCAGCGTTACGCCTCCCGGAATTTCATCTTCATGCTTTTTCAAATTTTTTGTGAAAAGATTTGCTTCATCCGGACTGGTTTGTGCCAGGTAGGAAACCATGTTTTTCTGCTGTTCCGAGGCTGCCCCGAAAGGGAATCTTTTTCCTTCTTTTCCAAAAGACCAGAAGCCGAGCTGCAGCTGTTCTCTCTGGGCATACATAATGATGGAAGTCACGAGTTCGATCCCTTTTTCATAAGCATCCGACACCGCAAAAGAAGTGTCCGGCACGCTGTTATTAAAGACAACCAGAAAATTCTGGCCGACGTAATCTTCAAATTCTTTCGTCATCAGTTTATTCGCTCTTGCCGTTGCTTTCCAGTCCAGACTCGTCAGCTTATCCCCCGGGACATATTCTCTCGCCCCGGCAATGGAAGTACGGTCTTCTATAAAATCCTGCAGTGCTATGGAGGTTTCCGAGTCATGCTTCTCATAGGCTTCCCATTGTTCAATATTATAATATTTCGGATAAACAAGCAGCTCGGAAGGCATCGAAACAAACTTTTCTTTTTTGATAAAACCAAAGATGTCACTCGTGGAAAGCTTCACTCCGTAGGAATGGTACTTCCCCCTTTTTAAATTTGGAATAGTGTAACTATAAGTAAGCACCCTTTTCATCGTAGGGTAAAAAATAATTTTAGAAGCCTGGTAGGGGAGCTGTTTTGTCAGTGATTCTTCGGTAACATCTTCAACGGCTAAATATAAAAAAGGAAAAAGCCAGGAACGCTCAATCTGGATCTCAACCGTAAGCCCATTCCCTGCCTGCATGGCTCCCTGGCCACTTTTCCGCTCCACATGAAAATTACCGAGAGGAATCATTGCATAGGCAGTTATAAGCACGATCAACGTAACAACCGTGTAAAATAAAAACCAGCTCACAAAATTCCCCTGAAACATAGCATAGCTGAACAGGGAAATAAGCAGAAGGACAGCGGTCAGCAGCTGAAGGACCGGTTTAACTGTTCCCCATATTTTTCTCATTGAGCCTGCTCACTGCCGGCAGGGATCCGCACCTGATCGATAACGTCCTTTACAATGCGTTCCGTTGTCGTATCGGAAAGCTTGGCATCGGAGCTTAGCATGATGCGGTGCCGCAGGGTGAATGGAGCTAAATATTTAATATCATCAGGTATGACGTAATCTCTGTTTTGAATATAAGCGAACGCCTGCCCTGCCTTCATCAAAGCAATTGACGCCCGCGGGCTTGCTCCAAGGTAGACAGAGTGGTGATGACGGGTCGCATTCACGATAGAGATAATGTATTCTTTTACATTTTTCTGCACATAAACTTTTTTCACTTCCTCCTGCATGGAAAGAAGGGTTTCCAGTTCCATTACCGACTGCAGCGTTTCAATTGGATGCTGTTTTTCCACCCGGTTCAACACTTCCAGCTCTTCGGATTTCGTAGGATACCCAATCTGGAATTTAAACAGGAAACGATCCAGCTGCGCTTCCGGAAGCGGATAGGTTCCACCGTATTCGATTGGATTTTGAGTGGCCATCACGAAAAAGGGCTGCTGAAGCTCCCGCGTTTCTCCATCCGTTGTTACACTTCCTTCTTCCAGCGCCTCCAGCAGGGCCGCCTGCGTTTTTGGCGAGGTCCGGTTGATCTCGTCAGCCAGAACTATGTTCGTCATTACCGGACCGGGACGGAATTGAAATTCCATCGTTTTTTGATTAAATACAGACACGCCGGTCACATCTGACGGGAGCAGATCCGGAGTGAACTGGATCCGCTTGAAGTCAGCTCCAAGCGAACGGGCAATGGCACGAACCATCATCGTTTTACCGACTCCAGGTACGTCTTCGAGCAGCACGTGCCCTCCACTTAAAATAGCAATTAAACTAAGCTCTATTTCCCGGCGCTTACCGACGACAACTTTTTCTACATTTTCGACCAGTTTCAATATTTGCGGCTGCTCTATTGTAGAGCGCTCTTGTTTACCTTTCATCATAAAGGCAGACCTCCCTGCAGAAATTCCACAGTTTTCTGATCACTGCAATTTCTATTTTATCATGTAACGCCTTAAATATCGCTGATGAGCCAACTTCTTATAAGCAGAAAATGAGACTGACCCGAAATGATGCGGGTCAGTCTCATTATGATGACTATTCAGTTACAACCCCTGCTTCATCTGATGATGGGGATGGTGGTGATGGCCTTTCGGGGTCCGGTGCTCATCAAGCGTATCTTCCTCTTCTACCGGAATGTGTCCGATTTCCTTCTGAGAATCAACGATAACAACGTAGTCCCCCTGCTTGAAAAATCCGGAATATTCGGAAGCTCCTTCCTCTTCTTTATGAAGAATCT
This sequence comes from Alkalicoccus halolimnae, assembly GCF_008014775.2. Lineage (GTDB taxonomy): Bacteria > Bacillota > Bacilli > Bacillales > Salisediminibacteriaceae > Alkalicoccus > Alkalicoccus halolimnae. The sequence continues at coordinate 1,104,428 of NZ_CP144914.1, read as the reverse complement.
CGATATCTTCTTTGGAAAACCCTTTTAATTCCAGCTCACGCAGAACCCCGTCCTTATGTTTTAAAGATTGCAGGACAGCTACTACCTGCTTGTTCATTGTGCACACCTCCATTCAGAAAAGTATTTACTACAGTTTTCCCTTCTTCACTGATATGAAACCTTTCGTCATACGAATTATTTTATCTGCTCAAGAATCTGCTCAATATCTTCCAATGAAGCATAGTCTTCCGGGGAGCTGTCGATATGATTCCAGACGAGCTCTGAGTCTGAATTAAAGATCCATGTACCTCCCTGGATATAGACATCCTGGATTTTCATAGAGTCAGCAACGAATTTTCTCTGTCCCTTTTCCTTCGGCAGAAAGTTTTTAATTTTTCCGGTAACTCCACCGGCAGCTGCCATTGTTAACAGCTTCAGCTTAGGCATCGTCACGTGTCCCAGAGCTTTGTAGGCTTTTCTTCGCGGATCTCCATAAACAGGAAAAGGATACGGTCCGAATTTTTCTAAAAATTGGGCATTGTAATCCCCCGCCGATGGTGTAATAACCGCCAGCTCTGCTCCATGTTTCTTCCATACATCATCGTTCTCACGCAACTGCGCGAGGTGTTCCCTGCACACTGGTCAGCCAAGGTGACGGACAAATAAAATAATAGATGGCTTTTCCCCTGTGAGTGAATCAAGCGTTACTTTTTCTTTATTTACTGTTTCTACTTTGTAAGTTAAGTCCACATTTATCACCCTTTCATAATCTTTTCTCCTTATTCCCTTTCTTTATCATATCAAACTTTCTTCTTTGACAAGAACAATACGAAAGAGTAAGATACGTTCGTAATCCCGATTATCAAACTAAGTTTAGGAGGTTTTATAGATGGCTGAAACGTATGTCCATTCCGCCGGTGCACAGGAGGATGTAGAAAAACGTGACTCCACTGTGCTTGACCAGCCACAAATGAAATTAATTACCGGAGGCCTTATTCTGACTGCCCTGTTTGCCGTCTTTTTATTCGCTACGCAGGAACCAATGCAGCCAGTGCTGCTTCTGATCGGCCTGCTTCTCGGTTATACGCTGTTTCATGCCAGGTTCGGCTTCACTTCGGCTTTCCGGCGTTTTATGGCTGTCGGAAACGGGAAGGCGATCCGCTCCCACATGGTGATGCTTGCAGCAGCGGTGACACTCTTTGCTCCCATTCTCGCTTTCGGCATCTCGTTTTTTGATGTAGAAGTAAGCGGGTATGTAGCTCCACTCGGGGTAAGCGTCGTTCTCGGTGCTTTTCTTTTCGGGATCGGCATGCAGCTGGGAGGCGGCTGTGCTTCCGGCACTTTATTCGCTGTTGGAGGCGGACGTACGGTTATGTTCGTCACGTTACTCTTCTTTATCGTCGGGTCCGTCATTGGAGCGGCCCACCTTCCGTTCTGGACAGAAGAGATGCCGAGTACCCAGCCGATTTCTTTAGCAGAATCCACCGGACTCGGCTATGGAGGCGCCTGGCTCGTTTCCATTATTTTATTTGCACTTATTGCATGGATTACGCTCGTTATAGAAAGAAAAAGAAATGCCCCGGCGCTTGCTCCGGTACCGTCAACAAACGGCTTCAAGAGAATATTACGCGGCTCCTGGCCGTTGTTTGCAGCCGCCATTGGGCTAGCTGGATTAAATGCCCTGACGCTTATGACCCGGGGTGAACCGTGGGGGATCACGTCCGCTTTCGCTCTCTGGGGTTCAAAAGCAGCCTCTTTTGCAGGCATGGATGTAGCCTCCTGGGGATACTGGCAGGGAGAAAGCGCTGCAGCACTCGAAGCTTCAATTTTCTCTGATGCCACGACTATCCTGAACTTCGGCGTCATCATCGGTGCATTCCTCGCATCAGCTGCGGGCGGTTTGTTTAAATTTACTTCTATTAACGGAAAAAACGTGGCAGCAGCTGTAATCGGCGGTCTGTTTATGGGCTACGGTGCAAGGCTTGCTTTCGGCTGTAACATCGGCGCCTACTTCGGCGGTATTGCATCCTTCAGCCTTCACGGTTACCTCTGGGCTGTCATGGCACTTCTCGGAACATTTTTCGCTTTATTCCTGCGTCCTTTGTTCGGATTATCAGTCCCTAAATCCAAAGATACCTTCTGCTGATGAAACAATAAGAAAAAGCGAAGCCGTCCCTCATAAGGATATAAGGCACGGCTTCGCACGGACAAAAGCCTGTTAGACAAATCCACGTCTAACAGGCTTTTTAACACCTTGTCCAGCTCCGCGCGTGCTTTCCAGGCTGTCTCGATAGACCTTTTAACACAGCCTTTTTAAGTCTGATTTTATGAAAAGCATAAGAAAAGGTCATATTTATAAACATACGGGTATGTATCCCTCCGCTGTTTACTTTTTCAGGCGGTGACGATAAAGCAGATAGGAGACTCCTCCAATGAGACAAATCATTATTCCAACAAGAATAACGATGACTGGTAAATACATATGAACCATCCTTTCACCAGGTAATATTCTGCTGGAAATTAACTTTCGTAACCAGCTTATGATTTAAATTACACGACTGCTGCAGTCTTTTTATCATTTATCAGATAGAGGTTCCGGAGTCACTGCCCCACGCTGCTTCCAGAGGGACGACTGCTCCAGCATAGCCGCTGCCTGAAGCAGCAAAATTTCCTCTCCTTTTGCAGCCATCGCCTGAACTCCTATCGGCATGCCTTTATCATCCTCTCCTAAAGGCATGGACACTGCCGGCTGCCCTGTTAAATTGGCAAGCTGAGTAAACGGGGTATAGGCGAGACTAGGAGCAAACATTTCATAGATGAGCTCCTGTTTGTTTGGCGTCTGTTTCATTTTTTCACGTAAGGCTGATTCACTGTCCCTGCTGTATGTTAATTCCCCGGCTTTTGGAGCAGAGGAAGCTGCTGCAGGAGTCAGGTAAATATCGTAACGGTCGTGAAAATCGTGTACGGCAGCAGAAGCTGTATCCCATGCCTGGAGACTTTGTGTATAGGCAGCCGCCGTCACAAACCTGCCCGCTTCTTTAAGCATCCACGATTCAAGCTCCAGTTCTTCATCGTCCAGCTTTCTTCCAAAAGCTGCTTCGAGCTGCTCCGTCACTGACGCCATTTCCCCGCTGTTCATTAAGTAATACTGCTCGATAAGGGAAGTCCCGTTTATCTCAGGAGCTGCTTCTTCCACGTTATGTCCCTCGTCTTTCAAGAAAGAAGCCGTTTCACGAACAGCCTGTCTGGCTTCCCTGCTGACCGTGGTGCCCTGAGGAGATGCGCATGAAAAAGCGATACGCAGCTTTTTCTTTACAGGCTCTCCAATTACCACAAAATCACTTTCATCGATTTCAGGAAATGGAAAAGCAGATTCAAGCTGCAGCGTCTGGGTTTCTTTCAGCAGGACAGCACTGTCTCTTACGGTCCGGCTCACGGCGAATCCGACAGCAGCTCCCTGCCACTGCCGGCCGCTTCCAGGGCTCACCGGTGTTCTTCCTCTAGTCGGCTTCAAACCGAAAATTCCCGTAAAAGAAGCAGGTATCCGAATCGATCCTCCGCCGTCACTTGCACCGGCAGTAGGAACGATTCCCGCTGCTACTGCAGCTGCCGCTCCGCCGCTTGAACCTCCGGCACTGAAACTCGTATCGTGCGGATTTCTGACAGGGCCGAACCGCTTTGGTTCAGTAATATTTTTCAATCCGAATTCCGGAGTATTCGTCTGCCCTCCTATGCGCAGTCCTGCTTTCTGAAAAGCATCGACGAGATAGGAATTTCTGTCTGCCTGTTTATTTAGAAGCTTCGATCCAGCTGTAAGACGTTCTCCTTTTATTGCCTGGGAGAGATCCTTTGTTAAAAAAGGCACACCGGCTAAGGGAGCATTTTTTGAAAACGTTTCTTTTTCCGCTTTTTCCAGACGGGTGCGGACGACAGCATTCAAAGATGGATTTACTTTTTCCAGCCTTTCCTGAAAAGCTTGAAACACTTCCGCTGCCGAGACGTCTCCGTTTTTCATTTTTTCCGCCAGGCCTGCTGCATCATTCTCTATGTATTCTGACTGCTTCATTTCTGACCACTCCTTTTCTTCTGATTCAACCTTGGTCGCTCTTCTTCATAAGCTGTGCTAAAGGCTGTTATTGATACACGTAGAAACTTCGCTTCAACTGACATGCCGTGGAGGAGCCGCAGGCATCCCGAAAACAAAACGGAGCTTTAACAGAGACACTTATGCAGGATGGCGGCACCATAAGGCATGAAAATGGCCTTCTATTAGGAATGGAATGCCCCCCTCTATAAAGGTCGAATAAAGGATAGGCAGAAGGGGGTTTCTTTATTAGAAGGCCGATCCTGCTCCGTATTTTTACTGGGCGCTGGAGTGGACATGGGGCGAATAAGGACGAGCCCCACTCCGCCCGAACGCAGGGAGGACGGAATTAGCTGAGGCCGGCCCGGAAAGCGTCCCCATGGAAACGAAAGCGCACGTTCACCTATTTTCTACTTTATTTTCAAGGTAGCCCTTCCAGAAAAAAGGTCATCTTCTCTGGTTCCTGTTCCCGACTCACCTGCTTTAAAAACGGTATATGTTTTCTTGTCAGATACAGGAAGGGAGCTTCCTCCGTCAACCTTTTGGAGAAGCTCCCTTGCCAATTAACCAGTCATAAACAACTCTGCTTCGGTTTCTTTCATGCTGTAAAAAACGCCGCGTCGTTTCATCAGTTCCTGATACGTCCCGGATTCTACGACTGCTCCTGCATCCATTACAAGAATCTGGTCCATTTCTTCCAGTCCCTGAAGGCGGTGGCTCACAACGATCATCGTCCCTTCCGATGCCTCCTTGTAAACTTCCTCAAGAACGTGCTTTTCCGTCGCCGCATCGACGGAGGACGTCGGTTCGTCGAGAAGCCACACCGGCACGTTACGGAGCAGGGCCCGGGCCAGTCCCAGCCTCTGCCGTTCGCCTCCGGAGAGGTTGCCCGCTTTTTCCTGGACAGCTTCATTCAGGTCAAGGTGCTCCAGCTTCAGCCGGTCCAGCACCGTTCTCAGTTCTTCATCTTCTGCCCCGCTTTTTGCAAGAAGCAGATTTTCTCTTATCGTTCCATAAAAGAAGTGCTGATCCTGAAGCACAGCATTAACCGACTGCCATATTTCTTCTTCCTGAAGACGGTTCGTTGACAGATCTCCAAATTTCACTTCCCCCTGATCCGGCAGGTAAATGCTTAATAGAAGCTGCAGCAGCGTCGATTTACCGGAACCACTTGCACCGACGACTGCTGTTCTGGAGCCCTTTTCAATCGTGAAACTGATATTTCTTAATGCAGGCCGGTCTTCTTCTGGAAAAGTAAACGTAACGTTTTGAAAAGATACGTCCGGTATCCCCGATGGAAAAGGCTGCGGGTCTGTCTTGTCCGGTATTTTAGACGTTTCGTCTTCCATCACGTTTTCAAGCCTCCCCGCTGCCTGTCTGCTTTCTTCTTTATAGGATGGGTACGCAGCCATCGGTGTCACATTTTCAAACACTGTTAAACTGACCATCACGAGCATAGCCAGAAAAATTCCGTCAAGCTGGCCCATCGTGACGAGCAGGGCGCCGATAGTAAGTACAAGCCAGGAAACGACAAAAGCGGCTCCCTGATTCCACGTGCGGCTCGCCAGTCTTTTCCTTGAGGCTCTGGCCTGTTCATCTACGTACTTTGCGGACTCATCCATGAGCATCGCTTCTTTTTTATCAAGCTGCTGATGAAGCTTTAAGTCACGAAAACCGTACAGAAATTCCGTCGCCTCCGTAGAAACACTCCCTCTTGCCTGCCGTACGTCTTCTGCTTTCTTTTTCTGGCGGACGGAAAACCACGCCGGGAGAAACCAGCCGGTTACGAGCACTCCAAGAATAAGAATAGCTGCCGTGATAACAGAAAAGTAAGCCGTAAATGCTATCGTTGCTAAGAAAGCGGCTGCCATCACGAGCGGCGGATAATACACTCTTAAAAAGTAATTCTGCAGACTCTCTACGTCTCCGACGATTCTGGAAAGAAGGTCCCCGCTTTTAAATTTCTGAGAAATCCGCGGTGCAAGAGGCTCCAGGCGCCGGAAAAAATGCGTTCGGACCGAGCTGAGCATCGTAAACGTAGCCCGGTGCGAATAAAGCCGTTCCGCATAACGGCTCAGCGCTCTGGAGAAACTGAACAGTTTTAAAAGGGCTATTGAAACAGTCAGAACGTACAACGGAGGCATAATCGCGGCAGATGAAATAAGATAGCCGCTGTTTGCGAACAGGGCTACCGCTCCCATCGCTGCCAGAAACCCAAAGAGAACGGAAAGGTAAATATCTTTCTTTTCCTCCATTAACAGTTTTGTAATCTGTTTCATATCTGCACCCCCTCATGGACGTTGACCATCTGCCGGTAAGCATCATTTCCTGCAAGCAGCTCGTCGTGGGAACCGGAAGCATGGACACGCCCATTCTCCAGAAGCAGGATCTGATCCGCTTTTTTAATCGTATGGAGACGATGAGCAACGGTAAGAACGGTTGCATTTCTCGAAAGCTCCTCAATCGAACGCTGGAGCACCTGTTCCGTTTTCACATCGAGTCCTGTTGTCGGCTCATCAAATAATAGAAAGGTCGGCTTTTTCATAAAAGCCCGGGCGAGAGCCACACGCTGCTTCTCCCCTCCGGAAAGTCCTCTTCCACCTTCTCCCACCAGTGTTTCCAGTCCGTCTGGAAGCTGCTCCACCACTTCGGTAAGACCTGCTTTTTCCACAGCCGCGTCAAGGTCGGTTCCGACGTATTCCGGGGTGCCAAGAATGATATTTTCCCTGAGTGTTCCAGAGAACAGATAAGGATGCTGGGTTACGTAGGCAAGCTGTGAGTACCACGACTCTTCTTTGTATACGGAAAGCGGTTCCCCGTTAATCAGCAGGTCTCCTTTGACAGGCAGCAGACCCGACACGAGCTGAAGCATCGTTGATTTTCCTGAGCCGCTCCGTCCTATTACGGCCGCATGGGAGCCTGCCTCCACGTGGGCGTTTATCGGACCAAGCTCAAATCGTTCCGCGTCATAGCTGAAGCTGCTTTCCCGAAAAGTAAGAGAAGGCTTCGCAGGTACTTCCTTGTCTCCCCATGCAACTGTTTCTTCCTCTTTATCCAGTTCTGCATAAATTCTCTCCGCTGCTGCCATGCTCCCGCGTCCGGAATGAAAAGCACTTCCCATTTCTTTGAGTGACGCAAAAAATTCCGGAGCAAGAATAAGCACGAAAAAAGCAATAAAGAAAGAAAGCTGATCGTATACAACCAGACGCAGACCAACTTCCAGCGCTACGAGCGCGATACTGAGCATGGAAATAAACTCCAGCATAAGCGAAGTTAAAAAAGCGATTTTTAAAACATCCATCGTAGCGTCACGGTAGTTGAGACTGCTCTGTTCAATTTCTTTCTCCTGTTTTTTCGCTCTGCCGAAAAGTTTCAGAGTCGACAGTCCTTGAAGTATATCTAAAAATTTCCCTGAAAAGGCATTCAGTTTTTCCATTTGTTCGTCTGATTTCTTCTGCGTATTTTTTCCGATAATTATCATTGTAATCGGAATAAAAGGTGCTGTAATAAGAAGAATCAATCCGGAAACCCAGTTCATATAAAACACGGCTCCAAGCAGGATAAGCGGTACGAGGGAAGACTGCATCATAACTACGTAATACTGGCTGAAGTAGGCATCCAGCTCGTCGACGGCATCCAGCATGACGCTTACTTTGGATCCGGACTGTCCTTCTGCGGAAGCCTGTACAGGGTTTCCTGCATATTTCCGGAGAAGACGCCGGCGGAAGTTCTGTTTCATCTCTGCCGCCATTTTCTCGCCTGTTCGATTATTCACATATTGCAGTACAGCCCGGAGTCCCAGTGAAAGGAGCACACCGCCCAAAAGGTGAATGATGTCTGAAAAAGGGGCCCCCTGCAGAAAAATCCTGTCGACCACTGCTACAATAAAATATGCCTGTGCCACAATCGTCAGCCCAATGGCCGTCGACACAAGCATGAGTAGATATCTTGTTTTTTTATCCTGTTTCGAAAGCTCTTTCAGCCTTTGCTGAGCTGTCATACAGGCATGTCCCCTCTCCATACTTTCTAGTCTTATCTATTATAAATCATTTTACTTCGCGGCACACCTGCCGCGCTCAAAAACCTTTCCGGAAAAGCCTCAAAGTAATCAAAAAGCACCCCCTGAGTGCAGAGGTGCTTTTTGTTAATGAGCCATCCATTTAGGAGGCGTATTTTTGTCCCAGTAAATATCACCGATGGAATGATGTTCTTCAAACCCGTCATCTTTCAGGTGATAATGAAAGTTGAAGAAATACCCCTGCTTCGGTTTCATGTCCCGGCGAACGTGAAAGCGGACGATATCGGTTTCTGCATCTTCATCGTATATATGAAAAATTTTCTCTCCGTAGCCTGTGGAAGGATGTTCGGTAATCGTAAAGTTCGGCACCGTTTCTTCGCCTGACTGTTCATATACGTGGGAAATGACGTCCTCAATCTGCGGAAGGATATCTTCAAGAATGTCATCTTCCACCCGGTTCACAATTTTCGGTCCCAGTTTGGACATCATCTGTTCCCGGGCCTGCAGAGTCATCTCATCAATATATGCATCCATCGACCAGAGATCTTCTATGTCTTCTTCCGATTCTTCTATTGAACTGTCTTCAATATTATCAAACGCGCTTCCGGCAGTTCCCTGCTTACCCGCGTCCGGGAATTCCTCATCATTATCGCTCTCTGCTTCTCCGTAAACCGGCGGGACGTAGGCCCCGAGTGTGAGCACAGTCAACATAATTATCGTAAATTTCCGAAGCCAGATCTTCATTGCGTACGCCCCTTCCCTGCTGTGTTAATTTTACCACTTTTTCAAAGGAAAAACAGGATAAATTAACGGAAAATTGTCAATAATTGATTACTGTCGTTCTCCAGCTTCTGCAAGCGTTTCCCAGGATTCTCCATCATTTCTCGTTAATAAAAGATCCCCTTCTCCAGTAGCCACAGCAATTATTTCCGAATCTTCAGGGTGGATGGCAAGGTGCAGGGCGGCATCTTCTTCAAAGGAAAGATTTTTTTGTTCCCACGTTTCTCCAAAATCATTGCTCACTGCCAGATAAGAACCCTGTTCTTCAAGCAAATAACCATATAATTTACCGTCCGCAGCTGCTGCGCTTGTGATCGTACCGTCTTTTTTCACCGCTTCCCACGCTTCTCCACCGTCTTCCGATACATAAATTCCTGTGCTTGCACCAATCAGCACCCTTTCAGGATTTTCAGGGTCAGATAGGAGAGCATAAATATCCGGGTATTCTACATCAAGACCGTCGAGTTCTGGAATTTCCCATGTCTCTCCACCGTCCTCACTTTTCATCATTCCGTTCCCCATTCCATCTATACCGTAAATTGTATCCGGATCGCTTTGGTTCACGTTAAACAAGTGAAAATCCACTTCCCCCTGGAGAGAAATCTGCTCCCACGTTTCACCCCTGTCACTGCTTTCCATAAAACCGAGAGGATTGCCGAGATCAGAATCATGGCTCGGGTGACCGCTTGAAACCATTCGATTGCTTTCACTAACTGCAAAACCCATTAAATCGTGCTGATGTTCTGCTTCTGCCGGCTGATTCCATACACCGTCTTCTGTGATGAGTACTACTCCATGATGAGTTGCTGCATATAAAATATCCGGATTCTCACGGTCAAATTCCAACCCGTGGATGTGGCTGATCGATTCGATACCGCTCTCTTCTATTTCCACCATGTCCTCCGCCGCTTCTGAATTCTCCTGTTTTTGAGTTCCCTCTGATCCTTCATTATCTTCTGTTTCTTCATTCGTTCCTGCACATCCGCTGATCAGTAAAAATATTCCACTTCCTGCTAACCACTTTTTCATAAGCCGGACCTCCTTTTCTTTTCGTTCTTTACAATCAGCCTTTCCTTCATATAATGCTGCCTTGAAAATAAAGTATAGAATCGATAAACGTGCGCTTTCGTTTCCATGGGGACGCTTTCCGGGCGGGCCGGCCTCAGCTAATCCCTTTCTCCCTCTGGTCGGGCGGGATGGATCTTCGACTCGACCTTATTCGCCCCGGAGTCGCCCCATGTCCTCTACAGCACACAGTAAAAATACAGATCAGGAGCTTTAACAGCGCTCTCATTTAAATAAGTTCAGCATGTCATACGTATGAAATCATCATATCCCTTTTATCAGACTTTCTGGTTTTGTAAGTTCTTAAGATAATTTTATCATTCCGGGACGAAGGCTGCTTCTTCTTCTGACAATTGTGCGTGAACTGTCACAACTAAGCTTGCCGGGGGCAATCAAAGAAGCTCTGTGACAACCATAGCCGTATGGGGTGCTGCAGCCGCCCTTGAGCGCTGAAAAAAAGCGTACGGACATTGATTCAGGAGAATGAAAATCCATTCAGTAAAACAGAATCTGCCTGCGCCTGATTCTAATTACCTTTTCTTTTTCCGATTCCTCTCTTCATCTGCTATGATAGAAAACAGCAGTTGAAAAATACTCGTGTTTCATTCACTATAATTAAGAGAAACGCATTGCGAAATGAGGGAAACGTCATCCATGAGTGAAGAAACAATTACCCGAATTACAGTTAACGGAAAAGATATCATATTAATCGGTACCGCCCACGTGTCCAAGCAGAGCGCGGAACAGGTGAAACAGGTTATCGAAGAAGAACGTCCGGATACGGTTTGTGTAGAGCTTGATGAACAGCGCTACCAGTCCGTAATGGACAGTGAACGCTGGAGAAGCATGGACATTTTCAAAGTGATCCGGGAAAAGAAAACCACCCTCCTTTTTATGAATCTGGCTATTTCTTCTTTTCAGAACCGTATGGCCAAACAGTTCGGCATCAAGCCTGGACAGGAAATGATTCAAGGTGTGCAGTCTGCGGAAGAAACAGGGGCAGATCTTGTCCTGGCTGACCGTAATATTCAGACAACCTTTTCCCGTATATGGGGAAATCTCGGCTTTAGAGGAAAAGGGAAACTGATTACTTCCGTTTTCGCCGGTATTATCTTTCAGGAAAAAGTTTCGGAAGCGGACATGGAGAGGATGAAACAGCAGGATACTCTGAATGCAGCCATGCATGAATTTTCCAAAGCCTTTCCTGGACTGAAAGCTCCTCTTATTGATGAGCGGGATCAGTATCTGGCACAGAAGATTAAGGATGCACCCGAGAAAAAGATAGTCGCTGTCCTCGGAGCCGCACATGTACCGGGGATTCTTAAAGAAATTCATAACGAACAGAATCTCGATGAATTAACGTCAGTACCTCCTAAATCAAAAATACCGAAACTGATCGGCTGGGCTATCCCACTGCTTATTTTATCTATCATTGCCTATACGTTCATTAACAATCCGGCTGCCGGTACCGAACAGATGATCAGCTGGCTGCTGTGGAACGGTTCATTTGCGGCAATTGGTGCCGCGATTGCATTCGGTCATCCGCTGGCGGTGCTGACAGCCTTCATCATTGCTCCTATCAGCTCGCTTAATCCATTGATGGCAGCAGGCTGGTTTTCCGGTATGGTTCAGGCTTACATCCGCAGGCCCCATGTTGGAGACCTGGAACTGCTTTCCGATGATGTACAGACGATGAAAGGGTTTTGGAACAACAAAGTGACAAGAATTTTACTCGTTGTCATTTTTTCCAATATCGGCAGTACGATCGGTACGATGATCGGCGGCGCCGATGTTCTGCGTGTCTTTTTCGAAAACTTATAACGCATAAAAAGGATGCTCTCCAACCGGAGGGCATCCTTTTTGATTGACTCAGCTTTTTTATTGACCTTCCGCTGATTTTTTTCGAACAGCATCCCCGCTTTGTTTCATTCAGAAAAACGCTTTCGTTTCGCTGCCTCGTCTGCAAGCATTGCAATTACCGCATCGTCCATCGGCGGATTATGGAGGCCCGCCCGTATGTCCCGGTAATAGCGCTGGAGTGGATTGTCTGCAGAAAGGCTTCTTGCTCCCGTGATTCTCATCGCTAAATCGACCATTTCAATCCCGTTGTTCGTTACTGTATGCTTTACCGCAGCGAGCTGCGATTTCATGCCGCTTCTCTCCTCCGGTGAAGCTCTTTCCCAAAGGTCAGCTGTGTAGTAGAGCATTCCTTCGTTCTGCCGGTAAAGCAGTTCCAATTCACCCAGTTTCCTGCGCACGTGGGAAACTTCAGAAATGGTACCGTCCAAACTGTTCGGCGAATAAGTCGTGCTGAAATGAGCAGCATAATCAAAAGCCGCTTCCGCAATACCGAGGTAACAGGCTGGAATATGAAGCAGCCAGCCCGTTACCGGTTCGACCTGCTGCTGTTTAGGTACGATCCGGTTCTGAAGCGGGATTTTCACATTTTCAAGAACGAGATCATGACTGCCGGTCCCCCTCATTGCTACAGAGTCCCACGTTTCTTCCATGCTGATTCCCTCTTCATTCATCGGTACGAAAAACTGGGAAATTTCCTCTGTATCTTCCACTACAGCGGTAACCGCAGCGTACTCAAGTACAGGCAGCATGCTTGTGAAAGCTTTTCTTCCATTAAGTACCCACTTTCCTTTTTGTTTCACAGCGGTCGTCTGCGGTTTTCCGCCGCGGGTAGGACTGCCTGTGGCTCTTTCCGTAGCTGCTACGTTAAACAATGCCTCTTTCTTCACCGCTTCCCGGCAAAGAAATTCAAATAAATCCCCTTCCCATAAGTCGTACGTATCGACATGCTTGATCATTCCTGCATGCCATCCAAATGAAAGAGCTGTCGCACCGTCTGCTGATGCCAGGCGCTGCTGCAGTTTTAAAAACTCCGTAAGGGATGCCCCCATACCCCCATATTTTTCAGGAACGGTTATCCCCGGGTAGCCGGCTTCTTGGAGAGCTGTGAAATTCTCTGTCGGAAAGCTTCCTTCACGGTCGTGGTGAAAGCCGCGCTCCCGTAATTTTTCTTCGTTTTCTTCAAGCCAGCGGTGCATTTTTTCAATCATTCTATTCACCTCGTTTACGTTCGTCTTCCGTATCATAACGTATGGGATTCTGATAAGCTAGGGAGAAGTGTTTGAAAGGAGAGAGTACAATGACAGAACGTGAAAAAATGATTGACAGCGCCCTGTATAATGCACAGGACGAAGAGCTCGTGCGTGATCGTTACATAGCAAGAAGAATGATCCGCCAGTTTAACGACCTTCATGAAGAGCACGAAATAGACCGGGCGGAAATACTGAGAGAAATTCTCGGTTCCACAGGCAGTAATATTTATGTGGAATCCACCTTCCGTGTCGATTACGGTTACAACATCCACGTTGGAAACAGCTTTTACGCCAATTTTGACTGTACGCTGCTGGACCCGGCACCGATAATCATCGGAGACCGCTGCATGCTCGCTCCCGGCGTGCACATATATACTGCTGCCCACCCTCTTGATCCGGAAGAACGAGCCGGAGGCCTGGAGTATGCGCTGCCTGTAACAATCGGCGATGACGTATGGATCGGCGGCAGAGCGGTAATCAATCCAGGTGTAACCATTGGCGATGGCGCGGTAATAGCTTCCGGAGCAGTAGTCACAAAAGATGTTCCGGCACGGACCGTATCAGCTGGTTCCCCCGCCAAAGTCATAAAGCATTTGTAAACAGTCCGGCACAGAAACGTGTTTGATGGAATATGCTTCAACACCCTGATAACGGATCGGCATATTTTTTCTTTGAAAACCCCGAAAAACGTCCCGATGAATTATTATCGGGACGTTTTATTATGCACGATTTTATCCAGTCTTTCTGATCCCTGCAATGTTTCCCGTTAAGCTGAGCGGAACATTCTGCTTTTTTCAGTTTCGTCAGCATATATGGCCATGATACGTGGAGCGGTTTCTTCCATCTGCTTTCGATTTGTACAGAGCCTGATCCGCCCTTTCCAGGAGTTCCCGCTGCGTATCTCCTTCTGCATAAACGCTCACTCCGACACTGACCGTAACCGCTGTCGATTCCCATACTTTATCAGCAGCCAGCTGGCAGAGACGCTTCCCGGTTTCCACCGCTTCCTTTTCCCCTGCGGAACCAAGAAGAATTAAAAACTCTTCTCCTCCGAGCCTCCCGACGATATCATCACTTCGGACTCCACCTTCCAAAACCTGTGCCAGCTCTTTAAGTACTTCATCTCCCGCCTGGTGCCCAAACCGGTCGTTAACAACTTTAAAAAGATCAATATCGATCATAATGACGCCAAAAGGCACAGTATCTTCCCGGGCTTTTTCCAGCAGATCGTCTATCCGGTTTTCCATGTACCGGCGATTGTACAGACCTGTTAACGAATCGGTAATGGAAAGCTGTTCGAGTTCTCCATTGAGCATCGTCAGCTCCCATCGTTTTTGTTCAAATTCCTGAAGCAGCCCCTGCAGCTGTCTGTAAGCCTTATCGGTCTCTTCCAGAATCCTTTCTGCGTTTCTTTTATCAAAAAGCATCTGCTGTTCGTATTCCTCACGTATTTTCATCTGAAGAACCGCGCACTCCACCATATCGTCTCTTACCTGAGCATTAATGAGAGCAGGTGTTTCTTCTCCTTCAGACGTAACAAAAGTTAAATACATTTCATTGACTTTCGTATGCATCATCAGCAGCGGAGTAAAATACGTTTGAAAATAAATTTTAGAAGCTTTTGTAAGAATGTTGTTGAGATGTTCCCCATTTATCTCAGTTTTTGTTGAAGAAAGAATGTCGCACATCGTCTCATTCGTTTCTTCAATACGGCCCTCTCTCGTAAATACTATATAGCCGCATGGGGCATAATCGAGTTTTTTATCCATTATACTTCCTCAACTGCCTCAACATGTTCGTGCACCTGCGTAGTGATTTCCTCTGGATTTATCAAATGGGGATTGTGTCCTTTGGCCTCAAGAAGGACAAATCGGCTGCCTTCAATCTGCTCATGGATGTATCTGCCCGCTTCTACGGGGGCTATCACGTCTTCCTGTGCCTGCAGAATTGTAACAGGCACATCCACGTGTTTTATGTAATCTCTATAGTCCAGCTGAAACGTCACCTGGGCAAACTGACGGGTAATAAGGGCATCATTCCGCGTCAGCCTATGTTCAAAATCAGCCGTCTGTTCGTCCTCAGATTCCCGCCCCATCGCTGCAGCAGCCAGTGTTTTTGCCCATTCTTTGTAGTTTCTTTCCATCATTTCCATTAAGGCGTTTATCTCATTCTGTTCAAACCCTCCGTGATACGAACCGTCGTTTAAGTAGTGCGCCGAGGGACCTATCATTATTAACGATGCAAACAAGTCAGGACGCTTCATGGCAGCTTCTGCCCCGATCATCCCGCTGACAGAGTGACCAATATAGTGGATTTTTTTTATTTTCATTTCATCCAGTATCTCTACAATATCCTGGGCATAGCCGTTGATTGTTGAATATCTTTTTTCATCATAAGCGGCTGCGTCCGACAGACCCGCTCCAGTATAATCGAAAGTAATTACTGTGTAATTTTTTTTCAGCTCAGGAACTAAGCGATGCCACACCTGCTGGTCCGTCCCAAATCCGTGAGCCAGCATCAGCACTTTTTCTCCTGCTCCATACACCTGAACGGAATTTCGACTTTTACAAGATTTCATACCCATTCCAATACCCCCTAATTCTTTCCTGATCATATCATATATAAATGAATGTCTTCGTGTTCTCTTTCCTTAAAAATGACAAATTCTTATCAATTGAGAACGGATGACCCAGAGGCATCTGTAATGATACGAGACTTTTCTATATGTATAAATTGAACTTTTCATAAGCCGCTGTAAGAAAGGGAGTTCCGAATACGGGGAATGATTTCCACTTCAGACGGACGCTTTCCGCGGGGCTCGTCTTCAGCCTGTAAGCGAAGTAGAAAATACAAGGAATAGAATAAATATATTTCTTTCTATGCATACTAATTATTTTTCAGATAAACAGAGGAGCGCAGGCGGTTTTAAACTAAATCAATTTATCAAGTCTTCAAAAAAAGAAACGTAACCTGAACGATCGCGCATTGTGTCCCTAGTCTTTTTTAATCCCGATATCATTGGGCAGCTGGACACTTGTTATTAATATGTTCACTATTTAGACTTACATATTTTGAAAACTGCCCTTATAATGGATATCGTATCTCCTGTTACAGCTGTAGGAAGTTTCTTTTATAATCCTATCTACCTGTTTTATTCCCAGCACCCCCATGAGTCAATAGTGGACACAATATTCATGATCCGGGTAATGGAAGCTGTTTTAAGCAAGTCATATACCAGTTACATATCACATTGTTTTAAAGGGAGAAATAAATGAAAAAACTGTCCTTCATTATTATTATTATCATTGCTTCGGCAGGCGCTGCTTTTACCTGGCTGATGAGTTCAGGAAGTTTTGGCAAAGCAGAAATTTATCAGACAGAAGAAGACGGCCTTTCCTATAACTCACGGATTCAAGGGGACGAGTGGGAAGTATATACAGAAAACGGCTGGGAAACGATCCCCCTTAAAGGCGTGAATCTCGGTATGGCGAAGCCGGCGACTTTTCCCGGGGACGCAGGCATCTCCAGAGAGGAATACCGACGCTGGTTTGAACAAATAGGCGAAATGAACGCAAATTCGATTCGGAACTACACGCTTCAGCCCCCGGAATTTTACGAGGAATTTTTAGCTTATAATGAACAGGCAGAAGAACCGCTTTACCTTTACCACGGTGTATGGATCGAAGAAATACCGCTGGAAGAAACGCTCGATGCCTTCACCCCCGAAATAACGGAAACGTTTCAGGCAGAAATGAAAAGAGTCGCTGATGCGGTTCACGGGAATGCGGAAGTCGAAGAAAAGCCCGGTCATGCCCACGGAAGTTATACAGCGGACATATCTCCTTATGTAAACGGCTGGATTCTCGGAATTGAATGGCATCCGGAGATGGTCGACAATATGCTGAATAAGTATCCGGACCTCGGCGAATACGAAGGTGATTATATTTATACTGAAAATGCCGCTCCAATGGAATACTGGCTGGCCGAACAATTTGATACATTATTTGCCTATGAAAAAGAAACATACAGCACCATGCGCCCGCTGAGCTTCACCAACTGGGTTACGACAGACAATCTCGATCAGCCTGCGGAACCGTCCGACCAGGAGGATACAGCGACGGTCGACCCAAATCATATTCATTTAAAAAATGAAGCAGAACACGTCGGCACCTTTGCTTCCTATCATGTCTATCCTTACTATCCGGACTTTTTGAACCTGGAAGAAGATTACCTTACTTTTGAAGACCACCTCGGAAATCCAAGCAATTATGCCGGTTACCTGCACGATCTACATGAATCCCATGACATCCCGGTTTTAATTGCAGAATTCGGCATTCCAGCCTCCCGGGGCAAAACACACAGCAACCCCTTCGGCTGGGATCAGGGTTTTATTTCTGAGCAGGAGCAGGGAGATATCGTCTCCTATCTTTTTGACGTAATTATGGAAGAAGATATGCTTGGGGGCTTCATCTTTACGTGGCAGGATGAATGGTTTAAACGTACATGGAATACGATGGAATATGATAATCCTGACCGTCGTCCGTTCTGGTCCAACGCCCAGACAAACGAGCAGCAGTTCGGTCTGCTCAGCTTTGACCGTCATAAAATACGCATCAATGGAGAAGACGACTGGACAGACGAAACAGTCCTTCATGAAGGAGATTCGCCGCTTCAATCCATTTCTGCCGAACACGATGAACGCTATTTATATTTGAAAGCCGAAGGAGAATTTGAAGCCGGCGATACGCTGGACTTTTATTTAAGCGTCCGGCCGGATCAGGGTGTCGATGTTGACGGCTTCCCTGCTGACTTCCAGCTTTCTCTGCAGGAATCGGAAGGACGTATGACCGTAGCAGGTGATTACGATACGTTTTTCTATGACTATGCAGAACGACTCGACATGCTCGAGACAGTACAGCAGGATTTCGACGAAAAAGAAGACGTCTTCCACCCGATCCGTCTGGCATTAAATAAAGAAATGGTGCGTCCTGACACAGGGGAAACCCTCCCGTTTGAATATTACGAAACAGGTGTTTTCCAGGAAGGAATCGCTGATCCGGAGCACGACGCCTACGATTCGTTAAATGACTACGTATTTCATGAAGAAAACAACCTTATTGAAGTCCGGATTCCCTGGATGCTCTTGAATGCAAAAGATCCCAGTCAGAAGGAATTTATGGGCAGCCTCTGGACCGAGGGGCTCGAAGATTCGCTGATGATTGAAGGAATCGGTGTAACAGCGGAATTGACTCGCAGCGGTGAGCCTGCTGCTTCATTTCCCTCCCCTGCCTCCTACATTTGGGAAGCATGGGATCTTCCGGAATATGAAGAAAGGCTAAAGCAGTCATATGATGACATTCAGGAAGTATTTTCAACATATAATTAACGGGGGCACTGAAGATTTCCGGATGATCCATTTTAAATTAAGCGCACATATAAACCGAATCGGTCATGACAAATCCTGTCATGACCGATTTCAGTGTTGAGAAGGGGAAGCTTCATTCCAGCAGAAGGCTGTTTAAATCCATCATGGTGCAGCGCCCCTGTATAAGTGTCTCTGTTTTATTTGAGTGTCTTTGAGAATAGTTCCGCTCCTTTTTCTTTTTCCAACCTGTTCAGGTACAATAGGCAGTATCTGTGAATCGATGGAGGTTTCTCAATGGACTTATCCCTTACTGCTCTGCTTATTGTTACCGCCTGTGCCGTTTTGATCGGCATTTCCAAAACCGGCCTTCCCACTCTCGGCATTTTTGTAGTGGCCGTTATGGCGTCTGTTTTCCCTGTTCGTGAATCTATCGGAATCGTTCTTCCTATGCTGATTACGGCGGATATCGTTGCCGTGCTCTACTACAGACGAAACGCCGACTGGGCAACGCTGATACGCCTCATTCCCTGGGTGAGCGGCGGCCTCGTCATTGGTTTTATTTTTCTTTTCTTTGTAGAAGTAAACCGGCCGATTGAGATCTCACTCGGCATTATCATTGCCGCGATGGCTCTGCTTCAGGTTTGGAACAGCTTCTTTTCCAGGCGTGCCAGTGCAGAAAACCGTTCCACATTATTTACCGTCGTTATCGGGACCCTCGCCGGCTTTTCAACGATGGTCGGTAACGCAGCCGGTCCTGTTATGGCTATTTTTCTGCTTGCAGCCGGACTGCCGAAACACTCCTTTATCGGCACAGGAGCCTGGTTTTTCCTTGCTGTCAATCTGATCAAAGTCCCTCTCTATACTTCGCTGGGACTGATCACCACTTCTACGCTTACATTAAATGCGTGGATGATTCCCGCTATTCTTGCCGGAACTGTGATTGGTATTAAAACACTGCAGAAAATTCCTCAGAGCTGGTTTAACTATATTATTTTAGCTCTCGCTCTGATCGGCGGTATCCGACTTCTGATCGGTGCATAAAAGTTGCTTTCTCCCGCCTCACCGGCTATCATCATGGCAGATGTTCAAGTGAGAGAGGAGGAGTGCTTCATGCCTGAAGGCCCGGAAATAAGAAAAGCAGCTGATCAAGTGGAAAAAGCAGTGAAGGGGCGTCCCGCTCTGGATGTTCATTTCGGACTGGAACGCCTCGAGGGCTATGAAGACGTCCTCCGCGGAGCTGTTGTCACGGGAGTTGATACGAAAGGAAAAGCGATGCTCACCCGTTTCGATAACGGCTACACCGTTTATTCACATAACCAGCTTTACGGCAAATGGATCATCCGCAGCGCATACAATTACCCGAAAACGAACAGACAGCTCCGCTTCGCCATTCATAATGAAAAAAAGTCAGCGCTCCTTTACAGCGCTTCCGAAATCGAAGTCCTGCCCGATGAGGAAGTTCGGGATCACCCTTTCATCGTCAAAGTCGGACCGGATATTTTAAGCGAAAAAGTAACACCCGGCATGCTTTACGATCGATTTCAGGAGAAACGCTTCTTCCGCAGAAAATGGGCTTCCCTTCTTCTCGATCAGGGATTTGCAGCTGGAATCGGCAACTACCTGCGCAGCGAAATTTTATTCAGCGCGGGAATAAATCCGTCCGCAAGACCAGTTGACACCTCTGAGAAAAAGCTGAAAAAAGCCTCGGAAGCGACTGTAAATTTAATGAAACAGTCTTACAGTCACAACGGTATTACCAACGACTTAACACTGGCCGAAAAGCTCAGAAAGCAGGGAAAGTCAAGAAACCAATACCGGCACTGGGTTTTTGGCAGAGAAGGAGAAAGCTGCCGCATCTGCGGAACCCCTGTCCTAAAAATACAGGCTGCCTCCCGCCGGCTTTATTATTGTGAAGAATGCCAGAAAACCAGTTGAACTTAAAAGTTCCTCCGGACAGAAACTGCCGGTCCGAGACGATATTTTTTATGCAGCTCTCCTCCGGAATGTGTTTACAGCCCCAGCTCCAAAACTGAGTCGGGAACGCAGAAGGCGGCATGACAAAATTTGTCATGCCGCCTTTCAGGTTTTTAATCAGCTGCCGGTTTTAATAAGTCAGCGTCATTTTCCCTGGGACGATTCACGCGGGTAGAAATGGGATACATAGTTAGTCTGTCGGACGGCGGCGGAGGGACGAGCAGGTGTCTTACATCCTCCTGCTGCGGATCCAGCCACTCTTTTCTTGCTTCTCCTTCCAGAAAAAGTGGCATACGGTGATGAAGCCCTTCCATGTCTTTACTTGCTTCCGTTGTCACTATCGTACAGGACCAGGAATCATCCACTTCCTTCTGCCAGAGACCGGCAAATGCGAGCAGCTCATTGGACTTATGGTAAATAAAATATGGCTTTTTTCCATCCTCTGTGTTTTTCCACTCATAAAAGCCGGTGGCAGGGATCAGGCACCGCCTCGTTTTAACTGCCTTTTTGAAAGTCGGCTTACTGTAGAGAGATTCCGCTCTCGCATTGATCAGACGCTTTCCTCCGATCCACAGCGGCGTAAATCCCCACGTTAAAGACCCTAAACGCTTTCGGGAACCGTCAGAAATTAATACAAGTACTTCCATGGACGGAGCGATATTGTAGTTCGGATCAATCTGTTCTGTTTTCAGAATATCAGCCTCAAGCGCCTGTTTTACTTCGTCCAACGTAGCAGTCAGCGTAAAACGTCCGCACATAGCGTCTCCTCCTTAAATAGTATCCCCCAGAAGATTGTCCAGTTCCTCGTTGTATTTGTCATCCACTTCTTTTTGTGTAACATGCACGACGAGAGGATGATTTCCAATTTTCGCTTTATACAGCCCTGTCATAAAGTCGGTGTGCAGGTGCTGATAAAAAGTCCCTGCGTAGGAGTCAATGTCCGGTTCGGAGAGAGCTACTTTATATTTCCCGTCGTCTTTATATAAGTAACCGGCAACTCCACGGTCATACATTGCTTCAGAAGCCGATGCATCTTTTCTGATTTTATATATTGTCACGTCTACTTCGTCCAGTTCATGGAAAAGCTCATTAACGAGTGATCCATGAATTAATAAATCCCAGCGGCTGCGGAAAGCCTGTCCGATAATCACATGACGGACATCATGGGCACGGGCAACTTCTCCAATGATCTCTCCTAATTTCTTTCCATTTTCCATCGGCTGAAAAATCATCAAAGCTTTATGCTGATCAGCACAGCGCTGTATTTCATCACGCTTTTCCTGCGCCTTCAAATCACTTCCTTCCCCTTCCGGATCATACACGTGTAATACAATACATTCTCCACGGAAGGCCTTTTTTTCCGTCATTCCCCTGGCAATCAGCTGGGCCGCACTTTCGGGATAGGATACACACACGAGCACATTTTCTTTTTCCATATGATCACTCTCCTGAACTGCAAAGTAAGTATTGTAGTATTATTCGACAAAACTGTGTTATTTCCTGCTTATAACCATTTCAGGAAACAGTAAAAAACCGCCCATCATCCATTATCAGGACTTATAAAGGGCGGTCTTTTACCGGTATGGTACTAATGAACAATTATTCGAAGTTTCTCGTTTCTTCCACTTCCATCTTGTTGTTATAAATATGCAGACGGCTTGGGCTGTGATCTTTAGCCATTTCTTCTGCATGTGCAATAGCTTCATCTTTCTGATCAAATGAAGTTTCAGGTGCTACATCTTCAATTTTTACCATCCATGCTGTTACATCTTTATTAGGTCTTACGGAATATTCGCGCATTATGACATCTCCTTTTGTATTGTTAAGTGTGTTATATAAACCCTATTACCATATTAAACCGACGTTAAACGACTTTTTGATTGTTTATTTTTTCAGGAAATTGGCAATACTAACCACAAGACACTTAGGAGGGATAAAATGAAATACGAAGATATAAAAAAATTGCAGACAGAAGGCCAGCCTCAGCAGACTCAGCGCCAGCAGCCTGGAGTGGAAGATACAGAAATGACACCGAGTCCGGTTTATGATGATCCGGATTACCGCGGGAGCGGCAAACTCGAAAATCAAGTCGTACTTATTACAGGCGGAGACAGCGGCATCGGCCGTGCCGTTTCCATTGCAGCAGCGAAAGAAGGCGCAAAAGTCGTGATTTCCTATAAAAATGAGCATGAAGATGCGGAAACGACGAAAGCGCTCGTAGAAGAAAAAGGTGTCGAATGCATCATTATTGATGGTGACATCGGGGATGAAGATACTTGCAAAAAAATTGTTGCTCAAACGGTTGATCATTTCGGCAGACTCGACTGCCTCATTAATAATGCCGCAGAACAGCATTACGCGGAAGATTTACGCGACATTTCCAAAGACCAAATGGAACGCACTTTCCAGACAAACATATTCGGCGCTTTTCATATGACCAAAGCCGCTCTCGATCACCTGGAGCCGGGCAGTTCCATCGTCAATTCCGTATCCATTGTTGCCTACCAGGGAATGCCGGTACTGATGGATTATTCGGCTACAAAAGGAGCTCTCGTCGCACTTACCCGTTCCCTTTCAGAAAACCTTGCTTCCAAAGGGATCCGCGTCAACGGCGTTGCTCCGGGACCGATATGGACGCCGCTCATTCCAGCCTCGTTCCCAAAAGAGCAGGTGGAAAAGTTCGGAACATCAAGCCCGATGGGACGACCGGGGCAGCCGGCTGAACTTGCTCCAGCTTATATTTACCTCGCTTCGCACGACTCTTCGTTCGTCTCGGGCCAGGTTATCCACGTAAACGGCGGTAAGGTCGTCAACGGTTAACAGACCTTTTCAATAAGCTGCCTTGAAAATAAAGTATAGAAGTGATGAACGTGCGCTATCGTTTCCATGGGGACGCTTTCCGGGCGGGCCGGCCTCAGCTAATCCCGTCCTCCCTATGGTCGTGCGGGATGGATCTTCGGCTCGTCCTTCATCGCCCCGGAGTCGCCCCATGTGCCCTCCAGCTTACGGTAAAAAAGATAGAGCAGGAGCTGCCTTCTCATAAAAATAATCCTCTTTTGAACATCTTCCATCTGTATAGAGAGGAAGTTCCTTTCCTAATAGAAAGTCATTTTCATCCATCATCGTGCAGCGATCCTTCGTGAGTGGCTCTGATAAAGCTCCGTGTTGTTTTTGGAGTGTCTGCCGCTATCCTGACGTCCGTGAGGGTTTTTGCGCCTTCCACAGGCGTCTTTCCCTGGCACTGAGTTCTACCTTTGTACCTTCTTGATTCAAACCACGGCTTTCTTCTGTATTGAAAAGTCCAAACGAAGCGGTAACTTGTCCGTAGAAGAAGATTGGAAAACCCTGCAGGACACAGGCGCACAAGGAAATCTCCTCGACGGCCGGTCGAAGCGGATTATTATACATTTATTTACAAAAGAGTTTAATTTAGCTTTTCAACAAAAACCCCCCCGGCCGGGAACATTCCGGCCGGGGGTTTTTATTACTTCTTCTTTTTTTCTTTCTTTTTTTCCTTCTGTTTCTCTTCGTTCGGGTTATCGTATTCAAACACAATTTCTCCGGAATCGTCATCGTAGGCAACAGTCAGGTCATTGCCGTCAAAATACCAGAGATCTGCTTCCTCTACATAAAAAGTTATCCCTTTAATTTCTGTACTTACTCCGGTCGTGATCGGAGATTCATTCGGTTCAAAACCTATCGAGAAGCCGCTTTGGATAGGACTGGACCCTCCGTATTTTGCAAAAAATTTGATTGTATCTCCTTCGTCGACTTCCACTTCATTTTGAAACCATTTCACAGCTTCTTCCGTTATATGCAGCTTCACGATATGCCTCCTCACTTACTTTTCCTGAAAAAATTCCTCTGCTTTCTTAAGATAAACTTCATCTTCCGGAGCCAGCTCGTGTTCATCGAGAATAGCATCCACCGGACAAACGACGACGCAGGCTCCACAGTCGATACATATGTCAGGATCAATATAATACTGGTCTTTTCCTTCTTCTATACAATCGACAGGGCAGACATCCACACATTCGCCGGCTTTTTCTCCCTGGCAGGGACTCGTAATTACGAAAGCCATCGTGTACCCTCCTTTATAAGTATAATATATTACTTTTCCTTTTTTCAGACTTTTTAAAACGTGAACCTTTAGTTGCTTTAATATACCCTGCATGGTATATTAATTATAAATAATACATTAAAGAGGGATTTTAATATGATACCAATGCAAAACATGGAAGAAACGGAAAAATTCTTAACTGAACATCCGATGACACTTGTTTATATATCACGAAGTAAATGTTCTGTCTGTCAAAGCCTTAAACCCCAGCTGGAGAGATTGCTGGAAAATTATCCGCATATTCGTTCTGCCTCTGTTTCTGCGGATGAACTGCCCGAAGCAGCTTCCCGTTTTGAAGTGCTGACCGCTCCAGCCGTCCTCCTTTTTATAGAAGGAAAAGAAAGATGGCGCGGTGCCCGCTTTATTCAACGCGAAGAGCTTGAACATCAGTTCATTCAGTGGAGTGAGGCACTGGAACAATAAGAGAAAATAAAACAAGAACTTTCTCTTAAGCAGGAAAGAAGGCCGCTCAAATTTTTTGAGACGGCCTTTAATTATGTTTCCTGCCTGATCCTTTTTGTGGATCGGCCAAAAGCTGAATTATTTCTGCTATTCCGGAGAGACGAGAATTTTCACCTGACTTTTATCGGTGGACAGCACTTCGAACCCTTTATCCACCACTTCATCGAGCCTAATTTTGTCCGTCACCATCATATCCGCCTGGAAATGTCCCTGTTTCATCAGCTCCATAACTGCCGGATAGATATGGCGGTAGGCAATAATGCCTTTTACCGTTCTTTCTTTAATGACAATATCATTCGGCTGCAGAGATGCTTCCCCTTCCCAGATACTCACAATCACTGTTTCTCCACCTGAATGTGTGCTGTGAACCGCCTGATTCAACACTTTCGGAATCCCGGTTACTTCAAAAGCCACATCCACTCCGCCTATTTCATCCTGGATTACTTTGACAGCATCGTCAGAAGAGGCGTTAATTACTACCGCTCCGAGATTTTCTGCTTTTTTCTGCCGTGATTCAGATACTTCCACCGCATATATTTTTGAAGCTCCGGCTGCTTTCAGCGCATCGATCACCATCAGCCCAATCGGTCCAGCGCCGAATACCGCTGCCGTATCCCCAGCTTTCAAAGAGCTTTGACGCACGGCGTGAAGGCCTACTGCTGCCGGTTCCACAAGCGCCCCCTGCTCGAAAGAAAGTTCTTCCGGAATAATATGCACCATATGTTCTCCGACAACTGTAAATTCCGAGAAGCCGCCGCCCCCGCCGGACAATCCGTGAAAGCCGAGCAGATCTGTTAAGTTATACTTTTCGTCTGTATATCTGCCGTTTTCATTCGGAGCCAGTATCGGTTCAATTGCTACACGGTCCCCCGCTTTGACTTTTGTAACTTTTGAGCCCACTTCCGTTACTTCCCCTGCAAATTCATGTCCCATAATGATCGGAGCCTGCTGACCGCTGATTGGATGAGGGCTGCCTTCCGGAATGAAAATCGGACCTGCAAGGTATTCGTGAAGATCACTTCCACATATGCCGCACCACTTTACTTTAACCTTCACATCGTGTTCCCCTTTAACAGATGGTTCCTCCGCCTGCTCCACCCGAAGATCCTTTGCTTTGTACCAGACAGCTGCTTTCATAAAAATTCACTCCTTTCAAAATTTTAACATTTTTAAATCTACACTTATTATATTCCCTTTGTTATAGGAGTACAAGCATTTGTGATTAATTTCACATAATATTAATTACTTCACCATGGGAAATAATTTTTTATGTTTAATAGAAATAAGGCTGCTTTTTCGATATACTAAGGAAGTGAACATATGGCAGAAAATTTAAGGTGCAGGACTGAAATTAATAAAGAAAGCTTTTTATTTCCGTTTTCTTCCGTTGTATTTATCCGGGTTCTCCACCTTTGAGCAGCGCACGGAAAACGAAATTCAAATGCTTTTAACCGCCTTTTGGCAATACTTCCTTTCACTGTAAGTTATTATTGAAATCCGGCCGGTAAAACAGGCTGAATAGAACGATTCGAGAAATTAAGGAGGCGTTTTTACGTGCAGACCGAAAAACAGCAGCAAAAAGAAGCAATGAAAATGCTGAAGGATACAAGCAGAACGTTTTACATTCCGATAACGCTGCTGAATCCGACACTTAAAAAGACTGTCGCCTCCGCTTATCTATGTATGCGGGCCATCGATGAAATCGAAGATAGTGAAACCCTTCCTTCCAAAGCAAAAGCACTGCTCCTCCGGGAAACAAGCCAAATGCTGGAAGGAACGTTTGACCAGCAGGCTTATGAAAACCTGACGGCACCGTATGCTTCCCTGCTGCCCGAAGTCGCGCTGCGCCTTGGGGACTGGCTCGATACCTGTCCTGAAAATTACGTTTATAAAGTGAAGGAATTTACAAGTACGATGGCAGAAGGTATGGCTTATTGGGCAGAAAACGAGTGGAATATCCAGACGAAAGAAGACCTTGACGACTACACCTATTACGTCGCCGGTCTCGTAGGAGTGATGCTTTCAGATATTTGGGAATGGCATGACGGTACGAAAACAGACCGCGACCTTGCCATTGGGTACGGACGCGGCCTGCAGACGGTGAATATTCTCAGAAACGTCGAAGAAGACCGCGAACGCGGCGTTTCCTTCATTCCGGAAGGATGGACACTTGAAGATACGTTCGAATACGCTGAACGAAATCTTGAACTCGGTGATGAGTATATGAAGGATCTCCACACGAAATCCATCATTCTCTTCTGCCGCGTCCCTCTCGCTCTCGCAAAAAAGACGTTAAAAGCTCTCCGCAGCGGCCGTGAAAAAATGAGCCGCGAGGAAGTGGAAGAAACCGTAGCTCAAATAAAAAAAGATGTCTAAAGAAAAGGGGCAGCCAGACCGTGAGCTGCCCCTTTTCTTTATTTCAAATAGGCTGAAAACTGTTTCCAAGGCTCTTCTTTTGGAGGAAAGGATTTGAATGAAACCGGTTCTTTTTTTACTGGATGCTGAAACCCAAGCTGTCCCGCCCAGAGTGCTATCTGCTGTCCCGGCTTATTTACGGAGCTTCCGTATTTCTGATCACCAAAAATCGGGAACCCTATATTCGCCAGCTGGACTCTTATCTGGTGAGGCCTGCCTGTTAAAAGATTGACAGATAGCAGACTCAGATCTCCAGATGATGCCAGAAGTTCATATTCCAGAATGGCTTTTTTTGCTCCTTCCACTCCCTCCTCTGTAACATACACCTGGTTTTCCTGCTTGTCCTTCACAAGAAAATCTTCAAGACGGCTGCGCGGATAAACCGGCTTTCCACGCACCACAGCTGCATATTCTTTATCAAAAGCATGACGCCTTACCGCATCTGAAAGTCTGGAGGCTGCTTTTGACGTTTTTGCAAATACCATCACTCCCCCAACCGGCCGGTCGAGCCGATGAATGAGTCCAAGATAAACATTTCCCGGCTTATTGTAGCGGATTTTAATATCTTCTTTTACCGCACTAAGAAGATCCAGATCTCCGGTCCGGTCTTCCTGAACTGGAATATTCACCGGCTTTTCTACAACAATAATATGATTGTCTTCGTAAATAATTTCAATCTTCATTTTTGCATCCTTTCCGTACTCCATTACATAGAATATATGGGCTATATATGTTGAACTTAATAATTTGTCTCCACTTCTGTAACCAGCCGCTATCGTTTCCATGAGGACGCTTTCCGGGCGGGCCGGCCTCAGCTGATCCCTTCCTCCCTGCGCTCGGCAGGGGTGGAGCTCGTCCTTATTCGCCTCGGAGTCGCCCCATATCCTTTCTAGCTGCCTGTTCGCCATTTCTGTTCTTCCTGCAAATATGGTCGGCTGTTAAAAATGATAACATCCTTTTTTCTTTCGATAGGGAAGACCGCTTTCAAGGTCATACACTCTATTTTTATAAATATTAAGTTCAATTTATATACCTCGAAAATAAGTTGATAAATGATAAAGGGGCGCTATCGTTTCCATGACTCCCTGCTTAAAATTTCTGCAGCCGTTTCTGAAGCGGTCCGCGCCAGGCATCTGCAAGTGCAGGCTCCGATAGGACTTCTTTCAAAGCTTCTTCGTTCGACGTATCTTTGTACATGACGTTATTAGCCCTGATAATCGTAATTCCCTTTTGCCCATCTTTTATACGGATCATCTCTTCCCCGGGTTTTATCCATCCTTCTTTCAATACACGCAGGTAATAACCGCTCCAGCCGGTTTCTTTTACGAGAACCGGCAGTTTCCTCTCTCCAAACCTTCCTCCAAGCTTATGACATGGCTGCCTCGGCTGAGAAACCTCCACTACCGCCTCCCCGACTTGAAATATATCTCCAATACAGATTGTTTCCTCTGTCATTCCCTCAACCGTAAAATTTTCTCCGAAAGCTGCTTCCGGCAGATTAATTCCTAGTACTTTTTCCCAATAGGAATAATGTTCTGCCGCGTAAACACAAACGGCCTTGTCTTCGCCGCCATGATGCACAAGATCTGCCTGACCGTCACTGCCAAGGTTTGTTTTCGACAAATAGAGCGGCCTGTTTTCTGCGTGTTTGACGATCGACGTATGTAATTCCACTCCACCCCAGATTACATGCTGCGGCCGTCCTGTATTCAGAGAAATAATTTTCACCATTCTGCCTCCTTCGAACATCTGATTCTGTCAGGTTCACCTGTTGCTGCACCGGTCTTCTTCTTTATGAAATTCCTGTCGCTTTAAACAAGAAGTTTTTAAGAGCAGAAGCTTTTTTATTGCCTCAGTAATAAAAAAGCTGAAGTGCTATTATTATTTTCAGCCTCAGTCGAATAAAAACGTTATTCATTTCTACGTTTATCATATCACGACAACGGGAAGCACAGTTTGTAGAGACAAAAAAAGCCGTCCCGGAAGGACGACTTTTGAAATATTACTGGTTGATTGTTACTGTACGTGCGCTTCTGTTCCAATTAACATCTGCACCAAGTGATTCTGATACAAATCGAAGCGGTACCATCGTGCGGTCGCCTCTGATCATAGCCGGTTCTTCAAGTGAGAATCTGCTTCCTGAAGCATACCCAGTTCGATCATTAATTGCGACCTTCACGCTTTTACTTCCTAAAGTAGCTTCTGCCTGGCGAAGAGAATTGTTCCATTCTACATCTGCTCCAAGTTCTTCAAAGATCGCTCTGAGCGGCACCATAGTCGTGTCATTTTGAAGAAAAGGATCTTGATCCGTTTGAAGTGTCTTTCCGTTGATCGTAACTGGAATAACTTCATTTCCGGACGAATCAACCTGCTCGTTTTCAGAGATAACTCTGCGTGCACCGACGTAACGCGGATCCCAGTAGAAACTGCTGATGCTTCTGATCTCCACTCCGCGTGATCCAGAAGCGTGAACCATGTCCCCGTTCCCTATGTAAATACCGTTGTGAGTAATGTTTCCGACGGAACGTGTTTCACTGAAGAATACAAGGTCTCCAGGTCGAAGATTTGATTTGGATACATAATCACCTGCACCAAATTGCTGTGCAGCAGTTCTTGGTAAAGAAATACCTGCTTTATTGAATACGTATCCTGTAAAACCTGAGCAGTCAAATCCGCTCGGGGTTGTTCCTCCCCATTGATATGGTGCCCCTACCTGGCTTTTCCCTGTTGAAATGACTTGATCACTGATGCTTGAAGCTTGTGCTTCCTGTTCAAAAAATGGTGTGAATGCGAATAAAAATGCTGCTGCGATTATGATCCATCGTTTCATAAAAGAATCTCCCCCATAGTTTTATTTATTATTTGATATTTTAGATGTTTTGTTGACTACAGAGATAAGTGTATCATTTTCGTTCTCTGTGGAGATTACAGTTATGTAACAATGTGATGATAATTAAGTAACATCATGTTACGTGATGTTTTATTTATAGTGATTTCGGGTAGACCTATGTAACTAAACTCCGCTGATACCAGACTTCCTTCATACAAGGCTTTTGTAATACTTTCTCATCTTTTCTTTACAGTGAAAAACCTGTTACATCTATATTACAAACTTGTATTATTCAGTTCTTCTCAATAATAAAAAAGATCCCCTCGAAGGGGATCTTTTTAAAGTGCGGAATTCTTTTTGAATTTTACATATCTTTCGTTTCTTAATGATCTTATTCTGTAAAAGTACTGACGTCTTTTAAAAGAATCCATTTACTACCATGTCTACTGCAAATGGGCCGAGAATTACCATGAAAAGCGCAGGGAAAATGAAAAGCACCATTGGGAAAAGCATTTTAACCGGAGCTTTCATCGCTTGTTCTCTAGCACTTTCACGCCGTTGTTCCCGGATTCTTACCGTAAGATTTCTCAAAACATTCGATAAGCCAATGCCCAGCTGATCTGCCTGAATCATCGAAGTAATAATAGCTTGAAACGAGGCAGAAGGAACACGGCGTTTCAAATCATGAAATGCTTCTCTTTTAGATTTCCCCCGCTTCATATCATCGAGCATAATCAGAAATTCATCAGAAAGAGGGCCCGGTTTTTTATGGCAGACCGAAGATATAGCGGCATCTACGCCCACTCCGGCTTCGATAAGCAGATTCACCGTATCAAAAAAGTCCGGCATGTCCAGATTGATCTGCTTTATTCTTTTGTCCCGCTGCTTTTTAAGATAAAACAATGGGAGACGGTAACCGAGGAGACCGAACACACTTGAAAACAAAATTACTGAACCTGCACTTTCTGTTAAAGCAGTAAAGAAAAGTGCCCCCCCGAGACCGGCTGTCAATGCTAATGCTAATTGAAAGAAACGAAATTCAAAAGCTGATCTTTTCTTTAAATACCCTGCATCCCGGAGCAGAATCTCGACTTTTTTCTGTTCCGCAGGTGTCACAAATTTTTTCGTATAACCAATGCCTTTGTCCCATATTGAGTCCAGCAGGTGAGGCTGCTTTTCCCGGTCACTTGAAAGTCTGCTGCGTTCAGAAACGCCCACATACATTTCCGTCCGTGACTGAAGCTGGATCTGGCGTCTGTTCAGAGTTATAAACACAGCTGCTGCGAGAAGGGTCGTAAATAAAAGCAGAAATGGCAGAATGAGTAAAGGATTCATAGTTTACACCTCAATCTTAATAACTTTTTGAATTAGCAGCCAACCGATAAAGATGGAGATGAGAGTAAGAAAAGACAATGTCCATCCTAGAGGATGCTGAAACATGATAGCTCCATATTCCCGGTTAAACATATAGATAAATACTGCCAGAGCGACAGGAAGCATTGTTATAATCCAGGAACTGATTTTCCCCTGCGCGACAAGTGTTTTTAATTCATCTAGCACCCGGATTCTGCCTCTTATAGTCTCTTCCATAGCGAGAAGCAGTTCAGCAAGATTTCCCCCGCTCTCTCTCTGGGCAATGATGCTTTGCACAATAACTTCCAGTTCTTTATTCGGCATACGTTCTGTCATGCGGTGCATCGCTTCTTCTACAGGACGTCCCAGCCTGATTTCATTTACTGCTCTTCCAAACTCCGGGCCAAGCGGATCAGGCATTTCTTTCGCTACCATCTGCATCGACTGAAGAAAACTGAACCCTGCCCGCAGGGAGTTCGCCATTGTCCCAAGCGTCTCCACAAGCTGATAGGTAAGCAGCTCCAGACGCTTTTTTCGTTTGTACCTTGCATAAACTACCGGCACATAAAAACCGAAAGGTAATGCAAGCACAGCCAGATACCAAACAGGGAAAAACAACCAGAGCATTCCAGCGGAGAGAAAGGCTGTACTTATCCGAAGAGCGAGAAATTCGGAAGGAGTCAGTGAAAAGCCCCCCTGCTGTAAAAGATTTTCCGTTTTTGTTTGGACAGGAAGACCCTGCAGTGCTTTTCCAGCCATTTCGAGCAGGGAAAACTTCCGTCGTTCCTCCACCGGCTTTTCTTCTCCCCGCGTCTCCTGTTTTGCCACATACTGGTTTGTTCTGTTTTTCAGCCGGGAGCGCTTCTGGAACTGAGTGATAAAAGCGTAGCTGAGCATCGTGAAAAGAACTACGAGAATTAGTAACAACGCTAGATTCATCATTGCTCCCACCTGCTGTCAAACCAGGACCCCGGAAGATGAAATCCATTAACTTCAAGATCTTCGGCTGCTTTCGGCCGGATGCCTGTAGGGACAAACTCTCCGATCAATTTATCTCCTTCATCCATACCTGTTTCCTTATAGAGGAAAATGTCCTGAAGAACGATCGTCTCCCCTTCCATCCCAAGAACTTCGGTAATGTGCGTAATTTTCCGGCTTCCATCTTTCATACGGGATTGGTGCACGATTATATCGATAGCACTTGCGATCTGTTCCCTGATCGCACGTACTGGAAGATCAAAGCCAGCCATTAACACCATCGTTTCGATACGGGAAAGCATATCCCGCGGAGAGTTGGCGTGGCCCGTACTTAAACTGCCGTCGTGTCCGGTATTCATCGCCTGAAGCATATCCAGCGCTTCCGCTCCACGAATCTCCCCTACTACGATCCGGTCAGGGCGCATACGCAGAGAGTTACGAACAAGATCCCGAATGGAAATTTCCCCTTCTCCTTCTATATTAGGAGGGCGTGACTCCAGAGAAATAATATGCTGCTGGGAGAGCTTCAGCTCCGCCGCATCTTCTATCGTAATAATCCGCTCTGATTCCGGAATGAAGGAAGACAAGACGTTTAATGTAGAAGTTTTACCGGAACCTGTCCCGCCGCTGATAAAAATATTCAAATTAGACTGTACGCATGCATTTACAAAAGAAGACATATCTTCTGTCCACGTACCAAATCGCACAAGGTCCGCGGAAGTAAACGGAACTTCCGAAAACTTTCGAATCGTTATAGACGATCCCCTCAGCGAAAGGGGCGGTATAATGGCATTTACACGCGAACCGTTAGGCAGCCTGGCATCCACCATCGGAGAACTTTCATCTACTCTTCTTCCAAGGGGCGATACAATTCTTTCAATAACTCCCTTAACGTGGGCATCATCCCGAAAAGTCAGATTGCTTTTTATAATTTTTCCTTTGTATTCATAGTAAATATCCTGGGAACTGTTAACCATTACCTCTGTTATTTCTGTATTGTCCAATAGAGACGTAATGGGACCGTACCCAAGAAGTTCATACTTCACAGCCTGTAAAAGCTGCTTCTTCTGTTCGAAGGTAAGCCGGCTTCCCATTTCCTCTACTAGTTCTTCCCCGCGTTTTTCTATAATCATTTTTTCCTGTTCTTTACTCGTTATCGTCTTTTTCTTAAGTTCTTCCACTATAGCCGTATGGATTTCCGCTTCCATCTCCCAGAATTCCGGGGTCATCACCAGTCCATCGGCGGGGGGGACAGAGGTTTTCTGGACTACGGGGTCCTTCACAGTGACAGGAGTCTCGACATTTCCTGCGTATTTCTCAAAAAGCGACATCGTCTTCCCTCCTCCCTACTGGGCTTTCGCCATCATTTTTTTCTTCTTCTTTTCTGCTTTCTGTTCTTTTTCTTCGGTTCCGGCCATCAGCTTTGCAGCGAGAGCTTTCATATCTTTAGCAACTGGTTTACGAGGATGGCTTGTTACATAAGGCACACCTTCCTGAATAGAGCCGCTGACGATAGCTTCCTGCTCGGAAAGAGATGCAAAAATAGAAGCACCGATTACCTCTTCCATTTTTTTAGGATCAATGGCTCCTTTTTTCCCGCTGCGATTGTGCACAAGCTTGGCTTTATGAGAGAGCTGAAGAGATTCGAGAGTATCAAAATATAACCTTGTATTCCTAACGCATGGAAGTTCTCCATTAGAAAGAACTAAAATTTCGTCCGATGCTTTCAGGCACTGCAGCTGCACTTCGGAAATAGCCGCCGTATTATCAATAAGAATAACCTGGTAAATGTTTTTCAGTTCTTCAATAGCATACTGAATGTCTGCTGCAGTGATCATTTCAAAAAATTCCGGACGGGAAGGGGCTGCCAGTATACTGACGCCGGAGTCGTGCTTAGTCATAAACTGGTCAATATCCAGTTCAGCACGGTTATCGCCCTCTTTTACCCACTCATAGATGGTTTTTTTCGGCTTCAAATTTAAATACATGGCGGTGTCGCCAAATTGAATATCCCCATCCAGTACGGCCACCCGCTGCCCCTGTTCAGCCAGAGCTGCAGCAAGGTTAACCGTTACGGAAGACCTGCCTGCCCCTCCCTTCGTGCTGCTGATAGAAACGACACGCTGATCAATCGCGATGAGAGGAATCCCCGTCACATCAGCCTGGCGCATCCGATGCTGGATATTTTTCTCTGCATGCACGATCATTTCTCTGATTTCATCTTTATCCGCACTGAACCGAATAGTATTGGAAGCTCCTGCTTTCATCGCTTTTTTGGCGTTTTCCATATTATCCGGGATCATGAGTACAATGTGCAGATGCGGGTATTTGGCTGAAAGCTCTTCGCAAAGCTGATAAACGTTATACACTTTATTCGCTTTGATCAACAGTACGACGTTCGGATCTTTTTTCAAATGATCAAAAAGTCTGTCTAAATAAGTGACTCTTTTTAATTTGTAGTCACGTTTTTCCAGGCACTCCTCCAGCATGTCGGCACGGGCGTTGGTATCCGAATAGAACAGCCACTGCATTTCCATTTTTATCTTTCCCCCTTCATGACGGGCCTTGTAATATTAATTCTCTCTTCGAGCGTAGTCCCATCCTCTTCATCACGCAGCATGAAATAAAAACCATCCTGATCTTTCGCTGCCAGGCTGAGCTCCACCCCTTCTTCCGGAGTTACTTCTACAGTCACTGTTTCGTAACGAAGCGCTTCATTTTCTGAATCGGCAGAAATTCCGGAGGCAAGCACTTTTAAGTCCTGCATGATTAATTCCGCTGTCAGCAGTTCTGTGTCCGAACTTTCTCCTTTTTCTTCGTCTTCTTCTCCTTCTTCTATATCCGTATAGTAAGCAACAACATCGACCCGGTCTTTAGGTTCAATATACCCCGACACCCCTTCTTCAGGATTAGCCACACGCAGGGACATCGCCCTTTTTCCTTCTTCTATTTCTACAATCGGATTGGCTTTCTCCCTGGCATAGGCTTCTTCCATTTCCTGTTCTTCGGCTGCTGCCTGTTCCTGCTCAGCTTCCTCTGCCTCTTCAGGTGAAGTGATATTAGTTACAAAAGCACTGTAGATTAATACAGCGGCTATCATGCCTGTAATGAGTGATGCGATCCAGATCTTTTTCATATTCATAGCTTCCTCCCTGCCCCCCTGTGATTAATTAATTAAACGTACATTGAATGCCCCGTGTTCCGGTATTCCTTCTTCTCCCTCTCCGAGCGTGACCATATCTATAAAGTGTCCGATAATGCGGTGTTTATCCTGGCCTTTCCCCATTCCTTCCAGCCAGTAGGAAGCGAAGCCGATAATTTCAAGAGAATCTCTGCCGGAAATCGTGGAAAAAGATCCTTCCGCGACAACAGCAACGATAATGACGCGGCTGCAGGAATTATCCGCTGTGTCAGGCGAATTGCAGTCAGGACTTCCGCTGTCCCGGCTGATCAGTTCTTCTACCGCTGCCTTCACTCTCCCATGTTTCTTTCCTGGTTCCGTGTCTTCCGATACGTTTGAGTCGGGTGATTCTGGATCTTCACTGACATAATCACTTAAATCTCTTTCGACTCCGTCCACAAATGCATCGTATAAATTGGAAGCTCCTGATCCTTCGATGGCAAGGTACCCGCAGTTTCCTTTGTTGCCAGGGTCGTCTGCAACGTCGCCCCCCTCTTCATATCCCACGTTATAACCATCTTTGTATCCTTTTTCGGCATCCGTTGATTCAGGAAGAGAAGCTTTACTTTCCCTGTCGTAACCGTCAATATAACCATCTTCATAGCCCTGTCTAAACGCATCTTCATAAGCTTCGGATGTGCTTCCCGAGAAAAACTTGTTTAAATTTGTATCCTTCGAACCATTACCAGGATTTTCACAGTTAAGGTACGTTCCATCGGGGATGCTGCCTTCTTCAACGGCAATCGGTGCTGCTTTTATGCTTTTGCTTAACGGAAAAATTCCCGCTGTCGCTGTCGCTTGTACTTCTGCCGTTTGAAAACCAAGAACTCTTGCAAACATCAGGGAAACGTCCGACATATGTGTAACAGTTACGGAGGTATCCTCGACGGAAACGCTCCCTGAGTCGATAGAAAAACCATTGAGTCCCGCTACTTCCATCGCTTCCGGGACCGGTCCGTCTTCTGTATAATAAACCTGCGCCCCGGCAAGAGCTGCGGCATCAACTGCTTTTTGCATCTGACTTTTTTCGAAGTAGAGCTTTCCGCCATCAAGTGCCATTGCTGCTATTCCAATTAAAACGGCCATTGTGATGGCTGTCATAATAGCAACGTTTCCAGACTGCCCTTTCCATAAAAGATTTTTCATTATCATCACTCTACTCTCATTACGGTAGTGTTGGATAATTCTATGGGACCTGTCATGCCTTCAATAAACGGTGTTACCAATGGTACAGAGTGGGTAATCGTTATCGTTACTTTTTCCCCTGATTCTCTTCCTGCTTCCCCCGGACTTATAGTTACCTGGCTACTCGTTAAGGAAATGCTTCCTCCTCTTTCCACCGCTGCACTCATCACTTCTGCGTCGCTTCCCTGAATGCTGGCCATTCTTGCTGCTTCTCTTCCGGCATGATCCATAGTCAGCCCGGTGTGAAACATCCGCCCGACATCGACGATTCCGAAAAGCATGATAGCCAGGATGGGAAGAATCAGAGCGAATTCAACAAGGGACTGGCCTTTTTCACTTTTCATACCGGCAGCACTCCTCCGGCCAGACTTCCCGCAAAAGTTACTACTGTGCCTACTGCAATGGCAACGCCATATGGAAGACTTGCATGTCTTGCCCCGCTGCGAATTTCACTAAGGCTTCCTGCCGTGTTTCTTATAAGCGGCATCGCATATAACATCGTATGAAAGTTCTCAAGCGCTCCCCGCTGTTTTGCTATGAAATAAAGTCCCATTACTCCCCCCGCAATTGCTGCAAACAAAAAAGTTGAAATGACGAATCCCGGTCCCATTAATGCGCCAACTGCTGCCATCAGCTTTACATCCCCCGCCCCCATTCCACCCATGATGTAAGGAATAAGCAGCAGACCGAAGCCGATTAGAAACCCAAGCCCGCTAAAAATAAATCCTTCCAATCCAGCTGTGACACTGTGAATTGCGAGGCCTGTTACAATAGCCGGAAAAGTAACGATATTTAAAATACGCCTGGTTGTGATATCTGTGAAAAACGAAATTCCGATCGTGGCAGCTAATATCGCAATAATCAATACAGTCATTTCCATCCCTCTTCCTCTATAGTGAATAAAAAAGAGTTATCCTATAGGCTATAGGACAACTCTTTTCCCGGTGCCTAAGTAGACACATACATTTAATTTAGTATGGAGTTTATTTTCAGCCGTCCAAGGCGTCCAAGGCGTCCAAGATATGATCGTATGCTCTGCAGATAATACTTGCAATAAACTGCAGAGTTTCTTCCTAAGTCAAATCGATCATCTATTACCCCGGTTTTTTCTAACGAATTAAAAGGTTAACTAATATTTTAGAAAGCTAATCAGCCTCCTCCTTCGCCTGCTCCACCAAGTGCATCTGAAATGCTCGTAAATACTCCGCTGATTCCACCTTCCACCAGTTGAAGAGCCCCTACCAACACTACGGAAATCAAAGCGATAATCAATGCGTACTCCACCAGTCCCTGTCCTTCTTCTTCCACCATTAAGTTCTTCATCTGCTCCATCATTCTGCATTCCTCCTTAAAATTTAGAAAATCATTTTATACCTTAGAAAGCTAATCAGCCTCCTCCTTCGCCTGCTCCACCAAGTGCATCTGAAATGCTCGTAAATACTCCGCTGATTCCACCTTCCACCAGTTGAAGAGCCCCTACCAACACTACGGAAATCAAAGCGATAATCAATGCGTACTCCACCAGTCCCTGTCCTTCTTCTTCCACCATTAAGTTCTTCATCTGCTCCATCATTCTGCATTCCTCCTTAAAATTTAGAAAATCATTTTATACCTTAGAAAGCTAATCAGCCTCCTCCTTCGCCTGCTCCACCAAGTTCGCTTACAATACTGTTAAACGCTCCACTGATCCCGCCTTCCACCAGTTGAAGAGCCCCTACCAACACTACGGAAATCAAAGCGATAATCAATGCATACTCCACCAGTCCCTGTCCTTCTTCCTCCACCACTAAGTTCTTCATCTTCTCCATCATTCTGCATTCCTCCTAAATTTTTTTGTAAGAGTTTTATTCGTTATTAAGAATATCTCTTAAGGATTATAATAATTCGTTATAAAGAAAAAGTAAAGCACTTTTTTGATTTATTTTCAAATATTTTGAAATAAAGCATGAATAACCCTGTTATATTAACTATTTTTAACGTTTTTTTCTTTTTAACGAATATATTTATTTATTATAATGTTCTTAATAAAGTTTTAATTGGCCATAATAAAGGAGCTGATCCATCGATGGATCAGCTCCTTTATTTGGAGTCGACTATTAAAATAATATTAGTTTAGAACAACCTTTTTATTCTTTAGAAATAGAGGTTGAGCCTCTCAATTCAAAGTCAAATATCTTTTCCTTTCGTTAAGTTAAGCTCTATGCAAAAGTCAGCAGAGCTCTGGCTGCCTCCCGGAAAACGTTGTCTGGAAACATAGGAAGTCTGTCTTGTTGAATTTGAACCAGCATGTAATTTTTTTGCTAGAATTATTTATTAGAAATTTTCACATCAGCCCATTAATGATGAGATTAACCATAAAAGGACCTAAAATCACAATAAAAAGAGCGGGGAATATGAAAATCATCATTGGAAAAAGCATTTTTACCGGTGCTTTCATTGCCAGTTCACGTGCCTTTTCCCGGCGTTGCTCGCGGATACGGATAGTTAAATTCCGAAGCACGTTGGACAGTCCAATCCCCAGCTGATCGGCTTGAATCATCGAAGTAATAATACTCTGGAAAGAATCAGAAGGAACCCGCAGCTTCAATTCGTGAAAGGCTTCCCTCTTTGATTTTCCTCTTTTCATATCGTCCAGAACGATTAGAAATTCATCTGACAGCGGTCCTGGTTTTTTGCGGCATACGACGGCAATCGCAGCATCCACACCAACGCCTGCTTCCACAAGAAGGTTCACAGTGTCAAAAAAATCCGGCATATCCAGATCTATTTGCTTAATACGCTGATCACGCTTTTTCTTCAAATAAAACACAGGCATCCGCCAGCCTAAAAATCCTACAGGAAAAGCAATAAATATTGCTGCTAAACTGCCTTCCATTAATAAAAAGAAAAAAATAAAAGCCAGGAATCCAGAAATAAAAGCCGCGGCTATCTGTCTCATTCGAAATTCGGTTACCGACATTAATTTTACATACCCGGCATCTCTAAGCATCTTTCCTACCTTTTTTTCTTCAGAAACAGAAACATATCTTTCTGACTTTTCAATTCCTTTTTTCCATAATTCGTTTATCGGAGATTTCTTTTCCGCATGTAAATTGCTTGATTTTTGTAAAGGAACACCAATATAAGCTTCCCTGCGCTCAGCGATAGTAATCTCTCTTAGAAATATAGTATGCAGCACACCAGCAAATGAAAAAATTAGAAAGACAGTCAGCATGAGAAAAATAAGTATTGGATTCACAGCCTACACCTCAATTTTTATAACTTTTTGAATCAGCAGCCAGCCAATAAATATGGAAACTGTCCCCATAAAAGATATCATCCAGCCCAACGGTTCCGTTAGCATAATCGATATGTAGTCGTAATTGACAAAATACATAAATAAGGCAAGAGCAACGGGAAGCATTGTAATAATCCATGAAGACATTTTCCCCTGGGCTACCAGCGTTTTCAGCTCGTCCTGCACTTTAATACGACCGCGAATGGTTTCCTCCATAGAAATAAGCAGTCCTGCCAAATTCCCCCCGTTCTCTCTCTGAGCAACAATCCCCTGCACAATGACTTCCAGCTCTTTATTCGGCAGTCTTTCCGTCATACGAACGAGTGCTTCATCTACCGGCCTTCCTAAACTTATTTCCTTTACCACCCGTCCAAATTCAGGACCCAGGGGATCGGGCATTTCCTTCGATACAAGCTGCATTGCCTGGAGGAAGCTGAAACCCGCCCTGAGAGAATTGGCCATCGTCCCCAGGGTCTCGATCAGCTGGTGGGTTAAAAGCTCCAACCGCTTTTTGCGTTTTCGAGAGACAACCGCAGCCGGTATTGCAAAACCTGCTGCAAGACCAATAAATAGATGAATAATAGAGTTGAAAAGCAGCCACGAAACAACACCAGCGGCAGAAGCAGCTAAGATACGCACCGCCAGGAACTCTGAACCGCTTAAAGTAAAACCAGCCTGCTGCAGTTTATCTTCCGTTTTCACTTTTACAGGAAGGAAGCTGAGCGCCTTCCCTGCTCCACGAATAAGGGGTGAATCACGGTTTTCTTTTCTCTTTTTTACCTCAGTTTTTTCTTCTGCGTGTATATAAAGATGCCGACGCTGTTTCACTCTCTTTTTCCTGTTCACATTAATCAATAAAGTATAAATTATAAATGAAAAAAGTATTGTAAACAGCAGCACGAATAAAACAC
This sequence comes from Alkalicoccus halolimnae, assembly GCF_008014775.2. Classification (GTDB taxonomy): domain Bacteria; phylum Bacillota; class Bacilli; order Bacillales; family Salisediminibacteriaceae; genus Alkalicoccus; species Alkalicoccus halolimnae. Next base: position 1,063,341 of record NZ_CP144914.1, on the reverse strand, counting down.
TATTCATAATCTAACTCCTGATCAAACCAGGCACCAGGGAGCGTAAATCCGTTTGCTTCTAAACGATCTGAAATGTGAGGACGAATACCTGTAGGTGAAAATTGGCCAACCAGATTTCCATCCTCATCCATTCCAGTTTCTTTATAAACAAACAAGTCTTGAAGAACAATGGTCTCGCCTTCCATTCCAAGTACTTCGGTAATATGGGTGATTTTACGGCTGCCATCCCTTAGACGTGACTGCTGGACGATAATATCAATCGCACTGGCTATCTGCTCTCTTATTGCCCGTACCGGCAGGTCAAAACCGGCCATCATAACCATTGTTTCAATACGGGAAAGCATATCACGAGGGGAGTTGGCGTGCCCCGTACTTAAGCTGCCGTCGTGACCGGTATTCATTGCCTGAAGCATATCAAGAGCTTCAGCTCCGCGGATTTCCCCGACGACAATCCGATCCGGTCTCATACGAAGAGAGTTTTTTACCAGGTCCCGGATCGTAATCTGTCCTTCTCCTTCAATGTTGGCCGGGCGGGATTCCAATGAAATAACATGATCTTGAGAAAGTTTCAGCTCCGCAGCATCCTCAATAGTAATGATCCGGTCTCCTTCCGGTATGAATGACGATAGAACGTTTAAGGTAGAGGTTTTACCGGAACCGGTCCCTCCGCTTATGAAAATATTTAACGCAGAATCCACTCCTGCTTCAACAAAATTGGCCATGTCATCTGTCCATGTGCCGAATCCGACTAGATCCTGAGCCGTAAAAGGAGTCTCCGAAAATTTCCGAATCGTAATGGAGGGTCCTTTCAGAGCAAGAGGAGGTATAATTGCATTAACACGCGAACCATTAGGAAGACGTGCATCCACCATGGGAGAACTTTCATCTATTCTTCTTCCCAATGGAGAAACAATGCGGTCAATGACACCTTTTACATGGGCATCATCTCGAAAACTGAGATTGCTTTTTAGAAGTTTCCCTTTAAATTCATAGTAAATATCTTTAGCACTGTTTACCATTACCTCGGAAATGTCGGGATTCTCCAGAAGAGAGGTGATAGGACCATAGCCAAGCAGTTCATATTTCACAGCCTGCAGAAGATGCTGCTTCTGTTCAAAAGTCAACCGATCGCCTGCCTGATCAACTTTTTCCTGAGAAATTTTTTCAATCATCTGTTTTTCCTGCTCCGCATCGTTAAAAGTCTTCTTTTTAAGTTCCTCCACAATATCTCCATGAATTTTTGATTCCATCTCCCAGAATTCATCGGTCATGGGAGGATTCTCGGTCAGAGGAGCGGAAGCTTGTTTCTTTTTTTTCATTTCAACAGGTTGAGGAGTTTCTTTTTCAGCCGCTTGAGAACTGGATTTCTCCAGCTTTTTTTCTTTTTTTTCAGGGGCTGTATATTTAGTAAATAAGGACATTCACTTCCTCCTCCTTTACTTCGCTTTGGAAAAAAGCTTTTTAGAGTTTTTTTTATGAACTTCGTCGGAGCCGGTTAACAATTTACGTGCCATTCCCTGCACCTGTTTAGAAAGAGGTTTTTTTGGGTTGTCCATTACATAGGGGCGCCCTTCTTCGATCGATCTTTCTACCAGCTGCTGCTGATCCGGCAGGGAAACATAAATATTCAGGCCTGTCAGCTCCTCTATTTTTTTTGGATCCATACCGTCTTTTTTCCTGGAACGATTATGGATCAGCCTTACCTTCTCTTTCAGTTCCATAGAATCGAGCGTATCAGCATATAATTTTGTATTACGCACGCAGGGAAGGGTGCCGTCTGTCAAAAGCAGAATTTCATCGGATTCATTCAGACACTGGAGTTGCACTTCGGAAATGGCAGCAGAATTATCGATAAGAATAATCTGGTAAATTTTTTTCATTTCCTGAATTACGAGCTGTATATCATCCGCAGTAACCATCTCAAAAAACTCCGGCCGCGAGGGTGCGGGCATCACACTTACTCCGGAATCGTGCTTTGTCATGAAGGAATCAATGTCGAGCTCTGTCCGGTTTTCCCCTTCTTTTATCCATTCATAAATTGTCTTCCGCGGACGCAGATCCAGATACATCGCAGCATCTCCGAACTGTACGTCTCCATCCAGTACGGCTACTCTCTGTCCCTCCCCAGAAAGTGCCAATGCAAGATTGACAGTAAAAGAAGTTCTGCCTGCACCACCTTTAGTGCTGCATATCGAAATAACTTTTTGATCCAGAAGAGAAGGATCCATTTCCGTGATCTCTTCCAGTTGTTTTCGATGATTCATATATTTTTCTGCGTGAATGATGATGTCACGGACTTCATCTTTATCGTGACTGAAACGAAGCGTGTTGGAAGCGCCTGCCTGCATCGCTTTACGGGCATTTTCCATATTGTCCGGGATGATCAGGACAATATAGAGCTGCGGATACTTTACAGAAAGCTCCGAGCAAAGCTGATAAGCATTGTATACAGTATGTGCACGGATAATAACTGCAGCGTTTGATTCTGTTTTTAAATAATCAAAAAGCCGCTCTAAATAAACTACTCTCTTAAGCGCCTGATCCCGCTTTTGAAGAGCTTCTTCGAGAAGATCAGCTTGCGCGTTCGTATCCGAATAAAAAAGCCAATTAAACTGCATTACTGCCCCTCCCCTCTAAGGATAGGCCGTGTGATTTCGACACCCTCTTCTTCTATGCTGTCGTCTTCTTCATCACGCAGCATAAAATAAAATCCGTCCGCATTTTTTTCAGCAAGACTAAGCAGTACCCCTTCTTCAGGAGTTACTTCCACCGTAATCTGAACGTAGCGCAAAGCATCCGCTTCTGCGTCGTACGCTCTTCCGGCCGCAAGTACCTTAACATTTTGTAAAAGCAGTTCGGCACTTAGTTCTTCCCCTGCCGTCTCCACCTCTATTTCTTCTGAATCTTCATCATCCATTTCCGGTTCCAATGTTTCAAATGCAATAATATCCACATGTGATTTCGGTTCTATGTATCCGGAAACTCCGTGAACCGTATTATCAATGGGTATAGAAACAGCTCTCATCCCCTGTTCAATATCGTCCATAGGATTTACCTGCTGGCGGGTCAATGCCTCTTCTTCTGCCTGTTCAGCCGCCTGCTGTTCCAGAGCTTGCTGTTCCTGCTCCTCTTCCTGGGAGGAGCTACTGCTTATGAGCGAGCTGTACAGCAGAATCGCTGCAATAAAGCCGGTAAAAATTGCGATTATCCAGATTTTTTTTGTGCTCATCACTGTGTCCTCCTGCTGTTATTCCATCAGTTTTACTACGTGGGAGCCGTAGTTTTTTGCATTAGGATCCAGTTCCCCGAGCCGTACCATATCGATATAATGGCCGACTATACGGCTGTTTCCTCCTTGGTTTGTAAATCCTTCCACCCAATAGGAAGCAAAGCCGAGAACGTTAACGTGGTCGCGGCCGGAAGCGTCGCTGAAGGCCCCGGATTCCGTTACCGCTACTGTAATTACCCTGTAACAGGAAGCATCCGCTGTAGAATAGCTGTCGCATTTGTTGTTTCCGCTGTCTTTAGAAATAATTTCATCTACAGCGCTTCTTACCTGGCCGACTTTTGCTCCGGGTTCGGTTTCGAGTTCATATGTGCCAATTTCAATCGTTTTTCCATAAACAAGTGCCTCGTTCAAAGAAGAGGCTCCTGTTCCGTTCCCCGTCAAGTATCCACAGTTTCCCCCATCTTCGGGTTTGGCACAGTTTAAATACTTCCCATCAGGAATTTCACTCTCTTCTATGGCAATCGGCGCTATTCGATCTCCCTTGCCGAGAGCACCTGTTGCAGCGGTGGAAGATGCAAATACGTCAGCATCATTTATGCCGATCATTCTGGCAAACGACAAAGGTACGTTCGATTCATGTTGTACAGTTACCCTCCCATTTTCAACAGTTATTTGTGAACCCGCTATCTGAAAACCATTCAGGTCTGCTATTTCCTGTGCTTCTAAATTAGAATCGCCTGAATAGTAGGCATGAGCTCCAGCAAGAGCAGCGGCGTCCACCGTTTTCTGCAGATTGCTTTTTTCAAAATAAAGCTGACCCGCATCTACTGCAATTGCTGCAAAGCCCATAAGCATAGAGAGAGCGAATGCAAAAATCACGATGATGTTTCCTCGTTCTTCATTTTTCAGCTGTTTCCACATACCAATCACTCCACCCTCATCACTGTCGTGTTCGTAAGCTCAAATGAACCAGCCATATTTCCAATTACCGGTGTTAGAAAATCCACCGGATACGTAATGGTAATCGTCACCCTCTCTCCGGACATTCGGGCACCTGCCCCGGGAGAAATGTCTACATGACCGGAAGCCAGTGAAATGCTGGAACCGCTGTCTACAGCTGTCCCGATGACTTCTGCATCACTGAGCTGCAGAGAGGCAGCCCGGGCAGCTTCTCTGCCTGCATGGTCCATCGTAAGCGAAGCATGGAAAAGACGGCTTACATCAACGATTCCAAACAAAAGGATAATAAGAAGCGGGACGACTAAAGCAAACTCCACCATCGACTGACCTCGTTCGCTTTTCATAGTCCGAACCCTCCTGCATAGGCCATTACTGCACCGAGCACTATTGACACCCCGTAGGGCATGGTTGTAGTTTTTGCAGTCTGACGAATCCCCTGCAGGCTTCCTCCCTTTATAAAAGGAATAAAATAAAAAACAGCTTTCATTGAAGAAAGAAGCCCCTGTTTTTTCAGAAGTATAAATAATGCGAGGAATCCACCGATGATAGCTCCAAGCACAAATGTTGCCAGAACAAAACCTGTACCCGCTAGTGCTCCTACAGCCGCCATCAGCTTGACGTCTCCCGCTCCCATCCCGCCTAAAGCAAAGGGAATAAAAAGGACAGCCAGCCCGGTTAGAAAGCCTGCACCGCTGAAAAGAAAACCTTCCAGTCCGCCAGCAAGCGTATAATAAAGAAAACCGAGAAGCATCGCCGGAAATGTCACTATATTTAAGATTCTCCGCGACGCAATATCGGTAAAAAAAGAAATGCCGAGTACGGCCGCCAGAATAACTATTATAAAAAGAGACACAAATTTTCCTCCTTCCTACCGAAAAAAGAGCCGCCCAGCGCAGGCGCTAGGACAGCTCTTTCCTTCCTGTGCCTCAGAAAGACACACTATAATCATCAAGTGCCAGTTTCAGTTTCAGTTTCAGTGCCAGTATCGAACTCACTAATAACATCATCCTGGAAGAAGTTGGCAATTGTGTCACCTAGAGTCATAATAACGGCAATAACGACTACCGCTACTCCTGCAAGAATTAACGCATACTCCGCCATGCCCTGTCCTTCTTCTTCTGTAACTAACTGCTTAAAAATATCCACCATAGTGAACGCCTCCTGTATAGTTTTAAATGAATTGTCAAATGCTGCTAACGACTCTTTCTTATTTCTTATAATAATTCATTAAAGTGAACAAGGTAAGGTACTTAAGACCTATTTATAACATTTTTCAGAGATTTGTGAGAGATTTAATGTCAAAATTATCTCTGATTATGCATAGTCCAACTGAATACTTTGTGAATTATTTCACTTAGTAGCCCCTATGCTTTATGCCATACTCTTTCGTTTTCAGCTGTGCATCTGCAATTCCCAGTAATATCTTTCGGGCTTTTCATGTTTTTGTATTCATTAAAAAGAACCTGTGTAATAATAAAAATATTACTTAATAACTCTAGGAGGAATACGATGGAACAGCTGCCCATCCGCTTAGCTGATACGTTCGGAAGCCGCTTTAAAGGATTGATGTTCGTACCGGAGGTTACTGAGGCATTATGGATCACTCCGTGCAATTCGATCCATATGTTTTTTATGAGAACGAGCATCGACGTGCTGTTTCTGGATGCTTCGCAGCAGATTATCGCTGTAAAAGAAGAAGTGAAGCCGTGGCGTCTCATTCTGCCTGTAAAACATGCAAAAAGCGTGGTGGAACTGCCGCCCGGATTCGTCGAACGAAATGGGGTGAGCCCGGGAAGCAGGGTGTCGATTCAGAAAGGATTTCTCCATGTGGACGAGGCGTGAACGGGATGATTATTTATCGCAGACAGCAGCTTTTCTTGCCGCCCAATTTCACCTTTCTGACAGAGAAGCCTACCGCCTGATCCGCGAAGCCGGTCTGAAACAAAACCTCCTGGAAGACCCACAGGAGACCACCCTCCTCTCCCCTAAAGCCCAGGCGGAAAAGGTGTTTAGAAAATCGCAGCACTAAAAAGAAGCGCCTTCCCCGACTTATATTTTTAAGTCACTGCTAATCCGTCGATACAAAAAAAGCTCCCACAGACGGAATAAGAAAGAGAGCAGCTCCGACAACAAGTGTCGCGAGCTGCTCTCTTTTGACCAGAACCGGTCGTTTTATTAAGCTTCTTCGTTATGCCAGACCATGCCGAGGGTGCCTTCGCCCGCATGAACGGCAATAGTGGAACTGATTTCTCCTACAACAATATCCAGATCAGCAAACTTCTCCTCGACCAGCTGCTTTAGTTCCGCAGCCTTTGCAGGAGCGTTTCCGTGCATAATCTGTACACCGTGAATCGTATGAACTTTCCTTGCTTCTCCAAGCAGCTCCGCCATACGCCGAATCGCTTTTTTCTCGGAGCGGACTTTTTGGAAAACTTCGAACGTTCCTTCGTTCGTGATCTTAATAATCGGCTTTACTTTCAACAGGTTGCCGATAAGATACGAAGCTCCGGACATGCGCCCGCCTTTATAAAACTGCTCCAGACTTCCGAGGAGCACGTAGCATTCAGACCGTTTCGCTTCTGCCTGCAGGTTTTCACCAATTGTCGCCGGATCCACACCTTCCCCGGCCTGCTTCATCCCTCTTTCGATCAACGTCGTAATCGCATAGGACATAGAAAGGGAATCGACCACCTCGACCTGAAAACCGGAAATTTCCTGCCCCTGCAGAGCGCTGGAATACGTTCCGCTCAGCTGACTTGAAATATGCACCGAGACTGCGGCGTCGTATTTTTCTTTCAGGATGTCGTAAAGTTCTGCAAATCTTCCCGCCGGCGGCTGCGAAGTTTTAGGGACTTCTTTGTCCGCGCGGATTTTTTTGTACAGTTCATCCGAAGTCAAATCGACTCCGTCTTCATACGTATCATCGTTAAAGGTTATAGAAAGCGGCAGAACGTACACGTCGGGGTGCGCAGCAAGCTCTTCGGTAATATAAGCCGTGCTGTCGGTCACCCAGGCTATTCGTTTGTTTGGCATCGCTATCCTCTCACTTTCTGTCCGTCATTTCCTCTATTATAACCTGTACGTGATTCTATTACTAGGTACTAATTTCTTCCTTTAAAAATGACTCTGTGAAAGCTGACTTTGACGGAAAAAACATAAAATAGGCCTTCATGATGATCTATATATCACCATGAAAGCCTATTTCGAGTGCTGTAAGATGCTTACATTCAGACGGTATTGAAAGCTATAAAGCCTTCCGCACAGATTTATCAGCAGCAGCTGCTTTCTGCTGTGCCATAATCGCCGCCTGGGCAGCGGCGAGTCTTGCCACAGGAACACGGAAAGGCGAACAGCTTACGTAGTCGAGTCCCTGATTTTCGCAGAACTGAATCGAATGAGGATCTCCCCCGTGTTCGCCGCAAATACCGGTCTTCAGCCCCGGTTTTGTTCCGCGGCCCAGATTGACGCCCATCTCCACGAGTTTCCCGACGCCTTTGCGGTCGATTTCCATAAATGGATTCGCTTCGAGGACTTCCGTTTCGACGTAGCGGGTCAGGAATTTCCCTTCGGCATCGTCGCGGCTGTAACCGAACGTCGTCTGGGTCAGGTCATTTGTTCCGAAAGAAAAGAAATCTGCTTCGGCGGCTATTTCGTCTGCCGTGAGGGCCGCACGCGGGACTTCGATCATCGTGCCGACCGTGTAATCGAGCTTCTGTCCGGTTTCTTCAGCTACCACCTGCGCGGCATTTTCCACAACGAGGCGCATTGCTTTTAATTCATTCACATGCCCGACGAGCGGAATCATCACTTCCGGTTTCACTTCCTGTCCCTGCCCCGCCAGATCGGCGGCGGCATAGAACACCGCTTTTGCCTGCATTTCATAAATTTCCGGATGTGTCATCCCCAGCCTGCAGCCGCGGTGGCCGAGCATCGGATTAAATTCATCGAGTTCCCGCAGTTTCCTCATCAGTTTCTGCTTTTCCTTAAGCTGAGGAGAAGCCGGATCCGTTATCTGCAGTTTCGTCAGATCGACGAGCAGCTCTTCTTTATCCGGAAGAAATTCATGCAGCGGCGGATCGAGCAGACGGATCGTCACGGGAAGTCCGGCCATTTCCTTGAATATACCCGTGAAATCTTCCTGCTGCATCGGCAGCAGCTTTTCAAGCGCCTTTTCACGTTCGGTCTGCGTATCTGCAAGAATCATTTCCTGAACGATCGGGATTCGGGCAGGATCCATAAACATATGCTCCGTACGGCACAGGCCGATGCCTTCTGCTCCAAGTTCGCGCGACTTGGCTGCGTCGTGCGGATTGTCTGCATTGGAGCGGACTCCCATGCGGCGCAGCTCATCAGACCAGACGAGCAGCTCCTGAAATTCCCCGGAAAGCTCCGGCTCCATCATCGGTACTTCCCCGAGAAAGACTTCGCCTGTCGATCCGTCAATCGTAATCGTGTCGAAGTATTGGACAATCTGCCCGTTCACGGAAAACTGTTTATCTTCCAGATTAATTTTCAGACCGTCACAGCCGCAGATACAAGCTTTTCCCATGCCGCGGGCAACGACGGCTGCGTGGCTCGTCATGCCTCCCCGGCTTGTCACAACTGCTTCCGAAGCGATAATACCGTGAATATCATCAGGAGTTGTTTCCGGACGGACGAGGATCACCTTTTCTCCTTTTTTCGCGCATAAATCGGCATCGTCTGCTGTAAAGACGACTTTTCCTGTGGCTGCTCCAGGAGAGGCAGGGAGACCTTTAATCAGACTGTTCCGCTCATAGTTTTCATCTATTCGCCGGTGAAGAAGATGGTTGAGCTGATCCGGATTGACGCGCAGAAGCGCCTCTTCTTTCGTAAGGACATTTTCTTTTTTCATATCCACCGCGATTTTGACTGCGGCCTGAGCCGTGCGCTTGCCGTTTCTCGTCTGCAGAAGATATAACTTTCCGCTTTCAACAGTAAATTCAATGTCCTGCATATCTCCGTAGTGGGCTTCCAGACGGTTGCATGTCGAAGCGAACTGTTCATATACATCCGGCATGACGTCTTTCAGCGTCGCAATTGGCTGAGGCGTGCGGATACCGGCCACTACGTCTTCTCCCTGGGCATTTACTAAGTATTCGCCGTACAAAATTCCTTCCCCGGAAGATGGATCCCTCGTAAAGGCAACGCCGGTCCCGGAATCTTCTCCCATGTTCCCGAATACCATGCTTTGAATCGTGACAGCGGTTCCGAGATCGTGGGGAATTTTATTAAGACGGCGGTAAATCTGTGCGCGGTCATTATTCCAGGAATCAAACACCGCTTCGATCGACAAAAGCAGCTGCCGGTGCGGATCTTCCGGGAACGGTTCGTCTGTATGATCAAGCACGATGCCTTTATAGGTCTCGATAATCGCTTTCCAGTCGTCTGCGGACATCTCCGGATCCGTGCTGTAGCCTTTTTCTGCCCGGTAGCGCTCCAGCTCCCGCTCAAAAAAGTACGTTTCCACTCCGAGAACGACGTCACTGAACATCTGAATAAAGCGTCTGTAGGAATCATAGGAAAAACGGGCATTGCCGGTAAGGCGTGTCATGCCTTCCACGGTATCGTCATTCATGCCGAGGTTTAATACTGTATCCATCATTCCCGGCATCGAGAAAACGGCTCCAGAGCGGACAGATACGAACAGCGGCTGGTCCACTGCCCCGAGCTTTTTTCCTGTTTTATCTTCAAGCTTCCTGAGTGCTGCAAAAAGTTCCTGCTTCACTTTAACAGACAGCTGCGCCTCGTTTGCATAGTAGTCTTTGCATGCATCGGTCGACACAGTAAATCCTTCCGGCACCGGAAGACCGATCCGCGTCATCTCCGCAAGATTGGCTCCTTTTCCTCCAAGAATATTGCGCATTTCCTGACTTCCTTCTTCGAACATGTATACGGCCTGTTTCACGAGTCAGCACTCCTTTCTACTTTTAGAAACTCCAGAATGTAGCTTGCTGTTTCTTCTACTGCTTTATCAGAAACGTTAATGATCGGACATCCGACCCGTTTCATAATGTTTTCCGCGTAATCAATTTCTTTTAAAATTCTGTCCATGCTCGCATAGTCTGCTTCTTCTTTTAACCCCATCGTCCGAAGCCGCACGCGGCGGATACTGTTAAGCTTCTGCGGGGAAATAACGAGGCCGACGCATCGTTCACGCGGAAGCTGGTAAAGTTCGTCGGGCACCTTCACTTCCGGAACGAGCGGTACGTTGGCCACTTTAAACTGTTTGTGGGCAAGATACATCGACAGCGGCGTTTTCGATGTCCGCGAAACTCCGATAAGTACGAGATCTGCTTTTAAAATTCCAGATGTGTCCTGTGCATCATCATATTTCACAGCAAATTCCACTGCTTCAATCCTGCGGAAATATTCTTCGTCTAATTTATGCATCATTCCCGGCTCTTTTTTAGGGGCCGATTCAAACGTTTTTTCCATGGAGTGAAGCAGCGGTTCCAGTAAATTTACTGCCTCAATGCCTTTCTGTGCGGCCAGTTCTTTCATATACCTTCGCAGAGATTCCACGACGATCGTATAGGCAATCAGCGACTTCGACTGTTCCGCTTCTTTCACGAGCCGCTCTACTTTCTTTTCCGTCGTCACATGGGGAAAACGTCTGATTTCTACGTTATTTACGTCAAATTGTTTCAGGGCCGCCCCCACCATGCGGTCTGCCGTTTCTCCTAATGAATCGGATACGATAAACACTTTTTTCACAATAGAAAGCCACCTCTTTTAGAATGTGTCATACTAATAAAAATAGTATAACACATTATTTTTTTTCGTAAATATCATTTGGGAAAGAATATACAAAAAAGCCTGATTTCAACGTTGCTCATTTGAAATCAGGCTTTTCCCCCTTAAATATGTTTTTCTTTCGATTGGGTATTTATATTAAACTCATTCAGCTTTCTCAAACGGATAAATTCTTTTACGTCTTTAGGAGACAGTCCTATTTTTTTTGCCTCCAGCATCAGTTCCGCCCACGCCTCAGCATTCCAATTTCTGTCCATAATTTATCCCACCCTATGCTATAGTAGTTTATTACCTGCATAGGCAGCCCGGCTATCCTAGGTGTCCAGCCCGTAGATCCGTGGCTTTGCGTCCCTGCCTTTCAGCAGGTTTGCCTTTTTCTACCCTTAAATATTAACTTCCCTCCCTTCCCAACATTTTTGCAGAATAAGCGGCGACTTCGACTTTATATTGTTCAGTATACAAAACAAAGGTTAAAACAAAGTTAAAAAAATGAAAAATTTTCCTTTTTAATTTTTTTCAAATTTATATCCGAAACCGCGTATCGTTTTAATAAGGAGGGGTTCATGAGGATTATCTTCTATTTTTTTCCGCAGATTGCGTATATGCACGGTGACTGTCTTCAGATCACCAAAACTGTCATTCCCCCAGATCCGGTCATATATCTGCTCGGCGCTGTACACCCGGCCTTTATTTTTCATTAAAAACTCTAAAAGCTGAAATTCTTTCGCGTAGAGCGATATCTTCTGATTGTTTTTATGCACTTCATACGTGCCGGTATTCACGGTTAATGGCCCTCCCGTAATCAGATGCTGTTCCGGTTCGTTTTTTCCCCGCCTCAGATTCGCTTTAATCCGGGCTTCGAGCTCGTCCAGGTCATATGGTTTTGTTAAATAATCATCACCGCCCGCATTAAGACCAGCTATTTTGTCCTCCGATGATCGTTTACTGCTTAAAAAGATAATCGGGCTCTCTGTCCGTTCACGCATTTTTTTACAGACGTCAAATCCATGGATTCCCGGCAGCATCACATCCAGCAGAATCAGCTCGTAGTCAGTTTTCTTCACTTTTTCTATCGCATCCAGACCCTTCCCGGTGCCTTCCACTTCGTATCCTTTCTTTTCCAAATAAAGCGCCGTGAGGGCACGTATATCTTCATCGTCTTCTACAATCAGTATTTTATTTTTTTTCATAAATATTCCCCCTTCCACTTGCTGCCGCTTTGATCAATCGTACCGGCAGGGAAAAGCTGATAGTTGTACCTTTTCCTATCTCGCTTTCCGCCCAGATTTCTCCTCCGTGGCGGGTGATTATCCCTCTCGTAATAGCTAGGCCGAGGCCGCTTCCCTCTTTTTGTCCACCTTCTTTTGGAGCCCGGTAAAAACGCTCAAAAATATTATTCAGCTGTTCTCTGTCGATGCCGAGGCCATTATCCGTTATGTGAATAACGACTTCCCCTCCGGAATCTGATTCTGTGTTTTCTCTCAGCTCCGCCTTCATGAAGATCTCTCCCCCGGATTCTGCATGCTTCACAGCATTACTTAAAATGTTTTGAAATACCTGATTCATTCTTTCTTTATCAACCTCGACGATAATTTTCTGGTCGTCAGGCCCCATATTAATGACGGGATCAGGAAAATCCCACCCTTCCTGGGCTGCTTCAAGGGAGTATGATTCGTGAAGTTCTGTTATCCATGAATGAAAATCGACGGGTTCTAATTGAACGTTTAACGTCCCTGATTCCAGCTTTACAAGTTCATAAAGATCGTTAATTAACCGCTCAAGCATTTTTACTTTTTTCTGAACAAGCGTTAAATAAACCTCATCATCGGCAGCTATATAACCTTCCCGGACCGTCTGTACATAATTCTGCAGAAAAGTAATCGGCGTCCCCAGTTCGTGGGAAATATTGGACAGCATTTGCTGTCTCGAAGCTTCCATATCTTTCAGCTGTGCATTTTTGCACTGAAGATCCTGATTGGCTGCCTCCAGTTCCTGAGTGCGGATTTCCACCCTTTCCTCCAGAACCATATTCATTTTCTCCAGGTCCGCCTTTCTTTTTTCGAGTTCACTTACTGCCTCTGCATGCTGGAGATGGGTCTTTACCCGGATGAGAAGCTCTTTCCTGTCTGCCGGTTTTACTAAATAATCATTCGCTCCTGCCTCATAGGACGCAATCCGGTCTTCCACCTTATTTTGAGCAGTGAGCATTAAAATCGGGAGTTCCGTCATCGAATATTTTTTTCTTAAAATTTTACACGTATTATATCCGGAAAGTTCCGGCATCATCATGTCGAGAATGACCAGGTCGAACGTTTTTCGTTTCACAGCCGTAAGAATATCCTTACCGTTCATTACGGGAGTTACTTCGTAGCCATCGAGTTCCAGGAAGTTCATGATAACCTGAACATTTACGGGTTCATCATCCGCAAGTAGAATACGTTTCCGACCTGGACGATGTTTTGGTTCCGATAAAATCACTCCTTTCTCTTCTTCTGCTTTTACTGGAATTGATTTTCCTGAAAGAGGCAGAGAAAAGGAAAAAGTGGAGCCTTTTCCTATTTTCGACTGAAGACGGAGTTCTCCTCCCTGATGTTCTATCATTTTTTTCGCGAGATTTAATCCAATGCCCACTCCTTCCTTATAAGCAGCGGAAGCATTTTTCCCCCGTTGAAAAGGATTGAACACTGTCTCGATTTCCTCTTCCGGAATACCGATTCCGGTGTCGGAGATGAATATAGTAACTGTTTCCTTCCCTCTTTCAGCACTGATTCTTACTTCTCCGGAAGGCGTATATTTTATGGCGTTGTATAAAAGGTTGAAAAGCACCTGTTGAATCCGTTGCTCATCAGCGAGAACGAGCGGCAGCTCTTTCGCTTCATTGACAATGGTAAGCTCTCGTTCCTCCGTCATTTCTGAAGTCATCTGTACGACGATATCAATAGCTTCCGCCAAATCCACTTCTTCTGTGTCTATAGAAAGATCCTTTTTTTCAAGACGGGAGAAGTCGGTTATATCGCTTATTAATAAAGAGAGCCGCCTGCCGCTTTTTATGATCATATCTAAGTTTCTATGCATTTCTTTATTGACAGGGCCTGCGACTTCTTCTTTCAGCGACTCTGCCAGTCCAATCATTCCATGAAGCGGCGTCCGCAGTTCGTGGGAGGTCACCGTTAAAAATTCCGTTTTTAACTCATCAGTTTTCCGCAGCGTATCAAGTGCTTCCTGTTTCGCTTCCTCTTTTTCCAAGCGAATCATATTTATCTTGTCCGCCAGCGCAAAGGAAAAAAGAACAAGTTCCACGGAAGTAAGAATCTGCCATGCATATTTCGTGAAAAAGGTGTAAGGAACTATACCCAGATCAGTAAAAACAGAAATCAGGACACCAAATACGAAAAACTGCCAGGCGACAAGAAAATATACAGCCGGCCTGAATCCCTGCCTGTATGCAGCAAATCCGATCGTAATGACAAAAACGATCGTGGAAACCGCAGCCAGCACAGTCAGGTTCAGAGCCAGAGAATAAGAAAAGTACCAGATAATGAGGATTGCTCCATTAACAATTATAGCCCCGTAAAAATATTTCTCTGCCCGGGGCAGTCGTTTTTTTAATTCCAGAAAACTCCTCGCAAATAATAGGGCCATCATATTCGAAAGAATCATAAAGAAGATAATCGAGCGGTTGTTCCACCAGACAGCTTCCGGCCACAGAAATTGATAAGCGAGTCCGGTAAACGACAGAAAAGTTATTAAATTCACGATAATAAAGAGAACGTAGTATAAATAACTGCCGCTGCGGGTGCTGAAGTAGATGAACAGATTGTATATAGCCATTACAGCTGCCAGTCCAACAAGCAGTCCCATGATCAAATAATCCAGCTGCGTTGAATCGCTGTAGGCCGACTGATCATAGAGAGTAAGCGGCAGCTGCATCGCACCGGCTGACTCAAAGCGCATCACATAGTCAATCGGCTCTTCTGCGTCCACATAATCCATCTTGAAAACAAACATCCGGTTATTCATATCCCGCATGGCATACGGATAGAGATCCCCTGCTGCTCTCCTGATCAATGAACCAGAACTTTCTTCGTACAGCTCTACTTCATCCATCGCAGGATTGTCCAGTTTCAAATACCAGACGTCCTCTACAGAGGAAGGATCGACCGTAAAACGCACCCAGTACACCGATTCGGAGTATCCGAAACTCGGAGCCCCCCTTTCGGAAACGGTAAATTCGTTCTCCGCTTCGCCATCTGCAATTTCCCGGACGGTCCAGCTGCCGGCCTCATCTTCCATGATTTCCATGTTGGAATGGATATTCACTTTTTCATCGACCTGATCAAGATCAATCAGAGGAGAAGCATGAGCAGAGATCGGCAGAGCAAATAAAAATACTATCCATAAAGCAGACCAAATTTTCATGCTTTTCCTCCTCTGAATAAATTGGCGATGCGAACGTTCACTTAAGTGAATCATTTTCGTATGTGTGCGCCCTGAAGGAATATACTTGTATTTCTGTAATTCTACATCTTAACGTTCGTTTTATTTATGAAATCGCATGGAAAGGCGGTGATTTCCGGAGGATCAGCAACGTCTTAAACACCCGCTTCAGCGAAAGAGTTCTCACAAAAGTCAGCAGAAGACAAGTAATCAGGAAAGCGTCCGTCTGTAACGGAGGTATTATCGAATGATCCTCTTTATACATACGAACCTGTATTATGAAGTACATTCAAGTGAATAAATCCTAATATTTTATTACATAAACAATCATTCTATAAATACCATCTTTTTCCTTCTTTATTTTTTAATTATGTACAATTTTTATTTTCAATAAGAATAAGCTTCGCCGCAGGTCTCTAACAGCCCCTCGGCGTATTTCTTTAAGCTGAGGCCTAATAAGCAAGTTTACAAGCCCGGACTGAAAGGATTCTGTTCGACAGTCACTCTGCTTAAGAGATGATTTCTTTGTGGTATCGCTGGAGGCAAATTGTACAAAACGATTCTTTAATTTCATAATGCTACTATCATACCATATTTTCGATATTTTCAGAAAAATAAGCTCTGCAGCAGATGCTTCAGCGCCTTGAAATATTATTTTGTTATGAAAAATTTCTCCCTTGAGGGCCGCTTACCGGACGGGGAGGATCTGCACGCCTTTCCCATAGGTATCAGCCCTGATACTGTTGTTTATGAAATAAGAAAAGATAATTTAAACGAATCAATTTCATAAGTCGCTGTAATAAAAGGATTTCCGAACATTGTGAATGATTTTCACTTCAGACGGACGCTTTCCGCGGGGCTCGTCTTCAACTAATTCTTCCAGTGCTTTACACTGGAAGAATGGATTTTCAGACTTCGCTTCATCCCTCCGGAGTCGCCGTCTTCCGTTTCAATCATCGGAATTTATATACGAATATTCAAACTATAAATTGATAAACTGTTCGTTAAAATAGCTTGAAAAGAATATTATGAAATTGATTCAAACAGCAAAAAATAGAGAAATAACATTCCATGAAATTGGAATGTTATTTCTCAGGCTGTTTACAAAGTAATTCTTCCTGTATAAGTAGACGGTTGGCTGTTTCCACTTTCGAAGAGTCGATTTCCGGAGGGAACTCTCTCAGCTGACCTGCCTTTCATAAAACAAAGAATCGTTCTTCCGAAGTCACCCTTCTACAGCTCCAGCATCTGAACAAAAAGAAAGACTTTGCTTTAAACACAAGCGTACTACAGGTTTCTCCTATAAAAAAAGAGGATTTTCTCTGCAGTGTCCGGCGGGGACGCCAGTGGGGTTAAAGCGCCGTCTGAAGATCCTTTCCAATGCAGAGAAGCATTGGAAATAGCTGAAGACAAGCCCCACGGCAAGCTTCCGCCGGTAAGCGGAGGAGAAAATACAAGGAATAGAATAAATAGACTTCTTTCTTTACTTACTCAACACTCTGAGAAATAACATTCCATGAAATTGGAATGTTATTTCTCTACCTGCTGACGTCATTAAACTGCTTTTCGAACAGTTTTAGGAAAGGCCTCCTTTGTTTCCATGAACCTTACCGTCTTTTTCATCCGGAAGCTGTATCCGAAAAGTATGCACCTTGTCTTCCGACGTAACTTCTACTTTCCCGTAATGCTGATCTTCAATAATATTTTTCACAATGGCAAGTCCAAGTCCCGTCCCTCCGGATGAGCGTGCTCTTGAAGAATCAGCCCGGTAAAACCGATCGAACATCGACTGTCGGTCCTCATCGGTAAGAGCAGGGCCTGGGGTTTTCAGGATGATTTCGTAGTAACTGCTCCCTGCCTTTCCGCTTAATCGAACAGAAGCAGTTCCTTCATAATACTGATAGGCGTTCTGCAGAAGGTTGATCACGGCTTTCTGGATACCCTCTTTATGGATAACAGTCCGGTAAGGCTCGGCAGTTACGTCAAAAGGAATCTGTTTATCCGCAAACTTTAACCGGAACAAATCCCCTGCTTCTTCAAGAAGTGCTTTCAAGTCTTCTTCTTTTTTCTGCTGCAGAATCTCTGAAGTCTGCTCATTCCACCTGCTCATCTCCTGCACCTCTTCCACCATGTCGATAAGACGCTGCGACTCTTTGTGAAGGGAAGCGTACAAATCCGCATCTCCTTTAATAACTCCATCGCGCATAGCTTCAAAGTAGCCGCTGATGTTGGAAAGAGGTGTCCTCAGATCATGAGCCATATCACTCAGCATTTTACTGCGGCCTTCATCGTTCCTTTTCAGTCTTTCCCTTAATTCGTTAATATGTCCACTAAGAATACCTACTTCATTAAAAGCCGTCACCCTGACCTCTTCTTCATACTTTCCGGCTTTCAATTTCTCGAGAGAGTCCCCGAGCTGTCGCAGCGGCATCGTAATTTTTTTTGAAAAATAGTAATGAAAAAAGCCCCCGATGGCAATAACTACCGGAATTACGACCCACAGTACAGCAGCCAGCCTCTCACGGAAAAAAACACCGCCTTCTCCCTCTCCGGGAGGAAGCTGATCCACCAGGTTGCAGGCAGTAAGGTAGATAAAATAACTGCTGAGCCCGACAAGGAAACTAATTATCAGGGTGTGCACAATCGTAAGCTGGAAGGTTAAACTGGAGAAACTTCTGTTACGGAACAAACCGATACCCCATTCCCCGGACGGTCTGAATACGTTCTGGTCTGGAAGGGATTTTTTCTATTTTCTCACGGAGCTTTTTAATATGGGCGTCTATCGTTCGATCCATAACCTCGCTGTCTGCATTCGGATGAATCTGCTCCAGCAGTTTATCTCTCGAAAGAACGAGTCCCGGATTTTCCATCAAATAATAAAGCAGACTGAATTCGTATTTTGTCATCGGTACCACTGTATTATCAAGAATCACTTCCCCCCGGCGCGGTTTAATAATTAATCCACTGAGAGCAATCCTCTGACAGAATTGTCCTCCCCGTCGGAGCACTGCCTCAATGCGCGCCATCAGTTCCTGGGGGCTGAATGGTTTAGATACATAGTCATCCGCTCCCATCTTCAGTCCACTGATTTTTTGTTCGCTGCTTGTTTTGGCTGTAATCATGATGATGGAAACCTCATTCCGATTCTGGCTGCGGATCCATTCACAAAGCTCTTCCCCGTTTATTTCAGGCAGCATCAGGTCGAGGAGGACAAGACACGGCGCATGCTTTTCAAACAGATATTTCCCTTCTTCCCCATTGGCAGCCAAAAGCACCTCATAATCTTCTTTTTCAAGATAGACTTTTATGAGATTTCTGATCATGTCATCGTCTTCGACCACGAGTACAAGCTGTTTCATGTTGATCCTCCTTTTCCTGTGCTGCTTCTGTAAGTTTAGTCCATGTCGTCAAAAATCTGAGTCATCGTATCTTCGTTCATCGGCCCTAGAGCGATATGCTGAATCTGACCATTCGTATCAATCATATACGAGGTAGGTACCGGCTGGATATCGAACTGCTCAGCTACCGCCACGTCGCGGTCAAGCAGGATAGGAAAAGTTAATCCGAAATCTTCCCTGAACGTTTCTACCTGCTCGGTACCCGGCTCTGTTTCCGTCAAGTTCACCGCTACAATTTCAATATCGTCCCGCTCTTCATACACGTTCTGCATATCCGGCATTTCTGCCCGGCATGGCGGACACCAGGTGGCCCAGAAATTCAACATTACTTTTTTCTCCCCGCGAAAATCCGAAAGAGAAACTTCCTCCCCATCCAGGGTTTCCAGGGTGAAGTCCGGCGCATATTCTTCTTCGCCGAGCCCTATTTCCTCTTCCGGCACCGGGGGCGGGCCATTACCGCTGGAATCATTTTCTGAATAAGCTTCCTCGGAACCTTCCTGCCAATCGATTGTACTGTAAAACGTCCATCCTATCATCCCTGCAAAAATAACGATAAATATCCATTTTTTCATTGCCTTTCATCCTTTCCTTCAGCCTAATTGTTCGAACCATGTCCCTTCAATCATCCGGAGAATAAAAGCTGAGATATCGGTCAGCTGCCCGGTAAATAAAAGTACGCCCATCAGGATCATCACGCCTCCGCCCACTTTCATAATGAGACCGCTGTAACGGACAATCCACCGGGTGGAACCGATAAAGAAAGTCAGAATAAAGAAGGGCAGGGCAAACCCGATTATATACATAAGGGTGTAAATGAATCCCTGGGAAGGATCACTTGCCGACAGGACGAGAATGGAGGCGAAAATGGGGCCAATACACGGCGTCCATCCAGCCGCAAAACCCATCCCTATAAATGTCGTCCCCGCAAAACCAGCAGGCTTTTTCGTAAACGTAAACCGTTTGTTCTGCATCAGGCTGTTCAGCTTGAATACTCCTGCAACAAACAATCCCATAAAAATAATGAAAATACCGGCAAGTCTCTGCACAAGATTTCCTGAAGAGCCGATGAGAATATCCTGAAGCCACTGCCCCATAAATGTCGCCCCTACTCCGAGAGCCATAAATATGGTGGATACCCCTGCTAAGAAAAAGAACGTGTGGAACATCAACGATCTTCTTACTTTTGTATTTGAAGAAGCCTCCAGCTCTTTTACGCTGATGCCGGTAATGTACGACAAATAAGCCGGGAACAGGGGAAGCGTACAGGGGGAAATAAAAGATACAATTCCCGCAGCAAAAGCTGCCCAGAGTGTTAATTGGTTTAATTCTTCCATGCAATCACCTTTTTTCTTTCGTTTTTAACTCCCCTGAAAATGCAGTCAGAAAAGACGTTCATCTACTAATTTTCACTTTCCAGGATCTTCTTTCTTTTTGAACTCCCAAATAACAAAATAATCAACCACACCAAACCCGGAGCAGCCAGCACCGGGTATATATACTCCGGTACAGCTGCATTCAAAAACGAAGGTCTCCGCTCCAAAAGCGCTATGCTCCCGCGAAATAAGCTCCAGCCGATAAATAAGAAAAGAACGGCATTAGTGGTCCTGTACTGAAACAGCAGGAAAAGAAGGACCCCGCCGGAGGCATAAACAGTACAAAGATCATTTCTGCCGTGATGATAACCGTAAGAAAAGCTCCGAGTACCTCTTTTCCTTTTAGATGATACTTTTTCACACTGTAAAAAAGATAAACCGCGGCTGAAGCGCCCGCTAAAAGCAGTTCCTGAAACCCGCTCGGATAACTGAGTACCGCCATCGGATCGGTAAACAGCCGGGGGAGCATAAATACAGCGCTGCCGAACAGATAGATAATCAGGCCAAAAGCGAAGGCATTGTAGAGCACCTCCCGCAGCTGCCGGTTTTCTTTTCCCTGATATGGTGAACCGTATTTTATGTAAGCAGCAGCTCCTGCAAAAGCTGCAGCCGCTGCCAAAACCGCAAAAGAAAGTGTAAACGGACCGATCGTCCACCCTTGATTCATAAACTGACTCTCCCTTCCTTCATGCACTATAAACAAAGTTTGTGAAAGTTTGATGAAAATGAGGAAGTTTTTATGGAGCAGCCCCTCAAAAAGAGAGCAGTTTTTCCCGATCCAAAAAAAGTTACAACTGCATGCGCTTACACTTTCCTGCGTCTATTTTCTTTTTATTAGAGGAGGCGTATAGTATAGACATCGCAGGAGAGAAAGGACGGAGTAAAATGGAAATTCAGTCGCTTGAGCAAGTGGAAAAGCTTGCTTTAAAGAAAGAAAAAATATTCAATACCGGGCGCGGACGCTACCTTGTCAGAGCGATGCTCGCCAGCATGTTTATTGGTTTCGGCGTTATTGTCGCTTTTAAAACTG
This sequence comes from Alkalicoccus halolimnae, assembly GCF_008014775.2. Lineage (GTDB taxonomy): Bacteria > Bacillota > Bacilli > Bacillales > Salisediminibacteriaceae > Alkalicoccus > Alkalicoccus halolimnae. The sequence goes on along the minus strand of NZ_CP144914.1, from coordinate 1,042,140 downwards.
GCAGCTATTTTTATATGGAACAGTCTCCATGGACGTACCCTATGGCAGGCATTACATTCAGCGTAGCCATTATTCTTATAGCCTATGGCGGAGCTGATTTGTTTACAGGAGATACTTTTTACCATACATACGCTGCGATGCGCAAAAAAATGCGATGGCGGACCGTAGGGAAGTTATGGACTTATACATACTTAGGAAATATCATGGGCGCGGGAACTTTCGCTTTCTTAATCTATACGACCGGCCTTTTCAATGATCCAAATGTGAATGCTTTCCTGCTGACGGTAACAGAGCAGAAAATGACTGACCCCGTCACCCAGCTCTTTTTTCGGGCCGTTCTCTGTAACTGGCTGATCTGCCTTGCTTTCTTCGTACCTCTTTCTATGAAAGAAGATATTGCAAAAATGACGGCGATGATCTTTTTCGTATTCTGCTTTTTCATTTCCGGCTACGAGCACAGCATTGCCAACATGTGTACGTTTGCGATTGCTCTTGTTCTCGATAACCCGGAAGCCGTTTCGCTTGAAGGAATGGTCCGGAACCTGGTGCCAGTAACGCTCGGCAACATTCTTGGAGGCACCATTTTTATGGCTGTCGTGTATCACTACATTAATAAGCCCTTTCTGGAAAAGGATTAACGGAAAAACAGCAGGACTGCCACTCAGCAAATAGAAAGGCTGCTTTGAAAATAAAGCATTTAAGCGATGAGCCTCCGCCTTCGCCGCCATGCGGACGCTTTCCGGGCGGGTTGAAGCGGAGTTTTCTGTATTTATCAACAACAGAATGCTTTAACAGAGCCAATAGAAAAAATCCCTTACCGTATGTTTAGGTAAGGGATTTTTCTGTATAGCCAAGTGTATGGGAGATGGCTGATTTTCCGATATTTTATTCAAATGTTCCTTTTACAATGACGGTTCCTTCTTTCACCATTTTTTGGCCTTTAGCCCAAACATCTGTAATATGCCATTCTTTATCCAAGAGCAGAAGATCGGCATCCCCGCCCCGTTCTATTTTCCCTTTTTGCACCAGCTTCAGGATACGGGCCGGATTTTCGGTAACGGTCCTGACCGCATTCTCAATATTTACTTTTTCCTCTAAAACGGCTTCCCGGAGCGCTTCAAACAAAGATCCGGTATTGGCCACCTGCAGGCCGGTGAATTTCCCTTCTTTATTAAAAGAAGGCAGGCTGCCCTGTCCGTCGGAGGTCATCGTTATAAGCGCCGGATCAACTTCCGCTTCCAGAGCACGGCGTACTGCTTTTGCAGCCTTCACTTCTCCTCCATCAAGAAAAGAGGGAATCGTACTCGTCGTGAAATCAATGATTCCTCCCCTTTCAGCAAACGCGAGACCCTGCTGGAATAAATTCTCTGTCCGGTTCACGTGAGTAGGACAGAAAACTTCAATCGGCAGGTCAGTCGTTTCTACGACATCGAGAAGCGGCTGCAGTCCCGCAGATCCATCACCGATGTGAACATTTACTATTCCTGCTTTTCCGGAAAGCATCCCACCGATGCGGGCTTTGGAAGCGAGTCTTGCAAGTTCTTCGGTCGTCGGCTGGGACGACCGGTGATCACTAACAGCAACTTCTCCGACACCGATAATACGGTCGATCAGCAGCAGATCGTCTTCAATGCTCCCTGTCACCGTGCGTACAGGCACGTGATAATTGCCGACATGCACGTAGCAGCTGATGCCTTCTTCTTCGAGCCCGCGTGCTTTTGCAATCAATTCCGCTGTCGTGCGCGTCGTTCCATCTGTTCCGATTACACCGACGAGTGTCGTAATCCCGTAACCGACGGCATCGGAAAGCTGAAGTTCCGGCGTCCTCGTATGATAGCCGCCTTCTCCGCCCCCGCCGATAATGTGAACGTGGCTGTCAATTAAGCCCGGTATCAGTATTTTCCCGCTTCCGTCAATGACTTCTGTTTTATATCCGGACGGAGCTTCAAGCTCTCCAACGGCGAGAATGCGGCCTTCCGTAAAAAGCACATCCTTTTTACCGAGAAACTGCGGCGCATAGATTTCTGCATTTTTTATTAACGTAAACATGTGCTCACCTCTAACTAAAATTAATTGCTACGGCAATAAATACGAATATGAGAGCCAGTCCAAACAGGATAAGCTGGAATTTGAAAATGAAACGGAACCATGTTCCCCAGTCCACACGTGCAGCCCCGAGTGTGCCCATCAGCGCAGCGGAAGTAGGGACAATAATGTTTGTGAGCCCATCACCGAGCTGAAATCCAAGTACAGCTACCTGCCTCGTTACTCCTGCAATATCGGAAAGCGGAGCAATGAGTGGCATTGTTAAAGCTGCCTGCCCAGATCCTGAGACGACGAAAAAGTTAATTCCCGACTGAAACAGCAGGATAAAACTCGCGGAAAGCACTTCCGGCATGTTATCTACAAGTCCGCCTGCCTGATAAAGGATCGTGTTCAGTACGGAACCTTCATCTGCAGCATCGCCGCCGAGAATAATCACGATCCCTTTAGCCATTCCAACGACAAGCGCTGCCGGAAGCAGCTGCTGTGCTCCTTCTGAGAAACTTTCTGCTATATCGTTTACAGTCATATCATTTAATTTAAACAGAACTCCAATAATACCTGCTGTGAGGCCAATAGTGAAAAACTGGGTCGCAATTTCCGGAATAAAGTAGGCATCCTGTACAACTCCCCAGATGATCCAGACGATTCCAAGTCCCAGTGTCATTACAACGAGACTATCTCCTATAGTAAATTTCCCGTTTAACTCCTGATTCTGACTATGCTTTCTGAAATATTCGTTGGATTTGATCGAATACGACGCCTCCGGATTTTTTCGTACTTTATTAGCGTACCACATCGTGTAGATGATCCCGACTGCTGTAAATACAGCCCACATGGCGATGCGGAACGGGGCTCCGGATAAAACAGGTACATCGGATACCCCTTGGGCGATCGCCACGCCGAATGGATTCATCCAGGATGTTGCAAAGCCTATTTGTGTCGCCACGTACGTAATCATTACACCGGTAATGGCATCATAACCGAGAGCAATAACGAGCGGGATGAGAATTATCGCAAAGGCAATCGCTTCCTCCCCCATGCCGAAAACTGCTCCACCAAGGGAGAAAAAGAAAAACATCACTGGAATAAGCAGAGCTTCTCTTCCTTTTGTTTTATCAATAATTGCAAAAATGCCCTGATCGATGGCTTTCGTACGCATAATAATGCCGAACGCTCCGCCAATGATCAGAATAAAAGCAACGACGCCGACGGCTGATCCCCACTTATCTCCGGAGACAAGACCTTCAAACATGTAATTGAGAAATCCTGCTCCGCCAAAGGGTTCAAACAGGCTGACGCCTTCTGTGGCTGGTTCTCCTGCCTCGTCCGTCATATACTCAAATGTTTCCGGAATCAGGACGGTGCGAGTATCCTCCTGCCCCTGATTATCGTAGGTAACCTCTTCTGTCTCAAACATTCCCATCGGTACAAAATACGTTAATAACCCAGCAAGTACAACGACGAAAAATATAATCACAAACGTGTGCGGTGTTTTCCACTCTCTCTGCTTCATAGTTCTTCCTCCTTTAAATATGACCCTTGCTTATTCATTAATGCAAAAAGAGTGCCAATATTTAAAAAGTTGAAAAAGCGGCCTTCGACGTGTTTTTTATACTTTTTATGTTTTTATTTGCTGATATAATAAAAACATATAAAAACTAAAAAATTTCATTCTTATCCTATGTATTTTCCATTCAACATTACCTCTGGCGGGCAGAAACACTGAACATTAACAGAAACACTCATGCAAAAAGCCTTGTACCATGAGGCATGCAAACGGCTTTCTATAGGAATGGAATCCCCCTTCTATACAGGTCGAATGAAAGATAGGCAGATGGGTGCTTCTTTATTTGAAGGCCGATCTGCTCCGTATACTTATGGGGCGCTGGAGTGGACATGAGGCGATTTTCTACTTTATTTTCAAGGTAGACTTATTTATAAAAAATTACGTACATAAGCCACTGCAAGAAAGGTATTTTCGAACATGATGAATAATTTCCACTTCAGACGGACTCTTTTCCGATGGTTTGTCGTTGATTGTGGCGTAAAAACCTTCACAAAATTGGTTCTTTAGGAGGCGCTTGATTCCTCCGAGGGAGCCGCCGACTTTCCCTGCGGTCATTTTAAATACAAACGTCAGGATAGATTTTGTTATGAACATTCATATATTTGCTTGAAAAAGCACTTATAAAATTGATTCACATATAAAGGAGCATCTTCATGCATAAACAACTTCTCCTCGTTACCGGAAATAATAATACAAAAGCGGTCCTGCACGCACAGCTGAATATGCTCTTAGGCGACACTATTTCCATCAGAAGTATTGCTGTTGATGAAAAGCAGCAGAACTTCCGGCCAGATGAATTCCAGATTATCTTATTTTCATCCCGATCTGTCAGAGAGGAATTTTTCCAGCTCTATGCTTTTCCCCTTGAGCAAACACATCTGCTAACCGGTAAAAGAACCATTAATCCGGAAGCTTTTCCACGACTGCTTGCGCTTCCAAAAAGCCGGGTGCTCGTCGTTAACGATGATGAGGAATCAGTCAATGAAACAGCGGAATCCATCTATCAGCTGGGGATCGACCATCTGGAACTTATTCCGTTTCAAACGGGCCGGCATTTTTACGACGGAGTCACCACGGCAGTAACTCCGAGTGAGAAAGATCGCTGCCCTCCTTCGATCAGCCGTATTATCGACATCGATGTCCGCCCCTTTGATATGACTACCATCATCAGAGTCGTTGATTACCTTAAGCTTGACGAAACGATCGCCTCAAAACTGTCAGAAAGGTATTTGACTAAAATGGTCAAGCTCCAGGAAAGTCTGCTTGCAAAAGAAGATCATACGCAGAAAATCAGCGATCATTATCACGAGCTGCTTAATCAAATGGACGATGCGATTCTCGCTTTCAATCATAAAGGAGTGATTACCGCCGTTAATCAGGGTATGGAAAAAATCCTTTCAAAAGCTGCGAGCATAGTGATTGGATCTTCGATTTACGAAGTGATCTCCAATAGAACCCTGCTCCAATTTATTGAAAACAAGGATACCCGGGGCTTTCTAACCATTGGAGAGCAGGAACATGTACTGTATAAAACGACCACCTCCTCTTTCAGTTCCACCGTGGTCACGGTTAAAAGTGTAGAAAAAGCTTTTGAAATTGAACAGACAGCACGCCGGGAGCACCGCCGCAAAGGCCTGGCTTCCAAATATACACTGCAAGACATTATAGGGGAACATCCACTCCTTACAGAGGCGAAAGACCGGTCTCTGAAAATGGCTGCTGCAGATTATCCGGTTTTAATTTACGGAGAAACGGGCGTCGGTAAAGAATTGTTCGCCCACGCAGTTCATCATAATTCCAAACAATGGCAGGGTCCTTTTTTTGCAGTGAACTGCAGCGCTATGTCGGAAAGCCTGCTTCACAGTGAACTGTTCGGATATGAAGAAGGTACTTTTACCGGAGCTCTGAAAGGAGGCAAACGCGGTCTTTTCGAACTTGCTTCCGGAGGAACGCTCTTTCTCGATGAAATTGGAGAACTAAGCACGGGTGTTCAGGCGCAGCTGCTCCGAGTACTTCAGGAAGGAGAAATCCGCCGCATCGGCGGAGGCAGCAATATTCCGGTTGAAAATCGGATTATTGCAGCAACCAATAAAAACCTTGAACTGGAAGTCCGGGAAGGACGTTTCCGTTCCGACCTGTTTTACAGATTAAATGTGCTTCATTTTTCTGTACCTCCGCTGCGCGAACGGAAAAGTGACCTTCCCCTTCTCTGCAAAGCTCTTCTCCGTGAGAATAGAAAACTTTCTCCTGAAGCGGAAGACATCCTGCAAAAATACGACTGGCCGGGAAATATTCGTGAGTTGAAAAGCACAATTGCCTACGCAGAAACAACCGGAGGAAACGTACTTACATCCGGCGACCTCCCGGAATTTTTCCGGAAAATGCGGCCGCGTAACGCAGCACCGCTTACTCCGGATTTATTTAAGCTGCTTGATTTATTAGCTGAAGCGGCTTCAAAGGGGGAAAGGGTCAGCTTGAAAAAACTCGCTGAAAAAGCTTCTGCAGATGGATACTCTCTTTCTATACAGCAGGTAAGGATGAGAATTCAAAAACTGGCTGAAAAAGGATTCGTGGAAAAAGGGAGCGGCCGAATGGGCTCGACCATCACCACCCAGGGCCTTTCCAGGCTTCAGGAACTTTAATATACGCTTCCTTGAAAATATAACTTATAGAAGTATTTCCTTCTGGTTTCCGTCCGCTTTCGATTCCATGGGGACGCTTTCCGGGCGGGCCGGACTCAGCTAATCCCGTTCTCCCTGCGGTCGTGCGGAGTGAGGCTCGTCCTTGATCGTCCCGGAGTCGCCCCATGTCCACTCCAGCTCCCGGTAATAATACGGAGCATGATCGGCCTTCTAATAACGAAGATCCCATTTGATCATCATTCACTCCTCCTCCAAAAAGGGAAAGCTCCATTCCTATAAACGGGTCGACGTCCCTCTTTATACCCTTTCCAAAGAGACCGAATACCGCTCGGAAGCTCTATCGTCCAGACTCGCTCAGCTGAGCTTGATCGATGCCCTCTACGTAAACGTCAGTATCGGCAGAAAGAACTCATGCAGAAATCGATCAATAAAATGCGCAAGGCTATTTCCATTAAACGAATGTAATGAAAAGGCATCCGTTTTACACCGTGTTGATTAATTGAAGGAGGAAGTATATTTATTCTATCGTAGACATTCCTTTATTCGTCAGGCTCTGAAAAGCAGAAGCAGACTAAGGAAGAGAGATACAGATACAAATGCTTTTTCACCAGCATGAAAAAACGGATGCCCGCTGCAGAAGGCATCCGTTTTTTCTGTTTACTTCGCCTGTTCGTAATGTTCCTTTACCTGGTCACGAAGGGCGCGCTTGAGGAATTTTCCGACAGACGTTTTCGGAATCTCCTCCATGAAAATTATATCGTCCGGCAGCCACCACTTGGCAAAGCTCGGGCGGAGAAAGTCAATCAGTTCCTGTTTGGAAGTGGATACAGCAGGATCTTTTAGTACCACTACTGCGACAGGACGTTCCTGCCATTCCGGATCAGGAATGGAAACAACCGACGACTCAAACACGTTTTCGTGCGCCATCAGCGCATTTTCCAGGTCTACAGACGAAATCCATTCGCCGCCGCTTTTAATCAGATCTTTCGTGCGGTCGACAATTTTAATGACTCCTTCTTCATCTACGGTACAGACATCTCCCGTATGAAGCCATCCGTCTATAAACGCATCTTCACTGCGTTCATCTTTATAATAATCATCAGCTATCCATGGACCACGCAGCAGCAGCTCTCCCATTTCTTCGCCATCCCAGGCAATTTCCCCATCTCCTCCAACGACTTTCATTTCCAGTCCAGGAATAAGAAGTCCCTGTTTGGAGCGAATGTCCAGCTTTTCTTCTTTGGAAAGATTCTCCTGATAACTCTTTAAGCGGGAGACCGTGGCAAGCGGGCTTGTTTCTGTCATCCCGTACGCATGCAGAAAAGGTACGTTGTATTTTTCTTCAAATGTTTTAATCATACCTGCTGGAGCAGCTGAGCCCCCGCAGATCACTGCGCGCAGGGAATCTGTCTGGTAACTGTTTTCTTCCAGCTCTTTTAAAAGAGCCAGCCAGATAGTCGGCACGCCGGCCGTAACCGTCACTTTCTCTTTTTCAATCATCCCGGCAAGTACCTCAGGGGTAAAGCGTGGACCAGGAAGCACCTGCGTTGATCCCATCCATGTAGAGGCATAAGGAATCCCCCATGCATTCACGTGGAACATCGGGACTACCGGCATTATGCTGTCCGATTCAGACAGTGCGGCAGAGTCGGCCAAAGATAGACTCATGCTGTGCAGAACCGTCGACCGGTGTGTATAAACAACCCCTTTAGGATTTCCTGTAGTTGCCGACGTAAAGCACATCCCCGCAGGTTCTGTTTCATCAATATCTTTTGGGAATTCAAACTTTTCGTCTCCGCTCTTTATCCACTCTTCGTAAGAGAAAACGCTTTCAATTTTAGTGTCAGGAAGTTCATTATCAGTCATGACGATAACAGCCTTGACGGTTTTCAATTGATCGTAGACAGCTTCCACAAGCGGGAATACGTCTTCGTCCACAAACAGCAGTTCATCTTCTGCATGGTTGATAATATAAATAACGTGTTCCGGGGACAGACGGATATTTATTGTATGAACGACCGAACCGATTCCCGGTACAGCAAAATACAGCTCCAGATGCCGGTGGTGATTCCATGCGAGAGTTCCGACTTTCGCTCCCCGCTGCAGCCCATACTGCTCGAGACGGCTGGCCAGTTGTCTCGTCCGTTTCCCTACTTCTTTATACGTGAACCTTTGAGTACCAGAAGAAGTTCGGGAAACGACTTCTTTTTTTGGAAAAAACCGCTCCGCCCGTTCGAGCATGGAGGAAATTAATAAATCACCCTTCATCATATGCAGACACCCCTTAAATAAATTTTCTTTCCACCCTCCAAATTACCATAATTAAACCATTATTCCTACTATTAAAGTTTGAAAATTCGCATAAAGAAAGTTTGCTGAAAAAAGAAGAACGGGTTTACTAATTGCGTTACTTGCACCTTTTAAACAGGACTGCCATGAAAATAAAGTAGAAAATCGGTGAACGTGCACTTTCATTTCCATAAAGATGTTTTACGGGCAGGCTTGGAAGCGGAATTGCCTATGTGAATCAACAACGAGTTTTAACTGCACTAAACAACAAGCAGGGTTCCCAGTAACCACCCCGTTTCTGACAATGCTTATGTTTCGCGGTGGAGAAGCAGGGAGACTTCCTCACAAACCGCCGGAACGCGGCTCCCAGATAAAGGAGCGGCGTCTCAAGATCCAATTCCGAAAATTTATTAATGTAATTCCGCTGAAGACAGACCCTTGGGAAAGTGTCCGTCTGCAGCGGAAGTCAAGTTTCCTATTCTTTCTTTTCAGGATGAACTTTCGTTATGAAACTGGATTTCTTTCAGCTCATTTTCATGAAAGGATTTAAACCGGAAAGCTCATCCCGGAAGGAATCGGGAGGTTTTGAATCGGCTGCAATGGGGCAGTTATATCCGTACAGGCAATTATAAATGGAGGTTCTTCCTTCTATTAAATACTGAAAAAGATACGGAAAGGGGCCATAAAATATGTCAAACAAATCCTCAAAGTGGCTGGCGCACCAAAAATGGGAGAATGTCCTGTTTATGCACTGGCCTGTAAGCCCGGAAGAATTAAGACCCCACGTCCCTGAAGAACTGGAAATTGATACATTTGACGGAAAAGCATGGATCTCTTTACTCGTTTACCTGAGCAGGGACAGCAGTGCTAAAAGGCTGGGCCAGACCTTTACTGCCAAACCCTTTACACAGATCAATGTACGTACCTATGTGAAATACAGTGATGATGCTGGAGTTTACTTTTTTTCCGTGGACGCTGATCATTTTACAGCAGTTAAAGCAGCTAAAAAATTCGTCCACCTTCCCTACTATTATGCGGAGATTGATTATAAAGTAGAAGGGGAAACTGTCAATGTTTCCAGTGAAAGAGCGGAAAAGCAGGAAGCTCCGCTGCAGTTTTCCGGCAGATATACACCAGTCTCTCCCGCACAGCGCCCTCCTTCCAATTCTTTGTCCTACTGGCTGACTGCCAGGAATGGGCTCTGGAAAGTCCGCAGTAAAAAAGTTTACTGTGCTTCCATTGAATTTGTGCCTTGGGAGCTGCAGGAAGCAGATGTGCATATCGATACTAATCAGCTCCTCGATTATCTCCCGGTCAACGTAGATGATGATGCTCTTGTTCATTACGCTGGAGCTACAAACGTGTATTTTTACCCTTTCGAAAAAATGTAGCTGATTTAATGAAAACAGGCTGTCTAAATTGAGACAGTCTTTTTCTTTACGGCTTCCTGTCGTCATTTTCTCTTTGCTTTCCCACTTTTTACAAAGTTTCAGGCAGCTAAAGCTGTAATTTTCCGTTCCCTAACATCGGTCTGCCACGTGAACAGAACCTCATTTCCAAAGAAAGGAGCTTTCCTGTGCCTTATTTTACCTCAAAGGGGTTTTCGCTCTATTACGAAACAATTGGAGAAGGTCCGCCGCTTGTTTTCCTCCCCCCTCCCGCTCTGGGCGTCTCCGCCTTTATACAACAGAAAGAAAGCCTGAAAAAAGATTTTCAGGTTATCACATTCGATCCGCTCGGCACCGGCCGGAGCAGCAGCGGGGCTGAGAAGAATTATTCGATTGAAGAATGGACGGACGATCTTCTGGCTCTTGCCGATCATCTTAAACTCGATAAAATTATTCCATGCGGGTACTCCCTTGGTGGTTTGCCGGCTCAGCTGTTTGCGCTGAATTATCCCCAACGAACAAAAGCTCTCATATTGACTTGCACTTTCCCTGAAGTGAGTACCAAACTTCTTGCAGGAAAAATAAAGTCCGGAGAATGGACAATGTTTGAAGACCTCCGAGGACTGCTTTCCCGGGTTTTGGCCATAACGCACACAAAACGTAAAGATAATCAGAAAGCCCTGCAAAAGTCGATCTACTCTTCCAGCTCTGAGATTGTTAAAAATATGTACCGCAGCGGCAGGCGGTTTTCTGTAACTGGAAGACTTCCGGAAATCACCTGTCCAGTCACTTACATTTACGGCAAATTTGACCCACTCGTGCGCCCCTACGTAAAGTTTTACAGAATGCTTGTTCCGGACCTTCAAATCGTAAAAATTGCCGGAGGTCTCCATCAGCTGCCGACGCGCAATACCGATGAATTAAATGCGATAATCAGAAGTCATTATCGGGAAAGGAGCGCTGGGAATGATCAAAAATAAATACTGGCTTGCCCGGCAGACGTGGGAGGATCTTCTGTTTCTTCACTGGACTGTTGATCCGGAAATCTTAAAACCATTCATTCCCGCCCCACTTGAACTGGATACGTTTGATGGTAAGGCCTGGGTCGGCGTTGTTTCTTATTCCGCTACGCATAACGAAGCACGGAAAATGAGAAGCATTTTTTCCATGAAACCGTTTCTTGAACTTAATGTACGCACCTACGTTACTTACAAGGGAGATTCAGGGGTCTTTTTCATAACGCTCGATGCCGATTCTCTTCTTGCGGTACGCGGAGCTCGTCTTATAGCAGGACTCCCCTACTTTTATGCCGACATGACGCTCAACAAAAACGACCGTATTTTATACAAAAGCATGCGCACTCATAAAAACGAGCCCCGTGCCGGATTTCAATGCGCCTACGAACCAGTTTCAAAACCTTTCTTTTCCGAGCCCGGTACGCTTGAATATTTTTTGACAGAGAGGTACAGCCTCTGGAAATCCAGGAACGGAAAAGCGATAAAAGGACCGATCGATCACGAACCGTGGGATCTGCAGTCAGCATCAGCAGAAATTTATAAAAACGAACTGCTCGACTTTTTACCGGCTGATTCACTCGGCGAAGGCCCCATAGCTCACTACTGCAGGGAAAAAACAGTTTTTTTCTTTCGGTTTGAACGCCCATGACAGCTTTGGTGATTCATCCATGACCCACATCGAAGACCGTTGTCACAATAAATCCAATAATTAACGCCGGGACGGCTGAATCCTTATTCCTTTTTTCTCAGGATCCAGAGACAACTCCTTCTTCCGCAACACATAAAGCAGACGGCAGTAAATGCGTAATTATCACCACAGCCAGCACACCGGGCGACCGCAGCTGCCCTTCCTCCTCCTGACAAAAAGGCGGGAGGCAGTGCCGGTGAAAATTTCTCTGCCACTTTAATTTGCTCTTCTTCTCCGATAAAGTAAAGGTAACAAAAAGATACAGCCGATTAAAAAATATATATTCCTTTATTTTACATAAAACGGGAGGCCGTTATGAACGAATTTAAACTTTCTCTTTCCGGTGGAGGGTTCCGGGCTGCCTTTTTTAGTCTGGGTGCTTACCGCCGCCTCATAGAACTCGACTTTCATAACAACGTAAATTTAATTAGTTCCGTTTCCGGCAGCAGCATCACAGCTGGAATCATTATGAAAGAACTCGCCAAAAAAGATTTCAGTGACGTGGATGATTTCGACAGGCGGGTAACAACCCCTATGTACGAACTCGGCAGAAGAAATTTTCGCAGAGCCCTCCTTCAGAGAGCTTTTCTTCCCCGCCTGAGCAATCTTCGTCCAGAAACACTGCTTGCCCGTTTCAGCCGCCTCTTTCCGGTAATGCTCGATAAATGGTTTTTTGACAACAAGCGTATGACCGAGCTTCCGACCAGGCCGGAATGGGTATGCAATACGACGAACCTGAACACACTCGGACGGTTCCGTTTCAGCCGTAATTCCATGTTCGGTGATAAGCTCGGTTATTCTTTCGATATGAACGAAATAAAAATATCCAAAGCCGTTGCGTCTTCTGCCGCGTTTCCGCTTCTTTTTGATCCAATAAAAATCGATGTCCGGCACGTATCCTTTGACGATGCTGTCGAGAACTACCGCACTTTATACCTCACTGACGGTGCCGTTTACGATAACCTCGGATCTGAAAGACTGCTCCAGGGAGAGCTCCCCTACATCATCATGGATGCCTCCGCAGAAACAACACCCTGGCCCGGTAAATACAGGCCGCATTTTTTCAGTAAAAGCTGGCGCATCTTTACAGTCAGTATTGATCAGGTTGCCAAACTCCGATCCCGAATCATTTCCCGTCATTGGAACTCCCGGGGGATTCAGCTTATGAATGCAGAGACAACCGCAGAGATTATTGCTTCCCAGCAGCATTACCGCCGATCGATAACTGAGGAAGGTGCCGGGGAAATTGAGCTTCCGGAATACGACACAGCACACGAAGAAATCGAGCAGCTGCTGGCAGGTCTGCGTACGGATTTCAACACTTTTCATGACGAAGAAATGGATCTTCTCATGTGGGCAGGTGCTGTCCGGATCGATATCGGAGTAAAGATTCTTTTTCCGAATTCTCTTCCGTTCCACCTTTGGAAAGAAGTGCCCTCCATGCCTGAAATCGATTTAGAGAAAGCCAGAGCTGTTCTTCGGGCCGGCCAAAAACGCCGAATCATCGGCGGATTCTTCCAGTGAAAGAAGATGATTCCCGATGATTGATGTATGGGAAGTAGTTTTTGCAGGGGGGGCCGGTTTCTGCAGAAAAAGTTTTTATGGGCGGTTTCATTATTCAAAAAGGTGGAATAAAGATAATAACGACCAGTCATTCAGCTTATCCCCCTGGACAGTGAATCAGTTTTATTAAAGGCTTTGTTAAAGCTTTGTGTTGTTTTTTGGAGTGCCTGCAGCTCTTTTTTCTTCGCTTGCCGCGGAGAAAGCCTTCAGCTCTCCCTCCCTTGCGTCCGGGAGGATCTTCCCGCTTTCTTTTTCCGCAGGCGTCTTGAAAAATCACCTTGGCACTGGCTTCTACCCTGGTACATTTTTGATTCAACCAGTGGGCTTTCTGTATTAGAAAATGAAAACGAAGCGGAAACCGGCGGACGCCTGTGGAAGAAGGAGATTGGAAGATCCCGCAGGGCGTAAGCCTGAGGAAGCTGGAGATCTCCTCCACGGCAAGCCTGCCGGGCTGCAGCGAAGTTTTCTTATATATATCAACAACAGCTTTAACACAGCTTAATTGAAAAGTGTCAGCTGTCATTCCTCGTAAATTAAAAGAAGGGAAGAGATTCCAATGACGGAATTTAAGCTGTCTTTTTCGGGTGGGGGACTCAGAGCCACGTTTTTTTGTCTCGGTGCGTACCGCAGGCTTGTAGAATTGGGAATTGACGATAAAGTAAAGCTGATCAGTTCAGTTTCAGGAGGGAGTATAACTGCCGGAGTCATCATGCAGGCCCTGATCGATGGACCGTTTGAGGATACCAATGATTTTGACCGGAGAGTAACAACCGTATTGAAACGTTTCGGCCGCGAAAATTTTCGTGCTTCTCTATTAAGACGTTCCATTCGTTTCAACATTCGTCCGGAGCTTCCCCGTACCCGCTTCAGCCGCATGTTTCCTGAACTTCTTAATGACTATTTATTTAATGGCCTGATGCTCGAAGATCTTCCGGAAAAACCACTTTGGATCTGTAACGCGACAAACCTGCAGACACTAAAACGCTTTTCATTCAGCCGGACACAGATGTGTGACGAAAGACTGGGAAAGTGCCGGAACATTAACGGCATTTCCACCGCAGAAGCCGTTGCGGCCTCCAGTGCTTTCCCAATGATGTTTGAACCGGTAAAGCTGGACGTAAAGAAAAGAGAGTTTGATGGCATAGAAGATCAGTATGCCACGCTTCATCTCACCGATGGCGGCGTCTATGACAATCTTGGCTCAGAAGAAATGCTCGAACGTTCTGCGCCTTACATCATCCTCGATGCCTCTGCCCGGTATAAACCGTGGGAAACAAGTTTTAAACCTTCTTATGCAGGCCGCCAGTCGCGGATAATGAATGTCAGTCTTGATCAGGTAGCAGAACTTCGCAAAAAACTGATTCGTAAAGATCACTCCAGGGGCGTCCAGCTCATAAACGTGGAAACGATCAATGAAAACGCCGCCTTTCAAATGAATTACTGGAATTCGCGCGGCCCGGCAATTAACATTCCAGCCTACCCTTCTCTCTATGCCGATATGGAAAGGATGCTGGCGAGTCTGCGGACTGACCTCGACCAATTTCATGATATTGAGATGGCCATGCTGATGTGGGCAGGCGCTATGAGACTCGACCTCGGTGTTAAAGTCCTTTTCAGCGAAGAAGAAATGCCGCTGCTGAAGCCGCGGAAAAACGTTCCTCTCCTCGCTGATTATACAGTCGAAAGTATAAGTAAAATTAAACGCGTCTTACAGAAAGGACAGCGGCGTAAAATTCTGCGCGGCTTCTTTCCGGACGATACTAATAAAAAAAGAACGAAAGTATTAAAAAAGCCATCCTGAATATTAAAAGGCCCGCCCGGCTGCTTCGCTCCGGGCGGTTACTTAGTGATTAAAACTATAAGAATAGCTGTTAAGCAGCAGATTATTTTGCAGCTCCAAATTCCCAGTCTTACATAAGCTTTTTCTTTTTTTAGCGGATGTTCACATACTTGCTGTTTCCTTCCAGGCCGAGGGAATAATCGACACTGACCATTTCAAATTTACAATCTATAGCTGAGATCGATTCCGGAGCATAGGAACTATTATTGTTGTGCAGAAAAAGAAACACATTTTTAGTAACTGGTTTCCTGTCCCCGAAGTGGGATTTTATTAAGTTCAGCGTATAGTGCAGATTTTTAGCCAGCTGACTGTTTGGATAGGCAATAGGCAGATACACCTTTCCCCGGTCATACTTGTAGGTGAAATAGCCGTTGTGATAGTTGCTGAACTGAGTCCAGTCTTTAAAGTCCGTCTGAAACCAGCTGTCTATATATTTATTAAAGATAATATGTCTTTTACAGTGAGGCTCCTTTAATTCCATAACCCCTTTTTTTATACCCGGAGAACGGTCCGACATACTCTCACCAAGATAAATAGACGATCCGCTGAGAATAATAAAATCAAACTCTCCAAACTGTGGACGGTCATCCCCCGCTCTTCTTCCAAAGTTAGGGCGGAACAAAACCTGACAGGACACGGGTTCAAAGGAGTCCCCGAGCTGATTTAATATTTCTTTCATATGGTTATTAAGCGCCCAGAACGTATAAGCATTCTCCCCGTACGATAATATATTCATAATATCCTCCTTTTTTCAAGGCTGCCTTGAAAATAAAGTATAGAAGTGGTGAACGTGCGCTTTTGTTTCCATGGGGACACTTTCCGGACGGAACGGCCTCAGCTAATTCCGTCCTGCATGCCGTCCGGACGGAGTGGGGCTCGTTCTTGATCGCCGCGGAGCCGCCCCATGTACACTCCAGCTAACGGTAAAAAGACAGAGCAGGATCTCCCTTCTAATAAAGAAGGTCCCTTTTGAACATCCTTCGTTACCCCTCTTTATAGAGGGAATTCCATTTTTACAGAAGACCATTTTCATCCAACATGGTACAGGTACCTGCATGAGTGTTTCTGTGAAAGCTCCATGTGGTTTTTGAAAAGAGGCTGCATAAGACACACACAGCTGTTAACTTAAAAAAGTTTAACATGGAGACATAGAAATGACCTTCTTACTTAAAGCTTTTCTCTTCAACAGGGTAAAAATCCTCTTAATAATCAATTAATATTTTAACTTTTCTGTAAATTTATATCTTTATTTTATTAATTGTACTCTAAGGAGAAATAACGGATAAAATTCTTCTTTTATTCTTGAACGACCCCTTAAAATATAGCAGCAATCCTGCATCCCGAGAATTCCAAAATGGATTTTTCACTGGATAAACGCTGCTCCAATTAAAAAGCGCCGTTAAAGCGTTGGTTATAAATACAGGAAACTTCCCTTCAACTCGGCAGTTTGTCGTGGAAGACGGAATTAGCAGATGTTTTCCCGTACCGAAAGCATTTTTATGAAAACGAAGGCGGACGATGATCAAGGGGAACCGAAAAAGGGGATTTCTCTTGATAAGGCACCACCAATATTTTGACACAAAGCCCACTTTAATACATTTTTCACTAAACAAAAACCGATATCCTTTACTCTAAAGGGTACCGGCTTAATCGTTGATCTATCTAATGGTCTTAAAGAATTGAATTGAGTCCTGTCATTTTTATGTCAAAAGTATACTCCCTAAGAAATTAATACGTTCCGATCTAAATGGTAAAATATGTATTTCCTTCCACTCTCGCAGTACCTCTTTTTACTTGAAACTTTTGTTTCTTCTGTGAGATAAACAGTATTCCATACAGTGATAGCACTAACGATGATATTCAATTCAATTCACTTGCACGTTGAAGCTGGTCTTGTACCGCTCTTTCCCAGAGTTCGCCTCGTTTCCAAAAAATAAGGCTTATCCTAAGGCATTCACAGCCTCCTCTTTATTTAACCTTCGTTGAATTCGAGGACGTATTGCTTCGTTAAAGGTACTCCAGCTTATTTGTTCCCATTTCGTGAACCTATGGCAATGGTTCATGAAAACTCTCCATTGCAAAATTCGGTAACCCGTTATAGCGTAAGGTAACGAATATTTAAGCGACTTGTGGAATTCGGTAAATCTTTTCCTTTAAACAATAAATATAAGACCGGTGGCGAGCATCAAAACACCTGTTACAGCGCACACCAAGCTAGCGCCACGTTTACTCATAAGTTGTCCCACAGGCTTATTTTTGTCCGTTCCATATAGAAAAGCCAGCGCAACTGCTTGCAGCACTGCCATCCCAATATATACTAATGTCTGGTAGAGCCAAGCATACGGTACAAAATGGATCGCTACTGTGAGTGCAAATATAAGCGGAATCGCCGTGAGATTACCTTTCACACTCAGTACGATCAGCAGTGGCAGCACCAACATCTGCGACATCGAAAGTAAAATTGATAGTTGTGTGATCAATTCCCCACCTGGTTGATTGGTAAGCATACCGAGACTCGCCGAGATACCAAGAGCAATCGGCAGTGCAACCATACCTTGAAATATTGTGGCGACAGCCGCAATATTCAGGCTGAATTTTCTCCATAACCAGGCACAAACCAGCCAAGTCAATCCATATGCCCCTAAAAATGGAGCGCCACTGTAATTATGAAGTGCTAGTTCTGTCAATGTCAGGGACAATTCATCCATGCTTTCCTCCTTTTTTAATATTATTAAGACCGCTTCGATCAATTTATTCCTGCCATTCACCACACCCAATACAGGAAAATCTTGCTCTTGTTTTTAAAGATATCATGCTGTTCAGCTATTTATTCATTAGTCTCTGCTTACTCCATAATACAGTCTGTTTACAGAATATTGCCTTTTGTAAAAATTTTCTTTGGAATCATCATATCCTACGGGTTAAAACGGTGCAACTTTTTTATAAACCATTAAACTTTGTTTTAAAGCTGCACCTATTCATTTCTATATACATCTGCAACAAGAAAAATGTGAAACAAAAGCAAAGCAATAGGGTTAGGTCAATAATCAACTCATCGCAGATTGATGTGGTTACCTTTGTTTTACTATGGCTGCCTATAAATCAAATTAACACGCTCATATCTAACTGATCTTTCCTTATAGTTGGAGAGGTCAGTTTTATTTTTTCATTTATTTTCTTAACATGGGTTTTATGTCAAAATGTTGGCCGTACCCTTTGATAAATTTTTCATTTTCAAGTTATATATGTTGAACTTAATAATTAGTCTCCACTCCTGTAACCAGCCGCTTTCGTTTCCATGGGGACGCTTTCCAGGCGGGCCGGCCTCAGCTGATCCCTTCCTCCCTGCGGTCGTACGGGGTGGGGCTCGTCCTGATTTGCCCTGGAGTCGCCCCATGTACCCTGCAGCCGCCTGTTCTTCATTTCTGTTCTTCCTGCAGGTATAGTCGTCCGTTAAAAATGATACCACCCTTTTTTCTTTCGATAGGGAAGGCCGCTTTCGAGGCCATATATTCTATCTTTATAAATATTAAGTTCAATTTATATAGCCACAAAAAAAACGGTATGACTATTATAGTCATACCGTCCTCATAACTGGAAGTACAGCTCCCATCAGAAAACTGAACCTTCGCAATTCGATTTATTTACCATCAACTACTTCTTTAAAAATTTCGTAGGAACGCTTTTGCTTTTCGGGATCATACATATAGGACACAGCCATAATTTCATCGACATGATAAGCCTCCTGAAATTTCGTAAGCTGCTTCTTGATTGTATCTTTACTTCCGGAAAGAGTCATGCTGGACATAGAGCCTGCCACGGCCTTTTCCTGAGCGGTCCATATAGCATCCATATCTTCGACTGGCGGCTGAAGCGGGGTCTGGGAACCGCGGACTACATTTAAAAAGAACTGCTTCATCGTCGTTGTTTCCCTTTCTGCTTCCGCATCACTCTCGGCGGCAACAACATTCAGGCAGACCGTCACATGAGGTTTATCGAGATATTCGGAAGGCTGGAACCGGTCACGGTAAATAGCAATTGCCTGATCCATATAAGTAGGGGCAAAATGAGAGGCAAAGACATAAGGAAGCCCCATTTTTGCAGCAAGAACCGCTGAATCGGTTGAAGACCCAAGAATGTAAAGCGGTACTTCTGTCCCTACCCCAGGATGGGCTTTTACTTTAGACTGCTTTTCTGCCGGACCAAAATACGTCAGCAGGTCTTTCACATCATCCGGGAAGGAATGGACGGAGGTATCCATTTGAGAACGCCTTAACGCCCGGGCAGTAACCATGTCGGTCCCCGGAGCACGTCCGAGTCCTAAATCGAGACGATCCGGATAAAGAACGGCCATTGTACCAAACTGCTCCGCTACGGTAAGCGGGGAGTGATTCGGGAGCATGATCCCACCGGAACCGACACGAATTTTGCTGGTGTGTTCCAGCGTATGTTTGATCAGAAGAGTCGTTGCAGAACTTACCAATGTAGGAGTATTGTGGTGTTCTGCTATCCAGTAACGCTCATAGCCCATGTCTTCTGCTGACTGTGCAAGATCAACCATTGCATTGATTGCATCTTTCGTATCCTCGCCTTCACGTATTGGAGCAAGGTTTAGAACGGAAACTGGTACGTGTATATTTGTCATTTAGAACGATCCTTTCAAAATAAAGTTACTTTAATATCGTAACAGGAGGATCGCCGGAAACAAACTTATGTGCTTATGAAATCACATTACTGCTTACTTTCATCGCTGACAGCCTCCACAACATAGGAAGTCAGTTCTTTAATCTTTCCATCTGTTTCTTTATCCAGCTTGTAAACGTCACAGTATTCAAAAATTTTCACTTTTCCTTTCGCACTCCTCATCTCTATTCTTCCGTTGCAGGCAATGCTCGTCCCGTTTATAATTATATTTTCAATTTCTATGCTGTCTACTCCGTTGTCTCCCATGCTGTTCAACAAATTTAATACTTCCTGTTTGCCTCTTATTACTTCCTCGCCTGCCATTTTCCAGACCACATCTTCTGTAATATTATCAGCAATAAAGGAGATGTCGTTTGTGGCAAATGCTTCATTGAACGCCTGAATTAAATCTGCATTATGGTCCATTTCCTCTCACCCCTGCTTTCTTGTTTTTTGTATGTCTGCTTTATTCTTATCTTATACCCTGTTTTCTTCTTTATAATATTCCTATTTCTATATTTTTTACAAACCGTCCTAAAAAAGAACGACACTTATTATAGAAATTCTTTAATAATAACGTTATAACACTTATCGGAACGTTGTACGATTCAGGAGCATGATAATTCTTTCGGTCGTTCTTTAACTGGCCGCTGCTTCATTTACATTTGAGGCTGCAGCATCTTGCCCGTTCGCACCCACCACACTTCTTCCTGACTAAAGGCGTACGACTGGCAGACGTTATAGCGTGAAACGTCTTTCCACGTTACAAGTTTTTTCCTTCCTTCTTTTTAAAACATGGTATAATAAATCCAAAAAGAATTTGTGAATTAATTCACAAAAATATTTGCATTTTATTTACTTTTTGCCAATCGCTTGTTTTCTCCCTTTTTAAGTCAGATATAATGGAAGAGACGATCGTTTACTATGATGAGGAGGAATAATGATGAAAGAATGGGCTTTTGTTTCAGACTTTGACGGTACGATTTCCAAAAAGGACTTTTACTGGATTGTGATAGAAAAATATTTTCCGGAAGGTCATGAGATGGTTAAGAAATGGAAAGCTGGAGAAATAAAGGACATCGATTTTCTAAGCAAGGTTTTCACCTCCATCCACCAGGAGGAAGAGCAGATTCTACAGGACGTTCTGGACATTCCGATTGATGAACATATCCCCCGTTTTATCCGCAGGGTGCAGGAGAACGGCGGAAAGTTTTACGTTCTTAGTGCAGGAACGGATTACTATATCAACTACATTCTCGAAAAGTACGGAATTAAAAATGTAACTGTGCTTTCGAACAAAGGATATTACAAAGATAAAAATGTACACCTCGATATTAATCCGGAAAACCGCTACCACTCGGACCGATACGGCATTGACAAGTCAAAAGTCGTTCAGGATCTGAAGAAAGAATTTGATACAGTACATTTTGCCGGGGACAGCGAACCGGACTCCCATCCGGCAGTTTATGCGGATGTCACTTTTGCGAAAGATAAACTGCAGGACATTCTTACAGAGAAAAACGTCCCGTTTGTTCCAGTTACCGATTTCACAGAGGTAGAAAAAGAGCTGGTAAACAAAGGGTTTCTTCCTTATGAGTAATCCAATTACAAATATACCTATTCCCGCTATTCTCGATATTAATAATGGCAGCCTTTTCCGACTGGAGCAGACGTTTCAGCGTCACAATTTTGAATCCGCGCTTCTTCTATTTGACGGATTCACCTATGAAAACTACGCCGATAAAGTGAAACACTCGTTCTCAACAGCTAAAGTCGACATTCTTGAACTCGAAGACAGCCTTGATATACAGGAATTAATTAAACAGGCTTTTTCCATTGACCTCTATGATGTGATTGTAGCCATCGGCGGCGGCGCGGTCATTGACCACGGAAAATATATCGCTTTTTCACGGGCTGTTCCTTTTATTAGTGTACCGACGTCTGCTTCCAACGATGGCTTTGCGAGCAGCAACTGTTCTCTCATAGTTGAGGGTAAAAAGACGACCGTTCCCGCCAGAGTACCTTATGGAATTATTGCCGATCTCGATATCATTCAGCATGCTCCGAAAAAATTCATTCTCGCCGGAATCGGTGATCTGATGTCCAATATTACCGCTCTTTATGACTGGGATTTCGAAGACGCCCACGGCGCAGGCCAGGTAAATGCCTTTGCAGCTATGCTCAGTAAAAAAGCAGTGAACAGCTTTATCCGCACCCCCATGGACGATATTAATAATCCTACTTTTTTAAAAGAGCTCGTCAGCTCACTGACCATGGGCGGGGTGGCGACTGTGATCAGTGGAAACAGCGCTCCGATCAGCGGGTCGGAGCACCTTATCTCCCACGCTCTCGATAAACACGCCGGAGAGCCTCACATGCACGGCCTTCAGGTCGGTGTTGCAACCTACATCATGGCACATGTGCAGAATCATCGTGTCGAGCGGATGCAGAAAGTTTTCTCACGTACGGGCTTTTTCGACTATGTACAGACGCTCGGCATGAACAAAGAGGCCTTCCGCCATGCCATCGAACAAAGTCCACAAATGAAACCGCACAGGTATACGTATCTTCATGAAGAAAAATACCGGACGCGGGCACTGGAATTCCTGGAAAAAGATAAAACACTGAACGAAATACTGCAGCAATTCCATCATTAAAGTTTTTGATAAACAGAAAAGCTGTCACAACCCTGGAGGCAATGAATATGAAACAGCGGTCGCTGCTTTTTGTACCGGCATCTTCAGAAAAGCTCATTCAAAAAGGCCTTGCCTCAGAAGCTGACAGAGTCATATTCGACCTCGAAGACGGCATTGCCTTAAGTGAAAAGAAAACCGCACGGGAACGGCTTGTACGTGCCCTATCCAATGAGAAAAATCTGCATACTTTTTTTGTACGGATTAACAGCAGGCACTCTTCTTATTACGAAGCAGATACAGCCGCCATTGCGCGGCTCCCCGATATTGGAATTGTTCTTCCGAAAACATCCTCAGCTGATGAAATAAAACAGCTGAGAAACCGGCTGCCTGACAGACGGCTTCTGCCTCTTATTGAGAATGCCGCGGGAGTATGGTACGCGAAGGAGATCGCCGAGGCTGCTGAGGAAGTAGAAACGCTGGCATTTGGAGCAATAGACTACCGTCTTGACATTCAATCCCCCGGCCTTATTGATGAAAGAGATCTTCTTTATGCCCGTTCCCGTCTCGTTTTAGCGTGCCGGCTCGCAGGCAGAAATGGACCTGTTGACGGGGTTTATGAGCATTTTAAAGATGAGAATGGTTTTTATAAGCAGGCGGATGCTGTAAAGGGACTCGGTTTTAAAGGGAAGCTTCTTATTCATCCATCCCAGATTCGTCCTGCAAATGCGGCTTTCAGCCCGGCAAAAGCGGAAATTAATATAGCACGTGAAATTGTGGAGGCCTTTACTCAGGCAGAAAGCCGGGGGGAAGCATCCATTCAGGTCCAAGGAAGAATGGTTGATTATCCGGTTTTCAAAAAAGCTCTTGAAACTCTTGAAGAAGCTGAAGAAGCGGAGTAACACCAGAAGCATTTTTTCTCCATTTAAAGAAGGGGCTGTCCCATATGGTCAGGGCACAGCTTCGCGCGGGCAAAAGCCTGTTAGACAAATCTCCGTCTAACAGGCTTTTTAATACCTTTCCGGCTCCGCGAATGCTTTCCAGACTGTCTCGATATAACTTTTAAGGCAGCCTCACTTAGTTCATCCTGCACAGCGGGAATCCTCCCGCCGGATTATTCACCTTTATCTTAAGAAAGTTTTTTATTTTACAATCAAAGCCGGTATCTTCACATTTTTTACGACTTTGTAGCTGACACTGCCAAGCATGAACTGCTGCATATTGTCCAGACCGCGGCTTCCGATAATTATGATATCGAAGTCTTTTTTATTAATATAAGCAATTAATTCCTCTGCAGGCGCGCCTTTTAAAAAGGTAGCTCCGTAGTTCACTTGTGGATTCTCCAGCATCTCTTCCACCGGGGCTATACTCGATATGTATTCGTTCGTCCCTTTGCTGTCTTTAACCGTAATAATCTCAATATAACTATCCTTTACACGGGAAGCCAGGTAAGCTGCTTTTTCCGCAGCACGGAACGAATGCAGCGACCCATCGTAGGCTAAGGCTATTTTTTTGAACATATCGAATCCCTCCTATTATGAGTAACTTATACAGCACGGGAATGATTACGCTTTCATTTTTTTAATATTCTAAGTATAAACGAAATCAGCTTTCAATACACGCTGGAATCCATTTCATTAATGTTTTCCCCTGGAAAATGCAGGACAAGTTATAACAAATTCTAACCTGGCGTTCGCATTTAAAAATGGCGCGCGGAAAGCCCGCAGCTTCCGGAGGATGGAGAGCTGTTGAAGAAAACCCCTTGGGAAAACGTTCGTCTGCACTAGAGGTCCTCTGCCTTATTCGGTTTTTTACGGGATTAACTTTTATTAAGAAATGGAACCACTAAGATTAGAAAATGTCAGAATTAGAGTTTTTTCAGTCTGTACCGTTTCACATTCCTTCATAGCATTGTCTGCCTCGAAGGCATGTGAAAGCATTTGAATAAATGTTTTTCTTTCGTTATATACCATCCTGTGGTGGTTAAAGCAAAGCACGTAGTACAGAATTATTAGTAATCTTTTACAGAAGCAGATAAATTGAATTTGAGATAACCCGCTATTATAATGAGCGGCGTGTTAACTAAAGCACTGCTGATAACAAACGTCCAGTACGATAGAACCATTTTATAACTGCAGGTAAAAACTTTTTCCTGTATAAAGAATAAACAGCAGGTGCTTTGTTCTCTTCAATTACCAGTCTTCTTAAATACAGACAACACTTCGAAAAGGATGATAATTATGAATCAGAAAGTATTATTTACACCTTCTAAAATAAAAAATAAAACTTTGGCTAACCGCTTCATCGTTGCGCCAATGACACGTATCAGTGCTGAGAAAGACGGACGGGCCAATGAAACAATGCAGCATTATTACGAACGTTATGCCAAAGGAGGCTACAGCGCCGTTATTTCTGAAGGTATTTATTTGGACGAAAGCTACAGCCAGGGCTATTACAATCAGCCGGGACTCGCAAATGACGAGCATACAAATGCTTGGAAACCTGTCGTAAAAGCGGTGCAGGACAAAGGAGCTTTGATGATTGCTCAGCTGATGCACGCCGGCGGGCAAAGTCAGGGCAACATTTATACCGGGGAAACTATCGCTCCATCTACAGCAGCTCCAAAAGGCGAGCAACTCGGCTTTTACGGAGGATACGGGTCCTTTCAAACTCCCCAATCCGCTCAGGATGAAGATTTAAAGCAGATAAAAAAAGCTTTCGTTCAAAGTGCGCTTCGGGCAAAAGAAGCAGGTTTTGACGGCGTTGAACTTCACGGAGCCAATGGCTATCTGCTGGATCAATTTTTGACCGATTACTTGAATTACAGAAAAGATGCTTACGGTGGTACTGTCGAGAACCGGCTCCGCCTCATCCTTGAAGTCATTGATGAAGTTCGAGCGGCTGTTGGCGAGAGCTATATAATCGGTATTCGGATGTCCCAGATAAAGGTGACAGATTCAGATCATAAATGGGCAGACGGGGAGAAAGAAGCGGAAGCCATTTTTTCTGCTCTTGGAAATACTTCTCTTAATTATGTTCACGTTACGGATGGTGACGGCTCTGCTCCGGCATTCGGCGAAAACAGTCGTACGCTTGCTGAGGCAGCCAAGGTATTTGGAAAACTGCCTGTAATTGCTAACGGCGGACTTGGTACTCCTGAAAAAGCGGCCGCAGTTATCGGAAATGATGAGGCAGATTTCATCTCTCTAGGGACCAGCGCTCTTGCTAATCCCGATCTGCCAAACAAAGTTGAGAAAGAAAAGCGGCTGCAGGAATTTGACTTTGAAAAAACTCTGCTTCCACAGGCAGAAATAAAAGAACATGAACTGAATCAGCAACTGGTGAAATAACTTTTAAAAAGGCTGCTCCCGCAAATGGGAACAGCCTTTTTTATGTTTAAATTTTATTTAAAATTTTCTTTCAAGTAGTTAATACTCACTTCCGCACTTTTTAACGCTCCGATATGAGACACATCCTGCTCCACGATGAACCAGTCGAGGTTTCCTTCCTTTCCCTGTGTCATTACCGCTTCCAGATCAATGCCGCCGGTACCAAGCTCCGCAAAATCCTGACGGCCGTCTGTCGTCATATCTTTTAAATGAAGCAGCTTTGTTTTCTTCTTATACTGTTTCATCCATTGAAGAGGATCTTCACCGGCTTTCTGCAGCCAGTAGATGTCGAGTTCAGCGTTAACGTACTCTTCTCTTAAAAGCAGATGCAGGGGCACTTCCCCTTCTTTACTGTCGAGTTCAAAATCATGATTATGATAGCTGAACGTCATCCCATGCTCTGCACATACTTTACCTACGCGATTAAGGCGCTTCGCTGTGTCTTCGTAGGAAGCCTTGTCTTTACGAAGTTCCTCTGGGAGAAACGGACAAATAATATGCCCGTTATTGATTTCTTTTTGGTAAGCAATAATATTATCAAGATCCTGCTCCAGATCATCCAGCTGCACGTGAGTTCCAGCTGCCTTTAATCCGAGATCTTCCAATACTTTTTTCAGTTCGGAAGCCTTCAGTCCGCCATAGCCGGCAAACTCGACTCCTTCATAGCCTAAATCGGCTGCTTTTTTCAATGTTCCGGTAAAATCTTTTTCTGTTTCTTCCCTCAGACTGTAAAGCTGAATCGCCAGTGGAATATGTTTCATCTCAACCTCTCCTCATTGATAATTAGTCCGACAGTCCATAGGTTCAGCCTGCTTGTACGCTGATCTCAAAGTCAGCTGCAGGATTCAGACCGCTATGAGCTCTCTCTTTTCCTATTCAACATCTATCAGATAATTCCTTTAATGACGTCCAACTGGAAGCGTGAAGAGGAATTTCTGAGAAAAAAAGACAAAACTAAATCCCCCTGCTCCGAAGATCAGAGGGATAAAGAAAAGATTCACACCAGAGGGGACTCAACCATTTCTTGGCTTCTTCCCGTCACTTAAGCACTGTAAGCATTCACCATTTACGTTCGTTACTTTCAGCGTAACAGGGAGCCTCAGTTGGTTTCCGCAGGTGTTTTTGTTTCAATTTTGGGATTCCACGATTGGAAAAAACATATGCTGGAGGATCCTTTTCCAAGTTGCCGCTCCAACCAATATATTTGTTTTCTTTTCCCATTACGTTCAGCTTCATCGGCGGCAGAGGATTCGAAGGATTGATAAACTTTTATAAAAGAAAAGATTATCCATCGAAGTGCAGAGCCGCTTCAGCCGGTCATGCATTGGCGGAATCAACGCGATGGCTGAGTTTCCTGCGGTGTGAATCTATTCTGTTACTTATTATATACCCGCTCTCTCAAAAAATAACCTCATTTTCTAAAAAAAATAAAAATTTAAAATTATTTTTATAAGTAATCCATTTCATAAGCCGCTGTAAGAGAAGGGGTTCCGAATATTGTGAATGATTTACACTTCAGACGGACAGTTTCCGTGCCGCAGGACTCGTCTAATGCATCCAGTGCTATACACTGGATGCATGAAGGCTGTTCATAAAATATTTTTTATGTAAAGGTATACGGTTCGCTGCTTCCACCTCCCGGGGGACGCTTTCCGGGCGGGCCGGCCTCTGCTAATTTCTTCCGCCTGCATGTTGGAAGAAATGGATCTTCAGCTCGTCCTTTATCGCCTCGGAATCCCCCCTGCGGCTGCAGCAGGGAGATAAGAAGAAGTTTCTTCTTTTAAAAAAACAAAGCTATTCCGGCAGCTTTCTTCCATGAAAGTATATGAGGAAACTGAATCACACAGGAATATAAAAATTACAAAGTGGAACACCCTTCTGCATTTCTTCCGGCGAAAACCTTTCCCTGCTACTTGGACACAAACCGATTGCTCCTTTCCCAGAACCGCCACGGGTACGCCTTTGCATCTCCGCTGTTCGGAATACCGACTCTTGGTCCTGTAGAAACAGCTTGCGGCTTCGGTCCGTCGGCAATAAACAGCTTACCTGAATTTAAAGAGCTGCCGTAATCCTCCATTGAGATTCCCATAGCCTTCGTCAACTTTCCGGGGCCGCTCGTTAAATTACTCTCCTTATGGTGCTTCCCCCGTCTTTCAAACATTAACTCCCTGCCAGCGTATGGTTCAACAGCACGGACAAGCACCGCTTCCGGAAAGCCCTCCTCCGCACTGACAACGTTAAACAGGCAGTGCGTATGCATGACGTACGTGTAGGCATAACCGCTGGGACCAAACATTACTTCTGTTCGTTTCGTCCGTTTGTTCTGAAAGCTGTGCGCCGCCTGATCCATAGGCCCCCGATAAGCTTCTGTCTCCACGATTCTCCCTGCTGTCGTTCCTTCGTTCGTTTCTTTTACGAGAAGTTTCCCCAGTAAGCTTTCCGCTAAAACAAGCGTTTTCTGTTCATAAAATTCTTTCGATAATGGCTTCATGGCTGCAAAACCTCTTTTCTTATTTGTTATTTTATCCTCTATCCAGTTTCTTTAAACAGCCGGCCTTCCAGATAAACGCTCTGTTTAATTTCTGTACTTTTCATTATTTGATTAAGTTATTTTCAGGACCCCATAGTGGAATTGGGCTCCTCCGGATCTAAGCAGGACGTTCCCCACTCCAACCGGCAAAAAAAGGACGGAATCAGCTGAGGCTGGCCAGCTTCCCCAACGTTACGGAGGCGGCTATTTGCTGAACAAAAATAAGTTCATCTTATTTGTCAAAAATTATGAAAAATGCTATTTACTCTCCCCCGACAACTGATTTTTTGGTATAATAAGAACACAAGTTCCCTTTTTCATACCAATAATTAATAGGGAGGCGGAGAAGTATGGGAATTTCCACGCAAAAGATTGTCCCGTCCCTCTGGTTTGACTCTCAGGCGGAAGAAGCTGCGAAGTTTTACTGTTCCATTTTTGAGGATTCTGCCGTTACGAAAACAAGATATTACGGCGAAAGCGGTCCAGGTCCTGCCGGAAGCGTAATGGTCGTGGAATTTGAACTCGAAGGTCAGCCTTTTATCGGATTAAACGGTGGTCCGCACTTCACCTTCAACCCCGCCGTGTCGTTTACCATTCACTGCAGCAGCCAGGAAGAAGTTGACTATTACTGGAACAAACTGCTGGTCGGAGGACGGGAAGATCAGTGCGGGTGGCTGCAGGATCAATTCGGCTTATCCTGGCAGGTTGTCCCGGATGCTTTAACAGAGATGCTGCAGGACGAAAATGCTGAAAAAGCTCAGGCAGCCATGCAGGCAATGCTACAGATGAAAAAGATAATCATTGCAGATGTGGAAAAATCCTATAAGGAAGCGGGATGAGTACGATGATTACTGGAATAAACCCTTATCTTATTACAAACGGTAATGGAGCAGAAGCAGTAGCTTTTTATAAGGAAATTCTCGGAGCTGAGGTACTTGCGCTGATGACATTTGCAGAATCTCCGGAACAGCCGGAAACCCCTATGACAGAGGAAGAAAAAAGTATGATTATGCACGCTCACCTTAAAGTGGGCAGCGCGGACATTATGCTTTCTGACAGCCCTGCCGGCATGCCCTGCACGTCAGGAGATAATACAGCAATCGCTGTTCACACAGACAGTGCTGAACATGCGGAACATCTTTATTCCCACCTTAAAAGCGGCGGCCATGAGTTAATGAAGATCCAGAAAACTTTTTTCAGCTCTATGTACGGAGTTGTCACCGACCGGTTTGGAGTGACTTGGCATGTAGCAGCACCGGAGACAGAATAAAAAACCTCTAAAACAGCCCTTCTCACGCAGAAGAGCTGTTTTTACTTTACCTCCTAAGGAACAGATAAACGCCCAGCAGAACAAAGGAACCGCCGACAGTCTGAAGAATGGTCACTGTCTCTCCCAATAGAAAAATAGCGAGAATCGTTGCGCCTACTGGCTCCCCTAATATACTCATCGATATCGTGGATGTATTTACGTAATTCAATAATAGGTTATAAATGACGTGAGCAAGTGTCGGGAAAACAGCCAGAAGCACAAAAATCTGCCACTCCTCGTAGGGATAGCCTCCGAGAGGTACCTGAGCAATAACATTGTAGACCGTCAATGAAACACCCGCAATCAAAAAGACGCAGAAGCTGTAAATCCAGTGAGAAATCTTTCTCACAGTAGACTGACCGATCAACAGGTAAGCTACAATTGCGATGACACTCAGAAAAGATAAAATGTCCCCGATAACAGCCGCCCGGCTTAACCCCAGATCCCCTATCCCAATCATGACTATACCAATAAAAGAAATCCCTATCGTCGCCACTGTAAACAAATTTGTCCTTTCTTTATAAACAAGGAAACCGCCAATTAAAGCTACAACTGGCTGCAAAGCGAGGATAATGGTTGAACTCGCCACCGTCGTCAGCTTCAATGATCCGAACCAGAGCGCAAAGTGCAGTGCCAGGAAAACCCCGGAAATACTTAGAATGAGCCAGTCTTTTCTTTTGAGCAGAAACAGCTGCTTTCTTTTGATAATAACGATTGGAAGAAGCAGCAGACAGGCTAGATACATGCGGTACATACTAATAATAGTGGCAGGTGCATCCGACCATTTAACGAAGATCGCCGCAAATGAAATGGCGATAATGGAAATCGTTAATAATAATCCGACGGAAGGGGCTTTTTTTATATTTTCTTCTTCAGTCACCGCTCTCCCCTCCTGCTGTATGTAAAATTCAAGGAAACTTTATTCCGATCCATTTAATTTATCACAAAAAGAAACCTTTCTCGTCCTTTTAAGCATTTTTTCCGTTGGCTGTCTTGAAAATAAAACATTTAAGCGATGAGCCTCCGCCTTCGCTATCATGGGGACGCTTTAATAGAGCTTTTCCGTTAAATGCTCTTTCAAAAATAGAAGTATATATATACGAAGCTGATTTCAGCAAGCGGCCGAGGCTGCTCTCTCAGTTCGAATGCTCTACAAAAAAGCGTCCTGACGAATAAAGGTTCGTCAAGGACGCTATTCTCTAATTGGAAGCGGACTAATGATAACAGGCTTGCCTTTTTACATTTCTTTTTCCCAGTTTTCCTGTTCTTCCTGCCGCATGCTGTCCGCTGTTTTCTGCGGATAGGCAGTCCGGAACTTGTGGGAATCTTTCGGTATGATTCTTACCATTTCGGCGATCATATCTTCTGCAGGAAACTGGCTGTCGAGACCTTTGTCGTTCTCCTGCATTTTTTCCGGAGAAGTGTAGTGAACTTCTTTATCAAACCATTCCCATTTTTCTTCTGCAGCGCGGTCGTTAAAGCCTGTATCGAAAGGTCCCGGATTGATCGTCGCCACTTTCACGTTAAATTCCTTCATTTCTTCACTCAATGATTTAGCTATCGCTTCAAGCGCATGTTTCGAAGCTGCGTAAAGCCCTTTATAGCCGGAAGCCATAACACCTGCCATAGAAGACATGAAGACGATTTTCCCTTCCTGCTTTTCCACAAACTTAGCTGCGGCAATCCGTGCCGTTTCCAGCGTACTGAAAACATTTACTTCAAAGATTTCCCTAAAAGCCGACATCGGCACTTCTCCGAGCGGTCCGCCTTCATTTATAGCCGCATTGGCTACGAAGATGTCGAAGTCGTACCGTTCCATACGGATCTGATCTTCCGGATTGGTAATGTCCATTTTAAACACTTCCATCTTCACTCCTGCTTCTTTCGCTTCCTGGCGGAGAGAAGTGACCTGCGGATGGTTTTCCACCGAAGCAATGACGTGATGCCCTTCTTTTGCTAATCCGAGCGCCGTTCCTTTGCCGAGCCCGGTTCCGGCTCCGGTAATAAAAATTGTTTTAGTCAATAAAAACGCCTCCCATCGTTATCTTTTTCATGGGAAACGTATTCCCTGTGGGTTGATTGATAAACATTGGGAGCTGCTTCTTTGAAGGGGTTACCGGACCGGATGGAAAGAACTGTTTTTCCACATTTCCAGTTCCTGCTGCACTTGTTCGTCTAATATGGAAAAGCCGTGTGCCTGCGCATATTTTTTTACCGTTTCTCCAAGACAGGCAAACCGCAAATGACTGAGATTCAACATCCCGTACAAGTTCCGGACATGCAGGAACCAGTCTACTGAAGCTGCGCTCGGAAATACGACCGTTTCCCATTCTTCTTCGAGCATACGCTCATCTATTATCCTGAATCTATTATCCAGTTTCACGGCGTGAGTAGTCAGTATCTCTCCTCCTGGTGAAGAGATCTCCTCTTTTTCATAACCGACAACCAGCATCCCTTCGCCTGACTCGTTTATCTTTTCCGATTTCAGCCCCGCATTCTGGAGGACACGCTTCGTTTTTTCGGAAAGGCAATAAATGTTCCGTGGAAGATCACGGACATCAAATCCTTCCGCATAAAACTGTTCGAGTAAAATTGTCACACTTTCCGGAGACTGAAATAAAAGAGCATCCGCCTTTTTGACGCTCTGAAGAGAGGTCGAAGCCAGATTCTTTTTTTCCAGCTTCAAAGCGGGAAAAGCGTACGCTTCCGCCCCAAGTTCAAGGAAATGCTGCTCCAAACTGCTTTCTGCTGAGGAAGATTTGGCAACGAGAATTCGTTTCCCGAACAACCGCTTCGCTTCAAACCACTGGAGCTCTTCCCTCAGTCCGACGACATCGCCAATAATTGTCATTGCCGGATTTTGAATGCCGGTCTTCTTTACTTCCTCTTCGATCGTCGTAATCGTTCCTGTTACAGTTCTCTGTTTACCGGTTGTAGCCCATTCAATGACCGCGGCTTTCGTATCGGGTGAAAACCCGTCTTTCACTAGTTCCTCACAGTGATAGCCGAGATTTTTCACACCCATGTAGTAGGCGATTGTATCGCCGTGCCCCTCTTTATCCTGAGGAACGGTACTGCTTTTCTCGACGGAATGACCGGTTCGCAGCGTAATACTTGCACTATGGTTCCGGTGTGTAACCGGTATACCGGCATAACTTGCTGCTGCAAGGCTTGAGGTAATGCCGGGAACAATTTCATACTCTACTTCTTTCCGTTTCAAAGCAGACGCTTCTTCCCCGACCCGCCCAAAAACAGCAGGATCTCCCCCTTTTAACCTTACTACCTGGTGGCCTGCAAGCGCCTTATCTTTAAGCGTTTTATTGATCGTTTCCTGAGGCATAACGTGTTTTGTCGGAAGCTTGCCGCAGTATATAAATTCGCACGTCTCTTTTGTAAATCGGAGCAGACGCGGATTTACGAGCCGGTCGTATAGAACAACATCTGCCTTCCGGAGACGGCGCAGTCCTTTAGCTGTTATTAGTTCCACATCGCCTGGGCCTGCACCCACAAACGAAACAAATCCTTTCATTCTCTCCACCCTCCCCTTTATTAAAAGGCTGCATTGAAAATTAAGTAGATAATCGATGAACGTGCGCTTTCGTTACCATGGGGACGCTTGCCGGGAGGGGCGGCCTCAGCTAATTCCTTCCTCCCTTTAGTCGGGCGGGATGGATCTTCAGCTCGTCCTTCATCGCCTCGGAGTCGCCCCATGTCCACTCCAGCTTATGGTAAAAGACAGGACAGCCTCTGCCTCCTAATAATGATACTTTTCTGCCGCAGTGAGAACAACCGATGATTTTCGGATTGATCGAAAACAGATATTTACCAGGTACAGGTTTCACTTGGACAATCCCCAAATATGATGAAGCTTATTTATTTTGTTACAATAGGAAGTAACCATGCGAGTCTCTCCTGCTGACTGGAGTACCTATTAAATTTGGCAGACATTATAACGATCTGCCAGCATGTTAATAATTTACGGAAAGGTTTTTAAATGATGAAGAAAAGAAAAGTAATTATTGCAGAAGACGATACTAATTCATCGGAAATTCTCCAGGAATTTTTAAAAAAAGCTGCAGATTTCGAAATTGTCGGCGTGGTAGAAAACGGAGAAGAACTAATAGAATTGAATTTCAACCTTAAACCGGATGTAGCTCTTGTCGATATCGGTCTTCCGGTGCTCGATGGCATGAAGGCGGTCAAAGAGTGTATTAAAACAAATCCTTCTCTTCAATATATATTTACGACAGCTTACGAAGAATTTGCAGTGGAAGCTTTCGATATCTCCGCCGTAGATTATATCGTTAAGCCTATTAAAAAAATACGGCTTTATGAAGCGCTGGAAAAAATAAAACCCTCAATTTCTTCAGAAAAATCACCGGCAGAGTCCAGTGTCAGCAAAAATAAAAAATTAATCGTTAAAACAAGTACTGCTCTGCAGGTTATAGATACAGATACAATAGTTTTCATTGAAAAAATGAACCGGAAAACCTTTATCCATACTAGAGAGACGACATACGAAAGTAATGAAACACTCGAGAATTATTCGAAAATGCTGAAAGATAACTTTTTTTCCAGTCATCGATCTTTCCTTATAAATTTAAATTTTGTATCTCAGATAATCAGTGACGGCGAAACCTATTTCATATACTTTCAAGATTTCAGTAAATATGCGCACGTGTCAAAGCTCAAGTACCTGGAACTTGTGGAAAGATTAAAGCAGTAAAAAATTCACAGCCCCTGGTGCAGACACCGGCTGTTCCGCCCTGGATATAAAATTCTTCTACCAGCAGCCCCCCTTTACCAGTATCTTCGACCTGCAAACCTGCTCTTTGCGGGGCACTTACATAAAACAGCTGCCCCGCTGCCTCTTTTAAAGAAGCTTTTGGCGCTAAGTATGAAACCAGCAGCCCTCCTCCCATAATTCTTTATCTTAAACCAGTTTTTACGAACATTTCAGACACTTTATCGACCATTACAGACCCGTTAACCTGTATTTCGCCTGGATCGCATTGTTCCCCTCCTCCCTCTCATTTATAATTAAATGTTAGATACGTGTGCAGAACCCTGAAAAAATCTATTTTTCTTCTTAGTTGAATCCATTTTATAAGTATGTTTCCCGGAGAAAGATACGAATATTTGCGTAATTTTATATCTGAACGGTTGTATTACTTATGATATCGCAATGAAAGACAGGGACTCCCGCAGGAGGAAGCGCTCTCGAAAGATCAACCTTTGCGAAAGGGTTTCTTACAAAAGAGAGCTGAAGCCAAGCCGCCGGGAAAGCATTTGTCTAAAACGGAGATCTTATCAAATATTCGGATTTATACATTAGAATCAATTTCATAATATATTATTTAAGTTATTTTAACGAACATTTTATCAATTTATAGTTTGAATATTCGTCTATAAATTCGGATGATTAAAACGGCAGACGACGACTCCGGCGGGGTTAAGCGAAGTCTTAAAATCCATTCTTCCAGTGTATAGCACTGGAAGAATTAGTTGAAGACGAGCCCCGCGGAAAGCGTCCGTATGAAGTGGAAATCATTCACCATGTTCGGAAATTTCTTTCTTACAGCGACTTATGAAATTGATTCATTATAATAAGTATTTCGAAATGCCTTCACTTATATTATATATAAATTTCCTGCTCAATCTATTTCATCACCAAGAAAGCATTACGTTCAAAAAGGAGTGAGCACGATTTGGATAATCTAATCGACTATCAGCAGCTGGCCAATCAATTGGATGACGAGGTATCTATTTTAAAAGTAGAAGAGCGGAACCGTTATCAATATGTTTTCCTTAATGACAAAGCCGCTGAAAAAAACAGCCCCGACAATCCGATAAACAAAACCCTTCAGGAGATCCTGCCTGTTTCCGAATGGGAAAAAATACAAGGGTCTTATAAGGAGGCTGTTTCCACTGGAAAGCCGGTTGTCTTTATTCAGTACAGAGAAGAGAGCGTCGAAGAGACAAAGCTTTCTTTAATTACCAATTCAAAGGATGGTTCAAAATACCTCCTCTCTGTTACGAGAGACATTACAGAAGAAAAACATCAGGAAAGAAAAATCAGATTTCTTGAAAACAACGATCCAATAACTAAGCTGCCTAATAAATCTCTATTGGAAAGCAGGCTCGCCACATCTATCCAGATTTCCAGAGAGAAAAAATCTCTGACGGCTCTTCTTTATATTTATGTTGATGGTTTTCAAAGCGTGCACGATTATTTAGGACATTCTTCCTCAGTCGACCAGCTTTTAATAGAAGCGATCGGCCGTATTAACGGGTGTTTCGAAGGCCATCAGACGCTGGCACGAACAGGAAGCCAGGGGTTTTCCCTGCTCATCTCGGATATTCCACAGCACGAAACCGCAGTTACCTGTGCGAAATCCATTATCAAAAGTCTGGAAGAACCGTTTCACTACAACCAGCACACCTTTCAGCTGACAAGCAGTATCGGCATTACTTATTATGAGGGCAGCGGAGAAACGTCTGTAGAAGAACTGTTGAAACAGGCGGAGCTTGCAATGTATATGGTGAAAAGACGGTATAAAAATCATTACGTTGTTTACAAAGAAGAAATGCAGCAGATGATCCAGCAGCAGATTAATATCGGCGGCGATATCCAGCAGGCCTTAAACGAAGAAGACTTCTTCCTCGAATATCAGCCAATTGTCGATATGAGAACCAATCGCATTAAGAGTGTGGAAACTCTTGTCCGCTGGGATCACGCGACGATTGGCACCCTTTATCCTGTCCAGTTTATTTCTCTGGCTGAAAAGACGGGCTTAATCGTCCCGCTTGGTGAGTGGGTTTTAAGAGAAGCCTGCACTCAGTTGAAAAAGTGGCAGGATCAAGGTTTCACCGATTTCAATATTACTGTCAATGTCTCTACCTTTCAGCTTCAAAAAATGGAAAGCTTTTATGAAATGGTTCAGAAAATCTTGAAAGAAACAGGCGTTCCAGCTGAAAATCTGGAAATGGAAATTACCGAAACCATCTTCATGGAAAACATTGAAGCACTCTTCGTCATCGTCGAAAAATTGAGTGATCTCGGCATTAAAATTTCCATCGATGATTTCGGTACGGGCTACTCTTCAATGAGTGTATTGAAGTATCTCCCGGTCCATACGATAAAAATTGACCAGTCATTTTTAAGAAATGAATCGGACGGAGTTAAAAATCGGGCTGTGATCAAATCGATCAGCGGTCTTGCCAAAGATCTGCGGATAAAAACTGTTATTGAAGGTATTGAAAACGAAGAGCAGCTTGCTCTTGCATTAAAAGAAGGCTGTCATCTCCTGCAGGGCCACTATTTTTTCCCTCCTTCTTCTGTGGAAGACGTCACTGCTTATATTAATGAAAAAACTATCCTTATTACCTGATGCTTTCAATTACCGTTCGGCACAGACAGACTCACTTATTCAATAAGCATAAAAAAGGCTTTCCCCTCCAAACTTCAGGGGAAAGCCTTTTTTTACCGAACCTGTAACGATACAGACAGCTTTTTCTTTAATTCCTGAAGCTGAACAGGTTTTGTAATATATTCCACGCAGCCCCGTCTGCTCATGTCTTCAACCGTAGAGTCATTCGCATCAGCGCTGATAACAATAACAGGTATATCTCTTGTTGCCTCCTCTTCTTTCAGACTGGAAAGGACTTCCCTGCCATCTATATCCGGGAGACCAAGGTCGAGCAGTATTAAGTCCGGGCTGTGTTCCGCTGCTGCCTGGATTCCTTCCCGGCCGG
Organism: Alkalicoccus halolimnae; assembly: GCF_008014775.2. GTDB lineage: Bacteria > Bacillota > Bacilli > Bacillales > Salisediminibacteriaceae > Alkalicoccus > Alkalicoccus halolimnae. The sequence continues at coordinate 1,004,802 of NZ_CP144914.1, read as the reverse complement.
TTTCAGCAGCTGATAAGGAAGCTCCTTCAACACTTTTCAGCACCGCTTCAATCAGCTCTAGGTTTTCCGGCTGATCTTCAATATATAAGACTTTTTTCTCCTGTGAAGGGACAGGCTCGATAACTTCCTTCATCCTGTTTTCACCCTCAAACAAGACAACCTGTTCTTTTTCCATGCTTTTGAAAGAGACCCAGAACGTAGCGCCTTTTCCTTCGTTGTTATACGCTCCATACAAGCCGTCCATTTCTTTTGTCAGCTTCGAAACAATCGCGAGGCCGAGGCCGGAACCTTTCCACTGCTGCATGTTTCGTTTACTGCGGTAGAAAGCCTTGAATAACATGTCTATTTCCTGTTCCGGGATCCCGATCCCTGTATCTTCCACATTCAGCTTTAGTCTGTTCTGCCCTCTTGACGTGTAGATGCGTATTTTTCCATTATCCGTGTTGTACTTAAGGGCGTTCGTCAGTAAATTATTGATTACCTGCTTTATCCGCATGTGATCGGCCTCGATATACAAATCCTCATCCATAGGTTCTACCACGATATCGACGTTGGAATGTTCCTCGAAGGAAATAGCGGAAATGCATTCTTCCAGAAGCGTTTTAACTGGAATAGGCTTTACATTTAAACGGATATTTCCAGCTTCAATAGCAGAAAAATCAAGAATTTCTTTTATTAATTCCAGTAAATGATTGGAGGAATCATTGATTCTGTTCAGCATCGATAAAGACTTTCCACTCATTTGCTCTTCTTCCAGAAGAATCTGGGTAAATCCGGAAATAGAGTTTAACGGCGTACGTAAATCATGGCTCATCTGCGATAGAAAAATACTCTTCGTCCGATTCGCTTTTTCGGCATTTCTTTTAGCCATCTGAAGCTGATGGTGCTCGAGAAGCAGTTTATTATTTTTTTCTTTTATTTTTTCATAGTCCTGCTCGATTTTCTTTAACTTCTTTTTGTCTGCTTCGGCAAACTCCAATAAATAGTCTTCGCTGTAGAGGGGAGATTTGACGATCTGTTCGTCCGTCATAAAGTATTCATGAACTTTAAGCATTTCATTTTGAATAAAGGAGGAACATGTCAGAGCATTATACGAGCAGACGCTGATTACATGCTTTTCCCCGAGAAGGTCATCACAGGCGCACTCGTATTTTCTCAATTCGCTGATCGCATTCCCCTGAACTAAAACCTGACCCCAGATCCTTGTCGCATCGTTTCCGGCAAAGTTCGGTTCCAGGAGGTTCAACAGGTTCTCATAGGAGTTAGAAGCATTAAAATCGCTTGCCGACGAATACAGCTCATCGTTTTCGACGTATGTGATTTTTTTCAGTTTCTGTAGAGGAAGTCCTTTTTCAAGCAGTTTATCTTTCAGCTTTCCCAGAAAGGATTTGGACTCTACAACAATAATCTTCTGTTTTTTTAAAATGCCTTCGGCTATATAATCGACAGCGTGATCCATATATCGTTCCTCGTCATCAAACATATAGAGGATGTGAGCACCTTGTTTGTCTCCAATTTCATTTATATGATCCTGAATATTCATTTTTTCATCTGCGGCAGCGGTCATCTGTGATTCCCTCATCATCCTGCCTCCTCCATAACGTTGTTTTCCGTTCTCAGGATAAATCCTTTCACTTATTATATCAAATCTTTTTCTGAGCGTAAGCCGCCAGACCCCGGCTTTTTTTGACTGCTGCAAACCAAAACCCCGCTCCTCAGTAAATTAAGCCTCTGAAAAACGGGACAGGACATTATGAGCCTCTCTAAAATCACTATATAGTAAAGAATTCCTCAATAGAAGATCCTCGAGTAAATCCCGAATAAGATACATAACCTTCAGTTTGTTTTAAGGAAGGCCGCTGTTATTATGATTGACGAAAAGGAGAAATTTACGAAACTGCGTAAGCAAGGTAAGCTCCGCTTATTCCTGACTTTTCTGCTCCTTCTTTTTCCGGCGCCGGGAAAACCAGTAAACAGCTCCAGCAATAACAGCAAGAGGGATGATCACCGGGGATAATCCGATAAGGAAAATAACCACGCGCGATAACGCCGTAAGCAGGAAGTTCACCGTATTCATAAACAGACTTTGTGCATGTTCGAAAGTATTCAGCGACTCCTGATCCTGAATCTGATCGACATGAACGGCGCGTTCCTGTATCTGGATCGTGACGGTAGAAAATGCCACCTGGTTTTCCAAATAATTCATTCTTCCGGTCACCCGTTCGATTTCACTCTGCACCTCGTCCAGATCCTGAGAAATAGCAAGCAGATCTTCCGTCGACTCAGCCTCTTCCAGGAAAGTCAGCAGCCGCTCTTCCACCACCTCCTGAGACTCGAGATGGGACTCAAGATCGACATATTCTTCCGAAACATCGTTTCCGCTTGTGGATTGTTCCAGTACCGTCGTACTAGCAGATTCCAATTCCTGCAGAAACGGGTGAAAATGCTCCTGTGGAATTCTGACGACTATTCTTCCACTACGCTCTTCGTTCTCTCCTGCCTGCTGCACATTGGACTCGACGACATACCCTCCCATGCTGTCGACCTGCTCTTGAATGGAAGACTGGATTGTATCAAAATTATTTACTTCGATAGAGATATCTCCGTTGTAAATCACCATCTGCCCTGTCTGATCGGCAGTCGGTGCTTCCTCGCTTTCCGGAAAATCTTCCTGCTCCCCATCTTCTTCCGCAGGAGCATCCGGAGCCCCTTCGTTTGACTCGACGAGACCTCCGTCATCATTCACGGCTTCCTCTGTATTCCGATTATCGGAAGCCTGATTATTTTCCGCCTGATTCATGCATGCCCCGAGAACGAGCAGCACAGCTGCCAGAAGAATAAACAGAAGACTTTGTTTTCTATTCATAAGAAAAACCTCCATTCTGTCTCTGTTTATAACTTTAGTCGTAAGTGAAACAGAGGAGGTTACAAAAAATGGAGGAATCACCATGATATTGGTCTTTCGATTCGTTAAGAAGCCACACTTTATAAAAAGGAATAAGGTACACGATCTACGTTTCTATGATGGCATTTTTAAATAGGAAAGTCAGAATATAATTATTCGATTAATATTCGTCTGTTCTCCCGGAAAAAGTCCTGATGAAATTGATTCATGCCTGGATAACAGAAATTTCTCTGTCAGACTGAATAAAGCAGCGTCACGATCCAATGGTACGAAGAAGAATGCAGGCTCCTCCCTGCCAAATATTATTCATCAGACCACTTACGTATGAACAGGTTATCCCTCAAAGAAAATTATACTGAAAAAGTTTTCCTGTAAATGGTAAATTTCTATTGTATTTCCGCATTATATGCGGTACTTTGGCTGTATGACGCTGTCTGCTCTTTTCAGGCAGACCAAATATATCTGAACGTAAAGAGGAGGGATCGGCCATGAATTCAGCAGTTGCTTACGCCTGTGTCATCGGCGGGGCTGCGTGCTGGGGAGTTACCGGTTTATTCGTGCAGCAGCTGTATGGATACGGTTTTACACCCTGGCAGGTTGTTACTGCCCGCCTGTCCCTTTCCAGTATTATTTTATTTCTCGTTCTCCTCGTTTCGGCGCGGGAGTATTTAAAGATCAGGCTTCGTGATTTCCCTTATTTTTTCGTACTCGGAGTTGTCAGTATTGCTTTATTTAACTGGTTTTATTTCGCTGTAATGGAACGTGCCACCGTCGCCATCGCCGTCGTCTTTATTTATACCTCGCCGATTTTTGCAGCAATTATCGCGCGGATCTTTTTTAAAGAAAAATTAACTCCACAAAAAGGAACAGCGATTGTCTTTACGATCGTCGGCTGTGCCCTTGCCATTGGATTATTTCCAGCCGGAGGCGTTTCCATTACGATCAGCACGCTCCTTCTCGGTCTGCTTGCAGGACTGTTCTGTTCCTCCTACAGCCTGATCGGTAAATATATCAGCGGCCTCTACCACCCGTTTACGATGACCTTTTATGCTATTGTAGCAGGCAGTATTTTCACGCTACCAACGAGCGGTATATGGGAGCATCATGAACTGCTGTTAACCGGAGCGGTCTGGATACCGCTCCTCGGCATCTCGATCGTCTCTACTATTTTTGCCTATATTTTCTTTACACTCGGTCTTTATTATGTTGAATCGAGTAAGGCGGTCATATTATCCTCCGTTGAATTAATCATTTCTGTCGTTATCAGCTTTTATGTGCTGAATGAACTTTTAACCGGCTGGCAGGCAGCCGGGATCGCTCTTATGATTGGATCCATTATTTTAACCGTCGTTTCTTTTCAGCGCAGGGTCAAACAGCTTTATCCCGAAAAAGATATCTCCTGGCAGTAGAAAATCATGGATACTTACAGAAATTCAACTTGCCCGTCAGGAAATTTTTGAAAGAAAAAACGACAGGACCTCTGATATAGAAGGTTCCTGTCGTTTTAAAGTTTGAATCAATTTCATAAGTCGCTAAAAGAAAGGGATTTCCGAACATGGTGATTGATTTCCACTTCAGACGGACGCTTTCCGCGGGGCTCGTCTTCAACTAATTCTTCCAGTGCTGTACACTGGAAGAATGGATTTTCAGACTTCGCTTCATCCCGCCGGAGTCGCCGTCTGCCGTTTCAATCATCCGATTTTCACATAAGAATATTCACATTATAAATTGAAAAGTATATTATGAAATGGATTCGTTTGGCTGCCTTGAAAATAAAGTAGATAAGCGATAGACGCACGCTTTCGTTTCCATGGGAGCGCTTTCCGGGCGGGCCGTCCTAAGCTTAAAGTTTAAAGGAGGACTATTTTAAAATTCGCTTTTCTGTCAGCCTTCACTATCGTGACTGACCTGCCATTCAATTCCGAATTTGTCGGTGACGCTGCCATACAGGTTACTCCAGAACGTTTTCTGGAGTTCCATATTCACACGGCCGCCTTCCTGCAGTTTGGAAAAATAGCTGCGCAGCGCCGCTTCGTCTTTACTTAATACAGCAAGGCTGATATTGTTTCCCTGCTCAAAAGGCATCGAAGGTAATAAATCCGAAAACATGACCGTACTGCCCTCAATAACAAGTCTTGTGTGCATGATTAAATCGTCCGCTTCTTCCGGCATGGAATAATCAGGATCGGGCGGAGCTTCACCGAACGTCATGAACTGCGGCTCTTCTGTCTGAAAAACTTCCGCGTAAAATTCGACCGCTTCCCGGCAGTTGCCGTTGAAATTGATATAAACATCGACAGGCAATAGAATCACTTCCTTTTTTTAGGATAACCGCTTTCCTGTAGTGTACTTCGAAAGCTTCCCCGGAGCAATCCCAAAACGAAAGCCTACGGAAAATGCTTCTCCAGTACTATTCCTGCAGATCTTCAATAGAGTCGATATCCATATATTCCGGCACGACGATTCCTATTCTTGTATCTTTTATATGAAGTCCTGAATTTTCAAAGTCACTATAATAATTCTACTGTGAAATACCCAGGAAATAGTCTTGCATCTGCTTTTGTTTATATATGAACTACTATTATAAATGTCTATCTATTTATCTGAGAAAAGTACTTATGAAATGGATTCATATACGTGTTAAATTACATATGAACGCTCCTTTTATAGAAGAAAAGCCGGCTCACAGCTGAACTGCAGACCGGCTTTTCTGTACTCTCTTTTATCAATCAGCGGAGGACCGTCGTTTCACTCCCTCACGCAGATAGATTTCCATTTGTTTTTGGTGATGGACGTCATGCATGGCAAATTTCTTGATCATCCGCTCCGGCGTATAGATTTCCTCCGTTCCGGACAGGCGGAAAGAAGCAGCCGGGTCCATTCCGGCAAGGTGCTCCACGAGAGAATGGCGTACGGCAAGAAACTCCTCTACAATCCGGGTGGCTCTTCTGCCTTCCAGCGAGGCAATCGCCGCCCTGTTATAGACGGACGGATTCGGGAATGGCGGCAGCACCCCGCCCTCGTGCATATGAGGAATCATGGCTTCCAGTAAATAGCGGTCCCAGTAATATAAGTGCCCAATAATTTCCCGGATCGACCACTTTCCCGGCTGAACCGGGGTAGTCAGCGTTTTTTCGTTCAATTCCTGCAGCTTCTCTGCAAAAGGAATTATCGTTTCCAGTTCTTTTGTTTCTGTCGGCATGCGTGGTCCTCCTTGATTCTTTGTTCATTATACGGTCAGTCCGCTATTTTAATAACGAGACTTCCCTTCTTATGGCCCGTTTCTACGTAGCTGTGGGCTTCCGCAATCTGTTCGAGCAGCATCTCCCGGTCAATTACCGGCTTCAGTTCTCCTGATTCCACAAGATCTTTAATAAACAGCAGGTCCAGCTTCTTTTTGTGCGGAGACCTGAGTCCAGTAGCCGATACGACTGCCCGTTTATTTCCAAAGCGCGAACTCCAGAACGTCTGCTGGATCAAAAGCGGGGTCGGGACGGTAGAAAGATAAATGCCGTATGGCTTGAGCGCCGGTTTCGCATTTGAAAAAGAGCTTTTCCCTACCACATCAAAAATAATATCATATTTCTTCTCCAGCTTTGTAAAATCTTCTGCTTTATAGTCCACCACGTGGTCCGCACCGAGGGCTGTCACCCTTTCCCGGTTAGCTTCGCTGCAGACCCCCGTTACTTCCGCCCCGAAATATTTAGCCAGCTGTACAGCGTAGGATCCAACGCCGCCGGCCGCTCCATTAATCAGGACGCGCTGGCCGCTTTTAATTTTCCCTTTGTCTCTTAAAAATGGAAGAGCTGTAAGGGCTCCTTCGCTTACTGCAACGGCTTCTCCAAAAGTCACGTTTTTCGGTTTCAAAGCAAGGGCACTTCCTTCATATAACGTAATGTACTCAGCGTTAGATCCGAATTCTGTTCCGGTCGATCCGTACACTTCATCGCCTTTTTTAAACAGTTTCACCTCTTTGCCCACTTCTTCAATAACGCCGGAAATTTCGCTCCCTGGAATATGCTTCGGTTTTTTCATGCCTGTAAAAATTTTTGTCATCGCGGGCTCGCCTTTACGAAAAGCACAGTCCGCCGGCGCCGCAACGGTTGCATGAATTTTGATGAGCACTTCATGATCCTCCGGGACAGGCTTGTCCACCTCTTTTACCTCCAGTACTTCCGGCCCTCCATATTCCCTGCACACTACGGCTTTCATTTTAGCTTCAGTCATTATTATCCCCCTCTTTTAATAAGAATATAGTAGATTACTTCCTGACTAACCATCTGCTTCTTTCTTACTACTTATTCTATACCCTTTCTTTTTTCATAACAGTCATTTCCATGTGAAAAGATACCGTAAAACAGGAGGCACGTTGAAACTGCAAAGCTCCTCCACGGCAGAGCTGGAGCGGAATTCTTCAATCCTATCTGAATAACTATTATTTAATCTTAAAAATAACAAATTTTAACACGGACAGGCCTTTATTCTTTCCGGAATCGGGAATAGGAGAAATAATCAACTACATTATGGAATGGAGCGTGTTAAAAATGGGATGGTTAAAATTTACCTATATTCCAAAAGAGGAAGCCCCTCTCCCTCCCGAGCGGAGAAAATTCAAGCTCGCCATGAAGAAATTTTCTGAAGCCCGTTACAAAGACGATGTCGAGGCCCAGGCTGCTCTTGAAGCGGCCTACGAATTTTCCCATAATTATATATTCGACCGTTATCAATGGTTTAATACTGCCATCAGCTATTACTGCGGACAGAGAATACCGGAAGACGCAGTTCGGAAAGAAAGGTGCATAGAAATCTGCCGTGAATGCATTGATGCTGCCCCGCAGATCATTGAAGCGTATAAAAAAGAATATCATAAAGAGTCTCTTCTCGATTTTATTCCTCCGGAGATTCCGGCATTCCAACGGCTCGCCTCTCTCTACGAAGAAAGCGGGAATTACGAACAGGCCATCGACGTCTGCAGGAAAGCCGCTGCCCATCAGCAGCGTGACGGCACCCCCGGCGGCTTCCAGGGGCGGATAGAACGATTACAGAAAAAACTGACCCTTGAATAAATAGTAAACCCTCAAAAAAAGGCCTTCATGACGAAGAAAGTCATGAAGGCCTTTTAAAGAAAAACTATTGAAATTGTTTAGTAATCGATTGCAAGCATTTTCTCGCCATCTACCGTCACTTCTTCAAGCTTGTTCTTGAAGTACTCGATCTGATCATCGGACAGGCTGATTGTTTTTGTGCCGTCCGTTCCGGTTACGGCAATCTCACCGTGAATGTAATCGCCCATTTCGCCTTCGTGGCGGACAACGAGTTTTTTCTCCTGATTTAATAGAGCGGCTTTAGGGTTTTTCCAGATAACGATATTGTTTGGCAGGTACAGCGCTTCCGGTGGTCCCTGTACGATGCCGCGGATCGTTTCGATGTCATACTTATCAAGACTCTTTTCCTGGAAACCTTGTTCTTTATCGCTCAAATATAAAATAGTCATTATGTTAATCCCTCCAAATAATAATTGTTCCTCTACTGCTATTACCATTTGAGCAAGAGTTAAAACACGTCATTTCAAAAAAGCTTTAATTTTTATCTTTCTGATACAGCTGCACGTCCACCCTCGGGAGACTGGCCAGTTCGAAACTGGCGGAAGTCAGGGACGTTTTACCGGGATTTGCTTCTATCTGTTCAAGAATGCTCGTAAACAGAATGTCTTTAGTCTTTCTCCGCGATTTGTAGTCCACCACATAGCGCAGCGTAAATTCGACCCAGTTATCATTCACACTCAACGTTACCATCGGATCTGTTTTGGCGTCTTCAATAATAAACTTCCTGACCATCCTGTTCCAGTACTCCTCTGTCTCTTCCCTGTACATGCCGATTTCCCGTTCAGCGGTACTGCGGATCATCTCTCTTGTAAACGTATAATCACTGCCGAATTTAATCGGCAGCGTAATTTCGTCCCAGAGGAAAGGGAAATCCGTCGAGTAGTTGTATACCGGTGACGTGAAAACAAAACTGTTGGCAATTTTCACAATGCGTCCGTTGTATAAATCCGCATCCACCCAGTCGCCGGTTTCCATAATTGTCGTCCGGAGCACGCCGATATCGATGACATCCCCCGTCACCCCTCCGAGACGCACCCGGTCTCCGGTACCAAACATGCCGCCGACAAGTATCGTCAGCCACCCGGCAATGCTTGCAATTACTTCCCGAAGAGAAAAGGCAATCCCAGCACTCGCGACACCCAGAACTACGGTAATGCCCCCGAGCATATCGCTGTAAAGCACCGCAAGAAAGATGGCAATCAGCAGAAAACCAAATACGTTGACCGCTTTTCTCGTGCGGTACCAGTTATCGTCATCTTTTACATAGCGCCCGAGAGTCTTTTTTAATATACGCATCAAAACAAGCAGGAGCATTACTCCAACAGCCGCTATAATAAATGTAGCAATAAACGGATCCTCCGTTATGTAATTTATAAACCTGGTCATAACCAGCCCCCTTTTCCTTTCTCCGTTAGAAATAGCTGTACCCTTTTTCGCCCTCTGCGTAACGGGACAAAAATCGTATTGTTAAAAAGCGGCTTTTTAGGGAATGGGGTTCTATAGTCTTAAAGAGGAAAGGAGTTTACAGAAATGGGAGTATTTAATTTCTTAAAAAAAGATGATTCGAACAAACACCAGAGAAAGTCGACCCGCGGAGAGCTCTTTGAAGAAGCGATGAAGCAGTTTGAAACGAACAAATTCGCGGACGACGAGCAGGCAAAAGCAGCGCTCTTTGACGCTTATATTGCCTCTAAAAACGATGTGTTTGACCGCTTTGAATGGTATAACGCAGCCGTGGAATATTATTATGTGCTGAGCAGCACAACCGGAGATGCTCCGATCGAAAAATGTAAAGAGCTCTCTGAGGAAAGCATCAAATTCGCCCCGAAAGTGATTGAAAAATATAAAAAGGAATACCACGGCGATTCGCTGCTGGGATTCATTCCCCCGGAAGTACCGGCTTTCAAATACCTTGCCGTTATTTATGAACAGGAAGGGAATTACGCAAAAGCGATCAAAGTCTGTGATAAAGCGCTCGAAATGGATATCCGCGACGGAACTGTAGGCGGATTTACTGCAAGAAAAGAACGCCTGCTTCAGAAGAAGAAAAAGAAAAAATAACTTCCACTATACGAGTTTAAAGAAAGCAGAAAGGGCTGGACCAAAAATCAATTGGTCCAGCCCTTTTTCATTGGCTACCTTGAAAATAAAGTATTGAAGCAATGAACGTGCGCTTTCGTTTCCATGGGGGCGTTTCCCTGACGTGCGGGAGGATCTTGATGCCTTCCGCAGGTGTCTCTGCCCTGTCACTCGTTTTTACCTAGGTATCTTCTTGGTTCAACCAGCGGGCTTTCTGTATTAGCAAATTAAAACGAAGCGGAAACATACGCGTGAAAGAGGGAGGTCGGAAGATCCCGCAGGACGCAGCCCACCCGGAGATCTCCTCCACGGCATAGCTGTAGCGAAGTTCCTTATACTAATCAACAACAAACTCCCTCGGAAAAATAAGTTTATCTCTCAAATACTCGCTTTAAAACAGCTTTTCATTTATAGTTTCGTAAACGCTCATCATTTCTAATTTTTCTGTTATTAGAATGCAGAAGGCGAAAATGTCTTTCAATAGGTTACGTTATGCCAGCGACTGGACGACTTCCTCCAGCTTCATGCCGCGGGAGCCTTTCACGAGAACAACGTCCCCCCGGCCGACGAGACTTCCCAGTTCTTTTATAAGCGCCTGTTTATCGTCGAACGATAGTAAACGGTTCTCCGAGAAATTTACAGCCGCTCCTTCGGCAATCTTTCTGCCGAGGCTTCCGAGTGTAAAGACATAATCAATTTCAGCTGCTTCAATGTCTTTCCCGGTTTCCATATGAAACGTTTCTTCTTTTTCACCGAGCTCCAGCATATCAGCGAGTACGACAATTTTTTTGCCGTCGGCCTGTAAATCCTGAAGCAGCTTTACAGCAGCGCGCATGGAGGTCGGGCTGGCATTATAAGCATCATTGATAACCGTCACGCCGTCCCTGCCCTCTACAAGTTCCGTGCGCATGCCGGTGACCTGGAGCCGTTCCAGTCCTTTCCGGATCGAGGAATATGACACTTCAAACAGGCCTGCCACGGCGATAGCAGCGAGAGCGTTGTTGATATTGTGGCTTCCGAGCACCGGGATAAAGAAGCTTTCTTCTGCTTCCTTATAAATCGTAAAATTCGTTCCGTCTTTTTTTTGTTCGGATCGTACCGGGTAATAATCATTCGTATCCGAGGTACCGAATGTGAGTACCCGGAACGGAGCGGAGGCTGCCTTTTTCGTCAGCAGCGGCTCCTCCCCGTCTATAATCAGCGTGCCGTTTTCGCGGAGCCCTGCCGCAATTTCAAACTTCGCTTCGGAAATGCCCTCCCGGGAGCCGAGATCCTGCAGGTGGGATTCTCCGATATTCGTAATGACAGCCGCATGCGGCCGGGCGATGCTTGAAAGCAGTTCGATTTCTCCCCGGCCGCTCATGCCCATTTCCAGTACTGCCATCTCCGTATCTTCCTCGAGGCCGAGGATCGTCAGCGGAAGTCCGATATGGTTATTGTAATTACCCTCTGTCTTCTGCACTTTATAGGTGGTGCCGAGTACAGAGGCCACCATATCCTTCGTCGTTGTCTTGCCATTGCTGCCGGTAATGCCAATGACTCTGGCCGGCAGAGAGGCCAGGTAGTTTCTGGCAAGATCCTGCAGCGCCTGAAGCGTATCCTCCACATAAATGACCGGGAATCCTGCTGGAGGCGCCGGCTGGTTTTTGCCCCAGAGTGCCGCAGCAGCTCCGTTGTCCCGGGCTTTCTCCCCAAAATCATGGCCGTTGAAATGTTCTCCTGCGATCGGGACAAAAAGGCTGCCTTCCCGGATCGTTCTCGTATCTGTTGACACTCCGCTTATTTCGGCATTCCCGAGTTTTTCTCCGTTCACCCAAGGCGCTATGTCCTGCAGCGTACGTTTGATCATCTTATCCGCTCCTTCTTCGTTATCCATATGATGTAAAAGAAGGCTGCCCCACTGAGGAGTCAGCCTTTTGAGAGATTCCTTAAAATGTGTGCTTGATCTTCTGCTTTTCTTCAAAGCGTTCCACGCCGAGCTGGACGAGCTTTTCGATCAGCTGCGGGTACTCGAGACCGGACTTCTGCCAGAGCATCGGGAACATGCTGAAAGGCGTAAAGCCGGGCATCGTGTTGATTTCGTTCATCAGGACGCCACCGTCTTTTGTCAAAAAGAAATCAGCGCGAACAAGCCCGGAGCAGTCAATCGCTTTAAAAGACTGCACGGCCACTTCTTTAATGCGCGCAAATTCGTCTTCTGTAATTTCTGCCGGGATAATCAGACCGGTGCTTCCATCTTCGTATTTTGCCTTATAGTCATAGAATCCTGCTTCTGGAACGATTTCTCCAACGACCGAACACTCCGGCTCGTCGTTACCGAGAACAGCGATTTCCACTTCGCGTCCGTCGATGCCTTCTTCGATAATGATTTTCCGGTCGTATTCAAAGGCCACTCGGAAAGCTTCCGCGAGACTTTCACGGTCTTCCGCCTTGCTGATACCGACACTCGAGCCGAGGTTCGCCGGTTTCACAAAGCACGGATAGCCAAGCTTCTCTTCTACTTTTTCGTAGGCCGCTTCGGCATTCTTTTCCCACTCGCCGCGGAGATACCAGACGTAAGCCGGCTGGCTGATACCCGCCTGCTCGTAAATGTTTTTCATCATCACTTTATCCATTCCTGCTGAAGACGACAGCACGCCGTTTCCAACGTAAGGAATGTTCAGCAGTTCGAGAAGCCCCTGTACCGTGCCGTCTTCGCCGTTCGGTCCATGAAGCAGCGGGAAAACGACATCAAATTTCCCTTCTCCACGTTCATTTTCCGCCGCCGGAAAAATTTCCGAATTGAGGGACGTCGGGGAAACCTTTTTTCCGTTGTCGTTCAGGCGCAGCGTCTTTACGTCGTCCACCGGGCTGTGAAGCTGCTCACCTCTGACCCACTCGCCGTCTTCCGTTATGTATATCGGGTGAACCTCATATTTCGTCAGATCCAGTGCTTTAATAACTGCTTTTGCCGTCTGCAGCGATACTTGATGTTCGGCTGACTTCCCGCCGTATAATAGTCCAAGTTTCATCTTCATCATCCGCCTCCATGTTTGTTAATCCTTATTCATTGTACCATTTTCACTGCTTAGTTAAATACTAAATTCCCGTGGTTTCGAGGAGAAATATTTAACCCGCCTGAAAAATTCCACCCTCGGCTGTATTTCTCACCCACTTGTCCTGCTTGACTATTTTCCCCAGCTCCTACCATCTTTCCTTGCATGCGAGATTCATTGCAGGTTTCTTGTCTTTACAGGAGAATGCCGACCGCGAAAATTCGTATATTTTCACCAGGGTAACTTGGCAGTCTCTCGTTTAGAACAGGCCCACTTTTCTACTCCGCTCTCCTCCCCATTTCCCGATTAATTTACATAAATAAAAACTGCCGGATCATATTTATCCAGCAGCTTAAATGAAATATTTTTAGTTATATAAATACTTACGCAGAAAATAAATAGGCGTGCAGCTCCATGCGTGACAATAACTATTAATAATATGACTTCCGTATGGAGAAAAATTTAAATCTTCAGGGTTATATAATTCCCAAAAAGTATCGGCTCCATGATCGAGCATTCCTCCCCAATAGTACTGCAGCTGTTTCACCGCTTCTTCTTTAAGTCCTGTCTGAAATAAAGCTTCCACGTAGTGATGATACATATACGGGGTATTCATTCCCAGGATATCAGTTTCGTTTTCTATACGTTTCAGAAGTTTTTGTGCTTCGTTTTTATCCAGTGCTCCACCCAGAATCATCCATACCTGAGAAGCTATCGAAACCTGCTTGTCGGATCCACTCACAAAAAACTTCTTCTCTGAAGACCACAGATGAGAGAGTGCTGCTTTTTTAAGCTGCCTGTAAAGCTCTCGGAGATAAGTGGTTTGCTGGTCCGTGCCGACCTTTTCAGCCAGTGCTATTCCTTTTTGAAGAGCATACATGAAGACCCCATGACTTGGAGCTTGTTTGTTCAACCCATCTTTCCAGTCAATAAATGACCACCAGGATTCATCATCCATTAAAAGATCGTTTCCATCGATTCTTTCCGCTGCAATTTCGTACTGACGGAAAGCTGTACTCCAAAGATTTAAAGCTGTTTCCCATTCATTAGCAGCAAATGCATAATCATAAAGAGTCGTGCTGAAAAACAACGAATAATCAAACAGGTACGTGTCATCCGGCATAAGAGTTGGATGGATAAATAAGTTGGCTGCTACTTTCCCTTGAGAGTCAGGGGCTGCAGCAAACAAATATAAGCACCGTTTCACAAGATCGTCATTGTTAAATGTGCCGTAGTTTGCCTGCGCCTGCAGACGTAGGTCGCCAAGCCAGAGCCGTCTATCACGTTTAGGTCCATCTTCAAAAACATCCTGCATACAATTTTCTAATGTCAGCAGACTTACCTGCTCTAATTTTCTGTTTAACTTGTCTTTCTCAGGAACCATAAGCTCAGGTTTTTCATTGGCTGATGTCTCCGTACGACAAATTACATTAGAAATAGTCACGTTGTATTTTCTTGAGGTATCCAGAACTTCCATTTTCATAAACCGAAAACAATAGCGGCGAGGGAGTTCTACATGGGTTGGGAGAGTGTCAACATGAATGTACTCTTCCTGCAGCCATGATCGACTGAGCCATCCATTATAATCCGAAAAGTCTTCTCCAACCTCTACAGGCATTTCTCCAAAAGTAAGTCGAATATAAGCAGGTGCATCAGGCGGACTGCCTACTGCATTCACATCGAAAGTCACCCGGCCTACAAGGTGCGTCTTGAAATCCAGAACTGCCTCGTCTCCCTTACCAAATTCTTTTGATTTCAATATGTCTGCCCCTGCTTCACGTGATATTTCCCACCCGTGTATCACATTTGGATTTTCATTTACCTTTACCAGATCTACAGGCTTTACTTCTTTGTAGCGGAAAGTAGGTTTAAGTTGTTCCGCTTTTTCCAAAAATTCATTATTATATTGAATAACCCTTTCAGTCTGTTGCTGCATAGCCATACAGGAGGCTCCTTTCTTATTTCTGCAAGCAGGAAAAGTCGTTTATTATCCTTTAACTGCCCCACCTGTCATTCCTTTCATAACAACCTTATTTAAAAAGAGATAAAGGATCAGCGTTGGAAGAACTGCCATAGAAATAGCGGCAAAAGTCGGCCCCCACTGCCTCTGCCCATATTCCCCGGAGAAGCTCATCAAACCAGTCTGTATGGTTCGTAATTCCGAATCATTGATAAAAGTCATAGCAAATATCAGGTCATTCCATACAAAGAAGAACTGCACCAGAGTGACGGTAACGACCGCATTTAAAATCATAGGCATAGCAATACTGAAAAATACCCGATAAATACTTGCCCCGTCTACAACTGCTGATTCAATTACTTCATTCGGTACTGCTTTGAAGTAAGTGGAGAAAAGGAAGATTGTTAATGGCAGTCCAAAAGTAACATAAACTATAATTAAAGTTAATAAGTTATTAAGCATGCCCACGTTGAAAAATATCGTAAACAATGGGAGCAGCACAATAGGAATCGGAACCATAATACCTACAAGAAAGAGGAGCAAAGTATTCCGGCTGAGTTTCCATCTCATTTTTTCGATAGCAAAAGCAGCCCCTGCTCCCATCACAATTATTAGAAAAAGTGCCGGAAACGTTACAAACACACTGTTTCGAAAATAGGTGCCCATATTTCCATCCACCCAGGCTACTCGATAATTTTCCCAATAAAGGCCTTCTGGAAGCATGAACATGGGATTGGTAAATTCTCCCGGTGCTTTTAAAGAAGAAGTAATGAGCCAAAAAATTGGATAAACGACAATAATTAATATTAAAGCTACCAGAAGCTTTCCTGACATTTTATTTAATAACTCCAGAAACCTATTCATTTCAATCCCTCCTTACTGTGTCGAATCTTTCCATGAATACCTATATACTACATACGAAACTATGAAGCTAATAATTAAAAGGAAAACCGCCAAAGTACTGCCGTATCCATAGTTTCCATATGTAAATGCATTATCATACATTAACACCGAAAGCGTCATCGTGCTGTTTCCCGGTCCGCCGCCTGTAAGAGCGACAACCTGCTCAAACACCTTCAGTGTTCCGTTAAGGCTGAAGATAATTGCTGAAATAAGAATAGGCTTCATCAAAGGCACGACAATAAATTGAGCGAGTTTCAATCCGTGAGCTCCGTCCATTCTGGCCGCCTCAATGATATCTTCTGGAACATCCATCAATCCAGTGTAGAGAATGATTGCATAGAAGCCCATGGCTTTCCATATTTCCATGAGACAAAGAATCCAAAAAGCTGTACTCGTCTGCCCAAGCCATGGCTGAATCATCGCTTCAAGCTGAAGGACATCAAATAAACTGTTCACGAGCCCTAACTGCGGTGCAATTTCAAACAGCTTGGAAAACAGCTGGGCAATGGCTACAGTAGGGAGGACAACCGGGAAAAATATAAGTGTCCGGATAATAAAAGATCCTTTTTTAATATAAAAAGCATATAGCAGTGCCAGCAAAAGTCCCAGCAGCACCTGGCCTGAAGTAACAATAACTGTAAATCCTATCGTGATCCAAAGGCTGTTATAAAATTCTCCATCTCTAAACATTTGGATGTAGTTAGAAATACCGGTGAATTCAAAACCTGACAGCGGAGATCCGGAAAAAAATGTATACACAATGGACCAGACTATCGGTACGAGCAATATCAATAAATAAATCAAAAAAGCAGGTGCGATGAATATAAAAATCGCTTTTTTATCACCTAAAACTTTTTTCATTTATTTTCACCCACTTTCGTCGCCTAAATTTGAGAGAAAAGCTGAATGCAGGAGAAAATCCTCCTACATTCAGATGTGCATTATTCGTCGTTCAGCGCTTCCTGCAGGGATTCCATATATTCCTGAGCTGACATATCTCCACCGATCAGCAGCTGGACATTGTTTTCGGACACACTCTGCTGCTCCGAATTAAAGCGGCCTTCAAACCACAGGGCAGCATCTTCTGCTTCATTGATTTGTTCGATGACGTTCCGGGTCAGGTCGTTGGTATCCTCTGGAATTTCATCAATTTCAAATCCTGTAATCATTCCTAATTCATTCATTGCGCGCTCTCCATACTGCGAAAATGTGTGTTCGGTCCATTCTTTCATTTGCTCGTCATAATTATTTTGCGACATAACCACCGAAAGACCTGTATTCATTGACCATTCATTTAAATTCCCTTCTCCGCCTTCTACTTCTGGAATGTTAAAGAGACCGATATTATCGATGCCAATCATGTTCCGCTCTTCATTACTGAAATTGCCTAAATCCCAGCTTCCACTGTAGTACATAGCAGCATTGCCTTGAAGGAATACATCGAGCGCCGTATCGGAATCAATCGTATTTACACCTCGTCCGAAGTACCCATTGTCTGCCATCTCCTGCACAGTTTCTGCGGCCTCTATAAAGCCCTCATCTGTAACGCTTAGTTCACCGTTTTCCACACGCTCCATGGCATCAACACCGTAGTAACGGATAACATATCCATTAATGTAACGGGTAAGCGGCCACATTTCTCCTCCAGCTGCTGAAAAGGCCTGTTCGCCTTCATCAGTAAGCTGCTGGGCTACTTCCATCATTTCTGACCAAGTCTGAGGTTCTTCCAGTCCGTACTCATCAAACATTTCCTGGTTGTACCAGAAACCTTCAATATTAAGTTCAGTAGGAAGAGCATATAGTTCTTCACTATCTGTCATAGACTCAAGTAAACTTAGTGCAGCGGGATTAATTTCCTCATAAATTCCCATTTCTTCAAACTCTTCTCCAATATTGACAATTAGATCATTATCGATAAAGTCGTCCAGCTGATTTCCTTCATACTTAAACAATTCCGGGAGATCATCGCTGGAGGCCCGCAGCTGTACCTGCTGCACGATATTACCCTGCTCGATCGTCTCCACGCTGAATTCGGTCCCGTCGAACTCTTCATCTAATGAATTTAATATATAAGCTTCTGAATCACTAATTGTATTATTTGACAAGTGGTTTACCGTTCGTACATCTCCTTCTTCAGCACTATTTTCACCTGCGTTTTCATTTTCAGTGTTTCCTCCCCCTTCTTCCTCGAAATCACTGCTATTCCCGCAGGCAGATGCAATCAAGACTACTGAGACAAGTGTAGAACCTAACAAATATTTTTTCATACTAATTCCCCCTGAATTATATTTTATAATGAAGCTTTGCTGTTAGTTACAGTGGATTGAAAAACGTGTGTTCCGGCCTCAAGCTCTATTTCCTTTGAACCATCAGGCAAAACAGCCGTGGCTGTCGTGTTCGGAGGGACCGTCACCTCCCAGGAAAAGTCATCCTTGTCCAGCTTCCAATGAGACCTAACTTCTCCATATGGAGTTTCATAAACGGCGTCTACAAAACCAACCCGTGGATCCGGATACGGTTGAAGCCGGATGTGACGAAATCCTGCGTTTTGCTCTGATGTTTCTATTCCAGCCATATACCGGTACATCCATTCACCTACAGACCCAAGCGAATAATGATTAAAGGAATTCATTTGCGCTGTTTGAAAGCCATTATGAGCTGTCCATCCATCCCATCTTTCCCATATTGTTGTTGCCCCGTGATTGATAGAGTATATCCATGAAGGATAGCTTTCGTTTAGAAGCAGATCATAAGCTTTGTCCTGCCTTCCTTCTTCAGTTAAAGAAGGAAGAAGGTAGCCGACACCTAAAAATCCTGTAGTTAGATGATTATTATGCCGTTGAAGATTTTCCAGGAACTTCTTTAACACAAGTTCCTTTTTCTCTCCTGTTACTAGATTCATATACAACGCAAGCACATAACCTGTTTGAGAATCCCCGTGCACTTCTCCATTTTCATGTATAAGCTGCTTATCAAATTCTCGTTTAATAGAGGATTCAAGTTTTCTAAAGTAATCAGCATCTTCTTTATGTCCGAGTACAGTCGCAGCTCTGGACATCAGATTAGCATTATGGGCGTAGTAAGCACTTGCTACCACAATTTTGGGAGTATACGAATTTACTGCCAGCCAGTCACTGTATACCGTGTTGGCAGATCCCAGTCCGTTCTCACTTCTATTTTCCAAATAGTTCATCCATCTCTTCATTGCTGGATAAAATGTTTGAAGTACTCTCTTATCTCCGTTGGTCAAATATATGGTCCAGGGAATGACTACTCCTGCATCTCCCCAGCCTGCATTGCTCTCAGCCATCCAGTTTTCAATTGGATGATTTACCTCTGGAAGAATAGTGCGCTGTTTTTGATAATTAGCTGCTTTTACTTGGTGCCAGCCGGCATCCGGTGCAATATCGGGAAACGCCCCGCTCTCAAACTGAGCATCGACTATGTCATAAACATATTTTGTAAGAAAATTGGAAATATTCATATTATAACTTGCCGTCCGTGCAAATATCTGAGCATCTCCGGTCCATCCAAGTCGTTCATCCCGCTGAGGACAATCGGTGGGAATACTAACAAAATTACCTCGCTGCCCCCAAAGAATATTATGAAACAACTGGTTTACTTTTTCATGCCCTGTCGTAATATTCCCTATTTCCTCCAGGGAAGAATATGCGGCACAAGCTTCTATGTGCATATCGTCCAAAGTTCCTTCTTCTACACTGACTTCTACATAGCGAAATCCAAAATAAGAGAATCTGGTTTCGTAAACTTCTTCCTCCCCGCCTCTCATCGTATAATTAATTTCGGCGCGTGATCCTCTTAAGTTTTCCCTGTAAAGCTCATCGTCTTCTTCCAGCATTTCAGCGAACCTGATTTTAAGACGCGTATTTCTTTTTCCGGAAGCTTTAAAACGAACCCATCCTACAAGATTCTGTCCGAAGTCCATCACTGTGCGTTGCCCTTTCGTCTTTTGCCACTCCGGTTCCCATACTTTTTGCACTTTAACAGGAGGGTCCACCTGAGAAAATAGCAGATCTGGATTCATGGCGTGAACTTCGGGAGAACCGAGATTATTCAGCGATTCTTGTTTTCTCGCATCGATATCTTCCCCATGAATAATGTCAGCCATTTCGATTTCTGTTTCCCTTACTTCCCATTCGCTGGAGGTGGGGAAAATGTCCGAGGATCCATCTTCATATTCAACATGTATTTCTGCTGCAAAAGCAGGAATGGTTCCATACATCTCCCTGCCAATCATTCCGACCTGCCCGCAGTACCATCCAGGCGCCAGATCTGCTGAAATAGTTATGTCTTGTCCACTCTGCGATTTCCATTGATCAGTAATATCGTACATTTGATATTGGATACGTTTTTCGTAATCGGTAAAGCCTGGTGCCAGCCTGTCCTCAGTCAGCAGTGCACCATTCAGCTGCATAGTATAAACTCCGAGAGCTGAAGAGGTAATACGTATCGATGCAATTGCCTGCTGCGGTATTATTGTGTGCTGGAAGCGGACAACAGGAAGATCCCTGCTTTGCTGTATTCCATTATATTTTTCTTTTGAAAGAGAAATCCATGAGGCTTGCCACGGAGTATTTCTTTTTCCTGTGATAAAAACCGCTTTATCACTCCATTCAATCGACTTATCGTTTTCATCCCATCCTTGAACCTGCCATTCGTACTTAGTTAAAGGATCCAGCTCCTCACCTTCATAAGGTATCAAATGTGACTCCGAAGAATGAACTTTCCCACTGTTCCAAATTTCTTTTGATGAAGCGCTTACAATAATCTGATATGCCCTCTGTCGTTTTATCGATCCTGCAGTATATTTCCAACTAAACCTGGGGAAAACTTCATCTATTCCGATGGGATTAATCTGATGTTCTACTCGCAAATCTTTTATTCCCAACTTACCACCCCTTAATATTTGTAATAATCAATTTATTTTTTATTATAAACATAAAAATTTTTAAAATCAACATTTTATTTTGGGAATTAATATTAATCGTCTTCTTCTGCTATTCTTAAACCCGCCTGCAGAGCACTTTCGCCCACTGTGAATTCAGCTCTCATTCCTACCTGGCGGCCAATTAAAATAAAATTGATACAGTCCGACAATGTACCATCGTCAGACACTCGATAAATTTTTTAGTACCCTGAGCCACAAGAGGCTCAGGGAGACTTTTTTAAATCTCAATATTGTTTAAAAGATGCAGTCTAACAGCTTTTCCTTTTTGATCTATTCGCAAAAGGGCTGTTGTATCAGAATAAGCAAGTCGATATGTGAGAGTGGTAAAGACGGTCACTTTACTTTTAGACAGAAGGATCTCCTGTTTTTATTATTAGCCTTCAGCTATATCAGCCGTTTCCGATACTCCAATGTGGATAATCCACATTTTCAACATTCCTGCTAAGAACGTCCAGGTTGCCTCCGTATCATAATCTTAAGCACAAGCAGCTTCATTCCTAATTATTATCCTGCTTAACCCTATTCCAAAGCTTGAATAACACTCATCTTCAACGTGTAGAAAGAACGTCTTTTTCATAGGTTTTTACTTCAGTCAGCCATTCGGCTGCTGGAGGGACGTCATGTGTTTCACAATAGTAGTCCCAAACAGCGCCGAATGGATAGGTTTTGAATTCCTCAAGTATTGCAAGGCGTTCTGTATAATTTCCCGCCTCCTGCAACTGTTTCAATTGTTCGTTTGGCATCAAGTGGGCAAACAAAAGGGCCTTACACATATTGCGTGTGCCAATCACCCAAGCTGCAATCCTGTTGATACTAGCATCAAAAAAATCAAGGCCGATGTTCACTTTTTCTGCTGCCCCATTTCGAACGATTTCGAGGGCAAGTTCTTTCAGTTCGTCATCAAATGCCACAACGTGATCGGAATCCCAGCGTACCGGACGGGAAACGTGAAGGGCTATTTTCTCCTGGAAAGGAAGAAAAGCGGAAATTTTATTCGATACCATTTCTGTCGGATGATAATGCCCGGTATCGAGAAGACACAATTTGTTGTTCTTCATCGCGTAGCTTAAATAAAACTCGTGCGAACCGACCACATAGGCTTCTGAACCGATGCCAAACAGCTTGCTTTCCACCGCATCCAGGTTATGCCGCGGGTCGATCTCTTCTTTAAAGATCTCATCAAGAGAATCTTTTAAACGCAGTCTCGGCGTGTAGCGGTCGGAAGGCACATCCTTAAACCCATCCGGAATCCATATATTCGTTAACGCCGGCGTCCCCAGCGCCTTCCCGAATGCTTCGCCGATTTTCCGCGACCTTCGGCAGTGTTCAATCCAGAAGCGGCGGATGTTTTCATCTGCATGGGCCAGCGTCAGCCCGTCTTCAGCCTTCGGATGAGAAAACAAAGTAGGATTAAAGTCGAGTCCGAGTCCGTTTTCTTTTGCCCAGTTGATCCATCTTTGGAAGTGATGCGGCTCCAATTCATCCCGTCCAACATCTTTTCCATCTGTTTCCGCATAAATGGCATGCAGGTTTACTCTATGTTTTCCCGGGATAAGAGAAAGAGCTTTTTCTAAATCCTGACGAAGCTCTTCTCCGTTTGAAGCTTTCCCCGGATAATCGCCCGTTACTTCTATACCTCCGGAAAGTTCCTGTTGATTCACCTCAAAGCCTGTAACGTCATCTCCCTGCCAGCAGTGAACCGAGATAGGAATCTTCGCAGTATCCCTCATGGCAGCCTCCACATCAATGCCCCATTGTTCATACATTTGCTTTGCTGATTCAAAACGCTGGTTCGTTGTTGTATCCAAAAAGACCCTCCTTAGGTTCATACCATTTTAGGTTATATGATTTGCGAATAGTATCCCGAGCTTCGGTGAGATTAAAAAACTGCTTTTGAGCGATCATTTGAACGACTGCATTACCTAAAGCTGTGGCTTCCACCGGTCCTGCTATCACTGTTTTTCCGGAAAAATCAGCCGTGAGCTGGTTCAGCCATTCGTTCTGACTCCCCCCGCCGAATAAGTGAATCGATTTGTACTCGTTTTCCGTAAGCTTTTCTAATTCTGAAGCGGCTGCTGCATATGAGGACGCCAGACTTCGAAACACGCAGCGGGCTTCCTCTCCCGGTCCATCTGGTTTATTACCTGTTTCCCGGCAGACGGTTTGCAGTGTCTTTCTCATGCTTTCAGGATGCAGGAATCTGGGATCGTTCACATCGATGATCTCATCAAATGATGCTTCTTTAGCCAGGTGGACAAGGTCCGTAAACGAATAGGCATTGCTATATTCACGTTTTATTTCCTGGATCATCCACAATCCCATGATATTCTTAAGAAAACGGATGCGGCCTTCATAGCCCCCTTCATTTGTAAAATTTCGTTCAAGGGAGGCTGGTGTAAGACTCGGTTCTTCCAGCTCTGCTCCCATAAGAGACCATGTTCCCGAGCTTATAAATAAACTGTTTTCAGTGAGCGGCGCTCCGGCTACAGCTGAAGCTGTATCATGCGTCGGAGGGAGAATAACATCGAGTTTCGAAAGGGTGCCCGGGAGAAACTCCTTTTTCACCTGGCCCAATGAACTTCCTGGTGCAAGGATTTCAGGGAAGATCGAATCTGGAAAATTCAGCAATTTCAATACCGTAGGTGACCACTCTCTGGATTTTGCATCGACGAGCTGTGTTGTAGTTGCATTCGTATATTCTGCAGCTTTTTTTCCTGTGAGACAGAAATGCAGGTAATCGGGCAGCAATAGAATGCTCGATACTTTTTTCCAGGCTTCGCTTTCCTGTTTTCGGTGGGCATAGATTTGATAAATGGTATTAAATGGCTGGAACTGAATACCAGTTGTACTATATATCTCTTCAAAAGAAACAATCTCATGGAGCTCGCCAATTACAGTAGACGTACGTGCATCACGATAAGCTATCGGAGGCATGATCCGTTCGTCTTTATCGTCTAAAAGTACGTAGTCCACAGCCCATGTATCAATTCCAATACTTTGGGGCTTCCAGCCGTTGTTTACTGCTGTTTTGATACCATAAAGAATATGTTCAAATAAAGCATCTATATCCCACGTTTTGTAATTTTTCCAACTGATCATTTCATTTGAAAACCGGTGCATTTCATTTTCATAGATATGGTTATCAATATATGAAACTGCAATAACACGGCCGCTTGAAGCGCCAATATCAACAGCTAGATAACAATTCGTCAAGATCGCTTCCTCCTTCCATACTACATCAGCGTGTAAAGGCTGCCGGGACGCCACCGTCTACAGTAATCATACAGCCTGTAGTTTTGGATGATTGGCTGGAGGATAAAAAGGCGATGGTTTTAGCGATATCTTCCGGCAGAATATCAACGAGCAGCGTCGTACGCTTGCGGTAATGTTCCTGCAGTTCATCAGGATGAATACCATAAGCCGCCGCACGCTCTTCTTTCCAAGAGGAATCCCAAATTGCAGAACCTTGAAGAACAGCATCGGGGAGAACTGTATTCACACGGATGCCAAAAGCTCCGCCTTCTGCTGCTAAACATCTTGCCAGGTGAGCTTCCAATGCTTTCACAGAACTATACGCGGAAGCATTTTTTCCTGCATATACTGAATTTTTAGATCCGACAAAAACGATGGCTCCTCCTGTCCCTTGATCTTTCAATAAAGAAAATGCCTGTTTGGATACAAGAAAATAACCCGTACCGAGCACATCCATGTTAAGCTGCCATTCCTTAAGTGTGGTTTCTTCAATAGGATTCGAGGTGGCAAGTCCTGCGTTATTAACTATAATGTCAATGCCTCCGAAATGAAGGACTGCTTGTTGATAAGCAGATTTAATTTCTTCTTCTTTCGTTACATCCATCTTCACTGCTATCGCTCTGCCCGCCCCATAAGAAGCATTAATCTTATCGGCTACCTGCTGAGCACCTTCCAGATTAAGATCTGTAACGATTACGTGAGCTCCTTGCTGGGCATAAAGCTTGCACGTCTCGCCTCCAATTCCCCCGGCTCCGCCTGTTACAATCGCGGTAGACCTTGAAAATTCTGATTCTGGAGGAGCAAGCGAAAGCTTATAAAGCTCTAGCGGCCAGTACTCAATTTCGTATGACTCCTTTTCATTTAAAGAAACGAATTTACCGAGTTTCTCTGCTCCTTTCATCACCTGGATTGCCCGGTTATACAAAGCGCCGCTGACGTTGGCCATCTTGACATCTTTTCCGCTGTTAATCATGCCAATACCAGGTATCAAAATTACCCGCGGTGCAGGCTCAAACATCTCGTCTCCATCTCGTTTGTTACGCTCGAAGTAATCCCTGTAGTCTGATTTATAAGTATGAATGCCTTTTTTTAATTTATCTTT
Source organism: Alkalicoccus halolimnae (assembly GCF_008014775.2). Taxonomy (GTDB): domain Bacteria; phylum Bacillota; class Bacilli; order Bacillales; family Salisediminibacteriaceae; genus Alkalicoccus; species Alkalicoccus halolimnae. Next base: position 979,492 of record NZ_CP144914.1, on the reverse strand, counting down.
CAGAGCAGCAATACTATCCTTCTGCGGATCCCAGGAAATATAAAGCGGCACCCGCTTCGTATGAACTAAATGATCTGGACACGCCGCTCCCACCTGAGAGGTAGAGTCTGCATTTTTTCCGTTCACGAATTCCAATACAGCTTCATTGTCATCATATGTTAACAATACCTGCTTCTCTTCTTTCATCTGACCGCGCACTAAAGGAAGGATCTCGCTCAAGACTTCTTTTCGTTCAGCTTCTGAAAGAGATTTAAAGGCATCTCCTCCGAATGGCTCTTTGCTGTTCTGCTTATTAATGTACGCTTCTGCCTCCAGAATTACGGAAATGGTTTTATCGTAACTCTCTTTCGCTGTATCTCCCCAAACCACAAGTCCATGCTTTTCCATTAAAACAAGGTCTGCCTTAGGATTAGCCGCTACTCCTTCAGCAATCATTTTGGACAATTTAAAACCCGGGCGTATATATGGCACCCATACATAGCGGTCTCCGAATATCTCATCAGCTACTTCCCTGCCGTTGTCAGCACAGCAAATACTAATAATAGCATCCGGATGAGTATGATCTACATGTTTAAAAGGAAGAAAAGCATGAAGCAGAGTTTCAATCGAAGAACGCGGATGGCTGCTGTCTATCATGCAGTTACTTAAGTACTTCACCATCTCTTCATCACTCATGTCTTCTCTTTCGAGGAGTGGCTTAATGTCTTCCAGGTTCAGTCCCGTGAAATTTTCTGGTCCCATTGAAGCAAGGTCAGAGCCGCTCCCTTTCACCCACATGACTTCCTGGTCCCGGTTACGGAAATCTTTTTCCACTGTCTTCATGGATGTATTTCCACCACCCACATTACAGACTGCACGGTCCGAACCGATCAGATTTGACCGGTAAACCAATTCTTCCAACGGCGATGAAATTGATTCTGCTTTTTGGTCATTCCAGAGATTTTTTACCATAGTATCCTCCATATAATAAAGTGTCTTCCTGTCTTATGTGTATTATAGACATAAAAATTTTTGTTTTCAACATTTTTTATTTTATAACATGGATTTTTTATGGTTTAATAAAATAAATTCCACATTTATCTACCTATTTTTATTGAAATTGGTTATTATAGAGAGGAATACAAACTGCATAATTCTACTTTTTGAATATTAATCTCTTTTCCTGAAAGGACTTTATTGCTTGAATAATTAGCTTTTAGCAATTATCTTCTATACTAGGAGTATTATTTGACACAATATTTATAAATTCCATATTAGAGGAGTTGAATTACATGCTTTCTGTAGAATCCAAAGTTGACAAACGTCACCAGAAAATTCTTGACCAGCTTAAACAGATGGGGAAAGTTAAAGTACACCAACTAAGCCGTGATCTTACGGTAACCGAAGAAACAATCCGCCGCGACCTGGAATTTTTGGAGAAACAAAAATTACTTATTCGCACTCGTGGAGGAGCCATTCAATCCAGCTCGGAAGGATTTGAAATTCCCTCCCTGGAAAGGGAGAAAAAACACCTTAAGGAAAAGAAAAATATAGCAGACGTTGCTTTAAAGGAAATCAAAGAAGGGGAAATCATAGCAATTGATGCCAGTACGACCACACTGCAAATGGCAAGAAAAATTCCAAATATACCACTTACTGTTATTACTAATTCTATTCATGTATCCATCGAACTTTCCAGAAAAGAACACGTTACGGTGATACTCACCGGCGGATATCTCCGGACAGAATCGATGTCCCTTGTAGGTGTCACCTCTGATAAAATTATTAATGATTACCACATCAACACATTTTTTATTTCCTGTACAGGTATAGACGTTTCCTGGGGAGTCAGCGACAGTCATGAACTCCAGGCCCGTACAAAACAGCGTATCGCGGAACTGGCTGATCGTATCGTTGTGCTTGCGGATCATACGAAATTTGATCAACGGTCCCTGATAAGATGGCTGCCGATTGATAGTGTCGATACGATCATTACCTCCTCCTCACTCGATGCCGCTGCTAAAAGGCGCTATGAAGAAAAAAACTTCCATTTGGTATTGGCCTGATTCATGATTGATTTTCACTTTTTTCAAATAAAATATGCTCGAAAACCAAATTTAAAAACACCCCTTAAGTCAGATGGAACAACAGATGCCTTAGAGGGTGTTTTTTCTTTAGAACAAAAATTAACTAACTTAAAAATTATAGAAATCACAAGATTGTAAAATAAAGACTCCTCCACCTTTCCTCCTTTGTATTACACGTAATATCTCCAACTTCAAAGTTCTTTTTGAACTGCTCAAAAAGAGCCTTCCCACCCCATAAATAACGTTGGAGCTTATTCTTAACATCCCCTTCATACCGTTAATCAAGTTAAAAATATTCCTTCTTGTGAATTAGTGAGCATTTATTTTGCTATTCTTTTTTCAAGTGTCTATACTAACGTTATAAGCAATTTGTGATTAATTTCACAATAATATTTTTAGGAGGATCATCAAATGAAAATAGCTGTTATTGGAAGCACCCATGCTGGAACTGCAGCGGTTACAAATATGGCGGAACTTTATCCTGAAGCGGAAATTACCGTATATGAGAGAAATGACAATGTCTCTTTTCTTTCCTGCGGCCTTGCTTTATACGTTGGCGGTGTCGTGGAAGATCCTAAAGGGTTGTTTTACTCCTCACCGGAAAAACTGAGAGCGCTTGGCATCAGCTTGAAACTGCAGCACGATGTATTAAATATCGATACGGACAATCAGGTTATAGAAGCTGTCAACCTCGTGACCGGCGAACAATTGACAGACAGATACGATAAACTCGTAATGTCGACAGGTTCATGGCCCGTCACTCCCCCGATCCCGGGAATTGAACTCGAAAATGTACTGCTTGCTAAAAACTACAACCAGGCCAATACGATTATCGACAAAGCGAAACAGGCTGAACACGTTACGGTCGTCGGTGCAGGCTACATCGGCGTGGAGCTTGTAGAAGCATTCGAGAAAGCCGGCAAGCAGGTAACACTGATTGACGGCGTCGACCGGATTTTAAACAAATATCTGGATGAAGAATTTACGAATCTCGTTGAGCAGGACTTTCAAAGCCGGGGAATTGAACTGCGGCTCGGAGAATCCGTGAAGGAATTTTCCGGAGCAGAGAAAGTGGAAGCGGTCGTTACGGATAAAGGCCGTGTCGAGACAGATCTCGTTATTATGTGCGTAGGCTTCCGTCCCAACACCGGCTTGTTAAAAGGAAAAGTGGCCATGCTCGACAACGGCGCGATCAAAGTGAATGAATATATGCAGACGAGTGATCCTGCCATTTACTCCGCCGGCGACTGTTGTGCGGTAAAATATAACCCTACCGGAAAGCATGCCTACATCCCGCTCGCTACGAATGCTGTACGGATGGGAACACTTGTCGCCAAAAACATTATCCAGCCGACCATGAAAAATATCGGCACCCAGGGAACGTCCGGCCTCCATATTTTCGATTTAAATATGGCTTCTACCGGATTGACGGAAACGTCCGCTCTTGCTTTAGGAGTCAATGTGAAAAACATCACAATAAATGAAAAACACCGTCCGGAATTTATGCCGACTTCAGAAGATGTGCAGCTGAAGATTTCCTATGAGCCGGAAACGAGAAAAATTCTCGGCGCTCAGGTAATTTCAAAAGCTGACGTCACGCAGTCCATCAATACGCTGAGTGTCTGTGTACAGACAGGTATGACCATTGACGAGCTCGGCTATGTCGACTTCTTTTTCCAGCCGCACTTCAACCAGCCTTGGAATTTTATGAACAAAGCTGGATTGGCAGCTGCCCTGTAAAAAAGTAGAGGAAAAGATGTACAAAGGATCGTGATGCCTTTCTGATAAATACTCGTCTTTTACCTGCTTGAGTTCATTACCTGTTCTGCTCATTTTCTCTTGTAAAAAAACAACAAAGAAACAGCCGGCCCGCAAAAATCAGGGGCCGGCTGTTTTTCTCGTTTTAAATCAATAGGATCACTAAGATTCTCTTCAATGTAATTTAATGCGGCGTTTATTTCTTTTAACATATCCATGAATGTACGTCCCCCTCTCTTTAATATTATAAAAGGTGGAACAACTTCCCACCCGACATTTTATGCTCACTTCAGTCGGGTAAAGTCGTTGGGGAAAATCGGATTCGATAAAAAATCATCGTGAAATGGCAGGGAAAACATCTTTTCCATAAGTCACTTCCCATTTAGTTTTGAACGTCCTTCTATATAAATGGTACAATCAAAAACAGGAATTTCACTCAAAAGAAAGAAAAAAGGCTGCTCCATGCGGAGAGAATTGATCATTGAGGTAAGCCGTTTTCTATGGAAAAAACGGATGTCAAAAGAAAGGAGCTCTTTATGCTTAGAAAAATCAAGTATTTTAACGACACGTACCGAAAAAATGAAAATCTGGTACTGATTCATCAAATGGGTAAAGTAGGATCCACTTCGATTACAAGTTCTTTGAAGACCATCGGATTTACTCCTATCCATGTGCACAGTTTTTACTCGCCTCTCTCTACTCAAATGTACAAACACTATCACTCGACCAAGTATTATCGTTCCTTCGGCTATCGTCTCCGTTATTTCTTACGGCATCAGCTCGTTCTGCGGCTGCTGAAAAGCCGGAAAAAATTAAAGATAATCAGCCTTGTCCGGGAGCCGGTATCAAGAAATATGTCGATGTATTTTCATGCTTTTCATGTTCCCCTTATGGATATTAACAAACACAAAGACAACCGCAGGGAAGAAAACACCAATATGGAAGCTTTCAGGAATGATTTTTTCAAAAAATTTAATCACACTTACGGTGTTAATTGGTTTCACGAAGAATTTCAGCGGGCGTGGGGAGTTAACATCTACGAATACCCGTTTAACCGGGAGGAAGGACATACGGTTATCCGCGAAGGAAACCTTGAAATTCTGCTTTTAAAGATGGAAAGGCTGAACGACTCGGAGACAGTGATCGCAGATTTTCTCGACCTGCCGGAATTCGAATTAAAAAATGATAATATGGGAAGCAAAAAATGGTATCATGCGGTCTATAAGGAATTTAAAGAAAAGCTGCATCCGAAAAGAGAATACCTCCATCAGCTATATGAATCCGATTATATGAGTCATTTTTATACAGACGATGAAAAAGCCTCTTATCAGGAAAAGTACCTCCAGAATCGAAACGATGTCCGGCATATTTCCCGTTCCACCGTAAACGAATAAGTCAGTTAAAAGAGCTGTTCCGTAAGGATAGAGGCACAGCTTCATACGGACAAAAGCCTGTTAGACAAATTCACGTCTAACAGGCTTTTTAATACTTCGTCCTGCTCCTTTCCAGGCTGTCTCGATATACCTTTTGAGACAGCCTTTTCTTAATTAAAATCGATTGAATACTTCTGATTTATCATTTACGAAAGCAGAGATGGCATTTTACCTTCTCTGCTTTTTATATTACGTCGTTAGGCATTTCAGATTTCAATCAGTAAACTGCTTTACATTTTTTCACCCCTTAAAATTTGAATTTCCATTCTGTATGAAGACAGTTTCAGGTTTAGGTATAGGTAATAAAAGGAATCAGCGATAAAGCCATTAATAAAACATTTTTTAGAAAACGCTGTTGAAGCGTTCGTTGTTGACTAGTACAAGAAACTCAGCTGCAGCTCTCCCACGAAAGAGAGCTCCGGGGCGGTGAAGGACGAGTCGAAGATCCATCCCGCCCCGATGGAAACTAAAAATGATGATCAACTGTAGGGCTGACAGTTCGAGCAGTAATTCGGATCATTAATTATCTTTAGGAGGTGCGCGATGAAATATGCAGGTGTAGGTTTAGTGATGATGGCTGCTGTATTCTGGGGGATCAGCGGAGGAATTGGTGATATTTTAATGGACAAGGGCTGGGACCCTATCGTGATTTCCTTTTACAGAGGGGCTGTTGGGTTTATATGCTTCTCCATATGGTTTCTCTTACGCTTCAAAAAGAATTTGAATATTTCCAAGCGTGTGTTCACCTGGTCGCTTTTAGCCGGTGTCGGCGTAGCTGGAAACTTTTCATTTTATTATTTGAGTATCGAAGCCTCCAGCGTTCCTGTAGCAGCTACATTAATGTACACCGCTCCTGTGTTTGTTCTGTTAGCTTCTTTTATATTTCGCATAGAACGTTCAACCTGGTTTAAATGGGGCTGTATTGCCAGCGTACTAACGGGAATTATCCTGCTTACGGGTGCTTATAATCCCGAATCGATTTCCGTCAGTTTCCTCGGAACAGCAGCGGGGCTTGCAGCCGGTCTTTCCTACGCTGTGTTTATCTTCGGTTTTAAAAATGCCTCCGCTGCAGGAAGACCGCAGGCTATTTTGACTATCGCCTTCTTTTCTTTCTGTGTCGTCCTTCTTTTCTTTTCGGATAGGAATCAAGCTTTCAGTGTCGTAACATCGGACGATATTGGATGGTTTATTCTGTTAGGGCTTGTCGGGGCCGGTGTTTCATTTATATTTTATGTGATTGGTATCCGGATGACGGCACCTACTACAGCTTCGATGGTCGCCATGGTCGAACCGGTCACTGCTTCGTTATTTGGTGTCCTGCTGCTGGGCGATTTTTTGAACATCATTCAGCTTCTTGGTATGGCACTCATCCTGCTTACAGTCACGTTCCTAAGTGTAAAGCAGGCCGGGTAAATAAAATAGAGTCACCATGGAATGGACAGAGGAAAGTACCTCTGTCCTATTTTATGCTGGAGTGGCTATGATGCGCGAAGCCGTGCCCTAGACTTATAGGAGACCTCTTTTCATTTATAGTTCTACCCATGTTTCACGTTCCGGCAGGCGTCTTAGCCCGGTGAATGTTTATTGAATGGCTGTCTTACGAAGCGGAAACCGTCCTGCGGAAGATTTAAGAAAACCTCTGAAATTAGGCGACATTAAATCCATTCCATCAACGACATCGCTGAGTTTTACTTTTGCCATAGCAGATCCTCCTTCAATTTAACTGGGTTCTTGTTCCAGTCTCCTATCCACATATTACATCCTTATGTTATTTTATTCTCTCCCTTCGTTCAAGGCCCTTCTTATTTCAGGAAACTTTATTAATCCCTCTAAAATCTTTATACCTCTCAGACCTTATTCCTTACTCCAAGTCAATAATTATGCGAAACTGTGTAGACAAAGCTGCCTGAATTTTTCTGCTGAAATTTTAGAAAACTGTCAGCTGCCTTACTGAATTTACACCCGGCAGCGTCTATACTGACTTTTGTTACAGTCTTCAGGAAAACACTTCAGACAGCAGACTGTTAAAAGGAGATCAGATCATGAAAAACAAACGTTTATGGATCAAAATTATTCTGTCCTTACTTATATTCGGCACCGTCGCCTATATTACCCATTCTTATTATGACATTAGCCCGCAGGCTATTCGGGAATTCATTCTTTCCTTCGGATGGTGGGGCCCGGTCGTTTTTTTCTTCATCTACACAATCGGCCCTCTTGTATTTCTGCCTACTTCTGTCTTATCTCTTGGTGCAGGACTGGCATTCGGGGTTTGGCCTGGTGTCCTGTATATCATGCTCGGAGCCTCCGGAGCAGCCGTTACAGGCTATATTATGGCTCGCTTCTTTGGGAGCTCTGTCATAAAAATAGACCAGTACGCCTGGTCGGAAAAGGTCTTCAAACAAATGGACAAACGGGGATTTATGTACGTGTTTGTCCTCCGCCTCATCCCTGTCGTCAGTTTTGATCTGCTCAGTTTCTTAGCCGGTTTTGCCAAAGTGAAATTCAATTATTACATGATTGCCACCGTTATCGGAATTATTCCAGGCGTGTTCGCCTACGGCTTTTTAGGAGCGAGCATCGCCTCCGGGGAGGCAGTGATGATTTTCGCTGCTATAGGGGTATTTATTGTCCTGCTCGGAATCACTTATTACTTCCGCAGCCATGTAAAGCGGTATCTTGGACTGGCAGACGAATAATGTAAGCGGCCTTACAGAAAAATCATGGTTCCTTTAGTAAGCTGAACCTGTAAATAAACAAAGGACCGTGATGAAAGTGAAACGTCCAGGAGGAAAAGCCCTTTCCTACGTCGTGTTTGGCGGCATTATCAGCGGGGTCCTTTTCGGTATAATGATGCAGATGCAGGGAATGATCGGCATGGCCGCTGCGATGGTCGGGAGTGAAAGTACCGTTGTCGGATGGTTCGTTCATATGGTGATCAGCGTCATATTCGGTATCTCATTCGTTATGCTGACCTTCTTCATCCGTAATATGTGGACTGCCGCGGTCGTTTTGGGGATCGGTATTTGGATTGCCGGTCCGCTGGTGATCATGCCGCTGATGCTTGGAATGGGCACCATGATTGGTCAGGCGTTGGCTCCTGACCAGTTGATGAGCCTTGTCACTCACCTGTTTTTCGCTTTTATCACAGCGGTCGTTGTTAACGTGCTTCAAAGAATCCGGAAACTGTTCTTCGAAGCGGCACCTGTACCTCTATAAGCAGGCCAATTAATATTTTCCAAAAAACACTATTTTTCTTTATCCATCCTTACTCTTCTTAATACCTTTCCTCAAGACCAGCTTAACGATTTTTTGGTCTGACAATCCGTAAGCGGTATTACATTTACATATTCTAATGTTTTCTCGTATAACGGGAATAGAACCAGGTACATGAGTGATAAAGTTATTAATACAGGGGTAGTTGTTTCGCTTGCCGCGAAGAAAAAAAAGCCCCGGACACTCAAAAACAACAGGCAGCTTGCACAGAGCCACTCATTCAGGACCCCTGCACCAGAAGGGATGAAAAATATCCTTGTACAGGAAAAGAACTTCCTCTCTGTACAGATGGAGTAAATGATGATCAAAAAGGGTCTTCTTTCTTTAGAAAGCAGCCAGCCTAAAAAAACCACCGGAGAACAACTTATCCTCCAGTGGTTTTTCTATTGAAATCTGCTATTCTTCTGTTTTGTTATTGATGCTACGGAGTTCCTTACTTAGCTTCCAGGAAGAAAGCAGCCATCCGGCCCGCAGACCAGTCCCTGGCTTCTATGAAGATCTTCCTGCTTTTTTTCTTTTTGAAGCTGCTCCTGCTGCCAGTCAAAATCAATTTCAGAACCAAATTTTTCCGGAAAACGGATCTGCCAGCGCTGTTTCCGTATCGTAAAATTATCCGGGTCCAATAGAACAGCATCGTCCAGCTCTTTCAACGCTTCCGTGTCTCTCTTCTGTCTGGCGTACTCCATACCCAGTTTGTATTTGGTCTGGGCCAGCTGAAGTTCAAGACCGGTTTCCTGGCTGCCATTATGACTTTTATCAAAATTCACCGTTTCTGCTTCCCCGCTGATCAACTGTTCCACCGCTTTGACATCCGCAGGGTCTGCCACATCGAATCCTTCTTTGAGCAGCCGGATCGTACCTTCTTCATCAATAAATATTCCATTAGGGATTTTTTTGAACTGAAACAAATTTACTAATTGATTGTTTTCATCTATTACCGTAGGAAAAGTCGTTTCTTTTAAGAAAGGCTTTACGGTCCCGGCACCCTGGCCATCGACCGCTACGGATAAAATTTCGAAATTCTCCCCTATTTTTCTATCATATAGCTGCTGCCACCCTGGCAGCTGTCCTCTGCATCGTCACCAGGAAGCCCACATAAAAATTAACGTCTTTTTACCGTGAAAATCATGAAGGGAGACGGTATTTCCTTCTAAATCAGTTAAGGCGATATTTTCAATTTTGTCTAGCAACATCCGTATTCCTCCTCGCATATTATATTTATAAATTCTAAAGAGCTCCTCAATTTCACGTTCCTTCAGCCATTTTGCCAGTGCGTTTAAGGAAAGTGACGTTTTAAGGTTTTCCCCTCATTTCCCGCATTTATCATCTTTACTCTCCTGTATTCCCTTCTGCAGGAATCGGGTTTTCTTTCAGCATACGGGCAAAGTGAACGAGGTTGTGGACCATCATTTTAGTATTTTTGATCGTGAAGGCGTTGTCCTGCCCGGTTTCCAGATAAGACGGTCCCGGACCTGCTTCTCCTACCCAGTAGGCGTCTACGTTCGGCGGGACAGTGAAGCCGATATGGGACAGCCCGTACAGAATCGATTTCGCTGATTCTTTCGCGCCGTCTTCATTCCCTGTTACGACGGCTCCTCCCACCTTATTGTAATAAATCGCCTGTCCTTCGCTGTTCTTTTCTCCGCTGGAGGCATATAGCCGTTCCATCGCAAGCGTTGAGACACTGCTTTTTTCTCCGATCCAAATGGGCGTGGCGACGATTAAAATATCAGCCGCCAGCACCTTTTGCATAATTTGCGGCCACTCATCCCCCTCTCCCATATCCGGTGCCATTCCGGGAAGAATGCGGTAGTCCGCTAAACGAATTTCTTCTGTTTCCACCCCCAGGTGAGTAAACCATTCCGTCGCTTTGTGAAGCAGGCCCGATGTGTGGGAAGGCTCGCTGCTGTTCTTTAGGGATCCGTTCAAATACAGCGCTTTTACCATATCCTTCATCTCGCTTTCTGTAATATTTTTTATATGACTCCATTTTATAATAGAAGGTCATTCTGTAAAAAACAAATAGCGACCATGACCTCCGTTTCAGACGGACGCCTTATCCTTCAGGAGCCGCCGTCTTTCCCAGGGGTCTTCTTCGTATACGAACCTTCATATTATTATTTCCAGAAGGTTCATTAAGATACGTTGCAACGCAGAGATTCATATAAGTAGACAAAGCTCCCACAGAACTTTTTTCTGTGAGAGCTGTTTTTTTATTAAGCACGGGTCCACGTGGCCGTAATAGGAATATTAGCGGCTTCAAATGTCGTATAGACCGGACATCTCGAGTCCGTTTTCTGTTTTAGCTCCTGGATACGCTTCTCTGATTCTGACGTGCTCACACTTGCTTGAATCTAAACATCATTTCCTTTGCGACCATATTCGCGATCACATTTTCACAGCCTGCAAGCGAAGCGAGCATATTGGACAGCGGATCCTGTCCTTTATCCGCGCCTCCCATTTCTGCCGGCTCGTCAATAATTATCGTATGGTTTTTAGCCTGCAGTTCAGCAGTCATATTTTTTGCTTTTCCTGATACTTCAAATCTCATTTTTCCGCTCATGATTGGGCCTCCTATATAGTAGATTACCTCTTTACTATAACTGGACGTCAGCTTTTGTGATGTAACCTGGCTTACACTATAAAAGAAACCCCGTTCCTCAATTCTAAGAAAAATTTAAAGTAAAGAAATACTCCCACTGTCACTTTCATCTTCTGAAAGAAACAAACTTTCCATGGGTGCCGGCTCTCCATACCCATTCAAACGGGCCGTAATAAAATTTTTTTAACCAGAAGTGACTGATGATCATTTGGGCGAGAAACAGTGAGACTGCGATACTAAGAGCAAAATAGTAGCCCGGGTCTGACCAGATACCGACGTCCCGGAAGATCGTTCTTCCTGCATTTGCGAAGATCGTAACAAACACAACCGACTGCATAAGGTAATTGGTGAATGTCGTTCTTCCTACCGCTGTAAAGGGATGCAGCAGCCTGGAGACCCGCTTCGGACTCGTTCCTAGAAGTATTACTCCAATCGTCACTCCGATAGTGAGAACAAACGGGAAAAAGGTTTGTAAACTGTTAATGAAAAGATTTTCCGGCATTTCCATCATGGCAGTTTTTCCAAAGAACCCGACAGTGAAAAAGAAGAAAGCGGTAACCCACATTTTACGGCGGTTCGCCTCCATATAAGAAAAAGCCTCTTTCCGATACATATACTTGCCGAGCAGAAAGAATCCCAGGTGACTGACCATGGAAGAAAACTCTCGAAGGAGGTACGTGTAGCCTGGTATCCCTTCTCCCCCTAGTGATTTCATCCCTGTTTCCAAATCAAATAGATAAGGGGTATAGTGATTGAGAAAATCGAGGCCTACCGTATAAAGGAGCCAGAACGCGAGTCCCAGTAAGAGAAGCCATTTATCCTGAAGCTTTAAAAAGAAAAGCAGCACAAATCCTGCCATGGCAAACATCATCAGGATATCTCCAGCCCAGACAGCATAGCCGTGAACCGCTCCGGCAATACCAAGAATGGCCAGCCTTCGAATCAGCAGCGGATATGGATTCCGCTGGCGTTCCCTCGTTCTATCATAAATAAGGGCGATACTGATGCCAAACATAGCGGCAAATAAAGGTCTGGCACTATCTTTGATTAAAATTTCCAAAAAACTTCGAAGCAGAGGTTGAGAATCAGAGGCAACCCCTGCAAGACCCGGGAAATTCATTAATAATATTCCTAATAAAGCGAACCCCCGCAGCCGGTCCAGTATTTCTATTCTTTCCCCTTTTGCTGTATTTTCAGTAGAGGCCATAGGAGAACCTTCTTTCCTGGTGAGTTACTGCTGCATCATGTATGTTTTTAAAATCCATCGTAAATTCTTCAACTTCATCCGGGCTCTTTACGAATCCTGATAAGTAAAGACTGGATAATTACTGGCATTTATCTAAAAGACCTCTTCTCCCGCCCCCCCCCCTGAACACAGATGGTATTCATTATTAAACTTGTTCTTTCTTGTTCTATTCCCGCTTCTCTTTTTCATTACACCCTCCCGAACACACAGATAAGCTCTGTTCAGGAAAAATAATGGAATTTCTGTAGTTTGTCTTTCTGATAATCAGGGAAAAACCGAACAACACACGTATTTCCCTTTGAAGCGTTCCTCCAGTACCTTCCGCCCTTCGGTTTGGAAGAAATGGATCTTCTGCTCGTCCTTGACCGCCCTGGAGTCACCCCATGTGCCCCACAGCTTACGGTAAAAAAGACCGGGCAGCATCTGCCTTCTAATAAAGAAAACCTCTTCTTGAACATCATCGATTCCACCTGTAAAGAGGGGAAGTTCCGTTTCCAGCGAAGTTTTCTATATTTATCAAAAACAAACTTTAACACAGCTTTCCGAATAAAGTGAAAGGAGCATGAGATATGGGTGACAGAAGCAAGTCCACCGTTTCTTTAAAGACCCCTCTTTCCATCGCTTATGTCTTTACTGCCGCTGCTATTTTACCCCTGCTCGTAAGCGGGTGCTCTCCGGAAGAAGATCCGGTAGAAGCTCCCGACAATTCCAACGATACGGAGGAGAATGTTCAGGAAAATGAGACTTCCCAGCCCGAATCTGAAGAAAATGAGAATGCCGACAATGAAACAAATACAGAGGAAACTTCTCTATTAACTTCTTATGGAGTTAGTGCCGGGCATCCGGACGCGGTCGACGCAGGTATGGAAGTTCTTGAGAATGGAGGCAGTGCGGTCGACGCTGCTGTAGCGGCTGCTTACGCCGTTTCGGTAGTTGAGCCGTTCGCTTCCGGGATCGGCGGCGGGGGCGTAGCACTTATTCACGAACAGGGAGAGGACCCCCAGGCATATGACTATCGGGAAGTTGTTCCGGAGGAAGGGATACCTGACTCAGATATCGGCGTGCCGGGGTTTGTGGCCGGCATGATGGAACTGCACGGGGATTTCGGCTCAGCAGAATGGGAAGACCTGCTTGATCCTGCAATTTCCCTTGCTGAAAGTGCGGAAGTTTCTGAACTGCTGTCCCAGCAGCTCCAATCAGGCCAGGGGCGTCTTCCTGCAGAGCAGCTCGCACATTTTTATCCTGAGGGAGTTCCTTTAAGTGAAGGTGCCGAGCTGGAGCAGGCAGAACTGGCAGCGTCTCTGGAAGCAATACACGACAGCGGAGGGGAATCTTTTTACGAAGGAGCTCTCGCTGAGGAGCTGGCTTCTCAGATAGAAGGGGTGGACACTGATTCTCTTGCTGGCTTTGAAGTGGGCCGTCACGAGCCTGCCACGGGGGAATTCGCATCGTATGAAATCGTCGCTGCCCCTCCCCCGCTTCCCGGAATCAACGTGATTCAAATGCTGCAGATGCTTGAAGCAAAAGAAATTGCAGAGATGGATCGAAACAGTACGGCTTTCATTCACCATACGGCGATGTCCTGGCGCATCGCAAGACAGTTTCTCGAAACGGACCTTGGAGATCCCGGGTTTGTAGAAGTACCTGTAGAGGATTTAACTGATTCTTCCCGCAACGCTTCTATTGCAGAGGAGATTTCCAGTGAATCTTTGACTGCCGTGGATTCCGGCGGGTCCTACGGGGGATTTGACCCGAATACGACCCATATTTCCGTCGTCGATGCGGAGGGGACTGTGGTTTCCATGACAAATACAAATACGAACTTCTGGGGTTCCGGCGTCTATGCAGAAGGTTTCTTTCTCAATAATCAAATGGCCAGATTCAGTATTGGTCAAGATGGAGTGAATGAACCCGAGCCCGGAAGACGCTCCGTAACGTGGTCCTCCCCGATGATAGCCGCTGATGAGGAAGGGCCGGTTCTGGCAATCGGAAGCCCCGGTGGCGAAAGAATCCCGATCATGCTCACGCAGGTGATCGCAGACTGGGCGGGAAGCGGTGCTGACCTGGAAGAAGCCGTCCAGGCCCCTCGTTTTCAGCTGGATGAGGATGCGCTTATTATGGAAGAGCCTCCAGATTCGGAGCAGCAGGACGAACTGCTTTCTATCGGATACAGTGAAATTCGTGAGCCACCGACGCCTCTTTATTTTGGATCTATGCAGGTATTGGAAATTGACCGCGGAACGGGAGAGATAACAGGAGCACTCGACGAGCGGCGCGAAGGAGACTGGCGGGTGGAAAGTACAGAATAATACTACCCTTGAAGAAACTGGTCGTATGAAAACAAAAAACGCTTCCCTTTATTTTTCAGGATTAATCATTCTTTAGAGAAAGCACCCAGCTGGAAGTCATGTACATGCCTTTTCCCCGGCAGGAGGATTTCTAAAGAATTCGTTAGATCACTTATTTTCAGGAGGAACAAATGCAGGCTAAAGGGTTATTTTTAATTATACTGGCCGCTGTATGCTGGGGCATCAGCGGGGGGATTGCTGCTATTTTAATAGCTGAAGGCTGGGATCCCATCGTCATCTCCTTTTACCGGGGCGCTGTCGGATTTTTATGTTTTTTTGCGTGGTTTCTCGTTCGCTTCGGAGAAAGCCGGCACGTGTCCAGGCGTACATTCATCTGGTCTATGCTTGCCGGTGTGGGAGTAGCCGGCAATTTCTCCTTTTATTTTCTAAGTATCGAGGCCTCCAGTGTTGCTGTTGCCGCTACGCTGATGTATACCGCTCCTATATTCGTTCTGTTAACTTCTTTTTTACTGAAAATAGAGCGTTCGACATGGTTTAAATGGGGATGTATTGCCAGTGTGCTGATGGGGATTTTCCTGCTTACAGGGTCCTATGATATCTCTTCCCTTTCCGTGAGCTACCTCGGAACAGCTGCGGGGCTTGCTGCGGGGCTTTCCTATGCGTTATTTATTTTCGGATTTAAAAATGCCTCTGCCTATGGAAAGCCGCAGACGATCCTGACACTCGCTTTCTTTTCTTTTTGTATTATCCTTATTTTCTTTGCAGATAAAAATGAAGCTGCCAGGGTTGTTCTATCAGGTGATTTAGGTTGGTTTCTTCTATTAGGACTTATCGGTGCAGGCCTTTCGTTTATCTTTTATGTGGTTGGTATTCGATATACGGCACCGACCACTGCTTCGATGGTCGCTATGGTAGAACCGGTGACAGCTTCTTTGTTTGTCGTTCTTCTTCTCGGAGATCACCTCACCGTCATCCAGCTTCTCGGTATGCTGATCATCCTGCTTACGGTTACCGTTCTCAGCAGGAAGCAGATCAAATAAAAACTGTTCTTTGAAGTGTACGGCGGGGACGTCTAAGAGATGGAAATGCAGTCGGAAGATTCTTAACAGAGTCAGGACAAAGGGCATAATTGAATATACGAACTAAAAAAATTCTTCACTCTTTACCAAATAAACATTCTGAAAAAAGCGCAGTCACTGCGCTTTTTTTGGTCATACCGGCAGCTTTCAATTTGCTTCGACTAACGATTGTCATAACCCTTCTCCCTTTTCGACCAGCTTTATCAGCTTCGATAAAGCTCTGACTGCAGGTGCTCCGTCGATGACATTATGGTCAACGGCAGCTGTTACGAAAAGATATTCCCTTATTTCGATTCTACCATCTTTTACTCCCGGCTTTTTAATAATGGAACCAACTGCAAAAGAAAGGGGGTGAATGCTCATGGGGAGAACCCAGCCATTAATTTTTCCTATCATCCCTACAGAAGTAATCATCACAGTCCCCATGTACTGTTTTGTCAAAAAAGGATCTCCAATAATTTTTTTCCAGACAAATCCTCTGGCGAACCCGGGCATAGCATAATAGGCTTTCATTAAATATGCGTTTTTCTTCTCTCCTAAAACGAAATCCCCTTCGCCGTCGACAGCCTGTGCCTGTGCTGCTTTTATTTCTTCATGAATCTCTGCCATTTCCTTTTCATTGGTCTTTCGAATCACATAAGGCAGCGGCACTTTTTCTCCTTCGACCTCTCTTTCAATCATGATGGATATATCAATATCCTCGAAAATAACGACTTTTTTCTTCCCTTTCCTGACTCCATGAAGCTCTTTGCATTCTTCTACTGTTTTACTAATGCATTTAATGAACCAGGCGTTAAAAGAAACGTTCTGTTTCTGCTTCTTTTTTTCAAGAATCAACTGCCGGGCATCTGTTACATCCAGCTCGATTAATGCCCTTATATAATGTTTTCTTTTACTGGCAGCTCCAATATCAATTGTCGATATTCTGCTTGAGGGAAAAGAATTTATTCGATATTTTCCTGGCTGTTTCATATACGCTCCTCCTCGTCACTATGAGAATCTAATGAAAAAAACAGCTTATGCACAGATTTACAACAGGTATGCGACGGACATACTTCATTCGTATAATAAAAAAGCTGCCTTGAAAATAAAACAGATAAGCAATGAATGGTCGCTTTCGTTTCCATGGGGACGCTTTCCGGGCGGGCCGGGCTCAGCTAATCCTTTCCTCCCTGCGGTCGTGCGGGATGGATCTTCGTCTCGTCCTTATTCGCCCAGGAGTCGACCCATGTCCCCTCCAGCTTACGGTAAAAAGATAGAGAAGTATCTGCCACCTATTAAAGAAGATCCTTTCATGAACATCCTTCATCCCACCTTTATAGATGGGAAATTCTATTCTTGTAAAAGGGCATTTTCATCCTTCATGGTGCAAAAATATTTGGATGAGTGTCTCTGTTAAAGTCTATGGCTCTTACGTACATAAAGGGGATCGTTCCTGCTCTTTATCATTTACAATCTGCTTCTTCCCTTTAAAAGCCACAGTAACAGGCATGAGCATTTTGAGATAATTAATTCATTTTAGAATTATTAAAGATATATCTTTTTACCACCAAGTTCGCGTAAGAACCAAGTCTATTGTTGATAAATACAGAAAGCCCGCTGGTTGAATCAAAAATGTACCAAGGTAGAAGCCAGTGCCAAGGTGATTTTTCAAGACACCTGCGGAAAAAGAAAGCGGGAAGATCCTCCCGGACGCAAGGAAAGCCGCATGTTATCTCCGCGGCAGGCGGAGGAGCCGCAGGCACTCCGAAAACAACACGAAGCTTTAACAGAACCAATAAAAAAGAACCCGCCTCCGACAAGGTTAAAACGACTACGAAATAACCATCAGAAAGGGTTCTTATAATGATAATTTTACTGAGGAGTAAACCCGGTTTCAATCGACCAGTAATGGAGGAGTAAGTTCCTGTAATCAGGACTGGAACGGATTTACGTTCTCCTGCTTTTACTTGGTAACAGAGAACCATAATTTTTTCAGCTCTTATTTCTTATCAGTTGGCTCTTCTAGATAATTTTGTGTAATGTATGTCCAGATTTTTTCTCCAGCTTCTTCATCCAGTGATAAATAAGTCTGCTGAAAAACTATGTTTTTTCCGGCAATCTCTTTCATTTCTCTTGCGGAAAGAGGGGCCTTCAGTTTCTGAAACGAATTCAGCGACGTGAAGTATTCTTCATCCACCTGCCCTTTGTAGTCTTTTGCATCCACCACACCGGTACCGATACCTATGGCGACAATGCCTCTTCCGCTCTGGTACAAAAAGACTTTATCCCCTTTCTGAATACGTTTGATTTTTTCTTTCCAAGGATGATAATAAGCCGCTGCTTTCCCTTCTCTCAGCATCTCGCTGTGGGCCTGGGGGTTATGTTTGTAATTTGTATTTATTACCACATGGGAGTTCTTGAACTTCATCACATGAAATCATTTCTCCTCTTTTCCACTGTAAATACCCTTTAAATAAGCCGATCAATCCGCTGTTTGAACTAAGTTGGTTTTCATTTCATTTTTAAACGAGGAATATTTCCTCTTATTTATCTTTGAAAATTTATACTATTTAAATACATCTGCGCGATTTGATTTTGACCAACAATTTTCCATTCCACATACCGCTTATTTTTTTGTATTTCCAGTCTTTCATTAAATTCCTTATTAAATTGTTCTGTTAAGTTTCCCAGAATAAACAGATAGACGATCGGTGAATCAGAATTTGCGGTACACCTTTCCAAATCATCAATAGGCCTTGTACCAATAACATCTCCTTGATAATTTTTACACTGCACCGGCACGTCGTCATGCAGGAGTGATTTATGATCCATAGGATCCAGTATTCTCATTGTAAGATCCCACCCCTGCTTTGTATCTCCTTGATTAAAAACCTCCATTCCATAAGTGGAATTAATTAAATCAGCTACAAATTTTTCGAAATAGGCGCTGGGCCATTTTTGAGAGATCGATTCATACGTGCGCTGGAGAGTATCCTCATTCATTCGATTTATTTCGAATTCTGTCGATCGATCATTTTGATTATTTTCATAAAAAGTTTTATCTTTTAGTATTGCTTGCTGACTTATTTTTTCTAGTTCTGCCTGCGCATCCTGATCATAAATTAAGTAGTACTGGCCTCTTTTGGAAAGGTGGTGCCTGAGTGATTGGGAAACGGCCTTCGATTCTACATTTATAAAATCATCTGTAATAAGGCGGCACTCCACGTAATGGTTAAAGTCTTTTTGCTTCGGGTCGGTGGACTTATAATCACCGGTAACTTCCACAATAAGAAATTTTCTTAAAGGTCGTTCCAGCTGAACAACCAAACGGTCTCCTAGCTCTAATCGTTGAATAAGAAATTGCGTATATCTCCATATTACTTTTTCTTCCCGACTTCTATTTTCAATATCTTTCGCTTTAATCTTTCTAAGGTTTGAACCAGGACCACTCCACCCAAAACGGGCTCTCCCATTTTGAAGTTCTTCATACATCCAATCCTCGTTCCCTTCGTTCATAGCCACATATTTAAAATATCTCGTCAACAATACCCTCTCCATTCTAATAATTCTGAAAATTTACGATGGATAACTTCATTTTACAGGAAATTAATACATTATAGTACATAATTTGGTATTTATTTTGCTTATTTGGTAATTTTTATTTCGAATTCCTAGAAACGATTAATTAACTTGAACGAATCTTCTCTCTTGAAAATGTGTCGTTATTCAAATTACTTTTGGCTTCACACTGGGCGAATTTTTTGAATCTTGCTGATGTTTACCGCTGAGAACATCTTCAGAAAAATATATCTCCAATGTAATCTATTTCTCGTTAATTATGGAATGAGGAACTTCTTCCCTTCGTTTCCGTATAAAAAGAAAGAAGACACGGGGGGATACATAATGAAAAAACTGCTGCCGTTCGTTTTTCTTCTCGCTGCCTGTGGAGCAGAGGAGGAAAACACGGAGATTACCGGGCAAAATCTGGGCACGTCGGAAAACGGCACGCCGATCGTTTTGTTTGTAGAAGATAATTTGAACGGAGAAGAATTAACAGCGGATTATGTAAGAGACTTTGATTCGGAAGAGTACGAGGTGGAAGCCTATCAAGTAGCGTACGATGAGGATACTGAAATCGTCTACTTGGAAACAGAAGAAGAGGTGGAGAACCCCGTAATTCTGGAAGCTCCTGTCCCTAAAGAAATGCGGGTGATCATGGACGATGCATTTGAGCCGCAGGTCTCCCGAAACAGAGAAAACTATATATTGGAAGACTCTTCTCTGCTTCCTGTCGTACGCGCGGAACGGATTGAAATTGAGTATACGAACCTGGAAACTATTCACTCCTATATAGAAGAGGCTGTACTTCCAAGTTATGATGGCGGATTTGTACTAGCTCTTTTGGAAGATGATTCAAAAGAAGCTATGGAGTTTGCCATTCAGAATAGTACGTTTCATGAAAAACTAAATGAGCCCGGCAGCGATAGAGGAAACTGGTCCATCAATGGGTACAGCCATGAAATGACGGAAGCGATCGCAGGAGATGAAGTCATCTATCCCTCCTATTTTATCTATCAGGAAGGCAGGCAGCCGCACCGGGTGGAGAGCATAGAAGAAGTGTTTAATTACGTAGACGATTTATAAGAAAGACGTTTAATTAGTACCAGAAAATGAGCACAGGGGCGTCTGCGCGCCCAGCTTCGTCCTTTTTCATTGAAGCTGTGTTAAAATCTATTGTGAATACATGCAGAAAACTCCGCTTCAACATGCCGTGGAGGAG
The DNA here is from genome assembly GCF_008014775.2 of Alkalicoccus halolimnae. Taxonomy (GTDB): domain Bacteria; phylum Bacillota; class Bacilli; order Bacillales; family Salisediminibacteriaceae; genus Alkalicoccus; species Alkalicoccus halolimnae. The sequence goes on along the minus strand of NZ_CP144914.1, from coordinate 958,961 downwards.
ATTTCCGGGCGGGCTGCGCCTCTGCAGGATTTTCCAACACAGAAAGCCCGCTGGTTGAATCAAGAATGGGTTTTGTATATGCTGCCCGGTCATTTTTATCGTAAGCTGAAAGGCACACGGGGCGAATCCGAGGCGATCAAGGACGAGTCCTACCCCGCACACGGAATTAGCTGAAGCCGGCCCTGTGATCCCATGGGAACGAAAGCACTCCCTTTTTCACTAATCAAAATTATTTTCAAGGCAGCCTTATTTAAGAAACCTATTATAAAACCTGGAGAAACATGTGATTAAAGGAGAGTTCTATTTGCTTAATTCAAAAGAAGACCAGCCCTATTTAATTGCTGGTTTTTCTATACTCACCCTCTGGTTTGCTTCTGTTCTCTACCGAGGAGACACTATGCCACAGATGGAATCGTTCATTATCCTTGCACTAGCTGCAATCATCGTCTGGTTTCCTAAAATAAAAAGACTGTTCAAAAGGCTTTTTAATATTTTTAAGTAAAGCTGTCGTAAAGTCTGGTGTTGATAAATGTTGATAACTCCGCTTCAACTGACCTGCCGTGGAGGAGATCTCCTTCTTCCACGGGCATATTTCCGCTTCGTTTTAATTTTCTAATACAGAAAGCCCGCTTGTTGAATCAAGAAGGTACCAAGGTAGAAACCAGTGCCAGGGCAAGACGCCTGCGGAAGGCGCGCAGATCCTCCCGGACGCAGGGGAAGCCGCAGGCACTCCAAAAACAACACGGAGCTATAACAGAGACACTCATGCAAAAGCCTTGCACCATGAAGGATGAAAATCCCCTTTTACAGGAATGGAATTTCCTATCTATTAAGGTGGTATGAATGATTTTCAAGAAGGAATTTTCTTTATTAGATGGCAGATACTTCTCTATCTTTTTACCGTAAGCGGAAGAGGACATGGGGCGACTCCGGGGCGATGGAGGACGAGCCGAAGATCCATCCCTCCCGACCGCAGGAAAGAAGGGATCAGCTGAGGCCGGCCCGCCCGGAAAGCGTCCCCATGGAAACGAAAGCGTACGTTCATCGCTTATCTACTTTATTTTCAAGGTAGCCTTAAGTATAGGAACAATTCCTAGCTGAAAACCAGAAAAAAGATTTCATTTTTCTCAGGAGCGGATGACCTTATTCCTTGTCCGCTGCCTAAATTTCTCTATAAAGGATGTTATTTATTTGAGCATTTCAAGAATTGTTATGGTAACTCTCGCTGTCATCATGCTGATTCTGTATTTTACGTTAAACCTGCCCTTGTATATCATGTACTTCACTATTGCGATTTTAAATCTATGGTCGTTAATAGACATGAAAAAGGATGATGCATTTAACCCCGGCAAAGCGTATTTGATTTTTATGAGCATCCTCACTTCCCTCTTTTTTGTGCTCGGATTACTATATCTTTTCACTACATAATTTGTTGATACACTCAGCGGAGCTGGTGAAAGAACAGAAAGGTACTCGCATTTTTTTATAAGTTAATTTAAAGAACTTCTTTTCCACATAAAAAACTGGAGGCAGGTCTCATAATCAATGAGGCCTGCCTCCAGTCGTAGACATATTTTTATTGGTGCATTTTAGAACCAGTTGAGCGGTGCAGGTTTCAAGTTCTGGAAGATGTGCTTTGTTTCGGTGTATTCTTCAATACCGAGTTTTCCGAGCTCCCTTCCAATACCGGACTGCTTGTATCCGCCCCACGGCGCGTGCGGGAAATACAAGTTGAATTCATTAATCCATACCGTCCCCATGCGCATGTTTGCAGCACAGCGCTCTGCTTTTGTAGTGTCGTTTGTCCAGACGCCGCCGGCAAGGCCGTAGATAGAGTCGTTCGCAATCTTGACGGCTTCTTTTTCAGTCTGAAATTTTTCGACCGTAATAACAGGACCGAACGCTTCCTCCTGCACGACGTGCATGTCTGTCGTGCAGTCTGTGAATATCGTAGGCAGGTAGAAAAATCCGTCCTGCAGCTCCGGCTCCTCTGGACGGCTCCCGCCGACTGCAAGGGTTGCACCTTCCTCTTTCCCATTTTTCACGTATTCCTCTACTTTAGCAAGGTGCTCTGCCGAAATAAGCGGCCCCATCTGCGTATCTTCATCAAAACCGCTGCCGAGCTTAAAGTTCTTCACCCGCTCGACGAGTGCGTTCACAAATTCATCGTGAATACTTTCTTCTACGATTAACCTTGTACCGGCCGAGCAGATCTGCCCTGCGTGGAAAAATACGCCGTTTAACGCCTGGTCTACCGCGATATCAAAATCCGCATCCGCAAAGATAATATTCGGATTTTTTCCGCCGAGTTCAAGAGCAAGCTTTTTCACATTCACACTTGCCGCCTGCATAATTTTCTTGCCGGTGACAATGCCTCCGGTAAAGGAAATAAGATCCACATCAACACTACCGGCGAGCTCTGCACCGACTGTGCCTCCTGCGCCGAGAACGAGGTTTGCGACTCCAGCAGGGACGCCCGCTTCCTCCATCAGTTGAAATACTTTTACTGTCGTAAGCGGAGTGATTTCACTCGGCTTCATGATAAGCGTATTGCCCGTCGCAAGTGCCGGGGCCAGCTTCCAGGACGCCTGAAGCAGTGGATAATTCCAAGGTGTAATCTGACCGCACACGCCCACCGGCTCGTGAACGACTTTACTGAGGGAGTCCGGTACAGGAGAAGCGATCAGCTCTCCTCCGTTTTTGTCTGCTATTTCGGCATAATATCGGAAGACGCCGGCAATATCATCCATGTCGCCCCGGCTTTCTTCTACTGTTTTTCCGGTATCGAGTGATTCCAGTTCCGCCAGCTCTTCTCTGTCACGTTCAATGAGCTCCGCAATTTTTCGTACGATAGTCCCCCGCTCCGTTGCCGGCGTGGAAGACCATCCGCCGTTATCAAATGCTTCTCTTGCGGCCGCAATCGCTGCTTTGGCATCGTTCTCGTCTCCTTCCGGAACCGCTGCGATAATTTCCTGATTAAAAGGGTTAATAATATCCCGCGTGCTGCCGGACTGTGCATCTGTCCATTTGCCGTTAATATAGTGCTGTAGTTTTAAATTCAAATCAGTCAACTCCAGTTTTTATGTTATAATTAAGTTTGTTAAAAATTTATTTAACGTTAATCATATCGTATCACGGCTCTTCAGAGCTGTCAAAAATGCCTGGATACGTAAAACAGCAGCAAGAATTAAAAGATAGGAAAAGTGCTCTCCCTGTTGAGGTCAGTCCTTTTTTCCACTGAGGAAATTTCGTTTTTCCATTGACATTTCAAATGAGTTAGGTAACATGAAGTTTATAAAGAAGATTAAATAATTATTTAACGATCTTTACTTTAGACCGAAGGGGCGACTTTATGAACGAATCTGCGGAAACATCCAGAAAAAAAATTGAAGACGCAAAAGATAAAGTCATCGGTGCTATTGCAGAAACAATGGATTTATACGGGGTCACTCCCGCTGCTGCAAATTTGTATGCGACGATGTACTTTAAAGATCAGATGACGCTCGATGAAATGCGGACGGAGCTTGAAATGAGCAAACCGAGCATGAGTACAAGTGTCCGTAAGCTGCAGGAAATCGAGATGGTGAAAAAAACCTACACCCGCGGCTCCAGAAAACATACGTATGCAGCCGAGAAAAATTTTTTCCGTTCCTTTATGGTTTTTTACTGCCAGATGTGGGAACGGGAAGTCAAAATGAACATGGAAGCCATTGAAGAAGCCCAGGCAGATTTAGTTGACGTCATGAAGGATTCCTCCAGCACGCCGGAGATGGTGACAGAGTCCAAAAAATACTATGACCAGCTTGAAGATTCCAAAGCCTACTATCACTGGCTGGATGACCTTGTCGCAAGTATCCGGTCCGGGGAAATATTTGAGTTTCTCCCGAAAGATCCTAAAAAGTAATGTGAACGGAACAGGCGGTTCACCCTTCCCTGTGGACTGCCTCGAAAATGAACGTTTCCTCTGTCTCTTTTTATAGAAGAGACAGGTTAACTATAAAATTTATATTAAATTTTTATTTAATAAATTTAACGTTGTTAATATTCAAAATAAAAATAATGGAGAGTGAAGCACATGAATAGTTGGAAAAAAGAACTTGGCCTCAGCTTTACCGTACTCGCAGCGGTTACACTTACAGCTTGCGGAAATTCAAATGAAGAAGCGGACAACGAACAGGCAGATACAGGCAGCAACCCGGCTGAAGCTGAAGTTGACGCGGAAACGGAAGAGGATACGGATACAGAAACCGAATCAAACGGAGAAGAACTAACGTTTTCCCAGATTAACTGGTCTGAAAACATTGCTGTAACCAACATGTGGAAAGCTATTTTAGAAGAAGAAGGATACACCGTCAATTTAAACGTATTGGAAATGGGCTTTACGATGGAAGCTCTCTCAAGCGGTGAGCTGGATGCCAATCTGGAAATTTGGCTGCCGGTTCAGGACGCTAACTATCTGGAACAATACGAAGATTCGGTGGATTTCTCCGAGGAAACCTGGTTTGATAACGCCCAGGTAGGACTCGTCGTACCGGAATACGTGGACGAAGTGAACAGTATCGAAGATTTAAATGAACATAAAGAGATGTTTGAGGGCGAAATTATTGGTCTTGATGCCGGCGCAGGAACGATGGAAGTAACGGAAGATGCTATCCAGGAATATGACCTCGATTTTGTCCTGCAGCCAAGCTCGGAACCGGCCATGCTCGGGGAAGTAGATAATTCCGTAAGTAATGAAGAACCGATCGTTGTCCCTCTCTGGAGCCCTCACTGGGTCTTCTCCAGTCATGATCTTAAATTCCTTGATGATCCTGAGAACATATTCGGCGGTTCCGAAAAAATTCACCATGCGACGCGTCAAGGTTTTGCAGACGATCATCCGGAAGTAGACGAGTGGCTTAAAAACTGGAAGATGGACGACCAGGAAATCGGCGAGCTCATCGACTACGTGGAAAGTGCCGAAGATCCTCTTGATGGAGCGAAGGAATGGATTGATGAGAATCAGGACCTGATTGATGAGTGGATTAATGAATAGAATATCGAAAATATAACGAAGCTGGTTTCTCTGAAAAGGAGAAACCGGCTTTTTTGTGTTATAAACCTCCTTTCGCACAGCAGTTTTCTCCCTTCTAATCGTGTATAGTCTTAATTAGAAGATTTTATGTATAGGTAACCCAGTAAAAATTGAATAAGGTACAGGATCTTCGCTGCAGACAGACCGCCCCCTCGATAAAGCAGATAAAAAAGAGAAAGGAGAAAACAGCATGCTGAAAGAAAAAATTCATATTGCCGTGCCGACAGCTTTTTTTGAAGATGAATCTTTAAATACTCAAGAGACGATAAGCCATATAAGAGACCTGTATAACCAAGGAGTAAAGTCTGTTCTTGTGTCAGGAACGACTGGTGAACAACACAGTTTAAGTCTTCCGGAGAAAACAGATCTGATAAACGCTTTGGAACTGGAAGAAGATCTTATGAGTAATATGGAAATTATATTTGGTGTTGCTTCCACCAGGCAGAAAGAGGCCGAGAAATTAGCGGAAAAGATATCTCACACAAAAATAGCCGGTATCATGCTTGGGTATCCTCCTTATGTCATACCGACCCAGGAAGAAGCACTCATTTATACGAAGAGGATTATCGACCACAGTAATAAACCAGCCATTTTATATAACAATCCAGGCAGAACCGGCTTCGATTTATCGGAGGAAAGTATTATTGAATTAAGTAAGCTGGACTTGGTCATAGGAATAAAAGATGCCGGAAGTAAAGAAAAAGTAGAACAAATAAAAAGCGGGATGCGTAAAAATGATTTCTATTTTTATGCTGGTGGAGAAGTCGATTTGGAAGAAAAAATCTCACATGGATATGACCGGCTTTCTTCTATTGCGGGGAATGTATCCCCCGAAGAAATCAGCGAGTGGTTTCAAACGATGCTTATGAAGCAGAAAATAAGCAGGCAGGAAAACGAAAAAATTGAAACGATCATGGATCAAGTGTATGAAGGAAATGCTATTGTGAACCTGAAAAAAATCATTCATCAAAGGGGTATTTCGATGGGGACCTGCAGAAGTCCAATCGGAAATAATTGATTATATATGATGAACTTATTATTTATAAATTTCTCTCCTTTCTGCCGTCTTTGTATCACTTGAGACGCTCTCCGAGGGGATCGTCTTCAGCAGAATACAGACGGTGACTACCATTTTTCAGCATCGCTGAAAGTAATGTTTCACCACAAAAAAGGCCCTCTTCAACCATGCAGCCTTGCATGTTGAAAAGGGCCTTCCCTATTAAATTGCTCTTATTAAGCTTTCACTGTGCCTGAATCTGCCGGGTGAACACCGTGACGGTAGAAGTCTGCATGGATAGGTTCGAGCGGTTTACGTCCGAGGATCAGGTCCGCTCCCTTTTCTGCAAGCATCAATACCGGAGCATGAATGTTGCCGTTCGTTACATAAGGCATCACTGACGCGTCGACAACACGGATATTTTCGAGTCCGTGGACTTTCATCGTCTCTGGATCAACGACAGCCATCGGATCAGAAGCCGGTCCCATCTTAGCGGTACAGCTCGGATGAAGCGCAGTTTCGGCGTCTTTTGCGACCCACTCCAAAATCTCTTCGTCTGTCTGCACAGCAGGACCAGGGGAAATTTCTCCTGAGTTATAAGGCGCCATCGACGGCTGAGCCATAATTTCCCGTGAAATTCTGATCGCTTCAATCCACTCGCGGCGGTCCTGTTCCGTAGAAAGATAGTTGTAGACCATGCTGGGATGTTCTCTTGGATTTTTCGAACGAATCTTCAAGCTTCCGCGGGCATCCGAATACATCGGCCCGACGTGAACCTGGAATCCGTGCTCTGTGTCTGCTTTCTGCCCATCGTAACGGACCGCTACCGGGAGAAAGTGGAACATCAGATTCGGGTAAGGGACTTCCTCATTGGAGCGAACAAAGCCACCGCCTTCGAAATGATTGCTTGCGGCAGGTCCTTTGCGTCCGAGAAGCCACTGCAGCCCAATCCACGGCATACGAGTTTTCTTTAAGTTCGGCTGCTCTGAAACCGGCTGCGGGCAGGAATACTGAATGTAGGATTCAAGGTGATCCTGCAGGTTTTCCCCTACTCCCGGAAGATCAACGACCGGTTCAATCCCGAGGGAGCGCAGGTGGTAAGCATCCCCTACACCTGACAATTGCAGCAGCTGCGGTGAATTGATCGCCCCGCCGGAAAGAACTACTTCCCCCGCCTCAACCTTGTGCATTTTCCCGTTACGTTTGTAGGTGACACCGTTCGCCGTTGTACCATCGAAATCGATACTAGCGACAAACGCGCGGGTTCTCACCGTGAGGTTTTTGCGCTTCATGACCGGATGCAAAAAGGCACGGGATGCAGACATGCGTCTGCCCTTGTAAATATGCTTATCAAACGGACCGAACCCTTCCTGACGGTAGCCGTTCACATCCGGCGTCCTTGAATAGCCCGCTTCGACAGCAGACTCAAAGAAAGCCTGGAATAAAGGATTCTTTGCCGGTCCTCGTTCTAATTTAAGCGGACCATCGTGGCCGCGGTATTCATGATCATCTTTTGAAGCTAACGCATTTTCCAGACGTTTGAAGTACGGAAGGCAGTGTGCATAATCCCACTGCTCCATTCCGGTGTCTGCTCCCCACCGCTCATAGTCCAGTGGATTTCCGCGCTGATAAATCATTCCGTTGATAGAGCTTGAACCGCCGAGCACTTTTCCGCGGGCATGCTTCACACGCCGGCCGTTCATATACGGTTCCGGATCGGATAAGTATTTCCAGTCGTACAGTCGCTTTCCTGCAGGAAACGGCAGCGCTGCCGGCATCTGAATCAACAGATCCCACGCATAATCGCTTCTTCCTGCTTCCAGTACCAGCACACTGTGTTCTCCGCCGTCGCTTAAACGGTTGGCAAGGACCGAACCGGCGCTGCCTCCGCCAATGATGACATAATCAAATTTTTCACTCATATTAAAAACCTCCTTGGAAATTAAGCATTCACTGCTTTAGTCGAACGTTTATGAAAGGCATTCATTAAAAGACTTCACAGATGCAGCCGTATTTATTTTTTCAATCCAAAAAAACGCAGTTGTTCCCTTTTGTTTTTTTAGATTTGGCTTCTGCTTCCGCCTATGAAGTTGATAGAATACCATTCCTATTAGTTTTGTTAAATTTTTATTTAACATATTTAATATTTTAAATTTACCACAGTGGAGATTTTTTGTAAACCTGCCTTGTTGTTTTTCGATTCATACGTGGATGAAAATGACGCTCTCGCCGGTTTGGACAGCGGCAAAAAAAGAAATGCACAAAATAAAAAAAGGAGCCGCTAAAGGCGGCTCCTCTCTTTATAGTAGATTTAAAAACTGTTAAATGATGTCTGCGGCATGACCGGTTCCGAATTATGCTTGAGAATGATCCATCACGATTAATTATCAAGGCTTCCTTTGTAATAAAGTAGAAGAGTGGGGAACGTGCGCTTTCCTTTCAACAAAGTCTTTTCGCTTTTTTTAATGCATTTTCACAAAAACAGCATCAGTTCCGGTTTTCTTCTTGTAAAAATGGTACATTCAGGGTCTTCCTTCCATGTTTATAAGCCTCCACAATAACCTGCCTTTCCATACATCATGATTACATCGCTTCTTATTCTCTGATTTCTGGTTTTTCCCTTTTATAAAGGACATAGAACAATAAGGATATGAATAGACAAGCAATAAAAGCTCCTATTTGTATTTCGCTTGGGAACAGGAAAGAAAGTATTAAAAAAGTAATGCCAATAAGTAAAATCACTAAAGATAAAATGCGATTCGGACTTTTCATTTTCACACCTCAACTCCCTTGAACCCTGGAAAACAAAATCCTTATGGAATGTCTGTCTGTGACACTACTTCTTCTATAGTAGACGTTCCTTCCGTCTGCTCTCTATCAAACCATTTCCAGTTTTCGTGCAGTCTAATTCTACCGTCTGAAAGAATCTCAGGCGTAGAATAACATTTCCCTCCCCTTATTTCATTACCAGTATTCACATGGTTATACCTGAAGTTTAAGCACCCGTCTTTCTCTACTATCCCGATTAATGTTCCTTTTACAACGTCCCCACCGCTGTACGTGGCAGAAAGGATATTCTTATCTTGTTTGTACTCGAAAATTGTCTTTGAGGATACCTCCCCGTTCTCCGTGTTTTCTATAGCAATAAATCTCTTTCCCTCATAGTTTATAACCATTAAATCACCTCATAATTTTGAATATTCCACTATTTTGCATCATATCTTTCCCTGCTTCAAGCATTCTGGAATAGTCGTTGGTGGATGAAAATGGACGCCAGTGTTTTATTTTCAAGGCAGCCTCGCGAAAAATTTTTCCCGCCGGTTATTCTTCTGCACTTGAGCAATTTGATTGAAAGAAATAGTATAGATACAGAAGGAGAGATAAAGATGAATCAAAAACAAAAGAAACTGCCCTTATATGTTCAAATAAAAAATAAGTTAACAGCCAATATAAAAGACGGGACCTGGAAACCCGGAGATTCGCTCCCTTCTGAAAGTCAGATGATTGAGCAGTACAACGTCAGCCGTACAACAATCAGGCAGGCGATACGGGAACTGGTGCAGAACGGCACGCTGGAGATAAGCCGCGGGGCTCCTGCAAAAGTGAAAAAAATACCGGAGGAAGGTATCGGCAATCCCGGAATCATCCACCATGAAACCGGGACTGAGATGTCTGTTATTATTCTCCGTATGGAAAAGAGCCAGGCACATTACGCTGCCAAATATCAGCTTTCCCTCCCGGAAACGGCAGAGGTTTTCTTTATGGAGCGGCTGCGTATTGCTGATGGCAGCCCAATCGCTGTCCAGCGTTCCTACTTTCCCCTCGAAGTCGGACAAGCAGTCGAAGAAGCGGCCAATAAGGAATTTGACTATTTCCCCGCTTTGGGAGAGCACGGAATTCATCACAAAAACATAAAAGAACATGTCTCCGCAGCAAACGCTGCACCTTATGAAGCCGACCTGCTCGGTATTACACCGGGAGAAGCTTTAATTACCATTGAAAGAACTACGCTCGGTATAGACGCCGCTCCCATTGAATACAGTTTGACAAAATATACGCCTAAAGCATTTAACTATACGATTGAAATTGAGTAGATGGTCCCTCCGCCACTTATTGCAATAAGTTAAAACTTATTATAATATGTTAGTTATACAGTCACAAAAATCGAAACGGAGGACAATCATGAGTAAACTAACGAGCATCCGTCATGATAAAACACAAATCGATATTGTTAAAATGAGACAGTATCGCTTAGGCAGGGTCCGGGAACAACTAAAGAAGCTCGGGTATGGAGGCATTGTCATTTTTGATCCCGTCAATCTGCGATATGCCACGGGAAGCCGGAACATGCAGGTATTCATGCTGCGAAATCCTGCCCGCTATGCTTTTATCCCTACGGAAGGGCCGGTCACCTTATTTGATTTTCCAAACTGTGAGCATCTTTCCGATGGGATCGAGACGATCGACGAAGTAAGGCCGGCGACGACACTTTCTTACGTCGCATCAGGTGAGAACCTGTACCAAAATGCCAGAGACTGGGCAAAAGAAATTGCCGACCTTTTCCGGACTCACGCAGGAGAAAACGAAAAGCTGGCAATTGACTACGTGCCATCCGTCGGAGCTATTGAGCTTGCAAAAGAAGGCATCGACGTCGTGGACGGACAGGAACCTATTGAACATGCAAGAAGCATTAAAAGCGATCAGGAAATTCAAGCTATGAAGATTTCCGTTAAAACGGCGGAAGAAGGCATGATCCGCATGCAGCAGGCATTGGAGCCCGGTATTACGGAAAATGAATTATGGGCGAACCTTCATACCGTCAACATTTCCCAAGGCGGCGATTATATTGAAACGAGACTTCTCAACTCCGGCAGCCGCACGAATCCATGGTTCCAGGAATGCAGCGATAAAGTGATTCAGGATGGGGAGCTCGTGGCTTTCGATACGGATATGAACGGCCCATTCGGTTACTTCACAGATATCAGCCGCACGTTCTACTGCGGCAAAGGCGAACCGACGGACGAACAGAAGCGGCTGTATCAGACGGCTTACGCACAAATTCAAAACAATATTGAGCTTCTGAAACCTGGCATGTCTTTCCGGGAATACGCAGAAAAAAGCTGGCAGATACCCGATGAATTTTTTCCTAACCGTTATTTCACTGTCGCTCACGGAACAGGTCTGAGCGGGGAATACCCTTATATCGTCTACCCTCAGGATTTTGAAGAGAAAGGCTATGACGGCATCATTCAGCCCAACATGGTTTTATCAGTGGAAAGCTATATTGGCTCTCCGGGAGGAAAAGAAGGAGTCAAACTGGAAGAGCAGCTTCTCGTAACAGAGGACGGCGTCGAAAACTTCTCCGACTTCCCTTTTGAAGAAAAATTATTAAGGTCTACTAAATAAATTCGGTGAAATAAATATATAATACAGGAGAGGGGTCCACAGCATATTAGTTGTGGACCCCTTTTGTCAGACTGCCTTGAAAATAAAAGACGGAAGCAGGCGTATGATACAATCAGGTTATCTGGATTCATGTTATAAACAACGTTTCCTGTTAAACAAACTGGCACGTTCACATAGAAGAATAAACACCAAAACGAAATAAAAACGTCACCTAACAAAGAATAGGAGCTGTTACGATGAATTCTGCAATGATGGATATCCTTCTTTTATGGTTTCCAGTTATTGTTTTAGTCCTTGCTTTTCTTGGGATTGTTTGGAGTGTTTTGAAAAAAAGAAAATATATAACGGGATTTTTATTCGCCTTCTCTGGGGCAGGAATATTTTACTGGGGATTGTTGTATGTAGGAGGATGGGATGGAATGGGTATTTCTCTTTTCATCGGCGGAGGAACCGTACTTCTTGGTGTATTAATTCTGCTTATCACTTTTCTTTATTCTAAAATCGTGGCAGTCCATTAAACTAACAGGTGGAATTAGTTAAATAAGCCAGTAATGCTGAAGTAAAAGTTAGTCGACTCCAGTCACCTCCCTTTTTTCCAAGGACTATTCTTTTTCATCAGCAGTGGGGAGATCTCCGGTTAGATTTGTGTTCCTTCGTCATCTTTCAATTACCTTCTCCCATAGGGCCATTGTCCCTTACAGCTGAAAGCCTACTGATTATATGAACGAAGTTTTTTATTAAACGAGCATCAACATGATTTTTCGAGACACCTGCGGACAAAAGAAAGCTGGAAGATCACCCTGGACATAAGGGTGACCACATGCATTCACTTCTAAAGGGGAAAGAGGTTCAGTCCTCCTGCTATGAACACCAAGCTTTAACAAAGCTTTTTCTTAAGTAAAGCTATTTAGTATGAAAACCATAGATGAATTTTTTGATAATCGGCAATCTATGGCAATAAAAATTACCCTTCCTCATAAATTATTCATCCTGATCAGCTCTCCTATATTAAAACCAACCCAATTCGCTATGATTGAAAAAGCGATGGGCGTAAAACTCAAACTTGGAGAGTTAAAATCGAGAACAACTAATAAAATGGTAAACCCGAGTGCTGCAATGCTGAGAAAGACAGCCTCTCCTATAGTTTTACGCTTCCACTGTTTTTCCCCTTTCTGCTCTCTGTCAAAATCCTGAACAAGCTGGTTCGTTGTCGTGCCGAATGCCTTTCCTGTTTTAACAGAGTAAAACATGCTTGCTGCCCACAACCATAAAAACGCGCAGCAGAGTCCTAATAAAACATCCCCTCTCCCCCCGGCCTCTATATAAAAAGCCAGTAGAACGAGCATAAAAAATACCATGATATCAATATGAAATAACCGCTTCTTTTTTAAATCCTTCACTTCCTGTATATCCCAGTTTGATTCAGCCATCTTATCCTCCCTTTCTGTAAAAGGGTTCTGTTTCTCTTTTTGATTTTCCAGTCATAAAATTTATTCCTGTAACTGGAGTGAACCAATTTAAACTCTAATGGTCATAGTCTTTCGTCGTAATTACTGATTTTTTGGCTCTGTTAAAGCTCCGTGTTGTTATTGGATTGCCTGCGGCTCTTTTTTCTTCGCTTGCCGCGGAGAAAGCCCTCAGCTCTCCCTCCCTTGCGTCCGGGAGGATCTTCCCGCTTTCTTTTTCCGCAGGCGTCTTGAAAAATCACCTTGGCACTGGTTTTTACCTTGGTATCTTCTTGATTCAACAAGCGGGGTTTCTGTATGGAAGAATCAAAACGAAGCGGAAACCGGCGGACGCCTGTGGAAAAAGGAGATTGGAAGATCCCGCAGGGCGAAGCACGAGGAAGCTGGAAAGCTCCTCCACGGCAAGCCTGCCGAGTTGAAGCGAAGTTTTCTTATATATATCAACAACAGACTTAACAGAGCTTATTTTTTAATATCGCCCCTACAGCTTCTGCCTTCTTCACAAACGGTTTATTCTGTAACTCTCTCCTATGTTATAGCCTATCCAGCTTCCGATAAATGGGAATGCGGTTGAAGAAAAACGCAGGTCTAGTGCCTCAAAGTTGAAAATAAATAAGGAAATAGTGAGGAAAAGATTAAATGTAACGAGAAAAATAGTTTCTGCTGTTCTTCTGCGCTTCCAGCTCTTTTCTCCCTTATGATCTCTATCGAAAGCCTGAACAAGCTGACTTGTTTTTGTACCGATAGTCTTTCCGGTTTTCAGCGTAAACAGCATCTGGATGATCATCATCCACATAATCACGCAGCATAACCCGAATAAGACGAGAACGGAACCACCTGACTGTATGTAATAAACGAGCAGGAAGAAAAGGATAAGCATGATGAGATTAGTATGAATTAACCGCTTCTTTTTCAAACGCTTCACTTCCTGCATATCCCATTTCGTTTCTTCCATTTTTATCTTCCTCCTTCTCAGCAGGATTTGTATTTATAACATAAAGTGCTGTTAGTTCAATAGGCAGATTCGCTTCCGTTCGCCTTGAAGAGGATTTCCGGCCGGAACTGCGTTCTGCGTAATTTTCCAATGCTTCATGCCGGCAGTTTAAAAATTTCAGTACTCGTCTTTTGTGACTATCATTACATTTCTGAATATTCCACTATTTTGCACTACTTTTTTATCCGCTTCAAGTATTTTGAAATAGTATGTGAATATTCGCATGCTTGAATCAATTACATAAGTCGCTGTAAGAAAGGGAGTTCCGAACATGGTGAATGATTTCCACTTCAGACGGACGCTTTCCGCGGGGCTCGTCTTCAACTAATTCTTCCACTGCTCGGAACCGGAAGAACGGATTTTTAGACTTCGCTAAAATCCCGTCGCAGCCGCCGTCTGCCGTTTCAGTCCTCCGACTTTATATACGAACAGTTACTTTATCTATTAATAAAATGTACGTTAAAATAACTAAAAAAGTAACAAAAAAAGCCGTCTCCCTGTTCAGGAGCACGGCCATTTTCTACAGCTTCTCTATGGGCGGATATTCCAGGTTTAAGTCTACCTCCCGGGATTTAATCTCATTTACACAGAGAGTTCCACAGGACGTTTTACAGACGCAAATTTCCGGCTGTACTGTTTCGTTTCTACCCATTTCTGTGATAGTTCGTTGAATTTACTTTTATCAGAAAGATCCAGGGCCTTGTCGATTTGGTAATGGAGATGATTGAGCTGCAGTTCAACGTCCATTTCGGATAATACTAAGCCCAGGGTGTAACAGCGGTTTAAATCATCGCAGGACATATAAAAACGGTGCTCGTTCACTTTGACGGAAACATACCATACGTCTGCTCTCTTAATCATCTGATCATTCTGAACGCTGATAATATCCTTCTGATTAATTTTCACTCTCCCTGCGTGTTTCTTATCCGGGCAGGAACAGTCTATTTGATACAGGAATGATTGTACGGCAATATAATGATCAACCATATGCACCCTCCATTTGGACGAATACTTTTTCAAGCCGTCCATTTATTTTCAAATTTAATTTCCTTTTGAACGGCAGCTCACCTTCATTTTTCTTTAATGCATTAAATACCATTTTTACCCATTTTTCTCTATCCAGTTCGCATGAAAGTTATGTCCTCTGCTTTCACGAAAAGGAAGTATAAGAACGTCATCTTGATAAAAGGGCGGATTACCATAAATCACAACACAAAACAATTGAGAACAATTATCATTTAATGATCTTATTTTATATGATAATGATTCTCAATGTCAACTATCTTTCATAAGCAGAGTAAATTGAACCAGGTACTTTTCGAATATTTCCTCCTCAAGGACTGTCGAAAGAATCAACCTGTATCCCTTCCCACAGTGGGCATCTGGGTTTCAGGCATTATCTTTGCCTGATCAATAATTGATCAGGCGGCCATTATCATTCCATTGACCGTACATTTTATTATTTCTTGTA
The DNA here is from genome assembly GCF_008014775.2 of Alkalicoccus halolimnae. Taxonomy (GTDB): domain Bacteria; phylum Bacillota; class Bacilli; order Bacillales; family Salisediminibacteriaceae; genus Alkalicoccus; species Alkalicoccus halolimnae. The sequence continues at coordinate 943,553 of NZ_CP144914.1, read as the reverse complement.
TTCTCAATAAACTTTTCCAACCTTTTATTATAGATATCCGGTTCCTTTCTATAACTCTGTATAGTATCAATTCTGATCCTTCTGTAAAGTTCGGGGAATTTCATAAAGTTCTTATATAACTGAGCGTCTTCTTTTAGGCGGTTTTCAATATGTTTATCTATAGTAAAAGATTCGTCCCGCATATCAGGGAGAATGGCGAGTCCTTCTTCTTTCATCAATCCCAGCTTATCTAATCTTCTTACTCTTTCTTTATTTAATTCTGTCCAGTTACTGTTTTTCTTTCTCGGAGAAAACCTTTGTGCCGGTTCGTTTGTGTCTGAAGTTTTCTTTGCTATCCCATCAATCCAGCCAAAACATAAAGCTTCCTCCACGGCATCCAGATACAATATGACATCTTCTTTTTCAGTCCTGCTCACTATTATCCAGCAGAATTTTTCCGTCTTTGAATTTTCCTCGAACCATTCCCTTAATTCCTGCCTCGTCTTCACTTTGATTAAATTATTAATTTCCAATTTGAACGCCTCCTTTCTGAGTTCAATACATCTGATGAATTTATTATTTATAAATTTCTCTATTGCCCGCCGTCGTTGTTTCACTCGGGACACTTACCAAGGGGCCTGTCTTCAACTGTCCCTCCCTGATGACGATCTCCGTTCAATATCAAATACCTTTCCTAATTTAACTTTTCATTTTGTTATAATTACTTATAATCCAGGATTTGTTTCGTTTGATCTTCCTTCACCTCAATAAGTTGTAACAGTTCGTATTTTTTTGCTGTGTTAAACTCAGTGGCTCTTACGCAGACTTGGTGAAAACAAGCTATATAGAGATACGTATGCCGGACAGCTGCCCCATGAGTCATGAAAAGGTCATTCTATAGGAATGGAGTTTCCCCTCTATCCAGTTCAGAATGGCCTTCCTTATCAGATCTGCTCTGTCTTTTTAACGTAAGCTGGAGAGGACATGGGGCGACTCCGTGGCGAATAAGGACGAGCTGAAGATCCACCCCGCACGACCGCAGGGAGGACGGGATTAGCTGAGACCGGTCCCGGAAAGCGTCCCCATGGAAACGATAGCGCACGTTCACCGCTTATTTACTTTATTATCAAGACAGCCATTATTTTTAATCCTTCAAAAAGCATCTTCCGTTTCGTTAACATCCCGCACAGCAAAAAATGGCTGTATTCTTCCCATGTGATTTTGATTACAATAAACCTGATGGAAACACTTAAATAAGGAAAGGCGTGCTTTGAGTGACCTTAATGACTTTAGAAAACGTCATGAAACAAGATGATAACTATACAGTCTTAAAAGATATTAATTTAATTATAAAAGAAAATTCCCAGATTGGAATTAAGATGACCAGCGAAGAAAGCCGTATTCTTATAAAGCTGATGGCCGGGAAGATCGCTCCTTCCAGCGGCCATATCAAAAAGGAAACGAACAACATATTAACGGAATTTACGGAAGATGGTTTATATGAAACCTTAACTGTCTGCAATTACTTAACTATTTTTAAAAAGATAGCTGGTTTTAAAACTTCTGTTGAAGATCTTATTGGCACATTTTCGTTATCTGATGTCTGGAAAACAAAAATCAGCAAATTAACCCTGGATCAAAAAAGGAGAGTCAGCTTATTACGAATGTCCTTATTTTCTCCAGAGTTAGTATTGATTCAAAGTCCTCTGAGCAATTCCTCGACGGATGGGATTGAATTATACTTGAAAGCCATAAAACATCTTCAGGAAAATAATACCGCTGTTTTATTTACCTCTCATTACCTTGAAGAATTATTGTTATTGAGCAGCGATATTTACCGTTACAACCGTTATAGCGGACTGGAAAAAACAGATCTCTCTGATGACCATAACCTGGTGCCGGCAGATAAAGCCGATATGGGAATGAAGCCCAGTAAAGTCTATAAAGTATCCAGCCGCTCGGCTGATAAAACTGTCTTTTTCAGCCCTGACGAAATTGATTTTATTGAAAGTGTTAACAGTGTGAGCACGATTCGAATAGGGAACGAACACTTCCCGACTGATTTAACGATGAATGAACTGGAAGAAAAGCTGACTCATTTCGGCTTCTTTCGATGCCACCGTTCTTACCTTGTTAATTTACAGCGTGTATCCGAATTAGTGAGTTATTCAAAGAACAGCTATACATTAATTCTGAAAGGAAATCCCAACGTGAAACTGCCCCTCTCACGCAGCCGTTTAGAAGAAATGCGGACATTAATTGAATTTTAACGAACATTTGAGGTTGAAATAGCATTATTTCAGTCTCTTTTTGTTACATTTGGGCTTAGTATTGTTACTGTTCAGCGGGGATTTACGACAATTTCAGTTTGTTTCTATAGAGTAGATTGTGAACAGGTTAGACAACGTCCGTTGATAACCATCACATGCGTTATAAAGGAGAGAAACTAAGTGGCAAAAAAATTAATCCAGGTGGAAAAGTTATCAAAAAAATTCAAGGATGAAGAAGCTTTAAAAGATATAAGCTTTTCTGTACACGAAGGAGAAATATTTGGATTTTTAGGTCCTTCCGGCTCAGGAAAAACAACCACGATTAAAATCTTAACCGGACAGCTGGCACCAACTTCCGGGAAAGCTTTTATTTTGGGAATACCAGTAGAAGAGATCGAAGAAAGTATTTATGAACAATTGGGAATTGTCACGGATAATAGCGGGTTATACGAGAGGCTGTCAGTCTATAATAATTTGACCGTATTTGCCAAGTTATTGAATGTGGATAAAAAGAGGATTGATTTCCTCCTCAAAAAAGTCGGTTTATTTGGAGATAAAAATAAACCTGCCCAAAATTTATCCAGAGGAATGAAACAGCGTTTAATTCTTACAAGAGCCATGCTGCATCAACCAAAAATACTTTTTTTAGATGAACCTACAAGCGGGCTCGACCCCGTTACAACAGAATCAATTCACGCCTTATTGACCGAATTAAAGGATAGCGGGACGGCCATTTTCCTGACTACTCATAATATGGATGAAGCTGCCAAACTTTGTGATAACGTAGCACTTTTAAACGAGGGGCTTATCGTGGAACATGATTCACCGAAGGCTTTAACACTTAAATATAATCAGGATAAACAGTACCAGATCCTGTTAAGGAATCAAAAAGAACATCTTTTACCCCATACTGCGGACTCATTCGCAAAAATAAATCATTGGCTGGCAAATGATGAACTCATGACGATTCACTCATGTGAACCAAATCTGGAAAAAGTATTCTTGGAAGTTACCGGGAGGGAATTAGTTTGAAACTGTCACTTAGAAAAGTTAACGCCATTTTTCAATTGAAAATAAAATTGATACTGGGTAATATGAGCATCCTTTTCTCACCGGTATTTGCTATAATTTTCGTTATCGTCATGAGAAATCTTTTGCCGGAAGTGGATGCCGGAGAAGGAGGAGCTCCGTTTTCAACAGATGGTTTTTTGCTGAGTTTTGGTCTGATTTTCAATATTGCTATAGCAGGTATATCAATGAGCAGCTCACCTATAGCGGAAGAAAAGGAAAAACATACGTTGAGAGTATTAATGACTTCGTCAGTAAACGGCATTGAATATTTCTTAGGCAGTATGATTCCAATCCTGCTCATTCTAGTCACTACCAACATATTAATTATTCCGGCAAGCGGAATTTCCTTTGGGGAAATACCCGTACTTATATATCTGATCATGACGACAGCTGCCAGCCTAATCAGCATTTTAATCGGAAATATAATTGGCATTTATGCAAAAAATCAGGCGCAGGCTACGCTCGTAAGTACGCCGATTTTAATTCTGTTAACGTCCACTCCGGTCCTCCGTATTTTCAATGAGGATTTCGCTGAAATTTTAAATTTCACGTATGGAGGAGTTTTGGCCAATCTAGCAGACTCCTTTTCATTAAACAGCGAGTATCAATGGAATCTTACAGATACCGGTGTTCTTATAGTATCTCTATTCCTTGCCTTAGGTATTTTCATTTATGCTTATAAGAAGAACGGTTTGGATAATGAATAAAATCCAATGCGTGTTTTTCTCACTTGTTGATCCATAAACCAGAGCGATGAGAAAAAGCCCTTCTTTTTGGAAGGACCGGTTATCTGTAAATGAGCAAAAGAGGCACGCCTTCCGCTATTCGAAAAGAAAGCAGAAGGCTGGTCTTTTTTACTTTTTTACTACCTTGGAAATAAAGCATTTATTATCGCTTGAACACCATTTATAGTTACAGCTTCTGTAAACAGCCGCCTTCATTTCCGTGGGGACGCAGGACCTCCCTTCCTCACTTCTAAACGGATCTTCGGCTCATTCGTTCCGAAGACTCCCTGAGCCCTCCGGCATCTTCGGAAGAAGCGGGTTGCTAAAAGGATGCGTTCAACCTTAATCGAAAGGTTTTTTCATCTATGTGAGTGCAGCAGTCCTGCAGGCTGAACCTCTTCCGCTGTTATTTGTTTTCCTGATAATACGCTTTAACGAGCTCCTCCATTACCTTATTCGTACGCATAGCCGTTTCTCCGGTACTCGGACACGCTCCTTCTCCGCGCAGCTCCTGCACAATCGTTTGAATATGATCCTGCTGAATATGTTTAGGGTGCTCAATATAAAAAGTTTCTTCACTGGACTCCGTGATAAGGGTAACCGGTTCGTCATCGAACGAGGAAAATTTTATTTCTCCTTTCGTACCGACGATGCGATTGACATCCTCATTTTTATAGGAAGAGAAGTTCCACATGCCTGTCCCTACAGCTCCGCTTTCAAATTTCCATACTCCGCTCACCGTGTCTTCAGCCGGATACGAAGCAGCCAGGTTAAGAGCCGTCCCTTTCACATCGCTTATCGGCCCCAGCAGGTAATCAAAAAGGTCTAACGTGTGAGAACCGACATCGTAAAACAGCCCTGCCCCGCTTTGATCGGGGAGAACCCGCCACGGCCATTGTCCATCTTTATCTTTTTGAACGAGCCGCTGGACCTGCTGAATCGAAGCAACCCGGACTTCGCCAATACTCCCGTTTTCTATAAGCTCTTTCACTTTTTTAAACCGCGGAAGAGATCTTCTATAATAGGCAACAAAAAGCGGAACACCGTTTTTAAGGCACACCTCTACCATGTCTGCACACTCTTCTGCATTGTTTGCCATCGGTTTCTCCACGTAAACAGGCTTTCCTGCTTCGGCAGCCATAATGGTATATTCTTTGTGTGAAGAAGGAGGAGTCGCAATGTAAACAGCATCCACTTCGTCATCATGAATCAAATCTTCTGCCTTGTCATACCATTTAGATACTCCGTGACGCTCCGCGTAATCCTTTGCCTTTTCCCCATCTCTTCTCATAACCGCTTTGAGAGAGCTGTGCTCGATCCGCTGAAAAGCCGGACCGCTTTTAACTTCAGTAACATTCCCGCAGCCTATTATTCCCCACCGTATCTCTTTCATATGATTACCTCCTGAAAATGTTTTGGTACAAGTATGTCACGCGCAACTTTTTGAATAAAAAATGCGGCAATGCAGGTCATTCACTCGATTGCTTTTCACTAAATCAAGGAAACAAATCTTTCTCATATATGTTGAAATTCAATGGTAACGAAAGCGTACCTCTATCACTTATTTACTTTATTTTCAAGGCAGCCTGCAGTTTAGCATAGCCAATTCTAAGAAACCCTCCTGATAAGGAACGGTTCCATTATCAGGAGGTTCTGTCCTAACTCAGCACAAATGTTGTTTCGCTGTGTCCTTCTTTTGACTTCTTCACTTCCAGCGTTGCGGGAATAACCTGCTTCATTTCCTGGACGTGGGAGATGACGCCGATCATTCTTCCGGACTGCTGCAGGTCGACGAGCGTATCGATCGCTTTCTGCAGCGACTCTTCGTCAAGGGAGCCGAAGCCTTCATCGATGAACATCGTTTCGATGGAAATGCCTCCTTCGTAAGACTGGATGACGTCTGCCATACCTAGAGCCAGACAAAGGGAGGCGTTGAATTTTTCCCCGCCGGATAACGTTTTAACGTCACGCATCTGGCCGGTATAGTTATCGAGGACGTCAAGACCTAGACCGCTCTGCCTTCCCCGCTTCTCGAGCCGGTCGCTCCGTATCAAGTAATACTGCCCATTGGAGAGGCGTTTCAGCCGTTCGTTTGCAGCATGGATAATCTGCTCGAGAAATTCAATCTGTAGATACCGTTCAAAACTGATCTTTTTCGAATTTTCACCTCTGACGACGTCGTAAAGGTCTTTCACGAGCTGAAATTCCTTTTCCACGTCTGCCAGTTCCATTTCCGCATCCGTGATTTTCTTCCTTCCCTGCACGGCCGTTTCCAGACAGGTTTTTGCCTTCTGAAAAGCCGTACGCGCTTCTTCCATTTCCCGATTAAGCGCGTCGAGCGTTTCTTTCAGGGTGTTTACGTCGACCCTTTCTTTGTTCTTTAACTCCTCCTGCAGATCTGCCACCTGCACCGAAACAGTATGCACTGCTTTGTGGTACTGTTCTATTTCCTGCTGCAGCGATTCCCGCACTTCTGCCGGAAGCTTCGCTTTTTTGTAAGCCTCTTCGGTGGAAAAACCGGCTTTTTCAAGTGCAATCTCATAGTCGTTTTGGATTCTCTCTTTCTTCAATTCCGCTTCTTTCACCCGCTCTTCTGCATGCTTCAGGTTCGACTGGGCCTTAAGAAACTGCTCCTGCGCCTCCTGGCGGCTTTTCTGCGCCTCTTCCCACTGCTTTTCAAGCTGCTGTTTTTTCTGTTTCGTTTCTTTTATCTGTTTCTTCAGCTGTTCCAGGGAGCGCAGCTCTTCCGGAATCGCCGTGATGCTCTGTTCGTACAGAGACTTTTCCGTTTTGAAGTCCGAGCGCAGTTCCGTCAGCCGATCTGCCGTTTTCGTTTGTTCTTCGATTTTCGCTTCCAGCGTTTTTTCTGTTTTTTGAAGGGTTTCCCGTAAAGTATCCACGGTCTCCTGATCCTTCTTCAGCTGCTCGATAACCTTTCCGAGCTTTTTCCCCTGCCGTGAAATTTCCTGAAAGTCTTCCTCTGCTTTTCCCGGCTCATAGCCGGAGTCGATGACTTCCTGCTTCTTTTCTTTTTCCTCGTTCTGAGCGGCATTTACTTTTGCCTGCGCGTTCGAATAATCCGTTTCTTTCTGCTTTTTCACGCGGCGCTTTGCTTCCAGCTCGTCTTTTGTCGGGATATCGTCTGTCAAAACGGCTTTTTCCGGATGCTCTTCGCTTCCGCATACCGGACACGGCCTGCCGTCGTGCAGGTGTTCCGAAGCAAGAATGCTTGCCTGGCCGTCGATCCACCGGGCTTCCAGTTCACCGAATGCTTTTTCTTCTTTGTCGTAGTCTGCTTTGTAAGCCGCTGTTTCTTTCCGCGCTTCTTCTTTTGCAGCCTGCTTTTTCAAGTAATCTCTTAAAACAATCGCCGCAGCTCGCATGTGTCCCTGCTTTTCTGTCTGCGATGGAAGGGATCGTACACTTTCCTCCAGCGGTTTCAGCTGTTCTGTCAGCTTCGTTTTTTCTTCTTTGGCCTGGTGGACTTCCTTCTCCCCCGCCGCGGCTTTTTCAGAGATCGTTTCTACTTCTTTTTCCAGCCGCTGAATCGTCTTTTTTCTGCCTTCAAGCTCTTCCACTGCCGGCAGCAGCGTTTCCAGGCGGTCCACTTCTTTTGTGACTTTTTCCCGGAGTTCCGTGTTTTTTTCTTCCTTTTCATAAACGGCCTGCGCTTTTTCCTGGTTTTCCACACAGCTGTGATAATAGGTTTCTGCGGTCTCCTGCTGCTTTCGCTGATTTTCACATTCTTCCCGTATTTCCACGGCCTGCTTTTCGTATAGTTCCAGCTGGCCTGCTTTCTCTGCAAGCTTCAGCTGCTCTTCCTTTACTGCGGTCTCTTCCTTCTTTTCGTCCAGCTGATTTTTTTCACGAACTTTTTCGTCCAGCAAGTCGAGCCGTTTATTTCGTTCCTGTGCCTGCAGAAACTCCGCTTCGTATTTTCTCGAGCTCTCTTCTTTCGCCTGAAATGTCTTCTGTTTGTCGTTTTGATCCTGCTCGTAGAAGGACATCTCTTCTTCCAGTCCTGCAATAATCTGGTTCGTGTTGTAGTGTTCCTGCTTGAGGACACGGAAAAAGGCCGAACCTTCTCGTTCAGGCAGTGCAGCTTTGATGTTTTCAATATGTATATCCCGCGTTTTCCGCTGCCCTTCGTACTGCTTTTGTACCTCTTTACGTTTTCCGTCCAGATGCTCGACAACTTTTTTATAAAAGCTCGTCTTGAAAATTTTCCTCAGAATCTCTTCCTTATTTTCCGTTTCCGACGTGAGCAGTTTGCGGAATTCCCCCTGCGGCAGCATCACGATCTGGCTGAACTGGTCCTTCGTTAAGCCGATAATCGACTGGATCTTTTCGTTCACCTGGGTAGCGATAAAACGATCGGTTAACGGGATTTCAGTGCCGTTTGTGATCTCGTAGAATTCATATTTTTCCCCGGTGCCGCTTTTATTTCCTTCCTTTACGTGGGGAAGCTGGCGGAACACGCGGTATGCGCGCGACTTCAGTTCGAATTCAAACTCCACCGACGTATGCAGGTCATCTTCGGCAAAGTGACTGCGCATCCCCCGGACGTCACTGCGGTCTTCTCCGCTTGCATCGCCGTAAAGCGCAAAACAGATCGCATCGAAAATCGACGTCTTGCCTGCCCCGGTTTTTCCGGAGATGACAAACAGCTTGTGTTCCTGCAACTCTTTAAAATCAATGATTTCTTGCTTTTTATACGGCCCGAAAGCGGTCATTTTTATTTTTAATGGTTTCATTTCCGCTCCCCTTCTTTCGCAGACAGCTCCTGCAGCGCTTCTTTAAATAATTGTTCGGTCGCTTCCTGCGCTTCCGATCCTCTTACTTCCTCGTAAAACGATTGAAACAAGGTGAAGTCATCCATTTTCGTGCGGTCTTTCGGCGCAGCGGCATCATTTAATGCCAGCGCAGGAAATTCTCTTTCCACGTGCATCGCATTCGGATAGACGGAGCGGATCTTTTCCATGGCTGACAATACGACCGTCTCGTCGAGTAATTTCACGAAAACGTAGTCTTCGCAGATGTCGTGCTGCAGGAGGTCTGCCATATACCCTTCGACCGAGTACATATCGCGTCGGGGCTGTAAGAACCGCTTCTCCACTTCCACTGCCCCGTGTTCATCGATTTTTACAACGAAATAGCCTTTTTTATGATTCTGTTCCGACAGGGAATATTTCAGCGGAGATCCGGCGTACTGCACTTTAGGCGTGCCCACCTGGTGCGCCTGATGCAGATGGCCGAGCGCTACGTAATTAAATCCATCCAGATAAGCGGCACTCGCCTGATCCGCTCCTCCAATGGAAAGCGGCCTTTCCGAAGTACTCGTATTTTCCTTTTCTTCCCCGTGCGAAGTGAGGAACGCATGACCGACAAAAACGTGCCGTGCTTCGGGATCTTTCGTTTCCTCTATTTTTGCAGCGATCGCGCGCAGCGCATCGTCGTGGGTTTTAATCGCTTCGTCTTCCAGCGCAAGCCGCACCTGGCTGGGGTCCGTGTAGGGCACGAGATGAAAATGCACCTCACCGGACTCATCATTGAGCGAGACCGGATCGAGCGGCAGTTTCAATTCCCCGGTAATGTGAAACCCGGACTGCCTCATCATTTCCCGTCCGAAGTGCAGACGGCTTGGACTGTCGTGGTTTCCGGAAATGGCAAGCAGCGGGATGTTTAAATCGATTGCGATCGTTTCCAGCACGCGGTTCAGCAGCTGCACGGCATCCGTCGGAGGCACCGCACGGTCATATAAATCCCCCGCAATCACGACCGCATCCGGCTTTTCGGTTTTCACCGCTTCGATAAACTGCTCGAGAATATGTTCCTGATCCTCGGTCATATAAATGCCCTGCACGAGCTTTCCTAAATGCCAGTCCGCCGTATGGAAAAATTTCATCTGGTACGCCCCTTTAACGTGATGTATTTTATGTAAGCCCGGAAACGTTCTCCTTTGTAACCGAACTTTTTGTCAGAGAATGTATGTTCTGTCGTCAGTTATACTATAACAAATCGGGAAGCGTTTTTGTAGCTCGCTTCAATGAGCAGATAAAGAAAGATTGAAGCTGCCCCTCTCCATACTACGGAAAGGAATGTTAAGACGTTTCGGAGGGTTTTTATTAGGCAGGTAAGGGCTTTTTCAGAAAAAACTACCACTGCTGCCGGACTTTCTGCAAGTTCCTTTCCTTTTCAAGTTTTTCACGGCTGTAAGCTCGTTCAAAATGCATTTTGAAAGGACTTTTCGAAAATTATCCCTTTATCGGGGGCACCGGAGTTCCTTTGGAAGAGGATTTCTGCCACCTCTGCTCTTAATTCCTCCACAGCTCTGATTTTTTGTTCCGCTTCTTCGCTTATTTCTGCCACAAATATCGATAATTCTGCCAATCACCTTTAATTTTGCTAGTTCTCTCTTTTTTTCTGCCACTTCCTCCTCTGACACCTCCCCCTTTCTTTGTGTATTTTACGTAAATAAAAAGGGAATTTCATAAGGAAGACAGAATGGGAAGTTATCAGCTGTTAAAAGAGGAAGAAGGAAGGTCTAAACTCTTCCTTACCAATCTGCTGAAAAACCGTTCTTATTGTAGGGTCTCGACCGTATATCAAAGAGTGATATATCTTCTAAAATAAGTGGAACGGATGATGCAATATGTCATACAAGAAAATCTTTGTTATCGGCTGCGGTTTCTTCGCACTCATGCTCGTCTGGACGTTTTATAATGCCTATATGCCGTTAATTCTCGGCGACTTCATAGAGAGCGCAGCGATCCGCGGCGGAATCATGGGGCTCGACAACCTTTTAGCCGTCCTGCTTATCCCGGTTATCGGAGCCTGGTCTGACCGGCTGAGGACACGAATCGGGAACCGGCTGCCTTTTCTCGTCGTCGGGATGCCCGTGGCCGCCCTCTTTTTCATATTAATTCCCTACGGCGCCATGGTCACTCTATGGGTGCTCCTCGTTGTAGATATTATTTTTCTTTTTGCGATGACCATTTACAGAGCCCCGGTAATTGCCCTGATGCCCGATCACACACCGCCTGAAAAACGATCCTCTGCGAACGGCATCATTAATTTCATGGGCGGCGTCGGCGCTATTATCGCATTGTTCGGTTTATCGGCCCTGTACGGGATTGACCGCACCTATCCGTTTATCGCAGCCGGACTGCTTTTGCTGTTATCGTTTTTGCTTCTATATATAACCGTCGACCGGAACCCGCCGTATGCAGAGCCTGCCGGAAATGATTTAAGCGGCATTCAGGAGAGCAGTCCCTCTTTTTGGAAAAGCCTGGCGAAACTGAAGGAGCAGGAGTTCCGAGGTCATCTGTTTATTTTGACCGCTATATTTATTTATTTTATCGGCTACTCCGGCGTCGAAGCGCAGTTTACCATCTATGCTGTGGAATATCTTGGAATGGAGGAAAGCAACGCCGGCTTTACACTCGGGTTTTTCAGCCTCTCCTTCGTTCTATTTGCAATACCAGCAGGACTGATCGGAAACAGGTGGGGAAAAGCACCGGTGATGCTCATCGGTCTCGTGATGCTTCCGCTCGTCTTCATCGTTATTCCGTCCGCTCCGGCTCTCAGTCAGATAATTCCCGGCATCAATGCGACGCTGCTTCTGCAGATCCTTCTTTTACTCGGCGGTGTGTTCTGGGCTTTCATAAACGTCCAGGCTTACCCGCTCGTCGCAGACCTTGGCGGCAAAAAGAAGATCGGCTACTTTACCGGCCTCTATTATTTATTTTCGATGGCGTCCTCCATCATTGCCCCCGGCTTTCTCGGACTTTTAATGGACGTATTCACCCATCCGTTCCTTTTTTACGGAGCAGCACTCAGCTTTATTATTGCGTTCTTCCTGCTTAGAAAAGGCAGTCAAATCATTAAACGTCGGAAGAACTATAACGCAGCTACGTGAAAAATCGTACTCAGGCTTTTATGCATCCTCTAAAGAAATTCGTATAGCAATGACATTTTGCAAAGACATCCTCAGAGTATCCAGGTTCTTCTTTTGAAATTACTATTAAAATTGAAAAGGCCTTTCGCCATTCTCTCTACCAGTTGACCTTCTTCTAAATAATCAGTCATATAAATAAGGGCGTCATTAAGTTTCCCCACTTAATGACGCCCTTTTTCATAAACTTTCCTTAGGCAGTTTTTCTCTTTTCATTATTTTTATTAATCAAAATAGTTTCTAATTCTTCCAATGAACGGCCCTTTGTTTCAGGAACAAACTTCCAGATGAAGAGGGCTGAAATTAAACTCATCAATCCGTAAAAGGAATACGTAAGTCCGCCGCTCAGATCCATCATAGCAGGGTACGTCGAGGAAATGAAATAGTTGGCTGCCCACTGCGCCGCTACAGCGATGGCCACAGCCTGCCCTCTGATTTTATTCGGGAAGATCTCTGAGATAAGCACCCAGACGACAGGTCCCCAGGACATCATAAACGATGCTGTGTAAATAATAATGAAAATCAATGTGCCAATTCCGATAGTGTTGGTATAGGCCATACCTGCCACACCAAACATACCGATTGTCATGCCGACAGAACCAATAATCAAAAGCGGCTTTCGACCAAATTTGTCTACCGTGAAAATTGCGATAAGGGTAAATATCACGTTAACTAATCCCATTACGATCGTCTGGAACATCGAGGCATCTCTTGCTGCTCCCATACTTTCAAAAATTCTCGGGGCATAATAAAGCGCGACGTTGATTCCGACAAACTGCTGAAAGACCGATAATAAAACCCCGATAGCAATAATCCCTTTTCCATAAGAAAATATTTTTGCTTTATTTACGTCGAAGGATTTTTTAATCTCAAACATCGTTGCTTTCACCATTGTAGGTTCGTAAATTTTTGAAAGAACGGTCTTTGCCTTCTCATCTTTATTAATAGAAATTAAATACCTTGGCGTTTCCGGAACGGTGAACAGAAGGAGCAGGAACAGTAAAGCCGGGATCGCTTCGGATAAAAACATGTAGCGCCAGCCCACATCGTTAATCCATTCCATTGTTTGTCCGCGTCCAATTCCCCAGTTAACAAAATAAACGACGAGCATACCGAAAATAATTGCAAACTGATTTAAAGAAACAAGTGTCCCTCTGATTTTAGCGGGAGCAATTTCACTTATATACATTGGTGCTACTGCGGAAGCCAGGCCGACACCAATTCCCCCCACAATCCGGTACAGGTTAAAGGTAAGCAGCAGGGCAATCGTAGGCTCTCCTCTTGTGAAAAATAACAATTCAGGAAACGCAGAGCCTACTGCTGAAACCAGGAACAACGCCGCAGCAAGAATCAAAGTTCTTTTTCGTCCAATTCTAGTGGCGAAAATCCCCGAGAGAAGCCCCCCGATAATACACCCTATCAGTGCACTGGAAACTGTCAGTCCATGGATGAGAGGACTAAGACCTAAGTTTTCCGCAAAATAAGTTTGAAGGGAACCTTCCGCTCCCGAGATCACGGCCGTATCATAACCGAATAAAAGGCCTCCAAGTGTAGCAACCAGTGTTATAGAAACGATATAAAAAATACTGTTTTTCTTCATCATATGCAGCAAAAGAGAAATAATATTCCCTTTTTTCCTCCCCTCTTAATCTTTGTTGTAACCCCTTGCATCATTCGATACACTTTGATGTCAGTCCGACTGTTCCTCCTTCCTGCAGAACCAGAAAAAGATGATTCCGTTCTCATAATTTGCTATAAGAAAGCTTAAAACGTTTTCAATACATTCAAATTATCATCTAAACACATTCCGGAAAGCGCTTTATCCTTCAATTTCTTGTGAATACCTATAAATTATTGTGAATTAAAGAAATTTTATAAATTCTTTCTATAACGAATGAATGTCATATTGGAAATCAATCTTGTAAAATCGAATAAAGTACACGACCTCCGCTGCAGCCGGATGCTTTCCCGAGGGCTTGGCTTCGGCTGAATTTCGCGAAAAAATCTTCACAAAATTGGATCTTCAGACGGCGCTTTATTCTCCCAAGAGACTCCAGTTCACTTTTCGAATGTGAACAATAGGAGGGAAATTTAAAAATATTCATCTGAAAACATCACTTAAGAAATGGATTTATACAACAAAAAAAACAGCAACATTCCATTGCTGTTTTACTTGTGATATTTACTTCGATATTCACGGGGACTCATGCCCATTTCTTTTTTAAAAGCGGTACTGAAATAGTTTGGATCTTTATATCCTACATTTAAAGCTACTTCCTTTAAAGGCATGTTTCCGTCGCGCATTAATTCAACTGCCTTTTGAATACGCGTTGTTTTCAAATAATCCATGAATGTAATCTCAAACCGTTCTTTAAATAATTTACTTAAATAGTAAGAGCTGATTCCTATTTTTTCAGCTGCCTCTTCGAGAGAAACCGCCTTATGATAGTTGCTGTCTACATATTCCTTCGCCTGCAAAAGCAGAGCCCGCATACCGTTCGCTCTCCATTCTCCCAGGTGTTCGGTAATATTTATAAGCTTTGACTTTGCGGATTCTTTGATCTGCATAGTCGTCTCCAGCTGCCCCAGCCCGACCTGAATATCCGGCTCGACTCCAAGTTCATTGAGGGAGCGGGATAACACAATGAAAAAATCCTCAATCGCTTTTTGCACGAGATTTTCCTGAAAGTCTGCCGCCTGCATGATCGATTGAAAATAGGTTTCAAACACCTGAAGCCCTCTGGCTGTATCCCCTTTCTTTACAGCTTCTACCAGTTCCCTTTCAATTTCAAAAGGGATCATTTCTTTTCGCTTCTTTTTCAACCTTTCATTATAAACCGAATAAGCAGCCCCTGGATTATTATGAACCAGCTCCAGGACGTAAATCGCTTCTTTGTAGGAGTCGGAAAACTGTTTTATATTTGTTACGACCGATCCCGCTCCGGCATAAAGCCTGCTTTTTTCTAATTTTTTCTGTACTTGATGAAGGATTTTGCGGACAAACTCCTGGCGTTTTTCTTCGTCGTCTTGTCCCTCGTCTTTAAATAATACGAGTACCGGAACTTGAAACCCGGTTAACGGCCCTGTAAAACAGTCAGGATGCTCTTCCTGCAACACGTTCTTCAGGATTTTATACCAGCTGCTTTTTTCTTCGCGATCGGGATGAAGGTCGTCGGATTCAAATGAAAACACCGCTGCGAATCCTTTTTTATCATCAAGTTCCAAACCCAGCAGTTCCTTCCATTCTCCATGCTCAAATTCGTGAACATGATCCATAATAAGAGAAACAATAAAGTCTCTTTCTACGAAAGAATGGGCTCTTTCGAGTCGACGATTCATTTGCTCTGTATCCCACTCCCGCTGCTTTTCACTTTCCAGTTCTTCCACCATGCGGTCGAAGGCTTGTAATACGTCGCTTACCTTACTCGGTTTTAATAAATATTCTTTTATGCCAAACTTCATCGCCTCTCGTGCATAATCAAACGTATCAAAAGCTGAAACCATTATAAACTTTGTTTCGGGAAGCCGGGCTGTAATTTGTCTAATCGCTTCAATCCCGTCAAATTCAGGCATTTTGATATCCATGAAGATTAAATCCGGCTTCCAGACAAGGGCACCTTCCACCGCTTCCTTTCCATTTCCGGCTTCCGCTACCACTTGAAAATTCGACCGGTTTTTATGAAGGATGAAACTGATACCTTCTCTTTCAATCGGCTCATCATCTACAAGCATTACTTTTACCACGTCTGATCCTCCTGTTTTATTTTTTGTGTAAACGGATACTGACTTTTGTACCTTCTCCCACACGTGACGAAATCGTAAATACACTGCCTTTATCAAATAATTGGAGACGCTCCTTGACGTTTTTCATGCCAATTCCCGTAGAGTGACCCGCTCCATTTGCTGAGGAAGCAGCTTCCGGTTTCTCTTCTATCTCCAACAACCGGTTTATCGTTTCCTCATTCATTCCCACCCCATTGTCGATGACATCTATACACACCATTTCGTCTTCCTGATAGATATGCAGTTGAATTTCAGCTCCCTGAGCCATGCTTTCAATTCCGTGAATAAACGCGTTTTCAACAATTGGCTGAAGCGTTAAGCAGGGAAGCGGCTCTGATAGACAATCAGAGTCAATATTTTCAATATACTCCACCCGGTCACGGAAGCGTGCTTTTTGGATGAAAAAATACTCCTGGATAATATTCACTTCATCTTTGATCGTCGTCTCCCGGTCCAGGCTGCCGATATTATAACGAAATAGGGCAGACACAGAAGAAATCAAGTCGCTTGTCCTTTCCGCGCCTTCGATATAAGATGTTTTCGAAATCGTATTTAACGTATTGAATAAAAAGTGGGGATTGATTTGATTCTGCAGGCTTTTTAATTCCATTTCTTTTAATAACTGGGCCAGCCTGGCTTTTTCTTCAATATCATTTACTGACTCGAGAATATTTCTTTTCATTTCATTAAAAGTGTTAGTCAAAAACCAGAGTTCATCTTTCCTTGAAACGACAACATCCTCTCCTGTATAACTACCGGCGGATATTTCCTGAGCGGCTTTTGTTAATCGTCCAATTGTACGAGTGATACCATTTGAAAACCAGAGTGCAAATAATATACTTAATATGATAATTGCTGTAAGGATGGTGAGACCCATTTTCTGTGTATTCTCTACTTTTTCATCGATCAACAAAGATAGTTCCTGGTAGTTTGTAAGTTCAGTGTTGATAATATCCAGCGTTGTTTCGTGAATATATTCCGAGGTCGTCTCCGCATCATTTAAATGCTGGGAGTATTCCTGGATATTCTGATTTTCCACTCCTTCCACCGTCTGTTCTGTTTGATCCACAAAGCTTGTGATCATATGCAGGACGTTCTTCTCGGAAATACCTCCGTTTTCGTTTTCTCTGAAGGTCTGCTGCAGCTGAAGAAGTTCTTCTTTATCTTCCTGATAGTTTTGCAGATTCTCAAGTAACGGTTCCTGCACAAAAATTTGCAGGGACTGAACCGTCTCGTCTGTTTCTCTGGTGATTTCGTTTAAAAGAAAGAAATTATCAACATTCTCATTGTAGAGTTCCATCACTCTCTCATTGCTTTCTTCCCTGATGAAAAACAACAGGATCAATAACACCAGGATAAACGCAAAATATATAAGCAGTTTTGTGCGGATTTTAATCATGAGGTCTCATCCTCCCGATTTGTTCCGACAGGTAAATCCGCGTTCCTTATGATCGTTACGTCTGTATGATAATCATCTTCCACTGTATTCCCTTCAATAATGGATAACATTTTCTCCACACTCTCGTATCCCATTTCAAAAGGCTGCTGGTCCACAATCGCATGAATTCCGCCGTTCTCCAGTAATTCTATGTTTTCATCGATCGCATCAAACGTAATCACATACATATCCTCTTCTTTTTCCAGAGACCTTGCTGCAGCTACGATCCCTACTCCGTTGTAGGAACTTGTGCCATAGAAAGCGGTAATGTTTTCGTTTGCAGTGAGCATATTATAAGCTTCTTCCTCCACATCTACCCGCGAAATATTTGATTCTTCCACCGCTGCTACTTCAATCCCCTCTTCCTGCTCCACAATATCGGTAAAGCCTTTTACGCGCTGCTCATGCAGAGAATTATCAAAGCTGCCCGAGAGCACCCCGACGACAGCTTCTCCGTCTGTATCTTCCACCAGCGCCTCTCCTGCTAGCTGCCCAGCCATGTAATTGTCCGTTCCTATGTAGGTGTGAGCCATGTTATCGGACGAATTAGTATCTATTGTAATGACAGGGATACCTTTTTCGACTGCCTGATTTATAAGCGGAGGAAACTGCTCATTCAACGCCTGCACAATGATACCGTCCACTTTCGACTGAACTGCCATATCAAGCAGTTTAAGCTGCTCTTCCGGATTAGAACGCTCCGGTCCTTTATATTCCACAAACACATCGTAATCTTCTTCTGCCGTCTTAGCCCCCTCTTCCACGAAACGCCAGTAGTCGTGATTCACTTCTTCCCCTATTAACGTAAAGTGATACTGCGGAATCTCTTCCCCTGAATTCACTCGCGCAGCTATTTTTGCATCCTCCGCCTGTGCCTGCTGGTAGAAATATACCGAGAAGCCGGCAGCTATAATAAAAGCAGCAATCAATATGCTGTATAACACATTCCGTTTCATAATTTCCCCCCCTCACAAAAGCAGTTCCTTCTCGAGCTCGAAACTTTCTTAAAAGAATTTTACCACATTCGTTGCCAGCAATTGGTTCTTTAAATCTACCACTGACTTTTTACTCCATCAATAAAAAAACAGTACAGCGCATGGCCTGTACTGCTTGTATTACTCTATTCCATGCCTCGAACGGGTGGAACAAGGTGCTGCTTTTCATTTCCAGCTGATTCAGGCACTCACGTATGAAGGGCTAATTTATTATTAACCACTCCCCCCATATTGCTGAAGCAGGTAACGATTAATATGAACATAATTTTTTATGCTAATGGATTAAGGATGCCCTCAGACTGGTAATACCGGATTCCAGATAAGCTTTTAAACACTTCAGCGTATAGCCCCTGCCTTCCTTCTGCCCCATCATTTTGCTTACCAGGTCCGGGTCTTCCTCTTTCAATCCCGTTTCTGTTACTTCAATAATCGTACTCCTGTCGTCCAGCTCATTGAATCTAATCGTCACAACCGTTTCATCCCCGTGTTCGGAGCCCCAGGAGAATACGATTTTCTTCCTTTCTTCTACTTCCAGTACATATATAACTCCTTCTGCGTCGTATTCCTCATACCTCAGTGTAACCGCCCTGCCTTCTCCCCACCTTTCCAAACTGGACGAAAACCAGTAATTGCCGATTTTTACCGGGTCAACGATCGCTTCAAACACCTCATCTTTGAACGGTAATTTAGTCATGCGGTAAATACATAAATATATCGCCTTATTACCTTATTTATGGAATAATAAGTATAAATGGACACTTAAAAATGACTAGGGGGTCGGAAGAATATGGATAATTTGTTTGTACTGTTATTTCTTGTTTCTGGTTTAGCCCTTTTAGTAGGCTTGATTAAACCGGGTCTTGTATTAAGGTGGATTCCAGAGAGCGAAAGAAACAGAAAAAAGGTTGCAATGTATTTCGGGTCTGCTGTCGTTGTATTTGTCATTTTAACGGGCGTAACTGCAGATCCTTCCGAAGAAATTGCTGCGGATGACAAGGAAACAGAAGTTGAGGAAGCGCCGGATCAAGAGGTGGAAGCAGAGGAAGAGGCTGCCCGCGAAGAAGCAGAACGTGAAGCTGAAGAAGAAGCTGCCCGTGAGGAAGCCGAACGTGAAGCCGAAGAAGAAGCTGCCCGTGAGGAAGCCGAACGTGAGGCCGAGGAAGAGGCTGCCCGCGAGGAAGCCGAACGCGAAGCTGAGGAAGAAGCTGCCCGTGAAGAAGCGGAACGCGAAGCTGAAGAAGAAGCTGCCCGCGAGGAAGCCGAACGCGAAGCTGAGGAAGAGGCTGCCCGTGAAGAAGCCGAACGCGAAGCTGAGGAAGAAGCTGCCCGTGAAGAAGCGGAACGCGAAGCTGAGGAAGAGGCTGCCCGCGAGGAAGCCGAACGTGAAGCTGAAGAAGAGGCTGCCCGTGAAGAAGCGGAACGCGAAGCTGAGGAAGAGGCTGCCCGCGAGGAAGCCGAACGTGAAGCTGAAGAAGAGGCTGCCCGCGAGGAAGCCGAACGCGAGGCCGAAGAAGAAGCTGCCCGTGAGGAAGCCGAACGTGAGGCCGAGGAAGAGGCTGCCCGTGAAGAAGCCGAAGAAGCAGATGACGGGGCAACTACATCCCAGCAACAAGCAGTAAGAATGGCGGAGGATTATTTAAATTATACTGCTTTTTCAAAAAGTGGACTAATCGATCAGTTAGAGTTTGAGGGGTTTGATAATGGGGATGCTGCGTACGCGGTAGAAAACATCGATGTTGACTGGAGAGCCCAGGCCGTCCTGTCAGCGGAAAGTTATATAAACTATACTGCTTTTTCGAAAAGTGGATTGGTCCAACAGCTGGAGTTTGAAGGATTTAGTAACAGCGATGCTTCGTACGCCGTAGAAAACATCGATGTCGACTGGAGAGAACAGGCCGTTCTTTCGGCTCAGAATTATCTCGATTACACTTCTTTTTCAAGATCCGGCCTGATTGAACAATTAGAATTTGAAGGCTTTAGTAACGCTGATGCGACGCATGCCGTGGATGCAGTAGGTCTTTAATAAAGGCTGCCTTGAAAATAAAGTAGATAAGCGATAGACGTGCGCTTTCGTTTCCATGGGGACGCTTTCCGGGCGGGCCGGCCTCAGCTAATTCCGTCCTCCTTTCCGTCGGACGGAATGGATCTTCGGCTCGTCCTTCATCGCCTCGGAGTCGCCCCATCTTCACTACAGCTTACGGTAAGAAATACAGACCAGGATCTGCCTTCTAATAACGAAGATCCCGTTTGATCATTATTCATTCCTTTTATATAAAGGGATCTTTCCTGTTCTTTATCATTTATAGTCTGCTTTTTCTCTTAAAAAGCCGCAGTAACAGACATAAGCAGTTTGAGATAATTAGTTCAATTTAGATATAGTGGAAAATATAGCTTAATATCACCAAATTGACGTAAGAGCCACAAACACAGCTTTAATAAAAGAAGCAGCGTTTTCACACATCGCTGCTTCTTTTTGAATTTATTTGCTTAATAGAGTCCGAATGCTTCCAAGCCGATTTCAGCAAGTTTAGCCTGTCCAGCTTCGGTCGGATGGATGTCTCCAGGCAGGACGTAGGTGGCTTGATCGCTGCCGAATGCTCCGTAGGCATCGCCCAGGTAGACATCGTCGTAAGAGAAGGCCAGTCCTGTGAATGCAGCGTTGACCTGTGGAAGAAAAGCATCTGCGACATGATGGAACGGATCACTTAATTGGAAAGGGTTATAAACATTGTATAAAACGATTGGCGAGTCTGTCAGCGAGCGGATTTCCCGGACTGTCTCTTCAATATTGCTGAAAACATCACTATCGTTCAGCTTTTGCTGCAGTAATTGTTGGAATAGAATCTGATCTCCGCCGCTTTCTGCCGCTGCAGCCCGCAGAATTTCCAATAAATCATTACTTCCGATGGTCACAGCGACATAATCCGAGTGGTTGACAGCCTGTCTGTATTTTTGACTGGTTTCTACGGCAGTCAATAACTGATCCGACTGCCATCCCGGCACACCTAGAT
The DNA here is from genome assembly GCF_008014775.2 of Alkalicoccus halolimnae. Lineage (GTDB taxonomy): Bacteria > Bacillota > Bacilli > Bacillales > Salisediminibacteriaceae > Alkalicoccus > Alkalicoccus halolimnae. Next base: position 922,327 of record NZ_CP144914.1, on the reverse strand, counting down.
TACGGACTCGTAAATCACTTAGTTTGCCGATTAAATAAGGATAACTGGCTTTTGCGGGATTTTGATTCGTCTGCCCGAGGTTGTAGCCAAACGGAATCGAGTCCCCCACTGCCACAAGTGACTCTTTGGCATTATCATTTTTGGCAAAAGCAGCAGGAGATGCCAGCAGGCTGACAAAAAAGCTGACAAGCAAAACAACAGTAATGATTTTGATTAGACTTTTCATAGAACCCTCCCCTTCTTATATTTCATTCATAGTATAAAGATAATAGTCAGAATATTCAACTAATATTTGTAAGCACTAGAAAAATCATCTTAAGGTGTGCGGATCCAATTAAAAAGATATATCACGCCACGTTTTTGTATTATTTCATTAAAAAACTGCCGATAAGCCTCTCCACGTGGAAGACTTATCGGCAGTTTTATAAAATATTTTAAACAGGAGATGCCCGGAGCAGCGACGGAAAAGACGCATGCCCGGTTCCCCTCCCTTAGGAGTTCAGCTGTTTTTCCTTTTCCTTCTCGCTCACTTCAGCTTCGAACTTGTCGAGCAGAGCGCGCACTTCGTCCGTCGTCTCCGTCATCATCAGCTGATTTCTCAGCTCCCCGCCCCCGCGGATGCCGCGGATATAGATCTTAAAGAAGCGGCGGAGCGGTTTGAATAAAATCGGCCCGATTTCCGTGGAATACTTATCATGAAGATCCAGGTGCAGCCTTAGGAGGTCGAACAATTCCTCCGTGCTGTGTTCCCGTGTTGCTTCTTCGAAAGCGAATGGATTCTTAAAAATTCCGCGTCCGATCATGACACCGTCCACGCCGTATTTATTGACGAGCTCCATGCCCGTCTCACGGTCAGGTATATCCCCGTTGATCGTCAGCAGCGTCTCAGGCGCGAGCTCATCGCGGAGCGCCTTGATTTCCGGAATCAGCTCCCAGTGCGCATCGACATTGCTCATTTCTTTTTTCGTCCGCAGATGAATCGACAGATTGGCAATGTCCTGTTTGAATACGTGTCCCAGCCAGTCCTTCCACTCGCCCACGTCGGTATAGCCGAGCCTTGTTTTTACACTGACCGGAAGCCCGCCCGCTTTGGCGGCCTGAATAATGTCAGCGGCATTTTCCGGGCAGCGGATCAGTCCGCTCCCTTTGCCATTTGCCGCCACGTTCTGCACCGGACAGCCCATATTAAGATCGATTCCTTTAAAGCCCTGTTCGGCCATGCCGATACTCATTTCCCGGAAGTTCTCGGGTTTATCTCCCCAAATGTGGGCGACCATCGGCTGTTCATCTTCTGTAAACGTCAGACGCCCCCGCACACTGTAGATGCCTTCCGGATGACAGTAGCTGTCCGTGTTCGTAAACTCCGTAAAAAACACGTCGGGTCTTGCTGCTTCCGCGACCACGTGGCGGAAAACCACATTCGTGACGTCTTCCATCGGCGCTAAAACAAAGAACGGCCGCGGCAGATCGTTCCAAAAATTCTCTTTCATATACCCTTTTCAATCCTTTCGTTGTGGAGAAGAGGACAGCTCTTCCCCCTAAAAATTTCTGCTTATTTTATACTGGAAATCAAAAATATATGTGTATCATCAATTTTTTTACCTCTTAACCTTATATATTTTACACGATCAACAAGCTTATGCAAAGAGGCAGCTTTACTTTTCTTACCTTTCAGAAAATAAAACTTTTTTAAAATCTCAATGATTATTTTAATTATAGGCTACCTTGAAAATAAAGTATTGAAGCAATGAACGTGCGCTTTCGTTTCCATGGGGACGCTTTCCGGGCGGGCCGGCCTCAGCTAATCCCGTCCTCCCTGCGGTCGTGCGGAATGGATCTTCGGCTCGTCCTCCATCGCCCCGGATTCGCCCCATGTCCTCTTCAGCTTACGGTAAAAAGACAGAGCAGGAGCGGCCTTCTAAATAAAGAAGCCCCCTTCTGACCATCTTTCCGTCTGTATAGAGGAGAAATCCCTTTCTATAGAAGGATATTTTCATGCCTATTGGTGCAGCGATCCTGCATGAGGGTCTCTGTTAAAGCTCCGTGTTGTTATTGGATGGCCTGCGGCTCCTCCGCCTGCCGCGGAGAAAGCCTCAGCTCTTTAACAGAGCTTAATTATAAGGAAATTATTTCAATTTTGCTTTTCTCCACCTATTGAAGAAAAGACAAGGGAAGATGAGGACGTTCATTCCAGAAATAACTCTGCAAGATGGCATGACGTTCCCGGTGACGAGGTTCAGTACGGACTTACAAACTTAAGGACCACGCAGGAGCAAAGGCAATTCATCGCGCTGTCGAGCAGTCAGGCTACCGACTGCTCGATTCCCCTTACTACTACGAAAACGAAGGAAATATAGGCGAACAAGTGAGATCCTCTTCTGTACCGAGAGACGAATTACACATCACCTCCAAACTATAAGGGCGCTATCAGACCTGTTACCTTGCTTTACAGACTGCTTAAAAACCATTGAGTCGGTGCATCCCGTCTATTATGACCTGTACTTAACCCCACTGGCCGAACCCAAAGCAGGGTCAGTAAGGGGCCTGGCAAACGATGATGAAAGCTAAAAGGCGGGGATCATCTGATACATTGGCGTCTGTAACTTTCTGCCGAAACATCCAGGACCGTTTGGAAAAGGCCAACCGAAAACATTTTTCCCTTAGTGTTATATAAATGATACTTTTCTCAAAAAGTGACCTGATCAAACAGCTGAATTTTAAAAGGGTCAGTAACGGTAATGCCACCCATGTCGTTGTTGCATGGAGACTCTAATAAAAGAATGAAGTATTTAATAAAAAAACAGCACTTCCACCGCTGATCCTTCTATAGATGCAGAGGTTCGAAGTACTGTTTGTTTTTAAACTATATAGATTTTTGATAACTGAATCAATTTCAAAATATACTTTTAAAGTTATTCTGACGAACATTTTATCAATTTATAGTGTGATTATTCGTATATAGATCGGATGATTGAAACGGCAGACGGCGGCTCCGGCGGGATGAAGCGAAGTTTGAAAATCCATTCTTCCAGTGTAAAGCACTGGAAGAATTAGTTGAAGACGAGCCCCGCGGAAAGCGTCCGTCTGAAGTGGAAATCATTCACCATGTTCGGAAATCCCTTTCTTATAGCGACTTATGAAATTAATTCAACTAGGAACTTAATTAGAACTATTTATGCAAAAAACAGCTCTATTATAATCTCATTCAAACGTTTCTTTGAAAACATTCTCTATCTTATTAGGAACATGAGCACTGTGGAAGTTACATAGACACCGACGATTAACAGAGAGGGCAGCACATAGACAAATGCAGAACGCTTTTTATTCCTTGCTATGCTGTATAATACGAGCAGTACTGCTATTATAGTCCCAGCACCGGTGACTATATGCATAGATCCGGCGTGCTCGAATAAATTATTACCAAAGTAAATCCCATCTGTGAAAGAAAGCAGCATAATGTTAAAGGCGCTGCTTCCAAGCATTGAACTGACTGCCATGTTATAATTACCCAACTTCAATACAGTGGCGACACTGACAGCGTCAGGTAAAGACGTGCTTGCACCTACAAGAATGGAACCAATAAACGAAGTTCCTAAACCGGTAATTTGAGCAATCTGATCAGCTGAAATGGTCAAAATAGAGCCGGCAACCATGATCAATAAACCGAAAATGATAAAACGTTGTAACACCTGGTTTTTAGAATGATCTTCAAAACGCAGGTTTTCCCTGGATCTCCTCTTAATTTTTTCTTCAGAACGGCTGTTGATCCATTTTATTCCGCCAAAATATAGTAGTACCAGCACGACAGAAGTATAACCGATATGATAGATCCCTTCCGGAAGGGTCAGCGTGAGAGACAACATGACAACCATCGTCATCAGAATCAATAAATAGCTGTACAATTTACTTTCCACGTTGGTATGCTCCATAATCTGCTGGCGTCGGTAATGAATATCCAGCAAAGCCAATGCCAGGATATTGAACAGATTGCTGCCTAGCAAATTTCCGATCGCTAAGTCTGGACTGTCAATAATGATAGCAGTTCCGCTGGCCGTCAGTTCAGGCAGTGAAATAGCTACCCCGATCAATATGCCAACGAACGCTGTTGAAGCTCTCGTCTTTTCTTTTACCCCGTCTCCATAGGAGGCTAACTGTACAGCAATATAATACGAAGCTACAGCTGAAACTATAAATAACACAAACATCAATATATTCATAAACCGGCTCCTCGTGGTTATCTTTATCCCATGACTTTACCACCGCTTTATAGAGCTGAAACTATAAACTGAAAATAAGCCATTACGAAAAATCGCCGGTGCTTTGCAAAAAGTTGTATTTTCCTTTCTAAAAAATCAGTTTCCTAAGATTAAAGGAATCTGTCTATCTTTTTTTACGTTTTAACGGGAGAAAGAAAAAGTTTTTCTTTTTCTCTGAAGAAATCTTAAAACAGATAAAAGTCCCCAGGCGATTCTTTTATCGTCTGTAGACATTTTATAAGTTGAACTAATTAATTAAAATCGTAAGCAATGTCTATTGCTGGGAACTTCGCGGCGTTCCTGCACATCGGTGGAAAATCCACGTACGGGTAATATGACCTTCTGTACACTAGCGAAAAAACGTTGGGAATGACACTCTCATTCAGCCACTTCCACACGCCTTCCCTCAGTTTTTCAATCGGAAAGTTTCGTCCGCAAATGCTTTTTACTTTTCCGAATCCTCCTGAAGGGCATGCGTCGGTCGCATATGGCTTAATCCCAGAGAATGAAGCAGCTTCGAGACGCCTTTCTCCATTCCCTTTCAATGCAAAGCACGGGCAAGCTTCAAAGTTCAGTTATAGCGGGCAGGAAAGCCGATCTCAGCCGGGGTGTGATAGGCCAGAACTTCCTTAAACAGTTCTCGTTGCCGGGCGGCAAGATTGGAACCTTTTCCCGGTGGTTTCCCTCATTCCAGCCCTGGAAGGCCCGCTTACTTATACGCCTGAATATAGTTATAAATCGTAGGAACGAATCGGCTGGTGACTCTACTATTTTGGAAGACAGGAGAACGACAAGGCTTGATATCGTTCGTACAGCGGTGGTCGACCGCCGCTTTACAGTAAGGAGGAACGTTCTTGGGAGATTTTGCGGCCATTTTTCAAACGATTATCCTGCCTATATTTGTAATCATGACTTTAGGCTATGTAATGCAGATCAAGTTTCAGATGGATTTGCAGACGCTGGCTAAATTGAATATCTATTTTCTCGTTCCCGGCTTTATTTTTGTTCAGCTGTATGAGACCGAAATCGCCGCCTCGCTGTTCGGGTATGTGCTGCTGTTCTTCTTCCTCTACTGCCTTCTGCTATATTTTCTTGGAGAAGGTCTCGGACGTGCGCTTGGGCTGAAAAAAGAGAAAAAGACGACCTTTACAAACAGTCTGATGTTTTTTAATTCCGGCAACTACGGCGTACCGGTAAATGACCTTGTGTTCCGCGGCGATCCGTTCGCGATGTCCATTCAGGTGATTATCCTTACCTTCCAGAATATCTTCCTGTTTTCCTACGGGATTTTCTCTCTCCAGGCTGCGAATATCGGGCGCTGGAATGCAGCAGTCGGCTATTTTAAAATGCCGGTGCTGTACGCGATGCTTCTCGGAGTGGTACTGAATTACTGGAACGTAGGTATACCGGAGTTTATCTGGGTTCCCGCGAACTATGTAGGGGATGCGATGATCGCGATGGCCCTTGTTACCCTCGGCGCGCAGGTAGCTCAGTTTAAAATCACTACATATCTTGCTTCGATTTACTGGAGCATCGGTTCCAGACTTATCATCGGACCGGCTGTGGCACTCCTGATTATCTGGCTGCTTCCGGTAGAGGGAGTGATGGCGCAGGCCATGTTCATTGCTTCTGCGATGCCAACCTCCGTCAACAGTGCCGTCATTGCGCAGGAGTATAAGATCCACCCGGAATACGCTTCCCAAGTGGTCCTCTTTTCCACGCTGTTCAGCGCTTTGACCGTTTCTGTAGTGATTTATTTATCGAGAATATTTTTTGGAGGGTAGCTCCGCCTTCTTTCGATCGTTTAGCATCAACAAAAACTCCCTTACTCGTGACGAAGACGAAGAAATAAAATCTTTTATATTAATCTTTAAATTTAGCTCTGTTAAAGCTGTTGTTGATATATAAGAAAACTTCGCTTCAACCCGGCAGGCCTGCCGTGAAGGAGATTTCCAGCTTCCTCAGGCTTACGCCCTGCGGGATCTTCCAATCTCCTTCTTCCACGGGCACGTTTCCGCTTCGTTTTGATTTCCCAATACAGAAAGCCCGCTGTTTGAATCAAGAAGGGACCAAGGTGAAAACAAGTGCCAAGGCGATTTTTCAAGACGCCTGTGGAAAAAGAAAGCGGGAAGATCCTCCCGGACGCAAGGGTGGGAGAGCTGAGGGCTTTCTCCGCGGCAAGCGAAGAAAAAAGAGCCGCAGGCAATCCAATAACAACACGGAGCTTTTACAGAGCCTTAAATTTAAAAAGTATCATTCTTCACCAATCATTTCTCGAAAACCTAAAATGATACCTCAATTATTAGAAAATTCTTCAAACTTATGGTAACCTCAGAGTGTTCGAGAAAGGAGAGGTAATGATGAGCAGATTCATTCCAGAAATAACCCTCCATGACGGTCTGACACTGCCGGTTATGGGACTGGGCACGTACAAACTTAAAGGAAATGCAGGTGCAGAAGCGATTCAGCACGCTGTCGATCATGCAGGCTACCGGCTGCTCGATTCCGCCTACAACTATGAAAACGAAGGTACCGTAGGCGAAGCGGTCAGACGTGTTTCTGTCCCGAGAGAGGAATTACGCATTGCTTCCAAGCTGCCCGGGCGGTACCAGGAGTATGACCAGGCTTTAGTAACCGTGGAAGAATCATTGTACAGGGCGCGCCTCGATTATTATGACCTGTATTTAATCCACTGGCCGAATCCGAAACAGGATCAGTACGTAGAGGCCTGGCAGGCGTTGATCGAAGCGAAAAGGCGGGGACTGATCCGCTCCATCGGGGTCTGCAATTTTCTGCCGGAACATCTCGAGCGTCTGGAAAAAGAAACAGGAGTAAAACCGGGCCTCAACCAGGTGGAACTGCATCCGTTCTTCAACCAGGAGAGCCAACGAAAATGGCATGAAGAAAACGGAATTGTTACGCAGTCCTGGAGTCCTCTCGTCCGGGTAAAGGACGTGCTGGAAAACGAGACGCTGCAGCAGATTGCACAAAATCACAGCAAAACCATCTCCCAGGTAATTTTACGCTGGCATTATCAGCTCGGAGCTGTTTCCATTCCGAAATCGGCAAATCCAAAAAGACAGGTTGAAAACATCTCTATTTTTGATTTCTCCCTGACCGATTCGCAAATGAAGGAGATTCTGAAGTTAACCAGGGCGGATGGGAGAATGAATAATCAGGATCCCGCCGTTTACGAAGAGTTTTAAAATATTGCTGCAAAAAAAGTCCGCAGATTGATGGGGTTACCCATCGTCTGCGGACTTTTCTTATTCAACTATTTCTTTTCGAGTTTTGCTGTTCTGTCTCCTGCGACCGTTTATTATGAGGCAGACCAGACATCCTTTGCAAAACGGCCGGATTGTTCCAGTCCTTCCAGCCATGCAGCGGCTTCTTCGCGGTCTGTCTGGTAGTGGTCCTGATAGCAGGAGAGGAGCGTTTCCGTCACTTCCGGAGCCATCCTGCTGCCATCGCCGCAGATGTACAGATGACCTCCCTTCGCCAGCAGGGAAAGGATCGCCGGTGCATTTTCTTTCATCAGATGCTGGACATATACTTTTTCTTCGCTGTCCTGCCTGGAGAAGGCACAATGAAGGTCAACGAGTCCCTGAGTTTGAGCCTCCTTCAGTTCTTTTTCGTATAAAAAGTCCTCTTCCGGATGGCGGCAGCCGAAGTACAGGTGAGCACTGCCCAGTGTTTTACCTTCCTGCTGCATGACGCGGCGGGCCTGGATAAATCCCCGGAAAGGGGCGATCCCTGTCCCCGGTCCGACGAGAATCATCGGTGTTTCCGGGTCTTCCGGCAGCTGGAATCCCGATTGGGGCGTGCGGATAAAGCAGGCAATTTTCGCTCCCTCCTCTCGGGAAGCAAGATAGTTGGACGCGACGCCCTTATATTCCCCGATGCCGCTCCACGCCTCTCCGCGGATGACGCTCACCGTAATGCTCGTTTGGTGTTCATCCACGCGCGGAGAGCTGGAAATCGAATAATAACGGACTTTCAGCGACGGCAGCAGCGATAGAAAGCTTTCGAACGCCATCTCACAGGACGGATACGCTTCCAGCAGCTCGAGCATCGTCTTCCGCTTCTCGAGAATCTCTTGTTTATAGGTCTCATCTTCAGTGAGCTGTTCGAGCTCCATTTTGTGAGGCGGGCACGGGTTGCTGGCAGCGAGCTCACGAATCTGGGCCCGGGTGGCCGGTTCCTGCAGCTCCACATAGGAGGACAGGAGCTTCGCAAGCGGAACGGGATGATCGGCCGGCAGGTGGTTTGCCCGTCCGCTGCCCGCTCCTAAAACGACATGCTCTTCCCCATCGATTTCAAACCGGTTCAGTACCCGGTTTACAAGGGCTGCTCCATTTTCCGGAAGTACTCCGAGATGATCCCCTTCCTTGTAGGTAACACCTGCAGGCAGCTGCACGTCAATGTGACGGGTACTGCGCTCCGCGTCGTTTATCAGCTCCCGGTTTTCCTTTACAACGGCGGTGAAGGCATTGTAGGTCCGGGCAACCGGCGTATAGCTGACTCCACTGACGAATTCCATGGAAACACGGCCTGACGAAGGCTCCCTTTTTTCCAGATCGAGGTTAAAACGATCTGCCAGACCCGGCCATAAACGCTCCTGCCACTTTTCGAAATCGCCGTCGAAGTCGTCACTCGCGTCTCCTTCTCCCCTCTCCAGGAGTCTGGAAGCCCCTTTCGCTTCCAGTTCTTCATCGATCAGAGCCGGGATGCGCTGATAAGTGTTTGCCCAGTTGCGGTCGCCACAGCCGAAGACGGCGTAGGCCACCCCGTCGAGCTCTTCCTCTTCAGCAGAAGCCAGCCAATCTGTAAAAGAAGCCGCGTTATCGGGCGGGTGCCCGTTATAAGAAGCCGATACAATCAGGACAGCTCCTTCTTTCGGCATGTTTCCGGCAAAATCGTCCAACGGAGCAGCAGTCACTTCAAACCCCTGATATGTTGCGGTTTCTGCGAGCTCCCGGGCGGTCCCTTCCGCCGTTCCCAGGTTGGATCCATAGAGGACTTGCAGCGGCGTGCCGTGGGACTCGATGACCGGTGCCGTCTGGGCTGCTGCAGAAGTTTCCTGCTTTTCTTCGGTTGCCGGCGCCTGGAACAGCCCCGCTTCTTTTCTCGACTTCACTTTCATCGTTAATCCGTCCGGCTTAAACGTGAGCGTTTCTTTCACATCCAGCTCGTACTTTGTATGATCTTCCAGTTCAAAGTGCTGCAGCACCATGCCGAGAACAAGCACCGCTTCATGAAGGGCAAACTGCTGCCCGATACACGCCCGCTGTCCGTTGCCGAACGGTTTATACGCATGGTGCGGAATAGCTGCCGGATCTTCAAACCGCTCCGGTTTAAACATTTCGGCATCATCTCCCCAGACGGACGCATCGCGGTGCAGCTCCGGTAAAAGAAGGGTGAACGTATCCCCCTCTGACACTTCATACTCCCCGTCCAATGTTGTATCTTCTTTGGCCGACACTGAAAAAGCCGGTGCCGTCGGCCATAAGCGCAGCGCTTCATTTAAGACCATCCGCACGTACTTCAGCTGTTTCACCTGTTTATACGAAGGAATTTCGTCTCCAAACACGTCATCCACTTCTTTTTGGGCTTTCTGTAATTTCTCCGGATCTTTCATTAAGAAATATATCGCAAACGAAAGAAGACCGCTCGTCGTTTCATGGCCGGCAATCAGAAACGTAATAATCTGGAAGCGGATGTTCTCGTCATCGAGGGCTTCCCCGGTTTCCGGATCTTTTCCTTTCAGCATATGCCCGAGCAGATCGTCTTCTCCCTGATCCCCCGCCTGTTTCCGTTCTTCGATTAATTGATCGACAAGATTAAACATGTACTCAATATCGTCGTTGTACTGCTTCCGGGAACGGACCATCAGCTTATCCTGGATATCGAGCCGCTGCGTCTGGTTCATCGATTCATCGAGCGCCCTTACCATCTTTGCTACAAATGGATGGGAATCTTCCCGGTAGAAGCTGTTGAAACGATAGTTGAATCCGCACAAGCCGATCGTATCGAGCGTGAGCCGTGTCATATCATCCGGAACCTGCACTTCTTCGTTCGGATTCAGGCGGGCCCATTTCTGGATCAGCTGGGAAGCAATATCGACCATTTTATTGTGGTAGCCTTTCATCGCCTGCTGGCTGAAACTCGGAAGCAGGATATTGTGCGCCTTCTGCCAGTTCGGTTCGTCTGTTTCACTTGTAAACAGCCCGTCGCCGCCGAAAGCGCGCACTTTTTGAAGCGCAGGTCCAACCTTTTTATCAAAGCGCGTCTCGTCACAGATTTCCGCCGCAAACCGGGCACTGGAGACGAAGGTGCTGATGCGTCCCGGAAATTGAAACTGATAGATCGGCCCCAGTTCCCGGGCATGCTTCATAAACGACTGTATCGGTTTTTCTTTATCAATGCCCGGCAGATTCCCGAGCGGCCCATATGCTTTCGGCTGTGGAAGTTTTTCCAAAGTTTTCATTAATAAACACCTCTTTTTAAAAATACAGAATGGCGGAATGAATATTCATTCCTTTTATAGATGAAGAATACGGCACCCATCATCAATGATGACGCACCGCATCCCAGCAGCTCTCTTCGACTCCTGTCAGCAGTTCCCCGGACTCTTCAATCTCCCCTGCACGGATCCGCTGGAAAAGCTCCAGAAAACCGCCGAAGATGATCGCAATCAGCGCTTTGGAAGGAAGATCCCGAATCTGCTTTTTCTTTTTCCCCTCGTCGATGAAATTGTGGAGGATCATCAGCAGCCGCTCAAAAGACTCCCGGCTCGTCTCGTCCAGAAAATAAGCGGCATTATGAGTTTTGATAAAATAAAGGGCATGCTCCTGTTCATTGGTAAAACGAACCATCCCCTGGAATAAATGGTGAAACTGTTCGCGGATGCTCCGTTCCTGCGGATAATCCTTTTCCAATGTATCAGTGAACAAGGCCACATAGTGCTGAAACAGCGTATTGACGAGCACTTCTTTGTTTTCAAAATAGCGGTAGATCGTCCCGGCGCCCACGTTTGCATCTTTGGCGATCATCGGAATCGTTGTCGCATCGAATCCCCGTTCGGCAAATAACGTCAGTGCACTGTGGATAATATGATCCCGTTTACTGGTAGATACCGGCATCGGCAAGCTCCTTCCTATCGCGGAATGAATATTCATTCCTCTCAGTTTAGTATATTTTTTTGTGGAGTGCAATTATTTATAGGTCGGCTTTTTAAGGGATTGAGTATAATAGCAGGTGACTCAGTAGTTATTTAGTTAGCTCTCCCTTTTAGTTTCTGAGTTACGTGAAGATATTATACAATCAAAAAACTATTTATACACTACAAAAGAAATGAAAAAAGAGGCCTCCACTAAGTTCAGCAACTTGATGGAAGACTTCTCTCAAAACCTATAAAGTTATAATTTGTCGTCTTTTCGGTAGTTCAAGCAGATGATGAAGCTCATATCTCTTTTAAATCAAGGGCTAAGAACTTTTATTACATCATGCCGCCCATGAATTCCTTATGATAAATAATGAATAATAGTGTTCAAACCAATTCTGGTTATAAGCGAAGTTATGCTAATCTACTTTATTGAATATATAAGGTTATAATCAAAAGTGAGTAAAAGTATGTCAAAAAGTATGTCAATTTTAAGTCACTTCACTTGGATGGGTTGATAGATTAAAAAAAATGAGCCATAAGATGAATTAATCACCCTTCCCCGAAGGTGGAATCGATATGATATTGTATTTTATTCTATATAAAACACTATGATATGACAATTCTTAAGTTTCTAATTTGATCAATTAAGGTTTAATTAGGATTAAATTTGATCGTTGCTGGCGAGTTTCGTCAACAATTCGGCAACAACTTAATTTTGCTCCTAGTACACTTTTTTATTTCACTGTTATTCCTTCTCTAAAAAAACTTTTAAACTTTTTTCTAAAATGGTGACACCAAAGAAAGGCGTTGCCCAGTCCATTTCATATGACATAGTTATCATATACAATATTTCAAATTATTGGTGCCTATTTTTTTGTGTACTACTTGATACATTTCATGTCCATCATAGATAATCAGTATCTTTCCATAAAACTATTATAAGGTCAAATAAGATATGAATCCGACCATATCCAGTCAGAAGTGCGACCGTGCTTACATTAAATCGTGGACCTCAAACGATCCTTACTCTGTCAAAGTGAATGTCCTGATATGAACATTTTCGAAAATCTTGTAACGAATGCTATTATATTAACTTTTATTAATACCCTTGGTCCACTTCTGTCCCCTATCCTTTATGATCAACAGTTTAAAGCCTGTTGGAGTATGTATGATGGATCTAAATTAATATGATCCAAACACCAACAAACCAACCTTCTTTAGGATATAAAATAATACGAACCAATCGAATCGGGGTATAATAAAGAAATTCTGCCATACTTTTGCCCGAAATGAAACAAAGTTATTATATCGATTCCCTTCATTATTTTTAAGTAAGTTTTTAGTAGTCCTAAACCTCAATAATGATAACCTAAAGGGGGTCCTGCCTATCCAAAAAAGCAATTACAAATAAATATAAGTCGTTTATTTACCATGTCCACTAGTCTATTTTTATTTCACAATCATCCAACCTATATGATTCTTTTGTATTTTCTAATGGGTATAGAAATTCGAAATATTGATCATTTAATACATGTGGAGCAACCTGACTGTAGATTGATTCTAATAAATTTGAAACAAAATATCCATAAGCTAGACCTGGCCCTTCATAGTTAAAGATATTCTGGAACGACAGGTTATAAAAGCTATAACACTTTCTTTTATCATGTTCATCCTGTGGATTTCCTTCATTCCAATAGCGCATAAATGTATTATCATCAAAACAAATATTATTAATAAAACTGTAGTTTTCTTTTAGTTGTTCAACAAATTTATTTGAGCGTATCTTTCCATTAAAACTCATCCTTTTCTCATAAGAGAAAATTCCATTGAAAATATTCTTATTACCGATAACTTCACCATTCTTATGACATTTCTCAATTGTAGATAATTTATCCCTATTGTTAAAAGTTTTGCTGTTAGTCAATACTCCAGGGGTTAATTTTGATTTTACCTCAATTATCCCTAATACGCTCTCAGGCATTAATATTACAAAATCATCAGCTGAAAAAAGCTTGGGATCATTCTTCTTGTATATGATAATATCAATTTGATGTGTTAAGATATTTCTAGAATTTTTAACAAAGCCAGTACCAACTGATACATTATCAGGCAAAACTTTCTTTAAATAATTCATTAAAATAAGTTCTTTATATCTACCGTCTTCACCCCAATGACTATCTTCTATAAAAAATCTCACTCTGTCTTTAATTGAGTTAAACTCTGCTGCAATTGATTGTTGATATCTTATGTTGTTATTTAGCATGAAAACACCTCAAGTTTGGTATTTATTTCTTCTTTTTTCTCTACTTTAGTGGTTCTTATGATAAGAAACACGAGAAATTGAAGAGTAATCCTTTAAGGATGAAATGTTGACTTTTTCAACTGTTATTACTTATCGCACGTTTCATCACTGGGTAGTGCAAAGAATTATGCCAGCCCACTCTAACGTTACTAATGAGAAGCATTAATATTACCCATAATATTAGCAAGTTCATTGATAACCTTTGCTGACCAATTATTACATCAGGCCAGCGCCAAATAGTATGTCATAAACTTGTGTCATTAAAAGAGAATATCCATGACTAAATCTCTAATTTTTAAAGTACTTTCTGGAGGATACTTTTGATATGTCTGCATTAAAGATATAGTCTCTATTATAAGTTATTGAGCTAACATTCATATTTTCTGTATTGGACTCCGCTAGTAAGTAACCAGAATAGTCCACCCACAATACTTTTGAGTCTTGAATGACAGGGAAAACATTCCAATCTAGTGTTTTATTTTTGAGCTGTCTAACAGAATTAGCATTAATACTTAAAGCATCTTCAGCAACCTCATCATTTGTCTGTTCAGGAAATTCATCTTTGATCCATTTCCTAATCAGTTTTACATTATAAATATCATCTTCGAAATCACAATAAAGGTAATATTTTTCGGAGTACTCTTTAGCTTCTTCTCTAGTAGACGCGTAACCACTTGATAGAAGGTAGGCTATTACAGGGTCATAAGTTCCCCATGTTATTAATTCTTTTATCCAAAATACAATCCAAGGTAACTCTGTATTTTCCCAATCATCTAGTGAAAGAAAATTTAATTCACCATTATTCACTTCATCCCATACTAGAGATAATACAGTTCCAATACCCCAATTAAATTTATAATTAAAATTGTCGTAAACAAATTTGATCCATTCAGGAATTTGTTTTGTCTTTGGCTTACTCTTGCTATCATTAGTTAGCCACCAATGTAGAATATCTTCCCAGGGTACAAAAGAAGCACCTTTTCCTACTCCTTCCTTAATAGCAAACTTTTCTAACTTTATTATTTCTCTCACGCAGGAAATTATAAAGTTTACCTTCTGAACTGTCGTCCAGTTCTTGTACTCTTCACCTTCTTTCAAACGGTCAATAATTTGCTGATGTAAACGAAAAAGTTGTGAAGCGTATCTAGGTTGGAGACTTGTTTTGTATATTTTCCTTCTATGTTCTTGATCTGGATAGATATCATTAACCAATGAGTTACCTCTCTTTAAAAATACTGATTCCAATTTCTCCTCTTGTTCACTTGTAAAAAAGGCAAATGTTTTTTTCCAGATATTCTTAAGCATCACTTCATAATTACTTTTAGACAAATTTGATTTTTCAATGCTCTCAATTTCTACTATTGAAGACAATATAATACCATCTAAGGTATCTAAACCTTTTTCTACATTAAGTTCAAATTTATCCTCAAATATATCTTCATTTTCACTCGGTACACACTCCTCCAGCCATTGATAAAATTCTTCTTCCGAATTAGACCCCGTAAGAACAGCCCATTCCCTTCGTATAAAAGAAATTAAATTAGCTATAGGACTTGGATTAATGATTTCTTCCTCAAAAAATTTCTCATTAACATTTAAATAGTTTCGTATGATATCCCCATAGTGTGACCGAGCGTTATTTGAGCTATAATCAATAGACTTGGAAGAGGACTCTAGTAAAATCAAACTTCTTCCTTCTGTACCGTTTCCAGGCCTTCCAGCCCTTCCAACTAAGTTTTTAAATTCGTTAACGGAAATAGGGTCTCCCCTTCTGGATAACACCGGGATTAACACTATATCAAATGGTAAATTGACTCCCTCTGATAACGTTGAGGACGCTAAAACTATATGTACGATTTTTTTATTAATAACTTCTATTAATAAACGAGATAAAAGACCTGGCATTTTTCCATAATGTACTACTATCCCTCTTTTTAATAATTTGTATTCGTTAGAATTTTCACCATAATAATCTAAACAGGATTCTAGGCACCTTTCCCAGAGAATTTTGTTATTACCATGTGTAGGTTCCTCAAAAAAATTAGGTATATCTTCATCGCTGTATACTTTAGTTAACACATGATTAAAGTCATCTGCATACCCATTTACATGTTGCATAACAGATACGAGTACGGTGCTCTGTTTTTCATATTGCTTAGTTTTAGCTAACTGAATTGCAGCCCAAAATAAATATGGTCTTGAATATTTAGGGAACCCTTTATTTGCGCCAATATAGCTTTTAGGTAGATCTACAAATTTTTTAGGGCTACTCGGAAATGGGTGCGGTATAAATGGAGAATCCTCAGTTTCATTCTTCTCTTCAAATCTTAGAATATCTCCATTTAATAAATCGTACTTAATACTAAAATCTCCTGATTTATAAAATTCTAACCTACCGATCAGTTGTCTTGTACTTCTATAGGGAGTCTCTACTGCTTCTGCTTTATTATTTGTTATCCAGTTTGAAAGTTCTTTAGATTTATCACCAATAACAGCGGAAAGTGCAATAACTTTATTGTTGTTACTATGCAGCCTATTAACCAACCGACTACCTAATGACTCTAACCTTAAGGATCTATTATCCCCTGAAATTAGAGAATCCGTATTTTGGTCAAATTGTACCGAATGTGCTTCATCTATGACTACTAAAGATAAACGACTCATAAATAATGGACCTAAAAACCTGAGTAATGCCTCACCCTTTTCATAAGTGCAAATTAATACTGTTTTTAAATTTTGATTAATCCACGCATCAGTTGGTCCCCAATCTATTCCCCCATATAACCCTGTTACTACGATTTCATCATTCATAATATTTTGTAAAACTCTGCTAAGCTTAGCTTCAGTCTCTGCAGCTAAAGCTCTTGATGGGACTAAATATAAAATTACAGGCTGTTGTTTGGAAAACAACGCGCGTATTCTGGTGGTATTAGAGAAGAAATCACTATTGGCAGAGTCATAATCAATCTCTTTAAATAGATTTTTTATAATTGATAACTCTGCTACAGTCGTCTTACCTGAACCGGTAGGCGTGCAAATTACAAAAGAGTCACTATTTATTAATTTATTTAGGCCTTTTATTTGGGAAGGCCATAATAACGACTTGTTTTCTAAGAAATTCTTTTTAATGTAACCCTCTAAAGCATTATCTAAAGATTCATTATTAAATTCTCTTAAATCGTTTAAATTTTTTCTAATAGAGTTTTTTATATAACCTTTAGTTAGTTCTGAGCATAATTTAGAAAAAATCCAATTGAAAGAATTTGTATCGTAAAGCATTAACTTAGATAAGCTTTCGAATTTTTTAATAGCTTTTTCAATTCTATCGGTGTCTCCCCATTTAAAATATGTAACTAGTACTCCTATTACACTTATTACTTCCCTCACAATATAATCATTAATATCATCTTCAAAAGTTTCCCTTTCATTTTTTTTATTCTTAAATTCATTATTTGTCCAATAACTCTCTAACTTTGGTACTAAATTTTTAAAATCATTTTTAAGAAACATTCTTAATATCTCTGACTCTTTTGAAGTGACCTTTCTTTCATTTAATAATCCATTTGCAAGGGCTGGATATCCAGCTATTTGGTAAGCAGCAGCTGATAAAAAATGTAGTGGATAATCATAAGTATTAACTTTCGGATGAGAGAGCCATTCTAGTATTTCACCAGCCTTTAGAAAAAACAGCTCCCAATCTCCTCCAGCTATATCCTTTAAATTAAAGCCAATGTGGATTAGGCGGAAAGCCTCTTCCAAGCTATTTTGAAAGTCTGCTTTCCCCCAACTTCTAAGTCCATATTGATTTAAATTTACTTTAGTAAAGTGACTATATAATTTTGCGATTTGATGAGGAAGTTTTTTAGAACTAAAATCGCTTTTATACTCAATAATTATTTCTTCTAACTCTTTTTCAAACTCATTTTCACTCATAATTAATCTTCCTCTTTTTGATACACTTTTTTGACAAGCTGATCAACATTCGATACGTGGATTTCGACAGATTCAAGATCCCTTTTACCTTTATATAATTCGTGTGGTTTATGAGAGTCCATCCAACTTTGTTTCCTTATAGGAGACCTTCCACAAACGTAACTAACTAAATCAAACCTAACTTGCCCTTCTTCATTTTTTTTAAGATATAAATTGGATAAGGCAATACTCCACTTTTTTGCATAATCAGAATCATAATCCCTTAATATTTCTAATAATCTTATTAACTCGACAGGGACCGGGTTCTTATCACTTATTTGGCTATGAGCTTTGTTAATTAGATCACTTTTATGATCATCGGTACACTTTGCCTCGATAAATAACATTTTCTCTATTTTATTGCTCTCTTCATTTAATACAAATGCTAAACAGTCATCACCTGGTCTTCCAATTGTAGCTTTCTTTTTATTACCAGTTCTTTTATAAGTTTCTAGCTGATCAAATGCAGTTTCATGATGTCGAAAACTAAAAACTGGAACTTTCCAATTATTAATATTAAAAGGTGAAAAATTCTCTGCTATAATCCCTGAAAAAATCTCCCCAAAATATCCCTTTAAAGTATTCATATCAAGAAAATTAGGATAGCCGTATGCAGGATCTAGATCCCCTAGTTCATCAAAGTCTATGTTTACGCCTGGGTCAAGAGAATCTGATAATACCGCTCTTTTACATCTCTTATAATCTTCGTGGGCTTCATTTATAACCTGTTGTAAATAAGGGATTATATCCTCCCTAGAGCTTTTCATTTCAGAGAGTTTCAAATGTCTATATTTTAAATCTTTATTCTCTTTTCTTGCAGGAGACAACCATGATTTTAGATAATCACTTCTTAAGTCAATTTCCACACACTTTCCCTCCCCTTTAACTTAGATATTACTTGTAAATACTTCTACATTTATCCATATCATAATAATTCTATTATACTAGTTATTAATTAGCCGAACAACGGAACTAATACCTTCAAAACCCTAAGTAATTAGCGAAAGTCATAATTTTAATGTTTTTACCGCATGAGACTTAACTTGTCCCTATTTTTTGAATAGTGAATACGCAACTGTTCGTTCCAATCTTTTAATTTACTTATGTCAATCGTTAATATGCCCTTAAGCAATGTTTGAAATTCCTTTGCAAACTCTTGTAACTGCTAAACTATAGTGGCTCTTACGAACTTTTGGGGAAGCATTACAGACCTCTTTTTATCCAGTTTTCGTTCTTTTTTCACAATAATGATTAGGAGAAAGAAGATCGGTATAAGATACGTTTTCGCAACAAATCAAACGATCCCCGACCATACATCATCGCCTTTTGTACTTTCAGGCGATGGACATGCCCTTCTGCCACCCCGTTGCTCCAAGGGAGCAGAACCGCGTTATGAATCCCTTGTTTATCTTTCTCCAGCCCGCGGATAAAACGCTGTACGGCAGGAAAAGCGGTATATGCTTCGCACCGAAGGTAAGAATTAAATAGAGAGGCATCGGTCTCGATAAACATTTGTCGAAATCCGATCAAAAAGGTGCATAAATCCTGAATGGGAGGCCACTGGGTTTTCCATGCTTCTTCGATTTCTCCCATCGGTTCGGTGGGATCAGACATACTCCACAGCTGCTTAAATACTTTCCTTGGTTTAATAAAAGGTTTTGGAGGAGAGAAGTGCTGTCGTTCTTTTGCGATCATTGTATTGAGGGTGGAACGGGAGCCCGTATAACCGAATTGTCTACATATTTTTTCAATGTCGTCTGCTTTCTTCCCTTGCTGAATCAGGTCATGAATCTGCGGTCGATACGAATCATAAGGAGAACCTCGTTGATGACTTGGTGGATGTTGGATCGTTAAACAATGATAAATCGTCTCGCGGGAAAGTTGAAAAGCTCGGCTTAATCCCATGATGGATTCTCCACGCTGCTGTCGTTCTTGCACCTGCTGGATCACTTTCCAACGCTTTGCTTCGTTTTCTTCTCGCACGCTTTCGCTTTTCCTCTTCGAGGAAGGAGGCGGAGTTCGGAGAGTGATTGGCGGTCCCACTGGTTTTGTCGGGAAGTGAAGATAAATTTCTTCCTTCACTGCTTCAAATAATCCTTTGAGAATATGCCAGCGGTCGGTTACTTGGATAATCTGCGCAGAAGTTTCCCGGATGGCACGGGCATACGCTCTGGAGCCATCCCTGCTCACCGTCTGATTCGTTGGATGCTTGATCAGCCAAGCTTTTGTTTCTTCCTCCGTGCGCCCAGCAAATAAGTCAATCGGATGATGTGTACGTAAATCTACCACCAGGGTACCGTAACGAAATCTTTTTCGCAGCGCAAAATCATCGATAGAAACGAAAGGGACAATCTTCGATCGGAACTTCCGGGGTAGCGCGAATCAAATAGAGAAAGGTATCGTGGCTTGTAGGCACACCGATGGCTTTACTGCATCGTTCTGCCGCTTTCGCACTCATAGAAAAGGCCAGTTCTTGTAGCAAAAGCTGGAGCCGATCCGTGTTGCGTTGCGAGGAAGAAATGCCTTCGAAGCGTTCTGTAAATACACGCATCGGGCAAAAACGGTGCAGACAAAACCATTTATTCGCTTGGAGCACGAGGATCACTGGTTTTCCAGAGACCGGCAGGTCTCGTAACATACGCACATAACGACTGTGTTTGTTGTGGCTTCTGCAATGACATTGTGGACAAACGGCTGATTTCCGCGAGGAAAGGGCAATGACTTCTATCCCTTCTGGACTTTCCTGCCAGGCAGCAATATGCATAACATCGATTGGTTCATAGAAAGCAGGCAGCGTATCCATGGAAAACACTCCTTTTTATTTCTATTTCCCGATAGTATCGATGAACAGTCTCCCCAAAAGTTCGTAAGAGCCACTTTAGAGTAGCAGTTACAACTTATTTATTAGATTTATTGTTTCTTCCTTTGGATGAAAAAAAGACACTATTCCACTAACCAAGTGAAATAGTGTCTCTGCCTCCTTTTCTCACAATCAGCAGTTTAATTACCAAAATTAATATTTTCTTGCTTAAAGTCAGCAATAGAATAAGTTCGACTAGTATGTTCTTTATATTTCTTGAAAAAATCTTTATCAATACCTGTGAGCACTGAAAGAAATTCTTCCTCCAACTCCAGGGAAGATAAAATATTTTCTAATTTTATAACTTTATTCTCAAACAAAAACTGCAAAATACTTTTTATTTTCCCGGGCCTTTGTAGTGGTATTTCTTTATCCAGAGGTTCAAGTTTTCTGTATCCCATTTTGTTAATTTGAGCGTAAAAATACCTAAACTGTTGTTCAGACATAATCCCTAAATCTCTCGCACGGTAACCTAGAGCTTGAATTGAAACTTCCCATTTTTTCTTCAAATCTAGATATGAATCAGGATTAGAAATTCTATTTAATGCTTCCAAATCTTTTCTTATTTCTCTTTCAGGTAATAAGAACTCCCCAGCAAATATATCAGCTTGTTGTTCAAATATATTGTGGTTACTTTTATCTTGTAATGCGAACTCTTCTTTATAATGCATTAATAAATGCCCTAATTCATGAGCTAAATCAAAATTTCTTCTGGCTGCTACACCTTTAGAGTTCCCAAGCATAATGTATGGCATGTCATCTTCAGACCATACACTGTATGCATCAACTTTTTCTCCTACAGCTTTTTCAAAAACAAATACTCCATTTTTCTCTAAGTGATAAAGAATATTTTTATTATTTATGGAACTAATCCCTAAAAAATCTCTCGCATAATGGGCATATAATTTGATCTCCTCTAGTTCATTGGAGGATGTTCTCATAAGATACAAAACTTCATCTCTTAATTTTCTCATATTGTTTTCTGGTAACTGAAAGTGGTTGGAGAGAAGGTTCAAAAAGGCAATAGAATATTCTAAATGAACCTTTTCCATCTGTGTTTTTTGAACACTATTTCTTTCATCAGCTCTATACGCAATATGATTATGATTCACATAATTTTTACTCTGCTTACTTAACAGATCTTCTTGATAAAAAAACCTACTTTTAACACTAAATAACCTTTTCAAATCATTTATAGTACCAAGTTTAGGGGCAGCATACCCATTTTCATACTGCCACACCGCTTGTTCCGTTACCCCTAATACTTGCGCTAACTGTTTTCTATTATATCCCCTTAAAATGCGTAAGTTGGTTAGAGTTTTACCAACAAACATATCGCTACCTCCTTAGATTGGAGAACGATTAATTGTTTTCGTCCTCTCCGGTCTTTCCTACGTTAAACATTATGCCATAATCCAGCATAGCATCTCTTTCCTTCGCTTCTTCTTTTACTGTATCAAAATCTTGAGTTTCAAATCTAACAGTACTTGTTCCGATTAAATGTGTAAGATCATCTACCTCGTAAGCGACCCCGTCATTAGGATTTGGCATCATAAGTCTCACTTGAGAAATTACATGCTCTGCATCAATTTCATATGTTACCACATAAAATCGATTAAATTTATCTAATAATTCTTTATAACTAGGTTCTTCAATCTCTTGCAACATTTCCGGGTCCATAAAACTGACTACCTCAAATGAATCTCCTTGTTTTGTTATGTCCACTTGTTCAGGAAAATCTACTGAGTCATTAATATTTGCTAATCGTTTTATATAACTTTCTTTTTTTTCTTCACTACTTCTACCTCTTATATCCTTAGATTTCGTGAAGTTTTTTTCATCAAAGTATTTTCCGTTTTTTATTATAAACATACTACTAGTTTGTTCATGCCCAAACTGAAGATAACCCCAGCTATATCCGGCCCGTGCTTTTGCAAATTTTACTTCCTGGTTTTTTGAAGACTCTACTACATTATGATCAATATGATTTCCTTTGGTCCATGCATAAGCTGAGCTTATATGCATTGAATTTCTCTTTTCACGTCTCTCCTGGAGATAATCTTTATATCCTTGCAAGACTCCATCAACAATTGCTTGTCCCATCTCATTACTCATACGGTACTGCTTCTTATAATTACACATAAAATACATTCCCTCTTTTCTACAAATATTGTCACTTTATCATACACTAATAACAATATTTTTTAAAGAAATACTGTATTTCACTTAAAATTATTAAAGTGAAAGAACTATGTTATTTTGAGGAAGAATTAAATCTCTCCCTATGTTTACTACTTCCGGTGTACCAGATCAATCGCTCTGGAAAGTTCCTCTTGGTACTCTTCTGCAATCGGCAGCAGATACGCCTTAAATACGGTTTCGATTCTCCGGCGGTACTCCTGGTACTCCAGCAGGCTGATACCGTATTTCTTATGAAGCTCTGCATCGGTGTAGCAGTTTGGCTTGCCTTGGCGCTTTAAGAATACGCGGTATTTCCTTTCCAGTACTTCCCGTTGCTCTTCTAGCAGCTTACTCAAAGATTTATAAAGGATTTTTACCTGTACTTCTTCCACAGTGGTTAAGTAATTCATGTTGCTGTCCAGTTTTCCCCACATTCGGAGAAAATGCTGTACCTTCTGATTTCTATTCCCCCCGCACGGGTTACACCTCCAGCATGCTTAATAAGTCCTCAAAACTTCGACCCAGTACATTGTTTTCGCATTCTTCAGGAAAGCCAAACTGAAAATTAATGGCTTCCTCTATCTCTAAAACTTCATTGTATAAATTCACATCGGCTTGATCCTTCCGAAACCTTAACTGATGGTCCTGATAGTTTTGTAAAAAGTCCTGACGCTCTCAAAGAGGGAGAGAGGACATATAGTCCTCTAAATACCTTTGTTTCTTCTGCAACATCTGTAACGTGATTTTCATATCGTCTAAGGATGTTACTAAATCTGTGACCTGGCTTTCTACCCGAAAGGCTACAGGTGATAAAGCTAAATCTGTGGGTTCAATCCTCGTACATAGAGATTGATTATAAGAGTTACGCCGGACAAGCTTCATATGCTGCTTTTTTTCTTTGATCCGCTCGTCCAGTTGAAAATAATCTTGTATGTCTCTCTTTTCTTCCTTAGAAAGGACTTTCAATGGACACCCTCCCCAGCTTTAAAGTATTAATTCCATAAAATTAGAGGGTAGGGATATCCTCCACAGTGAGAGAATCGTCAGCCGGATAATGAATACTTTCCAGCGTATAATCCCAATCTTCCTTATACTGCGGACGCTGATATCCACCCCCTGCTAGATTGAGCATAAATGTTTCACTTCCATCTTCTGTTTTATATCCAGTACTCTCCATTGAGCCAACGCCATAGGAATACGCTGTTCTACAATGCGGATATGCTCTTCTTCTGTCTCTTTAGGGTCCGTGTAGTACCACTTTAATTTAAGTGATCTACTGTTTCCCTTTTTAAATCCAAGAAGGCGTTCTCCCTTCTCTGAAATAGGGTAAACACTCACCCTATACATGAAATGCAATTGCTTCATTTCTCTCTGTGCTATTTTCTTCTCGTATACATACACAATTCTCACGCTCCTAATAATTTATATCGTCAAACCAATTTTTGCTTTTAGCATTCAACGTATGCTTATCTTTATTTATAAAATTCCCTTTCATGATCCCATACTTTTTAGGGAGCAACCGATTCCCCCAGTAAAGAGTAAAGAAATTAATTTTCTGATCCATTTCTATTCCTTTTTCTATCCATTTCTTTATGCAATCTCAAACTTTCTCAGCGATATAAAAGTTTATTAACACACCTTGTATCTTCCTCATGCACGATAGGCCCCTCCTAGAGCGGTTATTAATTCGTGAGAAGGTTTTTGCATCGAACGATTAATGTGATTCAATTTCTTCACTGTTATTCTGGCATTTTTAGCTGCTTCCCCTTTTGCTGATCTAGGAACTAGGAAAGCGTAAAACGTTATTTCCAGAAAGTCTAACTGACATAATGAAACGCTTAGGCCATGATGATGAAAACACAACAATAAAATCTATCTCCATGTCACAAAAGAAATAAAAAAAGAGGCCTCCACCAAGTTCAATAACTTGATGAAAGACCTCTCTCAAACTCTATAAAGTTAAAATCCGTGGTTTTTTTCGGTGGTTTAAACGGATGTTAAAGCTCATATCTCTTGTATCTCAAAGGGTATGGGCTTTTATTACATCATGCCGCCCATACCGCCCATGCCGCCCATGTCAGGCATGCCGCCGCCGGATCCTTCTTCTTCCGGGAAGTCCGCGACGACTGCTTCTGTCGTTAGGAACATAGCGGATACGGATGCTGCGTTCTGCAGCGCAGAGCGTGTTACTTTTGTTGGGTCGACGATACCGGCTTTGATCATGTCGACGTACTCGCCAGTTGCGGCGTTGAAGCCGATGCCGACGGATTCGCCTTTAAGGCGCTCAACGATGATGGAGCCTTCAAGACCCGCGTTTTCTGCGATCTGGCGTACCGGCTCTTCAAGAGCACGGAAGACGATGCTGGCACCAGTTGCTTCGTCGCCTTCAAGGCCGAGGGAACGAAGCTTCGTGAGTACGTTGATAAGGGACGTACCACCACCGGCTACGATACCTTCTTCCACTGCTGCGCGTGTCGAGTTAAGAGCGTCCTCGATGCGGAGCTTCTTCTCTTTCATTTCTGTTTCAGTTGCTGCACCGACTTTTACAACGGCTACGCCGCCTGCAAGCTTCGCAAGGCGCTCCTGAAGCTTTTCACGGTCGAAGTCGGATGTTGTTTCTTCGATCTGGGAGCGGAGCTGGTTGACGCGGTCTGCAATTTTCGCAGAGTCGCCGCCGCCTTCCACGATCGTTGTGTTGTCTTTGGATACAACCACTTTGGATGCACGGCCAAGCTGCGTGATGTCCGCAGATTTAAGATCAAGACCGAGCTCTTCCGTGATTACTTCCGCACCTGTAAGTGCTGCAATGTCTTCAAGCATTGCTTTACGGCGGTCACCAAAGCCTGGTGCTTTAACAGCTACGGCGTTGAACGTGCCGCGCAGCTTGTTGACAACAAGTGTCGCAAGCGCTTCGCCTTCCACGTCTTCAGAAATAATCAGGATCGGCTTGCTCTTCTGTACGACTTGCTCAAGAACAGGAAGTACTTCCTGAATGTTGCCGATTTTCTTGTCTGTTACAAGGATATACGGATCTTCAAGAACCGCTTCCATTTTGTCGGAGTCGCTTACCATGTAAGGAGAAGCGTAACCGCGGTCAAACTGCATACCTTCCACGACTTCAAGCTCTGTACCGAAACCTTTGGACTCTTCTACCGTAATAACACCGTCATTGCCGACGCGCTCCATTGCTTCTGCGATAAGCTGGCCGACCGTGTCGTCGGATGCGGAAATAGAAGCTACCTGGGAAATCGACTCGCGGCCTTCAATCGGCTCGGAGATGTTTTTCAGTTCTTCCAGTGCTGCTTCGGTTGCTTTTTCGATGCCGCGGCGGATCACCATCGGGTTAGCGCCCGACGTAACGTTTTTCAGGCCTTCCTTGATCATCGCCTGAGCAAGAACGGTTGCTGTTGTTGTACCGTCACCGGCAATGTCGTTTGTCTTGGAAGCAACTTCTGATACGAGCTGGGCGCCCATGTTTTCGAAATTGTCCTCAAGCTCAATTTCCTTCGCGATCGTGACACCGTCGTTGGTGATGAGTGGAGATCCGAATTTCTTCTCAAGAACGACGTTGCGTCCTTTCGGTCCGAGCGTTACTTTAACTGTATCTGCTAGACGGTCCACTCCGCGTACGAGCGAGCGGCGTGCGTCTTCACCGTGCTTAATATCTTTTGCCATGCTGAATCAACCTCCGTTTAGTTATAATCGTGTTTTCATATGGATTTTTTCTGTTTCGCCGGGTGCGGCTGCCGCCTCCCGGTTCGGCTCAAGTCTCTACTCGATGACAGCGAGTACGTCGCTTTCGCGGAGAATAAGCAGTTCTTTTCCGTCGTATTTTACTTCTGTTCCTGCATACTTGGAAAATAGAACTTTCTGGTCCGCCTTTACTTCCGGAGATACGCGCTCTCCGCTTTCTGTCACGCGGCCGTTACCGACAGCGACAATTTTGCCTTCCTGCGGCTTTTCTTTTGCTGAATCAGGGAGTACAATTCCGCTTGCTGTTTTTTCTTCTTCCTTTACTACTTCAATGACTAGACGATCTCCTAATGGCTTTAACAAGGAAAACACCCTCCTTTAATATTTGGGCACGACGGGCGTGCTTTTTAAAAAGTCTGCTTATTAGCACTCACGATGTATGAGTGCTAACACAATTATTATAATAATCAACACGCTTCCATTTTGCAACCCTTTTCCTCAGAAAATTTTTGCTTCGTAAGCGCGCACTCTTTTCATATCCCCTGAATTGTTTTTCAGTAAACGTCCCGCTCCGGTGATGCGTTGTGTACGTTTCCAGTGAAAAATTATGCTACAATGGTAAGCGTATGTTCGTGCTCTCTAGAGATATAGAATGAGATAAAAGGGGAGAATCAAGATTGAATAAAATTTACTGGCTGATTATTGTCGCATTTATACTTATGCAGCTGTCGCCGATCGTCATCGTCCCGGCATTGATCGCCTTCGGCTTTGAAGGCGGCATGGAACAGCTGTCCGGTGTCTCCATCTCGATCGGGTTTACGATCGGGTTTATCGTAATCACGCTGCTCGCCTGGCGCGCGAAGCCGAACCCTGCGCTGTCAGAAGGCAGAGCGGACGTGCCAAAAACGATTCTCTGGTCCGTGCTTGGTATTTTCCTCGCTTTTGCGTCCCAGTATGCGGCCGCAGCCGTGGAATCCCTCATTTTCGGGATTGAGCCCGGATCGGAAAATACACAGATGATCGTTGATATGGCCAACGCTGCTCCGTTCGTCATTTTCGT
This sequence comes from Alkalicoccus halolimnae, assembly GCF_008014775.2. Taxonomy (GTDB): domain Bacteria; phylum Bacillota; class Bacilli; order Bacillales; family Salisediminibacteriaceae; genus Alkalicoccus; species Alkalicoccus halolimnae. Next base: position 894,838 of record NZ_CP144914.1, on the reverse strand, counting down.
CGTCGCAGTTCTCGGCCCTGTTGTGGAGGAGATCGTTTTCCGGATGGTCATCTTTGGGGCCCTCTTTAAGAAATTCGGTTTCTGGATCGCTGCACTCGGAAGCGGGCTTGCCTTTTCCGTCATCCACCTCGACTTCTCGCACCTGCTCGTCTACCTGGCGATGGGCGTCGTGTTTGCGTGGCTGTATGTGAAAACGAAACGCATTATCGTGCCGATTATCGCCCACGTCGGAATTAACTCTTTCGTCATGCTCGTCCAGGTTATTTTCGGCGAAGAAATTCAGGACCTGATGGAGCAGATGGAAGAGCTGGAGCAGTCCGCACAAATGATTATAGGGAGGTTGTTCTAAATGAGCCGATCCCCGCGTTTTAACGGCTATTTGTTTTTCTTTATGGGGACACTTTTCTTTATGCTTGCGATTCAGTCGGCCGGGCAGACGAGCGGCTGGGACGTTCTGACGATCCTTCTCGTCGCGTTTGCCGCCTTCGACTACATGCTCGCATTTAAGTTTTTCGGCGCCGCCGGAAAACAGGCGCAGGAGAACAACAACTCGAATGAAAACAAGTAAAAAAACCGGCCGCCTTTTGATAAGGCGGCCGGTTTTTTGTATTGGGAAACACGGGGATGGTGGTTTTCAGGTTAATGCTGCCGTTTGGGCGTGGATTCTCACTGGTCGTCGGCGTAATGACGCCATTCGGGGGCATATTTCCGCCATTTGTCAGCACAATTCCACCACTTCCCTATAATTCTACTTTTTGCGCCGATATTTCCCCCACTTCTCCCGGGCAGAGGCGGTGTTTCGGACCAGTAGAGTCGGGTGAACATAACAAATGCCTCCACAACAACCGTCGTGAAGGCAGTTTACTGTTATTCTTTTCTTTTCTCCAAATCCTCATATGTCCAGTCTGTGATGAACATGCAGCCTGGTTCATGCGTAATGACGAGCGGAAGGTCTGCTTTTCATAAAGCAGCCACCACCGAAACTTTCCATTTCTTATTCATTCCAGCCACTTCTTTTATTTAATAAAATTGCGGCACTCTGCTGTCAAAAATAGGGACCTGCTTTCTAACATTAGTTACATTTTCAAAATCCAGAGCCTTTTGAAGAACTTCTTCCTGGTCCTGGCTTCCTTTTGCAAGAACGGTGCCCCACGGGTCTGTTATCATCGATCGTCCGGCAAATTCCACGTTATCGTAGCTGCCAATACGGTTACAGGACACGACGTACATCTGATTTTCTATGGCGCGCGCCTGCTGGAGCACTTCCCAGTGGCCTGCGCGTGCCTGCGGCCATTCTGCCGGGATAAATAACACCTGGGCCCCCTGAAGGGCCAGTTCCCTGATAATTTCCGGGAAACGGAGGTCAAAACAAATGATGATTCCCATTTTTACTCCGTCCAGTTCAAAGACTTTCACTTTTTCTCTTCCAGGAGATAAGAATGCCGGTTCATTGAGCATCGGCACGAGATGAAGTTTGTCATACTGGTAAACAAATTCACCTTGTCTGCTGATAACGAGCGCCCGGTTAAATATATCTTTACCTTCTGCTACAGCAATCGAGCCCCCTATAATATGCACCCCGTAGGAAAGAGCGAGTTCTTTCAGCATGGCAGTCGATTCATTATCCGCCGCTTCCGCGTACTTATGAAGCTCAGGAAGCGTATAAGCCGTGGTCCACATTTCCGGAAGAACAACGAGATCCGTCTCCCCTTTTGTTACATTATGCTTGAACCACTTCTTTACATTTTCGCGGTTAGCTTCAGGGTCTCCAGGAATGATATCCATTTGGAAAACAGTAATATTCATAAGTTTCTCCCTCCTTTCGTTTTACTTAGTTTAAGGAACTGGTCTTCCTTTGTCCAAGGGAATCAGCGGGCAGAGAGCTCAGCTTCGTAATTCTCCCGTTCGAGTACTTATTCCCGCCGCTTCTCAGCACAATTCCACCATTTCTCCCCGCAATTCTACTTTTCCCCGGCGGAATTCCACCACTTCCCAAGAATTCTGCTTTTCACGCCATTATTCCTGCCACTTCCCTGGGGAAATAGACAGCTCTCCCGCCTACTGCGAGCTTGCCTGCGGTTCGTCTTCGGCTGCTTCCTTCTCGAGGAGCGCTTCCTGCTTTTTGTGCTCGCGTCCGAGCAGAATGCCCGCCGGGATCGAAATAAAGCAGAGGAATGCGATAATCAGGAACCCTTCATTGATTGCGGTTAAGCTTGCTTCTTCGATCGAGCTGCCGTTCGTCGCAAATATCTGGCCGCGGCGCACTTCAAAGTAGATCGATACGAAGACGATGCCGAGCGCGGAGCTCATCTGCCGGAAGACGTTGTTCATCGCCGAGCCCCGCGAGACGAATTTTTCCGGAATTGCATTCATACCGGCGGTCGTTGCCGGCATCTGGCTCAGCCCCATACCGATGCCGCGGATCGCATTTAAGCCGATGATCAGCCAGATCGACGTCTCGAGCGTCATAAATCCAAGCGCAGCTGTTCCGAGCGCCATAATCGTAAGGCCGCTCGTTACCGTCAGAGCCGGTCCCCTCTTGTCGAGGAGCTTCCCGCCGATCGTCATGAAAATTCCTGCAAATAATGCGGCCGGCAGAAAGGCGATTCCTGTCATGATTGCGTCGAGTCCGTACACGTTCTGAATCAAAAGCGGTAAAAGGAAAATACCGCCGAAAAGACTCATCGAACTGATCATCGACACCCAGACGCTGAACGTATACGCTTTGGCTCGGAAAACGGAAAGATCTAAGAGCGGCTGCTCGACCCGCAGTTCAATTTTCACGAACACGACGAGTGCCGCGAGTCCAAAGACGATAAGCAATAAGTTCACAGGGTTATACAGCTGGGCCAGTTCCGACATGCGTCCGAGGGCAAACAGCATCGAGCCGACCCCGAGCGTAACCGTCACGAAGCCCCAGCGGTCAAAGCGGATATCGGGCACCTTTTCGGTCTGCTTTAGAAACACAGCTGAGAAAACCAGCCCCAGAATCCCCGTCGGCAGGTTACAGAGAAACAGCCACTGCCACGTGCTCAGTTCAATAATAAAGCCGCCTAAAGTCGGTCCAATTGTCGGAGCCATCATGGCGGCAATCCCCCAGATGCCCATCGCGAGGCCTCTTTCTTTACGGGGGAACGCCTGGAAAATCAGAGCGAGCGAAAGCGGCATCATCATACCTCCGCCGATGCCCTGCACGCCGCGGAACACGATCAGCGAGGACAGGCTCCATGAAAAAGCACCGAGGACGGAACCGAGCAGAAACAGGGCAAGCCCGGTAATAAACAGCTGCTTTTTGCCGTATTTATCGCTCAGGTAGCCGGTGAGCGGCATTGTCATCCCCATCGTGACCATAAAGATCGTGATCACCCAGCCGGTGGCGACCGCTCCGGCATCGAACACGTTCATCAAATGCGGCACGGCGGGGTTGAGCATGCTGTTATTTAAAATTATCGTAAACGTACCGAGCAGAACGGAAATAACGACGAGCCATTTCTGCGGAATCTTTGTCATAGTTTCACCTTCATCTTTCGTTTCTCGAATCATCTTTTTCTATCATAGCACTTCCCGCTCCGTTTTTCCGCCTCCGTTTTATGAAGGTTCCTGCTCGGGCTTACAAATTGACTGTACTTTTACAAAAAAGCAGTGTCTTTCTGAAGCAAACGGCGGTAACTTCCGCGGGATTTAAGCGAAGTCGGAAGATCCTTCTCAGGAAAGCCGAGCTTCCCAGGAAAGAGCGGAGGGCGGGCCCCGCGGAAAGCTTCTGCCGGTAAGCGGAAGAAAGGAGCTCCTTTTCATATAATAAAGCCTCCACGACAAATCCGTCATGAAGGCCTCGTTAAACGTGTATTATTTTCGTTCGTACTGCTTTTTTACAGCGGATAATGTTTCAGGAAATAAATAAGCGACTGGAGTTCCACGGACAGATCGATGTGATGGACGCGTACGTCATCCGGCAGGGAGAGCCGCGCCGGGGTAAAGTTGAGGATCCCTTTGATACCGGACTCCACCAGCTCTTCGGCAATGCCCTGAGCGTGAGCGGCGGGTACGGTCAGAATCGCGACTTCCACTTTGCCTTCGATATGTTCTTTGACGTTTTTAAAATGATGCACCGGGACGTCGCCGATCACTTCGCCGACGATCGATTCATTAATGTCAAACGCCATTTCAATACGCGTGTTGTTGCTTTTGCTGAAGTTGTATTTCAAAAAAGCGGTCCCGAGATTACCGACGCCGACGAGAATGACTTTTGTGAGCTCATCCTGGTCGAGTGTCTTCCGGAAGAAGGACAGCAGGTAATTGACGTTGTACCCGTAGCCTTTCTTGCCGAGCGCTCCAAAATAGGAAAAGTCGCGGCGGATCGTAGCCGAGTCCACTTTGACTGCTTCACTCAGCTCCGATGAGGAGACGCGGTGCTTGCCCGAAGCCTGCAGTCCTTCCAAAAAACGATAGTAAAGCGGCAGCCGTTTTGCGGTCGCCTGCGGTATTTTTGCCTGATCGATCTCCATACTGGTTCCCCCTGTCTGCACTTCTGCAATACGTAAAATTTATTTATGTTCCGGCGGGCGGGCAAAATCGCCGCTTTTCCCTCCGGTTTTCTCGAGTAAGTATGTTGGTCCGATAACCATGCCTTTATCAAGGGCTTTGCACATATCATAGACGGTAAGGGCAACGGCGGAAACACATGTTAACGCTTCCATTTCCACACCGGTCTTCCCTGTCGTCTTGACGGATCCCGTGATTTCCAGCGTATGTGTTTGATCCTTCACAACCCAGTCAAAAGAAATATCAATACCGGACAACGGAAGCGGATGGCACATCGGAATAATCGTCGATGTCTGCTTTGCTGCCATGATGCCGGCAATCTGCGCGGTGCCGAGCACGTCGCCTTTGCCGATCTCTCCTGCACGGATTTTTTCGTAAATCTCTTTATTGACGCGCACGCTTGAGGCCGCCTGCGCGGTCCGGGAGGTCGCTTCTTTATCGCTGACGTCGACCATTCTGGCGCGTCCTTCTTCATTAAAATGCGTTAAATCGCTCATTCTGTATGGCACCCCATTTCCATCCTTTATTGTACACTATTCCTTGACTTTGTGCATAATGCTTTATCTGAAAGTTGCCTGCCGCACTCTCCCTCGTGTACACTTAAGAGTGGAGAAACGCACGGTATTCACATAAAAGAGAAGGGTGACGAACCATGATTTTACTACAATGCACCCAGCTGTCCAAGTACTTCGGGTCTGAACAAATTTTAGCGAATGTCAAAATGGAAATTAAGGAACGGGAGCGCATTGCGCTTGTCGGCAGAAACGGCGCCGGAAAATCGACGCTGCTGAAAATTTTCACCGGCGAAATCCCTTTTGACGACGGTCATCTCATGAAGCCGAAAGGGGTATCGATCGGTTACCTTGCCCAGGACAGCGGGCTCGATTCCGACCGCTCCATCTGGGACGAGATGCTGACCGTCTTTTCCGAACTGCGCAGGATGGAAAAAGAACTGGGCCGCCTGGAAGAAAAAATGGCCGGAGGCGACGAAAAAGTACTCGCCGACTATGATCAGCTCCAGCAGAAATTCCAGCAGCGCGGCGGGTTTCAATACGAATCGGAAATCCGCAGCATTCTTTCCGGGCTCAACTTCCTGCAGTTTGACTACAACACCCCTGTTTCATCGCTGAGCGGCGGCCAGAAAACGCGCCTCGCGCTCGGGAAGCAGCTCCTTTCCAAACCGGACCTGCTTATTCTCGATGAGCCGACGAACCACCTCGATATCGACACCTTGACGTGGCTCGAAAACTACCTGTCCGGCTACGACGGCTCCGTGCTGATCGTGTCGCACGACCGCTACTTTCTCGACAAGGTGGTCGGCTGCGTCTACGAGCTTTCCTTTCATCAGACACGCCGCTACAACGGCAACTATTCCCACTATCTTGATGAAAAAGCACGCTTGATGGAGCAGGAAATGAAGTCGTTTGAAAAGCAGCAGGAAGAAGTGAAAAAACTCGAAGAATTCATCCAGAAAAACCTGGCACGCGCCTCTACCAGTAACCGCGCCAAAAGCCGGCGCAAGCAGCTGGAGCGCATGGACAAGATGGACAAGCCGAAAGACGACGACAAATCGGCGAACTTCCGCTTTTCGATCAACCGCCAGAGCGGAAATGACGTGCTGATGCTTGAGGATATCGCCGTCAGCTACGACGGGGAGACGCCGCTGATCGACAATATTTCCCTCGGCCTCACACGCGGTGAAAGCGTGGCGCTGATCGGTCCGAACGGAATCGGCAAGTCGACGCTCCTTAAAGTTATTACCGGCCGCCTGAAGCCGTTTAAAGGGACGATCCGCTACGGCAGCAACGTCACGATCGGCTACTATGATCAGGAGCAGACCGAGCTTCATTCCAAAAAAACGGTGCTTCAGGAGCTGTGGGACGAGTATCCGCAGACAAACGAAAAAGATATCCGCACCGTGCTCGGAAACTTCCTCTTCAGCGGGGATGACGTCCTGAAAACGGTCTACGATTTAAGCGGCGGTGAAAAAGCACGCCTCGCCCTTGCCAAGCTGATGATGCAGAAAGCAAACGTCCTCATTCTCGATGAGCCGACGAACCACCTCGATCTCGACAGCAAAGAGGTGCTCGAAAACGCGCTGATCGACTATCCGGGAACGATCATCTTCGTCTCCCACGACCGCTACTTCGTCAACCGCATGGCGACGCGCATCGCTGAACTGTCGCCGCAGGCCGTGACGAGCTATCTCGGCGATTACGACTACTACGCGGAGAAAAAAGCGGAAATGCAGGAACTGGCCCGGATTGCCGCTGAAGAAAAAGCGGTCCATACGGAAACGGAAGCCCCTGCTCCGAAAAATGATTTCCGCCGCAACAAGGAAAAGCAAAAAGAAGAGCGCCAGAAACTGCGGCGCATTGAAGAATTGGAACTGGCGATAGAAGATGAGGAAAAAAAGGTGGAAGCGATCGAAGCCGACCTCTGCGAACCGGAAAATTTCCAGGATCACGAAAAGTCGCTCGAACTGAATGAAAAACTGCATACGGCTCATTCCCGCATGGAATCACTTATGGAAGAATGGGAAGCGCTGCAGGAAAATTGATACTGAAAGCTGTGGAAAGGGACGACTTTTCCACAGCTTTTTCATTTGTGATAGAAGTTGGGGAGAAAAGTCAATCGTTTAAAGTCATCATTTTTTATTCATCCACTTACCCACAGAGTTATACACATATGAACAGCTTACGGTACGCTTTTCCTGAAAGTTATGCACAAAATATCGATTTATCCACAGATTTACTGTTAACAACTCTCTTTCCTGAAACGGCGGGGATGTATCCGGTTTATTAACATTATCCACAAGTTGTTCACAAACTGTTATTAACATCCGTTTTTGCGTCGAATTATTCACACAATTTGCTCATTTATCCACAGAGTAGGACCCCCGCGGAATTATGTCCGTGCGGGGGCCCTGCTCTGTGAATTTTATTTCAGCATGAGACCCGGTACACCGTTTAACCGGTCGTCTGCAAATGCTTCTTTTTCGAGGAGAAAATGAGCCGCGCTTCCAATCATCGCCGCGTTATCCGTACAGAGCGGAAGCGGTGGAATCGTCAGCTGCAGGCCGTCTTCTTCGGCCGCCGTTTCCAGTGCCGTGCGCAGACCGCTGTTGGCTGCGACGCCTCCGGCAACGAGCAGGCGCTTTACGCCGTATTCTTTCGCGGCGCGTCTCGTTTTTGTGACGAGTACATCACAGACTGCTTCCTGAAAGCTTGCCGCAATCACGGCAGGGTCTATCTCTTTTTCTTTCTGCCTGGCGTTGTGAAGCGTGTTGATCACAGACGATTTAAGTCCGCTGAAGCTGAAGTCGTAGGAGCCCTCTTCGAGCCAGGCGCGCGGGAGGTCAATTTCGGCTTCCGCGGTTTGTGCCAGCTTGTCGATATGCGGGCCGCCGGGATACGGAAGCCCGATCGTACGCGCCACTTTGTCGTACGCCTCCCCTACCGCATCGTCCCGGGTTTCCCCGATCAGTTCATAGCTTCCGTGTTCCTTCATATAAATAAGCTCCGTATGGCCGCCGGAGACAACGAGCGTCATCAGCGGAAACGTCAGCGGCTCGACGAGGTGGTTCGCATAAATATGGCCTGCGATGTGATGAACACCAATCAGCGGCAGGTCGTGCGCGAAAGCGACCGCCTTTGCGGCATTGACACCGACGAGAAGCGCTCCGACGAGTCCCGGCCCTTCGGTAACGGCAATCGCATCGAGGTCGGCAAACGTCACGTCCGCTTCCGTCATCGCCTCTTCCATAATGAGGGTAATCTGTTCCACGTGGTGCCGCGACGCAATTTCCGGAACGACGCCGCCAAACCGTTTATGACTCTCCATCTGCGAGGCGATAATGCTGCTGACAATCGTATCCCCATTGCGGATGACCGCCGCGGCGGTTTCGTCACAGCTCGTTTCTACAGCTAAAATCATTGTATTTTTTCTCATCATAATTTCACCCACATGACCAGGGCATCTTCGTTATTATCGGTATAGTACCGCTTGCGGATGCCCCCGTTTTCAAATCCGTATTTCCGGTATAAATTCTGCGCCGTCTCATTTGTGACCCGCACTTCCAGACTCAGTTTATCCGCTCCGAGCATTTTGGCCATCTCAATCGAAGCCGAAAGCAGGTCGTTGCCGATGCCCTGGCCTCTCGCGTCCGGGTCCACGGCGATATTCGTAATATGCCCGTCGCCGACGATAACCCAGAGACCGCAGTAGCCGACAATTTTCCGATCCTGTTCGGCGATAAAATAATAGGCGAAGTGATTTTTCGTAATTTCCTGATAAAACGCTTCTTTCGTCCACGGCACGGAAAAGCTTTTCATTTCCACTTCCATCACGCCGTCGATATCGATCACGTCCATGAGGCGGACCCGCACTTTACCCTTTGTCATAGGACTGCTCCTTCTGCTTCGCCCGCCATTTTGTTTCCGCTTCGGCGAGGCGAAGGTAGTTCGGCGTAAACGCATGCACGTGTTCCGCTTCCCGGTCCGCTGCGAGCAGGGCGAGTGACGCCGGCCGCGGCAGCTGATCGATCGGGGATGGTGCTGTCAGGAGGTTCCCGAGCTTTTCCTGGAGCAGCGCTTCGTGCTTGTCGTAATCCGGGCTCAGCGCAAGCACTGGTTCGTTCCACGACTTAACGTAATCGAGCCATTCGTCGTGCTGGATGATCCTGTCTTCTGCAATAGAAACGGCTCTCCCATTCTCCCAGCGGTAGAGACCGGTAAACACCTGGCCGCGGCGCGCGTCGAAAAAGGGGCTGATCAGCCCGCTGCTGTATTTGCCGTTCTGAGCGAGCACCTCAAGCGACGAAAGGCCGATAACGGGAATATTCAGCGCCCACGCCATGCTTTTGGCCGTCGTCACTCCGATACGCACGCCGGTGTAGGAGCCCGGGCCTTCCGCAACGGCGACGGCATCGAGATCCGCCGGTTTCCAGCCTGTTTCCTGCATCATTGAACGGACGGCGGGCATAAGGCGGACCGAATGATTCTTTTTAATATGCGTCGTAAATTCTGCGACCGTCTGCCTGTCTTCGGCAAGCGCCGTGCCGAGAACGTACGTTGATGTATCCATCGCTAAAATTTTCATGCTTTTTTCCACTCCTCCAGCAGCGCTTCATACCTTCGGCCGGCTGCTTCGGCGTATATTTCCCGGGTCGTTTCCCCCGTGTAGGCTAAATGAAGCGAAAGCCTGTCTTCCGGAAGCTGGTCCTCGATCATTTCCGGCCATTCGATGACGAGAACCCCCTCCCCGTCCGTATATTCTTCCAGGCCGAGCTCTTCCATACTGTCGTCCAGCCGGTACGCATCCATATGATAAAACGGGCATCGCCCTTCGTATTCCTTTATGATTGTAAACGTCGGACTGTTCACCGTCCGAGTAACTCCGAGAGCGGCGGCGAGCGCTTTTGTGAACGTCGTCTTGCCGGCCCCGAGGTCCCCTGAAAGCGTCACGATGTCCCCCGGATGCAGGAGGGAGCCGAGACGCGCGGCGAGGGACCTTGTTTCCTTTTCCGCTTTTGTTTTCCACGTAAGTTTCATCACTTTCCCTCCCTTTCCTTAAAAGTGGGTATATCCTCCGCTCTGCAGAAGCTTTCTTTCTCCATCCGCACGGCGAAGCCAGACGTTTCCGCTTCCGGCGTCCACCGTACCGATTTTATAGAGAGGGAGGTTTTCCTTTTTCAGGACCCGCTGAAGCTCTGCGAAAACGTCCGGGGATGCGGCGCCGATCAGGCAGAAATCTTCTCCGCCGTGCAGCAGCCACTCTTCCCGTTCTTCGAATTCCTTGAACCGCTCCACAAAAGGAAGTGCCTCCCAGTCAATTGTCACATCTGTGCCGCTTGCTTCGGCAATCTCCCTGCCTTCATGGCCGATGCCGTCACTGACGTCATTGGCCGCAATCCGGGCTCCTGACTCTGCAAACACTCTCCCGTACCGCACGTGCGGCTCCGGATACTGATGCGCCTGAATATAGGCGTCCTTTTCGTCCCAGGCGGCTCTTCCTTCCCGGAGCAGCCTGTCGAGGCCGCGGGCGGAAAAGCCGACAGGACCGGTTAAAAACAGCACGTCTCCGGCTTCCGCACGTCCCCGGAGCAGCTGCCGGTTCTTTTCAACCCGGCCGACGACCGTAACAGAGAGTACGAGCGTCTCTTTCTTCGACACCGTATCTCCCCCGATCAGGTCCATCGGGTAACGGGCCGCGAGCTTTTTCATACCGTCGTAAATGCGTCCGGTTTCCTCCTGGTCCCAGCCCGTTTTCGGCACGGCAATGGACACCATGTAATACAAAGGCACGGCCCCCATCGCAGCCAGATCACTGACATTGACAGCGAGCGCCTTATGGCCGACCGCTTCGAGCGGCATCGTTTCTTTTGTAAAATGGATCCCTTCCACCATCGTATCGACTGCGAGCACCGTGTCAAACCCTTCCTCTTCACGGATAACCGCAGCGTCGTCTCCAATACCGGTAACGACCCCGGAATGGCTGTACTCTTCCTGTGCAATGGAGCGGATCCACTCAAATTCATTTTTCATAAACAGATGCCGCCCTTCTCCGATTTTTACCGCTTTTCATTATATCAACTGCGCCCCGGAAAGAAAAGAAGTGCTTCTTCCCGACGCTTATTTACATATTCGTCCGAGTTTCTCTTTGGCTACCTTGAAAATAAAGTAGATAATCGATGAACGGGCGCTTTCGTTTCCACGGGGACGCTTTCCGGGCGGGCCGGCCTCAGCTAATTCCGTCCTCCCTTCGGTCGGGCGGAAGGGATCTTCGGCTCGTCCTTGATCGCCCCGGAGTCGCCCCATGTCTAATACAGCTTACTGTAAAAAGATAGAGCAGGAGCTGCCTTCTCATAGAGAAACCCCGTTCCTGAAAATCATTGATTCCATCGGTATTAAGGAGAAGGTCCATACCTATAGAAGACCATTTTCATGCCTCATGGTGCAGCCACCCTGCATGAGGATCTCTGTTAAAGTACATGGCTCTTACGCAAATAAAGGGAACTTGACTTTCCGACTTAAGATTACAAAAGGTAACTTCACTTTAAAAGCTGGTGGTCCAGGCTTAAACAAAAGAAGTTTTAAGGGTGAAATTATCTTTTTTGTCAGATATAGTTTATTTTCACCAAACGTGCGTAAGAATCAAGTACATTGTTGTTATTTATTTTTATAAAAGGACTTCCACACAATTGGAAGTTCTTTTAATACTAATAGTTTATTAAAATACCGCTCTCCATTAATTTAACATTCGTTACCACCACGAACATCCGATATAGAACCAGATTTTTTGCTAATGTAAACAACTTTAATCTCACAGTCGTTCCCAAAAAGTTTAATATGAATAACCCAATTTTGCCCATTACTTTCTGATTGACTGATATACCATTCATCACTATCAGACTCGTTTTCCTGGACATAATTTTCAGCGATTCTGTCAGCCTGTTCTACATCAATTCTATTACCGCAGCCAGGCAATAATAAAGCAATTAGAAGCGAACATAATAATACGATATTACGCTTCGATGCCACATCCCCACCGCTTAATCTAATTTTTCTTAATTAAAATCTTCTCGCTGTTATTTGAAATAGAAATTTGATTCGTTCGTGAATTTAGATAACCTCAGTATATAATAGGTTTCGACACTTGGAATTAAATTCCCTTTTATAATGATATCCTTCCTTTCAGCCTGCTGCGGTAGTTGTTAACGTTCTGAATGTGATACAGCCCTTAGTGAGATCAACATGGAACTTTATCAGAGCTTTACAGAATTACAAATATCGTTCATAAAAACAGTTTGTGCTGATCTTTACTCTTTTTTTCAAGAATAGATCGTATTTTTAAAAGGGACGTTTTGGTAAGAAGACCTTTATGAGAATGCTGTCAAAAGAGCTTTTGACCGGTCTTCTATTCACTGAAAGCCGGCTTCAGAAGCCGTAGATGGCGACTCCGGGAGGATCAAGGACGAGACGAAGATCCATTTCTTACGACCACCGGGAGAAAGAAATTAGCTGAGTCCGTCCCCTCCGGAAAGCGTCCATCGGCAGGCGGATGCAGCCGCCCTTCCCTTGAAACAACAATCAATTATTAACAGTGCTTTCGAAAAAAGTGCCATGACGGTATGCCGTCATGACACCTTGAGGCCAAGCTTTAAAACAGATTTCTTTCCTATAAGGAAGGAGCTTTTGTTCTCACCAGCGCTTCGCTGAAAGTATCGATAATGTCACGCTCGTCTTCAATGCCGACGGAAATGCGGATCATCTGCTTTGTCACACCGAGCTTCTCACGCGTTTCTTCCGGAAGCGGCCGGTGGGACGTGGCAACCGGGTACGTCACCGACGTTTCCAGCCCGGCAAGCGTCGGCACAACTTTGATCCACCCGAGGTTTTTGGAAAACTCCATAATATCGACGTCTTCCTCCAGTTCGATCGTAACGACCGCTCCGTTTCCGGTCTGCGAAGCTGCTTTTGGATAATACACTTTGGCAATACCCGGCTGACTGTTCAGCGCCTTCGCAAGCGCCTCGGCATTTTCACACTGTTTTGCCATCCGGACGCTGAGCGTTTTCAGCCCACGGACGCTGAGCCAGGCATCGAACGGACCGATGTTGCTTCCGAGCATCGACACTTTTCCTTTCGCCTTCGTCATCAGCTCCTTGGAGCCGCTCACGACGCCGGCCGTCACGTCACTGTGTCCGCCGATATATTTAGTCGCACTGTGTGCAACGATATCCGCGCCTACTTCGTGGGGACGGATTAAATATGGAGTCGCAAACGTGTTGTCGATCATCAGGTAAAGCTTGTTTGCGGACGCAATTTTAGCAAGGCCTTCAATATCTTCCACGCGCAGCAGCGGATTCGTAATTGATTCCGAATAGAGCATTACCGTATTTTCTTTTATCGCCGATTCAATCGCGCCCCGGTCCTCCATGTCGATAAAGCTCACTTCGATGCCGAAGTCTTTTAAATCGTTGGAAAACATGGACCACGTGCCGCCGTAAAGGTCCTGGGTAGCCAGAATGTGATCGCCTGTTTTTGCAACAGCAAGCACCCCCGCTAAAATCGCAGAAAGTCCGGCAGCGGAAGCTACTCCCATCTCCGCGCCTTCCAGCTCAGCGACGCCTTTCCCGAGATCATCGCTGTTCGGGTTACCCATGCGTGTATATAAATACGCTTTGTCCCCGTCAAAATAATTCTCCATATCGTCAAAGTCCGTGAAACTGAATGCGGACGTCTGGTAGATCGGCTTTGTTTTACTTACCTCATGCGCATTTTCTTTATTCGGAAAATGCACGTTTTTCGTATAAAAATGCATACTTATATCCTCCCTCATTAAACATGTCTTTTCCTATCATACCTCATGTAATACCTAAACAGCAATCACATAAGCAGGAAGAGAGGATTACAAGTCGCGCCTCCGGTAGCTCATAAAACCGGCGATTCCGAGAAGCAGCGCCGTGCCTGTTAAACCGAGCAGCGGCAGCAGCTCAAAATCTTCGACCGGGACGCCGGGAACGAAGCCGAACGGTGAAATTTTCTGTGTCCAGTCGGGAAACTGAAACAGTCCTCCCATATAAACGATAACAAATGAAGCAAACAGGTAGCCCCATACCGCACTCGTCCAGGAAGGCACGAGCCCGATGAGCAGGAGAGCCACCCCGGCCATTACCCAGAGCGCCGGAAGATACGTCATCCCGGCCCCGACGTAGCTGGCAAAGGATTCAGCTTCGTCGAGAGAATAAGCGGCCCCGAGCGCGAGTCCGGAAGCGGACGCAAACAACATAACAATAGAAGTGATCACCGCAAGCAGCACGTAGGATGCCATCAGTTTGTAGCGGGAAACCGCAAGACTGGTGACAATTTCTGCCCGCACCTTCTTTTCCTCCGCATACAGCTTCGTCACCTGCATAATGACTGGAATAGCCGCAATAATCGCCATAATGACGAGGATCAGCCCTAAAAACTGTTCTGCAAGAGAAAAACCTTCAATCGGAGGCAGGAATTCAGCCATGTATTCGATTTCGTCAAAATAAACGTCGACGTCTCCGAGCACGGATCCGTACGTTATGCCGAGAAAAAACAGTGCTCCCAACCAGATGGCAAGCGTCATCCGCTGCAGACGCCAGGCCAGCCCAAAAGGACTCAGCAGTGCAGGAGAGGCCTTCGCTCTTCCCGGCCGCTGTGGCAGCAGGCCGCTCCCGAGGTCCCGTCTCATATACAGGTACATGCCGGCCGCCGTCACCAGCAGCGCGGCAGCTGCCGTAACGATAAGAGGCGTCCACTGGTTCGTAACATAAACTTCTATCTTCAGCAGCCAGCCGTAGGGAGAAAAGTAATTAAATACGTCATTACTAATGTCCCCAATCGCACGGACGACATAAAACCCTCCCGCTGCGAGCATGCCGAGTCCGAGCGCCCCGCGGGTATTGTCTACGAGCTGACTGGCTATCAGCGTCAGCCCCATGAAAATAAGGCCCGCTCCTCCAATCGCCGCCCCGTATAAAAAGGACCCATTCCAGTCCATTCCTTCAAGACCCAGTGCCCCCATCCCCACACCGTGAACAGGAACCAGAAGTACGTTCAGCCCACCGACAACCATCACCGCAGCGAGGACCGGGGCAGCCCGGCCGACAGCAAGAGAGCGGACCATTTCTGTCCGTCCGTCTTCCTCATCGGTTCGTGTGTAGCGCACGATAAGCAGCACGCTCATAACAGCCGCTGCCAGAAGCGTCAGCCCGAGCATCTGATGAGCCATTATCGCTCCGTAGTGGTAATCCTGCAGCCCGTGCCCCGGCCCGACCATCGCCGTGACAGCCGGATTAATCATCGTTTCCGCTAGCTGCTGCCGCTCGGTGCTGTCCCCGTAAAGGCCGGGAAAAGCAATGGCCGTTAAAATCGAAGCAGCGCTGATACCAAACAGCCACAGGCTCAGGCGGATTCTATCCCGCCTGAGAATCAGCCCGACGAGCGTCCACGTTCGTTTCCCGGCGCCGTTCATCTCGTTTCGCTCCCTTCTTCATAATAGCGCATAAACAAATCTTCAAGCGTCGGCGGATGACTTTCCAGTTTACGAATATCAAACGCGCTCAAATAACGGATCACTCCATTCATTTTATCCGCATCGACCTGGAAATGAACCGCCTCTCCTTCACGCACTACATCGTGAATACCAGCATGCTCCTCTATGCCCTGCAGCTTGTCGGACGTCTCCACGTACATCTGCAGGCGTGTTAAGTGCCGCAGCTCATCAAGTGTGCCGGATTCAATCACTTCCCCGTTGCGGATGATTCCTACTTTATCGCAGAGTTTCTCTACTTCCGAGAGAATGTGGCTGGAAAGCATGACGCTTTTCCCCGCTGCTTTTACTTCCCACACGTATTCATGAAAAATCCGTTCCATCAGCGGATCAAGTCCTGCCGTCGGTTCGTCAAAAATAAACAGTTCGGCATAGGAAGCAAACGCGCCGATCAGGGCGACTTTCTGCCGGTTTCCTTTCGAATAAGTGCGGCACTTTTTCGTCGGGTCCAGCTGAAAACGTTCGATCAGTTCTTTCCGCTTCGCCTCGTCCCCGCCGCCCCCCAGCTTTATCAGCAGATCGATGACTTCTCCGCCCGTTAAATTAGGCCAGAGACTGACATCTCCCGGAACGTAGGCGGTTTTTTTGTGAATTTCCAGGGAATCTTTCCATACATCCTTCCCAAAAATCGTCGCCTCCCCGGCAGAAGCATGAATGATCCCGAGAAGTACACGGATAGCCGTTGATTTACCTGCTCCATTGGGACCGATAAACCCGTATATCTCTCCGCTGTCTATCGAAAAACTGACGTCTTTCAATGCCTGTACTTTCCCGAAATTTTTTGCGACATTCGTCATCTGCACGATCGTCATTTTAATGTCCCCTCTCCTCGTAATAAGCTTTACGCAGTGCCTCAAGGTAATGAAAAAAAGAATCCCATATCGGATCGAGCGGCGTTTCCTCAAAATTAACTCCGCGCAGCTGGGCAAGCAGTTCCCGCTCAAACCCTTCGATAGACCAGAAAATGAGCTTCAGCGCCGTTTCCGGGTCAATATCCTTTCGGAACAGGGAATAATCGATTCCGGAAAACATTCGTTTTTTCATTTCTATCTGCAGATCCCCTATTTTTTTCTGCCACTCCTCCGGCAGATCTTCCTGAAAATTAAGGAGCAGATTTCCGAAAAAATGAAAAATTTCGGTGTGCTGCAGGTACGTCTTCATTTTTATACGCGATGCTTCCTCGTAGCGGGCGATCACATCGGGAATGCTCATATCTATCTGTTCTGTATATCCTTCTATAATCTGAAAAGCATAGCTGAGAACGTAGTCGAACAGCTTCTTTTTACTTTTAAAATAATAAAACAGCATGCCTTTGCCGATGCCGGCTGCTTCGACAATCCGGTTCGTCGACGCCTTATGGTAGCCGTGTTCCCCAAATTCCTGAAACGCTGCATTCAGAATCTGCTGCTGCTTTTCTTCCGGCTGGTTTTCAAATTTCTCCGCCACTGATCCACCTCTTTTCTTCCTGCTTTCTCTAAAAAACTACAGTCGACCAGTCTGGTCAATTTCATTATAATTCCATTCGACCAGTCTGGTCAACAAAAATTTTACATTTTTCAAACTATTTTTTCGTGTATTTCTCCCTTCTGCCGAGGCTTCTTTCAACGTGAAATTTTCGAAAAAAAGCTTTCTGCACAAAAAAAATACCTCCACAGCAAAGGTTGTCATGGAAGTATTTTCAGAAGCTCATTTTAATAAAAATCTCATAGCACCTCGTCAATTTTCAATAATACAGACTCCTGAAGATGATAGAAGATGAGCATTTAATAGCCACACTCTCGACTCTTCAAAGCTATTAGGTAATTGACTCCCGCACCGTAATAAATCCTGAACAAAGCAGCGGAGTAAAACAGCATTCATAACAAGGGATTCATTACCAAATGAAGAAACATGTGATAAGCTGGGATTTAAGAATAACTGCAACTAAGTGTATATAAGGAGGAGAAAGATGCTGCAAATTTTAGTTGGCGTTCTTATGACCGGCGGGGTTATTTCCTTTATTGTGCTTGATAAACGTAAGTTGTCCAGAAAAACAGGCCATTCAAATAGTGATAGTAAAAAATCTGCGGGCACCGAACTTGAACGTGCTGAAAAACTCAACGAGCACCAAAAAGGACAGGGAAGAGCTGGAGGCCCATTTTAGGGCTCAATCATTGTTCAATTGATGCGTGGCCGTTTTGCCAAGCGATCTGCCTTCAACAACTATTCTGTAAAGCTGATCGACTCATTTATGCGGTGAGTTCGCTCGCAAAATAATCCCGGCGTCCTTTTAGACAATCAACCTTTTAAAAGTCACATAAGGCAATACGAAAAACACCCCGTAGAAGAAAAGTTTTCTACGGGGTGTTTCCAGGTTGTTTACAAAGTAATTTTTCTGTATAAGTATACAGTTGGCTGTTTCCGCTTTCAAAGAGCCGCTTTGCGGAGAGAACTCTCTCAGCTGACCTGCTTTTCATAAAACAAAGAATCATTCTTCCGGAGTCACCTTCTACAGCTCCAGCATCTGAACAAAAAGAAAGACTTTGCTGCGAAAACAAGCGTACTTCATACAGGTTTTTCCTATAAAAAAGTGATTTTCTCTGCCGTGTCCGGCGGGGACGCCAGTGGGATTAAAGCGCAGTCTGAAGATCCTTTCCAATGCAGTGAAGCATTGGAAATAGCTGAAGACAAGCCCCACGGCAAGCTTCCGCCGGTAAGCGGAGGAGAAAATACAAGGAATCGAATACATAGACTTCTTTCTTTACTTAATCAACACTCTGAAAACACCCCGTAGAAGAAAAGTTTTCTACGGGGTGTTTCTTTTATTAAGGCTCTGGTGAAGCTTAATGTTGAATTCAGCTTTTATTAAATCTTTTAGGTGTGTTTCATTTGTAGCTTTACTTTTGTAGGCTTGGGCAATTATTTTTCAGTTTGTAAGAAAAAGGACTAACTAACAATCCAATAATGATGGAACCAAAAGCCGTAAAATCAATGAATAGATTCACGATGAGCGGGGAGGCAATAAGAGGAAGCAATAGAATGATTGCCTTTTTGTTATTATATATGTATTGTTTTTTCTTGCAATATGGGCACTGTATGTACTTATGAAAATGAAATTGTATGCGAAAAGATTGTTTCCAAGTTAATTGTAAACCGCAAGATTCACACGTTGGCAATGTAAGTTCCAAAGTGATCCCCTCCTACGATACAATGAGATTTGATAATCATATTGTACCATATGTTCTTTTTATTGAAATTAAATTTCCTTTTATAGTTGCATCTTTCATTGTAACTTCGTATTGTTGAGAATCGATACACTAAAATTACTTGAAGCCAATAAGATAAAGGTTCAGATAGTTTTAATGACTAAAAAAGTTTATGTCACTGGTAGCATAAGGTGACGGGGGTAACCTCCCCTATCAACGCTGCTAATCGATTAGACTCACAACCCGGGCAGCGATAACCATTTTTATTCTTCGCTCAGAAATTTCTTGAAGTACCCTCCCTGTAGATGATCAGGCAGGAAGAGCATCTATCAACTACTCTCACAAACGATATCTTTCTGCTGGATGCAATTTTTGAATAGATATAAGAATATCTGGACCTCTCATCGTCATTACCGGCTCATATTTGATAAGACCATTACAGAACATTCGTGTTCGCTTAAATCAAATAACAACAATGACCTTTAATAGAAATACTTATGCAGAATGGCTGCACCATGATGGATGAATATGACCTCTATAGGAATGGAACTTTCCCTCTATACAAGGTGGAAGAATGTTCAAAAGGGAGGATCATTACTAGAAAGCAGTTCCTGCTCTGTCTTTATTACCGAAAGCTTGTGAGCACATGGGGCGACTCCGGGGCGATCAAGGACGAACCGAAGATTCCTCCCTTCCGACCAAAGGGAGGACGGGATTAGCTGAGGCCCGCCCGCCCGGAAAGCGCACCCATGAAAACGAAAGCGCACGTTCATTGTCAAGGCAGCCTATTAAAAATAGATCTGATAGTTTTTCTGCACAAAAAAAGCACGCAGCTCGGGGGCTGTGTGCCGGGTGACCCAGCGACGTCCTACTTTTGCAGGGGGAGAGCCCCCAACTATCATTGGCGCTGGAGAGCTTAACTTCCGTGTTCGGCATGGGAACGGGTGTGACCTCTCCGCTTTCGTCACTGGATTTTTTGGTTTTGGTTTCCCCACAAGCGCGCCTGACGGCCGTTTCGGGTACTGGAGCTGTCCGCTCAAAACTGGATAACGGGGGTGTATGAACCCTTCAATCGGTGTCGTCGAATTATCTTCTTTTTTTGGTTAAGCCCTCGATCGATTAGTATCTCTCAGCTTCACGTGTCGCCACGCTTCCACACGAGACCTATCTACCTCTTCGTCTCAGAGGGATCTTACTCCCAATCACTTGGGATGGGAAATCTCATCTTGAGGGGGGCTTCATGCTTAGATGCTTTCAGCACTTATCCCGTCCACACGTAGCTACCCAGCGGTGCTCCTGGCGGAACAACTGGTACACCAGCGGTGTGTCCATCCCGGTCCTCTCGTACTAAGGACAGCTCCTCTCAAATTTCCTGCGCCCGCGACGGATAGGGACCGAACTGTCTCACGACGTTCTGAACCCAGCTCGCGTGCCGCTTTAATGGGCGAACAGCCCAACCCTTGGGACCTACTTCAGCCCCAGGATGCGACGAGCCGACATCGAGGTGCCAAACCTCCCCGTCGATGTGGACTCTTGGGAGAGATTAGCCTGTTATCCCCAGGGTAGCTTTTATCCGTTGAGCGACGGCCCTTCCATACGGTGCCGCCGGATCACTAAGCCCGACTTTCGTCCCTGCTCGACCTGTCTGTCTCGCAGTCAAGCTCCCTTATGCCTTTGCACTCTGCGAATGATTTCCAACCATTCTGAGGGAACCTTTGGGCGCCTCCGTTACTGTTTAGGAGGCGACCGCCCCAGTCAAACTGCCCACCTGACACTGTCCCTGACCCGGATCACGGGTCGAGGTTAGGATGTCAAAACAGCCAGGGTAGTATCCCACCGATGCCTCCACCGAAGCTGGCGCTCCGGTTTCCAAGGCTCCTACCTATCCTGTACAAGCTGTTCCGACACCCAATATCAAGCTGCAGTAAAGCTCCATGGGGTCTTTCCGTCCTGTCGCGGGTAACCTGCATCTTCACAAGTAATATAATTTCACCGGGTCTCTCGTTGAGACAGTGCCCAAATCGTTGCACCTTTCGTGCGGGTCGGAACTTACCCGACAAGGAATTTCGCTACCTTAGGACCGTTATAGTTACGGCCGCCGTTTACTGGGGCTTCAATTCGGAGCTTCTCCCGTAAGGGATAACCCCTCCTCTTAACCTTCCAGCACCGGGCAGGTGTCAGCCCCTATACTTCGCCTTGCGGCTTCGCAGAGACCTGTGTTTTTGATAAACAGTCGTTTGGGCCTATTCACTGCGGCTCCCCTGGGCTATGAACCCCAGGGAGCACTCCTTCTCCCGAAGTTACGGAGTCATTTTGCCGAGTTCCTTAACGAGAGTTCTCCCGCGCGTCTTAGAATTCTCTTCCCGCCTACCTGTGTCGGTTTACGGTACGGGCACCAGTTTCCTCGCTAGAGGCTTTTCTTGGCAGTGTAGGTGCAGGCACTTCGGTACTAAATTTCCCTCGCGGTCACAGCTCAGCCTTAACAGAACACGGATTTCCCTGTGTTCCAGCCTCCCTGCTTCGGCGCACACATCCAGCGGTGCGCTTGCCCTGCCTTCCTGCGTCCCCCCATTGCTCAAACGGAAACGTGGTGGTACAGGAATATCGACCTGTTTTCCATCGCCTACGCCTTTCGGCCTCGGCTTAGGACCCGACTAACCCTGAGCGGACGAGCCTTCCTCAGGAACCCTTAGGCTTTCGACGGAGGGGATTCTCACCCCTCTTTTCGCTACTCATACCGGCATTCTCACTTCCAGGCGCTCCACCGGTCCTTCCGGTCCGGCTTCGATGCCCCTGGAACGCTCCCCTACCACAGAACACCCGAAGGTGTTTTGTCCATAGCTTCGGTGATACGTTTAGCCCCGGTACATTTTCGGCGCAGAGTCACTCGACCAGTGAGCTATTACGCACTCTTTCAATGATGGCTGCTTCTAAGCCAACATCCTGGTTGTCTAAGCAACTCCACATCCTTTTCCACTTAACGTATACTTGGGGACCTTAGCTGATGGTCTGGGCTGTTTCCCTCTTGACTACGGATCTTAGCACTCGCAGTCTGACTCCCGAGGATAAGTGATTGGCATTCGGAGTTTGACTGAATTCGGTAATCCTGTAGGGACCCCTAGTCCAATCAGTGCTCTACCTCCAACACTCTATCCCTCGAGGCTAGCCCTAAAGCTATTTCGGGGAGAACCAGCTATGTCCGAGTTCGATTGGCATTTCACCCCTACCCACACCTCATCCCCGCACTTTTCAACGTGCGTGGGTTCGGGCCTCCATCCAGTGTTACCTGGACTTCACCCTGGACATGGGTAGATCACCCGGTTTCGGGTCTACAACGACGTACTCAAAGCGCCCTGTTCAGACTCGCTTTCGCTGCGGCTCCGTCTTATCGACTTAACCTGGCACGTCATCGTAACTCGCCGGTTCATTCTACAAAAGGCACGCTGTCACCCATAAACGGGCTCCAACTACTTGTAGGCACACGGTTTCAAGATCTCTTTCACTCCCCTTTCGGGGTACTTTTCACCTTTCCCTCACGGTACTGGTGCACTATCGGTCACTAGGGAGTATTTAGCCTTGGGAGATGGTCCTCCCGGATTCCGACGGGGTTTCACGTGTCCCGCCGTACTCAGGATCCACTCCGGAGGAGGGGGCATGTCGAGTACAGGGCTGTTACCTTATCCTGCGGGCCGTTCCAGGCCGCTTCCTCTATACCCTCTCTTTGTAACTCCGTATGGAGTGTCCTACAACCCCAGAAGGCAAGCCTTCTGGTTTGGGCTGTTTCCGTTTCGCTCGCCGCTACTCAGGAAATCGCATTTGCTTTCTCTTCCTCCGGGTACTGAGATGTTTCAGTTCCCCGGGTCTGCCATCACACACCTTATGGATTCAGGTGTGGATCGTATCCCATTACGGATACGGGGTTCCCCCATTCGGAAATCTTCGGATCGACGCTTACTTACAGCTCCCCGAAGCATATCGGTGTTCGTCCCGTCCTTCATCGGCTCCTAGTGCCAAGGCATCCACCGTGCGCCCTTTCTAGCTTAACCAGCTGCCCCCCTGAGGGAGGCAGTGGACGTCATTCGATCGTCTTGGCGATATTCTAAGACACTCGGAAACTCGTTTCTTCGTCACGGGGCGGACCCCGGACCAATAGACCTTGTTTCCGGTGATTGATTGTTCATACATTACGTTATCCAGTTTTCAAAGGACAGAGGCTTGCGGGCCGTCTTTCTTCTTTCCTTTTTTCCCACTGCCAAGCAGAAGAAAGCCGAAAAAAAAAGAGCCGGCCGAGAGGTGTTAACCCTCTCAAAACTAAACAAAAGAACGAAAGGAAGGAATCGATAAGTGAGCTTACTCGAGCTCCTTAGAAAGGAGGTGATCCATCCGCACCTTCCGGTACGGATACCTTGTTACGACTTCACCCCAATCATCTGTCCCACCTTCGGCGGCTGGGTCCCAAAAAGGGTTGCCTCACCGACTTCGGGTGTTACAAACTCTCGTGGTGTGACGGGCGGTGTGTACAAGGCCCGGGAACGTATTCACCGCGGCATGCTGATCCGCGATTACTAGCAATTCCGGCTTCATGCAGGCGAGTTGCAGCCTGCAATCCGAACTGAGAATGGCTTTCTGGGATTCGCTCCACCTCGCGGCTTCGCTGCCCTTTGTACCATCCATTGTAGCACGTGTGTAGCCCAGGTCATAAGGGGCATGATGATTTGACGTCGTCCCCACCTTCCTCCGGTTTATCACCGGCAGTCACCTTAGAGTGCCCAACCAAATGCTGGCAACTAAGGTCAAGGGTTGCGCTCGTTGCGGGACTTAACCCAACATCTCACGACACGAGCTGACGACAACCATGCACCACCTGTCACTTTGTCCCCCGAAGGGGAAAACTCTGTCTCCAGAGTGTTCAAAGGATGTCAAGACCTGGTAAGGTTCTTCGCGTTGCGTCGAATTAAACCACATGCTCCACTGCTTGTGCGGGCCCCCGTCAATTCCTTTGAGTTTCAGCCTTGCGGCCGTACTCCCCAGGCGGAGTGCTTAATGTGTTAACTTCGGCACTAAGGGCATCGAAACCCCTAACACCTAGCACTCAACGTTTACGGCGTGGACTACCAGGGTATCTAATCCTGTTTGCTCCCCACGCTTTCGCACCTCAGCGTCAGTTGTAGGCCAGAAAGTCGCCTTCGCCACTGGTGTTCCTCCACATATCTACGCATTTCACCGCTACACGTGGAATTCCACTTTCCTCTCCTACACTCAAGTCCTGCAGTTTCCAATGACCCTCCACGGTTGAGCCGTGGGCTTTCACATCAGACTTACGAGACCGCCTGCGTGCGCTTTACGCCCAATAATTCCGGACAACGCTTGCCCCCTACGTATTACCGCGGCTGCTGGCACGTAGTTAGCCGGGGCTTTCTCGTGAGGTACCGTCAAGGTGCCGGCCTGTTCGACCGGCACTTGTTCTTCCCTCACAACAGAACTTTACGATCCGAAAACCTTCATCGTTCACGCGGCGTTGCACCGTCAGGCTTTCGCCCATTGCGGATGATTCCCTACTGCTGCCTCCCGTAGGAGTCTGGACCGTGTCTCAGTTCCAGTGTGGCCGATCACCCTCTCAGGTCGGCTACGCATCGTCGCCTTGGTGGGCCGTTACCCCACCAACAAGCTAATGCGCCGCGGGCCCATCTTCCAGCGGGAGGAGACCGAAGTCTCCGCCCCTTTGACAAGCGGCTCATGCGAGCCGCTTGATCATCCGGCATTAGCCCCGGTTTCCCGGGGTTATTCCGGCCTGGAAGGCAGGTTGCCCACGTGTTACTCACCCGTCCGCCGCTCATTCCACAGGTTTTGCCCCGAAGGGCGCTGCCTGCTTCCTGCGCTCGACTTGCATGTATTAGGCACGCCGCCAGCGTTCGTCCTGAGCCAGGATCAAACTCTCCGATAAATCGTCGAAGTTTGAACTTCTGACACCGCGAAGCGGGATGCTTCGCTTTCAAAACTGAATCTGGCTAAAGATTCTTTAATAATAAATTGACAGAGAATGATTCATTCTCTTTTTTCCTTCACAATCGTCTTTTGTTTAGTTTTCAAAGGGCAAATATTATAGAACGTTTCTGTTTATAATGGTGGGCCTGAGTGGACTCGAACCACCGACCTCACGCTTATCAGGCGTGCGCTCTAACCAACTGAGCTACAGGCCCCGAAACGCTTTGTAAGCATAAAAATGGAGCGGGTGATGGGAATCGAACCCACATCATCAGCTTGGAAGGCTGAGGTTTTACCACTAAACTACACCCGCGTAGTTAAGAAACTTATTTAATTGATGGAAAGAGCGTGTAAATGGTCGGGAAGACAGGATTTGAACCTGCGACCCCTTGGTCCCAAACCAAGTGCTCTGCCAAGCTGAGCTACTTCCCGTTTTCGCTCGTCTATAAAATAAGTAGATGGTGCGGTTGAGAGGAGTCGAACCTCCACGGGTTTTACCCCACTAGGCCCTCAACCTAGCGCGTCTGCCATTCCGCCACAACCGCCTGCAGTACTTGTCGTTGTTTGTATGGTGCGGGTGAAGGGACTTGAACCCCCACGTCCGAAGACACTAGATCCTAAATCTAGCGCGTCTGCCAATTCCGCCACACCCGCATACATTTGTAAAGAGCTTACTGTAAAGTTTAAATGGCGGTCCCGACGGGAATCGAACCCGCGATCTCCTGCGTGACAGGCAGGCATGTTAACCGCTACACCACGGGACCTTAAAAGAAATATTCGATGGTGGAGGATGACAGGCTCGAACTGCCGACCCCCTGCTTGTAAGGCAGGTGCTCTCCCAACTGAGCTAATCCTCCATCTTAACCTGAAAATTATTATTTCAGTTTTGAAAATCGTACGTAAGTAAGTAATGGTGACCCGTACGGGATTCGAACCCGTGTTACCGCCGTGAAAGGGCGGTGTCTTAACCACTTGACCAACGGGCCGTACTAGAGTCTGAACTGGCGGAGAAGGAGGGATTTGAACCCTCGCGCCGCTTGCGCGACCTACACCCTTAGCAGGGGCGCCTCTTCAGCCACTTGAGTACTTCTCCAGAAATGGCTCCACAGGTAGGATTCGAACCTACGACCAATCGGTTAACAGCCGATTGCTCTACCACTGAGCTACTGTGGAATAATGTATTTCCCTTAAGAGGGACAAGTAACATCTTAACACCTTTGAAAATGTTATGTCAATATTATTTTATATCTTTTTTTGTTTCGAAGGCCGGAATTTGTGCGTTCCGTTTCGGCGACTTTTATAATGTACCATAGACCTTAAAAAGCAGTCAATGTTTTTTCTATATTTTTTTCAGCTATTTTTTTCAGGGGCCCCCGGCACTTCCCGCATACATATTTCTCGGTATTCATCCGGCGTCTTCTTTCATATTCCGAACTGCAGTCACGGCATTGATAAATATGAATTTTAAGCGAACTGCTTCGAGCCCCGGGAAGACGCTGGCAGTGCCTGGATCCTCCCACCTGTTTGAGCAGTTTCTTAAATTCCCGGTCCCGGTGCTGATAGCCTTTCCCTTCTATATGAAGATGATAATGACACAGTTCATGCTTAATGATGCTGATGACTTCTTCCGTGCCGTAGTATTCAAAGTGCTTCGGGTTGATTTCTATATCATGGCTGTGAAGCGCATAGCGTCCGCCCGTCGTACGGAGACGCCTGTTGAAATAAGCCCGGTGCCTGAATGCTTTCCCAAAGCAGTCTCTCGATATCTGTTCAGTTAAACGCTGCAGGGATTGATCGTTCATCTCGGGCCAACTCCGTCTCTGAATGGTTTTGTTTTTTCTATCATATCACCAGCCCTGTGTGATTGAAAAGGATTATCCAGAAAAATCCCTGTTCCACTTTTAAAGCAGAACAGGGATCTTTGTTATTTTGACGGTTTCAGCATCGTAAGTGCTATCCGTCCTTTATTCGCATCTACGTTTTCCACCCATACTGTCACGACGTCGCCGACCGCAACGATATTCATTGGATGTTTAACGAACTTTTGGGCCAGCTTGGAAATATGCACGAGTCCGTCCTGCTTAACGCCGATGTCAACGAAGGCCCCAAAGTCTACAACATTTCGCACGGTCCCTTCCAGTTCGAGACCCGGCGTGAGGTCCTCCATAGAGAGAACGTCCTGTTTGAGCAGCGGTTTCGGAACGTCGTCACGCGGATCCCGGCCCGGCTGCTGCACAGCGTCGATAATATCCTGAAGAGTCGGAACGCCGATGCCGAGTTCGTCTGCTGTTTCCCGCGTGTTCAGATTCTGTACGGCTTCCACTGCTGCTCCGCTTCCGATCTGGGAAGCATCAAGCCCCAGTTTTTTGAGCAGTTTCTTGGCTGCCGGGTAGCTTTCCGGGTGAACAGGCGTTGCATCCAGAGGCTCTTTGCCTTCATTGATTCTTAAAAACCCGATACTTTGTTCATAAGTTTTAGCGCCAAGCCGCGGTACTTTCTTCAGCTGCTTCCGGTCATTGAACGTCCCCGCTTCTTCCCGCGCGCTGATAATGTTGTTTGCCACGCTTTTAGAAAGGCCGGACACGTACTGGAGCAGAGAAGCCGAAGCCGTGTTGACATTGACACCGACCCGGTTTACAACGGTCTCCACGACAAACGTCAGGCTGTCTCCGAGTTTCGACTGAGTCACGTCGTGCTGATACTGGCCGACCCCGACAGACTGGGGATCGATTTTCACAAGTTCAGCGAGCGGATCCTGCAGTCTTCTTGCTATGGACACGGCACTGCGCTCTTCCACCTGCAGATCCGGAAATTCTTCTTTTGCTGTTTTTGAAGCCGAGTACACACTCGCTCCTGCTTCGTTAACGATCAGGTAGTAAATGTCTTCTTCTGTCTCTTTCATTATATCGGCGATAAACTGCTCCGTTTCCCGGGAAGCTGTGCCGTTACCGATCGCAATCATCGTAACGCTGTATTCGTCTATGACTTTTTTTACGGCAGCGGCCGCTTCTTTTGTCTTTTTCCATGGAGCTGTCGGGTAGATGACGCCGGTGTAAAGCTTTTTGCCGGTCGCATCGACGACAGCGAGCTTACACCCGGTGCGGTAGGCCGGGTCCACGCCGAGGACGACATTGCCTTTAAGGGGCGGCTGCAGGAGCAGCTGCCGCAGGTTCTGAGAAAAAATGTCGATCGCATGTGTCTCTGCCTTTTCGTTGAGTTCGCTGCGGATATCCCGCTCAATAGAAGGGTGAAGCAGTCGTTTGAAGCTGTCTTCCCACGCTTCTCTAAGCTGCTTTTCTGCAGGCGTCGCTCTGTTTCCGATGAGCTTTTTTTCGAGATCGTTTAAAATTTTCTCTGCAGGCGGATTCACTTTGACCCGGAGGACGTTTTCTTTTTCCCCTCGGTTCACGGCAAGAACCCGGTGCGGAACCATTTTTGCTACCGGCTCTTCGTAATCATAGTACATCGCAAACACTTCTTTTTCATCTTCCGCTTTCGGCTTTTTCTCTGCCTGAAAAGTCCCTTCTTTCCAGGTGAGGAAACGCAGCTGCTTGCGGATATCAGGATCATCGGCTATGTATTCCGCGATGATGTCACGTGCTCCCTGAAGAGCGTCTTCCTCTGAAAGAACTTCTTTTTCTTCGTCAATATAAGCGGAGGCTTCCGCGTGAGGATCTCCTTCGGCCGGAATGGAATAAATCCATTCCGCAAGCGGTTCAAGCCCTTTTTCTTTAGCGTTCGTAGCCCGCGTGCGCCGTTTCTGCTTGTACGGACGGTACAAGTCTTCTACTTCCTGAAGCTTTACTGCCGAAGAAATAGACGTTTGCAGCTCCTCGGTGAGCTTTCCTTGTTCTTCAATGAGGCGGATCACTTCTTCTTTCCGTTTGGATAGTGCCTGGACATAATTCCACGATTCCAGGATGGCGCGGATTTGTTCTTCATCAAGTCCGCCCGTCATTTCTTTTCGGTATCTGGCTATAAAGGGGACAGTGTTTCCTTCTTCGGAAAGTTCAATAACTTTCGTAACCTGCCCTTTAGGCAGAGCTGTTTCTTTATGGACGAGCTGTAAATGTTCTTCATTCATATGTATTCCTCCATTGTGCTGACAGTCTGCATTCAGTATACATGTTTCCAGCGGAGGTCTCCACCTGCTGAAAACAAAAAACCGCCATTCCCTCTTCTGGGACGGCGGGTTAATTTTCTTACATCTTTATACGTATGCTTTTCCGATCATAACTGTGGCATCATCATTCACGTTTTCGAACAGGTCAGAAATACGGTTCATGATTTCTTCCGGCGTATCGCTTTTGTCGAAGACACGGTTTGCGAGCGGATCCTGTGGGAACCCGTCTGAATACATGCTGAAAACCATTCCTTCTTTATACGGCCACGTCTGGACACGGACTTTTTGTTTTCTTCCCGACAGGTAGCCCCGTTTCGGCACCGGACGGATCATTTTGCCGTCAGGATGGTAGAAGTTGCATGTAATATTCCCTACATTAACGTATTCGCAAAACTTTTCTTCTATATATATGCGCAGGATCGATATAACAACCCCCCGGGTTCCCCACATCTGCTCATTGCACCGTTCAAGCAGGGACTGAAGACCGAGGTCGTGGTTCTGTTCGATAACTTCCATTGCTTTATGCGAAGCCGTCCGGGCTTCCTCGCCGCTGCCGAGACCATCAGCAACGGCGATAAGTACGTACCCATCCGCTTTCACACCGTAATAATCATCACCGTTGCACCAGTTACCCTCTTTTGCCGATTGAAAGACACTGATCTCTGCATCTTCAAGATGTAAGTGATCAAACATCGTTAAAAGGCCTCCGTTGCTTCAATTCGAATGGATTCACGGAGTTTTTGGAGGGCACGGCGCTGCAGTCTTGATACGTGCATCTGGGAAATACCGAGCTGTTCCCCGGTTTCTTTCTGGCTCATGTTTTCGAAATATGTGAGCTGCAGTATCTGCTTTTCTCTTTCCGTGAGCACAGCGAACGCTTTTTCGAGAAGGAGCTGCTGATCCGTCTGTTCATAGCCGCCCTCTTCCTGACCAACAAGATCAAGCAGAGTAACAGCGCTGCCTTCATCATCCGCTTCAATCGAGCGGTCGACGGACAGAGCCTGGTAGCTTTTGCCCATTTCCATCGTTTCAAGAATTTCTTCTTCTGAAACGCCGAGATGTTCCGCTATTTCATGCACGCTCGGAGAACGCTGAAGCGTCGTCGTCAGGTCTTCCACAGCGGCTTTGATTTTAGGACCGAGTTCTTTAATGCGCCGGGGGACGTGAACACTCCATGTTTTATCACGGATAAACCGTTTGATCTCCCCGACAATCGTCGGGACTGCAAACGATTCAAAACTTCTTGCAAAAGACGGGTCAAACCGGCGGAGTGCAGCAAGCAGACCGATCATCCCTACCTGGATCAGATCTTCATCGTGCCGCTGTCCGCGTGAGAATTTCCTCGCCAGTGCATGAACGAGATTTTCGTATTCCAGAACAAGTTCAGTCTGCAGCGCTTCATCATTTGTCTCCTGAAATTCCGCAATCTTTTCCAGGTTGCGCTTCTTTGCCTCACTGGTGTTCTGGTGATTCTTCTGAGGTTCTTCTGCCATCTGGTTCCACCTCATCTCTTTGAAGAAACTTTGTCATGATGATCATGACGCCTTTTTCCCCACGTATTTCAACCTCATCCATCAATGTTTCAATAAGGAAGAGCCCAAGCCCTCCTTCCTTCAACTCTTCTACAGGCTGGTCTTTGGAAACCGGGCCGCGTTCCTTGTTGAGTAAATCCGCATCAAAAGCTCCGCCCTGATCCGAAACCGTAAGTTCCAGCCGGTTTGCATACATCGTAAAATTAACGTGCATATTGTTCTCCAGGTCTGACTCGGCCGGATAAGCATGTGTTACAACGTTGGTACAGGCCTCTGCTATTGCAATCTTAATGTCTTCTATATCATCGTACGTGTACCCAAGGCGGCTTGCGAGGCCGGAAGCTGCCAGCCTCACCACTCCAACATACTCCGGCTTTGCCGGAAGTTTCATTTCAATGACTTCTGTTGATTGTGTCATCACTATGCTTCCTCCCTCTTCGCTGGTTCGATATCGATGACTTCGTGCAGGCCGGTGATTTCAAACAGTCGATTAACCCGCTCGTTAAGACCAATCAGTTTCAGCGTGCTGCCGGATTTCTCCGCTGCTTTTAACGCCCCGATAAAAATTCCCAGTCCGGTGCTGTCTATATATTCAACATTTGTAAGATCAATGATAAGCTGGTTGTCCTCTTTTTCAGCAAGCGGGATCAGTGTTTCCTTCAGTTTGGTCGCTGTATATACATCCACTTCTCCTGAAACTTCCGCCACGCTTTTGTTGTCGTCTTCTGTTATCTGAATATCTAAGTTCATAGTTACCCTCCTATAAAGCTGGTGCTGTACATTCTAATCTCTTTTACCACATTTTACTGAGGCTTAAACCTTTCTCCGCAGAATCATGAGCGTAAAATCATCGCGGAGCTGAAATTCCTGGGCTTTTTCCAGCTGCTGATATACTTCTTCAACAATATTCTGAGCCGGCAGATGAAGCCGTTCCCGAATCATCTGTATAATCTGGTCCCGTTCAATAAATTCTCCTTCCACCCGGCTTTCAGTTACTCCATCAGAGAGGAAAACTACGAAATCCCCGGGGTCGAGCGGGAAAGACTTTTCTTCATAAGAAATCCTCGGTGACACACCGAGAACAAGCCCTTTTGATTCCAGCGCATCGAAGGAATCTTTCTCTGCATTATAAATAAACCCTGGCTCGTGACCAGCGCTTGATATATAAAAATGATGTTCTGTCGGATGATACACACCGTACATCATCGTTATGAACATATCTTCATCGATATTTCTTTCTACAACCCTGTTCAGACTTTCCAGTACTTTCGCCGGCTGCATCTGCTTGTCGGTAAGTGTGTCCATCGCATACTTGATCATGGACATCGACATAGCTGCCGGAACGCCTTTACCGATGACATCGGCCACAGCAACTGCAAGGTTGCCGTGATCGTCCAGGTCATAGTGGTAATAATCGCCGCTCATTTTCCCTGCGGGAACGCTGATGACTCCGAAATCAACAGAATCGAGCGATATCTGTTTGTCCGGAAGAAGCGTACGCTGCATCTGTGCAGCAATATTCAATTCGGACTCCAGCTCCTGCTGCCTGTCCCGCAGGCTTTGATGCTCCCGGTAGGCAAGACCGTATCCAATCATGACTTCAAGCAGAAGATCAAAAGAATCAGTTACCTCTTCCGGAAGATCATGAGCCAGATCCTGGAATACAGACAGATGAAGGCTGACTGTCTCTTCCGGAGACATATCCTGCTCCATCATCTGTTTGCTGAACTGCTGAGCATGATAAAGTGCGTGTTCGCTTTTATCTTCAAGGTAGCTTGTCAGCATATCTTTGTACAACTGGTACATTGATACCTTCATATCTTCCAAGTTGGTACAACTCCTTTATCTAAGCCATTTCACTGCTGTTATAACCGTCCCCTGGTCCGGCTCCGATTCAATACCGAAGTCGTCCATAAGACGTTTCACTCCCGGCAGGCCCGCACCGAGACCGCCGGATGTCGTAAATCCATCTTCCATCACACGGCGCAGATCTTTAATACCCGGCCCTTCGTCCGAAGCGATGATTTTCATCCCCCGCTTCCCGGATTCAGCCACTTCTTCAATTCTAATCTGCCCCTGGTTGGCGTAAAGGTAAATATTGCGTGCAAGCTCCGAGATAGCTGTGGTAATTCTTGCCTGGTCAACGGAACCGAATCCGACTTCACGTGCCAGCTTGCGGCCGGCCTGCCTCGCGGCGACTATCCCCCACTCGCTGTTTATGTCAACATGGGTCTGAACTTGCATATTCACCCCTCCAATTCGAGCTGTAAACGTTCCAGCCCCTGTTCAAGGTCCAGTGCAGTCGGGACTTCATCCAAAACAATGCCCATATCGATTAATGTAATGGCTACGGCAGGCTGGATGCCCGTAAGCACCACTCTTGCTCCCATAAGATTGGACATGTCCACCACGTCTCCAAGTACTTTAGCGATAAAGGAATCGATCATTTCTACAGAGGTGAGGTCAATAACCACGCCGCGCGATCCTTCGATGTGTATTTTTTCAAGCACATCTTCCTGGAACCGGAGTGCAGTCTGGTCATCCAGCTCCACCTGTACTGAAATTAATAAGTAATCGTGTAATTTCAAAATCGGAATCCGCAATTTCAGTCCCCCCCTATTCCTCTAGATCCACAATTTCACGCTTCGTCATCGCGAGCGCGGTCTGCACACCTTTTTTTAATGTGCTTTTCGTCGGGAATTTCCCGAGATCGATCCCAAGATTAACGATAGTCTGTGCAATTTCTGGTCGGATACCTACGAGAATGCACGTAGCACCGACAAGCCTTACCGCTTCTGAAGCCTGGATAATATGATGTGCCACCATAGTATCCACCACAGGCACACCGGTAATATCAATCAGAACGACCTGCGAACGGTGCTCGATCACCCCGTCAAGCAGGTTTTCCATGATCAGCTTCGCCCGCTCCGTATCGATCGTACCTACGAGAGGCATTACGCTGATTTTATCGAATACTGGAATTAACGGCGCAGAAAGTTCTTTTAAGGCCATTTTCTGTAGAAAAACCGTATTTTCCCAGGAACCGGAATACTGGTTGACGAGAAGATTCACGACTTCATCCACCCAGTCTTCAATTTCCTCAATGGCGTCAAACTGTTCCTTACGGCCGATATCTTCGCTGAGAATGGTTCTGACAGAAGCTTTACGGAATTCCTGCAGGCCTTTCGTTATATAGTTGAG
Source organism: Alkalicoccus halolimnae (assembly GCF_008014775.2). Classification (GTDB taxonomy): domain Bacteria; phylum Bacillota; class Bacilli; order Bacillales; family Salisediminibacteriaceae; genus Alkalicoccus; species Alkalicoccus halolimnae. Next base: position 861,185 of record NZ_CP144914.1, on the reverse strand, counting down.
CGGCCAGCCCATCTGAATCAGTCTCTCAACAAACTGATTGAGCTTTTTATCCGTGAGATCATTTTCTTCTATTGTGATTAATAGTTTATGCACAAAATCCCGGCTTGTGCTTTCATATACAGCTGCCGAAATGTTCTGCAGAGAATCATCTGAATGAAATTTCATAATTTCTTCGAGCCAGGTTTCTATAATTTTTTCCTGATGCTGAAGAATGTCTTCTCGTACGTTCGGGATCATGCTCCTACTCCTCCACTCCTGCGACAAAGTTGTGCTTCTATTATTTCATTGATTATAGGTTTATGCAAACGTTCAGATGGGGAATAATGTGAATTAAACCTATATTTTTTTGTAACGAAAATGAATATAACATAAAACTGCCAAATATACACGTGAAGTCCTGTAGAGTCGTTTTTACCTATAGAGAACGATAAAAGACCGGACGCTGAAGTTTCGCTGCGTCCGGTCTTCTCAGATGATATTTAAAAGTCAATAAGGCCTATACTTATATTCAACGCGTCATTCACTTTTAACATCATATTGTCGTCCAGCTGCGTGATTTTATCTGTCAGCCTTTGTTTATCAATCGTTCTGATTTGTTCGAGTAAAATGACTGAATCGCGGTCAAAGCCGTATCGCTCGGCATTGATTTCTACATGAGTCGGAAGCTTGGCTTTTTGTATCTGCGCTGTTATGGCCGCAACGATAACGGTCGGGCTGAAACGGTTGCCGATATCATTCTGGATTACGAGAACCGGCCTTACTCCACCTTGCTCTGATCCGACTACAGGAGATAGATCCGCAAAATACACGTCACCACGTTTGACAATCAACTCCGCTACACCCCGCTTACTAGGCGGTCCAGCGTGCTTTCAGCCTCCTCTTCAGCTAAAAAGGACTCCGTGGCAATGTTTAAATTGATTTTCGCCATTTCCATGTAGCCCTGCTGCATCGTTTCACGAATGTTTTCTGTCTTATGCTCCTGTACATAATGGTTTGCTGCGTTTTTCATAGCGTCGCTGCGTTCCAAAACATCCCCTCCAGTTAAAGCGTCAAGTTTGTGTACCAGCTGCTGCGGTAAGCTTACAGTGATATATTTGTTCTCATTCATTGGTACCAAACACCTCCTGTAACTCTCAACCAAAATCTTTTCCAGATTAATCATATCATTTGACAATCATGAATGCAAAGCTGTTTTTAAGAACAGACATTTTTCTCAGCGGCTGGTTTTTTCACAATGTATCCGCTTACTCTGCTGTTCAATCAAGGGCTCTATTGTGCACCGCGGTAATTTCCCCCGCTCTCTTGACTACCCGGGGCACCCGGAAGCTGATGATACAAGGTATTTCATAATTGATCGTCCCCAGTCTTTCTGCCACTTCATCAACCGGAATATATGCTTCTCCCTGTCTGCCGATAAGCGTGACTTTTGTCCCCGGTTCCGTATAGCCGGGAAGTTTCACCATCATTTGGTCCATGCAGATTCGTCCGACAATCTGAGCGCGCCTGCCGTTTACAAGCACATCCCCGGACTGGTTGGCCCGGATCCAGCCGTCGGCGTAACCAATGGGCACGGTCCCGATCCATTCCTCTTCCTCTGCCGTATACGTTCGTCCGTAGCTCACGGTTTCTCCTTTATGGAGCTGCTTCACATGCGTTAATTGACTGTGCAGGGAGAAGGCTTCCTGGAGCCGGACCGGCAGCACAGGCTTCACGGCCGGTGACGGAGCAAGTCCGTACATGGATATCCCGATCCGTGCCATATTAAAGCCCGCTTTCCGGTGGAGCATGGCCCCGGCACTGTTGGCACTGTGCCGGCAGGGAATTTTTTTACCGAGTTCCGCTTCAAGGAGGTCCGCCATGTTTTTAAAACGCTCCAGCTGCTCATCCGTGTAAGTGGGATCCAGCTCATCTGCTGTAGCAAGGTGGGTGTAAGCACCGGTGATATCCAGAAAACGGCAGGCTTTCACAACCTCAGCAAAGACTTCAATTTCTGCCTCCTGCTTCATGCCGATCCGGTTCATACCGGAATCCAGTTTCACGTGGCAGCTGACCTGCTTTAAAGAAGATGCCAGAAAAACTTCCGCCTTTTTGACCCAGTCCGCCTGAAAGACGGTGAGCGTAATTCCGTATTCCGCAGCTACCACCGCATCTTCCGGACGCGTTACACCAAGTACGAGAATAGGAGCTTCAATGCCATTTCGTCTTAGAGCAACTGCTTCATCAAGCAGGGCAGTACCTAAATAAGAAGCGCCTGCTTCCAATGCGGTTTCTGCTGTTTCCCGCGCCCCGTGGCCGTAGCCATCCGCTTTCACGACTGCCATGACCTCTATTCCGTCTTCCAGCTGTTTTTTGATACCGGCAAGGTTGTTTTTAATCGCACTTAAATCAACTTCCGCCCACGTATCCCGGTAAAACAGGGCTGTTGTTTTCACATTCTCTCTTTGATTCATGCTTTTTCACCCGCCATATTTTCATTCTTTTCTATGATGACCTGAGCGCACGCAAACTCCCGGCTGTGAGAAATCGAGACATGTACCGTATCATTTTCCCCCACCGCCTGAAGCACCGGCTTCCCCAGTTCATCATTGGAAAGTTCTATATCTTGAAACGAAAGCCGGCTGCCAATGCCGCACCCGCACGCTTTCGCATAAGCTTCTTTTACGGCAAAACGTCCTGCCAGAAATTCCGTCCGTCTTTTTGGCGGAAGTTCTGCATAAATTTCTTTTTCGCTTTTCGTTAATACTCGTTCCGCGAGACGAGCGGAGATTTTCCCTATCCGGTCCAGTTCGGTAATGTCTATTCCAATTCCTCTAATCACAATTCTTCCGCCTCCAGCTTTTCATTCCTGCTTTATGAAGTTGTTCTATGCTAAAATAATGAAAGATTCCTTTCGTATATTATAAAGCATGCGTTTCGTATATTCACGAATCAATTTCATATTTTGTATTTGTTTTCGACCAGAAGGAATGATTTTCAGTCCACGTGAATGCTTTTCAGAAGTAAACTGTCCTTTTTTCAGGCTGCCTTGAAAATAAAGTATTGAAGCAATGAACGTGCGCTTTCGTTTCCATGGGGACGCTTTCCGGGCGGGCCGGCCTCAGCTAATCCCTTCCTTCCTGCAGTCGGGAGGGATGGATCTTCGGCTCGTCCTCCATCGCCCCGGAGTCGCCCCATGTCCTCTTCCGCTTACGGTAAAAAGACAGAGCAGGAGCTGCCTTCTAAATAAAGAAGCCCCCTTCTGACCTCCTTCCGTCTGTATAGAGGATAAATTCCCTTTCTATTCTATAGAAGGCCATTTTCATGCCTCATGGTGCAGCAATCCTGCATGAGGGTCTCTGTTAAAACTCCGTGTTGTTTTTGGAGTGCCTGCGGCTCCTCCGCCTGCCGGGCACGCGGCTCCCCTGGCGTCCGGGACGATCTTCACGCTTTCTTTTTCCGCAGCGTCTCTGCCCTGGCACTGGCTTCTACCTTGGTACATTCTTTGTTCAATATACGGCCTTTCTGTAATCGACCGTCAAAACGAAGCGGAAACCGGCGGACGCCTTAGGAAACTATTCGTATATCAAGTCGGATGATTGAAGCGGCAGAAGGGGGCTCCGGCGGAATTGAGCGAAGTCTGAAAATCCATTCTTCCATTGCACAGCACTGGAAGAATGAGTTGAAGACGAGCCCCGCGGAAAGCGTCCGCCTGAAGTGGAAATCATTCATCATGTCCGGAAACCCTTTTCTTACAGCGACTTTTGAAATGGGTTCAAGTAAATAAAGACAGCAAACAGAACCCTATTCTATTAAGGATGTGATATTTTGTTTCTCCGTAACGAAAGTTTCAGTGAATACATAAGGTTTTATAAAGTAGTCACTGTAATTATTGCAATTAATTTATTTTTCTATATATGGACAGATATTTTTACGTTTCTTGGCGGGGCCGAGATCCGGATGCTCGGTATTGGCAATAACTTCTTCATTTCCTTAGGGGAATGGTGGCGCCTCGTCACCCCTATTTTCCTGCACGGCGGCCTCGCGCACGTCGCGTTCAACTCTTTTGCGCTTTTCCTGTTCGGCCCGGCACTGGAGCGGATGCTCGGAGGCTTACGCTTTCTGCTTATTTACCTGGGTACAGGCATCCTTGCCAATATCGTCTATTTATTTCTCGGCAATCCAATGACTTACCACCTGGGAGCTTCCGGAGCAGTTTTCGGCCTTTTCGGAGTTTACATCTACATGGTGCTCGTACGTAAAGACCTGATTTCCAATGTAAACGCCCAGATGATTACAGTTATTATCATTGTCGGTGTTATCATGACTTTTATAAACCCGGGAATCAATATTATCGCTCACATCTTCGGCCTTATTTCCGGCGCTCTCCTTGCCCCTCTTTTCCTTTCGCGGGTCCGCTACGAGGATCAGTTCGTAACAAGGAATATTCATGATCCTGATGATATCGGATTTGATCCGGACCGCTGGCGCAAGAAGGCTCGTTTTAAAAAGAGAATCTGGTACTATATCGCTGGTACCGCTCTGCTTATGATCGCCTTTTTCTTTGTCATAGATACCTTGTTTTTCCGCTGAATGGATTACAAAAGATGCCGGTTCAGGACTAGTCCTGAACCGGCATCTTTTTTGAATCAGTCTCGTATTCCATTGTCTTTTTTCACGCGGGACATACAGATATTCAGACGCTGTCTGTATTAGGAAAGCTATCGTATCTCTTCATTCAGCATATCCGCAGCAAAAAAAAAACGATCCCCGACAAGGGATCGTTTTCAACCTCTTATTACTCTACCATAGCTACAAGTTCGGGCTTAATATCGAAAGAAACTATCGCACCTATTTCTACGTCCTGTTCTACCGGCGCGTAAATAATCATTGGAGCCTTCGATAATTCCGGTTCATTATGAAGCCGTACGTGCAGCTCCTGATACTCCCCGCCGTAAGTTACTCTTTCCACAACGCCGCAGAAAGCTCCCTGTTCTGAAAGCATACACCCTTCCGGCCGGATAGAAAGCGTCACGCTTTCGAGGCGTTCCTTCGACTCCTCCGGAAGTGCCACTTTCCCTATATGAGTATGAATGTTACGAAGATCATGATCCATTTTCCCGGTCAGGAGATTTGTCTTGCCGACAAACTGGGCGACGAAACAGTTCTTCGGACAGCGGTACATTTCTTTAGGTGCTGCAATTTGCTGAATAACGCCTTCATTCATGACGACAACCCGGTCGGAAACAGCAAAAGCATCTTTCTGATCATGTGTGACGATAATTGCAGTCGTGTTGGCGCGGCGGAGAATGTTCGTCACATCAAAGCGCATTTTTTCGCGCAGTCCCGCATCGAGATTACTGAACGGTTCATCCATCAGTACGACGTGGGGCTTCGGAGCGAGCGCTCTTGCAAGAGCTACCCGCTGCTGCTGACCGCCTGAAAGCTGCGTTGGAAACCTATCAGCATATTCTTCCAGCCCGACCAGCTCCAGCACTTCCTGTGCCCTCGCTTTTTTATCTCGGCTTTTCCATTTATTAAGTCCGAACATAACATTTTTAGCGATCGTCATGTGCGGAAATAAAGCATAGTCCTGGAACACCATTCCAATGCCGCGTTTCTCCGGTGGAAGAGCTCTTGCTTCGTTAACGATTGCTGCTCCATCGATGCTTATTCTGCCGTTTGAAGGGTTTTCGAAACCGGCAATCATCCGGAGAGTGGTCGTTTTGCCGCAGCCACTCGGTCCAAGGAGAGAAACAATTTCACCCTGGTTTATTTTCAGGCTAAGTTTATCAACGGCGGGCCGGCCCTTATCTGAAAATGCTTTCGTAATATTATCAAGTTGAATAAAGCTCATACCATTTCCCCCTGTACTTCCTGCAATCCGATTTATAAAACACGACAGGCCTTCATAGAGAAACCCGCTTTCTATGTACGAAGCGGATAAAAAAGCTTATTTAGAATCGTTAAAATGTAGTTGAGAATGATTTTCATTTCTATTGAAGTATAGCACATACTTTTTAAAAAGGTCAATGACGTACGCTTCCATTTCATATAAACGTCACAAGCAGGTCCATTTGAAATAAAGGGCCGCTTCCTAACTTATATTATTTATTTCATAGACTGCCTTGAAAATAAAGCATTTAAGCGATGAGCCTCCGCCTTCGCTGCCATAGGGACGCTTTCCGGGCGGGCCGGCTTCAGCTAATTTCTTCCGCCCTTCAGTTTGGAAGAAATGGATCTTCAGCCCGGCCTTGACCGCCCCGGAGTCGTCCCATGTCCACTCCAGCTTACGGTAAAAAGACCGGGCAGCATCTGCCTTCTCCTAAAAAACCCCCTTCTTGAACATCACTGATTCTGCCTGTACAGAGGGAAATGCCATTTTCATGCCTCATGGTGCAAAGATGTTGCATGAATGTCTCTGTTAAAGCTCCGGGCTCTTACGCGAAAAAGGAGGAGTTGGCTTTCCGGCTTACGATGACAGAAGATACCTTTATTTAAAAAACTGGGGGCCAGGCTTAAACGAAAGAAGTTTTAAGAATTAAATTAGCTGTTTTGTCAATATAGTTTATTTTCCCTAAAAGTGCTAAAGAACCAAGCTGCGGCTTATTTTTGGCGTGCCTGCGGCTCCTCCGACTGCCGCGGAGAAAGCCTGAGGAAGATGGAAATTTCCTCCACGTCAAGCCTGCCGGGTTGCAGCGGAGTTTTCTGTATTTATCAACAACAGACTTGACAAAGCCATTTTATAAGGCACTGTTTTACGTTCATTTTTAAACAGGGTGAATGAATCCGCCAACATGTTGTACTGCAGTATTAGAAAGCCCCGATGAAGGTTCTCATCAGGGCTTTCGGTGTATGAATAAAGTTTGCAGCTCTGCTGGCCTCTGCTTTTATTGCTTTTTATAGAAGTTTCTCTCCAAAAAGGGATCCGATAAGAGCCACGGCAGCTTCTGCTGTCTGGTTTTTCACATCGAGAATTGGATTTACCTCTACAAATTCGGCGGAGGTAATGATGTTTTTCTCAGCAAGTATTTCCATCGCAAGATGCGTTTCCCGATACGTCGGGCCGCCCATTACCGGAGTACCGACTCCAGGAGCATCATGAGGATCAAGGGCATCCAGGTCGAGGCTTAAGTGCACTCCGTCTGTCCCGTTTGTAACATGAGCTGCTGCTTCTTCCATTACTTTCGACATGCCGAGGCGGTCGATTTCATGCATCGTGTAGACCCGGATACCTTTATCTTTTATCAGCTTCCTCTCCCCTTCATCAAGGGAACGCGCGCCGATGATTACGACATTTTCCGGCTTTACTTTCGGACTGAACCCGCCGATGCCTGTAAGTTGATCGTGGCCGAGACCGATTGATGCTGAGAGCGGCATCCCGTGAATGTTTCCTGAAGGCGAAGTTTCTCCCGTATTTAAATCTCCGTGGGCATCGTACCAGATCACACCCAGATTTTTGCGGTCTTTTGCGACGCCGGCCAGAGAACCGATCGCAATGCTGTGATCTCCACCGAGAATAAGCGGGAAAGCTCCTCCGGATACCGCATCCACTACTTCGTCAGCAAGTTTTTGATTCGCTTCTACCACGACATCAAGATCCTTCAGGTTATCTTTATCTTTTACATCATAGCGCTGCGGACGTCCGATACGGAGATCGCCGCGGTCCTCCACTTCGTAACCGAGGTTTTCCAGTCTTTCCACGACGCCGGCGTAACGGATCACACTCGGTCCCATGTCTACCCCACGCCGCATCTGACCTAAGTCCATCGGCACTCCTATCAATGATATCTTTTTGTTCATCCTGACACATCCCATCTGTTATTTTGACAACAATCCTCTTACTGCAAACGTAATGTTCTGCGGACGCTCTGCGAGACGGCGCATGAAGTAGCCGTACCAGTCTTCCCCAAACGGAATATACACGCGCATTTTGTAGCCTTCTTTCGCGATCTCTTCCTGAAGCTCGGAACGGAAGCCGTAAAGCATCTGGAATTCGAACTGGTCTTTGGCAATTCCGTGCTTTTCCGCAAAAGCTTTAACTTCGGCGATAATATTGTGATCGTGCGTTGCCACGGCAGCGTAGCTCCCGTTCAGCATATGTCTTTTAATAATATTAAGATAATTATTATATACTTCTTTCGCATCCTGGTAGGCAACTTCCGGAGGTTCATTATAGGCACCTTTAATTAAACGGATGTTTGTCCCTTTCAGTTTGTCAACATCCTGCTCGGCGCGGAACAAATACCCCTGGATCGCTGTCCCAACGTTATCGTAATCTTTACGCAGTTCCTGAAGCACTTCCAGCGTCGGATCAAGGTGGGAATAATCCTCCATGTCGATACGGACGAAGTTATTGTATTTTTTAGCCGTGTCGAGGATCGTCCGCATATTGGAGAGACAAAGTTCCTTATCAATGTCCAGGCCGAGCTGCGTCAGTTTTAACGACAGGTTGCAGTCCACTCCGCTCGCTTCCATAGCAGTAAGTGTACGAACACAGTAATGCGTCGCCTCAAGAGCTTCTGCTTTATTATAAACGAATTCCCCTAAGTGGTCGACAGTCGCACTGAGGCCTTTTTCATTTAATTGACGCGCAGTCTCCATCGCTTCTTCAATAGTTTCTCCGGCAATGACAGATTTCGCCCCCAGTTTCGGGCCCCATTTCGACGCTCTATTTTTCACAAAATCATTACGGGCTAAGAACAGGAAGAAATTTCTTGTAATCATACACTTTCCATCCCCTTTCACATTATGTGTTCTCTATTTTCCTATCTGAAAAGAGCCACTGCACTGCTGATATCTGATTTGGCCTCTACTTATGCCATTCCCGGATTGAGTCTGTTTCAATCGGCCTTACTTTGTCGTACCATCTATATACAGGGTCCCATTTCTAACTGTTGCAAAATCGATGCCAACTCGAATTATGTACATGAAAGGGTTTACAAAAGCAAATGTTGGTTGAAAATTTGGCTGTGTCTGATTTTTTTGCACTTAATAGAAAAAAATTTTTGCATTATCTTTTTATTCTTTCTACTATCTTTATATACCGTAAGCTGGAGTGGTTATGGGGCGACTCCAGGGCTGTAAAGGACGAGCCCCCATGGAAACGTAAGCGCCCGTTCATCGTTTATCTACTTTATTTTCAAGGCAGCTATTATAAAAGAAGATCACTGTCTTCTATGCGTATTAACCACAGACTTTACTCAGCTTTCCTGAAAGATGTAATTACGATTTTCCAGTTCCTTTGTTCAACATATATAATAGAATGAAGCGTATTCAATTTGAAGTCTTTCAGCTTTTGTTTGTGACGGCAGACTATGCTTCCGCATAAGAGCGGCAGGTACTCTTTAATAATGATACTAAGCACTAACAGAGCTGAATTTATAGAAACAGGTAATACACAAGAAAAGCTAATGGGGGTTATTAGATGTCTTTACCAGATATGCCTCACGTTTACCGGCAGCTGCTTGATGCTGTTGATGTCGGCATTCATATTATCGATATGGAAGGACGCTCGGTTATCTATAATCGGAAAATGTCTGAAATTGAGGATATGGACAAAGCAGAAGTACTGAAGAAAAATGTAATGGAGATTTTTATGTTCCAATCCGAAGAAGAAAGCCGGCTGCTTCAGGCGTTAAGACGGGGAGCTGCTCATAAAAATGAAAAACAGACGTACTTCAATTTTAAGGGACAGGAGATAACGACAATTAATGATACGTTCCCTCTCGTTTCTGAAGGAAAACGGATCGGGGCTGTGGAAATAGCCAAGGATATTACGAAACTGGAACGCATTTCCCGTGAAAATGCCCGCGAAAAAAGAGAAGCAGGATTTACGTTTGATCAGATCATCGGACAAAGCCCTGTCCTTCGTGAAGTCGTTCATCATGCAGAAAGAGCGGCCCGCACTTCCTCTTCTGTCCTTATTTATGGAGAAACAGGCACAGGCAAGGAGCTTTTCGCTCAAAGCATTCATAATGCCGGCACGAGAGCTCCGAATCCTTTTGTAAGTCAAAATTGTGCAGCACTCCCTGACTCCCTGATTGAAGGCATGCTTTTCGGATCCGTTAAAGGAGCGTTTACCGGATCCTCCAACCATCCCGGTCTGTTTGAACAGGCAGAAGGCGGCACGCTGCTTCTCGACGAAATCAATTCACTGAGCGCTCCGCTGCAGGCAAAGCTTCTCCGGGCCATACAGGAAAAATCCATCCGCCGCATCGGGGATGTAAAAGACCGTCCGGTTGATGTAAGACTTATCGCTACGATGAATGAAGACCCTGCCGCTGCCATGCGGGAAAACCGCCTTAGAGAAGACCTCTATTACCGGCTGAGCGTTGTCTCGATTATCGTTCCTCCGCTGCGTCAGCGAAGACAGGACATCCCTGTTCTTACGGAGCATTTCATTGAAAAATACAACGCCCGCTTTCAGCTCCAGGTGCCTTCTGTTACCGAAGACGTAGCAGAAATTTTTTCTGCTTATGACTGGCCGGGAAACGTCCGGGAACTGGAGCATCTGATTGAAGGCGCAATGAATTTAATTTATAGGGAAGAGCCGATAGATTACACCCACCTGCCGCTTCATATCAGGACGAAGTTTTCGGAGGAGCGTCCAATTCTCACCGCTCCGGAAGTCTCAATCTCCACCGTTACGGCAAAGCCATTGAAAACCTATTTGGAAGAGGCAGAACGAAATTACATTCACGCCATGCTCGAAAAAAACAACCAGCACGTCACTAAAACAGCTGCTGAACTGGGCGTCAGCCGCCAGAGTCTCCAGTACCGTATTAAACGACTTCGTTTTTAGGGATCCTGCCCGGAAAGCGTCCCCCTGAAAACGAAAGCTCACGTACGTTCAGTGCTTACCTGCTTTATTTTCAAAACAGCCAAAAAAAGAGCCGGCGCGGTCTTCGTGGGATCCGCGCCGGCTTAATAGTTTCTTATGAGCGTTGTTAACATCTGCGCTTTTTCGGCAGCGTTCTGTTAAAGTCAGACGTTTCTAAGGACGCACAGGGAGTATGGTCACTTCATCCTGCTCTTCATTTACGAGCTGCACTGTATCAAGTGTGAAATATTTCGCGGTCAGCTGCACAGCTTTTTTAAACTGATCCATCTCTGCTTCTTCCACTTCTTCATAATCGTAGTAAACATATGCAGTTTCCTCTTCGTAGCGGACATCCGTTATTGAAAGCTCTTCCGGAATCGCCGATTCGTACCAGCTGTCTTCCTCCACCTCAGCCATTGCTTCCAGCGTTTCTCCAAAGCTGAGCGGATCTCCCGCTCCGTTTGTCATTGGTTCCTCGACGGCTCTGGCACTGACGAGGTTTTCCCCCGCTGCATAATAGCCCCGGTTTAATGAAGAGATCGGAAAGGAAGATTCCCCCTGACCAAACCCTATTTCTTCGTCATTTTCGGTAAAATAAACCTCGGAAGCCTGATAAATCGCAAGTATTTCCTGCAGTACTTCTTCTGCAGCCATGTTTTCGTAGCTGCTTAAAGAAGCAAGCTGCTGGTTATCGGAAAATTCAAGCGTGACATCCCCTTCTCCGGGACTATTTAAAATCACGTCTTCAAGCTCCTGGAAGTAACCGCCTGAAGTAGGGTCACTTTCTTTAATAGCTGAAATGATGAGATCTTTATTAGTAATACCATCTGTTTCTACTGGATTGACGATAATCCGCTGGCCGGACTCTTCTTCGCTTACGACAGCCGTCACAAAGACAGAACTTTCTTCTTCATACGCATAGTCCGGCTGCTCCGGCTCTTCCTCTTGGCTATCATTTTCGTCCGTCTCATTCTCTTCTGCTTCCCGGACATTTACATCCGCCTCGTTTTCATTTTCCGAATTGCTGCTGTTGCTGCCGGAATTTTCCGCCGTATTGTTTTCCGGTTGATTAAGGTTATCCTCGTCGTTTTCTTCCCGGTTCATATTTTCATTATTATCATCGGCAACTTCTGCATCCGCATCCGCATTGTTCTCCTGCGGACCATTATTTTCGGTATCCGCTTCACTGTCCCCCTCATTATCCGGCTGATCGGGTGCCGCTTCTTCGGATTCATTCTGCTGTGGCTCTCCATTTTCCTCAACAGCCGCCTCATTGTTATTTAGAGCAGTCGAACCAAAGTTATTCTGCGGCGCCTGATTATCACTGCTCATAAAAAGGCCGCTGTTCATAAAGGAAGGAAGCATCAGAACGATGAGCAGCACAGCTGCCGCAGATGCCATTGCCGGAAAAAACCACTGTTTTTTCCGGGGGCCGGGACCTTTCGCCCTTCTCCGCTCCACTGCCTGAAAAAGTTCATCCTTCGTCTGCCTGTCTTCGACTTTGGGCATCCTTGTTAACGTTTTTTCAATTTCTTTTTCTGTCCATTTGTTTTTGCTCACGGGGAATCCTCCTTTCCACTGAAAGTTTCTTCGTGTTTCTGTAAATGTTTTTGGAGCGCTTTAAGTGCGCGGTGCTGGGTAGTCTTTACTTTACTTTCCGTCCATCCGAGAATATCGGCGCTCTCGGCAATCGATAAGGACTGGACATATCGAAGCAGCAGCACCTGCTTTTGATCCGGGGTGCATTTATCCATCATCTTGTACACGTGCTGAATTTCTTCCTGCTGGGTAATGATATCTTCGGGGAGAGGCTGCTTATCCTCTATTTCGAATTCGCGCTCACTCCACTCATATTCCTTTCCTTCAAATTTCCGCTTCTTTCGCGACTGTCGGCGGATCCAGTCAATTGCGACGTGTTTTGCAATGGAATAAAGCCAGGTTTTTTCACTGCTCTTCCCTTCGAAGGTTTCATAAGAGTGAAGAACTTTTATATATACTTCCTGAACCAGTTCCTCCGCTGTTTCACGGCTGCGAACGAGATAAAATAAGTATTGGAACAACTGCTGATGGTAGGCAGAGTACAGACGTTCGAACTCTTCTCGCACATCATTACCTCCCTGCTTAATATATTTGTCGCTGTAAGGCCGAAATATGTTACACCAATTTGTGTAAATATGTATGAGTCTCAAACAAGCTTTCTTTATTGTACCAGAAATCTTTTCGCATCCGTTCTTCCTCTCATTTATCCTTTGAAATAATTCCCTCTTCCTCCCTCTGTAAGGCTCAATTCCGGGCTTCTGCCTTTCTCACTCGTTTTTCACCAGATTACTGAAGGATAAAACGAAGAAAAAATGCTTTATTTGTGCAGCATGACAAAAACTTTTTAAATTTCTTTTTTCCTATGCCTTTTTCAGCATACATATAATGGGATTTTAATAGATTCTCCTTTTCCTGCAACGTTTTTTAAAGAGGAAAGTTTTTATTTTCTCCGTAATATTTCTAATATATACGTACTGAATAAGTCCTTTGTAAACGCTTTAAAAACAGATGAAGGTGCTATTAAGAGCTAAATATAGTATTATAAAGATATTCTTCTTTCAGTTTTATACAGGTATTTGTGTGGAGGCGCATCCGTCAAAAAAGCTTCAATCATCAATTTGAAAAATTCTATTAAACAGCGTATAGTATGAAAGGTTGATTTCTTTATTGGCTAAACGATATTATTCGTTTTCCATCAGGCATTCGATCTATTTTTTATGTGAAATAATAAAAAAACAGAAATTGGGGTGGTAATCTTGGCGAAGATTGAGGTTCGTAATTTAACAAAAGTCTTTGGGAAGCGTCCAAAGCCGGCGCTCGATATGCTGAAAGAACAAAAGTCCAAAGACGAAATTTTGTCGAAAACGGGGCTGACGGTCGGGGTCAACCGCGCCACGTTTGACGTACATGACGGCGAAGTCTTTGTAATTATGGGGCTTTCCGGGAGTGGTAAGTCGACACTCGTAAGGCTGCTTAACCGGCTGATAGATCCATCGGACGGACAGATTCAAATTGACGGGGACGACCTGGCAAAGATGAATGACACTGATCTCCGGGAAGTACGCCGTAAAAAAATGAGCATGGTTTTCCAGCAGTTCGGTCTTTTTCCATTCCGCACTATACTGCAGAATGTGGAATACGGACTGGAAGTACAAAACATAGACAAAAGTGACAGACGTGAAAAAGCGATGAAGGCTCTTTCCCTTGTCGGCCTGGACGGATATGAAGAACAGTATCCGGATCAGCTTTCCGGAGGGATGCAGCAGCGGGTCGGTCTGGCCCGGGCACTTGCTAATGACCCTACCATTCTGCTTATGGATGAAGCCTTTTCCGCTCTGGATCCGCTTATTCGTAAAGATATGCAGGATGAACTGCTTGATCTGCAGGCGTCTATGAAGAAAACAATCGTATTCATCACCCACGACCTGGACGAAGCGCTCCGCATTGGAGACCGTATTATGATAATGAAAGACGGAGGGGTAGTTCAAATCGGAACCCCGGAAGAAATTCTTATTAATCCGGCTGACGATTATGTGCGTCGTTTCGTAGAAGACGTGGACCGTTCCAAAGTATATACCGCCGAAAACATCATGACACGGCCGGAAACTGTCAACGTCGAAAAAGACGGTGCCCGAGTGGCACTTCAACGGATGAGAGATGCAGGTATTTCCAGCATCTACGTTGTGGACCGTTCCCGAAAGCTGCTTGGTATCCTTCACGCAGCGGATATTGCCGCAGCTGTTAAAAATGAAGAAAGGGAATTTTCTCCCTATATTCAGCGCGATGTGCCAACTTGTAAACTTGATACACCGATGCAGGACCTTTTTGATCTCTCTTCTACGTCCAATGTACCGATCGCGGTGCTCGGAGAGAACGACAAGCTGGCCGGTATCGTGATCCGCAGTAAAATTCTGTCTGCGCTGTCAGGAAAAGAGGTGAATGTCGTTGAGTGAAACATGGGAAGCAATTTACGCATGGTTTGAAGCCATTCTTGATTTCATACCGGAAATTCCGGTCGGAACATGGATAGAAGACTTTGTTGAATGGCTGCAGAACGCGCAGTTCATTTTCGATGGAATTCGCTCCGGAGTAGCCTGGGTAACCAACTTATTTAACGGGTTCTTCAGTTTGATTCCACCTATTTTGTTCATACTCATTTTAACTGTTATCGGATATTTACTCATCCGAAAAACGGAAAGATACGGACTTCCTATTCTAATCTTTTTAGGACTTCTCTTCATCGAAAGTATCGGGTACTGGGATCAGCTGATGCTGACTCTCGCACTGGTCCTTACTGCAACACTCATTTCCGTTATCATCGGTGTGCCCTTCGGTATCTGGATGGGCAGAAGTGATTTAATGAAAGATCTTGTAACTCCCGTGCTTGACTTTATGCAGACGATGCCCGCATTTGTCTATCTAATACCTGCCGTCGCCTTCTTTAGTATCGGTATTGTGCCTGGTGTCATTGCTTCTGTTATTTTCGCAATGCCGCCGACCGTACGACTGACTAATCTCGGTATCCGACAGGTGCCAAAAGAAATGATTGAAGCATCGGACGCATTCGGTTCCACACCGGGACAAAAACTAATGAAAGTTCAGCTGCCAATGGCCAAAGTGACGATCATGGCCGGTATTAACCAGACAATTATGCTTGCCCTGTCTATGGTTGTTATTGCCGCAATGATCGGTACCGATGGACTCGGCCGTGAAGTTTACTATGCGGTCGGCCGTAATGACATGGCTATGGGCTTTGAAGCTGGTATCAGCCTTGTTATCCTGGCTATTATCCTGGACCGCCTGACTCAGGCGCTTAATCCGGCTAACCGGAAAGCATAACCTACAGTTTTCCCCTTTTAAATAAGGTGAAAATAGATACAAAAATATTAAAGGAGTGGTTGGAATAATGAAAAGAAAACACACATTTGGTTTAGCAGCTGGTTTATCACTAGGTCTACTCGTGACAGCATGCGGAGCGGACGAAGGCAATAATACAGAAAATGATCCGGCCGCAAACAACACAGAAAATACGGAAGAAAACAACACAGAAGCAGATACAGAAGAGAATACGGGCAACAACACTGCAGAGGAGAACAATGCTGCAGAAGAAAACACAGAAGACGATGCAGGCGGCGAAGCCGGCGGTAATATCGGTGAAGAAATCGAATACACAATTACTGGTATCGATGCCGGTGCTGGTATTATGTCAGCATCCGACGAAGCGCTTGAAGTTTATGGACTTGATGACTGGAGCATCACGGCGAGTTCCGACTCTGCCATGACACAGGAGCTTGCTACTGCTATTGAAAATGAAGAGCCAATTGTCGTAACCGGCTGGACTCCTCACTGGAAGTTTTCCGAATATGACCTGAAATTCCTCGACGATCCGGAAACGGTTTATGGTGAAGCGGAAGACATTCACACATTTGTCCGTGACGGACTGAGTGATGAAATGCCAGAGGCTTATGAAGTTCTCGATAACTTTGAGTGGTCTGAAGAAGATATGGGAGAAATCATGAGCAGCATCCAGGAAGGAACAGATGAATCAGAAGCTGCCCGCACATGGGTTGATGAAAACGAAGATCTTGTTTCTGAATGGACAGACGGTGTCGAGGAAGTTGACGGCGAAGAAATTTCTCTTGTTTTCGTAGCATGGGATTCTGAAATTGCTTCTACGAACATGATTGCACACGTTCTTGAAGACATCGGTTATGAAGTAACGATGGATCCACTGGAAGCGAACTTCATGTTCCAGGCAGTTGCTACAGGTGAAGCGGACGCAATGGTAGCTGCATGGCTTCCACTGACGCACGAACATCTTGTTGAAGATTACGGCGACGATATGGAAGACCTTGGAGCTAACCTGGAAGGTGCCCGCACCGGCCTTGTTGTTCCTGAATATGTAGACATTGACTCTATCGAAGATCTTCAATAAATGACATGAAAAGACCGGATGCCTGTTCAGGCATCCGGCTTTTTTTATGGTCTGTGCTTCTTTATCAGCGGAATGGAATTTAACTTCAGTTCTTAAAATCATTTAGTTTTTTCTCTGCTTTTCTCCCTATATAAGTATCCCGGATCCAGTATAGAATAAAGCGGATCGCTACTGTATGAAGAACAACTCCACACACACTCAAAAGCGTGATAATAATCGTCCCGATGGTAGTTTCAGGATCTACATAAGCGTATCCAAAGAAAATAATCGAAGCTATGCTCCCTACCCATGCCTCGGCATAATGATTGAGCTTCTCCCCTTCTGCCATATAGAGTGGAATCGTACTGATAAAAACGATCAGAAATATTGCAGGTATGATATGTGTTAACTTTTGTTTTTCAATCAGCTTAATAGCTGGTTTTGTATAATATTTTGTCATAGCCTTCAGCCGGAGAAAGTGGAGCACCCTGGCGATTCGTGCCATTTGAAAAATAGCGTCCAGGGGGATAACTGCTATAACCATAAAAGGATGCGCTTTAATAAACTGCCACTTTTTTTGAGCTTTATAAAAACGAATACAGAAATCGCCAAAAAAGATCCCCCATGTACCCCAGACAATGGCATCTTCATACCGGGTTTCGTACCAGATCGTTGCCACTGCTGCAAAAGCGAGAATAACCATAAATCCTTCGTAAATAAACTCAATTGGGCCTCTGCTGCGTGCCGATGCCATCACCGCCTTCCTGACTAGTATTATAGCGGAAATCACCTCTGTCCGGCTATCTTTTCCGAACCTTCTGCTTCATATGTTCTAAATAATCAATTTAAAACCCTGAAACTTGTAACATCTTTTATGATTAAGCGACTATAATAGCAGATTACATAAATTTTGGCTTTGTTTTACGATTGGGTGCATACAGCCCAGTCAGCAAAGTACGGAATTTCATTACAAGAAGGGAAGGTAATAATTATGAAGCGGATGTCTTTTATTCTATTTAGTACATTAACTATCGGAGCCCTCACTGCATGCGGACAGGGCGAAGACCCGAACACGGGGAACGATAATGCAGGCTCAAATGAGGTTAATGAAAGCACAGAGAACAGCGAAGAAGCGGAGAGCGGAAACATGGCCGAAGCGAGCAACAGCGCGGAGGAAAATTCCAATACAGAGAACAATTCCAACGCACAGAATAACGAATCGGAACAAGATAACGCAGAAAATAATGAGTCTGAGAATGCTTCTAATAACAACGGTGCTGAAAATGAGCCTCAAAACAATGATTCTTCTTCTGAGGAATCCGCGGAAGAAAATGACTCCAACAATACAAACAGCGATTCCGATGCTGAGGAAGCTTCTGAAGAAGAGTCTAATTCAGAGGAAAACAATGCATCAGATAATTCTTCCAATAACAGCAGTAATCATGATAATGAAACGGAAGAAAATGCAGGTAATAATGCAGAAGCAGATGAAGAAGCTGCGCTTGTCAGCCCGCTTTACCTCTATTTCTCCGATGATCAGCTGTTAACGACCTACAAAGTTGAAGCAGATCACAGTGTTTCTAAAGACGAAGCCGGCGCGATGGAAGCGATGGAACTCTGGGCAGCCGGTCCTTCCGAAGAGACACTTTACGGTCTTCTTCCCGAAGGAGCTTCTGTCCAGTCCGTGGAATTAGAAGACGAAATGGCATATGTTTCTCTTTCTCCTGATGTTAAAGATGCTAACCTGGGATCTACTGGAGAAGGAATGCTTACTGACCATATCGCTATGATGATGGAACAATTCGGAGCTTCTCAAACGATGATTTTAATCGACGGGGAAGAAACAAGTGATTTTCTCGGCCACCTTGATTTAAGCCGGCCGATTGAAGCAGACAGCCCGGATAACTACGAAGAATATTAAAAAAGCTGGTGCGGTTCTCCTCTTTCTTAACGGAAGAAGAGAGCTCCTCCACGGCAGACTTCCGCCGGTAAGCGAAGGGAAAAAATACAAGGAATAGAATGAATGTACTTCTTTCTTTATTGAATCAATACTCTGAAGCCTCCATGACAAGCGTTTTCATGGAGGCTTCAGTCTATTTATAAAGTGGTTTTTATGTATAAGCAGACGGTTCGCTGCTTTCTACTGCCGAGTTGAATCGGAGTTTTCTACATGTATACAGCTTATTTTAAGGCTGTCTTTAAAATAGGCTACCTTGAAAATAAAGTATAGAAGCGGTGAACGTGCGCTTTCGTTTCCATGGGGACGCTTTCCAGGCGGGCCGGCCTCAGCTAATCCCGTCCTCCCTGTGGTCGGACGGGATGGATCTTCGACTCGTCCTTGATCGCCCTGGAGTCACCCCATGGCCACTCCAGCGGCCAGTAAAATATGGACCAGGATCTGCCTTCTAATAAAGAAGCCCCTTCTGACCATCCTTCATTCGACCTGGATAGAGGGCATTCCATTCCTATAGAAGGTCATTTTCATTCCTCATAGTGCAAGGATTTTGCATGAGTGTCTTTGTTAAAGCTTCAGGTTCTTACGCACATTTGGGGAAAATAAACTACATCTGACAAAAAAGCTAATTTAACCCTTAAAACTTCTTTCGTTTAAGCCTGGCCCACCAACTTTTAAAGTAAAGTTACCTTCTGTAATCGTAAGTTGGAAAGCTCCTACACGGCAGGTCAGTTGAAGCAAAGTTTTCTTACATATATCAACAACAGAATGCTTTAACAGAGCTTTAAAATAAAGTAGATAAGCAATAAACGTGCGCTTTCGTTTCCATGGGGACGCTTTCCGGGCAGGCCCGGCCTCAGCTAACCCCGCTCTCCCTCCATTTTAGAGAGAAGAGGAGAGCTTTTCTGTTCACAGAACCCTTGAAAATGAAAAGTCTATTCCCTTATGATGACTGATTTTTTCTGCTACACTAAATGATGATTATGCATTTATGAAAGTTAAAGGGAGTTATAACATGGAATCTATACTTACTGCAAAGGCAGCATCATACATTGGGAGAAATGCAGACTACTATCAGAAAAAGTGGAAGAAGTGGAAAAAACCCGCTGCTTTTTCCGGATGGAACGGAGCCGCTTTTTTGCTCGCCCCTTTCTGGGCTTCCTCCCGCCACATGTACGGGTGGAGCTTTATCTACTTTCTATTCTTCGTCGCCGTTTTAACGGCAGAGTCTTTTTTTCCAGCTCTGCTCGGTCTCGGAGCAGACGCTTCCCCCACCCTGCTGCTTCAGCTTATGCCCTTCTTGATCATTCACACGATTTTTGGGCTGCTGGGCAACGCATGGTACGCACAGAAAATAAAACGTATTGTGGAGCATCATGAAGGAAAACAAATCCTCCCTCCATTATTTAATAAATCAGGTTTTAATCTCGTCACAGGAGTTCTTGTACCTGTTTTATGCGCTGCTCTTCTCGCATATCCGGGTGCGGCTGCCGAGCAGTGGGTCTACAACCCGCCGCTTGAAAATGGAGTTTATGTTTACAGCGACAATGAGCCTTCTCCCGAGGGAATAGTCGATGTTGCCAACGATCCCGCTTTTGAAAAGTATGAAACTGGAATCAGCATGTTTTACACAGGTGATCTCATAGGCGAGCAGTCCCTGACGTTCGAGCTTTATTATGATTATTCCGGGGAATGGATTTCTGTGAGGGAAGAGACAGTTTCTTTTTTTACGGGAGATAAACTCTCTCTCGAAATTCTTGATGCTGAAGACCCGGCAACGGACACCGGCCGGTATCGGGTCGATGTCTATATAGAAGACACGCTTTTTGATTCTGAGAATTTCACGATAACAGAACCTGATCCGGGCTCATAAATGAGCGGAAAATCGTAAATGAAATCTCAGATAATGGTCTTTAAAGCCGGTCTGGCGAATCACCAGCCTTGGTCTGTCCGGTCATGGACCCATTTTCCACGGCTGGTCTGAACATTAAAAAAAGGCTGTCTCAAAAGGAATATCGAGACAGCCTGGAAAGCACACGCGGAGCCGGACAAGGTGCTGAAAAGCCTGTTAGACGAGTATTTGTCTATCAGGTTTTTTGTCCGTGCGAAGCCGTGCCCCTGTGCTCTGTGCTTATCGGACAGCTCGTTTTCATTACCCTATTTTCGTCCCGTTCGGGAGAGGTTCGTCCGTTTTAAGAAGCACGACATCCCCTTCGCCGGGCATTCCTCCGAGTACCAGCACTTCTGAGGAGAATCCGGCAATTTTTCGCGGCGGAAAATTCACTACTGCCGCGACCTGCTTTCCGATCAGCTGCTTTGCTTCATACCTTTTCGTAATCTGAGCGCTTGACTGCTTGATTCCGATTTCTTCTCCAAAATTAATTTTCAGTTTAAAAGCAGGAACCCGCGCTCCTTCCAGTCTCTCTGCCTCCCGGATCGTTCCAATTCTCATATCTAATTTTAAAAAGTCTTCAAATTCTGCCATCTTCATACTCCTTTTCAATAGTGTCTTTCACTACTTTGTTATCCGGGCAGAAGATTCCTTCTTTTCTTCATTTTTATTTTTAAGATTTTAAAAAATATTATTCTGTAAAAAAGTGTTTCCCCGGTAGACATCAAGGGAATTAAAAAGTAAGATAAGCACTGATTCTTTAATTAGTACAAAGCTTTGTTTCCTGTTGAAATTAAAGAATTTCCCGTCCCCCTCGTGTTTTATCTTCGCCCGCTCTCATGATAACTATCTCTCCGGACCATTTTTGGATGAGTCCTGCTGATTCCATTCAAAGCCGCAGTACCACGATGATCAGTAAAATGATGGGATTATTTTAATTCAGCAATCTTCGTTTACAAAGCCGTATAGGAAGAGTGATAAATTACATAACGAAGGGGGGAAGTGTCCGCATTTCTATAAATATACGCGGATGCAAAAACATTTATGAGCCAGTATGAGTATGAAACAAAAAAACCAAGTATTGTGTTTTTTATTTCAGCACCATTGGTTGCGGCTTTTGTCGTGTGGGGTTTCTTCGGCCCTGACTCGCTGGCAGCCCGTTCAAGTGAGGGGCTTGCCTTCACCCTTAACAATTTCGGTTGGTTTTACATGCTTTCAACAGCTTTCTTTATTGCTTTTATACTCTTTTTGGCTGTAAGTCCATTCGGTAAATTAAAACTTGGTAAGCCGGATGAAAGACCGGAATTCAACTTCTTCCAATGGCTCGGCATGCTGTTCGCTGCCGGAATCGGGGTCGGCTTTGTTTTCTGGGGAGTGGCCGAACCTGTCCTTTATTTCTTTGATCCCCATCCGGATTACGTCGGTACCGGTGAATCCACCCAGGCTTCGGCAGGACTGCGGTACGGCGTGTTTCACTGGGCTCTGCATCCATGGGCGATTTTTTCCCTCGTTGCGCTGACACTCGCTTACGTTCAATTCCGCAAGGATCAGCCTGCTCTGATAAGCTCTGCTTTTCAGCCTATTTTAGGTGACCGTGCCTACGGAGCTTTCGGCAAAGGGATAGATACTCTCGCTGTACTGGCAACTTCCACCGGGGTAGCGACGACGTTTGGTCTTAGTGCACTGCAGATTTCCGGCGGTATGTCCTACTTATTTGACGGAATTCAAAACAACGCCTTTACCCAGATGTCGATCATTTTTATTGTCACTTGTTTATTTATCTTTTCTGCAGCTACCGGTGTTAATAAAGGGATTAAAATTCTCAGTTCCATTAACCTCGTCATTGCCGGTCTGCTTCTCGTATTTGTTATTATCGTCGGGCCAACGCTCTTTATAGCGCAGAGTTTTGTAACGACTATCGGGGGCTATATATCCAACGTGGTGACGATGAGCCTCGACCTTGATCCATTCGGAGACGGAGAATGGCTCGGAAATAACACCATTTTCTTCTGGGCCTGGCACATTTCCTGGGCTCCGTTTATGGGAATTTTCATCGCCCGTATTTCACGTGGACGTTCGATCCGCGAATTCGTCGCCGGCGTATTGATCGTTCCGTCCCTGCTGGCTGCCCTATGGTTTACAGCTTTCGGCGGAACAGCGCTTGATCTGATTATTGGAGGAAACGATGTCATTGGTGATCTCGTTATGGAAGAAGTGGAGCTGGCCCTGTTTGCCACCCTTGGTGAACTCCCGCTGGCTGGCATAACGAGTACACTCGCCGTCTTTCTGATTATTATTTTCTTTATCACTTCTGCCGACTCTGCCTCCTACGTGCTTGGAGCTATGACGAGCAGTGGCAGCCTGAGTCCAAAGCTTTCCATTAAAGTTATCTGGGGCTTTCTCATTGCCGGTACAGCCAGCGTGCTTCTGCTCAGCGGTGGACTGGAGGGCCTTCAGACCGCCTCCATTGTTGCGGCGCTCCCTTTTGCCGTCATTATGATTGTCATGCTGTTTTCCCTGCTGATTATGATGACGAAAGATTTACAGATTGAAAAGCTGAGGGGACGAAAACAGGAACGCCGCCGTGTGAAAGATGAAGTTTACGGCGGTATGAAAGATAACGTCTATGATGATGTCCGTGAAGATGTAAGGGAAGATATAAGAGAAGATATGAAAGAAAACCTCCGGGAAGAATACATCAGCGAAGATGTATATGAGGAGATGAAAGAGGAAGTTTACGAACAGGTGAAAGATGAAGTTTATGACGATATTAAAGAAGAAGTTTACGAAGAGTTTAAGGATAAAATTTACAATGATCTTCGTGACGACCTTGAAGAACAGCTGAAGGACGAAGATAATGAAACTGATAAAAAGAAACGAAAATAAGCATTCCTTTTAAAAAGGCTACCTTGAAAATTAAGTAGATAAACATGCGCTTTCGTTTCCATGGGACGCTTTCCGGGCGGGCCGGCCTCAGCTAATCCCGTCCTCCCTGCGGTCGGACGGAATGGATCTTCGGCTCGTCCTTCATCGCCCCGGAGCCGCCCCATGTCCACTGCAGCTTACGGTAAAAAAGACAGAACAGGAGGTCTATCTTTAATAAAGAAGACCTCTTCTGGATATCATTGATTCCACCTGTATAGATGGGGGATCCATTCCCAAAGAAAGCCATTTTCATGCCTCATGGTGCAAGGCTTCTGCATGAGTGTCTCTGTTAAAGCTCCGTGTTGTTATTGGTGGGCCTGCCGGGTTGGAGCGGAGTTTTCTACATGTATCAACAAACAGACTTTAACACAGCTATAAAAAAAAAGGCTGGCCCATGTCGAACATTATCGACCGGGCCAGCCTTTTTTGCTTATATTACAAGTTTTTGCCTTCCAGCTTGTTTGTTGATGTTTTCAATGTTGGTCCGGACTTATCGAGATACACATCCAGAAACGTACCATCAGTAAATTTAATTACTACGGCATCAGCAGTAATGGCAGCATCTTCCACTGTCCTGCCCTGCAGTTTTTCGGGTGTCACTTTAAAGTTCTCTGCTTCCATGTTAACGAATTCCTTTCCTATAAAATTCATCCTATAACCTAGAAAGTATTATTTCTTTTCGAAAATGGTAAGAGCACGATCCAGTTTTTCCAGACCTTCATCAACCTGCTCCTTCGTAACGATTAATGGCGGAATCATCCGCATGACCTCCGTTTTATTTCCACAGAAATAAAACAGGACACCTTCGGCAAGAGCGAGATCGAGAACTTCCATCAGCCCTCCCCCGTCAGCTTCGCCGGTCTCGGGGTTAATAATTTCAATGCCGATCATCAGTCCCTGCCCGCGGATGGTGCCGAGAGTCGGGTGATTTTGTTTCATTTTTTCAAGCTCTTCTTTTGCATATTTTCCCATCGCTGCCGCATTTTCAGGCAGTTTTTCTTCTTTTAGCACTTCTATCGTAGCCAGTCCTGCTTCGCAGGCAATAGGATTCCCGCCAAACGTTGTAGCATGAGTGCCGAGCGGCCATTTCTGCATCAGTTCCTTGCTGGCAGCAGTCGCTCCAAGCGGCATGCCGGACGCAATCCCTTTCGCAACTGCCATAATATCCGGATTCACTCCGAAGGTCTGCGCAGCAAACCAGTCTCCTGTTCTGCCGAATCCCGTCTGAACTTCATCAAAAATCAGCAGAATACCATGCTGTGTACATACTTCTCTTATTTTTTGAAGCCAGGATGCCGGCGGGACAATGTAGCCCCCTTCTCCAAGAATAGGCTCTACGATCATGCAGGCCACTTCTTCAGGGGTAATTTGATGCTCAAATAAATTCTCGAAATCCTTCTCCAGCTTTGCTTCATTTTCTTCGGAAGACAAAGAAGGATCCGCATAAGGAACAGTATAGGCATTCATCTGCGGCTGCATATGTTTACGGTATTTACTTTTGGAAGTACTTACTCCCATAGCCCCAAACGTTCTTCCATGGAACCCGCCGTTAAACGAGACTACTGCAGTACGTTCGGTGACATACTTCGCCAGCTTCAATGCACCTTCGACCGCTTCTGTACCGCTGTTTCCGAAAAAGAAGCAGTCAATGTCTCCGGGCATGATTTCGGCGAGTTTATCCGCTAAAGAGAGAATGGACTCATACATAATAACCCCGGAAGGTCCGTGTGTGAGGGAATCAGCTCCTCGTTTGATCGCTTCAACGACTTTCGGGTGTCTGTGACCTGTATTGGTGACGGCGATTCCGGAAGAGAAATCCAGATAGGTGCGTCCGTCCGTTCCGTAGTAATAGCATCCTTCTTCTTTTATTACGGGAAGGTTCGGGTGGTCTTTTGCCATACTTGGAGCAAGACGTTCTCCCATTCGTTTCATCAGGGAATCAACATTGGATGTCATGTAGAATACCTCCTTCTATCTATTTATTTCATTACAAACATAAATTAATTTATCAGGTGAATCAATTTCATAAGTCGCTATTAGAAAGGGATTTACGAACATGGTGAATGATTTCCACTTCAGACGGACGCTTTCCGCGGGCTCGTCTTCATCCCGCCGGAGCCGCCGTCTGCCGTTTCAATCATTCGATTTTATATACGAATATTCACATTATAAACTGATAACATGTTCGTTAAAATAACTTGAAAAGTATAGTATGAAATTGATTCAGGTGATTAAAATATTAAATGAGCAACTCCGGCGATGATTGGCAGTGTAATAAGCGTACGCTGGATAAAAATCACGGCAAGCTCCCAGAAGCTAAGTGGAATTTTGGAACGCATTATCAATACACCAATCTCTGACATGTATACAAGCTGCGTAATTGAAACTCCGGCAATAACAAATCGGGTAAGCTCGCTTTCAATACTGCTTCCGATTACTGCCGGAAGGAACATATCCGCAAAGCCTACGATCATCGCCGGGGCTGCCTGGGCTGCTTCCGGAAGCTGGAGCAGCTGAAGAAGAGGCACAATGGGTGCAGAAAGCCAGACAAATACAGGCGTAAATTCAGCCAGTATTAATGCAACAGTTCCGAGTGCCATAACGATTGGAATGAGGCCGAGCCACATATCCATTACATTGGTCAACCCTCTTATCATAACATGTTTCATGCTTTTCACACTGTTCGCTTTTTCAACTGCTTTTCTAATACCAAAAGAAAATGTTGATTCGTTTTCCGGGACCACTTCATCAATTTGTTTTCCGGCAGGACCGTGGTATTCATCTTTTTTCAAAGAAAGCGGCGGTATTCTCGGCATAATAATTGCTGCCACAACAACGGCAAGCGTCACCGTTAAATAAAACGGAACAAAGTAAGCGTCAAGCCCGATAAAACTGATAATGACGAGACTAAATGCAATAGAAGCAATAGAGAAGTTCGTTGCGATAACCGATGCTTCCCTCTTTGTATAATAGCCCTGTTCAAACTGCTGCGTCGTAATCAGCACCCCGACAGGTCCTGCCCCCATCCAGGAAGCTGTCGCATCAATAGCGGATCGGCCGGGCAGTTTAAACACCGGCTGCATAAACTTACGCAGCACTGTCCCGATGAAATCCATCAGGCCAAAAGAAAGAAGCAGCGGCATAAACAGCGCTGCGAATAAGAACCAGGCCATTAATACAGGCACGAGGTCATTAAGGACGGTACCACCAGTGAAATCTGCTGTAATGACTCCCGGACCGAATTGAAATAAGGTCATGACGGCAAAAATTGTACCGATAATTCTTACGATAAGCCAGGCTTTTGAAATGAAGAACAGACTGCTCAGTGCTTCATTACGAAGCACCCAGGCAGGCTGAAATATCGATACGGCCAGAGCTCCTCCCGCAGAAACAGCAATCACGATTGTCATAAATCCCGGGATATATGCTCCAAATGCACTCTGGAGTGATTCTGCAAGTATTCCGACCCCGATCGTAATGCTTCCGTCAAAAGGAACAGGCACAAGAAAAAGGAGAATACCAAGAAGGGAACATGTTAAAAATCTTTTTTTTGAAGGAGGAGTGTCTTTTTCCTCTGTTTCCGTATTCTGCTGGTCTTTTTGCGATTTATCTGCTGACGACATAAAATAACCTCCGTATTTTTAATGAAAACTATTTATAAATATACCAAACTCCATAAAGGTCTTCAACGGGGAATTTATCAGTCGAGGGTGAACGCTAAGCATTCGTGGAAAAATAAAAAAACTCCGGGAGCCGGAAAACATTCCGAAACCCAGAGCTGTACCTTATTTATCAAGCATATCGTCAGAGAAACCGACCGTCCAGGTAAGTGCAAATGCTACGCCTGCTGCAATAATGTTTGTCAGGGCGTAAAGCGCAACGGATAAGAGGCTGTCTACGTACAGAAGCGTTCCGGGAATGACGGTAATCGCCATACCTGTTGCCTGCAGATTAAACAGCGCTGCGAAAAATCCACCTGCTGCACCGCCGATCAGTGCCATTGCAAACGGTTTAATGTACCGGAGGTTAACACCGAAGATAGCCGGTTCGGTAATACCTAAAAAGGCAGATAGAGAAGATGGCAGTGCAAGTGTTTTCAGCTTTTTTGACTTTGTCTTCAGACCAACTGCTAGAGCCGCCCCGCCTTGTGCTGCGATGCCGGCAGTGATAAGCGCGTTGAACGGGTTCAAGCCGTCTTCTGCAAGCAGTTGAATCTCAAAGAGGTTGAATATGTGGTGGACACCGGTAATAACGATAACCTGGTGCAGCCCCCCGATAATTAACCCGCTGAGACCGAATGGCAGTTCAAGTACAAAAGTTGCTCCAACCATTATTCCTGATTCTACGGCAGAGAAAATCGGGCCGAGGAAAAACAGGGCTGCTGTAATCATAATAAGCAGCGTGAGGAATGGAGTTAAAATCAGATCCAGTGCTTCCGGGACTCGCTGGCGGAGCCACTTTTCGAGCTTCGCCCCGAAGTAACCGGCAATGAAAGCCGGCAGAACCGAGCCTTGATAACCAATGACAGGAATAAATCCTAAAAACATAATCGGATCCGCATCTCCGGAACCTACATCATAAGCGTTCGGCAGAGCCGGATTAACGAGCATAAGTCCAAGTACGATACCAATAACCGGGCTTCCTCCGAATACCCGGAAAGCTGACCAGGCGATTAATGCCGGCAGGAAAGCAAAGGCGGTATCAGTTAAAACCTGCGTGTATAATATGAAGTTTTCAGGAAGGGCTCCGGGCATGAGATTAGTTATAAGTCCGCGAAGTCCCATAAAGAGACCAGTAGCAACAAGAACAGGAATAATCGGTACGAAAATATCACCGAAGGTACGCAGCAGTCTCTGAATTGCATTACCCTGGTTTTTTGTTTCTTCTTTTTGTTCGGATTTTGATGATTCCGATACGCCTAATGCAACGACCTGTTCGTGAATGCGGTTTACAGTACCCGTGCCGAAAATAACCTGAAACTGACCGGCATTGTAAAAAGCACCTTTTACTTTGTCGAGTTCCTCCACGCGCGGCTGGTCAATTTTTTCACGGTCTTTAACCATGATCCGAAGCCTCGTGGCGCAGTGGGCTACAGAGGAAATGTTTTCCTGGCCGCCGACAGCTTCGATCAGCTCTTCTGCTATCTGACGATTTTCATCTGCCATAATCATACCCCTTTCTGATTATCAGTCTGTGATGACAAAAACGACGGTGTGTGATCGATTCCACATTGTTCAAAAAGAGAGAATATCACTGTGTAATCGATTTCAACACTATGATAAACTATTCCTTTCTAAAAGTCTATACTTCATTCGGGATTTTTCGACTTTCTTTTCACCTTTTTTTAGAGTCTGCAGAAGCATTCGTGAGGCTTCCCTGCCGGCTGCTTCATAATGATAGTCAACAGTCGTCAGCGCAGGCGTTATATAGGCTGACATGTCCGAAGCTCCCATTCCGACAACCGCCATGTCTTCCGGCAGACGGTAATTTTTCCTCCGCAGCGTCTGCATGGCACCGACCGCCAGCCGGTCTGTAACAGCAAAAATAGCTGTTGGTACTTCCTGCTCTGTTTTCAGTATTGCTTCTGCAGCTTCTTCTCCGGCAGCTATGCTGAATGTGGCTGTCTGGACCCATTCATCTTTCACGGGAAGATGGTACTTCTCCATCGTTTCCAAAAAGGCCTTTTTTCGAACAACACCGACTGCGTAATCAGATTTCTCCACCCCGATAAAAGCGATGCGGGTGTGGCCCTTTTTTATAATTTCCTCAGTAAGCATCGCTGCTGCCCTGTAGTCATCGTAAACGACGGAAGAGATGCCGGGGATGTCCTGGCCGACTGCTACAATTGGAACACTCAGCGAATCAATCGTCTCCAGCAGTTCCGGCTCTGTATTGGTAGCGATAAGTATAATACCGTCCACTCGTCGGCTTTTCAGCAGTTTCAAATGTTCAATTTCTTTCGCCATTTCCAGGTTGGAATTGGCCAGCAGGATCTGATAGCCTTCCCCGCTCAACTCTTTATCTATTCCACCGACAATCCGGCTCGTGGTCTCGGTACTGATTTTCGGCAGAATGACGCCGACAACTTTCGTCCGCTGCAGGCGCAGCGACTTCGCATGTTCACTCGGAACATAGCCGGTTTCCTCAATGACGAGCCGGATTTTTTCACGTGCTTTTTCACTTACATATCCTGACTGGTTAATTACTCTCGAAACAGTAGTTCTCGAAACGCCTGCCCGCGTCGCGATATCATTAATCGTCACCATCGTTTTCCCTCCTTTCTAAAAATCGTACCACGTTTTCCCCTTCAATTATAGAAAAAAGGCTGCCCTGAAAAGGTTCAGGACAGCCTCTCTGTGCTTCTGTTAAGTCCGGGTTACCGGCAGTTGATTATACAGCTGTTACGTTTGCTGCCTGCGGTCCGCGGTCTCCATCAACAATTTCAAATTCAACGTTCTGGCCTTCTTCAAGCGTTTTGAATCCTTCTGCCTGGATCGCAGAGAAATGTACGAATACGTCGTCTCCGTCTTCACGCTCGATGAATCCAAAACCTTTTTCTGCATTAAACCATTTTACTGTGCCTGTAGTCATCAATAACGGCCTCCTTATTAAAAATATTTGAAGCACGTGAACCATTTCCTGCCTTGCTTATAGAACGAGGCCGAGAAGATGTTTCCATGTTCAAGTGATTTACATTGGAAATAATACCATAAATTCCACTTTAACTCAATACGTTATTGAGAATTAACTAATTATTGACAGCGCTGTCACAACCGGCACAGCAGTGTTCTTATTCTCCTCCTTCAATTTCTATATTCTGGCGGACATCATGATAATAAGGCTGCTGCTCCTCCTCTTCCTCACCGCTCAGGAAAAAATAGGCTTCTGCCGTTACCGTATATGTTCCCGGATCGATGTCCAGGTTTACCGCGTCCCCTTCGTACACTTCATCCGGTTCAAGAAGAATTTGAGTGCCCTCTTCCTGATCCTTTTCTTCACCTCCATACAAACTTTCCTCGCCGCTGCTCACTTCAGAAATCCAGGCAATACTTTCATTAAAGTGGATCGTTTCATCTGCGCTGCCTTCATTGATGATGACAGGTTGTATCTGAAGCGTGCCGTTTATGTATTCTGCCTGGAGAGAAAGAGCTATGTTCTCGTACGGGGGCGGTTCATCACACGATCGAAAAGTAATAACTGCGGCTGTTATAAGCCCGAATGTTAAGAGCTTCATTTGTTTTCCTCCTTCTTTACGGGCGGTTCATACGTGGAAGATCCCTCATCTGCTGCGGCATAAAGACAAGGCTTCTTCATCAGCGATAACGGTTACTCTGCCGTGTTTCTGCAGCGCGGAAGCCGGGCATGTTTCTGCTGGTTCTTCCTCGAGCATGCAGCGGACAGCCTGCGCTTTTCTCTCCCCGGAAGCAAGCAGAAGAATCTCTTCTGCCTCTAAAATCGTCCCAATACCCATCGTGACAGCCCTGTCAGGAACAAATTCATTCCCTTTAAAAAAGCGGGCATTTGCTTTTTTTGTGGAAGGAGCCAGTTTTACTACAGACGTTCTGCCGTCAAACGCACTTCCCGGTTCGTTAAAAGCAATGTGGCCGTTTTCTCCAATGCCGAGCATCTGAAGATCTATCCCTCCCAGACTCCGGATCAATTTTTCATAGGAGCGGCATTCTTCTTCGGGATCCTCTGCGGTGCCTGAGGGGAGGTGAGTCTGTTCCGGAGTCAGGTTGAGAGGGTCAAACAGCTTTTTTTTCATGAAAGCATGATAACTCTGCGGGTGGGAATCAGCCAGACCTACGTATTCATCCAGATTGACTGTATGCACGTGGCGCATCGTCGTTTCGCCTGCATGAACAGCTTCAATCAATTTTTCATATAAGCGGAGCGGTGTACCGCCTGTTGCGAGACCAAGCACCCGAATGTGCGGAAGTCTTTCCATAACAAATACGAGTGCTTCCCGGCTCATTTCCTCATAATCCGCTGTCCGAATGACTCTCATGCTGTTCCTCCCTCCTGTAAATCGCTTTCCCTCCTATATAAACCTCCAGCACATTCCAATCTTCATCAACTATCGTAAAATCAGCATCCATCCCGGCGGAAAGGCGCCCTTTTCTATCTGATAACCCCAGCCGCCGGGCCGGATTGACCGCACTCATCTGAACAATTTCTTCAATAGAACAGCCGGTCCAGCTCATCATATTTCTGCATGCCTCGTTCATTTTCAGCACACTTCCTGCGAGAGTACCATCTTCGAGTACGGCCTGGCCGTTTTTAACGTGCACCTTATTTCCGCCGAGCGTATAGGTCCCTTCCGCCATGCTTTTCGCTCTCATAGCATCGGTAATGAGAAGAACCTTTTCTGCTCCCTTATTTTTATAAAGCAGGGAAACAGCAGCTGGTGAAACGTGAATCCCGTCTGCTATCAGCTCTGCAAAAATTTCATCTTTCAGAAGGGCGGCTCCGGCTGTGCCGATATCACGGTGGTGCAGGCCGCGCATCGCGTTAAACATATGCGTAACCTGGGAAACACCGGCTTCGACAGCTTCTTCCATCTCCGCAAACCCGGCATCAGTATGGCCGGCCGAAGCAATTCCTCCGCTCTTTTTTATTTCTTCAAGCAGACCGCTGGATCCTGCAAGTTCGGGAGCTAATGTAACGATACGTATATTTTTCCCGGAAGTTTCCTGAAACTGCCTGAAAAGATTGCGATCCGGGAGCTGAACCCATTGAACCGGCTGCGCTCCTGCCCGCTTTACATTGATAAAAGGACCTTCCAGATGAATGCCGAGAAGAC
Organism: Alkalicoccus halolimnae; assembly: GCF_008014775.2. Classification (GTDB taxonomy): domain Bacteria; phylum Bacillota; class Bacilli; order Bacillales; family Salisediminibacteriaceae; genus Alkalicoccus; species Alkalicoccus halolimnae. The sequence goes on along the minus strand of NZ_CP144914.1, from coordinate 828,861 downwards.
CTGCTCCTCCTCGTGATTCTTTTATGGCTTTTGCTGCTTCTGTAAGTGCTTTATTCAGTGCTTCAGGTGACGCTGTCAGCGTCGTAGCCAGAAAACCTGTCGTCCCCTCTTTAGGAAGAGCCTGCTGCATTATTTTCAATGCTTCTGCTGTTCCGTCCATGACATCTGCCCCTGCTGCCCCGTGAATATGAGTATCAATAAATCCGGGCAGAAGGTAGTTCGTGCAGGTGGCAGCTTCCCCTTCTTTAATGGAGGCAATTGTCCCTTCTTCTGTGATGGCTATAGCTGGGGAACGGACTCTATTTCCGTATCCGTCTATTAAAATGGTATTTTCAAAAGTTTTTTCCACAGCTGCACCTCCTTTTTCTTCCATTCATCATAGCATGATTCCGCTTACATCCGCTAACATATAAACGCCTTTAAAGCTTTCCCTGCTGACTTGGTAAAGGAAGCTCCGCTGCAGCTCTGCTTTCGGGAAAGCGCAGGCGCATTAATAGACGACATTAAACACTACGAGAGCCATTGATGCAAAATCGCTGCTCCATGTAATCGAAGGCAGTTGTTTACAGAGGCGGAAACGAATTATGAAGTTCAGCATATATTGATGTTCTATTTTCAAGGCAGTTAAATGAAAAGCGTTTTAAATCGAACATAGTAAAAAGCGTCATAACAAATAGTTATGGCGCGGGCATCGAAGTTTTGAGTTGTAAGTTCATCAACCTGAACATGCCGGCGGACGGTCAGTGGAAGATCCTCAGCTACTCTTGACCATAAGAACGATCGTTAACAGATCCGTTTTACAATGCCTTTATCAGAGGTGTACCTAATACCTTCTCTTCCAGAAAACGGGCAATACCGTCTGCCTCGTGATGATACGTCACGAAATCTGCAGCTTTTTTCAGCGGAGCAATTGCATTTCCCATCGCTACGCCGGTGCCGCAGCCTCTGATCATTTCGAAATCATTCGGACCATCTCCAAACGAAATTGCCTCTTCTTTTTTTATTCCGTATTGATTCAGCGCATATTCAACAGCGGACCATTTGGAAACGTTTCTGCGGATAAGTTCAAAACCATCATTCCAGCGGATGAAATCACACTGCTTCTTATATAAATGTTTGGGAAGGTGCAGGAATTTATCAGAGCGGATGCTGTACTTTAAAATGCCAGCGGGCAGCTCTTCAGAAAGCGGACCGATGTGAAGCGGTCGTCTTTTCCCTTCTTCTATCCACGTTTTTATTATCTCATCTTCCTGCGTGCAGTAAAGTCCTTCTGCCGTATGAAGAATGATATTTCTAGTTTCTTCTTTTAGTAAAGCACGGTGAAGTTTTTGATCTGGAGCAATCGTACGCAGCTGCAGCGGATCCAGGGAATACCCGTGATAGACAGCAGACCCGTTCAAACAGATAAGCGGTGTTCTTAAGCGCAGCTGCCGGTGGTAAGGGATAGTGATATCCATATGCCTGCCTGTAGCCAGAAACACATAAATTCCTCTTTCGGTTAATTCGTGAATGACCTGGGTTGTTCTTTCCGATATCGTATTGTTTGCTTTTAACAGGGTTCCATCCATATCCAGAAACACGGCTTTAATATTCATAAGCTGATTATTCCCTCCTTTTATCTCTATACTCCGATTATATGAAATCATTATTGAGCAGGTATGTTGAAAAGTTTAAGAATTAATTGACTATGTAAATTTCCTGTAAATCTTTATCTGAGTCGTTTTCTTTTCTCGTGTATGAGATTCTCTTTTTCCTTCCTGCGGTCGTGCGGGGTGGTGCTCGTCCTTCATAGCCCCGGAGTCGCCCCATGTCCACTTCAGCTTATGGTAAAAAGACAGAGCTGGAGACAAGCCTTTGGGAAAGTGTCCGTCTGAACCGGAGGTCATCTACCTTATTCGTTTATTATAAGATAGCCTTCCATTATGAAATTGTTTCATTTATAAACTTTTTTCAAAAAAGAACTAAGCAAGTAAAAAGAAGTAAATCAGCGTATATAAAAGTATTCAACTTATGACTTACGCTTACATCCGGATTTGCTTTTTTTTGTTGAGTTGATATAATCCTTTTGTTCTTTACGGATTGAGTCCTTCACGGAAGGATTCTCAAATTGGATAATTCGGGTTTTCTTTTTGAAGCAGCCACTGCCTGATAACAACGAAAAACACCGTTTGTTTTTCTCCGTCAGCCAGCTCTACGCTGATTGATCGGTATCGGCAGCAGGCTCCTGCAAAATTCCCCATTTTCCTGAAAACAGAACAAATTTCCTATAAAAGAAAGAGGTGCACGGATTGACTACAGTGGAAAAAGTGAAAAAAGAATGGTTCTCTAACGTGAAAGGCGATTTGCTCGCCGGGATTGTGGTCGCGCTTGCGCTCATCCCCGAGGCGATTGCCTTCTCGATCATTGCCGGGGTGGACCCGATGGTCGGGCTCTATGCCAGCTTCTGTATTTCGGTGGTGATCGCGTTTATAGGCGGACGCCCGGGGATGATCTCTGCTGCGACCGGTGCGATGGCGCTCCTGATGATTACGCTTGTCGACCAGCACGGGCTCGAGTACCTGCTCGCGGCAACGATTTTAACCGGAGTGCTGCAGATTCTCTTCGGCGTCTTCCGGCTCTCGAAGTTCATGAAGTTCGTGCCGCGTTCGGTGATGATCGGCTTCGTGAACGCGCTTGCGATCCTCATCTTCACGTCGCAGCTGCAGCATTTTGTCGATGAAACGTGGGTCATGTACGCGCTCGTGGCGCTGACGCTCGGGATTATTTATATCCTGCCGCGCTTTACGCGGGCGGTCCCGTCGACCCTCGTCGCGATTGTCGTCGTCACCGGCCTTGCGATTACGATGAACTTCGGGGTGCGCACCGTCGGCGACATGGGGACACTGCCGAGTACGCTGCCGGTGTTCCTGCTGCCGGACATCCCTTTGAACTTCGAGACGCTCGCGATTATCTTCCCGACGTCTATGGCGCTTGCCATTGTCGGTATTCTCGAGTCGCTCTTAACACAGAACATTGTCGATGATATGACGGATACGGAAAGTGATAAGAACAAGGAAAGCCGCGGACAGGGCATTGCCAACGTGACGACCGGTTTCTTCGGCGGCATGGCCGGCTGTGCGATGATCGGCCAGTCCGTGATTAACGTCAAGTCCGGCGGCACGGGACGGCTCTCCTCGCTCACAGCCGGTGTCGTGCTCATGGCGATGATCCTGCTTATGAACAACCTCGTGCTGCAGATCCCGATGGCGGCGCTTGCCGGGGTGATGATCATGGTTTCAATCGGTACGTTTGACTGGTCGTCGCTCCGCAACCTGCATAAACTGCCGCGCACCGACGCGATCGTCATGGTCGTCGTCGTGTCCACTGTCGTCTACACGCACGACTTGGCAATCGGGGTGTTCACTGGTATTATTTTAAGTGCAATCTTCTTTGCCTGGAAACTGTCCAAGATCAACGTCGAGGAGCACTTCGACGTGAAAGCACGCACGCTCACCTATGAAGTGCACGGCCAGCTGTTTTTTGCGTCCGTGCAGGACTTTGTCGAGGACCTCGACTTTGAGGCGGACGTGAAAAAAGTCGTCCTCGACCTGTCGAATGCGCACCTGTGGGACGATTCCGCAGCCGGGGCGATCGACAAAATCGAGCATAAGTACGAACAGCGCAGGGTCGACGTGGAAGTGACCGGCCTCGACCGCGGCAGCCGGGAACTCATGGATAAGATCGGCGGCTTAAGCAAGGCTTCCGGTCATTAATGGAGGGAATAGCTGATGTTTAAAAACCTGCTTTTAGCAATTGATGGATCCGATCACAGTAACCGCGCAACCGAAAAAGCCATTGAACTCGCGAAGCTTGAGGAAGGATCTTCTATTGAGATTCTTTACGTAGTGGCCGGCAGCAAGTCCAAAACCGACGTGCTCCATTACGGGGATTCGGACAATGCTTCCAGAAAACGAAAGCAGATTTTAACAAAGTATGAAGAAATGATCAACGAAGCCGGCATCCCTGTTGAAATTACCGTTTTACATGGTCAGGACGGGATTTCCGAGCCGATCATTGAGCATGCGAATAACGGCTCTTACGATACGCTCGTTATCGGCAGCCGCGGCTTGAGCACTGTTCAGACTATGGTGCTCGGCAGCGTCAGCCACAAGGTGCTGAAGTACGTGAAAGCGCCTGTTCTTATGGTGAAATAAACGAAGCTCCGCCAAACACGGCGGAGCTTTTAGTATGTAAACAAATTCTTCTTTTCTGCATCTGTTTCCTTTTTTCTGTATGAGTAGTGGTTCTTTTCTTTCCTGTTCTCACCCCTGGAAGCTTTCCGCGGGGATCGTCTTCAATCCCGCAGGAGTCCCCGCCATTCACTTCAGAAAGAAGGAGGCCGAGCAGAGGATTTTTTAACAGGCAGACAATAAAGTGGAACTATCTGTTATTTCTATCGAATGAACTGCTGGCCTGTCTTTTACCTCTTTTTTAAGGCTGTCTTGAAAATAAAGCAGATAAACGATAAACGTGGGCCTCCGTTTCCATGGGGACGCTTTCCGGGCGGGCCGGCCTCAGCTAATTCCGTCCTCCCTTCCGTCGGGCGGAATGGATCTTCAACTCGTCCTTCATCGCCCTGGAGTCGCCCCATGTCCACTCCAGCTTACGGTAAAAGACAGGACAGCATCTGCCTTCTAATAAAGAAACTCCTTCTTGAACATCGGTGATTCCTCTGAATATAGGGGAAGCTCCATTCCCATAGAAGAAGGCTATTTACATCCGTCATGGTGCAGCGATCCTGCATGAGTGTCTCTTCGCTTGCCGAGTTGCAGCGAAGTTTTCTACATTTATCAATGCTGGATTTTAACAGAGCTATCTTATAAAACAAAGGCGGCCTTGAATATAAAACTTTGAACGTCATTTTCTTCGATCATGATGCAGCTATTTTGCATGATTGTCCCTGTTAGAGTTTGATGGTGTTATAAAGCGCATGCAGCTCCTCCACATGCAACAAATTTTCTATATAACAAACAGAGCTTTTTAATATGATATACTGGACGAAATTATTTATAGAAAGCGGTGCTTTTTATGCTGGAGGATACCGGGGAACGAGTGATTCCCGAATATATGACAGAAGACAATGCCCTATGGCTGGAGCATCTGGCAAGATACCACTTCGCACTACCTTATGCCCACGGGCGCGTACTCGACATTGCCTGCGGAAGCGGATACGGCACGAAGCTTACGATAAAAAGACGTAAAAAGGAAGTAACAGAAGCTGTCGGTATTGATCTGAACCAGGAAACAGTGGAGTATGCGAGAGGCTCCCACTACCATCCAAACGTTGCTTACCGGACCGGCGACCTGCGCGACGCCTCTCTCCCCGAAAAGCTTGGCACTTTCGATACCGTGCTTTCTTTTGAAACGATCGAGCACCTCCCTGATGACCGGGAAGGGCTGGCCCGGCTGAGTGATCTTACAAAACCCGGAGGAACCCTTATCGTTTCCACCCCGTTCGGCGCCGGCCGGGAAGAGCCGTGCGGATCTCCTTTTCATTACTTTCAGCTTACAGAATCGGAGTTTATTTCCCTATTTCAGGAAGAGCAGTTCGCTTTTTCAGACGTTCGTTTTTATTATCAAAACGGGGTCAGCTTCGAAGCGGAGAAACGTGAAGGCTGGAAATATCCCATAGGCATTGCCGTCTGCCAAAAGCAGGAGTAGAATGCCTGTGCTCCGAATGGAAAGAGGCTGTCTCAAAAGGTACATCGAGACAGCCTGGAAAGCACGCGCGGAGCCGGACAAGATGTAAAAAAGCCTGTTAGACAGCGATTTGTCTAACAGGCTTTTGTCCGTGCGAAGCCGTCCCCCCTTATCCTTACGGGACAGCTCTTTCTTTATTTTTCGATGAACATTTGTACGTAATAAGGTCCTCTCGCTCCCTCGCTGGTGTATCCGACTCCTAAATGGGTATATCGCTCGGACAGTATATTATTTCTATGACCGTAGCTGTCCATCCATCCCCCTACAACGGTCTCCGCAGAATGGTAGCCTCTGGCTATATTTTCAGCAGCAGCTGAATAGCTGATCCCTGCTGCTTTCATCATATCAAAAGGACTGCCATGTTCAGGCGACTGATGCGCAAAGTAGTCGTTCACGTACATGTCTTCTGCCTTCGCGTCTGCCACAGCCTGCAGGTTGATGTGCGGCTTTAAAGGTTCGAGATCATGAGCTTCCCGTTCTTCGTTCGTCAGCCTTAATATCTCCCTTTGTACCGATACACCCTCATCTTTTAAAGAGCGGTCCACCAGGACAGCGAATTCCGCCCTCGTAATGGAGCTGCCAGGCTTGTATGTGCCGTCAGGGTAACCCGTTGTTATCCCTTTAGCCAGAAGGGCGGTAATATCTGACTCTGCCCAATGCCCGTTCACATCTGAGAACACTGTTTCACTGCCGGTAAAGTTAAAGGCAGAAACTAAAATATTTGCTGATTCCGCTCGCGTAATATTCTCTTGCGGACGGAAAGTACCATCCGGATACCCATTAAACAAAGCATATTCGGAAGCGGCGGAAATCGCTTCATAATAAAAGGAACCAGTATCAACATCTGTATAATCAGACTGAAATCCGGATTCCTCATCAGAAAGTACGGCTCTGACCATCATCACTGCGGCCTCCTGGCGGCTTATATTGTTATTCGGCCTAAAGGTACCGTCTTCGTACCCGTTAATAATACCCTGTTGACTCAAACTCGACACGGATTCTTCTGCCCATGCCATTCCTGCAACGTCATCAAATGGACTTCCTGCTGCCTCCCCCTGCTGAGCTGGAGCAAAAAACGTGAAAATAAGACTGAACATGATCACTATAGAGATCGTTTTAGACATTACCTCACTCCTTTTTGTAAATTCCTGTATCTATTTAGTATAGACGCTTCTGCAGGAAGATGAAATAGACAATTTAAATTATGAGACCCCTTGTGACAGCCAGAAGCGCTCCTAAGCGGTAATTTAATGGAAAAGCTAACTCTTGATAAAAAACTTTCGTTACAGATATATTTAATACGAAGGCTACCTTGAAAAAAAGTTGATAAGTGATAAAGGGGCGCTTTCGTTTCCATGGGGACGCTTTCCGGGCGGGCCGGAGTCAGCTAATTCCGTCCTCGCTTCGGTCGGGCGGAATGGAGCGGCTTTTATAGAGAAGAAGCAGACTGTAAATAATAAAGAACAGGTACGATTCCCATTATATGCGTAAGAGCCCAGACTTTAACACAGATAATACGAAAGCACGAAGGGGCCTTCATGAAAAATTTCATGAAGGCCCCTGACGCCGACGAAGCTGCTATGAAGAAGCTCTGTATATTTCCTCCTCATTTTCCTTATCCTCTTTGGAATCTCCCTGAAAGAATAATTTCCGATCCCGGTAAAGAAAATACAGAGAGAGGGCGACAGCGAGAATATCTGCAAGTGGAAAAGCCAGCCAGACTCCCCACACTCCGATAAACGGAGGAAGGATCAGGACGAGTGGAATTAAAAACAGCACCTGTCTTGCCATCGATAAAATAAGAGCAGGCTTGGATTTTCCGAGAGCCTGATACAGACCGCCGCTGACAATTTGAATACCGATAACGAAGGCTACCGCAAACATGATGTGCATCCCTTCAATTCCTGTCTCAATTACTTCCGGATCGGACGTAAAAGCAGACATAAGAAGCCCCGGTACAGTCATCACGAGCGCAAACACGGCAGTCGAAAACACAGTGACCACTTTCAATCCGAGAATGATCGTTTCCCGCATTCTGGCAAAATCCCGGGCTCCGTAATTATACCCGACAATCGGCTGCATACCCTGAAGAATTCCCATCATCGGCATAAGCGTAATCATCGCTACACGCTGAACGATACCGAATACCCCGACGTAGAATTCCCCACCGTACTGAATCAGCATCGCATTGATAGCAACCATCATGACACTGCCGGCTACCTGTCTTACAAAAGCCGGCATCCCGACGACAACGACTTCTTTGACGATCCGAAGCTGAGGATACATTTCGCTGATGCGGATTTTAAGAGAACTTTTTCCGCTCAGAAAATAATAAAGAACGATAAAGGAAATACTGGCCTGCGAAATAACCGTCGCTATAGACGCTCCCTGCACGCCCATGTCGAGCACAACGATGAATATCGGATCCAGAATGATATTCAAAACAGACGGAATAATCATCGTCATCATCGCAAAACGTGCGTTTCCTTCCGAACGTATAATCGCGTTTGTCGTAAAGGAAAAGGTAAAGAAGACAGTCGCCATCGTGATCGGGAAAATGTAGTCGAGAGCAAGACCGAGAATATTCGGAGTCGCTCCGAAGAGCATAAGAAGCGGCTCAAGAATCGTAAAAGAGCCCACGACTCCAAGGACACTCATCATCAGGACGAGAGTAATAATATTGCCGAAAACCCGGTTCGCTTCTTTTTCGCGGTTTTCGCCGAGTCTTCTCGAAATGACCGATGAACCTCCCATTCCAAGCGCAGCAGCTACTGCCATCATAATGATCATCACGGGAAAAGCAATGGTAACGGCTGCTACGCCGTCGATTCCGACGAAAAAAGAAATGAAAATCGTATCGACGACATTGTAAAGCGACATGACAAGCATGCCGACAATAGCCGGAACGGAGAGGCTGCGCAGGAGCTTTGGAATCGGTTCGGACCCAAGTCTTGTACTCTGTTCTTTCTGATTACTCATTCCTCTGCTCCTCCGTCTCTTTCTGCAGCTTTCCCTGCATGGTTTTTAGTGTCTGCAGTAAATACTGCTTTTCTTCCTCAGATAAAAAATCGGTGACCTTCTCCTCTATCTGCATCGCTTCTCTCCAGACAGTCTTTTCCAACGTCCGTCCTTTTTCTGTAAGAGAGATCAGTTTTTGACGCCGGTCGCTCCGGCTTGCCGTTTTTTCAACCAGTTCACTTTTCAAAAGCGATTCAAGCAGTCCGTTCATCGTCGACCCCTGGATAAAAAGCTGTTTCTGCAGCTGCGCCTGGGACTGCAGGCCGTAGCTTTGAAGCAGATACAATACTTTCACCTGGGATCGGGTCAGGCCATGTGCAGCAAGGCTGCGGTTATGTTCATTATGGAGCAGGTGAGCCGTCGCTCCAAGCTGGTAGCCTATAACTTCATTCATTTTTCTGTTCATTTTTATAAAACACCCTTCACGTTTAAAAGCACCGGCTGAATCTGCTCTGCCGCTTTCGCAGCTGAGCTGAAATTCAAGGCGGTAACGAAGATTCCCTTTTAAATTAAGAAGTGAATCTTTCTGCATTTTGACAATAATTAATTCGCTTCCTAATATTACGACAACCGAAATAATAAGTCAATCTTTCTTGGTTTTATCCTTTATGTAAGGTTTATGAAGAACCGGCAGGCTGCCTTGAAAATAAAGTAGATAATCGATAGACGTACGCTTTCGTTTCCTTGGGAACGCTTTCCGGGAGGACTTTCCCGCTTTCTTTTTCCAAAGGCATCTCTGCCCTGACACCCGTTTTACGGAATGAAAAATATAGCTCATGAAAAACAGAAGGACTTCTCGTTCCATGAAGAATAACAAAGCAGAAACGTGCTCGTGGTAGAAGGAGATTGGAAGATCCCGCAGGACGTATGCCTTCCGGAGATCTCCTCCACGGCAGAGCTGAAGCGGAGTGTTCTACATGTATCAACAACAGACTTGATTCTTACGCATTCCCGGGAAAATAAACTATATTTGACAAAAAGATAATTCCCCCCTTAAAACCTCTATCGTTTAAGCCTGCCCCACCAGCTTTTTAAGTGAAGTTACCTTCTGTAATCGTAAGTCGGAAAGCCAAGTTCCCTTTTTTGTGTAAGAACCACAGACTTAAACACAGCCTTCAAAAAAGGACGTTAAAAAGCCTTCATGACGTTTGTCATGAAGGCTTTCCAGGCTGTTTACAAAGTAATTTTTCCTGTATAAGTAGACAGTCGGCTGTGTCCACTTTCGAAGAGCCGCTTTCCGGAGTCATCTTCTACAGCTCCAGCCAGCATTTGAACAAAAAGAAAGACTTTGCTGCGAGAACAAGCGTACGACAGGTTTCTCCTATAAAAAAGGTGATTTTCTCTGCCGTGTCCGGCGGGGACGCCAGTGGGTTGGTAGCGCCGTCTGAAGATCCTTTCCAATGCAGTCAGGCATTGAAAAGAGCTGAAGACAAGCCCCACGGCAGGCTTCCGCCGGTAAGCGAAGGAGAAAATACACGGAATAGAATACATAGACTTCTTTCTTTACTTAATCAACACTCTGAAAGTATGCCGGAGAGTCTGCTCTGCGATCTTTTAATATCCGGCCTTATAATCGACCCGGTTCACCGGCAGCTCTCTGCCATTTACATAGGAACGAAGATTGGGAATAAAAATGTCCCGGATAACACGCTCGTGATAAATCCCTGTCGATCCAGCTGTATGGGGGGTCATGATGACATTGTCCATCGTCCAGAACGGATGATCTTCGGGAAGGGGCTCCTCTGAAAAGACGTCCAGTCCGGCTCCTGCGATGTCTCCCTTCTGTAAAGCAGACAGCAGCGCTTCTTCGTCCACGGTGTCTCCCCGTCCAATGTTGACGAAAAAGGTTTCCTCTTTCATTTTTTCAAATAAATCTTTCGTAAACAACTGCTTTGTCTCTTCTGTAGATGGCAGCGTATTAACGACATAATCGCACTCCGCAAGCCTGGAGGACGCTTCTTCAAACGTAAGTGTCTCGTCTGCTTCAGGCGTTTCTTTTTTCGTACGTCTGACTCCAATAACGTGCATCCCGAACGCTTTCGCTATTTTCGCCGTTTCTTTTCCAATCGCCCCTACCCCGTAGATGAGAATCGTTTTTTCGTGAATTTCTCCTTTTAAATGCGCATGATGCCATTCTTTTTTCTGCTGCTGACGGATATAGGCGTGCATTTTTCTCGTCCATCCTAAAAGAAAAGCGAATATTGTCTCGGATATCGGATAAGCATGCACCCCATTCGCACTGGTCAGTAAGAATCCTGCCTGTTCATACGAGGTAAGCGGCAGATTATCAACACCCGCACTCCACGTCTGTATCCATTTCAGCGGCGCATTGTCAGCTAGCTGCTCAAACATTTCCGGTTTCCAGCCTGCTACAATATCTGCTTCGTTTATGTAAGGTTCCCAGTCTTCTTTTTCTTTCCCCGTGATAACTTTCCAGCCGGGTACTTCCTGCTCCACCTCTTTCGTGAGCGTTTCGCCTATATTCTGTGCAATGACTATCGTTTTTCCCATTCAAATTCCTCCTTCTTTTCATCTATTGTACTATCTTTCCTTCCTTTCGTTTTTTCGAAACACCAAAACGTATTCAGGGGACAACCCTGTAAAGAAACCGGATAAAACAGAAACTGCCGATAATTCATTTTAATGAAGGTTTTTCACCCTGGCAGGCATAGGAGCCGCAGGTGTTCTTTAATCAACATTCGATTTTAAGAGAGTCAAACTTTTTTATAGCAGATACAGAAATGACCCCTGCCTTCAAAAATCGGCAGGGGCCATTTTTTATTTACCGGTTATATACCGGTCTTTTGTATCTTTTCTGATGCACGCGCCTGAGCATAGATTCTACGGATAAGCTCTTATTTGTGCATATTCTGCAGATACTCATCCAGGTTTACATTGAGATTTTCTGCAAGGCGGCGTCCGAGCTCTTCACACCCGCGGTAGAAGTTGCAGATCTGCAGAAGGCGTGTATCTTCCCGTACATCTCCCAAAGCACCGGTCAGGTTATTGACGAGACCATCCTGCTCTTCTTTCGTGTAGTTATCCCACACGATCTGCGGCTGAAGAAAGTCTGCTTTCTTTTCGATCGGCTGACGGCCTGCCACAGGACCAACCGGAGCCTGATGGTCATTCTGGCTCATATCTTCTTTTGGAGTATCCTCATAGCGGTTCGGCTCGTAGTTGATACGATCCTCCTGCTGCCGGAAAGGCATGAACCCGTCCCGCTGATTGTTGTTTACCTGCGCAAACGGGCAGTTGATCGGCAGCTGCAGATAGTTTGGTCCTACGCGGTGGCGCTGCGTATCCGAATAGGAGAAAAGACGTCCCTGAAGCATCTTATCTTCAGATGGTTCAATACCCGGAACGAGCACTCCTGGGTTGAACCCGACGGACTCTGTTTCTGCAAAGTAGTTATCTACGTTTTTGTTCAGCTGCATCGTCCCGACGTGGTGATAAGGGAAATCGTCTTCAAACCAGTCCTTTGTAGCATCGAGCGGATTAAAGTCAAATTCATCGAGATCTTCAGGCTGCAGAATCTGCACGTATAAATCCCATTCCGGATAATTTCCTTCTTCAATCGCCGTGTACGTGTCGACGGAAGCATGGTTGAAATCTTTCCCTTGAATTTCTTCTGCCTGTGCTTCAGAAAGGTTATGAATACCTTCTTTCGGCACCCATCTGTATTTCACATACACGTAGTTGCCCTGGGCATTGACCCATTTAAAGGCATGGACACTGGAACCGCGCATCGTCCGGTAGCTTCTCGGAATTCCTTCGTCTGAGAAAAGGTGCATCAGCATATTGGTGGATTCCGGAGTAAGAGACATGAAATCAAACAGACGGTCGGGATCCTGCACGTTTGTACGAGGATCAGGCTTCAGGGAGTGAATGACATCCGGGAACTTCATCGTGTCACGGATAAAGAACACCGGCAGATTGTTTCCTACAAAGTCGTAGTTGCCTTCCTCCGTGTAAAATTTCACTGAGAAACCGCGCGGATCACGAAGTGTTTCAGGAGAATGATTGCCGTGAATTACCGTAGAAAAACGTGTGAAAATCGGCGTTTCCTGCCCTTCTTCCTGTAAAAATGCAGCTTTCGTATACCTTTTCATGCTGTTTGCCACTTTAAATGTTCCGTGAGCACCAAATCCGCGTGCGTGAACGACACGCTCCGGTACGCGCTCCCGGTCAAAATGGGCAAGCTTTTCAATCAGCTGATAGTCCTCAAGCAGAATCGGTCCATTCTCGCCGGCAGTACGGGAATTTTGATTGTCGCGGACGGGAACCCCTTGTCCTGTAGTCAATTTTCTATTCATATGTAGTTTGACCTCCTTTTAAAATGTGCATCTTAATTTTAACCTGCAGTTTGTATTATACATGCTTATTTTTAATAATTACAAATAAAAAACCTTTATTATTATCTGATTTTTATGCCATCGTTATGTATTATTCCGCCTATTTCCTCCAGCGGACTTTTTTTCTTTGGTGATGCACCTCTTTCGTAAACCCTGTTTTCCTCAAGGCAGGATAGTGAATAAGAAGCTCCTGCTCCTGACCAAACGCCGAACGGTACCTGTATTTAATAAAATGGAGGCCGATTCATCGGAAAGCAGGTACAGTAATCTATCCGTCGGTCTATTATACTATCAACCTCCCTGTCACAGAAAGTTCTTTGGCGCTTCACGACAGTTTTTACTATACTGGAGAAGGTATGATTATTTGCGAAAAAAGGAGCAATGCACATGTCTCATAGTAAAATGCTGTTAATCGCTGCAGCAGTATTCGGTGTTATCGGTACGTTTATGGGAGGCCACATGGCCGGTTCCGGCTCTCCGGCTCTCCGCCCGATTCACGCCCACGTACTTGTTGTCGGCTGGCTGACTTTATTCTCATGGGCAATTTACTACAAAGTATACAAGCCTAAAAAAGGACTTCTCACCACTATCCACGTCTGGACCGGCCTTATCGGCACGATCGGCCTTTGTTCCGGTATGTACGTCTTTATGATGGATGTCGTTCCTTTACCAGAACTCTTCACGCTTCTTTATTACATCATCAGCGGAACCGTTCTCACTGTCAGTTTCTTTTTGTTTCTCGTTATAGCTATAAAAACACCGGACGATATTTGAAGCTCCTGCTGCTTCAGGACTGAAACAATGGAAAATGTTTATAAACAAGAAAGAGAAGCCCTGACCGGAAAAATCGGCCAGGGCTTCTCTTTTTTTATTAGCTGCCTTGAAAATAAAGCAGATAAGCGATAAACGTACGCTTTCGTTTCCATAGGAACGCTTTCCAGAGCGGACGACGGGGACTTCCTCGGGATCAAGTGAAGTCTGACGCCCCTATCCAGCGAGCCGGAAACAGCTGAAAACAGACTCCAGGGAAAGCCTCCGCTGGTAAACACAGGAAAGAAGAAAAACGCATGTTTTCAAAGAAGTATCGAGAACCACGTGGATAAGTAAATATTTTTAAAATCTTTGAAGCTGCATCTTATATTTCCAGAGATTCTATCGCCTGCTTCACTGATCCATACGTGTCCAGCGACGAAAAATCGATATCGAGTCCGCGTGTCCGCATTGCAATTTTAGGAGTAATGCCGGTAATGATCATGGAAATGCCTTTCAGCTTCAATATATCGCCAAGCTGAAAAATCCCGCGCATCGCCGCCTCGTCTATATCCTGAAAGCCGGATAAATCAAGAATCAACTTCTCGATGTCCCACTTCTCAAGTTCCGGAATGACCCGGTCGACAATCAGGTCCATTCTCTCCTGATCAATGCTGCCGATTAACGGCAGGACAGAAATTCCATCTTTTACAGGTACGAGCGGCGTGGAAAGAAGTTCGATTTCTTTATCGTATTTTTTCAGCTTTTCCTGCGCTGTTTTGTATTCATCAATATCTTTCTGGATTCCTACAAAATAGTACTGTGCTTCTTTTTCCAGATAGATCGGGTCAATATGAAGCAGATTCCAGAACGGCGTGCCGTCTTTTTTATAATTAAGAATTTCTACAGAGACGGGGTTTTTGTTATGGATGGCATCACGGATTTCCTGCACCGTATCCGGGTCGGTGTCTTTTCCCTGCAAAAATCTGCAGTTGTGCCCGATAATGTCTTCCTGGCTGTACCCCGTCAAATTTGCAAATCCTTCGTTCGCGTAAATAATTGGGTTATCCGGCTGATTCGGATCGCTGATGATAAACACCAGCTGCGTCTTTTCCAGCACTTTATTTTTCAAATCCTGTAAATCGGTTACCACGAGATCTCCCCTTTTCCTTCTCTAAATCCTTCTTTCCATTGTAGCGGATTTAGAGATTGATGAAAAGAAGTTGCCTGCCCACTAATCCGGGATTTCAAAAAGTTCGGCGAGAATGAGCGTACAGGCGCCAATGAGCGACCCTTCTTCTCCCAAATACGAAACTTCTACTTCCGTTTCTCCGGCTTCTTCACTTAAAGCCCGGTCCTTCATCACTTTTTTAATAGATGGAAGCAGATACTTCCCTGCCTTTGCGACTCCCCCGCCGAGAATGATTAATGGCGGGTTGATGAAATGGACAGCGTTTACGAGCCCTGTACCGAGATAGTCACCTGTTTCCGAAAGGACTTCCCGGCTTAATTCATCGCCTTTCTCCGCCGCCTCAAAAATAGCTGCGCCGTCCGGAGAGTCCGCGGCTTTCAAGGAAGAAGCCGCTCCTGTTTCCAGTTTTGCTTTCATGCGGCGTCTCATCGCTTCCCCGGATGCAAATGTCTGCAGACAGCCGCTTCTGCCGCAGGAACAGACAGGGCCGTCTTTCTCTATCATCATGTGGCCGATTTCCCCGGCGAGGCTGTTATGGCCGTGAAAAAGAGTGTTATCGATAACCAGTCCTGCTCCAATACCTTCCCCTATATTTAAGCAGAGAAAGCTGTCGACATTTCTTCCGGCACCAAACCATTTTTCCCCTAGAGCCATTGCTTTCGCGTCGTTTTCCACCCGCACCGGCAGTCCGGATACTTCCTCCAGTGCTTCTTTAACAGGAATGTTTCTTATGCCGAGCGTAGGGGCGTGGATTGAATTGCCCGTGCGGTGATCGACTATTCCATGCATCGCGGCACCTATGCCGATCAGCTTCTCCCGGCGTTCGTCGATACTTCTCATAAACGTCCCGACGTGATGCTGCAGAAATTCGAGGAAGGTTGTTTTCGTGAGGGACCCGGGCATAGGAATCAGCTCCTGCTTAAGAAGACGGGCATCCATGTCACTTAGGGCGATCCGCATCTTCCGCACTCCGATATCGATGCCGATAATAAACCGGCTGTCGGATTTGATTTTTAACAGGATAGGTTTTCTCCCGCCTTTTGACTCTCCGGCACTGCTTTCATAAACGAGATTTTCTTCCAGCAGTTCATTGACAAGGTTCGTGACGGTCGGTGGAGTCAGCTTTGTTGCTTTGGCAATCTCTGAGCGGGAAATAGCACCGTTTTGGCGTATCGTATTTAATATAAGGGAGCGGTTGAGTGATTTCATCATATGAAAACTGCCCGTGTGCTGCGATGCCATGCTGCTTCCTCCTTCCTACCCGAGTGACTTCAAAAATTTCAAAAATGCCTGCTGGCCGGCTTCATCTCTTTTGAACACGCCGGAATGGCTGAGAATCTCTGCAAATACGAGTCCTGTTTCCTGCTGAAGAATTTTTTCCTGTGTCACTTCGGAAAATTCCGGGTGCCCCGCTTTGACTTTCAGAGCCCAGTTTTTATGCTTGGATATAAGCTCATTGTTTTGGAGCTCGGCTTCGGGGTCTGCTGTCAAAAGCGCTTCTCCTGTTTCCTGCAGCTCCTGTTTTAAACGGCCCGGCAGGACAGCCAGTCCCATCACTTCAATTAGTCCAATATTTTCTTTCTTAATATGATGGACTTCCTCGTGCGGATGAAAAATTCCCATCGGATGCTCTTCGGATGTCCGGTTATTCCGCAGGACAAGATCAATTTCAAACATTCCGCTCCGGTATCTTGCTATCGGAGTGATCGTATGGTGCGGCTCCGAACCGGAGTAAGGATAAATTCCAACAGAAGCATCTTCGTATTCTTTCCATTCTTTCAGAATATAGTCACTCGCAAGAACGACGGAGCGTTTATCTGGTCCTTTTACGCGGACGACGGACATCGGCCATTTCACTTTTGAAGCTGTGACCCCGTCGAATCCGGAGAGAGGGATTGTTTCTTCTTCCGCTGCTCTCGCCATCGGAAATTCGTACCTGCCTGCCTGGTAGTGATCGTGGCTCAGAATCGAGCCCCCTACTATAGGAAGATCGGCGTTGGAACCGATGAAATAGTGCGGATACTGCTCGACAAAATCGAGAAGCCGCTGAAACGTTTCTTTTGTGATCCTCATCGGATCGTGCTCGGCTTTTAAAACGATCGCATGTTCATGGTAATAGACATAGGGAGAAAACTGCACGTGCCAGTCTTCCCCGTTCAGGGTAACCGGAATTGTCCGCAGATTATGGCGTGCCGGATGATTCAGCCGCCCTGCATAGCCGACGTTTTCCTTACAGAGCAGGCAGAGCGGGTAATTCGCCGTGGAAACATTTTTCGCTTTCTGAATTTCCTTTGGATCCTTTTCCGGTTTGGAGAGGTTAACTGTAATATCCAGATCACCATAATCGGTCGGCGTACTCCAGCTCATATTTTTAGCGATTCTGTCGCGCCGGATATAGTGAACATCCTGATTCCATTCGTAAAACCAGGCTGTAGCTGCTTCTATTCCCGAATTATCCTGAATACTTCGGAAAGTTTTAGTAACTGCTGAAGGGCGGTCGGTAAAAATGCCCATGAGCTTTGTGTCCAGCAGATCCCGTTCTGTGACGGTATCATTTTCGAGTACGCCCTCTTGAGCCGCCCAGTCAAGAATATCCTTCATTATTTCAGGCAGATTCCGTTTTGGCTTCTGCGGCTGCGGATTTTCTGCCGATTCATCCAGGTGCAGCGCTTCGAGAAGCTGGTTTTTACTGTAGATCATGTCTTCTTCCGTGATCAGCTGTTTCGCCTCCGCGTAAGCCGTCAGTTCGTTTAATGCCGCATCAATCATTTGGAATCATCTCCTTCGCTGTATCCTTGTGGATGTCTGCGGTGCCAGTCCCAGGCCGTCTGCACAATCGATCCCAGATCGGCGTATTCCGGCTTCCAGTTTAAAACGCGCTTTGCTTTTTCAGAAGAAGCAATCAGGACCGGCGGATCCCCGGCACGTCTCGGTGCTATTTCACGGGGAATGGTTTTTCCAGTCACTTTTTCCACCGTATCAATAACTTCCTGCACACTGAATCCGCTGCCGTTGCCAAGATTAAATACGTCCGAAGCTCCTCCATCCCGAAGGTAGTCGAGAGCAAGGATATGAGCCTGGATCAAATCTTTAACGTGAATGTAGTCACGGATGCACGTCCCGTCTTCTGTCGGGTAATCATCGCCGAATACGTATATTTTTTCCCTCTGTCCAAGAGCTGTCTGAAGGATAATAGGAATGAGGTGCGTTTCCGGCTTATGATCTTCTCCAATATCAACATGCGGATGAGCACCTGCTACATTAAAATAGCGGAGCGCCGTAAATTCCATCCCGTAGGCTTCGCTGCACCAGTGCATCATATCTTCCATTGCAAGTTTCGTCTGACCGTAAGGATTTGTCGGTTTTGCCGGCGTTTCTTCTGTAATCGGGACCGTTTCCGGTTCTCCGTAAGTCGCCGCGGTCGAAGAAAAAACAATCCGCTTCACTTCGTACTGGTACATTTTTTTAAGCAGGCAGAGCGCTCCGTAAACGTTATTATCATAGTATTCGAGAGGTTCTTTCATGCTCACACCGACGAGCGAATCCGCTGCAAAATGCATCACGTCCGTAATATCGTGAGCGGAAAAAATCTCGTCCATAATTTTCTCATCCCGGAGATCCCCTTCATAAAAAACGGCTCCCTTAAGTACGGATTCCACGTGACCGGTCTGCAGGTTATCAATAATAATCACGTCTTCGTTTCGTTCGAGAAGTTCGGCAGCGGCATGGCTGCCAATGTACCCTGCTCCTCCACATATTAATACCGCCATATTTATTCCTCCTCATATAGTAGGTGTTGTTACTGAGAAAAGTCACTGCCGGTCTGTCGAAGAAAAAGCTTTCAGCTTTATTTCAGTTCTTTCGCTCCGTCTCCGATACCGACGATATAAAATTCAGCTTCTTTACCGACGGCCGATTTGTAAGCATCTGAAATGCGTCCGAGAACGTCCTCCAGACCCTCTTCTTTAATCAGACTGACCGTACATCCACCGAACCCGGCACCGGTCATCCGGGAACCAACCACTTCCTCCTGTTCCCAGGCCGCTTCTACAAGTGCGTCCAGATGTTCCCCGGTTACTTCATAATCATCGCGCAGAGAAATATGCGATTCGTTCATCAATTGTCCAAATGCTTCCAGTTCTCCCCGGCCCAGCTTTTTCTCCGCTTCCTGCGTGCGGGCATTTTCCGTCACGGCATGCCTCGCTCTGCGCAGAACCGTGTCGTCTTCAAACAGATGCCCGGCTTTCTCCAGAGCCTCAGGCTTCAGTTCGCATAGATAGCTTATATTGTATTGCTTCTGAAGCGTTTCCAGAGCAGCTTCGCATTCCCGGCGCCGCTCATTGTATTTGGAATCAGCAAGTCCCCGCCGTTTATTCGTATTGGCAATCACGAGCTTCAGCCCGTCCAGTTCCACTGGAGCATAGCTGTAATCGAGCGTGTTGCAGTCCAGCAGCATCGCCTGCTCTTTTTTCCCCATGCCAATGGCAAACTGATCCATAATGCCGCAGTTGACGCCGATAAACTGATTTTCCGCTTTCTGGCTCAGCTGGACCATGCGCACACGGTCCATTCCAAAGTTCTGCAGCGCATCCCAGGCAACCGCAGTAACGAGCTCGATCGAAGCAGAAGAAGAAAGGCCGGCACCGTTTGGAATATCCCCGTACACATACGCATCAAATCCGGTTTCTCCTACCCGGTTATCTTCGGCAAACATTGCCAGAACCCCTTTAGGATAGTTGGCCCAGTCGTGCTTCTCTTCATAAACGAGTTCATCCAGGGAAAATTCGACCACTCCCTGCTCCGGGAAATTTCCGGAATATAACCGCACGAGCCTATCTTTTCTGCTGTTCACGGCCATATACGTTCCCACTGTCAGTGCACACGGAAAAACATAGCCCCCGTTGTAATCCGTATGCTCTCCTATTAAATTGACTCTTCCGGGAGCGAAAAAAATCCGCTCCGCGTGTTCCTGAAAAACTTCCGTAAATCCGGACTCCACTTTCTGCCTCATTAATAATGCCTCCTATTCGTAATCGCTTTATCAACTTAATTAAATTAATTAATAAATGAATTACTGTTAGTATAACGCATCTTTAAAAAAAAGAAAACGTTATTTTATATCTCCTCGAAAGTGGAGGACGAATTATAGAAACCTCCCTCGGAGAAAGCATGGGACTTCCCTGACATCCGGGAAAATCTGCGCACAGGCGTTTCTGCCCTGGTTCAGATTTCTACCTTTGTACATTCTTCGTTCAACCATCGGGCTTTCTGTCATTGAAAATCAAAACGAATCGGAAAACATGTCTGTAGAAGAAGTGGCCCCACAAGAACTTCAGTAGCATCCGAGGGAATCCTCCCCGGCAGATCTGCAGCGATTTCCCCTGGATTTACAACAAGAGAAAGGGAATTTTATTCTATTGATGAAAGTTTTTAAAAATAACTGATTGTTTTTGATAAATAATGATTGCTTTTGACCGCTTTGTGTTTTATGATAAGGATAAGAAAACGAGGTGATGGCAGATGTTAACGTTTGAACGCCAGGATATCATTCTTTCCATCCTGAAGCAGCAGAAGGTTGCCAAGCTTGCCGAACTCACTCAGGCTACCGGCGCATCAGAGTCAACGATCCGCCGCGACTTAAGTGAGCTCGAGCGTAAGCAGAAATTAAAGCGCATACATGGAGGTGCCTCCCTCCCTTCCCGTAAGTCCGATGAACCGGACATGACGGAGAAAAAGGTGTCTTACACTGAGGAAAAGCGGCGCATAGGCCAATTGGCCGCAAAGCTTGTAGAAGATGGCGATTCGATTTATATTGACGCCGGCACTACTACAGAAGCAATAATCAGTCACATTCAGGCAAAAAACGTCACCATTGTCACTAACGGACTGAATATTATAGAAACTGCTATCCATTATGGCTTCCGCACTTATGTTATCGGAGGCTATGTCAAAACAGGCACACATGCTTTCGTCGGCAAAACAGCACAGGAAGCCATGCGACAATACCGCTTCGACAAAGCATTTATTGGAACGAACGGAATCGACCAGGAGTTCGGCTATTCCACACCCGATCCTGAGGAAGCCTACATTAAACAGCTGGCGATCGAAGAAGCCCAGCAGGCCTACGTTCTCGCCGATGCCTCGAAGCTCGACCGCACATCGTTTACCCGTTTTGCCTCCCTTGAGGAAGCCGATTTAATTACCGAAGCCAGTGAAGAAACGGCTGAGTATCTCGAACAGCTCTCAGAATATACTTCTATTGAGGCGGTGAAAACATGATCTACACAGTAACCTTGAACCCGTCGATTGATTACCTTGTTCGAGTAGACAATTTCAAGCTTGGGGAAACGAACCGGGCCGTCGATCAGTATATCGTTCCCGGGGGAAAAGGTATTAACGTATCGAAAGTGCTCGACTCTTTCGGCATTCCTACAAAACTGTTTGGTTTTACGGCTGGCTTCACAGGTACATTTATCGAAACGGAACTCCGTCAGCAGGGTCTCGATACTGCTTTCGTCCCTGTAAAAGGAACGACACGGATCAATGTGAAGCTGAAAACGGAATCAGAAACAGAAGTTAACGGCATGTCCCCGGATATTTCTGAAGCGGATGTCGAGAGCCTTCAGCAACAGATTGCCTCTTTAGCTTCCGGAGATACACTCGTTCTTTCCGGAAGCCTGCCCGGTACGCTCCCGCCGGACGCTTATTACAAACTGGCGGCAGAAGCAAAAGCAAACGGAGTCAGAACAGTCGTGGATACGAGCGGAGAACCTCTCCGACTCGCCCTGCAGGCAGAACCCTTTCTGATTAAACCGAACATCGCCGAACTGGAAGGATTATACAACGAGCGTGCCGAAACTATAGAAGAAGTGATCATGCTCGCTGAAAAAGCCGTTCAGGACGGAGCTGAAAACGTTCTCGTCTCCCGCGGTGGACAACCGGCCCTGCTTGTTACAGCTGATGCCGTGCTGACAGCTACCATTCCAAATGGAACGGTGAAAAACTCGGTCGGCGCCGGCGATTCGATGGTTGCGGGATTTCTTTACAGCTACGAGCAGCACCAGGATATAGAAAAAGCGCTTCAATACTCTACAGCGTTTGGTTCCGCCACCGCTTTTTCACAAAATTTTGTTACCCGTGAGTCGATGGAGCAGCTGCTTCCGGAGATTCAAGTCACGCACTTTAAAAAGGGGGAAAAGACATGAACATTACAGAGCTGTTGAAAAAGGACACGATGATTCTGGATTTAACTGCCCGCTCCAAAGAAGATGTTATCCATGAGCTTGCAGCGAAGCTGGACACAGCCGGTCACCTCACAGACCGAAATGCATTTATCGAAGCAATTAAAGAAAGAGAGTCCCAGAGCTCCACCGGGATTGGAGAAGGCGTCGCAATTCCTCACGCGAAGGTTGCTGCAGTGACGGAGCCTGCTATCGTCTTCGGACGAACGCAGGACGGTATCGATTACGACTCCCTGGACGGAGAAAAAGCACATTTGTTTTTCATGATCGCTGCAAGTGAAGGCGCAAATGAAACGCACCTTCAGGCTCTCTCCCGCCTTTCAACACTTTTGATGGATGAAGACTTCCGCCAGACGCTGCTCTCAGCTGATTCCGAAGAGGAGATTTTGAAAGCGGTTGATTCCAAAGAAAAAGAAAAGCTCGCAGCAGCCGAAGCGGAAAAAGCTGAACAGGCAGAAAAAGATAAGCAGCGGGCGGCTGTCACTGATTCCTCCACACCGTTTTTCGTCGCAGTTACAGGCTGCCCGACAGGCATTGCGCATACGTATATGGCTGCCGACGGACTGAAAGATGCTGCTAAAAAACTCGGCTACGACATTAAAGTAGAAACAAACGGGTCTGACGGTGTTAAAAACCGCCTTACCCAGGATGACATCAACCGTGCAGACGCTGTTATTATCGCAGCTGACACGAAAATTGAAACAGACCGGTTCGACGGCAAAAAACTGATTAACGCTCCTGTCACGGCTGGTATCCGCCGTCCCGAAAAACTACTTCAGGAAGCGGAAAAAGGTGATATTTCCGTCCACCGCGCATCCGGAAAAGAATCCGGAGGAGAAAAATCTCAGGGATCCGGAACTGGTATTTACAAGCACCTGATGAGCGGTGTATCCAACATGCTTCCATTCGTTGTCGGTGGTGGTATTCTCATAGCCCTTTCCTTCTTCTTTGAAGATCCGGTCAGCGGCGAAATGGGACCATTCGGAGAAATTCTCTCCACGATCGGCGGCGCAAATGCCTTCTTCTTACTCGTTCCTGTGCTTGCCGGTTTTATTGCCTACAGCATCGCTGACCGCCCTGGTTTTGCTGCCGGTATGGTCGGTGGCCTTATGGCCCACAACGGTGAAGCAGGTTTCCTTGGCGGTATTATCGCCGGTTTTCTTGCCGGTTATCTCGTTCTCGGTATCCGCAAGCTGTTTGGATTTATGCCGGCTTCCCTGGAAGGGATAAAAACAATTCTCGTTCTTCCGCTGTTCGGTATCTTCACGACCGGTTTAATTATGTACTTCCTTATCGTTCCTCTCGCTGCCATTCAGACAACCGTTGTTGCATGGCTGGGCGGTATGGAAACAGGAAACGCCGTTATCCTTGGTTTAATCATCGGCGGCATGATGGCTGTCGACATGGGCGGTCCTATCAACAAATCCGCTTACGCCTTCGGTATTGCTATGATCGATGCGGGCAACTTTGCACCAATCGCTGCCATTATGGCTGGTGGAATGGTTCCCCCATTAGGTATCGCCTTAGCAACAACGTTCTTTAAGAAAAAGTTTACGAAAGAAGAGCAGGATGCAGGTAAAACCAACTATATCCTCGGTGCTTCCTTTATTACAGAAGGAGCCATCCCGTTCGCCGCAGCAGATCCGGGACGGGTCATTCCGGCAGTCATTGCCGGGTCCGCTACAGCAGGTGCTCTGGCCATGCTGTTTGGAAACGCAACTCCGGCTCCTCACGGTGGTATTTTTGTCATCGGACTTGTCGAGAACGCGCCGCTTTACATCCTGGCCATTCTTGCCGGCGCCGCAGTCACTATGGTTCTTCTCGGAATTTTGAAAAAAGATATTCAAGTGCCGACTCAGACGAACAAAGCGGCATAAGCAATAAGGAAAAGAGCTTCAGCGCAGATGCTGGAGCTCTTTTTTGTTTTTCCACATGCCACTTGTCATGAACCGGCTTTCTTATCAATCAAATTTACGATTAACAAAACCTAACGTGCATGCACCTGGCTGCCAAAAACTGTGTAAACAACTATCTCCGTCGTAAGGCTCATAATAATTCTTTAGAGTGAATTAATTGCCTATAAATCATTGATTAAAAACCCATAATGTGTCATATTTACTATTAGAAGGATGGTACATATTACAAAATAAAGGAGAGATTATGAGAATGCTTAAAAAATGGATAGTAAGTATGACTAGTGTTGCAATTATCGGTTTTGGCGGAATGACCTCTGTCCATGCAGATCACGAAGAAGGTACCATCAATTGTGGCGACCTGGAAACGGGAGACGATGTTTGGGAATTCTGGGAAGAGCACGGCTACAGCTCTGAAAACGACCCGGAAGGTCTTGACGGTGACAGTGACGGACTTCCATGTGAAGGAAAAACAGGAGACATGGCTGATCAGTTCTATACTTATGACGACGAGCAGACAGGCAACGATGTAGAAAACAATAACAACGAAAACAATAACGGAAATAACACAGAAGAAGAAGCAGCAAACGAAAATAATAATAACAACAACGCCAATAATAATTACAACAATAACAATGAAAATAACAACAACCATAATAACGTCAATAACCACAATAACGATAACAACAATGCAAACGAAGCAGCTGCTTCTGATAACAACCATGAAGGTAACGAAATGGCGGATACGTCCACTACGTACCCAATGATGGCGCTGTTCGGCGTAATTGCTGTCGGTGCTGGTGCTTTCATGCTCTTCGGCCGAAAGACGAGCCAGGCGTAAAAGAAGGATCGAATGTGCCATCCTCTTCGTTCAATCAATATTTTCATAAAAAAAGAGCTTCAGCATTTCCGCTGAAGCTCTTTTTTATTATTGACGAATGTACTTTTCCATTCGTGCATCGTCTTTCATTTCTTTAACTACCAGAATCGCATGAATCATGCCCGGGACATAAAACATAAGCGTCAGCACGAGATTTATTAAAGCCTGAATCGGCTTTCCTGCCAGCAGGACAGCTACCGGCGGCAGAAGTACGGCTAAAAGCCACATCATACGTCTTCACCTCTCTTTTTTCATTATGTCTCTCTATTCCCTTATAGGATGGTATTTACGCTTCTGTTTTTCATTTTTTTACGAGTACTCCGCTATGCAGGTTCGGGGCCGTTTTCTTTCATGTAATAATCATCGTCTTTCCTTCGAAAATGACGTCCAGTAAAAAACGGATACCCCTCCCCTTATTGGGAAGACTGGGCAGATATGATACCCTGATAAACAGCATGAAAGTCACAGAAAAAGTCCTCCTTCTCTTTGGAAGGAGTGGGCTATTCCTGCTTGCAAAAATTTAATCAATGGAGGAAGTTTATGAGAAAAGCGATTTTTTTATCCAGCCTGCCGACGCTTCTTATGACAGCCGCATGCTCCTCGGACAGCGGAGCTTTCGGAAACAGCCCGGACAACGAAGAAAATACGGAAAACAGCCAAAATGAAAATGCTGCAAATAATGAAAGCGACGAAAACGAAGGATTACCGAAGGAAGAAAACGAAAATAATTCTACGACTGAGGAGGAAGCGCAGGAAAGCTGGGACCCTGTCACCTCCTATGAGCAGAACCTCGAAAACGTGAACTATGAAACGGAAAGCAGCGAAACGATCTCCTCCATATTCCCGGAAAATTATACAAATACCGAAGGCGTGCTGACTTTCCGCGGAAATAACCTGCGTGACTCTCCTTCCTACGGGCAAGCAGATGTTCAGGACGAGGAACTTGAAGTTATCTGGGAGAAACCGACCGGCCGCAGCGAAGAATGGGGCGGCGGAGCCGGATGGACCGGTCAGCCTGTAATTGTAAACTGGGACGATGACATTCAGGAGAATCTGGCCTTGCATGAAGAAAAAAATTCTGATGATCTTGTAGAAGTAATTCAAGGGTCACTCGATGGCAGCGTCTATTTCCTCGACCTGGAAGACGGTAGTGAAACAAGAAACCCTATAGACATCGGCAATCCGATTAAGGGAAGCGTATCTCTGGATGCAGCGGGCACCCCGCTGCTATATGTCGGCGACGGTGTTCCTGAAGGTGAATCTTTCGGCTTCCGGCTGTTTGATTTATACACGAACGAGAAGCTTCATTTTCAGACCGGGCGGGATGACTACGCATTCCGTGAGTGGGCCGCTTTTGACAGCTCCGCTCTCTTTAACAGAGAAGATGACGTACTGCTCACGGGCGGAGAGAACGGTCTGCTCTACAATGTGCAGCTTAATACCGATCACGACGCAGAAGCCGGTGAGGTTTCTATCGACCCCGACGTCAAAACGAGCCGCTACGAGGCGGATGACCATGAATATCAGGGTATCGAAAGCTCCCTTGCGGCCTACAAGAATCTCGTTTATTTCGCAGACAACAGCGGAACGATCACTGCATACGACACGAAGACGAATGAACCCGCCTGGATGCTTCCTCCGCTCGACGATACCGATTCCACTATTGTTCTTGAGATTGAAGACGGGCATCCATATCTTTACACCGGTTCCGAAGTGGATAATATCGGGGAAAACGGGACTTCTTATTTAAGAAAAATTGACGGCCTGACCGGCGAAGAAGTCTGGAGCACGGGCTACGATGCCTACTATTATCCGGATGTCGTCGGAGGCGTTCTCGCCACTCCCGTTGTCGGAAAAGAAGACATCGACGACCTTGTTATCTTCACTGTCGCACGAACAACAGATGTTTACGAAGGTACGATGACGGCGCTCGATAAAGAAACAGGAGAAGAAGTATGGACATGGGAAATGGAGGATTACGCCTGGAGCTCGCCTGCTCCTCTGTATCAGGAAGAAGGTCCGACCTACCTCATTCAGGGGGACTGGCAGGGTAACCTTCACCTGATCGAAGCAGCTACCGGGGAACGAAAAGATACCCTCGATCTTGGAGCTAATATCGAAGCCTCCCCTGCCGTTTACAACGATAAAATTGTTCTCTCGACAAGAGCCGATACGATATTTGGAATTGAAGTGAAATAGTTCTCTGGAAAAGATCTCTGAATAGAAATTGATGCGCTCAGGCAGGATGCTCTAAAGAAAAGAAATGAACCAGCATACAGAGCTGAGATTTCAATATGAAAACACCTTCGATTCATATGTTCGTCAAGAACTTGATCGAAGGTGTTTTTATTTTTCATTTCTTTTAAAAACGTCTTTTAGAAATTGAAATGCAGCAGGAAATTACTTCTACTGCTGCTAATGTGTTTTCCCTTTCAAATTCTAAAGCCGAATGAAAAATTCGTCAGCCTGGTTTTTAAAAACGGCTGATGAAACCCTGCTTCCTAAATACCCGAAACAACAGGTTGCATTATAGATCTCCTCTGTTATAATGTAAGCACTTACACCAGACATCTGATGACCTGTTCTTTCTATGAATGTCTCTAATATTTTTTACGTATAATGAATGAAATAGTATCTTCCATCGTAAATTGCAAGTGAGACATGCCACCATCCTTTTTCAGTAGTGCTCTTTTTATTCTATCAGGAGTCACTGCCTCTCCCATAAGACTCGCTTAAACCTTTTCTTTGCTGAAGCCTTGTAGTTCCGAATGGTTTTATGGTTTCTGCCTGAATGCATAAAACCTGCTTCATCTATGTACGGACCGCTTTTGGAGCTGCTCCGAAATATGCTTAACTTACTGGAGGTTTACCTATGAATGTGTCTTTATTTATTACCTGCCTGGCTGATGCTGTCTACCCTTCTTCTGTTGGACGCAGCACTGTTGAAGTGCTTGAACGGCTCGGATGCAGCGTTTCTTTCCCCCGGAATCAGACTTGCTGCGGACAACCCGCTTTTAACAGCGGCTATCATAAGGAAACGCAGAAAGTGGCCCGGCACATGATTGACACTTTCGAAGAGGCGGAGTGGGTCGTCACTCCCTCTGGTTCCTGTGCCACGATGATCCATGAATATAAAAAGCTTTTTTCCGATGATGAAAAATGGCAGAAGAAAGCAGAGGATCTCGCCGCAAAAACATATGAACTGACGCAGTTTATCGTCGACGTGCTCGGAGTCGAAAATGTTGGAGCGGAATTTCACGGCAGCGTCACCTATCATTCCTCCTGTCACATGACACGGCTGCTTGGCGTAAAAGAAGCACCGCGCATCCTGCTCGAAAATGTTGCTGGGCTCACGCTCACGGAGCTTCCTTTGAAAGAGCACTGCTGCGGATTCGGAGGGACATTTTCTGTGAAAATGATGCCGATTTCCCAGCAGATGGTGGACGAGAAGGTCCAGCATATTGAAGAAACGAAAGCTTCGTACTTAGTCGGATCCGATCTCGGATGTCTGATGAACATCGGCGGACGGATCGAGCGGACAGGAAAACCGGTGGAAGTTCTTCATATCGCAGAAATTTTAAACAGCAGAGGAGAGGATGCAGTATGAGTATCCGGATCAGCAATAAACCGTTTTTCGAACGGGTCGAAAAGGGAATCGACGATGAATTTATGCGCTCCGCTGTTTCCGGAGCCCAGGACCGGCTGGAAGGCCGTAAAGCGGAATCGACTGCTGAACTCGGAACGTGGGAGGACTGGCGTGACCATGCTGAAGAAATCCGCCAGCACACGCTTGAGAACCTCGACTTTTACCTTCAGCAGTTTGCCGAAAATGCTGCTGCCCAGGGCGGGCACGTCTTTTTCGCGGAAACGAAGGAAGAAGCGAATGAATACATTCAGTCCGTCATCCGCCGTAAAGAAGCCAAAAAAGTCGTGAAGGCAAAATCAATGGTAACGGAAGAAATCGGCATGAATGAAGCCATCCGTGAACTGGACTGTGAAGTGATCGAATCGGACCTCGGCGAATGGATTCTGCAGCTTGATGACCATGACCCTCCCTCCCACATCGTTGTACCGGCTCTCCATAAAAATAAAGAGCAGATCCGCGAGACTTTTCATGAAAAGAGAGGCTATGGTAAATCATCAGACCCGCAGGAGCTCGGACGATTTGCCCGCGAACAGCTGCGAAAAGAATTTTTAAGCGCAGACGTCGGTATTACCGGCTGTAACTTTGCTGTCGCAGAGTCCGGGTCCGTTTCTCTTGTTACGAATGAAGGGAACGCCCGCATGGTGACAGCCCTTCCGAAAACCCAGATCAGCGTCATGGGAATGGAAAGAATCGTACCTACGTGGGAGGAACTCGATGTCCTCGTAAGCATGCTCTGCCGGAGCGCCGTAGGTCAGAAGCTGACCAGCTATATTACCGGTCTCACCCCTTCAAAAGCACAGGATGAACATGCGCCTGAAGAATTTCATATTGTCATTGTCGACAACGGGCGGTCCAAAATCCTCGGCACCAAATATCAGAGTGCGCTGCAGTGCATCCGCTGCGCGGCCTGTATTAATGTGTGCCCTGTTTACCGGCACGTCGGCGGCCATTCCTACGGATCGATCTATCCGGGTCCAATTGGAGCAGTGCTCACTCCGCTTCTGGAAGGGTACGAAAATAATAAGGAGCTTCCGTTTGCCTCCTCCCTCTGTGCGGCTTGTACAGATGCGTGTCCGGTGAAAATCCCGCTGCATGAACTGCTTCTCGAACACCGGCGTGATATTGTCGAACACGAAAAAGGCGGTTTTACTGAAAAAATGGCCATGCAGGGCTTTGCCTATGCAGCAACCCATCCGAAGATGTTCCAGTTCGGAGGAAAAGCCGCTTCCCCTATCGTAGACAGATTCAGCGAAAAAGAGAGCGGCCCGGGACCTGTGAAACTCTGGACGCAGATCCGCACGCTGCCTTCCCAGAAAGACGACCGGTTCCGTGACTGGTTTGAAGAAAGGGAAAGGAGGAATAACGGTGGGAAAAATTCATAATCAGGAAGCTTTTTTATCCAACATCGCCGGACAGCTCGGCCGGGAAAGACGTACAGAGGGGGTGCAGCGTCCGCAGTGGAAAAAGCAGCCGCAGCAGGAGGTGTTTGCAGGTGCTTCCAAGGAGGAGCTTCAGGAGATTCTGATCCGCCAGTGCGGGACGATTCATACGTCCGTCGACACAACGACCACGTCCGATCTCCCGAAAACGCTGAATGAAGCTCTCGAAAAGTTCGGATCCTCCCCTGCTGTCTACTGGGAAGACGAACGGTTTCATTCATTCGGCCTCGATCCGGTGCTGGAAGCTCTTCCGGAAAGCAGAGCCTGGTCCGACGAAGACCGGGAAGAAATGACGGCCTTTGCAGAACGGGCTAAAATCGGGGTAACGTTTTCCGATATTACTCTCGCGGAGTCCGGAACGGTCGTCCTCTTCAGTGCTCCCGGTAAAGGACGGGCCGTAAGCCTTCTTCCGGAAGTGCATATAGCCCTGATTCCACGATCCACGCTCGTGCCGAGGATGACTCAGGCTGCAGAAGAGATCCACCGTATGCGGAAGGAAGAAGGCCGCGTTCCATCGTGTGTCAATTTCATTTCCGGTCCCAGCAACTCCGCTGATATCGAAATGCGTCTGCTCGTCGGGGTGCACGGCCCGGTATCCGCCCACTACATTATTATTGAAGATGCCTGAAGGAGACGAACAATATGAGCTTCAAGCAGATACAGACTAAAAAAATATCTGAAATTGTCCGGGAACAGATCGAGGAAAGGATGCGTGCCGGGAAAATCCAGCCGGGGGATAAACTCAGTTCTGTCGTTCAGCTTGCTGAAGAGTTCCAGGTGAGCCGTTCCGCTGTCCGCGAGGCTCTGAGTGCCCTCCGTGCAGTCGGTGCCGTCACAATCCGTCAGGGGGAAGGAACATTTGTAAACGAATACGATTTTTCCGGCATATTTGATCCTTTAAAAAAAGAACGGGTAATTTCAAAACAGGAAATGCTCGACCTTTTTGAAGTGCGTAAAATCATCGAAGCGGGTACTGCCGAGCTTGCGGCCCTGAAACGAACCGGGCAGAATTTACAGGAAATAAGAGACGCTCTCACAGACATGGAAACCGCTTCCGAAGAAAGTGTCGGTGAGGCTGCCGATGTTTCTTTTCATCTGGCTGTCGCTGCATCTACACAAAACAAAACGATGGTGCAGATGATGGAACAACTGGCTGATACTCTTCGCAGAACGATGTTTGAAGCAAGACGTGTCTGGTTATTTTCGGAGAAGAAGTCGCTCAACCGCCTTTTCGAAGAACATATGCACATTTATGAGGCGATTGCAGCATCCGATCCGGAAGCTGCCCGAACGGCTATGCTTGCCCATCTTTCCCACGTGGAAACGACGATTATAGAAGGCAGTGAGCTGGCCTAGTTCCAATTATGTACGCAAAAAGCTGCGCCGGATAAATCCAGCGCAGCTTTTTGTATGGAGGAAATATAAAGTTTCTTTACCTAATTCCCTTTACTGCAGCATCTTTTCCAAATGCTTTACTGTCGGAGTAAGGTTCATGAAGAAATACGCTTCCCGAAGCCGACGGCCGTCTGCGCTTGTCTGCAGGTAGGCTGCGCCTCCTGCATGCATCATCGCAGCGTGGACCGCTTCCATTGTTAAATAAGCGGCGGTCCGTCTCACGGAAAGAATCCCTTTCCACGTGACGCCTGCTTCAAGCAGTTCAGTAAATTCCTGCTGAACGGCATCGAAACGATCCTGCAGATCATCTGCCTGCACAGGAAGAAGTTCATTAACGCCTCCCTGTTTCGCTGCGCACCTGCGCACAGACTTAATCGATGCCTCGACGACCCCCAGTCCGACAGGCACCTGGTATGTGACGAAATAAGGACGGATCTTTTGAATAAATGAGTCCGCGTCTTCCGCAAGAATCTGTTCATCCGGTACAAACACGTGGTCAAAGCGGCAGGCGTATGTTGCGCTTCCATTCAGTCCCAGATAAGAGACCTTTTCTTTCAGCTCCAGGTTTTCCTGACTGCAGGAAACGAAAGCCATAATCCGCTTATCACTGTCGACTTCTGCGACCGCACCGAACCAGTGATCCTCCCCTAGATTGGAGACAGCGGGAAGGGCACCTTTCAGCGTATAGCCTCCGTTAACACGCTCCGCTTTTAAGTGAAGCTTTTCTAATCCGGCATAATATTTCATCGGATTGGACAACCCTGTTGCTCCAAGAAGTTCCCCGTTTTCCAGAGCTGGCAGAAACCGGTCCTTTAAGCTCTGATTCTCCGTATGGCGTACATATGTTAATGCGGCCATATGGCACCACAGGTTAAATCCGGTCGTCATACAGTAGGAAGAAACGTTCTGCACGACGTTCACTTCCTGTCTGGCCGCTTCTGCCACCGTTATTCCTTCCGAAGATAAAAAGCCGTTTTTCCCAATTTCAAGCAGAAATTCTTTTGGATAATAGGCTTTTTCATCGATCGAGCGGACGAGCGGCTTCAGATCCTTCTGAAGCAGAGTGTCCAGTTGTACATCGTAGTTGAGTGCATGCACGGTAAGGGCCCTCCCTTTCAATTCCTGACTATTTTTTGTCAGACAGCTGGGTGATGTTGTCGATTGGTGCTTTTACTGCTTCGCGTGCGCGGACTACAGATTCGTCGTCCGGTGCGTCGTAAAAGCAGAGACATTTAGTCATATCTTCACAGACATACGTTCTGGAAAACGAAACTTCCGGTACTTCTGCATAGTGCACGGAGTTTTTCTTTTTGCGTTCGAGGTACTGATCCATCGTCAGGTTATCCGGAAGATTCCATTCGACGAGATAGTTGATTTTTTCTTTCTGTTTCTTTGCTTCCTCCAGCTCCTGCCCGACGATCCGTACTTCCTTCGCCAGGTCCACCGGCAGCTGTTCTCCTTCAAGTGCTGATTTTAGTCCAGCTTCCTCTTCTGCTTCAAAAATGAAGAAAGCGCGGCCGAAGTCGGATGCAACCTGTACTTCAATGAGTTCCTCCTGAAGGTTCTGTTCGAGACTGCTTACTTTTTCCTCAAATGCTTCTGTATTTTTCAAATTTTCATTTAGGGATGATTCGATTAAATATAGTGCCATTGATT
Organism: Alkalicoccus halolimnae; assembly: GCF_008014775.2. GTDB lineage: Bacteria > Bacillota > Bacilli > Bacillales > Salisediminibacteriaceae > Alkalicoccus > Alkalicoccus halolimnae. The sequence goes on along the minus strand of NZ_CP144914.1, from coordinate 795,637 downwards.
AACTTCCTCCTCATATTTTATAATTCCTATAAGCTTGATATGGATTATTTTATCGTATAGAGTTAAAAAAAACAACCTGCTTGTTTAAGAAATCCAAAATTTACGCTATACTATACTTTATCGATGCGATAAAAAGGAGATTTTCCCATGAAAAAACGTTATCCGCTTGAATGCAATATTGCCCAGACGCTGAATCTGGTCGGCGATCGATGGACGATGCTCGTCCTTCATGAAGTGCTCGTCGGCCGCGAAACGTTTAACTATATGAAGCAGCAGCTCACCGGCATCTCTGCCAACATCCTTTCTGAACGTCTGAAGCACCTCGAGCAGCTTGGTCTTATTGAAAGCACGCTTTATTCCGATCATCCGCCGCGTCACAGCTACCGGCCGACAGAAAGCGGGCAGGCGTTCAGCAAAGTGTTTGATTCCATGCTGATCTGGGGACGGGATCATCTCGATGAGTGCTATAAAAAGCTCGTGCATACGGAATGCCAGAGCGAAGTGGCCATTGATTACTACTGCGCATGCTGCGAAAAGCGTGTCTCTCAGGAAGAAGTTCAACCGGTTGAGCTGGAAAAAGAGAAAGTTCAATAAAACTAACTGCGGTAAGTAAAAGCCCCTGCCAATTTTCAGGCAGGAGCTTTTTTTGCGTAAACGTCGATGATTTCCAAAAAGCGATATTTATAGGAGTCTAATCTATTTGATATAGTTTGAAGTTTCTTTCTGAACAAGGTGAATGATTTCCACTCCAGGCCAGCAGCGAATTCTCTCTAATGGGCTGCCTTGAAAATAAAGTAGATAAACGTGCGCTTTCGTTTCCATGGGGACGCAGGTCCTACCCGGAAACCTCCTCCACGGCAGAGCTGCAGCGAAGTTCTCTACATTTATCAACGCTGGACTTTCACCGAGCTGTCTAATAAAACAAAGGCTGCCTTGAAAATAACGTCAGCGCTAAGGAATTTTCTGTTTCGCTTAACTTTCAACGCCCCACTGCCGGCCGATCCATTTTTCGAAAAGACCGATCGCTTTATCCAACAGCAGACCGAGAACACCGATAAAAAAGATGCCGGCAAGAACGAGGTCAAGATCGAGCGCATTACGTGAGTCAACGATCAGGTAGCCAAGACCCGACTGAGCACCGATCATCTCCCCCGCCACGAGGAAAATCCAGGCCGTACCGACGGCAATATGAAGTCCGTTGGCGATGTACGGAAACGAAGCCGGGAAAATAATTTTCCAGAGCAGCGAAGTCCGGCTCAGCTCCAAATTTTCTGCAAGCTTCAAATATGTCGGATCGATCTTTTTCACTGCGGAAACGGTGGAAAGCAGCACCGGGAAAAAAGCGGCTATAAAAATAATCACAATCGCAGGCATATTGCCGATACCAAACCAGAGAACGATAAACGGGGACCAGGCAACAGGAGCAACCGGCCGAAGCACCTGTACGATCGGGTCCACCACCCGCCAGATATGGGTTGTTCTAGCAAGCAGAAGTCCGAGAACGACTGCCACGACAACAGCTGTTATGTATCCAACGAAAAAACGGAAAAGGCTTATCTGTACATGAGTGAAAAGAGTTCCGTCCTGAATAATAGAGACAATGCCCCAGAAAACCATCAGCGGAGAAGGGAGCAGCGCTTCCGGATAATTGCCTAGCCAGATGACCGACTGCCAGACGGCTATAACTATAATAAATGCTGTAAGCGCGTAGAGTAGTGTATGAGCCAGTTTCATGCGTTAACTCCTTTCTTCCAGATACTTGCGATTTACAAAATCATCGAATTCCGGCGGCACGTCCACCAGCTGCATTTCCATCAATTTTTCACGCAGGTAGTCGTATTCTTCTCTTTCTATATCAAGGTTGTCATAGGAAATCCATTCCAGAGAAAGTTCCAGTGCTCCCTCTTCCACAGGCAGATACGAAGCATGAGTAGCAAGCGATTCCTCCGAACCGTCTCCTGCTTTTTCACTTGCTGCAAGATAGCCTTCCATAAATTGATCGGCCGCTTCCGGGGAGTTCTCCATAAAGTCTTCCCGCAGAACGAGCGCACAGCAGAGACAGTTATCCGGGCAGAATTCGCTCGACTGGTAGAGGACTTCTCCCACTTCGTTTGTCACGCCGAGTGCTCCGAATGGTTCCGCTACAATATAACTGGAGACACGATTTTCCGACAAAGCCGCCGGCATTTCCGGCGGAGGCATTTCCACTACGTTAACGTCCTCGTACTGAAGACCGTTTCGTGAGAGCATTTCATCAAGCAGCAGGTTATGAGCAGAAAGCGTATGTGGAATCGCAACCGTTTCCCCTTTTAAATCAGCCACGCTTTCGATTTCCGGATCTACAATGATCGGATTACCTTCACGGTGGCCCAGCGCCATCGCCTGAATATCAATACCTCTTTCCCTTGCTTTCATGGCCAGTTCAAATAAAACGGACGCTCCATCAATGCGCCCGGTGTTCAAAGCATCCATCAGCTCAATCCAGCTGCTGAATTGGATCAGTTCAACTTCGACTCCGTCCAGATACTGCGTTTGGTTCTCATCAAGGAAATAAAGCGGAGCGGCATGCGTAATCGGCAGGTGGCCGAGACGGATTACTTCCCGATTCTCTTCCGCGCTTGGCGGAGTTCCGCAGGCGGAGAGAACGATGGAGGAGATGAGGCCGTAACTGAGTATGATTTTCTGTTTCTTCACAATGGTCCCCCCCTGTATTAAATGTTGTATTCCACCGATTGATCCCGCTGACTGAAATCAAACTCGTCCAGTATCAGCTTGCGGTAATACTGAAAATCACGGTGACTGCGGTCCCGCGGCTTCGGCAGTTCGATATCCACAGTCCGTCGGATTCGTCCCGGATTTGCATCCATCATGAAGATACGGTCGGATAAGTAGACCGCTTCATCGATATCGTGCGTGACAAGAACGATGTTCGTTTTTTCCTGCTGCTGGATTTTCATCAGTTCATCCTGAAGATAATAGCGGGTAAACGTGTCTAAGGCCGCAAACGGTTCGTCCATCAGGATCATCTCCGGCCGGATAGCAAGTGCCCTGGCAATCGCCACACGCTGCTGCATTCCCCCGGAAAGCTGAGACGGGAACTGGTGAAGGCTGTCCTTCAGTCCTACGAGAGCCAAATACGTTTCTGCCCGCTCCCGCTGTTCAGAAGCAGAAAGTCCTTCCGGTTCCAGTCCAAGCTCGACATTTTTTAATACAGAACGCCATGGAAGAAGCGCATAATGCTGAAAGAGCATAATCGCTCGGCGTGAAGGATTAGTCACCTGTTCTCCTTCAAAAAGGACGCTGCCTTTCGTTGGTGCGTGAAAGCCGCCGATCACGTTAAGGAGCGTACTTTTTCCGCAGCCGCTTTTTCCGAGAATCGACACGGTCTCTCCGTCTTCAATGGATAAATTAATATTCTGAAGAACGGTTTCTTCTTTACTGTTTGTTTTGAACGTTTTGCCGACTTGATTCAACGTAACGAGAGATGCCCCCATAATCTACCTCCTGTACTTTTTCTATAAACCTTACCTGTTTACTCTGTTTTAGATTATATTAATATACTTAGTCATTAAAAACAACCTGATCTCGTTATTTTTCTTTCAGCTTTTGTTCATCGGATGTAATAACCTTAAAAACTCCTCTTCCACACATCATACATACAAAACAACAGCACACGACAGCATTCATAAAAATAGAAAAGTAACGATCTATGATATATTTAACTTATATCTTTTTCAAAGGCTAAGTTACTTTCTGCTGTTATCAGGGGGAAATTACGCTTCAACCCGGTATGGCAGCCCAGTTGGATGTCTGCAGTTTCTTTGGACTTCGGCGTGCGGGATCCTCTGCCCTTTTCTTTCAAAGAAACTTTCCGTTTCACTTTATTCCGGTATACAAGAATGAATCTCCGTTTTTTCAGGGGAAGGTACACGAAGTGGCCGAAAAACAGGGAGAAGTGGCAGAATTACAAAAAAAGTGGCAGAAAAAATAGAAGCTGCGGTGGAATTACGAGAGGTAATGGCCTGATTCGCCCTCCCATTCCTCCCCCCGCCTTTATAAAACAACACTCAGCTTGAAACATATAAAAAGGAGCCTCTCCGTGTCTAAGTTTATTTATCTGATTATCCTAATCGTCTTTCTTGATACTTTTATCCAGCTTCCTATTATTACTCCGTTCGCTCTCAGCCTCGGTGCTTCCGCCGCGCTTGCCGGAGCGATCGTTTCTATGTATTCATTGTCCAATATCGCCGGAAATATCATCGGCGGAGTCTGGATCGACCGCGCAGGAAGAAAGCACGTTTTTTTCTTCGGAATACCGATGGTGATTGGCATCGTACTGCTTTATCCGCTTGTGGAAAATGGGTATCAGCTGCTTTTCGTCCGCTTCCTGCACGGCCTCGCCGGGGGGCTGCTTGTACCCGCTGCGTTTGCCTTGATCGGTGACCGGGCGGCAGGAAACCGGAAAGTTATGGCATACGCAGGAGCCGCCATCGGTCTTTCTGCCATCACCGGTCCTGCCATCGGAGGCATTCTTGCAGCCCAGGGGAACTACAGCAGCGTCTATTTTTTAGTGGCCGCATTGTTTGCCGGATGCTTTCTGCTTGTCTATTTTTTTGTACCTGCCGGAAAGTCTGTAAAACAAAAAAGCGCTAACGGAAACTTCTCTGCTCTTTTGAAAAACAAACAAATCATTCAGGCGTGTCTGACCGCATTTGCGCTGATGGTCAGCAACGGAACGCTCGCTTTTGCCCTCCCTTTGAAAACGGAAGAACTAGGACTTACCTCGGCTTCGACTGGGATCCTGCTGAGTATTTACGGCATAACGGCGCTAGTGATCTTTCTTCCGCCGCAGAATAAAGTATACGAGCATTTTCAGCCTTTTTCGCTGGTCCTCAGTGGTCTTCTGTTTCTGGCTTTGTCGATGCTTCTGCTGAGTACTGCCGGCATTCAGACCGCTGTCTATGCAGCGATGGTTGTTTACGGCATCGGCTTCGCTTTTATCTTTCCGTCCATGAACCAGCTGATAGCGTCGGCTTCAAAGGATTCAGACCGCGGCCGGGCCTATGGGCTGTTCTATGCCTGTTTTTCCCTTGGGGTAGTCGCTGGCTCTGCCGGTTCCGGACTGATTGCACAGACGATCGGCATGCCCTTCTTAACTATTGCCGTGTTTACTGTTGCCTCCTTCTTTGCCCTGCGAATCAGCAGGTAAAGGAGATATTATAAACCGCCGATATTCACACTAAAAAGAAGCTGTCTCAAAAAATTTATCGAGACAGCCTGAAAAGCACGCGCGAAACCGGGCAAGGTGTTAAAAAGCCTGTTAGACGTGGATTTGTCTAACAGGCTTTTGTCCGTGCGAAGCCGTGCTCCTAGTCTTATGGGACAGCTCCTTTTTCATTAATTTACCTGAAAATCTGCTTTCCTCCTGCTAGACCCACCACATTTCTGCCGGCTCTTCGCGGATGAGCACGCTGTTTACGTTATTGACAGCACGCTGAAATCCTTCGTCGATCGACATAATTGGATCTTCGTGCTCGATGCTGACTACATAATCGTAGCCATACGTACGCAGGGCGCTGATCATATCTGACCATTCCTTCATGCTGTGCCCGCAGCCGACAGATCGGAACGACCAGGCCCTTGTCTGCACTTCACTGTAGGGCTGCATGTCCATCAATCCATACATGTTGACGTTGTCCTGATCAATGTACGTGTCTTTCGCATGAAAATAATGAAGGGCTCCCGCTTTGCCGAGAATTTTGATCGCTGCAACCGGATCGATCCCCTGCCACCAGAGATGGCTCGGATCAAGATTGGCACCGATGGCTGGAGAAGTTGCTTCACGGAGCTTCAGCATCGTATGCGGCGAATGTACGAGAAAGCCGCCGTGCAGTTCAATACCGATTTTCACATTGTGCCTCTCTGCTTCTTCACCGATCTTTTTCCAGCATGGGATTAATTTTTCCTCCCACTGCCATTTTAAAATATCGCCGTATTCGTTCGGCCACGGAGCAACAGGCCAGTTCGGGAATTTCGCTCCATCGTGGTCTCCTGCGGTACCGGAAAACCCGTTTACTACCGGTACATTCATCATCCCGGCCAGTTTAATCGTTTTTATCATCAGGTCAAAGGATTCTTTTGCAAAATCTTCGTTAGGGTCTATAGGGTTGCCGTGACAGCTGAAAGCACTGAGCGTCAAACCACGGTCGTGTACCTTTTTCAAGTACTCTCCGCGCAGGCCCTCATCTTCAAGCAGCGCATCGATATCGCAGTGGGCATTGCCCGGGTAGCCGCCTGTACCGATTTCCACAGCCTCGACGCCTGCTTCTTTCACGTAGTCGAGCATCTCTTCAAACGATTTTTCTGAAAAAAGTACCGTGAATACTCCTGATTTCATCTGCATTTCCTCCTCGTTTTACAGCCGCACGCTGCGGCCGGTTTCACTGCTTTCATAAATAGCGTCAACAATCTTCTGCACCTGCATCGCCTGGACCGGGGAAACGATCAGTTCCGCTTCGCCGCGGCAGGCATCGAAAAAGTTCTGCATCTGGAACTGCCCCGGATCTTCTTCGCCGGGTACCCAGTTTGTAAAACTGTCCAGAAGCATCCCATGTTTGGCCTGATTTAATTCAAGTGGAAACAAATCCACTCCGCCGGTGTCGCCGGAGATGCTTACGTATTCCTTGTCGTCTTTTACGTTTGCTGCCCAGGATGTTTCAAACAGCATCGTTGCTCCGTTGTCAAAACGGATGTAGGCGGTGACATGGTCGTCCACATCAAATGATTCGTTGTCGACCAGTCCCCATTGATTCACCTGCCCGGGCATTTTACTGAGTTTATTGTACGTATTGCCGGTAACTTCAACCGGATTCGGACTTCCTAAAAGCCAGAGGGAAAGGTCGAGGAAATGACACCCGAAATCAATGAGAGCGCCTCCTCCCTGCAGCTCTTTATTCGTAAATACACCCCATCCGGGAACTTTGCGCCGGCGGAGCGCCTGAACACGGGCTACCATCGGCGTTCCTATTTCCTGTTGGTCAATCAGTCGTTTAGCCGCCTGGGATTCCTTCATGGAGCGGTAATGATAGGCAATCATCAGCTCCTTTTCCGACTGCACAGAAGCGTCAATCATAGCTTCTGCTTCCTGTGCACTCATCGCCATCGGCTTTTCGCAGAAAACGTGTACACCTGCCTGCAGGGCAGCGATGGAAATATCAGCATGGAATTTATTCGGGGTGCAGATAATTACCGCATCAACGTGTTCGAAAACCTCATTATAATCTGACGTAATCAGCGGCTGAGGAAACGAAACACCGGCCTGCTTAGCCGTTTCAATGTTAATATCGCATACCGCAGTTACTTCTGCTTCGTGCTTCAACTCCAGCAGTACCGGTATGTGACGCTCTCTGGCGATTCCACCGGCTCCAATAATTCCTATTCGCAATCGATTCATGGAGCGTGCCTCCTTAAGTTAAATCAACAATTCTTCTCGTTTCGTCTGCTTCGAGCGCCCCGAGGATAACCTCAAGTGATTTCTTACCTTCTTCTCCCGGTACAGGTGGTTCTACATCCGCTGTAATGGAGCTTATGAAGGCATCGATAACGCCGGAATTGGTCTGTTTCTCGTTCGTCTGAATGCCGCCAAGTTCGAATTTAGCAGTGTCGCCGTTGTTGTACTGGATAACAAGGTTGTTTACCGGATCATCTTCCATGCGGAGAATGGCTTTTTCCCCGTAAATGACAGTGGAATTATCTTCTCCTCCGACATAGGACCAGCTTGCTGCGAGTGTTCCTATCGTACCGCTCGCTGTGCGCAGAATACAGACAGCAGTATCGTCTACAGTGCTGTGATCTTTGGCGCTCGTTTCAATAAAGGCGCCGACGCTTGTGAAATCTTCGCCCAGAATAAACCGCATCAGATCCGTCTTGTGGACGCCGAGGTCTCCCATGGCTCCTATAAACGCTTCATCTTTCTTAAAGAACCAGCTGTCTGCTCCGTCTGCGCTCCACCCTTCAGGACCGCCGTGCCCGAAAGCGGTGCGGAAGCTGTAAACTTTGCCTATTTCACCGTCAGCAATCAGCTGGCGGGCTTTTTCATGGGAAGGAACAAACCGCTGATTATGAGCAATCATCAGCCATCTGCGGTTGTTTTTAGCTGCTTCAATCATGTTGTCGGCTTCTTCGGTGGAAGTTGCCATCGGTTTTTCACAGAGCACGTGCTTGCCGGCCTCGAGCGCCGCAATAGAGACAGGCGCATGAAGATAGTTCGGTGTACAGACGCTGACTGCATCAAAGTCTTCCTGCTTCAACATATTTTCATAATTGGTATATGCCATCGCATCAAACAGGCTCCCGAGGTCTTCTGCCCGGTCCTGGACAATATCGCAGACAGCAACGATTTTTACGTCCTTGTTCGCTTCGTATTCCGGAAGGTGACGGTGTCTCGCGATGCTTCCGCACCCAATAACAGCTATTTTAATCATTTACAGATCTCCTTTCGGCTGAATCGTTTCCAGCGGATCATTGTGGTTTCCGTAGACCGGCCGAGGACGCGTATTCGGAGCAGCCCACTGCACAGCATTCTGAATGACGCGCTGCACGTCTTTATGGTAGTAGGTCGGATACGTCTCGTGTCCCGGTCGGAAATAGACGATCCTGCCGTTGCCTCGGTGGAACGTGCAGAGACTGCGGAAAACTTCCCCGCCTTCAAACCAGCTCATCATCACAAGTTCATCCGGTGTCGGGATATCAAAGTGTTCTCCGTACATTTCTTCCCGCTCAATTTCAATATATTCCCCAATGCCTTCGGTGAGCGGGTGGCTCGGATCGACTACCCAGAGACGCTCTGTCTCATCTGCCTCACGCCATTTTAAATCACAGCTCGTACCCATCAGTTTTCTGAAAATCTTAGAAAAGTGTCCGGAGTGAAGTACGATGAGTCCCATACCTTCCAGTACCCGTGCGTGGACTTTTTCGACCACTTCGTCCTCGACTTCATCGTGGGCCTTATGCCCCCACCAGACCAGAACGTCTGTCTTCTTCAATACGTCATCTGTGAGACCGTGCTCCGGCTCATCCAGAACGGCAGTGCTGATCGACCTGCCCTCTCCCTGGAGAAACTGTTCGATCGCTCCGTGAATTCCTTCCGGATACACTTTTCTTACTTCGGGATTGGTTTTTTCATGGCGGTTTTCATTCCATACAGTTACATGCATTGTATAAACACTCCTTTTAATTAGTTAAACAAATCAATTACATAATGGAAATCAGCTTTGTAAAAATAAAGCAGATGACCTCCGTTGCAGACGGACACTTTCCCGAGGGCTTGTCTTCAGCTAAATTTTCCGAAAAAATCGTCGCAAAATTGGATCTTCAGACGGCACTTGATCCTCTGGGAGTCGCCGTCTTTCTCTGCGGTCATTTTTAAATACGAACTTTAGGATAGAATCATTTAAAAATATTCGATATTTTCCTGGAAAAACACTTAATAGTTTCGAGTTACTAAACCTTGTGCCACGGCAGAGACTCCTGTGGAAAAAAGAAAGCAGGAAGATCATCCGTGACGTCAGGAAACATGATAGCTTTCTCCGGGAAAAGCGAATAAATTTGCCTTAACAGCCTCTAAAACACCTGTCGTTTTAAAAAGAAAAAATTAGTTACCCCGGCGCTGGGCCGGTGGAGTCGCGGACAACGAGCTCTATGTCGATCATCTCTGCTTTTTCCTGCCCGCCGTTGATGACGTGCACAAGCTTTTTTGCTGCAATCATCCCTTTTCTTTCAATGTGCTGGCGGACGGTCGTCAACGCCGGGGTCAGATACCGGCTCATACGGATATCATCAAACCCGGTCACGGAAAGGTCTCCCGGCACTTCTTTACCGGCATCATGGACGGCGCGGACAATTCCAAGAGCCGTTGTATCCGACCCTGCTGATACCGCCGTGAACCTCTCTTCTTCGAGAATTTTCCTTCCCGCAGCGTATCCACTTTCAAAACTGTGGACGCTTGCTGTTTCGACCGGCGGTGGAAGCTTCACAGCGGCCTCCTTATACGCACGCTGAAACCCTTTATAACGCTCACGCTCGACGGGATCTGCCCTGTTTGAAGTTAAAAACGCCGTTTGTTTGTGCCCGAGAGCAAGCAGGTGCCTTGCCGCTTCATATCCACCTTTTTCGTCATCAACATTCACGGAAGGATAATCCCCGGTATGCGTTTCGTACGTGTCGATCAATATAGCCGGTACATCCATACTGCGCATTTCCGAGTAGATTTCTTCCGGGAAAAGACCGAGAAACAAGAGCCCGTCCAGGTGCCGTTTCTGCACCCATGCACGATAACGTTCAGGTTCTGCGAGTCCGGTAAGCAGAATGTCGAATCCGTTTTCCCGCGCCACTTTTTCAATAGCACTGATCATTTCGTTAAAATACGTATTTTCCTGCATGACAGCAGCGATGGATTCGTTGACAAGAGGCATAATGACACCGATCAGCTGGGATTTTCTTTTCGTAAGGCTGATAGCAGTGAAATCCGGCTCGTAATGCAGTTCCGCCATTGCCTCGAGTACCCGTTTCCGCGTGTCTTCCGAGACCTTTTTCACATCGTTAAGTACGTAGGATACAGTCGTTTTCGAAACCTTTGCCCTCTCCGCAACATCGCGGATCGTAGCACGTTTTTCCATGGCAGTCTCCTTCTTTCCTTCTGTCAGGCTCCCCTTGGTGAACCGGTTCACCATGTATCTAATTTGTATAATAGGCTGTTTTGGAAACGTTGTCAATTATTTGCGGACAAATTATAAGAATATTTCATCGAACAGAGGGTTTTGATCATGAATAAAGGCCTTGAAGAAGGTAAGCTGAGGTGGAATTCTTCCATTTCTCGCAGCATTTCTGCCACTGCTCTTTGTAATAACCCCATTTCAGACGTTGTTTCTGCCACTTTTCCTATTATTTCCACCATTACATCATAATACTGCCAAAGTGGAGGTATCGCTTTCTCCAGCTGTCCGATTTCCCCCTGGTGATGTCTGCCTTTTAAATGTGAGGTGATGTTAGTCCTTTTTGTTTGAATCTGAGGAAGGCATCACACTCTCCCACGTTTCCTGAGTGTAGGCCATTTCCCAGAAAGCCAGTTCATAGCGGCTGCTGATCAGAAAATATTCCTCCATCATATCCAATTCTGCTTTTGAGGCCGTTTCTGCATAAGTATCCAGCCGGTCTATTTGTTCTTCCACCAGTTCTTTAAACCAGTCCCCGCCGTAGGCAGCTATCCATTCTTCATAAACCGGATGATTCGGTTCTGCATCCTGCATCCGTTCTCCTAATTCAAAATAAAGCCAGTAGCACGGAAGGAGAGCAGCAATTATTACGCCGGTATTTCCGAAATGAGCAGCCCGGTAAAGGTGAGAAGTATAGGCATGAGCTGTCGGAGAAGCGGTGAATGCCTGCTTCTCTGCCTCTGAAATGCCGAGCATCCCAGCAAACTGTTCGTGCATCGTCATCTCGGCTTCGTAGGAACCTTGGGCATGGAAGGCCATCCGCTGGACCGTGAAAAAGTCTTCGGCTTTCGACCCTGCCATGGACTGGACACGGGCAAAGTGGGATAAGTAATACCCGTCCTGGAGCACGTAATACTTCATTTTCTCTTCCGGCAGCGTACCGCTCCGCAGCTCCTGAATAAACGGGTGATGAAAACTCGCTTCCCATACAGCATCTGCTTTTTTTCTTATTCTCCGCGTAAATCTTTTCATATAAATCTCCTCCTTCTTTTTATTTGGCTGTGTTAAAGCATCCCAGCAAACTGTTCGTGCATCGTCATCTCGGCTTCGTAGGAACCTTGGGCATGGAAGGCCATCCGCTGGACCGTGAAAAAGTCTTCGGCTTTCGACCCTGCCATGGACTGGACACGGGCAAAGTGGGATAAGTAATACCCGTCCTGGAGCACGTAATACTTCATTTTCTCTTCCGGCAGCGTACCGCTCCGCAGCTCCTGAATAAACGGGTGATGAAAACTCGCTTCCCATACAGCATCTGCTTTTTTTCTTATTCTCCGCGTAAATCTTTTCATATAAATCTCCTCCTTCTTTTTATTTGGCTGTGTTAAAGCATTCCTGTAGAGTGTTAATTTCCACTTTGAAAAAACAGGGGCCCCTCGCTAAGATAAGAATAGAGACACGACTCTACTATTCCAAACCTTGAGGAGGGACCTTACTATGAAGTTTAAAATGCAGGACCAACAAAATCAACGGATTGCCCGTATTTCTTCCAGCCACCTGATTATCGGGGTGGATATTGCCCAGCATCACCACGTGGCACGTGCTGTCAATTACCGGGGCATCGCCTTTGGTAAGCCGTTGGCTTTTGAAAACAACGAGGAAGGGTTTACCCGGCTTCTCGACAGGATCGCTGCGTGGAAGGAAGCGAGCGGCTGTACGACCGAAATCGTCGGGATGGAGCCGACCGGCCATTACTGGCTGAACCTGACCGCCTGGCTGAAGGGCCGGCAGATCGATGTTGTCACCGTTAATCCCCACCTGGTCAAAAAGAATAAAGAAAACCGGGATCATACCCAGTCCAAAAGCGATGCCAAAGACGCCCTCGTGATTGCCGACATGGTTAAAAACGGCTATTACAGCCAGATCCATCCCACGTCGGAAACGTTCGACTCGCTCCGGGTGCTCATGGCCAACCGGGAGGTGCTCGTGAAACGGCGCGTTGCGACCATCAATCAGCTGCACCGCTGGGTCGATATTGTCTTCCCGGAACTCCGGGAGGTCTTTCAGGATCTCCAAAGCAAAGGGGCCATCGCTACCCTGCGGCTGTTCCCCATGCCGAAACAACTGCGGGAGCTGGACGTGGCGGACGTGATCCACGGATGGAAAACAGGGATGAAACGTCACGCCGGCCACCGGAAAGCGGAAACGCTGCTTGCGGTGGCGAAACGGTCCGTGGGAAGCACGCAGGCGCCGGAGGCGTATCTCCTGCACCTGGACCAGCTGCTCGAAGAATGGGACCTGGTCACGGCCCAGCTGGAACGGGTGGAACACGAGGTGGCTGCCACCCTGGAGCACGTGACCTACCGCCACTCCTTCCTTGCCATCGATGGGATCAGCGATCTCTCCCTGGCGGGGATTCTGGGGGAAGCCGGTGATATTCGTGGTTTTGCCCATGGTAATGCGCTCTTACGTCATGCCGGCCTGCACCTGGCCGAAGCGAGCTCCGGCAAATGGAAAGGACAAGTGGTCCTCTCCAAACGCGGAAGGTCCCGGCTGAGGCGCTGTTTATACCTGGCCACGCTGAGCCTGATCAAAAACAACGCGGATTTCCGGCACCTCCACCACGTCAATGTGCAGGGCAAAAAGATGAAAAAGATGAAGTCGGTCATGAAACTGATGGGCAAGCTGGCACGAATCCTCGTGGCCCTCGCCAGAGGGGGAGAACCCTACTGTTCAGAGAAAGTCCGACCGCTTCCGTCTGCTGTCTAGGGGGTGATCGTCCCGTCGGCTCATCGAATCATGGCTTATTCGCAGGATGAAAAAGAAAGCACGGAGGACCGGATACCACAAACCAAAGGGCCCGGACCCGTCGTTAAAGCAAAACCGGCCTCCACCCCCTGGCCAGGCATGACAAAGGAATGAGAGGGCATGGACCCGTTGAGACATGGGAGGAAAAGCCTCCAGGGACCGCGTGGAGAAGACGTGCAGGATATGGTAAAAAATGGAGTTTTCGCGACCTCCTTTCTTTCCGCCTGTCTTGGAGCGCCTCCTCTTCCGTTTCTTTCGTTGATCTATCCGTCAGGTGCGATCGAAAAGGGGGAACATCCTGCGAATGAGCGAGTATTTGAGAGATAAACCTATCTTACCGAGGGAGTCTGTGGTTCTTACGCACGTTTTGGGAAAACAAACTATAGCTGATTAAAAAGCTGATTTAACACTTAAAACTTCAATCTTTAAGCCTGCCCACCAGCTTATTAAGTAAAGTTACCTTCTATAATCGTAAGCTGGAAAGCCAGGTTCCCTTTCTTTGCGTAAGAGCCTGTAGCTTTAACAGAAACACTTATGCAAAAGCCTTGCACCATGAGGCATAAAAATGACCTTCTATAGGAATGGAATTCCCCCTTTATACAGGTGGAATGAATGACAGTCAAAAGGGATCTTCTTTATTAGAAGGCAGATCCTTCTCCGTATTTTTACCAGGCGCTGTATTGGAGATGGGGCGGATCCAGGGCGATGAAGGACGAGCCGAAGATCCATCCCGCACGACCGAAGGGAGAAAGGGATCAGCTGAGGCCGGTCCGCCCGGAAAGCGTCCCCATGGAAACGAAAGCGCAAGTTCACCGATTTTCTACTTTATTTTCAAGGTAGTCTTTTATTTAAACAAAACGGCCGATTTACGAAATAACGGCCCCTTTCTTCCAGAGAAGAAGGGACCGTTATTTAGAAGATATACTTCTGAAATACGTCGCAGCCACTTCCCTCCGCCGGTATAAGCCGGATCAGGTCGTAAGGGTTAAGGCTTACCGCCTCTCTCAGCTTTTCAGCACCCCCAGTGAAATTCCTATTAAATTATCCTCAGCAAAATTCTTTACTGCAGCAGAAGCTTTCGCTATGTCCATATAAACATAGTACGCCGTGACTTACAAATTTAGTTGAGGCGGCGAAATGCCGGACTTCTCCAGACGAGAACCGTTCCCAGTACAAGTCCTGTAATGGAAGTAAATGTGAGAACGGTCTGTATAGGAAGAGCAGCTGCAACGAGCAGGGAAATCAGTCCGAAAGCAATCGGTTCAAATCCGCTTGCAGCAAGCGTAATAATACTCATCACCCGGCCGAGTTTATCTTTATCGGTTTTTTCCTGAACCATCGTAACCGTGGGCAGATACACAAACATGGCCATAAACCCTGTAAGAGCCGTCAACAAAACGAGAAGCGGCAGTGTCGTGACCTGACTGAAAATGAAAAACAGCAGGAAACTGACAAGCAGCGATACAAAAACGAGCCTGCCGCGGCCGTGTTTAATATTCCAGGCGACCAGGACAATACTTGCGAGAAACGTCCCGCTTGCAAGGCCTCCTTCCAACAGACTCAGCTCAAATGGAGTTCCTCCAAGTGCCCCGACAAGAATCGGAAAGCTGATGATAAGCGGACCGATCATAAAAAGGTTAATGATGACAATCGTTAACGTTCCAGTCCGGTGAAGCGAAGAATTCCATACGTAAGCGAGCCCTTCTTTCAAATCTTCGACCGCCGAGCCGCCATCGGTTCTTTTCCCCGGCACCGGATCCCCGATAAAACGCGGAAATACGAGTACGGTGGAAATGAAAATCAGAAGCGCAGCAGCGGAAAAAGTCAGGGTGAAGTCCCCTATCGTCAGCAGTAAACCCGCAATGAGCGGTCCGATAATAAACATCAGCTCTGTCGACCCCTGAAACAGGGAATTGGCCCGCTGCAGTTCTTCGTCACGCACGATAATGGGAATCATCGAAGAAACTGCCGGAAAGAAAAAAGCATCAAGAAAACCAAATACAAGAGCGATAACGATCAGCGAACTGATCTGCAGCCAGTCGTTTATGTATAAGGTGATCATCGCAATCATCACGAACACCTGCATCATATTTGTTACAAACATTATAAGCGACTTGCGGACTTTATCTGCCAGGATTCCACCATAAATCATCATTACGACCCGTGGAATGGAGACTGACATCAGAACAATTCCGAGAACAGCCGGCTGCTCGAGTACGTCGACAATAAACCAGGAAACGGAGAGGAAAAACATGGAGAATCCGAGCATCACCGTCAGTCCGGACATCCATACGAGCAGAAAAGACCGGTTTCTTAATAATCCCGGCTGGGTTGATATATTCATTTCTGCTCCCTCCCTATGTGCGTGATAATTCTATCTTAGCACAGAGAATTATTTTAACGCCTCCCAGGCACTGATTTTCAGTTTACTCTACCTTCGTCCAGTGATTGGATTATGAAAAAACTCCGCTGCCAAACTGGAGCGAAGTTTCTCTATAACAACAATGACCATAAACAGAGACACTCTTGCAAAAGCCTTGCACCAGGAGGCATGAAAATGGCCTTCTCCAGGAAGGGAACTTCCCCTCTATAGAGGGGGTATGAACAATGTTCAAGAAGAAGTTTTCTTTATTAGCAGGCAGGTGCTGCTCTGTCTTTTTACCGTAAGCTGGAGTGGAGATGGGCCGGCTCCAGGGCGATTGAAGGACGAGCACCACCCCGCAGAACCGCAGGGAGGACGGGATTAGCTGAAACCGGCCCGCCCGAAAAGCGTCCCAAACGAAAGCGCCTTTTTATCACTTATCTGCTTTATTTTCAAGGCAGCCGCAGCCTTTTATTAAATGATTTTTTTTCTGATCGAAGAAGACAGCTGCTCAAATAAAATGACGACCACTAGAATTAATACGATAATCATCAATGCTTCGTCGAAATTTCTCATCGTAAACGCCGTAGAAAGTTCTACCCCTATTCCTCCTGCCCCGACAAGGCCGAGAACAACTGCCGAGCGGATCGACTTTTCAAAAGCAAACAAGCTCGTTCCGACAAATGACGGAAAGCCGAGCGGCAGAACTGCTCCAGAAACGATACCAATCTGGGAAGCGCCGGTTGACTGCAGTGCCTGGGACGGTCCTTTTTCAATTTCCTCGATTCTTTCAGAAAAGAAACGTGCGCAGAATCCGATCGTATCCACAATGATCGTCAGTATCCCTGCCAGAGGACCAAGTCCTACGGAAATAACAAATATTAATGCCCAGATTAAGTCCGGAATGGTGCGCATAGCTGAAACCGCCCCGCGGCTGATCCAGCGGATTGCTGGGTGAGGCGCAGTGTTATGTGAAGCAAGGAGGGCTACAGGCAGACTAAGAATCACTCCAATAACCGTTCCGACCAAAGCGATTTGAAAGGTCTCGTACATAGCAGCAGATATAGAGGTAATTCTTTCAGGGTTTGGCGGAAAAGCCGAACCGAGAAAATGAAACATATTAACGATTCCATTTATTATCCTTTCAAAAGAAAGCTGTGCATGCTGAATGCCCATAATAAACAGAAAGGTAAAAATACCGATCAGGAAAAGTGCAGGAAGTTTCGGTACTTTGAACCGAGGCGGCATGTGCGTTTCCTGTCTCATGAATGATTCACCTGCAGCGGATCATCGTAATACAGGTTGGATAAGTCCTGCTTTGACACCGTTTCTTTGCTGCCATCCAGTACTACCTTTCCTTTGTTCAACCCGATTAACCGCTCTCCGAATTCCAGAGCGATATCAGTTTGATGGAGAATACACAGGACCGTCCAGGATTTTTCCTCGACAATCTCCCACAAAAGCTCCATGACTTCCCTCCCCGCTTTTGGGTCGAGACTTGCGATGGGCTCATCTGCCAGAATGATTTCCGGATCCTGCATCAGCATTCTCGCAATGGCCACACGCTGCTGCTGACCGCCCGACAGCTGATCAGCTCTTCTGCCTGCAAGATGGGCAAGTCCCACCCTTTCCAGGCAGGCCATCGCCCGTTCCCTGTTTTCAGCGGAGGCAAAAGGCGTCGTTACACTTAAGAAATTCCGGTAATACCCCATTCTTCCAAATAATACGTTCTGGAAAACAGACAGATTATAGATTAAATGAAAATTTTGAAAAACCATTCCGAGTTTTTTTCTAATAGGTTTGAATTTACTTTTTCCTAAACGTGTAATTTCTTTGTTATTGATAAATATATTTCCATCACTCGGCCGTTCGAACCCGGCTATGTTTTTGAACATCGTCGACTTGCCGGAACCATTGTGCCCGAGCAGCACCACGCCCTCCCCGCGTTTTATCTGAAAGGAAACGTTATTCAAGGCTTTCGTGCCGTCTGGAAATATTTTTGTTACGTTATTCACTTCAAGCGCGTTCATGACCTGCTCCCTCCGATAAATCAGTCTATATCCAGCCCCAGCACTTCATATGCCTCACGCATTTGATCGTAATCGCTATCAGCTGCTTCTACAAATTCTGCTTCCATGTACTTGTCATTTTCACCCGTTTCCAGAATGCTTGCTATCAGTTCGTCCTGAGCATCCATCATGGCCTTTCTCATTTCATCTACAAATTCTTCCGGCAGCTCGGGGCTCGCTATAAAGACATCATTAGGAAGCGTGGGACCTTCATGCAGAAGGCGGTACTGATCTTCCCCGTCTTCTTCCACCATTTCATGGTAGTCCTTTATTCCTGTAGCCAAGACGTCTACCTCGTCGTTCTTAAAAGCTTCAATTCTTACACTGTCCAGAAGCTGAATGTCAAAATCATTGTCCAGATCGTACCCTTCTTCAATTAATATCGAGCTTGGTCCAACATGTCCGCTCGTAGATCCGGCATCTTTCATAGCGATGGAGGTTCCGACTATATCATCCAACGTTTCGTATTCACTGTCTTCATGAACGATAAACGCTGCATGATATTCATCTCTCTCCACTCCAATAAAGGGATAGGATTCCGGAACAACATTATTAATCTGGACGTATTCAGAAGGTCCTGCCAGCATGACGTCTACCTGATCGTATTCCAGAGCAGTCGCTCCAACAATTCTGTCTGTTACAGCAAAAAACTCAACCTCTATATCCAATGCCTCTTCCATTGCATTCTGAAAAGGTTCAAACTCCCTCTGCAGCTCTTCCATTCCTTCCACGCCAGTATCAGCAAAACGGATTGTATCCGGACGCTCTGACTCTTCGTTGTCATTATCAGCGGCTGTAGTGTCGTCTGTTTCTAAATCGGCGTTTACTTCTTCTGCAGAACCTGAATTGGCACTTGCTTCTGCTTCATTTTCACCGCCTTCATTTCCATTTTCTTCTCCACATGCTGTCAGCAGCGTAAAAGCTGCTGTAATTCCCGTTAATAAAGATAGTTTTTTCATCTTTTATTTCCTCCTCTTATTCTTAATTCTGCCCCAACATTACAGATGATTTATGAAGGCAGTAGTAAGACAGCGTAAAAGTCGGATAAAAATTGTTAACCAAAAAATCTATACCGTTTATTTAATTTACATCTTTTTTGATAATATTCTGTATTTATATTACTGCCCCACCTATAATCCCTATAAAAGCAGCTCCCTGGTGCCTGTTTTATCTTAACAATTATTTAAAATTGTTAATTCATGAATGAAATATATATAAGGAAGAGATCTTTTCCACCATTTCAATTTCAGGCTGTGCCTCATCATAATCTTTTTAAAAGCCGCGGTGAAACATTTAATTAATGTTGCTCTTCTATATAATTTTCCCTTCCATTTTCAAGCGGGCCCGTGATAGAATAATTTTTCACCCACCAGAAAGGATGTTCGCATTTTGAGATACTACACGCATGCAACTACAGCTGTGGCGGGAGCTGTTTTTCTATCTGCATCTCCTATTCCGCTTTTTGAAGCGGGGGTCGGAGCTGCCTCTCTTGGAGGAGTTCTGCTCGGATCCCTCCTTCCCGATATAGATGAAACAGGCTCCTGGCTTGGCAGACGCACAAAGCCGCTGGCCGTTTTTATTAAAGCCCTTTTCGGACACCGCGGCCTTACCCACTCGGGAATTGTTCTGGCACCAGCCATTTACGGATTTCTGCAGGTGGAGCAGATGTTTATTTCCGGACTGCTGTTCGGCATTGCTGCTCATATTCTCGCCGACCTGCTTTCTTATGGCGGTGTGCCGCTTTTTTATCCTTTTAATAAGAAAAGAACTTCCATACCCGTTTATAAAACAGGTTCTCTTCTGGAAAAAATTATTTTCCTGGGGTCTTCTGCTTACATACTGCTTACCTATTTTCCTATCTGATATTTGTTTCGTTTCTAAAAAGAAAGGGAACTGTATAGGGTAAATAACTTTCAGGTGTAATATCGAGAGGAGAACTACTTATGGGTTTGGTCGTTTATACACCAAGACTGCAGCTGCAACCATTGTCAATCGACCTTTTCCCCAGCCTTCACCACGCCAACTATTTCCCGTCTCATCTGCATAAACATCTGCAGGATCTTTGCATCAATGAGTCTATGTACGGATGGGGTCCCTGGATTATCTTTTCCAGAGATACAGACGAAGTAATCGGAGATATTGGTTTTAAAGACAGACCCTGCAAATCTTCTACCGTGGAAGTAGGCTACGGCATCTGTAAAGACTACCGGCGCCGCGGGTTTGCAACAGAAGCATTGAAAGCCATGCTTACCTATTTATTCGAAACATGTGGCATCTTAAAAGTTACCGCTGAATGCCGCCATGATAATACAGGTTCTATACGTGTGCTGGAAAACAGCGGAATGCTCCGTACAGTCGAGCAGCTCCAGATGATCCATTGGCAGCTTTCCAGAGAACAGTATTACTGTCAGAAAAACCGCGATGCAGCCAGAATTTCTGCTATGTGCTGATCCGCATCCATAATAAAAAGCGCAGGAAAAAGATAAATAATCTTTTTCCTGCGCTTTTTCATGTGCGCAATACCATTCCGGCGGACGGCTGTTTTTAAAGAAGGTTGATTTGATTTTTAGGCTGAGCGGGTTTCAATGAAGCTTCCTCGACTCCAAGCCAGGAAGCAAGTTCCCGGACGTTCGGATATCCGCCGTGCTTCTTGAGCTCTCCGTTAATCGTTACTGCAGGCAGAGCTTCGGCTCCTTTCTCCTGGAGAAGTTCATTAACCTCGGTGTTTTCTACAAACGGCTGCGGTTCCTGAGCGAGATTGTATCTTAACGCTTCATAGCCGACTTTCTGAATATCTGCGTGAAGTTTTGACATCTTTGTAAGTTCCGGATCCACGTCCGGTCCACAGACACCCGTGGAGCAGCAGAGTGCAGGATCAAAAATTTCAATTTTAACAGCCATATTGATCACCATTCCTTCGTATATAATCATTTAGTTATATAATAACGTATCACATTACATATGACAACTCACGAAAAAATCAAAGTTAACGCTTCTTTCGAAAATCCTGAATACGTGGAAGATAAAACGCCGGAAAAGAGCCCGTTTTCAGGGAAGCATTCTATCTTTATTCTCCTGCAGGCAGCCAAAACCCTATACAGTCCAAAGTTAAACATGGTTTTTTATTTCCACAAGTTCCTCTTTCCCCGCTCCTAGTTCTTTCATCTATTTTTATACTTTTAGCAGATTGCCTATTTGATAGGATTTCCGAAAAAATATTTCCTTTAAATTCAATTTTTATCCTTTTTATTCCTTTTTATATTACAGAATAGTGACAAAATTTCATTATTTAGAATCATAAACCTCCTCTTTCTCTCATGGTAAAGTATCACTTATGAAATTAATTTATCGAAGCCTCTGTACTTTACAGGTGCCTGCAGTGAAGCTTAACTAATGTTCGCTGGAGAGTACATTCAATTCTATCGTTACCAGAGCCTTCCAAAAATGAATAAGGGAGAGGACCAGTAGAGATGACAAATTTTCGCAGTTTATTCAGTATTCCGGCAGCACTTATAGTGGTTTTTGTGCTTGCCGCTCCGCTGTCAGCCCAGGCTTCTTTTGCCGACTCCGACGAAGAAGAGGTCACGGCTCTCTATGAAGCGGGTATCATTACCGGATATGAAGATGGGACCTTCCGTCCGGACAGAAACGTATCGCGCGCTGAAGCGTCCGTTATGCTCGCCCGCGCTCTTGAATTCAATATAGAGAATACATGGACCTCCTTTTCGGATGTTACCAGAGACCATTATGCGGCAGCCCATATTCATGCAGCCGTGGAAAACAGCATTCTTGAAGGATACCCCCAGGGCACCTTTGAACCGGATGGATCTCTTACCCGTGCAGAAATGGCGGCTGTGCTTACACGAAGTTTCGATATGGAAAATGTGCATGATGTTTCTTTCAGTGATGTAGAATCCGGCAGCTTTTTCAACGATTACATAATGGATTTAGCAGGAACCGGGATTACAGACGGTTATCCAGACGGCACTTTCCGTCCAGACAATTCCATCAGCCGGCTCGAGTTTTCACTGATGCTTGCCAGAGCCCTCCACCCTGAATTCCGGCCTGGATTCGAAGAAACGGATCCCTCCGTCGATCCAGGGGAAAATTCAGAGGCGATTGGGGCAGGGGTTGTTGCTAACAGTGCTACTTTAAACGTCCGGCCTGAGCCTTCCACGAGTGAAGCTTCAATCGGGAGGTTAGTCGAAGGCGAAGAAGTGACCGTTTTCGAACGGACAGGCAACTGGGCCAGAATTAAATCAGATGAGCTGGAAGGTTACGTGTCCCAGAGTTATTTGTATGTTGACTATTTTGATCACGAAAGTCCCTTGGTCGGGCATACGATCGCTGTAGATCCTGGACACGGGGGAAGCGATCCCGGAGCGGTTGCTAATGGGCTTCAGGAAAAGGAAGTCGTATTGGACGTCGGCCTGCGTCTCGAAGAAGAACTGCGCAAAGCTGGTGCCAACGTAGTGATGACGAGACGATCCGACTGGTATCCGTCTCTTGAAGACCGTGTCATTCAGGCTAACAATATGGAAGCCGATATCTTTATCAGCATCCATACTAACGCAGCAGGCGTGGAAGCCGCTCATGGCACAGAAACGTTTTACAGTGCCGAAACCTGGGCCGGAAACAGCATTGATTTAGCTGATAACCTGCAGACACAGATGCTTGAGAAACTTGATACAATCGACCGCGGTGTTAAAGAACGAGGTTTTTATGTTATCAAAAACACCGATATGCCGAGTGCTTTAGCCGAACTCGCATTCAAAACGAATGAGGCAGAAGCAGAAAAAATGAAAACAGACGGGTTCAGAGAAGATTCTTCCGATGCCCTTTACGAAGGTATTGTTGATTATTTTGAATAAAAGCGGCTGAAAGGAAAAATAAAATTACTGAATAAAAAAGCGCCATGCCGGGTCATTTCGGCATGGCGCTTTTTCAGGCTGTTTAAGTTTTTTAATATAGATATACAGTTCGCTGCTTCCGCCTCCCGGGGGACGCTTTCCGGTCGGGCCGGCCTCAGCTAATCCCCTCCTCTCTTCGGTCGGCAGGGATGGATCTTCAGCTCGTCCTTGATCGTCTCGGAGTCGCCCCCTGCGGCTGCAGCAGGGGGATAAGAAGAAGTTTCTTATTTTTAAAAACCGCTTCTATTCCGGCAGTATTCTTCCATAAAAATTTCTTTTCCTCCGTAACGTACGATGGAGATACCGGTGGGATTAAGCGCAGTCTGAAGATCCTTTCCAATGCAGTGAGGAATTGGAAATAGTTGAAGACAAGCCCCACGGCAGGCTTCCGCCGGTAAGCGAAGGAGAAAATACAAGGAATGGAATGAATATACTTCTTTCTTTACTTAATCAACACTCTGAAAGCGCCTATTTATGTTCTGACTGTATTGAATTAACAGGAGCAGGCCCTACGGGAGAGAGTTTTTCAGCTTCACATATACTGCAGCAAGGCAGTAGCGATAGAAAAGTAAATGAGCAGCCCAATAATATCATTCAATGTAGTAATAAACGGTCCTGAAGCTACAGCAGGATCAATTTTTAGTTTATTAATAATAAGGGGAATAATCGATCCGACAATTGTCGCCATGCTCAGTGTAAAAAATAAAGAGAGACCTACGATTCCGGCAAGAATAAAGCTCCCGTAAAAGAGTGGAATCAGGACCATCAGCGTAACAGCGCAGAACAAACCGAGCAGCATTCCTGTGCCGAACTCCCGTTTCACCATATTCTTTATCCCGTTTCCGTCTATCGATCCGACCGCAAGACGACGAACCACGACGGCAAGCGCCTGCGTTCCTGTGTTTCCCGCTGAGTCCATAATCAATGGGATAAACACCGAGAGCAGCACGACCGCTTCCAATGTTTCTTCAAACTGTCCAATTACATTAGCGGTAATCAGTCCAAGAAACATCAGCATGATAATCCAGGGGGCCCTTTTTTTAGCTGCTCCGAAAGAAGATATTTTGGCATCCAGTGACCCTCGTGCAGCGGAAATCTCTCCGAAATCTTCTTCTGTTTCTTCCTCGACGACGTCCATAATATCGTCTACCGTAATAATACCTACAAGCGTATTCTGAGTTGTGACAACCGGAACGGCGAGAAAATCATATTTTCTAATCAGCTTGGCAATGTCCTCCTGATCCTCCTCGAGATCCACCGATACGACTCTTGTACTCATCGCTTTTTTCACCGTTTCCTTAGGATCAGCAATGATCAAGTCCCTTAAAGATACTACTCCTGCTAGTTTGTGGCCCTCATCCACCACATAAAGGTAGTAAATCGTTTCTGCTTCCGGGGCTTCTTTGCGGAGTCTTTTCATAACCTCCCCTACTTTGTCGGAAGAATGCAGGACGATAAATTCTTTCGTCATTATCGCACCAGCCGTCTCTTCCTCATAGGACATCAGCTCACGTACTTCTTCTGCTTCCTCCTGCTTCATCATCTGCAGGATATTTGACGCTGTCTCCTCTTCCATTTCTGCAAGGAAATCGGCAGCATCATCGGCATACATATCATCAAACATATTACCTACGTACTGGCTGTCCACTTCGCGAATGAACTCAGTCTGTTCATCTGTTTGCAGCTTGTCAAAAATTTCTCCTATTTCTTTTGGACTGAGCACTTCATGTATAAACCTTCGCTGTTCTTCTGTCAATTCGCGGTAGATTTCCGTCCGGTCGATCGGATGCAGATCCATCATTGTCTGGTGGACATGAATGGTTTCCTGCTGATCTATTTTCGAAATAATATACTTTTTATATTCTTCCCGATTGTAATGAGTGAGCTGATCCATCCGTACCCCCTCCTTTTATTATGTCTTAATTAAATTTCACGCTGATATTCCCCTCTGCTTCAATTAAAATGGCTGAACCAGTTTTTTCAGGCTCCCGTAAACAAAAAGTATAGAAACGATAAACGTACACTTTCCAAAGGCGTCTCTAAAAATCTCCTGGAAGCCGGTTTTCTGAATAGAAAGTTCGTTAATGAAAAACGGTTCTTCTTTTTGTGTCATTCGCGGGAACGAAGCGGCAGCCTGTAAAAAAAAGCTCGGAAGATCCCGCAGGAAGCAGAGTTCTCGTCCGGAGGTCTTCTCCACGGCAGAACTGCAGCGAAGTTCTTTATAATAATCAACAGCGAATGCTTAAACACAGCTTTCGATCAAAAAACGGCTGTCTTTGTCGGCTGAAAAAAGCACCCTCTGCAAATAGAGGGTGCTGGCATGCACACTGACAATAGGGTCCGCCTCCATTCGTAGAGCTTTAGCACTGTGCGGCATAGGACGAAGCCAGCTGCGTTAAGAACCACCTTATGTCGATAGTTCCTGTTGACCCATTGGCGTCTTTGGACGTTTTTGGGCAGCAGCATATCTCCTGCACAGGAGCCTCACCTAACGAGGTATATGTTTGATCACTGGAGAAACTTTAGCATGAGGACAATATTCTGTCAATAATGCTTCGCCGCCTGTTATACACGCCCTGGCAGCCTTTTCCGCAGGCGTCTCCACCCTGGCTCTGGTTTCTTACCTTTGTACCTTCTTGAATCAACCAGCAGGCTTTCTGCATTGGAAAATAAAAACGAAGCGGAGTTTTATACATGTATAAACAATAGACTTTAACACAGCTTTCCAGGAGTATTTCCAGCGCTGAAAAGCATGTTAAAATACGAGGGAAAGCTTTCCCATTGATTTATATACTGTAAAGAAAGGACTTCTGTTTAATGAATATTAAAAACTTAGCAGCGGTGGCAGCCGGCGGAGCTGCGGGTACTTATCTTCGCTTTGTAATCGGCCAGTCCATGTGGATCGGCACTTATCCGCTCGGCACCCTGGTCGTCAATATTGCCGGAAGCTTTCTTTTAGGCATACTCACCGGAAGTCTTCTCATGAAACCGGGCCGGACGTGGCTGAAAGCGGGACTTGGAGCAGGTTTCTGCGGAGGATTTACAACTATGTCCACCTTTGCCTCTGATACAGTACTTCTCGCAGCCGGCGAGGCTTCTCTCTTCCTGATTTATACGGCCGGTTCTATTTTTGGCGGCCTTGCTGCTGCTCTTCTTGGTTTCTTATTCAGTACTTTACTTACGAAAAAGAAAGGGGCGGTCTAATCATGACAATGCTGCTTCTTATGTTGTCAGGAGCCGCTGGAGCCGTCTCCAGATATATGCTTGGTTTACTGCTCACCAGACGGCTGACGGGGAAAGTCGTGCCATTACCTGCTCTCACCGTAAATATTCTCGGTTCTCTGGGACTCGGCATCTTTCTCGGTCTTTATTTTAAATCCATCCCCTTGGAAGGCGAAACGAGTCTCTGGTTCCTTACGACCGGCACTGGATTCTTCGGAGCGTTTACGACGTTTTCAACTTTCGCCGTTGAGGCTGTCTTGCTTTTAAAAAATAAGGATTGGATGCCTTTTCTGTGGTACACCGCCCTTACTATTGTCGGTTCTCTCACTGCTTTCATTTTCGGTTTTCTGGCGTTTTCCTCCAGCTGAACAGGCTTTCCCTTCGTTTAGGGAAAGCCTGTTTGTTATTTTCTGCTACTGTTTTTCTTCCCCCACTACTTTCGCTTCAAGTTCCAGCTCCACACCGAAATTTTCTTTCACCGTACGGCGCACGAGATCAATAGTCTGGAGGTAATCAGTCGCCGTCGCTTCTCCTTTATTAACAATGAAGCCGGCATGCTTGGTGGAAACTTCCGCGTCGCCAAATCCCTTACCCTGAAGACCGCTGTCCTGAATAAGCTTCCCCGCAAAGTGTCCTGGCGGGCGTTTGAATACACTCCCTACCGAAGGGTACTCCAGCGGCTGTTTCGATTCCCGCTGAAAAGTGAGTTCCTGCATCTTCCCCTTTATCGTTTCTTTTTCACCTGGAGCCAGCTGAAAAACGGCTTCCAGTACGATATATTTTTTCTTGCTGATAATACTCTGCCGGTAGCCGAGCTCGAGCTCATTTCTGTACAAAGTCATAATTTCGGCTTCCGGTGTCACAACAGTTACGTGGTCAATGACATCTTTCACCTCACCGCCATACGCTCCTGCATTCATTACCATCGCTCCGCCTATTGTGCCGGGGATGCCACAGGCAAATTCAAGACCGGTTAATTCGTAGGAAAGAGCGCATTCGGAAGCATCTTTAATGTTAGCCCCCCCCTGTGCGGTAACCGTCTTTCCTTCTACTTTAACAGAAGAAAGATTCTTGAAATGCATGACCAGGCCTCTGACTCCTCCGTCTCTTACGATTAAGTTTGACCCGTTTCCAAGCTGCATAAAAGGAAGCCCGTATTCTTTCTGGATCTTAACAATCTCCGCTGCCTGTTCATATGTTTTCGGCGTAACAAAAAGGTCAGCCGTACCACCCATTTTTGTCAGCGTATGTCTCGACATCGGTTCGTGCATGGAGACCAGATCCGTTCCGCATATATCTCTTAGTTTTTTGTATGCTTCCTCTATATTCATCATATATCCCTCATTATCCTAAAATTCCCGTCTTCCGGATAGTCTGCATTGTTCTTATTTTAAACAATTCCAGCAGTTTTGCAAACATCGTTCAGCAATAATGTCGTCATTTTTTTAGTTTGGTTACTACCCGCATCACATTTTCAAGCTCTCTGAACGCGATCCGCAGTCTTCTCTGCCCTGACCCCTGTGTTTACGAAAAGAAAAACAGGCTTCATGAAAAGCAGAAATGCTTCTTTCCGTGAAGAAAAACAAAGCGGCATTTTCTGCATGTATCAACAACAGACTTTAGTACAGCTTTTAAAAAAAATTTCTTTAACGGCGCCATTTTTTAAATATATTATTAATATTCATAGTATCAGTAGCCTTCTTATATAATAACAGTTAGAATGTAAAAAGCAGTATCCTGAAAAGAAGATCTTCCTATTTAAAGGACGCCTGTTTATAAGAATGAATTAAACCATCAGAAAAAGGATGTTATAGCAGTGAATTCAACCACAAAAAAAACGAAAAGCCAAAAGATATTTGTGCTTGGAGGAGACGGCTTCTGCGGTTGGCCGACAAGCCTTCATCTTTCCAATACAGGCTGTGAAGTAGTAATTGTTGATAATCTTTCGAGAAGAAATATCGACAATGAGCTGGAAGCTTCTTCCCTTACGCCTATTTATCCGATGAGTACAAGAATAGAAGCGTGGAAAGAGAAGACCGGCAGAACAATTACCTTTCACAGAATCGATATAGCAGAGGATTACGATGCTTTTCTTCAGTTGATAAAAGATGAAAAACCGGATGCCATGGTGCACTTTGCAGAGCAGCGTTCTGCTCCTTACTCTATGAAATCCCCCCGCCATAAAAGATATACGGTCGACAACAATATAAACGCGACGCACAATGTTCTTTGTGCAATTGTGGAATCCGGTCTCGATATTCACCTCGTGCATCTCGGTACGATGGGCGTTTATGGATATGGAACAGCCGGAATGAAAATTCCTGAAGGCTATCTTGACGTGGAAGTGACCACCGAACAGGGCACGCGCATCCCTCAGGAAATTCTCTACCCTACAAACCCGGGTTCCGTCTATCATATGACGAAGTCGCAGGATCAGCTCCTTTTTCAGTATTACAATAAAAATGACCGGCTTCGGATTACGGATCTTCATCAGGGAATCGTATGGGGGACGAACACAGCGGAAACTAAGCTTGATGACCGGCTGATTAACCGCTTTGACTATGACGGTGATTACGGGACTGTGCTCAACCGCTTTTTAATGCAGGCAGCGGTTGATTATCCGATCACCGTTCACGGGACCGGGGGCCAGACCCGCGCTTTCATCCATATCCAGGACACCGTCCGCTGTATAGAGATTGCGCTGAAACACAGTCCCGCCCCCGAAGATAAGGTTTTCATTTTTAATCAAATGACAGAAACCCACCGCATTAAGGACCTTGCCCACCTCGTCGCCGAACTGGCAGGCGGCGACGTAGCCTATGTGGACAATCCAAGAAAAGAAGCGGCAGAGAATGAGCTTCACGTCACGGAAGATCTTTTTCTTTCTAAAAAATTAAATCCGATTACGCTCAATAACGGTCTTCTTCAGGAAGTAACTAAAGTGGCAGAAAAATACGCCGGCCGTGCGGACAAAAGCAAAATCCCGGCTACGAGCACATGGACGGATGAGCAGCAGCCTGGTATACCGAAGCCGCTATCTCCAAGCAATTAGTGCAGGAGGTTTTTTCCTATGAAGATTGCGATCATTACTGAAACCTTTTATCCTTCTACAGACGGTATCGTTACAAGGCTTACTGCTTCCATCCGTTATCTGAAACAGCTCGGCCATGAAGTGCTGGTCATTGCTCCCGACCTTGGTGAAACGGAGTATGAAGGAACACCGATTTCAGGTATACCGGCTTTCCAATTCTTTTTTTACAAAGAAAAGAAATTTTCGCTTATTTCCCGAAAGGTGAAAACAGCACTGGAAGATTTCCAGCCGGACCTTGTCCACGTAGTCAACCCGGCACTTCTCGGAATAACCGGAATTTATTATACAAAAAAGCTCAAATTTCCATTGGTGGCCTCCTATCATACCCATGTGCCCAAATATGCCGAATATTACCGGGCTCCATTCATCAAACCGATTTTGTGGTGGTATTTCCGCACTCTCCATAACCGTGCCGAGGTGAATTTATGTACTTCGCAGACCGTTCTGGAAGAATTGAAGCAGCAGCAGTTCCGTAACGTACACCTGTGGATACGCGGTGTGGACACGGACCGCTTCCATCCGGGAAATTATTCACAGGAAATGCGGGAGCGTTTAACCAATGAGAAGACAGATAAAAAACTGCTTCTGTTTGTAGGAAGACTCGCTCCGGAAAAAGACATAGAAAAACTGCGGGCCGTTTTTGACCAGTCGGACGACTTTTGTCTGGCTATCGTAGGGGACGGACCCCACCGCTCCGTATTGGAAAATAAATTTTCCGGAACGGACACGGTGTTTACCGGCTTTCTGCACGGTGAAGAGCTTGCAGGCGCGTATGCTTCGGCAGATGCGTTCGTTTTCCCTTCCACTACGGAAACGCTCGGCCTTGTCCTTCTCGAAGCCATGGCTTCAGGCACTCCGGTTATTGCCGCGGACAGCGGCCCGACGAGAGAACAGGTGGAGCATGAGAAGACCGGCCTGCTCTATAATCCGGAAGTTGAGAATCATTTAGTAACTACGATTCTGCGTATCAAAGAGGAATCCTTTCGAACTTCTCTGGCTGAGCAGGCCTATTCAGAAAGCCAGTCAGTCGGCTGGGACGCACCGTCGCGCCAGCTGCTGGAATTTTATGAAGATACGGTATCTGCCTCCCGTTCTTCTTTAAAGCAGGTATAATATGGGGATTATTTACAGGTACAGAAAGGGCTTTTCCCAGCTCGGCCTGTACAGCATTGTCGGCGTCAGCTGTGCCCTGCTGGATATAGGAGTGCTGAATTTCCTGCTGTACCTTTTTCCGACAAGGAGTACTTTTCTGCTTGCACTGTTTAACACACTCGCCTACACTTCCGCCATTTTGAACAGCTATTACTGGAATTCCCGCTTCACTTTCCGTGTCAGAAAAACGAGGCGCCAGTTTGCTGCGTTTATCGGTCAGGCATTGATCAGTCTATTAATCGCCAATGGGGTTTTCCTCTTAGGCATCTGGATTTTCCCGCTTCTTTTCCCTTTCAGCGACTGGCTGAATACAAATATTGCTAAAGGATTTTCCATGTTTGCTTCTTCTTTAGCAAGTTTTTTCTTTATTAAATTTTTTGTGTTCACCCATAAAGGCGGGGTCCTGAAATAACCGGAAGCTTTGAAGCTCATTCATCGCAGAGTGGAAAAAGAGCTGTTCCGTAATAAAAACAATGAACATTAAAAGAGGCTGTCCCGATACTTCTTCGAGACAGTCTCCTTATACGTTCTTCCGGCTCGTTGTTTTGAGAATGCTTTTTTGTCAGCTAATCCTTATCCACGTAAAGGATCTCTCCAGTGTAAGCGTCAATATAAACTTCCACTTCGTTATCAGCGCCGTACTCCACTTCCACTTCAAACAGAAGCATCCCATCTTCATGCTCGAGTTCCATGTCATCGATATACCCGCCTCCGGCATAATCCATTGCAATCTCTTTCGCTTCGGCTGCGGTTATCTGTCCGGAAGAGTTGTCTTTATCATTCCCTTCTCTCTGTTCATCCCCGGCTGAACGCCTCTCATTCCCGCTGCCACTTCCGGCATCGGTATCAGCAAAAGCTGCAATATCGCTCTCAATGTGGAGAATCTCCCCGCTTTCAGCATCAATATAGACATCCCCGTCTTCATCGTTAATTTCCACTTCTATTTCATAAACCAGACGCCCGTCGTTCTTTTCCAGCTCGCTGTCATCAACTTTCCCTCCCGAAAAAGCAGCCAGTGCTGTTTTCTCTGCTTCTTCAAGACTTACTGCTGCCCCTGCCGATGCTTCCGTTCCAAGCAGGTCATCATCAATATTAACGACTTCTCCTGTATACGCATCGATATCGAAATCATAATCTTCTCCCTGATAATCCAGCTCCACTTCATACACAAGCCTGCCGTCTTCTGTATCCAGCTCCACCTCATCAAGCGTACCATCAATGACTGTCTGTGCTTGTTTCACTGCTTCCTCAGATGAAATTTGTTCTTCCCCGCTGTTTTCATCTGTCTGCTGATTCTGCGTGCTGTTTGTTTCTTCAAGATCTGCTGTCTGAACGTCATTACTGTTTCCTGCAGCATAAACTGATGTACCGCCGATCACTGCCACGACTGCGGCTGCGAGAATTGTTTTTTTCACCTTCACCCTCTCCTTTGCTTATTTGTTACTTTTACTATATCCGCACAGGATGAGAGCCGGATGAAAACAACATTAGAATTTGATGAGAGTTTATTTAATTATCGAGTTCCACTGAGAGCACTTCTCCGCTGTAGGCATCTATAACAATATCAGCATCTACGCCTGATGAATCATTCTCTATTTCAATTTCGTAAATGAGACGCCCTCCCTCTTCGTCAAGGTCAATATCATCAAGCGTGCCGGAGTGTTCACGCATAGCAATTTCCACTGCTTCCTCTTCGGTAAGAGGCTCAATCGGCGTCTCGTCTTCCAGCGTATATACCTGCACGGAACCGTTCACTGCATCCAGTTCCATCCTTCCATTCTGGCTGTCCAGTGAAAATTCCACTTCGTAAACCGAGCCCCCTTCCCTTTCATCAAGCCGGATATCCACTATTTCTGCCTCTCCGGATGTTTCTTCTGATACAATCGTTTCGATTTCCCCCGCCTGAAGGTACTCTGGTTCTTCTGCTGCCGGCTGCTCACCGGATAAAACTTCCGTCTGTTCAATGGAGAGGACCTCCCCGTTCTGCGCATCAACTTCCACCATGTAAATTCCTGCATCCGTCTCCATTCGGGCAGTAAAAATTCCATCGGTCTGCGTAATCGAGGAAATCTCACTCTGGTAGCGGCTTTCAAGCATGGCGGTAACGTCTTCTCCGGTTGTCTCTTCCTCCTCGTTAAAAACAAATAAAAGTATCGTCACGGCGGCCGCTGCTGCCATGCAAAAAGTTAAAAAAATGAAAATAAACTTCTTACTCACCTTCTCCACCTGCTTTCCTGTAAAAAGGGAAGGAAACCGTAAAGGTTGTGCCGAGACCGACCACACTTTCAGCCTGAATTTCTCCCCCGTGAGAAGAAGCAATACTTTCAGCTATAGCAAGCCCCAGTCCTGTCCCGCCTTTTTCCCTTTCCCGCGCTTTGTCCACCCGGTAAAACCGTTCAAAAATATGCGGAAGATCTTCGGGGGCGATTCCGACACCCCGGTCAGTAACCGAGGCAAGAACGGAATCATCTTTCTGCTTCACCGCAACACGGACTGCTTCGCTGCTGTATTTCAACGCGTTTTCTATCAACAGATAAGCCAGCTGCTTCAGCTGAAGTTCATTGCCATACACAAACGATCCGGGTTCTGCCTGTATTTCGATTTCCCTTTCACGTGTCCTGCCCAGCTGTACGGATACCTTTTCAAACACAGGGGAAAGGTCAATACTCTCCTTTTCCAAAGCGCTGTTTTCTCCCGCCGCCAGGGCAAGCATCTGTTCAGTCATTTCTCTCATACGTTCTGCTTCGGAGGAGATCGCTTCCACTGATTCTTCAAATACTTCAGGCCGTTCACTCCCCCTTCGTTTTAACAGCTGGGCATAGCTGCCGATAACGGTCAGAGGCGTTTTAAGTTCATGGGAAGCATCGGAAACAAACTGCTGCTGTTTTTCGTAATTGGCTTTCAGCAGATCCATCATATGATTGAAGGTCCGTCCCATTTCCGCCAGTTCATCTTTACCGTTGTTTTTCAGTTCTATTTTTTTAAATGTGCCTTCTGCTTCGATTTGTTTCATTGTAGCAACGAGGGCTTTGATCGGCCTGAGGACAAAATTACTCAATGATCTTGCTGCCAGAAAGGAAGGAAGAAGAACAGCCAGTGAAGCAAAAATTAAGGCGATTCTCAAAGTCTGCATCGTCTGCTCATACATATCCAGGGGTTCCACGACCTCGAGGGTGACCACTGCTCCTCCTTCCCATAAAAGAGGCACCCGGGCCGATGCATACCTCTCTCCTTCGAAAATGAAAGATTCTGCCGATTCGGATTGAGCTTCAGCTTCGAATACGGGGATCAGAGACAGCCGCGTATTTTGGGAAGTAACGGATAGCTGAGTACTGCCATCAGGTGCAATTATACGCACCATCCCTTCCCCCGAAACATAAGATTCAAAATAGGAGACCGGATCTTCTCCCGGCTGCGAACTGACAGCTTCCGTGACTGTCCGCCCCTGCTGGAGGGTACGATCCAGCTCACCCTGCAGCATATTATGCTGAAACACAAAATAAATTCCGGCATTGACTAACAGGAGAAGCAGGAAAAGCATTCCTGTTGAGAAAAGCGTAATCCTCCGGGAAAGGTTCATCTGCTTTTCTCCTTCAGTACATAACCCGTCCCCCGAACAGTATGAAGATAAGAGGAAGCGAACGGCTTGTCCAATTTTTGACGCAGGTAGCGGATATAAACATCAACCACATTCGTTTCTCCGGCATAATCAAACCCCCATACCCTGTCCATCAGCTGTTCCCGGGAAAGTACGTGATACGGATGTTCCAGAAAGCAGACAAGCAGGTCATACTCTCTTGGAGTGAGCTCCAGCAGGTGGTCGCCACGGTAAGCCTCCCTTCTGGAAAGGTTTAATTTTATATCCTTAAACACAAGTTCTTCTTCTGCAACAGCAGGTTTGCCCTTCCGGCGAAGGAGCACCCTAACTCGGGCAAGCAGTTCTTCCATATCGAAAGGTTTGGTTACGTAATCGTCTGCCCCCTGATCAAGTCCGGTTACTTTATCCACAGTGGTGCCTCTTGCGGTTAGCATCATTACCGCATCGTCCGTTCCTTTCCTGCGGATGCGGCGAAGCAGCTCCATGCCGCTCAGCCCCGGAAGCATCACATCAAGTATATATAAATCGTAGCCCGTTTCCTGAATCATTCCCCACGCTTCCAACCCATCGTGAACCACGGAAGGCTGGTAACCTTCATATTCCAGCTCAAGCTGCAGTACCCGCGCTATTTTTGCTTCATCTTCTACTATCAATATTTTTTCACTCAAAACCAATCTCCCCCCGACCTGTTAAATTGACGTTATTATACTAAGGAATACGCACGATTGCCAGCAGAGTTACAAAATCCTCTCGTTAAAACATCTCATAACCTCCCAGAAATCTGCTTCTATGGACAGACAAAAGCGTCATGACAAAAATCCTGTCATGACGCAATATTTTTGAAAGCAGCTCCCGCTCTGTCTTTTTTACCAAAATCTGGAGTGGACATGGGGCGACTCCGGGGCGATCTAGGACGAGCCCCACTCCGCCCGACCGCAGGGAGGAAGGGATTAGCTGAGGCAGGCCCGCCCGGAAAGCGTCCCCTTGGAAACGAAAGCGAACTTTTATAGCTTATCTACATTATTTTCAAGGCAGCCTTATTAAAAAAGCGTATACGGCTTTTCTGACTTCGATGCCATTTAAAATTGTATGCAATAAATGGACTAATGTTATTAGGCCCTGTTCTACTTTTCTTATCATAGGAATGGAAGCTGAGCTGCGTAAAGCCTTGCTCTTCAATAGAAAGTAATTAGCTGAGCCAGGTCCGTCCACACAGCTTCCCTGTGGAAATAAAGACTGCTGATCACTGAAGCGAAAACTGGATAATAATGTTCACCCCCCAGTCAGATCTGTTTATCCTTCTAATGTTTGTATAACTTCATGAAGCATTATTTTCTTTTCTTCTCAAAGCTTTGTGCAAAAGCTGTGTACAGCGCAGGTACGATAATAACTGTCAGCAGAGCGGAAAATATCAACCCTGCGATAATGGAAATCGCCAGCGGCTCAAACAGTACATCCCCGCTGAGTGCTACAGGCGTCAATGCTCCAATGGCCGTAAATGCCGTCAGCAGGATCGGACGCAGTCTGACGCGCCCCGCTTCTATGACTGCTTCGTGCAGTCCCATTCCTTCCCGTCGGCGCTGCTTGATAAATTCGAGCAGGACAATCGAGTTGCGGACGACTATTCCCGCAAGTGATACGATACCAAGCAGTGCCGTAAACCCGAGTCCGGTCTGGGTGACAAAGAGCCCCACAATAGCACCGGAAGCTGCAATATGCACAGTTGATAAAACGAGTAACGGAATGGTCAGCGAGTAAAACTGTATTGCAATAACGATATAAATCAGGAATAACACGAGCACGAATAATGTTGCCAACTCTAAAATGAAATCGGTACGCGCTTCTTCCTCTCCTCCAACGCTGATTGAATAATCATCGGATACAGAAGAACGTACATCGTCTGCAATATCATCTATTCGGGCATCCAGTTCCTCCTGCTCATTATCACCGGGGAAAACCCTGACAGTTACTGTACGGACTCCTTCA
This sequence comes from Alkalicoccus halolimnae, assembly GCF_008014775.2. GTDB lineage: Bacteria > Bacillota > Bacilli > Bacillales > Salisediminibacteriaceae > Alkalicoccus > Alkalicoccus halolimnae. The sequence goes on along the minus strand of NZ_CP144914.1, from coordinate 759,730 downwards.
TCCCGGATGATCTGCGGAATTTCTTCCGTTGCTTCCTCTGTTACGAGAGTGTCGAGAGTCAACAGTTCCGGAGGCCCTTCCTCACCCGCTTCACTTGGGATTTCAATCGAAGACAGGTCAATATCTTCTCCCGGCGCAATCCGGTCGAGTGTCAGCTGTAAATCGATCGTTTCCTCCGCTGTACGGAAAGTCATCAGCGGAAGTCCTTCGGTTCTAAGACCGATTTGTTCACTGATCGTGCTGAGCGTTAAATTGTTTTCTTCAAGTGCTTCCCTGTCCGGTTCATAAACAACCGTCGGCCTTCTGGGACCAAGGTCATCGAGCACGGTGCCGCTCTCCGGAATTTCCGAAATCTGCTCCTGCAGTTCCTCACTGATATTCATCAGCTCTTCGACTTCCGGGCCCTGCAGCGTTATCGCAATCGGTGCCCCAACCGGCGGTCCCGCTTCAATCGTCGTCAGTTCAATTTCCGCTTCCGGAAATTCCTCCTGAAGCGGATCTGTCCAGCGGGAGATCGTTTCTTCCGCAGACTGCGATTCCCTTTCCACCCGCAGCAGAAGATTGCCCGTTTCATCTCCAGTATTGGTCATCCCCTGACCGAAGATCGGCGGGAGCCCCTGTCCGGCATAAACGGCTGTTTCGTATACGTTGCTGTCCTCTTCCAGCACGTAATCCCGCATCTCTGTAAGGGTCTCTTCTGTTGCTTCCAGCGTTGTTCCGGCCGGCATTCTAACTTCAACTGTTACTTCGTCACGATCTGTATTAGGAAAAAACTCAACAGGAATAAACGGAATCAATCCATAAAGAGCTGTCGTAAACACAAGACCGCTTATTGCCACTTTCCATGGATGGCGGACGACACGGCGCAGGATAGAATCACTGTACCAGTCTGCCAGCTGATTAAACTGCTTTCCGAGAAGGCCGTCCCTTTCTTTGAATTTCCTCTTACGGGCCAGCTGTTTGCGGCGTCTCCAGCTAAGGAAAATAGGGACGAATGTCAGCGCCACCACGGTAGAAGCGAGGATCGTCGTTATAAGGACGGCTGGGAGCGCCCGGATAAAGTCGCCGTTCCCCCCCGATATAAAGACGAGTGGAAGGAAAGTAAAAACGATCGTCAACGTGGAAACGATGATCGAGACACGGACTTCTCTTGTCCCTTCCAGAGCCCCGGCCTGCGGATCCCATCCTCCTCTGTATTTATTGCGTATATTATCACCAACTACGATCGCATCATCTACTAGAATACCCAAGGCCACGATAAGACCGATAATCGAGATCTGATTTAAATCAACGTTTGCAAATGGCAGCGGAATCAGCCCGATAAACACCGAAACCGGAATCGCGACCGCTACAATCACAGCTGAGGACACGTTCAGTCCCAGCAGCGTAACGACAATGACCGACAGGGCAGCGAGTGCAAAGGAAAGGGAAAGATCGCCGAATATTTCTTCTACAATGGTCTGCTGGGTATAAAACAGATCCAGCTCCACTCCTTCAGGAAGTTCCTCTGCCAGTGTGCTCATTTCATTATCTACTTCTGTGTGAAGCTGCGGGATGCTTTCTCCTCTTTCCGGAATGACGGTGAAGGATAAAGCAGGCTGTTCTTCAAATGTAATGCGGTCTTCCGGTGTTTCCAGATCCACCCCGACCTCCGCAACATCTTCTAAGTAAATAGTTTCTCCGTCAAATGACTGTCCGATAAATATAGATTCAATCTCTTCCGAGGAAGCGATCGTCGTAAGTTCCAGCTGCACATTTTCGTCAGCGGCTTCCTGGATACCGAGGGGCTGGGTCTGCAGTTCTCCTTCGATTCCTTCGATAACATCGGGTACCTGAAGCCCGCTCTCAAAAAGCTCTTCGGAATCAATATTAATCAGCAGCTGCTGATCCGGGAAGCCTTTCACATTCGTACGGTTCACTCCCGGAATCGCTTCAATCTCCCCCTGCCATTCGTGGATCGTTTCTCTAAGTTCGTATAATTCATCATACGAGTTCCCAAGAAGGTGGTAACTGGAAAGCCCCCCCAGTCCTTCCTCCTGGGAAAAGTCAGGCGAGGCCTGATCCGGAAGAGATTCTGTCGTATCGTTAATTGCCTGTTCTATTTCATTGAAAACAGCATTCGTATTGGTCCCGTCCTCCAGCTCTATCGTAATATTCGAGAATCCGGAGGTAGAGACGGAATTGACTGCTGCAATTCCTTCGATGCCTTCCACTGCATTTTCCAGCGGGACAGTTACCTGCTGTTCTACTTCTTCCGGAGCGCCTCCAGGGTACGGGGTGGAAATATTGCCGATATCAAACGATATTTCCGGAACTTCGCGCTGCGGAAGCTGAAACAGGGTCAGCACTCCTAAAATAATGAGAATAAAGACAAACATAACGGTAATTTTCGGACGGTTGATAACCTTATCAAACATAGCCTTTCCCCTGCCTTTCTGGATGCATTACTAATGTGACATTTGTGTCACTTTTATATAAAAATAATCAGCCTTTTAAGCCGTCATTTATTAATAGATATACTTCCTTGACCCAGTCTTCCTGAGAAGCGTGGTGCATAGGTATCTGCACAGCAGCCATGACAAGTCCGACGAGAGTGTCCATATGTACGTCTGTGCGGACCTCTCCTTTTTCCTGTTCTGCTGTAAGTATAATTTTAATTTTAACTTTCATTTCCTGAAGCATGCGGAACATTTCTTTTACGCTCTCTTCAACCTTTGCTGAGGCTTTTTTGTCAATATAAGGCATGACCTGCATCATCTGGTGAATGTTGGCATAGTTGCCCCACAGTTCAATCATGCTGCGGACGGGATCTTCTTTTTCCGAAAGCCGGTCCATTTTTGTAACTACCTGTTTAAGCAGATGCACCATAAAGGCGGTGATCAGTTCCTCTTTTTTCGGATAATAATTATAGATGGTGCTCCGGGCTACTCCAAGTCTTTCAGAAAGAGCTTTAAAATGAAAGCCGGCATATCCGGACTCTAAAATAAGCTTTTCAGTTTCCTGAAATAACTGCACTTCGTCAATTGTTTTTGCTCGTCCCATAAACGTACTCCTTTAGTCAGGCTGGCTGACTTTCTGTACCCCATTTTCACTAAGTTGTAACGCAATGCAGACAGATTTTTTTGAGTTTTCCAACAAAACCTGTAAGATTGCCTTGCAGCAGTAAGTCATGCTATGTTTTGTATATTGTCTTAATTAAGAACCATTTACCTTGGGGGGGAATTGTAACAATGAAAGCATTTAAAATCAGTGCAGCAGCCGGCCTGTTCGCCGTGCTGGCAGCATGCGGCAGCAATACAGAAGAAAGTTCATCTGCATGGGACACCATTGAAGAAGAAGGCGTCCTGACAGTGGCAACTTCCGGTACTCTTTATCCTACCTCTTTTCATGAGGAAGAGACAAATGATTTGACCGGATTTGAGGTGGAAGTAGCAAAAGAAGCTGCGGAAAGACTTGATCTGGAAGTGGAATTTTCTGAAATGGGTTTTGACGGCATGCTGACTTCCATAAACAACGGACAGGTCGATCTGGCAGTTAACGATATCGATGTTAATCCACAGCGGGAGGAAGATTTTCTATTTACTGATCCTTATAAATTTTCCTATGGAAGCATGGTTGTCCGCGAAGACGACCTTTCCGGAATTGAAACCCTCGATGATCTGGAAGGAAAAAGAGCGGGCGGCGCTGCGACTACCATCTACATGCAGATATCCGAGCATTACGGCGCAGAAGGAGTCACTTATGAAAATGTAACAAATGATACGTACCTGCGCGATGTAGAAAACGGACGGACGGACACAGTACTGAACGATTATTACCTGCAGACACTCGCCGTGGAAGCTCTCCCGGAAATTGATGTGACGATCCATCCGGACATCTTTTATCATCCAAACAACCAGGCTATGATCATGGATCAGGAAAACACAGAGCTGCGCGACAACTTGAATGAAGCGCTGACTGAAATGCACGAAGACGGAACGATCACGGAGCTATCCGAACAATTTTTTGGAGGTCAGGACGTTTCTGAAGAACCGGACGTGGAATTTTCCGACGACGAAACATTTACGTTTGAGTAAGGGATAGAAGCGTTATTTCTCAACTGTGAAGCCGGCCTTCCTCCGCGGAGGAAACCGGCTTTCTTATCGTTTGTATTCCATAAATAAATTCAGACTGCCTGAATAGAGTTCTTAATTATGACGCTTTGCTATAAATTAAAGCTGCGTTATAGTCTGTTGTTGATAACTATAGAAAACTCCTCTTCAGCTCTGCCGTGGAGGAGCTTTCCGGTTGGGCTGCGGCTCTTGTAACAAAAACTTTCTAACATCAATGAAACGTATTATCAAAAGAAAGGAGAAATACCAATGAGTAACATTCAGTGGGAACATATCTTTGATATACGGCTTGCTGTTGACTCGCTGCCCTATATTCTGACAGGGCTCGGACTCACGCTGCTTATTTCCCTCGTCAGCATGGCTATCGGTTTAATTATCAGCCTCTTCCTCGCTATTGGGAGAGCTTCAAGTAAGTCATGGCTGCGATGGCCTTCCCGTATTTATATTTCTTTCATGCGCGGCGTTCCCATCTTAATTATTCTCTTCCTGCTTTACTTTGGATTCCCATTTATTGGAATCGAATTTGCCGCTGTCACCGCTGCAATTATAGGCTTCAGTCTGAACAGCGCAGCCTATATGGCAGAAATCAACCGCTCTGCTATTGCTGCTGTGCCCCGTGGACAGTGGGAATCGGCCCGCTCTCTCGGGTTTTCCTATCCGAAAATGATGGGACGCATTATCCTGCCTCAGGCTTCGAGAATTGCTGTCCCGCCTCTCGCAAATATTCTGCTGGACTTGATTAAAGCTTCCTCGCTGGCCGCGATGATTACTGTCCCGGAGATATTCCAGCTTTCCAGAACGGTAGCCGGCAGAGAAATGGATTATATGACGATGTTTATTCTCGTCGCACTAATCTACTGGGGCGTTTGCACAGTCATGACTGTTTTTCAAAATTTCCTGGAAAAACGCTACGAGAAATTTGGGAGCATGTAAAAAACTCAGCTTCTCAAGGTATACTAGTTGATCAAATGAATTAAAAAAGTGTGCTTCTTCACCTGCATGCACCAGTGTCCCGGTATTTTTGATCAGCCGCTGCACCAGCAGAAAGCTGCATGTGACGATACCATTCAATTAAGGGAGCCTTCCACTAAAATAAAGGCTGTCGTTCCCGGAGAGAAAACTTAAATATTTTCGCCGGGGCTGTCTCTATTTAAAAAGCCCCCTTCAGAATGAAGCACCTGCCCTGTAATCCAGGCCCCCGCGTCACTGACAAGAAAGGCTACCGCTTCTGCCGCATCCTCAGGACGTCCGATTCTTCCTCCCGGGAACAGCGGTGTCAATTCCTGCTGAATCTCCTCCGTCATCCATCCGGTATCAGTCGGTCCGGGATTTACCGCGTTTATCGTGACGTTTCTTTTCGCCAGCTGTGCAGAAATCGAGTGCACGAGTGTTTCTGCGGCGGATTTTGTCACCACATAAGATATTTCTTCAGGCATCTGTCCCCTGGACCAGCCTGTAGCTATATTAATGATGCGTCCGCTTCTGTTCCTGTCTAAATGGTGCAGAAATTCCTGAATAAGCAGCGTAACAGCGCGGACGTTGATTTCGTAGTGACGATCGAGAGAGGCTGCAGTCACGGTTTTTATATTATCATTTACGGAATGAGCGGCATTATTAATCAGGATGTCCGGGGTACGACCAAAATGGTTTTTCACTTCAGCAAATAAAAGCGGGATATTATCAGGCTTTGACAGATCCAGTTCCTTTGAAAAAGCCTCTTTCCCGAAAGAAGTTACCGCTTGAAAAGTCTGTGCCGGTCCTTCTTTTTCCTTTCCCCACGGCATCGTTTCATCATATTCATGCCAGTACGTAAAAGCAATGTCGGCCCCCTCGGAAGCGAGCTTTTTGCATACAGCCGCGCCGAGTCCTTTTGTGCGTCCCACTCCGGTAACAAGAGCGAGTTTTCCTGCTGATTTCATCTTTTCCCTCCTAAAAAAGGTGCTTCCTCCGAAACGAAGGAGCACCTTTGTATTTGCTGGTCTATCTTTAAAGACGTTGTAAAAAATCTTATACCTGTTTTTAAAGAAACAGCTTTTCGTACATCATACTGCCTGCACCTGTTTTTAAGAGAGGGCGTTTGTTAACGGCGGTACGATTTGTTTTTTGCGGGAGACTACTCCTTCGAGCACCGCCTCATGGTTCTCCAGCTTTACATTAAAGGCACTGTGAACCGCTGCTTCCTGCTCTCCGGATGTAAGGAGAACGGAATCGTTGGAAAGAATATCGGTTACGGCAAGTGCAAACAGACCGTAGCCGTTGCTGTCCACTTCCTGCTGCATCGATTTCAGCACCTCGTCTTTTCGGCTGAGAACGTCATCCGCGTCTACAACATTTACCTGGGCAACCTTTACAGTGTGACTGCCCATCGTGAATTCTTTTGCATCCATTGTGAGAAGCTGCTCAACCGATTTACTGCTCATGTCAGCTCCCGCTTTCAACATTTCCAGGCCGTATTCTTCAAGATTAATATCTGCTTTCTCAGCGAGTTCCTTCGCTGCCTGCACATCTTCTTCCGTACAGGTAGGTGATTTGAACAGAAGAGAATCCGAAACAATGGAAGAAACCATTAAGCCAGCCATTTTCTTGCTGACGTTGATCCCGTTTTCTTTATAAAGCTTGTTTAGAATCGTTGCCGTGCAGCCTACAGGCTCAGCCCGGAAATAGAGAGGCCCTTCCGTTTCAAAGTTAGCAATCCGGTGGTGATCGATGACTTCAAGAATCTGAACGTCTTTAATATCGTCAGCACTCTGCTGAAATTCATTGTGGTCAACGAGAATCACTTTGTCTGTTTCGTTCGATACGGTGTCGACCCTCCGCGGTGCTTCAGCATGAAAATAATCGAGTGCATACTGCGTTTCTGCACCAACTTCTCCGAGCCGGACAGCTTCTGCCTCTTCTCCAAGCTGATTTTTCAAATCTGCGTATACCAGTGCAGAACAAATCGTATCGGTATCCGGGCTTTTGTGACCGAACACAAGAATTTTATTTTCACTCATATTTACCGCTCCTTTAATTCAATATTATATCCCGTCCCATTTTATCATGAGGGGGGAAAACGTTCCAGCTCCTGCTGGAATTAACCGGCTTCATTTCAGAAAAGAATGACCGTTCCTCAGAGTGTGGATTTAGTGAAAAAAGAGGTATATTTATTTTTTTATTTGTATTTTCTCCTTCGCTTACCGGCGGAAGCTTGCCGTGGGGCTTGTCTTCAGCTATTTCCCCTGCCTCCAGGGCAGGGGAAATGATCTTCAGACTGCGCTTATATCCCACTGGCGTCTCCGCCGGACCCTTCGGAGAAAATAGGGGTTTTCAGGAGCGACAGCAGTGTTCTATCTTTGCTTTCGTAAGACAACCCTTTATCCATGGGGCTGTTGGAGCCGGATGGTCGACTCCTGGAGGACATAGAACGATTCGAAGATCCACCTGCCAAAGGCAGGTTAGCTGAGAGAGTTCCCTCCGGAAAGCGACCATGTAAGGTGGAAACAGCCCCATGGATAAAAATACAGAAAAAATACTTTTTCAACAGCCTGGTTCCTGCACATTCTTTCCTGGACTTTCAGATATCCTCTTTTCTCAAAATGGCCGAATTCTTTCGCCATTTGTGATAACAATCACTTATATATTTTCAGCATTTTTACAATTTATGGTTTTCTCTTTCCTATAAGCGGGAAGCGGAATACGAGTGGACATGGATAAAAATACGTAAGATGGAAAAACAACGAGGAGAACGCTTACCATGATGTCGTTAAGTCCGTTTTTACTGTTTGGCCTTTCTTTTGCTTCAGCATCAGCGGACAGCCACGATGATGGTATGAATAACAACAACGCAGACAACAATAACAACTACATCAATAATAATGACAACAACGCTTATAACAATTATAATAATAATAACGACAATTGGAATAACTACAATGAAAATGAAGGTAACGAACTGCCTGCTCCTTCTACTGCATACTTGGCAGCACCTTTTCTCGGAAGGCTCTTTGATTCAGCCGGTGCTTTCATGCTTATGAGAAAAAAGGCAGTGGTCTGACTTCATTTTATCGATCAACATCCCTGCTCCCTCTGGTAACCGCTGCCTTTTTCCACAGGGAGAAAGGTTTTCCCGGGGAAGCGGCGGAGTTTTTTCCTTGAAGAAAGGAGGTTGAAAGTCTTGAGAAAAATGCTGGCATCCGTATTAATAGCAGCCGGAGTAATTATTGCCGGGGTTAATGGTTATAACTGGATATCGCAGGCCTCTTCCGGCGAAGAAATGACTGCTGACGACCTCATGACCGTTTCTGCGGAAAATAATGTGCCTGACATGGCCACAGAAGAGAATAATCAGCAGCAGGAAGAAATGCCGGATAGTTCAAAAGAGGTCCCGGAAGAAGAGGAAGCAGAAAATGACGTAAAAGAAGAACCTGCAGAACCGCCGGAACCGCGCAGCTATGACGAGTACGAAAAAGGCGAAGAAATTGGTACTCTGCTTATCCCGGACATCGATATGAAATATCCGATTTACTGGGGTACGGATGAAGATACTCTTACTCAAGGCGTTGGTTACCACGAAGGTGACTATACTACTCCTCCTGACAGCATGAAGCACACTGTCCTTTCCGGGCACCGGGACACCGTTTTCCGCGAACTCGGCGACCTGGAAGACGGTGCGAAAATGTATGTGCAGTTTGAAGACGTACAGTATGAGTATGAAATTCAAAAAACGTGGATTACAGACGCCGAAGATCGAACCGTTATCGTGAGTAAAGATGAACCTGTTTTAACGTTAACGACCTGCTACCCGTTCAACTTTATCGGCGCTGCTCCAGACCGTTATATTATTGAAGCTCCGTTAACAAATGTAACCGAAATTGAATAGCTCTTTCGAACCGGCTGCTGGAATATTCCAGCAGCCGGTTTCCGTTTTTCTTCTTCTGCAAACAGGTGGCACTTCCCTATCCACTAACTTATAATAAGTATATAACTTATTTTCGCAAGGAGGCTTTCTCATGACGTTTCACTCACCACCTGCTCTCTATGTTTCTGAAGCCGCACTGAAAGTAAAGGATTTGGAAACGACAACAGCTTTTTATGAAAAAACACTCGGCTTTTCAGTATTGCAGTATTCTTCGAATAAAGCTGTCCTCACAGCTGATGGAAGTACGCCGCTTCTCACCCTTCATTCCTCCCCCTTTTATAATAAACCTGCCCGTTCCCGTACAGGGCTTTTTCATATTGCCTTTTTACTGCCGGACCGGGCCTCGCTCGGAGGTATTCTTCAGCGCCTCCTCGAAAATAACTATCCTTTGCAGGGAGCATCTGACCATCATGTAAGTGAGGCTCTCTATCTCGCTGATCCGGAGGGGAATGGTCTTGAACTTTATTGTGACCGTCCTGCAGAGAACTGGAAATGGGAAAACGGGAAAGTTGCTATGGTGACAGAACCGCTGGATGCGGAAAGTCTGCTGAGGGACGCCGTGCCCTTCACAAAAATGCCTCCTAATACCATTCTCGGTCATATTCATCTGCAGGTAAATCATTTAAATGAAGCCAGATCTTTTTATAAAGAAGGACTGGAGTTTAACGAAACGGCACATCTTGGCAGTCATGCTTCCTTTTTATCCTCTGGAGGATATCATCATCATCTCGCTGTGAACACATGGGGAGGCACCAGTACTTTACCACTTGGGCAGGAAGAAACCGGATTAAAGCACTTTACCATTGTCTATCCCGATCGGGAGGTACGTTCCCTCGTCGTAAACAAACTGCGCCGAAAAGAGATGAAAGTGACAACGGAAGAGAATTTGGTCTATGTAACAGATCCTGCCGGCATTCAATCCGTACTGGCCGTGAAGTAAATGATATGGTCAGCTCCCCTTTCGAATGTTTCGTGAAGACTCATAATTTCAAACTGCAGTAAAAGGCGGCCCCATACCGGGACCGCCTTTTACCTGCATTCATATCAGCTGCGTAATGAAAATAAAAGCAGCTGCGATTAACACAACAGTTACAATTGTCTTCAGCAGACACCCTATTCCACGCATAAACAGCGGGAAGAACAGCACAATAATAACTACGAGTACGATCAGCGTGAGTGGATCCAAAGATAGACCCTCCTTTTTTGATAGTTTTCCGATTGTTTTCTTAACTGCGTGACGGCTGAAGGTCCAGCCCTCAATCATATTTAACCGCATCTTCGGAGACTCCATCTGTGCTAATGCCCGTAAAATGATAGCATTGTTTTGGGGCGGCGGTTTTTTTCGGAATGTCCAACGTTAAGAAAGTCTATGGTTTATTATACGTCACATACGTCCCCGCGATAAGATCGTGAAGGGCCCGCTTGTCTTTTCGCAGTGCGACCATGAAAACGGAGACGACAAAGGCAATACCAAACGAAATTCCATAAATCAATCCTGTCACTACATATCGAAGCAGCATCGTTCCAATTGTGACACTGGAATTATCTTTTTTTACGATACGAACCCTGACCATGCGCTTTCCGAAGGTATATCCACTCCAAAGAACAGGCACTAATACAAAATACATAATTGTGAAGATACTTTCACCTGTCTGTACCGTTTGATTCGATGTATCCAGCGCAAAAAGAAAAACGGTTAAAGATACAACAGCGCCTATAAGTATGGCATCAAGCAGGAAACCTACAAGCCGGATCCAAAAACCACCAGGATTTGACAATATTGTTCACCTCAATCATAGATAGATTTAGTTCATACTTAGAATCATGTACCCTAATAGGTTTACTTGTAAAACTTTCTCTCGTACCAATCGCCGCAGCCGGTCCGACACAGACTGTTCCGGGAAATGATAATAAGAAATATATTGAATTGAGTAAAAGGGCTTCCAGAGCTTAAAAGGAGCTGTCCCATAAGGATAAGAGCACGGCTTCGCACGGCCAAAAGCCTGTTAGACACATCCCCGTCTAACAGGCTTTTTAACGCCTTGTCCGGCTCCGCACGTGCTGTGCCAGTCTTCCTGTCATCAGACGCTGAAGTATCGGCCTTCCGGGTGGGCAAATACCATCGCGGTAACACTTGCTTCCGGTTCCATCATGTAGCCGTCGGTCAGCTCCATCCCAATCGTCCCCGGCTGGATCAGATTAAACAGTTTTTCCTGGTCTTCCAGATTCGGACAGGCAGGATACCCGAAGGACACTCTTACTCCCTGATATTTTGCCGAGAAACGTTCCTGCATCGTGAAATCCGGAGAATCCGGAAATCCCCATTTATCACGCATCATCTGGTGGACTCGCTCCGCAAAGCCTTCTGCAAGCTCCAGAGCTGCTGCCTGAATCAAATGACTGTCCATGTAATCCCCTGCTTCTTTGGATGCTTCGGCCAAGTCACGAACGCCTTTACCGGCTGTCACAGCGAGGAACCCGACGTGATCCATGACCCCGCTCTCTTTCGAACGCAGAAAGTCTGCAAGACAGAGATAAGGTGGTTTCTGCTGTCGGGGGAACGTAAAGGTTTCCAGCACACGATCCGTATCGACCGGATCATACACAATGACAGAATCACCGTCCGACTGGGCAGGGAAAAACTGATACATGCCGTGACCCTGAAGCAGCTGTTCCTTGTCTGCCTTCTCTAAAAAGTCGTCTACGCGCTGCTTTAACTCTTCCGTTTTTTCGTCTTTTCGGTCGAGCTTCCGTTTCACATTTCCCTGGAGTCCAAGATGGGAGCCGAGGAGCGTCTGCATGTTCACATACGGATAAAGGTGGGTCAGTTTGTAATCCCGGAGAATGTGCGGCTTGTAATCTTCCGGCACGTAAAGCGGAGCATCCTGTGCCACATCGGACACGGGAACTTCCATTGTCGCTGTTGCGGTCTGGGATTGTTTTTTCTCCAGTTCCTCCGCTGCCCGCTGCTGAGCTTTTTCCTGCTTATCCACCGTCGCCTGAGCCAGTTCCTGCCGTTCTGCCGGCTTCGCAAGCTTATTGGCAATATCCAGCCCGTTCATCGCATCTTTCGCATAGAGAACCATGCCTTCGTACTCTCTGGCTATTTTCGTATCGGTGAAGCGGCGTGTTAAGGCAGCCCCGCCTACAAGAATCGGAATGTTAATCCCTCTTTCCCGGAGATCATTGGCGGTTATCACCATTTGCTGCGTCGATTTAACGAGCAGTCCGGAGAGGCCGACCATATCCGGGTCCTCTTTTTCGATAGCTGATATCAATTCATTTGGAGCTACTTTGATTCCCAGATTCACAATCGAAAATCCGTTGTTTTTCAGGATGATCTCGACGAGGTTTTTGCCGATATCATGGACGTCTCCTTTAACGGTGGCGAGAATCACTTTCCCTTTGCCCCTGTCATCTTTCTTTTCTTCCATGTGGGGTTCAAGGTGGGCAACGGCAGCCTTCATGGCTTCGGCACTCTGGAGCACTTCGGCCACGATCAGCTCGTTATCGTTAAACAGTTTACCAACTTTGTCCATTCCGGTCATGAGCGGCCCGTTAATAATATCGAGCGGAGCATCGTATGCTTTCAGCGCTTTATCGAGATCTGCATAAAGGCCTTCTTTCGTTCCTTCGACGATATAGCCTGCCAGCCTCTCCTCCAGAGTCATCGTAGCCTGGGCCTGCTCCGCTTTTGGCTTCTTCTTCCGGTAAAAAGCAGTGAATGTGGCCAGTGTCTCGTCGTTGGTATCAAACAGCAGTTCATCGGCAAGGGTTTTTTCTTCTTCAGATACCGAACCGTACCGCTCCAGTTTTTCCGTATTTACAATTGCATAGTCGAGACCTGCACGCGTGCAGTGATAAGTAAAAGCCGCGTTCAGTACTTCGCGTCCGAGCGGCGGCAGACCGAAAGAAACATTACTCACACCAAGAATTGTTAAACATTCCGGTAGATCTTCCTTGATGAGGCGGATTCCCTGGACGGTCGCTTCCGCCGAACCGATATACTGTTCATCCCCGGTTCCTACAGGAAAGACGAGCGGATCAAAAATAATGTCTTTCGCAGGAATGCCATACTTTTCTGTCAGCAGTTTATGGGAACGGCGCGCAATATCGAGCTTGCGCTGAGCGGTGACTCCCATGCCCTCTTCGTCAATCGTTCCTACGACAAGCGCCGCCCCGTAACGCCTTGCCAGAGGGGCAACAGCTTCAAAACGCTCTTCCCCGTCTTCGAGATTGACCGAGTTAATAATCGCTTTTCCCTGGGAGTAGGTGAGTGCTTTTTCAATCACGTGCTCATCCGTCGAATCGATCATGAGCGGCACTTTCACTTTGTTAATGACCTGCTTAAGGAAATTTTCCATATCTTCCATTTCATCACGGTCCGGGTCCGCCAGACACGCATCAATAACGTGGGCCCCTTTTTTCACCTGGGCCCGTGCAATTTCTGATGCTTCCTCGAACTTCTCTTCAGCGATGAGACGCTTGAATTTTTTGGAACCGATAACATTCGTTCTCTCCCCTACCATGAGCGGACGCATCGATTCATCATAGATCAGCGGCTCAATACCCGATACGACGTGCGGGTGATCCTTCTGAAGCTTACGTGGTTCATAGCCCTGGAGGGTTTCTGCCATGACGCGGATGTGTTCCGGGGTCGTTCCACAGCAGCCTCCGACGACATTCAGCCAGCCTTTTTCGGCAAACCCTTCCAATTTCTGTGCAAGCATAGCTGGTGATTCGTGGTAGTGGCCTTCTTCGTCCGGAAGCCCCGCGTTCGGGTAACAGTGGACGTAAGTCGTCGAAAGATCGGACAATGAGCGGAGGTGATCCTGCATGAATTCAGGCCCCGTTGCACAGTTAAGTCCGACAACCGTAGGCTTCATATGTTCAAGGGAAATATAAAATGCCTCGATACTCTGTCCGGCAAGGGTTGTCCCCATCGGTTCAATCGTTCCGGAAATAATAAGAGGCATCCGCTTTCCGGACTCCGTTTCCGCCCGTTCAATCGCTGTGTAAGCCGCTTTGACGTTACGCATGTCCTGGCTCGTTTCCATTAAAAGCAGATCGGCCCCTCCATCGACGAGGCCCCTGACCTGCTCATAGTACGTATCGGCGAGCTCTTCAAATGTGGTACCCCCTGTAACAGAAAGAGATTTTGTCGTCGGACCCATCGCTCCTGCAACGAAGCGGGGCTTTTCCGGTGTGGAAAATTTCTTTGCTTCTTCCGCTGCAATTTCCGCGGCGCGGACGTTGATTTCATATGCTTCGTCCTGAAGATCATAATCGGCAAGAACAATGGAGGTTGCCCCGAACGTATTTGTTTCAATAATATCGGACCCGGCCTCCAGATAAGCCCGGTATATAGTTCGTATTACATCCGGAGAGACGAGGTTCAGGTATTCATTACACCCGTCATATTCCTCTCCACCGAAATCTTCCGGAGAGAGATCTGCGTCCTGCAGCATCGTCCCCATCGCTCCATCGAGCAGCAGGATACGGGACTGCAGTTCTTTTTCAAATAATGTCATGCTCGTTTTCCCTTCCTTCCTGCATTCACTACCCGCGGCTTCCTGCAGTTCTCTTTTCCTGGGCGCGGATATGCCGGGTCAGCGTTTCGGTAATATTGTAGCGTAAGAACGGAGTAATCAGATAAATCGTCGAGAAGTGCTTCATCGCAGTATCGATCAGCTCTGTCGCGAGGCGGATTCCTTCTTTTTCACTGGCTTCCCGATCCCCGGAAAGACTTCTCATCTGTTCTCTCACTTCATCGGTTAATTTAATACCCGGCACTTCGTGATGAAGGAATTCGGCGTTTCGACTGCTCACAAGAGGCATGATGCCGATATAAACCGGAACCGGGAGATGCTTGACTGCTTCGGCTATTTCTTCAATCCGCTCTGAACTGTATACAGGCTGGCTCATAAAGTAATCCGCTCCGGCTTCGACTTTCTTCTCCAGACGCTGCACTTCCCGGTCAAGTCTGCGCGCGTTCGCATTAAAAGCAGCACCTACAGTAAAGGAAGTTTTGGCCCCGAGATCCTTACCGGAAAAAGACTGGCCCTGATTCAGCTGTTTGATCAGGCGGATCAAGTCCATGGAGGACATATCGTAAACGGAAGTAGCTCCCGGGAAGTCTCCTACTTTTGCAGGATCCCCTGTAATCGCTAAAATGTCGCGGATACCAAGTTCATGCATGCCAAGCAGATGAGACTGAAGACCGATGATGTTTCGGTCTCTGCAGGCTACGTGGAGCAGCGGTCTCGCTCCGGCATCTTTAATTTTCGTGCCGAGGGCGAGATTATCAATTCTTGCGGATGCCAGAGAGTTATCCGCAAGTGTAACGGCATTCACGCCTGAGTCTGTCAGCGCTCTGGCTCCTTCCATAAAGGAAGGAACTCCGGAAAGCGCTTTTGGCGGATCCAGCTCAACGATAACGGATTTTTCCCCTTCGTTCAGGTCTGTCAGCTTCGGCAGCTGAGGTTCCGCTTCCACAAAGGGATGCCGTGCTTTCGTACGCACCTGCTTCTGCTTGACCGGTGTAAGGTTGTCACGCTCAATGGCAGCCCGAATTTCTCTAATGTGATCCGGCGTTGTCCCGCAGCAGCCGCCAATAAGAACAGCTCCTTCTTCCACTAATGCTTTTGTCATATCTCCAAAATAGGTCGGGTTGGACTGATAGGAAAACCGCCCGTCCCGGACGTTGGGAAGACTTGCATTCGGGTAGACGCTGATTCCGGCTTTCTCCAGCAGCGAAACTTCTTCCAGCGACTGCAGCATGTGATAAGGACCCATACGGCAGTTTACGCCGGCAACATCCGCTCCAATTTCTTCCAATTGTTCCAGTGCTTCCTGCAGATGCATTCCGGTATGAAGCACCCCGATATCCCCAAGCGTGGCCTGGGCGATGATCGGTTTTTCTGTTTTGCTGCGCAGATAGTGAAGAATTTCCTTCAGCTCTTCAAAATCATAAAATGTTTCCAGCAAAAATCCGTCCACGTCTGCAGCAAGCAGGACGTCTGTCTGCTCTTTCAAGCTTTCCAGACGTTCTTCCAACGGCATTTTTTCCTGGTGCATCGTCGCCACCCCGCCGATCGTCGCTGCGACAAACGCTTTTCCCGCCGCAGCTTCGCGCGCAATATCCACGGCTTTTTCGTTAATTTCTTTTACACAGTCGCCGAGCTGGTAACGGGCGAGCTTGCTGCTGTTTGCAGCATAGGTATTTGTCTGGATAATGTCTGCTCCAGCGTTAATGTACAGCTCATGGATATGTTTAATCTGTTCCGGGTCTGACAGGTTCAATTCTTCGAAACAGCCCTGGACCCCTTTCTGATAGAGGTAGGTACCCATGGCACCGTCGCCGACGATGATACCGTTTTTCAGATGCTCTTTTAAATCCATTACTTTTCCTCCTTCACGCCGATCTGCTTGAAGGCGGAAGCAAAATCTTTCATAATATCTTCCGTTTTTTCAAGACCGACAGAAAGACGGAGAATTCCATCTGTAATGCCCCGGGCATCTCGTTCCTCATCGGACATCGCCGCATGGGACATGGTCGGTGGATAAGAGAGGATCGACTCTACTGCTCCAAGGCTTACGGCAAAGACCGGTATTTCCACAGCCTGAACAAAGGTTCTGACCGCTTCTTTATCATGAAGCCGGAATGACAGCACCGCCCCTGCACCTTCTGACTGCTCCTGGTTGATCTTATAACCCGGGTGTTCAGGAAGCCCCGGATAGTACACGTGTTCCACTTCCGGCTGTTCCAGGAGCCATTCAGCAAGTTTTGCTGCCGAAAGAGAAGAAGCTTCCATGCGAGTATGAAGAGTCTTCAGTCCTCTCATAATAAGCCAGCAGTCCTGCGGTCCAAGAATCGCTCCGAAACTGTTCTGCAGAAATTTCATCTCTCCTGCGAGAGTTTCATCATTCACAACGGCAAGTCCGGCAACAACGTCACTGTGACCGCCGATAAATTTCGTCGCGCTGTGAACGACGATATCCACTCCGAGGTCAATCGGACGCTGGAGAACGGGTGTCATAAAGGTGTTATCAAGCGCTGTAAGACAGCCGTGTTTTTTGGCGATGTCTACAATTTGTTTAATTGGAGTGATTTTCATTGTTGGATTCGACGGTGTTTCCATAAAGATCATTTTCGTATTCGGCTGCACGGCTTCTTCTACAGCCTGAGGATCCGTCATATCGACAAACGTGTGTTCAATGCCCTGGCGGTGCAGAACTTTTGTCGTAAGCCGGAACGTGCCTCCATAAACATCATCCGTGATCACGAGATGATCACCGGAGGAAAGCATCATAAACGTCGTTGAAATCGCCGCCATCCCCGAGGCAAAGGCAAACCCGTGGGAGCCGTTTTCCAGATCGGCGATAATTTCTTCCAGTGCCTCGCGCGTCGGATTGCCGGAGCGGGCGTAATCATATCTGCCAAACTGTTCAATATCCGGCTGGTCAAAGGTCGAAGCGTGCTGGACAGGGACACTGACTGCCCCTGTATTCGGGTCTATTTTATGTTTGGAGTGAAGCAAAGAGGTTTGTTTGGAAAATGTCATAAATTAAGCCTTCCTTTCTGCCAGCGCATGTTCAAACGCTTCATCTAAATCTTTAATCAGATCATCTGCGGATTCAATGCCTACAGAAAAACGGAGCAGTCTGTTACAGACTCCGAGCTGCATTCTTACTTCTTCCGGTACGTCCGCATGCGTCTGAGTAGCCGGGTAAGTCATTAAGCTCTCTACTCCGCCAAGGCTTTCTGCAAATGAAATAATACGCAGACCCTGTAAAATTGGATTAACAAGATGCTCGTCTTCTACTCTAAAAGAGAGCATGCCTCCTCGTCCGGGGTAGATTACTTCTGTACAGAGAGGCTGATTTTCAAGGTAATCAGCTACTTTTCTGGCATTCTCTTCGTGCTTGTCCATACGGAGCTGCAGTGTTTTCATCCCTCTTATGACGAGCCATGAATCAAGCGGAGATAAAACAGCGCCTATACTATTGTGAAAGTAGAAAAGATCTTCGCCGATTTTTTCATCTTTTGCGACGACGAGTCCGGCAATAACATCATTGTGACCCGATAAATACTTGGATGCACTGTGAATGATGATATCTGCGCCTTCATCGAAAGGACGCTGGATGACCGGGGTGTAGAACGTATTGTCCACGATTAAAAGCAGATCGTGCTTTTTAGCAAGAGCGGCAAAAGCCGTGATATCAGCTTCCTGCATAAGCGGATTGGTCGGTGTTTCAATAAACAGCGCTTTAGTGGAATCGTTAATTTTTGCTTCAAAGGTTTCTATATCAAGCGGCTCTGCATAGTGGAACGTCAGCCCCCAGTGCGTCCAGCCGTTTTCAAAAAGACGGTAAGTGCCGCCGTATAAATCGCTTGTAGCGATAATTTCGTCTCCCTGCCTGAAAAGGGAGAGAACCGTCTGGATTGCAGCCATCCCTGAGGCACAGGCGAGTCCGCGGGCTCCGCCTTCAAGATCGGCGATCGTCTCTTCCAGAATAGCGCGTGTCGGGTTCCCGGTTCTTGAATAATCATATCCTGTCGATTGGCCGATCCCTTCATGCCGATAGGCTGTTGAAAAATAAACGGGAGCGTTAACGGATCCGGTAACATGATCCCTCCTGTTTCCTGCCTGCACGAGTTGTGTTTCTAATGTACGTTTTTCTTCTGCCATAAATAGATCCCTTTCCCTTCCATTATAAAGGGACGATGTGTGCAGCAGCTGATTTGTGGAAAACCAGGCGCATGAACATGTCCACATATTAAAAAAACTCCCCCCTTATCCAAAAGATAAAGAAGAAGATTCGCTGATCTATCTTCTTATCTTACAGGGGGCTCTCCCTGCAGGAATTAGCACCTTGCCGTTAGGCTGGTTGCTGAAACGTCATCGGGCCTGTCCCTCAGTCTCTCTTGATAAGAATAAAACGTCTGAATATTTGATTATTGCACGTTATTATATTCTAACGAAAATAACCTGTCTTTGCAACGTTTTGAAGTAAGAGTGTTAATTATTTTGTTTCCTGGAAAGATTTCTATCTTATAAGGAAGGAGAGCCAAACATTGCGAACGTAAGAGTAGGCTGCTGAAAAAGTAATAGTTAACGAAAAGTCCGGTCATCCGCGCCCTACAGGGAAGCTGCATCCGACTGCCGATGGGCGCATGGACGGACGCAGCTAAATTCTTCCTCCCACAGGTCGTAAGAAATGGCTCTTCGTATCGTCCTTTATATTGCTGGAGTCGCCATTCCCGGCTTATTCAGTCGTTTTTTTGTAAATAAAAGACCAGCCAACAGCTCTTTTGATAGCAATCTGAGAAGGGCTTCTTACCGAAGGATCCCTTTTTAGAATCCCGAATAATCTATTCTTTTAAAAAAAGGCTGCCTTGAAAATAAAACATCTATTATATTTGTAACACCATTTTTAGTTTACGCTTCTTTAAACAGCCGCTTTCGTTTCCATGGGGACGCTTTCCGGGCGGGCCGGCTTCAGCTAATTCCGTCCTCCCTTTGGTCGGACGGAATGGATCTTCAGCTCGTCCTTCATCGCCCCGGAGTCGCCCCATGTACCCTACAGCTTACGGTAAAAAGATACAGAAGTATCTGCCATCTAATTAAAGGAAATCCCTTCTTGAAAACCATTCATACCATCTTTATAGATGGGAAATTCCATTCCTGTAAAAGGGCATTTTCATCCTTCATAGTGCAAGGTTTTTGCATGAGTGTCTCTGTTAAAGCTCCGTGTTGTTTTTGGAGTACCTGCGGCTCCTCCGCCTGCCGCGGAGAAAGCCTTCAGCTCTCCCTCTGACGTCCGGGAGGATCTTCCCGCTTTCTTTTTCCGCAGGCGTCTCTGCCCTGGCACTGGTTTTTACCTTGGTATCTTCTTGATTCAACCAGCAGGCTTTCTGTATCGGAGAATAAAAACGAAGCGGAAACATGCCCGTGGAAGAAGGAGGTTTCCCGCAGGGTGCAGCCCACCCGGAGATCTCCTCCACGGCAGAGCTGAAACGAAGTTTTCTTATATATATCAACAAGAGACTTTAACAGAGACACTTAGGCAGGAACGCTGCACGACGATGAATGAAAATGACTTTCTAAAGGAACTTTCCATTAATTAAAGGATTGTACAAGGCCAGTGTACACTTGGAGTGAAAACTGCTTTTAACAGCTTTATCCTGTTCTTTCCAGTCGCACTACTATTTACTTAATTTTCAAAAGTACTTTAGCCCTTTTTCCTTTAAATGACAAGGTGCTCCACTATTATTTTCAAAAGTAGTGAGAATTTTTAAAAATTTTATGTTTATTCTTTTTGCAATGGAGGTATAGATACTATACAATGGTTGTACACTTCTAGTACATACTTGTACAAGCAGTGTACATTCATAAAATTTAAAAGGAGATGATTTTGTTGAAGAGTTTGAAGGTTATGATCTATGCCCTCATCACGTTACTGGTTTTCGGTTTAGTAGGCACCCCGGCTTTTGCTGACGGCCATGAAGAAGACGAAAATGCTATGGTAAGAGTGCTCCACGCTTCTCCTGACGCACCCGAAGTTGACGTATACGTAAACGGGGATGCTGCTGTTGAAGGCGCTGCTTTCAAGGATATTACTGATTACCTTGAACTGCCTGCCGGTGACCATGAAGTAGCTATCTTCCCTGCTGGAGAAGACGGCGAAGGTGATCCTGTTATTGAAGAAACGCTTACAGTAGAAGGCGGCGCGTATTATACAGTAGCTGCCACGGATACTCTTGAGAACCTTACTCTTCAACCTTTTGCTGACGACAACTCCGTAGCTGAAGGAATGACAAAGGTTCGTGTTGGACATATGTCTCCTGGAGCTCCTGCAGTTGATGTTGGTCTTGTAGACGGCGATTCCTTATTTGAAGGCGCTGAATTCTTTGCAGTAACTGACTACCTCGAGCTTGACCCGGACACTTATGACCTTGAAATCCGGGCTGCTGGTACAGAAGATGCTGTGCTTGACCTTTCTGGTACAGAGCTTGCAGCGGATACTGCTTACTCTGTCTATGCTGTAGGTGCCGATGCGGATGAGCTTGAAGTTGTCGTTGTAGCAGATGACGCCCACTCCACTCCGGACGAAATGCCAGCAACTGGTATGGGCGGAGCTTCCCAGTCAAGCAATTTACTGCCTCTGACATTGATCCTGCTTGCAGGTGGACTTGGTGCAGCTATTCTCTTTCGTAAAAAGTTTGCAGTTCAAGCATAAACTGATTCTTATCTTCTCTACGGTCCTCTTCACTGCCTGTAGCGCTGAAGAGGGACGCTTAGACACGGAAGATAATGAACAGCAGATGGAAAGTGCTCAGGCAGAAGAAACGGAAGATGTCGAACCAATTCAAATGGCACAGGAAGACCCCGATAGTTCAGAGCAGGATAACGAACCAGGGAACTCTTCCTCCGATGAACCAGCTTCTGCCGATCCGATTGAACCCGTATACGGCAGTACGTCAAGAGGGATGGAACCTGCCCGCCTTGTCATACCTGCTATCGGAGTTGATGCCCCGATTGACAACATGGGTCTTGAGCCTGACGGAGCCATGGCAGTTCCTGATAATGGTGATGATATCGGGTGGTTTGAACCCGGAACAAAACCGGGAGCCCAAGGTAATTCCGTATTGGCCGGTCACGTCGATGACCGTGAAGGACCCGCTGTTTTTTATGACCTTAAAGAGCTTGAAAGCGGAGACGAAATAAAGGTAATGGACGAATCGGGAGAAGAGCTTGTCTTTGTGGTGACTCATAAAGAAACCTACCCCTATGATGACGCACCAATTGATACAGTATTTGGTTCTTCTTCTTCCAGGAACCTGAACCTTATTACGTGTACCGGGGAGTTTGACCGGAATGCCGGAACGCACCGTGAAAGACTTGTTGTTTTTACAGAAATGTTATAAAAAAAAGATGTCCCCTTATAATTTTGAAACCTCCTGAGATATCTTCAGGAGGTTTTTTTATCTTCGCTGGAAAATATGTTAAGTTTTAGTCAGAATGAACATCGTAGAAACTGGAATGCGCCGATGAAGACAGCCTTTTAAAAAGTAAACAAAAAATTTTCAAAAGGGGGGATGACATGAATCAAACAAAAAAATTAACTATTATGGCGATGTTTACTGCCATCGGTATTGTGGGAGCGGCATTCGTGTGGTTTCCTGCCGGTATTGCCCGCGCCTATCCGGTGCAGCATGCCGTAAACGTCCTTGCCGCAGTACTTCTTGGACCCGGTCCTGCAGTAATGATCGCCTTTGTAATCGGGCTGCTGCGAAACATGTTGGGTCTTGGTACTATTCTGGCTTTCCCGGGTGGTATGATCGGAGCTCTGCTGGCAGGGTTATTCTACCGTTGGAAAAAGAAAAACGGGATGGCCGCCCTCGGAGAAATCATCGGAACAGCTCTTATCGGGTCTATTATAGCTGTTCCGATCGTACAGTTCTTTCTCGGGGAAGCTGCTGCAGTGCTTGCTTTTTTACCGGGATTCTTTATCAGCAGCGCTGCCGGAGCGGCCCTGGCACTGCTGATTTTAAGCCGGTGGAAACCCAACTGGAGCAGAGAAAAACCGCAGTAAAAAGGGCAGCCTCAAAGCTGCCCTTTCTTCACTGTATGGATTAAGCAGTAAACGAGGCGCACACTTCTGCGCACTTGTCGCACATTTGTGCACAGTGCTGGCAATGGTCGTGGCTGTGTCCGCGGCACTCATCTGCACAGGCTTTACATATCGTTGCACAAACATTCAGGAGCTCTTCTAAAAAGGGCGTATCCCTTGAAACAGCCTGTTCAACAAAACCACAAAAGTCCGCACACTCCCGGTCCAGACGGATACATGCTGACATCATTTTAACATCTTCTTCTTCGAGACAGGCATCATAGCAGTGATTACATGCTTCCATACAGTCGTGCAGAGCTTTCGTCAGTTCATCTTTCTGCATTTCATTCATCCTGATTCCTCCTCTAATTATGATTATATGGAAGTAATTCCTGATTTCCCTGGAAATTAAACATTTCACGATTAAATATAGCAACGATTCTGAAATTGGTCCCTGAATGAGGCTTTGAATCCGTAGCGCTGGAGTATCATTGTCAGTTATAAAAAAGTTCGACAGGAATTCCCTGCCGAACTTTTTTATAACTGCCGGTCTTTGCTTTCTTTACTCCACACCTTTTCCCAGTTCACTTCCGGTACGAGTCCTTCTTCCGCTGCGCGGGAAAGCAGTGATTCGACTGCATGTCTTCCTTTCCCACCAAGTGCCATAGAATATTCATTCACGTAAAGCTCAATGT
This sequence comes from Alkalicoccus halolimnae, assembly GCF_008014775.2. Taxonomy (GTDB): domain Bacteria; phylum Bacillota; class Bacilli; order Bacillales; family Salisediminibacteriaceae; genus Alkalicoccus; species Alkalicoccus halolimnae. The sequence goes on along the minus strand of NZ_CP144914.1, from coordinate 736,406 downwards.
GCGATTCCGCTACTTCCGGAGCCATCTCCTGCGCGTGGGACATGACGTAGTCCGTTGTTTTTTCAGGATTTTCCCAAGCCTGCATTAAAGAAGTCCGTATCGATGCAGCAAGCTTTTCCCCGTCCACTTCGTTTTTAGCAACAATCGCGCCGAGCGGAATTGGGGCGCCTGTATCTTCCTCCCACCAGTCCCCAAGGTCTACGAGCTTATTTAATCCGTATTTTTCATAAGTAAACCGCGCTTCGTGAATGACGAGTCCGGCTTCTACCCTGCCGTCTTTTACAGCTGGCATAATTTCATCAAAAGGCATGACCTGAATGGCCGTCTTCTCACCCGGAAGCTGCTGAGCCTGCCAGAGCCGGAAAAGCATATAAGCCGTGGATCGTTCACTCGGTACTGCCACTGTTTTCCCTTGAAGGTCTGCAGCTGTCTGGTTTTCTTTTGTCAGCAGAAGCGGACCACATCCGCGTCCGAGAGCACCGCCGCACTGAATAAGCTGGTAATTTTCAGCAACGTAGGGAAAAGCGGCAAAAGAAATTTTCATGACTTCCGGCCCCTTTTCCTCTGCTGCCCACCCGTTTGTTTGGTCGATATCAGCGTACGTCACCTCTGTTTCTTCTGCTCCAGGAACGTTTCCATGGACGAGCCCGTGAAAGATAAAAGTATCATTCGGGCAGGGGGAAAATGCAATTTTCATTAAAAAGCCTCCTTTAAAGTACGAATCGAATCGGTTAGTGCTTCCAGTGCTTTATCGAGTTCCCAGCCACCCCGGTCCCGAGGTCCTGCAAGGTTGGAAATCGTGCGCATCTCCAGAAATGGAACCCCGTGAAAAGCCGCGGCGGCCGCGGCCCCCGCTCCCTCCATTGCTTCCGCCAGGGCATGCGGGTAGCGTTTTTTAAGTTCTTCCAAAGTTAATTCTGTACCTGTCACGGTGGACAATGTAAGGATCTGCCCTTTATGGACATTACCCCTTGTATAATGGGATATGACTTTCCCGGCTTCAGGCGAGAACCACCTGTCTGTCCCAAAACCGAGATCTTTCACACTTAAAAAGCCCTCAGGTGATTCCGCGCCCAGATCTGCAAGAATACTTTCTTCACCGATAACTGTCTCTCCTACAGCTGCTCTTCCCGGAATTGCGCCGGCTATCCCCGCGTTGACAAGCAGATCCGGCTTACAGGAAGCAAGCATTGCTGAGGCCCTGACCGCCGACTCCACGGGGCCAAAGCCACACAAGGCGGTTTTTGCGGGAGGGAAATCTCCCAGCCCTTTCAAAACTGCTTCACGTTCCTTTTCTACCGCCGTCATGATAAGTATTGAAGCCATAACCGGTCTCCTTTTTTAACTTTATTTGATACTTTTTTATTTTCCTCTGCATTATTTCAGTTTCAGTGTATCAGTATAGGTGTATAATTGGAATAATGATCGTTCTGTGAAAGTTCGCTTCCTCTTACTTTTACGCGATGGATCTGTTATAATATCTAATGGTGCAAAAAGATTAAAATTGAAAATAATGGGGTAATCATATAGAAAATACAGTATTGCACACAAAAAAATAAGCTGAACGAGAAAAACAGGAGGTAACTGAATATGCACGAATTTATTTACTTGAGTCTGCTCGCCATCCCTGCCCTTTACATTGGCATCCGGGAGAAACGAAAGCTGGATCGCAATATCGACAGGGTTGACACTCGTATCCTTGTAAATGGAATCCGGGGTAAATCCACGGTTACCCGTCTTTTAATGGGAATTTCCAAAGAAGCCGGACAGCGAACGGCCGGAAAAACGACCGGCACTTCCCCCCGCCTGTTTTATTGGGATAAGGACGAGGAAGAACCGATCATGCGGAGCCTTCAGGGTGCTAACATTTCCGAACAGAAAATTGTTACGGAGCAGGTGGCACGCCGAAGTGTCGATACGTTTGTCGCTGAATGTATGGCAGTAAACCCTGAATATCAAAAGGTATTCGAAGAAAGTTTCGTGAAGCCGCACATTACGGTTATTACGAATATCGTCGAAGACCACCTCGATGTAATGGGTCCTTCCCTCGATCAAATTGCAGAGGCTTTTGGACGAACGATTCCAAAAGACGGCTATGTCGTCATGCCGGACACAAAATACTCCAGATATTTCCGCAGACTGGCTGCCAACCGGAATACAGAAGTAGTCTTTTTCTCCACGGAAGGTATTGAAGAGGAATATTTACAGCAGTTCCCTTACATGATGTTTGCAGAAAATGCTGCTATTGGTATCGCTGTTGCAGATATTCTCGGAATTGACCGTGAAACAGCTATGCGCGGCATGCTTAATGCCCCTGTAGATCCGGGTGCTATGCGGATCCATACCTTCGGCGAAGCAAAAGATCCGAGCTTTTTCTTTAACGGATTTGCAGCAAATGATGCAACTTCCACAATGAACATCTGGAACAAAATACTCGATTCAAACTATGATTCGAAGCACAAGGCAATTATCATGAACTGCCGTGATGACCGGGTCGACCGTTCCATCCAGTTTGCTGAAGAAGTTCTTCCGAACATGGAAATGGATACCCTTATTCTTGTCGGTAAAAGTGTTTCTCCAATTGTCAAAGCTTATGAAGAAGGAAAACTGCCTGCTTCCAAGCTGATTAACCTGGAAAAAGAAAGTACAAGTGAAATTATTAAAACGATTCAGGGACTGCCTGAGCAGACTCTGCTTTATGGAATTGGCAATATCCACGGCGGAGGCCAGGAAATTGCTGATGAAATCGAAAAGCTCGATAAGAAACGTCAGCGTGATATGCCTGAAAAGATCAAAGCCCGGGATTTCGTGCCGAAAAAATCGGCCAGCCGGGAAAGGCTGCTCGCACAGCAGCATTAAGGGAGTTCGAGCGAGACTGTTCCTTTAACGTGGAACAGTCTCCTCTCCATGTTCAGGGTTCTTTTTCTTGAATATGTAAGATATGACATGAATTAAAAACATTTTATGAAGGAGCTGGCTGAGCTTGTTTGGTACTGACTTATACATCGCGATTGTTATTGGAGTTTTATTGTCTCTGCTGTATGCAGAAAAAACAGGAATTGTACCCGCGGGTCTTGTCGTCCCGGGATACCTTGCCCTCGTATTTGACCAGATCATGTACTTAGTTGTCGTCGCTGCTATCAGCATTTTGACATACTTAATTGTGACACAGGTATTGGGCCGGTTGACTGTTCTTTATGGCCGCCGTAAATTCGGAGCCATGCTGGCTGTCGGTATATTACTTAAGATGGCAACGGACTTTTCCTATCCACTGGTAGGGTTTGAGATATTCGAGCTGAGAGGAATCGGGGTTATTGTCCCCGGCTTAATTGCCAACTCGATTCAGAAACAGGGGATTCTGCCGACGTTCTCATCCACCTTTATCATTGCTTTCGCAACGTTCGTGATTATTACTGTTTATCATTTATTTTAGGAGCAGGTGAACATTTATTATGGAGCGAAAATATACGTTTCAAGAACGCATGAAGCTCATGCAGATCAAGCATAAAAAAACAGCTCTCCGCGATTCCCTCATCGTTTTCGCTGTCATTGCCATTCCATTTTTCGGATACAGCATGTTTATTCCTGGTGAAGTGCCGGAAGAAACACGCGAAGATAACGTCGACTACCGGATGACGATGGTCGGGGATATGATGATGGGGCGTCACGTCCTCGACGCTGCTAATCAGAGCGGAGAGAATATCGACCGCGTTTTCAATTATGTCCGGCCCTTTCTGGACGACTCGGACTATGTAACAGGAAATTTTGAGAATCCCGTCATTGACGATGAGGATCCGGAAATAGAAGCACAGATTGAAGATGCAGAGCTGCACAATAAAAATATTCATTTTTACGCCCAGCCCGATTCCCTTGCTGCTGTCGAAGCGGCAGGATTTGACTCCATTTCTGTGGCGAACAACCACGCGCTGGACTATGGCGACCTGTCACTTCAGCAGACGCTTGAACACGGTGCTCAAACAAACCTTGAACTTCTTGGTATCGGAGATGCTCTTGGCATTGATCCTTATCCGGACAGGCAGGAGTATTTATCAGAAGAAGAAGCTTCTGAAGAATTCAGCGAGCCCGAGCCGGTCGAAAACTCTGATGGTTCAGAACGGGAAGCGCTGGATGCTTCCCGGGTGGAAACTTTTGAAAACGAAGCAGGTGTCCGATTTGGGATTATCGGTTTTACCGATGTTTTTGTCCGTGGCTTCAGTGCTTCTGATTACGTAGGCGGCGTCTTTACGAGCGATGTCCACCTTCCGGAACTCAGACAGCGTCTGCTTGATGCAAAAGCTCCTCTGGAAGACGGCGGACTCGGGGTTGACGTCCTCATGGTTCACACTCACTGGGGCGCTGAGTACCAGGTGGGATTTAATGAGCGTCAGGAAGAGCTCGCACGCTACATGACCAATTATGGCGCCGATATGATTATCGGCCACCACTCCCACGTACTCGAGCCGATATCCATTGTCGAAGGAAGAGACGGCCACCGCTCCCTCGTCATGAACAGCCTCGGAAACTTTGTTTTCGACCAGGGATGGTCCCGTACGAAAGAATCGGCTATGGCCCAGCTTGATTTTCTGGAAGACGGTTCGAAAGAAGTCTCTTTTGTTCCTCTCTCCATCAGTGAATCCATGCCGCGCGAAACAGCTGGTGTTTTAAAATCTTACCAGGATTTCCGCATTTTCCGGACGCTTCGAAAAGAAATAGATTCTGATTACTGGGATGTCGAAAATGGACGTCTCAAAATTGATCTTGATGCTGCGGGAATTATGGAAGGAGTAGATACGACGTCATGAATTACAAACCGTACTTAAAATGGACCCATATTTCCGCGGCGGTCATCTTCGTCGGCCTGCTGGCATGGAACTTATACTTTGCAGATGAGTTTGATCCGTTCCGCGAACCTTATTCCGGAGCGGACTTCCAGGATCGCCAGGTTGATTCTGTTGAAGTCGATCCTTCCAACACCGAAGAAAGTGAAGACGGCACCCAGGAAGCATCCGTTAATGTTTATGGAGTAAGTGCTATACATCCACTCGCTGCCGATGTAGGCATGCAGATTATGGAAGAAGGCGGAAACGCAGTAGATGCTGCAGTCGCCGTTTCCTTTATGCTGAATGTAGTCGAGCCTTACGGATCCGGAATCGGCGGAGGCGGTGTTATGCTGCTTCACGACCCGGAAGACGGTATTATGAGCTATGACTACCGTGAATCGGCTCCGGAAAGCGGTATGTGGCCTGCCAACGGGGCTGCCGTTCCGGGACTTGTTAAAGGCATGGAAACAATTTATAACGACTATGGAACCCTTGCCTGGGAAGACTTAATGACCGATGCAATCGAAACGGCAGAAGAGGGCTTTCAGGTCGGGGAAGTTTTCAACCGGACTACAGGAAGTGCAGTCCGCCGGCTCGATCTGAGTCCGGAAAACCAGGAACGTTTCTATCCGGAAGGTCAAACGCTTGAAATTAACGAAACACTCGTTCAGCCCGACCTTGCTAATACTCTTCGCATTATTCAGGAAGAAGGCGCGTCCGGATTTTACGAAGGTGAAATCGCCGCTTCCATTGCTGAAGAAACAGATTTTACTGAAGAAGATTTTATGTCATACAATGCCGATGTACGTGATCCTGTCAGTGCCGAAATTGGCGATCAGATCGTCCACGGCGGCCCTTCCCCATCTTCTGGTGCAGTAGCAGTACAGGCCCTGCAAATGGCCGACCGGCTTGAGCAGGGCGGCTATCTGCAGGAGCTGATTGGCGGAGAAGGCACGCTTGAAGAACTGGTAAATGATCCAGACCACCAGGACACTTACATGCACCTTATTAACGAAATGACAAGCTCTGCTTATTCTTACCGACTGGATACGCTGGCAGACCCAGCTTTCCACGACATTGATCATGAACGTCTGACGCAGGACGAAGCAATAGACGTTATGTTTGAAAGAATTTCTTCTGCGGAAATTACAGATGCCGACGAAGAGTTGTTTGACAGCCCGGCTGAAGAAACCGATTCCCGGAATACGACACACTTCGTCATTGTCGATCAGGAAGGCCGCATGGTTTCCGCTACGCACTCTCTTGGTGAATTCTACGGCTCCGGCGTCCACGTCGATGGTATCTTCCTGAATAACCAGATGAACAACTTTTCTGGTGATGACGCATCAGCTTTAAACGGCTATGCTCCTGGAAAACGACCTCGTACGTTCGTGTCACCGATGATCTTTGAAGAACAGGGTAAACCGGTTCTTGGAGTAGGTTCTCCAGGCGGACGCCGCATCCCGGCTATGGTTTATCAGACAGTGATGCGCTATCAATACGGACTCAATGACAATGGGGAGCCTTTGACACTTCAGGAAGCGATTCGACATCCTCGTTTTTATAATGAAAATGATGTAACTTACGTAGAAGACAGTGATTTCCCTGAAGAAACAGCACAGTCGCTCCGCGATATGGGCTACTCAGTTGTAGGAAATGATTCGGAACTTTTCTACGGCGGTATTCAGGGCCTTGGTATTACTCTTGACGAAAACGGCAACACGACAGGCATGTACGGTGGCGGTGATCCGCGCCGTAACGGTGCCTGGCAGATTGAAACTGAGGAATAAATCAAGAAAAGCTGCCGGGATGATTCGTCCCGGCAGCTTTTTTTCCGGGAAAGTCACTTCCACTACAGATTTTTCTCAGAGAAAGCTGTATACAGGAAGTCGTTCTCAGAGAACACGTACGGGACATTTGCACTTAACCTGGAACCTGAGCAGAGGTTCGTTTAATTCGACGTGCAGTTCTGTTAATGTAGGGGAAAGCTCTTATGATCGACAGGAAAGTTCTTCTGATTCAGCCGAAATTTCTGCCAATTCCTCCCGGTGCTGTTAATTCGCCTGTCAATTCTCCTATTTCCAGTCAACATTCTAATTTTCCCCCTCCCGCTCCGCACTTTATAGGAGCTGTTCCCGGGAAGAAACGGCGGAACCGGAGCGAAATTTATAATGAAGGCTGGCCTGAAATTAATAATACAAAAAGAATGCGTTTCAGCTGATAATTAACTACAATGGAACATAACTATTAGAAAAGAGGTGCTGTTTCATGCAGATTGCAATTATAGGTGGAGGAATGGCAGGAATTTTTGCCGCAGGTCGACTGAAAGAACTCGGGCACTCCCCGTTTATTATAGAAAAAAGCCGCAGTGTCGGAGGGCGCATGGCTACCCGCAGAATAAACCGCGGGCAGGCCGACCATGGCGCACAGTTCTTTACCGTCCGCTCAGAAACAATGCAGAAATATACAGATTCCTGGCTTGAACAGGGCATTGTCAAACACTGGTTCGGCGGACGCTATCCCCGCTATACCGGTGTTGACGGCATGAATGGCTTTGCAAAAGTGCTCGCTGAAAACCTCGATATGATTCTTCAGGAAAAAATTATCCGCATCGAGGCAGATAAGCAGAGTGTAACGCTTGCTTCAGAAGATGGGGAGCTTTATTTCGCTGATGCCGCTGTCATTACGCCTCCGGTTCCTCAGGCACTTGAGTTGATCGAGAACTCAGCCTTACATTTAAATGACACTACAAAGGCAGCTTTAGCTGCAGGCTCTTTTCGTCCCTGCTTCGTAGGCCTCTTTGAACTCGAAGAAGCTTTTGAAATCGGCACTCACGGCATCGTCGATGAAGATCTGCCTCCGGGTGTCGACAAAATAGCAGCGAATGATCAGAAAGGCATCTCCCCTGTCCCTCTGTTATCTGTTTATATGACCGGTGACTGGAGTACAAATCATTTCGAAAAATCCGATGAGGAAGTACTGACGGCTCTTCAGGAAGCTGCTACTCCCTATTTGAGAGAAGCCCGAATTAAATCTTCCCAGCTGAAAAGGTGGAAATTCTCTGAAGCCCTTCACACGTATAATCAACCGTATTTGCAGCTCGATGACTACCCGATATATGTTGCCGGGGACAGCTTTTTAACAAAAGAGGATGAAAGCGGGAAAACAAGAATTGAAAGTGCTGCCCTCTCCGGCTTCCACACAGCAGAAGCGATTATATCCAGGTTTAATTCTTAAACTGCCTTGAAAATAAATTTGATAAGTGAAAAAGGGACGCTTTTGTTTCCCAGGGGGGCACTTTCCGGGCAGGCCGGCCTCAGCTAATCCCAAGAGCTTACGGTAAAAGGACAAAGCAGCATCTGCCTTCCAATAAAGAAAACCCCTTCTGACCATCCTTCATTCCACCTGCTTAGAGGGGAAGTTCCATTCCTGTAAAAGGCCATTTACATCCATCATGGTGCAGGGCTTTTGCATGAGTGTCTCTGTTAAATCTCTGTGTTGTTATTGGAGTGCCTGCGGCTTTTCCGCAGGTTTCACTGAATAGAAGTTTCATTCATAAAAGGCAGAAGACACCGGCTGTATGCAGGTGTCTTCTGCCTTTTTATCTGTACGATTTTTTTCTGGAGTGTTCCGGCCAATTCACCGATCGCCAGCAGGGTGCTTCTTATTTACTTTTAAACCGGTAACGCATCTCGGCAAAGTGATCAAACTGTCTTACTCCTAACAACTCCAGATCCATTTCGTAAGCTCCCTTCTGAAACAAAGGGATTCCATCACCGAGCAGGACGGGCGCAACCGCTATCTGTATCTCATCGATAACACGTTTTTCAAGTAAAGGAAGAATCAGTTTTCCCCCGCCTACGACCCAGACATTCCCTTCTTCCGCTAATTTTTTTATATAATCGGCCGGATCATCCTGGACGAACGTTATATTGCCAGCTGGATCCTTCGCTTTTCTTGTAAATACATAACAATCCATATCCTTATATGGGAACTCTCCCTTCGTTTCTTTCATTACCCAGTCAAACGTTTTCCTTCCCATCACTATTTTATCTATTTTCTCTAAAAACTTTTCATATCCATTGTCTTCTTTTCCTTCATTTCGAAACAGCCATTCCAAAGACTCCTCCTTTGTAGCGATATAGCCGTCCAGACTCATAGCAATAAATAAATATACTTCACGTTTCATACCCAGCCTCCTGTTCCCTTATCACGAGATGGATTTTTTCCACTTCTCTGTGGTCCATCCTATATTGCAATCGGTTATCTTTCTTTTCCATAGGCTGCCCTGAATATAGAACGCACGGACCTTCGCTCCGGAGTTTTCCGGGTGCACACCAGCGTCCTGAAAAGCGTTGTTTGCCGCATCTTCTGCTGTTGATGGGACACCTTCAGAAGAAGTCGTTTCTCCCTTCCAGTAAAGAAACACTTTTTTCAAAAGAATTCGCGGCCCCTGCAGCAAAAGGACTTTTTCGTAAATATATCGCAGAATCAGTTTCCCTGCTGCAGTTAAAATAATCCACAATAAAAATCTCCTGCTTTTAAAAAACAAGAGAGCAAAAAGATTCACAGCATAGGGAACTCAACCATTTCTTGGCTGTCATTGTTAAATTTCCGCTGTAAGCATTCACCATTTAAGTTGCTTACTTTCAGCTTAACAATCAGCCTCAGCTGCACTCCACATCTCATCACTCAGGAAAATAAATGTAAAGAAATTTTGAAGTTGATCCTTTTCCAATTTCTTATCATTCATTTGATTTTCCTTTGCTTTTCATTCTGCCTTTAAGAATTTACTGAGAGTTTGGTAACTATCAGGATATTTTCTTTTAATCACTTAAAAGTTTTATTATCCTGCTGTTCTTCAGCTTTCTGCAAAATTAAGATATGGCCTCAACGCGATGGCTGAGTTTCCTGTGATGTGAATCTGTATTATTGAATTACTGTTTATATACCCTTCTGAAATATTTATAAACTTAATATTCTAAATATTTTAAAAATATTTCATTACAATTAGTTTCCCTTTCTGTAAACAGCCGTTTTGGTTTCCATGGGGGTGTTTTCCGGGAGGGAATGAATCTTCGACTCGTCCTTACATCCCCCGAGGCCTTCTCCACAGCTGAGCTGAATTGGAGTTCCCTATAATAACAGCAGTGAAAGCTTTTACCTTACAAAATAGAAAGCAGCGTTTTATTTTTCATAGTAGGTAAACGTGAAAAATCACTGAATTCAAAAACTTGTAAAAAAAGAACAGGCTTCTGAAAACCGTTCACTGCCTGCATCTTAATTCCAAAGCTTTGATTGAATACGGGACTTTTATGCGGTAAATATGTTTAATATTCAATATCCAGGGTATTATAATAATGACACCACTTCATAAGAGGCTCAGCCATTTTAATTCCGTGCCGTCGGAACGTGCCAGATTTTTCCCACGTTCTCCAGTACAAAATGCGTTGAGTATCTAATCCGTATTAATCACACGGAATAGCCGCCTTTACAGCTCCGTTCCAACGATTCAAAATCGAAGATTGTTACTGATTTCCCTTTGGGAAGCAGGAAAGTAAAGGTTAATGGTTGAGTCCCTTATGAAGTGGGCTCTTTTTTTTGTCTTTTTTCTATCCCAGTGCCACAAGGAGAAGAATTACGTAAGATGCCGCAATAGCAGCCATGCCAGCTGCTGAGAGCCTGCGTGTCCATGCTTTGGAAAGCGGCTCCTGCGCCAGCAGTTTCAGCCGGGAATGCGGCTGCAGCCTGTTTCGGTAATAAACAGTCATTAAAGCGAGAATTCCCCCTGTCTGCAACAAGAAAAAAATCGTCGCATAGCCGGATTCTGAAAGAACTTCAAATCCCCCTGCCGCCTCCAGCAGAAAAGCATTTATCAATGTGTAGGCGAACATTATAATAAATAGTATAAATATCAGTTTTGAAAATTCTATGAACCATCGAAAAGATTCCACTTGCTCCGCCTCCAGGCCTCATTATTTTTACCTATCCAGCCTTTTTTCCAAATCATTCATACGTTCCTGGAGATGTTTCAGCTGACTCTTTCTCCGTCTTATCAAAATAAAGCCATATACAATAAGGGCTGGGATCGTTATAACTATAAGAAAAGCTGCCGCTTGATAAATGGCATTTATCCACTCCATACCTTCACCTCCGATTCTGCCATTTTAGCATAATTATGCGCAATCCGCGCACCTTCTCCGCTGTTTCTGTATAATAGAATCAGATCATATTCTTACAAGGATGGTGCTGGACATGCAATTTTTTCAGGAAAACATAAATCGTACAAATACATACTCGGTTAAATGGGACCGGACTAAGGAAGTATTTAAAACCGATGAGCAGGTGCTGCCTATGTGGGTGGCTGATATGGATTTTTATCCGCCTGAAGCTGTCACAAGGTCCATCAGCCGGCGGGCTGATCACGGTATCTACGGCTATACTTATATCGACGAGCACGTAAAAAAACAGATTCAGGAATGGGTACTCCGCAGACAGGGATGGAACATTGACGCTGACTGGATTCAGTTCAGCCACGGGGTGGTGCCTTCCATTGCCAAAGCGGTCCAGGCGCTGACCGAGCCTGGAGAAAAAGTGCTCGTTCAGTCTCCCGTCTATCCTCCCTTCTTTTCGATGGTGAAAGAAAATAACCGGGAACTGGTTAACTGCCCGCTCCAGGAAAGTGGAGACACTTACCGTATCGATTTCACAGCTTTGGAAGATGCTCTGGCCGGGGGAGTGAAAATGATGCTTCTCTGCCATCCGCATAACCCGGTTGGAAGAGTCTGGACAAAGGAAGAGCTCGAACAAATTGGAACGCTGTGCGTCAAATACAATGTGATTCTAGTTTCCGACGAAATCCACGGTGATCTTGTATTTAAGCCGCACAAGCAGATTCCTGCTGCTTCCCTCTCACCAGAAATATCAAAGCAGACAATTACATTAATTGCACCAAGTAAAACCTTTAACCTCGCCGGCCTGCAGGCTTCAGCCGTTATCACTGAAAACGAGGAGTTTCGTAAAAAAATTGAAAAACTCGACAAAAAGAACGGATTTTTCACCTTAAATACGTTCGGTATTTTAGCAATGGAAGCAGCTTACGAAGAGGGAGAAGCCTGGCTGGAAGAGCTTCTCGTTTATTTGGAGGAAAACGTTCAGCTTGTCGAATCCTTCCTCAAAGAAGAACTGCCTCACGTGAAAATTTTCAAACCGGAAGCGACCTACCTTCTCTGGATCGACTGCCGGGAAACTGGACTGAGCGATACTGCTCTAAATAAAAAGCTGTTGGAAACCGGGAAGCTGGCTATGAATCCGGGAACGAGCTTTGGAGAAGGCGGAAGCGGCTTTATGCGCATGAATATCGCCTGTCCGAAAGAGACCGTGCAGGAAGGTCTGGAGCGATTAAAAAGGGCATTAAAGGATGAGCACCGTTAATAAGAAAAGAGGGAGCAGAATGATAAAGGAATTTGGACGCAGGTTCCGCGATCACGAACTGATTAATCTTGGTGCCCAGTGCGCTTATTTTCTCCTGCTTTCTATTTTCCCGTTCCTGCTCGTCATTGTCAGTCTGCTTGCCTACCTCCCATTCACTTTCGTAGATGTCTACGTATTGCTGCAGAACACTTATGTCCCTCCCGGTGTGCTGGAAGTTATCGAAGATCAGTGGAACGTCATTACAGCGGAAAGCCAGGTCGGTCTTCTTTCCATCGGTGCTCTGTTTACATTATGGACGGCCTCTCTCGCTTTAAACTCAATTCTTCAGTCTCTGAATCTGGCCTATAATATTACAGAAAACCGCGGTCTGCTGGTCGGAAGGCTGATTGCCATTGCACTTACGACCGCGATGTTTTTCGTAGTAATTCTCGCTCTCATATTCCAGGTTGTCGGGATCCACGTACGCGACTGGCTTCAGCTTGAAATTATCCTTTTTGATGTCGACCTTCTCCGCTGGCTCATCAGTTCCACCATTTTGTTTGCCGTGTTTCTTCTGCTCTACTGGATCGGACCGAGCATGAGGCTCCGTTTTAAGGACGTTTATGTCGGTGCGATTTTTGCCACGACAGGATGGCAGCTTGTGTCCTGGGGTTTCTCAGCGTTCGTAAGCGGGTTTGCTGACTTTTCTGCAACATACGGGACGATCGGAACGGTTATTGCATTAATGGTATGGTTTCACCTGACTTCACTCATGATTCTTCTCGGAGGAGAGATTAATGCTATGAAAAAAGAGGCTTCTGTTGCCCGAAAGCAGAAAAAAAGCAGCTGAGGCTGCTTTTTTGTCAGGCTGTTTACAAAGTAATTCTTCCTATATAAGTAGACAGTTGGCTGTTTCCACTTTCGAAGAGTCGCCTTTCCGGTGTTACCTTCTTCAGCTCCAGCATTTGAACAAAAAGAAAGACTTTTCTGCGAAAACAAGCTTACTACATACAGGTTTTTCCTATAAAAAAAGCTGCCTTGAAAATAAAGTATTTAAGCAATGAACGTGCGCTTTCGTTTCCATGGGGACGCTTTCCGGGCGGGCCGGCCTCAGCTAATCCCTTCTTCCCTGCGGTCGGGAGGGATGTATCTTCGGCCCGTCCTTCATCGCCCCGGAGTCGCCCCATGTGCCCTCCAGCTTACGGTAAAAAGACAGAGCAGGAGCTGCCTTCTAAATAAACAAGCCCCCTTCTGACCTCCTTCCGTCTGTATAGAGGATAAATTCCCTTTCTATAGAAGGCCATTTTCATGCCTCATGGTGCAGCAATCCTGCATGAGGGTCTCTGTTAAAATCTGTGGCTCTTACGTGAAAAAGGGGGACTTGGCTTTCCGGCTTACGATGACAGAAGATAACTTTACTTTAAAAGCTGGTGGGCCTGGCTTAAACGGAAGAAGTTTCAAGGGGTAAATTAGTTTTTTGTCAGATATAGTTTATTTCCTTCAAAAGTTCGTAAGAGCCAAATCTGTTGTTGATACATACAGAAAACTTCGCTTCGTTGTGATTTACCAGTACAGAAAGCCCGCTGGTGGAATCAAGAAAGTACCAAGGTAGAAACCAGTGCCAGGGCAGAGACGCCTGCGGAAAAAGAAAGCAGGAAGATCCTCCTGGACGCCGTCTGTAATGGAATAAGCGGACGTTTAGATATGAAGCAGTGTAAATACAGAAATAATATGAGCGACCGTCCCAGCAAGTACAAAGAGATGCCAGACCGCATGGTGGTAGATGAACCCTCTCCACATGTAAAAAACTGCACCAACGGTATAGAAAATACCTCCGGCTATAAGGTAGGTTAACCCTGCAGGGGGCAGCGCTTCCGTAATCGCCCCCCATGCAAATACCATCTGCCACCCGAGAACGATGTAACCGAGCGTGGAAATAAACATGTACTTCTTCACGAAAAAGCATTTTAATATCGTACCAAGGACCGCGCCTCCCCAGACTACTCCGAATAATGTCCATCCGAGCCATCCCTGAACAGCTATAAATAAAAACGGCGTATAGGAGCCTGCTATAAAGAAATAAATGGACGCGTGATCCATGATTTCAAAAATGTCCTTTACCTTTCCTGCCGGCAGTGCGTGAAGGAGCGTTGAGGACGTATAGAGCAGCAGCATAGAACCTCCGAATAAGGAAAAACTGACGATGTGAACCGTACTTCCGAATGCCGAAGCTTCTGCGATCAAAATGATCATAGCAGCAATGCTTATCAGGATTCCGATTCCATGTGTAACGGAATTAGCTACTTCCTCTTTTTTAGTGAATGTATGGGTACTCATACGCCCTCCTTCGATACTTTGTTACGTAGTTATAATAACTACATGATATCACACAGAGAAATATTATTCCAGTTTATACTCTTCGGTTTCCTGTTTACCTATTCCGGCAATAGAACTCAATGTTTCCAGGAAGCCGGCATTAACAGGGCGGATGTGAAAAGGTATACTGGGTACAGGAGGTGATACCCATGGCACTTGATGATACGCTGAAAGACTTGAAGCTGGACCGGCACGTACAGGTAGAGCAGCTCCCCGATCTCGATTTATATATGGATCAGGTCATCCAGCTTTTTGAACTGACATTTAAAGAATTAAAAAGAGAAGAAAAAGAAAAAATCATGACGAAAACAATGATCAACAACTATGCGAAAAGCGGCCTTTTATTTCCCAGTAAAAATAAACGCTATACGAAAGACCATGTGATGGTTATCAGTTTAATCTACGAAATGAAGGGTGCTCTCTCCCTGAAGGATATTAAACAAACGCTTGACCAGGCTGATTTAACCGATCCTGAAAATCTCGAATCGGTGCGCACCCTTTACAGAGATTATATTTCTATTGCGGAGCAGAACACCGAAGCTACAAAAACCCGGATGAAAGATCAGGCAGACCGGCTCGAACATGAGCTGGAAGCACACATAAACGATCCTTATGTAAAACAGGTGCTCCTCATTCTCAGCTTTATCCACCAGAGCAATTTGTACCGAAGAGCAGCAGAAAAATTAATCGACACGCTGCCCTGAAGCATAACTGTTAAGACATACCTCATCGGCGCAGGTCGCAGGTCCGGTTAAGCTGGAAATCTCCTCCAAGGCAGAGCAGCAGCGGAGTCTTCCACATTTATCAACACTGGACTTTAAAAGACCTATTTTTAAAAAAGAGGTTTGAATAATGGCCCAGAATGGTAAATATGAGAGTGAGAGGCTCACAGCTGTGAGCCTGGATTTTTTTAAATCTGAACTGGAGGAATGACTCAATATGCAACCATTGTACAAAGAGTTTTATAATGATCAGGAAGTAGTAGACGCTGTTACGGGAATCAAGGAAAAAGGTGTCAGCGAAGATGATATTTATATTTTAACCCACGATGATGACCGTACAGAGCGCGTCGCAGACAATGCTGATGCAAATACTGTCGGTGCGGACGATATGAATTTCGGCACATCTGCTAAAAACATTTTCCGCAAAAAAGGCGACGAGCTTCGTGCTAAATTTGAAGAAGTCGGCTTTTCTAAAGACATGGCTAATGAACTGGAAGAAAAGCTCGACCAGGGCAAAGTCGTTGTTGTTGTAACAAACGCGCCGGACGGCATGGCGCTGTAATAAGGTTTATAAAAAGAGCTCCTCCCCATTGGGTCGGAGCTCTTTTTTATGTCTGAATGACCGTTTATATACTTCTTTCCGGCAGTCTGCTCGGAAGAGACCAGCCGTAATAAACGGAACATAGTCTTAACGTAACAACGGCTGCTACTACGAGAAGCAGTTCCAGGGGAGATGTAAGCCACCCCAGCCCTACTACAACACCGGGAATAACGGTCCAGGCAATGTAAATTTCCTTCTGCAGAAACAGCGGTTTGCGGCCCGCGAGAACATCTCTGATCATGCCGCCTCCCGTACCTGTGAGAGCAGCCGCTGCTATCGCTGCACTTAACGGCAGTCCCATTGACTGCGCATAAAGTGCTCCCTGTACGGAGAAAGCGCCGAGACCGATAGAATCAAAGAAAATTCCTCTTCTCAGCAGCGTCCAACGAACCATCCTCGGAAAAACGAAAGCAAAGGTCATCACGAGAAAAGCAACTGTAAACAGTGCCCCCTGCTCCCAAAGCTCCGATACCGGCACACCTATAAGCAGATTCCTTACAGCTCCTCCTCCAAAAGCAGTTATGAACCCGAGTATATAAACACCCATTAAGTCATATCGCTCCTCCAGAGCGACGTTGACCCCGCTCAAAGCGAAAGCTATTGTTCCTATAACGTTCAGTGTCTCCCACACTTTCATTCCAACTTTCTTCTGAAAAATTAACGAACGTACTACATTTTAGGGGAAGGCCGGAGAAAACTCAAGGTGCCCGTGTTATTGAAATGAAAGGCGGCATTTCTGCCGAATCAGCTTCAGATATAAATCCCCGCGTTTGGCATAGAAAAAAAGAGGAGAAGTCGCCCCTGAATAAATAATCATTTCTCTGGTTTGACCGGCGAAAAGTCTTAATAAGATTTTTTATAAGCCTTTGACAGTTTAATAAACGCTAAGAAAGGTAATAGCAGGGGAGAGAAACATCTAAGGAGGAAGATACTATGGATAATAAAATGACGTTCCGTGTACAGGGCAGTACGGAAAATATGACAGCTGACCTGAACGCAAATGGACACTCGATTACTATTGATGAACCTGAAAATATGGGAGGCACCAACAAAGGACCGGACCCACTGGGTAATATGCTCGCTTCTCTTGCAGGGTGTGAGAACGTGATCGCGAATATGGTCGCAAAAGAGATGGATTTCGACCTGAAAAGCATCTCTTTCGATATTCACGGCGAACTTGATCCACGAGGATTAATGGGTACAGCTGATGTAAGACCTTATTTCCAGAAAGTGGACATCAATGCCAAAGTCACTACAGACGAAACAGATGAGCGGATTCAGGAACTTAAGGAAAAAACGGATGCCCGCTGCCCTGTTTATACTACTCTGGAAGCAGCAAATGTAGAATTGAATGCAACCTGGGAAAAAGCGTAAAGATAAAGGAGCTGTTCCATCATTTCCGTGGAACAGCTCCTCTTTTTATGTCCTTATTCTTTCAGCAAGCTTTTCTGCCCGCTGCTGCACTTCCTGAACTGTGTTTTCTTCGCGTACATTCAGCAGTTCTCTATTTTTCATAATGTATTTTCCATCTACCAGAACATCGCGGACTTCTTCCCCTCTGGCTGCGTATACAAGGTTGGCAATAATATTTTCCACAGGGTGCATTAGAACCGGAGTTAAGGCAGGTTTCCGCGTATCTATAACAAGCATATCTGCTTTTTTGCCGGCTTCCAGCGAGCCGATTTTCTGATCCAGACCGAGGACGGCAGCTGCATCAATCGTCGCCATGCGCAGCGCTTTTATAGCCGGAAAAACTTTCGGGTCCTTCGCTTTTACTTTATTAAGGATCGCAGCGAATTTCATTTCATTAAACATGTTGCTGCTGTTATTGCCGGGGACTTGATCCGATCCTAAAGCTGCCCTGCCTCCGCATTGTGTAAACATTTCCAGAGGCGGTACAATTCCGTCAATAATACCGATGCTTCCTGAGCAGTTTATCATGGCAGCCCCGCTTTCGGCGGTCTTTTTTGTCTCCTGCTGTGTCGCTTCCGTCAAATGTACTGCAACCAGCCGTTCATTTAAAAAGTTCTCTTCTTCCAAAAAGGGAATAGAACGTTTTCCGTAACGTTTTTCAAGCTGAAATATTTCTCTGTCCCCCTGACAGACGTGCATATGAATTTTCGTATTGAAACGTTCTGCTTCTCTTTTCGTCTGTCTAAGTAAATCGAGGCTCAACATGTCAGGCCCCTGCGGCCCGAACATAACAGATATACGCCCGTCTTCCGCTCCGTGCCATTTTTCATAAAGCTTGATGTTGGCCTGAAGCTTTTTCTCTCCTATGGAAGAATCAAAAGGGTACATATCTTCGACAGGCAGATCTCCGATATTTTTTGGAATTTCGTTTACCATTTCCGCAGCAGCAACCCTCACTCCGATGGAAGCATAGCGGCTGAGCAGCTGATCCATATCAGCATTGTAGTCGCCGAATGTCGTCGTTCCCGCTTTTACTCCTTCAATAATATTTAATTCAGACCCTGCCCGGGCATCCTCCAGCGTCATATGCTGCATCCACGGCCAGAGGCCCTTCTGCATCCAGTGATCCATGTCCTGTGCCGTGCCACGCGCGATCGCACAGCTCGTATGAATATGGGCATCGATCAGCCCCGGCATAAGCAGCATTCCGGAAGCATCAACGACTTCTTCTGCCTGCACTTCTCTCATTACTTCGTCTGTCGGCCCTGTTTTTACGATATATTCTCCTTTAACAGCCACTGCCCCATCCGCTGTTAAATCTCCATACTTCCCTGTCATAGGAAGAACATAGGCATGAATCCATACAATGTCTGCTTTCATAGTCTGTCTCCTCCTTTTTTCAGCTGCCTTGAAAATACAGTAGATAAGCGATAAATTCCGGCTCAGGGCCGGACTCAGCTACTTCCGTACTCCCTTTGGCCGGGTCGGGCGGAGTGGTAATCGTCCTTTATCGCCCCGGGAGTCGACCCATGTCCCCTGCAGCGTATATACAGTTATAAAGGCAGAGCAGGAGCTTCCTTCCAATAAAGATCCACCTTATTGAACATCCTTCCGCCTGTATAAAGAGTAAATCCCTTTCCTGTAGAGGGTCGTTTTCATCCATGATAGTGCGGCGCATGAGTGTCTCTGTTAAACCCGTCCGCTGTAAAAGCAGCCCCATCGGAAAAGAGTATTCCGGCGGGGCTGCTTGATGAGTGGTCTTTTTTAATTATGAATTTCCAGGCCTTTAATTTAACTGAGCCAGGCTTTCCCGGTTAAATGCTTCCAGATCGTGGGGAGTTCTGCTCGTAACAAGATTATCACAGACCACTACTTCTTCATCATAAACGTTGGCTCCTGCATGGCGCAGATCCATTAAAATAGACTTAAACCCTGTCAGTTTACGGCCGCGGAGAACATCTGCGGTAATTAAAAGCTGAGGCCCGTGACAGATAGCGAAAACCGGCTTCTCCTTCAGCATGAAATGCTTCGAAAACTCTACAAACCTTTCATCAGCACGCAGCATGTCCGGAGAAAAACCTCCCGGAATAAATAAAGCATCATAATCCTCCGGGCTGGCATCGGCAATTCCCAGGTCAGTCTCCGCTTTTGCTTCTCCGTTTTTACCCGTTATTTCTTTTCCTTTTTCGTCTCCAATAACGGTTACTTTATGACCATCCTTTTTAAAGGCCTCCAATGGAGAAGTGTACTCCGAATCTTCAAACATATT
The DNA here is from genome assembly GCF_008014775.2 of Alkalicoccus halolimnae. Lineage (GTDB taxonomy): Bacteria > Bacillota > Bacilli > Bacillales > Salisediminibacteriaceae > Alkalicoccus > Alkalicoccus halolimnae. The sequence goes on along the minus strand of NZ_CP144914.1, from coordinate 716,792 downwards.
TGTCATTACACATGCAATTTTACTCATTTTATCTACTCTCCTTGTTTAGAATAAAGCTATTTATTTTTTCAAAAACTTTTTTATCAGCTGCCACGCCATGACGATCATCTGTCCTATAAAAATCAGCTTTCGTATTTTCCGCATGAATGCCACACCTTTCTTTTTACCTTACATTATGCAGTTTACCCTCATCATTCAATTTGAAAACAATATTTCTTTCTTAAAGGCTGCCTTGAAAATAAAGTAGATAAGCGATAAGCGTGCGCCTCCGCTTCTATCGGGACTCTCCGGGCGGGCCGGCCTCAGCTGATTCCGTCCTCCCTTTCGTCAGGCGGAGTGGGACTCGTCCTTCATCGCCCGGGAGCCGCCCCATCTCCACTACAGATTACGGTAAAAAAGACAGTACAGCAGCTGCCTTCTAATAACGAAGATTCCGTTTGACAATTATTCATTCCTGCTGTATAAAGGGAAAGCTCCATTCCTATAGAAGGACATTTTCATGCCTCATGGTACAAGGATTTTGTATGAGTGCCTTTGTTAAAGATAGGCTCTGTTAAAGCTCCCTGTTGTTATTGGAGGGCCTGTCGTCCGGGAGGATCTTCCTGCTTTCTTTTTCCGCAGGCGTCTTGAAAAATCGCCTTGGCACCTTCTTGATTCAACCAGCAGGCTTTCTGTAGTGGAAAATTACAACGAAGCGGAAACCGGCGGACGCCAGTGGAAGAAGGAGATTGGAAGATCCCGCAGGGCGTAAGCCCGAGTTATCATGAACGAAACTGGCACCCTATCCGTAAATACGTAGGTTAATCGGGTATAGAGATCTGTAAGAACCTCTTATCCCATCAGAGCTACATTACGAAAGGAGCCAGCTTATCATGAATGATACCACAAAATTTGTTGGTCTGGACGTCTCCAAGAACACGATTGCTGTTGCGATCGCCGATGCAGGTCGAGATGCTCCTCGCTTTTGGGGCACCATCCCGCATACGGTAGAAAATGTTCGAAAGTTGATGCGTAAACTCGGTCCATCGGATCGTCTGCGTGTCTGTTATGAAGCCGGTCCTACGGGCTATCCATTGTATCGGCTGCTACTCTCTCTCGGTATCTCTTGTGACATTATCGCCCCCTCTCTCATTCCCCAACGACCGGGTGAGCGGGTGAAAACAGATCGTCGGGATGCGCTTCGGCTCGCACAGCTGTATCGTGCCGGAGAGTTAACCTCGATTTACGTGCCGACGGAAGCAGATGAAGCACTGCGCGATCTGGTGCGTTGCCGGGAAGATGCAAAAGAAGATGAACTTCGGGCCCGTCAAAGGTTGAGCAAGTTTCTCCTGCGCCACGAGCTTCGACCGCCGCAAGGCGTAAAGCGCCAAACGAAAAAATACAGAGAGTGGTTAGATACACTGAAGTTCTCTCAGGATACCCTGCGGGTCGTTTTCCGGGAATATTACCATCAGCTCAAGGAAATGGAACTACGCGTGCAACGGCTGGAAGACGAAATCTATACCCAGTCGATCCAAGGTGTGCACGCCTCCATGATTCAGGCACTTCAATGCCTCAAAGGGGTGGCACTCATTACAGCCATCGGAATTGTCGCAGAAATTGGGTCCTTTCATCGGTTCCGCACTCCCGGACAATTGATGGCATACGCTGGCCTCGTCCCCTCCGAATACTCGAGCGGAGAACGGCGGAATCAGGGAGGCATTACGAAAACCGGCAATCGGCATATACGTCGTTTGTTGGTGGAGGCAGGGTGGAGTTACCGCTATTCCCCGGCGGTCAAGGGAGACTTGAAAAAGCGACAAGTTGGCAGTTCTCCCGCAGTGCAGTTGATCTCCTGGAAAGCGCAAAACCGGCTTCATAAAAAATTTTACCGCTTGCTCTCCAAAGGAAAAGAAAGTCACAAAGCCGTTACTGCCGTCGCTCGGGAACTCCTTGGTTTCATCTGGGCGATCTCTCGAGAAATCGACCCGTTGCCACCCGCCAGTGACCAAATGTAATGCGTTTCTTCTCGGAAATACACCCGATAGATGAGCCCAGGGCTCGAAGGCAAAGGGGAAAGACCGGTAAGGAACATCCACGTGCTTCCTCTGTGCTAGTCCGGCTTCACCGGATGAACGCACGTCCCGAGTTAGTGGAAACGTCCTTAATCCGGAAAGAGACCATGTGAGAACCCACGGATATCAGAGTGCGAACCGTCGCCACTATTTTTGCCTTCGTGCCGTGTGCTTACCTTTACGGGCACGCCGAAAGAAAAGAGGAGGAATTCAAGCGATCCGAAAGAACACGAAAACTTGAAAAAGAAGCCGAAAGGCTTTGGTTCTTTAAGTCGGGCAAAATGTAATACCAATGGCAAAGGGAGTTCTTCTCTTGACAGTTTCGTTCATATCAGGAAGCTGGAAATCTCCTCCACGGCAGGCCGAAGCGGAGTTTTCTGTATTTATCAACAACAGAATGTTTTAACAGCGCTTTCTGAAGAAGGCCGAAATTCGAGAATTGGGGCTGTATCTAAAACGAGCAGAACGATATAATGAGGGACACATTCGATAAGGAGGTATGCGTTTATGATTAAAGGTCTTGCCCATGCAGCTTTCACAGTAAAAAACATGGAGAAATCGCTTCAATTCTACTGCGGTGTTCTTGGTCTGGAGCATGCATTCAGTGCCGCTAAGGAAAACGGGGAGCCATGGATAGAATACGTAAAAATAGCTCCGAAACAGTATATTGAATTGTTTTACGGAGGTTCCACCAGTCACAAGCCTGAACCTGAAGAAATTGGCCCTCATCATATCTGCCTGCTCGTTGACAGCGTGCAGAAAACGGCCGATCACCTGACTTCCAATGGATGGACGCTTGACGTTCAACCTAAACGGGGCATCGGCAAAAATGAACAGTGCTGGACAAGTGATCCCGACGGGAATAAAGTAGAATTCCTGCAGCCCGATGAGGACTCTCCGCACAATCAATAACATTAAAAAAGCCCGGAAAGCAGCAGCCTTCCGGGTTAAAAACTTAAAATAATTTTCCGTGGCGATAGAGAAGCTTGAATAATCTTTTTAACGAATGCATGTAGCACGTATTCCGGATACTTGATAATCCTTCGGTAAAATAAGAAACAAAAACTTTTTCACAGCTTTGTTCCATATGTTTGAGCATATCCCCCAGGACTTCTTCTTCACTGTACAATTCTGTAATCCGATCCTGCTTCCACTCAATATAGGAAACCATAACACCACCGGCGTTCGCCAGAATATCCGGGATGACCACTTTACCCTGTTCATGCAGGTAACGGTCTGCTTCCTGATCGATAGGGGCATTGGCACCTTCCACCATTACTTTTGCAGATACTTTATCTTTATTACTACCAACAATCTGATCTTCAATGGCTGCAAAGATCATTACATCAACTTCCTGCGTGACGAGTGCATCCCGGCCGAGAATTTCCGCTTCCACCCCAAGCTCATTCAGCAGTTCCTGTTTAGCAGGGAGTTCGCGGTGTTTTAACTGGTATTCAATCAGCGTCGGTATATCCAGTCCCTGAAGATTACGAAGCGTAACCTGATGATCGCTCACTGCTGTAATACGGTGTGTGAGATCCTTACATTTATAAGCCATTTCTGCTGCAACGCTGCCGACGTTACCAAAACCCTGAACCGCCACCGTGATCGGCTCTCCGTTTTCTTCTTTTTCCACCAGTTCGCGGAGCGTGCGCCACTGCTTGCGGTAAACCCCATCTGCCACGTTATTTTCGTTTGTTACCGATTTTGCCCATTCGTGTACGAGCCATTTATAGCTGTGATAAACTCCTCTTCCGGTAGCCTCCCGTCTCCCTTTCGCACCGCCATTATCAACACTTTTTCCGGTGAAGGCTCCCATGTAATTCTCTCCGGGGTTGATCGTTTTGTATTCCCCGACCATCCAGTCCATAGTCTGGGCATTCGTACCCATGTCCGGAGCAGGAATATCGTGAGTGGGGCCGAGATCCGGTGAAAACCGCTGCACGTACTTTTTGGCGATCATGTTCAGTTCCCGGTCGGAGTAATGGTTTGGATGAACCACGACTCCCCCTTTTGCGCCCCCATAAGGAAGGTCATGAAGCGCATTTTTCAATGTCATTAAAATAGCCAGGTTTTCTACTTCCTCTTCATTAACAACCTCGCTGAATCGAATACCGCCTTTATAAAATCCGGCAATGTTATTATGCTGTACCCGGTAGGCCGGTATTCTTTCGATTTCTCTGCTGTCCCTTGGAACTCGTATGTAACTTTTAACAATTTTATCCGTTGTAGTGAGGATTTCTGTCCCGGATTCAAAAAATCGTTTTCTTGCTTCCCCGCTTTCTTCTGTAATAAAGTTCTCATCTTCCTCCAGACGCTGCATCATTTCTGTAATTAAATTCTGCGTATCCTGTACACTCATCCATACCACCCTTTCAAAATTAATATATACTTCTGCCGGACTTCAGACAAATTCCGGTTATCTGCTTCCGCTGATAAGTCAAAGAAGCAATTGATGGACACTGCCTTTCTCTTTCCATTATTACATAAAAGTCCCTGATTATCCTCCTCATTCAGCAGACTTTGTTCACATATTACTGAAGCCACCTTCCGACAAGGTCGTTATCAATACCCAGTTGGTCAAGCAGTCTTGAAACGGTATGGTTGACGATGTCATCGATCGTCTCCGGTTTATTGTAAAAAGCCGGCATCGGAGGCATCATAACAACGCCCATCCTGGATAGTTTCAGCATGTTTTCAAGATGAATGTCGTGAAGCGGCGTTTCTCTCGGTACCATAATCAGCTGGCGCTTTTCTTTCAATATTACGTCAGCTGCCCTGGATATGAGGTTATCCGCAAAACCGTGGGCGACAGAACTGAGTGTTTTCATACTGCACGGCACGATCACCATGGCATCTGTCTGAAAAGAACCGCTTGATATTTTAGCCGCCTGATTTTTCGGTGGATGGACGAAATCAGCAAGCGCTCTCACTTCGGCAGTTGTGTAGTCTGTTTCAATTTGTATTGTTTTTTCAGCCCATTCGCTGATTATGACGTGAGTTTCCACCGGCGTATTTTTTAAAGCTTCCAGCAGGCGGATTCCATAAATTGGACCGGTTGAACCCGAAATTCCGACTATAATGCGTTTATTCACTTCTTTCCCTCCTTTCTGATTGAGCTGCCCTGCCGGAGAGTGCTTCGGCTCCTTTATCTGTCCCTGCCCTTTTAGGCAGAGAGCCGAGCAGATACCAGCCAAGTACCCCAAACAGGGAAAAACCAACAGCATTCACTCCTCCGTGCCAGTAAAACATCATCCCTGCAGAAATAATTGTCGTATCCAGTGCTATGCCGATAACATATAGCGTAGTGACCCCCATCGATATCATAAGGGATAAAGAAGAAGTCACGATACATGCTCGTACCCGCCACGTCATTTTTGGCATCGTAAACAGCCACCATGCACTGAGCCAGTATAAGAGTGACGCATACACAGCCACATAGACGACTTCCATCGGCGGCCCCTGAATAACACCGAGTGCAATCAGCGGGGAACCAAAGGCAGTACCTGCAGCCAAAACCTGGTACGGTTTTCCCGGGAATGTATTCACGGATACAAGAAGGCGCCCGAATGCTCCTGTTAATATGGGGACGACCACAGCAGAATAATGATAGTGAACCGCTGTCAGAGACATCGTCACTTCATCGTATGGAAGAAGGCGATGGATACCTGCCTCCGAAAGCAGCAGCCACATCCCTCCCACTCCGGCAAATAAAAGACCTATATTAATTATCGTTTCCTCCGCAGGAAAGATACCAATTTTGTATAAACGTACGGCTCCGCATGCTGCAACAGCCATCGTAAAAATCATCCATACAATGGCACATAAAACAGACAGGACGAGAGAATCAAATGTTACCGATGCAACTCCAAAAATTCCAGCTGGCAGAGACCTTTGGGATAGCCATGCCAGCCATCGTTCCGCCTGCAGATCAGGATTGCCAGGGACTGCGATATGTAACAGCAGCGGAATCAATACTAAAAAAGAAAGCGTAAACGCAATTTCTACTATCGTTATTTCTGCTGAAAAAAGCCAGATAATGCTTACGGCTGCGCCTGCAAGGATGTTTTTCTTAGCTGTCATTCCGTCCGCCTCCCTGTTTCACTCCACTGCTAAGGTAATATTCCCTAATACAAGGGGAATTAAGCTGAAAACACTTAAAATTTTGCTGCTTTTTTCACAGAATCAGATACTGATTTCACGCTGTTTTAGTTACCTTTTCTTAACGAACTTTACCAGCGCTTTATTTATGGCTGCCTTGAAAATAAAAGAGATAAGCGATCAACGTACGCTTTCGTTTCCATGGGGACGCTTTCCGAAGAATTTATCGATTTCGCAGTATTAATGCTCTGTGCGGATCGTCTGTGATGACAGCAGTACATCCTGATTGGTAGCATTCTTTTAAACTTTCCGCATCGTTAACTGTAAAAGGCCGCATTTTCACCCCATGGTGAAGCAGCTTCTTCACATCTTTTGATGAAAGCATTGGATAATAGTAATGAAATCCTTCTATATTGTACTTTTTCAGATAGGCGGCAGTGTCGATTAATAATCCTAAAGATAGGGCCGCGGTTACGATATGCTCCTCTGATTCTTTTATATACGCAAGGGCTTCATGGTCAAAGGATGAGACGATCGTGGAGTTTTTTTGAGGAAGAACCTGCAGCAGCCGCAGCAGTTCTTCTGCGATAATTTCCCTGTCTTCCGGGTCATGCTTCAGCTCAATATTCAAGGTCAGTTCTTTTTTCTGAGCCCAGCGCAGCACTTCTTCCAATGAGGGAACTTTTTCTTCCCGGTACAGTGGATTCACCAAGCTGCCTGCGGAATACCTGTTGAGTTCCTTTAACGTTTTTTCCCGGACAAGGCCGCTTCCGTCTGTTGTCCGATCCAGAGTACTGTCGTGAATGACGGCCAGCTCCCTGTCCTGAGTTAATTGAATATCCAATTCGATTCCTTCAGCTCCGGCTTCTACTGCTTTACGAAAAGCCAGCATCGTATTTTCAGGATATTTACTGGAATATCCCCTGTGTGCAAATACAGCTGTTTTCATGATCTACCCTCTCCTCTTTCCTTGTTTCCTTTTTGTTTTCATTTTGCCCTTAAAATATAAAAACCCGGTGATCGACCATCACCGGGAGCCCTGCTACACTTCTTTAAATACGTTTGTCCAATCGCTTCTTCTCGCAAGCATCGCTGAAGCAATTTCTTTCGCTCCGTCGAGGGAATGCGAAGCAGCCCATCCACACTGCACTTCATTGCAGGCAGGAACTTCTGTTGCTTCCAGAACATCGCGCAGCGTCTGCTCAACAAGCTCGAGTACCTCATCATAATTGTCATCGTTAATGAGACTTAAATAAAAACCGGTCTGGCATCCCATCGGGGATACATCGACAATGTGGTCATGGTGGTTACGGCTGAATTCCGCCATCATATGCTCGAGGGAATGCAGGCTAGGCATGTCCATATGCTCTTCGTTAGGCTGACAGATCCGCAGATCATATTTGTAAATCGTATCCTTTGATCCTTCCACTTTTCCAGCAAGCCGTACGTAAGGAGCTTCCACCTTTGTATGATCAAGGTTGAAACTTTCGACATTCATTTTTTCTGCCACTTCTGAAAACCTCCTTCTATATTCATATAGTGTTTTCATATTAACATGCCTTTTCATCAACATGAAGGGAGAAGCCCTGCTGACACCAATGGTTACGTAAATTGAACCATTATAAGCAGGAGAATCGTTAACAGAACTGCCTGAAAAAATGTAAGTCTCAGATCCTGTTTCCATGTACGTTTAGTAATAAATACGGTAGCCCTCAGCAATGCGAACAGAATGAGCCAGATAATTAATACGAGTGCAGCATATGCCAGCATATAAATTTCCTCCTTCGTCTCTCCAGTAAATTGTACACGGAAAAACGGAAAAGAGTACAGATGGTTTTCAATATTTTATCCTTTCCAGCGCTTTACGAGCCCGTGCCACAAATAATCCACTGTCGCTGCTTCTCTTACGGCGCGCTGGGAAAGCCAGCCGTTTTCATCCCGGACGTGCCGTTCCCCTGCATCTGCCGGTACAATTCCCTGTCCCATCTCTTCTATAATCAGAACGACGTCCGCTGCCTGCAGCAGATGCAGCCACTTCCAGAAATCCTGGCTCGTACGGCCTTGTTGCAGCCAGTTTTCTATCCCGAAAATTACGGTTTCCACCCTTTCAGGTGTATAATTCGTCCCGGGCGGGATCCATTCCGCTTCCGGGTACAGGCGGTTTACATAGTCTCTTTTTCCGGCGAAGGCACCACCGATAACGACATGCATGTCCAGCTCTCCTCTCTAAACTCCAGTCGGAGCAGCATCGCTTTTCCGTGCGGTATAGCTCTTTCCCAGAACGTTTCGACCGCCCGCATTGACAAAAGAAGCTGTCTGATAACCCCTCCGTGTGTAATAACGAGCACCCGCCCTTTCGGATACGTACTTAGAAAATCGGTGAGCCAGCCATCAACCCGTTCCCGGAAAGCCTGGATCGTTTCCCCATTTTCCGGAGATTCCTTCTCCACGTTTCCAATCCATTTTCTATAGCGGGGATCGTTCTGGAGCTGATTATAGGTTTTCATTTCCCAGCTCCCAAAATCCATTTCCCGCAGCCGTGCCTCTGTTTTATAGGAACGATCAGGCACGATTATATCCGCCGTCTCCCTGCACCGCTTCAGGTCACTTGCAGCGATATGCTCCCAGTCGGAATCCTCTGTCAGCCGGCGGAGATCTTCCAGCTGAGCTGGTGCCTCTTCTGCAAGAGAGACATCGGTCCAGCCGACATAACGCTTTTCCTGGTTTGCTTTCGTTATACCATGCCGGACGAGATAAAGATCCAAAGAATGAACAGTGTCCATAATTCTCCTCCTTCAATCGAAGCTCCTGCGAGGTCTCCGTTGATGCCCTTAAAATGTTTTAAGATCCATAATCGATAAAGCACGAGGAATATTCCGGCTCCGAAAGCCGCCCATATAAACAGAAAGGAGCCCGAAAAAATAAAAGCAGCTGCAAAAGGCACCCCGGCTAAAAAGGCATCCTTTCCGGTAATATGCTTCTGCCATGTATGCGCCAGACCTGACGGCTTCGCGGCGGGCACAACGGTTAGCAGAACAGCTGCTTTCCAGCGCGCCAGAGCAGGATAAATCATGAAAATCAGCGGAGAAGCCTCCTGCACGAGCAGTTCGTGAACGAGCACTACTTTCCAGCCGAGCAGAAATAAAAGTGCTGCAATTCCGAAACTGCCTACGTGGGGATCTTTCATAATCTCCCATTTTTTGTCCAAAGGAGCATTGGAACCTGCTGCATCAAAGACGTCCATCCAGCCGTCAAGGTGCAGCCCGCCGCTGATCCACACAAAAAAAGTCACGATCATCATCGCCTGAACGAGCGGAGAGAAAGAGACCTCCATCCATACGAAAAGGACTGGGATAAGGCCAATAAGAAGCCCGATAAGAGGATAAGCCCTAAGCGCCCAGCGGCTTGTCTGCGCATTCCAGGGAACTTCCACCGGCACAGGGATTCTTGTCAGAAACTGCATCGACAGAAGGAAACCGGCTGACGCGTTTTTCATTTACAGCCCTCCTTTCCAGACAAACGGGATTCCGGCACGAACCTGCACGACCGTATCCGCCTGTTTAATAATTGTTCTATGTACCTCCTCGAGGGTGCGGACGTAGTTTTCCGTCCCGGGAGGAAGTCCCCCTTCGTTAATATCATTTGAGACGAAGGTGACGTCGAGATTCTTTGTTTTTATAATATCGAGCCACCCACGCACTTCGCTTTCCACCTTTTCCACGGTCATCTGCTGTCGAAATAACGCCTCGCCCAGCCAGACAGTGAGGCAGTCCACGAGTATCACACCATGGTGATCCGTTTCCTGAAAAACTTTTTTCACGTGAAACCCCGGCTCTTTCGTTATGAAAGAATTAGGGCGGTCCTGCTGATGACGATCAATACGCTCTGCCATTTCCTGATCGCTGCGTCTTCCGGTCGCTGCAAAAATAGGGGCGCTGCTTTTTGCAAGCACCTGCTTTTCAGCAAAACTGCTCTTCCCGGATCGTGCTCCTCCAGATATAAAAGTAATCATCATAAATCTTCCCAGCTTTTCAGAGCTTCGACAAGTTTTTCGTTTTCTTTCCGGCTTCTTACAGCAGTACGTACCGCTCTTCCATCCACCCCGCTGAAACTGTAGGTATGCCGGACAGCGATTCCTTTTTTCATCAGCCAGCGGAGGAGCGGTTCCTGATCTCCCATCGTTTTGTCTGCAAGCAGATAAAAGTTCACCCGGGAACCGCTTCGATACCACCTTTTTTCCGAAAGCTGCCCGTCGATCCAGCGAAGCTCATTTCTCAGCCAGGTGATCGTTTGATCGATGAATGCCTCATCTTCCATCATCGGAGGAATCACGGCTTCACTTACAGCGTTGACGCTCCATGGAAGCTGATATCCTTTCAATTCTGCGATTACTTCCGCATCGGCGATGACACACCCGCAGCGCAGTCCGGGGACGGCAAAGATTTTTGTAAAAGAACGGAGAAGCACGACAAATCGATAATCAGCAATGAACGATGTCAGCTTTTCTTCCGGAAGAAAATCAATAAAGGCTTCGTCGATGAAAAGGTAGGTATGATGTTTGGATGCTTCTTCCGCCAGCCTGTGCACTTCCGTTTCCGGCATGACCGTCCCGGAAGGGTTATGCGGCCGGCAGATAAATACCGCTGAAGCATTTGGAACTGCCTTGATCACTTCTTCTATCGGGAAAGTGAAATCTTCTTTATAAAAAAACCTTTCTACTTCCGTCGCGTAATGAAAACAGGCGCGGCTGTATTCGTTGAAAGCCGGTTCGATAATGACGGCCTTTTTTCCGCTTATCAGGCGGGAAGCCAGAAAAATAGCCTCTGCGCCTCCGTTAGTCAAAAGAACGTTTTCTCTCTCCACTCCTTCCGCCGCTGCAATGGCGTGGACTGCTTCGGGATAGTCCGGGTCCGGGTAGAGGTGCATTCGCTTCAGCGCGGACGCTGCTTTTTCTTCCAGCCATTCCGGCGGTCCGAGGGGGTTAATATTGGCGCTGAAATCAAGCAGTTCGTCCGTTTTCATATGTAGCTGCTTCTGCAGCAGATGAGGCTGTCCGCCATGATCCGGCCATTTCATTCAAAATCCTCCTTTGTACCATTATCGGCTTTTTTTACGCTGCTGCTTTGCTTTCTTTTGAAGCTGTTTTACATAAGGTCAACTTTATTTTTCAGTTTATGTTTTGTTTAATCGCAGCTTTCGTTTCCATGGGGACGCTTTCCGGGCGGGCCGGAGTCGCCCCATGTCCACTACAGCTTACGGTAAAAAGACAGAGCAGCATCTGTCTTCTAATAAAGATGACTCCCGTTTGAACAACTTTGACCCTACCTGTATAGATGAAGTTCCATTCCTGTAGAAGTCCATTTTCATGCCGCATGGCGCAAGGCTTTTGCATGAGTGACTCTGTTCAAGCTCCGTGTTGTTCGCCTTGGCACCGGTTTTACGAAATAAAAAACAGAAGAACTTCTCTTTCCGTGAAGAAAAACGAAGCGGAAACCGACGAAGGTCAGTGGAAGAAGAAGATCTCCACGGAGGGGGCAGGAGTAAATTTTTCTCAATAAAAGCAGCTGATATTATCAGATGCTGAGTTTTTATAAGCTCTTTTATCTTCCAGCGAATGGTATCTGCCAGCCGGTAGTTATTGCTGCGGCAGCGCAAAGTAAAGTGAATATGATAGCAGCAGCGTATAAATATTGAACCGAGCGGGAAATATCATCTGCTTTAAGAGGTCGCGTCCCTTCCCCCATTTCTGCGCGTTCGGACCGTATTCCTTTGTAATAGTTAATTCCACCGAGTTTCACTCCGAGCAGACCTGCCGTTAAAGCTTCTGTCCACCCGCTGTTCGGACTTGGGTGCTTTCCGGCATCCCGGAGAAGTACACGGAGTCCAGTCCTTTTTTGGGAATGGGGAACAAAAAAGGCGCCTGCCAGCATCGCCGCAGCAGTCAACCTTGCCGGAAGCCAGCTTGCCAGATCATCAAGACGGGCCCCCGCCCAGCCAAATGACGAAAATTCCTCATTTTTATATCCGACCATGGAATCGAGCGTGTTCACAGCCCGGTAAGCAAGAGCAAGCGGTGCGCCCCCGATCAGTGCCCAAAACAGCGGGGCCGTCACTCCATCCACCGTGTTTTCGGCTACCGTTTCCACTGTGCCCCGGACTACTTCTGATTCCTCCAATTTTTCTGTATCACGGCCGACGATCATCGAAAGCGAGTTCCGGGCGCCGGAAAGATTCTTTTCCTCAAGCGGTTTTCGGACCGCTTCTGCTGCCTCTTTCAAGCCTTTCACCGCTATAGTTGTTGACGTCAGCCATACGCCTGCCGCCGCTGCCAGGAGCGGATGTATAAAAGCCAGGACAGCGAGAAGGGTGGCCGAGGCCGCCCATACACTACCGACGATACAGAAAACGAGTAATGTGCCCCGCAGCTTTTTTTCCCGTTCCGAGCCCACATTCCAGCGGGCTGTGAGCCGTGCAGTACACTTCCCCATCATCACCACCGGGTGTGGGATTCTGCGGGGGTCTCCAACTGCTAAATCGACAAGGACGGCGGAAACGAGCAAAAAGCCCGTCGTATAAAAGATCACGGGCGGGCTTCCTTCCAGCTGCGGTCCATCTGCAGCGCTTCTTTCGTTGCTTCGTAAACGAGCTGGCCGATTCCGCTCCCGACCGCAGTACCGGAACCTGCGTAAGGGGTCCGCGTTCCCTGCTGGGTGACACCAATGACAAGACTGTCCGTGGAAGTGCTCGTTGCCATCGTTCCGCTTACTGGATCCCGGATCATTTCATCGTGGAGCGCTTTTACTTTTGCTTCAGTCGCTGACATGCATGCATTCACGAGAGCTCCGTCTGTCAAATGGGCATCTGCAAAAACGAAGGTGTTGATCGTTCCGATTTTTTCTCCCGCCGTTTCCGTGCTCCGGCACGTTATATCCACGGCGTTTCCTGTTCCTGCAGTGACGAGAACAAGCATCGCACTGCCGTGAATAATCTCTTCTTTCATAACGGCATTTTCCAGGTGGACGGCGGTCATCATTCCGATCGACTGTTCTACCGGCAGCCCCCGTTTTAAGAGCCACTGCTCCGCGTCTTCTTTCGGTGTACGGCTGTCGTATTGTTTGTCAACGTGGAAATTGACAAAGTGCTTCATCCATTGAATACCTTCTCCTGCCACACCGTTGGAGATTGTCCGAAGCTGCTGCGGAAAAGAGAGTCTTATCGCGTCCTCTGTCTGCTCCAATGAATAGTCCTCGAGCAGCGAAAGCGGCTCCTGCTTCTTTTTATGCGGATTCATAAGCAGCTGCGGCCTTGCGAGAGTCGGGTGAGGCTGCGTCCACGTTTCGACTCCGTAAATTTCTGCCAGCTCGCTCCGCTTCCTTAAAACATCCACAGAACCGACGTTCGTGAGCCTGCCTTCGTGAAGAATGCCTACGCGGTCACAGTAGAGGGCAGCTATATTTAAATCATGGAGAATCGCAAATATGGTCAGTTTGCGTTCTTCCTGCCACCTTTTCAGAACGTCAAGCAGATCGAATGTATGTTTAATATCAAGATGGTTCGTCGGCTCATCCAAAAGCAGCACTTCCGGCTCCTGGACGAGTGCTTTAGCAAGGAGAACGCGCTGCTTTTCCCCGCCGCTCAGCATGTGGAAAGGCTGATGCCGATAACAGGTGATTGAAGTAATTTCCATGACCTCATCGATCAGCTCTTTATCCCGACCACTGAGGGTTTTAAACAGTCCTTTCTGAAAAGCATAGCGGCCGAGCCGGACGATCTCTTCTACTGTGAAATCAAAGGAAACGTTCGTTTCCTGGGAAAGAACCGCTATATGACGCGCCCGTTCGAGCTGGGACATGTGCAGGACGGATTTCCCGTTTAAAAACACGGTGCCGTCCATTACTGGCAGTCCGCCGCTCATCAGCTTGAACAGTGTCGTCTTTCCACTTCCATTCGGACCGAGAAGCCCAAAAAATTCACCCGTATCCACTTCGAGGGAAACCTGGTCGATCACTGGTTTTTTGCTGTATCCACCAGTTATATTTTCAATTGTTATCATATAGCTTTCCCCTTTCCTATCCGATTTCGAATCAGCAGCAGCGCAAATATAGGAGCACCTATCAGCGCGGTAATGACGCCGATCGGCAGTTCTTGCGGAGCGATGATGCTTCTCGCCAGAATGTCCGCCGATATGAGAAAAGCTCCTCCTACGATCATGGATAAAGGCAGGACATGCCGGTGGTCGGGTCCCGTTATCAGCCGGACGAGGTGAGGAATTACCAGGCCCACAAAGCCGATTGTCCCCGAAACAGCTACCGCTGCCCCGGTTAAAAGGGAGGCACCTCCCAAAATGAAGATTTTGCCGCGCTTAACGTTCACTCCGATATGGCCGGCGGCTTCCTCCCCGAGTGCGAGAGCGTTCAGTTCCCGGTAACGGGTCAGCAGAAGAAGAACTCCGGCGATCGTAAACGGAATGATCAGCTGCACAAAGCTCCAACCCCGCATGCCGACGCTTCCGTAGAGCCAGTAGATAATCTGGGTCATCTCGTTCTGATCTCCAAGGGAAATAATAAGTGAAACAATCGAGCCGATAAAGGCGCTTGTAATAATGCCTGCAAGAATAATCGTTTCGATAGCCATACTGCGGCTGCTTAAGCGGACGAGTCCGAAAACAACCATCAATGTCAGGAAGCCGGATAGGATCGCAACAACTGGAAGAGTAAAACCTCCCAGTCCTGCAATCGTAAATTGAAAGAAGATAACAAAAACAGCTCCGAGTGCCGCCCCTGAAGAAACTCCGATCGTATAAGGATCGGCAAGCGGATTTCGCAGCAGACCCTGAAAGGCGGCGCCTGCAAGTGCAAGCGATGCTCCTACAAATAAAGCAAGAAGCACGCGCGGGAGCCGAATATCCCAGATAATCGCAGCCTGGTTGGCAGGAAGCTCTGCCGGAAGCTCAAGGCCGAATGTTTTTGCATACAGAATCTGCATTATCTGAGAAACCGGCACTGTCACACTGGAGTAAAAGAGCCCAAACGTGACGGCCCCGAGAAGAAGCAGGAGACTTCCCGCATAATAAAGCCAGGTTTTATTCGAAAACATCCGGATAAACCGCTTCGGCAAGTTCTTCCGCCCCTTCAACCAGTCTCGGTCCGGAGCGGGTTACGGTATCGCTGTCAACATTATAAATATCTTCATTTTCGACCGCAGGTACGGAATCCCAGCCGTCACGCTCCGTAATTTCTGCGGTAGGATCATCGACGTAATAGCCGTATGTCGTGACGATCGTATCAGGTTCAAGCGTAACAATTTCTTCTTCGGTGACACTTGCCCAGCCTTCAAAGTCGGCCGCGGCATTTTCGGCGTTGATTGTTTCCAGCATTTCATTCATAAAAGTTCCCTGACCTGTTGTAAAAATGTCCGGAGACGGAGCTACTTCCACCCAGACTTTTTTCCGGTCCTCTTCTTCTATCGATTCTGACTGCTCTGCTAATGCTGTCATGCCTTCTTTCATTTCTGTAACTGTTGCTTCGGCTTCTTCCGTCGTTCCTGTCGCTTCTCCGAGCATTTCAATCGTTTCGTATGTAGCTTCAAACGATTCGGGACCTTCAACGACGACCACATTTATTCCTGCTTCGCGGTACTGGTCAAGAATATCCGCGTGGCTGCTGTGATGATAACCGCTGACGAATATCAGATCCGGATTAAGAGAGAGAATGCGTTCTGCATCCATATCCTGGGCGCCCACATTTTCAATTTCCAATGCTTCCTCCGGATAATTGCAGTATTCGGATACTCCGACAAGCCGGTCACCCGCACCAAGTTCAAACAAAGTCTCCGTGTCGCTTGGCTGCAACGTAATGATTGATTCCGGCTCTTCTTCGATAGTCACTTCTTCGCCGGCATGATCGGTGATCGTCACAGGAAACTCTCCGGACGCTTCGGCATTTTCTCCGCTGTTATCGTCGCTGTCGGTGCTCCCTGCGTTCTCTTCATTATTTTCTTCAGCAGCAGCTTCCTCATTTTCGTTCGTTTTCTCTGCACCGGCATTTTCAGCCGCTTCCTCGTTAGCGTTATTATTCCCTGCTTCATTTTCTCCGCTTCCACAGGCTGTAAGCATGACAGCCGTTGAAAGGACGATAAGCCCCTGATATTTTTTCATGTTTTTTCTCCCCTTCCAAATTTATGTGCACACAAAAAAACGCCACCCCTCGAAAAGGATCGCGCTCTGTTAAAATGCATAGGGAGGCGCCCGGCGGCAAGTGTCCATCCGGGGTTCCTGCGTCTGCACTTTAAACATCCTTTTGTTCCCGAAGGTGTTTAAAAAACAAACAGGCAGGTCTCCTGACTTGCGGATCATCAGCGAATCTCTCCTTCCCGGGCCGTTTCAGGCACAGTGGACTATAAAGATTCGCCTCCTCGCTTACAGTGGCGGGTCCGTACCGGTCTTTCACCGGTTTCCCTTTTCATCGGCTTGGCCGACACCTGTTTGCTGACGAGTGTTACGCTTTCTTGTTGTTTCCATTATAGTACAGGCGTCCGTTAAAGGAAAGGACTTCTCACATTATTGTTTTATACCGAGATCGGCAAACGTGGCCATTCTGTCGGCAATCGCTGCTGCCATGGAAACGAGCGGATAAGCAGCCGCTGCTCCCGTGCCTTCTCCGAGCCTCATCTTCAGTTCCAAAAGCGGCTCAGCTTTAAGGGTCTCAAGAGCCAGTTTATGCCCCGCTTCAGCTGAAAGATGGCCGAAAATGAAATAATCGGCTGTGAAAGGAGCAAGACGGACCGCTCCCATTGCTGCTATTGAAGCGATAAAGCCGTCTATCAGGACCGGGGTCCGGTTCTTCGCCGCTTCTATCATCGCTCCGCTCATTGCTGCAATCTCCAGTCCTCCGATCTCTGCGAAAGCTTCCAGCGTCGATTCCCAGGAAGCCCGCTCCAGTGCCATACCGATCACTTCCTGTTTCAACTGCAGCTGTTCCCCTGTCACACCGGTGCCGCTGCCTGTTACTTCTTCCGGAGAAGCCCCGGTCCATGCCGCAAGCAGCGCACTGGTTGCTGTCGTGTTGCCTATTCCCATTTCACCTGGAATAATCAGATTCGCACCCTGGGCTATCGCTCTCTCAGAAGCTTCGATACCTGCGTCTATCGCCAGAGATGCTTCGCCGGTAGTCATAGCAGCCTCCCTGGCAATGTTTCCCGTCCCCTGCTTCACTTTCGCATCCACAGATCCGAAAAGCGTATCCCCGGCCACCCCGACATCCGTCACGGTTACGGACGCTCCAATTTCTTCGGCAAGGACGTTGATCGCCGCTCCTCCCTGCACGAAATTATGTACCATGAGCTGCGTTACTTCTTTTCCATAAAGGGAAACCCCTTCCGCTGTCACTCCGTGATCTCCTGCGAAAACAAGTACTGCCGGCCGAGAAACGTCCGGCTTCCCCTGTATGCCTGCAAGCTTAACGGCCAGTTCTTCGAGACGTCCGAGGCTCCCCTGCGGCTTCGTCAGCGTGTCCATATAGGCCGTCATCTTTTCCATTTCCTCTTTTCGGACGGACGGCACCTCTTCTGCTGCCTTTCTCCACTTACTCATCGCAAAGCTCCTCTCGGTGATGCAGCATCGCTGCTTCTAATTTCTCCATATCAATATGCTCCCGGAATGCTGCTGCCAGTTTTTGAAATGAGTTCTCCCGTATAGTACCGAACTGCGGACGCTCTATAGACGGAAGATTTTTTTCTTTTCGTATCCCGTTCAAATAAGCATGTCTCCATTCATCGTTATGAAACAAGCCGTGGAAATAGCTTCCGGCTGTATGTCCATTCCGTATGCCGTCAAAAGTGCCGTCTGCTTTTTCTATCCAGGGGTTTTCCTGATGCTCCGTCAGTCCCATATGAATTTCGTATCCTTTTACGTCGATGCTCTTTCCGTCAAGATGCAGTTTTCCGGCGGCGTGAACGGTTACTTTTTCACGGGAAAGCTGGGTGTACATCGTAGGAAAAAAGCTTAAACCCGACGTCTCCCGTTCCGTAGATTCCACCCCTTCAGGATCCGCTATCGTGTGGCCAAGCATCTGAAAGCCTCCGCAGATTCCAACAATTCTAGTTTTATTCTGGAGTTTTTGCAGCTTATCCGGAAACCCTTTTTCCCTGAGATAAGTCAGATCAGCCGTCGTTGATTTGCTTCCTGGGAGAATGATCAGATCCGGTTCGCCCAGATCGGATGCGCTGCGCACGAAACGTACGCGGCAGTCCGGTTCATGGACGAGAGGGTCCACATCGGTATAATTGGAAATACGCGGATAGGAAATGACAGCAATATCAATTTCCTCTCCGCTCCCGGCTGACTCATACTTTGATAACCCGAGCGAGTCCTCCTCTTCCAGCGCCAGGTCTTCTATATACGGAAGCACTCCGAACACCGGCTTTCCCGTGTAGCTTTCCAGCCAGTCCATTCCCGGTTCGAGAAGGGAAATGTCTCCCCGGAACTTGTTGATAATAATCCCCGCGACGCGCCGGCGCTCCTGCTCTGTTAAAAGCTGCAGCGTCCCGACGATGCTCGCGAAAACGCCGCCGCGGTCGATGTCACTCACGAGAATAACCGGGGAGTCCGCTATTTCCGCGACTTTCATATTTACGAGTTCGCGGTCATTTAAGTTGATCTCTGCCGGGCTTCCCGCCCCTTCAATGACGATTCTTTCGTAATTGTTTTCCAGGTTTCTGTAGGCCTGCTCAATCACCTTCAGGCCGGTTTCGTAGTAATCCTGCCGGTATTCACCGGCCTGCATCGTCCGCAGCGGCCTGCCGTGAACGACAATCTGTGCGCTCGCTTCTGCCGACGGTTTTATTAATATAGGGTTCATGTCCGTCGTTGCTTCGATTCCCGCCGCTTCTGCCTGCACCCCCTGCGCTCTGCCAATCTCTTTCCCATCTTTTGTGATGTAGGAATTCAGTGCCATATTCTGCGATTTAAAGGGAGCCGTTTTCCAGCCGTCTTCCGCAAAAATCCGGCATAAAGCAGCCGCTGTCATACTTTTCCCAGCATCAGAATGCGTTCCCTGAATCATTACAGGCAGCGCCTTCATTAAAATTCAATACCTTTGATAGCTGGTATTCCTTCATCGTAGTAATGCTTTTCGACATCGATAACGGAAACGAGGTCCGCTTCGTCTTTAATTTCCTGCTTCGCGCCGCGCCCGGTTATAATGAGATGCACGTGCTCCGGCTTTTTGCGGATCGTTTCAATCACGTCGGCGATAGGCAGAACATCGTCTACCGGGAACTTATCTATTGCCAAAGCATTGTTCAGTTCATCCCAGATCACAACGTCATATTTCCCGCTCAGCAGTGCTTCTTTTGCCTGCGGCCACCCCTTTTCGAGTGCTCTGCGGTGTTCTTCCGGCGTCTTTGTCCATGTAAAGCCGATGCCGAGCTGCTTCATTTCCACACCGAGTTTTTTTAAAGCCAGTTCCTCTCCGTACGTCCGCTCCGGGGATTTAATAAACTGAAGTATATGTACACTCATCCCCCGTCCGACACTTCGCAGTGCGATTCCCAATGCGGAAGTTGTTTTCCCTTTTCCATTTCCGGTGTGAACTAAAACCATCCCTCGTTGTCCGCTCATTATGCATCCTCCTTAGAAGTTGTCTTCGCGTTGAGTATATATTAAGCATCGCTCAAAAGTAAAATAAGCCCGGCTGATTATTCAGCCGGACCTGAAGAAGTGAACGGGTACCGTTTCGCTTCAAGAACTTTTTTCAATTCTTTTTCGTGTTTGGTGGAGACGAGGATATAGAGGAAGTCCCCTGCCCTGATTTCCGTTTCCCCATATGGAGTAATCAGTTTTTCTTCCCTTACGATCGCGCTGATATTTGCTTTCTGCGGGAATGAAATATCCTTAAGTTTTTTCCCTGCGATCGCTGCGTCGTTATCAACATTAAACTGGACCATTTCTGCGTTTGCCTTCCCCATCGAAATCAGTTCAATGGAGTGGTGCGGCGTATTTTTCCTCGGCCCGGTCAGATCAAGTTTTTTCGCCACCCAGGAAATAGACGTCCCCTGCACAAGTGCTGACGTGAGGACGATAAAGAAGACAACATTAAAGAAAAAGATACTGCCCTCAACACCGGCCACGATCGGGAAGGTTGCCAGGATAATCGGCACCGCTCCACGCAGACCGGCCCAGGAAATAAACAATTTCTCATTCCACCGGTAGCCCATTCCCATCGTTGTCAAAAAGACGGCAGCCGGTCTCGCCACTAATATAAGAACAACAGAAAGCAGCAGTCCGCCTCCGATTACCTCCCACTGGAAAAGTTCCGCCGGGAAGACGAGCAGTCCGAGAAGAATGAACATAAGTATCTGCGACATCCAGGCAAAACCTTCGTTAAACTGAAAGATAGAGTAACGATACGTAAGTTCTGTATTTCCGATCACCAGCGCCGCCGCATAAACAGCAAGGAACCCGCTTGCTCCAATAGAAGAGGCTGCTCCATACGTAAGAAGCGCAAATGCCACCGAAAATATCGGGTACAGGCCACTCGATTCAAGATTAATTCTGTTAATGGAAAGAGATGCCAGTTTCCCGATCCCATAGCCCATCAAAAGTCCAATACCCATCTGCCAGAAAAAGGAAGGTACAAGTCCCAGAAGTGATGTTTCCGGTACGACAATCAGCTCGATAAAGCTGATCGTCAAAAACACGGCCATTGGATCGTTCGTGCCTGATTCCGCCTCCAGCGTCGCTCCCATCTTCGCTTTGATATTCCTTTCTTTTAAAGCCGCAAATACTGCGGCAGCATCCGTGGAGCCGACAATGGCGCCGAGCAGGAATGCCTGCAGAAGGGTAATATCAAAAATAAGAAAGGCTGTAAAACCTACGACAGCGGAAGTTATCAGTACTCCAAAGGTGGCAAGGGAAACGGCCGGAAGAGCCACGGAACGAACCGTGGAGAATTTCGTCTGCAGACCACCTTCAAAAAGGATGATAACGAGGGCAAATATCCCGACGACCTGCGCAAATTCGGGACTGTCAAAAGGGATAATCCCCAGTCCGTCGCTGCCCAGTGCCATTCCTACGAGGATAAACAGGACGAGGGAAGGAAGGCCGATCCGGTTTGAAAATTTAGCTGCAAAGACACCGCTTATCAATATAAGAGCTGATAATAATACAAACGTATCCGACTGTACTGTTTCAAACAAATTCCCTGTCCTCCTCTCTTTTCGAGCTGAATAAATTTCATAATATGAGCTAATTTCCTAATTACTTTTTGTTATAAAATATCCGATAATTGTAAGTGATTTTCATTTCAGACGGACGCTTTCTGCGGGGCTTGTCTTCAACTAATTCTTCCTCCGCAAAGCTTCGTCAGAATGGATTTTCAGACTGCGCTGATCCCGGCAGAGTCGCCGTCTTCCATTTCAATTTTCCTTTTAAATAAGACCATTTATTCACTTAATTCTAAGTCTGCTTTAAAAATAAGGCTACCTTGAAAATAAAGTAGAAAATCGGTGAACGTGTGCTTTCGTTTCCATGGGGACGCTTTCCGGGCGGGCCGGAGTCGCCCCATGTCCACTGCAGCTCACGGTAAAAAAAACCGTCTTATAATAAAGAAACCTCATTCTTGAACATCATTGATTCAATCTGTATAGAAGAGAAGTTCCATTCCTGTAAAAGTCCATTTTCATGCCTCATGGCCCAAGGCTTCTGCATGCGGTTCTTGGTTTAAGCTCTGCGTTGTTTTTCAATTCTCGTTTGTATTATGTTCATGCGACGCTATTTAAAAAAGCCGCAGTTTATAAAAGTGCGGCCAGTTCTTCCTTGTTTTTAGTTATATCAGCGAGCGTGTATTGATCAAGTACTTTTAAATACGCCTGAAGGGCGTCGCCGAGAGCAAACTGAAGCTTACATACTGACGTGATAGGGCATTGATTTCGTTCCGAGTCAAAACACTCCACGATATGAAAATTATCTTCCGTCTCCCTGACAACCTTGCCAATATTAATTTCTTCCGGTCGTTTCAAAAGGCGGATACCGCCGTTTCTGCCGCGGACTGTCTCAATATAGCCAAGCTTGCCTAGCTGATAAACGACTTTCATCAGATGATTTTTGGAGATGAGGTAAGCCTCGGATATCTCCCTGATCTGTGAAAGCTCTTTTTCCTGTTTTACTGCTGTATACATGAGCACTCTTAGCGAGTAATCCGTATATTGTGTTAAATGCATCTGAAGACCCCCTCGTTCTCTATTCTTTATTTTAGCACAGTAGAGTGAGATTCTGTTGAGATTTGAATATGTGAACATTCCGTTAAAGATTCATTTTATATATTGCTTTATTATTTCCAACATGATTCAATATAGTAAGACTAAAGGAGGGGTATTCATGTTAACGAATGAGCAGATGACTGTCATCACATCCACGGTTCCCGTATTGGAAGAGCACGGTGTAAAGGTTACCACCCGTTTTTACAGGCAGCTTTTCAACGACCACCCGGAACTGCTTAATTTATTTAACCATGTAAATCAAGAAACAGGCGATCAGCCGAAAGCGCTTGCATATTCCTTGTATCAGGCAGCCTCAAATATTGAAAATCTGGAATCAATTCTGCCGGTAGTAAAGCAGATCGCTCACAAACACCGCAGCATCGGTGTGAAAGAAGAGCACTATCCTATCGTGGGTGAATATCTGCTGCAGGCCATGCAGGATGAGCTCGGACTGAACTCGGATGACCCGGTAATTGAAGCATGGGGGGCCGCATACGGAATCATAGCTGATGTCTTTATCCAGGTGGAAAAAGAAATGTACGAGCAGGCCGGATGGGATGGATTCCGGGAAATGAAGGTAAGCAGCAAAGTAAGAGAAAGTGATGAAATTTATTCCTTTTATTTTTCTCCGGCAGACGGCGGTCCTCTGCCTCTGTTTCAGCCCGGACAGTATATCAGCATCGAAGCAAGTATTCCGGGAGAAAAGTACCGTCATATCCGCCAGTATTCCTTATCCGATGCTCCAGGAAAAAATCATTACCGCATCAGCGTGAAGCGGGAAAATAATCCTGAAGGAATTGTTTCCAACTATCTTCATGATCAGGTTAATGCAGAGGACAGCATCTACATCAGTGCTCCGGCGGGAGATTTCACCGTAAAAGAAGCTCATTCACCGCTTATTCTTATCAGCGGAGGAGTCGGTGTCACTCCGCTTCTCAGCATGTATAAGCGCGTCCGCGAAAGTCAGCCGGAGCGTCCGGTTACGTTTGTACAGGCCGTCCGTAACGAAAATGTACATGGACTCGCAGAAGAAATTCATGTGTTAAAAGAAGACAGCCACATCCGCCACATCGTCTGTTACGAAGAGCCGGAGAACATCGACGCCGGTGACTTTAAGGGGCGCTTAACCCCCGAAGCGCTGGCATCCTTCCTGCCACAGGAGCAGGCGGAATACTATTTATGCGGACCGGAACTGTTTATGCAGTCGGTATACGATATGCTGAAAGATCTCGGTATTTCATCGAATCAGATTTCCTATGAATTCTTCGGCCCGACAATGACCCTCGTCGAAAACAAATAATCATGAGCCTTCCGGCGCTTCCGGGCGCCGGAAGGCTTTTTTTCATTCCATACAGCTGAACGGACTTTGACCGTACAGTGAAAAGAGGCTGTCTCAAAAGTTATATCGAGACAGCCTCGAAAGCACGCGCGGAGCCGGGCAAGATGTTAAAAAAGCCAGTTAGACTGGGATTTGGCTAACTGGCTTTTGTCCGTGCGAAACTGTGCCCATATCGTTATGGGACAAGCCTCCATACTTTAGACAAAGTCCTGTTACGTAAATTAATTTCATAATAGAAGACAATCTATAAAATAAACGAATAAGGTAAATGACCTCCGTTTCAGACGGACGCTTTCCCGAGGGGACGGACTCAGCTGATTTCGTTTCCGTGGGAGCGCAGGGCCGGCCTCAGCTAATCCCTTCCTCCCTAAGATCGGGCGGGATGGATCTTCGACTCGACCTAACTTCGCCCCGGAGCCGCCCCATGAGCACTGCACCGGCCTGTCCTCCTTTTCAGTTATTCCGGCCAAAACGCTCTTTCGTTCAAAAAGATAACACCCTTCTTTCTTTCGATAGGGAAGACCGCTTTCTTCGTCATACCTTCTATCTATATAAATATTAAGTTCAATTTATATAGTTAATACAGAAGACCGGAAAATTCACCCTGTAAAGAAATATTTGTTTACACACTGCCCTTTTAAACGAAGAGGGGGCTTTTTTATTTATTGGATTGCATTATGCCCTGGTTCTGTTTTCATACCATAGGAAGTGCTTTCTTTCAGAATATGCCACTGTCAGTCAGCAGCAGGACGTCTGCAGAGGAATCTGCAGGCTGCTGGAGGAGCAGACACCCGTTTCCGGAAGATGCAGCCCGGTTTTTTCCGCCCCTTCCTTATCACCGGTAAGGTAAGCAATGACCGAGCGGACCTGCTCATATCCGACAGCGAGTAAAAACGTCGGTGCCCGTCCATAGCTTTTAGCTCCGACGATATAAAAATTACGCTCCGGCTGACGCAGCTCTTTTTCTCCGTGGGGCCGGACCGTGCCGCAGCTGTGGATATTTGGATCGATCAGCGGTGCGAGCGCCGGTACGCTTTCCAGTTTTGCATCCGTAGATGTCCGAAGCTCTCTCGTAATGGAAAAGTCGGGCCTGGCTCCAGTATTCGCGACCACATTCTGAAATTCTCCAAATACTCTGCCGTCTTCAGCTGCAAGCGAGACGGTGTTTTCCGAACAATCCACCTCTTCGGTACGGAAATTTGTATGAAGGCAGATATCCCCGTTTTCCACCAGTGCTTTCACTTCCAGGCCGAGCGCTCCTCTTTCAGGCAGGGCATCGGCTTTTCCACCGCCGTAACGGGGAGCGCTGCCTCGGATAAACCAGTGGATTTCCGTTGCGGAATGCTCCTTTTTAAGTTCCGCCAGGGCCAGCACGGCATGAATTGCTGAATGCCCGTTTCCGATGACAGCTGTTTTTTTATCAATGTATCTCCGCCTTTCCCTCCCCAGGATGTCAGGGATATTCTTTTGAATAAAGAAGGATGCTTCCTCTTCTCCGGGTGCTTCGATACCTCCGCTGCCGATCGGATTCGGCTGATTCCAGGTGCCTGTGGAATCGATGACGGCTTTTGCCAGAATCGTTTTCCTTCCCGATTTAGTCTTTATATGCAGCATGAACGGTCTTTCTTCCCGATCGTCGCCCACTTTATCCACGCCGGATCTTCCAGCTGCAATAAGCTTCGTTTCCAGCATAATAGAATCCCTCAGCTCATCAGTCTGTGACAGGGGCAGCAAGTACTGCCGGTAAAGATCTTCTCCGGTCGGATGAATGTCCCCCGCCGGCTTTACCCAGTCTGTTTTCTCCAGCAGCCTTTCTGCAGTTTTATCCATGTTATACTCCCACCCGGAAAATAAGCGGACGTGTTCCCATTCCCGGATGTTCGCTCCTACTGTCGTCCCTGCTTCTATTACAGTCACCCGTTCTCCTCTGGATACGGCATGAGCCGCGGCCGCCAGCCCAATCGGTCCTGCTCCTATAATTGCGATGGGAAGCTTTGTATTCATTACTCTCATCCTTTCTTATCATCTTTTTCAGGACAGGAAAAAACGCCCTTCACTCCGGTAGACGAAGCAGGACGTTTATGGTCGCATATTAGGAGGATTTTTATAGTAATCAATGGCATTTCCATATGCATCAAGTTTTACGGCACAGCAGTCGAGCAGGAGCTTCTTTAATTTCTGCCTCCCTCTCTGCACCCTTGTTTTCGAACCGGATATGGAGATCCCCAGATGTTCCGCTATCTGCTTATGTTTCCATCCTTCGATATCGTACAGGCGCAGCGCCTCTTCATATTCAGGCGGGAGCTGAGTAAGGTAGCGGGCCAGGGCTGCGGCCACTTCCGGATTGTAATTTTCCATCGGATCGTCCGTTTCTTCCAAAAGCTCCTCTTCTTCCAGAGGAGCATGAAGCCGGCGGACCCGATAATAATCAATAATCGTATTCCGGGTAAGCTGAAACAGCCACGACTCCAATTTTTCTTCATCGCGAAGCTGATCAATCCGTTCCTGCATTTTAATGTAGACGTTGTGAAGAATATCTTTTGCGTCTTCCCGATTTGATACTTTTGACTGAATCATTTTTAAAAGCCGATCATGAACATCCTCCCAAAAATGGTCCACTTGACGCATTTCCTTCCCTCCCTTACTTTAGGTAAGCTGAATGAAAACCCTATGTTTACGTTTACTTTATCATGTAAAAGCTAAAGGAGCGCATTCTATGCTTAATGAAAAAATGAACAGCGTGACACTTCCCGATATCTACGGGGGAAATCGAAGTATTCCTAATGAGGATCACAACCGGCCGCAGGTCATCTTTGTGTGGGGTTCCTGGTGACGATGCCGGGATCAGCTGCCCGTGTGGCAGCAGTTCATGGAAAACAAGGAAGTAGATGTCGTTGCAGCGGCAGTGGACATTCAAGGTGCTTCTGCAGTTAAGCCATTTGTAGAAAACGGTACGTTTACGTGTGTCATTGATGCGGCGAGAACACTGCCTATTAGATTTCAATTCCGGACTGTACCGGCGGTGATTTTTCTCGATAAGGAAGGAATTATCCGCTGGGCCCAGGAAGGGTTTTCGATTCTCAATCCGGATCATTACCAGCTTCTCGAAAAACTGCTCGCCGGGGAATTTCCAGAAGCGCTCCCTTCCCATCAGGAAGCGGTAGCACCTGAATTCCGCTCGATCTCCCAGCAGCGGTATAAAGAAGCGATGGAGCTTCTGCACAGCGGAGCAGAAGGAGCAGCCCTTATGCTTCTCGATGAAGCGCTGCGCTACGATCCATATGACTTTATCATCCGCAAGCAGCGCTGGCACATCCGCTACCCTGAGAAATTCACACCGGAAATTGATACAGCCTGGCAGAGAAAGAAACTGGTCGAAGAACGTGAAACCATAATGGGTTAAAGGATAAGCCGAAGATCCATCCCGCCCGACAGAAGGGAGGAAGGGATTAGCTGAGGCCGGCCCGCCCGGAAAGCGTCCCCATGGAAACGAAAGCGGTCGTTTACAGAAGAGGAAACGAATTATTAAGTTCAACATATCTATCTACTTTATTTTTAAGGTAGTCTACTGTTTAAATACAAGGCTGCTCTGATTCGGAAGAGGACTCACTTTCTACGAAATCATGTATTGAGCTTATAGTAATCGTGTTTTCACCTGCGTTAATCAAAACAGCTTCTTTCCCATTTTTGTGGAAAGAAGCTGTTTTGATGCGGAAAATTTTATCTTTTTAGACGGGGGAGCCTGCCTCTTCTTCAAAAGGATTGGAAAACCGGCTCCAGTCCCCGTTATACTCCTCCTCTGTAAGAAGACATGCATCAAGCTGCTTCTCGAGCTTGTCCTTATCCAGACGAATGCCGATCACGACAAATTCATTTTTTCGATCTCCGGTTTCTTCTTCCCAGTCTTCGCGCAGTTCTTCGTTTTCTTCCAAATAGAGATTCTGTTCTTCCACAGCCAGTGCCGCTGCCCAGTATGCGACAGGATGAATATAAACAGAAGGGCCTGCCTGGGAGAGCGAGACGGCATAGTCGTTATGGGAAGCACTCCAGACGATTCCTTTCATGCGGACGATTTCTTCCGGCAGCTGATGAAGCCAGTCAAACAGGCGTTCCGGGTGAAACGGCCGGCGCCGCCGGTACACAAAACTTGAAATATTATACTCTTCTGTTTCCGGAGTATGATCGGCTTCCTGAAGTTCTTTTATCCAGCCGGCCGACATGCTAGCTTCCTCAAAATCGAAGCGGGTCTTGTTTAATATCTGGGCCGGTTCAACTTTGCCAAAATTCGTACGCAGAACTTCCGCAGAAGGCTGCAGCTTTCTTAAAACGTCCTCTACTTCGAAGAGGTCTTCTGCCTTTATCATGTCTGTTTTGTTTAATACGAGCACGCTGCAAAACTCGATCTGGTCGACAAGCAGATCGACGATATCCCTCTCGTCCGCCTCATCCGCGCCCTGTGCACGGTCAACGAGAGTTTCTCCCGATTTGAAGTCATCCCAGAACCGATAGACGTCCACGACCGTAACCATATTGTTTATAAAGCAGAGCTCTGTCAGGTCAATTCCTGTTTCCTCGTCAATATAGGAGAAGGTCTGCGCGACTGGAACCGGCTCACTGATACCCGTTGACTCAATGACGATATGATCAATATTCCCCTGCTCAATAAGGGTTTTCACTTCCACAAGCAGATCTTCCCGGAGTGTACAGCAGATGCACCCATTCGACATTTCCACGAGCTTCTCCTCGGTCCGTTTAAACCCTCCCTGCTCTACGAGTGCTGCGTCGACATTAATTTCGCTCATGTCATTGACTATCACAGCAATGCGCATCCCTTCCCTGTTCGCGAGCAGGTGATTCAGCATCGTCGTTTTGCCGGCCCCTAAATAACCACTCAGTACTGTAACTGGAATTTTCTCCATCATGTCACCCTCCGTATAATCATTTATAAATCGTAATAATTACGATTTATAAATGATTATATGCTGTAAGGTCCCCTGTGTCAAAGTCAGATTTCCTCGTCTTCGTAAATTTTCGTGCCGACGGCTCCTTTTTGATGCTGATACTTACCGTTATAAGGCTCTTCTGCTGACGATTTCATTTCTGCGAAAACAAGCTGGCAGATTCTTCTTCCGGATGTAATTTCAATTGGAAGATGATTCGCATTAAACAATTCAAGCGTAATCTGTCCTTTAAATCCGGGATCCACCCAGCCTGCATTTTGAATAAATAAGCCCATTCTGCCGATGCTGCTTCTGCCCTCCACAAAGGCAGAAAGGTTATCGGGGAGTTCAATATGCTGCTCTGTTGTTGCAAGCAGAAAGGATTTTGGAGGGAGCACGATTTTTTCCTGATCAAACGTTTCTTCCTCTACCGGCCTATCCAGTGAAAGCATAGCGGCGCCTTCTTCTTTCATCCTGCGAAACTCGGTACCGAGAGTTAAATCCACGGAAGCCGGTTGAATCTGGTGTTTTTCGAGCGGGGAAATATGCAGTTTATTCTCCTCTAAATAAGCACGAATATCCTGGTCTGATAAAATCATCGATGATCCTCCTTCAGTTAATCGAAATTATTCTTATTTAAACATGAAGTTTTCCCTCTGCCAATAGGCTGATATTTTTATTTTCTATCTCCGATCTGCTTATAATA
Source organism: Alkalicoccus halolimnae (assembly GCF_008014775.2). Lineage (GTDB taxonomy): Bacteria > Bacillota > Bacilli > Bacillales > Salisediminibacteriaceae > Alkalicoccus > Alkalicoccus halolimnae. Next base: position 687,395 of record NZ_CP144914.1, on the reverse strand, counting down.
AAAGGACATACACAGAAGGAGGCGTTAATGTTGACTACAGTACATGATTTTGAAGTGGAAAAATCGGAAGGGAAGCCCGTTTCTCTTAACGAATACAAAGGGAATATTCTCGTAATCGTGAATACGGCTACGAAGTGCGGGCTCGCTCCCCAGTTTAAAAGTCTGGAATCCCTGTATCAGGATTACAAAGATCACGGGGTGAAAGTTCTCGGTTTCCCAAGCAATCAGTTCATGAATCAGGAACCTGTCTCTGATGAAGAAATGAGCTCGACCTGCGAAATAAACTTCGGCGTAACCTTTCCTCTGATGAAAAAAATTAATGTAAACGGAAAGGAAGCCCATCCTCTTTACAAGCATTTAAAATCGGAAAAATCTGGTACGATCGGCTCAGAGATCAAGTGGAACTTCACAAAATTCCTCGTCGATGAGGATGGAAACGTCTTAAAGCGCTACGGTCCAAATACATCCCCGGACAAGATTCGTGAGGATATTGATTCGCTGCTTAAATAATGGCAGAACGTTTTTCTTAAGCCCTCCATATTAGAACACTTTCCCCGCTCCTTCAGAGGAAGCGGGGCTTTTTCGACTGAGGCCAAAGCCTTTCGAAAAAGCTCTGTTCTGTTGTTGATATATAAGAAAACTTCGCTTCAAACCGGCAGCCCTGCCGTGGAGGAGATTTCCAACTTCCTCAGGCTAACGCCCTGCGGGATCTTTCAATCTCCTTCTTCCACTGGCGTCCGCCGGTTTCCGCTTCGTTTTAATTCTCCCATACAGAAAGCCTCCTGGTTGAATCAAGAAGATACCAAGGTAAAAACCAGTGCCAAGGCGATTTTTCAAGACGCCTGCGGAAAAAGAAAGCAGGAAGATCCTCCCGGACGCAAGGGAGGGAGAGCGGAAGGCTTTTTCCGCGGCAGGCGAAGAAAAAGGAGCCGCGGGCAATCCAATAACAACACGGAGCTTTAACAGAGCCTTCGAAAAAATGATCTTATACTACCCCGATTAAAACTTCCACTTCAACGGTAATTTTTCTCAGCTTCTCTTCCCACTCTTTCATTTTTTCGTCTCCAGCGTATTTCCAAGTCAACGGCGTCATTTGCAGCAATGGCCGCCGCATTTTTTCCGGAAGTTCAAACGTATAGACTGCTGTCTGCCTTTCTGCTTCCGGAAATTGTGCTGTGAAACCTTCGATGACTTCTTTATTATCGTAGGCTGCTTCTCCTGTAAGTTCGCGGATCTCCTGAAGGTACCCCGTCCCCGGAATGACCTTAATTACCTTTCCGCCTTTTTTTACGAGCCTTCGAAACTCCTGATAATTGGCCGGTGAAAAAATATTGAAAATAACGTCAAAGCTTTCATCCTGAAATGGAGCTTCAGCCAGATCGGCAACAAACCAGAGCAGTTCCGCTTCCCTTTTTGCCGCCTGCTCAATGCCTGCTTTTGCAAGATCGGCGCCCGCTCCAAATATTCGTTTTCTTTCATGGACCGCCGACAGATGGGACCCTTCTCCGCATCCTGCGTCCAGTACCCGTGCCTCTTCGTGTGGAACGAGACCGCTCAGTATCTCGTGCAGCGGATCGTACATGCCTCCTCTTATAACTTCCTCCCGGGCTGTAAAAAGTGCCCCGCTGTAGTTGGAGGAAGCAGGCTTTTTCGTGAGATGCACATGCCCTTGTTTAGCAAGGTCAAACGTATGACCCTGATCGCAGACAAGTCTTTTATCTTCTTCTATATTCAGCGCATTGCAGCAGTAAGGACACCTCAAAAACGGGGACCCTTGTTTCATTAAATCCGCTCTGATTTCTCTTTTCGAGCGCATGGCCGCCACTTCCTCTCTCCATATCTGTTCTTCTATTATTGCAGAAATCTCCTTCTCCAAACTACCGTTTTTTCTTTGTGCTGGATCGTTTGTTTGTTTTTCGTATGCTGCCGAGAAAGCCTTCAGCTTCCCTCCCTTCGAAGTTACTTAGAACTGCACAGGATAAATCCACCAGATATTGAAAATCAATATACAATTGACTCAATTTCATAAAACACTACTTTATGTTCCTTTTCAAATTAGAGGAATGATTTCCACACAGGCGGACGCTTTCCGTGGGGCTGCCCTTCAACTAATTCTGACTCCGTCAGAATGGATTTTCAGACGGCGCTGATCCCACAGGAGTCACCGCCTTCTGTTTCAATCATTACTATTTTTCAAGAATAGGTTGTACTGTATTCAAATAAGGACGTTTTAGTATGAAGACCTTTCTGAGATTGCTGTCAAAAGAGCTTCCAGCCCTTCTTCTATTTACAGAAAGCCGGCTGCAGGAGCCGTAGATGGCGACTCCGGGAGGATGAAGGACGAGACGAAGATCCATTTCTTACGAGCTTTGGGAGGAAGAAATTAGCTGAGTCCGGCCCCTCCGGAAAGCGTCCATCAGGAGGCGAAGGCAGCCCTCCTGTATACTTGCGTGAGTAAAACGATAGTTCATCAGTTGTGGTCCTACAGCTTCTTTGATGCTGATGAGTTTGATGCTGCTTACGTGCGGGGTATAGGTTGAAAAAAGAAGGGAGCGTTTCCGGATGGCTTTTAATTACGACGAAGATTTTAAGAATATAAATTTCCGCGAACAGCCTGAAAAATACCGGGTCGGCCGCGGTGAGCAGGGAGTGCTTATGGTGGAACCCTACAAGAGTGAAATCCTGCCCCACTGGAGATTCAAAACCCCGGACATCGCAAAGGAATCATCCGAAAAAATCTACGCAATGTTTGAAGAATATAAACAGAACAACGATTTTGTCGGAATGGATATGGCCCGGAAATTTATCCAGATGGGGTACACACGCTCACGCCGCTACGCCAATTATAAAGGAGGGAAGAAATACGACAAGGAAGGGAATATAAAGGAGCGGCAGATTAACGAAGAAAAGGCAGAGTCGGCAAGAATTTTCGAGGAGAAGTGGATAAAAGTCCGCGAAGACGAAGAATATCTTAAAATGAAAAAAGAGCATCAGAAAAAGTACGGCTGAATTCCGGCGCTTTTTCTATCTGCATTGTTCTTTCAATTTAAAGAGGAACGCTTACAATATGGATCACTGTATCATATAACTGGAAAGGACGTCTCCTTATATTGTGTGCTACAATATTTTCGGAGTGATGCCAGATGAACCGATCCTTTTCCTACATAGAAGTTATCCTTGTCTTTGCCGCCACGCTCCTGCCGCTGATGTCCGCCATTGCCGGTGGCTTCCCTCTCGCGGCGGCGATTATTCCCGGCCTGCTGACACTCGGTATTATAACGAAACGAAAGCAGGTTTCCTGGAACGACCTGTATAAAGCAGTCAAAAAAGGGCTCCACCGCAACCGTAACGTCGCCTGGCTCCTCGTTTTTATCGGAATTCTTCTGCCGACATGGGGCATGGCCGGAACGATTGAAGATTTAAATACATTGTTCCTGACGTTTCTCTCCCGTGAACACTTTCTCACACTCGCTTTTCTGATCACAGGTCTTATGTCTTTTACTGTTGGTTCCGCCGTCGGTTCCCTGAGTATTGTCGGCATTCCGCTGATGAGTGCAGGACTTACACTTGGAATGCCGGACGTACTTATTGCCGGGGCCCTTGTTTCCGGCGCATTCGTTGGGGACCGCTCCTCTCCGCTTTCCAGCTCGTTTCAGCTGCTTGCATTTTCAACGGAGCTGAGTATCCGTGAACACCTGCGCACGATTACGCCAACGATGCTGATCACCGTCTCCGCGACGGCAGGAGTTTTCTTTTTCATTGACCTGCTGACGGCGGATGGGAACGGAGCAATAACTGCCGTAGAAGCTGTCAGCTGGAGTTCTGCTTCGATTTCTCTTATACCGCCTTTACTGCTTCTTGTCATGATTTTTCTCGGTAAGGAAATGAAAACGAGCTTTCTCACTGCGATTGCCGCTGCCGGAGTCATTCTGCTTCTGCGCGGGAGCGGTCCTCTGGAATGGATCCAGGGAGCCTTCTGGGGAGTTGAGTCCTTAAACGGCCTTGTCGACATGCTCCCATTCGTCATTTTCATTTTGATTGTCGGAGCCTACTGTCAAATCATTGAGGAAACAGGGATGCTGCAGCCGTTTCTGGAAAGAGTCTTCACAAACACGACGTCGCTGACGAAAAACACGGCCCAGACGATCGGTGTAGCCGGCGGAGTCTCGCTTCTTTCCCCGAATCAATCGTTTCCTATTCTTTTAACCGGACGCGCCCTGCTTCCCCACTGGGAGAAACATTTTCAGAAAAGGCTGCTTGCCCGCACGCTCGCTGATTCCACCGTAGTATTTGCCGGAATGGTCCCGTGGAGCCTGCTCGCAATTCTCTGCAGTACCATCCTCGGGGTTCCGGTTCTCTATTATCTTCCGGCCGCCGTTTTTCTATGGCTCTCGCCTGTTGTGACACTGCTTTACAGCTGGCTGATTACGCAGAGAATGGTGCGTAAGAGTAAATTTGAATAAAATACGAACCTTGCTTTTTTTAACGGAATACAAAAATATTTTAAACCCTCTCTTTATAAAGAAACGCTCCCCTCTTATAGCGGGGAGCGTTTCTCATTTACGGGGTTTATGACCCGTCTCTATTTTAAAATTCTTTCATAACCGTGCACTATATTCCTACTTATTCAGACTTCGAATCTTTTAAAGCTGCTTCAGCGCTTCTTCCGGGGTCATGTCGCCTGAAATAAGGTCGAAGCCTTTTTCGTACGTTTTTTCTTCATCGAGCGCTGCCACGATTGTAGAAGCAACGTCTTCCCGCGGAATGGAAGCCCTCTCGAGGTTTTCTGCTGCTTTTACTTTGCCGGTGCCCGGTTCATTAAGCAGGCCGCCCGGACGGATAATCGTATAGTTCAATCCGCTTTTCATCAATTCCCGGTCCGCATAGTGTTTTGCCGCAAAATAGTGGCGGATCTTTTCGCTCCAGTTTTTACGGTTGTGAGCCTGAATCGCACTCACTTGAATAAATCGGCCGATACCGGCTTTCCCGGCAGCTTCCACCGTTTTCACAGCGCCGTCGAGATCGATAAGCAGTGTTTTATCAGGACCGGTACTGCCTCCGGAACCTGCTGTGAAAACGACGGCATCGCATCCCTTGGCAGCTTCTGCAATCTCGTCGACTGTGCCTTCCAAGTCTGCAACAACCGCTTCTACACCGTCTTTGCGGAACTTCTGGGCCTGCTCTTCTTTTCGTACCATCGCTACAGGCTCATGCTGTTCGCTTTTATGCAGTTTCTCCACAACCTGCTGCCCTATCTGTCCGTTTGCACCTACTACAAATACTTTCATATGATCACATTCCTTTCAATATGAGCTATTTCGAATTTTGATTGTACCAGCGGATCGCGCGGCACTCCAGTTCTCTGACAAATTCGTGTTTGCCTTCTACATAAGCCTTCATATTAAAAGGGTATTCCCATGCAAGCGACCTTTTCAAACCTCCGTAGGAACGACGGGCGTTCGGGTGCGCTTTTAAATATTCACGCAGGGCAATGTGCCGGATAATATGCGGGCTCCCTTCTTCGAAGAAATGTAAATGGTACTTTCTTTTCCCGTCTACATCCTTCGTATAAAAACGACGGTTCTTAATGCCATTTTCACCACGAGGTTTATAGCCCGCTTCTATCATGACGGCTTCTTTTGCATCGAGTGTATGCAGGCTTTCAGCGACCAGCATAATATCGATAGTGGGTTTGGCGAAAAATCCAGGTACCGCGGTGCTTCCGATGTGATGAATCTCCTGGATACAGTCTTGGAGGATACTCTGCAGATATGCCGCTTCCCGTTCATAAAGTTCAGGCCAGCTCTCATCATATGGGACTACTTCGACCCTGCGCATTATCTGCCGCCTCCCTTATTCTAGTTGCAGATCTTTTTTGACAGCTCCCTGTAAACTTCCATGACGTCTGTGTCTTTCATAAACTGGAGGGCGTGTTTATCAGACTTTGTCGCTATTTCGATCGTATTGGAAAAGGCAAAGAAACCCGTTTTTTCAATAGCGATTTCTTCGATTTTGGAGTAAGGAATACTGACCACTACCGATTTGGACTTTGTCATAAACGAGCGGTCCACAAAAAGGATCCGGTGACTTGTAAAAGCAGCGAAGTCGACCATGAGGCCGTACGTGCTGAGAACTTCTTCCCTATCAAATAAAAACTCTTCCGCCTGTTCAATATGTTTTGCCTTATTATCTCCTCTGCTGAATAAACCCATGCAAAAAACTCCCTTTCTTCTTAATTACTTTAAGAATAAGGGAGTTTTGCCGGAATGTAAATTGAAGGGTGGTTTATCTGTATTTTTTCAGCGAACCATTCAGGTTTTTCGTGGCACTATACACCTGCTGATAGAGGGAAAATAAGTTTTCGTAGGTTTCTGCTCTTTTTTCGTCCGGTTCAAAACGATCTGTTTCTTCAACGAAGATATCGGCCGCTGCTTTCAGAGAAGGATACCATCCAAGGCTGTACGCGGCAATCATCGCAGCACCAAGACCCGGTCCCTGTTCGCTTTTCAGCTTGACGACCGGTGAATTGTAAATGTCGGACTGAATCTGCAGCCAGAGATCACTTTTCGCTCCCCCGCCGGTTGCAATCACTTTGTTTATCTGTTTCCCCTGATCTTTAAACATGCTCATCGTTTCCTGAAGTGAAAATGTTATTCCTTCAATCACTGCTCTCGTGAAATCACCCAGTGTGTGTGACGCATGCATCCCGATAAAGCTGCCCCGCACATCCGCGTCGGCATGAGGCGTCCGCTCTCCCGAAATATACGGGGTGAAAAGCAGCCCGTTTGCTCCCGGAGGCGACTGTTCAGCCAGCTTCAGAAGCTCTTCAAATGAACGATCCGGAGCGAACGTCTCTTTGAACCAGCTGAAACTATGACCCGCGGCAAGCGTCACTCCCATGCTGTAATAGGCATCGGATTTTCCGTGATTGAAATAATGGACTTTTCCTTCAAAATCTTTTTCTGCATCTGCTTCATAGGCAAGCACCACGCCGGAGGTTCCCGTACTGCTCAGAACGACCCCTTCTTCAAGGATGCCTGTCCCTACAGCGCCGCATGCATTATCCGCCCCGCCGGCAAAAACACGTACTTCTCCGAGGCCGGACGCTTTCCGGGAATCTGCATTGAGTACTCCCGCCTCTTCGTGGGACGCCATCAGCGGCGGGCAGAGGGAAAGGGAAAGTCCAACTGCTTCACATATATCGCTGCTCCACGCCTTTTTCGAAATATCAAAAAGCAGAGTTCCGGCTGCATCGGAGTATTCCATCGCAAGATCTCCCGTTAACCGGAGCCGCACGTAGTCTTTTGGCAGCACAAATGCTTCCGCCTGGTCGAACACTTTCGGCTCTTCCTGTTTTACCCAGAGCAGTTTCGGAAGCGTAAAGCCTTCAAGAGCCGGATTTTTCGTAATGGAGAGCAGCTTTTTCATTCCTACCTTGTCTTCAATTTCCCGGCACTGCTTCGTCGTCCGTGTGTCGTTCCAGAGCATGGCACGACGGAGCGGTTTCTGATTTTTGTCGAGAAGAACGAGGCCGTGCATCTGGCCGGCGAAGCTTATCCCTTCAATGGATGCTTTATCATTTACGCTTGCAGAAACTTCTTTAATGGCTTCCAGTGTCGCTTCAACCCAGTCTTCCGGATCCTGCTCACTCCAGCCTGCGTGATCATGATAAAGCGGATATTCTCTGCTTGCCTCCGCAGCCACAGCTTTTTCTTCTTTTCCAACGAGCAGAACTTTCACGGCACTCGTACCTAAGTCCACTCCAAGTACATAACTCATAAACTTCCCTCCTGATTATAATGTCTTTGTAAGCGTTCGCAGCTTATACGAAACAAAAGGCGGCGGCTCCAGTGGGATTAAGTGCAGTCTGAAAATCCATTCTAACGAAGCACAGCTGAGGAAGAATCAGTTAGCAGGCCAGTCCCGCGAAAAGGGTCCGCCTGTGGTGGAAATTATCCTCTAAATACGCTAACCACTGGCTTGTGAATAGAAGCATCCCTTTGAAAACGAAGGCTCCCCTTTATCGAATCGAAAATTAAAAAACATACAATGCTATGAATTTGATCTGTTGAATATAAAAGAACAGAGGGCTTCCTGCTGGAAAGCCCCCTTTGATTTATTACAGCTCGTTCACGCGAAGCAGATACTGGTTGATTCCTGCTTTAATTTTCTCCAGCTGACCGGAAGCCTGGTCGATATGGCCGAGCGTCAGCGCATGCTTTTCAAGCTCATGAAAATTTGTTGTTCCCTGAGTGATTTTCTCGCCGATGCCGCTCTTAAAAGTAGAGTACCGCTCATCTACAATATTCTCAAAGAACTTATCTTCAATCATTTTATTAGCTACTTTCAGGCCGATCGCAAAGCTGTCCATTCCTGCAATGTGTGAATGAAACAGGTCTTCGGGCTTGAACGATCCACGGCGGATTTTTGCGTCAAAGTTTAAGCCGCCGCGTCCGAGGCCGCCGTTTTTAAGAATTTCGTACATCGCAAGGGTTGTCGAATAAAGATCCGTCGGGAATTCATCCGTGTCCCATCCGAGAAGCGGATCGCCCTGATTCGCATCCACCGAACCGAGCATGCCGCTGATTCTTGCCGTACGCAGTTCATGCTCGAACGTATGACCGGCAAGCGTTGCGTGGTTGGCTTCAATGTTAAATTTGAAATGATCCTGCAGCCCGTACTGATAAAGGAAAGAGGTTGCAGTAGCCACATCAAAATCATACTGGTGGGTCGTCGGCTCTTTCGGTTTCGGCTCAATTAAAAACTGTGGATCAAAATCGATTTCTTTGGCGTAATCCACGGCCATATGGTAGAAGCGGCCGAGATTATCGAATTCCCTCTTCATATCAGTATTCAGCAGCGTTTCGTAGCCTTCACGTCCGCCCCAGAATACATAGTTTTCTGCGCCGAGTTCTTTTCCTGTTTCAAGTCCCTTTTTAACTTTAGCAGCCGCGTAAGCGTATACATCTGCGTTGCTGGAAGTGGCTGCGCCGTGTACAAAGCGAGGGTGGGTAAACATGTTCGCTGTGTTCCAAAGCAGTTTTGTATCCGAAGTTTTCATGTACTCTTTTATCATTGAAACGATAGTATCAAGATTCTGATTTGTTTCTTTCAGCGTATTTCCTTCCGGTGCAATATCGATATCATGAAAACAAAAGAAAGGTGCCTGTACCTTATCGATAAATTCAAAAGCTGCCTCTACCCTTGCTTTCGCCTTGTCCATACCCTCCAGGTGGTCCCACGGACGTTCCGCTGTCCCTGCGCCGAATGGATCAGACGCGTCCTGTGTAAGCGTATGCCAGTAAGCAACAGAAAAACGGAGCTGCTCCTGCATTGATTTTCCGCCGACTTTTTCCTGCGGGTTATAATACTTAAATGCGTACGGATTAGTAGAAGCCGCTCCTTCGTACTGAATCTCGGGAACCTGTTTAAAGTAAGATGTTGTTGTTTCAGCCATACGTTAACGCCTCCATATAATTTAATTTGCAGTTGATAAATGTATTGTAGCAGGGTAAACTTAGTTTGTCCATTGAATTAACTAATGATTTAAAAATCTTTTTTTTATCGTATTTAAGGCAGCACTTTCTCTTCTGCGTTAAAATAAAACAATACTGCAAAATTCAATAACCCGTTGAAACATATATCGTTTCACTGGATTGCTCTTGAAGTTAAACTTTGTTCTCTCAAAAAACTTCATTTCTATTCTAATCGGGTATCCAACTCTTTTTTAACGATAACAGGAAAAAACAAGTAGTCTTCCTTGAACAAAGTTTCTTCTTATTATGCTCTTTTAAAGTCCAGTGTTGTTATAAAGAGCGCCTGACGCTTCTTTTCTTCGCTTGCTGCAGTTTTTATTGAATGGCTACCTTGAAAATAATGAAGATAAGCGATAAACGGACGCTTTCCGGGCGGGCCGGCCGGCCTCAGCTGACCCCTTCCTCCCTGCCTGCGGTCTATGATCTTCGGCTCGTCCTTCATCGCCCTGGAGTCGCCCCATGTTCCCTCCAGCTTACGGTAAAAAGACAGAGCAGAACCCGTCTTCTAATAAAGAAGCCCCTTCTTGAACATCATTGATTCAACATGTATAGAAGGGAAGTTCCATTCCTTGGCAGAGCCGAAGCGGAGTTTTCTAGATACATCCACAACAGACCGGCAGAATTAGTTGAAGACGAGCAGGAAATCGTCCATCTACAGCCGAGGTCATCTGCCTTATTTGGTTTTACACGACGGACTTCTATTATGAAATTTGATTCAAACAGAACGAATAAACAATGTTAGGAGAGAAAACATGGCAAACTACCAGCAGGCCGTTAAACTGGCAAACAAAGCAATCGTATTAGATGCCATCCGGACCCATGAACCTATTTCACGCGCAACCCTTGCCCAGACACTCGGTTTAACAAAAGCAACTGTCTCTTCCTTAGTGGAAGAATTGATTACTGAAGAATACTGCTATCAGACCGGCCTCGGAAAATCCAGCGGCGGCAGACGTCCGCTTATGCTGCAGTTCAACGAGAGAGCAGGTTTTGCCATCAGCTGTGATATAGGCGTCAATTATATCTTTACGACGATGTCCGACCTCCGCGGTATGGTGATCTTTGAAATCCACCGTTTTTTTGATACGAATGATTTTACCCGGACTGTCATGGAAGTAAAATCAATGATTGATACATGTATTAATAACATGAGCCCCTCCCCTTTCGGCCTTATCGGTATTGGATTCGGTGTCCCCGGACTTGTAACAAAAGACGGAATCATTCTCAGCACCCCGAACCTGGACTGGCATCAGTCCAACTTAAAGGAAATTTTCAGTGATCATTACGACACTTCAATCATCGTCGAAAACGAAGCAAATGCCGGGGCTTATGGAGAAAAAACGTATGGAGCAGCTAAAAACAGCGAGTCCTTCGTTTATATTAGTGCAGGCATGGGGATTGGTGCCGGTGTCGTTCTCGACGGAAAACTGATCCGCGGAGCCAGCGGCTTTACCGGTGAAGTCGGGCATACGACAATTGTCGACGGAGGCCTGAAGTGCCGCTGCGGAAATTATGGATGCTGGGAAATGTACGCTTCAGAAATGGCTCTTCTTTCTTCCTTTAAGCAAAACGGCACGCCCCGTGAGATTGAACCTCTGATTGAAAGAGCGGAAACAGATGAAAAAGTCCGGGCCACGTTTGAAAAAATCGGCTATTATCTCGGCATTGGTCTCACAAATATCATCCATACGTTCAATCCCGAAAAAGTCGTTGTCGGCAACCGCCTCGTACAGGCGAAAGAGTTAATAGAAACAGAGATTCAGCAGGCGGTAACAGAACGGACGCTGCCGGCTCTGATTGCAGAGACAGAGATCGTTTTTAATGAAAACTATCAGTATGCTTCCGTCCAGGGACTTGCCGCCTTCAGTATCGAACATTTTCTCGAAAAGCAGTTTCACTACTTCGGGTAGAAAGCCGCTTTTTTCAAATAGCCAACGCTGGCCGTTGAGCTTCCTTGTCATTCCCATACCAGCCTGAAATAATTATCGAGGGAGGTTTTCACTTGAAAAAGCGTGCCGTTCGCAGATGGAATACGCTGCGGACGCAAATATTATCGATTTTCGCAGCCGTTATGGTTATCGTCCTTCTTGTTGTCGGGGCTTTAACGTTCAACCTTGTTACAGAAATTATTAAAGATAATGCGCAGACACAAATTGAACAGACTGCCCTGCAGAGCCTTGGCCGGATTGATTCCCAGTATGAAACAATTGAGATGATCACGAGCCAGATCGCAACCAATCCCTCTGTGCAGAGTCTGCTTATTCAGGAAGAAACAGGGGGCGAAGCAGGATTTGCGGCCCGGCAGTCCATGAATGAAGTCATCAACGGATACCAGGCCTATGTGACGGGCCTCACGTCTTTCGAATTATACTTCACCGATGACCGGCGCCTCTTTCCCTTAAGCGAACTGCCTTTGTTTGCCCGCGTCCCTCCCGAATGGATTGATAGTGCACAGGAGGCAGACGGACGGATGATCTGGGCTGGAGAGGATCCTCTCGATGACGGATCTTTTTTGACGATCAACCAGATTAACCTGATAGAAGAAGATTTCCGTGCCGGGGGGTATCTCGTCACGAAAGTTCATGAAAACTATTTTAACCTTTCCAGCGTATCCGACACCCTCGACATACAGCTGGACCAGGCCGTTATTCTTGATCAGAATAGCCGGCAGGTAGCCGGGACTCTCTCGGAAAGTGTCGATGAATCCCTTGTCTTTTCTGACAGGGAATCGGTGGAAATTGATGGAGAAGAGCATGTGCGTGTGGAAACGACCTCAGATCATACCGGCTGGACACTCGTTATTTTCACCCCGGTTAACAGCCTGCTCCAGGGCATTACCGGAATTGGCACTGCGATCCTCGCAGCCGGCCTCGTCGGGCTGATTATTTTTGTAGCTGCCTCGTGGATCGTCTCCAGCTATATTTCCAAACCGATCCGCCAGCTGACGCATGCGATGCGCTTCGGAACGCTCGGAGCGCTGAAGAAAAGCCAGCGTATATCTTCAACGACAGAAATCACGGAGTTAAATGACACCTACAACAAAATGGTTGAAACGACGAACCATTTAATAAAAGCTGTCTACGAAGAAGAGCTCTTAAAGACGCGGGCCGAACTGAAAGCGCTTCAAGCACAGATAAACCCCCATTTTCTCTTTAATACGCTCGAAGCCGTATACTGGACGCTGGAAGAAAAAGATGAGGATATGGCCGATATGATCATTTCCCTCTCCAATTTGTTCCGCTATACGATTTCCGATGTGGATGATGAAGACTGGGTCACGCTCTGTGAAGAACTGCAGCAGGTCGAGAGGTATATGCATATTATGAAGCTTCGTTTTGGCGATCGTCTGTACTGGGAGATTTCCATGGATGAACAGCTTTCTTTTTATACGCTTCCTAAGCTTTTGATCCAGCCCGTTATCGAAAATGCGCTCATCCACGGGATTGGAGAATCAACGAAACAGGGTAAAATTACGGTTACAATAAAAGAAGCGGACTTAACGGGATATATAGAAATCTGCGTGAGAGACAACGGACGGGGCATGGAAAAAGAAACGCTCCAGAAAGTCCGCTCCTCGATGCACACCCAGGCCGCTGTGGAATCAAAAGGGACAGGTCTTGCCATGCGAAACATTTACCAGCGGCTCGAGCTTGCCTATCCGAATAATTCTCACAGTGGACTTTATATTGACAGCCGGCCCGGTGAAGGAACAAACGTTACTTTTATCATTCCAAAGAGAGGAGCAGATGCAGATGCAAAAACGTCACGTCTTAATAGTGGATGATGAACCCCGCTCCAGACAGGGTTTAAAAAGGCGGCTTGAAGCGTGGGATGAAAACCTTGTTATCTCAACTGCTTCCTCGGGAAAAGAGGCGCTTCACTTACTGGAGGAAGTTTCCATCGATCTGCTGATCACTGATATCCGCATGCCGGAGATGACCGGCCTCGAATTAATTGAAAAGACGAAAAAACTGAGCGTTCAGCCTGTCTTCCTTGTTATTTCGGCGTATTCGGAATTCGAATACGCCCAGCAGGCACTGAAAATGGGCGTCGTCAACTACCTTTTAAAGCCTGTCAGCAAAGAAGCTTTCCTCGAAGCGGTCGAGGCAGCCTTCAAAACAGTCGAAACTCTTCACCCCGATAAGCAGACAGATGCGGCCGCAGATCCCTATTTGGAAAATATTAGAAACCTCCCCGAATCCCTGCAGACAGCTGCTTCCTTAATTGATCAGCGCCTCGGGGAAAAATTCAGCTTAAAGGATATCGCAGCAGAAGTTCATTTGAACCCCAGTTATTTCAGTGTGCTGTTTAAAGATCATATCGGGATTACCTTCAGTGAATTTGTGACGAGAAAAAGACTGCAGCAGGCTAAAAGGCTGCTGCTTACGACCGATCAGCCGGTTGCCGAAATTGGAGAAGAGGTCGGTTATCAGACAGCCAAATATTTTATCCAGATATTTAAAGAGTACGAAAATATAACACCGAGCAAATACCGGAAAGAAAAGCTTGAGGAGTAAAGTCCGCCTAAAATCTTAGTTTAATGACCTAATGAAAGTGGTACTTTCCCTAATCACCGTTACCTTATGAAGCGCTTACATCACTGCTATACTGACGTTACACTACATTCCAAGGAGGAATTACTGAATGAAAAAGAAGGCCTTTATCCCTTTTGTGACGCTCTCGACAGCAGCTCTTTTCACCCTTGCCGCATGCGGCAGCAATGACGGTGAAGAAGCAAGCGCAGGTAACTCAGGTAACTCAGGTAACGAAAATACAGAAGGCAGCAATGCCGAAGCAGAACAGGAAGATGTGACAATCGATTTCATGCACCTCTGGCCGGAAGGCAGTTCCCCGGACCACCACCGGATTGTGGAGGACATCATCACAGATTTTGAAGAAATGCATCCTCACGTAACGGTGGAACTCGAAGTTCTCGAAAACGAGCAGTATAAAAACAAGCTCCAGGTCGTCTCTTCTTCCAATCAGCTTCCTGATGTAGGGATGACATGGCCGGCCGGCTTTCTTGAGCCTTACGTAAATGGAGAACTTTTCACCCCGCTTGATGACGTGCTCGAAGACGGCATGCGCGATGACTTCGTTGCGGGTACACTTGATGCTTATTCCGTAGAAGATCAGACTTATGCTCTGCCGCTGGAGTTAAACATTGCACCTGTTTTCTATAACACAGCTATTTTTGAAGAAAACGGCGTCGAGGTTCCTGAAACATACGACGAGCTTCTGGAAGTCATCGACACGCTTGATGAGAACGGAGTTACTCCTATCGCTCTCGGAAACCGCGACCGTTGGACCGGTTCGCTCTGGTATATGTATCTTGCAGACCGCATCGGTGGTCCGGATGCTCTGAATTCAGCGATTGACCGAAGCGGCTCTTTTGAGGATGAGCGCCTTGTCGATGCTGCAGCCAACATTCAGGAAATGGTTGATCATAACGCGTTTGTTTCCGGATTTAATGGTCTTTCCGACCAGGAAGCAAAATCGGAATTCATGAACGGTAATGCCGCTATGTACTTGATCGGTTCATGGGACCTTCCTAACTACACAACAAACGAAGAGATTCCACAGGAATTCCGTGACAGCATCGATTTCTTCAAATTCCCTGAAGTCGAAGGCGGAGACGGCGACATCGACAGCTGGGTCGGAGGACCTGGAGTTGGACTGTTCGTTTCAGAAGATTCCGACGTTAAGGAAGAATCCAAAGCGTTCGTTAAACACTTTACAGAAGAATGGGGCAAGCGCTCTGTAGAAGATGCGGGAGTTATCCCGGGCACGCAGGTAAACACAGAGGAAGTAGACCTGCCTGACTTGTTCATCGACGTGCTTGATGACCTGAACAACGCTTCCAACATTACTCTTTTCGCTGACGTACAGATGAGCTCCAGTGTTGCTGAAACACACTTGAACATGATTCAGTCGCTGTTTGGAGAAGAAGTGACTCCGGAAGAATTTGCAGAAACACATGAGGAAGCCCTTCAGGAAGACGAATAACCCTTTTCTGTCCGCGCCCCATAAGTTCCTCGTGAATTTATGGGGCATTTTTATCAGATTTTTGCGAAAGGAGTATTTATATGAATCAGATTATGTCAGACAAGCGGGTCATCGCTCTCTATACTCTCCCAGCCCTGCTGCTTATTCTTGTATTGATTTACGTACCAATTGTCCTGACCGGCTACTACGGCTTAATGGACTGGGACGGTATCGGTGCCATGACATTTGTCGGCCTTGAAAATTACGCCGCGTTGATCACGGACGGCATGTTCTGGAGCAGCGCCTACCATTCCCTGCTGCTTGCCCTTTTCTCAGTCGGAAGTCTTGTGCTTTACCTGGCCGTCTCTCTCGTGCTATCCAGCAACATGAAAGGGGCCGACCTTTTCCGGAAAATCTATCTGATCCCAATGCTGCTTTCTTCCGTAGCAATCGCTCAATTATGGATGCGTATCTACCATCCTACCAATGGGGTCATGAACCGCTTTTTAACTACTATCGGTATTGAAAATCCGCCTCTGTGGCTTTCTGATACGAGCATTGTTCTGTTTGCCATATTCATCCCGATTATCTGGCAGTATGCCGGGTTTTATATCATCATTTATTATGCCGCATTGAAAAATGTACCTAAAGAACTTGAAGAAGCTGCAAAAATCGACGGTGCGACTCCGGTGCAGATCGCTTATAAAATCAAGCTTCCACTTATCGCCGGTGTTATCAAAGTAACGATTGTCCTTGCAGTTATCGGTTCCCTGAAATATTTTGATTTAATCTATGTTATGACTGACGGAGGACCAAACGGAGCCAGTGAAGTGATGGCTTCCTATATGTATAAGCTCGCGTTCCGGACAAATGACTTCGGTTACGGAAGCGCCGTCGGCTTTTTCCTTCTCGTCCTGATTTTGATCGTTACTTATCTGATCCGTAAAGCTACCACGTCTAAAGAAGACGAAGTTCAATACTAAGGAGGGAATTCCAATGAGTTCCAATACTGCTGCTGCAAGAACAGAAGAAGGAGTGAAAATTGGCTCCTTCCGGCTGCGAATTTCCCGTCTTATTCTTTATATTATTCTCGGGGTCGTAGCTGTGGCGCAAATTCTTCCGCTGATCTGGCTGCTTCTTTTCTCCCTGAAGGATAACCAGGAAGTATTCAACCTTCCTCCTCTTGCCCTGCCTTCCGATCCTCAATGGGGCAACTATGCAAGAGTATGGGTAGATGGAAATATCGGCCTTTACTTTTTTAACAGTGTTGTCGTTACGGGCGTTTCTGTTATCTTAACCGTGCTGCTCGCAAGTCTCGTCACATTTGCGATTACACGTATGAACTGGAAACTGAACAAGGTCGTTCTCGGGCTGTTTATGGTCGGACTGATGATCCCTGTTCATTCCACTCTTATTCCACTCTTCAGCTTTTTCACGACGATCGGGCTGATGGACAATCATCTCTCCATCATCTTAACGTATACCGCCTTCAACCTGCCGCTGACAATGATGATCCTGCTCGGCTTCTATTACACGATTCCGAGAGAGCTCGAAGAAGCAGCGATCGTGGACGGATGCTCGATTCACCGGATGTTCTTCCGGATCATCCTGCCGATTACGGCTCCGGTTGTCGCTACGACAGCGATTATCAATATGATTTACAACTGGAACGAATTTGTGTTCGTTAATACGTTCATCAGTTCAGACAATCTTAAAACCCTGACGGTCGGCATCCAGAACTTCATCGGCCAGTATGCAACAGACTGGGGCGCTATCGGTGCTACGCTCGTTATCAGCATGCTTCCGATATTGATCGCTTTCTTTATTCTGAGCAACCGGATCGTTGAAGGAATGACTTCAGGCTCTGTAAAAGGGTAATTATCGCAAAGGAGTGCTTTGTTTATGACTTTGATTCAAAATCCAATTCTCCCCGGCTTTCATGCCGATCCCTCTATTCTTCGGGTGGGAGATGACTATTATATTGCCACTTCCACATTCGAATGGTTTCCGGGTGTCCGGATCCATCATTCAAAAGACCTGCGCCACTGGCGTTTCGCCGGAAGTCCGCTTACTCGTCGTTCCCAGCTCGATATGAAGGGAAATATGAATTCCGGCGGTGTCTGGGCCCCGTGTCTCTCCTACGACAACGGCACGTTTTACCTTATTTATACTGATGTGAAACAGTGGCACGGTGCCTATAAAGACGCTCATAATTATCTCGTCACTGCCCCTTCTGTGGAAGGACCCTGGTCTGAGCCTGTTTACTTAAACAGCAGCGGCTTTGACCCTTCCCTGTTTCATGACGACGACGGCCGCAAATGGTTCGTCAACATGATCTGGGACTACCGCTCCGGGAATCATCCATTTGCGGGGATCATCCTCCAGGAGCTTTCTTTAGAAGAAGGAAAGCTGACAGGCCCTGTAAAAACAATCTATACAGGTACGGACATTAAATTGACGGAAGGACCTCATCTGTATAAAAAAGACGGATGGTACTACCTTCTCACTGCAGAAGGCGGGACGGAATATGACCATGCCGCAACCCTGGCACGATCGCAGAAACTCGAAGGACCGTACGAAACCGATCCAAACTACCCTCTCGTCAGCTCCCGTGCTAATCCAGAATTAACTATTCAAAAAGCCGGACACGGAAGTCTCGTTGAGACGCAGAACGGCGAATGGTATTTGGTCCATCTCGGCGGACGTCCTCTGAAAGGTAAATACTGCACGCTCGGCCGGGAAACCTCTTTGCAAAAGGTCGAATGGACCGAAGACGGATGGCTGCAGCTGGAGGACGGAGGACATTTCCCCCACGCGGCCACGACCGCTCCTGCACTGGCGGAGCACACTTTCGATCCGGAACCGGCGAAAGATGACTTTGACGATTCGAGCCTGCGCGGCTGCTGGAATTCTCTCCGGATTCCTGTCGATCCTTCCTGGGCTTCTCTTTCCGAACGCCCCGGTTATCTGCGGCTCTATGGGCGGGAGTCCCTCTCTTCGGTGCACCAGCAGAGCCTTATCGCGAGAAGACAGACATCTTTTTACTGCACGTTTGAAACGAAGATTGATTACGATCCGGAATATTACCAGCATAAAGCTGGACTGGTCGTTTATTACGATACGGAAGATCACGTCTATCTGCATGTGACCCATCACGAATTAAAAGGCCGGGTGCTGCAGATTCTCCGCACGGTCAGCGGTAATTACGAAGAAGTGCTTCTGCCGCCGCTGCGCATCTCTCAAACGGGAAGCCTCTACCTGCGCGGGGAGATCCATGAAGACGAACTTCAGCTCTATTACCGCGACGAAGAGATGAACGACTGGTCAAAAATTGGTCCTGTTCTGGATACGACTCATATGTCCGATGATTCGGCACCCGACGTGCGGTTTACCGGCACATTTATCGGGATGGCTTCCCAGGACTACAGTGGAAGCCGGAAACCGGCCGATTTTGATTATTTCCTGTATGAAGAAGAAAAAAAGGAGCGTTAACCTATGTTTATTCAGTGGATGTCCAATCCTGTCTATACGGCATGTGACCGCCTCGTAAAACTGACCTATCTTAATTTCCTCTGGGTTATTTTCACTCTCGCCGGTGGTGTAGTGGCAGGGGTTTTCCCTGCTACAGCTGCCCTGTTTCACATGCTCCGCCGTCTCGTCCGCGGAGAAACGTTAAACGATGTGCTGCAGCACTATGCCTTGTTTTATAAGGAGGAGTTCATCCGCAGTAATAAATATGGCTTGTTTTTCTGGGCAGGTGCTTTGCTGCTGACAGTTAACCTGCTTTTGTTAACACAGTTTTCCGGTCTGCTGCTTATCGGTATCATGTCCGGTATGATTTTTACCATTTTCCTCTTTTTAACGACGCTGGCTTTCTTTTTTCCTGTTTATGCATCGATGCCGGATCTTGGTTTTAAAAACACCGTAAAGCTGGCTTTTTTCCTGCCGTTTTCCAGGACTTCCGTTTTTCTGCTCGCGTTTGGAGGTTCTGCCGTACTGGCAGCTGCCTTCTTCGTATTCCCGGTACTGCTCACATTCTGGGGCGCTTCCGCCTTCGCTTTTCTCTACATGAAAGCTGTGGACATGAAGCTGTCTCCCAAAAGAAGCATTCAGCCGACCAGCGCGTACGGAATATCTTAACCCGATGGTCTATTAATAAAGAAAAGCTCTGCGTCCATAAAACAAGCTTAAGCCCTGTCCGAATAAATTCAGTGCATTTCCCCCTCATAAAATAGCCTCCCGTCAATTTGGCGGGAGGCTTTTGTTACAGCTGTATTATTTGTTCTTTCTTACACTCTCAGGCAGAAGTTTTCTGAGGGCCTCTTCTTCAGCTCCAGAAAGGTGATTCACTTCGCAGGAGGAAGGTATTTCTTATTAAGAGGCTGTATAAATTGAACTTAATATTTATAAAGACAGAATGTATGACCTCGAAAGCGGTCTTCTCTATCGAAAGAAAGAAGGGTGTTATAATTTTTAACGGCCGGCCATACCTGTAGGAAGAACAAAGATGGAAAACAGGCCGCTGGAGTGGACATGGGGCGACTCCAGGGCGAATCAGGACGAGCCGAAGATCCATCCCGCCCGACCGCAGGGAGGAAGGGATTAGCTGAGGCCGGCCCGCCCGGAAAGCGTCCCCATGGAAACGAAGGCTGCCGTTCACCGGATCTGGAACAAATAGATGAAGTGCAATTTATACAGGCAGCATTATCTACAGCTGCGTCATTCTGTTACGTCTTCTTCGGCATTTTCTATATCAAGCACGGCATACAGGTTTTCTCCTGTGTAATCCGGCTTTTCGTACCCCTCTTCAAAAGGCGCTCCGCCCCGGTTAACCCAGAGGGTGTCAAAACCGAACGTGTTTGCCCCTATAATATCCCAGGAGTTCGACGAAACAAACAGCACGTCCTTACGCTCTACCTGAAAATAATTCATAGCGTACTGATAGACAGTCTGGGACGGTTTGAACTGCTTGATATCATCTACGCTGACGATGCTTTCCAAATAGGGAAGCAGAACCGACCCTTCAATCAGCGGCTCCAGCATATCCTTTGATCCGTTTGATACTACTGCGTTCAATGCACCGGTCTGTTTAGACAGCACTTCTTCACTTTCCGGGAAAAGTTCCAGCATTTCGTATGCTTTTATACAGGAAGTAAATTCGCTCTGCCCGGGATTTTCCCCGTTGGCCTTCAAAGAATATGCGAGCGCATCCGCCGTTACTTCTGAAAATGGTTTGTAGATCCCGGTCATCTGCCGGATAAATGCATACTCAATCTGCTTTTTTCTCCATACGGCTCCAATGGATTCTGCTTTATCCGGGAAGTATTTCTGGAGCGTTTTTTCTGTGGAAGTAACGTCGTAAAGGGTTCCATAGGCATCGTACATGATAACTTTATGCATGCTGTTCCTCCTCTGACACAGCGGGGCTGCGCCTTTCCATTAGAATTGTATCGTGCCAGACTCCGTTCAATGACGCAATTTTCTCCCGGTATCCTACCTCGCGGAAACCTGCTCGTTCGTGCATCCGCCGGCTTACCATATTTCTGCTGAAAATGACAGCCTGCAGAGTCCAGATCCCGTGGGCTTCACTTTCTTCAATCAGGTGACTGAGCAGCCTGGTACCAAGTCCCATCCCTCCCATGTCAGAGCGGACGTAAATGCTCACTTCCGCGACTCCTCTGTACACATATCTCGGGGAAACAGGACTCAGAGCGGCCCATCCTGCTGTCGTTTCTCCTTTTTCAATCACATGCCGGCAGAAGGAGTGGTGCTTCTCATTCCACTGCTTCCAGTCAGGTACCGCTGTTTCAAAAGTAGCCAGTTTCGTAGCCAGCCCTTCTGCATAAATTTCTTTTACCTTCGGCCAGTCTGCAGATGTCATCTTTCTAATCGAAACCACGTTCCCCCACTCCTCTTTCCAGCTGTCATTAGTCCTGTTGATCAAATTCCCTCTATAATTTATATTAAACGAAACATAGAATTCAGAAAAGCTTCCCCTTTACAATCCCGGGCTCGATCGTGCCATTTTCCCTTTCATGTCCTTCGTGGCAGGGGTCTGATTCAGCGAAGATAATTAAAAAAGCAGTTCCCCGGATTTTCGGAGAAACTGCTTTTTTTAGTTTCCAGCGCGGATATTGAACAGATCGCTCGACATACTATCCAGTTCTTCATGGATAAGAATTTTATCCGTGAATTTTCCCGGCAGTCCGGAATAACCGGTTTCCAGGCCGCTTAATCCTCCTGCAATAGCAGCAGTCGCATTTGCATTTTCTCCTTTGTTCGCCAGCGTCTCCACGACAGAAGAAAAATTCGTTTCTTTCATCAGTACGTAAGTGACCCAGTGAAATGTTTTAAGGACGCATCCACCAGGAAGCTCCCCGGGTTCTTCGCTTAGAGAGCGTTCGTATCTCGTTCCGGTTAAACGATGAACAAGGGCCTCTTTCAGTGCCAGGTTTTTTTCAAGCATATCGTAAACGACGCTGTTATAGAGGGCACAGGCTTCCGAAGCAAGCTGTTCCGGATGGGTAATTTCCGATTGAGCATTGGAAACTTCGATCATTTTAGAGTAATTTCTGTAAGCCAGGCTTACCGGCAGTGTACGCATTAAAGAACCATTGCCGACGTTTTCGGTACCGATATCATCATGGGCCATTTTTGCAGCCCGTTCGAGCGGCTCGCCGTGTTTAAAGTATGCAAGAGAGCAGTGAACCGTTAACCCGACGTTTTTCGGTTCTGAATTCAGCCAATGGAGAAACTGGTCAGCAATTTTCTGGACCGGCTCTATCGGATTCGCTACAATCCCCCGGGCTACAGAGAGCATCATAAAGATATCATCTGTAGTTTCTCCCGCCTCTAAATGCCATTTGCCTCCTCCGATTATTTCGTCGACCGTCCCGTAATCTTTTTTTATCTGCTCTTCAGACATAAATTCTGTCGTTCCTCCGAGCGCATCTCCTATCGCTGAACCAAACAAGGCTCCTTTAAGACGATCAAGCTGCATATGGCTCTCCTTCCTGCATGACTTATGCGTGGGTGTGAAACAGGGCAGCAGCCCTTTCTATAGGTGAGACCATTAAGAAAACAGACATTCTTAAAGTGCCGTATATAGCTTAGGTAATCAATTAAATCTTTACCCTGTTAAAGCATCCAGATTATTTTTTTACAATTCTCCTGTTATTAAAGTTATGGCTGTCCCAAATAAAAACTTAGCTGACAGCTTTACCCGTTCGTTTCCTATTCCCTGCTTTCCTTACATTAACACATCTGATTCTCAACCCTGTGAAGACCTGTGCATCTTTCTATTTATAAAGCTGTCTTAAAAACCATCTATTATATATTACCTCGTTTTTCATCCTTCTTAGGAAGAAGCACGCTTTCAAAAGGATTCGCTGCCCCTGTATCGAAAGATCTTACCATCCATTATGATGCAGCATTCCTGTCTGAATCTCTCTGTTAATTTCCTGTGAAGAAAAAGAAGCTCCGGAAGCCGTCAGCTTCTTGGAGCTTCTTTTTTAGGGATTTCTACTGCATCTTCTTCATAAACGTCTCCGTCCCAGTGTTCGAGCTCAAAACGCGCTTCTTCCCGCTGCTGTTTTTCGCTTCTATCTGAATCCTTCAGCTGATCAAACTTTTTCACAAAATGTTTGACCACGTCGGTATACGTATAGGTGGTAGGAAGGTAATCGATATCTTTATGCACGAGAGTCGATTTCTGATGAAATTCTATCCGAAAACATCGGTCTTCATAGGCACTTGGGACTTCGAATAAGGTAACATCAAATGTTCCTGTTCTCGCTTTCAAACTCTTTTTTACGGCTGCTTTTTTATCCCCGGGCTTCTTCTTTTCCGTCTTTTGATCAATCAGAGTAATGGTAATAACAAAAGCAAAAACGATAACGAGCATCATAAGAAACCATAACATTTACATGACCTCCCTTTTTATTCTTCCTTTCTTTTTCATACCATTAAGTAAAGCAGGTATTTGAATCAGTACGTTCTGACAATATTGTGGAAAAAGGATTTTATCTCTTTATCGAATCTTACTCCCGCCGGGGGTTTTTTTCAAGAAAGCTGCCGTTTACCGAAAGAAAAATTGGGGAATAAACTTAAATTGATATAAGACGGTTTATGGAATAAGCTCACACCTGGGATTACTGGCTTTCGTTCTTTATATTAGTTACGCAGGACCCGTGTCTTTTGTTTCATTATGCTTTTTAATAATTTTCATAATGCCTATTTTTGTTTTTTTTCAGTGTTTTTAGTTCCGCTGTGCCAAAATTATCGTTATACTGAAATGAAAGGAAGGTGAGGACATTGAATGGAAGAATAACAGCTGATTTCGTGAATGAATCCAGAGAAAAATGCTGGCAGGCTGGAATGGATCCTGGAGAGGTCCGCATCCCCAGTGAACGTATGTCCGCAAGGGAATTGTTCACTAAACGAAACGACTACAATGAAATTCTGGAAGTTGTCAGCTTTTTTTCAGATAAAGTTCTTCATTCGCTCGCCGGAACTCCGATTCTTATCGTTATATCAGATGAAAACGGATATATTCTGGATATTGTCGGGGATGAAACGATAAAAGACATGGTTCAGAAACTGGGAATTGAAGCTGGGGTCCGGTTTACTCAGGAGGATTTGGGAACAAACGTCATTTCTCTTGCTCTCCAGCAGCGTCATCCTGTGACCCTGATCGGAGATGACCATTTCTTTCAATTTCTGCACGGCACTGCATGTTACAGCGCTCCTTTTCATTACACAGACTTGGATAACCTTCTTGGAAGTATTTCAATCATGACAGCCCTGGAGGAGAAAAATCCCCTTTTCCTGAACATGCTTTCCAACGTTGTTGACTCTATAGAACGAGAGCTTCTTTTACGCAAGCAGAACAGGAAGCTGAATATTTTAAATCAAATTATGCTGAGCCGGACCCAGAATGCGATCATTGTTACAGATGCGGAAGGCATCGTTACAGAATATAATGCGTTCGCTGAAATTCTTTCCGGGTTTACGAGTGAAGAAATTGTCGGCCGCGATATTTTCAAATCCGATATAACCGGGAAATACTTTCACGATGTTCTCCATAAACAGCAGATATTTAAAGATGTGGAAATGAAGTTTAACAACAACAATAATGATGAAATGATCTGTCTGTTTGACGCACAGCCGATATACGATAATCAAAAGGATACCGTCATCGGGGCGTTTGCGCAGCTGCGAGATATTACAGAACGGTTCCGCCTTCAGGAATCCTACAACTACCTTGCTTATCATGATGAACTGACGGGACTGCCGAACCGCCGGTACTTCCAAAACGAACTGGAAAAGTTTATCGGTGAAAATAAAAAAACGGCTGCTCTGCTGCTGATTGATCTGGATGGGTTTAAGAATATTAATGATACATTCGGCCACAGCAACGGGGATAAGCTCCTGCAGTCTGTATCAGAACGGATGAAAATCTGCTGCAGAGAAAATGGCCTTCTCGCGAGAATAAGCGGGGATGAATTCATGATTTTCATGCCTGACGTTCTGAGTGAAGCCGATGTACGCGCCATGGCGGAAACTCTTTTAAACCAGTTTAAAGAGCCGTTTATGATAGACGAGCGCTGTTTTTTCACAACAGCAAGTATCGGAGCAGCCCTCTATCACGAAACGGTACCAAGCCTGGAAGACTACATGGTGCACGTCGATGCAGCGATGTACAAAGCAAAATCCCAGGGAAAAAATGATTATATGATTTTTTCTCCGGAAATGTATATTAATGAAAGTGAGAACCTTCTTCTGGAAAATGACCTCCGGCAGGCGATTAACCGTGATGAACTGTTTCTTGTCTACCAGGGCCAGGTCGACGCGCGCACCGGTAATATCGTTGGAGTTGAAGCTCTCATCCGCTGGCATCATCCGGAAAAAGGCCTTCTCTCTCCGGCCACTTTCATTCCACTCGCTGAAAAAACAGGCCTGATTTTCCCTCTCGGAGACTGGGTCATCCGTACAGCCTGTGAGCAGCACCAGGAATGGTTAAAAGCAGGGCTGCCTCCTATCAAAGTCAGCGTCAATTTATCTGCCCAGCAGTTTTTAAAGCAGGATCTTGTCCAGACAACCGCCAACGTTATCCGGCAGTCCGGCATCGATCCGCAGTATTTGGAATTCGAGATCACGGAATCGATGACAATGGATTACAGCTATGCTGAAAACGTGATAAAAGAATTGAAAAATCTCGGTGTGGGGGTCAGCATGGACGATTTCGGAACCGGCTACAGCTCGCTTTATTACTTAAAACGATTTAAAATCGACGCCATTAAGATTGATAAAACGTTTATCGATGACCTCTGCAGAGAAAACGATGACGCAACAATTGTCCAGACGATGATAGTTATGGCAGAGAACCTCGGCCTAAGAGTCATAGCTGAAGGAGTTGAAGACCGCGGTCAGCTTGACTATCTGATGGAGCTGGGCTGCTATTTCATTCAGGGCTATTACTTCATGAAACCGCTCTCCGGCAATAAATTTATGGAAGAATATACAAATATTGTAGAAGAAGTGCTCTCAAAAAGATAATTATTATAAGGGGTTGAAGTTAAGTGAAAACGATAGCATCAATTTTAGCAGAACAGTTCCGTACATGGGGAGTCACCCATATGTTTGGCATTCCCGGCAGAGCTGTTGTTCCGTTAATAGTAGCTGCAGATAATGCAGGTGTGTCTTTCGTGTTGAGTAAGCATGAAGGGGCAGCTGGATATGAAGCAGCCGGATATTCGCTCATGTCCCGCCGGATAGGTATAGCTGTCGGCACTTCCGGCCCGGGTGCAACCAATCTGATGACTGCGGCTGCCCAGGCAAAAGCTTCCCATATTCCTATGATTATCTTTACGGGACATCCTTCAATTCAATCGCTCGGCATGCCTATAGGCCAGGATTCAACATCGTTTGGCACCGATGTCACCGCTATGTTTTCTTCTGTGACGAAATACAGCGGAAGAATTGACCGTGCCGACCTTGTCAAGCCGATCCTTCAGCATGCTTTAAGAGAAGCTTTTTCAGGCGTTAAAGGACCGGTGCATCTCTCCATTCCTGCCGATGTGCTTCTGGCTGATGCAGAACCTTTTTCAATCGACATCCCTGAGCCGGATCATGTCATCTCCACAAAGCTTCCTGAAGTGGAGACTCTGATCAGCCGGGCGGAACGTCCCCTTCTCCTGCTCGGAAAAGGAGTGCATTCCTCCGGGGCCTATAAAGAAATTGAACAGTTTGCGGAAGCTTTTCAGCTTCCTGTGGCAACAACCCCGGGAGGTAAAGGAACTTTTCTGTCCAAACATCCTCTGTCTTTAGGCGCTTATGGACTTGGAGGCACAGACGCTGCCAGTGAATACGTGGAGAGCGGTATCGACACTCTGATCGTCTGCGGCTCGAAATTAAGTGACATGAGCACAGCCGGCTGGAAACCGGAACATTTTCCTGAGCAGATTATTCACTTCGATGCCGATCCCACTTTTATCGGCAGAGCAATGAACGTGAAAACGACCGCTGTCACAGGAGACTTAAAGGCAAATCTCAACCACCTCCTCCAGGCGCTTCCGCCGGGAAAACTGACAGATGCTCCTTCCTATGTACTGTCAGGAGAGCAGGCGGCGGCGGTGGACGAACAGGAGACAGAAAACGGCTCCGGTTATCTTTCTTCCGTTGCGGCTGTAAAAACTATTAACCGTTCCCTCCCGCCGAACACTACGCTTTTTGGCGATGACGGGAGCCACACTTTTTATGCTATTAAGCATTATGACATTAAACAGTCGTGCGGCTTTTACTTTGATGATGTATTCGGCGCCATGGGTCACGGGATCGGATATGCTGTAGGTGCAAAGCTGGCAGCCCCCGAAGAACCCATCGCCTGCCTTACCGGAGACGGATGTATGTTCATGCACGGGACAGAAGTAGCTACCGCAGTCGAATCCAATGCTCCGGTTCTGTTTATTGTGATGAATAACCAGGCACTTGATATGGTCGATAAAGGTATGAAAGTACATATCGGCAAATCCGTCGGTACGAAATATCACACCCCTCTTGATGTGGCAGGCTTTGCTTCTTCGCTCGGAGCAGAGTCAGTCACGTGCCGTACGGAGGAAGAACTCGAAAAAGCTCTGTCAAAAGTGTTCCCTCTGCATCACCCGTTTGTCGTCGAAGTAATAGTCGATCCAGACGAAATTCCTCCTACTATGCGCAGAGGCTGAGTAGCGATGTTTTCTTTAAGCTGCCTTTAAAATCAAGTAGATAAACGCGGGCTTTCGTTTCCATGGGACCGAAAGCGGCTGGTTACAGAAGCGGAAACGATTTAAGAAGTTCAACATATATAGATGTTCTATTTTCAAAACAGCCATAAAAAAAGACCAGCTGGATTAAAAACATCCAGCTGGTCTTTTTATTATCTTTCTTCCAGTCGTGCAATTCTTTCATCAAGGTCCGGGTGGGAGGAGAAAAGCTTTGCCACTCCGAGTTTTCCGTTGATTTTCATCGTCTGTACTGCAGAATCATCGGTGCGGTTGTCTTTGACGTTCGCCCGTTCAACGTGAGCTTTCAGGGAACGGAGAGCGTGGGCCATCTTATCTTTTCCGGCCAGATCCGCTCCACCCCGGTCCGCATGGAATTCGCGGTACCTGGAGTACGCCATGACGACGATACTTCCAAGAATGGAAAAGAGAATCTGGAAAATAATAATTGCTCCGAATCGGACGATGAATTCAAGCTCCGGACGTACAAGCCTGGACACGAGAATCGCAGCAATCCGTGAGAAAAACACAACAAACGTGTTCACAATACCCTGCAGGAGCGTCATTGTCACCATGTCTCCATTAGCAACGTGCGCTACTTCGTGGGCAATAACACCTTCAACAGCATTGTCATCCATCGACTGCAGAAGCCCGTGGGAAACAGCTACGAGTGAGCGTTTCTTCGAAGGACCAGTAGCAAAAGCGTTGACCTCTGAGGACTGATAGATACCGACTTCCGGCATATGCATAAGCCCTGCAGCTCTGGAAAAGCGGTGGACCTTTTCGACCACTTCTTTTTCCTGACGGGAAAGGTTTCCATCAGGATCCAGTACTTTTATCTTCATCATCTTTTTGGCTATCCATCTGGACATGGCCAGTGACATAAAGGATCCGACAAAACCGACCAGCAGACTAAAGATACCAAGTGACACATAATTGATTCCGAGACCGCCGCCGCCTGTTTCAAAAGATCCGCTGACGCCGGTAAAGCTAACAATCAGCGTCCAGGCAACGATGATGGTTGTTATAACGAGGATGTTCGTTAAAATAAATAATAAAACTCTTTTTCCCATTTTTCTGCCTCCAAATATAGTATATCCATATTCATTATACATGAAGTACGCAATTCAAACTAGAAAGTTTCACTATTTCCTTTGTTTCAGAAAAAAATGTCTCCGCAGCACAAAGTACCGGGAGACAATGACTTTTATTCGTATTCTTTCTCAAACGTTTTTGTACTTCTCAATGTATCAATCGGGCGGACGTAATTTTCAATCTGCTCCCGGCGCGGCTCGAGCATCGGAGGAAGCGATAACTTTTCGCCGAGCGTTTCGTAAGGCTCATCTTCCATAAATCCCGGTCCGTCTGTAGCAAGTTCAAACAGAATCTGGGGAGCGACACGCGTGTAAAGAGATTTGAAATAAAAGCGGTCAACAAACCCCGACGTCTGAAATCCTAACCCGTGCAGCCGGTCTATCCACTGATCCAGCACCTGTTTGTCCGCTACGCGGAAAGCCATATGGTGAACGGTCCCATAGCCCTGCTGAGCGGGCTGGAGCACCGTGCTTTTCTCCACAAAAAGCTGCCCGCCGTTTCCGCCTTCTCCGACTTCAAATAAGTGAAGCGATCCTTCTGAATCAATTTCCTTAAATTCAAATGCTTTCTCCAAAACTTCTTTAAACCCCTCAAACGGCTCAATGCGTATATGCATCGGTCCGAGTCCCGTAATCGCATATTCAAGCGGGATCGGTCCATCCTGCCATGGAATGCCTGCAGGTACCCCTTTATTGTATTCATCCGAAACGAGCATATACTGCTGCTCATCAAAATCGCTGAAGCTGAGAGTTTTCTTTCCAAAAACTTCTTTCACACCCGTATGTTTAACATCCAGCCGGTTAAAGCGCTTCTCCCAGTACTCAATGGCTTCATCGCCGGGTACGCGGAAGCCTGTTTTATAAAGTTCATTCGTGCCGTGGGAACCTTTTGGGATACCCGGAAAATCAAAAAACGTCATATCCGTGCCCGCGCTCCCTTTATCATCTGCAAAAAACAGGTGATACGTCTGAATATCATCCTGGTTTACGGTCTTTTTAACAAGTCTCATTCCGAGTACATACGTGAAAAATTCATAGTTTTTTTCAGCGCTGCTCGTAATGGCCGTGACATGGTGAAGTCCTTTTAATCCTTCCATTAATGGTGCCTCCTGTAGATTAGTTTTTAAATTAGGCTCTGTTAAAGCTCCTTGTTGTTTTCGGAGTGCCTGCGGCTCTTTTTTCTTCGCTTGCCGCGGAGAAAGCCTTCAGCTCTCCCTCCCTTGCGTCCGGGAGGATCTTCCCGCTTTCTTTTTCCGCAGGCGTCTTGAAAAATCACCTTAGCACTGGTTTTTACCTTGATATCTTCTTAATCCAACCAGCAGGCTTTCTGTATTGGAAAATCAAAACGAAGCGGAAACATACCCGTGGAAGAAGGAGATTGGAAGATCCCGCAGGACACAGCCCTACCCGGAAATCTCCTCCACGGCAGGCCAGTTGAAGCGAAGTTTTCTTATATATATCAACAACAGAATGCTTTAACAAAGCCTTAAGTTAAAATGATAATTCTGTGCATTCGAAATAACCTGGAATGCAAATTATCTCGAATTCGAGATAATATTACTTTATCTTATCTGTTTTCTTCTGTCAATTTATATGTTTCTACCCGTGTAAGGATGGTTCCAGCGGACAAACGAGGCTTTCTGATCCCGGGCTCCGTTTTGTTATTCGTTTAAAATCGGAAGTGCAGGGAATGAAGAGAACCGAAGCGCAGATTACAAGAAGATCCGCTGTAATTAACAGAACCGGGGGACATAAAAGAACTTTCTTCTGAAATAAAAGAACTTATGTCTGAATGAACAGAACCACCCGCTGCATTAAAAGAAACGTACGCCCCTCCACTCTGCCTTACCTCCTTCAAGCCCTTCGCAGAACGAAAATTGAAGGCGGTTTATAATTGAATCCATTTCATAAGTCTCTGTCAGAAAGGTATTTCCGAACTTTGTGAATGATTTCCCACTTCAGACGGACGCTTTCCGCGGGGCTCGTCTTCAACTAATTCTTCCAGTGCTTCACACAGGAAGAATGGATTTTCAGACTTCGCTTCATCCCGCCGGAGTCACCGTCTGTCGTTTCAATCATCCGACTTGATATACGAATATTCATATTATTATTTGATGAAATGTTTGTAAAAAACTTAAAAAGTATATTATGAAATTCATTCAATTAAGAAACATTTTTACAGGCGGCACGTATAAAAAAGTAGACTTACTGAAAAGCTCTGTTAAAGTCAGGGTTCTTACACACGTTTGGTTAAAATATTTTATATCTAACAAAAAAGCTGATTTCACCCTTAAAACTTCTATTATTTAAGCATGATCCACCAGCTTTTTAAGTGAAGTTATCTTCTGTCATCGTATGCCGAAAAGCCAAGCCCCCTTTTTCGCTTAAAAATCCGGAGCTTTAACAGAGACATTCATGCAAAATCCCTGCGCCATGAGGCATGAAAGAGTCCTTCTATAGGAATGGATCTCCTCTCTATATAGGTAGAATCAATGATATCCAGCAAAGGTCTTCTTAATTAGGGACAGATCTCCTTTTCTTTGATTTTTACTGTAAGCTGGAGTGGACATGGGACGACTGCGGAGCGATGGAGGACGAGCTGAAAATCCATCCCGTACGACCGCAGGGAGGACGGGGTCAGCTGAAGCCGGCCCGCCCGGAAAGCGTCCCCATGGAAACGAAAGCGACTGTTTATCACTTATCTACTTTATTTTGCAAGGCAGCCTACAGAAAAGGATGATGACACGATGACCCAATTCCTCGTTCATGTATTAATACGCGGAGCTGTACTGATGGCTGTGCTGATGGGAATTGCTTTTTTCTTTAATATTTCACTCGTCAACGTCATGCTCGTCGGCGGAGTGCTTACAGCCTTTTTCAGCTACAGCGGACCAGGCTTTAACCAGCTCCGTGAAGGATATACGGCTACTGCTTCTTTCGGAAATTACATACCGAAGCAGCAGGAAAAACAGCTGCCGGTCAGCGCTACTTTTGCCGCCTCCTGTCTGATCGTTATTGTGAGCATTATAGCCAGCTTTATTATCGTATTATAAAAAAACTCCCCGGGTAACGCTTATTCCCGGGGAGTTTTCTTTTTTCGTTCATTATGACGTTACAGCGAGTTCAGCTTTTTTCCACTCCTGAAACCCGTGCTGCAGGTTTTTCACGTCAAAGCCCTGGTTCAGCAGAATACTTGCAGCGATAGCGGACCGCACTCCGGTTTCGCAGTGAACAGCGACCGGTTTATCTTTAGAAAGTTTTTTCTCACCTTTTTTCTGAAGCTCGTTCAATTTAATGTGTACAGCTCCAGGAATGTGCGCCGTTTTCCATTCATCGTCAAAACGAACGTCAGCAACCTGAATGCTGTCCTTTTCGCTCAAGTCGGACGCAGAAACATTTTCATAGGTGCGGAGTCCGCTTCCTTTCAATGTTTTTGGAGAGAAAAATCCTTTAACATTATCCAGTCCGATTTTTGCAAGCGCCTGGAGAATGTCCTGCTGATCTTTTTCTTCGGTAATAAAATAGAGGTCTGCTTCATAATCAGCGAGCCAGCCCATCCACTCGAGGAAAGGCCCCTCCAAAGCAATATTCACTGTTCCTTCTGCGCTTCCACCCGCATAGGCAGCAGGACTCCGTGTATCAACAACCATGACATTCTTATCTTCAGCCAGCTTTTCAATCTGTCCGGCATTGTACGAGTAGCGTACCGGCTGTTCAATGCTTGAGAGAAGCGGTACACGTCCCACGTTAATTTCTTTCATTTTCCCGAAATAAGATGGCGGTTCCGGCTGCCCGTCAAGGAGAAAATCGATAAATTCTTCTTCCTTATCAGGTTGAAGAGCCGGGTTAAACAGCTTCTCATAACCGACAGTCGATGTTGGGACAGCTCCCAGTGCCTTGCCGCATGAACTTCCAGCCCCGTGTCCGGGCCAGATCTGCAGGTAATCATCCAGCTGTTTAAATTTTTTCAGAGAGGCAAACATTTGTTCAGCCCCTTCTTTTGCGGAATCTTTCACCCCGACCGACTTTTCCAGCAGGTCGGGACGGCCGACATCGCCTACGAAAACGAAATCGCCTGTGAAAATGCCAATCGGTTTATCCGGATTTGCGCCGTCTGTGAGTAGAAAGGAAACGTGTTCCGGCGTGTGACCCGGGGTGTGTAGAACCTCCATCCACGTGTTGCCTACTTCAATTTTGTCGCCTTCTTTCATTCCTTTTGTTTTTTCTTCATCCGGAAAGTCATATCCTCCGTTTTCCGCCCCTTCAACAGAATGATAGATAACAGCGCCTGTACGACTTGAAAGCTCACGGCTTCCTGATACGTAGTCGGCATGAATATGCGTTTCGAGAGCTGCTGTAATAGTAAATCCCTGCTCCTCAGCTGCTGCTGTATATTCATCCACCTGCCGGGACGGATCAATCACCGCTGCTTCTCCGGTTTTCTGGCATCCTACCATATAAGACGCCTGTGCAAGTTTATTGTCGTAAAAATACTTCAAGTACATATATACCCCACTCCCTATTTTTATTCTACTATGAGTGTTTCCTCATTCTCCAAATTTTAAACATAAAGCAGAAATTTTCACGAAAGAAGTTTCTTTCTTCCGCATTACGTTAATAGATAAAGAGATACCAGGAAAGGATGAAACTAACATGCAGAATTTAACAGGAAAAAAAGCACTTATTACAGGAGCGAGCCGGGGAATCGGACGGGCAACGGCCCTTGCTCTCGCAGCTGAAGGAGTTAAACTCGGACTTACAGCCACGTCTAAAGAAAGTCTCTCGGGAGTGGAAGAGGAACTGAAGAAAATGAAGGCAGAGTTTTACAGCGCGCCGGCGGACGTTTCTTCAGAAGAAGAAGCGACCCAGGCAGTAAAACAGCTGGAAGCAGAACTCGGTGCATTTGATATCGTCATAAATAATGCCGGTGCTGCTGTCCGGGGAAAGTTTATGGATCTCACAGCAGCCGACTGGAAAAAAGCACTCGACGTAAATGTAATGGGAATCGTGCACATTACGAAAGCAGCACTGCCCGGAATGATTGAAAAAAACAAAGGGGATATTATTAATATTTCCTCGATGTCCGGCTTAAAAGGCACCGAAGGCTCCGGAGCTTACAGCGCCTCAAAATTCGCTGTGCTCGGTTTAAGCGAGTCCCTGATGCAGGAAGTACGCAGAAACAATATTCGCGTCAGTGCCCTGACTCCAAGCCTTGTGGAAACAGATTTGACCCGGGGCGATGGCGAAAGAAACCCTGATAAGTTTATGCAGCCGGAAGATCTTGCCGAATACATGGTTTCCCAGCTCAAGCTCGAACAGCGAACGTTCATTAAAACTGCTGCCCTGTGGGGAACCAACCCGTTTTAACAACAAAACAAGCAGTTGACATGCATCCTTTTAGAATGACGGAACTTCACCGCAGCCGGCCCGCCATTCGGGATACAGACGATATCAAGTCCCCCGGAAAAGCATCGGCTTGTAAAGGAAAGAAATCCGTACAGAACAATAATATTAAAAACGAGCAGGGGGCCGGACGGGCTCCCTGCTCGTTAGGCTGTTTACAAAGTAATTCTTCCTGTATATGTATATAGTTGGCTGTTTCCACTTTCGAAGAGTCGATTTCCGGAGGGCACTCTCTCAGCTGACCTCCTTTTCATAAAACAAAGAATCATTCTTCCGGAGTCACCTTCTACAGCTCCAGCATCTGAACAAAAAGAAAGACTTTGCTGCGAAAACAAGCGTACTTCATACAGGTTTTTCCTATAAAAAAAGTGATTTTCTCTGCAGTGTCCGGCGGGGACGCCAGTGGGATTAAAGCGCAGTCTGAAGATCCTTTCCAATGCAGCCAGGCATTGGAAATAGCTGAAGACAAGCCCCACGGCAGGCTTCCGCCGGTAAGCGCAGGAGAAAATGCAAGGAATAGAATAAATAAACTTCTTTCTTTACTTAATCAACACTCTGACGAGCAGGGAGCCGCACGGGCTCCCTGCTCGTTTTTTGTCGGTAACATAAGCATGCTTATATTTTTTTCGTGTAAGAAGGTTGCATTTCTATTTTTCGAAAGGTAGGATGAAAATCAAATATTAAGAAAATTCCAATCATACCGTTTAATTACAGGCAGTCTTCTGCCGGTCCGAAGTCAAAAGAATTAGTCCAGCTGATTTAAAAAGGAGGATTTATGCTCCCATAAAAGTCTGCTGTACAGTTTTTTATTTAGAATTTCAAATAGAGACAGCGCACGCTGGTAGCATTCACAGATGATTTCTTTTTCTTCATCAAGCTTTTCATAACACTGGCCTTTATAGTAGTAAAACTGACCGAGAAGAGCCATACTTTCTTTGTGCAGGGAAGCTTCTATCCCAGCTTCAATCGTTTCCAGGGAAGCTGTCGTTTCCCCCATATCGTAAAGCGTTTTTGCCTTATTGTACATGACGCGGATGCGGTAAATATCGATGTCGATCACTTCTGAAGAAACAGGAAGAGCTTCTTCCGGCGAGAGAATTTTATCATAATAGTAGAGGCTTTCCAGATAGTGCCCGTCCGCTGCATACAGAAAGGCGATGGAATTCATAATGCTTATATGCAGATGATTTCTTCGGATAAGAATAGGATCCTCTTCCTGGAGGAGCGATTTGAATATGTAAATCGTTTCCTTTAGTGAACGAAAACCTAAATAATGTTCGCTTAAATATTGCAGCCAGCCCGTAAACAGTTTCATCCATGGAGGCAGTGGGCTGGAGAGCCCTTTTATGCAGGCAAGTATTTCTTCGTGTTTCTGCTCGGTGCTTAAACGATTGAGTTTTTGGATCACTTCATTTTGTTTTTCTTCCGGTTCTTCGAGGAGGACTTCAACAAAGTGCGATAAGGAAGTGTCCAGCTTGGAAGCGAAATAATAAAGAGTATCTACTTTAGGGTAAACTTTTCCTTTCTCAATCTGGGAAACAGCCGGCTGGGTGCAGATCCCTTCAGCGAGCTGCCCTTGTGACATGTTTTTCTTTTTCCTGAGCATTTCGATAGATTGTCCAAGCTTGTTTTTATTCATTCGATCACCTGTTTTCCAGTATTAGGACAATTATACTACATTAAGGAGGGTTGTTCACATGAAAACACTTTTCATATTATTTGCGATGGCATTTACATTTGCCGGATTTGGTACTGTTTCCGCCGCTGATTTCCAGGAAGCAGGCGAAGTGCAGCAGCAGGACCTTCCATACGAAAGATAAGGAAGCTCGATAGTGCAGACATGTTAGAGGGAGGGTAAAGCATGAGTCGAGACACCGAGAGCACATTTTCAGAGCTTGTTAAAGAAACCTTATCTTTACTGAATACACGCTTCTCCTCCCTGCTGAAAGTGGCCTGCTGGATTGCAGCGCCGCTTTTAGTTCTGCACCTCGTTCTGGGGGCTGTTTTTGGTCTTCCGTTTATACAGGGTCAAGGGACGGAGCAGACATGGACACAAGTATTTTTAAACGAGCAGGAAGGAAACGCTTTTTCTTCCGTCCAAACTCCTTTTATAGGATTGGACCTGCTTTTGTTACTCAGCTATCCGCTGCTCTGGGGAGCCGGATTATACTATTTGATCTGGCGGGAAAATGAACCAGTTTCAGAAAAACAGGCTCTTCGACATGCCCTTGCCAGTTATTTTCGAATGATCAGCAGCTGGATTGCCTACATATTTTATATGACCATTATTGGAATTGGCATCGTTGTCGCTATTTTACTTTTTTCGCTTTCCGGAATACTTATAATAGAAATCATCGGTATTGCTGCAGCGGTCATCCTCACTCTTTATATTTCAGCGAGGATCTGCTTGTTTTTCGGTTTTTCCGTTATCGATGGAAATTTTGCCGGGATAAGCCGCAGCTGGAAATTCACACGCGGTTTCGGCTGGTGGATAACCGCCTATTTAGTTGTCTTTTTCGTTACAATGTCATTAGTGGACCGGACAGCAGCGGCTGTACTACAGACGACTTTGGGAAGCAGTGTTCTGCAGATGATTATTCAATATCTCGTTTATGTACTCACCAGCCTTGTAGCTTTAACCGCCTACGCGGTGCTTTTCAAAGAAATGAAACGACGAAACTTTTCAAAGCTCGGCGTAGATCTATAATTAGTATTGATACAATTCAATAAAAGGCTGCCTTGAAAATAAAGTAGAAAATCGGTGAACGTGCGCTTCCCCCCCGGGAGGCGGAAGCAGCGAACCGTCTGCCTGTACATAATAAACACTTTATAAACAGCCTGCGCCGCCATGACGGCTTTTATCATGGCGGCGCCTCTCTATTTATCTGCATTATATAATCATCCTGTGTATCAATAATAATGTACCTTTCAACGGTGATGCCTTTATTTCAAGTCTTTTCTGTAAAGCGGCATACTCATGCAGCGCGGGCCGCCCCTTCCTCTTACAAGTTCAGAGCTGGGTACTTCGATCACTTCTATTCCGTTATCCCGAAGCAGCTCATTGGATACATAATTGCGCTCGTACGTAACTACTGATCCCGGAGCGATCGCGAGCGTATTAGACCCATCGTTCCACTGCTCTCTGGCCGAAGCTATTTTATCCTCTCCCCCGCACGGAATTAAATTCACTTCCGCAAGGCCGAGCACTTCCTTCAAGGTCTCCTTCAAATTCTCCCGCCGGTAAATGCGGATCGGATCTCCTTTTTCGAGAATAAAAATGTTCATCTTTCCATCTTTATCAACTACCTGGGCATGTGTCGTGAACTGGTCGTAATCAACCATCGTAAACACCGTGTCCAGATGCATGGAAGATCTTTTTTTAGGAATCTCCACGGCTACCACTTTTTCAATACCGCTGCGCTGCTTGAAAAGATTCTCTGCAATCTGCTCCACAGCCCGGGCCGAGGTTCTCTCACTCACTCCGACAGCAAGAACCGTTTTACTCAGAACCAGCTCATCTCCTCCTTCAATAGGAAAGTCATATAACCGGTCAATCCAGAGGGGAATATCCACTCCCGAAAAACGCGGATGACGATGGATAATGTGTTCTATAAACATGGATTCGCGCCTGCGCGCAGGCTGGCTCATCGGATTAATGGAAATCCCTTCTCCGATTACCGCCGCAGGATCTCTCGTGAAATATAAGTTGGGCATCGGATCAAGATAAAAAGGATAGTGGCGCGCCATCATTTCATACAAGTGCTGCTTTTTCTGTTCAGGAAGTTCTTCTTTTAAAACTCCGGAAATCATACAATCGACAAGGTCAGGAGAATTTTTGGAAAGAAGATATTCTTTCAGCGCCTTTGATGATCCATCAGCCGGAAGCCTCGATTCCCTCATCATTTTCTCTACAAAATCCGATCGAGCCTCTTCACTCTGCAGGGATTCCGCCATCAGTTTATCAAGATAGAGGACTTCAATTCCCCGCTCCTGAAGAGCAGCGGCAAAGACATCATGTTCCTTCTGCATCGCAGGTAAATAAGGAATATCATCAAATAAAAGCTGTTCCATCGATTCAGGCGTCAAGTTTTCGATTTCATTTCCCGGGCGGTGAACCAGCACGGATGTAAGCTCCCCTATTTCAGAATGAATATTAATTGGCTTCAAGTCCCCTCATCCTCTCCTTTAAATCGTACCTATGACAACAGGAAATCCCATCGAAAATCCTTATTTTCTTTTGTTCCCTTTCTTTAGCTTTCTCATTCCTTATATAATAAATTAATAAAGAACTATTTTTTGAAAGAAGGTGTTAAGATGAAAGTTGTTATTATATATGCTACATTGAACGGCCATACCGAGGAACTCGCTTCTCTTATAGAAGAAAATCTGAAGAGCGGGGCCATCGAAGTGGATGTAAAAGAGTCGTATGAGATTTCCGGGAGTGACCTTCCCGCGTATGATGCTGTCCTGATTGGAACGTATACGTACGGGGATGGGGATGTCCCGGATGATATGCTCGATATTTATGAAGAGATCGAGGAAATGGAGCTCGATGGAAAACCAACGGCTGTATTTGGTTCAGGAGACACTTTTTACGATCATTTCGCAGGAGCAGTCGATAAATTTACCGATCTCCTGAAAGCACGGGGGGGAAAGATGATTACGGAAAGCATGAAAGTCGATATAATGCTCGATGAAGAGGAAGTGGAAGAAAAAGCTTCCCTGTTCAGCAAAGAAATTTCTGCTTCTCTTCTTTCTCAGTAAAGTCACTCAAAATTTGATTACTATTACATGAATAATGTCCGAATCGTCATGAAAACCCTTTTTCATGACGATTTTTTATATTCCTCCTCACTAAAATGTAATTATTATATTGACAAATCATCCCAAAGTTATACATTTATATACATAAGCATGTTTTTGTAATACAGCTTTAGGCCGTTTTCTATTGTACAGACAACCTTCCAGGCAGATGAGCATGTTGATAACGGCGTACGTTTACGGGCCCAATGGATCGGCTTTCAAAAAAGGAGAGGACAGTTATGAAAGCAGAACTTGAATTTAAACAAGTAAATCTTCACTACGGACCGGTGCACGCATTAAAAAATATCAACCTCGTTTTTCGTCCTCACAAAATATACGGGTTGTTCGGCCGGAACGGTGCCGGTAAAACGTCGCTGTTAAGTCTTATCGCTTCTTTTCAGAAACCCTCTTCAGGCACTGTGACACTGAATGAAGAAACGTTGTTCGAAAACGCCCGCCTTACACCTTTTGTATATTTTGTTTATCCCCGAAGTTTTGAAACAGATTACCACAAAGCAAAACGAAAACTGGAAATTTTAGCCCGGCACCGTGTCTATTTCGATATGGGCTATGCGCTGGATCTGGCCGATAAATTCAAGCTTGATCTGAATTCACCGGTAAATACTTTTTCCAAGGGAATGGCCGGAATTTTCCAGATCATCTGCGGCCTCGCAGCCAGAGCTCCTGTCACCATTTTTGATGAAGCTTATCTCGGGATCGATGAGCCGGTAAGAAAACTCTTTTACGATGAACTGCTTGATGAACAAACCCGCCTCCCCCGGACATTTATTCTGTCTACGCGCTTCGCTTCAGAAATGGAGCATCTTTTAGAGGAAATTATTGTCCTGAGCGAAGGAAAAGTCGTATTGCACGATGATTATACGAGCATTATTTCCAAAGGCATATCGGTAACCGGTGATGCTGAAATCGTTGATGCCATCACAAAACCATATGAGATTTTAAATGAAGAACGACTGGGCACCGGCAAATCCGTAGCCGTTTACGGAGAAATCCCTTCCGAGACTCTTCAACAGGCAAGGAAGTCGGGACTGCGCATCAGCACTCTTCGTTTTCAGGACGTGATTACCCAACTGACAAAGGGGGAGGAGCACAATGAAACGGAGCACCGCCGCTGAACTGTTTATGGAGCTTTTAAAGTGGGCAGGATGGCTGATCGGTATTGTGCTTACTATAAGAATCCTTCAGCATTTACTATATTTCTTTTTTTCTGTTTCTGAAATGGAAATGACCGGTTTCGCAGAATTCGCGCATCAGTTCACTAAAATCTTTATGCTCGTCACAGGACTGCTGATCGTCTACAGGTTCCTTGAGTACTTTGTCAGCAACGGACTGACGAGAAGAGTTTTCTTAACTTCTTCCATTCAGGCCTCTGCAGCAGCCGCTGTCTTATTTGCGGTTATTACCTTCCTGTTACTCGGCATTGAAAATTTCCTGCTCCCGGAAGCTGCGAAGGAAGGAAACTTTCTCTCTGCTTATCCTTTCAACGAGGAAACTAATTTGATTACCTCTTTCATGATCTATATTCTCAGTTCCTGGGTGTACTTTGCACTCGGTATGTTTATCTCTTCCGGCTACTATCGTTATGGGTGGCTTTACGGATTAGGTTTCACTGCTGCCGGTATTGTAATATTAATTTTGGAAAGCTTTCTTTGGGAAACCGAAACTTTTCTGCTCGGCTTTACTTTTCCACCTCAGGCTCTTCCTTTTCTATTTTCTTTCCTTGCCAGTATGCTGCTCGTCATGAGTCTTTTTTTCTTCGCTTTTGTCGTTTTAAAGGATGTCAGAATAAAAATGGAGTAATGGCAGCCTGCTGAGACACCTTAAAAATGAACTGGCATCAGAACCATTGATAAGCCTTCATGACAAACACTGTCATGAAGGCTTAAAGTGATTATTGGTGAATGCATTTCAGGAGAGATTCATTTAAAAATATTCATAGTTTTAAACCGGCATTAATTGCTGCTTTAATATTTTTTCTGTTTCTGCACTCGGAATTGGAGGACTGTATAAATACCCCTGTCCAAACTGACAGCCATTTTCAATCAGGAAAGTAACCTGCTGTTCATTCTCTATTCCTTCAGCAATTATATCCAGTTCCAGATCTTCTGCCATCGTAATCATCGTCTTAACCAGAGAAGCCGTGTTAGAATCAGTAAGCATTTCATCTATAAACGATTTATCAATCTTTACTAAGTCGATAGGCATCTTACTTAGAACACTTAAAGATGAATAACCAGTTCCGAAATCGTCAACAGATACTTTCACCCCCAGTTGTTTAAGTTCATGAAGGGTCACTGAGGTCAGCTCGACGTTCTGCATTACACTCTCTGTTATTTCCACTCCTAAATATTCAGGTGATAGTTGACTTTCCATTAAAGCCTGCCGTATTCTTTCTGCAAAAAGGTCATCTTCAAACTGGATACTTGAAACATTCACAGCCACTTTAATATAAAGACCGGATTTCTGCCACAGCTTATTTTGTCTGCATGCTTCTTTAATGACCCACTCCCCTATTTTTCGGATGAAGCCTGTTTCTTCAGCAACAGGAATAAATTCTAACGGAGAAATCACCCCTAATTCTGGATGTCTCCAACGGAGCAGGGCTTCCACTCCACATATTTCCCCGGATGTTAAAACGATTTTCGGCTGATAATGAAGTTCGAATTCGCTGTTATCTAAAGCAGCTTTTAACCCCTGTTCTATTTTCAACCTTCTCTCCATAATATCTTCGTTCTCATATACATAAAATTGGAAATTATTTTTCCCCCGCTTTTTAGCGAGATACATTGCATTATCTGCTTTTTTCGTAAGCGCGGCTATATTTTCTCCATCTCGTGGATACAAGCTGATCCCAATGCTTGGAGTAGTGAATAATTCTCCTTCTTCCAATTCGAAGGGCGTGCTGAACTCATTCAGGATTCGTGCAGCAATCTTACTTACTTCCGGTTTTTCTATATCATCAAGTAAAATGATAAATTCATCTCCACCGTGACGGGCCACAATATCTGTATCACGAATACATCGACTGATTCTTTTACTGACTTTCTTTAAAAGCTTGTCCCCTATATCGTGCCCCATCGTGTCATTTATAAATTTGAACCTGTCCAAATCGATAAACATAACTGCTAAATTTTGATTATATTGAACACAGCGGGAAATGGCTTTTTGGGAAGATTCTTTGAAAAACCGGCGATTAGGTAAGCCTGTCAAACTATCGTAATATGCCATTTTTTCAAGTTTTTCTTCCAGCTGTTTTCGCTCTGTAATATCATAAGCTACACCATTTAATTTTATCAAGGTACCAGATTCACTAAAAATCGGATTCCCGAAAACCTCCAGCCATCTGATTTCTCCATCCTTGCGGAAAAATCGCCATTCACATTTAGAAGGAGATCCAGCCAGCAGTCTTCTGTAGTGATTATGTACTTTTTCTTGATCTTCAGGGTAAGTTCTCGACATCCAAAGTTCGAAATTCCCTTCGAACTCTTTTGAAGTATAACCAGCAATTTCTTCTATGCCTCTGGAAACTACCAGCTTTTTATCCATTTCGTCGATAACCCAAAGAAATGAATAATTATTATTGAACAGGCTTTCCAACTCTTTTTGCTGCAGTAACTGTGTTTTCGAATGATAAGTCGATTTGTCGTACTGTTTACCCACCCACCATAAAGCGGGCTGAAGAATAAGAATATAAATAATGATCTCGTAATAAGTCACCAGCAGTATTCCCGTGACGTTACGGTAAATGAGCCAGACTATGGTAATCAAAACACTAATAAGACAAATCAATATCCTTCCTGTATATCTCAACGTTTACTTCTCACCTCATTATTTCGTATTCTTAAATCTTTCACAAAAGCTACCTTGAAAATAAAACAGATATGCAATGAATGGCCGCTTTCGTTTCCATGGGGGCGCAGGGCCGGCCTCGCCTAATCCCTTCCTCCCTTCTCTCGGCAGGGGTGGTGCTCGTCCTTATTCGCCCCGGAGTCGACCCCTGTCCACTCCAGCTTACGGTAAAAAGATAGAGAAGTATCTGCCACCTACTAAAGAAGATCCTTTCTTGAACATCCTTCATACCACCTTTATAGAGGAGAAAATCTATTCTTGTAAAAGGGCATTTTCATGCTTCATGGCGCAAAAATATTTGGATGAGCGTCTCTGTTAAAGCTTTAACAGAGCCTTCAAAAAAAGAATACATATTAGCTCAAATTTTACATTATTAAACAAAATATTAAAAGAGCATTCCAGGTATTGGTGATAGTTACAGTTTTTAATAGCTGCGTTGAAAATAAAACACCTCTTAAGAGGAATTCCTTTTTTGGTTCCCCCTTCGATCCTCGTCCGTCTTCGTGTTACGTGTGTCTTGATACTTGAGTCCATAAAGAAGCCCTCATAACAAGGCTGTCATGAGGGCTTCTTTATATTTGATCTGCTGCCTTGAAAATAAAGTAAATAAGCGTGCGCCTTCGTTTCCATGGGGACGCTTTCCGGTCGGGCCGGACTCAGCTAATTCCGTCTCACGGTAAAAAGACAGGGAAGAACCTGCCTTCTAAATTAAAGAAGCCCCCTTCTGACTATCATTCATTCCACAAGCACAGAAGGGAAGTCCCAGCACTATAGAAGATCATTTTCATGCTTCATGGTGCAAAAATATTTTCATGAGTGTCTCTGTTCAAATGAATGATGAGATTAGTACTTGATTACTGATTAGCACGAATGATCGCTGCCATGATATAGCCGATTGCTTCGGTTTTAAAAACATCCGGCGCGGATTCTCCTGTCGGGTTTATCCACGTATACTGCTTCTTATCCGCATCATAAACGAATTCAAGCCTTTCCAGCTCCCTTTTTAAAGATTCAGGAAGTTCATATGTTCCAAACTTCTCCTCATAATAATCGGTGGCATATACATAAAGCTCTACATCGTCCGTGCTTGATGAAATAACAAACAGATCGTTTTCTGATTTGATAATCCACTGACCTTTTGAAAATATTCCGAGCTGAGCACCTTCAAGTCCCGAAATACCATTTAAATTAATGCCGAAAATCTGGTTAATAATTACGCGTGCCTCCGCACCGTCTACATCTCCCCGCTGACGAATGACGCGGTCCATCACCTGGTTTTTTTTCATATCCATTATTCGTTCGTCTCTTATTTCGGATTCCGGATCAAGCTGAAAAGATGCTCTTACATCCTGCATAATCGACTCTTCATAGCTGCTCAGCGTATTGCCGTAATTATTTTTCGAAACATAATCGATATCAATTTCAAATATTCTGTCGACAGCGTCCCTTATACGCGGCCCTGTCTTTTTTCCGTTAAGTTCTTCTAAGTATCTATCCATCACTTCCGCTTTGGGAATATCATTGATAATGTTCCCGGTTTCGGAAGTATATTTTCCGGCATCCAGATTTTCATTTACTAATTTAGTGACTTTGTTATCATACTTCATTTCATTCAACTCCACTGCTTCCAATGTATGATCCTGCGCGTGAACATAACTTCCTTCTGAAAATAATGCAAATGCTGCGAAGACGAGCAGCACCGACGCCAAAGAAGTAAAATTCAAAATTTTAGAAA
Source organism: Alkalicoccus halolimnae (assembly GCF_008014775.2). Lineage (GTDB taxonomy): Bacteria > Bacillota > Bacilli > Bacillales > Salisediminibacteriaceae > Alkalicoccus > Alkalicoccus halolimnae. Next base: position 642,709 of record NZ_CP144914.1, on the reverse strand, counting down.
TTTTTATCACATGCTTTCCTCCTTATATATAATTTTACCCTGATATGAGAATACCATACTTTCAGAGAAAAATTAGACATTTTTCTTCATTTCAATTTTAACTTTTTTAAAAATATTATACTGTCATCCACTCCGGGCTTTCATTTGTTTATGCACAAAACCGGGCTGAAACAGGCTTCAGCCGGGAGGATTGATATAAAGTTTTTAACAGTTATTCGTAATGTTACCTTCCCCTTCACCTCCCTGGTTCCGGCAGCTCTCCCTATACGTTGAGCTTTCCTTCCCTGAATTTTCATCACCCATAAATCATTATGTTATAACGTCATTTCGAACGCTGTGCGATCCAGCAGGAGAGGTATGTTTCCAGTCGTTCTTTAACTCGCCGGTTCTGTCATTTAGTCAAATGTCATAAGTTTTTTCCCGTTCGCCTCTCCAATCCCTTCTTGTTGACTGCAGCTGTGCGCCCTGAAAACGTTATAGCGCGAAATACCTTTCCGCGTTACAACGTTTCTGCAGCAATTTCAGGAATAACCGTTATGTTCTACTAGTTTAGATTTTAATAAGTTATCGAAGCCTGTCTTTTTTTCATGTTCCTGTTTAAAGGAGGAAAGAACCGAATCATAAGATAGTATAAACAGCTATTCACTTACAAAAACTAGGCATTAGATCCTAAATTATCCTAATATTGTTTATTTTAGAATGAAGAGGGTACATCAATCAACAGGCATACAACCTTTTATGTAATTTTAAGGAAAGGAGTGAGTATTTTTATATCTTTATTTTATAAGTCTAAAGATGATAAAAGGAAAGCTGCCTGTTTAAAATGATAGTAAATTTTCAAGGAGGAAGATTACCTATGGTCAAAGATATTTATCCATCCCGCGTCAGCGAAACGCCTAAAATGATGGAGCGTCAGGATCCCGTCATTCATAATAGAGAAGCAGCAAAAGATGGACCTCTTACTAATAACCAGCTTGATTTTTACGAGAAGAATGGATATATTATGCTGGAAAAGTTTTTTGACGGTGAAGATTTGAAAATGCTGAAAGAAGAGCTCGATCAGAAGATGAAAGAAAATGAAGACCGCAACGGCCCCGATGTAATTAAGGAGCCGAACAGCAATGAAGTCCGTTCTATTTTTGAAATCCATAAAGACGAAGGTTTTTTCGAGCGTTTATCCCGCGATGAACGGCTTGTTAAGATTATCGAGCAGATTTTAGGCAGCGAGGTTTATATTAACCAGTCCCGCATTAACTTTAAGCCGGGATTTAAAGGAAAAGAGTTTTACTGGCACTCTGACTTTGAAACGTGGCATGTAGAAGACGGTATGCCGCGGATGCGCGCCCTCAGCTGTTCTATCGTGCTTACGGATAACTACGAGTATAACGGGCCACTCATGCTTGTGCCCGGCTCGCAGGACTATTACGTTTCCACTGCAGGAGAGACACCGGACAAAAACTACGAGTCCTCCCTGCAGAAGCAGGAGGTCGGTGTTCCTGATGAAAAGAGCATGGAATGGCTCGTGGAACAGGCCGGCGGACAAATCGACCGCGCTACCGGTCCGGCAGGATCAGTTCTTCTGTTTGACTGTAATACGATGCACGGGTCTGCAGGGAATATTTCCCCTTATCCGAGAAGCAATGTATTCTTTGTTTACAACTCTATCCACAACAAGCTGGAGCAGCCATTCAATGGTAAAGCTCCAAGACCGGAGTTTCTTGCCAATCGTGAAAATATCAAGCCAATCACTCCTGTCAGCGGCTTAAAGCAGACAGAAAAGAATTAAAATAGTCCTCCACGGCCACCGAAAAAGACTAAAAAACCCTTCACGACAACTGCTGTCGTGAAGGTTTTGCTGTGTGCTGAAAACTATTAAGCTGTGTGATTTGTCTTCCGTTCATCACTGCAGCTGAAGCGAGCTTGAAACGGTCCTGGACTATTTAATTACTGTCCTCTTTTTCGCCGTTCTGTAATCTGCTCCCCGCCGAGGCCATAGTTATCTGTATCAATTTCTTCAATTGTGACGACGGTGGAGGCACGGTTTTTATTCAGCGTTTTTTCCAGAAGAGAGGTCGCTCCTTCAATCAGTTCGGCCTTCTCTTCCTTTGTAAGTCCCCCATGTTCCTTTGTTACTTTAATGTTCACGTAAGGCATTTTTCCTCACCCCCTTTTCCTTTTGATGAAGAAAGTGAATTTGAATCATAGCAGCTGCAATGAACCCGGCTGCCAGGAGAAACGCGATACTGTAAGGAGCGATCATAATTAATGCTCCTGCTGCGAGCGGTCCGAGAAGCTGTCCGATTCCATAAAGACCAGTAAGATTCCCGATCGCCCGCTGGCTCTGCCTCGGAAAAGCTTCGTTTGCAAGAGAAATAGTCAGCATCGTAATCCCCATAAAAGTAATTCCGAAGCAGACGGCACTGATCACGATCATCACTTCAGAAGAAGAAAAAACAGGAAGCAGAAGCCCTGTCAGCTGTACTGCATACGCCGCGCGCAGAGCGGAAGAAAGGGTGGCAAGCCTGCTGATCCATGCCCAGAAGAGGCAGGATGGCACTGCCACAATTCCGGCAGCTGCCCATACATAAGGAGCGGACCATCCAAGATCCGTCGTGGACACGACCATGGAAATGATAAATGTAGCGAAAATAATATAGCCGAACCCCTCGCAGAAATAGGCAGTATAAAGACGTCGAAGCTGCTGTTTTTCGTGCTTGGACAGCCGTTTTATTCTTGCCGATTCTTTTTCTTTCCCTCTGTTTTCCGGTTTGAACCCGAGCAGAATCAAGACGTAAAACAGGGCACCTACAATCCCGAGCGTAATCCACCCGGCTTCCCATCCTCCAAACAGGGCAAGTACAGGAGGAAGAAACATTCCCGATAAAAAGATTCCAAAACCGACTCCGCCATAAAGAAAAGCGGCATAATAAGGACTGGAACTTTTCCTGCGGACTTCAGCAAGAATCATGCTCGAAACGAGAACAAAAACAATTCCCCCCGCGATACCGGAAGCAAAGCGAAGGCCGTACCACCACGAAAGGGAAGACGTAAAGCCCATTGCCGTAGTTGTAATCACGCTGGCCAGAATCATCAGGTGCAGAAGAAGGACACTTTTCCTCATCTTGGCAGCAAGAAAAGCTCCGATAAAATAACCAGTATAGTTCACAGACGCAAGCATTCCTGCCTGTATAGAATTTAAATGGGATTCTTCCATATACGGGAGCAGCGGCGTGTACGCAAATCTCCCTATTCCCATCACGATAGCGAGGGCCAGGAAGCCCGTAAACGTTACTGCGACGAGCGGCTTTCTAAAAAACAAAGTTCCTTCCTCCCTATTAAAACGAATAGATCCAGTCTGAAAGCTCCACTAAAAATGAATTTTTCTCATGGGCTGTCCGAAAACTATTTTTCGAAACCTGCTTCCAGACTGTCAACAAGACTGCCGACATAGGCCACGGCCTGTTTGATCGGTTCCTCCGTCGTCATGTCGACTCCGCCCATCTTCATTAATTCAAGGGGCGTCTTTGTTCCTCCTGCTTTGAGAACCTCCAGCCACCGGTCTACAGCAGGCTGTCCTTCTCGTTGGATGGTTTCCGCAGCTGCTGTAGAAGCTGTCAATCCCGCGGAATACGTATATGAGTACAGTCCCATGTAATAATGCGGCTGTCGCATCCAGGTAAGGCCTGCTCCCTCATCGATGTGCACCGCATCCCCCCAGAAATTTTTCAGTACCTCGACCTTCTCCCCGCAGAGGACCTCGGCTGTAATCGGAACACCGCTGTCTGCCATAGCATAAACTCTGCGCTGCAGTTCCCCTTCAAGAATATGCGTCACAAAATTGTGGTAATACGTGCCGAGCGACTGAAGAATAACCCAGCGGCGCATGCGCTCGTCCTCGGATTTGCGCACGATATGCTGGCTGAGAAGAATTTCATTCATGGTCGAAGGGGCTTCAATAAAGTAAAGGGACGGCCTTGTACTTGAAATACGCTGATAGCTTCCAGCCAGGCTGAAGTGCCCGGCATGGCCAAGTTCATGGGCCAGCGTGAAAGCATTCCGCATCGAATTGCTCCACGTCATCATAATATAGGGATGCGCTCCATAAGGGCTCGAACAGAAGGCACCCGAACGTTTCCCTATATTATCGGCGCGGTCCACCCAGCGGTTTTTTACTCCTTTTTCCATGATTTCCATGTATTCAGGACCCATCACTTTTAAAGCTTCCAGAACAAGATCCCCGGCTTCTTCGTAAGTAATTTCCGGATCAAAGCCCGGATCGAGGGGAGCTTTCAAATCAGCGAAGCGCATTTCTTCCAATCCAAGTACACGTTGTTTCAGCTTAGCAAAGCGGCGCATATGGGGTGCGAGCTCTTCCTGGATGGTATCAAGCTGCCGGTGATACATATCCTGCGTCACATCCTGCTTATCAAGCAGCATATCTGTCACCGAAGCGAACCCGCGCATCCCGGCTTCTGTCACCTGCTTTTTCATTTCGGTTGCCTGTGTGGCCGCATAAGTATGTTTGTATTGATTTAATACGGAAGTGAACGTTTCATATGCTTTCCGGCGGATTTCCGTATCGGCCTCTGCCTCATACGTCGCGAAGGAATTGAAAGTGAGCGGAAACTCCCTCCCGTCTTCCGTCTGGAACGAAGGAAAACTCATATCCGACGTTTTGCTGCGCTGATAAATCATGTAAGGAGATTGAAGGACTTCACTGAAAGCAGCAAGGACTTCTTCCGCTGCCGGGTCCAGCCGGTGCGGCCGGCTCCGGATAATATCTCGCAGTGGTTTGCGGAACTCTGCCAGTACAGGCTGCTCTTCAATGTATCCTTCCAGCTGTTCTTCCGTCAATGTGAGAATTTCTGATTCAATAAACGCTGTCTCTCTCTGCACAAGTGCATAGAGCGATGCGGCCCGGGCTGATAAGTTCTGGTTGGCAGGATCTGTCCCGTCTGCAGAATCTTTCAGCGAGGCATATGTAACGATGTTCATTATTTTTTCTTTCAGCTCATCCCATTGTTCCAAACAGGCAAGCAATGCAGCGGCATCCGCCGTCACTTCCCCCCTGTAAACTGTTAGTTTTTCTATTTCAAGGGGAATATCTGCCGCTTCCTTCTCCCATGATTCTTCCGTCGAAAATAAATCAGTTAAATTCCAGGTTTCCTGAGCAGGTATATCTTGCCTCATTTTCGTTTTTTCTGCCATTCTATTTTCAGCTCCTCGATAATGAATGATAAAAACATGCTTACAGGTGCTAGTTTCAGTGTATCATTTCTCAAAGAAATCTGAACTACCTTAAATACGAACGTCGTCACATTTCCTCTTCAGATTTTGATAAATTGTCCATGAATCTATAATGTTCTTTGCACTTTTGTAACGATTCGGTGATAGTTGCATGACATTGGCAATTTATTTGAAATAGTCCTGTATGATGAAGAAAAGCAGAACGGAAGGAAGGATCGCATGAAAGCAGCACTTCTCGGGACGCTGCTGCTTCTACTCTGTATATTTGGATGCAGCAGCGGAACCATTTATGACGCTTTTCCGGAACTGGAAGAATCAGGCCTCCATGCCGTGGTCTTTGTAACAGATATAAATGAGGAAGCCAACCATGCTTATTTGGATGCCCTTCTGGCAATTCAGCATTCCTCCCCAATCGAAACACATGTCGCTACCGCCTCCGAACATGCTGTGGAAGCCGGCCAGTTCGAAATTACCACATATCCGTGTTTAATATTAATGGAAGATCAGGAAGTCCGTTTAAAAATTGAAGGCAGCTATCCGCTTGAAATCATTGAAGAAAAACTTCTTACGGAAGTAAATCGTTTCTCGAAAGAATCATGGATGAGATCCATCCAGAAGGTGGATAAAGCCTAGGCTGACGAGCCCCTTCGCATAAAAGAGCTCTTCGTGACGACGTATCGTCAAGAAGAGCTCTTTTTATTTTCCTGCTGATTTTCTGGATCTTCTCCCTCTAATTTTACTGGAGAAGGATTCTTTCTTCTTGCTTGTTGGCTGCTCGTTTCCGGAAGCATGAGCCTTGTAGAAGCAAAAAGTCCGGGATGGCTCTCATCAATTACCGGCTCATTCGTATCTTTTTTAAACAGGGAAGTTTTTCCGATATAAAGTCTTTCCGGTTCCTCGTTCCCCTGAGGAGTAAAATCAAGTCTCGAAAAATACGGTTTGTTTTCGACCGCTTTTAAATTACGCAGATCCCTTTCCGTAGTAAGGAACTGTCCAGGTGGTCCAGATCTACCATCGCCTGTTTCATGTTACCTTTAAAATCCAGCCTTTTCGCTTCCGCAGCCTGGATCACCTGTTTCATATAATCGACTGTAAACTGAAGTCGTTCTTCTTCCTGCTGATAATCTTCGTGTTCCCGTGCATCCACGTCCGATCACTCTCCTGACCGTATTTTATCAGTTCCTCTCGTTCCTTTGTAGTCCTATCTATCTTCCACGGGCACGTTTCCACTTCGTTTTAATTTTTCAATACAGAAAGCCTGCTGGTTGAATCAAGAATGTACTAAAGTGGATACCAGTGCCAGGGCAGAGACGCCTGCAGTAAAAGAAAGCGGGAAGATCCTCCCGGAGGTCAGGGGAGCCGCATGCACTTTAAAAACAACACAGAGCTTGGTTCTTACGCGAAAAAGGGACTTGGCTTTTCGGCTTAGGAATACAGCACCTAACTTTACTGAAAAAGTTGCTGAGCCAGGCTTAAACGGCAGAACTTTCAAGGAGGAAATTAACTTTTTTGTAAGATATAGTTTGTTTTCTTCAAACGTACGTAAGAACCCAGAGCTTTAAAAGAGACACGCATGCAGGATCGCTGCACCATGATGGATGTAAACAGGCTTCTTTTATAAAAATGAAGCTTTCCCTTTATGCAGGTGGAATCATTGGTGTTCAAGAAGAGGTTTCTTTTTAGAAGGCAGATGCTGTCCTGTCTTTTACCGTGAGCTGGAGTGGCCATGGGGCGACTCCGATGCGAATGAGGACGAGCTGAAGATCCATCCCGCACGACCTCCGGGAGGACGGGATTAGCTGAAGCCGGCCCGCCCGGAAAGCGTCCCCATGGAAACGAAAGCGCCCGTTCACCGCTTCAATACTTTATTTTCAAGGCATCCTTTCAAAAAGAAGAAACTTCTTCTTATCTCCCTGCTGCAGGCGCATAGGGCGGCTCCGAGGCGATCATGGACGAGCCGAACATCCATTTCTTCCAACGTGCAGGTGGAAGCAGCGAACCGTATATTGTACATTAAAAACACTTTATAAACAGCCTGAAAAGAAGCCGGTCTATAGAGCTTAGACCGGCTTCTTCCCTCTATTTCATTAATTCTGTTGAAATCAGCTGTTCTTCCTGTACTTTTCCCAGCGTATCCATATTTCTAATTATTAGTATAATCGAGTGCATATTCATAATGCACTTCTTCATATCCTTCTTCGTAATTTTCCATATAATCAAGAACGTCCAGTACGTACCAGTCAGCACGGTTGTAAGCGTAGACGGCATCGTAAAGTCTGCCTTCATCCGCTCCTGACTGCGCAAGGTAATTCGCTGCACTGAATACGGCATCTTCTATATCATAAGGATCTGCCGTGCCGCTGCCGCTTCCGTCTACTCCGTAGCCGCCGTATTCCGCAATCGCTTCAGGATCAGTTTTTGTTTCCTCTGAAATATCTCCCTTCCCCGCTTCTCCGCAGGTTGGGTGGCTCCATCCCGTCCACGTACAGGGCATAAATTGAAGATGGCCTTCCGCTCCAACCGGGCTTAGCAGGGGATCCATCGTGGAAAAAACGGTCTCTATACGATGAACCGCTGCAAGCAGTTTCCATGGAATCTCATATTCTTCCGCCGCTTCCTGATAAATTGGAATAAAATCGGCCGGAATTTCATTAGCTGCAATTTCCTGTGATGATGTTGTTGAAGAACTGTTACTCTCCGGCGAACTGGAATGCTGATAGGAAATAAAGGCATACAGAACCCCTACGAAAAGAATAATTGCTGCTACAGCCACTGTAAGCCGCATACTTGTGTTCAACGTTTTTTTCATCACAGAACCTCTTTCATCTCTTAATCACTGTTCTTTATTATAGAACATCGTGAAGAAAATAGCATCTTTTCTCCGGAGAAAGGCCCTTTTTCTGTTTTCTTCGCTCTCCGGAAATGAAGTCAGAATCCAAATATTCTGCAGGTGTCTAGTCTATTTTTATGACCAGCTTCCCGATCATTTTTCCTTCCTCTACAATCTGATGCGCTTCCCGGAATGTTTCGGCTCTCAGACCCTGCATTTTCTTTGTAGCTGTTGTCTGAATGTCACCGTTCTCGATTAAGCGGGCCGTTTCCTTTAATAGACGGTGCTGCTCTATCATATCTTCCGTCTGATAAATCGGCCGGGTAAACATAAATTCCCAGAGAAAAGCAGCACTCTTATTTTTAATCAAGTTCATATCCAGTTCTTCCTTTGATTCTACAATCGAGCAGATTTTCCCCTGGGGAGCGATCACTTCACTCATGTTTTCCCAGTGCGTTTCCGTCGAATTCATGCAGAAGATAAAGTCCACTTCCTGAATTCCATGCTCCTGCAGCTGTTCAGGAAAATCCTTATAGTGATTGATGAAGTAATCTGCCCCGTTTTTCTTTGCCCACTCTGCCGTTTCTTCGCGTGAGACCGTTCCAATGACCGTAAGGCCGGCGTATTTAGCGAGCTGCACGGCAATAGATCCGACACCGCCGGCAGCGCCTACCATCAATATCTTTTTCCCTTCATTGTCTTCCGGGTTTATGGAAATACCCATGCGGTGAAACAACGCTTCCCAGGCCGTAATGGTCGTAAGCGGCATCGCTGCAGCATCGGAAAAATCAAGATTTTCAGGTTTTTTTGCTGCTATCCGCTCATCTACCAGATGGAATTCGCTGTTAGAGCCCTGACGGTTCACCGCGCCTGCATAATACACTTCATCCCCGGGCTGGAACAGTTCTACTTCGTCTCCTGTATCCTTTACAACTCCCGCGGCATCCCAGCCGAGGATTTTCGGCTCTTCTTCTTTTCCTTCTTTTGGAGCGCGGATTTTCGTATCCACCGGATTAACGGATACCGCTTTTACTTCCACGAGAATATCTTTCCCTTTTGCTTTCGGTTTTTTCACTTTTACATCCTGCAGACTTTTCGGATCATCTATAGGTAAATATTCGTAAAGACCGACGGCTTTCATTTTATCTGCCATGTGCTCATCTCCTTTGTGATGATTCTGTTGCTTCACTATATCAAAGAAATCAACCCGCCGGTGACGACGGGTTGATTTTTCCAAACCTGATGAAACCAGCTTACAATTTCTCTTTGAAATCTCCTTTTGTCTTCTGGTAATCACTTTTCATTTTGTCCTTTTTTCCTTCTGACTCTTTTTGTTTATTGTCAGCAGCGTTTCCGTACTGTTCCTTTACTTCTCCCTTTACTTTGTTTACTTTACTTTTCACTTTATCGCTCATTCCGTCATTTTTAGCCATTTAAAATTCACCCCTGGTTAAATTATTTATACATATCTGTTCCCTCTTCCTTCTATAAAAAAACTACCTGCTGTTTTTTTATAGATTTTTCTCAATAATCCCAATTTACAACGGCTGCTTGTTCGTAAGCTCACCGCATAATTCCCACAGCTCATTTTGAACTTTTTCATTATCTGCATAAAAGGGATAATAATCGGCATGCAGAACCTGTTTTGTCTGCATGGAAAACGATGGATTTTTGGATGCCGGCTCCATCACCTGCAGTCGATGATTAATCAGCTTTCCGGAGATTTCACCAAACTGGCTGTAAGAACAGACCTGCAAATATTTTTCCGCCATTTTATCCGGAGGCGGAAAGAACAGATTTTGAATGCGGGCTGCTGCTTTCCATGGATAAGCTATCCCTTCAAGGGTGGACTTTGACATTTTGGCTCCGTTTATCTGCAGGGCGTGAAAGCTGATAGGAGTTCCCCTGTATACAGATGCCTGTTTAAACATCAGCATCACTAAAGCCATTTTCGAATCGCGGTACTGATCATAGACCGTGAATGTATCTTGTACCGGCCAGGGACCGGTAACCCTGTTTAAACGAAGTTCTTTTTTCGGATCGAAAAAATGTTTGATAATGTTACTTGACGCATGAAGCACCCGGGGATCTTCAGCCTTTAAAAGCAGCTCTTTTAATTCTTCCGTTAGAAGGTACGGCCCCACTGTATTGACAGCAAAAGTAAGTTCTATTCCGTCTTCGCTCAGCCGGTGGGGCGAGCCGTGCGCAAAATAGGCCGCATTATTAATTAAAGCGTCCAGTTTCATGAAACGGCCTTTCACCTGGCGGGAAAAATGACGAACAGACTGAAAAGAGGAGAGGTCCACCTGCAGCATAGTGATTCGTTCATTTTTCGCAGCCCGCACAACGGCCCGTCTCGCTTCCATGCCTTTCAGTTCATTGCGGCAGGCCATTATAACGTTCCATCCCTCATGTGCAAAAAGAACAGAAGCAGCCAGTCCTATTCCTGAGTTTGCTCCTGTAATCAGTACTGTTTTATGAGTATTCATCCCTTCTCCTCCCTTAACTTCTCTCTTTTTTCTGTATTAGATATTTCACAGGTCGTGTTCAATCATGGTTTTTCTATCTGCCCTGATAATGTTCGCCGGTGTTAGTTTCGGGAAACTCTGCTGATAAAGTTATTTGTTCTAAACAACGATAAGTGGGAACTGTATATTTTCTTCATTCTATTTCCTGATAAAAATATCCTCCCCCCTTTTCCCGAAGAAAAAAGCCTTCCGGAACATTTGCTCCGGAAGGCCTGGTTGTTTCTTTACTTATTCTTCTTCCACACCAGCCAGGGTGTTAGTTGAAAATTCTGCAGTCCAGCTGTCTTCTTCTGCTACAGAAATTTCTGTGCCTTCGTATTCAGCAATAAGGTCCCATGATCCTTCAGAAGTGAATTCAGCAATTGTACCTGCTCCAGTAATTTCCGCTTCTGTCTGAGACTCGCTCCAGGAAAGGAATTCGGCTCCTTCATGGGAAGCTTCCGCCTCAGAAACTTCATCAAAAGAAGGGAAAACAGAGTCATCTTCAAGATCTCCACTAAGCTCATAAGAGAACTGAATCATGATGGAAGATTCAATATTCTCCATCTCTACACCAGGTACAGCATACTCTCCTGACGCCTCACCGGATTCTTCAGCTTCTCCCGCTTCAGGAGAAGCTGAAAATTCCAGCATTTCGGCTTCTTTCGCTGTGGAAATAAGCTCAAACGCTTCTTCCAGTTCATCAAGAGAAGCTTCCGGGGCATCCCCGCTCCCTTCCGCTGTGGTGATTTCCAGCCCGTATTCACCGGCCAGGTCTTCTACTTCGCCGCCCCCGGCTTCTTCGTTTCCAGTTTCGTTTTCCTCTGCTTCGTTTTCTTCCGGTTCTTCTGCTGCATTATTATTTGTTTCAGCAGCATTATTTCCGTTTGTATTTTCTTCTGTTTCTGCATCATTTCCTCCGCATGCAGCTAAAACAAATGGAACTGCCGCGAGAGACATCAGTTTGAAATTTGCTTTCATAAACGAAACACCCTTTGTCAATTATTGTATTCTCTATTCATTTTAAAGCAACAGGCATACAAATAATCTCTCGAAAATCTAATTTTCTATGTGAAAATATGAAATCTTTAATTCTGTTCTTCCAGTAAAACATATTAATTGAACTAAATATTTATAAATATAGAATGTATCACCTCGAAAGCGGTCTTTCCTGTCGAAAGAAAAAGGATGTTATCATTTTTATCGGCAGACCATACCAGCAGAAAGAACAGAAATGGAGAACAGGCTGCTGAAGGGCACATCGGGCGGATCAGGACGAGCCGAAAATCCATCCCGCCCGACCGCAGGGAGGAAGGGATTAGCTGAGACCGGCCTGGAGCATCCCCATGAAAACGAAAACGTCCGGTTACAGAAGCGGAGACTAATTATTAAGTTCAACATATATAGCTGCTTAAAAAAGGTTTTCTGTCAGGAATGAAGAAAACCGTTACTTTTACAGTTGGGCAGCAGTCTCTTACACGTGATTAAGACAAGAAGACCAGCAGGCTCAGTGAGGCAAAAATATTGCCCATACAATGAACAAAGATGCCGACATATATATTTCTCATCCGGTACACGACATAGCACATTGGAATAAGCCCAATCATTCGACCGATATTCTGCCAGGGGGAAAAGAAATGATAAACGGAAAACAACACAGCGTTCAGCACCGGGGCAGCAGCTTTGAAGTGTTCGATTCGCGGCAGTAAATAGCCGCGGAAATACAATTCTTCAACGACCGGCCCGAGCAGTCCATTCAACAGAAGCATGAAGATAATAAGAGTAACAAGCATCGCATTCGAGTAGACAGAGAAGTCTTCGATAACGAAAAACCAGGCCGGAAGCCAGTTAAACAAACTATCCATAATCGGCTGATCAAGCCATCCCGCAATCAGCAGCGTTATGCCTGACCAGAGAAACAGGACCAGGATCAGCAGTACAAATAACCATTTTGACATCGGCCTGGTATAAACGAGCGCCGCTTTAAGAGAATAGTTCCCGTACTGTTTTTTACTTGCCCATAAAATCACACCCAGCTGAAAAGGGACCAGTGCAGTTATGATGGCAAATAAAATACCGAACAGGACAGGTATATTATTTTGATACAAAATTGGTGCAGAGGCGATAAATACGAGCAGTATCAAAAGACCAGGGAACAAATGCAGAAAAACCGACTTGCCTAATGAATGCTGTTCAATCACTTTTTCTTCCATATCATCACCCCGGCTTCTATTTTTGATTTAACATACATTTATAGAATTTTCTGGTGGATATTATTCTTTTTCAGGGTATGTATATTGAAGGCAGTGTTTTATACATAAACTCAATTATGAGAGGAGTTCTCACTCATGACAGCAAATGAAGTCGGTTTTGCTTTTCTTATCCTCGGTATTTTCCTCGTCCTCGGAAAGTGGATACGTGTTTATTCCAGCCTTATGCAGCAGCTGTTTCTTCCTTCCTCCATCATTGCCGGGCTGATAGCCCTCCTCATCGGACCGGAAGTGCTGGGAGCTGCAGCCGCTGCTGTTTTTTCACCAGACCATTTTCTTGCCCAGGGGCTCCTTACGGAAACGATTCTTGAAGTCTGGGCTGCTCTTCCCGGCCTGTTTATTAACATTGTATTTGCCTCTCTTTTCATTGGAACTACTCTGCCCAGCCTGAAAAAGGTATGGATTATCGGTGGTCCGCAGGTAGCCATGGGGCAGATGGTTTCCTGGGGGCAGTACGCATTAGGGATGCTCCTCGTAATCCTGATTCTTACTCCTTTTTTCGGAACCAATCCACTGGCAGGAGCTTTAATTGAAATCAGTTTTGTCGGTGGACACGGCACAGCAGCTGGTCTCGGGGAAACATTCGATGAACTCGGTTTTGCGGAAGGGTACGATCTTTCCGTCGGTCTTGCCACCATTGGTATTTTAAGCGGGGTCATTATAGGTATTATCCTTATTAACATTGGTGCAAGAACCGGGAAAGCGAAATATGTTGGCGGTAAAGCCTCCTTTTCCAGCAAAGGACAGCACGGCATCGTCGATTTACATAACCGGGATGCCAGCGGAGATATGACGACCCGTCCCGAATCAGTCGATCCGTTGTCGATCCACATTGCTTATGTAGGACTGGCGATCGGAATCGGCTGGGTGCTGCTTGAAGGATTCGTATGGCTGGAAGCAGTAACCTACGGTGCTGCTACCGACGTCTATTTGTTCGAATATGTACCCCTTTTTCCGCTGGCTATGATCGGCGGTATTATCGTACAGATTCTGTCGGATAAGCTTGACCGGTTCCAGGTCATTGACCGGAAAACAATCAACCGCGTAAGCGGCCTTTCACTTGATATTCTGATCGTAAGTGCTCTGGCAACTATCTCCGTTTCTGTAATTGGCGATAACCTGGTCACCTTTGTTTCACTTGCCGTTTTAGGAATTGTCTGGAACGTTTTTGCTTTCCTTTACCTGGCACCGAAAATGATTCCCTCCTATTGGTTTGAGCGCGGACTAGGTGATTTCGGTCAGGCTACCGGGATTGCCGCTACCGGTTTACTGCTGATGAAAGTGGCCGACCCTAACAATGAAACTCCCGCTCTGGAAGGGTTTGGATATAAGCAGGTCCTGTTTGAACCGTTTGTCGGCGGGGGACTTGTAACCGCCGCTGCCATGCCGCTCATTTTCCAGTTCGGAGCTGTGCCGTTTCTTATAGGCTGTTCGGCTGTTACGATTGCCTGGATGATCTTTGGCCTTTTATACTTCGGAAAAAAATAATGCGGTTAATTTCACCGGGATTTTATAAAGCCTTCGGGACGGCATTCGTCCTGAAGGCTTTACCCGGTTATAGTATAAGTATATGCGCCAATTCCCACCGGAGCAGACAAGGAAACTCCATCAATCAAAGGAAAAGCCTTTCTGAGCGGCCAATCATTTCTCTTTCTTTATCTTTTGCGGAAAGCCCTCCGTTCAGCATAGGGAGCACAGGCAGCACAAACAATGATTTTTTCATTTTTGTCATTGAAATATTTATAGGTCTGACTGGTCCGTTTTTTGCAGAAATGACAGGTTTTCTTTCCGAACAACTCTTTAAGGTTCACTTTTTATCATCCCCCCCTTTCCGACGAAAAGGAAACTGACCTTCAGTCTGCCGATTCCTCTTCATCCGGATTTTTTATCTGTTTCCGCAGTTGTTTGATTTCGAACCTAACAGCATGGCGAGCCCGGTAATAATTAAAGGAATAATAAAGATCATTTCCAGAGGCACCACCGGTTTGTAAGTGGTTTTTTCGTCTGTAATATCGTAAACACCCACCGGCTTAATCAAAAACTGTCCACCGCCTCCTTCTCCTCCGCTGCCTTTTTTGTTTTCACTTTCATCCCCATCTTCGTATCCGCTTCCGGCACCCAGATTATATTTCACTTTGGCAACAGGCAGAATCGTCCGGTGTTCAAGTTTAATAGGATCCCCATAAACGAGCGTCACATCCCTCTTCTCGGCAAACTTATCAAAAATGGACTGCAGCGGGAATCTTTTCATTGATTTTTCCTCATTCATACGTATCACTCCTCCAGTTTACTACTTTAACCTTTCGCCGTACCCGCCTTCATTTCCTTTATATGTTAGAAATAATCATCCTTTATATAGAACATTGCTTTCCTGCCTCCTTCGGGATCTTCCGATCTCTTTCTTTCCGGGACATGTTTCCGCTTCGATTTTTCTTCCAGAACAATATTTTTCGTATTTGACAGCACGGCATGCAAAAGAAAATAAAAACGGAACCACAAAAAAACATCCCCCGGGAATGAATCTCGGGAAGATGCAGTGAATCGTATTTAACTTGTTGCCCAGTGTCCTACGGTAGTGAGAATGGAATCGTGCGGGAAGTGCTCTTTAAAGATTTCATAATAAAGGAGCTCCTGCTTGGAACGAACCCATTCATTTTCTTTATTTGCCTCAGCCACTTCTTCCTCCGTGTACTGCGTTTCCGCATACTTTTCCAAAATATCCAGCGCTCCGCTTCCTTCCGAAAACTCTGCTTTCGAGCGCCAGATAATATTGTCTGCAAGCTCTCCATCGTATGCTTTTCGAAGGATCCACTTTTCAATCTCGTCTTCTCCGAGCTTGAGCTGGGAAGGAATTTTCAAAGCATATTCAATGAGCTGCAGGTCGAGGAACGGCACACGCAGCTCCAGAGAATGGGCCATGCTCATACGATCGGCACGCTGAAGGTTGATGTTGTGCAGCGTATTGATGATCCGCAGCAGCTCTTCATTTAACTCTTTCGTGTTATTTATCTCTTTCAAATAACTGTATCCGGAGAAGAGCTCATCCGCACCTTCGCCCGAGAGAATCACTTTGACGTGTTCGGCAGCAAGCTTTGAAACGAAATAGCTTGGAATCGCGCTCCGGACGAGGGATGAATCATAGGACTCCAGATGATAAATAACTTCCGGAAGCGCTTCAACGAGCTCCTTTTCCGTATAAATATATTCGTAGTGCTCTGTGCCGATTTCCTCTGCCACTTCCCGTGCCCGCAGCACGTCTTCGCTGCCTTCACTCCCAACGCAGAAAGACTTCATCGGATTACTTGTTTTTCTTTTTTCATGGGCTATTTTTGCAATCAGGCTGCTGTCGAGACCCCCGCTCAGCAGGACGCCGACTTCCACGTCGGCCATCAGTCGTTTTTCCACCGCTTCTCCAAGCTCTCTGCGAATGCCGGCAAGCATCTGCGGAACATCTTTCTCGTCATAAATTTCTTCATCCGCCGGCAGGTTAATTTTGCGGTAGGAAACAAAACCTTCCTCCGGTGTATAGTAATGTCCGGCTGGAAATTCGTTTACATCGTCCGTCACGACATACAGCGTTTTCACTTCCGAGGCAAAAACCATGTTGCCAGCTT
The DNA here is from genome assembly GCF_008014775.2 of Alkalicoccus halolimnae. GTDB lineage: Bacteria > Bacillota > Bacilli > Bacillales > Salisediminibacteriaceae > Alkalicoccus > Alkalicoccus halolimnae. Next base: position 626,241 of record NZ_CP144914.1, on the reverse strand, counting down.
GGTCTTTACCATAGTAGAGAGGCTTGATGCCGAGGGTATCCCGTGCAGCCATGAACGTCTCGTTTTCGTTATCGACAATAACGTAGCCGAACATGCCGTCCATGCGTCGCACCGATGACGCCCCTTCTTTTTCGTACCATTTCAAAGCAAGTTCACTGTCAGATTCCGTTAAATAGGCTGTATCGGACGGAAGATCCCTCTGCAGCTGGCGGTAATTATAAATTTCGCCATTAACGACTATCCATTTTGATTCATCCGCATTGCTGATCGGCTGTTTTCCGTGATTAACTCCGACGATCGACAGCCGCTGGTGACCGAGGTGAAATGATTCCATTTTCTTATCGGAACCTTCATCCGGCCCCCGGTGCGTCATCGAAGCGAGCACCCTGTCCATCTTTTCGTTATTAATCGTTCCTGTCATTGCAAAAATACCGCACATTGTTTTTCTCTCCTCCTGAAATTTAGTGTTACTTAAATCGTTTTCGCAGCGTGCCTTTCGGTACAAGCCAGCCTGCTCTCGCACAGCCGAGCATAAGTACGATCCATATGACAAACAGTCCAATCATAAACGGAAGCCCTAATCCGGAAATGATGAGCAGCGGACCGAACGTGATGATTGCCACTTCCACCGGAACCATTCCAGTATAGCCGAGCGCATAATCGTCCAGAGTCGTACTTTCACTATCCGGATCTACAATACGAAGCAGCGCGACTCCCATAGCAACCGTCCCTGTCGACCAGCCAAACCCAAATATACCGTTCTCAAACCAGTTCTGATGAAAGACACGGGGAGCGATGAAATGAAAGATTGCATATGCCCATATTACCCCAAAAACGAACATTAAAATCAGCGGAACAGCATAATCTGCAACAATAGCCAGGTTAATCGAGGTAATTCCGAAAACAACGATCAAATCTGTCGCCGTTCCTCCTACTCTCGTCACTACTCGTTTATCTACGTAGTAATCCGCCTTGGATTTTCTCAGAGCGAGCTGGGCGATCAGCCCCATGATGAAAGCCAGGCTCAGCAGCGGAAACGATAAGTCAGGGAACCAGTCTGTGAGCTGCTGCTGAAGATAATAACTGACCAGCACGACTCCCCCTATAATAGCAGCGTGAAAGAATAAAGGATCAACGGTACTGCTCGAAACGGTGTCTGTACCGGAAGAAGCCCGGTCCTCTTTTTTAATAAGCCCTGTACGAAGGTCGTCCGGAAGATCGTCAAATTCAGCAAGGAAGCTTGTCTGTTTTCGGCGGGTATTTCTTTTAATAATAGCCAGCCCGCCGACGACCGCGGCAAGCAGTCCGACCGTTGCTGCCGTGTAGCCGATATCCGTAATTTCCTCCCATCCCTGGGCGTTGAAGACTTCGCCTACCGCAGCTGCTGTTCCGTGCCCGCCAAGAAAGCCTGCACCGAGCGCAAATCCAAATCCTGTCGGCAGCGTCCATATGTGTTCTAAAATCAAATAAGTAACAAGAAGACCCGCCGGCCACATTAAGAGCGTCAGCGTCATCGAATAAAACCACATGTTACGAATTTTGGTAAATTTCTCTTTCCAGTTTACTTTTGCTGCACCTATCGGGATAGCGGCAAATACGACCGCGATCAGAATCGTCGGATAATCAGATATTAATTCTGAAAACGGCAGCAGGCCAAGTCCGTTCGGTCCGAAAATGAGTCCGAGAATTCCTGCGATAAAGCTTGCTGGAATGAATAGTTTTTGCAGCAGTTTCACTTTCGCCCGGAGAACTATTCCGATAAGCAGCAAAATAGAAATAAGTCCTAAGTCAATCGTTAAGCTTTCAATACTCATCGTTTATCCTCCTCTTTAATAAATGGTTTACAGCTTCGGGACGTGTTTTCAGGAGACTGTCCCGCTGGTCTGCAGAATTTCCTGATGCAGAGTCTTACATATTCTGCGCATAGCTAAAGAGTCTACTATGTAATGAAAAAGTATTCAAGCCCTTCCAAAAGTCCTGTTCCGCGCGGTTTGTGTCTCCTTTTTATGTCTGGATCCTCGTCTCTGCTTCTCCACGGTCGTAAGGCCAATGCCCGATTGGCATCACAAAAAGCGGCCCGGTCAGTCCACCGGGCCCGGTTCAGCCTTGATTCGCTTCCAACTTCCCTGCTTTTCCACCACTTCCTTCTTTAATTTTACCACTTTATTCCTTATTACCGCCACTTTAGATGGTAATCCAGTATTTTCTCCCTGCTTTTCTGCCACTCGTAATTAATTCCGCCATTTCCACACTAAATGATCGCCTGAACCAGTTCTTTTAAGACGCTTTTTTATACGTCCACTTTCGCCACAGTGCTTCCATCGGTCCCTGGTTAAAGCGGGTCAGCCACACTCTGCTGAAAACGATCTGGGCAAAATAAATCAGTATGGCCAGAACCATGCCGGTGAACGCACCCACGCTCCCATAGAGGCCAAATCCGAATCCGAAGAAGATCAGGACGCAGATAATCGACTGCATTAAGTAGTTCGTGAGCGCCATTTTTCCGACAGCAGCAAGCGAAGTACTGATAAGACCCGGTGCTTTCCCGTGAAGGAGGAGAACCATTACGGAAACATAAAACAGCATGAGCAGCGGTCCTGCGATCAGATTGAGACCCTGGGCCAGACCATCGGCCATCCAGAAAGGAAGACCCGTCACATCAAATTTCAGTGCTGCAAAAAGCGCGGTTAATAAAATGCCGCTCCATCCTGCATGCAGGCGGATTTTTTTCCACCCTGCAAGGTGCTCCCCGACATTGCGGAACCATCCCTGCTTTCCGAAATAAAGTCCGATAAGGAAAATTCCGAAAACATTTAAAACAGAAATCGGCAGGTTGCCGAGGATGAGAATAATTTCGCTCGTGAACCGGAACGCAAGAATTTCTGTATATGAACCCTGGCTCATCACCGTGTAGGCTTCAGAAACCGCCTGGGAGGTTCCCGCCTGGAATTCCGAAACAGCATCCATCTGCAGGAAGAAGTTGCCTAATACGACCAGTCCTGTCATGACAACCGACAGCCCGGCAATCAGCAGAATCCCCCAGGTAAGAATGAACTTGGGTGTGCGGTTGATAAAAAGCAGCAGCAGAAAGCCACCTAAGGCATACGTGACAAGGATATCCCCCGACCAGATGAAAACGAGGTGAATAAATCCAATCACCAGCAGGAAGACAAGCCTTCGTTTATAAAACTGCTTTCCGTCCAGGTCTTTCTGGATGAGTCTTTCATAAAACAAGTAAAAACCAAGCCCGAACAAAAGGGAAAACATCGGGTAAAATTTCCCGAGCACGAAGGTGTCTGTAAATACAACGGCAAAGATATCCAGCGCCTGATCCGGAAGCGGCGCCGTTTCATATAAAAGTCCGGTTTTCTGGAGCACAGGCGATTTGAAGTAAGCCATGTTTGCCAGAATTATTCCTAAAAGAGCGAAACCGCGGATAATATCAATTGTTAAAATTCTTTCTTTAGCTGACGAAGGCGTGATGTTCATGCAATTCCCTCCTGAAGATCATTATAATTGACGGGCAGAAGCAGACAGGATCAGAAAAGGCTGTGAAAAGGAAATCTCGCTGCAGATTCATTCGGGAACGAAGCGCACATGATCGAACCCGTCGTCCGGGCTTTTGTCATAGATCACCGGATAGTATTCTCCTTCGACCCACGTGTCCATCTGGTTGTCGTAATTTGGGGATAACCACTGACCGGACTGACCTGGAATATTGACGTCGTAAAAGGATTCCGTAGAAGAAAGATCTCCGATAAAACGCCATCCTGCTCCGTGATCGGCCTGACCTGTGGCAGAATCGTAGCTTAATGCGCCGGGCACCGCCCCGCTTCCTCCCATTTCCCACCCTCCAATATTAAAAAGAAGGTTCAATGGAAAAACGGATCCAAGCGGATGGTCAATGCCAACAGTGTGAAACTCTCCCCACTCCCAGCTCTCCGGGTTCGACCCCTGCTCCTCTTCCGCTCGATTTACCGCTTCATAAAAAGTTTCCCGAGCCGCTTTTGGAAAAGATACGTGATAATCTTCATTTAAACCAGCGAAGAGCATTCCATCTTCGTCCCCACCGGCAGCTGTAATAACCTGGTGACGTGTTAAATGATTCGTCACGTTCACATTCAGGTAGCGTTCAAACAGGTGCTCGGGGAGGCTTTCATACCAGAGCTGCCAGATCAGTGCGGCAGAGCTTTCCGCTTCTTCTGTAAATTCCCAGTCTTTCAAAGCGGCGAGCGCTTCCTGCTCGGTATCATCCAATGCTTCGAGTACTTCGCCTTCAGCATTTACCGCCTCCTCCTGCGGATTCCACGCTTCCACTGCATCGATGAGAATCGGCAGAAGCCTTTCCGCCTGGGTGTTTTTCAAATCCGTCTGCTGATCCGCCATGTCCTCAAGCGTAAACGGTGTTCCCTCCGCTATCTGATCTTCCAACATTTCCTCGAGCCGCAGCGCGCGGTAAGGGAAAAAGCTGCGGCCGATTTCATACTCATAGTCTTCTGCTGCCGGCATGTTGTTAGCGGTGAGAATATAACCACTGTCCGGATTCATAATCGTCGGCAGTTCCTCGGAAGGAATAAATCCCTGCCACTGGTAATCCGGATCCCATCCCGGGACCGGGAATGTTCCATCCGAACTGCCGCGGATCGGCAGGAGACCCTGTCCCCTGTAGCCGATGTTGTTATCAGTATCCGCAAAAACCCAGCTCAGTCCCGGGGTAACGAATCCATCGAGCCCTTCCAGAAATTCCTCTGCATTTTCGGAGCGGTTGAGCCGCAGAATGCCATTTAATTCTTCTCCTGCTTCCAGCCCGCTCCACTTCAGCGCCACCGCCTGATACGGGCCTTCTTCTACAAATTTATTCATAATCGGCCCGTTCCGCGTAATTTCCACACGGTGCATGTGCGGCTCTTCTTCTCCATCGATGTATATTTCTTCATCGATCCGTTCTGCTTCCTCCCACTCCTCGTCGTAAAGATATTCATTCGGGTTGTCCGGGTTCACCCTTTCTAAAAAAAGATCCTCATAGTCCGCCGACATCGACGTCACCCCCCAGCTGACGCTTCCGTTATGGCCGAGCACCACTCCGGGAATTCCGGGTACGGTCACGCCGACCGAATGAAAATCGTCCTCCAGTTCCAGATGAGTCTGATACCAGACGCTCGGAATCGCAAGCCCCAGGTGCGGGTCGTCACCTATCATCGGAAAGCCGCTTTCTGTATGTTCGCCGCTTATCGCCCAATTGTTGCTTCCGTTCCACGTCTCCGGCATAAAATCAAAAAGCGCGGTCAGTTCTTCCAATTGCAGCGGAGCGTCTTCATGTCCTGCTGCATCTATACGGCTGCCTGCCTCCGATAAAGCTGGAGCGTTTTCTTCCATAATAATCGGGAAGTCACTGAAGTTCGTATAGTCGGGAAACAGCTCCACTGCTTCCTGCCCCAGTGTTCGTACGAGTTCATAGTTCTCCACTTCTTCGCGGAAATTCCCGGTCAGCGTGTAGCCCATATACTTTACCGCAATCGCTGTATCTTCCGGCGTCCACGGATCCGGTTTATAACCAAGAATACGAAATTCAAGCGGCTGCTCCCCTTCAGCAAAGGCTTCATCGATATAAGCCGTCACGCCGGAGGCAAACGCGTCGACCATCGCCGTTGTTTCTTCGTCAAACTCTTCTGTCAGCGCTTCTGTGGAGCGGTGCATGCCGTATGTACGGAAATATTCATCACTTTCCAGCGCCTCTTCCCCGACCACTTCCGCCAGTTCTCCGCCGGCGAGTCTCCTCGTCATATCCATTTGAAACAGCCGGTCCTGGGCCATGACATACCCTTGCGTATAAAACAGATCCTCCAGATTTTCTGCTTCGATTTTCGCAACTCCACGATCGTCCCGGATCACGTCCACTTCGCTCGTTACCGGTGCCGCAATTGTCTCCCCGTCCAGATCCGGATGGCTTTTGGAAACAAACCAGTACCCTGCAAGCAGAACGAGAAGCAGGAGAATTAAAAATACTGCTGCTGCTATGAGGAGCCTTTTAACTGCCTTCCTTTGAAAAAAGCCTTTCTTTTCCTGTATCTGAACGGGGGATTCTCTCATTGTCATCTCTCCTCATCATGTCTACTTCACTGCTTCGATACAGGCACCGTTTATTCCTGTTAACTCATAACAGGAAGCTGTTCATTTAAGAGAAGGATTTTATTAACGTTTCTATTTGACTCCATTTTATAAGTTCCGGCTGTCGTTCTGTAAACAAATGTTTTTTCGCTCTCTTCATTCCTGCGATTTCTGATCGATGCAGAAGCAGTGGAAGACAAGCCTCACGGAAATGATCCACCTGGAGTAGAAATCATTATTTTTGTTTGAAAATGACCAAAATAATTACCTGTTCATTATTAAATTTTTCCAGCATTACAGATAATAACATTCAACTTCTCTTTCCTGAAAAAAGCAGGCTGTCCCGGGGGAACAGCCTGCTTTTACTTTGCTGATATTTATTCATCAGTGGCTGACTTGATTCCACGCTTTCTGCGGTGGATAATCGCATTCAATTCGCCGCCTACCACGAGAATGAGACCGATAAGGAAAAGCCAAAGCATAAGAATGATAATCCCGCCAAGACTTCCGTATGTTTCCGAATAGTTGCCGAAGTTACTCAGATAAAAAGAAAATCCGAGTGAAGTCAGCTGGAGAGCGAGCGTCGCAAATAACGCTCCGGGAATGGAAGATTTAAACGGAATAGTAGTATTCGGTGCAAAATGGTATAAGGCAGCGAATACACCGGCAATGACGATAATACTGACCACCCAGCGCAGTACCTGGAATAAGATCTCCGTGCCAGGAGGCATAAGTCCTGTTGACTGGAAAAAGCTGATGAGTGCATTTCCAAAAACGGGCAGTAAAAGTGCTACTATAAGAGCAAGAATCAATCCAAGAGTCAGGGCAATAGAGACAAGACGCGCCTTAACAAAAGACCGGTCCACTTTCACATCGTAAGCTTCGTTCTGCGCTTTAATAAACGCATTCATCCCATTGGAAGCTGACCAGATCGTCCCGATAATACCAAAAGTAAGTAATCCGCCCCGCTGCTCCGTAAGAATACTGACAATCTGATCCTCAAAAACATTAGCCAGCTCTCCGGGCATCATACCGGTCAGCGTATCAAGCACTGTATTAGTGTCAAGATTTAAGTATGGAATTATCGCTAATACCAATATGAGCATTGGGACGAGCGAAAGCATATAATAATAGGCCTGAGCGGCCGCAAGTAAGGGAGCATTATCGTTGGAGAATTCCTTCCCCAGCGCTTTCCCGTAATCAATCCATTTCTTCATAAACAGGCCTCCTGTACTTTTTTACTTATATACCCATTCAGAGACTCGTTTAATCTTACAACTGCCGCCGGGAATTTAGGTTTTATCCGTTTTTGGAAGCATACAGGGATTCAAGAGCATTTTTCATATCAATATCTTCTTTAATATGCTGCGGTGTCCACGGAATATAAACGTCAGGAGGCACTCCTCTGCCTGCCATTCCTTTTCCCTTATCCACCCGGGAAAGCCTGGAAGTTGCATAAAGCAGACAGAATCCGCCTTCCCAGTAGGCAGCGGTAAGGTTCCCATAGTCGTTTAATCCGAGAGTTGCGCGCCCCATGACCGTCACTTTCGGAGATTTTTTACAAAGCTCAACGAAAGCATCCCCAGCACTGCCGCATGTGACATCTGATAAAACAATCACCCGCTCCGGATAATGTCTCCCTTTCACTATTTTATTTTCGGCCAGCTCAGAAAAATCAAATTCCACAAATCCGTGTCCTTTTTTATTTTCCCACTCTTTTAAAAATATCTCAGCAAACTTCCGGGCTTTCTCGTGTTTCCATGCTTCTGCATGTCTGCGGAGAAAAATACCCTGCCGTTCAGCATTGGCTATTGTACAGTTGAAATGCATCTTTTCATGATTGTTGGCGAGATCGACCCCGGACGGCGGCATAATAAAAGGGAAAAGCGGTTCAAAGCTTCCGCTGCTGCCCCCGTGGTTAACACGCACATCAATAATCAGGTTCTCTGTCTGTTTCAGCAGGACCTCGTGATCCTGGATCAGTTTAAAGATGGTATCTGGAGATTTAAAATCAGTCAGCGTCAGCAGACACGTCTTTTCATCAATCCGTGTCAACGTATGCTGCGCACGATAGGACCGCGGAAAGCGTTCAATAGGTATTCTATCAGCCTTCCCTCTCTTATCCTCTGCTTCCACCCATTTATACTGAGCAAGAACAGGGAGCCAGTTCTCCCGTTCCGGATGATTTTCTGTAAACTGCCGCGCATGCTTCTGTTTCAGCTCTTTTAACGGAAGGCCTTCAGCCGAAATTACTTTCATCCCGGGTGAAACAGCAGCTTCGGCAGCTTCCGTAATAAACAGTTCGTCTCCATATTCCCGTACACGGAATCCCGGATCGGTAACTTCCGCCCGTTCCATATAAAAATGCAGATGCTTATCCTGAAAATCCAGCAGATAATCATCAATTAATTCAATAAATTCTGCAGCATCCAGATTTCCTCTGCTCTGTCTTTCCTTTATGATCCGGCGGAAATATTCAGGGTTGTCCCAGCCGGCTTTATCGTTCCAGCCCGCATAGTCATGATGCATTATATGTACGATATCTTCGAAGATATTGAGCACATCCCATCCCCCATTTCCAGTGATATATCTTAATAATATCACATAATATCAGCTGTTAAGACCAGATGCTAATTAATGCCGGGATTTACATACAAATTTTATCTGAATATCAAAGTGATTTTTAAATTCTCTACTCATAGAAAATGTCCGGGGAAGGACACTCCCCGGACAGAAATAATACTATTTGCTTGTAATATTAAGGGTTCCATTCAGAGCAGCTTCGTACCGCCCGCGGATGTCTTCCAGAGAATATTCTTTAGGACTTCTCGCGAGTAACCGTTTTTGACCGAGTGCAGCTTCTGCAAGTTTGTCGAGATCATTCTCCTTTACTCCAAATTCTTTCAGCGTAGGAGGAATTTCCACATCCTTTACAATATCACGAAGTTCTCTCACCGCTGCTTTTGCAGCTTCTTCATCTGAAGCTTCAATTTCCAGGACACCGAGAGCGTCTGCCATCATCTTCATTTTCGGAAGAGCATGCGGCCAGATAAAATCAAATATATACGGAAGCAGAACGGCATTCGCTTCCCCGTGCGGCACTTTGAACATTCCTCCAAGTGGATACGCAAGAGCATGAACTCCGGAGACTCCTGCGTTATAAAAGCTCAATCCGGCTATCATACTTCCCCATGCCATATCGTCGCGTGCTTTTTTATTCTCACCCTCCGCTACAGCCGTCCGCAGACTGCCGGATATGCGCCGGATGGCTTCCATAGCCAGAGCATCTGTCAGCGGCGTCGCATTCACTGATATTAAGGCTTCGACGGCGTGGGTTAAAGCATCCACCCCTGTCGCAGCAGTAACTTTCGGGGGAACTGTATAAGTTAATGCCGGATCAATTATCGCTGCATCTGCAAGCAGGTATTCATGTGTTAGTACATCTTTCGTCTGCTCCAGAGAAAAGACAGCAATATCTGTAATTTCTGCTCCGGTTCCTGCTGTCGTAGGAATTAATATTTTGGGAACTCCTTTACTATGAAAAGCCCGATTCCCGCTGAGATTCAAATAATTCGCCAGCGAGCCTTCATTTCCCTGCATCACAGCTGCGGCTTTAGCTATATCAAGCGAGCTTCCGCCTCCAATTCCAATGACGAGATCCGCTTTTTCAGACCTCACTGCATCTGCTGCTGCATCCCCTACCGCAACAGGAGGTTCAGGCTCCAATGCGTCATAAAGGTAATAATCGTATCCTTCCCTATCCAGCAGGTCCGTCAGTTTTGAGGCTATCCCAGCTGATACAACGCCGGGATCTGCAAACACAAGTATCTTTTCAGCAGAATATTTTTCAAGCAGAGAAGGTACTCTTTCCAGTGCATTTTCTCCTGCTTCAATTCTTATTGGTGAAATAAAAGGAAAAGCCATTTGCCATCAACCTCCAGTAATTTAGCTTGTCTTCACTTGTTTTTCTTTGCTTAAAGGAACACCTTTGCTGCTCTTTTCTGACGTCGCAATCGTAACAAAATACATAGTCAGCATACCGATAATTACTCCAATGCCGGAAGCTCCAAAAGGATTGGAGAAATTAAATCCGAAAGGAAGATAAATGATCCAATAAGACACTGTCCCTGCTACGAGCGAACTGATTGCAGCTGTCTTCGTAGCCCGCTGCCACAGAGCTCCTACGACAAGAGGTCCTGCTGTAGCTGCCATAATACCACCGATACCGATCCACATGAAAATGGAAAGGAACTGTGGAGGAGACCAGGCAAGAATGACCGCAGCAATAATAACAACGAAAGTGCTGTAACGACTGATAAGAAGTTCATTAATTTCTGCTCGTTCTTTTGATATTTTCAGTTTCGGTACAATTGATTTACGATACAGATCATTTGCAAGCAGTTGAGTTAAAGAGACAATCAGACCATCCGAAGTGGACATAATAGCTGATAGCACAGCAACTGCGAAAAATGCGGCGATTACAGGTGGAAACAGCTCGCTGAATAGAACCGGTATAATTTGATCCGGAGAAATTCCGGCATCAGAACCTATAACTGCTATTCCCAGCATTCCGCCTAAAGCCATAAGGGGAAGAATCGTCGCAATAATCGTACAATACATAATAAGTTTTTTCATATCTTTTCCAGATTTCACAGCCATAAATTTATTGCCCAGGTGGGGCAGTACAGCAAATGGAAGGTGTGCTACAAATAAGAGACCAACGAGCCATAAGGAGCCGTATGTGTTGTCCCCAGCAAGGAAAAGCTGATTAAATCCGCCTTCAGGGCGTTCTTCTGCTATTGTATTGAGCATGTCGCCGAACCCTCCGACAGCTCCGAAGCTTGTCATAAACGAAATAAATACTACTACAGCAATGATAACCATTAAGAAGCCCTGAATGGCATCTGTGATAATATCAGAGTGGGAACCTCCCATAAATACATAAATGGCGAGCACCACTGCTGTAATGATGAGACCTGTTTGATAATTTATTCCCATCATTGTCTGGAACATCGTGGCCGCTGCTACAAATTGAGAAACGACGTAGAAAATAAGCAGAATCGATATGATAGTTAAACAAAGTCTGAGAAAGTTACTGTTGAACCGTTCTCCTATAAACTCCGGAATTGTTCTCGTTCCGAACTGATCGCCGTACCGCTTAATGACCTTCGCTACGAAAAGCATACCAATCACTGTTGCGATCGGATATAAAAGTGGATACCAAAGGGATGGTGTTCCAAGCGAATAGGCCAGGCCGGGCATGCCCATGAATGTGGAACCACTTGATATGCCGGCTGCTATAACGAGAGCAATAACAAACGGTCCGTAACTCGAACGGGCAGTAGCGAAATCATCCGGCGTTTTCGTGCGCCGCATTCCCACCCAGCCCATAGCAAGCATCAGGAATATGAACAGAGACATGAAAATCCATGAATAGACAACAATATTAGAATCCATTTATTACCCTCCTTCTACTCGTTTTCATCCATGATCTTAGTTTTAAACAAGACAAATGCCATACCGATCCAAGTTCCAATAATCAACACTGCCATAATTACAAGCATATTCATGAAATCCCCTCCTTCATCTGAATAAAAGCTTCGATTTCCGGATATTTCTTTAATCGGTCTTCATATTGAGAAACAGGTTCATGCAGGTACATTCTTTCTTTTTTCAGCCATCGGGTGTTTTGTAAAAAATATTCATAAGGCACGTATATTTTCTCCGTTTTGTGATGAATGAAAGTCGGCACGTTCCAGGAACGGGCTTTATGCAAATAATGGCGCCGCATCGTTTCATGCGCTTCCTCCTCTGCTTCTTCCACAGACATGATTCCGGGAAGTACCTCCCCTGGTAACGCTTTCATTTTTACGGTGGGTGGAGAGGAAACAAAGCCTGATCCGCCTTTAACAAGATTAGTCATCAACGCCACTTTTTCTTCTCTTATACCGAAAACAGACCGGTAGGAAGCAGTCCAGACTGTGAGCAGGTTTGGGTAATAAACTCTCTGTCTTTCAAATCTCGGTTCAAACTTCAATGTTTGAATCTCCATAGCAGTACTCCTTTCTTAAAATCCACCTTGAAAATAGGCTCTGTTAAAGCTCCGTGTTGTTATTGGATTGCCTGCGGCTCCTCTGCCTGCCGCGGAGAAAGCCCTCACTCTTCCTCCCTGGGGTCGGGAGAGATGGATCTTCATCTCGTCATTAAATCCTCCTGACCTCACCATCTCCGGCTTTTCACCCGGCTTTCAACAAATAGAGGAACGGTCAAAAGCTTTCTACAACTGTTTTTAATCGTACAGGCGGTCCTGCATCAACTCCCGGCTGTTCAAGAGAGTTTTGAAAGAGGAACGATTCGGTCACAATTGCGCTTCTTCTTGATGAAATGACATTTACATCTCCTAAGAAAAATTCAGACTTATCATTTTTAATTCCGACATTTCCCTGATGGCGTATTTCACTCCTTCCCGGCCATATCCAGATTGTTTCACTCCTCCATACGGCATGTGATCAAATCGAAGCGTAGGTACATCATTCACCAGAACTTGTCCGACTTCCAATTCGTGAGCCATATGCAGCGCCTGTTTAAGATCGTTAGTAAAGACACCGGCGTTCAATCCAAAAACACTGTCATTCATTGCTTCCAGCGCTTCATTTTCATCTTTCACCTCATTAATAAGTACAACAGGGCCGAACACTTCCTGACAGGAAACTTTCGTCTCCGGCGGGACATTCCCTAAAACCGTAGGCAGAACGCCATTAGCCTCTGCTTGTCCGCCGGTTAAAACTTCTGCTCCTGCGGAGGATGCTTCTTCAATCCACGAAAGGATTCTATCTATTGAATTCTTGTTTATTAGACTGGAAACATCCGTACTTTCTGAATCCGGCGCCCCGAACTGAAGTTTTTTTGTCCCTTCTACAAAAGCTTTTTTAAAAGCAGGTGCTGCTTCGTTGTGGACATAAATCCTTTGAGTACTCAAACAGACCTGCCCATTATAGGAAAAAGCACCCTGCACTGCTTTATCTGCCACCCCTTCCATATCTGTAACTGATTTATCTACATACATCGCAGAATTACTGCCGAGTTCAAGCGTCATCTTCTTTAACCCCGCTTGATTTTTAAGCAGCTTCCCCACCCTTGGGCTGCCCGTAAAAGAAATCTTCTTTACTCTTTCATCTTCAAGCATAACTTCACCTAATGGAGGCCCTTCTCCAGGGACGACTGCAATTGCTCCCTCAGGCAGGCCGGCTCTCGTTAATACATCTGCCAGATATAAACTCGAAAGCGGTGTCTGCTCCGCCGGTTTAATAACGATTGTGTTACCGGCTGCTATAGCCGGACCGACTTTATGAATGGTTAAATTTAATGGGAAATTAAAAGGGGTAATGGCGGCTACGACACCGATTGGTTCAAATATTGTATAGGCGTCCCGTCCTTCTCCGCCCGCTGCTGCATCCAGGGAAAGATACTCCCCGTCCAGACGCTTCGCTTCTTCTCCAGAAAACTGCAGTGTCTGAATCGTTCGTTCTACTTCGCCCCGGGCTGCTTTTATCGGCTTACACGCCTCGAGGCAGATAATCTGTGCCGCTTCTTCTTTTTCAAGCTCAATCAGGGCTGCCGCCTCAAATAAAATCTGGGCTCTCTGCCTCTTTGTCATTTTCTTTACGATTTGAAAAGCTTTGTGCGCTTCCTCAATTGCTTCTCTCATCATTTCCTTGGAGCCCTCTGCGACATAAGCCAGCGGCTGATTGGTATACGGGTTATTAACTGGATAGGTGGCATCTGCATGTCTTTCTTTTCCTCCTATAAACCAACCGCGTGTCTGTACTGCTGTATTCATGTATATTTCCTCCCGTCCCTCACAGTTTGTGAATACGTATTCAAATTTTTCGAAAAGAATCGAGCCTATTACAGGCTCTTTTCAAATTGGTTTGGTTGTTTTGCGGTCGTACAATGTCGGTTCAAGCGTAATCTGAACTTCCTCAAGAGGCTCTTCCTCTATTAAATCAATCAAATGTTCCGCCCCTATAAGTCCAAGATTTTTAGGTCCTTTTTGACCGATGGAAGTAAGCTGAAAAGACTGGTGGCTTGCGAAATTAACATTATCCATCCCGCAGATACTTATATCCTCAGGAATGCTGTATCCTATCTCCTGCAGTTTATCCATGGCAAAAAAAGCAATAGCGTCCGTTGCTGCAAAAATTGCAGTAGGCATTTTCTTGCGGCTAGTTAAATCAAGTACTGCCTGGTGCACAGCAGCTTCTGTCGTATTTGTTTCAACTATCATCTCCTCAGGGAATGCTTGTCCTAACCATCTTTCATACTCCCGAACAAACCCTGTCTTACGTCCATGAAACGTCGAAGTATAATCCGGCCCCCCGATTAAACCAAGGTTTCTGTGCCCCAGTTCCAGCAGATGAGAGGCTGCGATTGATCCTGAAAGTTCATTATCAATTTCGACGTAATTGCCTCCGCGGTTATGTCTTCGGTTGTACATCACAATAGGTATATTTAATGCGTGTAATTCATCAAATATACTATCGTCCCGAAAAATGGAAGAGAGTAAAATTCCGTCTACCCGTTCAGCGAGTACTGCATCGTATACCGGCCGGTTTTCATCTGTATGTTCAAAAAACACCATCGTCCGGTAGCCTTTGACTTCTGCGTAGTTAACGATCGATGTAGTAGTCTCCACGAAAAAAGGATTGTGAAGCGGTCCTGAAATGAGAGCGATTGTTTTAGTCTGATTACTGACGAGCGACCTTGCCACCGAATTAGGCCGGTATTTAAGTGCCTTCATGGCTTCCTGGACTTTGCGTACATTGTCAGCATTTACTTTGGAAGGGTCATTCAGCACCCTCGACACAGTTGATTGAGATACTCCTGCATACTTTGCTACATCTTTGGATGACACCATTCTGCTACCTCTCCTCTTGAAACTTCAAGACAATATTCGCTTGTGAATACGTAATCAGGAAGTTGTTTTAAATGATAAAGCGCTTTCATAAAGAAGTCAACCCTAATATTATAATTTTCTGATTCTTAGTTTATATGATCTATTGGATATTAATACTTCCATTGAAATTTTATCACATCCGGAAGGCACTGCGGAAAAAGGAGGAGCCTCATCCCGCCCGACCATAGGGGGGGAAGGGATTAGCTGAGACCGGCCCTGCGCCCCCATGGAAAAGAAAGCGGTTGTTTGCAGAAACGGAAACGAATTATTAAGTCCAACATATATAAACATTTTAAAAGGAATTTATTCTTTATCTCCTTCAACAAAAACTATCAATAAATGTAATCCCACGTTTGAATAAATGGAGAACAAGGTAAAGGGACAATATGTAAAATTGTGAATTATTATGTTGCAATAGTTCACGATGAAGAAAATGATCATTATATTGAAAAAGGGAGTTTTTTTTATGACTTACAATCCTCGAACGTATCGACACTTTATTGCAGGGGCTGTTTCTGCTCTTGTTATCTGGAGTGGTACAGCCGGAGCAGCTTCGGCCGAAGAAGACCGCTTTGCTGATAAAGAAGCAGATAACCCTTACAACGACGTGCCGGAAGACAAATATTATACGGATCCTGTCCTCTTTATGACAGAGGGAAATTTGATTGAAGGGATGGGCGACGGTTCGTTCGGCACCGGAGAAGATCTTACCCGCGCTGACGCTGCTGTTCTGCTTGCCCGTGTTCTCGGTTATGAAAATGGCGACTCTTCCGGGGACCCTTCTTTCACTGACGTGGACGAAGAAGATTATTTCTATGACGAAGTTGCTGCAGCAGCGGAAATGGGGATCATTGAAGGGCATACGGATGACACATTCCGCCCGGAAGAAACCCTTTCCCGAGGTGAAATGTCTATTATCATGACGCGTGCTTTCGATCTCCCACCAGCACAGGAAGAAGTACCGTTCACCGACATCGACGGCAATTTTTATGAAGAAGAAATTGGTTCGATCTATGAAGAAGGCCTGACAGACGGCTATCCTGACAACACGTTCCGCCCGGATAACGATGTGAAGCGTGAAGACTTTGCAACTTTCCTTTTCCGAGAAGAAGGCGTACAGGATAAAATTATTGAAGAAATGGAAGCAGGAGAAGAAACCAATGTCTCCATTAGTAACACTTCCACAGAGCGTAACGGTGAAGATCCCGTCGCTGCTGTCTGGAATACAGGGCAATTTGAAACGTTGGCCAATGGTGATACAGATGGAGAATTTTCCTTTAATGGTGTCACGCTGACTGTAAACGCTGAAGAATCGGTGGACGGCTATACAATCAGCGAACCGGATAACCGTTCCGTTGAATTGAACTTTGATGCCTCCGAATACAGGACGAGCGGTCAGCAGGTTGATTTGTTCATCGAAGCACTGGAAGCGTATCAGGACAGTGCCAATGAAGAGCTGGACCGTTTTTCCTTTGATAATGCCAATGCCAGCGGCGGCCGGGCTCTTGAAATTACCGGTGATCCAGAAGAAGGATCGGCCGATAACGATCTGACCATTACAACTAATGATACGGTTGTCATCGGTAATGATGATGCCAGCAGTATTACTGTAAGCGGTGCAGACGGCACGACAGCCATTTACCAGGCCGGGGTACAAAATGAAGCAGCCGCCGATGGCACACTTACTATCTCCACGTGGGATCCTGAAACCGAAGTTTCCTTTGACGTGTCAGAAGGAGACAGCCCTGCTGTCATTGCAGAAAAAGCCGCCGACGCTCTTTCCGGAAGCATCGAAGGGTACGATGTAAGCTCCCAAGATAATTCTATTGTTTTCACTGCTTCTACGGAAGAAGCAAAAGAGGAACCGCTGCAGCTGCAGGCTGTTGATCAGGCTGCATCAACAGAAGAAGGAGATCCTGAGGTTAATATCGCCTCCGGAAGCGAAGACACAGTAGGCACAGATCCTGTTGCAGCCCGGTGGGATACCGGCCAGTTTGAAGCGAGAGATAATGGCATTGAAAACGGGGAATTTACGTTTAACGGTGTCACTGTCTTTATCGAAACTACGGAACAAGAAGCCGATTATTCCATTGAAACACCGACAAACCGGGCGGTGGAGCTGACGTTTAATGCTGATGAATACAGCAGCTCCGCCCAGCAGGTCGATCTGCTTATTGAAGCACTGGAAACTTATCAGAGCCAGGATAACGATCACCTTGACCGCTTTTCCTTTGAAAATACCAACGCAGACGGTGGACGTGCCCTGGCAATAACCAACGCCGAAGAACGAGGCTCTGATGATAATGAACTGACCTTTACGTCCACAGACAATATCGTCATTGGCAACGATGGTTCCAGTTCTCTAGCCCGTGCAGGGGAAGAAGGTACGGAATCCGTTGTCCAGGCTTCTGTTCAAAATGAAGCTTCTGCTTCAGGCACGATTACGATTACGACAGAGAACCCTTCCGCATCGGCAGAAGTAGATGTACGTGAAGGCGATGCTGTTGATATCATTGCTGTAAAAGCAGCCACAGCGCTGGACGGAGGAGTTGACGGCTACTCAGTAACAGCCAACGGTGACAATATTGTCTTCACAGCAGAGGAAGAAGCAGAAAACGAAAATCCCGTTCAAGTTTCCGTTAATTAATAGAACCCTTTTAAACCCCCGCTGTTTCTGGAGATTCTCCGGGACAGCGGGGGTTTTATTTAGTTTCACCAGCATTTTATCATTGGTATGTGAGAGCGTATTCGGAGGCAGAACCAGGAAGAAAAAACTGAATCCGCCCTTTGCGGGACAAGAGCTGCTGCCTGGTGCTCTGCTGAGATGAGTAGAGAGACAGAACAGACAGAAGCCGCTATGTTCCGACAGCGGATCGGGTCTTAATTAAAAGAACTTTTGCTGCCTTTAACAGAACCTGCTTGTGAAATAACAGAACCGCGTGCCATTAAAAAAACTTTTCTCCTGATTA
This sequence comes from Alkalicoccus halolimnae, assembly GCF_008014775.2. Classification (GTDB taxonomy): domain Bacteria; phylum Bacillota; class Bacilli; order Bacillales; family Salisediminibacteriaceae; genus Alkalicoccus; species Alkalicoccus halolimnae. Next base: position 608,208 of record NZ_CP144914.1, on the reverse strand, counting down.
TTAAAACCGGACTTCGAATAAACAGAACTTGTGCTTCTGTCAAAAAAGTGGACAAAACACGGTCACCTTTTTTCTGCTTTTGTTCCTGTTTTTCCCACTCTGTCCACGTTTCCCGCTTTTATCCAGATGGAAAGCTGATCGATGAAAGTGTCTGTCTTTTTTTCTCTCGTTCAAAGGCGGCCGGGGTCTCGTACCCGAGCGTGGAATGCAGCCGTTCCTCGTTATAAAAGTGCACATAGTCCGCGATCAGCTCCCGGGCTTCTCGTTTGCTCGGCAGGTCCCAGAGGTAGAGGAATTCCTGCTTGAATCCCGAAAAAAAGGACTCCAGACAGGCATTGTCATACGGGTCGCCTCTGGCACTCATACTGATGGTCGCTTTCACTTCCTGCAGGACGTTCACGTAATCCTTGGCGGTGTACTGCGAACCCTGGTCCGAGTGATGAATCAGTCCCTTCTCCGGCCGGCGACGCCCGAGGGCCTCTTCCAGGGCCTGTTTTGACAGCTCCGTTTTCATATGATCCTCCAGGCTGTAGGCCAGGATCCGTTTGGAGCACAGGTCCAGCACCGGGTTGAAATACAGCGCCCCTTCGAGGGTTGGGATGTAGGTGATATCCACAGCCCAGGCCTGATCCAGCTCTTTCGGGCGAAAAGCACGTCCCAGTTCATTGGGATATACCTGTCCGTGAGCGGAAGCTTTCGTGGTGCCCACCCGTTTCCAGCAGCGGCGGGACGCAAGCCCGAGCTCCTTCATCCGGTTGGCCACGGTCTTTTGGGAGACGATCCATCCTTCCTGGATCAGGCGGGCATGGATCCGCGGGCTGCCGTAGGTTTCGCGGCTCTCCAGAAAGAGCCAACGGATCGCCTGCTCCAGTTTCCGCCGCCCGCTTTCCCTCGAAGAGGGACCTTCCTTCTTTCGTTTGATGTAGTCATAATACCCGGAACGGGAGACCCCGAGAACCTGGCACATCTTCGTCACGCGGTGTTCCTCCGCGTGCTCCTCGATAAACGTAAACCATGCTACTTTTCCGGGTCCTCCGCGAAGATGTGCAGCGCTTTTTTTAAGATATCATTTTCCTCTTCCAGCTCCCGCCGCGCTTTCTCGGAAGCTTCCAGCTGACTGCGGTATTCCGTGGCGGTGAGGAGGCGCTCCTGGTCCGTCTTTTTTGCTTTTTCTTGTTCTTCCTTATACGTTTTAATCCATCGCATGAGGGAACTATAGGAAATGCCAAGCTCCCGCTCCAGATCCGCCGGCTTCCGTCCATCCTGCACGACCAGTTTGGCAACATACCGGCGGAAGCCTTTGTCGTAATGATTCTCTCCTTTCGGCATCCGTGATCCCTCCCTGCTTTCTGTTTAGTAGCTGTTATTCTATCATGAACACGTGTCCACTTTTTATACTAACTTCAAACTTCTCCCTGAATTAACAGAACCGAAGCAGCAATTAAGAGAACCGGTTCTCCTCTCCTTCTACCAAACCCAAAAACGGCTGTTCTTATGCCATTTTCAGAACCAGAGGTTGAAAATCCGGATTTTTCCCTCTTTAAAAGAACGAAGCAGAGCCCGTCGGACCGCTCTGGTGAGTCTCGCTAAAGCTGCGTTTGTCATCCTACAAAAAGCAAATACTGACAAAGCGCTGTATTCAGCCTCCCTGCCTGTAATCTCTATTTATTTCTTTATCAATCGAGGGCCTGCTTCCTCTCCCCTTTTTATAATTCGTTAATTGAATATGGTAGTAATTTATATGTTCGATAACAGTGAAAACATAAATGAGCATCATAAGAGAAAATTCAAAATAGGAAACTCTGTTCAAAAAAACAATTTCACTAAGAATAAAAATGGGCGCAGCACCAATCAAAGCTAAGTTCACTTTCTTACACAGATTAAGGACCTTATAAAGTTTTGGAAAAATTGTTTTTTCTGTCTTCATTCTCCTCCACTTTATGAACCAGTAAAAACCGGCCTGGAATAAGATAAAATTTAATACGATGAATACATAGATCAATGAAAGGCTGTTATTAGGATTAACGTCATAAGAAACATAAATAATAATAAATATTCCCATCGAAGAAAATTCTCCAGTGAACAAGTAAATAAGCCTTCGTTCCAATTCCTTCATTAAATAAATGCTTCCTCTCTATACTATTTCAATATCTTCAACCTTCCTGGCAAGCCACCTTGAAAATAGAGTATATAAGCGGTAAAAAGACGCCTTCGTTTCCATAAGTGCGCAGGGCGTCAGTTAATCCTTTCCTCCCTGTTGAACGCATCTTTTACTCGCCCTTCACTGCCCGGGGGCCACTCCAGCGCCCAGTAAAAACGCAGAGGAGCTTCTTACTTCTTATAAAGAGCCCCCCTTACAAACATCATTCATTGCATTCTGCATAAAAGGAAAATCCTGAAAAACTACAAACCCGTTTACCCGTCCCGACCTATTATAATTCGTCAATAATATCCCCCGCGGCTACCGCGCGGGAACGGCTGCGCTTCTGCGCTGCCTCGTCGCCTGCGAGTCCGTGGAGATACACGCCGTAAACAGCGGCACTTTCTGCCTCAAAACCTTGAGCAAGCAGACCTGCGATAACTCCGGTTAACACATCCCCCGCACCGCCCGTTGCCATCTTCGGATTGCCAGTCGTGTTGATACTTACTGATCCATCAGGTGCCGCCGTGACCGTTCGCGCTCCTTTTAATACGACCACGACTCCATTTTTCTCCGCAAACTGACGGGCGATACCGATCCGGTCCTGCTGCACTTCCTTTACGGAGCAGCCGCAAAGCCTTGCCATTTCACCCGGGTGCGGTGTAAGAATAACCGGAGCACTCCGCTTTTTCCAAAGAGAAAAATTTGTTTCGGAAAGAATGTTCAGCCCGTCGGCATCAATAACAAGCGGGCAGCTGGACGTTTTCCATATCTTCTCCAGCCAGTCCCGGTCTTTTTTCCACCGCCCCATTCCCGGGCCGAGGACCGCAGCCTGCTTGTTTTCTATTACGTTCACCACGTCCGATGCTTTTACTGCTGACCAGTCGCCGGTTCCTTCATCGGCAAAGGCGGTAAGCATTATTTCCGGCTGGCGGCCGACGACGTTGTCGAGTACCCGCTCCGGGACTGCCCAGGTTACCAGTCCCGCTCCGATACGAAGGGAAGCTGTCGCACTCATAAGTCCGGCCCCGGCCATCAACCGGGTGCCGGCAGCTGTCAGCACGTGGCCGTAAGTGCCTTTGTTGGAGTCCGCTTCTCTCGCAGGCTCTCCGTGATAAATGCCGAATCTTTTTTCCAGCATCGCTGCATCTGTCCGGAAGGTTCGCACGTCATGCTCAGAAGCGAGATCGGCCATTATTCCGATTGAACAGATGCTCACTTCCCCGGCTTGTTTCAGACCCGGGTACTGCTCCAGACCGCGCTTCGTATAGGCAAGTGCTGCGGTTCGTTCCGCCTGAATGCAGGGCGTATGAACCTGGCCGGTGTCCGGATCCAGTCCGCTCGGTATATCCATCGCGGTTATCGGCAGCACGCTTTCATTCGCTTCGATGATCAGCGAAGCATACTTCTTTCGGGGAGCCCCGCTGCTGCCGGTTCCGAGCAGAGCATCGACAATACCGTCATAATCCGCCCAGTTCACTTCTCCTTCTTCATAGATAACCGACGGGACGCCGAAGGCAGCTGCAATGTCGCGCTGAATCGCCGCTTCGCCCTGAAAAGAGTCCGGATTATCCACATAAATGATCGTTGGAGAAAAACCCCACTCCATTAAATGACGGGAGGCAGCGACTCCGTCTCCCCCGTTATTGCCTTTCCCGACAAGCACCGCCCATCGCCGGATTTCCGCCTGTTCGCCGGATACGGCTGCTTTCGCCGCCCCGCGACCTGCATTTTCCATTAACACGAGACTCGGCAGTCCTATTTTTTGAATGGCATAGGCATCTATTTTTCTCATTTCTTCGCTTGTAACAACATACATAACTGCTTCCGCTCCTTTTTTCTTTCATATACTACAAACTTCTTCACTTTTCCTTAAAACCCTTCTTCCCTCAGCTTCCCAAAAAAATCCCCCGCAGAATCTGCGGAGGAAGAAGCGTTATCCGATAACGAGGAACCATAGATACAGCCCTGTCAGCGTAATAAACAGCGTAGGAATAGTAATAACAATCCCCACCATAAAGTAGTAGCCCCAGGAAATTCTGAATCCTTTCGTAGCTAAAACATGCAGCCAGAGCAGTGTCGCAAGGGAACCGATCGGGGTGATTTTCGGACCCAGATCCGAACCTATAATGTTTGCATAAATAAAGGCATCCTTCATCGCCCCTGTCAGGTTCGCATCATTAATCGCGAGCGCATTGATCATTACCGTCGGCATATTGTTCATGATCGAAGAAAGAAACGCAGCGATAAAGCCCATCGACATAATCCCAAAGAACATACCGCCCTGAGCAGAACTCTGGAGAACACCTGCGAGCACATCGGTTAAACCGACATTTCTGAGTCCGAATACGACGACGTACATTCCGATAGAGAAAACGACAATCGCCCAGGGAGCGCCTTTCATGACTTGACGCGTATTGACCGCGGGACTTCTTCTCGCCATAAGTAGGAAGAGAACAGCGATCGTCATCGCAACAAAGGAGACGGGAAACGTCATCGACTCGCCGCTGACCGGATTCGTAATATAAATAAATTCGCTCAGGAAATACCCGGCCAGAAGCAGGCCAAGCACGAACCAGGACATGTGGAACATGCGGTGGTCCTTAATCGCGTCTTTAGGAGTACGCAGCATCGACATATCATATTTTTTCGGAATGTCTTTCCGGAAATAAATATACAAAACGAGAATACTTGCCCCGAGAGCGAAAAAGTTCGGGACGATCATGTAGGACGCATATTCGATAAATCCAATACCAAAATAGTCCGCTGAAACGATGTTTACAAGGTTGCTTATCATCAGAGGCAGCGAAGTCGAATCCGCAATAAAACCGCTGGCCATAATAAACGGAAGAATCATCGCTTCTTTAAAATTCAGGGCGCGGACCATAGCAAGGACGATCGGCGTTAAAATCAGCGCCGCCCCGTCGTTTGCAAACAGCGCAGCCACGACCGATCCAAGCAGCGAAACGAAAACGAACATTTTCACGCCGTTTCCCTTTGCAACTTTCGCCATGTGAAGCGCCGCCCATTCAAAGAAGCCGATTTCATCTAAAATAAGCGAAATGATAATAATACCGATAAAAGTCAGCGTCGCATTCCAGACGATGCCGGTTACTTCTCCGACGTCCTGGAAACTGACGACTCCGACGAGCAGCGCAAGAACAGCCCCGGCTGAAGCAGACCAGCCGATCGAGAGTCCCCGCGGCTGCCAGATAACAAGAATAAGGGTTAAAACAAAAATAGCCGAAGCTAATACGATTTGTGTCATGTTATGTAGGGCCTCCTGCGTCTATGTTGAGTTTCGAAAATCAAAAACAGTGGAAGGGATTCTTCCCCCTCCCCCTGTTTTTATTTATCAAAGATATCCTTCCGCACACCGGCGGAGGACGATACTTCTATAGATGATGAAAGAAGTTTTAAGACATCATCGTCTTCAATTTTTCGAGGCCGATCACTTTATCCGCCTGCCACGGAACGATTACCGTGCGGGGAGCGAGTACCTTTTTCACTTTTTCAATCCATTCCTGCTCTGCGTAAGCCCGTCCTTTTAATATCGGATCGGTAGTCTGAGAAGCCTGAAAACTTTGATTGATTATCCACCAGGCCGGCTCAATTCCTGCCCGGCGCAGATCTTCCTGAAGACGCCCGGCTTCAAACACCGGTGTTGCTTCCGGCAGTGTGACAAGTGAAACGAACGTCTGCTCCGGGTCCCGCAGACGCGGAAGCAGCTTTTTCACCGCTTCCGAAGCCTTGCCCGCCGTTCTTTCCACTTCCCGGTGGTACGACTCCGCAGCATCCAGGAGCAGCAGCGTATGGCCGGTCGGTGCCGTATCAATAACAACAAATCCGTCCTGTGCTTTATCGACGACTTCAGCAAAAGCCTGAAATACGGCAATTTCTTCGGTACACGGGGATTCCAGATCTTCTTTAATGTAGGCGTATTCCTCTTCCGACAGTTCACTGCTCAGGCTGCCGAGCACATTCTGCTTATAGTTTTCGACTTCCGTTTTCGGATCAATTTTACTGATGTTCAGTGTACCTGAAAACGATTCTTCATTGAGTACGTGTGTCAAATGAGCGGCAGGGTCGGTCGTCGTCAGATGCACCTGATGTCCGCGTTCGGCGAGGCCGACCGCAACGGCTGCTGCCATCGTTGTTTTCCCGACGCCGCCTTTGCCCATCGTCATGAAGACGCCGTGATTTTTCGGGGACAGATCATCCACTACAGCTTTGACGGAAGAAAGCTCAAGGGAAGCCTGCTCAGCCGGAAGCTCCGTATCGTAAATTACTTCTTCCTTAAAGAAATTCCTTAAAGCATCCAGTCCCGTTAAATTAAAGGGGACGAGCGGCAGATAAAACGTCGGCGTCTGCTTGATTTCCTCTGGAAGAGCGGCCAGCGCCGCACGCTGTTTTTCTTCCAGCTGCAATGCCGTTTCGTCATTGGAATGCCGCTCAAAAAGTCCATTGATAATTAGATTCTGATTTTTAATGCCGATCTCAGACAGCTCACGCCCTGCCCGCGCTGCTTCGCTGAGCGAAGAGTCATCCGGTCTTGCAACAAGCACAAGTACCGTTTCGTCCCCGTTTGACAATGCTTCCACTGTTTTCGCATAAAGGTCTTTTTTCTTTTCCAGACCGGCGAGCGGTCCCAGGCAGGAAGCGCCGTTTTCGTTTCCTTCGAGAAAATCACTCCAGGCCGTCGGAAGCTGCAGCAGACGCAGCGTGTGGCCGGTCGGTGCCGTATCAAAAATAATATGATCAAACTGATCCGTTGTCTCCCGGTCAGCGAGCAGTGTTGAAAATTCGTCAAATGCCGCAATTTCGACTGTGCAGGCTCCGGAAAGCTGCTCTTCCATGCTCGCAATAGCGGATTCGGGGAGCAGGCCGCGGTATGGTTCCACCATCTGTTCGCGGTATTCGCGGGCCGCTTCTTCCGGATCCAGGTTTGCCGCATATAAATTCGGAATATGCTCCACAGGGGTCGGCTCATTAGGCAGTTCCATGCCAAAGACATCCTGCAGGTTCGAAGCAGGATCGGTGCTTACAATCAGTACTTTTTTTCCTTTTTCCGCAAGGTTGACTGCTGCCGCACAGGCGGTGGATGTTTTACCGACACCTCCTTTTCCTGTAAAAAACAGGTGTCTCGCTGCTGCAATATCATCCGGCTGTAATCGTTTCATCATGTATTACTCCTTTCGCATTCCTTTATGTCCGGCTTGCTGCCTTTAGTTTTCTGTTTTTATTTCAGATGCTGTATTTTCCGGGTTTTTTACGTCAATAACGGTACAGAGCACCCGCTCCCCCTGCTCGTTCATCCTTTTAATTTCGTCCGCAGCAGACGGAAGCTGTTCGAGCACAGATTGAAGCATATCAATCTGCTTATACTCTTCATTCAGGCTGTAAAAATGCCACTGGTCATGTTTACGGGATTTAATAATCGAAGCCTCGCGCAGTTTTTTCAAGTTCTGGCTTACGGCCGGCTGACTGATATGAAGGAGGGAACCGAGCTCGCAGACGCAGAATTCGTCTTCTTTCAAATATAGAAGAATTTTTAAGCGGTTTTTATCGCTGATCATTTTAAACAGGTCGGCGTACATGGGAATCGCATGTTCGACTGTTTTATTCATTAAATCTCCCTGCTTTCTATTTTTATATTAACAATCATTTATATAATGAATTCATTATATTCTCTTCTGTTTATATAGTCAACCGCCGCTGAAGTTTTACAGCGAGCGACATCGGGAATAAAAGCAGTATCTGTCAGACTATGGAAAGCTGTCTGCTCGTCTTTTCCCTGAACTTTGTGAAAGGTTCTGTATAGTCAGGATCTTTTTTTAAGGGAGGCTGCTTTCCGGAGGGGAGGAATTAGTTGAAAACCACCCCCACGGAAAGCGTCCCCTTGTCGTGGAAATCATTAAGTGAGCGGAAGAAAGCTTTTTCAGATCCAGCAGTAGGTTTGAACAGTTTTCACGCCGGAATGAAGAAATATTTTCAAGTAGCATTATTACGCAGGATCCGGAAACATTAACCGAATCATTTATAAAAAGGAGCGGATGATTTATGCCATTGAAAGCACTGTATGTGAACACTTCCTTGAAAAAAAGCGAAGAAACATCCAATACGGAAGCCTTAATGGAAAAGTCGGGACAATGGATGACGAAAGAAGATGTCAGTACCGAAACAATCCGTCTTGCCGACTATAAAATTGCCCACGGAATGAGCCTCGACATGGGTGGAGGAGATGAGTTCCCTTCCATTATGGAAAAGGTAAGAGAAGCAGATATCGTAGTGCTAGGAACCCCGATCTGGAACGGTGAGAGAAGCAGTATTGCCTCCCTGTTTATGGAACGTCTCTACGCCAACAGTGATGAGCAGAACGACAGCGGACAGTCGGTCTACTATAACAAAGTATTCGGATGCCTCGTTACCGGCAACGAAGACGGCGCCAAAGAAGCCGGAAGAGCGGTCCTCTTCGCCATGATCAATATCGGTTTCACCGTTCCTCCTAATGCCCTTTCCTATTGGGTCGGAGAAGCAGGACCGGGTCCTTCCTATATGGAAGCCGGACAGGACAGTGAATTCACAAAGAAAAATACCGAAATGATGTCCTATAACCTGATTCATTTTGCACGAATGCTTAAAGACCAGCCGATACCGGCAGAAGGAAATACACTTTAGGATTTCAGTTTTGTCAAAAACCCCTTATGTAACAAGACACCTCCGTGGAGATGAAACAGGATAAAAAAATGGAAAGTCTAGTATTAAGTTTCTGTTTTTCGGGGATATAACTACTAACAGGACAAATTATTCACGCCTTACGAGCCAAAAATGATAAGAGCGGGAGTGGAGAAAATGGAAAATTGGATCCGGAAATTTTTTGATTCGGTAAATGACTTTTCCATCATGGATATCGGTATATTAAAGGTCTGTTTATTTTCTCTCGGAATTCTCACCGGTATCTATTTCTTTCGTTTTATCAGACCGTTTCTATCTTTAGTGTGGAGTGTTTACATCGGCACTTTCCTCTTTATTGTGTACCGGACTTTCAGCAGAATTCTCAGCAGTCCCCCCGCAGATGAATAAAAAAGCTGAAAGAAGCGTCCCTTGTGCACCTCGAGGGAACGCTTCTTTTCTTATTAGCTGAGGCCGGCCCTGCGCCCCCATGGAAACGAAGGTGCACGCTTATCTATTTTATTTTCAAGGCAGCCTTCTTATAAATGAAAAGTCATCCTTTTCATGTTTCATTTCCCACTTGAAGGGCTATATGATATCCATATGCCTGTTTTACCAGCCCAGATCTTCTCTACAGGGAGTGTCTTTTTTCAGCCCCTGCATAGAAGGTGCAGAACAGCTTTTATTTCAGAAAAATCCGAATGCATCGCGATACAGTTATACGAAACGTTATCTATTTTAAAGGAGGCTATTATGGAAAAATATACATCCCTTAAAGGAAAAACGGCCGTCATCACAGGGGCAGGATCCGGCATGGGCCGGGCAGCCGCTCTTCAGCTCGCGGAGCAGGGAGTAAAAGTCTGCCTCGTTGATTTAAAAGAAGAAGACAGCAGGGACACGAAAGAAGCCATTGAAAAAAACGGCGGAGAAGCACTCGTGGCCTCTGCAGATACTTCCAACGAAAAGCAGATTCAGGATGCGTTTAACCAGGCCGCTGATACATTCGACGGAGTCGACATCGTTTTTGCCAATGCGGGTATTAACGGGACGGTTGCCCCTATCGAAGATTTAAAGGCAGAAGAATGGGATCAGACAATTGAAACCAACCTGAAAGGAGCCTTTCTTACCGTCAAATCTGCTATCCCTCATATGAAAGAAAATGGAGGCAGCATCATTTTAACGAGCTCTGTCAACGGCACCCGCGTTTTTTCCAACTTCGGGATGTCCGCCTACAGCAGTACAAAGGCAGCCCAGCTCGCCTTCGGAAAGATGGCCGCCCTTGAACTGACCAACTACAAAATCCGCGTGAATGTGATATGCCCCGGCTTTATTGATACCAATATTGGAGATAACACGTTTCCGAAAGACGAAAAACTTAAAGAAATTGAAATTCCCGTCGAGTATCCGGAAGGAGATCAGCCGCTTGAAGGAGGTCCCGGACAGCCGGAAGAAGTGGCTGATCTTGTTTCCTTTCTTGCTTCGGACGCCTCGAGGCACATTACCGGCACAGAGCTGTTTATCGACGGCGGGTCTTCCCTTCTGTAAGTGCCGCAGGGAACACCTTATGAAATCGTATGTTTAACAGCTTTTTTCTCAGGGAACCCGCCTTGTAAGACCTACTTTAAAGGAGTGCTTTCACATGGATAAAAACAAAATGCCGTCTCATCTAATAAATGAGCGTAATAATGGTATGAGCAGTGCACAGGAGGTTCTTTACAGCAAAGATTATAAACAGGCCGACCGTGCTGCACAGAACGCAGAAAAATCCGGCGGGCAGTAAAGCCCTGTGTGAAAAACCTGCAATAATAAAAGACCCCCTGTCTCAAGATAAAGACAGGGGGTCTTTTCTGTATAAGCTGTGTTAAAGCTGTTGTTGATATATATAAGAAAACTTCGCTTCAACTGACCTGCCGTGGAGGAGCTTTCCAGCTTTCTCCGCGGCAGGCGGAGGAGCCGCAGGCACTCCAAAAACAACACGGAGCTTTAACAAAGCCTCTTTATAAAGCGGCTGTCTCAAAAGGTAAGTCGAGACAGCCTGGAAAGCACGTGCGGAGCCTGACACGATATTAAAAAGCCTGTTAGACGGAGATTTGTCTAACAGGCTTTTGTCCGTGCGAAGCCGTGCTCCCTATCCTTACGGGACAGCTCCGGAGATTTCTTAACAAAATGCGATACCTGCTTACTCATGATCGGCAGATAGTTTAGCGGCAAGTTTATTTTGTAGCAATAAACGGGATTTTTCTGCCGGCAAAATAGGCGGTGTAAACCCCCGCTACAGCCATAAACGTCCATATCCAAGCGTGCAGGCTCATCGAGGCAAGTCCGCTGAAGTAGGAGCCGACGTTGGCACCAAAAGAGATCGTCGCACCGTAGCCCATCAGAATTCCTCCAAGGAGTGTTATTCCGGCGAGCTGCAGCGGTATTTTACTGAAGTGAATAAGACCTGCAAGCGACATTGTTAAAATCGTCCCGAAAACAACCCCGAAGTTCAGCACACTTAAGTCATTTGTAAAAAGAGAAGCCGATAAAGAAGCTGTCGGGTCCTGCGTCCCCCAGTATCCCCACGAAGCGGGATCCAGCCCGATTTCATGAGCGATTTTTGAGCCCCAGAGCGAAAAAGCTGCCGTGACTTTCCACGGACTTCCCATCACGAATAATACTGCGGCGTTTAATACAGCGAATACCATCGCTCCGACCCATATAGGCCAGGATTTAAAGAGAATTTCTGTCCAGTTTGTTCCCCGCGGCATCGGAGGAAGTGCCGGTGGACGCTTTCTTTTCTTGTAAATATAAGTGCCGATGATGACAAGCGAAAAGATGACGGTCTGTAAAAGCCATGCCCCGAAGAAGCCCAGCGGAGTATCTTCTGCAAGCGAGATCGCTTCGGTGTTAGGAAGCGAACTGTTCCAAAATGAAAAATGGTAGGTACCGAGAGTCGCTCCCGTCAGAAAGCCTGTCGCTGTAAAAAGCAGGGCTGTGCGGCCGCCTTTCATCGTCCGCATGGCCGTAGGAGCGAGATTACTGCCTATATTCATTCCGAAACCAAACAAGAAAGAACCGACTACGAGTCCAGTACTGATCGGAGCAACTGCTCCTTCCGGCATCCCTCCGAAAGCCGCTGAATTCGTGGAAAGAATCAGGCTGAACAGCGTGACAGCAATAATTAACTTCTGCATATGCCCCCGCAGCATTTCCGTATTTCCGTTTTCGAGCATCTGAATATAAACAGAAGCAAACCCGTACCGCGTATGAAAAAGCGTAAAACCTATTAAAAAGCCCAGGAAATAAAGGATAACGAACTGCCATCCGGAATTGAGGTAGGCGGCAGCTGCTGCGATAATGCCAATAAGTATAACAACAGAGGTAATGATTCCCTGTGGTTTTTCATAAGCAGGAGCAGAATCTGATTGACTTTCGGCCATATTATTTCACCCCTTCTGCCTTTGTGTGGGCTGTGCCCCTATCCCCTCCTTTCCTTCTTCACGTTTTTTAAAACCTTTGTTATTCCAATGAAAAGAAAAAAAGCCCAGCAGGCAGAAAACATCTGCAGGCTGTGCTTTTTCCCATCTGTAAAACCCTACTTTTTAGTTTCTCCTCTTTCAAACATCGCTATTTCCGAAGCAGTTACTTCCATCAAATCCCTGTACTTGTCGGCCCGGACGATTTTTCCGATCGGCCTGATTTTCGCCATCATCTTCGCGCTCTCCGCTGCATATTTATAATCCCGGAGCATATATACACGTATTTCATATGTATTTAGACTGGTCTTTCTTTGTTCCGTCTGAAGTTTTTTATAACGGGCTTTTTTAGCCAGACGATTAAACGGCTGATAAATTCCGGAAACGAACATTGTTTTGAATAACCCTGGTTTTTTTTCTCCTTTAGATTTCCCGGAAGAAGCTTTCCTGTTCTTTTTTGGTTCTGGTTCCGGTTCTGTTTCCGGGAGCGGCTGGCGGACCGGCATCGGAATAAAGGATGTAACAATCATAATAATTGTTCCGATAACGAGTATTCCTATTAATACTTGCACAGTTAAAGGCATACAGTTCCTCCTGTAAAATAGTTGGTGACGGGCAGTAGTTCCCTTTGCATCTCTAAATAATTCAATATAGATACAAAAACTCCTGCCTGTTTTTCAAAATTGTCTTATCTGAATCAATTTCATAAGCTGCTGTAAGAAAGGAATCCCCAAAAATTAGTTTTGATTCCCATTTAATCCGGACGCTTTCTGCAGGGGTGGTATTCAGCTGTTTTCCATGTGACGGACATGGAAAAGGATTTTCTGACTGCGGTCCATCTAAAGCTGCTGCAGAAAATCTCCGAATAAGGAGAGTCAATAACTGAGCTTAGAAAAAGGAGCCTGCTTTGAGAAATCACAATCAAAGCAGGCTCTTTGTATACACGTTCTGTTTACCCCGGGAATGACGTTAAGTCAATACCGAATACGACAGGGAGCAGGAGCATCACAAATGTCACGATGACGACAATAGCGATCAGGTTCATCCAGAAACCTGCCTTAATCATATCTCCCATACGCAGGTAACCGGATCCGAACACAACAGCGTTCGGCGGCGTCGCAACCGGCAGCATAAAGGCACAGGAAGCAGCTACTGCTGCAGGAATCATCGTCGCAAACGGATGGACGTCAATCGCAGATGCAAGAGCTGCCATAATCGGCATCAGCATCGTTGCCGAAGCAGTATTGGATGTAATCTCTGTCAGGAACAGCACAAGAGCTGTCACGGCCAGAACAATGATCAGGAACTGGACGCCGACCATTACCGTCAGCTGTTCCCCGATCCATGCGTCGAGACCGGTGTCTCCAAATGCTCCGGCAATCGCAAGACCGCCCCCGAATAAAATCAGAATGCCCCACGGGACGTTTCTCGCGGTATCCCAGTTCATCAGTTTTACTCCCTGGTACCGAACAGAAGGAATAAGGAAGAGGACAAGAGCCCCGGTTATAGCGATCATCGTGTCGTCAATGTTTTCATGCACATAGGGCTGGAGTACAAACGATCGGAGAATCCAGGCCACAGCGGTAAGTGTGAAAACCGTCATGACAATCTTTTCGTCCGGACTCATTTTCCCAAGTTCTGTTCTTTCATCCTGGATCACCCTTCTGCTTCCCGGAATTTCTTTTAATTTCATCGGGAAAGCATACGTGACGAGGTAAATCCAGGCAATCGTAATCAGGACCGCGGCAAGCGGCACCCCGAACATCATCCACTGGGCAAACGACAGATCAAAATCAAAAATCTCACTCAGCTGCCCGGCAAGAATCGTGTTCGGCGGTGTACCGATAATTGTTCCCAAGCCGCCGATTGAAGCGGAGAAGGCGATGGCGATCATCAGACCTTTCGAAAACTTTGCTTCTTCCTCTTTTACGTTTTCTATGTCGCTGTCTTTCAATAGTTCGCTGAACTGAAAAATAATAGCTGTCCCGATCGGCACCATCATCATTGCCGTCGCGGTATTGGAAATCCACATCGATAAAAACCCTGTGGCAAGCATAAAGCCGAGCATAAGCCGCTTCGTACTCGTGCCGACCCCGTTAATAATGAACAATGCAATCCGCCGGTGAAGATTCCACCTTTCCAGAGCGAGAGCTATGATAAACCCTCCTAAAAAGAGGAAAACAATACCATCTCCATAATTGGGGGTAACCTCTCCGACTTCCAGATTTGTTACGAGCGGAAAGATAATAATAGGCAGAAGCGATGTCGCCGGAATCGGTATCGCTTCGGTAATCCACCACGTAGCAATCCATACCGTCGCTGCCAGGATCCCTCTCGCTTCTGCACTGAGTTCCGCCGGCTGGAAAAAGAATAGAATAATAAAAAATAGCAATGGACCGAGGATTAAGCCTACTTTCTGCTTCGTGTTGAAATCACGGCCATCAGAAGACGGCTGTCTTTTGTAGGGGCCGGTCATTTTTCCGGAAGCTTTCTTCATTTGCTTACTGTCATCACTGGGCGGCCTTCCTCCGCCGCTTCCATCGGATTGAAAAGTCATAAATGCGACCATTTCTTTAATACGGTCATGACTTCTCCAGGCATGTTCCCAAAGCGTTTTAATTGTCGACATATGCACCCTCCATTTCTTCGTTGTAAAATTTTTTTAGACACTGGTTCAGGACGCCATAAAAGACGGTACAGCTGATAGAATGTTCCCCAAAAAAGAAGAACCGGCAGGCCTGAAGAGAACTTTCTCCTGCATGCACCAAAAGAGATTTCTGACAGAGCCTTTATGTAAGGAACTAAAACAGATTATTTCATTTATTCAATCTTATAGCAAGAAAGCCTTTTCAGATCCAGCAAAAATTGCTTTCATTATCAGATAGAATGAAACCTCCCTGAATGATTCGAACGAATTATCTTCCAGTTCCCAGTCAGGTGAACGGCAGTCTTCCTCTCCAATGCCATGTTTTAGAAAGGTTTCTGCTTGTTTTCTCCGGCTGGCTGTCACTATTAAATCTACCCTTTTTTGCTCAAGTTGAAAACGATTTCCTTTAAGAAAAGCTGTTTTAAAGTCTGCTGTTGATAAAAGTAGAAAACTTCGCTTCAACTCGGAGCTTGGTTTTTACACATATAAAGCGAATCGTTCCTGCCCTTTATCATTTACAGGCTGCTTCTTCCCTTTAAAAGCCGCAGTAAAAGGCATGAGCAGTTTGAGATAATGAGTTCATTTTAGATTTATTGGAATATATAGCTTCATACCACCAAGTTCGAGTAAGCGCCCGGAGCTTTAACAGAGCCACTCATGCAAAAACCATGCACCATGAAGGATGAAAACAGCCTTCTATAGGAATGGACTTTCCTCTATACAGTTGGAATAAATGATGTTCAATAGGGATCAAGACAAATTCTACTCCTTATTTTTACGGGGCTCTGGAGAGGACACGGGGCGATGGAGGACGAGCCGAAGATCCACCCACTCTGACCGCAGAAAGGAAGAGATTAGCTGAGGCCGTCCCGCCCGGAAAGCGTCCTCATGGAAACGAAAGCGCCCGTTTACCGCTTATCTACTTTAATTTCAAGGTAGACAAGAAAAAAAGAATTCAGCACCCAAAATCCGGGTAAGTACAGCGGGATGTTTGTCTTCCTCTGCAAAAAGCGAAATATTCAGGCTCCACGTTCATATATAAGTACTTTGCCCCTCCTAACTTCAGCTGATTGGAATATAATGAAATTAAAAGGAATATTTTCAGAAAGAAGGACTGGATATGGATGAAGCAGTAAAGTTAACTCATATCTCGCATACTTTCGGCAGACTCCACGTATTAATAGACGTCTCTATCACCATTGATCCAGGAGTTATTTTCGGTCTCCTCGGTCCTTCCGGATCAGGAAAAACTACGCTCATTAAAGTGCTTCTGGGGATTCTAAAACCTACCCTCGGCCAGTCGATAGTTCAGGGGACGAGAATGCCTTCTCTGAGTGAATTGCAGCGAATAGGCTTTATGGCTCAGTCTGATGCTCTCTATCCTGAACTAACCGCTCAGGAAAATATGGAATATTTCGCTTCAATTTCCGGGATGACACGTTCCGCTGCAAAAACGCGTATCAAAACATGCCTGGAAACCGTCGACCTCACCAGCTCTGCCAATAAGCAGGTAAACAAGTTCTCCGGAGGAATGAAACGCCGGCTCTCCCTCGCTGCCGCTCTCGTTCACGACCCGGAAATTCTCGTCCTTGATGAACCGACCGTCGGGATTGATCCTATTCTCCGCGAGTCCATATGGACAGAATTCCACCGGCTGACGCAGGAAGGAAAAACTATCATCGTGACGACCCACGTCATGGACGAGGCCGAAAAGTGCGATCAGCTTGCTCTTCTCCGCGAAGGCAGAGTGATCGTTCAGGGGACAGTGGAGCACCTTAAACATTCGATAGAAGCCCTGACGCTGGAAGAAGTTTTTCTTCATTACGGAGGGATGCCGTCATGAAAGCAGCTGCGGTTATTTTCCGTATTCTCAGGCAGTTCCGCCGCGACAAGCGGAGTCTTGCTCTAATGCTTTTTGCGCCGATTCTCGTCATTACACTCATGTGGCTAGTTTTAGATACTGAAGATTACGAACCGGAAATTGCCGTGGTGGAGGCTCCAAAGGAATTTCTCGATGAGCTTGAAAATAAAGAAGCCAGTATTACATCGATGGACAGCCGGGAAGCTATAAGAGCTCTTGAAGCAGGGGAAACGGACGGTGCCCTGGGGTGGGAGAATTCTCAACTTTCCCTCGTTCTTGAAGGAAGTGACTCCACCGCCAACCGGGCTGTTATTCAGCTTCTCCAGGAGACACTTCATGAAATGAATCCGATTCAGGAAGAAGCGTCTCCCGAGATTCTTTACCTCCACGGATCTGAGGATCTGAATGTGTTCGATAACGTCGGTCCTGTTCTCGTGGGATTTTTCGTTTTTTTCTTCGTTTTTCTTGTTGGAGGAATTTCTTTTTTGCGGGAACGAATCCAGGGGACGTTGGAACGAAGCCTTGTCAGTCCTTTAAGACGCTGGGAAATTATCGCCGGCTATCTTGGGGGATTCGGCATTTTCGCGGTGCTGCAATCGATTATTATCGTTTCCTATTCGATTTACGTGCTCGACATGTTTATGGCCGGCTCTTTCCGGCATGTTCTCCTCATTACACTTCTCCTTGCGCTTGCTGCTTTAAGTCTCGGAACCCTTTTGTCCACGTATGCAGGCAACGAATTTCAAATGATTCAATTTATCCCGCTCGTCATCGTCCCTCAAGTGTTTTTTTCCGGCATTTTCAATCTGGAAACGATGGATCCCGTACTCCGCGCCATCGGTAAAATCATGCCGCTCACGTATGGAGCCGAAGCGTTAAGAGGCGTGATGATCCGGGGAGAAGGGCCGGCTGACCACTGGATGCAGATCGCTGTCCTCGCAGGTTTTTCCCTGCTGTTCATAACTTTGAACATCCTTGCCTTGAAAAAACACCGCCGGCTCTAGACCGGCAGATAGAAGCGGCTTTCCTTTGCTGTCCCGATAAAAAGAGGCTGTCCAATAGAAATTGGCACAGCCTCAACCCGGGTGTTTCCGCTCCGGCAGAGTCATCGCATGAATGGTTGTAATAACCCCAATGCTTCCTGCCACGGTCATCGTATAGGCAGCAAGAAACCGGGATTCGGACAGCACTTCTGTTACCATCTGATATCCACCAACGAGCACTAAAAGCATACTCAACGTCAAAATCATCGTCAGCCGGGTCGGACGATTCACCTTCGTCACCTCCACCGCCCTTCAAACTGCTCTGCCGGAATTTATACCTTTATTTTACCCGCTTTTTATAAATTATATCGTTTTTACATTAAATAGAACTTATTTTTCATCCATTTGAACCAATTTCATAAGTCGTTATATGAAAGGACTTCCCGAACATTGTGAATGATTTTCACTTCAGACGGACACTTTCCGCGGGGCTTGTCTTCAACTAATTCTTCCAGTGTACAGCACTGGAAGAATGGATTTCCAGACTTCGCTTTATCCCGCCGGAGCCGCCATCTGCCGTTTCAATCAACTGATTTCATATACGAATATTCTCATTATAAATTGATAAATTGTTCGTT
Source organism: Alkalicoccus halolimnae (assembly GCF_008014775.2). Taxonomy (GTDB): domain Bacteria; phylum Bacillota; class Bacilli; order Bacillales; family Salisediminibacteriaceae; genus Alkalicoccus; species Alkalicoccus halolimnae. The sequence goes on along the minus strand of NZ_CP144914.1, from coordinate 589,809 downwards.
AAAATAACTTGAAAAGTAAATTATGAAATTGATTCATTTATGCAAAAGCAAAAAAGCCGTCGTAGTGCTCTCTCTTTATAAAACAACTTACTCGGGAACTGTGTTGATTAATTTCTGACTATGTCCATCTCCTCCGGAACCACTTCCTCCAGCTCGAACATTTCTTCATCGAAGTCCGGATCGAGATCAAATTCCACTACTTCCTCTGTCACATGGGGAAGGGAGCCATCTGATCCGTCTTTTTTCAATAAATAGTACGTTTCCTTATCAAACCAGTAGTCGGTCATGCCATCGGTTTCTTCAGTCGAGGTGATGTGATAGGCTTCTCTGCCATTTACCTCTTCCGTACCTTCCAGCTCGAACTCTCCGCCTTCATACATGTTTTCCAGCATGTCCTGCTGGGATATGCCTCCACCGTAGTCCCGGTTTGTTACGACGGCTGTGTCATCTCCCTCTGTAAAGGAAACCATCCGCTCGCCTTCTTCCACACTGACATCATAGGCTTTTGCCCCATCGTTTTCTGTTCGTTCGATCCGTTCCAGAATGTGTCCGTCGTCCCTTGGGAAGACCCAGCGGGAGACCTCACGTATTTCCATCTCTTCCTCTCCTTCCCGCATATCCGTACTTTCGATTCTCGACTGCTCAAAATAATTGTCTCTTTCTTCCATGAGCGTAAGGGCGCGCTCCAATACGTCCTCTCCGGAATCCGCTTCTTCAGCAGCTTCATTGTTTCCACCGCATCCCCCTATTAAAACAAGCGCTGCAGCTGTCGCTATTGAAAATCCTGATTTATTCATTACTATGCCCCCCTCACATGTGTCTTTTTACCGCTTCTCTTCCCTCTTTTATGGAAATTAATCTCTCTTCTGTTTCCAGGTACGCCAATTTTTTCAGGTCAAACAGATCTTTTACCCTTTTTCATGTGGAAGCTGCCCGGAAGATGGAGCGCCGTCTGAAGATCTACTTTTGCGAATATTTTTTCGCGAAATTCAGCGGAAAACACGCCCTCATAGAAGCGCCTCTCTGAAACGTAAAGCTTATCAAATATTCGTTTTCAGCCGTGCTGGTGTATATTATGAAATTCATTCACCTTATAAATTACAAAAAAGCAGATAATTCTTTTTAGAATCATCTGCTTTCTGTATGGAAAAAGACTCTGTATATTATCGCTGATTAACATTTTCAAACAGGATACTATTGAAACAGTGGCATACCAAACAAAAAATGCGCCAGAAGAAATGCAGCTATCATCATACCCACACCAAAAAAGAGTCCATTAAAAGCTTCTTTTACGCCTGTATAATCTCCCTCTTTTTCATGCTTGTCTTTCACGCTGCCTCCTCCTCTTTTCAGTAAAATCAAAACGGCATTACTGATTGATTTCAGTATATGCCGAGCTTATTGTATTGTAAAGACAAAGTATTCATGCCAATACCTTTTTTTACTTAACCTTTTGAGATCTCCCGGCCTATTCTTCGAGGAGCGGTACCTATTTTCTTATTTCTGTTCTTTTACTCGCCGGTTCTGCTCATTCACCGCTTTTTTAAAACATCGTATTAACTTCAGCGCTGATACGGAAGTCTTCCATTTTGAAAATTGAAGTTCTCCGTTTCTGAAAAATCCCCCTCTCTATATACTGGAGATTGCTTTCGTTGGTTAAGTAAATGCAAAAATGGTAGGATATTCCTTAAATAAAAACATTAAAATTGCGGGACTTCCCTTAGCTGAAATTGAATCTACTGCAGAAGTCCTGATCAATACGATTATTAGAAAACAAAACTTCTATTCCTGCAATCAGATAAACGACTATTTTTCAATAGGCTTTGTTAAAGCTTTAACAAAGCCTTTCAAAAAATAGAATCTTTTTAAGGAGGAAGCCTGCTGTGAAAATCGCACTCTTTTTTATAGGAGCCTTTTTGTTGTTAACAGGATGCTTCACTGATTACGAAGAAGAGCATATGGCAGAACAAAACGGAGTTTATTACGGAATGGAGTTTACAGTCGATGAACAGCTGGAGGCACGGCTTGTTATTGACAACCGGTCAGAGTACGATGTTTTCGCCGGGACAGAAACACGCGATGAATTAGGCTTCATCTCGCTTTATGAGGATGGTGAAAGGTTGATTACTGATCCTGAAGGACCTTCTAATGACGATATGAAATCAATCCGTGTCAATGCGGGAGAGCGTGAAACAGGAGCATCTTTCAGTTATGATATAGAAGCCGGGGTAACTTATGTTCTTGCAGGACAGCCCCTGCTGAGATTAAGCATTATAGATGGTGACGTAAATAACCCCGAAGAAGTTATTGGATCTGGAGACGAAACAAAGATCGAAACAGAAGTGACTTTAGATGATTAAACAGGAGGCAGACCATGGGCCAGAGACTTAAAAGCGGACTTTTAGCAGCATCACTTTTTGGAGTCATCAGTTTTCTCTTTGGCTTCTTTGTATTTGAAGAAATAAAGTGGTCAAACGTAATCGGCACGGCTGGAGGAGGATTCATCGCGTGGTATTTTTTCATTCCCCGCCTGAATAATAAGGAATATAAATAATAGAAAGAGCCGGATTTAATAGTTGATTACGGCTGAAGGCAGGCAGAACAGATTCAGCTTATTTCCCTCGCTGAATCTGTTTTTTCGGTTTTTAACATACCCCAGCCTTATTCCTCACTGCCCCTCTTCCATAACCTCAGCGAAATTAAGCTTTCACTCCTCCACTTCGACTAAAAATGTATAGTGGGCGCTGTTATTGGTGTCCTGCCGGTCGGCATACACGTCAACAGGATGAGTCCCCGATTCATCAGGCATCAGGAGACTGCCGTTTTCGGTATCAAGACGCTCTGCCGGAGTATTCTCCTCCCATCTATCTGCCTGTATCTCAGAGGATGAGTTATCGGCAAAGGAGAGTTCCGCTTCCTCTCCAGGAGAAGCGGTAACGACTTCTACATCCATAAGGTGAATCGTTTCGGTCGGCAGGCTTCCGGACTGCTCGGTGCCTCCGCCCCACCACGACCAGGAGTAGGATTCCAGAATTCCTGCCGCCCGGCTCTGTTCTGTTTCCATCATCAGCTCCGGCGGTTCGTCCTGACACGCAGCAAGCAGAAGAACCGGCAGAAGAAGCAGTATATATTTCATCAAACTGCGCTCCTTTCTGTGAATGTTCTTTGATTTCATTTTTCCGTATCCTCATCTCTTCCTGTACAACCCACTTATCAGCGCTGAACTGCCTGAATCAAATGTTTGTTTCTATCGTTTTTTCAAATGAAAACCCTAAATAACGATAAGTCAGTTCAACAGTGTGTACCGGCTCATTATGAACTACCGTTAGTCCATAACTTTCATCATCTTCTGTGCTCGTGCCGTTATTCAGTTTTTCCAGCTGGGCAGATGGTTCCGTTCCCGGCAGGATTGTAACCTCTTCCACATTTTGAATACCATACTCCTCCGTCTCTTCGTCAAACGTATCGGTGATGACAAAACCGAGGTGAGGGTTGCTTACCTGCATTTTCTGCTTCTGCGGCTGTTCGTTATTATTAACGGAGACACTCGTGATCTTCACGTCACTCCAGCCGTCGTTTCCTACGACTGCAACAACAGTATGGTAGTCCCCGCTTGCACTAAGTGACCCGGCAGCCAGTGGAGGATTCGTTTTTATGAAAGCAAAAAATCCTGCAGAAATAACGACTATACTCACAACAGCAAGCATCAGTATTTTTTTCATTCAGTCTTCCTCCCTTCAGAGCTGAACTTATTAAAAGAGCGGCAATTGTAAATCCGCTAATGATTTTTACTTTCTCCAGTAAATCCGGCTCTGATTTAGAATGGTGTTTTGTTTCTGAAAAACTTAACGCAGACTGGTTTCCTTATTGAAATTACAAATAGCAGAGGCACAGCGTGTTAAAGCACTGCTTTTGTATCTCCACTGTAAGTCTCTTCTTCGTAGCGAGCTGCCTTTCCTTTCCTGAATATAATAAAAGGATAAACAATACTTGCTGCAAGCATAATCAGCGATAAAGCAGCGATTGTGATTCGTAAGTTTACCAGATCGGCGATAATGCCGATAAGGAGAATGATGACAATCTGGAGAACACTCTGCATAAGCTGAATAATGCTTGTAACTCTCCCCATTACAGAAACAGGAATATTGTTTTGATAAAACGTCGTCATTCCTGCGTTTAAAAAAACGAGGAAAAACCCGAGCAGCAGAAAGCCGGTCATAATCGAATAAAAAGACCACGAAAAGGCGTAAATTACATAGCCGGCCGCCGTCATGAACAGGCCGATAACGATCATATACCGCAGCGGAAACTTCGCGGAAAACACCGACAGAAGCAGTCCGCCCGCTGCTGAACCGATGCCGGTGATACTAATCAGGTAACTGTACTCGGTTTCCGTAAGGCCGATTGTGTCCTGTGTAAACACGACTTCCTGAGCATCCATCGCAAATGTAAAAACCATAATTACAATAAATCCGAAATAAACACCAACCACATAGCGGTGATGCTTCATAAAGGCAATTACAGCAGTGAAGTCTTTTTTCACCTGAGAGACCGTTAAATCAGGAATATTTTCTTTCACAATCTTTTCCTTCTCCGGAAGCAGTTTTAACAAAAAGGCTGCTGTAATAAACAGAGCTGCGTTCAGCCAAAGCGTAACCTCCATTGAGGTGATAAGTAAAAGTGCTCCTCCTGCAGCAGGACCGATAATAAAAGCTCCGGAAAAGGTGAAGGAACGAATCGCGTTAAAGCGCTTCCGTTTTTCCTTTGGGATCAGCATCGTCGTATACGTCATGGATGAGGGCCCGAAAAAGGCTTTTGCTCCGCTCAAAAAAACAAGTATCGCATAAATCATTAAAATATTCGGAGCCAGAGGAAGCAGAGCAATTCCCAGTGCCCGCATCCAGTACGTGCCGATCATGACTTTTCTTTTGCTTCGGTAATCAATAAAACTTCCCGTCCAGAATTTGGTGAGAATGTTCACTGCCGGGCCGATTATCCATAAACCCGCGACAGCTGCGGCAGATCCGGTCATTTGAAAAACGAGGATATTAATAACGACTAAATAAATAAAATCTCCGATACCGGCGATACCAATTGAAGTCAAAAGTTTGGCGGGATTTTTCCAGGAATTGATTTCACTGCTCATTCCGCATGCCCCTTTTCCGAAGGACTATCATATGTATTCCGTTTAATTCTTAGATACTCTAAGCATATCATAGAGACAATTTCATTTGGAAACGAATTCCTTTTTTGCATGCTTGATTAACGTTCGACATTGTAACTTGTAAAATTATTTTTAAAGCTTCACGATACTTTTTCTATAACTTTTTTATGAAAAAATGAAAAAATCATGGAACGACTGGCATGCATGCACTCTACGCTTTTTAACATGTTTCCTGATGACCAATAATCGGTTGTTAATGACGTATTCCCCTGTGAGAGATTTTTTATTGTGATTATAAATTCCGTATAAAGTAATTATATCTTTTTATAATGATTGAAAAACCGAAAAATCTTGGGGCGACTGTTAACCATGCTTTTCACAAAAAAGAAGAAGACGTTTTTCTGCAGAAAATATCTTTACTATATAAACGTATGCCATTCTCCAATGGCACCGGAAAAAATAGGAAAAGCATCACCCCAAAAATATAATATCTGAAACAATGGAAGTCCTGCGGTTCATTGCTTCTATAATTTCAAACATAAATTTCAATTCCTCTTTCTAAAAAGAGAAAGTCTGTTATAAGTCGCGTAAAAGTTCATGTTAGTTATGAGCTTCATTAAAAAGTTTTAGAAGAATGTGTGGAGAAGCCGGTTCGACCAACAGGAAAGCTCTGAAACAATGGAATGCTTACAGCCCAAGGAGTTCATCGTTTCTAATGTATCTGTCTTTTACTTTCTAAAAGGCTGTCTTGAAAATAAAGTTGATAAGTGATAAATGGGCGCTTTCGTTTCCATGGGGACGCTTTCCGGGCGGGACAGCCTCAGCTAATCCCGTCCTCCCTGCGGTCGTGCGGGATGGATCTTCGGCTCGTCCTTGATCGCCCCGGAGTCGCCCCATGTCCACTCCAGCTTACGGTAATAAAGACAGAGCAGGAGCTGCCGTCTCATAAAGGTGATCCTCTTTTGAACATCCTTCCGTCTGGATAGAGGGAAAGTTCCCTTTCTATAGAAGTCCATTTTCATGCCTCATGATGCAAGACTTTTGCATAAATGTCTCTGTTAAAGTTCCGCGCTCTTACGCACGCGTTTGGTGAAAATAAGTTATATCCGACAAAAAAGCTAATTTGACCCTTAAAATTTCTATCGTTTAATCCTGGCCACCTGCTTTTTAATTGAAATTACCTTTTGTAATCGTAAGTCGGAGAGCCAAGTCCCCTTTTTTGCGTGAGAACAACAGACTTTAACAAAGCGTACTAAAAACTGATTTTTTTTGACTTACTAGGTGAAACTTATAAACCAGGAAGACGTTTTTTAGCTACATTCTTATGTTACTCAAAGTTTCATTGAACTGCTGAAGAGGAAATTATATGTATCAGCTGAATTTTACAGAAATGATGAAAGGAGGAATATATTAAATGACGAAACAGGTGCTGTTTATTCATAGCGCAGGAAATCAGGGTCTTCATGAGGGAAGCACCGGTCTTGCAGCATACTTGAAAGATGCACTTGGGGAGGAATACCACTTTTTATCTCCTGACATGCCTGAGCCTGAAGATCCTGCGTATTCCCGTTGGAAGGAGAAGCTTGAAAAAGATTTTTCAGGACTGGACAGTGAGGTGATTCTCATCGGACATTCGCTGGGAGGATCGGTTCTTTTAAAGTACCTTTCCGAGAAAACGGTTGTTCCCTCTATTACCGGGTTGTTTATCGTTTCATCACCATATTGGGGGAAGGAAACCGGCTGGGTATCGGAAGATTTCACTTTATCCGGAAATTTCGCTTCAAAACTTCCTCCGATCAATCGTATTTTCCTTTACTACAGCCGCGGTGATGAAATCGTGCCGTCTTCCCACCTTAACCTGTACAAACAAAAACTTCCGTCGGCAGAACCCCGCCTGATCAACAGCGATGAACACCTTTTTCTAAACGGGCTTCCTGAACTCGTCGAAGAAATTAAAAAACTATAGATGGAGCAGGAATGATTTTTATTTAGTAGCCTCTGCTTTATGAATGACTTCCCCCTTTTCTGCTGTGAATTTCATAAGCGAAATATCCACATAACAAACCTATTCCAGCCCCCAATCCAATGTTAGACAGCAGGGATGCCGGGAAAAATATGCCGAGAAATACAGCAGCTGCTGCACCGAAAATCATTCCAAGTGGTATTAAACTATCCAGTACATTTTGAGCTTCTTTTGTTTTTTTCTTACCGAGGGTACCCTTATTCGTTTTCTGTATCATTCGAACGACTACAAACACCGCAATCACTCCCACTATTGCAACAGGCAGCAAAATATCTGCAATTCCCAAAACGGAATCCATAATAAAAGTATCTCCTTTCATTTCATTTATAAATTGGTTCAGTTTAAAAATCCATCCTGCAAATAATGTTTAAGATAATAAAAGTGTAGCACAAGGTTTTTGAAACGTTAGTTAGTTAATTAATTGAATCCATTTTCTCCAAAAAATTTAACCATCAAAAACCCTCACCTGCCTAAAAATAGCGAGGCGAGGGTTCTTGGAGTATGTAAATACAGGCGGAACTAATAATCAACATTCTGTTAGAGCAATAAAAAAAGAGAGTTTCCGTCCTCCATTATTTCTTTACCTATATTTTTTCGAGCAGTTTAACAACATCACATTTGCTGCCATTATTAATGATGAACGCTGCCAGAGCTTCACAGGAAATTTTTAAATCGATGGAAACCCTGAAGCGCAACGATTCTATGATTTACAGGGAGATCGTCAACTTAAATATTGTAATTAAAAAACCCGGCTTGAATGAAAATATAATCAGTCTTTCATTTCCAGGGTTATTCCCGTTCTTCTCTATTCCACCTCACGTAGTTATAAATAAGCTGGATAATAAAATTTCCCATAAGAAGGACTCCAAGCAGGATATAAATCTGCATGGCCCAGTCATTAATAAAATAGAGCAGGAGGATGGCGGCTACCGAAAAAGGCAGGCTTACCCATGTCCGGATCAGTTTTCTTCTGTAGCTCAGCTTAAAGTAATTAAACACCCACCCTTTATCCTTTTTCTTTTTATTACGGAACAGTACGGCGAAAGTAATTAACACAATAGAGATAATCACGAGATTCATAATAAAGTAAGAAAAATCAACCGTCATGACCAGATCCCTTTCTTTTCATTATAGTCTCACCTGCTTTTCTTCACTGCAGCACTTCACCTAAATTGTTCCCTGCTTTCCTATTTCATAATCCTAACGGCATAATATACTGCCAATTAATTGAAATAAGCTGCTTTCCTGCGTATAATTCACGGTAGTTTAACACGTCCAGAAAAACTGCGCCGTTCAAAAAACAGGAACATCTGAGGAGGGATTTCCATCAACATCAAATACACAGCGTTAACATTAAGCGGTAAAGCTTTTATCCTCGCCGGATGCGGGGAAGATCCAGCAGAAGAAATCGAAGAGCTCGGCATGGAATACGGTCTCAACGTACACGTACAGGAGGAGACGAATAAAGAAAGCGGTGAGATGGCAGAGCTCGATGAAGAAGGAGCGGAAACACTTTTTCAATACATAAGTGGGTCACTTGAAGACGGCACGGAGGAAGGGGACAGTGACGTAGCCTTTACGCCGGAGCTGGAAGAGCCGGTGGACGACCCGGGTACGGGCGGCACACATTCAGTTTCTTTAGAAGGCGTGCCTTCCGGAGAATACGCTGATTTTAACCGCGTCGTTTCTTTCAGCTATGAACTCGAGCAGGGAGCGGAAGAAATTGCTCCCGATACGATCGGTATGGACCAGCTCGGAGCCTTTTCAGCCGGTATGCCTGGATTTAAATGGGAGGAGATTCATACGAGTGCCCATTATCACGAGGAAACCGGCGACGTTGAATTTTACACGTCCGGCGAGTGGGACATTCATTTTCTTTATAAAGGTACGGAAGTACAGTTTTCTGTTTCGGACGACTGGTTCGCGCCGCTCGATCCGGAAGAGATTTTCGAGGATTTGCCTGTTGTCTGGTAGTCATGAATCAGCAGACGGGAAAGAATGTGACTCGGCAAAAATACCTTCATGTTGCTTTGCCGGGATGCAGCAGAGTCTGAAAATGCACTCTATCATACATGAACCAATATCATCCGGGGAGGGATCGATATTAAATACATAGCATTTTAAAGGGAATTTTTGAGGAGGTGCCTGAGGAATGATAAATGTAGACCCGCTGCTGGAGTTTGCCGGAAGCAGTTACTCTGCTCTGCTGCTTTCGGGCTTTTTTCTTGGCGGATGGCCTTTTCTGCTCATATATTTCCTGTTGAATAAGCGGTTCGACGTAAACAAAGAGCTCAGCGTCGTTATACCAGCAGGAATCATCCTTACCTTCATTACTTTATTTTCAATTCTTTATTTAGAAAATCCTCCCTGCTTCATGCTGACTTCAGCCTGGATGTTAATTCTGTTTTATATTTGGACATACAGGAGGAAAGCAGTTTCCCGGTGAAAACACTCCATGCACAAGCTGCAGGATTAAAAGGAGGTTTACTTTGAAAAAATTAGCAGCCATCGTCATCGTCGTTTTTATCCTGCCTATTACGATTATCCTCGCTGCTTATCACCAGCAGGAAATTTTTCCGGGCGGCTATTCCTACGAATCAAGTGAAGGCAGTTATGAAGTCTACCAGGGGATAAACCGTTCGCCTGAAACGTTTCGTATCGATCAGGAAAACTCGACAGTAGAACTTGGCGCCATGCTTCTGTCGAACGAAATACATACCCAGCAGAATCTTCTCATGCAGAGCGCAATGGTTTTTCAGATGATTGCACTTCTATTTATCAAGAGAAAATCCATCTGCCGGACATCGTGGTTTGACGTGGACGGTGTCATCCTGTTTCGTTTGGCGGCAGCCGCACTCGTTCTTATTATGCTTCTTCTCGCGTATTTTTATGTGCAGTCAGCAGATAATATTGCCGGCTCCCTCGAACAACTGAAAAGCTACGCAGCAGAAGAAGGCTGACTTCATCTATGGTCTGCTTCCTTAAAGAGAGTCCTTACCTTAATAAAAAATATCCACATTGGTTCTCTTTACGTTTAGAGAACCTTTTTCGTGTTGTAAATTCCTTCATATTATTCTCTTCTTCCACCTTTTCTGTATGACCCGGTCTCCTCTTAATTATGTCATCTATGTAAAAGCTGTGTTAAAAGTCTATTGTTGATAAATGCAGAAAACTTAGCTTCGGCCTCCCGTGGAGAAGATTTCCGGGTGCGCTTCCGCCTCTGCGGGATTTTCCACTCTCCTTCTTCCCCGGGCATGTTTCCGCTTCGTTTTGAAGAACCTGATTCTTTCATTTTATCAAGAACCGGTGTCCCCCGCTTCAGTGGAGAGACAGCTGCACTTATTTTGCTTCAAGCAGTCAGTGCATGCTATTGACGGGGCCTCTTGAACAACTGAAAAACGATGCCGCAGAAGAACAATGCTCTTGATCCTCCCCACAGTTTCCTGTAACAAAAACCAGCGGCAGATGTCCCGAAAAGATTCTCTTTAAGACTTGTATTGACAATCATTTTCTCTCGGTTATAATAGAAAACAATATCTGCATAACGAAGATTTGTTTCTACATTTCGGAGTATAAGAGACAAAAGCAATGATAAGAACGAGTAGCTTTAACAGAAACAGACAGAAAGCAGCCGGGTGATGAGAGGCGCATGTGGAGTTAAGGTGAATACATCTTGGAGCTGTGTACCGAACTGACAGTAGGCTGCACCGGGTTTGCATCCGTCATCCATGCAGAAGTATCGCTGCGGCTGTACTTTCAGAGGAGATCTGCGCGAGCAGTTCTCGAAAAAAGGTGGTAACACGTGAAAAAACACGTCCTTCAGGAAATCCCTGAGGGGCGTTTTTTGTTTTTCTCTTATAGAACTTGCAATATTAATTTATTTAATATTACAAGGAGATGTTTAATATGTTTTTAAAACCTTCCGAGCAGTTGGAGATCATTAACAAGGGCGCGGACACAATCATTGATGAAAAGGAACTGCTCAGTAAACTGGAGCGGTCCTTTCAGGAACAGAAACCGCTGACAATCAAGCTTGGACTCGACCCTTCCGCTCCAGATATTCATCTGGGACACGCCGTTGTGCTGAGGAAGATCAAACAGATGCAGGATCTCGGACACGAAGCGGTTATTTTAATCGGGGATTTTACCGGGCGAATCGGGGATCCTTCAGGAAAATCGAAGGGACGTACGGCTTTAAGTGATGAAGCTGTACGAGAAAATGCGCAGACGTACCGCGATCAGATTTTTAAGGTGCTGGACGAAGCAAAAACAACGGTCCGCTTCAACAGCGAATGGCTTTCAAAGCTGACATTTGAAGATGTGCTCAAGCTCGCAGCTTCCACGTCCGTCGCACGGATCCTCGAGCGGGATGATTTTCAGAAGCGTTACCGGGAACAGACCCCGATCGGTCTTCACGAGTTTTTCTACCCGCTGATGCAGGCGTACGATTCGGTCGAACTGAAAGCAGATATCGAACTCGGCGGAACAGACCAGACGTTCAATGTACTGATGGGCCGTCCACTGCAGCACCATTTCGGGATGGAAAAACAGATTGCCGTATTCATGCCGCTGCTCGAAGGTCTTGACGGCAAAGAAAAAATGAGCAAAAGTCTTGGCAACTACATCGGAGTAAACGAAGCACCGGAAACGATGTTCAAAAAAGTTATGGAAGTACCGGACAGTTTAATTATCAAATACTTTGAACTCGCCACAGATGAACACCCAATGGAAATTCAAAAAATCAGGACGAGGCTTGAACAGCATGAAAATCCACGGGACATTAAGCTGGAGCTGGCAAGGATTATTACTTTTCTTTACCACGGGACCGATGCGGCAGCTGCAGCGGAAGACTACTTTAAAATTGCTTTTCAAAAGCGGAAAATCCCGGAAAATATCCCTGTAATGCTTCTGGATATCGATAAGGACAAACTGGAAGACGCCATTCCCCAGCTTACAGCTGATCAGTTTGTAAAAAGCAAAAGCGAATTTCTCCGGCTCATCAAACAGAACGGTGTATCGCTCAACGAAGAGAAAGTCACCGTCGATCATTTGGATACCGTGCTTGCTGACAGAGATGTACTGCAGATCGGGAAAAAACGCTTCATCCGCTTCAAAAAATAAGAGAGTAGGTTTTAAATAACACCTTCAAAAGAGGCAGTTCCGACCGTGAATACGGTTGAAACTGCCTCTGCTTAAATTCCTTCTGTTTATATCAATCATTTTTCGCTGCTTCATGCACGCTCTGCTTTCACACGCCTGTCAAAATATCCAATAAAAAACACATAAGACAGTATTCCCGCAAAAATCTTTCGATTGCCTGAAGGATTGAAATGCTGCCCCCTTCCCGGGTAACGATTTTCTTACTCAGTCAGTATTTCCCCGGCATTCCCTGTATACGCGTCAGAAGGAAAATAATAAAGAATAAGGAGATTGTGATCGTGACCAGTCAGGAGATATAAACGGCGGATCATGCTTCCAGAATAAAGTGCCGGAACTAATACAAGCGGCCACAGCAAAAGGCGGAACAATAAGCAAAGCATCGATGATAAAAGCTGCGAACCTTTTTCGAAATCCAATATAGTGCATATCAGCTGCCTCCTTCACCTCAATTTTTCTTCAGAGATATATGTATAAAATCAATATTAGTGTTCACTTCACCGGATAATGCTTTCCAAGGCCTGCCGGGAGCACCAGCAGCACTTCTTTATAACAGTTGAAACAAAGCAACAACAATACCAAAAACGAGCAGATAGAATATTATTTGTCTTATCATTTTTCTTCCTCCCTTCTGGTCCTCCGGTTCTTAAAATCCCTGCTTCCATAAAAACATCATGATACTACAGGTTTGTTTCCTGCTTTGACAACCGCCAATGGTTACTTCTTATTAGCAAATGCTTCAAACGTAATGATCTGGCCTGCATCCGTTGGATATTCTCCGAACTTGTAATCAGCAGATATCGTAATGTCTTCATATCCAGCATGTTCGAGAGTCATTTTGAACTCTTCCACCCCGTACCAGCGGACAGGAAACCGCTCCAGCTCTGATTGTATTAGTTTTCCGTTTCTCCATTTTTCATACCGGTTATGAGTTATCGTATGCTGGTTAATATAATCAACTTCGACTATTTTACTTTCCAGCGTAATCAAGTCACCGTCTTTAGTTTCCCACGTTCTTGTTGAAACTTTACCAATTGCTGTATCAGTCTGCAGAAATATATCCAGGATAAGACGTCCCCCGTCCGACAGGTGCTGATAAAAGTTTTTTAAAGCCTGTAGGGACTCTTTCCTTTTGTAAAGCAGCAGGAAAGTTCCCGTGGGCACGATAATTGCTTCGTATTTATCCGGGGTTGAAAATGACTCCATCTTTGCCTGGAACAGTTTTGGATTGAGCCCTCTTTTCCGGCAGTTATGACGGCAGATGGTTAACATTTCTCCGGAAAGATCGAAGCCGCTGACCTTTCTTCCCTTTTCCAGGAGCGGAATAAGAATCCGTCCGGAACCAGTTCCCGGTTCAAGAACCTCCCCATCACAGGAAGCGAGCCTGTCTGCATAAAATTCCACATCCCCAAACGAACGGCCGATATATTTATCCATATCGTATACTTCCGATGAAAGCTGATTGTAATAACCGAGCATGTTTTTCCCTCCTTATTATTTCCACAGCTCCGTTAACGATAAGAACCGTATAGTAATTTACCATGAATCCCCTATCTTAATAATACACATTTAAAACCCATAAAAGCTGCAGAATCAGCCTAAAAAACACCTATGGAAAATTAATGGTCCAAAAGATGATTAAGAACTAGTACATATGGGTAAATTAACCTTGTGCAGTAATTTTTATATTTTATTGTCAGAAAAGGAGGATGTTTTATGGGTTGGATTATTACGTTAATTGTCGGAGGTATTATCGGGTGGCTCGCCGGAGTTATTCTAGGTAAAAATGTACCATTCGGCATTGTCGGAAACATTATCGCCGGTCTTGTCGGCGCGACGATTGGTAACTCTCTGGGTCTGGATATTGGACCTTCACTAGGCGGAGTAAGCATTATTGGTGGTTTGCTGGGTGCAATCATTCTGATTCTTATTGTTTCGTTTATAATGAAAGCTATCGGAAACAAAAAAGCATAAATTTGTTTCAAATAACCTCCTGCAGGCTTCAATCCGCAGGAGGTTATTTTTTGGGGTATCAAGCTGAAACCCGAAAAGCTTGATACCCTGCTTTCCTTCCCCCTCACGCAGCAGTCAGGTTAAGGTTTTGACCATGATCAGATCCGTCTGCTCTTCGTCCCCCATATAAAATGCATGTGCTCCTGTTTCTATGAATCCCCTCTTCCTGTAAAAAGCGATTGCTCGCTCATTCTTTTCCCAGACGCCGAGCCAGACTTTCTTTTTGCTGTTTTCTCTGGCTTTATCGATAGCCAGCTGCAAAAGGTTTTTCCCGAGGCCGTACTGCTGGTAGGCTTTTTTTATATAGATCCGCTCAATTTCAAGCGAAGCCTCCCCCATTTCTTCCGTCTGGGCTCCGTCCTTATTTATTTTCAGGTAGCCGGCTGTTTCCCCGTCCGATTCGATAAAATAAAATCGGGATCCACTGTCCCTCGTTTCTTTCTCCAGTTTTTCTCTGTTGAAGGCCTGATTCATATACGCCTGCATATGCTCTGGTTTATTCTGCTCCCGGAATGTTTCGTCAAACGTCTCCCTGCTGATCGCCTCCAGTTTATCCAGGTCCTCCGCTGCGTAATCTTTAATCGTTATTTTCATATTGTACCCCTCCTTTAAATTTAATAGTCTCTTTTGTTTCCTTTTTTCACCTGTTCCCAGTCTTTTTCTACATTTTGTCTAATACGGTGCAGGAGCACTGATGCTGTCTCCGCCTCAGCTTCCGTAAATCCCTCGAGTGCCATCTGCGTAGAAAAATCGTTTTCCCGGATAATAAACGGATAGACTTCTCTTCCCCTTTCTGTCGGATGGAGCTTTTTGATTTTTCTGTTGAACTCATCATCTTTTTTCTCAATAAAACCATTCATCTCCAGTTTTTTTACTGCACGCGCTGCCGTCGTCCGGTCGACTTTGATCATTTCGGCGAGTTTTTCCTGAATAATGCCAGGATGTTCACAGATACGCACGAGATAAACGTACTGCCCCTTTGTCAGTTCATATTCCTGAAACTCCACATTGCTGATGGAATCCAGTGCTCTGGCTATCATGCCGATTTCCCGAAGAATATTTATCATCCGCTTCCTCCCTGTGAAAGTCTTTTTTCGTAAGTTCGGTTTTTATTTATTTTGTTGCAAATACAACATTTTGTCAACTAAAAAATTCTTTCTTTATTTCTATACATGCCGTCTCTTCTTTCAAGGCGGCTGAATTTTCTCCGGGACATACAAGAAATAATTTTTTATAAGAAGGTTAATTTAAAAATAGAGCATCGATTACTTATTGAACACCATTTAGCGGGAGCGATTCTGTAAACATCCACCTTCGATTCCATGGGGGGACAGGGCCGGTCTCAGCTAATTCCTGCCTTCAGGCTGTGCGGGACTTCGGCTCATCATTCACCCCGGGAGTCGCCCTATGTACCCTCTGGAGTCCTGAAAGAATCTATTTCTTGTCATCTTATCCAGCAGATTGAGGCCGGTAAAAGGGACGAATTCATTTCTTCCCTGTAAGAAAGCAGGAAGATCCTCCCGGATGACAAGGAAGCCGCATGCTTTCTCCGCGGCAGGCGGAGGAGCCGCAGGCACTCCAAAATCAACACGGAGCTTTAGCAGAGCCAAAAAACAAAAGAAAGAGCCGCCCGCAAAGGACGACTCCATACTTTCATTCATAGCTGCAATTTTTTATCGGTTATTACCCCGATCAGCATTGTCCGGCTTGCTGCCTTTGCCGGGATGCTCCGTGTGTGGGCTTCCTTTTCCTGCCGGGATGTCGATACGTTTTCCATTCCCGGTTTCCAGATAGAGACTGCCGTCTTCATCGACAGAAAATGGAGCGCCTTTTCCCGGGTGGGAAGGTTTGCCGCTGACAGGCTCCTCCGCGTCTTCTTCCTGTCCATCTTCTTCTCCCTGTTCCACTGCAACAAGTCTCACGTTATCGAGATGGACGGTATAAGGGACGTCAAGTTCCGGGTCATCTCCGTCGCGTCCGAGGCCGAACATAAGGTTAAATTCTCCCGGATTCGTGACGTTAATATATGTTTCGTACGTTCTCATCTCGTTTCCAACGTCGAATGCATGGATGCCTGTGCCGGATCCGGCCAGTTCAACGCTCACGTTCCGCTCTTCTTCGGAACGCATGTCAAAGGCAACTTTATAAATGCCTTCCGGAACCATCACGTCCTGCATAAACTGGATATGCCACCACTCCCAGCCGACCTGGTTTATAACGGCCTGAAGCTCGTTATCCACGATGGAAAAATCAGCCGATCCGGCATTCTGTTCGAACTCTCCCATGTTAAACACGTTCCAGACGAGACTGTCGTTTTCATCACCGAATTCTGTTGTTTCAACAAATGTACCGTCTTCGATCAGGTTTTCTCCTGCTTCGACCCAGTTATCCGATTCGTTCGGATCTTCTGGGCCAGTGGATTCCCCGTCAACGCCGACTTCTACGAGACGGACGTTATCAAGATGAATATTATAAGGAACCTCCATTTCCGGATCATCGATGCCTTTGCCTAAACCAAACAGCAGCGAATAATCTCCGGGCTCGGAAGCTTCAATGTACGTTTCGTACGTTTCCATCTCTTCCCCTACCTCGAACTCCTGCAGGCGGTAGCCGGCTCCGGTCAGTTCTGTGCGGATCGTGCGTGCTTCGTCCGAGCGCATGTCAAATTCCAGTTTGTATGTTCCCGCCGGCACTGACACGTCCTGCATGAGCTGAATATGGTACCAGTCCCAGCCGACCTGGTTGACGGCTGCCTGCAGTTCATTATCTGTGATCGAAAATTCAGCGGTTCCGCCGTTCGGATCGTGGTCGGCCATGTTAAACACGTTCCAGACGAGACTGTCGTTTTCATCACCAAATTCTGTTGTTTCATCAAACGTGCCGTCTTCAATCAGGTTTTCTCCGATTTCCTGCCAATTTTTCGTTTCATCTACCGGAGCTGGTCCATCGTCTTCCGGCTGATCGTTTTCATCCGGGTCGATCCATTCGCCCGGCGGAGGATGCTCGGCGTCAGCGTCTTCATATACACGGACATAATCGACTTCCACCTGACCGGGGAATTCTGTAGTTTCATCCGGCTCTCCGCCGTACCAGCCGCCGACAGCCAGGTTCAGAATCATATGGAACTCCTGGTCAAATGGTGCCGGGTACTCTCCGTACTTCGTGCCCCATTCGGTTTTCGTGGAATAAAGTTCATCGTTGACGTACCAGCGGATTTCGCCCGGTTCCCACTCGATCGCATACTCATTAAAATCGGTGGTGGACTGTCCTTCCGGGAACTGGTAGCTTTCTTCGCTGTACGTATTGGCCGGCCAGAGATCCCCGTAGTGAATTGCTGCGCCGACTTTATCGGTTTCCGAGCCGCGGTTTTCCATAATGTCGATTTCACCGGAAGCAGCCCAGCCTCCGTAAATATCATCTTCCGGCATCATCCAGAACGCCGGCCAGTATCCCTGCCCCTCGGGAAGTTTCATGCTTGCTTCGAAACGGCCGTAAGCCTGGCTGAACAATTCATCTGTCAGTACTTTTCCGGAGGTATATTCATAATCACCCTCCTCGTCACTGACGGATTCCTCACGGGCTTCGAGAATCAGTTTTCCGTCCTGGACTTTAACGTTATCTTCCTGATAGGACTGCAGCTCATTGTTGCCCCATCCTTCCACCCATTCATCTCCGTCATAAAATCCGTTACCGTTATCGATGCGCCACTTGGACGTATCAAGTTCCTCTCCCTCAAACTCGTCCTGCCACGTCATCTGCCAGTTCGGTTCCTGCTCCTCCGCCCCTGCAGCTGCCGGCACAGCAAGCGCCGAGATAAACAGCGTGCTAACCATTGTTTTCTTCATAACATTCTCCTTTCAGTTCCAATGAATTTGTATTATTCCATTAAGCTTCCACAACGGCTCCCCCCTATGTATCACCTCCACAAACTAGTACAATCTCACCGTGCCGCATCAGCCTTCTCATCTTACTAAACCGATTTCGTAAATATGCAAAAAATAAATTGTGACAATAAGCGTTCTTTTCATTCCCAGAAGTTAGGTCGGGGTCCTTCCTGTCTTTTTCCCACTTTACTGTGTAGAACCTATCTTATTTTATTAAAAAATCAGAAGATTGAAAACAAAAAACGAAAGCGCTTTCGTATAATGTACAACGGATGAAATATTCTGTCAACTCTACTTTGTGTAATTTTAACCGGCGGGGAACGTCCAATAAGGCTGCCTTCCACGCCGTACAGGCTTAAAAGCCGCATTCAGAATTTTTCTGAATGCGGCTCAGTTTATAATTACTGATAAACTAACTACCCTTCAATAGGCGCCAGCTTAGCTTCAATTTCTTCGCGGCGCTCTTCGAGAAATGGCGGCAGGTCCAGCTGTTCTCCCAGGCTCTCCACGTCGCCGTCAATTGTAAAGCCGGGTCCGTCGGTGGCAATTTCGAAA
Source organism: Alkalicoccus halolimnae (assembly GCF_008014775.2). Lineage (GTDB taxonomy): Bacteria > Bacillota > Bacilli > Bacillales > Salisediminibacteriaceae > Alkalicoccus > Alkalicoccus halolimnae. The sequence goes on along the minus strand of NZ_CP144914.1, from coordinate 571,013 downwards.
AGAATTCCGTTTGATTCCCGGAAATACAGGCTTTTAAAATAGAAACGGTCGACGATCCCCGAATGCTGAAAGCCTTTTTTCTTCACCTGCTCTTCCCAGTAGGCGAGTTCCGCCTCATCTTTCACACGAATCGCTAAATGATGAATGCTGCCGCGCCCCGGTTTTTCAGACGGACCATCCTCGTATTTTACGACGATTTCACCGAATGCTTCTCCTTCCACAGACTGATATACCGCTTCATCACCCGAGCGGCTTTTTTCTGTGTAGCCGAAAATCCCGGTGAGCGTCTCTGCCAGTTTGTCCATTCTTTTTACGGTCATTTCCACGGGTCCCATTCCCTGAATCTGATGTTCATCAGGGACATCGGACTTTTCCCACGTTTCCCAGTGCTTCACTTTTTCTCCACCTGCTGCGAGCAGTACGAGACGGAGCCCTTCCGGATCCTCCAGTTTTAAAGCCTGGCGGCCGGCATAAGTGCTGATTTCATCATGGTACACCTCATTCTCCTCCAAACGCGCCTTCCAATAGTGCAGGCTGTCTTTAGAAGGAACGAGCAGGCCGATTCTCGTAATTGCGTTCGTACCGCGGTGGGTTCTCCCTGCCGGAGGGATTTCAAAAAAGGACAGTTCCGTGCCCGGGCTCCCTGTTTTATCGCCGTAAAATAAGTGATACATGGATGGGTCGTCCTGGTTTACCGTAACTTTCACGCGGCGCATGCCGAGAACGTCCCGGTAAAAGTGATTGTTTTCCCGCGCGTTTTTAGTAATCATGGAAATGTGATGATGTCCTGGAATATGATTCATTTTTTCTTCCTCCTTCATTTTACTAATCAAGTGATAATAAAAAATAGACTCTGCTAAAGCATTCTGTTGTTGATATATTTAAGAAAACTTCGCTTCAACCCGGCAGGCTTGCCGTGGAGGAGCTTTCCAGCTTCCTCGGGCTTACGCCCTGCGGGATCTTCCAATCTCCTTCTTCCACAGGCGTCCGCCGGTTTCCGCTTCGCTTTGATTTTCCAATACAGGAGGCCCGCTGATTGAATCAAGAAGGTACCAAGGTAAAAACCGGTGCCAAGGCGATTTTTCAAGACGCCTGCGGAAAAAGAAAGCGGGAAGATCCTTCCGGACGACAGGGAGGGAGAGCTGAAGGCTTTCTCCGCGGCAGGCGGAGGAGCCGCAGGCACTCCAATAACAACACGGAGCTTTAACAGAGCCTAACTTCTTGCTTTCTTTTCAGTATTTTTCTGCAGCTTTGTCATAAGGTTATAAAGTGTTTTCTGCTCTTCTTCTGTAAGGCATTCATTAACAAGAGTCGTCTGGAAAGCGAGCTGATGTTCAAAAACTTCTTCCATTTTTTCTTCTCCTGCGGCAGTCAATGTAATCCACTTGGTTTTCCAGTCCTGCCTGCGATGGATATACCCATCTTTCTCAAGCCTCGTGAGCATACGCGAAATACCGCCCTCCGATACGGTTACTTTTTCCGCCAGCAGACCCTGCGTGACCGGCTGATAAGTGGAAATCTGGTTGAGTACGTCAAACTGCGCCGCCGTAACAGCAAACTGCTTCAGAAAGTCATTGGAGAGCAGGTTGCTCTGCTGGGTAAAACGGGTAATCCGCAGCCAGATCAGTGAGCCGATCGTATGTTTTTTCAATGGCACTCACTCCCTTTCTCAACTATCACTTTACATGTTAATTGATTAGGAGTCAATAAAAATATCTCGAATTAGGAATATTATATTCCGAGCTCCAGCATCTTGCCTGTTACCTTTTCCACTCTCCTGTCTATATCTGCTCCTTCATACTTTGAAAGCGTAAGCTCGTGGACGATTTTTCCATCGACCATAAACATAATGCGTTCCGATCTCGCAGCAATCTTCGCATCGTGGGTAACAATCATAACGGCCGTCCCTTCCTTGTTGATTTCTGAAAATAAATTCATAATTTCCTCCGCAGATTTGGAATTGAGTGCACCTGTAGGTTCGTCTCCGAAGATAATTTTCGGATTACTCATAAGAGCCCGGCATATTCCCGCACGTTGAAGCTGGCCTCCCGAAACTTTTTTTATACCGCGGTTCTCCAGCTCCGATATGCCCACCTCTTTCATAAGTTTTCGGGCTTTTTCTATAATTTTCGGGCGGTCTTTTTTATTATCCCGCATGGACGGGAGAATAATGTTATCGAGGATATTCAGGTTCTGCAGGAACGTCGGCTGTTGAAAAACGAAGCCCATTTTTGTCCTGCGCATGTCGGCAAGTTCATTATTTTTGAGCGACACTAAATCCCTGCCTTCAAACGCAACCTTTCCTAAATCAATATCGTCCATTCCGCTTAACGCAAACATGAGCGTCGATTTCCCTGACCCGGAAGGTCCCATAACGGCCACGAATTCTCCCTCTGCTATTTCAACAGAAACTTTGTCTAAAACATTACGCTTTTCAGCAGCTTCTCCGAACGATTTCACTATTTTTTCAGCAGTAATAACTTTATCCATAAGCTACTCCTTTATGTTTTCAGATATTTTTATTTTCCCGGCCCGGGATGTCCCTATGATTGTTGCAATAAGTACTGCGCCACCCATCATCAGTGGAGATAGGAGATAAGCGGAAACCGGGTTAATGGCAAAATGAAATGCCGAGGCTCCAAATGAAGAAATAACCGCTCCCGCAAGAAACTCTCCGAGCGTGTTTGCCAAAACGGTGCCGAGAACAATTCCGGCGATCAATACAAAACCGGAACGGGAAACATACTGCAGCATGATATCGGAATTTGTAAAACCGACCGCTTTCATAATAGAAATGGAAAACCTGTCCTTTGTCACAAGCATTTTCATAAACAGCAGTGTAATGAGTACCGTGATAATAAGCGCAATGGCAGTGGCGGCAACGGAGGCTGTTCTGACAGCGTTTATTAACGAGCCGAATGTCTGATTAATATATTGATCTATGCTCGATACCTTTGCATACTCATATCTCTCTCCGTATTCCGATACCTTGCCGGGGACTTGAGAATTATCCGCAAGTTCTAAGGATATAACACTCCACATGATGTCCTCCGAATTGTCTGAGAAGGCCGCCTTTGCGGTTTTCCCTCCGTTCGTAACATCAGAGTAAACGCCGCTAACAAGAAACTCTTCTTCTTCTCCTGCAATTTCCAGTGTAATAGACTCCCCTGCATCTTTACCTAACTCATCTGCGTTTATCGTCGAAAGGGCAATTTCCTCTTCTCCCTCAGGCGCTCTTCCTTCCAAGTACGTTATAGGGAAGATCGAATGGTCCCCGAGTTCAACATTTATATTTTCAATCACTCCGTCGTCCATCTTTACATTAAATGATCTTGTTGTCAGAGCCACAAATTCTGCAATATCACGGTCGCTCTCCATCGTTTCAGCAACCTCCGCCGTTTTTCCCGAAATATTATCAGTCTGCTGGATGTCAATGCGCATGTCGCTGTCTCCAATACCCATATACGTGATAAAGCTTTTGGCAGAAATCGTATTGTAAAGGTTTTGAGGAACAATAATGATAAACGAAGATATCACAAGAACGAGAAGCATCGTAGCGTAAATTCTTTTTCGTGCGAAAACATCTTTCATTCCGAGAAAAACATTTGTGTCTAACAGCCTGTTCCTCCTCAGGAAAAAAAGTCTTCCATCTTTGGACTTCTCCGTCGAGCTGCCAAAGAGGATCGCTTCTGCCGCCGAAATTTTCCGGAAGCGCCTCAGTACTCCGCTTACATAACCGATTATGGCAAGGAAAACAAGCAGGATACCGATCATACCGAAAAGCAGAGCCATAGATGAATTTCCGCTCTCCCCCATATAAAGCCTTATATTTTCAAGGAGCATGCCTTTAAAGAGAAAGGAAAGAGCCAGTCCGAGAAGACTTCCTGCTGCCGCAATTGCTGCATATTTGGCAAGATAGATCTTCTTTATGTCAGATACACGCAGCCCTAATGCTTTCATCACTCCTATTTCGCGGTAGTCATCCTCAATTTTCGCAAGCAGTGTAAAGCGTATGCACATAAATGAAACAGCAACGACGAGTCCGCTTATAAGCAGGATAACGGCTATCATCATCCCGTCCGAAATGGCGTTAATCGTTCGGAAAAGCGGATACGTAATCGTCGGTCCGTTTGCTTCAAGTCCGGCAGAGACGTAGTCCGATTCAAATTCTCCGAGTGCTTCTAAATTCTTTAATCGAAACTCAATCAGATACTCCATACTCCCAAAGTCCTGTATCTCTGCAAAATCATTTTCACTGACAAGAAAACGTTTGGAGGAGGAGAGGGTGGAATTCATCTGCGAATCGCGGAGAAACCCTGCAACAGTAAACTCCTGTCCGCCAATGACTGCTTCATCTCCAACCTCTGTCGTATTGTCTTTCATGTAGGATATTGGCACATAAAGTTCGCCGTCGTCCACTTCTATCACGTTTCCATCAAGATCCAGAAGAAAATCAAATTTTTCACTCTGCACAGAGAAGCCGTTGTCCTGAACATTATCTACCAGCGATGTTTCATTAAATACTATCTCTGCACCTTCCACGTTCAGGAATTCAAGTACCTGGAATTCATCGACCCGGCTGTTCTGCTCTGCAAAAGACGTGAGCCGCTCCGTATCAATTTCGCCTGAGTGCATCTGCATAAAATGTGGAGTCTTGGCTTCTGTCATAAGTGTATCTATTGCGCCTGAAAGATTTACAACGAGTATAGCCGTCAGAGAAACAAGCATCGCCGCGGCTGCTACAAACATCATTGTCGTCAGCGATACGAGTTTACTCTTTAAAATGTCATTACGAATTATCCTGTAATACATATGACACCTCCTGTTTTCAGGCTTTCATATCGGTCTTACAGCCGGGTCTTTTTCTCCTGCCTGCTTTATATACTTATATCTTACTCTATATTCCATTATTTTTCTGATTATTCCGAAAATAATGTATGTATAATTGTCAATTATATAGGATGATCTTTTGGCTATATAGGTTGAACTTAATAATTAGTCTCCGCTTCTGTAACCAGCCGCTTTCGTTTCTATGGGGGCGCAGGGACGGCCTCAGCTGATCTCTTCCTCCCTGAAGTCGGGCCGGGGTCGTCCTCTATCGCCCCGGAGTGCCCCATGTGCCCTCCAGCTTACGGTAGAAATACGAAGCCATCTCTTCCTTCTAAGAAAGAAGCAGGTTCTTCAAAACGAAGCGGAAACGTGCCCGGGGAAGAAGTAGATTTGTGAATTCGCAGGCCGCAGCCCACCCGGAAATCTCCTCCATGGGAGGGCTAAGCTAAGTTTTCTATATTTATCAAAAACAGACTTCAACACAGCTTTTTTATAAATTCTTGGTGAAAACATTAACAACAGGACAAAATTTCAACGAAAAATAGGACAAAAGAAGTAAAATTTATACCACTTATTGGAAAAGTATGGTATGATTATGCAAGATGAATAATAAATATTTCAATACACATTGGAACGCAGAGTTTTCAAATAGACGTTAATATTTACTCTATAGTGAACAAATCAGCTGTTTGAAATACCCGCCGTCCGGGACCGCTTTTTAATCAGATTTAAGATGAAAAGCAGAAGCTGAGAATCTGCTGTACAGTTATAAAGTTTTCGAACAGCTAAAAAATACCACAAGCTTCTGAGATACCCACCTCATCATTACAATGCTTAACTTTAAAGTGGAGTTATGTTTCATCAAACGTTTAAGACGAGGAGAGATGAACGTGATCAATAATGAACTGGAACCAATCGGTAATCAACGTCATCATGTCATCGTCGTACAGAAAGATCTGGAATTAAATAAACGAATTCAGAAAGAACTGAAAAACGCCGGTTTTTCCGTCAGTGGTGTATCGAGTGGTGTAGAAACCATCGAGCAGGTAGAAGAAAAGAAAGACTGTCTTCTTGTATTGGATTATTTCCTCACTGATATGAATGGAAAAGAACTTATTGAGATTTTAGCTTCCAACCAGTCAGCTGTCCCCTTTATTCTGATGAAGGAAAATACAAATGTCCGGAATGCCGGCAGTATGATGGCAGCAGGTGCATCCGGCTGGATTATGAAAGATGAAAATCTGTTAGATCTAATTCCGCAAAAGGTAAAAACCGTGTTAAAACAGGTGGAATTAACAAATAATTTATCTCATTCTCTCAAGGAACTGGTACAACAGGAAAAACTCTTCAAACAATTAACAAATTTATTGCCCGAAGCTATTTTCCTCTTGGATGAAGCCACTATTCTTTATTCGAACAATGAAGGAGCTAAGTTGCTTGGGAGCGAAGAGAGCGGTTTATTAACCGGAAAAAACATCTTTGATTTTGTCCATGTAAAACGTCCTCAGGATTTCAAAAATATGATGCTGGTTTCCGGAAGCAATTCGCTGGAGAATACTTATTTTATGCGGGAGTCTTTTTACCGGTCCGATGGGAAAACCCTTGATGTAGAAGTGAAAGCTGCCCCTGTTTTCTTTAAGGGACAACAGGCAGCCCTCGCGATCATTCGGGATACAACAGATTATAGCGTACGCGGAGTTTCTTTAAAGGAAAAACCCAATAGAAACAAATTACTATCGAGTTCTGTAGAGAATATGAGCGCAAGCATCGTCATTACAAGTGCGGAGCACGGCCATCCCATTATCTATGCCAATCCGCACTTTTATGAAGTGACCGGTTATACCCCGGCAGAAGTACTAGGCCTTAACTGCAGATTACTGCAGGGAGAAGAAACCGATCCCGCAACCGTTCGAAAAATAAGAGAGGCCATCCTAAATGGTAAACCTATTACTGCGGAAATATTAAACTATCGAAAAAACGGCGCCTCCTTTTGGAACGAATTACAATTAACTCCTTTATTTGATACGGAGGGCAGAGTGGAGCATTATATTGGTCTGCAAAGAGATGTAACAGACCGCAGAGAAGCCGAAAAGCAAATTGAAAAAATGGCCTATTATGACACACTTACCGCTCTGCCGAATCGTCGGTTATTTCATTTACGATTGAATGAAAGTTTAAAAGATAGAGCTCAGGATGGTAAGCATTTAGCAGTGATGATGATTGACCTGGATCGATTTAAAATAATTAATGATTCTTTAGGTCATAATGCTGGTGACATTATATTAAAAGAAGTTACTTCGCGATTAAAACAAAAAATTGATATGAGCAGCACCTTAGCGCGTCTGGGCGGAGATGAATTTATTTTACTTTTACCGCTTGCGACTTCAACAGAGGAAGTGGCTGCCATCTGCCGGAATTTACAAAACAGCATGCTTCTCCCTTTTCATGTAGAAGGACAAATGTTCAACCTGAGTATTAGTATCGGTGTCAGCCTCTTCCCTGAGGATGGTACGAGCAGTAATACTTTAATTAAAAACGCCGATATCGCGATGTACCGGTCGAAAGAACAAGGCCGAAATATGTTTCAATGGTTTGCATCGTCCATGAATGAAAAAGTCCTTGAAAAAATGGTTATCGAAGAGGCGATGAGGAAATGTTTAACGAATAATGAATTCCTTCTTCACTATCAGGCGAAAATGAATCTGAAGACGGGAAAAATTGATGGTGCTGAAGCGCTTATACGTATGCCGGATGGTGAAAACGGCCTGATCTCCCCTTCCACCTTTATCCCGTTAGCAGAAGAGACGGGTCTGGTTGTTCCGATCGGAGAATGGGTACTGCAAACGGCATGTAACCAAAATAAAGCATGGCAGGAGCAAGGATATCCTCCTATGATAATGAGCGTTAATTTATCTGCCCGGCAGTTTCAGCAGGTAAACTTAGTAGACCAGGTCAAACGTGCATTACACGTTTCGGGACTTGAGGCAGAATGGCTGGAACTTGAATTAACGGAAAGCGGTATTATGCGTGATATCACAGAAACGTTTGAAAAGCTGCAGCAGTTAAAAGCATTGGGGATTCATATTTCAATTGATGATTTCGGTACTGGATTCTGCTCGTTAAGCTACTTAAAAAATTTTCCTGTCGATTTTTTGAAAATAGACCAGTCCTTTTTGACGAATGTCCATGAAGACAAAGTGAACGCTTCAATTGCCCGCTCGATTATCTCCCTCGGACAGAGCCTGGGTATGAAAGTTATTGCCGAAGGAGTAGAAACAGAGGAACAATTGATCTTTTTAAAAGAGGAAACGTGCGACTCAGCCCAGGGGTACTTTATTCATAAACCGTGTACTGCCAGTTCCTTTACTCAAATGTTGACTGCATGTGAATCTGCTGATTTGAGTCAGCGTTAAATAATACTCCTGATAGAGAGTTATCGGAAATGAGAATTCTGCAGGACATTTTAGCTTCACTTCTTTTTTACTCGGAAAACATTTGACAAAAAACGATCATTCGCACCTTTGCTTCCTGGGAAGCCGGGAAAGAAAGCAAATTCAAAATAATCCATCATCAAGCTGAGCATACATTTTAATGTGTACTCAGCTTTTTCGTCGGGCTGCTTTGAAAATAAAGTGTCGAAGTGGTAACGGAAGATTTCCGGGCGGGCGGCGGAAGCGGTGTTAACTGCATTTATTAACAACAGACTTTATCAAAGCTGAAATCAAAACTAAAAAGAAAGAATCCAAGACGCTCTTCTGAAGAGAGACATGCTTTCCCGTCCTCTAATATTCAGCCGGCTTAATTTTTACGAAAACATGTCTCCCTCCTGCGATGCTGCTCCGGAAATTTCCTGCACAGTATGAATCACGTCATGTTTTTCCCCCTGTTTCACTGATAAACTATATAATAAGATAATTAAAGTTAGTATTTCACCTTAAAACCGTCCTTATGGCCGACGAAAGGATTGTTTATGATGACAGCACTTATTCCATATCTCGTTGGAGTCGTTTTTATCGCGATTCACTTTCTGGCGAATGCCTTTATTCCTTCTGAAAAAGTAAAGCGGAAGAAGTGGTTTTCATTCTCCGGAGGGCTTGCCGTTTCTTATATATTTGTCTACCTCCTCCCTACACTGCATGCGGAACAGACGAATATTGCGGATCCTTATCTGCATTTAGCGATGGAATCTGAAATTTATTTTGTCGGCCTCATCGGGGTCGTCGTGTTTCTTGGCATTCAGATTCTGATCCGGCAGAACTATGTCTCTCATATATCATCCTTCTGGTCGGCTGTTGCGTTTTATGCTTTATACAATGCGCTTGTCTCCTTCGTAGTCTTATCGTTCGAAGTCTCCGGTATTCAGGCTTTATTCTACTGTTTTGCGATCGGCCTTCATTTTATTGCGGTAGCCCATGACCTGTGGCGGGAATTCCCGTATGAATATAATAAATACGGGAGGTATGTTCTCGGAGCAGGGATTGTGGCAGGCTGGATATTCGCTCTGACAGTAAACTTAACCCCTCTTTTAAAATCCATCATCTTCGCTTTCGTGGCGGGAGCTATGATTTTTAACGTCTTCAAGCACGAACTGCCGAGTGATGAAGAAACCCACTTCCCGACATTTGCCGGCGCGGTGCTCATCTACTCAACAATCACTATGTCGCTGAAGTTCTTTTTCGAATGGTAGAATGTGTGGAAACCTGCAAACAGGCAGACGAAATGAAACAGATAGGCTTCCCCATTTTAAAAAGCAGATCAGGGCATGGAGAACCATTACTCTCCATGCCTTTTGCTGTGTGTTTAACATGAATTAAGCTTCAGGTTTTATTCTGTTTAAATGCTTGTACTTACAAAAAAGAAGTGATAAGATGTTTTTTTGACTATTCATTTACTAATAATGACCGAACAGTCATATAAGGAGCTGATGCTTTATTTCCCGAAAAGAAAACCTTCTGGAGCAGGCAGCCGCTTTGTTTCAAAAACAGGGAATGCATAACACTTCCATTGAAAATATCACTTCCGCCTGCGGCATTTCCAAAGGCGCCTTTTATAAGTATTTTCATTCCAAGGAAGAAATGATTCTTGCTTTACTGGAAAAATATTACGAAGAACTTTTTGCTCCGGTGCCGGCGGGGAGAAATGCGTTGGAAAAGCTGCAGCTGCGCATTCAAAAAGAGTTCACACAGGCCGTTTCCTATCGTTCGTTTATCTTCGAATTAACTCTGGCCTTTCCTCCGGGCAGCAGCAGTTCGGTCGTAACTTATTTGGAAGAGCAGCATGATCATTTATTTCAATGGCGGAAAGAAGCTATTCTCGAAGCTTTTGGAGAAAAAGGGCGGAAAATGGGCGAAGATCTTCTCGTCCTGGCCGACGGCATGATTCATGGCTACCTCCGCCTGATGATCTGGCGGAATCAGGACCTTCCTATCGATATTTTGAGCCGGTTTATAGTCGAGGCTCTGCAGGCTGTAGTAAACAAAGAGGGAACGATCGCTTCCGTCCTCCCTCCCCTGCAGACAGCGTCCATCACCCTCCCTCAGCTTCGAAAGGAATTACTTGCCTTACAGCAAAAAATGCAGGAAGAAGACTCATTGGAAATAACCGCATTAATTCTTAAGGAGTGGGAAACGGAATCACCGCGGCCCGTTATTGCAGATGCTTTATTGAAATACCTCGAAGATAAAACGACATTTACAAGTGAAGTGACCGCTCTGCGTATCAAATGGGCAGCATGGAAAGGGGAACAGCAATGAGTGAGATAAGAAAACCAGCAGATATTACGAAAAAACAAAAAACAGCCATGATCGGTGCCCTTTTACTTGGAGCCTTTATGGGAATTACAAATGAGACGCTCCTCGCCACCGCCCTCCCGACGATTCAGGAAGTTTTCGGAATCACCCAGGGGGAAGTGCAGTGGCTGACGACCGTATTTTTAATGGTCAACGGGATTATGATCCCCATTTCCGCTTTCTTAATTGAACGCTTCACTACGCGGCGGCTGTTTTTAACCGCGATAATTTTATTTGGCACAGGCACGCTCATTGCAGCCCTTTCTCAAAGTTTCACGATGCTGCTTTTAGCTCGCGTCGTACAGGCCTCGGGATCCGGAATTATGCTTCCCCTGCTTATGACAGTGCTGCTAATCGTCATTCCGGTAGAAAAACGCGGAAGAGCCATGGGTCTTCTCGGAATAGTCATTGCATTTGGTCCGGCGATCGGGCCCACCCTTTCCGGAGTACTCCTTGAATTCTTTCCGTGGCGTTCGCTTTTCATTGCATTACTGCCGTTAGTAGCAGTAACGATTCTCGTAGCATTCCTGTTTATGCAGAACGTTACGCAGCTGAGCAGGCCAAAGATTGATATTCCTTCCATCGTAATGTCCACAGCCGGTTTCGGAGCGTTTCTCTACGGTTTCGGCGTCGCTTCCAAGGAAGGTTTTACAAGTTTAACAGTCGTATCAATGGTAATTATCGGGGCCGTTATTATCGGATTTTTTGTCCGCAGGCAGCTGCGGCTCGATCGCCCGATTCTGGAATTTCGCATCTTTAAATTCCCTGTCTTCACCCTCTCTATCGGGATCACACTGGTGGCGATGGTATCCTTAATTGGAGCGGAAACGATGCTGCCTCTGTTTGTACAGAATGTATTAGGCTTTACTCCTCTCGAATCGGGATTGATGCTTCTTCCCGGTGCTGTAGTTATCGGAATAATGTCGCCGGTCGCAGGCGCACTGTTTGATAAATACGGAGCAAAAGTTCTCGCCATTCCAGGCTTAACGATCGTTACGATAACTACTTTTATGTTTACCAGCCTCTCGCTCGATATGTCTTTTGCTTTCTTAACAACAGTCTATGCTATCCGTATGTTCGGGCTGTCTCTTACGCTCATGCCTGTTATGACTTCGGCACTTAATCAGATCCCGGAAAAATGGTACGCGCACGGTTCGGCCATGGCTAATACGCTTCAGCAGATTTCGGCCTCCATCGGAACGGCGCTGCTGATTACCTTTGTAGCTGTCGGCTCCCAGGTGTATGCCCCCGGAGAAAGTGTGACCGCAGACACTGCTGCCTTGCTTTCAGAAGTAAACGGCTTCCAGTGGGGCTTTATGGGAAGCACAATTCTTGCTTTCATAGCTCTCGGCCTCAGTCTCTTATTAAAATCTCCGAAACAGGAAGAGCAGATAATAGAAGAAAAAGCAGGAGCATAAAGGAAACATGTTTAAACCGGCGGAAGATTTCCCGCCGGTTTTCAGACTGTTATAAAGTATTTTTTATGCATTGGTATATGGTTCGCTGCTTCCGCCTTCCGGGGGCTAGCCTGCCTCAGCTTCTCAGAAACTATTTACAGTTTCTTCATCTGCTGAAAATCGTATTACCTGTTCAGACAAGAATCTAAGTACGATACAAAACAAGCAAAAATTGATATTTACTTCCGGCACGCGTCAACAAACGCCTGAAACAGCCTGACGCTCTGTTTGTCCTTTTCGTAACTGAACTCCGGGTGCCACTGCACGGCCAGATTAAAAGACTGGTCCGGCATCACGGCAGCTTCCATGAGCCCGTCAGCCGCATAGGCCGCCGGCTGCAGTTTTTCCGCTTTCTTCTTAATTCCCTGGTGATGATAGCTGTTCACGTCAATTTTCTTTTCCTGGAGAATCTTCCCGAGCAGCGTATTTACTTCGATTGTCACTTCGTGCACAGGCGTTGCATAGGGCGGTTTCTGTTTATGCTCGATCAGGCTGGTTTTCCGTCCGCTGGGAAGGTCCTGATACAGCGTGCCTCCGAGCAGCACATTAAACAGCTGCAGAGCGCGGCAGATTCCGAAAACGGGCTTGTCGAGTTCATTCACTATTTCAAATAGAACCGCCTCCATCCTGTCCCGCTCCATGCACGTTTCCCCGCATGCTTCTCCGATTTTTTCTCCGTAGAAAGTCGGGCTCACATCCTGGCCTCCGGTAAAAAGAAACCCGTCGAACATGCGGGCCGTTTTTTCGAGGATGTCCGTATCCGTCGTCAGCGGCAGCATGACCGGAATGCCGCCCGCTGCTTCAATGCCTTTCATGTATCCCGGCAGCATCCAGTAGCTTTCTTTTTCTTTGTCATACAGAGGCAGTACCCCTATCATCGGTTTTTCCATCGTCTGCCTCTCTCCTTCTGCGTTTGTTTTTCCGGATCCCTTATTTATAAACGAGCTTAAACCGTTCGCAGACGACAGGCATTTTCTCGTGGAAGTCTTCCCTGCTTTCTGCAAACTCTCTTTTGAAAAAGGCTTCGTGATCCCGGCGCCATTGAGCAAGCGTCCGCTCTCCCTCCCCTTCCAGCCAGGCATGTTCTTCCGTCACTTCATCGAAAGGAACGATATCGACGGTCGTCGTAACGATGACCGCCGCGGCTGTTCCCTCGCCGTCCAGAACGATATTGTGCATCCCGCTGTACGGGAGCGGCTCGTCGTCACCGTACAGCGAATAATTGGATGCCGTTGCAGTTTTGGTGCCGCTTTTCACGAGCTCCGCAAGTTCATCGGCCATTTCTTTGGAGTCGCCGAAAGCCCACGCTTCGTACGTATCCGGCGCGTCCGGGTTATTTTTCTTATAGTCCTCCCACATGCGGGAGATGGATCCTTCGTTCATAGTGACGTCCTCTTTTCTATGCGGTATAGTCTGATGTCATTTTATAAAGATCTTCTGCAGCTTATATTACTTTTCTTTCTTCTTCAAATAAATATCATAATGATACGCTGTTTCCCTCTCTCCCATCGATTCATACAGGGCAACAGCGGGGGCGTCGTCCTGTTCTGCCTGAATGAAAACGGCGGAAGCATCGAGACGCTTCGCTTCTTCCAGAAGAAGTTCCAGCAGACGCGTGGCAATTTTCCGCCTTCGGAACCGGGCATCGACGGCGAGATCATACACGTACATTTCGAGGGTTTCCTCTTCCAGTTTATCCATGGTGTATGCCGTGAGTCCGCCGACCACCTGCTCACCGGATGTGGCTGTACAGACGATGATACCTTCTTTGGAAAGCAGCTTCTTAAGGTAGAGATCCGACGGTTTATTTCCTCTGTACATCTCTTCTTCTTCAAAAGCTTCCGCATAAAGCTCGTTCAATTTCCTTATCTGATCCAGGCCGAAATCGTTGTTCTGCAGCAGGTGGAACGTAATAGACATAAAAGATACCTCCCGGGTGGATAGTATTTATACGTTCAGCTGACGGCTGGCTTTCTGGAAAAGACTATGTAACTGCTCATTATTCCTCATGCTATCACTTATATTTCCTGTCTCTCATTATATCTGATATTAATTAGATCGACACCTGACGATCGTCCAGTTTCACGGGTCTTTTCGCCAAACAGAAGGGCCGCTGTGTAAAAGGGACAAAATACAGAGGTTCCCGTTTAATAAATGAATAAGGTTTACGGAACTCAAGACTTTTACAGTATTCATAATTTTGGAAATTCATGATAAATTACAATTAAGTGAACCCTTTTCTTCATATCATTTTTGGCTGCACGACAACCCCGCCCGTTCTCCCGATTAAAACTGCCTGCGTTTCCAGCTGCTCTTCCTTAGATAGCAGCTGCCTGCCTTTTCTATGTCTCTCTGAAACTCCTATTTTGGATTCAAATTTCAGATAGAGAGGAGTGAACTGCTGTGGATGCAGATCGGCATGTACGTTTAGTTATCACAAGACGAGATCATCCGGAAGCCCCGTCGTATACCGAAACCTTTGATATTCCCTATCGGCCGAATATGAATGTCATCAGTGCCTTAATGAAAATCCGTGAGAATCCCGTCACAGCCGAGGGAGAGAAAACCACTCCCGTTGCCTGGGACATGAGCTGTTTAGAAGAAGTATGCGGAGCCTGTTCGATGGTAATCAACGGCTGGGCCGAGCAGTCGTGCGCATCACTGATTGACAAACTGGATCAACCGATCCATCTGGCACCGATGAAAACATTTCCTGTCGTCCGTGACCTCATCGTGGACCGCAGTCAAATGTTTGAGTCCTTGAAAAAAGTGAAAGCCTGGATCCCCATTGACGGCACCCATGACCTTGGTCCCGGTCCGCGTATGGCTGAAAACAAGCGGCGGTGGGCATATGAACTCTCGAAATGTATGACCTGCGGCGTCTGCCTGGAAGCCTGCCCGAATGTTAACGATCAGTCCAAATTTATAGGACCAGCCGCAGCTATTCAGCCCCGGCTTTTTAATGCACATCCTACAGGAAAAATGCATAAAGGGGAACGTCTGCGTGCTCTTATGGGCGAAGGTGGACTGCAGGATTGTGGAAATTCACAAAACTGTGTAGAATCCTGTCCGAAAAATATTCCAATTACAACATCCATCGCCGCACTTAACCGCGATATGACGATTCAGTCTTTCCGCGATTTTTTCGGCAGTGATGATTAATGCTTTTCACTAAAATCAGGCAGGAGGGGGGGCTTCCCTCTCCTCGCCCACGATTATATCGAGCAGGGAGTTTGATGAAATGAATGGAGAGAATTATTTTTCTGCTGCCTATGGTACCTTAGCCATCATCTCTGCAAATATTCTCTTTTTTATCCTTTTAAATAATTTCTCGTGGGCCGCTGAAGCTTTTCTCCTTTACCCGGATATAAGCATCATGATAAACAGGCCGTGGACGTTACTTACCGTTTTCTTTTCCCACGAGCTTTCTATCCATCTTCTCCTTAACATGTTTCTCGTCATCGTATTCGGTATCCGGCTGGAAAGAATAACCAATGTGAAAACTGTCCTTTTCACTTATTTTATTTGTGGGTTTTTCGGCAGTCTGTCCATCCTGTTAACGGCACCGCTCGTCGGCTGGAATCCTTCTGTCCCAACAGTCGGAGCATCTGCGGCAGCTTTTGGATTAGTGGCAGCTTTTACTTTTCTTCAGACTGATGCAAAGGTTTTACAATCGAAGGCAAAATACTGGCTCATCGCTTTGTTCGCTGCAAATGCCATGATCACTTTATTTAGCCCCTCCGTTTCGATTGGGGGACCTGCACACGCCGTCGGTATAGCAGCAGGGCTTGCGTATGGATATTTATATAAAAATCAATTCGTCAATTAACAGATAAGTATTTTACATCACTTAAGAAAAAGTCTTCCCGCTGTAAATTTAAAAGACCCTCTAGAGAAAATTTCTTCTCTTAAGGGTCTTTATGCTGAATAATCGTTTTCTTCTAAAACCATTTAAAATTTGCGACCGTCCTGCTGTCAGCGGCGGTCAGAGTCATCCCGTTTATCCTCACTGATGTCAAGCTGTTCCCGCTTTACTTCCTCAGCAGCATGTTCCGTTTCTTCCACTTTATCCTTTCTGATTTTCACTTCTTCTTTCACTACAGGCTTTTTCGTGACTTCTACTTTTTCTTCTTTTAAAGGAATGTGGATTTCTTCCTCTTTAAATTCTCCTTCCGCTCCCTGATGAGCCTCTTCACCGGATACAGGCCTTCTTTCCACGTGCAGCTCTTCACGTGAAACGGGGACTTCCACGTTCTTCGTTTCTTCATGCACGGTCTTTTTTACATGTGCTTCTCCTGCCTGAACTTCTTCTTTCTCCACTTCCAGGTCTTCCTCCCAAAGACGAACCTTCTGCTCTTCGTCTGTTTTTTCTCCTGATCTGGATGAGGTTCCATGTAACGTTTCAGCCTTGTTTGGATCTTTTAAAGGATCTCCAGCACGATGCGTCCCTTCTCCGCGGAGAGGAGTTTCTACTTCTTCTTCTTTTGCATACGGGCTGTCATCCAGACCCGGCGCTTTCAGGTCTGAGGAAGCGCTGGAATGTGAATCTGCAGGTTCTGTTCCAATTCCAGCGCCTGCGGCTGTATCATCAGGATGTCTGCCTGGTTTAATATCAGGAGCCAGAACGACAATTTTCCCGTTCTTAATGTTTAATTCCTGTTTTTCCACTTCCGAATCGGATAACCCAAGGTCTTTCAGCCTGGATTTATAATCAGAAGAATCGGTTTCCTCAGGCCCATTGCCGGTAAAGGCGGCTTTTACCTTTTCCAACAGACCCGGACCTTCCTCTTTCCCTTCTTCCCCTTGATGGCGGGTTTCTATATCGACATCTGTTTCCCGCTTGATCAAAGCAGTCTCCTGATGTTCGTTTGCCAGAATAGAAATGCTTTCCGGTGTATATCCTTCCTGTTTCACTCTGTTAACAGCTTCCACAACTTCTGCTTCTGTTTCATAAACACCAACTACTTTATTACTCATGAAAGTGTCCTCCTATAATTTTATCTTTCCGTCCGCTGATACACAATGTATTCCCAACCGTTCCAGACTGAAACTATAATCGGAAGTATTTATTATAAACAGTTAAAAAGTATGTTTATTTTTCCATATATTGATTTATAATCCTGAAAAATCCTGATCGAAATGTGAATTAATGCGGTAAATAATGAAAGTCAGGGGCTTTCCTGCCGGCTCGTCTACTTCCTGAAACCGGGAGAATAACCAAGAAAAAAACTGCTTCTTCAACGGAAGAAACAGTTTTTGAATGATGACTCTTTTAAGTCCGGTCTAAGATTAATGTCAACCGGTCACGCCAGTAACCCAGTCGTTTTAGTAGAAACGAAAGGCTACTTCTTCAGGGAAATCTTTTCCGCTGCTTTCAGTCCGTTCGCGATCAGCTTCCGGTACTCTTTTTTCGTTTCCTGGAGCGTTTCAAGTTCGTTTTTAATAAGCTGAAGAAAGTCGTCCGCCCCTCGTACTTCTTCCAAAATCTCCACGATCTCAAGGCGCAGGAGCCAGTCATCCGGATATTCTTTCAGCTCTTCGTATATGTTTACCAGCTGTCTTACTGTATCTGCCGGCATCTGGTTTCTTACTTCTCTTACCCGCCCGTACAAAGAATCGAGCATCGTTTCATCCTGTTCGTGGGCGAGATCCGACTGCGCGGGAAGGTCTTCGCCGTAATAGGCTTCTCCGTCTGCGGCGCCTGCATAAACAGAAACCACTTCTGCGCCGACCGCCATATCATAATCTCCCCATTCCGGTTCAAACAGCCGTATTTCCCCGTTTGTCACGAGTGTATTTTTCCACTGCACGAGAATCGGACGTCCATCCCGGAAAAGAACCTTCTCCACTTTCCCGCTTACTGTAATTCCGGAAGCAAACCTCAGTTCGGTGTCCTCCCCCTCTTTTAAGCCGAGAGCCTTGATCTCTTCGACGGAAAGCTCCTCTAAAGCGGTACCGTCTGCCAGCCGCCCGGCAGGAGTCCCGTAGCCGTCTGCATGAACAGTTTTGCTGTGTTCAGGCAGTTCCACCTCTCCATAAGCAAGTGCGGTCGGGGCCTTTGACTGCAGATAAATCACATTCCCTTCAGCGTCTTTCCTGCTTTCGTTCCAGATGCCTGACACCTGAAGCCCCGAGGAAAATTCAATAGTAGCCGTGTTTCCTGAAGCTGCCGCTTTATCGACGCTCTCTGCGCCGCCCTTTCGAAAAGCCATCGTATCTGCAAACTCCTCCAGTCCTTCCATAAGTTCTTCGAAGGTGCGGCATACAAACAGCTGCGGCTGTGGTTTTGTAATATCAAAGCCAGTCCGCACCACTTTCTCAACGTCATAAGGAATTTTCTTCACTTTGGGATCAAGGATATTTCCTCCTTCTTCCACAGAGGAAAGAAGCCCTGCGCCATAGATTTTCGGATTTTCCACTGTACCGATCAAGCCATATTCCACGGTCCACCAGTAGAGTCTGCCGATCAGCTCTGCCTCCGACTCCCCTTTTACGAGGGCTTCTCTTGCAGCAATCTCCTGCTGTGCTTCGGCAAGCTGCTCCCCGGTCGCACTTCCTTTTTCAAGCAGATTCGAATACGCCCGTACCGCTTCGAAAACATCATGCTCTTCTTTTGTGGCAATCGCTTTTTTTCCGATTTCCCCAAACCTTTTTACGTAAGAAGCATAAGTTTGGTCTGCAAGGATCGGCGCGTGTCCGGCCGCTTCGTGAAGCATATCCGGCGCGGGGGTGTACTGAATGTTTTCCAGCTTTCTGATTTCTGCAACAACCGGCAGAATCCCGTGTGATTGGAAATCAAAAAATGCCACCCCTGGAATAAAGCCATCGATCGTAGCTGCACCGAGACCGAATTGTCCGAGTTTCTCATTCATTTCTGCAACGTCGGGGATCTGCTCAATCGAAATACCGGATGCTTTCAGCCCGTCGGTATACGCTTCGTGAGCTAAATCTTTCAGCGTTTCGTGGTTTTGACGCATCACGTACCGCCAGACGGCATGGTTAATCGGTGTATAGCTTGCGTAATTCTGCTTCACCGTATATTGACGCAGATGGGCGGGAATTTTTTTGGCCATCAACATGACCTCCTTTTTATGTAATCGCTTTCATATTACGACAGCACAATAACGCTTCACCTAAATAAAGCGTTAACTTCTTTATTTTCGCATGTGGCAGGATTTCCGTCAATTATTTCGTTTCACTAAATAGAAGAAAATGCGGAAAAAATACGCCTTATCTAAGTTTACAGCAGCTATTTAATTAAGACGGACTTGAAAATAAAACAGCGATTATATACTGCATGCCATTATTCTTTTCCGCAGGGCTCATGTCCAGCCTCAGCTGATCCCTCCTTCCCACCTTTCTAAACGGATATTCGTCCTTATTCTCCCAGGGGATCTCCTGCACGGAAGAGCTGAAGCAAAGTGCTTTAAACCAATCAATCACGAATGCTTAAACAGCGCTTTTTAGAAAGGATGTTTTCTACTTTTGCTGCGAATATTTCCCTTCTGCATGTTTAAGGATTTTTCATTGTGGAAAACATACTATGTAGGCAGTTATTACTAGAAAGGAAGGGATAGACGTTATGGATCAAAAAATGCAGGAACTTATTGATGGATTAAATGAAGATCTCGCGAACGAATATGCCGCAATAATTATGTACACGTACAACGCTTCGGTTGTTTCCGGACTTTTCCGTTCGGTTCTTAAACCGTTTTTTGAAAGTGAAGTCGCTGACGAAAGCACGCACGCTCTTTATTTATCTGAAAAAATTAAGACGCTCGGCGGCACACCGACAACGACACCGGCAAAAGTTGAACAGGTGACGGAAGTAAGAGACCTGCTCGAACAGGCTCAGCAGGCGGAAATTGAGACAATTGAACGCTATGAAAAACGTAAAAAACAGGCAGATGAACTGAATCTGACCGAGCTTGTCGTGAAACTGGAAGACTTTATTACCGATGAAACCGGTCATAAAGAAGAAATCGGACGGCTCCTTCAGGACAGCCGGCTGTAATTCCAGAAGAACCCCGCTTTTAAAAAGCGGGGTTCTTCTGCACTGGTATTCGAAAAGGCTTCAGGATTTTCCTGAAGCCTTTTCAAAGTGTTGATTAAGTCATCATTTCAGACTATTTATGGTCTATGTCTCTCCTTCTCTTCCCGGCAGAAGTCTGCGTGGGGCTGGTCTTCCGCTGTTTTCCATGTCATGGACATGGAAAAGGGTGTTTTAACTGCGCTCCACATCCCATCGGCGTCTCCACCGGACATTACGGAGGAAAAGAAATTTTTTATGGAAGAAAACGGCCTGAATAGTCGTGGTTTTTTAAAATGAAGAACTTCTTTTTATCTCTCTGCTGCAGCCGCAGGGGGGCGACTCCGAGGCGATCAAGGACGAGCTGAAGATCCATTTCTTCCAACATGCAGGCGGAAGAAATTAGCTGAGGCCGGCCCGCCCGGAAAGCGTCCCCCCGGAAGGCGGAAGCAGCGAACTGTATACCTATAAAAATACACTTTATAAACAGCTTAAAAAGGCTTCAGGATTTTCCTGAAGCCTTTTTTATACGCAAAAATTCTCTAAAGCTTTTCCCCATTAATAAAATGAATCAATTTCATAATATACTTTTCAAGTTATTCTAACAAACGTTTTATCAATTTATAGTTTGAATATTCGTATATAAAATCGGATGATTGAAACAGCAGACGTCAGCTCCGGCGGAATGAAGACGAGCCCCGCGGAAAGCGTCTGTCTGAAGTGGAAATCATTCCCCATGTTCGGAAATCCCTTTCTTACAGCGGCTTATGAAATTGATTCAATATCAAAAATACTCTTTTCACTGGTGCCATCTATTTCTCTTCAAACGTTTCATATTCAAAATAATTAAAATCGGCAGGCAGACTTTCTCCGTTGTAATCCTGGCAGGCCATTCCAACGAAAGTTCCTGTGAAACGTACATCTTCAGCAGAGTCATCCGACATATGTGTCGTATCCATCCAGTTCCCTATTGGAGTCCAGTCAGCCGAATTCTGGTGTTTATAGAAAAACCGGAGAAGATTCTTTTCTATTTTCCCGCTTAGTTCAATCGGGCCTTCGGCAGGAATACGCTGAGGTGGAAGCAGCACCTCTTCATACTGTCCCTGAATCGTTCGAATGATCTGGAGCACCCTTCCTTTTTCCTCATGATATGTCACATGGAGATACACGTGATCTTCGGTGTCATAATACACCACCAGCCCTGCCTTCTGCTGGAATGACGAAGGGAAGAATGTTAATTCCGTATTGAAACGGCATGTAAATGCTGTCTGCCTCCGTGCAATCAGTGACTGTTGATGGACGGAGGATAGCGATTCACGACCATATAATCGAAGCGAACCTTTCCGCGCATTAAGACTGCACCATGATTCGTCCGGCGGAACACGAAGGGAATTCCAGACCCCACGGAGCGTTCCTTCATCGAAGCTGTCCCTAACAGGCTCGGAAGGAATGGGTACTTCCGGCAGATCCGGCCCTTCAATAAATTCATCAGGGAAATGCCCTCCCTGCGCGAGTCTCGGCCATCCATCTTCTGTCCAGACAACTTTCTGGAGCGCTGTCTCTCTTCCGAGTGTACAGTATTTATCTTTGAGTGGACGACCGCAGAGGTGGGCTAAATACCATTCTCCATTCTGCGTCTCTACAAGACTGGCATGCCCCGCTTTCTGCAGAGGAAGTTCTTCGTTACCCCGTGAAGTTAACAGCGGGTAGTCAGGGTCTGTTTCATATGGACCATCAAGATTTCTGGAGCGTGCCACCGTTTCTGCGTGGTCATAACGGGTGCCGCCCTCTGCGACCAGCAGGTAATACCATCCATCTTTTTTGTATACGTGCGGGCCTTCCGTCAATTTGATATCTGTCCCGGTATAAATGGTCTTGGCCTGTCCTTTCAATCTGCCTGTTTCTTTGTCCAGCTCCTGCAGTACGATTCCCGCGAAGGAATTTCTGTCGGACCTGTAATCCCAAATCATATTCACAAGCCACTTGCTTCCATCGTCGTCATGAAACAAAGAGGGATCAAACCCGCTGCTGTTCAGGTAGACAGGGTCAGACCAAGGGCCTTCTATGGAGTCAGCTGTGACAAGGTAATTATGTGCATCTTTATATGCGCCGTGCCACTGTTTTACATCGGTATATATTAAGTAATATTTCCCATCGTCAAAGCTCAAATCCGGTGCCCACACCCCTCCGGAATTCATGTTTCCTTTCATGTCGAGCTGTGTTGTCCTTGTTAATGGACTTGCCGCAAAGGCCCAGTTTTTCAAATCCCGGGAATGGTAAATCCGGACGCCCGGAAACCATTCGAAAGTGGATACTGCAATATAATAGTCCTCTCCTGTCCTGAGGATGGATGGATCTGCATTAAAGCCGGGAAGAACCGGATTCCGAATAGAATTCTTCAAAAAATCACTCCTAATTTAACGATTTTGAGCCATTCAGAATGCCTCTATCCTATCAGCATTCTGCACCCATGAGCCGCTGTCCGGCATATTTTTATGAATTCAGCTTGAGCCGGACAACGTTCCAGGAAGCTTTGTTCGCTTTCACTTCCAGCTCCGTACCGTCCCATTCCGACTGGCCGTTACGGTGAGGCTTTACGTTCTGCTCCCCTATCGTATTTTCCATTTTCAGATTATCGTGTTCCAACACGAGATGCTCTGTAACCTGATATCCTGTGAAATCTTTCAGGGAATAACGGACGAGCACATCTTCTTCAAGATGTCTGTTCAGCAGAAAGACAGCCAATTCTTCTTTTTCTTCATTCCACACTACCGCTGTATCAACATAAGGAACGTCAGTGAATTCTTTCGTATCAAATGCAGGAGACGAGACGATAGCTTGAAGGGACACACCGCGCCCAAAAACAGAAGCGTGCATATATGGATAATAGATCGTCTGCTTCCAGGAACCTCCTCCGTTTTCCGTCACGATTGGAGCAATCACGTTAACGAGCTGAGCCATGCAGGCCATTTTAATCCGGTCCGCATGCTTCAGGAAAGTGATAAGAATTCCCCCTACAAGCAGCGCATCTTCCATATTATAGCGGTCCTCAAGCTGTGGAGGAGCTGTCTGCCAGCGTTCGAGCTTCTTATCCTGCTCACTCGAGTGATACCATACGTTCCACTCATCAAAGCTGAGCATCATCGTTTTTTTACTTCGTTTTTTTGCTTTTAAATAGTCGCAGACAGATGTGACAGTCTGAATGAAACGTTCCAGTTCCATCGTACTTGCAAGGTAATTCTGGGAATCGTTGTCCGGGTTGCCGAAGTACTGATGCAGGGAGACATAGTCTGCTATTTCATAAGTATGTTCCATCGTCACCGCTTCCCATTCGGGGAACGTCGGCATTCCGGCCCCTGAACTGCCGCATGTCACCAGTTCAATGGAAGGATCGACCTGCTTCATCGCTTTTCCGGTTTCCGCTGCCAGCCGGCCGTACTCTTCTGCTGTTTTCTGCCCAATCTGCCAGGGCCCGTCCATTTCATTTCCGAGACACCATGTTTTAATCTGGTGAGGGTCGGGATAACCGTGTGCCTGCCTTAAATCACTCCAGTAGGATCCACCGGTGTGATTGCAGTATTCAACGAGGTTTCTCGCAGCATCTATCCCTCTCGTCCCCAAGTTGACCGCCATCATGACTTCTGAACCGGCTTTCTTTGCAAAATCAGCAAATTCATTTGTCCCGAACTGATTTGTTTCTACAACCTGCCAGGCAAGATCAAGTTTTCTCGGACGGTCTTCCTTCGGTCCTGTACCATCCTCCCAGTTGTAGGCAGAAACCATATTCCCGCCCGGATAGCGGATAATCGGCACCTGCAGCTGATTGATAAGAGAAAGGACATCTTTACGGAATCCCTGTTCATCTGCTTCCGGATGCCCGGGTTCAAAGATACCTCCATAAACAGCCCGCCCCATATGTTCAATGAACGAGCCGTATACCCTCTCATCCACTTTTGAAATAACTGCTCCTTTATCGAGTAGGACTCCTGCTTTTTTCATATTGCTCCGCCACCTTTCAAATTAAGCGTGCTGCTGCACTTGTATTTTTTCCATAGAACGATCGAAAAACCACATCAACATATAGGCCAGAACACTTCCTGAGAAAAAGACAATGACGGCAGGAAAGGCAAGAGACAAATAGATGCCTCCCCACAGAATAACTCCAAACAATAGAGCGATGTGCAGCCGTCCGAAGATAAACCGTAACGTGCTGGCCAGCGTCTGCATTACTCCCTGCTCCTGAAAGTGCACGGAGACCGGCACTACGGTAACCAGTACGAGCAGGTAGAGGCTGACGACGAAAAGAAATGCAACGACAACCGGAAACGGCACGGCACCCTCAGACTGACTGATCACCTGATAATTCATATACAGCAGGGCGCCTGCACTGAGCAGCAGCCATCCGCAGACGTTGGACCGGATGAAATTCGCTTTATAAATTGTAAGGAACGGTTTCACTACCGGCACTTCGTTTCCGCTGCGGACCCACTGGCGGGCAGTAACAAAGAGGGCGTACGTTGCCGGGAAAAGACCGAACACGACGAGTCCTGCAACACTGAATCCAATCCAGACAACGTTTAACAACGCAAACTTACTAATAAACCGTAGGGCTTCCTCCACCTTTGCAGTCAATATTAAAACCTCCTTCTCAAATACGTCTTATCCCTTAACTCCACCGGATGTAAGGCCGGCGATGAAGAAACGCTGAAAGAAAAGGAACAAAATAATGATGGGAATGATCGCCATTACAGACCCGGAAAACAGTAATTCATAATTGTTGCCGTAAGGGGTAAGCAGAGTAGCCAGCCCTACAGGCAGCGTAAACATGTCACTTGAACGCAGGACAACGAGCGGCCAGAGAAAGTTATTCCAGCTCATCAGTCCCATCAGTATAGCCATTGCAGCAAACGAAGGGAGCATTAACGGTGCCATAATCCGCGCAAAAATACCGAACTCTGTACATCCGTCCACTCTCCCCGATTCCATCAGTTCTTTAGGAAGACCAAGGCAGTACTGCCGAAAGAAGAAAACACCGATTGGTGCTACAATCAATGGAAGCATCACGCCGAAATAGGAATCCACCAGCCTCAGATTTATCATCATCGTATAAAGAGGAAGCATTAGAATCTCAAATGGAATCATTAAAATAAGCAGTACAAGGACAAAGATAATCCGCTTCCCCTTAAACTCATATAAAGCAAGGGCGTA
Organism: Alkalicoccus halolimnae; assembly: GCF_008014775.2. Classification (GTDB taxonomy): domain Bacteria; phylum Bacillota; class Bacilli; order Bacillales; family Salisediminibacteriaceae; genus Alkalicoccus; species Alkalicoccus halolimnae. Next base: position 545,700 of record NZ_CP144914.1, on the reverse strand, counting down.
CCCGACCATCGAGGAAAAAAACAAGGATAAAACTATCAAAACACCAGACACAATCAAACTATTGCCGTACCATCTCCAATACGATCCCGCTTCAGCACTGAAAAGCGTCTGGAAATTCTCGATATCAAAATTGGTGAAGAACAGTTCTGCTGTCAACCCAAACCTCATTAAGTCAGTTGCAGGACTTAAGGAGGCTACTACAAGTGATATAACCGGAAAAAGTGCAATGAGAGATATGATACTGAACATGACTATTAATCCGGCACTGACCGCTTTTTCTTTGGACGTAAGATTTGACTCCTTCATCACTCATCCTCCTTTTTAAAGGCTCCAGTAAGATAAAGCTGCACGATACTTACCACAAAAATAATTGCAAGAAGGACAATCCCGATCGCTGCTCCAAAGCCCATGTCGTTGCGCTGGATCCCTTCCTCATAAATATAACCAACAATGGTCAGACCTATATTACCGGGAGAAGAGGTTTCGAAAAATACAAAGCTTTCCTCAAACATCCGAAAACCATTAATCGTGGTAATAGTTGATAAAAAGATAAAAATAGGCTTAATCGCAGGAAAGGTCACATTTCTGAACTTCTGCCAGATATTGGCGCCATCGATATCTGCCGCCTCATATAAATCTTTACTGACATTCTGAAGGGCAGCAAGGTAGTAAAGGACGTTTACCCCCATCCATCTCCAGGATGCAAGTGCTACCATGAGAAACATTGCTGTTCCAGCTCCGTAGCGCCATTCTACAGCATCAAATCCTAAGAGCTGGACGACCTGGTTTGCAAAAGCTGCATCGGATTCTCCAAAAATCATCCTGAAAATAGTACCGGCTACAATGACAGAGGTCAAAGCCGGAATAAAGATAGCAGCCCTGAAAAAGTTCGTAAAGCGGATCAGCCGGGAATTCAGAAAGACTGCAAAAATCATCGGTATGATGGTCAAAATGATGACTGTCCATATTACATAAACGGTAGTGTTCTGAAGTGCCGTAAAAAACACCGGATTGAAAACCCTTTCAAAATTTGAGAGCCCTATATATTCAGTCTGACCTGGAAGCACACTCTGAAAACTCATATTGATGGCACTGATGAACGGATAAAGTGACAGTAATAGAAATGAAATGATAAACGGCGACACAAAGATGTACGGGGCCGCCTTTTTCGAGTAAAGAATAGAAGACCGCCGTTTTTTTGTTTTCGTGCCTTCCACTGCCTTTTCCATATCGAAAACCTCCTTCTATACTTTAAAATTATAAATACTCAGAACCAAGTCGTCTGTGATCAAACTGTGAGATCCTCACCTCCGGAGCGTATAATTTAATGAATAAACTTAGACCAGCTAATTCACTATCTGCCTCTTTCATATAACCAAAGAAAAACGAAAAATACAACATACACATAAAATAGTTTTTTGCATAAAAACTTGTACGTATATTTAGTTTTAAATTATAAATTATTTTGCACTTATCCGCAAGTTCGTTTTCATTTAACCTGCCTTCCCTACTTGCAGCAGCATTCCAGACAGATTTTAAAACTTGGCGTCCAATATAAACATGTCCGCGGAGACTTGACGCTGTTTCATTTCACTATAGAATACGTCTGCGATATTCTGTTTCCTTTCAGAGAAATCAGTAAATTTTATTGACTTGTACGTATTAATAATTTATTATAATGCATATAACTTAATTCATTCAATAAATTATCTCCAATCTTTTTTTATCATCCAAGGCTGTATTCATTACCCGTTTCCGCTGATTTATTTTTTTCATGAAGTTATCGCTTATTTATGTAAGCGTTGACATATTTATTTTAAAGAGGGAGGAATATCAATGAAGAAAAAATATTTATTGACCGTGCTGGGGGGCACTTCGCTGGTTTTAGCAGCCTGCGGCAGTAATGGAGGAGAAAATTCCGGTAATGATAGTGAAGCTGACGCAGGAAATGGTGAAGCTGAAGAATCAGTTGTGGTCGGCGATGATATTGAAGGAGCAGAGGAACTCAGTTTCTGGACTTTTGCAGAAACACATGCTGAATTTTTTGAGGACGCTGCCATAAGATGGAATGATGAAAACCCGGATAATCCAATTCAGTTAACGGCTGAAGTATATCCGTTCGATCAAATGCATAACAACCTGCTGCTTGCCCTGCAGTCAGGCTCCGAAGCACCGGATCTCGTAGATATTGAAATTGCCAGATTTCCTAACTTCCTTCAGGGAGATGTACAGCTGGAACCATTGAATGATTTGATTGAAGGAGAACTTGATCAATTCATTACAGAGCGCCTGGACATTTATGCAGACGGAGATACCTACTATGGAGCGCCTACACACTTAGGTGCTACTGTCGTGTACTACAATATGGATATTATGGATGAAGCCGGCGTCGATATCGACACAATAGAGACGTGGGATGATTATGTTGAAGCCGGGGAACAGGTTGTTGAAAATACGGAAGTGCCGATGACGACCATCTCCACTAACTGGTATGGAATTTGGCCTTTTGTTGCACAGCGTGGTTCCGATTTCTTTAATGATGAAGGTGAACTGACGTTAGCAAATGAAACAAACGTCGAAACACTGCAGTTTGTATCCGACTTAGTGAATGAGCACGAAATCGCGGAAATTACTCCCGGTGAAGAAAACCACTCGGAAGAATTCTATGGATTCATGAACGGCGGCGGCGCTGCCTCCACGATCATGCCACTGTTTTATATGTCCAACTTCCTGGCTGAAATGCCTGACCTGGAAGGAAAGATGGAAATTCGTCCGATGCCTGTATTTGAGGAATCCGATGCCCGGACAGTAGGTATGGGCGGTACAGGAACGTCAGTAACGAGCCAGTCCGAAAATGTCGATCTGGCAAAAGACTTCCTCTACTTCGCCAAAATGTCGGAAGAAGGAAATATTAACCTCTGGACTCAGCTTGGCTTCGATCCTCCTCGTTGGGACGTTTGGGATACAGAAGAAATCCAGGCCGACAGCGAATTCTACGAGTACTTTAATGATGATATCTTTGATCTTCTTCTGGACATCAGAGAGGAGGTTGAGGGAGTAAATATTACCCCTAACACTCCGGATGTTCTAGATGAAATCGATACGAACGTGATGTTTAATGTGATCCGGGAAGAGACACAGTCTCCTCAGGAAGCTCTGGACCAGGCAGAAGAAAGTATCAGACCTAGAATGGAAGAATAAACAGACAATTATGTTTTATTCTGTGTCTTCTGGATGGAATAGAGAGACTGTCTCAAAAGGTATATCGAGACAGCCTGGAAAGCACGCGCCGAGCCGGACAAGATGTTAAAAAGCCTGTTAGACCGGGATTTGACTAACAGGCTTTTGTCCGGGCGAAGCCATGCCCATATCTTTATAGGGCAGCCCCACCCCTCTTTTTCGTTTATCTGGATGCTGTAAGAAATAAAGGCACAAAAAGCACGAAGCTCCCTGTTCCCCCGGGGCTGCTTCGTGCTTTTTTCTGTTTTTCCGCAATATTTCCTCTGCTACCGTCTATTTTTCGTTTCCTGCTTTTATCGAGTTTTTTAAATGAAGTAAATTTCCTCGAATTAGATCTCTCTAAGATTCTTATAGAAGGCTGCCAATTTCTCGTCGGTCTCCTCCGCCAGATGGCCGAGCCAGATAAGATGCCCCCATGAGTCCAGCAGCTGCAGATCCGCCTGCGGCATGTTCTCTGCGGCGTGCTGCGCGTGTGAAACCGGAACCGAGCTGTCAAAACGGCTGTGCATAATGAGCACCGGGCACGACACGGCCTCGAGCTGTTCCGGAGTGATTTTTTTCGTCTGCTCCAGATCAATCAGAAACCCCTCCCCCGAACGCTGGCGCCGGTTCATCGCTGCAAGTGTCAGGTGATCACCGTCTGCGATTCGGCTCCCCGCTTCTGTGTAAGACAGCGAGCTGAAAGAGGAAAACATCTGTTTGAACATAAAGCGCGGGAAAACTGTGCTTATCGTACTGATCATTTTCCATGTGTACTTTTCTGTTTTCGGATGAAATAAAATGCGCGCAGCTTTGTACGTCTGGTCTTCCGGCTTCAGCCATTCTTTCGTCACCGCGGACTGCAGCGTAAGCGAACGAACCAGTTCCGGATACTCTGAAGCAAACGTAATCCCAGTCGGCCCTCCAGCAGAAGCAGCCACAACGTGCGCACCGTCAATTTCAAGATGGCTGAGCAGTGCGGCGTAGAACCTGCATGCTTCTGACAGGGAACGTCCGATAGAGGCAGACGTTTTACCGTAGCCTGCCCGGGACGGTGTGATAATCGAGAACCCGCTGGCTAGCAGCGCCTCGTAGCCTGATTCTTCATAGCAGCTGGAATGGCCCCCGTGAAACATCAGAACAGCAGGTCCCTCTCCATGGATTGTGTATTCTATAGTTTGACCTTCTTTCGTGAAAGTACCGTATAGAGATGGCATGTAAAACCCTCCTTTTCCAAAAGACACTTCGTTTTGATTTCTGCTTTTTTCTTCTTGCGGATACCTTCACTCCTCCTGCTCCTGGTCTGGTACTGCTTCAATTGACCAGTTTCTTTTCAAGAACTATTTTGTGAACTCCTCTCTCATTATAATACGTTTCAACTGCCTCAAATCCATGTTTTATATTTAATAGAAGCATGTTCCGCCATTTATTCTTTGTTTTTGTCTGTACAATATGATATCCACTTTGTTTTAAATATTCGTGCTGCTTTTCCATTAAGGCGGAAGCGATACCACGATTTCGATACACGGCATCCACTCCTCCTAACCAGCTGTAAAATTTATCTTTATCCATTTCATAACCGGCCTTATATCCAATTACCTTGGCTTCCCTCATCGCAATAATAACCATTAAGCGAGGCTTTCGTTTCATTTTGCAGGCAAAGTTGTCCGTCTCGCCAAAGATCCCCTTATGTACATCCATCATTCCATTTAAAATCTTCTCATCAAGTACACAATTAAATATAAAATATTTTACCTTAATAAAAACTCCTCCCTCTTAAACCTGAGGCTGCCTGGATGAAAGCGATCACTGCAGAGCTTAAAAACTGCCCGATTAGTGAAAATAAAGTGTATATCTGCATAACTATAACAGCTCCAGAATGCCTATCGTAAGTCTGCAGTCCAGCTGTTATTTATCCATTCCTTTTTAAATACGGAAATAGCTGCAGATTGTTTCAATGTGAATAAGTCAAAAAGATGATATGATGAATTTTGTGGTTCGTTCAGTTTATATCAGCTTCAAGAGTATAAGAGGTGCTATAAAATAATATGGAAAAGCAATTACAGAAGACCTTATGGGCCCAGGTCGTGAAAACCGGCATTATTAAATCCAACTTAATTCCGATGATCGCGGGATTGATGCTCGCTTTATATACGTACCAATACAGTTTTGTCGACAACATCTGGAATATCATTTTAGCCATTTCCGGCACAGCAGCCGTTATCGCAGCAGCCGGAGCGTTCAACAACTTGTACGACCGTGACATTGATGCCCTGATGGCCCGCACGAAAATCCGTCCGACTGTCACAGGATCAATTACTATTAAAAAAGTCTTAGCCGCGGCAGTTCTCTTATTAGTGCTCGGACTGGTACTGCTGTATTTCGCCTCTCCGCTCGCTTCGTTTCTCGGGTTGTTAGGAATCGTTTTCTACATCGTTCCTTATACGATGTGGACAAAACGCTATACAATCTGGAACACGGAAGTCGGCAGTGTTTCCGGCGCCATGCCTCCGTTAATCGGCTGGGCCGCTGTCGCTCCGGACATCTGGCACCCGGCATGCTGGGCTTTGTTTTTAATTATGGTGATCTGGCAGATGCCGCACTTTTACGCAATAGCGATCCGCAAGCAGAAAGATTACACGGCGGCGGGTATCCCGATGCTCCCGGTGATTAAAGGGGCAGAGCGCACGTATCTGCAGACGAACGTGTATTTAGTTTTACTTATCCTCTCAAGCTTTTTATTTCTGCCGCTGAGCCTCGGGCTGACTTTAGTATCCCTGCTTTTAGGTTTTCTCTGGCTCGGACTCAGTCTGTTCGGCTCCCGGAAAGAGAATATTGAAAGATGGGCCAATAAGATGTTTCTATTCTCCCTCGTGCATATGCTCGGCGTTTACTTTACGGTCATTATTTATGCGTCCATCGGATTGTTTTTGAACGTCTTATAAATACGGTCCGGTTAAAAAACAGTATAAAAAAGGTGGAGCAGCGCGGCGCTGCTTCACCTTTTTTATTAAGACTGCCTTAGTTCCTCCTTCCTCCCGGTAAAGAAGATCTACTTTCTACATCATTCGTTCCATCTGTCCAGGCTTGTAAATTTAATTTATATACTAATTTCCTCCTTGCTTGATGAGCTCCACTTCAAAATTTATTTGTACATCATCCCCTACGAGTACTCCACCTGTTTCAAGCGCAGCGTTCCATGTTAATCCAAATTCTTTGCGGTTAATCTTCGTATGCCCACTGAACCCGGCAACGACGTTACCACTCATCGGGTCTTTGCTCTGCCCCTCGAAAATCACATCAACGGTGACCTCTTTTGTTGTCCCTCTAATGGTAAGATCTCCAATCACATCATATTGATTATCATTTTTCTTCTTAAATTCTTTAGCTTTAAAAGTAATATGAGGATGATTTTCGACATCGAAGAAATCAGCTGAACGTAAATGGTTGTCACGCTTCTCTTCCCGGGTATTAATACTCGTAACATCGATCACTACTTCAACCACAGCATCTGTTAAATTGTCGGTATCGAGTTCTATTGTAGAGTCAAAATGTTCAAATTGCCCTTTCACTTTTGATATCATCATATGTTTTACGGAAAACCCAACCTCACTGTGAACGGGATCGATAGACCAAATGGTTTTTGCCATACATACAACCTCCTGATATTTTATTGTAAATTCCACGGACGATGCGTCTGACACGACCAACACGGCTTTTTTCTAACCTGCATTCAACCACGCTTTGTCCTTTTACGGCATTCCCTGATTAAGCACCTCCTTCATCCCGCCAGAATAAGTAAGCTATTAATGACTATTTTTAGCAGCTGCTTTCCGGAAATATCTCTCACGTTTTCAAACAATTTCCCAGACTTCTCTTTTCCCTTATTCGTCGCCACCTTTTACGGGAATCGTCTCATCAAGACAACTGTCTGTATGTTAAACGTGTCATTATTTGAGCCAGCTGCTTTCTAAAAATTTGAATTTTCAGTTTTTTAAAAGCGCGATTTTTACTTCAACATGTTTCATGAAGCAGGAGAGTGCCTTTTTGAAGCATTTTACAACCATGAATGAGAGACAAAAGCAGTCTCCGGGAAACGTTGAAATATTTGGTTTCAATGTTTCCCGGCTCCCCACAAAATTTATGCTTACTATATGCAGTTGATGTTAAAATAAGTATACCAAAAGCGGAAGGTAAAAACTGTAATTTGATTCAAAAAATTCAATGCGTACAGACTTTTTTCCTCTCCGTTCTGACAGGTAAGAATCTACGTAACACCGCATTTCCCGCTTTATTTAGAAACAGCAGTCAGCATATCTATCTCTATAATTCATCCAGTAAACACTTAACGCACAGGATATACTTATCAGCCGGGCCTGCATGCTTTCCTGCGTAAATCGAGCACTGTGAAGCTGCCCGGGAAACCAAGGTGTCAGCGGTGATCCCATCTGTTTTCAAAAATAAGATGATCCAGCGAACGCCTTTTCTCCCACTCCGCTGTTTCTAAAATAGGTTTTTCCGGATAGTGATCGGTGTACCCAATAGAAATGAGCGCAAGCGGATCCACGTGCGGAGGAATGTCTAAAATATCACGAATATCATTTTTCTTATAAAAACTCACCCAGCCCATGGCCAGTCCTTCCGAGCAGGCCGCGAGCCACATATTTTGAATCGCACAGGCTGTCGACATCATATCGGTTTCCGGAATCGAATTTCTGCCTAATACGTGAGAGCCTCCCCTTGTCGGATCACACGTTACGCATATTGTTAAAGGAGCTTCCTTCAGGCCTTCTACTTTTAATCCGAGGAATTTTGACGCTTTCTCCTCTTCATAATGAATCGCTAACGCCCGCCTTTCCTTATCCGCGGCCCAGGCCAGTTTTTCTTTAATTTCGCCTGAAGAAACTAAAACAAAATTCCACGGCTGCATAAAACCGACAGAAGGGGCATGGTGTGCAGCATCGAGTATTCTGTGGATTTTATTTTCAGGAACGGGATCCGGCAAAAACGTCCGAATATCCCTCCTGCTGTAAATCACCTTATACATGGCATCTCTTTCTTCCTCACTGAACATATCTTTTTCACATCCGTTCTGTTTAGAGTGTTTATTGAAATTCGGCGATTTAATGCTTCAACAGCTAATCTTTCCAGCACAGCTTAGTAATTACTGCGACATATTTGCTGCGCACCCACTGCCGGAATAACAAGCACTGAACTCCAACCTTGTTGCTTTATAAAACCATTCCGCTTAATACATTTTCCCTGTCTTCAAAATAATCTATTTCAACCTCACTATCAATAAACGGCCTGATGAATATATTTATTAGTATTTTCAATATGATGAACTCCTTTTTCTCCCTCCTGCTTTTATCTACTATTTTCTCTGTATCCATATAGAACTCCTTTTTGCAGGCTGATCGAATTAATTTACTGCCTATTGAGTGAGGAAAAGTCGGGGCCTGACCATCGATTTTATAACAAGGTGGTAAAGAGCCTGTATGAATTTCAGGTAATCATAAGTTTTATAATATTTACTTCTTGAAAAATAATTGCAAAAATATCAGAATATTCAAAATAATTAATTGTTTATTTTTCCTTTTTTAATTATAATTAAAAGACAGATATGTTTTAAGCAGCGGCAGCGTGAGCAACAAACGCCGCATTTTGATAACTAATGAATTTCAGTATGGAGCATTAAATCAATTATCTTCGGGTAGGGTAAGAAAGTAAAAAAGATTCTTTCCCTTCTCCCTTCGTTACTTAAAGTATAACCGGCTCTAAAAGAAAGCGCTGCTCTTCCTCCAAAATACTTCTCAATCAATGTAGTTAAAAAATATAGTATGTTGAAAAGCTGGATAATTTATTCTCTAACTGCTTATAAAAAACAGATTAGATTGGAGGATGATTATGGAGGCAGGCACATTTGTACGTTCCAATGTTTTAGTTTTAGCGATTGTAAATCAGCTTCTCGCTTCGTATGGAGATAATTCGGCACTCCCGATCACAGACGAAGAAATGGACCAGCAGGTTGCCACTCTTATCTTAACCGCCTCTGCAATATGGGCCTGGTGGAAAAACAACAGTCTGACCAAAGCAGCCGAAATAGGGGACGCTGTCATGAAAGAAGAGAAGTATAAATCGGAAGGAATCATTGGAATTTCAGAGCTGGTTTCTCGAAATAAGAAAGACAGTGAAAAAGAGATGCAAACAAAACATGAGAAGGAAATTCAGGAGCTTCGGAAGGATCTGGAAGAAATGAAAAATGAAATATTAAGAAGGGAAGAGAACGAGCGATTGGAGAAGGAAAAGGAGCTGCACGAGAAGCAGCATCAAGAGATTCAGGAACTTCAGAAGACTGTGGAAAGGTTGGAAAAACAAGTGGAAGCCTTCAGCGGAAAACAAAATTAGCTTATATAAATCAATAGATAGAAGAAAGGAAACCTAACGTTTTCTTCCACCTAAAACGGAGTATGGGCGCGCCTGCGCCATACTCCGTTTTTTCCTATCAAGACAGGCTGGCTGGATGTTTACGTTAACTGTCTAAAGGAAGATCGTTTACTAGATCATTTTCTTCAAGGGGCATGTCTGCAGGAGAGTATATATAAACGACTGAAACATCCGGGAGCTGCTCCACTGAAAAGGAAGCCGGTGTAATGAAGGGGTCCGATCTCCCGAAATTTAGTTAACGGCGCGTCGACGGGAAAGCATAAGCGTTCCTGCCATTAATACAAGGGCACCAATAAGCATCGCGGCAGGGTAAGAAGTGGAGGTGTCAGGAAGTTCCTCTCCTTCTTCCTCCCCAATTGTTATCGGAATTTCCAGCTCGTGCGTCCGGCTGCCATCATCGGCACTTTCTTCAAATAAGATGACGGTAAGATCGCGTGTTTCTCCTTCTTCCAGCTCGGCGATGTCAATGGCCAGCTCGAATTCTCCCCATTCCGGTCCTCCTGCGGTCGCTGTCGTGAATCCTTCGTCTATTTCCGTACCATCTTCGACGACAACGTAGGACACGGTAGCTTCAAAAACACGGGCTTCTCCTTCAATATGGATTGTATGTCCGTCAGCTTCGGCACTATGAATACGGAACGAATCATTTTCATATTCAAAATGCGAATCGGCACCCGCCGGCAGCGCGAAAAGAAAGCAGGAAACTAGCAGCGTCAGAGCAAGCAGTAATTTACTCATAAGTCATCCTCCTCGTAGAGAAGAACCGGACCCCTGTTCTCTATTTTATCCTAACTTCTCTTAAATTGACAGAATAATTAAACTATTACATTTCATTTGAAAGTACGAAATGAGTTTTCAGGAAATATATTGATCCAACAGAAGCTGTGGTCCAGCTCTGCAGTGCTGATTTAAACTAAAAAACACCTTCTCCACGGTTTTTTTACCGGTGAAGAAGGCGTTTATTGTTTAGCCGGCCTGCACGGCTATTTGATCGTTTTCCACACGGACTTCGATGGAAGCAAGCTTTTCATCAGCAAGTATTTCATCGACAATTTTGTCTTCGATATGCTCCTGAATGGTTCTGCGCAGCGGACGGGCTCCGTATTTCGGATCGTACCCGTGTTCAGCGAGCCATTCAACCACTTCCTCTGTAAATGTAATATCGACTTTCTGGGCTTCACTGTGCTGTTTTACTTCTTCGAGCATGAGGGAAACAATTTTCTTTAAATCTTCTTTTTCAAGTGCTTCAAAGCGGACAACACGGTCGAGCCGGTTTAGAAATTCCGGCTTAAAGTAAGCGTCAAGCGGATTGGCATTGGTTGTCATAACAATAATCGTATCCTTAAAACTCACCGTGCGCCCATGGCTGTCGGTCAGCCTGCCGTCTTCCAACACCTGAAGGAACATGTGCTGCACGTCCGGATGGGCTTTTTCCATTTCGTCGAGCAGAATAATCGAGTACGGACGGCGGCGGACCTGTTCTGTCAGCTGGCCTGCTTCTTCATGACCGACGTAGCCCGGAGGAGAACCGATCAGCTTGGAAACCGTATGCTTTTCCATATATTCACTCATGTCGAGCCGAAGCATCGCTTCCCGGCTGCCGAACATTTCCTCTGTCAGGATACGGGTCAGTTCTGTTTTCCCGACTCCTGTCTGGCCATGGAATAAGAAGGATGCGATTGGGCGTCCTTCCCGCCTGAATCCTGCTCTCCCTCGGCGGACGGCTTTCGCGACGGCTTCTACGGCAGCTTTCTGGCCGACAACTCGGGTGCCGAGCCGCTCTTCCAGGTTCTGCAGCTTTTTCTGCTCGGAAGCTTCCAGTTTCTGCACCGGAATGCCTGTTTTCTTTTCAATAATCTGCTGGAGATCCACAATATTCACTTCCGGCACTGCTTCGTTTTCACTATTGTTCATTTTATCCTGCAGCTGCAGTTCTTCCTGGCGCAGACGGGCTGCTTTTTCATACTGTTCTGCTTCTGCCGCCTGCTGCTTTTCTTTTTCAATCTCTCTTAAACGGCGTTCCAGCTCATCTTTATTCCTCGTGCCGTGCCGCAGATTCAGCTTTGCACCGGATACGTCCATTAAATCAATCGCTTTATCCGGCATTCTTCTGTCCTGAATATAACGGTCGGACAGCCGGGCACATGCTTCAAGCACGTCTTCCGGATAATGGACGCCGTGGTACGCCTCATATTTCGGTGCAAGTCCTTTCAGAATCGCAATCATATCTTCTACTTTCGGCTCTTTTACGGTAATCGGTTCAAAGCGTCGTTCGAGTGCTGCATCTTTTTCCACTGTACGGTACTCCTGGAACGTGGTCGCTCCGATGACCTGAATCTGTCCAGCGGCGAGTGCCGGCTTCAGGATGTTGCCGGCATCCGTGGAGCCTTCTGTTTTCCCGGCGCCGACAAGCTGATGAATCTCATCGATAAAGAGAATAATCGTCGGATCCTCTTCCAGTTCCTTCACGATCTGCTTCATTTTTTCTTCAAACTGGCCGCGGTAGTTTGTTCCGGAAAGAATGGACGCTACGTCCAGAGAAATCAGGTTTTTATTCAGAAGCTTCTCCGGTACGTCCCCTTCGTTGATTTTTAAAGCCAGACCTTCTGCGATTGCTGTTTTACCGACACCCGGCTCTCCAATGAGCACCGGGTTATTTTTGTTACGCCGGTTTAATACTTCCGCTACCTGTTCCATTTCCTCATCTCTGCCGATAACGGGATCGATCAGACCCTTTTTCGCCTGGGCTGTGAGATCTCTTCCGAACGTTTCCAGTACACTCTGCTCTTTTTCTTCAGGAGGGGCTGCCTGCGCAGAAGATCCGCCCTGCGGCTGAGAAAATGCCGAGTTCCCGCTCTGATGTGCCTGCTTTGTTAAACTTTCATAACAGCGGCTGCAGAGCTGGGCGGTTTGTTCCTCTCCGTTCACATTGACACGATAATAAATCGTTGCTTCGTTTTGATGACAATGCTGACATTTCATTTAAATTCCTCCTTTATTCGTCTGTATGCGGGTTAGTTTGACCATCTTTAACCTTTACTGATTTTAGTATAACCCATTGGTCAAAGAAGGTCAATAATTTATTTAACCTTCTTTGACCTTTAAAGAAAATATTATTTATTACGCTTACAGACGCCATTTTTTTCGATCAAAATCCATTCGAAGCCGTAAAATAAAAGCGTTGTTTAAGTTTGAGGTTGATAAGCAAACTTCGCTGCAACTCGGCAGGCTTGCCGTGGAGGAGAACCATTCCGAACGACTGCAGGGAGGATGGAATTAGCTGAGGCCGGCCCTGCGCCCCCATGGAAACGAAAGCGACTGTTTATCATTTATCTACTTAATTTCATAATTGTCAAAATAAAGAAGGTCTGCCTCATAAGTCAACAGGACAGACCTTTTCCTCTTTACTGTATATTTTTGATTGCTTCATCTATTTTACTGCCCGGTCAGGATCTGCAGGCCCCTCGTTTTCCAACGCATCAAATACGAAGGCAAAAGATAAGCGATCATACACAATTTCCTGATGACCGGCAAGATTAAACGGGTAATAGTCTTGAATAGTAATATTTGATACATGCTTTTCCGGACCGTCAAGAAACGCCGACGTATAAGGAATAACAACCTGGTCTGTTGTTGTAGAAATAACAGTGTAGGAGACATTTCCCGGTGTTTCGTTCCCTTGATTCAGCTTCTCCAGAAACGTCGATCCTACAAGTTGCTGCTGACAGGCTTTGCAGGAAGTAATATCAGCGGTCCCCGAGTTGAGCCTTTCTAAACCAAAAAATCCCGCCGTTCCATGATTAGATGGAACAAAAGCTATCAAATTCTCCACATCATTATCTCCGTCCAAAAACTTTAAGTATTGTCTCGGCATCATCCCGCCCTGACTGTGCCCAATAATATCCACTTTATCTGCCCCGGTTAATTCCAGGACGTTATCTACAAATTCTTTTAATTCATGAGCTGACTCTTTAATATCACCAGTGGATGGTCCCGCATGCGTTAATCCGTAATTCATTGCGTAGACACAGTACCCTTTTTTAGCCAGCTCGGGTGAAAGCGTAAGCCAATTCTGCGCACTTCTCTCAAATGTACCTGGAACAAGCACTATCGGGTTCGAGTCTTCCAGAGCCGGTTCGCAACTGGCAAGATTAGCACCCGGGGGCGGTGTCCCCTGCTCAAGTAAAAACTTTTCCGTCGAAGCTTCCGCCTCGAGATGACCCGGAATTGCAATAAAGAAAGCGATTACCAAAAAGAACGGCACAAAATTTTTAAGCATCTAATCCCTCCAAAATTATTAAATATAGCCTGCATGAAAAAAAGCTCACCAATTGACTGCCTGGATACCAGACAGTATTCGATAAGCTTCTCAGATTCTCCACGCCGACTATTAACTTAGTTATTAAATATATAGAAAATTTAGAATTTTGTCAATGCGCTCCTGTTTTTTCCTTCAAGACGCCGTTGTTCTATGTACTGCCTTCCTCTTAAAGAGGCTATTATTTCGAATGATATTTCCCCCTTTCATTTATTTGAATTCATTTCATAACAGAGGACAATCCTATAAAAAACGAATAAGGTACATGACCTCCATTTCAGACGGACGCTTTCCCGAGGGCTTGTCTTCAGCTAACTTTTGCGAGAAACTCTTTCGCAAAAGTGGATCTTCAGACTGAAGGCCCGAACTAAGATCTATAGACGGTACTTCCCATTCAAAACTGCCTTAATAAAATCCGTTTTTCCTTCATTATACTGATACTTGTCCCCCTGTGCTTCCGAGGCAAGCTGCTTTTTAAGCTCTTCATAGTCCGTTCTTGCCTGTTCACTGTTACGCAGGTAATCTCTGAATAACAGCTGCTCCTGTAAGTACGGGTTTCCGCTTTCATGCAGATGGATCTGATGGGTCCTCGGCTCCCCTTTGCTGAAATAGTATCTGTCCGGCACAAGCTCTGTTCCTTTATAGGAATAGCCGAGCTCTTCCAGCGGCCTGATACACTTTTCTCCGTCTCCAAAACATTCTACTTCCACCGCTATATCTATAATCGGCTTGGCGTTTAAATTCTCCACTGCGGTGCTGCCAATGTGATGAACTTCTTTTATATGACTGCCGATTTTTCTGATAATGTTTTCTTTCTCCATTTGGAATTCCTTTTCCCACTCGTCAGTCCACGGAACTGTAAACACTTCTCCTTTTGGCATACCGAGCATATGATCACCCCGCTGTTTCATTTTTTTGAGTCTCATGGAGGGCATATTGAAGAATTAACTAATCCACATTAGGAAAATTACCTTAAAATATTCGATTTTAGTATATTTCTAACTATATGTTTTTGGAAATAAGAAAAATTACCAGAACTTCTTTCTGACTTGATTTTATTCTTTTTTTATACCTTTTGGAAATACAGCCAAGTCTCCAAAGTGTTTTGTCTGTCCGGTCGCTGTTAACCGACGGATTTCAATGAAGAACTTTTCGTAAATCGGATAATAGTATCCTTCGGTAACTCACTTTCTTTTCTTCCGCTTCATTTCCCGCATGATGTTTTTTGTTTCTTTACTGACACGCGTCGATTCTATAATTTTCTGCAGAGATTTATTGTACGTAAAATCATCGAGCGTGTTATTTTTTAAGAATTCCATCGTCCTCTCCGGAAATTTGATGTAACAGATAGACACAGCCCAGGCTGCGGCCATTCTGGCATAGAACCCTTCATGTTTTACAAGATCCAGAAGTTTTAACACGCTTTCGATATAGTCAGATTCGATATAAAAGTTTAAGAGCATCACTACGCCGAAGCGTACTTCATATTCTTTTTCAGAAAACAAATACGGCTGGATAAACTCCCATACGCGTTCCTTATTATTTTTTGTGAATGTAAGGCCTGCGCAGAAACTGTCGCACACAGACCAGTTATTTATTTTCGGTACAAAAGCTGAAACGTACAACAACCTTTCTTCCACCTCTGCCTCCACAAGGCCAATCACCATGCCCTGCAGCATCGTTTCTTCAAAGTATTCCTCTTCTGATGTTTCAAGATACGTACGCCAGTCCTCTTTTGCTATTTGTCTTGCTATTTTTCGAAGTTCCGGCAGCCTTACACCGAGTACATTATCGACGTTCGGTAACAGGGAGGAGGCAAATTGCTGATAATTGGTATCCATGCTGGCAAAAAGCTGCTTTCGAACGGAATTTTCCATTGTTCTCTCCTTTGTTAAGGTATTTAAGCTGGTTTAATTATACGGGAAAGAAGGATCCGGTCATAATAACAACTTCTCTTTTTTAGTTGGCTGCCTTGAAAATAAAGTAGATAATAGATGAACGTGCGCTTTCGTTTCCATGGGGACGCTTTCTGGGCGGGCCGGTCTCAGCTAATTCCGTCCTCCCTGCGGTCGGGTGGAATGGATCTTCGGCTCGTCCTTGATCGCCTCGGAGTCGCCCCATGTCCACTCCAGCTTACGGTATAAAAGACCGAGCATCATTTGCCTTCTAAATAAAGAACCCCCTGCCGATCACCATTCATTAGCCCTGTACAGAGGGGAAGCTCCGTGCTGTTTTTGGAGTGCCTGCGGCTCTTCCACCTGTCGCGGAGAAAGCCTTCAGCTCTACCTCTTGCGTCCGAGAGGATCTTCCCGCTTTCTTTTCCCGCAGGCGTTTCTGCCCTGGCACTGGGTTTCTACCTTTGTACCTTCTTGATTCAACCAACGGGCTTTCTGTATTGGGAAATCAAAACGAAGTGGAAACCGGCGGACGCCTGTGGAAGAAGGAGATTGGAAGATCCCGCAGGGCGCAGCCCGAGAAAGCTGGAGATCTCCTCCACGGCAAGCCTGCCGGGTTGATGCGGAGTTTTCTACATGTATCAACGACAGACTTTAAGACAGTTTTTCAGTTTAAAAATTATTTATTTAGAGTCATTTCCGTCAGCTTTCCTGTCTTCTGACGGCAGCATCTGATAAAGTTGGCTTACAGGAATGAAGAGAAGGAGGATATCGACTGTGGGTACAATAAAACGCGCTGGTGTGGAAGACGCGCCGGAAATATTAGCTCTCCAGAAACTGGCTTATGTCAGTGAAGCAGAGCTGTACAATGATTTTACCATTATGCCTTTAAGAGAGGAGCTGCCGGCTGTCGTGCAGTCATTTGAGGGAAATGTGGTCCTTAAATATATCGAAGAAGAACAAATCATCGGTTCCGTAAGAGCTTATGAAAAAGACGGTACGTGTCATATTAATAAGCTGATGGTCCACCCCGGCTGGCAGAACCGCGGGGTAGGAAGACAGCTGATGGAAGAAATCGAAAAGCAATTCGAAAATGTCACCTACCATTTGTTTACGGGAGGCCGTTCGAAAAAGAATATCGCTTTGTACGAAAAGCTCGGCTACAAAGGATACAAGGAAGGAAAGCTGGAGGTCGAGGCGACTCCATTTCTTTATATGAAAAAGGAACCGATAGACGGGTAAAAAAACAAATCCGGCTCAAACATTTTTTGAGCCGGATTTGTTTATGTTTTTATTGTTTTTTCTGCATGATATGCACGAGCTGCTTGATTTCTTCTTCTGTCAACGTGACGCCTTTCCCCATTTTTTCATGATCCGGCGCCCATTCTCTCAGGTCGTACTTCGGGTCTCTTCCGTTCCAGCTGACGAGGTTCAGCTCTTTTTTCCACCCTTTCGAGGATTCAGATAAGACGCCGAGGTGTTCTATAATTTCATATTTAATATCTGCCAATATTTCCACCTCCATTTACGCTCGTCTGCTTCAACCAGAGTCCCGGCCATAATGCTCCGACTTTTTTCCCGTGCAGTAAAAACAAAAGCTGCCTTGAAAATAAAGTGTAGAAACAATGAATGGAAGCTTTCGTTTCTATGGGGACGCTTTCCGGGCGGGCCGGCTTCAGCTAATTTCTTCCGCCCTTCGGTATGGAAGAAATGGATCTTCAGCTCGTCCTTTATCGCCTCGGAGTCGCCCCATCTCCACTACAGCTTACGGTAAAAAAGACAGTACAGAAGCTGTCTTCTAATAAAGAACGTCCCTTTTTGAACATCATCAATTCCACCTGTGTATAGGGGAAGTTCCGTTTCTAAAGAAGGCTATTTTTATCTATTCATGGTGCAGCGACCCTGTATGAGTTTCTCTGTTAAAGTTCAGGTGTTGATAAATGTAGAAAAGTTCGCTGCAGCTCTGCCGTGAAGGTGATTTCCGGCTAAAACCTGCGTCCTGCGGGATCTTCTCTTTCTTCCACGGGTCGCTTTCCTCTTCGTTTGTTTGCCATGAAAGACACATCCTTCTGTTTTTAATGAACAATATTTCTCATTTCGTAAAAACAGGTGCGGGTCTTAACTGTTTCGCAGGAGAAAGCGCTGAATTTTGCCGCTCGGCGTTTTCGGCAGTTCCTCTACAAATTCAATTTCACGCGGGTATTCGTGGGCGGATAAGTTTCCTTTTACAAACTGGCTCAAATCTTTCGCTAATTCCTCGCTTTCAGTGAAGCCCGGAAGCAGGACTACATGCGCTTTAACGATCTCTCCGCGCTGTTCGTCCGGGACGCCGACGACCCCGGATTCCGCTACCGCTTCATGGCCCATTAAGGCACTTTCGACTTCAAACGGTCCGATCCGGTAGCCTGAACTGGAAATAATATCGTCCGAGCGCCCGGAAAAATAAACGTATTCGTCTTCGTCCCGGCTCGCCGTGTCCCCGGTCAGATAGTAGCGTCCGCCGGATATGAAGCGTTCGCGCGTCTTTTCCTCATCCCGGTAGTACCCGCGGAACCAGAACACCGGGGAATGTTTCGTATCAATGGCCAGCTGTCCTTCTTCCCCGGCCGGCAGTTCCGTTCCGTTATCATCCACAATCGCGGCGCGGAAACCGGGCATGGACTGTCCCATCGATCCTGCTTTCACCGGGCGGTCGAGTTTGGGGTGATGGTGATTGTTTACGACCATCCCCTGCTCCGTCTGGCCGTAATGATCGTAGACCGGTATGCCGAAATGCGTCTCTGCCCACGTGCTGACGTCCGGGTTCAACGGCTCCCCGGCGCTTGAGAGTACTCGTACTTTCAAGTCTTCCTTTATCCCCTCGGGCATGCCCGCTGCCCGCAGCGTACGATAAACTGTCGGCGCGGCTGCAAAATTGGTAACGCCGTACTCCTTCAGAATCCGATACGCTTCTTCCACGCTGAACTTCGCATTAAACATAATAAACGACTGACCGAGAAGCATCGGGCCGACCATCCCATAGTACAGGCCGTACGCCCATCCCGGATCCGCCACATTCCAGAAGACATCGTCCGGCCGCAGATCAAGCCCAAACTGCATATAACCCTGGAATGCTGCAAGCGCCCGAACAGGCACTTCCACTCCTTTCGGGTGTCCTGTCGTCCCTGAAGTGTAGATGATAATAAACAGGTCGTCTCCCGTCACTTCCGTATTTTCATGAACCGGCTCCGCTTCGTGCAGCGCCTCCCAGAAAGGTGTATCGGAAGACGGCACTTCTTTTTCCGTTGAAGACGAGGCTGTAATCACACGGAAGCTGGATGCCTCCATCGTATTCAGTTTCTCCCGGTTTCCTGCATCCGTAATAATCGTTTCTGCTCCGCTGTTTCCGACTCTGTACGAGACCGCCTGCGGCCCGAAAGCAGTGAAAAGCGGCACGTGAACTGCTCCAAGGCGCCAGATCGCTAATACGGAAATGAGAAGCTCCGGGCCTTTCGGCAGCAGTACAGCGACACGATCTCCTTTTTTCACTCCGTGAGTCTTAAGTACGCCGGCAAATTTCTCTGAGAGCTCCTTAAGCTTTCCGTATGTATACGTCTGTTTTTCCCCTGCTTCATTTTCGTAAAGCAGTGCTTTTTTATTCGCATCGTGGCGGTCGCAGAGTACATGAGCGACGGAAAGATCTCCGCGGTCATACTCTTCTATCCATTGGTTTATCTGATTTTCCGGATTCACTGACATCGTATCCACCTTCCAAATCGTAAATAAAATATTTTCAATGTACTGACAATGACGATTATACCCCGAAAGAAACAGAATTTAAACTTTTCCAATAAGGCATTTAAAGGTCTTTTCTTTGTTAATGCATCTTCGTGCTCAGCTGAATACGTACTAATCACATTTGCTCTAGATACTTTTACTTAAAAACTATATGAATTATCAAAATATTATTGACTTGTTAGATTCTATTCATTAAGATAGCGTTAGTTTAAATAAAGGAATTAAGTTCCTATAATAGGAATATAAACATTGAAAGGAGGTAAAACCAATGAGCCTCTTACGTGAAGATAAACAGAAAACCTGGAAAAGACCCCCCGAAGAATTGATGATTCCGGAACGAATTGGTGCTTTTCGGGTAAATCCATTAAGCTTCAGCCGAAGTGTTCTTCGTAAAGCCAACAAAGAACAATGGCAGATAGATCGAGTGGTTTTTGATCTGGATGCCGGCGGAAATGGCGAAATTATTTATCGTATTCAAACTGAAGGGAAACTCTTCCATTTTATTCTGCTTTCGCATGAAATAATTGAAGAAGACCGCAATGACCGGGTTGTTTCCGAGAGGTGGGATATGACCTGTGCATTATGTGAAGGAGAAGTATCCCCTGAGAAGTTGATCCGACTGCGGAAAGAACTACCAAAGCAGGAATCAGGAAGAGGAGAAATGCAGGATATAGTCTGGTCCAGAGCGAATCGCAGTTCAAGAGTATTTGATGAAGTGGTGGATCTGCTTTCAAAAGGAAAACAGCCTCATGGAGAGCTGCTTATAAAAACCGGTTATTTAGTCAGAAGTACAGCGTTTTATGCCAACGGTAAATTTGGATTAGCTCCTTTTGATAAATTATCAGCTGCCCATCCTTTTGCCGGGGCTTTCCGGGCACAGATGTTTACAGCTTATCTTTTAAGGCAGGCTTCCTTTGACATTATTGAACATATAGCCAAATGTAAAAACGAATCAGCTGTTTCTCTCAGCCAAAAATGGAAGCGCTATCTTGGAGTTGGCAATGCAACAGGATTGGGGATGGTCCCGTTTTTAATGTACCATCCGAAGCTGATTCACCGCTGGATCGACACGCGCGAAGAAGCTGTTTCCCGAGTAAAGAATAAGGTGTTGAATACAGATCAATTAAGATCACTTGAAACATGGCTCGAACATTCTATAGCATATTTCCGCGAATACAACGTGGATGGAAAAGAAGCTTTTCATTCCCCTGAACAAATGACACACGATTGTCTGACAGCACTCAAGCGATTGCAGAATTGGAAAGTGAACACCACTTCCCGCCTTTCAAGATGGGGAGATTATATGGAAGCAGTCAAGCCCGAACTGACTTTTGAAGGAGAAGAATTTTTACATTCCCTTTTAATGGAAATAAACATTGACAGCCTGCTGGATCTTGAAAATCAAAGTGTTGTTAACGAAACGTATGACTTTGAACCAGAAATGAAAATCGGAGAACTCATTAAGATTATTGAAAGCGATTACAGATGGGCGTTTCAGTTTGATTTCACCCATCCGCAGGACTACTATTATTTCTGGTTCCGATCGAGAGAGAAAGAAGAACCGCGAATTGGCGTTGCAGGAAAAGATGCGGGGAGTGATAAAGCCCTCCGTCTGGACTACGCAAGGCAGATACAGCAGTTATACAGCCTGCTTACATGCCAGACAGCAGATGATATGGCAGCTACCTTTGTACTGGCTTATCCGCACTTTAAACCTATTATTAAACGGGTCCAGTCTTTAGTCGACTGGCCATATGGAGAAATTCAAGGTAACCTTCTTGGTAAAAATTTAATTCCGCTCTATCTTTTACGATGTAAACTCTCTTTGTTTGGAGCAGAACGATTTAGCCCTAAATCCAATGAATGGGTACGAGTAACTCTATTTCAGGGGGCCCCGACGATAGAAGAGCTGAACGATTCATTTTCTGAAGGTTGGATCTTACCTTTATTACCGAAACAGGAGGAATAGACAATGGCACTAGCTAATGAACCTTTTATTATAGACGGGCTCGAATTAAGCAACTGGGACCGGGATTTTCTTCTGGACCTGCATAAAGGCGGGGTAACATGCGTCCATGCCTGCTGCGGTCTTTGGGAGAACGCACGTGAAACATTAAGTAAAATTGGTGAGTGGAAGCGTTTCTTTGATGAGAATTCGGATCTTGTCATGCAGGTGCACACCGGCGGAGATATCCTTAAAGCAAAAACAAGCGGCCGTATAGGGGTCGTTCTTGGTACTCAAAATACGTCACTTATTGAAGATGAGCTTTCCCTGGTTCCCGTCTTTAATCAGTTAGGCATTAAAATTATGCAGCTGACATACAACAATCAGAATTTAGTTGGAAGCAGCTGCTACGAAGAAAGAGACAGCGGTCTTACCCGGTTTGGCAAAAATGTCATTGACGCCATGAATAAAGAAGGAGTGATCATCGATCTTTCCCATTGTGGAACACAGACTACTCTGGACGCCATCAACTATTCCAGCCGGCCTGTAGCGATTACTCATGCAAATCCGGATTGGATTTATCCTTCCGGGCGGAATAAGTCAAAGAAAGTACTCTCCGCTCTACGTGATAACGGAGGCATACTAGGCTTGTGTGCTTATCCCCACCTGATTAACGGTGAAGAAACAACATTAAGTGAATTCACTGATCTAATTAAGCAGACCGTCGACTTCATGGGAGTAGATAAAGTGGCTTTAGGAACGGATTTAACGTTGAACATGTCCGAAGATTTTCTTCATTGGATGAGAATGGGCAGATGGACACATGAAATAAATTATGGTGCGGGTTCGGCTTCTCAACCGAGCTGGCCCTCTTGGCCGTCCTGGTTTCAGACTCCTTCTGATTTCCCGAATATTAGAGAAGGGTTGTATGAAACAGGAATGGCAGAGAAAGACGTAAATGCGATCATGGGTAATAACTGGCTGCAATTTTTCACTGCAGGGTTTGAAGCAAACAAGGGGGGATAAATCATGTGGGTAACTTATCCTGAGCTCACTTCACATGTGAAGAAGGTGCTGGAAGCTTGTCTTGTTCCTTCAGGCTGTATCGACGATGGAGCAGAGCTTGTAGCCTGGGGGGAAGCCATGGGGCTGGGCGGACTCAAAGATTTATATGCACATCTGCCCAGACTCGAACAATCTGAGTATCCGAGCATTTATATTCAAAGAAATACGTGTATTGATGGAAACAGGAACAGCGGTCTTATTATCTCAAGATTAATCTTTGACGAAATTTTATGTAAGCAGCCTTCGATTCAGGGAGAACCGATCGCTTTAACGAGATGCCTTCCTGCTTTATCTATGATGGAAAACGTCAGACGGGCTGCTAAAAGAGGATGTCAGGCAGAAATTTATATTCCGGCTGACTATCCGAATGTTCATGTAATGACCGCTTTAAACGAAGACGAAATCTTTGCTTTTACTTTAAAGCTTTCTGAAGTAAATCAACTTCTGTTTGAGAAAGGAATATCCTGCCTTTTTAACATTTCAAAAAATAATCAGGAAACGAAAAGTAGAATTAAGGTGCTTAACAACAAGACCTCTGCTTATTTTTTAACTTCCAAGGATATCAAAATCAAAGAAGCCAGATTGAAAAATAAAGGTGTCTATGTCGATAAGTGGTTATGGAAGGTACTTGATGAAAAAGGAAAACAAGCACTCGTATAAAAAGGGAGGAGAAATGAACATGTCTGTCATTCAAACACAGGAAATACTTAATCAATTTATTAACGGGGAATGGATCTCTCCAGAAAGTGCCCCGGATGCCGTGATCAACCCTGCTACAAAAGAGGTTATTTCTTATACAGGACAAGGAAGTGATGAAGACGTCGGGTATGCGATCGACTCCGCTCATGAAGCTTCTCTCAGCTGGAAGAAAACGGCTCCTCCGCAGCGGGGTGCTTATTTGGAAAAAGCAGCGTCTATACTTTTAGAACGAAAGCAGGAGTTTGCTATTTCCATTGTAAGAGAAATGGGCAAAACGTATGCAGAAGCTATGAAAGAAGTGGAGTTCTCAGCAGGAATTTTGAATTTTTATGGTGGAGAAGGCAGAAGATTAACAGGCAAAATCATCGCCTCTGATATGCCTAACATTCAAATTGAAACAAAACCAGAACCTCTAGGGGTTATTCTGGCCGTCACACCATGGAATTTCCCGCTTTCGATTCCATGCTGGAAGTCAGCACCAGCTCTTGTGAGCGGCAATACTGTTCTATTAAAAACATCTTCAGAGACTCCTGTCACTGCGACAAAATTAATGGAAGTGTTTGAGGAAGCAGGTATCCCGGGAGGAGTGATCAACCATCTGATTATTCCAGGAAACAAAGTATCATCCATTATTGAGAGCGACAAAGTCAACGCTGTTTCCTTCACAGGATCCAACCAGGTAGGGGCAAAAATTCATGAAGCAGCGGGCAGACAGATGAAGCGGGTTCACCTCGAGATGGGCGGAAAGAATCCACTGCTCGTCATGGAAGATGCTAATCTGGATGAGGCTGTCGACCTCGCTGTTAAAGGAGGATTTGGCCAGGCTGGTCAAGCCTGCACGGCGACTGGACGGGTCATTGTCCATGAAAAGGTGAAGAAAGAATTTCTGCGAAAATTAATTGAAGAAACAGAAAAAATCTCGGTCGGTAACGGGCTCGAAGACGGTGTGACCATGGGGCCGCAGGTCAATCAGCAGGAATTAGACTCTACGTTCGACCTGATAAAAAGTGCTGAAAAAGAAGGTGCTAAAATAGTAACCGGCGGGAAAGCACTGACAGAAGGAGATTATGCAGACGGGTTTTACGTCTCCCCTACTGTAATTGATCAAGTCAACCATCAGATGAGAATTGCTCAAGAAGAAGTATTCGGTCCGGTCATTGCTGTTTTCGAAGCCTCCTCAATTGATGAAGCAATTCAATTGGCCAATGCCACAGATTATGGATTGACAGCCTCCATCTGCACTAAAAATATTGACTATATGACTCAGGCCTTTAACGATATTGAAGCAGGACTTGTAAAAGCAAATATGCCTACTACGGGAACGTTTTTCCAAGCTCCGTTTGGAGGGTATAAATCTTCAGGTCTTGGCACGTTTAAAGAACTTGGAAGAGAAGCGCTTGATTTCTATAACCAGTATAAAACCCGTTATATTAAGACGGATTAATTGAAAATCTCCCTGTGTTAAAATAGAAAACAATCAAACGGCAGGGAGAGGATTAGAATGAGCGGAAATACAACAACGTCTTCAACTGTGTTAAAAGCAATTCAACTTTTAAATTATTTAAATGAATCACAAGGTCCCAAGGGCGTTAATGATATTAGTAACGCCCTTGGTTTTTCTACTACGATCGTTCATCGTTTATTATCAACTCTTAAAATGGAAAATATGGTTTTTCAGGACCCCCAGACGAAAAAATATTCGTTAGGAACACTCTTTTTAGATTATGCCAATAAAATTTTAACCGATCTGCCTGTTGCCTCTGTTATTGAACCTGTACTGGAGGAATTAAGAGAAATAACAGGCGAAACAGTAGGATTTTATGTTCCTAAAGGACCGGTCAGAATATGCGCTATAGAAATTGAGAGTAAACAGGAAATACGCCGATCTGTTGGCATAGGCAAACGTCTCCCTCTTTACAAAGGAGCAACCGGCCGCGCCATTCTGGCTTTTATGTCGAAAGGTAGAAAAGAACAGATAATTAAAAATCTCCCGGAAAATGAAAGAGAAGAAGTAGAGTGGCGTCTTTCGTTGACGAAGCAAACTGGCTACGCATTAAACGAAGAGGAAATTAATAAAAATGTTGCTGCTTTGTCAGCTCCTGTTTTTGATCGGCAGCAGAGAGTGATTGGGGCAGTTTCTATATCAGGACCGATGTTTCGATGGAATAAAGACACGATGACTGCTCATATTCCAAAGCTGCTTGAAGTCACGAAGCAGATTACAAAGGATATGTAGCGATGAAAAAAAGTGACAATTAAGACAGGAAAGAAGGTATATAATGCTTAAAAAAACTCCCGCATTAGGAGAAAATGACTGGCCTGTCGTCATCATAAGCGGAGGAATTCTTTTAGTTTTTGTATTCTTTTCAATTCTGAACGCTGAAGGTGTTAGTCATTTTGTGAATGTGACATTCGGATGGGCCGTTACGTATTTTGGAGCTTTTTGGCAGATGCTTTTATTAGGTACCTTTCTAGTTGCTCTTTATTTAGCTTTTTCAAAGTATGGAAAAGTAAAACTGGGAGAAATGGAGAGACCGGAATTCAGTAACTTTAAATGGATTTCCATTATCATGTGTACACTGTTAGCCGGTGGCGGGGTTTTCTGGGCAGCAGCGGAGCCAATATATCATTTTATGGAGCTTCCGCCGATTTTTTCAGGAATAGAGAGCGGATCACCAGAAGCAGCTTCCCCTGCTTTAGCACAAAGCTTTTTGCACTGGGGATTTCTTGCCTGGGCCATCCTGGGTACACTAAGTACAATTGTTTTAATGTATGCTCATTACCAAAAAGGCATGCCGCTGAAACCACGATCCCTTCTTTATCCGATTTTCGGAGAAAAGATTGCCAGAAACAGCCCGCTGGGAACAACTGTCGATGTTTGTTCCGTTGTTGCTGTAGCAGCTGGTACAATTGGACCAATTGGATTCTTGGGACTACAGGCCGGCTACGGATTTGAAACATTACTGGGAATTCCTAATGAATTTCCAATTCAGCTGGCCATTGTGATTGGTTTGGTGGTTATCGCCTCGATTTCCGCTGTAACTGGAATACACCGCGGAATACAAATTCTAAGCCGGTATAATGTTTGGTTTACGATCGGTCTTATTATATTTATTCTACTTATCGGACCTGGTGGATTTATTATTAATTCATTTATTTCTTCCTTCGGTTTTTACGTTCAAGATTTTGCAAGAATGACTACCTTTCGAGGAGATGGCGAATGGCTCGGGTTATGGACCGTCTTTTTCTGGGGCTGGTTTTTGGGGTATGGACCGATGATGGCTATTTTTATCACAAGAATCTCTCGTGGAAGAACCATTAGACAATTAATACTGGCTATTGCAATAATCGCCCCGCTTGTAACAAATTTTTGGTTTACAATTGTCGGCGGGTCCGGTATTTTTTACGAAATAAATAATCCAGGCTCTGTTTCTAATGCTCTTTTTGAATCGGGGCTGCCTGCCTCCATGATTGCAATCGTCCAACAGCTGCCTCTGGGTACATTCATTGCTTTCTGTTTTTTAATTGTTACAATTCTGTTTGTAGTAACGACTACGGATTCAATGTCCTATACCATTTCTCTAGTGGTAAGCGGGAACAATGACCCCCACCCTTACGTTCGAGTGTTCTGGGCCGTCACGATGGGTGCAGTCGCTGCCAGTCTTCTTTTTATCGGTGAAGGAAGCGTAAATGCAATTCAATCTTTTATTGTAGTTACCGCTGTTCCTGTATCATTAATTTTACTTCCCACACTTTGGCTTGCCCCGCAGACAGCTAAAAAAATGGCCATTCAACAAGGGGTTATAACAATTGCAGAAAAGAAACAAATATCAAAAGAGGCGGAAGTTCTCAGGCAGACTAAATAAATATTAAATGCTGCTCCATTTTTGCTCTTTTCATTAGGCTGCTTTGAAAATAAAATAAGCGTGCGCCTTCGTTTCCATGGGAGGCGCAGGGCCGGTCTAAGTTAATTCCGTCCTCCCTTTTGCCGAACGGAATGGATTTTCGTCTCGTTCTTGATCGCCTCGGATCCGCCTCATGTACCCTGCAGCTGCCTGTCCTATTTTTTGTTCTTCCTGCAAGTTTGGTCTGCTGTTAAAAAGGCTAACACCCTTTTTCTTCGATAGTGAAGACTGCTTTCGAGGCCATACATTCTGTCTTTATAAATATTAAGTTCAATTATATGAAAGATAATTAATTAGAACAGTTTTTTACAAAGCACACCTCTCCACCAATAATAGTTGCCGGCCTTTGTTGACATAAAAAACAGAGGCCATAACAGTGTTGCTGGTGAAGAGGACTTTTTTTCTGCCAATTAGTTGTTCCTTTTTCCTCAGAACCTGTATTGAAATACAATTCTAGGTTTGTACTTCACATCCTTAGAACCAATTCGTTTGAAGGAAGCCAAAACACTGGAAGCACAACTTGATATCCTTCAACCAAAAGAGTGGAAAATAGAAAACCGGCAAGCAGGTTTATCGACATCACATAGAATCAATTATTACCGCTTCCCTTTTCCTATATTGATGTATCAATCTACCGCAGTCCCTTTCTCTTTTCGGCACTAAAGACACCGGCCTCCCCGTCGATTCGTACAGCGCTATTGAATACTTCCGCCTGCATCAATATAGCGGGCGTTCATTTCCTGAACAAACTGATTCGCAATGGCTTCATCATGAATAAAGAGCATGTTCTCGTCATTCACGCTGTTCCCGTTATTACTCCAGTTCGTTGCTCCCATAATGACTGTTGGATCACTCGCTGTATCCGCATCAATCACCATCGTTTTGCTGTGAAGCTTCCGGCTTTCGTTGTCTTTATACACCGGCGCAGCATTAGCCCAGCGGATATTTGGATTGTTTTCGCTCTCCTGTGAGGCTTCCTCACCGCGCATTTCGATACTTGCAGACCACCACTGGTTCCAGAAGCTGGAGTCGTACACTCCTTTAACATCAAACCCGGTCTGTTCTCCGACATTATCCTCGTAGGAGTTTTCCCATTTGTACTTCAATTCATCCACCAGTGCCTGATCACTCCAGGCAAAAATGGTAAACAGAGCACTGTGATCTGCCTCTTCCTTTACATACTGCGTCATTTCCCCGACCGCATTATCCGAGGGAGAAAAATAACTCTGGACTTCCACACCGTCTACATCAATCTGGTGCACGGTATTGTCCTCTTTGCGTGTGTTAAAGTTTGACGCCTCTGGGTCCGGCGTCATACCGGCACCTCCCCACATCTCATTAAATTCTGTTGTATATACCTCAGCAAGTTCCGGCCAGCGGATTTCCACCACATGCTGCTGGTTTCCCTCCAGAACACCGTTTTCCATATTTTCTTCCGTACCGTATAAACCGGTAACAGTAAAATTCCAGCTGCCGGTAAATACCCACTCCTCGTCGACGACAGCAAATTTGTTATGCATCTGGGTTCCGACACTGTAATAGGAATCTTCCGCTTTTGCTTCGCCTTCCACAAACATGCGCCCCGTTTCTTCCCCATTACCAACATCAACGGTCACTTCTCCTATATCAGTGACTGCCGGCAAGTCATATTCTGACCTGAGGGAACTGTCTTCTACTGCAAACATCGGTGATTCGGAAAATACGTGAACATCGTCATCCGTCCCAATTTCTCCATCTTCTCCGCGAACGAGCTGCTCCAGCAGCAGCCGCATCGTCTGATAACGTTCTTCATAATGAGGATCTTCTGCATCCTTGGCATCCGCAACCACCCGGACATCAATCCCGTCCGCAGCTCGCGACTGAAGCGTATCGATAATTCCCGGCAGATTGATTTCATATGCCTGCAGGTCGATCGACGTCTCTGCTTCATTCAGCCGTTTGATCAGCCGCTCTTCCAGATTTACATTGTAATTAGCTTCATTCTCATCCGCTGCAAAAGACGTATCTGCACACTTGTTGAAATAGACGTTGATGGCGCCCAGTTCCTCCGATACCTGATTGACTGTTTCGGTCGTGTCCGTGCAGTTGACCTGCTCTGCATCTTCTGCCGGACTTACAGTGTTCTCACTACCAGGCGTTCCCGTCCCTCCGGTATATTCCGCTTCTGCATCCTTCCAGTTGTCCCGATCAGTCCCCGGCTTTTGTGCATCCACACGAGCCATCGCAGCTTTCGACGAATTATCTCCGGCGTGCCAGTCATCCACTTCATCCTGAAGCTCCCCTGTGCTTGAACGCAGTTCTATGTATTCTCCGTCATTGCCGAGATTCCCGGTGTAAATCAGATCGGCTTCTTTCTCCGGAACGGAATCATCATCGGTTCGCTCGAGCAGATAATACCCTCCTGCTTCAATGCTCCCTTCCAGTTCAACAGCAGGCGTTCCATCCTGCGATTCAAGCGTCCATCCATCCAGCGATACAGCTTCTGTCCCTGGATTGTAAAGCTCCATCCACTCATTCGTGTAACTTTCGGTCGTTCCCATCCAGGCGATTTCATTTACGACGACCGGGGACTCTGCGGCAAGCGTTTCGCTTTCAGGCAATCCGGGGATCATAACTGCGGCAGCCAGAACAGCCAGCACCGCTTTTCTCCATATACTTGTTCCCATGTTTCGCACACCCTTTCAAAAAAATAATGTCTGACAGAATTTCTCAATCTCCTGCCAGCAGAGTCCCTCTATTGGCCCTATTCATAAAGGAACAAAAGTTCGTGGAATTTCTCTGAAGTGAACTAATTTTCAATAATGAATTCAGAAAATTCCAACTGAATAAAATAGTACGGGGCATACAGGGTATTGTCAATTGCCGTCGAAAATTAGTTCTTTCTTTTTGTCAGCCGGTGTATTTCTTTCGCAACGACTTCTGTATTCCCGACCCGCGAATAATAGATAATCAACCTCTCGTTCTTTATTTCATATACAGCGTTGCTTTTAGGAAATGGAATGGCGTTAACCCATATCCTGCTTTTATAATTGTGACTGCTAAATCATCTCAAGAACGCTCTTTTTAAAAATCTTATTCCCTCCCTTCCCGCTTTCTTGCTTTTTTCACCATTATTCTTCTTTCCTTTTTCACATTATAAGGGGCTGCCCCGTCGATGATATCGACGGGGCAGCCCCTTAATTGATAGTAATAGATTCTATATTAGCTTTCCAATCTTCAAGCTGCTCTTGCCAGGCCTCCCCTGTTAATCTTGCTGCTTCGGCCGGCGGGTCAACTGGCCCCACCTTTCACACCATACATTTCAGCTGCTTGATTAGGTGCCCTGCTTGTCTTTTCCTTCTTGGTACTGCCATTTATCGGCCCGTCGGTTGGGTAACCTTTATTTGTATAGACGTTGGGAAAAAACCAAATTAAATAAGTTTTTTATGTACATTTCCTCCGGGAGCTGCGATGGCCTTTTCAGTCTGCAATTGGCGTAAGAAAAAGGGGAAGGTTTTATTTTCTGATCCGGATTTAATATTTATACAGTCATGACGGCTATCTGTTGACTCTTATATAACTGCAGAATATCAGGTTGAAGATCTTCTGTAATTAAATACGACAGCACGTTCGCTGGTGAAACAATATGGTTGGAGAATGTGTTTAATTTATCAGCCGTTACCATGCTTAATACTTCATTTGATACTGCAGCCATCTTTCGTTTCACTGCTGCTTCAGCAAGATTCGGCAGACTAATGCCAATGTTGGCATCAATTTTATGAATACCCATGATATATAAATCTGCCCGCATGTTATTCAATGATTCCACCGTTTCAATCCCCAGATTGACCATGGATTCTTTAAACAATGATCCCCC
The DNA here is from genome assembly GCF_008014775.2 of Alkalicoccus halolimnae. Lineage (GTDB taxonomy): Bacteria > Bacillota > Bacilli > Bacillales > Salisediminibacteriaceae > Alkalicoccus > Alkalicoccus halolimnae. Next base: position 514,574 of record NZ_CP144914.1, on the reverse strand, counting down.
GATCATGATTACTTCCACATCATTGTGATTCGACAAATCCATGGCGATCGGCGGGCTGTTTGTAATGACTGTCCCCTTATAAGTTCTCGGAAGTTGATTAACAAAATTTAAATTGGTCGTTCCCCCATCTATTAACAGCACCATATTATCTTTAACTAATTCCATAGCTTTATTAGCTAAACGCATTTTAATATCACTTTTGACATTCTGCCGTGTATAGAAGTCCACTACAGGCGGACCGACCCTCAATGCCCCACTGTGCACCCGCTTTATCAGTTCTTTACGATCGAGCTCTTTTAAATCCCTCCGGATCGTATCCTCCGAAACAGAGAGCCTCTGACTAAGATCACTGGCTATCACTTTTTGTTCTTCATTTAATATTTTTAATATTTTTTGCTGCCGTTCCTGTTTCAACACGAGCTTTCACCCTTTGTATTTATTTTACTATTCCATTCTTATTGTACCGCAAAAACGTAAAAACATGCAATATTATCAGACAACACGCACAAACAAGCAAATAAAAAGCATAAAAAAAGCAAAAAAAGTGTTTACTTTTTGTTGTAAACGTTTTATTATCTATTTAACAGCACAAACAAGCAATAACATGCATAAATATATGCAAAAAATGGGTTAATTTTCATTTTCACTTAATTAAATTTCTAATATGTGGAATATTTCATCTTATGTGGAACCTATACTGCACTCTGTAAACATTCTACAAGTACGCATTTTAAATATATTTTTCATTATAGGACTCCCATTGATGCAGCATCCATAAGCAGTGACGCAAATCGACATTTATTTTCTAAAACAAGCAAAAGGAGGCATTAACATGCAAAAAACGAATGTCACGATCGCCCCATCGATTATGAGTTCGGATTTACTCAATTTAGAGAGAAGTGTGAGGGATATTGAAAAAGAAGGTATCGATACATTGCATATCGACATCATCGACGGTTCATTCAGTCCAAGCATGCCATTAGGTATCGACACGGTGAAGCAGCTGCGAAAAATAACGAATATCGATTTCGATGTCCACCTCATGGGAAATGATAATGAATTTTTAATTCAGGAAATGATTAATATTGGCGTTGAACAAATATCATTTCATTTGGAAACAAGTATCCATGTGGATCGTTACGTGAACTTAATCCGTAACAGCGGGGCAAAAGTTGGCGTTGCATTAACGCCCTCCACCCCCCTTACATCTCTGGAGTACATCCTCCCCCAGTGCGATACTGTTTTATTAATGCTGATCAATCCTGGTTTTGCAACCGACAAAAACGAAAAACAAATACCTTATGCCGTTCAGAAAATCAGCGATCTGAAGAAGCTCATCGAGGAAAAAGGACTAAATACAAGAATTGAGGTCGATGGCAGAGTGTCTTTGGAGTCGATTCCGGACCTAGTGGGAGCAGGCGCCGATATCCTTGTTGCAGGAAGCACGAGTTTGTTCATTAAAGGAAGGAGTCTGGGAGAAAATAAAATAATTATGGAAGAGAAAATTTCCGAGGGACTTTCGAAAAGGGAGGCATTAAAATAATGAATTACAGTGAGGTACAAAAAGAGATCAGAGCAGAAATCTTCAATACTCTGGAGCAAATCGATGATGAGAGTGTAGAGAAATTGTTAGCTGAAATTAAGCAGGCGGACAAAGTATTTTTCGTGGGGGTTGGAAGGGTACTGCTTTCATTACAATCAGTGGCTAAACGACTCGCTCACCTTGGGATTAAAACTTATGTGGTCGGTCAAATTACAGAACCCGCCATTACCGATAAAGATCTATTGATCGTCGGCTCTGGCAGCGGGGAATCGGCATTTCCATTAATTATTGCCAAAAAAGCCAAACAGTTTAATGCAAGAGTGGCTCATATCGGAGCGAATCCGGATTGTTCCATGAAGCAATACTCCGATCATTTTGTTCGTATCCCCGTCGCTACGAAGTTTAACTTACCGAATCAGACACCATCCGTACAACCGATGACAAGTCTGTTTGAACAGACTTTGCTGCTTTTGGGAGATTCAATGGCACTCATGCTGGTTCGTGAACAAGACATTGATATGCACAGTTTATGGGAGCATCACGCGAATCTGGAGTAGTCAGTCGTATTGTAAGACTATCAAATCCCCTCTATTTAATAAGGGTAGTGAAAAGGAGCAGATTCGATGCAGGCACTACATTTTGGGGCAGGAAATATTGGCAAAGGCTTTATCGGTTACCTGCTCAACAAAACCGGTTACGAAGTATGTTTTGTTGATGTGAATCAGCATGCCATTGACCGTTTCAACCGCAGCAACCGGTATTATGTTGAAATACTCGACGATCATCATACCATTGAAGAGGTTTCACCCGTTACCGCATTGAACAGTTTAACGCAGGAAAAAGAGGTCATGGACAAAATCGAACAGGCAGACATCATCACAACTTCTGTCGGGATCGACAATCTTCCCAGAATTGCCGATGTTATTTCCAAAGGGCTGTTGAAGCGGCTCAAGTGGAATCAGAAGAAGCTCGATATCATTGCCAATGAAAATGCCATCAATGCTTCATCAACCTTAAAAGCAGAAATCGGAAAGCTCGTATCATTCAAAGAGATGCAGGATATTCTGGCATGTACCGGATTTCCAAACGCTTCGGTTGACCGCCTGGCTCTTACTAAAGAGGCAGAAGAGGAGGAAACAGCTTTAGTCGAACCTATCTTCGAATGGGTTATCAATCATACGGAAATAAAAAATCATGAACTGCCATCCATTCAAGGGGCAGCCTACGTTGATGACCTGAAGCCCTTCATCGAAAGAAAGCTCTATTCTGTGAACATGGCTCATGCAGCCACCGCCTATATTGCGAACCTTTTTAATGAATCAACCATTCAAAGCGCTTTGGATAAGCCCGAAATTGAACAATTTATTAAAAGCACGATGAATGAAACAGCCCAGTACTTCATTACAAAATTTGATGTCAGGCGGGAAGACATGGATGCCTATATCAATAAAACCTTAAAGCGGTTCAAAAACAAAAATATCAGTGATGATATATCCAGGGTAGGAAGAGCTCCCATTCGAAAACTGGGTCACGACGAGCGTTTGGTCAAACCGGCTCGAGAACTGCACAGTCTCGGATTACCGATCACTCATTTGGCCTATGCCATTGCTGCGGGATACCACTTTGATAACCCTGAAGATGAGGAAGCCGTCACTTTGCAGAACTTCATTAGGGAAAAAGGGATTGAGGCAGCGATTATTCAATTTTCCAGGATCGAGGATCACAGTATGAAAGCAGTCATTATCGATCATTACCATGATTTAAAGGATCATAAAAACAACGAGACGTCTCCCGTATTACCGTCATAAAGAAAGGGGCTTGAAAGTCATGTTAAGCGAATATTTAGAAGAAACGATCCAGCTGAAGAATTCCGTTTCGTCATGGGAAGAATCCATCCGTACTGCTGCTGAACCCTTATTAAACCAAGGGAAAATCAACGATAGTTATGTACAGGATATGATTAGCAACGTTCATGAATTCGGTTCTTATATCGTCATTATACCAGGTGTGGCGATGCCGCATGCTCAAAACAAAGGAGGCGTAAATCAGAACGGTCTATCACTGCTGAAATTAGAAGAACCCGTTATGTACCCGGAGGAAAAGCCGGTGACCGTTATCATCGCGCTGGCTGCTACAGACAGTGACGGACACCTGGATTTAATCGCAGATCTGGCCGCCATATTAGGAGATAATGATATTAAAAACAGTTTGGAGAAGGCATCAAGCAAGGATGAAATTATCAGGGTGATCAAAAGCATTGAATAGTTCAAAAATGGATGTTTTCCGGAACGAAGCAATCGAAACGTTGTCTTTGTATTCTATTTAAAAGAAAGAGGTGGAAAATGCCATGAATGATCAAATTGGCATGGAAGAAACCAATGCACCAAAGTCTTCAGTACGTGCGAAGATTCAAGCTATGGGCGGCTTTTTGACCAATATGGTAATCCCGAACATTGGTGCATTTATTGCATGGGGTATTCTGACAGCTTTATTTATTGAGACTGGCTGGATGCCGAACGAAGATTTAGCAGCAATGGTTGACCCAACGATCACGTACCTCCTGCCCCTCCTTCTTGCTTATACCGGCGGCCGGCTGGTTGGCGGACAACGCGGTGCGGTTATGGGTTCCATTGGTGCGATGGGATTAATCATCGGTGCCGATATCCCCATGTTCCTTGGGGCAATGATCGTCGGACCGCTGGGCGGCTTGATTATCAAACAATTTGACCGGCTCATTGAAGACAAAGTACGTGCCGGGTTTGAAATGCTTGTAAACAATTTCTCCCTCGGCATTATCGGTTTCTTCCTGATGATTCTCTCCTACACAATCATCGGACCGGTTATTGAAAGCGCAAACAACGGTTTGACTGTTGCGATTGAAGCATTGGTAGAGACAGGTTATTTACCACTTTTGTCATTATTAAATGAACCGGCAAAAGTATTGTTCCTAAATAACGTGATTGACCAGGGGATCTATTATCCACTCGGCTTTCAGCAGAGTGCGGATCTGGGTCAATCCATTTACTTCACCGTAGCATCGAACCCTGGACCTGGCTTGGGACTCCTGCTGGCATTTACTTTCTTTGGCACCAAAACAGCACGACGAACTGCACCTGGTGCCATTATCATTCATTTCTTTGGCGGTATCCATGAACTGTACTTCCCGTATGTACTGATGAGACCATTGACCCTCCTTGGTATGATCGCAGGGGCAATGTCCGGTATCGCAACATTCCAGTTCTTTGATGCAGGCCTTGTTGCCGGACCAAGTCCAGGTTCTATCTTCGCTTATCTTGGACTGACCCCTCCCGGGAATTTCGTAGGTATCATATCAGGTGTTGTCATCGCGACAATTGTCTCGTTCGTTGTCACTTCTTTGATATTGAAATTCACAAAAGGACCTGAAGATCAGGAAAAGGATAACTTAACGGAGTCCATGAAAAAATCCAAAGCTATGAAGGCCGAAGGAAAACAGGCTTTTGCCCCTTCTGAAGAAAAAGACGTAAAAACAGTCAATAAAATTTCTTTTGCCTGCGATGCCGGTGCGGGAAGCAGCGCATTAGGAGCAACAACATTCAGGAAAAAACTCAAAAAAGAAAACATTAATGATATTGAAGTGAAGCACTTCAGAATTGAAGATGTGCCGACAGATTCAGATATTATCGTTGTTCACAAAAATTTGCTGGATAGAGCGAGACTGACATTCGAAGATAAGGAAATCATTACGATCGAGAACTATATCGGCGATCCTAAACTGGACGATCTCATTGAAAAATTGAAAGAAAAATAATTCACACGCCTTTGGAAGAAACGTCGGAACAAACGATAAAAGGGAATATGTATGACCCCTTTTATCGTTTGTTCTATCAAAGTAAATAAGGAAAACATAAACTCCTGTCGTGGTACGAAGATAATTCATAAGGTGGAGTGGTAAAATGCAGACCGAATTAAATAGAAAAATCGATCAGCTGTCCATCAATACAATTCGCACCCTGTCCATCGATGCCGTAGAAAAAGCAAATTCCGGTCATCCCGGCCTTCCCATGGGGGCGGCTCCGATGGCTTATCTGCTCTGGACAAAGCATATGAATCATCATCCGGCGAATCCCGGCTGGTTCAACAGGGACCGGTTTATCCTGTCTGCCGGGCATGGTTCGATGCTGCTTTACAGCCTGCTGCATCTTTCCGGATACGCCTTGACGAAAGATGACCTGAAACAGTTCCGCCAATGGGGCAGTAAAACCCCCGGTCATCCGGAATACGGGCATACTCCAGGTGTGGAAGCAACGACTGGCCCGCTCGGACAAGGCATCGCCATGGCCGTCGGAATGGCAATGGCAGAACGCCACCTGGCAGCAACCTTCAATAAACCGGATTTCAATCTCGTTGATCACTACACTTACAGTATTTGCGGTGACGGGGATTTAATGGAAGGCGTTGCTTCTGAAGCCGCCTCTTTGGCAGGTCATCTGAAGCTCGGTCGTCTTATTGTTTTATATGACTCAAACGACATCTCCCTTGACGGTGATCTGGACCGGTCTTTTTCCGAAAATGTGGCCGGCCGTTTTGAATCTTACGGCTGGCAGGTCATTCGGGTGGAAGACGGGAACGATCTCACTGACATCGATATGGCCATTGAACAGGCCAAAAGTAATCACCAGCAGCCAACAATGATTGAAGTGAAAACAACGATAGGCTTCGGATCACCAAACCGCTCAGGATCTTCTGCTGCACATGGGGCTCCCCTGGGAGAAGAAGAAGTCAAACTGACAAAGGCCGCCTATGACTGGCCTTTTGAAGAGGATTTCTTCGTGCCAGCAGAAGTCTACGAACACTTTGAGTCAGAAGTTATGGAAGCAGGAAAGAAAAAAGAAGTCCAGTGGCAGCAAATGGTTTCCAGCTATCAGGAGAAATACCCTGATTCAGCCAAACAGTTTACCGATGCCATCAACAACACCCTGCCTGAAAAATGGGCGGATCAACTGCCATCCTATGATACAGGCACAAATCCAGCATCGAGGGCCTCTTCAGGGGAAGCCATCAATGCCATCGCGAAAGCGGTGCCGCATTTTTTCGGAGGTTCTGCAGATTTGGCAGGATCCAACAAAACAACAATTCAAAATGCTGGAGACTTCACCTCTTCCGACTATGCCGGTCGTAACATCTGGTTTGGTGTCCGGGAGTTTGCTATGGGGGCCGCATTAAACGGTATGACCCTTCATGGCGGCATAAAAGCATTCGCAGGTACATTCTTTGTTTTCTCTGATTATCTCCGCCCGGCCATTAGACTGGCGGCCCTGATGAACTTACCTGTGACCTATGTATTTACCCACGACAGTGTTGCAGTTGGTGAAGACGGGCCGACGCATCAACCTGTCGAGCAGCTGGCGGCCATAAGAGCTATGCCGAACGTGAATGTCATTCGTCCTGCAGATGGAAATGAAACGGCGGCAGCCTGGCAGGTGGCCATGACATCCACAGCGACACCTACTGCCTTGATTCTGTCACGACAGAATCTCCAAACTATCCCCGGATCCAAAGAGAAAGCAAGGGAAGGCGTAAAAAAAGGCGCCTACGTGGTATCCGCGCCAGTTTTAGAAGAACCGATGGCTCTCCTGTTAGCCACGGGGTCAGAAGTACAGTTGGCTGTGGAGGCCCAAAATGAATTGGCCAAAGAAAACATTCCGGTCTCTGTTATCAGCTTTCCTTCATGGAATTTGTTCGAAGCGCAATCGCACGAGTATAAAGAATCTGTCCTCCCTTCTCATGTAAAAGCACGATTGGCCATTGAAATGGGCTCCTCCCTTGGCTGGGAAAGGTATACTGGTGAGCTGGGAGACTTGCTTACCATTAACAGATTCGGTGCCTCAGGGGCCATGAACGAAGTGCTGCATGAGTACGGATTTAACAAGGATCATGTCGTATCCAAAGTGAAGAAGTTAATCCAGCCCTGAAATAAACGGGTGCTTTTATGGTGAAATAAAGAAGGAAAACAAAATCGGGAATCCTCCCGAGGTTATCGGCGGGCATGAAAACAACGAGCAAGTGGCCGCTGACGCTGGTCTGACTGGAAGATTCCAGCCCTGTTCCGTCTGCACTAACCCGATTCACAAAATATAACGGCCTCCGCCCTCTCATCCGGATCACGTATTCAAAACCAACACCCTCCCTGTTTCAACGTTCTTCGTTTGCAGGGAGGGTGTTTTAATTTCACATGTATAATCAAGTTATGTGAGCTGCAGGTGAAGACATTGGTGAATTAACCAAAGACTGATTACAATCCCCTTGGGCATCAAAGAAACAATGAGGAACTTTCGAGTCGATTGTATTATCGCTGTCGGCCACCTCTTAGTTTTCACACCCTGCTACAGAACAAATACAAAACTTAATAAACCTGCTCAATTCGATCTGTAGTTTTTTCGCTAAATAGCTTTTTATTTTAGATTGTTTATTTTTCACCTGTAAATTCCTATACATCAAAGGAGAGAAATTCCAGAAAAACCCGCACGAAAGGCGGCAGCCTTTTTTAAAACGAAGTGTTATGCAGCGAAAGCTGATTTTATTCAAAAAAGTAATAAAAAAATCATTAAAGGGCTCTCCCGCCGATAGTATCGACAGGAGAGCCCCTTTTTCGTGTATGGTTATTTATCTTCCGTTTCCGAACGTACGACCAGCACGTCACATGCGGCGTGCCGGGTAATATGCTGCGATACACTTCCTATGAGAAATTTTTCCACAGCGTTTAAACCGGCAGCTCCGGTTACAATTAAATTTACGTGATACTTTTTAGCCACATCTTTTGCAATTTTCACTTTCGGGGAACCGTAGTCGAGAATCTCCTTAACGTCTGTGACTCCTTCCTTTTCAGCAAGTTCCTTATACTCCTTCAACATGTTGATGGCTTTCTCGTCAACTTCGGGAAAAACAGCCTGGCTGCCGGGCCCTGGAGCCGCAGTTGTAAGCGTCTCGATGATGTGAGCTAAAAGCAGCTTTGCCCCGTGGTCTTTTGCCAATACCATGGCTTTTCGCAACGCTCGTTTCGATTCGTCCGATCCGTCCACCGCAACAAGAATCGTGTTATAACGAACTGTCATACGAATCTCCTCCTCGGAAGTGCAGATTACGTTTCAAATAGTAGTTTAAAATACCTTACACTATCCATTACCTCATGTTTTACTTTTGGAAACCACATAGAGGCAGCTCAACAATTTACAATTCTAAAAAGAGAAAACAGATATCATCCGTCATATCGAAAAATCTGCTTTTTTATCCCACACGGTCTGCATTTTTCCTTTCTATGAAAAAATCACAGCGCTTCTCACGGCCTTTCTTCAAGCAGTGCAGATAATAAGTTCAGTTTACCATCATGAAAAGGCTTTTCCGCCGACAGTATAGACGGGAAAGCCCCTTTTTTCGTCTATTATGATTCATCTCCTATTTCTGTGCGTACGCTCAGCACGCCGCAGGCCGCGTACCGGGTAATATGCTGCGCTGCACTTCCTATGAAAAATTGTTCTGCGAGTTTGATTTAATAATGGTATCTACAGGCGATAATACTAATTTGCTGCTCATCCACGGTATACACCAGCCGATGTTCGATATCAATACGACGACTGTAAAAACCAGCTAAATTCCCTTTTAATTTCTCTGGTTTCCCAATACCGTCTGCCGCACCATCCCGTTCAATGCTTTTTATCAGTTGATTAATCCGTTTGAGCATTTTTATGTCTTTAGTCTGCCAATACTGATAATCCTGAAACGCATTATGGGTAAACAAGACACTCAACTTACTCATCGATATCCACAGTTGTGGTTTCATCCTGCTTTAATTGATTGATGGAGTCCGATAGATGCCTGGCGTTACTAGGATTGTTTAAAAGATAGATGGTTTCAAGATATTGATTGTATTCGTCTTCTGAAATAAGGACAGCGTTTCGTTCTCTGGTCGTGATAGTAACAGCTTCGTGGTCGTCGTTAACTTTATCGATTAATTCTTTAAAGTTTTTTCGCGCATTAGAATAATTCATGACGGTCATCATTATCACCCCTTTTTATAATTGTACAATTAATTGTACAATTTGTCGATCGGCATTCCTCCAATAAAATCATAAGGTTCATTTTTGAGAAAAACAAAAATGGAGATATAATTTTATATGACGAAACAAATGATAGGGAATCGATGTTAGCTTCTACCAATGAAATGAAAAATGGCAGCTTAATTATTATAGATCCTTTTGATATAGAACGCGCATTTAGAAATTAAGCAATCGTTAATCATTTATCACAAACTTATTAAAAGAGGCTGGGACAAAACAGTCTCTAACAAGTTAAAAAAGGGGGCTGTCCCATAAGTTGATATCATCGACGGGACAGCCCCGGGGAATTCCCTTTCTTTTTACAACAAAATCGTTTATAAAAGCATACTCCTCTAAATATTTATAGACCCTTCCAAATAAGAGACCGCTTCGCCGGAGATCTGTACCGTTTCTCCGGAATCCGTACAAAACAGCTTTCCGCCTCTTTCTGATAACTGCAGGGCGGTAAATTCATTTTCGTTTAACTTTTCTTTCCAATAAGGAACTAACGTACAATGAGCAGAGCCGGTTACCGGGTCTTCCTCTATTCCTGCCTTCGGAGCAAATATACTATATTCAATCCTGCCGTTTTGAGTTGAAAAGCCGCGCATCGGTGAAGGGGATGGTTCGCTGCTTACTACATTCACCCCCTCTATTGCGTTCAAAGGAGGCACCTCTCTTTCTAAATGCTACAATGTCATTAAGCGGGTTTCCGAAGACTTCGATCTAACTGTTGAGTTAGAAGAACTCAGCGAAAATTACCCAGAGAGCAAAGAAACAATTAAAAGAAAATATGATCTGGACGGAAGTTTAACGAATACAAAACTGCCTATGAAAAAATTACAGGGAATGCACTAATGAGTCCGCACGTTCCCGTGGAAACGAATATGCCGTTTCAGCCTTTTCCCTTTGAACAACGATTCGTCAGCAATTACTTGATGCAGTTTGTTCTGGGAGCTCCGGGGAGGAAGCGGACAAGCAGCTCTTTTTATAAACCTATGAAATAGACCCTCACGTAAAAGAGGAAGACCCGCTATCCCATATAGAAAATAACTATTGTAATTTCAATTGAGCACGATTAAAAATTTTTTGAATAACCCATTTTAACGTCCTTTCCTTTACCTGCGTTTATATTCCATCCTCCTCAGTAATGCACAAAAAAGCCATCCTCAAGAAGCTGTGATTGACCTCATAAAGGATAGCTGAATTTCACTGAAAGAGCCTGCCTGCCGCCCTTATCATTCTTCTGAAGATGACTGCTCCTCTGCAAAAAGTTAAGAAGCCCGGTCTTCGGGTGAAGATAAATTAATCGTCTCTTATATTCAGTAAGAAAATAGGCTTTCAGCAGATTGGCTGTAATCAACAGGTTACAATATTAGGAGCCATGAAAAAGAGAGGTGTATTATGAAGTTTAATGAATATTCCATAGGCCAGCTGTTTGAAACGGAGTCTCTTAAATTAACTAAAGAGGATATTATGAGATTTGCAGGTGAATTTGACCCTTTATATATGCATGTAAACGAAGAAAAAGCAGCCGAGGGCAGATTCAACGGCATCATTGCTTCCGGCATACATACGATGAGTGTTTCCTATAAACTCTGGATTGCACTGGATATCTTTGCGGAGGACGTCATCGCAGGACTGGGTATGAATAATATTGCATTTATAAAACCGGTCTACCCTGGTGATGAACTGCGAACCGTCGTTGAGGTAATAGATAAAAAAGAGAAAAATAAAGAGGCAGGAGCCATTACGTTACTGTTATCCACCTATAATCATAAAGATGAAAAAGTATTTGCAGGTGAACTGTCGGTGCTCGTTAAGCAGTAAGGAGTTTTTCAGAAATCTGTGTTAAGGCATTCTGGTGTTAATAAATGTAGAAAACTCCGCTTCAACTCGGCAGGCTTGCCGTGGAGGAGATCTCCAGCTTCCTCGGGCCTGCGCCCTGCGGGATCTTCCGACCTCCTTCTTCCACAGGCGTCCGCCGGTTTCCGCTTCGTTTTTCTTCACGGAAAGAAAAGCACTTCTACTTTTCATAAACTATATTTTCCATACCGTAAAATCGGTGTCATGGCAGAGAAGCAGGCATTCCGAAAACAATTCGGAGCTTTAACGAAATCTTTCAGAAAGAGAAATTATCTACCTAATAACTCCAGCTGCGAACCTCGTTCCGTACATTCGTATATTCATGCTTGCAGAACAGGAATGCCGGCATTTCCTTATTCGGAAATGCTCAAGCTGTAAAAGAATAAGACTCCATTTTAAAAAGTTAGTTATCAGCCTGTCTCTGCATAATATTCTCTATACGGTTCCGACCTTTTTCCGCAGTCTGGATTATTTCGTCAAACAACTCCTGGACTGTCGGTACCGATTCAATGAGACCAATAACCTGGCCGGCCCATCCATAACCTTCTTCTTCCTTACCATCGTAGATATATGTACGGTTTGCCTTTCCGCTGATTACATCCTTCAGGTCTTCGTAGGCTGCTCCTTCCTGTTCCCGTTCGATAATATTTAGTGCAAATTCATTTTTGATCACTCTTCCGGGTGCCCCTAATGTTCTCTTAATCACTACAGTATCCGTTTCTTTCGCATGAACGATCGCCTGCTTATATTTCTCATTCGCGTCAACACACTCCCGGGTCGCAATAAAGCGGGTGCCCATTTCAATTCCTTCTGCTCCGAGTGCCAAAGCTGCCAGCAACCCCCGGCCATCGCCAATCCCGCCGCTTGCCAATACAGGAATCGACACGGAATCAACCACACGGGGAGTCAGAACCATCGTGCCGATATCTTCCCGGCCTAAATGTCCGCCGCCTTCCTGTCCGACGACCATGACAGCATCTGCCCCGAGCTTTTCTGCTTTCTGTGCCTGCCTGACACCCGCCGTGAGGACGAGCGTGCGGATGTCTTCTCCTTTTATCCGCTCGAATACAGGCTGCGGGTTCCCTCCCGTTAAGGAGACAGCCGGCACCTTTTCTTGAATGGCCACTTCAAGCAGTTCCTGATACTTCCCCCCGTTATCGTGCTTGGCAATCGCAAAGTTCACACCAAACGGCTTGTCGGTGAGCGTACGTACTTTACGAATTTCCTCCCGCAGTTTTTCCGGTGTCCCGAGCGTTGCCGCAGTAATCTGCCCGAGTCCCCCGGCATTCGATACCGCCGCTGCCAGTTCAGCATAAGCAAGGTAAGCAAGTCCCCCCTGCACAATGGGATAATCAATTCCAAAAATCTCCGTTACTCGTGTTTTCATCGTTAATTGACTCCTTTGCTGAAAGATTTTCTGTCCGGTACCAACTCTGTTTCTTTATAAGTATAACCATGCTCTTCAAGCGGCTGGATACACTTCTGCCCGTCTCCAAAACACTATACTTCTAACACAATATCTAAAATCAACTTTGCCCTCAGGTTTTCCACTGCCGTACTACCAATATAATGAGCAGCTTTTATCTGCTTTCCAATTTCATTTTCGATTTTTTCTTCCAGGAGGAGCTCCTTTCCCACGCTTTCGTCCACGGAACGTAAAAAAACTTTTTCTTTTGGCAGCCCGAGCATGTGAGCACCTCGCTATTTACGTTTGTAGAATATAAATATTGTAGAAAATATCGGTAAAAATTAGGTGTGCGTCAGCTGGTATGAACCGTGCAGAAGAAGAATAGATTTTTATCGCATTCTGTACGATTGGCCGGACATGATAATGGAATCCTTAGAATCACTGTTTGAAACGTATATTCAGCAATTTCATCTAATCAAAACCCCTCTACCAACTTCTCTCTCAATTCCTCAAGGCTTTCTTCGACCTTAGTCACGTCCACGAAAAATAAGCGGACTTTTGTTTCAACTCCCTTGTTACTATGGAAGGATTCAAAACTGACATCCGTCTCCTTCATATCTTCGTTTACGGGGTATAGTAACCAGATTTCCGGCGTGTTGTATTTCTTGGAGTATGCATACATTTGATACATGTCTGCCTGCGTAATTCCATAATTTTGGCGTGGTTGATCGATCAGTGATTTCCATTTTGTATCTAATACAATCGTGCTTTTATCGTCCCGTGTGATCACCAGATCCGGTCGCAGAGCAAATTGTCTTGGCTCGTTAAATAAATAATAGCCTCTGTCTTGGGTGGAAACATCCCATGGAAGATCAGCCAATGCTTTCTTCAAGTTCTGTGCGACATATGCTTCAAAGACTTTTTCCATTGGAAATAGGAGCGCTCGCGCCGATGTAGACCCGGAGAATGTTGTGAAGCTCAGATTCAATAGAAAAACCTTTGACCAATGCATCAGTTTTTCGTAATCTCTGGTGCTTCGATCAATCACAACGCGCGAGAAATCCTTTGTATAATTCAAAGAAGCATTGACCGTTTCAAAGTGATGAAGCTGCTGCCGGATTTCTTTAATATTGGTAGCACTGTTTGAGAGCTTCTGCAATTTTAACAGCGTTGATTTAATCAATCTGTTTTCTGGCCGATTGACATCAAATTCATCATATCTCACATAAAATCTTTCTTGATGAACAAGGTTTTTCTTGATCTGCTCTTGCACGTTTAGCTTGCCCTTATAATAATTTAAGTTATCTTCGACGGGTAAATAAGCAGAACGCAGCCCCTTTTTCGTGAGGTTACGGATCTCCTGCAAGTACATATTTATAAAAATTTCATATAAATTCATGCGGCCAATTTTTAAATCAGCGTCATTGAACACTTTATTAGGAAAGTCTTCCAAACTCCGAAGCATTCTTAAAAAAGTTTTCTTCGTACTCTCTATTTCACTGGTGGATACCTTCGGGAGAATTTGGACCTGGAACCCATTTTTCATTTGAATAAGTCCTACATAGTTTTTTGCTTGAATCACTTTGCCAACACGGCGACGGACCCCTATTTTCAAAAACTCCACAGCATCCGATTGTTTATTTTCATTGAAATCGAGTATAAAATTTTCAAGCTCCGCAAACGTTTCTTCGTTCAGATACTTTAATTGAGGATCGTTTTGATAATCCTCATTACAGGTTATGGATTCAAATTCACGAACTTCCAGCAGTTTGTCCATCAATTCACCACTTTAATAAATTAGTTTATAACTCTCAGCCTTATAAAAAGCCTCTGTTTGAATGGAATATTTCTTTTCAGGCAGGTCGATATCAGGATTTCCTTTGAATACGTTTCTTCCGTTTATATCCGTATCAAGAATGAATTTATTTTCCGGGTTTCCCTTTGCGTTATCTCCTAAAACGAGTTGGATGATTCTATAATCTTCATAAAAATACTCTTGAAGCAAAGGAATAATTGCATTCATAAAAATTCTCGCAAGATTATTCAGAGATGGGTCTTTTGCAAGTGAAGTAAAGTAGGCATGTCCTATCGTATGTTCCCGGTCGTATAAATATTCAATTCGTTCATTGATCGTTTTGAACATTTTCGGGACATCAATACCCTTTATATCCTGAATGTTTAATGTTTTCAAGACGTTTTCATCAGGCATCATTTCGGTAAATTGGAACCTTCTTCTTAACGCTGTATCCATCAGGGCAATCGAGCGATCAGCGGTATTCATAGTTCCGATGATATATACATTATTCGGAACTCCAAATTCTTCTCCTGTGTAGGGAAGAATAGCGCTTGCCGCTTCTTCTTTTCCTAATCGTTTCGTTTGTTCAATTAAGGTAATAAGTTCTCCAAAAACTTTCGAAATATTTCCCCGGTTGATTTCATCAATGATAAAGACGTAAGGTTTTCTATTCTCCTGGATAACAACTTCATTATTTTGATTGTATTTATCAATTAAAGCAGTGGCTTTTTCCAGCTCTATTTTCCGTAACGGGTAGACAGTTTTCCGGTCTAACTTTGTCTGCTTATTTAGTTCGTAAACATTTTCATCAATATTCAATTCAATCCATTCTACTTTCCTTGTTCTTGGATATCTATCAGAGACAGGATCAAACTCATAAGGCCCTGTAATTACACCAATAGCATCAATCGAGGTGTTACTTTTTTGAATAAATACAAGGTCTCCTTCCTGCATTTCGTCCTGGAAGTTTAATAAGATTCGTTTGTGCAGGTCATTTATATTTTCTGTCTCTTCCGTTACTTTTTCCGCAACATTGGCCCATCCAATCTTAATATAATTATTTTCGAAACAGTCCTCTTTTAACTCTGTTTCCCCGGTACCTCCGAGGAGGACATTCCATATTACGGGAGTTTTACGTATTGGGTACTTGGAGCTCTGTACCTTTACTTCTTTGGCTTTGTTGCAAAACCTTTTAAAAACACCGTCAGCATACTCATATTGAATATCCAGGGAGGCTTCTTCTCCTTGAGGGCGAATGACTGGCTTTATTCCTTCGAAAAACTCTTCATAACCGTAGGATTGGTGGAAAGTGGTAAAGGCAATCAGACCTTGGGATTCATAGAACGTATACCTCTTCAAAACAGCAGAATAATCTTCACTTTGAACTTCTTCCAATGACCGGCCTTCAATAATGGAAACAGCGTACATGACCGTATTGTAAGTCTTTCCGGTACCTGGCGGACCATATAAGATCATATTTTTATCTCTTTCTCCCATAGCATTTCCTCCCGTAGGTACTGGGTATTCAAGATCGGGATACAATTCCTTCAAGGCATCAGCCAATGAAGGCTTAAGCTTCCACTCGAAACTCCCTCTATTTCGATCCGTGACATTTTGTCCATAGAACAGAACATACCAATACACATCTGAATCGCTGCCATCTCTCGTGGGAAGTTTCTCTATTTCCAGCTTCGTTACAATTCGTTTTGCCAGCCCATTAGCCAGACCAACGTAGTAATTAGCTGTTCCCCCTAATTTTTCACTTACCTCCTTGCAGGTAGCAGCATGATTGTCAAAAGAATAAAGGCATTTCATATGCTCTATATTTTGCTCATTAAAAATACTGGAGTCCTGCAGCAGATCTTTCCATTGTTCTTTTGAAATATTTACTTTGTAATCGTAATACTTCGGATAATTATCATCTATTTTATCTTGAAAATTCATCAAATTCCCCTCTCGTTGAATCACGGCTGTCTATAGTACGTAGTTTCACTATAAATAATTTTATTACATTTCAGCCAATTCTTCCTGCTTTTTAATTTATACCTCATTTGGTGATGAAACCTTAGTACTGCAGAAGCAATGCAAAAGGTTCTTAAACAGTTTCAGGAAATCGAAATTAATACTATGTTAAAGCCGAAAAACAAAAAAATCACGGGTGGGAGTCACTCTGCCTACTTTTTTGAGGTAAAAAAACTGGAGCCATTATTTCATAAAAAGAGGCGCTCTCAAGCGCCGGGACAAAACTATATGTTATTAGCCTGATCAATGAACTTGAGTAACTGACCTCGATCCCACAAGATTACATCTGTTTCTTTTGACGAATTTACAGCGCTTGGGGTAAATACATTGTTGGTTAAAACAATCGCTTCGTCTGTTTTGTAATAAGACTTGGCATGAAGCGCTTCCTGTACGGCTTTATTGCCCACAGGAGAGGACGATTTTTTAGTCTGAACAGCATAGCGAATACCGTTTTTCCGAGCCAAAATATCCATCCCCTGGTCGCCTGATGCTTTTGTTACCTCGGTCATGTAGCCGATGCAGGAAAGCAGATCGGAAACAAAGAATTCGAATTGGCGTCCGTCTAAATCATCGATAGAGTTGGCATCGAAAAAAGTCGAATTTTCGGATGAGAAACGCCGTACCCATTCGTGTGTTTGATACTCTTCTATCTGCTGATTGATGCGTTCGCAGATCTGATCGATACTAAAATAGCCATAAGATAACTCGACATCACAAAGAAAGCACGAGAGCCATAAGAGGTGATCAGGGCGATATGCAAATTCCTCGCCGGTAATTTTCAGGTAGTCCAGGAAAACGCTGTTTCTAGATAGTGTATCGGCAGGCACTGAGGTGAGATCTGAAAAATAAGGGTCAAACCTGCGACGGATTTCCTGACGTGCTTTACCCCGCATAAAATAAACAAAATCTATCAAGTCGTTACCGAAATCGTATCCGCATTTGCCAAGGTAACTGTGAAACCGGTATAACTGTGCAGCAGATGGATTGGACAGGTTGCTTTTTTCAAGAAAATCGACCATATCTTCATGAAAAAGACCAGGCAGGTCCTGTTGCTTTTGTAGAAAGCGGTTCGCCAAGTCATTAATCTCAGGGTCATGGATGTCCACGGAAGGGGTGGTGTATAGTAGTGGAGCCGATGACCGTTCGATGTATTGAAGAAAACTATCAATTAGGCGAGTCTGAAGTGACGTAAGACGGAGGTAATTTGACGATAAGCGGGAAGCTTTTTCATAGCGTTTTGTAACGTCCTGCGTATTTTTGTGAATGTTTACCTTCCGTTTATCATACACATCACCGAGGCTGGCAAGCAGCTCTTGTCTTTTGGTAATCTTATTTTCCAACTCCTCCAAGTAGCGGCCACTCACTTCCATTTGGTCGTGTATACGGTTGGAATAAGCTTGAAAGTCGGCTTCAAGATGCTTCTTTTTATCAGTGTAGTTTTGTTCGAGCTCCGAGTATTCATGAATGAGCTGGCGTAGCTCCTCTTGTATTTTGTCTTTTCCGTTTAACAGTACACGTGCTTCATCAAGACGTTCTGAAAAGGTCACTGTTATCATTCCTTCCCCTTCATTTCTACCATCATATCCCAAAAAACTCCTTACAAAAAGGAAAAACTTCCAACCTCTCTCAATCATGTTTCTACAAGAATATGTAGAACTATCTAGTTAAGGAATCAATGTTAATTACCATACCATTTATCTCTTTACACCCTCCGTCTTTCCAGTAAGTCACTTTCACATTCTGTTTAAATTCCTTACTTCAAATAGCTGATATTCTGCTTTTTCGTAAAGACATCTATAGAATTAGCCTAGGGATTAATCCGCGAATGTGGTGAGAAGTTTATATGCATGACGCCTCCAATTCCCCGATGAAGAGAAAGGAAACAGCCGTCGAAGGATCCTTCGACGGCTGCTTGAAATTATTTAAAAGGCTTTTTTCCCCTGCTCGTTTTGACAAGGCAGGTGAGTGTAATCATTTCCCGGCTTGATATTGTCGTTCAGTTTAAGATAGAAGACGTAAAACTAATTAGTAAAAATAGTACTAAAGGTTTTATGCTTTCCCTACCCATGAAACGATATTTTTCCAAAATACAGGATAGCTTTGCCATTCTACAAATTCTTTTGGTCCCCAGTGAGGCGCGAGATCACTTGAAAAAATAAAACTTCTCCCTTCCCCATGTTCTCCCAACGCTACAAGGGGATCTTCGTTAATTGACAGAATTAATTCTGCATGTGGTTTGAGCTTTAGTTCATTATATCCTAGAAAATGTGGCCAGTTATTCTCAACTTCATTTAAAATTTCATGTTGTTTTTCTATTTTAGGATTAACCCCCTCTGGTTTTTCTACTCTATCGTCAGTTTTTTCTAAAAAAACTGGAAGTAACTTTTCAATTACTGTATTTTTAAACTTCGCTTTCCCATCAATACCTTGGAATGACATATACCCACCTATCATGCCAAAGCCTCCTCCTGACCGAACATACTTCTCAATTAACTGTAATTTATCTATAGATCTTTGTGAATGATTAAAAGTCTGATTCGCTAAAAGGAAAGAATTACTTCCTATATCACTTAATATCACAGCGTCGTAAGCTTTAATTTCTTCATAGGTGGAAGGGAATTTTTCATCGATTTCGTGGGCTCTTATATAAGTCACATCTACTTTATATTCCTTCATAGCTCGAAGAAAAGCTCCAGCACCTTCTTCGTACTCTGAAGTAGTAAAAGAATCAAATCCTTTTACATGAATTGTATGTTTAGTCCAAGATTCTCCAACAAACAATAGCTTCATATTCTATCCACCCTTTAGACTGTTATTTTTTCTAAATAAGAATATAATATTTTCATGTTTTTGACCATCTCACTTTGTGGTACATCTCTTCTACTGTGTATAATCTCCTGATCATTTACTGTAAGCATCATTGCTGGATGACCGACATCCACGAAAGGTTGATGATCGGAACCTGCCAAAGGAGGTGTGATCTGATGTAAACTATCAAAATTACTTTTTAAAAGCTCCAAATTTTTAATTTTATTTGGATTTGTTGACCAGATATCTACTTGTGAGCCTCTGCCCATCCCTTCTATATTAATCATAATGTTGAGTGAATCTTTTTCACTGTAAAAATCATTTACGAAAGCTTTACTTCCTGCCAGCAAAAGCTCTTCTGCATTAAAAAAAACATAATGTATATCACGTTCAATAGGCTTATCAAAAAGGTGTTTTATTAAATGAAGGAGTACCATAGTTCCAGAAGCATTATCGTACGCTCCAATAGTATTGTACATGGTATCAAAATGGGCACCAATAACTAACGGGGGAAGGTCTGAATTAGTCCCTTTTATAATACCGTGTACATTAATCAGTTCCTTTTTCGTTATTTCGGTTTCAATTTGAAATGATACTGTTGGAGTTTTTCCAGAATTAATCAATGCTTCCCACTCTCGAAAAGTATCTTCTCCAACAAACAAGTGTGGGTAATTCCATGTTTCTAATAACGTTTGACTTAAAGGCGGCCCGTCCGGTCGAGCAGTAATATGAGCTATTACTTTCCCCACATGATTTTTTACGGTATAACGGGGCCATTGGTACATATGCCATATATTTGTTGTTCCACTGCGTTCAATTAAACCTTGTTTGATATTCCCAGAACTACTTCCAACAGCAGGATAAGATTCTAAAATTTGATCGCTTTCAACCATCTTTAATGGCTCAAAATTTTTTAATGTCCATACTGTGGTGTCGAATCTATGTT
Organism: Alkalicoccus halolimnae; assembly: GCF_008014775.2. Lineage (GTDB taxonomy): Bacteria > Bacillota > Bacilli > Bacillales > Salisediminibacteriaceae > Alkalicoccus > Alkalicoccus halolimnae. The sequence goes on along the minus strand of NZ_CP144914.1, from coordinate 494,111 downwards.
GATGTGAAGTAATCCCTTCTTGCTTCAAACTGTCTTCTAACCACTGTGAAGCTGCTTCATTCATTTTACTGCCGGCAGGTTTAGGGCCGAGGTGAGCGAAATCGACCCAATCTTCGTAAAGAGTACTCATACTTTCACCGAAGCTTTTGAAAACAATTGCTGAGGATTGTTTTCCAGCATAGTATGAATTTCTTTTTCGCTCACTCCCATTCTTTTTAATCGTGGAACAAAATGTCTAAGAAGATGACTAAAGCCACCTCCTCCATATTTTCTTAAAAGTGACTTCAGAAACACATCTTGTGAGAGAAGTAGAGATTTTTCAAATCCTCGATCTAATAATTCACAAATAGCTTGTGCACTTTGTTCATCGGAAGGAGATTGTCCTTCTGGAAAAAGTAATTCAATACCTATCATATCGTATTCGAGATAGGCACCTCTTTCTGCAAGAGAGGTTTGATAGCTGATATCTTCGTGACTTGGGTTCATGTGATCCAGAATAACCAAGTCAATATCTCCTCCCTCTTCTTCCACGATATCCAGCACTTCATGACCGTACCGCTCCCATCCTGGCATGTGAATAGTTAACACACGACCAGATTCACGTTGAGCCATAGCTGCGCCTCTGAGTACTTTCACTTCTGCCGCTGTCTTATATGGACTGATACCTATTTCGCCTATAATTCCTGCTTTAATTTTTTCAGGACCTACACCTTCGTATATATCTTGAAGTATCCAGTCACGTATTTGTTCTTTAGAAGCTTCTTTAACTCCTGGAGGAAAAGTAGGTTCCAAATAGTATCCACATCCCATAATGACAGGAAGCTCTGTATTCTCTGAAACTTGTTTTAACTTCTCCGGATCGCGACCAATCCCTGGAATGGTTACATCTACTACACTGCCTCCACCTTCACTTTTGAAATAATCTAATTCCTGAGAAGATTCTTCTAAGTCAGTATAATGATTGTTATCAAGGTTTCCGTAGGGAGTATGCTTTAATTCGTTTACAATCGACAATGAAACTGGAGCATAAGCAAACGAATCCTCCACTTCTTGTGGTTTCTTCCATAAATGTCTTCTGTCCACAAATATATGTTCATGCATCAGAGTAATACCTAAATTCTCAACTGGAATAAGACCAGTAACTGTTTGAACTTCTGGCATATTCACACCTCCTTAAAACTACATACGTTTGCGGCCAAACACTCTGATATTAACTATAACTGCAATTAGTAAGACTATACCTTCCACAATTTGAATAACATATGGAGAAACTTGCATAAGTGTTAATCCGTTATTTATAACTCCAATGATAGTAACCCCGATAAGAGACCCAATAATTGTACCAGCTCCTCCAAATAGTGCAGTGCCTCCTAAAACTACAGCAGCTATAATATCAAGTTCAAACATCAGTCCAATATTTGAAGAACCTGATCCAAGACGTGAAGCGATGATCAGACCAGCCAATGCAGCTGCTCCTCCACTAAACATGTACGTAAACAACTTAACAGTTTTAGTGTTTACTCCCGATCGGCGCACAGCTTCTTCATTAGCCCCAATTCCCGTCACATAAGTACCGTATCTAGTATGACGCAAGGCGATTATTCCTATGACCATAATCAATATTGCTAAAATTGCTGGTACAGGGATTCCGAGAAAAGTTCCTATTCCAACAGTTAGCAGCCCACTATCCGAGGCAATAGCAACAGAATATCCACCTGTTATTAACAGTGCCAGCCCTCGAACATAGAGCATCGCAGCAAGTGTTACAATTAGAGGTGGTATTGCATGGTAAGCTACTATATAACCATTGATGCTTCCCATCAATATACCTGCCATGATCACTAGTAAAAGAACCACGGGTGTAGCAAATCCTGCACTTAACAAAACAGCCGTCAAAGCACTGGCAAGGGCAAGAATAGAACCCACCGACAAGTCAATACCACCAGTTGTGATAACAAAGGTCATAGCTACTGCGACAATTAGGTTTGGTGCTAACTGCATTATCAAATTCAAAGCGTTATTAGAAGTGAGGAAAGAATCTGTCAAAACCGCGAAGCTGAACGTAATAGCTATTAATATCCCAAAAATGCTTAAAATCTGTTTATGCTCTACTGCCCATTCTTTCCAATTTTGCCCTATTTGTATCTCTCTTTTAGCTTCCGTATTATTAGCTATTTTCGTTTGATTCATATTGTTTGCACCCCCTGGGGATTACCCATAATTGACTGAATTATCGTTTCCAATGTAAATTCGTCAATTGAACGATCATCAATACATTTGCCTTCATGCAGAACCATCAGCCGGTCACAGACTTCAAAAAGGTCTTGCAGTCTATGAGTGATCAATATAACGCTAACCCCTTGTTCCTTAATGGTATTGATGAGGTTCAACACCATATTTACTTCCTTTACCCCAAGAGCTGCGGTAGGCTCATCCATGATCAGCACTTTTGGACGAAAAGCCATAGCTCTTGCTATAGCGACTGCTTGTCGCTGCCCCCCTGACATATTTTGTACTTTTAAGCGCGTTGATGATATGTTTATTTTCAACTTATTAAGTTCTGCTTTTGCTTTTTCATGCATATTTTTGTGGTCAATCAAGCGTCCTTTTTTGACCGGCTCTCTTCCGAGAAACATATTACTTGCAACATTCAAAGTGTCACATAGAGATAAATCCTGGAAAATAGTTTCGATTTTCAAATCTTTAGCATCACGAGGGTTTGAAATTTTTACTGTGCGTCCTTCAAAAGAAAATGATCCTTTATCAGGAATGACTACTCCACTTAGAATTTTCATTAATGTAGACTTACCAGCACCATTATCTCCAAGAAGTCCAAGACATTCTCCTTCTTTTAAATGAAGATCCACCCCCCGAAGCGGTTTAACCGCCCCGAAGGATTTTTCAATTCCGCGCATTTCTATTTTATTATCACTCATTTCATGACCTCCTTATTCTTCATTTTTATTCGAACAAGTAACGAAAATCTTCAACATTATCTTCCGTTACAATAGATGCTGGGATATCAATCTCTTCCTCTACTTCTTCTCCATCGTTTAACGAAATAGCCGCTTCAATGGCAGCCGCCCCATATTCATCCGGATGCTGCTGCACGACAGCTTCCACGAATCCTTCGTCAATTCCCTCGATAACTTGTTCGCTTAGGTCCCACCCGAAAAGTTTTATAGAATCTTGGGCTTGTTGTGATCTCACGCCTGAAACCATGCCTATGAATGCTGGTTCGCCTGTTGCAAACGCAGCGTTTAGATTAGGATTTGCAGTAAATAAATCTTCTGTAGCTGAAAGAGCTCTCTCCTGAACATTTTCTCCATCTACTGTATTAACTAAGTCTACTTGGTCATCTTCAAGGATAGTATCCATAAAACCATCTTGACGGTTAATTTGAATTGGAGAATTCAGTGCTCCTACTGCCCCCATTTCGATAGCTTCTTCTCCCCACTCTTCTTCCATGTAATTATTAAAATATTCTCCGAGTTTTACAGAAGATTCGTAATTATCCACCCCTATCTGAACATCAACTCCTTCGTTTTCAATGACCGAATCGATAGATATTACTGGAATACCTTCTTCTTCCGCGCTTTCCACTATTGGATCCATTGCTTCTACATCGATTGCATTAATAACAAGAGCATCAACACCTGAATTGATATAATCTTCTGCACCATTGTACTGATCTACTGTATCGTTATTCGCGTTAAAAACAGCTAAGTTCACTCCTAACTCTTCTGCAGCTTCTTCTGCTCCCCTAACCATCTCTGTAAAAAACCAAGCTTCCTGGTTTATTACTGTCATTCCAATAGTAGGAGCATCCTCTCCAGCTTCAACTGCAACATCTTCTTCCAAATCAGCTTCGGCACTATTATTGCCTCCATTGTTTGACGAAGCTTCCGTTTCCTCATTTAAACTCTCGTTGTCAACTTCACCACAGGCAGCTAGCAACGTAAAGGTTGATCCAATAGCAGCGAACAGAACCATATTTCTTTTTTTCATGTTAATACCTCCTAATAAATTTTAGTGATGGTTAACCTCTCAATTGAATTTCTTCTTTATAAGGTAGAGACTGAACAGACCCTCTGGTTAATACAGATTTAGAAGCTGCTTTAATAGCCGATCTGACAGCTTGATGTAAATCTTTTTCCTGTAACCATTCAGCTGCGAGAACTCCACAAAAGCAGTCTCCAGCTGCAGTTGTGTCCACAGCTTCTAATTTTGGAACTTCAAACCAAGTCTTTGAGCCTCGCTCTTTTACTAAGACACCTTTTCCTCCAAGAGTCATAATAATGACACTTCCGGTTTTTTGGTAAATTATTTCTGCAGCTTCTTCCGCTTTTTCTTCTGTAGTAACTTTCATTTCCGCCAACTGCCCCGCTTCAACTTCATTTATAATAAGGTAATCTATGCGAGTCATTGCTTCTTTAGATAGATACTTAACCGGAGCTAAATTCACAAAAAGCGGAATACCTCTTTTACTTATTGTATTTAAAACTGCTTCAATCTCTTCATTTTCTATTTCCAATTGTAGTAATACAGCTTCTGGTTTAGTTTCAAATACACCACCAAAAATTTCTTCTTTGGTTAACTCTTGATTGGCTAGTAAATTAGTTACGATTATGTTATCTCCATGTGTATCTACTAAAATAAAGGAATTTCCTGTATTAACGGTTTCGCTTTTATATAGATATCTAGTGTCGATACCTTCTTTCTGGAAGAATTCAAAAACTTTTTTTCCAAAAGCGTCTTCTCCTACTTTGCCTGCAAACACTACTTCCGCCCCAAATCTATTTGCTGCGACAGCTTGATTAGCAGCTTTGCCGCCAATGTTTTCTGAATAGGAAGTGGAAGCTAAGGTTTCCCCGGTACTTGGAAAACGTGGTAACCCTGCTGATAAATCAATGTTTACCGTACCTGCAACCAGTAGTTTATTTTTCATGGGAGATCTGCTCATATCTAAGTTTGTTAACGGCTTTCATAAATCTTTCTACCCTGCTCTGCTCCACCGGTTTCCACCATTGATGATTCTCCTTCAAATAACTTCCAATTATACACCCATCTGCGACTTGAAGAATTTTCTCTGCATTATTTTCTGTCATTCCGCTGCCAATAATAACTGGTAAAGTAGTATTGTCTTTTATCCCCCTAACTTCTTCCAGCTCTGTTTCATTACCAGTTCTAGTTCCTGTAGCAATTAGTACATCACTGTCGAAAAATATATTATCATGAGTCTGATCAGCTAAAGATCGATCTGCTACAATAGAATGGCTTCCATGCTTAACATGGACATCTGTGAATACTTTAATTTCTTCTCCCTTAATCAAGCTGCGATAACGCATGGCTTTTGCCGAAGGACCTTCTACAAGACCTTCATTCGCTACATAAGCATTCACCCATTGATTAACTCGCACAAACGGTAATTCCGCAGCTTTGGCAACTGCCAACCCCTGTATGGCTCCATTTGCAAGACAATTAATTCCGATCGGTAAATCACATTCCAATTTTAATCTCTCGGCAATCGCAGTCATGGCAGCAACTGTTTCATACCCTATATCTTCTGGTTTTGAAAAAGGAATATCCCAAGCATTTTCGATTATAATGCCGTCTACGCCACCCTTTTTAAGAGCTTCAGCATCTCTGAGTGCCCAATCTATTGCTTCTTGCATCCCATCACTTTGGAAATGCGGGGCACCTGGCAATGGTCGCAGATGAACCATCCCGATCACTGGTTTTTTCACTCCATAAATTCGATCTAAATAATTTTCTTTAGGTGGAAATACGTACTCACTCATTTGTCATTCCTCCATTTCGATATGTAAACGGTTACATAAAAATTTAAATAAAAAATAAATACTATTTTATAACTTAAAATCACTATATAAATTTTTGTTCATCGGCTTGATTATTATCCGATAAAAAAACTTCTGCCTCATCTCGTTTAGGCATCCCTTCTTGTGCTCCTAATTTTGTTATAGCCAGTGCAGCTGCAGCATTAGCAAAAACACATGCTTGATAGATTGTTTTTCTTTCGGCCATAGCTACAGATAAGGCTCCTATAAAAGTATCACCTGCCCCTGTAGTATCTATAACCTCAACAGGAAAAGCTGGCACAAAAACTTCCTCCCCGTTTTTAAAAAAGGAAACTCCCTTTTCTCCTTTAGTCCGTATTACTTTATCTTGAATTAGCTGAGGATCGATTTGAGTTACAAGCTCTTCATACTCTGTTTCGTTTGGTGTTATATAATCAACGTTTGTTAATAGTGAAGCAGAAAGACGTTGAATAGGGGCAGGATTAAGTATTGTTTTAGTCCCATGTTTTTTAGCAAGGTCAGCGGCTACCTCTACTGAAACTATAGGGATTTCCAATTGGAGAAGTAAAAAGTCTGCATCCTTGATCTCATCTTCGTATTTTCTTATCATGCTTGGTGACACTTCATCATTTGCTCCAGGTACTACAATGATCCTGTTATCATGATCAGTTAAAAACACATTGGCGATGCCAGTCATGCAATTTGTTATATTATCCATATTATTTGTTTTAATACCATGGTGTTCTAGGTTTTCTCTACTTTCTGTTCCAAATAAATCCTTTCCAACACAACCGATGAAACAAACGTCTGCACCTAGTTTTGAGGCTGCTACAGCCTGATTAGCACCTTTCCCGCCAGGTTTTGTTAAAAATGAGCTTCCTCGAACGGTTTCCCCTTGTTGAGGAATTCTTTCCGCTACCGTTATTAAGTCCATATTTATACTTCCAATTACAACTATTTTTGGTTTCACTTATTTACTCCTTTATCATCGTAGTTTCCCCCTGTTGCAGTTTTCCTATAAAGGGGGGTAGAGCATTCGGCTGCTTGCCTTCTTCAATCATGTATATTAAAGTTTGGGCAGCCAACGTGCCTATTTCCTCCAAGGGCTGGCGGATAGTAGTTAAAGAAGGAACCATCATTTTGCTTAATTCAATACCGTCAAATCCTATGATTTGTAAATCACTTGGAACCGATACCCCTAGTTTTTGAGCTGCTTTTAGAGCTCCAACAGCCATGATGTCATTTCCTGCAAATATTCCATCTATTGATGGATCATCATTTAAGAGCTCCATTACTGATTTTTCTGACGTACGCCACTGATATTCTCCATCAACTACTATAGGAAGATGGTTGAAATTCAGTTTGTTTAAAGATTTTTTATAACCGTTCAGTCGTTCTACCGCATTTACTATATTACGCGGCCCGCAAATATGCGCAATTTTCTGACATCCGCATTCATACAAATGATTCATTGCAATTTCCGCCCCTGAAATATTGTCAGTGTATATAGAAGGTAGTTTTGAAAAAGGCCGGTCTAAAGCAACAATCGGAAGCTTGTAATGATCCAGGTATGAAGTATCAGTTTCATTAGTTACTACAATCATGCCATCAATATATTTTCTACTTAGAACATCAAAGTAATTCTCTTCTTTTTGAGGGCTGGCGTCACTGTTGCATAAGATAACCGTGTAACCTTTTTCATTCATCACATCCTCAACAGCTCTCGATATTTCCGGGAAAAACGGGTTTGTAATATCAGGAACAATTAGACCTACTGTTTTTGAACTTTTGTTATAAAGACTTTGAGCAACGGAATTTGGCTTATACCCCAACAACTCAATAGTGTTTATAACTTTTTTGCGAGTCTTTTCACTAACGTACCCTGAATTATTTACAACCCTTGAAACAGTTGCTACGGAAACTTCCGCTTGCTTCGCTACATCTCTAATTGTTTTCACTTTTTCTCACCTGCAGGTCGATTTGTGTAACCGGTTACATCTTGAGTTAGAGTATAGACAATTAATTACAATAAGTCAACTGCATTTTCAGAAAATTTATATTTTTTTCTTTTCGTATTACTATAAAATAAAATTTTAAGTTATTCAATTCTGTGTATAGGTATTCGATATTTTCAAAACACCTTTGTAGAAATATCATCTCTAACAGCATGCAGGAGCTGCCGCTTTTTTGGAAAGCTGGCTTTGACTTAAATAATTTATTACTTCAAGGGAAACTATAAAATTCCCCAATGTTCCCCTTTAAGTAATTCTGCAATTTCTTCTGCATTCATTTTCTCTTTATATCCTTTTACTTCGGAGAGATCCAAATACCGTACGCCGGCTATACCGCCTTTGGATGTTTTTATATATTCCGTTTCATGGTATTCGTCTACGAAAAAGAACCTTCTGGCTTCTTCCGCTGGATAACTGTGTTTAGCTTTAGACTCCAGTATGATCTGCTTTATTTGATCTTTTCGAGTTTTTGTAGAACTGCCCAGGATATCTTCGTAAGAAGCGAAGTCCTGGCTGTTTTCATCATATTGCGCATCAACAATACCGGTTATTTTACCGATTGCCCGGATCGCTTTATCTTTATATAACCCGATGTACTTTGTGTTTTGGTATCCACGATCCTGAGGATGAAAGTATATTTTATGCTTTATATTTTCATCGAAGGTATTCCCCGTTAATACGACACGCACCGTATTATTTAAATTATCGACAAGCCCCGATTCGTGACAGAACTTCTCATAGTCATCAATCAAAGCGATCATTTCCAAATCAAATTCCTGAAGAATATCTTTAAACGAATGAGCTATTTCTTTAAATGTCGTGGAAGCAAATTTTATATCCGTTCCGTTGTTTTTATTATAATCAAGTAATTCATCGTTAATTAGCTTTTTATAGGTCGCTGTAATCGGTTCTTTATCGATCCATAGAAATATTTGATTGTCTTCTTTTTCAAAAGCGTCTAAATGTCCTTTAATTTGAGGAATATTCTGCTGACTGTAAAGTTTGGTTTCAATGACCACTTTAAAGCTTTCCTGGCTTATAATCCCATCCGGCACTCGACCGCTGCTGGATCGTTCCTGCTGCTTAAATTGAACCGATGTATTCAACTCTTTTTCGTTATCTTCCAAGATAGAATTGATAAACAGAGAGAACTTTGCCGGACTGTTCTGGTACAAACGGCTGAATAATAACAAGGTGTTATTCGTAACCATATTTTCTTTCTGCGAGTATCTCGGGAAATAATGAACATCTGTCATGGAAATCAATCCTCCTGTATTTTTACTATAGTGAAACTTTCTATTCCGATAGAGAGATATTTCCCTCCCTATCCTCCTCTATTCTCATCCATATTTCCCCTTATCTGACTTAAGTTTCGCCCAATTCTTTATGAATGACGAAAAAATAGGTATGGATGCTGGATCATCTGAATAAATTATTAAGTCAGATCTTTATGGAGATTTCTTATCCGTTTATATCCCCTTATCCACTAGGCAGAAATTCAGCTTCCTCCGGTTTACCTTTTGCCTGAATAATATACCCTGGATTCACCACTCTTTATTCAAGCACCTTCTGAATTTTCGAGAGTCATCTCCGTTTCGTCTTTTGTTTCGTTGGTAATGAATCACTTAAGTGTATTCGTTTTACTTACAGATTCACGTTATAATCTTCATATTTCATGGAAGAAATCAGTCTACCCATCTATATGTAGACGTAACGACCTACAAGGTAAGGAATCAACTTGTAAAAAACTGTTACCGAGGCCATTCTAAAAAGTTTATTTTTCACTTAATTAATACGACATAAATGCCTGCCAAATCCATAATTATCTAATCAGGCTCGCATTTAGAAATTTATAGATTTCACTATTATTATACCTTGTTGTATTATATTACCATAAATATTGGTGTATTTTTCTAATTAATATGGTATTCTCTAAGCATATAGTTAAGTGTTTAGACTCTGTAATTTAGATAAAGGAGGGTGAATATTATGAGTAAATATTGTACAAAATGTGGAGAAACATTAAATGAACAAGCTAAATTTTGTTCTTACTGCGGTCTAAAGCAAGAAAACTCTTCTCCAATTGAGCCCCCTCATATATTTGATGATAAAAAAATGGCAAAAGAAGTATTAAATTTAACTCCAATTGATGAATCTATTAATTTAGGAGTTAGAGGTCAATTTTATTTAAATAAAGAAGAAGAGTGTTACTTCAAGTTACAAGATGTTGACTGGATGGAAATGGATCCTCGAGAAAATTTATTCGATACTGAAGCTTCTGGCACTTTATATTTAACTAATAAACAAATTCTTTTATATGATCCTGGCTATAGTAATTTTTGGACAAGGTTAAGTATAAAAGGAGACTTTAAAGAACAAGTGAAGAGTTTACCTATTACAGAAGTTAAGGGATTGGCACCAAACATTCCTATCGGCTCTTCTGGAAAATACGGTACGAGAATGGCAGGCCTAAACTGTGATGTTCTCCTATCTCCTTCCTCAAGAAAATATCATGGAAGAACTACTCCTATTACAAATGTCCAGCCTGAAATGGAAAAATTTTGTGCTTTGGTAGAAAAGCTTATTATTTTTAATGAACATATAAACTCAAGATAACTTATAAAAAGTCCCTCATTCAATTCCTTACTACTCTTATTCAATTAACGCCCATCTACTATCTCCCTTATAAACAATAAATAAATGTTGTTAAGTAAAACACACTTTAGTAATCAATATTTGAAGTCTAGTCATCGTGAACCCGACTCGGTTTAGTCTAGCAAGAAGAACAGGTTTAGTGTCACTTGGCATTTATACATTTATTTAAATGGCTCGTTCTTTCTGTACACATTTGGGTAATATGACATTTTATCCCTCACCCAATGGACGGCAGATATAATGCAAGGATACCCCTCTCTCCACTCCTTTCTCATGATCTTAAAAATTCGAGTATAAAGGAATAGTAAGTCCTCGTACTTTTTATATTCATAATGTGTAGACCTCAAATATCATTACAGATCCCAAAAAGAGGTGATAAGATTCCCAATCTCATCACCTCTCCTCCTATTATAGAATTTTTGTTACCGCAATTCATCATCCAACGGCACAATTTGTTCATCCAGCACCTTTTGCCATTCTCTTTTCATCATTTGAGGATAACTAAACGGCTTCACGTTCGGATGATGCCCTTTAAAGGCTTCGTAATCCTTGCTTTCGATGATGCTTTTCATGTTAGGAATACTGTCCATTCCGATCATGTATTGGATCGCAGAAGCATGGAGTTCCTTGTTGGAGACACACCAGGAGATACTGAATGACTCGACAATTTGGTATTTTTTCTCTGTAAAGAAGCGGCGCTTCACGGCAAAGACGTCTTCATTTTCTTCGACCTCTTTTTCGTCCATCGCATTTAATATGTTTCGGTACACGTCTTTTACAATTTCGGCCTTATTTAATTTCTTTAAGGCATTTTCAATTTCTTCCCGCACATCTGGATTATTTGCCTGGTACGTACCTAATAACTGATCAATATAGCTTGAATCGATATCATACAGCTTGGTTGTTGAATCACTGTAGAAGGTTAAGTCGGAAAAATTAGTGTCATCCCCAGGTTCGTCTTCCCTATCCAATTCCACGAGGGAACCTTTTACGGTTTCATATACCCCTGCTTCTTCTTCCAATGTGCTCACTTGTTCCTGTAAGGTTGGGGAAGTGTACATATCATTGTTATAGCTGTCGTAGGTCACTAAGGCTTCGTAAGCATTTTTCAGCTCCTGAAACGCTTTGACATACTTCACCCGTGTTTCCAATGGAGTGTGCTCATCTACGTCCCCTTCCTTGTCGGTGACCTCGGAAAACGATTCGTGGGCCTTGTTAAATCGTTTTTTGGCTTCCTTATAGGTCGGGTAAATCAAGCCAGACTCTTCTTTTACTTCCGAATACAGCTTGGTCGCTTTCTGTACGTTTTCCTCCATCGTAAACGGCTTGCGGAAGGTGACAATCATTCCTTTCGTTTTATCCGGATAGGTGCGATTGGTACGGGAGAAGGCTTGAATCAATCCGGCGTATTCCAGGTTCCGATCCACAAATAACGTTTGAATCGTTGGCGCGTCAAATCCGGTCAATAACCGGTCGACGACTATTACCAAATCTACTTGGCGCCCCATTTGTTGAAACTCTGCCCGTTTTCTTGCCAGGCGGTTATTGATGTCACCGTTATACCGTTCAAGGTCGGCTAGCGTCCAGGCGGTTTGGTAATACTGATTGTAGTCTTCGATGATCGCTTGCATTTCTTCCTGCTGCTCGAAGGCATTCTCTGTATTTTCATCCAACGAATACGTAATCGCAATTCTCGGGAAGTCCGGATCGTCCATCGTGCGGCCTTTTCGGATCGGCCGGTCAGGAAAAACGTGGTCCATCCAATCATCTTCTTGCCTCATCGCTTTGATCGCATGGTAATAGCGCTTGGCCATGGCGATGGAACTTGTCGTTAAGATAGCGGATTTCGTGGGTTTACCGTTCTTAAAATCAAATTTAGTATACGCATTATCCGGACGCAAGATTTTCTTAATAACTTGATCAATGTGCTCGTCCTGTTCATACGTACTTTTGTCGATGTACCTTTCTTTTTCGATGCCTGTCATTTTATCAATCTCTTTATTGATCGCCTCCGAAGGGAGATCGGTGTGCTTTTCGCTGTTTTGTAATTGATGATAAATCATATTATCCACAGAGGTCGGTTCAATCGTCGTTTCGTGTTCCACTTGAAAACCCAGTACTGCGCCGTCTTCCAAGGCGTTTTTAATGGTGTATGTATGTAGACGGTCCCCGTATTGATCACGCGTCGTCCTTGCCAGCTTGCCTTTCGCTTGCTTTTTGTTTTCTTCAAAAATAGGCGTGCCGGTAAATCCAAACCACGTAGAGTTAGGAAAGAATGCTTTCGTTTCTTCCATATTCTCCGCACTTAACGCCCGGTGGCATTCATCGACGATAAAGACGATATGCTGCCCCATCAGCTTTTGGTACCGGTTCGTTCCTTTTTGCTCTTCGGTCAATTTCGCGTACTTTAAAGCCGCATCGAGCTTTTGACGGGTCGTAACAATGACGACATTGGAATTGGCATCCGCCAGAAGCGTTTTGCTTAATTCTTTGGAACTTCCCGTGCCTACGACTAAACTGTTGGCGGGAGTAGTCCCGCTTGAATTTCCGGTATTAAATTCCGAGGCAAACTTCGTGAATTCACTTGTCGTCTGGTTATCCAAGTCCTTCCGATCGACAAGCATAATCGTACGGTCGATGCCCGATTTTTTAGCTAACAGTTTTGTGGAAACAAAGCTCGTTAACGTTTTCCCGGAACCAGTCGCGTGCCACACGTACCCCGACTGATGTTTATTCGCTGCTGTAAACAAGGCTTCAATCGCATGCACCTGATACGGCTGAAGAACCATTAAGGTTTTATTGTCCTGGTCTTCACTGACGATCGTATAGTGAGCGATCAACCGGTGCGCATCGGGAATGTTTAACGCCTGCTTACAAAATTCGTAGAGGTTTTCCACTTTTTTATTGTCTTTCGTACGCCAGCTGAACATCAGCTTTCGATGCATGTTTTTCGACATCGCATTGGCGAAATAACGGGTCGTCTGCTCATTGGAGACAACGAATAACTGAAGGGTCGAAAAGATGTTGTTTCGAAACATCCCTTCTTCGGTGTATTTCTTAATTTGATGAAAGGCTTGATAGACCCCGTCTTTGGCGGTGACTTTTTTCAATTCAATCTGGACGATCGGCAGCCCGTTAATTAACAGTGTTACATCAAAGCGTCTATCCCGCCCTTCGCTATGTTCCTTTTTCTTAGCGATTTGATGGACGATTTCATAGCTGGAAATTCCCCCGCCGATGTCCTGGTTAGAATAAAGGACTAAAGAAACGAAACCAAGACGAGGGTCTTCCCGTTCAATTGTAATGCGGGCGATCCCGTTCTCCCCTTTCAACCATTTCGCCGCCTCAAACGGGGTTTGTGTACGCATAAGCAGTTCGGTTTTAACGGCCTGAAACTCTTTATCGGTTAACGGCTGGTCCCCAAGCTCCGATAAATTGTTCTGGGTAATCTTTTGACGGAGGTTTTTCCATAGGTCGTCTTCCGATTTCAGGTCACTTCGAAACGTCCACTGGTTATGCCCTTCCCCTAATACTTCTATCAAGTGCTCTTCAATTTCAGCCTCCGAACGATGAGAAAGCTTGCGCATAGAGTCAACTCCTAAACGAACATTTTCTGTAAGAATCCTTTTTTCGTCTCTTTTAATAGTTCCAGTTCTTTTTCATGTAGAGCGATATTGTCATCGAGCTGTTTGAAGAATTCGCCAATTTTTTGTTGTTCTTCGATATTTGGGATATGCATTTTCATCTTTGCTAATTGCTTACCTGATATTTCTGTGAAAGTTGAACCGGCACCGTTAATCTCGCCGTATTTCTTGAGTCTACCTGACATTGAATAGATGAAATAAGTATCAAGTTCTCCTTGCTTAGGGACAATTGATTGAAATCCCTGATTGGTTGAAGCTGGTTCGACCAAGATAGCTGTATTCCCAATTCCTGCACGAGACGTAAATAATATCGTTCCAACAGGCAAAAGTTTAGCTGAACTTTTTTGTAAGCCTAAATCTGTTATTTTTTTACGACTTGTCTTCAGAAATCGTTGTTCACCTATTTCGGCAGGCGAAAACCAGTTAACATTGCCATTCCAATATTCATCTATTGTTGTATTTGGAGTGCCCCCTCCCACGATTTCTGCAACATCTCCAATCATTATTAGAGACCAATCCCCATGAAATCCATCAAACCGAACCTCCGGTACTCGTTCGCCATCCTTCGGGAACATCTTCTGCAAAAAGCCTTGTTTGCTCTCTTTTAATAATTCGATTTGTCGTTGCTGAAGGGAAATGCGATCGTCGAGTTGTTTGAAGAATTGGCCGATTTTTTGTTGTTCTTCAATATTTGGATTGGGAATTGGCATCATTTTAAAAATAGTATCTTTAATTGCAAAACGATCCGATCGGGCTCCTGAATCACCATTTAACTTCATGAATTTATGCCAGTTAACAGTTTCAAAATATTTCTCAAGATAAACCTCGTCTAAACCGTGAACAGAAAAAACATAATATAATGGTGACATTACACCTGTTCGGTTTAGCTTGTTTCGCTTTATTGGCCCAACTGGAGCATGACTAGATATTCTCGGATTATAAACGAAATCGTTTGGGGATACGACGTAATATCCATCAATATTGGCATCATTTGATATTTTCTTATCAAAATAATCCCCTTGACTAATAATTCCAAACTCCGCTGAATTCGTTAGAGTTTCTGAGTATTTTTTATCCTTATTTTTTTCAGTAACTTTAACCGATACATCTCCTAATTCCCTTTGATCCCACTCATCACTAAACCCCTCAAACCGAACTTCAGGAACATTATTACTTTTCATAACTAAACACCTCTAACGCCCCTTGAATCCATTCTGCATCTTCTTCGCTATACTGTAGAGAAGAGATATCTTCGAACATGGTCTTTTGCAGATCTTTTTTGCTCTGTTGAATCTTTTCCATTTCATTCCCAACCGTTTTCATATCCACCGACTCTTCTTCTTCGAAGGTATCGACGTATCTTGGAATATTTAAGTTATAGTCGTTCTCCTTGATTTCCTCAAACGTCGCGAGGTGTGCATATTTCTCTACGCTCTCTCGCTTGGTATACGTTTCGACAACTTTCTCCACGTTCTCTTTCGACAACTTATTTTGATTTTTCCCCTTCACAAATTCGTGACTGGCATCAATAAAGAGTACGTCACGGGTCCTTCTATTTTTCTTTAAGATAAGCACCGCCGTTGGAATGGAGGTTCCAAAAAATAAATTCGGAGGCATGCCAATCACAGCGTAAACACTGCCATCTTCTAGCAACTTTTTACGAATGACACCTTCTGCATTACCCCGGAATAGAATCCCGTGCGGCAAAACTATCGCCATCGTACCGGTTTCTTTTAAGTGATAGTAACCGTGTAAAAGAAAAGCAAAGTCAGCTTTTGATTTTGGTGCGAGTTTCCCGTAACGATTGAAACGAGAGTCATCCAGAAATGTATCGTCTGCCGACCATTTTGCGGAATACGGAGGATTCATCACGACCGAATCAAACGTGTACGGTTCATCCGTTGGCCAGTCTTTGTTTAACGTATCCCCGTTACGGACTCTCATTTCTTCCGGGTCGACGCCATGCAAAATCAGGTTCATCTTCGCTAGGTTGAAGGTTGTCGTATTCCGTTCCTGCCCGTGATACTTTACTTTATCCGGGTGGTGAAGATAATTCCGTACGTTCAGCATCAACGACCCCGATCCCATCGTTGGGTCAAACACACTAAACCATTTTTTATCTTCCTGCCCAATGGGAACGATCTGCGACATCATGTCCGATACCATATGAGGGGTATAAAACTCTCCGGCTTTCTTCCCTGCTTCCGATGCAAACTGCCCAATTAAAAACTCGTACGCATCCCCAATGACATCCCCTTCATACCCAATGAGATCGACATCGTTTAACTTCTTTAACACATCCGTAATGGTCACATTACGCTGCTGATCGTCGGATCCTAATTTTTTGGACTGTAAATCGACATCGTCAAACAAGCCACTAAATGCCTCGTAATTCGTGGAAAGCTGCATGAACGCCTTATTTAGATCGTTTAATTGAAAGATATTTTGTTTCGCCTGATCGGCTAATACATTGAACAAATAGCGTGGTTCAATAGCATACCCTAACGTATCAACCACCGTTGCGATAAGATCTTCTTGTGTCTCCTCATCAGCCAATAGTTCTTGATAAAGCTCTGTCTGTTTCTCTGGTGTGGAATACGTGTCCAACGATTCATCTGCCAACTCTACTACCTTAATTAATAGCTTGTCGGATAAGTGTTTATAAAATATTAATCCTAATAAGTAATTTTTGTATTCAGATGCATCCATCTTGCTGCGGAGATTATCCGCCGCACTGAATAGTTTTTGATTTAATTCTGCTCCCATGTTTGCAATACCCCTTATGTATGATGAAATTTAGTCGTTTAAAACTCTTCTTTCAAAGAATATAAACGAATTATCGTGTTTCCTTTAAGTTTATCAGTATACGAGCGCTCTATGCTAATAAAGCTTACTTCCTCCAGTAAATGCTTGCATGTATCGAAAGCTTTTTTATGCAGAGTAAGTGTGATTGTAAGCATACAACACATAATCAGCTGCTCTACTTAATGAATTTTTTCCATCTAAAGGCACTGAATAGATAGTCATAGAGATGAAATATACCACTCCTAAAATAACCTTAAGATTCTTTCCGCAAAAATTTATTTATTAAAAGTTCGCTTATGCCGGTAATGATCCACAAACTTAGAAGTAACGTAACAGCCAGGATAAATTTCCACGACCTGCTTCTTTCCCTTTAATTTCTGGATAGATTCTTTAATATCTGATTCCGGCAGCAGCATATACTTCTCTAAATCCGCTATCATAGTATGTTTTTGCTTTGCTTTATATAAGTTGTAAATGATCGTCGCCATCTTCCGCTCCCGATCTGTGAACATTCCCCTTCTCCCCTTTTTTACAGAGCTTCTCTCTTATCATAAGAACATTTGTTCTTTGATGCAAGATATGATAAAAAAATAATCACGGGAATTAAAAGGTGAAACTTATTTGTATTCCAACTTAATTGACTATAGTCCCATGAAATATTCGATTTTGGTATATTTATTCTCCTTTGCTTTAGTTAAGAGTAAGACAAGGCTAAAGGATGAAAAAATGAAAACTATACATAGGAAAGAATACGAGATGGTTATTCAGCTGCTTAAAGAAAAACGAATAGCTGCCGAACTTACGCAGGAAGACTTGGCAGAACGGCTCGGACAGAAACAGGCTTATGTAAGCAAGTATGAGAGATGCGAAAGAAGGATCGATCTTATTGAATTCCGTATGATCTGTCAGAGTATTGGGCTGGATGCGCTTGAAGTACATAAAGAATTTGAAGTAATCCTGCGCAAAAAGTTATGATGAAACGCCTATGTAAACCTAAAAGGTTGTACTTGCTGCTGAACGATGAAACAGATCCTTATTATACGTTGGAGAAAACGGAGCAGTACCGCTCCCTGCATCAGGCGATAAACAAATTAACCATACAGGAGCAGCGTGTAATCACGCTCCTGTATGGCTTTATTGGCGAGGGCAATTTGTCGAGATTGGAAGTGAGTGAAGCTTTGAATATATCTTTACAGAGGGTGTATCAGGTGGAGAAGCTGGCTTTAAGAAAGCTCAAGCTACGAATGGAAATCCACTGCTGAGTATTTTCAATGCTCTTTTACGTTAACTTTCAATAAAATAATCATGATCAATATTCTTGATCACATATTCTTCCTGCATAGATACGCCGATATTGTAATCAATCATTAGTTCTGCCAAATATTCTCCGTCTATTAGAATAATCTTTTTCTCAATATTTTTTACGTATTCCAACGCTCCAGGTGTATACGCGGAAGTTGTAATAAAGATTCCTTTTTTTGTGCGCTTGCCTTCCAGGCTTCCTGCAAACGTTTGAATAGATGGACGGCCTACAGAGCCCTGCCATCTTTTCGCCTGAATATACAGTATGTCTAAACCGAGTTTATCTTCTTTAATAATTCCGTCGATCCCTTCATCTCCGCTCTTCCTCAGCACTTGCGCTGCATCTGTTCTTGAACCGCCATACCCCATAGCTACGAGCAGGTCGACTACTAGCTCCTCAAAGAAAGCCGGAGAACAGCTTCTAATCATATCAAGTAGCTCTTCCGATAAATTACTTCTTAATTCTAAATAGCTGGATTCAGAATTTCTTTAGGTGTTTTCACGGACTCTTCCTCTGGTTCTATTGCCTCTTTATTGCTTAATGACTTTTGGCTTTTATTTTTAAATTCTAAAAAAGACGAAAATCGTTCTAAATATTTCGAGTTGATTCCAGCAGGATTATTACTAAGGACTTCTAATCCAGTATCAGTTATTTGAAACTCCCCCCGGTTTATCGTTTGTAATAATCCTGCTTTCTTCAAATAAGTCCTAGCCCACCCTACTCGGTTTTTAAATTTGGACTGCTTCCCGCTTGGCAGTACTTCTGTCAGGTCTTCTTCAGTCAGCTGAAACTGCTCAGCTAATGTGTCGTATATTTCTCTTAAACTATGGACCTCTCCGTCTGTTAAACATTTCAATAACGGAAGCATAAACTTCTGATAATCTGGAACGCTCATTTTTGAAAAGCTCCTTTAACCTATTTCTAGCTTTCGTAAGTTTTTAAGTAGTATCTACTACTCTTCTCAACCGATAATAAGGGTACTATCTTTAATATTTTAATGCCCCTTTGGTCGTTTTCTAATCCAAATCTATATTTACCCCATTCACTTTCAACTGAAATACACTAACTTGCTGAAAGTCTCCCGTGTATTCCGTCTTTAAAATATAATCGAATTTTTCACCAGCGTATTCAAATTCCCCTTCAGATAATGTTCTTAAATTTGTAATCTGTACATCTGCTTGATTTTCATTGATATCCAATAAAGAAGGTTCCTGAACATTTTCATAAAAGAATGCTTTTATCGTGCTTTTAACATCGCTTTCTTCTATCGACACCTCATTTGTCGATCGGCCAACGTCATAAGCAATCGCAGCATCCATATGGGAACTCATAAACTCCCTTAATTCATCGACCGATTCCCCGTACTCACCAGCCAATTCCCCGAATAGAACTTCTTCCGATTTATCTGGATATGCCGCAAGATAATCCATGACATCGTTATATTTCTTATAATTTTCTTCGCTGATGTCTGATTCTGGTTCGTCTATATCCGTAGTAAAATCAGCTGTTATTTCTGGATTAAATATATCTTCTTCATTTGCGGCAATTTCATTTTCTTCTTCATCCGCCACGGTGTTCATTTCTTCCTCTTCGTTTACTGCTTGTTCTGCCTTTTCTTCGCTGCTGTTC
This sequence comes from Alkalicoccus halolimnae, assembly GCF_008014775.2. Classification (GTDB taxonomy): domain Bacteria; phylum Bacillota; class Bacilli; order Bacillales; family Salisediminibacteriaceae; genus Alkalicoccus; species Alkalicoccus halolimnae. The sequence continues at coordinate 474,244 of NZ_CP144914.1, read as the reverse complement.
TCCGTATCATTTACTTCCTCGTTATCCGGTTCTTCATTAGTTGAACTGTCTTCATCTTTCTGAGATTCTTCTATATTTTCCTCGTGAACAGCCTGATTACTTTCTTCGGCTGCGATTTCTTCCTCCGTGTCCCCTCCTATAAATAGGGAAGCACAGGATCCGAGCATAAGCATATAAGCGGCAGAAGCTGCAGCCATTTTTATTTTGCTTCGGCTTCGAAATCCAAAAATTTTGTTGTACCAGGCTCTTTCCACTTCAATGAATGTAAGGCCGGTATTTAATTTCAGATAACTGACGATACTTTTTCCGTCACTCATCAGCTTGATAATACGTCTGCTGTCGTCAAATATGAGTTCTGTTTTCACTGCGTAACTGTCTACCGTAACCTGTTTATACTCTTCAAATAGTATTTTGTTATGGATAAATACACTTCTTAATACTTCCTGCATTTTTTCTTCTTTTTCGCCTTCTTCGTAGAACAAATCAGAGTCGGCAATTTTGAAAGTAACAATTTCCCCGGTGTTTACAGCTGAATAAAATCGCACGGAAAAACCGGCTTCCGGAAAGCTGGATTCTACCACATAGGTATGTGGGATAGCGTTTATTTCACAGTAAGTTCGGATTACCTCTGCCCACTTAAGCAGGTGCTTCTTTTTCTTTTCTGTTTTCTCATCACCCATAAACTCCCTCTTCTCTATTCTCATTTTCTCTGTATTATACCTTAATTATCCAGTATAAAGTGTATTTCCGTTCGTTTTAATGGGTAAATTTGTATATTAATTGTCAGGAGATGATGACTCGAGTACTTCGATATCACTAAGGCCGGTTTCAAAGCTTTTTTATACACGTAACCGCCCCGGCATTTTTCCAGGGCGGTTATCGTTTATCAGGATTTTCACAACTTTCCGCTTCACCACCGTATAGGAGAAAAAGGTGATTTTTTGCATTTGCATCAGTTATCTTTTAGTAACTTTTTAAGAAACCAGCTTCAAATGAACGGCTCCCGAACTTTACATATCCGGTTCTTCAGCCTTCTCTGCACACGAAGAGGCTCTCACAGTACAGTGAGAGCCTCCTTTATTATCTGTACCCTCACCGGGGTTTCTCCTATGAGTTCTCCGTCACTTTGAACGAGGAATGGAATAACGGAGTGAACATCCACATTCGTTCCTCTAAAAAAGCTTATATTTTCATTTGACGTGTGTTTTCCCCTATAAATTTTTGGAATCTGCCGGATGAGAGGCCATTTATTTCTGCCGTGCAGCACGCAGATGTCGAGGCAGCCGTCGTTATTCACTGCTTCAGGGCAGATAAGAATGTTGCCGCCGTAGTTAGGGGCGTTTGCCACTGCCGTAAGCCATACATCGGTAAACACCCGTTGTCTGCCGTCAATCGTCAGCGTCACGTTTACCGGTTTAAATGATTTTAAAACTTGTAACACGCTGACAGTATAAGAGAGCCGGCCCAGACCGAACATGTTGAACCATTTTTTGTACGGAGATTCATTGGCTGTTTCTGCCACTTTTCCGTCAAAACCAATTCCGGTTACCGTTAAGCCGCAGCGGTCTCCTGTTTGAAGGACGTCTATTTTTTTAGGATTATTTTTAAAGATACGAAAAAGGGCTTGTTGCGTATTCCCTGTAATGCCAAGGCTTCGGGCAAAATCATTGCCTGATCCTGCCGGTATTATCCCTAAAGGAATGCCTTTATGTACGAGGGCAGCTGCTGCTTCATTAACCGTCCCGTCTCCGCCGACTGCTACCACTATTTTCACGCTGCTGTTCAGCAGGTCATCCGTGAGTCTTCCGGCATCGTTTGGTTCTTTTGTAAAAGCAACGATGTAAGGTACCTTTTTCCTCTTTAGTTCCTTTTCTGTTTTCTTCCATATGTTATGCCCTTTTCCGCTTCCTGCGGTTTTATTTACTATAAATCCATACATATCTGTTTAGGCCGCCTTTATCCTCCAGGGTTCGTGAGCAATTACAGTTTTTATGTAAAAAAGAAACCTGCGCTTTTCGTTTTTGATTCCAGTATAGCATGAGGAACTGGGGTCATCCCTATATTATAGAAAATATTGTAATATCCAGGAGGGTCTTTGAAAAACTTTTGCAGTTCAAGAAAATAATTGTTTTTATCGAGCAGGATCAGGAATATAATGTAAATAAGAATCACTGCCCCTTCCTTTATCCCCCTGCCGCAGAATAAGAGAGGAGTGAACCTAGTGGGAAAGCTCAGTATCTGCTTCCTTGTATGCTTGGTTCTGCTTTCCGGCATCAATATTCAGCCAGCCGCAGCTTCGTCACCCTTAATGGATGCAGCAGATGTCGAACCGTTTTTGGATGACGTTGTAGAAGAACAGATGGAGGAGTGGGACATCGCAAACCTCACCCTCTCTGTCGTAGCGGATGGAGAAGTTGTTTTAGCGAAGGGATACGGGCTGGAGGACATAGAACAGGAAACACCTGTCGATGCGGAGACCACGCTGTTTCGGATCGGCTCCACCGGCAAACTGTTTACGTGGACCGCCGTCATGCAGCTCGTGGAAGCAGGAGAGCTGGACCTCGATACGGACGTGAATGAATACCTGGACTTCGAGATCCCTTCCTATCTGGAGTATGGAGAGAATCAGACAGAAGCAGAGCCGATTACGTTAAGGCATCTTATGTCGCATACGCCCGGTTTTGAAGATAAACTGACCGGGCTGTTTGCCCTCTCCGAAGAAGAGCTGCCTCCTCTCGACCAGTACGTCCGGGAAGAAAAGCCGGCAAGGGTCTTCCCTCCCGGCGAAGTACCGGCCTACTCCAATTACGGAGCCGCCCTTGCCGGTTATATTGTGGAAGTCGTTTCCGGCATGCCGTATTCCGAGTATGTGGAAGAGAATATTTACGCTCCGCTCGGCATGGAAAACAGTTCGTTCCGCCAGCCGCTTCCACCCGATATCGCGGAGAACATGGCCGGTGCTTACCGGTATGTGGACGGCGGGTTTCTGGAAGGAGAGTTTGAGTTTATGCCGGAGCCTGCCGGAAGCATGAGCAGCAGTGCTTCGGACATGGCCCGGTTCATGCTTGCCTACCTGCAGGAAGGAGCGGTTGACGGGGAAAGGATTTTAGCGGAGGAGACGGTAAACGGCATGTTCGCGGAGCAGTATACGGTCGACCCCCGTCTCGACAACACCGCCCACGGCTTTATAAAAACGGCGATTAACGGGCGGGACGTCTTTCACCATCCTGGTGGAACGATGCTTTTCAATACAGGGATGTATCTCGTACCGGAGGAAGAAATGGGCTTTTTCATTTCCCACAGCGGCGGCAGCTACCTTGCGAATATAGAAATTCCCCAGCAGTTCATGGACCGGTACTTTCCCGGCGGAGAGGAAGAAGCTGCTGACGCCGAAGCGCCTGAAGGGATGGCAGAAAGAGCCGGTGCGTTTACCGGGGAATACCATCAAAACCGGCGCGCTTTTACGACAACAGATAAGCTGTTAAGCATTCTCGTCGGGGTCGTCCGTGTTGATACCGAGGAGGACGGTTTTTTAACCGTCACGCATGCCGAAGAAACGAATCCGTTCACAGAAGTGGAGCCCGGCGTATACGAAATGGTAAGGGCGAGCAGTACGCAGAGCTACGGCGAGGATTTTCGGACGATCGTCTTCTCCACGGATCCCCTTGGAAAAACGATGCTTCTGACGAACGGACCGGTGAGCTACTCGAAAGCCGCCTGGTATGAAACGTCCGCTTTCACCGTTGCCGCTTTGGTCATTTCTGTTGTTTTCCTTATCGGAAGCTTCCTGTACTGGGGCGTAAAAGCAGGAATTTTAAAACTTCGCAGGAAAACGGGACCTGCAAAAAAGCCGGGTGCCGTCTGGGCCAAAAGAACAGCGGTCGTGCTCGGCCTGTTCACCATCGCTTTCCTTATCCAGTTTCTTACGGAAAGTGCACCGGATCCGGTATACGCCCTGCCGAAATCCGCTTATGCCCCGCCTCCACGGTGGGCGCAGCTGCTTGATACTGTTGTTTCCTATGTGATCGTCCTCTCCGCCCTTGCCGCTGCCGTCTTTTCCATATTGGCCTGGTGGAAATCCTACTGGCGCGTGCCGGGAAGAATTCACTATACCCTTTTTGCTCTGGCTGGCCTCGTGCTCTCCTGGATCTTTTATTTCTGGCAGGTCGTTTAAAGAGGATCAGGAGAAAGAATGAATATAAAAATAGATTAAACGAGGAAGTTTCGTGCTTCTTATAAGCAGGCCCTCCTTCCGAAAACCGGGAGGAGGGCTCGTTTGTAAAAGAAGGTCTTTTCGATGTTCTGCTGTACATCAGTTTTCGGCTTATCGGCTGTTTGCACCGGTTATTTTGATCACCGCCGCTTCCGCTGACCGAAGCGCTCCTTCCAGATGTCCGCTGTACTCGGCATTTGTTTCTGTACCGGCAAAAACGAGTTTCTTTTCCCAGATCCCCGCTGACGGCAGCGGGCCGTAGCTTTTGTAATTCTTAAAAGGCCCGGCGTCTTCCTCCACTGCGGTTTCGGAATCACCCGCCCAGTCTTTATAAAGGATGGCGCGCGGATTTTCTGCTTCTTTCCCAAAGAGCTTGATCAGCTGTTCGGCTGCCAGCTCGACTACTTTCTCCTCTCCGAGCTGTTGACGAACTGCTGAAGGAAGGCCGAAGAAACCGAATAAGGCCCCTCCTCCGTCTGCCGGAGATGCGTCATAGATCTCCTCCATGGGACCGACAGAACTTATTACCAGGCCGGAAAGCCCTGCTTCTCTCCAGAAAGGACGGTCATACACGGCAACGGCTTTCGCCTGGGAGGCCATCCACGTCGGTTTTTCCGTCATGTCGGATAGAATATTCCCGGGGAGCGGTGGAGAAAAATGGATATGATGCGCTGCGAGGCGGGGCGGCAGGGCCAGAATGACCGCAGCTGCCGGAAGGCTTTCCGCCGTCCCGTCTGCCCGCTCTGCTTCCACTACTGCTTCCGCCTTTTCATCCAGCCGGATGCTTTTGACACGTGTTTCCAGCTCTATCGCTTCCGGAGCAATCTTCTCTGCGAGCGCCTCCATAAGCGACTGCACTCCTCCCGTGAACCGGACGCCCCTTTCCTCCATGTTTTCCTGCAGTACAGCCCGCTCCGGCGGCTTGATCTGGAACCGCTCCACGAGCATAGCTCCGTCGTTATGCTGGACAAACGTTGGTAACTGCAGCTCTTCCACGAGAGAGGCTATCCGCTTCTCATACTGCGCCCAGAACCAGGTTGGCCCCAGATCGAACCTGCCCAGATCCGGCCTGTCCGGAACCGGGGTACTCAACACCCTGCCGCCGATTCGGTCTCTTGCCTCGAGAATCCGAAAGGGGATGCCCTGTTCCATAAGCAGGGAAGCTGCACGCAGACCGCTCAACCCTGCACCGACGATAACGACCGGTTTATTCATCTTTTTTCCTCCTTTTTACGGGTCACTTCAAAAACGGCCTGTTCCGCTGCAAGGAGAGCGCCTTCGAGATGCCCCCCGGATTGGGCATCCGCCTCCGTTCCTGCAAACAGGAGCTTCTTTTTCCATACATCCGATGCCGGCGGCCGGCCGTAAACCGGGAAATCCCGAAGCGGTTCCAGATCTTCCTCCACGGCTGTTTCCGCGTCAGTGGCCCAGTCTTTATAAAGAAGCGCCTGCATGTTTTCAGCGGGCGTGCCGAAAAGTCTGCTCAGTTGTTCGGATGCCAGTTTCAAAACCTGCTCCTCCCCCAGATCCCGGCGTGTTTCTGCCGGCATGCCGAAGAACCCAAATAAAGCACCGGCGCCTGTTTGAGGAGAAGCATCGTGAATTTCCTGCAGAGGGCCGACCCAGCTGGCTGCAAATCCGGAAAGGCCGGATTCCCTCCAGAAAGGACGGTCATAGACGGCAACCACCTTGGCCTGCCCCGCCATCCAGGCAGGTTTGCTTAAAAGGTCAGCAATCATCTCCGTAGGAAGGGAAGGAGAAAAGGCCAGATGACGCGCCGCAACCCGGGGCGGCAGGGCGAGAATCACCGCACCGGCTGACACTGTTTTCATCTGTCCGTCCGCACCTTCTGCTTCTACCGTGACAGCCCCTGCTTCATCGAGCCGGACGGCGGTAACGTGCGTATTAAGCTCCACGATGCCCGGGGGAATCGTATCTGCTACGGCTTCAATCAGCGACTGCATCCCTCCTTCGATCCGCATCGATGTTTCCACGGCACTTTCCGACAGCATAAAACGCTCCGGCACTCTACCTGCAAATCGTTCGGAAAGCATCGCTCCTTTCGTATACTGAGCGAACGTTTTTACATTCAGTTCATGAACCAGGCTCGTTATGGAGCGCTCATACTGCGGCCAGAACCATGTCGGGCCAAGGTCGAATGTCCCAAGATCCGGTCTGGCTGGATCAGAACGGCTCAAAACCCTTCCTCCAACTCTGTCTCTGGCCTCGAGAACCTGGCATTTTATCCCCTTGGCAGCGAGCAGCGACGCCGCGCGCAGGCCGCTTAAGCCGGCTCCGATAATCACGACGGGTTTGTTCATGGGCTTTCCCTCCTCTCTGAAATGCTGTTTATTAATGGAAATTATTTTCTGTTTTTCGGTCTGAACTTCCGGGGGCCACGGGCGCTGTGGAATAAACTGCTCCATACCTTTTCATCCCGGGCAGTCCCCGCTGAAATTCCGCTGCCGGCTTTGCTTAATATACCGTTCCTATTATCCTCTCCGGTCGTTCCTTCTGTCAAAACCGCAGTCCCGGCATTTACAGAAGCTCGTCGTTCAGGGGTTCTCCCACAGACTGTGGAAAAGCCCCCGGAAATGTTTTCCGGGGGCTCTGGGGCGGGGATGATTCACCGCCTGCCTGAGGACTGAGCTTTCCCCGGCACACCGTGGTGATTACAAAATCCCCTTCTTAAAGCTCTGAACAAGCCGGGCCGTGCGCCCGCATTTTTAGTCCACTTCCTCCCACCAGGGCGACGCAGGAGCCGTTAACCTCCCGTTCATTTGCACTGTTTCACCGATCCGGGGAGCGATAAGATGAATGTTCTTTTCCTCTGCTTCTTTTAATGCCCGTTCGATCGGTTCCGACCACCCATGCCTGGAGAGAGTAAAGGCACCCCAGTGCGCCAGAAGCATCGTTCTGCCTTTTATATCTATATGGGCCTGCACCGCCTGCTCAGGAAACATATGAGCCCAGGCCCAGTGCTTATTGTACTGACCGCCCTCGATTATAGTGATATCAAACGGGCCGTATTTGTCGCCAATTTCCTTGAAGTGCCCGCCGTATCCGCCGTCACCGCTGTTATAGAAGCGCGTCTGTTTCCCGAGAATCACCCAGCCGCCCCACAAGGTTGTATTCCGGTTCAGCACTCCTCTCCCCGAAAAATGTCTGGACGGCGTTAAAGCGATCGTCAACCCCTGGAACTCTGCTTCAACCCACCAGTTCAGTTCGGTAATTTTTTCTGCTGCGACACCCCATCGAATCAAGTGACTGCTGACACCGCACGGTACGAAAAAATGATCAACTCTGTTTTTCAGCTGTGTGATGGACGGATAGTCCAGATGGTCGTAATGGTCATGAGTCAGGAAGACAGCATCCATTGCAGGCATTTCGTCCATAATCCCCATGATGTTTTCACTGTAGCGTTTCGGTCCCAGAAAGGTAACGGGAGAAGCCGCGGGACCGAACATGGGATCAAAAAGCATCTTTTTATTATCAATAGTGAGCATAAAAGTGGAGTGGCCCAGCCAGACGAGACTGTCTTCTTTACTGTTTATTTTGTCCCAGTCAATTTTTCTGACAGGAAGCCGGCCGGACGGACTCGTTTTACCTTTAGCATGAGAGGCAGTGATCGCGGGAGACGGTTCCGCTGCGCTTTTTCTCTCTGCTGGTGGGCGGTAGACAAATTTTCCGTTCTCATAGTTATCTAACGTACTAAACCATTTTCTTTGTTCCTTACTTGGTTTCCCTCCGAAAGCCGGATGTAAATATCTAATCAACGACATGACAGCTCCTTTCATAAACAGGAAAGCCGGCAGATAAAGCTGCCGTGCTTTTCGATGTCAATTTTTTTAAAAGGGTTATTGTTTCCCCGCTGCCGCGGAGACTTTCAGGAGAAAAAATCTTTGAGGAAACTGCCTGCTGCTTTTAAACCAGCACCGGTACTATTTTGCCGGCCGCGTTGCAGTCGTTTGAATCACACGATTCCCTTCCTGCCCTCCAGCAGGGTGATTCGCACGTTCAGGCCCCTCCTCCAGTTTTCTATTCAACGATCGGCTTCAACTGTCAGGAGGGTGCAGTTGCTTTAAAAAAGGATGGGTATTTTTTATCTGTTCAAAATGATGACAGTCGTGTGCAGCTAATCCCCGCAGATAGTCATACAGGTTAAGTTTAGATGTTCCAATAGAAAATTCTCTTTCCCATAATTCATCCGGGATTTGCAGGAGCTCCCCATAAAGCTTTTCTCTCGTTATGATAAATGTATCCAATGTCTCCTGCTTACTCTTTATTCTGCTGACAGCGGCTGATTCCACATTTATTTTTTGAGCATCCGGTCCTTTAGGAAGTTCGCCAGCCGAGAATAAATAAGGTAAGCGGTGCTTCATAACAAACTCATCCCAGGGTTTGAAATGACCAATGATCTCTGCAATGGTCCATTTGCCTTCTTTTACGGGGGTTCTCCATTGATCTTCGCTTATGGAATGCAATGATTTCACAAATTCTATGGATTTTATCTGGTGATCCAGAATATCCTTTTTATATTTGTTCATACGGCCTCCCGTGTATCGATAATTGATTTATCTTTTTATCATAATCTGTCCTTATCGTCGAAAATTTTTAATGTCTTGAAATACTGCTTAGTTCGACCTGCCTTCCTTAACTTATTATACATAACTTAAAGAATTTTATTTTAAAAGCTGCCCCTTCTTAATGACCATAAAAACACTTGGATAAAAGGAATTTGTGCTGTATTTCATTTCCCATGATGCAGCAGAAACAGCAATAATTCATTAAGGGACGTTCTCTGAACCGATTTACTTCCTGAAACTAATAACACTTAAATTGAACTAATTTCGTAATTTGTTATATTAACTAACTTAAAGCACGTTCCTGGAACTAAGTTAATAATAGTTCGTATTTAAAATACAGAATTGGAATGTAAGACGGCAACTCTGTCGGGATCAGCGCAGTCTGAGAATCCATTCTGACGAAGCTTTGCGAGAAAGAATTAGTTGAAGACAAGCCCCGCAGAAAGCGTGCGTCTGAAATGAAAGTTAATGATAATGTTCGGATATTTTGCTGCAACAGGTACTTATGAAATTGGTTCAACTATATAAAAAATAACTGTATTTATCGCGGAGTATTAGGAATATAATGGAATCAAGTCAACATTCATCCGGTTCAGCAGGTAACGATTCGCACAGCGGCGGCCGCTATCTCGCAAACATAGAAATTCCCCGGCAGTTCATGGACCGGTATTTTCCCGGGGAAGACGAAGAAACGCCTGAAGGTATGAAAGCAAGAGCAATCCTAGTGGCTCGCGGCGGGAAGAATCCACTATACGCTGGTTGCTATGGCTGGTCCCGTGCTCGCGTGGATCTTTTATTACTGGCAGGTGATTTAGAGAAAGGATCGAAAAGCATTGGCAGGGAATGAATGGGAAAAGCGGTAAAGGAAGCGCCTGCCGCTGTAAGATAAAGCTTTACGTCCCTGCCTTATCCCGCGGCATTTACAAATATCAGCACCGTGCTGCTCTTTTTGTTATATACTTTTGGACAGACGCTCAGGGAGGATTGTATATGAAACAGAAGGTGTTAATTACCTATGAAGTCATCCTAATGCTGCTCATTTTATCGTCGGCTTCCACCGTCTTTTATGACACCAGCCTTGTTTTTCTCGATCACTTCGTCTGGGTTGTGCTGCTTACTGACGTGCTCACACGCTTCTTTATGACCAAAGACAAAATAAACTTCATCAAGCGCAACCCATTTGATTTCATTGCCGCCATTCCGCTTGATTCCACCTTTCAGTTTGCCCGGCTCGTGCGGCTGTTCCGGATTATCAGATTCATCCGGCTGCTGAAACATACGTCCTTTTATACTATCCTTCATACGAACGGCCTGTTCAAAACCCTTGCCGCTGTCGCTATCCTGATTTTCCTTTCGGCTATTCCAATTACCTTCCTGGAATCAGAGGTGGAAACATTTATGGACGGCATCTGGTGGGCGGTTGTGACAGCAACGACAGTAGGTTACGGAGACATTGCTCCGGTCACGACGACAGGACGAGTGATCGCTATGGTGCTGATGGTCTTCGGCATCGGCCTCATCGGTATGGTAACAGGCTCGATTGCCACTTATTTTATGGAGAAAAAAGAAAACCATACCAAAAATGATACGGTACATTTTCTGCGCAGCCAGCTTAATCACTATGAAACGCTCACACCTCATGACTACGACCGGCTTCTATATATGCTGCAGTCTTTAAAAGAGGAACAAACCGCGGCGAAGCACGATCGTCCGGAAGAACCGTAGCACTCGTCAGCGCAACGTTTTTGGTAAAGGAAGCCTCCAGCTTCTTTCTAGGTTCCGCTCTATGGGCACGGGCCGTTTTTAAATTCGCTCATGCAGCCAGGAGATGAAAAACATCCTCTTTATCGTTCCGCATGAGCGGAGTTTCTTTTCGCAATACGAAAAACCGCAGACTTATCCATAAGGAAGGCCGCGGCTTCATACGTACTTTCAGGGCCGTCTCAACACTTCTTTTGAGACCGCCCTTTTATTTTGATTTAGTAAACTGCGTGGCCGTATAGAAAAACAAATACGAAAACATCCCGATCAACGTGAAGCCGCCGGTGAAATAAATCATGAACCGGTCGATGCTTTCGACAGTTACGGTGAGAATGGTCAGTGGTTCACTTAAAATGTCCCAGGAGTTAAAACGGATGAAACGGCCTAAAAAGACGCCGATGCCGCATAAAACCTGCGCCATCAAAACGAACAGCCAGCCGGTGACAGTATGAAAATAATTTCGAACATTAAAGTGCATAATATAAAGGCTGAGAACACTGATGGCAAGTCCGATTCCGGCAGTAAACGCCGTCGTAAAAAAGGAATTCCAGGACTGGCCGTCCATAGCGTAGGGGGTGGAAGCATTTCCGCTTCCTATGGTGTCTTCCGGTTCTGACAAATAAAAATTGAGATCAGACAGATGGAGGAAATCTGTTAATATATACACGGTATTCGGAAAGAAAAACAGCCAGCCGGTGCCGAAAATACAGGCAATCAGCCCTCGACCCTGCACGGAGCGGGGAGTTGTCAGAATCCAGTGCGCTGCACAGGCGAAACCGATTGGAATCCAGGCAAGGAGCAAATTCCAAAAAAGCGGATCTATATCCGCACGATTGAATAAGAACATCCATATGCTGATAAAAAAAGAAGCTGCGATAAGCAGGACCATAAAATATCCAAGTTGCATGCGTTCTCCCCCAAGTCACCATTTGTATACTAACAATACTTTAATTTACAAATGAAAGCGAGAAAAAACACGGGGAGAATGTCCGCGTGCCAGACTCCCTTATTCCTGTCTCCTTTGGGGTAAGCAGTGCTGCTCTCCACGAACAATCAGACGGGTTAATAAATCTCATTTCTATAAGTTTTTTAGAAACAAGAAGCTGTACAGCTTCACATCAATGGTCGAATCACACTAAGAGAAAAATGCTATTTATCTAATTCCCTCTTTTCCTTTAACAGCTTATGAAATTCTTTTTCCAGTGCTTCCGACGGCTCTACACTGAGCCGGCTGAGCACTTCGGATATTTTCGTTTCCAGCACTAAATAATCATCCTGCTTCGTATGTCGTTTTTCCTTCGTCTCACTCTGCTTATAGTCTTTATAGTTCCCCTCGAAAAACTTTATCTTTCCGCGGCGGATTTCCAGTATATGATCAGCAATGTTTTCGATAAACTGCCGGTCATGGGAAACAAAAATAATGCTTCCTTCATAATCTTTCAACAGCTTCTCCAGTGCTTCCAGTGCCTCCGTATCCAGGAAGTTCGTCGGCTCGTCCAGAATCAGCATGTTAATGTCACTCACAAACAGCTTGGCAAGGGCGGTTTTCACTCTCTCCCCGCCGCTTAACACGTTCACCTTCTTATGCACCTCTTCGTTAAAGAAACGCATTCTTGCGAGCACGGTCCGGATCAGCGTTTCATTCTGCGCAGAGGAAGACTGAACGTTTTCCAAAATGGTCTTTTCTTCGTCTAATATATTTAAATTTTGACTGAAGTAGCCGGTTTTTACGGAGGGTGACAGAGTAATACCCTCTTCCTGACGTAGAATTTTCTTTACGAGTGTCGTTTTTCCGCTTCCGTTCGGCCCGATAACCGCTAATTTATCTCCGCCCCGAAATAGAAAGCTTATTTCATCCCATAAAATGCGGCTGCCAATCCTGCCTGCTGTCTTCTCCACCCGCAGAACAATCCGCTTTTTAAACGCACTTTCATTCAGCAGATTCATCTTAAGCGGCGGAAGCTCTTTCACTTTTTCCACCTTTTCCAATTTCTCCAGCCGCGTTTCCATTGCTGCCGCTGTCTTTTGCAGCTTCTTCTGCTTTTTCGCAAAATACGGCTTCGCTCCGGTAATCCTTGCTTCGGAGCCACTTACATTTTTCGGGGTTTTAACTGCCCTCTGCGCTTTTTCTTCTTTGGATTTCACCGCTTCCTTCAGTTTCTTTTTTTCCTGTTCATACTTTTCATATGCGAGCTGTGCCTGACGGTGTTCAATTTTTTTCTGCTCCGTATAGGCGCTGTATCCTCCCTGATACACTGTTACTTTACCTTCTCCTATTTCCCAGATGGTGGAGCAGAGCGCGTCCAAAAGTGTACGGTCGTGGGAAACGAGGAGGAAGGCTCCCTGCCACTCACCCAGCTTCTTTTCCAGCCACTCGATATGATCGGTATCCAGATTGGTTGTCGGTTCATCGGCAAGCAGCAGCTCTGCCTTTCGGTTAAGCGTCTGTTGAATATAGTCCTGGGTGATTTCCCCGCCGCTTTTCGTCGTGTCCGTCGGCTTCAGCTGAGGCAGAAGCTCGCTGCTTGTATTTTTCATAATCGTTCCTTTTTCCGGCACCACTTCCCCGTTGATGATTTGAAGCAATGTTGTTTTCCCGCATCCGTTACGGCCGACTAATCCAATCCGGTCGTTTGGATTGATCTGCAGGTTATCGATGTCCAGCAATAAGCGGTCCTGAACGTAGTGTCTGATTTCCTGTGCTTCGAATAAAAGCATATGAACATCCCCTTTTGTTCCATAAAATTACGGGGACACAAAAAGCCCCCTTCTGCATTCAGAATAGGGGGCATAAAAATATACGGGTGCACACCGAAAGAGACTTCTCCCCCGGGTCCAGCTGCATAAAGCCAATCCTATTCTGAAAAACGGCAATGAAAGGCACAGTAAAAAAGCAGAGCTCCTCTGCTGCAAGCCTTCGATTGTCTGTTTTCGTCAATAGGATTAGTACTTCATGTGATTGGGTCACCCTTTCGTTTTCTTTAAGTTACTTTAAACAATACGCCGAAACGTAAATAGCTGTCAACTGCTGAATGAATGTAATAATAAAAACCTATCCCGAAAAAACGCAAACGGGCGGTGACATCCGGACGGACGCTTTTCCGAAGAGGCTTTCGGGAAGACCCTCCTTTTTACTTCGTTCTTCGGTTAACCGGATTGTCCCCGTAGCTGACCCAGTCACTCCAGCTGCCCGCGTATAATTTTGCTTGCCTGCCTGTTTCGGCCAGAGCAAGTACGTTCACACACGCTGTCACTCCGGATCCGCAGTAGGCGATGATGTCTCCGCCGCTGTTTACATAGTCCTGAAGCTCTTCGTTCCACGCGCTTTTATCCTTGAGACGCCCCTCGCTGTCGGAACGGGCCTGCCAGTTTTCGTTGTCGGCTCCAGGTATGTGACCCGCGACGGGATCAAACGGCTCCGAGATTCCGAGGTACCTCTCTTCGGAGCGCGAATCCACCAGACGTACCGCAGGGTCTTCCAGTGCCTTTCGCACGTCTTCCATGGAAGCGAGCATATCGTCATTGGGGCTTGCGGTATAAGAGCTTTTTTCAGTCGCGGGCAGTCGATCATCGGTCGGGTACCCGGCGGCTTTCCAATGAGAAAAACCTTCTCTCATCACGTACGCCTTTCTGTGACCGAAATATTTCAGCAGCCACCACAGATGGGATGCCATCCCTCCGGCCTGATCATCGTAGGCGACGACGATGCTCTCTTTTGTGATGCCGGAACGCTCCATCAGGGAAGAAAACTGTCCGGCATCCGGCAGCGGATGTCGTCCTCCGTGTTTCCCCGTCGGAGCGGACAAATCGTTTTCCAGATGAAAGTACAGGGCTCCCGGGATGTGCTCATTTTTATACTCCTCATATCCTTTGTCAGGCTCCCCTAAATGAAACCGGCAGTCTACTACGACCAGATTTTCGTGTTCTAAATTATTCTTCAGCCATACCATATCGACAATATTTGAAGTCAACAGCAGTCACCTTCCCTTTCTGTATTTCTGTCTGCTTACAGTATATACCATTGACTGACAATTAAAAATGCTGCTTCTGTATGCAAGGGGAAATGCGTGCTTCTTATCCAGCGTATTCGATGGTAATGAAAATAAACATTTGACACAAGTGAAACTATATAGTTTAATATAAATTAAATAAAACATTCGAATGATATCGAATTCAGAACGGAGGCAATAGGATGGATCTTCATGTTCACGTATCGGAAGCGGTGGATCTCACGGCTTTTATGTTCAGCATTCATAATATGGGGCGGAAAGAGGACCAGGAACTGATCGAGCGGATGCTTCAGGATGACGAGGTGGAAAAAAAACTGAAGGAGATCCGCCGCGGACTTTCAGCTGAGGATCATGAAAAGCTGGACGTTTTTTTCAACGAGGACAGCTCCATCGCACCGGCGCTTCTGCCGGCCGTTATGAAAGGCCATCCTTCCCTCACGGCTGAAGGATTGATGAACAGGCTTCGCAGCATGGAGGAGAAAGAAGTCCGCAGGCATTTGTTCGGGAGAGGATTTGCCGATAATAAATACGACGGGCTCGATCCGAAGGCAGGGAAACGCTTCGTCGATAAGCTCGCTGTTCCAAAACAGGAAAAGTGGAAGCTTTACTACTACATGGACCGTCCGGAAGCGGTGAATGAAGAGCTGGCGGCACTGATAGAACACGTCTACCACTCCTTTTACAAACCGTTTCAACAGGAAGCAGCGGACGCGGCTCAAGCGTTTGCCGAGGAGCTCCGGGCTGCGCCGAACGACCCGGAGCATCCGGTCCGCAGGCTCGTCCGCGACTACATGGACACGGAGACGATCGAAGGGATCCACGTCTATCCCTCCTACTCGCTGAACATCGGTTTTATGCTTCAGGACCTGTCTGAGGAAAACGCGGTTCATCTCGCTATTGGACTGAAGCGTTTTTCCCTGATGGAATCGAAAATGAACGAAGAAGAGCTTTTCGGTCTTTTGAAGGTCCTCACCGATGAGCGGCGGTTCCGGCTTCTTAAACTTCTGAGAAAGCGGCCGCATTACGGCTACGAAATCGCCGAGGCACTCGGGGTGTCAAACTCCACCGTGTCACATCACCTGGCGATTCTGTTAAGCCACAAGTTTGTGAAATCCGAGCGGGCCGAGCACCGCGTCTATTATAAGGTGAATACCGAGGAGATCAAACGCGTCATGGGGCAGATGGAGCGGATGTTCGCCGAGTAAAAGGAGGAGAGAAGAATGACCGAAAAACAGGTGCCGTCCCTCTGGCACAACCAGGCGTTTGTGCTTTATTTTCTGACGCTTCTCGCCTCCGGGCTGAGCGTTGCCTTTTTCCTGTTTGCAGTCAACTGGTACGTCGTCGATTCGCTGGAGCTCGAAGCGATGCTCGGCATCGTCTTTTTTGCAACCTCCGTCCCGCGTCTCGTGTTTATGCTTCTAGGCGGTGTGATCGCCGACCGCGTGAACCGGGCCGTGATCATGCTTATATCCGACTTCACGAAAGCGGTGCTGCTGATCGCCCTCGTCGTTCTGCTCGTGTTCCAGCTCGTCAACATCTGGGTGCTCGTCATTCTTGCACTTTTCTTCGGTCTTCTGGACGCTTTTTTCTGGCCGGCAAGTCAGACGGTCCTTCCGGGAATCGTCTCGAAAAAGCAGCTTACGCGTGCTAATTCGGTGGCCCAACTGACGATGAACGCGACGTTAATTGCCGGACCGATGTTTGCCGGCTTTCTTATCGGTTTCGGGAGCTACGAGCTCATGTTTCTCCTCGTGTCCGTCATGCTTTTCGCCGCATCCGTCATCGACTGGATGCTGAAAAAAAGGCTCCCGGCAATTAAACCGGCGGAAGCAGGAGATTCCATCTGGAAATCGATAAAAAGCGGCTTTCTGTATGTGAAAAATTCGCCGTTTCTGACAACGCTCATGTTGACGTCCGTTTTTTTGAACCTGCTTTTAGTCGGACCACTCGTCATGGGACTGCCGATTTATGCCAATCTCGTTTTAGGTGGAGACGAACTTACGTACAGCTACTTGAATGCGACAAGCGGAGCCGGAATGCTCGCCGGGGCGCTTCTCGTCGGTGTGCTGAATATCCAGCGGAAGCGGGGGCTTGTTTCTGTTACGGGCATTCTCCTTCTCGCGCTCGCCTTTCTCGGTTTCGGCCTGATTCCGGATATGCTTTGGAGCCTCGTTTTTATTGCCTTGATCGGCGTGCTGCTTTCCATCATCGACATTCCGCTCATTTCCGCTATCCAGGCGAATACGGAGGAAGGCTACATCGGCCGCGTCATGAGCATGCTGTCTTTCGCTGCTCTCGGCCTCGTACCGGTAAGCTACCTGCTCACGTCTCTTCTACTCGCTGCCGGCCTCACGATCGATACGATCATGATCGGAGGCGGCGTGCTCATGAGCCTGCAGGCATTGGTTGTCGTCGGTTTTGCAAGGTCGATTCGGGAGGTAGACTGAAAAAAGAGAAAACCTTTTTTATTAAGCTGGTTTCGATAACAGGGCCTGCCCGCTGCTATTTCATAATGAAAACACCCCCCTGCTTTCTTTAGAAAACCGGGGGGATGTTCGTCGTTCCTCGTGTTTTATTTTTTCGATTTCTATTCAAACAAAACGCTGTGCTGCTTTCCTTGTTCGTTACTGGCATTATTCTCCTCATTGTGTACAGTTTTATCTTTATCTTGAACAATCCCGCCCGACCGCAGGGAGGAACGGATTAGCTAAGGCCGGCGAAAGCATCCCCATGGAAACGTAAGCGGCTGCTCACAGAAGCAGAGACTAATTATTAAGTTCAACATATATATTCATTTTATCCGTTTGGAAATTAACAGCAGGAATGTTATCTATTGACACAATAGTCTGAATACTATATGTTTAGCTAAGAACTTCGATTTCCAATAATAAACAAAAAGGGGACAGGTAGATGTCTTTAATTGAAATGGAACGTAAAGTGGACATAACTCGGGATAAATATGCTTTAGAAGAAGGGTATATTGATTCGTCCTTGGAAACTTCTCCGTGGATACCATTTTTGACTGATAACGTTTTTGTACGCTACTTAACTTTTGATATTCGAAATAATTCCACAGCAGTTAATCTTAAGATCGAAGGACCGGGCGGATTGGGTGTCCATCGTCACCGCGGACCTGTACAGGCAATGACATTAGAGGGAAGCTGGCGTTATGCTGAGTATGACTGGGTCTCTCAGGTGGGAGATTATGTTCGTGAAAGTCCCGGAAGAAGCCACACTTTAATGACGGATAATGGAGCCATAATTTTTTTCCAAGTACACGGGACGCTGGAATTCCTTGACGATGAGGAAAATACCAATCTTGTGGTCGACACATTTTGGATGATTAACCATTACGAGACGTATTGCCGGGAGAATGGTCTCCCTATTAATAAATCCTTATTTTTGTAAGCGCTTTAAAAAATGATTCAACTTAATAAATTTTCTTGAAAGAAGCATAAAATCCTTTCTTTATGCTTCTTTCTTTTTTATTTTGACAAAACTACTGCACCCTTACTATCCCGCTCCCTGAACTTGCGCCTGCCTGCTGATATACCGGGATTGATTTCACAAAGACTGCTGCCTTCATTCTGAAAAAGCGCTCGAATAATGAACCGTCCCCTGTGCGTTTCCCAGAGCATGTTCGGTTAATTCCAGAGCCATAAAGACTTCTTCCGGCACGTCAAACGGCGCGCGGATGTTCCACAGCTGAGCCTGGCGGAAGCCGAATTTCGGATAGTAGTCTTTGTGTCCCAGTACAATTACCGAATGCCAGCCGAGCTCTTTTGCTTTTTCCAGCGCTTCATGAATTAAGCGGCTGCCAATACCTTTTTTCTGATGCGCGGGGAGCACCGACATCGGAGCGAGCGCCAGGGATGCTGTCGTTTTATCCTCTCCTGTTATCGTTATCTCCGATAATAGAATGTGGCCTGTCATTTCCTTTTCGCTATCGAACGCAACGAGAGACAGCTCTGGTATAAAGGCTTCTGACTGTCTGATCCGCCTTACGAGCAGGTGCTCGGTCTGATCACTCCTCTCTTCCTTCAAAAAAGCCTCTCTAACCAGTTTTTCCGTTTTCTCATAGTCTTCGGGCCGTTCCTGTCTGATAAAAATATTCACGTCAACTCTCCTTTCTTAAGCCTGCATGCTTACCTGCCGTTTTCCTGTGAAAGCATGTGCGCCGCTGCTTCGTGCATCTCTTTTAATCCGGAGACCTCTGCATATTCCGCGACAGTAATGCCGCTCGTTGTCAGCAGTTCCTCTATATGCTCTTCCATTCCGGACCACGTTTTCCCCCCTGCCCGGGCATACGCATGCAGGAGCTCTGCCAGCCCTTCTTTTCCGAATATGAGGTAATGCGACAGGAAATCGGCCGACACGTCCCCTACAGCTGTTTCCGTCCAGTCGATCAGGCCTGTCACACGGCTGTTCTCATCAATAAGAATATGTCCCGGATGCAGGTCCCCGTGAAGGACACCTGCGTGAGCCGGCCAGATCGTATCATCAGCCAGCCACCTCTGCCAGCGCTCCCATAACGTTTCGTTGACGTCATAGATTTCCTTTACACGCGCCATCCGCTCCTTCATCGAAGACCGCAGGTTCCCGGCACTGGTCGTTTCTGCTCCGATCGGGTGAAATGCTTTGGGCGGAATCGCGTGTAAATCAGCGAGTGCGGTTCCGAGCGACTCGTAATAGCCGGCCGGGACATTCGTTTTATCCAGCTTCCACTCGTAGTCCTGCTTTTCCATATCAATCACAGCGGCGGGCACTCCGCTCAGCTCCCTGTAAGCAATAAGGTCTTCACTGAAAACGGACCAGAAGGGCACTTCAAATCTCACATGGCGCTGAATGATTTCGAGCGCTGCTTTTTCCTTTCCTGCATGCCTCATCGATTCCGGTCTCCGGGGAATGCGGAGGATCCATCTGTTTTTGTTCGGATCTTTCGCATAAGCGACAAGAAAGTCCACGCCCGACTCGTTCATAGTGATCGTCTCCTCTGAAATATGCAGGCCGTTCTTTTCTGCTAACTGTTTGATTTCTATAGTCTTCATTTTTTATTCCCTCCATCATTTAATTTTAAGCCCGGGCAGAATTACTGCTTTTTATATTCATGAATCAGTTTTACCTTTTTCTCCTGTATTTCGTAGACTTGATCTGCTGTTCGGTTAATAAACGCACGGTCATGACTCACCATCAACACCGTACCTTCATAATTTAAGAGCAGCGATTCCAGAGCTTTCCTGCTTCGGAGATCCAGGAAATTCTCCGGTTCATCTAAAATAAGCACGTTACAGGCACCGAGAAACAGCTGACAAAGCTTTAATCGTATAGATTCCCCGCCGCTCAGCTGGTCTATTTCTGTAAAAATGGTTTTATCCAGAAAAGAAACTTTAATATCGTTTAATTCCAAAACCAGCTTTTCCATTTCCTACACTCGCTTTTTATAAAATAGAAAGGAATGTAATCATAAAAAACCACAGGCAGCGGGCTGTCTGTGGGAAGAGTAAACGGAGATATTCTTTTGTCTTATCAAAAACCGTACGAAAAAAAGACAGATGTATATCTGCCTTTCTTCTCGTAAAAAGTATATACTTTCCCGTTGAAGATTGTTAAAAATGTGCAGATTACTCCCGTTTACTCTGCTTTATGAACACAGAGCCTTTGAACATATTCAGTTACTTATTGTTCAAAGTCCGGGACCAGATTCTTCCTGAATGCATCATTTTTAACAACCCTCCTTGTTTTAATGTCATTTAACTATATCCTACCTACAGGTAAAGATCAATATGATCAGCAGGAAAGCAGCGGCTGAAAGAACGTATTAAATAATGATCTTCTGTCGCCTGCATCTATACATCCTCCGCACTATTTATTTTTTCGAAACTGGAATCCTGATTTCGCAGGATACAGCAGGGGAAGTTAAGTCACTCGTCTTAATCGACAATATTTCCGGTCCCGCCACCGATTCATACCCGGAAGATGGGAACCATTCAGAATAGATTCTGCCCCATGTTTCCTGCAGAGTCTGTGGAAACGGTCCTTCTGATTCAAAAACGGCCCACGTGAAGGCAGGAACTTCAAGGCTGGAGAAGTTTTCTCCCGAATCCTTCGTTGTTGCTACGCCGATATATTGATCCAGTTCTCCCTGCTCCTCCATGCGTCCTTCAGAAAAATTGGCAGATGCCTGAATAATTCCTTCCGGCTCCACATTTGAAAGCTTTTCTAACTGCTCTCGTTTTTCCTTCGTTAATGATTTCCACATCGCCGTTATTTCCGGATTTTCCCCTTCAAAAATAATTGGCACCCTTTTCATTATTCCAACGATATGAAACGCATCTTTCTGCTCAATACGGTAATTCATTTCATTTCCTCCTTCTACTGATAATCGGAAGGTCATGGGGGGATAAGCCTTCAGCCTGCTGGCATCCTCTCTTGCTTCTGAAGGTGTCACGCCGTGCAGGTGAATAAATGCTCTTGTGAAAGCATCCGGCGATTGATATCCATACTTCAATGCCGCATCAATGACTTTGATCTTTTTATCCTTGAGTTCCAGAGCAGCCAGACTGAGCCGGCGGCGACGGATATATTCGGATAATGAGGTGCCGGCAAGAAAAGAAAAAATCCTTCTCAGGTGGTATTCCGAACAATGAGCGGTTCGTGCGGCCTTTTGAAAATCTATTTCTCCTGCCAGATTTTCTTCAATGTACTTCATAGCATCATTCATTTTCTGAAGCGAATCCACTTTATCCCTCCTTCTTTTTCAGCTTAGCAGGAAACGTTTTGATCCTCCCTGCACGTTGTGTTCTTTTCTGCAGGATTAAACTATTTGCCTGAAGGTTTATTCAGCCTTTATCCTTTTTCTTTCCCCTTGCAATTTCCGTATCGAGTGCGTCCAGCTTCGGTTCCCAGAAGGAACGGAAGCGGCTGAGCCACTCGTCCACTTCCCGAAGAGCCCGGCCGTCCACCGAATAAATGCGGCGGGCTCCATCGATTCGTACGCTGGCAAAACCGTTTTCGCGGAGGATACGCAGATGCTGCGAGACAGCCGCCTGCGTGATACCGAACTCGTGTTGAATCACTTCCACGATATTACCGGAACGCTGCTCGCCCGCCGCGAGCAGTTCCAGGATGCGGCGCCGCACCGGGTCACCGAGAACATCGAACGCATGCATCGTCAGCCCTCCTGAGTTTCTTCACCCGTATAAAACGCCGTTGTCTGTTCTGCCGCAGCTTTGGCCTGAGCAGGGTCTTCTCCAAAGGCAGCCGCGGCCCGGCCCCAGTCTTTACTGGAACCAATCATGAAGGCCTTTCCTTCCTCGGAAACCATCAGAGCGTGCCCGTCCGTACGATCAAAAGCAATATCCGCTAGGTGCGCCTCCAGACCAAGCAGACTCAAATCCCATCCGACACCAGCTGCTCCCGGTCCGAATTTCTCCCAGTGTTCATCTACCGGACAGAGGTGGGACAGGGAAAGCCGGGATCTCTTCTCCCCATCCCGGCTGATGCGGACTTCGATCCAGCTCATACCGCCTCCGAATTCCCACGTGGCCCCGAAAAACTCCGGCGGCTCGCATGCCGTGATCTTGCCATCTGCGTTTCCTTCAATCTGATATCGGCCCCCGAGCTGCAGCTCTCCGCTGACAGGAGCGAAAAACCGTTCGAGCCGCTCGGGATTTGTAACTGCATCCCACAGGTCCTCTGCCGTCGTATTGTATGACCGTTCCAGCGTAACACTGCGCAGCGTCTCCCCTTCCTTCTCAAGTTCCGACACACTGCGGGTTACCGCTCCCAGCGACGTTTCAAAATCAATTCCCGTTTCATGCGGCTTCATACGTACCATTCCTTTCTTGTGAAGTTTTATAAGTTTGTACTTATACAAGTATAATCTTATATAATGAAGAATCTGTCAATATTAAGAAAGACCTGTTTATAGAATGGCTGCATTGAAAATAAAGTATTGAAGCAATGAACGTGCGCTTTCGTTTCCATGGGGACGCTTTCCGGGCGGGCCGGCCTCAGCTATTCCCTTCCTCCCTGCGGTCGTGCGGAATGGATCTTCGGCTCGTCCTCCTTCGCCCCGGAGTCGCGCCATGTCCACTCCAGCTTACGGTAAAAAGATAGAGAAGTATCTGCCACCTACTAAAGAAGATCCTTTCTTGAACATCTTTCATACCACCTTTATAGATAGAAATTCTATTCTTGTAAAAGGGCATTTTCATGCTTCATGGTGTAAAAATATTTGCATAAGTGTCTCTGTTAAAGCTCCGTGTTGTTTTTGGCATGCCTGCGGCTCCTCCGCCTGCCTCGGAGAAAGCATGCGGCTTCCCTTGCGTCCGGGAGGATCTTCAGCTTAATTTCGCGAATGATAACCTTAAAAAAACTGGTCTTCAGACGGAACCCATTCTCCGGAAGTTTTCGATCCAGGACATCTTTCCCTTTCGAAAACGTCCACTCTTCCTCTTCTTAAAAAAACGACATAAAATTTACGTTAATCGTAATTATTATGATTTACAAACTGTTTAATAATCCGTATACTACTAATTATGCAGAACGTAATCGTTACGAAAGGGGTAAGACAAATGAAAAAAACATCTTTATCGATGATTGTGCTCTCCGCTGTTCTTCTTGCAGCGTGCGGAAGCAATGAAGATACGACAAATAATGAGGGCAACGCCGGAAACAATACAACTCCTGACGAACAGAACAATGAGGCGGAAGCCGCCGGTGACCAGGAGCCGGTTGTTGTTAAAACGACCCTCTTCCCTCTTCAGTACTTCGCAGAAGAAATCGGCGGAGATCATGTTGAGGTGGAAAATATCGTCCCAGTCGGTGTGGACGCCCATACGTTTGACCCCTCCTCCAGTCAGATGATTGAAATCGCAGAGGCTGATTTGTTCATTTATAACGGGGCAGGATTTGAAGGTTTTACAGAAAGTGTGCAGGAAGCGGTCAGCGGCCAGGACGTTGACATGGTGACAGCTTCAGAAGGTATCGAGCTGATTTCCTACAGTCACGGAATTGAAGACGATCACGGCGATGATAATAACCACGATGACGACCATGGTCACGATGATAATGACAACCATAATGACGCCAACGATCATGACAATAATAATCACAACGATGAAGAGGACCATGATCATGATGATAATAACAGCAATAATGACGAGCACGGACATGCCGAAGAAGATGCACATGTCTGGCTTGACCCGATGCGCGCAGCCGAACAGGCAGAAAATATTAAAAATGCGCTGAGCGAAGTCAATCCGGATGAAGCGGACACCTTTGAAGAAAACTATGAAGAGGTGCTTACGCAATTGGAAGAGCTGGATGAGCAGTTTACCGAGCTCTCTGAAAACATGTCGAACGACACTATCGTTGTCTCCCACGCAGGCTACGGCTACTGGGAAGAAGAATATGGCGTTCATCAGCTCGGTATTGCCGGGCTTTCCCCTTCCAACGAGCCTTCGATTCAGCAGTTAGAGGAAACGATGGCGTTTATGGATGAGAACGACATTAATTATGTTATGTTTGAGCAGAATATTCCTGAAAACATCACAGAAACAGTGCGTGAAGAAGTTGGTGCCGAGGCATTGGAGCTTCACAACCTGGAAGTACTCGTTGAAGAAGATGTGGAAAATGAGGAAACTTACTTCTCCCTGATGGAGCAGAATCTGGAAAGCCTGAATACCGCACTGCGGTAGGCTTTAAAAGGAGCTGACCCATAAGGACAGGGGCACGGCTTCGCACGGACAAAGTCCTGTTAGACAAATTCCTGTCTAACAGGCTTTTTAACAACTTATCCGGCTCCGCACTTGCTTTCCAGGCTGTCTCGATATATCTTTTGAGACAGCCTCTCCTTACATTTTATTTTCAGGCTGCCTTGAAAATAAAGCAGGGAAATGAATACTATAAAAGCCGGGTGGGCAGCATGACGTAATCACGCTGTCCACCCGGCTTTTCTGTTACAAGTCTTTTTGTGAAAATCTGTGGAAGAAATAGATACATGAGCCGCTGACGATCACGATCAAAATTGATGCCAGTGCAGCTTCATGAACCATCTCATCGTTGGCGAAACGGTAAGCCTGAGTGGCAAGTGTGGAAAAGTTAAACGGCTGCAGGAATAATGTCAGAGGAAGCTCTTTCAGGATATCGACAAATACGAGAATAAATCCTCCGAAGATAGCACCTCTCAAAAGAGGGATATCAACTTTAAAAAACGTTTTAATTGTCGAAAAGCCGAGTCCTCTTGAAGCCTCTGTAAAGGTTGTACCAATTTTTTCGAAACCCGCTTCTATAGCGTTATAGCCTACTGCCATAAATCGAATAATATAGGCGGAAATAAGCATCACGAGCGTAGTTCTTAATACAATTGCCCCGTCCAGATTCAGCAGAGAAGAGATCGAACCGAGGAAACCATCAATGGATATAAACAAAGTTATCACTGCAATGGCGATCGCTGCCCCAGGAATGGAATAACCGAGAATAATAACCCGTGATATAATTTTCGGGCCTAATCCCTTGTGAAGACGGGTATAATTGCCTACTATTAACGAAATAAAGACGA
This sequence comes from Alkalicoccus halolimnae, assembly GCF_008014775.2. Lineage (GTDB taxonomy): Bacteria > Bacillota > Bacilli > Bacillales > Salisediminibacteriaceae > Alkalicoccus > Alkalicoccus halolimnae. The sequence goes on along the minus strand of NZ_CP144914.1, from coordinate 449,110 downwards.
TGATAACCGCCGTAATTGTTGCGACAAACACGGAATTGAATATGAGAGTAATAAACTCCATTGTGATTACTTTTTCATAAGTGAGCATCGCCCAGTAAGCCAGCTGCGCCATCGGAATGATAAAAGCCAGACTGAAGATGAAAAAGCAGTAAGAGAAAATCAGCCAGCCCTTTACTCCTTTTACCTCCTGCGGCTCCACAGGCCGAACGTTCGCAGAGGAGAAACTGTAATTTTTCTGGCCGCGGATGAGCCGCTCCAGAACAAGAATAATAATAACGAGAAACATGAGTATGCCCGCCAGTTTCATCGCAGAATCAAGGTCCTGCATCCCGTACCACGTTCTGAAAATGGCGGTACTGAACGTCTGGATACCGAAATAACTGACGACACCGTAGTCGTTAAGTACTTCCAGGATCACGAGAACTACTCCACCTACGATCGCCGCACGGGAAAGCGGCAGACCTGCTTTAAAAAAGGTATTAAAAGGGCCGCTCCCGAGAAGCCGTGCATCTTCAAAGAGGGAGGCTGACTGTCTCTCGAGAAATCCCTTTGTAATTACATACACGTATGGAAACAGAAACAGCGTAAAAATAAACACCGCTCCAGGGATATTCGTAATATCAAAGTACGCCTGGTTTACTTCTATATCGAATCTGTTTCTTAATGTGGCCTGAATGACCCCCGTGTAATTGACTATGCCGTGATAAGCATATGCCCCGATATAGGCCGGAATAGCCAACGGCAGAATAAGCGCCCATGAAAAGAAATTCTTCAGCGGGAAGCGGTAATTTGTGACAAGCCACGCTAAACTGGTTCCAATAATCATCGTCGCCGCAGCTGTAAAAACGATCAGCAGCACCGAGTTTGTAATATATTCCTGAAGCAGATAGTCTTTTATATGCTGCCAGTTTTCGTTGGCTTCTGTAAACAGGTTAAAGCCTATTAATAAATTTGGAATAATGATAATGGATATAAAAAACAGGCTCAATACTGTCCAGATGTCTAAATACTTTCGTAATCGTTTAATCCGTCCCATGATGACACACCCTTGATGAAAAATTCAATCAATCTATTCTATTCAGCAGTGGAAGAGATTGAACGCTCCCAAGGATTATACCGAAAATCATAGTCAAATGAAAGAAGTTACGTTCTGAGCAGTGGAAAAGAAATTTCCCTGTAAAATGGTATTCCCGCTTCACACGGACGAAAGCCTGTCAGACAAATTCCGTCTGACAGGCTTTTTTATCGTTTGTCCGGCTTTTTCGTGACTTCAGCCCGGCCTCCCAGTTCTTTTAAAGAGACCTTTTTAGACTATCTCTTACTGCCAGCCGACACGGTCGAATATACGGATCGCTTCCTGCTGGTTTTCACCTAGTACAGATAAGTTAATATCCTGTTCTTCGAATTCACCCCATGATTCCAGAAGCTCGGTCCACTCCACGTTTTCATTTACAGGGTATTCGTTATTTGCTTCAGCAAAACTTCCCTGGGCATCTTCACCTGAAAGAAATTCAATAAATTCCTGAGCATTTTCTTCGTTTTGTGAATGGTTCGTTACGCCGGCACCACTGATGTTAATATGTGTTCCTGTTGTATCCTGGTTAGGGAAGAATACGCCGACAGATTCTGCTACTTCCTGCTCTTCAGGATCTTCTGATTCGAGCATACCGCCGATATAATAAGTATTCATAATGGCAACGTCACCTTCACCAGCTACAATCGCTTTTGCCTGGTCACGATCCCCTCCCTGAGGATCTCTTGCCATATTGTCTACGATACCCTGCGCCCATTCTTCTGCTTCTTCTTCTCCATTTATCTCAATTAAAGAAGAAAGCAGCGAAATATTATACATATTGTCTGATGAACGAACCGCTATGCTGTCTTCCCACTCCGGTTCTGTAAGAGCTTCATACGTACTTAAATCTTCCGGATCCACCGTTTCTTCATTATAAACGATAACGCGGGCACGTTTCGTGAGGCCGAACCACTGATTATCAACATCACGAAGATTTTCCGGTACATTTTCGGTCAGTGTCTCACTCTCCACTTCCTGCAGTAATTCATTTTCTTTTGCTGTGTAGAGATTTCCCGCATCCGCAGTGATGAAGACATCAGCTTCTGTACTTTCGCCTTCTATATTGATACGCTCAATCAGTTCATCGCCTTCGCCTTCAATGACGTTGACTTCAATGCCGGTTTCTTCTGTGAACTGATCGTATAAATCCCGGTCGGTGTCATAGTGACGGCTCGTATAAAGATTCACTTCCCCTGCGTCACCATCTGCTGCATTCTCTTCATTGGCTGTTTCTTCCGTGTCTGCATTCTCTTCGCTTGCTTCTTCATCCGCTTCTGCATTTTCTTCACCGGATGCTTCTTCGTTGGACGCTTCATTGCCAGAGGTATTCTCAGAAGCTCCGTCGTTCTCTTCCGCCCCGTCATTACTTCCGCATGCTGCTATTGTAAATAACATTGGAGCCGCTACGCTGAATAAAAACACTTTCCTGTACTTTTTCATGCTGTTATTTCCCCCTAGTAGTATGTATGGTTTTAAAGCTGGATAATTGATAACGATTATCAATGAAGCTCTAAAAGCAATACTACTGCAAATGAGAATCATTGTCAATGAGATTTACAATCTTTATTAGATTAATGTTTTTTTATGTGAACCAATTTCGTGAGCCGCTGTGAGAAAAGGATTTCCGAACATGGAAATCCTTCACAACGTTCGGAAATAAACGTAGAACAGCTGCTTAAAAATGGATTTAATTTAGATATGGCTTCCCGAGCGGAAGTGACTCTGCCCGATGCAAAAGCATTCACGCCGGGAACCCGGCATGAATGCTTTTTTATCCTCCATCGAATTCTTCTTTTTCTCAGAAAATATCTCCCACAGAGTTTGGACTCTGCTGTTTTATGAAACAATACTGATTTTTTGGGCATATTAACATTGGAGCACCACCCACTCTTCTTTAGTTTTCCACATCCGGATTACCAGCCATCGGCTCATGCCGCTTCGTCGTGAAACGCAGAGCAGCGAGAACGACGATCGTAACGCCTGTAAAAACACCGAAAGCCGTAAACCCTTCTTCGAGGAAGAAAGAGCGGTACATCATAGCACCGAAAATCCCTCCGAAGATCGGACCGAAGATAGGAATCAGTGCGTATCCCCAGTTGGAATCGCGCTTGCCGGGGATGGGCAGGAGCATGTGGGCAATCCGCGGACCGAGGTCACGAGCCGGGTTGATGGCATAGCCCGTCGGTCCCCCGAGTGAAAGTCCAATCGCGGTAATCAGAAAACCGACGATCAGCGGATTCAGCCCTTCCGTAAATTCGTTGGCACCGATGCTGAGCAGTCCGCCGACAAGGACAGCGGTTCCGATAAATTCCGTCAAAAAATTGGAGAACCGGTTTGGAATCGCCGGATCTGTCGAGAAGACCCCCAGCTTTACATTAGCATCGGGGGTTTCTTTGAAATGATCCTTAAAATGGGCATAGACGATCATACCGCCGATCATCGCACCGAAAACCTGGGAGGCGATATAGCCCGGTACGAGGGCCCAGTCAAACTCCCCTACAGAGGCAAACCCAAGCGTCACGGCCGGATTGATGTGGGCCCCGGAGTACTGACCAACCGCATAGACCGCCATTGCTACGGCAAACCCCCACCCGAAAGCGACCACGATCCAGCCGCCTCCCTGAGCTTTTGATTTTTCCAAATTGACGTTTGCTACTACACCGCCGCCGAAAATGATCAGTATCATCGTCCCAATAATCTCTGCAATATACACCGACATTGCTATCTCCTCCTTCAGATTTGCGGCCGAGAGGCATTTTGGACATAAAAAACGCGCACAGCGGCAGATCCCAACTGAGGGACTGTCTTTCTGTGCGCGGCTCACTCCGTATCTCGGCCTGAATATTAACTTATTTATGAGACTATCATTTTTTGAAAACGGTGTCAAACGTACCATAGAACATGTCCTAAGACCTATTTTCACCGAAAAAACGGGGATTATCTTTTATACTTCGGAAGAACAGGACTAATATAGAGAGAAGAAAACATGCGATTCCCCTGACGTCCGGGAGGATCTCCACACATTCCGCAGACGTCTCAAAAAACTATATAAAGGAGGTTCTTTATGAACAATTATTCTCTTAATAAATCGTTTCGTTCGAATTACGGCGAAGTGAAGTATGGAATTTCCGGGGAGGGCCCTCCTTTAATATTAGTGCACGGCACGCCCTGGTCTTCCTTTAACTGGCGGCATATTATACCGGGTCTCAGCCAATGGTTTACCGTCTACTATTATGATCTGCCCGGCTACGGATTATCAGAAAAAGGGGAGAATGTTTCACTCGGCATACAGAATCAAGTCCTTCACGAGCTGCTTACCCATTGGAAAATGGAAAACCCTGTTATGATCGGTCATGATTTTGGAGGAACAACTGTGCTCCGCACCCATTTATTAAACAATTGGCCATTTAAGAAAATGATACTCATAGATCCAGTTGCTGTCGGACCATGGGGCTCCCCCTTCTTTTCTCATGTAAACGAGTATGAGAAGGCATTCCGCGGGATTCCTTCCTACATTCATGATTCGATCGTCTCTGCTTATGTGCAGAGTGCGATGTTTAAGGAGATGAACGCAGAGACGCTTAGCGGCATTAAAGCTCCTTGGTCAGGAAAAGAAGGACAGGCTGCTTTCTACCGGCAGATTGCCCAGGCAGACCAAACATTCACAGATGAAATAGAAGAAAGCTATCCTCACATCCAGGTGCCGGCTTTATTAATCTGGGGAGAGGAGGATACTTGGATTCCGATAGAGAAAGGCAGACAGCTGCATCAGGCGATCCCGGACTCGCTCTTTATTTCTGTGCCGGAAGCAGGTCACTTAGTACAGGAGGACCAGCCTGCCACTTTACTCGCTCACCTGCTCCGTTTCGCTTCGTCTTAAAATAAATACCTGCTCCTGCCAATTCCCGTTCGTTCTAAATTCGAGAATACTGTTCACTTCAGGCGGACACTTTCCGCAGGGCTGGTTTTAACCCCCTTCTGAATCCGTCAAGAATTTGCTCCATCCCACCGGACCTGCTCCCTTTCGCTTCAATCGACAGTTTGTTTTTACAAAATTTCCATTCTGAATTTATATAAGTTTCCATAAAACAAGAAAAAAGCAGGCACGATGACGACCTTATAAAGCGTCATCATGCCTGCTTTCGTAACACCAGGGAAAGAGTGTTATAACCCCTTCATGATTATGATTACCGGCTGTTGTCATGTCTGACACCGAATGGACTTCTTCATTTGCAAGGATTTTTCTACCTGCGCTGTCTTTTTCCACGCTTCTATTAAATAATTCTCCTCCTCCATAAGCTTTAAGGAAAATTAATTGTACCTTAATAAAACCTCCCTATAATAATAGTCAAACACCATTCATTTTATTAGAAGGACGTGATGGACCGTAGCACATATCCCTTTTTTCGCAATCATTAAACCGGGCAGCCTTCCGGAACGGATCACACAAGCCGGAACACGTTTATTATGATCGCCCGTATAAAAGCGGGAAGTCTTTCCGTTCGCAGTCAAGTTCGCATCATGGGAATCATCACAGCCCTCTCTCTACTGGGAGACGGACTGATGTATGTCATCCTGCCTTTATACTGGGAGGAGATGGGATTAACCGCGTACTGGCAGATCGGCGTGCTTCTCTCCGTCAATCGTTTTATCCGCATCCCGCTTAACCCGATTATCGCAAAGCTGTATCACCATATATCCTTTCGAATGGGGTTTGCTGCTGCCCTTTCACTTGCCGTACTGACAACGCTCGGATATGGCTGGCTGCAGGGCTTTGTTCTACTTTTTGCTGCCCGGTGTCTATGGGGAGCCGCCTGGACTTTCTTCAGACTGGGCGCTTATTTTGCGATCCCGCAGTGGTCCAACAATGAGGACAGGGGCTACCTTTTCGGCCTGCATAAAGGAATAACGAGAGTCGGCGCCCTCATTGGAATGGCAGCTGGAGCTTTGATGATCGAACCGTTCGGCATCACTTTTGTGCTTACCCTGTTTGCGGTATTAACGTTTGCAGTCTTTCCCTTTGTACTGCTGATGAACGGCCGCTTAACCGTATCTGAGAGCAGTTCCAGCAGTCCAGCAGAAGTACAAAAGGTCCCCGTTGAAAATAAGGCGGGACTTGCAGCTATTTTCGTTACCGCTGTCCTGCTTACAATTACCTTTGACGGCGTATTAAAATCGACCCTGCCTCTGCTCGTGGAAAATGTGCTGGACGGAAGTTTCGATGTCCTGTCCCTTTCCCTCGGCGCGGCAGCGGTCTCAAGCTTTCTTCAGTTATTCCGGGGACTTCTCGAGCCGATTTTATCCCCGCTGGCTGGAAGAATCATTGATCAGACACGGCGCAGATCCTTTCTTTTAGGCTCGTTTCTGATTACAGCTTCTCTTTCCAGTTTATTTTCCGGACTTGCCGATCAACTGATTACCTTTCTTTTAATCGTCGTCGTTCTCCAGCTCAGTGCTGTTTTTCTGGAAGTTTTTATTTTGACGAAAGCCGCTGACCAGCCTGATTCTTCATCGAGGGTGAAGGTGATGACGAACTTGTCCATACTGCAGGACATCGGTGCTGCTGCCGGCCCGTTCCTCGCCTACCTGCTCTTCGCCGTGCTGAACACAGCACAATTATATGCCCTCGTTGCGGCTATGCTGATAGTACCCGGCATCTTCTGGGTCACTCGAAAAAACAGCCGGTAATAAAATACGTAATATACGAAATGTATTATTTTCTTTAAAAAGCAGGCATCAGACTGGAATTGTTTTAAGAACTTCTGCTGGTTGAAAATAAATTTCCTCAGTAAAAAACAATAATTCAGCATTAATATTTTAAAAATTCAGTTAATATTTTATGTTCAGAAGCACTATATGATACCATTGCCCTATCCACCCGTTATATAAAAAGGTTTAAAGCAGAAATCTCCTACCCCCGAAAATACTTATATCTGTACGTTTATTTAAAAGCTGCCTTGAAAATATAGCAGATAAGCGATAAGCGGGCGTTTTCGTTTCCATATAAAGAAGACTCCTTCTGACCATTTTTTCTTCCACCTGTATAAAGGGAAAGCTCCATTCCTGTAGAAGGCTATTTTCATCCATCATGGTGCAGCGATCCTGCATGAGTGGCTCTGTTCAAGCTCCGTACTGTTTTTGGAAGGCCTGCGGCTCTTCCGCAGGCGTCTACCGGTTTTACGGAATGAAAAATATGCTTCATGAAGAGCAGAAGGACTTCTCTTTCCGCGAAGAAAAACGAAGCGGAAACATACCTTTGGAAGAAGAAGATTGGAAGATCCCGCAGGAGACAGACCCACCCGGAGAGCTCCTCCATGGCAGAGCTGAAGCGGAGTCTTCCACATGTCTCAACAACAGACTTTGACACAGCTTTTTATGGATTCTTTGACACGTGGTAAGGGGGCTTTCATATTGAAGAAAATCTTTAAAACACTTGTCATTTCCGTAGTTAGTTCTGCAGGCATTTATTTATGTCTTGCATACGGCCTTTTATTTTTCAGCGAAGTAGAACAGCCTTCCGGGGAAATGAAAAACTTAAATTTTGAACAGGTTAAAACAGATGAAAAGGCGCTGCCTGAACTCAAAGAATACGAAGCCAGGGATGGGACTCCGTTAACGTATCGTCATTATGAATCCAGTGCGGATCAGATTCTTATTTTATTACATGGTTCAGGCTATCACAGCAGATACTTGGAACCTTTAGCAAATTATCTGGCAAATGAGAATGTATCCTCTGTTTATACCCCAAACTTCAGAGGTCACGGAGCAAATCCAGAAAGACGCGGCACCATTGATTACATCGGTCAGATTGAGCATGACATCCAGGATTTCATTCAGCTCGTAAATAAACGCCACCCGGATCAATCCATCGTATTAGGCGGACATTCCAGTGGCGGCGGTACCGTCATAAGGACAGCAGGAGGCGGTTCCCCTCATGATGTTGTTGATAAATATTTATTACTGGCCCCCTATATTCATCACAACGCTCCAACGAATAACAGCAGTGAAAGCGGATGGGCGAACGTCAGCGTGCCGCGTATGATTGGTTTATCCATGTTAAACCAGGCAGGTATAGGTCATATGAATGATACGGATGTTATTTCCTTTAACATGCCGGATGAATACCGGGATGGCACAGAAACTTTAACGTACGATTATCGTCTGCAGGTGTCTATGCATCCCGGGAATGAATATGAAAAAGATATTGCTTCTATGAATGACGAAGTGCTCGTCGTAGCAGGCCGGGAAGACGAATCATTTCATGCAGAAAAATATGAAAAAGTTTTTAACGTACAGGAGCAGGCAGAGATCATTCTATTAAATGACCTATCCCATTTCGGTCCCATTCACAATGAACAGTCTCATGAAGAAATAGCTGCCTGGTTAACTTCTCCATAATTTAAAATGTTAAAAACGAAGATCACTGACAAATCCTAAATGAAAAATTACCTCTGACGGACGTTTTGTCCGCAGGGGTTATTTGCAGTGATTTTCAGTGCACAGCAGACTTGCTGATGCTATTTTCATTCCGTAATTATATATCTCTTTTATATTGACTCTGACGCTGCGTGATACTTTATAGTAACAGTTAAAGGGAGGTGGACGAATTCGCTGTGAAAATTAAAGAAGTGGCTGACCTGGTCGGTATCAGTGTCCGCACTTTGCATCATTATGACGAGATCGGCTTGCTTCCGCCGGAGGAAATAACCGAATCCGGCTACCGGCTTTACTCGGAAGAAAACATTGAAATGCTGCAGCAGATATTGTTTTTTAAAGAGCTTGGCTTCTCTTTAAAGGAGATTAAAAAAATAATCAGCAGTTCTTCTTTTAACCGGCAGGAAGCATTGATTTTACAGAGGAAAATGCTCGTGGAGAAACGAAAGAGGCTCGATAAGATGATTGTCACCATAGACAAAACAATTAAAAGTGGAAGAGGAGAAATCGAGATGACAAATGAAGAGAAATTTGAAGGGATTAATTTTCAGGATAATCCGTATGAACAGGAAGCCCGCGAACGCTGGGGCGATTCCTATGTAGATACGGCGGATAAAAAGTTAAGAAAAATGTCTCAGGACGAACAAACAGATTTATCTGAAAGATGGGACATGATCTTAAATAAACTTGCTGATCTCCGGGAGCAGCCTCCTGAATCCAGAGAAGTACAAGAAACAATCAAGGAATGGTATGAGTTTTTAAATCATAACTTCAGCAGCTATTCTCCTGATATGTTTTATGGTTTAGGGCAGCTCTATATTGACGATGAACGCTTCACGAAAAACATCGATAAACACGGGAAAGGCTTAGCGGAATTTATGAGTGAGGCGATGAAGATTTTTGCGGTTAATCAAAAATAAAAAGAAGCTGTATATGTTGAACTTCATAATTCTTTGCCACTTCTGTAACCAGCCGTTTTCATTTTCAAATGCTATTTCCGCAAAATTTTCTCCATCTTTTTTCCTTTTGCCAGCTCGTCGATCATTTTATCCAGATAGCGGATTTCCTGCATCGTCGGTTCTTCGATGTCTTCCACCCGGACACCGCAGATCACTCCTTTTATTAAATGACGCGAAGGATTCAACTGGGGAGCTTCCGAAAAGAAAGTCTCAAAATCCGTCTTCTTTTCCAGCTGCGATTCTAACTCTCCCTCGTTATATCCCGTCATCCAACAAATAATTTCATCCACTTCTTTTTTCGTACGGTCTTTTTTCTCTGCTTTATTAATATAGTGGGGATAGACACTTGCAAAACTTGTTGTATAAATTCTGTGTTTGGCCATAAGACACCACCGCTCGGTTGATTTTGTTCACCATATAATGATAAATACGTGGAAACAATGCAGATTTCTATCAGAAAAAACAGGGTTAAATGCAAAAAGCAGGACGCTTCTGGCAGGCCCTGCTTTTTTGTAAAAACCCGATTCGTGAAAAGTTCAGCTGCCGACCATTCCCGCTTTTCTGTCTGCCTTTCGTTCAGCATCACTTTTTTCCAGGCTTGAATGCCAGCCCCTTTGACTGCAGTTCATTTCTAAGAGTGGGCATAGAGCGTGGTCCCATTCCGTGAAGCTTCAAAATCTCGCGTTCGGTGCATTTCGAAAGTTTTTGTAAAGTCGTAATCCCTTCATGTTCCAATGCCTGCCTGGCAGGATTGGAAAGCAGAGACAGGAATCCACTGTCGGGTTTCTTTTCCTGCTCACATGCTGGACAAGTTGGACAATCAATGCTCTTGTAGTAGTTATGTCCTTGCTCGCACGTTCGCAGCGTTTTTTCAGCAGCTGCCATATATTCCATCCCTCCTCGTCTATTCATCAGATGTTAAGGTTTTGTTTACAGATTTCGTAATGCAGCAACTCTCTTTTTACAATGCTTTTACTTAACGGCAAGCCATATTTGATTGGATGAATCGTCTTTATAGGAATCGGGATCCGTGTAGGCTTCGACCGCCGGGATATCGGCTACTTCATACCCGTTTGACGGAATCCATTCCGTGTAAATCTGATTCCACGCTTCCGGCATAGCGACTGGAGCAGATCCAGTCACTTCAAAAATAACCCACCTGGAACTGGGCAATGTCATAGCGGTGAAATCGCCCGGCACTTCCCCGCTGTGCTCCGCTGCCACCCAGTAGTCCACCGTTTCCTTCTCTTCACTGTAGTTGTTCGTGATCCCCAGTAACCCGTTGATTTCACCATTTATTAACTGAACCAGTCTATCTGCCGTTCCATCTGCATTGACTTCCTCCCATAGTTCAGCAATTCCACTGACTTCACCTGTCTCCCCGCACGGACACTCCCGCTTGATACCAACAACTTGAAACGCCTCTTTTTCAATGATCTTATAGTTCATCGGTTCTGCTCCTCTCAAATTAACCTGAATCGTCAGACGGTTATAGGATTGCAGCTGCCCACTTCCTTTACGCGCTTTACTTGGACTGACACCATGCTGTTTACGAAAAGCTTTTGAAAAAGCTTCAGGAGTTTCGTAGCCATACTTATACGCCAGATCAATAACTTTACTGTCTGAGCTGGATAATTCTTTTGCAGCTAAAGTCAGACGGCGGCCACGAAGATATTCGCCGACAGAATAATCGGTCAGAATCATGAACATCCGTTGAAAATGATAGGGAGAGACACTTGCCTGACGGGCAATCGTTTCTATGGAAAGAGACTCCAGCAGATGTTCTTCCATGTAGTCGATCGCCTTCTGCAAAGATTCAATCAGCGCCATACTTCCAACTCCTTAACTAAATTATAAATTAAAAACCGGCCATGTTCCTGTTCTATTGTGCTCTGTTTGGACAGTATTATATCAGACAAATCATCTGATTAAGAACTATATATGAATTTCATCCTCAGCTTCCTCTTCTGTAAACGACAGTCTTTGTTTCCATGGGGGTTCAGGGCCGGCCTCAGCTAATCCCTTCCTCCCTGACGTCCGGGAGGATCTTCCCGCTTTCTTTTTCCGCAGGCGTCTTGAAAAATCACCTTGGCACTGGTTTCTACCTTGGTACATTCTTGATTCAACAAGCGGGCTTTCTGTATTAGAAAATGAAAACGAAGCGGAAACCGGCGGACGCCTGTGGAAGAAGGAGATTGGAAGATCCCGCAGGGCGTAAGCCTGAGGAAGCTGGAGATCTCCTCCACGGCAGGCCTGCCGGGTTGTAGCGAAGTTTTCTTATATATCAACAACAGACTGCTTTAACAGAGCTTTCTATTAAAGGAAAATTTTATCCATCATGGTGCAGCAATCCTGCATGAGGGTCTCTGTTAAAGCTACGGGGCTCTTACGCAGCCTTGGTGGTATGAAGCTATATTTTCCAGTAAATCTAAAATAAACTCATTATCTCAAACTGGCCATGTTTGTTACTGCGGATTTTTAAGAGAAGAAGCAGACTGTAAATGATAAAGAACAGGAACGATTTCTTTTATATGCTTAAGAGCCACAACCTTTAACACAGCTGACAAAAAGATACCCCTTTAGACAAATCATATCTAAAGGGGTAAATATCGTGGCTTTATTTAGACAACCCGGCAACAACCAGATCGTGCTGTTTCTATTCTACAGTTACACTTTTAGCAAGGTTTCTCGGCTTATCTACGTCACAGCCGCGGTGAAGCGCTGCATAGTAGGAAATAAGCTGCATTGGGATGACACTCACGAGCGGCGTTAAATATTCATGCACTTTAGGCATCACAATTTTATCCTCTTCGTGCTCGCACCCTTCCATACTGATAAAGCATGGGTTCGCTCCGCGTGCCACCACTTCCTTCATGTTGCCGCGGATATTCAGGCTTACCCCTTTTTGCGTGGCAAGTCCGATAACCGGAGTACCTTCTTCGATCAGCGCAATCGTGCCGTGCTTCAACTCTCCGCCGGCAAAACCTTCAGCCTGAATGTAGGAAATTTCTTTCAGTTTAAGGGCACCTTCCAGACAGACGTGGTAGTCCATCGAACGGCCGATGAAGAAACAGTTCCGGGAAACACTTAAGTAGTTACGTGCTACTTCTTCCATTTCTTCTTTTTGATTTGTGAAGATCTCCATCGCATTGGCTACGATCGCAAGTTCCTGGAGCGGATCAAATTCGATCGTTACACCGCCTGCTCTCGCAGCGTCCACAGCGAGAATTGCCATGACAGCCATCTGAGCCGTATAGGCTTTCGTTGATGCTACCGCTATTTCAGGACCTGCATACGTATGAAGCGTATAGTCCGATTCGCGGGAAAGGGTTGATCCGGGTACGTTTGTAATCGTAAGAGACGGATGTCCCATATTCTTCGCATTCACGAGCACCCCGCGCAGGTCGGCTGTTTCGCCGCTCTGGGAAATGAAAATGAAGAGTGGTTTTTTGCTGAGCAGCGGCATATTATAAAGAAACTCGCTGGCAATATGCGTTTCTACCGGGATGTTGGCAATTTTTTCGATCAGTTCTTTACCGACAAGTCCGGAGTGGTAGCTTGTGCCTGCCGCAATAATATAGATGCGGTCGGCCGCCGTCACAGCATTGCGGACGTTTTCATCGAGCTTGATGTTGTCGTGCTCGTCTTTATATTTCGTAATGATATTACGCATCACAAACGGCTGTTCTTCAATTTCTTTGAGCATAAAGTGAGGATAGGTTCCTTTTTCGATATCCGTGGAATCAATTTCTGCAATGTAAGAATCACGGTCTACTTCTTCCCCGTTCAGCTTTTTAATCTGCACCTCTCCACGTGTTACGATAACAACTTCTTTATCTTCAATTTCCACAAATTCGTTCGTTACCTGCAGCATTGCCATTGCATCGCTTGCAACAACGTTTACGCCGTCGCTCAACCCAATTAACAGCGGGCTTTTATTTTTACCGACATAGATCGTTTCCCGGTCTTCGTCGTCAATGAGCGCAGTTGCGTAGGACCCTTCAAGCTGGCTTAACGTTTTGCGGAAAGCCTGCTCTGTTGAAAGACCGTCTTTTGAAAATACTTCTACAAGCTGCACGATGATTTCTGTGTCCGTATCGGAAACCATGTTCACGTTCGGAAGAAATTCGCGGCGGATCTGTTCATAGTTTTCAATGACGCCGTTATGAACAATTGTAAATCTGGAATTGGAGCTTTGGTGAGGGTGGGCATTGAGCTGGCTCGGCACCCCGTGTGTAGCCCAGCGTGTATGGCCGATACCTACATCGCTTTGCTGCATAGGGTCGACGGCTTCACGAAGGGCAGCGATGCGTCCTTTTTCTTTATAGACATGCACGCCTTTTTCGTTTGCCACGGCTATTCCCGCAGAGTCATAGCCCCGGTATTCAAGTTTCTCGAGTCCTCTTAGTAAAATCTCTTTTGCATCCGCTGTTCCTATATATCCTACAATTCCGCACATAAGTTAATATCCTCCCTGGAATAGGGCGGCACGCTGCTCTTTATAAGGGCACGCGGCCCCTATTCTCTATCCATTTAGTGTAGTGTGGTATTTTCTTTATCACCATGAAACAGCTTTGTTCAGATCCGCAGGATTTCGGCCTGCTTCAACGCTCCAAAGACGGAATACGCACAGGGGAAATCATAACGGCAAAAAAACAAAGCTGAAGAATGTCATAAGAAAAACGATTGTTCAGCGAGTCGCCTCGCTGGTTTTAGTAATTCTTTATCGGTTGTGACATGCAACCGGGAGGCATCCGCCGAATGCTCGATAAACCTCCTCCTCGTCAACTGCTCTCTCTGGCAGTCCAGGCGCTTTATATGGAATTTTTGGGACTATCCTCCTTTCATGTATTTGAATAGAATCAGCATACTACATAGGACTAATCTTGGTCAATCTTTTTTTTGAACAATTTGGAAAAAGAAGCTTACAGCTGTTATTTCGGAACAAACGTTTGTGTGTCAGGCTCTTGTCCTTAGAATTAGAAGGAAAGGCTGTACTGTATTGGTCGCTTCCCGTTCTACAGTGTTACAGATAATACTCATTTTTTCAACTCCTCTCTGTCAGCTCCGGCACGGGGCTTTATTAAATTATGTCAGGAGACCTGATGACGAAATTGGCTTTTGATTTTGTTGTATCAGCGATGAAAGCGCTCTATTCTTAAAGTATAACTTCGCTTAAAGGCGGAATAATTTAAGGGGGAAATAATTATGGCAGAACAAAAATCAACGTTCCGCACGAAAATTCAGCGATTCGGAACCTTTTTGAGCGGTATGATCATGCCGAACATCGGTGCGTTCATTGCCTGGGGGTTAATTACAGCCCTGTTCATTCCAGACGGATGGATTCCAAACGAAACGTTCGTCCAGCTTGTCGATCCGATGATTCTCTTCCTGCTGCCGCTCCTTATCGGTTACACCGGTGGTAAAATCGTCTACGGCGGACGTGGTGGCGTCGTCGGTGCCACTGCTACGATGGGTGTCATCGTCGGTGCCGACATTCCGATGTTCATCGGTGCGATGATCATGGGTCCTCTCGGCGGTTACCTGATTAAGAAGATTGACGAATCTTTGGACGGGAAAATCAAACCCGGATTTGAAATGCTCGTCAATAATTTCACCGCGGGTATTCTCGCGATGATTCTCACCCTGCTCGCCATGGTCGGGATCGGCCCGGTTGTAGAAGGGCTGAATCAGACGCTTGCCGCTGGTGTAAACGCGATTGTTTCGGCAGGTCTCCTTCCATTAGCTAGTATCATTATTGAACCGGCGAAAGTGCTTTTCTTAAATAATGCCATCAACCACGGCATTCTCAGTCCTATTGGTCTGGATCAGGCAGCCGAACAGGGAAAATCCATCCTGTTTATGCTTGAAACAAACCCAGGTCCTGGTCTCGGTGTCCTTCTGGCCGTGATGATTTTCGGAAGCGGCACGGCAAAACGTACGGCGCCGGGTGCGATTATCATTCAGTTCTTTGGAGGTATTCACGAAATTTACTTCCCTTATATTCTTATGAGACCGATGCTTATTCTCGCAGCAATTGCAGGCGGTATGAGCGGGATATTCACCTTTACCCTTTTTGACGTCGGTCTTCGCGCGACTCCGGCACCGGGCAGCATTTTTGCCTATGCGGCTATGACGCCGGGCACAGATTACCTCGGTGTTTTCGGCGGCGTATTTATCGCAGCTCTCGTTTCCTTCCTTGTCGGCGGGTTGATTCTGAAAACAACGAAGGCTCCTGCAGAAGAAGATCTTGAAGGAGCAGCTACGAAGATGGAAGAAATGAAAGGCAAGAAAAGCAGTGTCGCTTCTGCTTTCACTGCAGGAAGTGCCGGTGCTGCAGCAGATGGTGAAACGACGAAAGAAGCTGCAGATGTAAACAGAATCATTTTCGCCTGTGACGCAGGCATGGGTTCCAGTGCGATGGGATCTTCAATCTTAAAAAACAAAATTAAAAAAGCAGGACTTGATATTGACGTGACGAATACTTCCATTAGTAACCTGCCTGAAGACGTGGACATTGTCATTACTCATAAAGACCTTACTCCGCGTGCGAAAGAGAAGCGTCCGGATGCAGAACATATTTCGGTGGATAATTTCCTTAACAGCCCGGAATATGACAGGCTCGTAGAGAGGCTTCAGTCATAACAGGCCTCTTGAAAAAGGAGGTGAACGCTTTTGTATGTATCAGCCCGTGACCGTCGTATTCTGGATGAGCTTCTGGCTCATCCGGACGGCGTCACCATCTCATGGATAGCAGAGAAACTTGACGTAAGTGACAGAACGATTCACCGCGACCTTGCCAATTTCGATACCATTTTGAGACCTTATGAACTACACCTTGAAAAAAAGCAGGAAAGGGGATCCGTCTTGTCGGGTCCCCCGCTTCCCTCGAACAGTTTCAGGCGGATATGGAGAAGTCGCATCACTTTGATTTCCTCCCTGAACAGCGTCACCTGCTCCTCACATATAAGCTTCTCGCAGCGCTTGAACCGGTGAAGCTTCATGCTCTTGCTTCCGATCTGCACGTCACGACAGCGACAGTAAGCAGTGATCTTGATCACGTAGCAGAGTGGCTTGAAGCCTATCAGCTCACGCTCGTCCGAAGGCGCGGGTTTGGTGTGCAGGTGACCGGCGAGGAAGCAGCCAAACGCAGGGCACTCAGCGGACTTCTTTCCAATCATATTGAAGAAACAGAACTTCTCCGATTTATAAGACGCAACAGTCTGGAAACGACGAAAAGTGATACGATTTCCAGCCAGCTTCTCGGCTTCGTACGCAATGAACAGCTGACGAGAATTGAGTCTGCTGTAGAAGAAGTTAATAAATCTCTTCCTGCCCCTATTGCAGATACGTCCTATATCGCCCTTGTCGTACACCTGGCCCTGGCGATGGAACGGATTACAAAAGGTGAAAACATTGAAATGAAACAGGAGCTTCTTGACCGGCTGAAACCAACTAATGAATTCAAGCTGGCGTCAGAACTGGCCCGAAGCCTGGAAGAGATTTTTCATACTACTCTTCCCGAAGAAGAGGTCGGCTATATTACGATGCATCTGCGCGGCGCAAAGCTGCAGCACGAAAAGCTGTCTTACGCCGAATCCGAATATGATGTAACGATGATCGTGAAAAGACTTATCCGCCATGTCAGTCAGGAGTACGGGGTCGATTTTACGGAAGATGATTCCCTCGAGCAGGGCCTTCACGCCCATCTCGCCCCTGCTCTCTACAGAATGGCCCAGCAGATGCGTATTAATAATCCACTGCTGGAAAATATTCAAACAAATTATCCGCAGTTGTTTCACGTAATTTCCAATTGTATGGCCCGCATCTCGCCGGACATTCATGTGCCTGATGATGAAATTGGGTTTCTCGTCCTTCATTTCGGCTCGACGCTGGAACGAAGTAAAAAGCTCGTCACCTACCGCGCTTTCGTTATCTGTTCCAGCGGCATCGGCTCTTCAAAAATGATGGCCAGCAGGCTGCAAAAAGAGTTTCCGTCTATTACAGATATTCACCTTTTATCTTTATTTGATCTGCAGCAGGTGGAGATCGGCCCGGCAGATCTTGTTATTTCCACAATTCCGCTTGAAGAGGAAGAGGTCGACTACATTCAGGTCAATCCATTTTTAACAGACCAGGAAATCCGTCAGATTGAGGGCTATATCAGCAGAAAGGCCGTTTTCCAAAGAAAAGAAACGGTCCCCCCTGCAACTCCTGCCCGTCCCAGTGATGTAACGCTTGAATCACTCCGGGATCTGTTAATGACAACTGTCCGGCTTCTCGAACATGTGGAAGTTGTTCAGGAAGAGACTTCCACCGAGATCTGGCACAGTATGTACAACATGATGACCTATCTGGAAGATAAAAAGCTGATAAAAAGTGCAGAGGAAGTTAATGACAAGCTGAAAATCAGGGAAAACCTTTCCGGAGTCGGTCTTCCGGGCACAGCTCTCGCACTCTTTCACACCAGGAGCTCTTCCGTAAACGAGCCGGTCTTCCTTATTTATGAGCGGAAAGAACCGGAATCGCTTGAAGCAATGGATGGATCGACTATTTCCGTAAAGCGGATTTTAATCATGCTCGCTCCGGAGAATACGAATAACGTCGAATCTTCTGCGCTGAGCACTATCAGCGGAATGATCGTCCAGACAAAAGAAAGTATCCGTCTGTTTGAAACGGGGTCGGAAAACGACATTAAAACGTTTATGAGTAATGAATTTTTAAATCTTTACCGAAATAATTTATCTTAAAGGAGCGATTGACCATGGCAAAAGAAATTTTACCCGCGGAAAATATCATTTTGAACGCAAGTCCCGCTTCGCAGGAAGAAGCAATCCGTGAAGCAGGCCGCCTGCTCGTGGAAGGCGGCTATACGGATGAACACTATATTGACAAGATGTTTGAGCGGGAAGAAATGAGCTCGACATTCATGGGAAACTTCGTTGCCATTCCCCACGGCACAGACGATGCAAAAGACAGCGTCTATCACTCCGGGATGTCCGTAATTCAAGTTCCAGAAGGCGTTGACTACGGAAGCGGAAATACGGCAAAACTGATCTTTGGAATTGCCGGTAAAAACAATGAACATCTTGAACTCCTGTCTAAAATTGCGATTCTCTGTTCTGAAGAAGAGAACATTGAACGCATGCTTAATGCCACTACCAAAGAAGAACTGCTCGCCATGTTCAGTGAGGTGGAGTAAATGTTAGCCGTACATTTTGGAGCCGGAAATATCGGCCGGGGATTTATCGGGCACCTGCTCGCCGATTCCGGATACGAAGTCGTTTTCGCTGACATCAACGACGATTTAATTTCCCAGCTTCAACAGGCGGACAGCTACCGGGTTCATTACGCAGAAGCCGAGGGGCGCTCCTACGAGGTGACTCGTTTCAAAGCGGTTCACTCCGCTGCGGAAAAAAAAGCTCTCGTTAATTACCTGGAGACAGCAGAAATCGTCACAACAGCAGTCGGCGCACACGTCCTTCCGCACGTAGCCCCAGTCATCGCAGAAAGCCTGAAAAAGCGGCTCGGATCCAGCAGGCCGGTTACGGTTATTGCCTGTGAAAATGCGGTAAACGGAACGGATATGCTCACCGACGCTCTCCAGAAGCATCTGACCGGGGCGGAGTGGGAGAAGATCCAGACATTTGCTTCCTTCCCCAACGCCGCTGTGGACCGCATCGTCCCCGTCCAGAATATGGACAACCCGCTCGATGTACTCGTAGAGCCTTTCTTTGAGTGGACGATTGAGAACACTGCCGGCTCTCTGCCTCCTATTGAAGGGGCTCACTACGTCGACAATCTCGGTGCTTATATCGAAAGAAAACTTTTCACCGTCAATACCGGACATGCCGCAGCTGCCTACCACGGCTATCAGAAAGGGTATACGACTGTTCAGGAAGCCTTAAAAGACACGCAGATTCTAAAGGAACTCCAGGAAACTTTATCCGAAACGGGGGCGCTCCTGAAGAAGAAATACGGGTTCGATGAAAAGGAGCATGCCGAATATATCGTAACGATCATCTCCCGGTTTGCCAACGAATATTTAACAGACCAGATCACCCGTGTCGCTCGTCAGCCGATGAAAAAGCTCGGCCCTGCGGAAAGGCTCGTCAGTCCTGCCCTTCAGCTCATTGATTACGGCACCACACCTGAAGCGCTCCTCAGGGTCATCCGTGCCGCTATGCTATATGATTTCGCGGAAGATGAGGAGGCTGTTTCTTTACAGGAGTCGATCCGAAAAGATGGCCCGGTCAAAGCTCTCGCTTCTGTAACCGGCCTCCCGGAGGATCATCAATTGATTCAAAAAGCTGTGGGAACTTCTGCATAGACAGTTTTAAAGCAGCACAGCAGGAAAGAAGACCTTCCCGACAAACGTTGTCAGGAAGGTCTTCTCCATGTTTTCACAGCTGATTTCTTTCTATAAAATGCTTCAATATCGATATATAATTGAATCGATTTTATAGAACATATTTTCGAACTATGGGAATGATTTTCACTGCAGACGGACGCTTTCCGTGGGGCTCGTCTTCAACTAATTCTTCCTTCGCCGGGCTCAGAAAGAATGGATTTTCAGACTTCGCTGATCCCACAGGAGTCACCGTCTATTGTTTCAATCATTCAACTCTATTTACGAATAGATAGTAAAGTAAGTTTTAAAATATTCGTGCAACCACCAGGAAAATCGTTTTATAAAATCGATTCAAATTTTGAAATATATACATACACTCTATATCGGATTTTTACATCTGCTTTTTTGACGGAACACTACTTTTTCAGAGGCCTCTCCTATTACGGTTACGAGCCTTCGAGGACGTTTCGCTTCTTTTGCAGGTTTTATTAACTGGAATCCCCGTTTATGAAAGGCACATTTTCTTTTCTTGTACGAAGATTAAACCGATAACTACTGATAAAGGAAGTAAGGGCTGTCTTAAACCATTCTTCAAATAAAAAACCATGATCAGGTTTCCCTTTCTGAAGCGAACGTCGGCGACTCCGGAGGGATTTAAGCGAAGTCAGAAGATCCTTTTCGCTGAAGCCGATAGGGCTTTAACGAAAATAGCTGAAGACGAGCCCCTCGGAAAGCGTCCGACGGTGAGCAGAAGAATGAAGGATCAACCAGCTTAAAAATACTTAAACTCATTCTTTAATAGCCTAAAAGACCTTCACGACAAAATTGTCATGAAGGCCTTTTACTTATCTATATCCTGCTTCAGAACATATCCCCAAATCAAACATTGGGAAAGCTGTTTTATTCCATGGAGCCAAGTTCCTGTTTGACTACATCCACCACTTTATTCACGTACATATTGCACGTTTCTGCGTCCGGAGCTTCCGCCATCACTCTTACAAGCGACTCTGTACCGGAAGGGCGCACAAGGATACGACCTTCTCCCTGCATCTCTTCTTCCACTAAACGAATCTCCTCCGCTATGGCTGTACTGGAATGAAGCTGATGCTTATCCAGCACGCGTACATTAATCAGCTTTTGAGGATATTTAGGGATTTCCGCTGCCAGTTCGGACAGCTTTTTCCCGCTGGCTTTTACAATCTGTACGAGCTGCAGGGCAGAAAGCAGACCGTCTCCGGTCGTTGTATGGTCAAGGAAAATTAAGTGCCCGGACTGCTCGCCGCCGAGATTGTATCCGCCTTTGCGCATTTCCTCCATCACATACCGGTCTCCAACAGCTGTCTGTTTCGTTTCAATTCCCTGGCTTTCCAGAGCTTTATAGAGGCCGAGGTTGCTCATTACAGTCGTTACAAGCGTCTTGTAATTAAGTTTCCCCTGATCTTTCAAATATTTGGCACAGATATACATGATTTGATCGCCGTCGACGATTTCTCCCTTTTCATCCACCGCTATTAAACGGTCGGCATCCCCGTCAAAGGCAAGGCCGATATCGGCTCCTTTTTCTTTTACGAGTTCCCTTAGTGGCTCCGGATGCGTTGATCCGACACCGTCATTAATGTTCACTCCATTTGGTGAAGAGCCGATGCAGGAAATTTTCTCTGCTTCGAGATCAGCAAACAGATGATTTGCCAGGGGAGAAGCTGCTCCGTGGGCGCAGTCCAGAGCTATATGAAGCCCCGAGAAACTTCCGGATACCGTCTGCTTTAAATATCGGAGATACTTCTGTCCTCCTTCAAAGTAGTCGCTCACGGTCCCGATATTGCCGCCGACCGGCCGGGGAAGCGCGTCTTCCATCTCGCTTTCCTCATGAAGAAGCTCTTCGATTTCCTCTTCCTGGACATCGAGAAGCTTAAAGCCGTCCGAACCGAAAAATTTAATACCGTTATCTTCTACCGGATTATGGGAGGCGGAAATCATGACACCGGCATCTGCGCTCAATGCCTTTGTTAAATAAGCTACTCCCGGTGTCGTAATAACACCGAGCCGCATGACTTCAGACCCGATGGAAAGAAGTCCTGCCACAAGCGCGCTCTCCAGCATAGTTCCCGATATTCGTGTATCCCGGCCGATTAATATTTTCGGCTTCGCCGTATTTTTAGCTTTCGTCAACACATAGCCGCCAAACCGTCCCAGTTTGAATGCCAGTTCAGGTGTCAACTCCTTGTTGGCGACTCCGCGGACGCCGTCTGTCCCAAAATATTTACCCATGATTATCGCTCCTTAAGCACTATCATTGTTAATATTGACCTCTTCTTCGTTCTCACCTGCATTCTCTGCAGCGTTGTTCTCTTCTGAAGGTTCTATATCATCCGGATCATTTTCCTGGCTGTCGACTGATTCGTTGTTTTCCTGCAGATCATTTTCTGGATTCTCTTCCTGAGGAAGATCGGATTCTCCGGTTTCTCCGGTTTCTTCGGATTCCTCCGTTTCTTCCGGGTCTTCTGATTCGTCCTGTTCCCCGGATTCATCCGGCGGATCTGCTTCTTCATTATTTTCTTCCGGCGCTTCTTCTTCCTCTTCTTCCGGAGGAGGCATTTCTTCTTCAGGAAGCCCCCCCGAAAGAACAACGGTAACATTAATGCCGTCCTGAGGAAAAGTCACTCCTTCGGGACCGCTTACTTCCAGCGGAACACTGTGTGTTCCGCTGGAAAGGCCGGAAAGATCGACAGACGCCTGCACATCACTCCGCTCCACTTCTTCAAGCGTGCTGGGATTCCCGCGCATGAGAAGAGGGATTTCCCCATTGCTGAAAGTTGGAAATTCAACAGAAAAATCTTCTGCCATTCCTTCTACTTCTATAGGAAAGCCGGAAAACTCCCTGCTTTCTTCTCCCTCTGCTTCTTCGTCTTCTCCGACACTGATTTCAAGATCCGCCTGCTGCGGCTCTACCCGCTCTGCCCCTTCTGGTACCGGGACATCTACTTCCATGACTGTATCTTCACTGATTTCAGCCCAGTCTACGTCAATATCGATAAACGAAATGTCTTCCAGCGCTTCCGCCGGACCATAGACAGTAACTGTCTCCGGTTCAAAATTTACGCTGCTGACAGAACCACCGCTGTTGAGCTGTTCCGGCGGCTCTGTCCGAAGTGGTACTTCTGTGCCTGAGCTTGTGATCGGCACCGTCACATCCACAACCGATGGGTCGGCGGTTATATCCAATTCGCTTCCAGCCTCATCATATAATACCACATTTGCAGATTCCGTAAAGTCTTCCCTGCGGTCTGTGAGGTCAACATTTACAACAGCGCGGTCCACCTCATCGGCTGCACCAGCGCCCCCACTGACTTCGACGCTTTCCGGATCAATCTGAGGAGTCCCTGCTTCCAGCCCGGATCCGAGATCTTCTACGTTATTAAAGTCTACTTCCACAGGAAAAGACATACTCTGCCGCTCTTCAAGCGTCACCCTGACGGTGATGGGAGTGACTGAAATATTCAAATTATCCGGGTAGCCGCGGTACTGAACCCGTTCATAATGAGTTCCCGCTTCCAGTCCTTCCAGGTCAATAAACACTTCCTGCTGACCCTGGGTCACCTGAGAGAGGGTCAGCACATTCTGCGGTCCTCTCAGCGTCACCTGGACCGTTTCCGGCGCTTCTGTAACGATGTAGTTTTCTTCATCGTAATAAGTATTCAGCGGCACGTCCTCAAGTACTCTCGTCCCGTTCGTAATGCCGGGGATGCCTCCCCCTGTCTGATTTCTCTGATTCTCAATATTCACCATAAGGAACAGCATCACGGCAATAACAACCGAAGTCAGCTTAATAAACCACCTTTTGCTGAACAGTTTATCCATTCTTTCTTCCTCCCCACTGCCAGAGCGAAGATGAACCGTTCCCTTCCCGTGTCAGTAATTCTTTTTCCAGTATTTTGCGGAGAGCTTCTTCATCAAGGCTCCGGTGCAGTTCCCCGTTTTTCGTTACAGACACCGCCCCGGTTTCTTCCGATACGGCAATCGTAACAGCGTCTGTAACTTCACTTACTCCAAGAGCGGCACGGTGCCTTGTTCCAAGTTCCTTCGATATAAAGGGATTTTCGGAAAGCGGCAGGTAACATCCCGCAGCCATTATAACGTTGTTTTTGATAATCACCGCTCCATCATGCAGCGGTGCGTTCGGTATAAAAATGTTTGTTAACAGTTCTGAAGTCAGCTTCGCGTTCATTGCCACTCCAGTCTCAATGTAATCGGTCATTCCCGTTCCACGCTCCAAAGACATGAGCGCTCCGATACGGCGTTTAGCCATGTACTGGGAAGCTTTTATAATGTGATCAATGGACTGACGAACTTCCTCTTCATCGGCAATAGAGGCCGATTGAAAAAACTTTCCTCTGCCAAGCTGTTCCAATGCCCGCCTCAGTTCCGGCTGGAAGATGATAATAATCGCCAGAAGCCCGTAAGTAACTGCCTGCTGCATAATCCACTGCAGTGTATTTAAACCAAAAAAGCCGCTTAAAAACCATACAGCTAAGATCACGGTGATCCCTTTAACAAGCTGTACAGCCCGGGTCCCTCGTATAACCATTATTAATTTATAGATAACAAAGGCAACAAGCGAAATATCGACTACAATCGCAAGCCCCTCTAAAAGTGTCATGTTTTCTAACATACTTCTTCCTCCACTACACGTTTTTGGAAATATGTGCACCAACATCGTCAATTATATCACAGTTCTCCCGTCACTAATTGAGAAATAGATGTGTATTTTTGTCGAGAAAAAATGATAAGCGACCTGGAAGATATCCAGATCGCTTCTTTAATTATTATCTGTTGTTTTCTCGAGCATCTTCGTCTGGAGAAAAGGGAACTACTTCTTTGAAAAAGGACTTCGTCTCATACCAGATAAATTCCATCGTTTCGTTCACTTCCTCTATTTCCCCGCCGATAGAAGCGGTTGATGCCTGAAGGTGTTCACCATTAATAACTGTCACGTCGCCTGCGACCTCTCCATTTATCTCCACATTCCCGTTTCGGATAAGCAGGTCTCCTGAAACTGTACTGCCCTCAGGAATGATAACCAGTTTCTGTGCATCATCAATAATAAAATGCCCTTCTCCTTTGACGACAATTTCTTCTTCTCCTCCAAAAGCGGTGGAAAGACTTATCGCAAAAACGAGGAAAAATGTGGCCGCTGTAATGAGAAAAGGATTTCTGCGCAGCCAGTTATTCCATTTTTTAGACTTTGTCTGTTTGGGCAGGCGGTTCATTACCTTTTCAGTCATGTCCTCCGGCGCTTCAAAATGAGAGGCACTTTGAACGATTGCAACTGTCTTTTTCAACTCATTCAGATGCTGCCGGCAGTCCGGACAGACCTTCACATGATCCTCCAGCTGCCTCGCTTCGGCAAGTGTGATCTCTTCATCTAAATACTGCTCTATCAATCTTTTATGGTCACGTGAGCACGCCATGATTCATGACTCCTTTCTCCCGGCTAAGACTCCCTCAGCCGTTTGCGAAGCGCTTCCCGCCCGCGATGTATACGTGTTTTAACCGTCGCTACAGGAAGATTCAATACTTCACTGATTTCTTTGAGCGACAGGTCTTCTAAGTATTTCAAAATAATAGCCGAACGGTATTTCGGAGGCAGCTGCATAATTTCCTGCTGAATCCAGGCCTGCATCTCCAGTTTAACCA
Organism: Alkalicoccus halolimnae; assembly: GCF_008014775.2. GTDB lineage: Bacteria > Bacillota > Bacilli > Bacillales > Salisediminibacteriaceae > Alkalicoccus > Alkalicoccus halolimnae. The sequence continues at coordinate 423,597 of NZ_CP144914.1, read as the reverse complement.
CCTGATCCTCCGGCAGCTCTTCCCCGGAAGCAAAACGGGAGTAGTGATCGAGATTTTCTGTCCCGCCTACTTTATCTTCCAGATGAAAATCCGGTTTTTTCTTTCGAAGCCTGTCAATCGCAAGGTTTGTAGCAATGCGGAAGATCCACGTTGAAAATTTCCGGCTTTCATCATAAGAGTGGATGTTTGTATACGCCCTTAAAAAAGCTTCCTGAGCCACATCCTGGGCTTCGTGGGAATTGCCGAGCATACGGAAGGCGATATGAAAAACTTTATCTTTATACAGCTCCATCAGCTCAGCAAATGCTTCCTGGTTGCCGCGCTTGACTTCGCGGACTATTTTTTTTACAACGGTATCCATTCTTTTACCCTCCGCTTCACTGCGGTTACTTTCTCTACGCCTGCAGTCATCATAAGGTTTCATATTTGTTACCTTAATTTTAGCATTGAAAGAGAGAAAAAACAGGATACCTTGTATAACCATTGTTACTAATTTAAGGAATTTCCTTCTGGGTCAAAAGCTGATTCGCATTTGTGCATAAAAAAACACTCCGGCGATAACCGCAGTGCTGAAAATCATTCATATGGTGGAGCCTAGCGGGATCGAACCGCTGACCTCCTGCGTGCAAAGCAGGCGCTCTCCCAGCTGAGCTAAGGCCCCTTTAACACAGGTTAATAAAAAATGGTGAGCCATGGAGGATTCGAACCTCCGACCCTCTGATTAAAAGTCAGATGCTCTACCAACTGAGCTAATGGCTCGCGTTTGATTGGAGATAAACGGCGCTTTTCTTCGTCTGCTTCCGTCTCTCTCTCGTGTCACGTACCGTATGTACGCTCACTCTTTCTCTCCGTCGCTTCCTCGAACTGCTTGTTTCTCTCCAATCAAATGATCGGATAAACGGCGCTTTTCTTCGTCTGCTTCCGTCTCTCTCTCGTGTCACGTACCGTATGTACGCTCACTCTTTCTCTCCGTCGCTTCCTCGAACTGCTTGTTTCTCTCCAATCAAATGATCGGATAAACGGCGCTTTTCTTCGTCTGCTTCCGTCTTTCTCTCGTGTCACGTACCGTATGTACGCTCACTCTTTCTCTCCGTCGCTTCCTCGAACTGCTTGTTTCTCTCCAATCAAATGATCGGATAAACGGCGCTTTTCTTCGTCTGCTTCCGTCTCTCTCTCGTGTCACGTACCGTATGTACGCTCACTCTTTCTCTAAGCTGCTTTTCAAAAAACAGAAAAAATGGCAGGGCTAGCAGGATTCGAACCTGCGAGTCACGGAATCAAAATCCGATGCCTTACCGCTTGGCTATAGCCCTGTATGTGGTGCTGGCCAGAGGACTTGAACCCCCAACCTACTGATTACAAGTCAGTTGCTCTACCAATTGAGCTAGGCCAGCACATCATCTATATAAAACTGCATAAAGCAGCAGTTTGTATTATGGTGACCCGTACGGGATTCGAACCCGTGTTACCGCCGTGAAAGGGCGGTGTCTTAACCACTTGACCAACGGGCCTTGTATAGAAAAAAGCTTTTATCTACTTGTAAAGTACTGTATTTCTTAACTTTTTTCAAGGTTTCTGCCTGAATCAGCAACCTTCAACAAGAATAGATATTATCAAATTTTGTTTCCTTTGACAATAGATTTTCAAAAGATTTTTGATCCGCCGCTGAAGTCTTTCAATTAAGAATATTTTGGAGGTTTTTCTCTAAATTGAATCCATTTCATAAATGCTTTTCCCAGGCTGATATACGAGTATTTCTAAAAGATTCTATTCTAACGGCCGTATTTAGAAATGATCGCTATGAAATAGATTCCATTATATAGAAAACAGACAGCCTCACCTGAAATACAGCCCGCTGGGACTGAACGAAAAACAAAACACTCCCTGTAATGAAAGAAGGCTGCTTAAACAACTCTTTTAAATTGGCTCTGTTGAAGCTTCGTGTTGTTTTTGGAGTGCCTGCGGCTCTTCCGCCTGCCGCGGAGAAAGCCTTCAGCTCTCCCTCCCTGTCGTCCGGGAGGATCTTCCTGCTTTCTTTTTCCGCAGGCGTCTTGAAAAATCACCTTGGCACTGGTTTCTACCTTGGTATCTTCTTGATTCAACCAGCGGGCATTCTGTATTGGGAAATCAAAACGAAACGGAAACCGGCGGACGCCAGTGGAAGAAGGAGCTTTCCAGCTCCCGCAGGGCGTAAGCCTGCGGAAGCTGGAAAGCTCCTCCACGGCAGGCCGAAGCGAAGTTTTCTTATATATATCAACAACAGACTCCCTCGGTAAGATAGGTTTATCTCTCAAATACTCGCTTTAACAGAGACACTCATGCAGGATCACTGCACCATGATGGATGTAAATAGCCTTCCATGGAAATGGGAATGGAGCTTCCTATCTATACAGTTGGAAGCAAGGATTATCAAAAAGGGGCTTTCGTTATTTAGAAGGTAGATCTTATCTGTATTTTTGCCGTAAGCTGTAGTGGAGATGGGGCGACTCCGAGGCGATCAAGGACGAGTCGAAGATCCATTCCGCACGACCGAAGGGGAGGGCGGAATTAGCTGAGGCCGGCCCGCCCGGAAAGCGTCCCCATGGAAACGAAGGCGCAGACTTATCGATTATCTACTTTATTTTCAAGGTAGCTTTTAAATTTGTAAACACGGCTGGAATTAACCAATGCTGACTGTGTAACGAACGGTTCCTTTTTTTACAGGGCTTTCTACGACAACGTACCAAAAACCATTGTGTGGAACCTTCAGGTAAGCCGGTGATTTTTTCACCATACCACCGTAGGAAAAACACGGTTTGTTCTCGCGGTATTTTCTGAAATTAGGAAGATCCATCAGCAGTACTTTCGCTTCACTGTCTAAATAAACTCTAACCCGCTGATCTTTATAGAGGTAGCGCTCCACGTATCGATACTTCATAGTTACCCTCCTTTCTGTAGAGATAACTCGATCCTGAAGAATGAAAGAACTGACTATTTCTCTGCCACGATCGTTTTTGGTAAGCTGCCTTGGAAAACTTCTATCAACTGGAGTGCCTTTTCGGTCCTTGTCTGCTTTAAGAAAATGCACAAAGCAGTTTCTGCACTTTTTGGCTCAACATTATAAAATTGTAATATAGAAATTTACATGGCCGGGCTTCCCGTCTAAATCAACTACGATATACCAGTTGCCGGTTTTTGGTACGCGCAGGTGAACTGGAGAGCGGGTGACCCATCCGCCATAACGAAAAAAAGATTCCCCTTCCTGGTATTTATCAAAGTTTTCCCTGTTCATCATCCTCACGTTGGCATCATTATCAAGATCGACTTCGACAATATCACCCTTGTGCAGATACTTCTTTGTGTATTTGAACTTCATTCTATCTCCTTCTTTCCAACTGACGTTTATTACAGAAAAACTTTTTTATACAATGGAAATGGAATAGTGGGGTTTTGACTTCGTATCTACTTTTTCAACGACGATATACCACGTACCGGTTTTCGGAACCCGGATATAGGACGGTGATTTCGTTACGACACCTCCGTAACGGAAGTATGGTCTTGCCTTTTGATAATTTCTAAAGTTGGCAAGGTCCATGAGCATGATCCTTACATCGTAATCCGTTTCGACCTCAATCTTTTCTCCCTCATGCAGATACTTGTAAACGTGCTGATATTTCTTCATACATTCTCCTTTCTGTTAACTTCAGCAGTTTCTCTATACTCTCCTTTTCCCGTTTTATCCTTTATGACACCTTTAATAATCAATTCTTCATTCCTGAAGAAATCAAAAAAGGACCCCAGATTGTCTGGGATCCCTTGAATAATCGTATGATTAATGGAGCTTCCTAGCGGGCTTGAACCGCTGACCTCATCCTTACCATGGATGCGCTCTACCAGCTGAGCTAAGGAAGCATGGCTCCACAGGTAGGATTCGAACCTACGACCCATCGGTTAACAGCCGATTGCTCTACCACTGAGCTACTGTGGAATAATAATATCCGTTTACTTTACAGAAAAAGATAAAAAAAGAACCTAGCGACGTCCTACTTTTGCAGGGGGAGAGCCCCCAACTATCATTGGCGCTGGAGAGCTTAACTTCCGTGTTCGGCATGGGAACGGGTGTGACCTCTCCGCTTTCGTCACTAGGTTATATTGTTTTGCCTTTTGTTAAGACATTTTGTATCTTACTATATTTATTTGGACTTTGACAAGGGGTTTTCATAAATTTATCTTAAAAATTTTTCTCTCCCCCCATGACAGACCATAAAAAAACAGGGAGAAGCCCCTCAGCAGGGCACTCCCTTCTTCCCGATGTTAAAAACGGTTCCGTTTTGATTCGGAAAAAAGAAGCTGTCCCAAATGGTACGGGACAGCTCATTCATTTCAAATCGTCGTCAATGTCTGGAAAATAACAGCCCCGTGGTTTGTCAGGCGTCCCCTGGCAGCGGTGCGTGTTCAGAAACTATTTTCTCCCTGCGCAGTTCTTTCCAGAAATCTGCAGGAATTTCTTCATGCAGGGCATTCAGGTTATCCTGAATTCTTTCCGGGCGGGTAGCTCCGGGAATTACCGCAGTGACAGCCGGATGAGTAGCTGAGAACTGCAGAGCCGCTGCGTTTACACTTACCTGGTAATTAGCAGCAATCTGCTGGAGCTTTTCTACACGATCCACGATTTCCTGGGGAGCCTCCTGATAGTCATAATGGGAACCTCCAACGAGGACGCCGGAACCGAATGGAGCGCCGACAACGACTCCCATTCCCGATGCTTCTGCATTTGGCATGAGGCGCTGAAGCGCATGCTCATGGTTCAGCAAGTTGTAGCGTGTTGCCTGCAGAGAGATACCGGGCTGCATTTCTTCGAGGTCCATGGCAATCTCGATTGGTTCTGTGCGGTTCACACCGATTCCCCAGTCTTTGATCACACCTTCTTTTTTAAGACGTTCGAGCTCGCGGAAAGCGCCTGTTCGTGCTTCTTCAAACTTCGCAAGCCATTCATCTCCCTGAAAATCCGGAGAAATATCATGCACATATACGTAATCGATCCGGTCCGTCTGCAGACGCTCCATGCTTTCCTTCAAGGAACGGAGCGTTGCTTCTCCAGTATAGTCATCAATTACTTTATTTTTTCTTCCGTTTGCAAATAAACCTTCCTTCTCTTCGGTTTCGTCCAGAATCAAACGGCCTACTTTCGTACTGAGGACAAAATCATCCCTGTTATACTGGGACAGCACTTTGCCAAGGCGGATTTCACTCAGGCCTGCACCGTATAGAGGGGCTGTATCAAAATAGCGGATCCCATTATCCCAGGCTGCTTCCACCGTCTTTTTTGCTTCATCTTCAGGTATGTCGCGGAACATATTTCCAAGTGGAGCAGTTCCGAATCCAAGTTTATGATCCTGTTTTAATTGTGTCATTCTATCGTCTCCTTTCATTCCTTACATAATCGGGGATTTCCTTTTCTGCCTATCCTCAAACATTCCCCTGATTAATCCATAAAGGAACCAGAATTCTGTATCTCAACTGAATTGGGCTTCCTAAATTAAGAAGCTGTATGTGTTGAACTTAATAATTCGTTTCCACTTCTGTAAACAACCGCTTTTGTTTCCATGGTGTCGCTTTCCGGTCGGGCCGGGCTTCGCTGGAAATAGCTGAAGACGAGCCCCGCGGAAAGTCTCCGTCTGTGAGCTCAGGGAAGGACAAAGTAAATACTTATACGTAAGTAAAAAGAACGAAGCAATAAAGAAGAATTTATCTAAAATTTGAGCTGCCTCCTCGTAAAGGAAGCAGCTCTCTCATTAATTTTTCTTTTTTTTCTTTTTCTTCTTCTTTTGCTGTCCATTTGCCGTCTTCTTTTTGTCCCGTGTCTGATCCTGTTCCACGGTTGGCTGGCGGCCGTTTGGCTGCGCATGCAGGCGGTGGAGGACGAGAATCTGCCACGTATTGGCAACAAGCAGCGGCACGATCGCATTGATCAGGAATGTCGTGTCATTTTCAGTAAGCGCCGGCACCCATTCGATCATCGTAACCACTACCATAAAAAAGAGAGCAGGTACGAAAGCGGTCCGGTTCGTGTCCCTCGCTTTTATTGTCGCCACAATCCAGGCGAAAGCCAACAGAAGCAGAGGAAGAACTGCGTAGCCCAGTATCGTTTCTCCTTCTCCGGCAAAAGCTACGTAACGAAAGAACATTAAGTCAAACAACGCAAAAACGATAATAACAATCTGTACTTTATTCCATAGTGAAGCAGATTTAAAAACGCCGAGACCGAAACGATGAATCGTTAAATAGGCGAAAAAACCCATCTGAGCAATGACTGTCCATATACCTGCTGTAATCGCAATCATGGCGATACCGCCGATATTAAAATCTGCAAGGTCATTTATGTGCGTCTGCCAGTCAAGGAAAAAACCCATTAAAAAACCGAAAGTTGTTCCGAGCAGCAGCGTGGAATTAAATAAAAACACAACTTTTCTAGTATTCACGCCTCTTCCTCCTAACACAGATGTATCCACCGTTCATTGTATCAGACGCCTCCTCCAGACCGCTACTGTTTTCACCGCCTTGTCACATGTGGACGAATAAGAAGGGGGGTTAAAACCTGACACTTCCTGCAGGTGGTTTTCAAAGATGACAGCAATAGAAGAGGCTGTCCCGGCAGGATCACCGGGACAGCCTCTTTTGGAACTATTCTTTTTCCGTTTTTTGAATCACTTTCTCTGCAATATCCGTATAGATTTTACCGATTTGATGATCTTCGGCGTAAACAGACGGTGCGAAAACGTCCTCATCTATATCCGGCTGGCCAAGCGGTACCTGGGCGAGAACTTCCGATTGGAGTTCTTCCGCCAGCTTCGGTCCTCCACCCTGGCCGAATACATATTCTTTCTCTCCGGTTACTTTACTTTCAAAATAAGCCATATTTTCAATAACGCCGAGAATTTCGTGTTCTGTTTTCAGTGCCATTGCTCCGGCGCGTGCTGCTACAAAGGCTGCAGTAGCGTGCGGAGTTGTGACGATAAGCTCCTTGGAATGCGGCAGCATAGAATGAATATCAAGCGCCACGTCCCCTGTTCCCGGCGGCAGGTCCAGAATAAGGTAGTCGAGTTCGTCCCACTCTACTTCGTTGAAGAAGTTGTTAAGCATTTTTCCGAGCATCGGTCCGCGCCAGATAATCGGCGAGTTGTCTTCCACAAAGAAGCCCATGGAAATGACCTGCACCCCGAACCGCTCGACGGGATGGATGCGCTCTCCTACTACTTTCGGACGTTCTTCAATCCCCATCATATCCGGAACGCTGAAGCCGTAAATATCAGCATCAATAATGCCGACTTTCTTCCCCTGACGAGCAAGAGAAACAGCGAGGTTAACGGATACGGTTGATTTACCAACGCCGCCTTTTCCGCTTGTTACGGAAATGAAGGTCGTTTTATCTTTTCTGTCAAGAAGGGTTTTTCCGCCTTCTTCTTCCTCAGAGCCGTATTTTGCAATGACATCATCGGGAAGCTTTTCGAAACGAAGTCCGACAGAGGGGGCGCCTGCTTCTTTAAGAGCGGCTACAACCTCCTGCTGAAGCTGCATCTGCTCAGCTGTTCCCGGCTGGGCAATTGCAAGCTTTAAGCTGAGAAGCTTCTCTTTAACTTTAATTTCCTTGATCGCATTGAGTTCTGCGAGGGTTGTATGCAAATGAGGATCCTGAACGTCCTCTAATACTTTTCGTACTTGTTCTTCCGTGATCATTCCGACACCGTCCTTTATAGCTTGAATTCGATTACAACGATAATAATTATAACATAAAAATACTAATTTTCAGAAGGAAAGGGCAGGAGACACAGGCATTGTTCCTTCTTTTGACAGCAGGAGTTTTTTAAAACAGGATAACAGACTGTCCTGCAAAGATCTCTGCCATGACCTGGACACTGCTGAAGCAGGTTCTTCCGGGGAAAAACTTTCATAAAACGCCGGAATGAAACAACTGCAGAACTTTGTAATAAAAACTGCCTATGAAAAATGTGTGTACAGAAAATACGTAGTTTCAAAATTTTACATAATGGTAATAGGAAGAGCATATAACCTTTTTTACGAACGAAGATTGGAGCCCTGTTTTCAACTAATAAAGGAGGTGGCTTTTTATGGCTGAAAACGAAAGCGGTAAGGACGGGATGACGCGGCGGAAGTTCATTCAGAATACCGGTCTTGTAGTAGGAGGCGCGCTTGGAGGCGGCCTGCTGGGCGGCATCATCGGCAATCAGACCGGTGAGGACGCTCCTGACACTGCACAGAATAACGCCAACGGGACGAACGGCGACACGGAGAATCGGATGGAAGCACGGATGTTTTTCAAACGGCAGCAGGATTTTAACGTCCTGCGTTCGATGACGGAGCGTATTTTCCCGGAAGATGACAACGGTCCCGGAGCGATTGAATTAGGCGTTCCATATTACATCGACAGACAGCTCGCCGGACCATGGGGACTGAATGCGAAAGAATATATGCAGGGTCCTTTTGAGGAAGGTGCGGAGACACAGGGGTCCCAGACCCGTGTCCCCCGCGGCGATATGTTCCTTCAAGGTCTGCGCCGGGTTAATGCCGTAAGCCGGAACGAATTCGGCGAAAACTTTTTTGAGCTCGAAGATCCCTCTCAGCAGAACGAAATACTCACAGCCCTCGAAAATAACAACATAGAAATGGACGGATTCAGCTCCGCGGAATTTCTCTCCACGGTCATTGTAGCAACAATTGAAGGCGCTTACTGCGATCCTGTTTACGGCGGTAACCGCGGCATGCGCGGATGGCAGATGAAAGAATTCCCAGGGGCGCAGATGGCCTACATTAACGTCATTGAAGACGACGAATTTCATACGATGGATCCCGTAAGTCTGCACGACCATCACAGTTAAGGAAAGGGTGGGAAAATGGCTACAGAACTGGAACGTGTAGACATTGTAACTGTTGGAGTAGGCTGGACGGCAGGCATCATTGCAGCGGAATTGACCAAAGCCGGCTATACGGTAAAAGGACTCGAGCGCGGGGAAGAAAAAACACTGGATGATTATTTTCATCAGAAGGATGAGCTCCGCTATGCCCTGCGTTACGAAATGATGCAGGATTTATCCAAAGAAACGGTTACTTTTCGAAACAACGCGGATATGACCGCTCTCCCGATGCGAAGGCACGGGTCGTTCCTGCTCGGTACGGATCTCGGAGGTTCGGGGGTCCACTGGAACGGCCAGACGTACCGCTTCCTCCCCTATGATTTTGAGATACGTTCGCTGACGGAGGAACGTTACGGGGAAGACAAAATCCCCGATTATATGCCGCTTCAGGACTGGGGCATCACGTACGAAGAATTGGAGCCGTATTACGATCAGTTCGAAAAAACATGCGGCATTGCAGGAGAAGAAAATCCTCTCGGCGGCTTCCGCTCTGACGAATATCCCCTGCCTCCCATGGTAGAAACAAAAATGATCCGCATGTTTAAAGAAGCTGCGACCAATTTAGGATACGATCCGTTTCAAATGCCTTCAGCAAACCTCACAGACTCCTATGAAAATCCCGACGGCCAGCGGATAAATGAATGTCAGTACTGCGCTTTCTGCGAAAGATTCGGCTGCGATTATGGAGCAAAGTCCGATCCGATCGTGACGGTCATACCGACGGCCAAAGAGACCGGCAACTTTGAAATCCGCCAGAATTCCAACGTGACGAGAATTTTAACAGAAAACGGCGAAGCCACTGGTGTTCTATTTGTCGATACGAAAACCGGAGAAGAGTTTATTCAGCCGGCGGATGTCGTAGCAGTAACAAGCTATGTACTAAATAACACCCGTCTTCTGCTCACTTCGGAAGTAGGCAGACCTTATGATCCGGAAACCGGTGAAGGGGTTATCGGTAAAAATTACTGCTATCAGGTTATGGGCTCCGCCACCGGGTTCTTTGAAAATGAAAAATTCAATACGTTCATGGGTGCCGGCGCTCTAGGCGCAGCTTTCGATAATTTTAATGGTGATAACTTTGATCACAGTGACCTTGATTTCCTGCATGGAGGTGAAATTGCGATTACCCAGACCGGCCGTCGTCCGATCAACAACAACCCGACTCCTGAGGGCACGCCGAGATGGGGAAGCGAGTTCAAGAGTGAGTCACTCAAATATTTCAACCGTTCTCTCAGTCTCCGCCTCCAGGGTTCCTCGCTTCCTTCCAGAAACAATTATCTTGACCTGGATCCTGTCTACACCGACCAGTACGGCGACCCGCTGCTTAGAATGACTTATAACTTTACGGATCAGGACCGAAATATGGCGGAACACTGCGGAGCTGTACTCGGCGATGTACTGGAAGAAATGGGAGCGGATCAGGTGGATGTTTCCAACGAACTGAGCGACTATGATATCGTCCCCTACCAGACCACCCACAACACGGGAGGCGTCATTATGGGCGCAGATCCGGAGACTTCGGCGGTAAACAGCTACAATCAGATGTGGGACTATGATAACCTTTTCGTAACAGGAGCTTCTGCTTTCGCCCATAACAGCGGGTATAACCCGACAGGAACTGTAGGTGCTCTTGCCTACCGCTGCGCTGAAGGTATTCAGCAGTTTCTCGATAACGGAGGCGGACAGCTCGTGGAAGCGAAAAAGAACGGTAGAAAGATCAATATGTAATTAATGGAAAGGAGGTCTCACTATGGGTTCCATCGGATCGATTGGCATTCCCGGATTAATTCTGATTCTAATCATCGCTCTTATCGTTTTCGGACCGAAAAAGCTTCCTGAAATAGGATCTGCTTTCGGAAAAACGCTCACCGAATTTAAAAAATCTACGCGCGATATTATGAGTGATGATGAAGACGATAAGCAGGAAGAGAAAAAGGAAGACAAAAAAGCAGAAAATAAAGATGAAGAAAGCAGGGACAAAAATGCCGGGGCCTAAAACGGTCGAAGAGCTCCCTCAGCAGTCCGCGCTGGAGCATTATACAGAAATGAGGAGCATGATAATAAGATCGCTTGTCTGCTTTATCATTCTTTTTATTACTGCCCTCGTTTTTGTGCACCAGCTCATCCCGACGCTGATCGTTGACGACAGACTGGTCATGCTGGGGCCGATGGATGTACTCGGCATCTATTTTATCGTTGCGTTTGCCGTCGCCATCGGCTTGTCCATCCCCTATCTGACTTTTGAAATATGGAAGTTTATCAAACCAGGTCTGACAGAACGGGAAAGCAAATTGACGCTTGCCTATATTCCTGCTGTCTTTCTCTGCTTTCTGGCAGGATTGGCCTTTGGGTATATGGTTATTTTCCCGCTCGCTTACCAGTTTCTTCTCGGAATCGGCAATATCCATTTCGATATGATGATAACTGCCAGGGAATATTTCCATTTTCTCTTAATGTCGACCCTGCCGATCGGATTCATTTTTGAACTGCCGCTCGTCATTATGTTCCTTACCTCTCTCGGCCTCTTGACACCGGAAATACTTAATAAATCGAGAAAATATGCTTACTTTTTACTCGTTGTTATCTCCGTAGTACTGACTCCCCCAGACTTTATATCTGACATTTTACTTATCGGTCCGCTTGTAGGCCTTTACGAAATCGGCGTCCTCCTGTCGAAGAAAACACACGCAAGGAAACAGAAACGGGAGCTGGATAAGAGTGCCTGATAAAAAACTCCCTCATTCAGCATAGGGAAAGTTCCACCAGTGCGCTCCCTGATTTTTCCGCGTCATGACTTCTATTCGTCATGACGCTTTTTGTATGGAATAACGACCTGCCGCCTTTGGAAAAACAGAAGAGAACCTCCCCTCATTTCAATATTAATTCTTCTTTCTTAAAAGCTCTGTTAAATTCTGTGGTTGATAAATATAGGAAACTTCGCTTCAACTCGGCAGGTCTGCCGTAGAGGAGATTTCCAGCTTCCTGATATGAACGAAACTGTCAAGAGAAGAACTCCCTTTGCCATTGGTATTACATTTTGCCCGACTTAAAGAACCAAAGCCTTTCGGCTTCTTTTTCAAGTTTTCGTGTTCTTTCGGATCGCTTGAATTCCTCCTCTTTTCTTTCGGCGTGCCCGTAAAGGTAAGCACACGGCACGAAGGCAAAAATAGTGGCGACGGTTCGCACTCTGATATCCGTGGGTTCTCACATGGTCTCTTTCCGGATTAAGGACGTTTCCACTAACTCGGGACGTGCGTTCATCCGGTGAAGCCGGACTAGCACAGAGGAAGCACGTGGATGTTCCTTACCGGTCTTTCCCCTTTGCCTTCGAGCCCTGGGCTCATCTATCGGGTGTATTTCCGAGAAGAAACGCATTACATTTGGTCACTGGCGGGTGGCAACGGGTCGATTTCTCGAGAGATCGCCCAGATGAAACCAAGGAGTTCCCGAGCGACGGCAGTAACGGCTTTGTGACTTTCTTTTCCTTTGGAGAGCAAGCGGTAAAATTTTTTATGAAGCCGGTTTTGCGCTTTCCAGGAGATCAACTGCACTGCGGGAGAACTGCCAACTTGTCGCTTTTTCAAGTCTCCCTTGACCGCCGGGGAATAGCGGTAACTCCACCCTGCCTCCACCAACAAACGACGTATATGCCGATTGCCGGTTTTCGTAATGCCTCCCTGATTCCGCCGTTCTCCGCTCGAGTATTCGGAGGGGACGAGGCCAGCGTATGCCATCAATTGTCCGGGAGTGCGGAACCGATGAAAGGACCCAATTTCTGCGACAATTCCGATGGCTGTAATGAGTGCCACCCCTTTGAGGCATTGAAGTGCCTGAATCATGGAGGCGTGCACACCTTGGATCGACTGGGTATAGATTTCGTCTTCCAGCCGTTGCACGCGTAGTTCCATTTCCTTGAGCTGATGGTAATATTCCCGGAAAACGACCCGCAGGGTATCCTGAGAGAACTTCAGTGTATCTAACCACTCTCTGTATTTTTTCGTTTGGCGCTTTACGCCTTGCGGCGGTCGAAGCTCGTGGCGCAGGAGAAACTTGCTCAACCTTTGACGGGCCCGAAGTTCATCTTCTTTTGCATCTTCCCGGCAACGCACCAGATCGCGCAGTGCTTCATCTGCTTCCGTCGGCACGTAAATCGAGGTTAACTCTCCGGCACGATACAGCTGTGCGAGCCGAAGCGCATCCCGACGATCTGTTTTCACCCGCTCACCCGGTCGTTGGGGAATGAGAGAGGGGGCGATAATGTCACAAGAGATACCGAGAGAGAGTAGCAGCCGATACAATGGATAGCCCGTAGGACCGGCTTCATAACAGACACGCAGACGATCCGATGGACCGAGTTTACGCATCAACTTTCGAACATTTTCTACCGTATGCGGGATGGTGCCCCAAAAGCGAGGAGCATCTCGACCTGCATCGGCGATCGCAACAGCAATCGTGTTCTTGGAGACGTCCAGACCAACAAATTTTGTGGTATCATTCATGATAAGCTGGCTCCTTTCGTAATGTAGCTCTGATGGGATAAGAGGTTCTTACAGATCTCTATACCCGATTAACCTACGTATTTACGGATAGGGTGCCAGTTTCGTTCATGATAACTCGGGCTTACGCCCTGCGGGATCTTCCAATCTCCTTCTTCCACAGGCGTCCGCCGGTTTCCGCTTCGTTTAAATTTTCTAATACAGAAAGTGAAAGTCTGCTGGTTGAATCAAGAAGGTGCCAAGGTAAAAACCAGTGACAGGGCAGAGACGCCTGCGGAAAAAGAAAGCAGAAAGAGCTGAAGGCTTTCTCCGCGGCAAGCGAAGAAAAAGGGGCCGCAGGCAAACCAATAACAAAACAGAGCTTTAACAGAGACACTCATGCAAAAGCCTTGCACCATGAGGGATGAAAATGTCCGTCTATGAGAATGGAGCTTTCCCTTTATACAAGTAGAATGAATAATGATCAAACGGGATCTTCGTTATTAGAAGGCAGACCCTGATCTGTATTTCTTACCGTAAGCTGGAGTGGACATGGGGCGGCTCCGGGGCGATCAAGGACGAGCCCCCACTCCGCCCGACGGAAGGGAGGACGGAATCAGCTGAGGCCGGCCCGCCCGGAAAGCGCCCCCATGGAAACGAAAGCGCACGTTCATCGATTCAATACTTTATTTTCAAGGCAGCCTTCTTAAAAGCTGTTTTAAAGTCTAACACTGATACATGTAGAAAACTCCGCTTCACCTCTGCCGTGGAGGAGATCCATTCCGCCCGACCAAAGGGAGGCCGGAATTAGCTGAGGCCGGCCCTGCGTCCCTATGGAAACGAAAACGCCCTTTTATCGCTTATCTACTTTATTTTCAAGGCAGCCTTCTTAAAATACGGATCCCTGAATTACATTAAATATTCTGAAAATTCTATAAAATTGTTTAATTTCCTGCTATACTTGTACTACTTAAGTTCTACACACTTGTATCTTTTCCCTTACTTCCGTTAACTGAAAGCAGGAAAACTCTCTTCAAAAACCTTTAATTTCTTTGCATTACTGCTGCTTTTACCCGCTGCCTACATTGTGATATTAAAAAAACTTTTCATTCCTGATGATGACTGTATTTTTTTACTAATTTTTTGAAAGGAGGAAAATATTGAAAGATCATCTGCTGAAGGAGATTCTGACCTGTACTCTCTTTCTGAACGAACGGCAGACCCGCCGCCAGGATCCAACGAATTCAGCAGAGTATAAGCGTATCTTAACTGGAAACAGCTGAAGATGCGCTGCACTGAAACGAAGGATCCGGCCGAATAGGAGCGGCATTTCTGCATAAAAACATTATCGAACATAACGAGAGCTGATCGATTAGTTTTGAAAAAGCGTCTGCCTCTTATTTTCTATTCATCAATGCGGAATTAAAGGAGGGGTAAGTATGGCTGAAAACAATGACAGTAAAGATGGTATGACGAGGAGAAAGTTCATTCAGAACACCGGGCTGGTTGTAGGAGGTGCTCTTGGAGGCGGACTGCTGGGAGGATTGATTGGAAACCAGACAGGACAAAGTCCGGAAACAGCGGAGAATTCAGCGGAGAATAACAATGGAGCTGAGTCTCCTTCTGAAGCCCGGATGTTCTTTAAGCGTCAGGATGATTTTAATGTCCTGTCGGCAGCTTCTGAAGTTATTTTCCCTGAAGATGAGAGCGGCCCTGGTGCTGTGCAGCTGGGTGTCCCCTACTATATCGATAAGCAGCTTGCAGGCGGCTATGGACGTAACGCGAAAGAATACATGAAAGGACCCTTTTTCGAAGGGGAGCCAACTCAGGGATATCAGGCTGCCCTGACTAGAGACAATATATTCCTGCAGGGTATCCGGCGAATTCAGCAGATCAGCAGCTCAGAATTCAATACGCCTTTTCAGGATTTGGAGGAAGAGAACCAAATAGCGATTCTCGAAGAATTCGAAAGCGGAAATATTTCTATGAAAGGAATCACATCAACTCAATTTTTTGAACTGCTGCGCTCAGCAACTCTTGAAGGAGTTTATGCCGATCCGATTTACGGAGGAAACCGCGGCATGGAAGGATGGAAAATGAAAGACTATCCCGGAGCTCAAATGACCTATACAAGCATTATGGAAGATGAAGAATTTTCCGAAATGGATCCAGTGAGCCTGCGTGACCACCACTCTTAAAACGGAAAGGCGGACGCATATGACTACAGAATTAGAACGTGTCGAAGCAGTTGTAATTGGAGTTGGCTGGGCCGGCGGTATCATCGCTGCGGAGCTGACTAAGGAAGGTATCCAGGTTGTCGGCCTCGAGCGGGGACAGGAAAAATCTCTTGATGATTTCACTATGCAGAAGGATGAGCTGAAATATGCCATCCGCTATGAGCTCATGCAGGATTTATCTAAAGAAACGCTGACCTTCCGCAATAATTCTGAGCAGCGGGCCCTGCCTATGCGTCAGCACGGTTCCTTTCTTCTCGGAACTGACGTAGGCGGAGCCGGTGTACACTGGAACGGACAGTGCCCGCGCTTTCTGCCTTATGACTTTGAAATTCGTTCTCAAACTGTGGAAAGATACGGGGAAGATAAAATTCCTGAAGATATGCGTATTCAGGACTGGGGATTAAGCTACGATGAGATGGAACCATACTACGATAAGTTTGAGAAGATGGCTGGTGTTTCCGGAGAAGACAATGAGTTAACTGCTCCCAGAGAAAACCCTTATCCCACTCCACCGATGATGGAGACCCCCCTGATTACCAAATTCAAAGATACCGCCCGGAATATGGGATTCCATCCATACCACCTGCCATCAGCCAACCTGTCAGAACAATATACAAATCCCGACGGCCAGACAATTAATGCCTGCCAGTACTGTTCTTTCTGCGAGCGTTTCGGGTGTGATTATGCAGCAAAGTCCGATCCGCTGATTACTGTTATCCCTACAGCTAAAGAAACCGGAAATTTTGAGCTCCGTCCCAATTCCAATGTCAGACGGATTGACTATGACGGAGAGCGGGCCACAGGAGTCTATTATATTGATACATTGACCCAGGAAGAGTTTTTCCAGCCTGCTGATGTTGTCATCTTAACCGCCTATACGATGAATAACACCCGGCTGCTGCTCCACTCAGAGATTGGGGAGCCCTACGACCCTGAAACCGAAGAAGGAGTGATCGGACGAAACTACTGTTATCAGGTCGGCCTCGCAGCGACCGGTTTCTTTGAAGAAGAAAAATTTAATATTTTTGCCGGTGCAGGTGCGCTCGGAGCTGCTTTCGACGATTATAACGGCGATAATTTTGATCATGAAAATCTCGACTTCCTTCACGGAGGAATGATTCTTTTCATGCAGTCCGGCCTTCGTCCTATTGCCAACAATCCCGTCCCCCCAGGCACCAAAACCTGGGGCAGAGAATTCAAACAGCAGTCCACAAAATTTTTTACGCAGCATTACACTTTAATCATGGAAGGTGCGAGTTTACCTTCACGAAACAACTACCTGGATCTTGATCCGACCTACACTGATGAATTCGGTGACCCGCTCCTCCGCATGACCTATAACTTTACCGATCAGGATCACTCCCTCGGCAATCATCAGATGGAAATAATGGAGGAATTTCTTTACGAAATGGGGGCAGACTATGTAGAGACCCTTTACGATTTTGGAGACTATACGATCGTTCCTTACCAGGCTACCCACAATACCGGAGGAGTTATAATAGGGGATGATCCTGAGATCTCCGCTGTGAATAGTTATCTGCAGATGTGGGACTGTGAAAATTTATTTGTGGTCGGCGGTTCCGCTTTTCCACATAACAGTGGATACAGCGGCGTTACTCCTACTATAGGTGCTTTAGCCTACAGAGCTTCAGAAGGAATTAAATTATATTTGGAAAATGAAGGAGGGGAACTGGTTAAAGCAGGACCGGAGAAAAAGATGAAATCCTGAAGGAATACGGGAACTGCAGGTGCCGGCCTTATGCTTTGATTACACTGATTGTATTTCAGGAAAAGTCCGCATCCTTCAGAATACTGGCAGAAATTTAAAAATCGCCTGAGAAACGAATGGCCGAATCACAAGACAAAAGACATTGAGAAGATAGAAAAAGGAGCTGATCCATAAGAACAGGAGCACGGCTTCGCACAGACAAAAGCCTGTTAGACAAATCGCAGTCTAACAGGCTTTTTAACATATTGTCGGGCTCCGAGCGTGCTTACCTGGCTGTCTCGATGTACTTTGTGAGACAGCCTCCTCTGCTTTAGTTCGTCATCTGCATATTTGAAAGGGGAAAGAACACTACAGCTGAGCGGCCTACGATATTATCTTCATCGATATATCCTAATCCATTCCGGCTGTCCATGCTGTTTCCGCGGTTGTCTCCCATAACGAAGTATTCGTCTTCGGCCATTGTTACTTCTTCAAGCTGCTCCGCGTAAAGCTCCAGTTCTTTAACATAAGGCTCTTCAATTTCTTCGCCTTCCACCGTCAGCGATCCGTCTGCCATTTCCAGCGTTTCTCCCGGGAGGGCAATAATCCGCTTCACGTAGTGGCGGTTTTCTTCGTCTTCAATAATAATAATATCGCCGCGCTCAAACTCCCCGAGCCACGTCGTTGTTTTATTCACTAAAATCCGGTCGTTATTTTCAAGAGATGGTTCCATTGATGCTCCTTCCACCACGTACGGCGCAATGAAAAAAGAGCGAACGACAAAAGCTACAGCTACCGCAAGAATGATCGGTATAAGCCAGGAGCCTTTTTTCTTTTTTTCTTCCACTCGGCATCCCCCTTTATCAGGTGAAACATACATTTTCATCGTTATCATAGCACATTTCCAGGAAGGATTCACCGAAAACTATTTCTCTTAACAGCACTTATGTATTAAAACAGTAAAAAACCGCCGTGATTCTGGTGACGGCGGTACTTACTATTATAATTACAGCATACTAATGATAAAGCTAATTACCACGAGTGCACCGATCACCATTAATATTGTACGAAGCATAAAAAAAGCCCCCTTTCTTGTGTAATATTCTCCTCCTTCCTTTTTTTTCACTGAAGTAAACCTCTTTTATATACGATATTCCCAGAAAAAGTCCCATTTTTATACACGGTTTCCGGATGATTATTCTGCTTGCGGGCGGGTGACCGAAGCTCCGAAAACTCATTCATCCCAGGCTTTCCCGTGCTTAGAAAACGGCTCAGGCATTTTTCGTTTCCGGGTTATCTGCGCGGCTGAAAAAAGCTGCCCCGTCACCAACCGGGCAGCTTCTGTCTGCTATTCCTCTTCTTTAATTTCAATGAAAAACTCTACGTGTTCGTGAATATTTTCATCCGAAGCATGAACGACGATATGATAATCTCCGGCTTCTTCAAAGACATGCCCCGCTTCGTAGCTGCCCTCCTCTGTTTCCTCGGCGTCGATCCATTCCCGTGCTTCATCTCCATGCTTCCACACTTCGTAGGTCACTTCTCCTTCCGTCCAGCTTTCTTCCTGCCAGGAAGCCTCTGTTTCCAGAGTGATGTCTTCCCCGGTCTGACTTTCGCCGGACGTTTGAAGGTGTGCCGTAAAGTCCTCGTTATAACTATGGTCATGGGCCTCGTCCCCGCCATGCATCTCTGATTCACTGTGTTCTTGATGTTCCTCTGAGGTCTCGTCTTCTGCCTCTTCCGGATTACCTACTTTCATCTCATGGACAGGCATAACGTGCATCCCGCGGGCTGTTGTATGAGCCTGAACATGGTAGTGTGCCTCTTCGTCGAAGGTGTAGCTTGTTTCATACCAACCTTCTTCTCCGGAAAAATCGGCCTCGACCATTTCACTTTCTGATTTAGCTCCTTCCGGCCACACTTCAAACATTACTTCATCTGCATCATCTATAGACTCTTCCCCCTGTGTGACGAAGGCTTTGAGTTCGGCTTCTTCTCCCGGGTCAATCGCTTCCGGGGCATCGATTTCCACTTCCAGCTGCTCCAGGTTTACGTCGTCCACACTGACAGCTCCGCCTGCATTGTTTTCTTCTTCCGTACCACAGGCAGTCAGTGCAGCAAGGGAAACACCTAAAGTAAGTAATGCTTTTCTCATTCCTTCCACTCCTCTGCGTTTGCTCCCTTCTTATTTTACGTTTCCCTTCGCAGAATAGAAAGTGAAATAACTGTGACGCTTCGGGTTTACGGCTTGTAAACAACGATTCCTCCAACGATCGTGCAGGTAACTTTTCCCGTAAACGTTTTTCCCAGATAAGGAGAAACTTTATGACGCTGGTACAGATCCTCCTCTTTCAGCACCCATTTTTCTTCTGTGTTAACAATGGTCAGATCGGCATCTGCGCCTTCTTCAATCTGTCCTTTTCTGCCCCGGAAACCAAAGCGGGCTGCGGGATTCGTTGTCACCCATGGAAGGATTTCTTCAAGCGGAATGTTTCTTTTGTGAAAACCTTCTGTTAACAGGACATCAATCGTCTGCTGTGCCCCGGCTACCCCTCCCCAGCTGTCAAACAGGTTTCCCTTTTTCATGTGGGGCGGCGAAGGAGAATGATCGGAACTGACGAAGTCCAGATCCCCGTCCCGAAGAGCCTGCCACAGCGCCTCTTTGTCGGAACGAATCGGCGGGGCACATTTAGCCGCTGACCCTATTTGCGCCGCTTCTTCAAGGGAAAAGCATAAATAATGGGGGCACGTCTCTGCGGTTACATCTATTCCCCGTCTCTTGGCTTCAGCTATAATCCGGACTACCGCTTCGCTGCTTACATGACAGATATGTACGGAACATCCTGTTACTTCGGCGAATGCGAGGATGCGCTGCACTGCCTCTGCTTCCGCTGCCGGCGGTCTTGTCTTTGCATAATCAAGCATAGCAGCCCCGTTTTCCGCCTTCACTTTTGCCGTTAAATAATTAATAACCGCATTGGATTCTGCATGCACGGCCAGCACCATACCGAGTGAAGCAATTTTCTCCATTCCCTCCAGGAGAAATCCGTCCTCGGCATGGGGGAATTCCTCGATGCCTGAGGCAGACATAAACGTTTTAAAACCGATAACTCCGGCTTCTTTCATCTCGGGTAAATCCTTGAGGTGCCCAGGCAGTAAAGCTCCCCACCAGCCGCTGTTTATCAGGGACTTCCTTTCTGCCAGCCGCTGCTTTTCGCGTACCCGCTCCGCTGTAGCTGTCGGCGGACTGCAGTTCAGCGGCATATCAAAAAAGGTAGTAACTCCTCCTGCAGCTAAAGCAGCCGTTCCGGTTTTCATCCCTTCCCAATCTGCACGACCGGGCTCATTTAAGTGAACATGGATATCAAGTAGGCCTGGAAGTACTTTTTGTCCTGCTGCATTCCATTTATTTTCTGAACGGCCGGAACCTTTCGGAAGAATCTGCTGTATTTTTCCGTCTTTGAGAAACAGGTCTTTTGTCTCCCAGTTTTTCCCTCTATAAATTTCTGCGTTCTGGATAAGCAGCTCCATTCTTAACCCCTCCGCCATCTTTGTTTTTCCTGATATTTGGTAATCGGTTCAAACCGCTTTCTACAAATTCCGGAATGCTGTTCTTTTCAGGAATCTTTCCACTCTTTCTGAATGTAAAGGGCCATTCGCAGGGAGAGGGAGGTATAGGGATCTTTAATATCCTTTGCCAGCAGCTCTTCACATTTATGGATGCGGAACAATACTGTATTGCGGTGGATGTCCAGCCTCTCAGCTGTATTGGAGATATGACAATTTTCTTCAAGAAAGGCAGTAAGCGTCTGGATAAGGATCGACCGTTCTTTTTCATTTGCAAGGTGAAGCAGCGGATAAAGCTCATACTTAACAAAAGATCGTCTGTTCTGATCAGCCGTCATACTGATAAGCTCTTTCAGCCCCTTCGTCCGGCTCGTCTGTACAAAAGATGTTTTATAGAGCTGAAGACCAGTATGAAGTGCTTCAACTGATTCCTGCCAGGTCCGTTTTAAGTCTGTCAGCTGAGGTGCTGCGTTTCCTATCCCAAAAGAAAGACTTGCGTTCAGCCTTTCACTGCAGGCAAGCTGCAGGTCCGTGAGAACTTTAATGAAGTCCTCTTCAACTTCTTCATGCATAAAATGGACCCCTGTAAGAATAACGAAAAGCTCTCCTTTCATAAAAAGAATGTGGGATGGGAGAAGTGCGGGAAGAAGTTCACTCAGCAGATCATATACTTCAGCCTTCTTTTCATAAAGCATCCGTTCCCCCTCCTCCATCGAGAAAGTATCCAGCTGAGCCGCCGCCGTTAAATACATCGTTTCCTCTTCCACTCCGTAATAGCTTCCCCGGGAGCTGATTTCTGCATTTGTGCGGAATCTCCCTTCCAGCACATCGTTAAAAAAGGCGTTTTTCATCATCCGGTCGTGCTGCGTAACTGCCTGCTGTTTCATTAATTCAAAAGAAATTACATTCGCTGCGTGGGAAACAAGAAGGGCCTGCGGCTGCGACTCGGTCATTTCCCTGTCAAAAACAAGCATACCATTGCATCGATGACCAGCTTCAACGGGATACAGCGTCCACATTCCTCCCCGGCTGTTTTCACAGGTATAAAACCTTCGCTCTCCGTCTGGAATAAAGAGAGAAGTCAGCTCTTCCTGATTTTCCCCGGACCTGGTATAAAGTAGTTCCTTTCTCGCATTCATAAGAGAAATGCGGCATGCTAATGTCCTTTCCATTTCGCGCATGACAAGCGTTAACCCTCCTTCCTGGTGCAGCAGACCGCTCAATTTTTCGTGGAAGTACTTTGATTCCTGCAGCTCCTGTTCCCGGCTTTTCAATACAAGGGCCAGCGAGTCATGCACCAGACGTCCGAGAGAAATATCCGGGGGAAGCTCGAACAGGGGAAAGGAAAGATCTGAAGCAGCACGTGCCGCCTCTTCGGATATCCCTCCTAAAAACTTTTTCGATTTTATTCCAAGCCCCGCGCATCCCCGCTCATGCATTCTCCGGATCATGTCCGGAAGCCGCTCCAGATTGTCTTTCAGCGAATAACCGGTAGTCAATAAAAGCTGCCCTTCTTCCAGGTATTCCAGAATATCGGGAGCATCCATCGTATTAACGGAAGACACTCTCCTCATTAATCCGTCTCTGCCAGCTATGATCTGGGAATGTACGAGCGCGGACTGCTGCATCAGCAGGTGTAATTCCATTTCCTCTCCTCCCCCCTGTATTTCTTTGTAAGGTTATCTTTCCAGAGCCTATTCTCCTTTATATAACAGTTCTTTGGCAGGTGTGCTGCTGCGGATTTTTTCCGATCAACAGCAACGCTTTCTTTAGCGGAGCTATTGATTAAGGCAGGCTTTTTGGGCTGGGTATCCACCGCTGTTTTTATTTTTATGCACTTTAACCAGTGACATCCAAAAAATCTCATCGTACACTTTTAAAAAGAAAGCTGCCTTGAAAATAGAGTATATAAGAAACGAACGTGCGCTTTCGTTCCCACTGGGGCGCTTTCCGGGCGGCTGAAGCGAAGCTTTCTATATTTATCGACACAGCTGAAAAGAAAAAGCTGTTTCCATAGCGCCTGTTAAGAAACCACTGCGTGCAGAGGAGGAAACTATTTGAAAACCGAAAAGACGGACCTGCAGGAAATGATCGAGTGGCTCGCTTCTTTTACCGATCCTGAAGAAAAAAACGGAGTTACCCGCCTTGTATATACTGAATCATGGAGCAGAGCATTAAAAGCTCTGCAGGAATGGATGCGTCAGCTGGGTTTTGACGTTACCACTGACAGCGTCGGGAATCTTTTCGGACGCATACAGGGAGAAACAGATGAGGTCATTCTTACAGGCTCTCATCTCGACAGCGTCAGGCAGGGTGGGAAATACGACGGTTCCTATGGAATTATCAGTTCTATCCTCGCGGTCTCAGAACTTGCAGCGTTGAAAGGAAAACCTCATAAAACAATGGAAGTAGTCATTTTCTGCGAAGAAGAAGGCAGCCGCTTTCCTTACACGTATTTAGGCTCATCCTATGTGACCGGAGAATATATAGAAGCCGACCTCCAGGAAATAAAAGACCCTGCCGGAACCTCTCTTATAGAAGCTAAAGAAAAGGCAGGTTTTCTCAATCCTCTTGTTCCCGGGGGACGCAGCGACGTGCAGCGTTTTGTTGAACTGCACATCGAGCAGGGCTGTCTGCTGGAAAAGCAGGCGCAGGATATTGGAATTGCCGCGGCTGTGACAGGCCAGAAACGATTCACTGTTCATGTTACCGGAAAAGCAGACCATGCTGGCACCACCCCGATGACAATGCGTCGCGACGCCATGGAAGGCGCAAGCGCGATGATTCAGAAAACGCTCGATATAGTCAGAAGACTGGGGGATCCTGCTGTAGCAACAGTAGGTCAGATTGAAGCGAGTCCAAATTCCGTTAATGTTATCCCCGGCTATGTGTCCTTTTCCATCGACATTCGCCACCCGGAAAAGAAAGTACTTGAAACTGTCTGCGAAACTATAGAGGAAGCGATGAGGGCAACGGCCCGTTTTTATCGTCTGTCGATATCCAGTGAATGCTTTATGAGCGTGGATCCGGTCGCAATGGATGGCGGTATGATAAGCGAAATCGAACACCTCTGCAAAGACCGGGGCCAAAACTACCGGATCATGTACAGCGGAGCAGGCCACGATGCGCAGGTAATGGGGCGAAGCATTCCTTCCGCCCTTCTCTTTGTACCAAGCAAAGACGGGATAAGCCACGACCCCATGGAATTTACGGACCCGCTTCATCTGGAAAGCGGACTGGCGCTCCTGAAAGATATTTTATATTCGTGGGCCTACTGCCCTCAGAAGGAGAGGTAATTATGAATAGATTCATCCCGCCGAAGCGGACGATTATGACCCCGGGTCCCGTTGAGGCGGATCCCAGAGTGCTTCAGGCCTTAAGCAACCCAATTATTGGTCAGTTTGACCCTGTTTTTACCGACTTGATGAATCAGACGATGGAAGCAGTCCGCCGCCTCTTTTTAACGGATAACCAGTGGGCCTTTCCAATAGACGGCACCTCGCGCTCCGGTATGGAAGCAGTGATGTGCAGTTTAATTGAGCCGGGGGATAAAGTGCTCGTACCCATTTTTGGACGCTTCGGCTACCTTCTGACTGAAATTGCTGAGCGCTGCGGCGCTTCGGTACACGTGATTGAAAAACCGTGGGGGGAAGTTTTTGACCCCCAGGAAGTGACTGACGAAATAAAACGGCTGAATCCGAAAATTACTGCGATTGTTCATGGAGAAACCTCTACAGGCTGTCTGCAGCCTTTGAAAGATATCGGCCGATTCTGCCGAAGCACGGACCGGCTGTTTATCGTTGACGCCGTCGCTACCGTCGGCGGAGTCGAGCTTCGTATGGACGACTGGTATATTGATGCGATAGCAGGCGGAACCCAGAAATGCATTTCCGGACCTTCCGGGTCTTCCCCCATCTCCTATAACAGCAGAGCAGAGAAGGTTATGCAGGAACGAAAGCAGGTGGAAAAAGGGATCCGCAGTGAAAAAGAAGATGCCGCCGATCACAGCCGCAGAATACAAAGCAACTACCTGGATTTGACTCAGCTCCAGGATTATTGGAGCCCGCGGCGGCTTAATCATCACACCGAAGCTACTTCCATGCTCTATGCCCTTTATGAAAGCCTTCGTGTTATCGAGGAAGAAGGACTGGAAGCAAGAATTTCCCGGCACCTCTCTCATGAAAAAGCAATTGCTGCAGGCATCAAAGCAATGGGACTAACGATTTACAACGACCACAGCTGGAAACTTCCGGTCGTCACCTGTGTGACTGTCCCTGATCATGTTGACGAAGCCGGCGTACGCAGGATGATGCTGGAAGAATTCGGCGTGGAAATTGCTTCCTCGTTCGGGCCACTGCAGGGAAAAATATGGCGGATCGGTGCAATGGGCTACAGTGCCCGAAAAGAAAATGTCTATCACGTTCTTTTTGCGCTGGAAGCTGCTCTCCTTGCTCATGGGTTTGAAGCGAATCGCGGCGAAGCCGTCCAGACCGCTTTGAAAATGTATACAGGCGTTACCGCTTCCGCCTGACGCTGAGGAGCTTTCCGTTTATACCCTCTTCCCTTTTTCCAGAGGCTGCCTTGAAAATAAAGTATTTAAGTGGTGCACCTCCGCCTTCGTTTCCTAGGGCGCACCCGGAAAGCGTCCCCATGGAAACGAAGGCACACACTTATCGCTTATCGACTTTATTTTCAAAGCAGCATTTCCGGAAAGAAAAAGAGGATTGACACGGCCTCCAGGCTTCTCCGGAATTTCTTATAATACCTCTGCAGATTTTGAGGGTCATCCGCCATCAGCTTCCCCGGTATGTACTGTAGCCTCCCGGGGCGATGAGAAGCGGCACGTGATAATGTTCAGCAGCATCAGCAATCCCGAAACTGACAGGAATCACATTATAAAAAGGCGGCTCTGTCTGATACACCTCCTGCGATTGAAAATAGTCATAAACGTGGAACAGCATTTCATATCTTCCAGTTCTCATTTCCGTTCCTTCGAGAAGCGGCTTGTCAAATCGGCCATTTTCCTTTACTCTTCCTTCACAAATTTTCTGGAACTCCCCCGCTTTCGGTTCATATCTCCACAATTCCACTAATATGCCGGATGCTGGTCTGCCAATACTCGTATCAAGCACATGTGTTGTCAGTTTTCCGCTCATATTTCTTCCTCCATATCTTCCCGAAATACTGTAAAACCTTGAAATCCATAAGGAGGACGCGGTTCAGTGAATACTTTCCCTTCCTTCGATCCCGGAATCTCCTCCCGGATCGTCTCCCACGTCCGGTTATTCGATTCGAATGAGACTTCTGCCAGCTGTGGAAAACGTTTCAGGATGCGGCACCCGATGTCAAAAATCAATTTTTGAATAGACGGGGAGTCCAGTTCGCGGAAGACGCTTTCTGCAATGTGCTGGATCTGTTCGGCCGCTGCGTAGTTTTCCCTCATATGATTCTTATTGCTGTAGCGCCAGAATATATCCAGATAAATAAACAGCGGCCGGTCTGTTGTCTCTGGAAGTGTCGTATATTCATCCCGGATAAATCCAGCAAAGGAACTTCCTTTCACTTTAATTAAATGCAGGGAAGTTACTCCGCTCACGTGCTCCTCCAGGACAATTGTGCCATCCTCTCTGCGGACGGCCTCCACCGCTGCGTAAGGCTTCTCGCAGGCGTGTTCGCGGTATACTGTTTCAGCTGCCCCGTCTTCTCCTGATTCTTTAAAAGGCAGCTGTGTCCCCGACATTTCCACTCCTTGAATATGGTCATATGTTTCCAGAAATTTAACTGCTGTGTATTGAAGCAAGTCATCCATTGTAGATCCGGTAAATTCTCCGGCCTGATGCAGTATGAAATTTTTCATGGAATCTGTCGCAATGACAAGGGAGTTGTCGCCGTCCTTGAAAGAAGAAAGAAATGCTTTCCCTTTAAGAGCTGCCTGAATATCCATTGCCATAATTGTATTGCTCCGTCCCGTAAAGGAGGATTCAGGAATAGGCTGGACTTGAAGCGGGGAAGCATACGTACGGTAGACGAATACATCTTTTTTCCCGTAATACATCGTCCTTTCAGCGGTTACTGCTTTTGTCTGCATAGTCACCAAACCCTTTCTGTTTATATCAGTTCTAGTCATTGTTTTAAGCTGCTTTTTCTGCCTCCACAGCTGAAGGAATTTCATAATACTTCTGAACTGTGAAACACGAATCGTGCAGAAAAATTCTGCTTTGGTGGCTCTGAAAAGAGCTTTTAACCGAGCCTTATCCTATTATCCGCTGCCAGCTCGTTCAATCTGAATAAGGCTATTTTCTCTACTTCTTTAAGAGCTGTCGTTTTTTCTTTCTCCGCGGATTGATGAATACGTCTCTGCATGGAGCTGATAATTTCTATTTTTGTTTTTCCTTTGACAGCCATGATAAACGGAAAGCCGAACTGATCCGTATACTTCCGATTCAAAAAAGAAAGCAGGGAAAACTCTTCTTCTGAAAGGTCGTTTAATCCCGCCTGTTTCTGCTCAGCAAGGGAGGATGCTGTTACTTCGAGTTTTGTTCCGAGATCAGGATGGGCGCGGAGAAGAGAAAGCTGCAGGTCTTCTTCCGCTTCCCACATGACGCGGAGCAGAACATTTTCCATGCCCTGCTTGTCCTCAAAAGGGTGCTCCTTCCAGCTTCTTTCCGCCACCCAGGGGGAGTGCTCAAACACACGGCCGATTTCGTTAATAAACGCTGCTTTCTGCATATTATTGATTTGATCTATCGAATACATACAGTTCTCCTCCCATTTTAAACGCCTGCTTTTGCTGCAAGATCCGGAATGCGGCTGATCAGTCTTTTCACAGCTCCATCCGCTTCTCTCAGTACGATATCTTTATCAACGGTTTTCAGCTGATGGTTTTCCATTACAATCTTTCCATTAATAATCGTTGTCTCCACATCAGCTCTTGTTGCCGAATAAACGATACGGGAAATCGTATCCACATCGTAGGAGGGGTAGGTATGAAAATCATTTAAATTAAGCATGACCAGATCTGCTTTTTTCCCTACTTCCAGACTGCCGATTTCGTGCTCCATCCCCATCGCTTTTGCTCCGGCAATAGTTGCCATACGGAACACCGTTTTTGCATCCATAGCAGTCGGTCCATGCTCCGGTTTATGAATTAAAGCAGCGAGGCGCATTTCGTTCATCATATCCAGATTGTTGTTACACGGGGCTCCATCTGCCCCGAGGCTGACGCACACATGCGCATTCAGCAGGGAAGGAATATCAGCGACACCTGATGCGAGCTTCAGATTGGAACCAGGGCAGTGGGTGACATTCACCCGTCGTCTGCGGATAATTTCTTTTTCTGCTTCATCCAGCCAGACGCAGTGGGCTAAAATCAGCCTCTCGTTAGCAAGTCCCAGATAATTCAGGTACTCCACATTCCGCATGCCCGTCTCCGCTTCCACAATGGCAATTTCCCCGCGGTTTTCTGAGGCGTGGGTGTGTACGAAGGCTTTGCTGATTTTCGATAAGGAGGCTACCTCTCTAAGCAGTTCCTCTGTACAGGAAATAACAAAGCGCGGAGAGTACGCGTACTTAATACGTCCGTTATCTTTACCGTGCCACTTTTCCATAAGATCATTGCTTTCCTGAAGGGATGCTTCCGTCGTTTCCTGAAGTGCTGCCGGCACTTCCTCTCCTTTATCCATCATGACTTTCCCGGAGAGCGCCCGTATCCCTGACTGTTCAATGGCTTGAAATGCCGAATCGGTATGATGGACCGTCTCCATATCTACGATCGATGTTGTACCACTGCGGATCATTTCTCCTAATCCGAGCATTGCCGAGTAATAAATCGAATCGGCGTCGTGGGCGGCTTCAAGAGGCCAGATACGTTTTTTCAGCCAGTCCATCAGTTCCAGATCGTCTCCCTTTCCACGGAAAATAGTCTGGCAGAGGTGGACATGTGTTTGAATAAATCCCGGCGTAATCACTCTGCCCGAAGCATCGATTATCCGGTCTGCTTTTGGGTAGTGAAGGTTTTTACCTATATCTTTAATCGTATCCCCTTTAATATAAATATCTCCTGTGAATACCTCTTCCTGTTTGTTCATCGTTATCAGTTCAGCGTTTTTAATGAGCAGGGATTTCATCGGGTGCCTCCTTATCCTTCGGTTTAAATGTACGTTTTCTTGAAAATAAAATCTCCATATATGTTGAACTTAATAATTAGTCTCTGCTTCTGTAACCAGCCGCTTTCGTTTCCATGGGGCGCAGGGCCGTTTTGGGATTCTCTGGAAGGCTTGCGGTTTCTGATGAAAAAAACTACGGAAAAAGGCATTCTTTACTGCCTTTTTCCGTAGTCAGGATTTTACGGTTCCTGTTAGAGACCCTGCACCCATATCGTACAGGTTATACGAAAAATCAAACTTGGATATGAAATTACGGGCTCTGTTCAAGTGGTCCGGAGTATCGATATCAAACGTCACCATCGCTTCATTCACCTCATATTCAATTACCGGAAGCTGTTTAAGCATCCTCCTCCCTCCTGCATCTTCACTCAAAGGGAATGATTTTACCGCATGGACATTCCCGAGAAAAACGGGATGGCCCGGCACGCCTTTGTAGACAGGACGGATGGCAAAAGGTTTTTTCCCTTCTTCCAGCTGCTTTCTTCCTCCTTCCAGTATGCGATCGATAATAGGCGGAGGGAGAAAGGGCTGATCTGCCAGCATCACAAGGACGCTTTTAGTAAGATGATGAACGCCTGCCAAGCCGGCCTGGAGGGAGCTCCCCTGTCCTTTTTGATAATGTTTGTTATATATGACTTTCACCCGGGGATGACGGACCAGTTCTTCTACTTGTTCTGCCTCATGTCCGGTTACAATAATAACTTCATCCATGTGACTCAGGGCTGCATCCCTCACCCAGAGAACCATCGGCTTTCCGTTCAGCTCCGCGAGCTGTTTTGTACTCCCCATTCGTGTTGAAGTTCCTGCAGCTAAAATGACTGCACACGTTTTCAATGTCATCTTATTACCCCACTTCCTGAAGTGGTTTTGATTCCGTCTTTTTTTGACGACGGGTCTGAATTAATTCGGCTGCAATACTGATGCTTATTTCTTCCGGTCCATCTGCACCAATATCAAGCCCTATTGGGGAATGAAGCCAGTCAGGAAGATCCGTGCTGCCCGCCAGGCGTTCAGTCCTCTTTTTCGGACCTAAAATCCCGAGATAGGCAAGATCCTGTCTGTGCAGCAGATGCTCCATGATCGTTCTGTCATCTTCAAAGCTGTGCGTCATAACAAGCACGTAGCTTTCTCCCGTAATGGTTTGCTCTTTAAAAAACTGCCGGGGGGACATGCATTCAAAACCCGAGGCATCCGGAAAGTGAGCGTTATGACACCGCGAAGGCCTCGGATCAACTACGATGACATCAAAATCAAGTGCCGCAGCCTGGCGGACGACAGGCTCTGCATCCCGCCCGCCTCCAAATACAAATAACTTTTCCCTTGGTTCATAAATTTCCATAAGCAGATAAGGTTCCTCCCAGTTTAGTAAAGAAGCCGCTTTTCGTTCCTTCCACTGAAGCTCGACTTGTTCCTGTTCTTTGCTGTTCAATTCCGCTTTCCCAGGGGGGCCGCGCCTGAAAGTCACCACACTTTCTCCCTGCTCCAGTTTTTCCAGAATCGGTTTCCATACATCAAGCTGTTCATTCCAGCAGATGCGCTCCAGAAATAAATAGATACAGCCGTTACAGCCTGCTCCTTTACCCCATCCTGAATCATCTTCTCTTCGCATATCATAAATATGAAGCTCCGGATCTCCGTGCTTCATCACACTTTCAGCACGATGGGCCAGATCTTCCTCCAGACAACCTCCGCTGACGAGGCCTGTTTCCATCCCGTTCCTGCGAATCAGCATTTTGGCGCCTTCCTTACGGTAAGCAGAACCTTCTACATGGACAACTGTTGCCATAACAAATTTTTCATCCGGCTTTTGCCTGATAGCCTGCAGAAATCCATGCATTTCATTCATTGTTTCCTCCTTTCCTCTTCCAGACGCTTAAGCACCCGCTGAATTCCTCCATAACCGGTACACCGGCATATATTTCCGGTCAGGCATTCTTTCAGTTCCTCTTCTGTCGGATGACTGTTTTTCTCAAGTTCGCCTTGAAGAGAAATGACCATGCCCGGTGTGCAATAGCCGCATTGCAGTGCTCCTTCTTCCAGAAATGCATTGGTTATTTCCTTATTTTCGATTCCTTCAATCGTTTCAAT
This sequence comes from Alkalicoccus halolimnae, assembly GCF_008014775.2. GTDB lineage: Bacteria > Bacillota > Bacilli > Bacillales > Salisediminibacteriaceae > Alkalicoccus > Alkalicoccus halolimnae. Next base: position 392,445 of record NZ_CP144914.1, on the reverse strand, counting down.
ACGCATGCCTTCACACTGATAGGCCATCGTCAGACAGGAGTTGAACGGCTTTCCATCCAGCAGCACCATACAGGCCCCGCAGCGGCCAACCCCGCAGGAAATTTTCGTGCCAGTCAGGTCCAGATCGCAGCGCAGTACGTCCACGAGACGGCGGGATGGTTCAATTTCAAGTTCGTAGGATTTTCCGTTTACAGTAAGCCTTATGGCTGCTTTTTTTCCCACCGTTAATTCTTCCGCATTTATTGGCTGACTCATCCAGTCTGTTCCTCCCTCGTTTCTTCCGACATCAGTGCAAGCAGTTCTCTTTCATCCACCAGCTCTTCTGCCTGAAGAGGAAGAGACGAAATTCTGACTCCTGTCGCTGCGTGTACTGCCTGGATAATCGCCGGGGCTAGCGCAACGGATCCGATTTCACCTACCCCTCTTGGTCCGTAGTTATCCCCTTCCGCAAGTTCTTCTACGGCATCGACTCTCTGTGTATCCGGAACATCGCGGATAGTCGGAACAAGGTAGGTGTCCATATTAGGGGTTTCGTAACTGCCATTTTTCATTATGGCATCCTCAGAAAGAGTAAATCCGAGAGCCATGATGCTGCCGCCTTCGATCTGACCCAGATATCCAATCGGATTGATAACTTTTCCAGCACTTACCGCATGATCGGCTCCGGTAACGCGTACAGATCCTGTCAGTCGATTCACTTCCACTTCTACTACTACTGCTGTAGAACCGTACAAATAGTGTCCTCCAGTCACAGCATCCGGTGTTACAGGGAAATGAAATTCCGTTTCTGAGACAATTTCCCCGCCGGCAAGATCTTTATAGCTGCACACAAACGTTTCTTCTTTCTGTCCTTTTTTCCAGATTCCGCCTCTTCCCGTCTGCATGTTTTCCTTCGATTCGCCTGTGAGGGCCGAAGCGGCTCTGTAAAGCTTTTCTTTAAACGGCTGCTTCATATTTTGAAGAGCTTTCCAGACCATGTTCGTTGCTCTGGAAGCTGTTGTTGATCCGCTTGACGGTACGAGAGCCGTGTCTCCAATCGTGATTTTCGTGTCTTCCGTACTGCATTTAAACGCTTCGGTCAACATGATTTCCATTGAACTGATCAGTCCCTGGCCGCACTCTTCAAAGCCGAAAGCGGCTTCGATTTTTCCTGATTCGGACAGCTGAAGGCGCCCTCCTGAAGGATCGGGAATTCCGTAGCCCAGCCCTGATCCATGCATGGCAAGTGCTGCGCCTCTTCCTTTAACAATCCACGGTTCTTCTCTGTCCCGCTCCCTGGAAGGCTTCTTCCAGAGGGGGGACTGCTGGATCGCTTTCCAGACCTGTCGAGGGCCGTCATTAGGAACAATGCGCTGGCCGAGCGGCCCGTAATCATGAACCTGTCTCAGGTTTTTCCGGCGGATACTCCATGGGTCCACGTTCAGTTTTTCTGCTATGCGGTCCATCTGGCCTTCCAGTGCGAAAATAACCTGATTGCCCCCAAAGCCCCGGAACTCTCCGGAGATGCCGTTGTTTGTGTAGACCGCTTTACCGTTCACTTCAACATGGGGAATATCATATCCGCCAATCGCATGTTCCGTTGCAAAATTCAGGACCGGCCCCCCGAGCGTAGCGTAAGCTCCTGTATCTGAGATGATGGAAACTTCGTGAGCGAGAATGCGGCCGTTTTTATCCGCTCCTGTTTTCATATGAATTTTCATCGGATGTCTTTTTATGCCGGCCCGGACCGATTCCTCCCGGCTGTAGTGTATCTTGACCGCCCTGCCCGTCATCACTGCCAGCAGGGCACCATACGGCTGGACATTCAGCTCATCTTTCCCGCCGAAAGATCCTCCAATCGGACTGGAAACAATGCGTATCTGCGCTTCCGACCATCCGAGAATTCTTGCCAGCTGCATTCTGTCTTTATAGCCGTGCTGGGTCGGAGCAAATACCGTAAGAGAACCATCCTTTTCCGGTACAAACAGTCCGCCTTCGGTTTCCATAAACACATGCATCTGCCTTGGTGTATCATAAGAATCTTCCACCACAATGCTGCATTCCTTCAGCACATGCTCCGTTTCCCCACGTTTATAGGACGTGGTATGCAGGGTGTTCCCCTCTTTATGCAGCCGGGGGGCATTCTTCTGCAGGGCCTCTTCCGGGGAGCTGATGACTGGAAGGGGCTCTGTTTTTATACGAATGAGAGAAGCCGCTTCTTCCGCTGTTTCCGGTGATTCAGCAGCGATGGCGGCGACGGCATCCCCTTCAAAGCGAATAAGATCTTCACAGAATACAGGCTGGTTCGGATCGGCAATGCCGAAACCATTCAGACCGGGAATATCTTTACTTGTTAAAACAGCATGCACTCCAGGAAGGGCTTCTGCTTTTGACGTATCCACTTCAATAAGTCTTGCGTGGGGAAGGCCGCTTCGTTTTATCTTTCCATATAAACAGCCCTCTGTTTTCATGTCTGTTAAATATTTAAGCTGCCCTGTCACCTTTTCAAGCCCATCCGGCCGAACTTTCCATGGATGCGTTGTCGTATGACTATTTAGAAGCAACTTGTTCACACCCTTTCCTGTACCATTCGCTTACAATCAGATTTGCAGCGACGCGCTTTTTGTAAGCTGCTGAAGCAAAGACATCCGATGGGGGATTGAATTCTTCTTTAATCTGCTGGTGGACGAGTGCCGGAAACAGGTTTCGTGCATATGATTTCTTGAAGAGTGCTTCTGATTTACGGAGTCTTACCGGGATTGCATTTCCTCCGCCTGCTGCAAGTGCGGCTTCGATCACATCTCCGTTCTCATCACAGCTGATACGTCCCGCTACGGATACCTGGGAAGGAATAAAAGTTTCCCGCCTGCCTGTTTTCATATAAAACATAACCATATTTGCATAGTCTTTCTGCAGCGGCAGGGAAATCCCGACCAGGATTCTGGATTCCTTCTTGACTGTCTGAAGCCAATCTTCCAGCATTTCTTCCACGGTGCTGTTTCCGTCGAACCAGATGAGTTCTGCATTGTAAATGAGAAGAGAAGGAAGCGTGTCCCCGATCCTGGTCAGCACGTTGCCTCCTATAGTTGCCTGATTTCTGATGGAAGGCGCCGCCGTTCTTGCACATGCTTTCGCAAGCTCGGGAAGCTCCTCCTGGATCAGCGGATCTTCTATTAAAGCAGACAACCTAGCAAGTGAACCGATAAATATAGAATCTCCTCTTTTTTCTGCGGAACTGCTTATTTCAGGAACCGACTCCAGAGATATCAGCTGGGAAGGACGGTTCAGCGTTCCTGCCTCCCATTGAGTACGGAGCCATGTTCCTCCAGCTACAAAACAACAGTCATCCTGATAGTGCTGAAAAAGCATCCAGGCCTCTGATAAAGCTGCCGGTTTCCAAACTTGCTCCGTTTTAATCATCAGCTTTTCCTCCTCAAATCGATTTTCCACGACACTTTATCCTCCAGTGAGAACAATACTGTTTTTAAAGGTATATGCTGTACTGTAAATGCTAATTGTCAGAAAATAAAGATTTTCGTTAAATAACCTCACCTGCTTTTTTCCTTTGTCAGAAAGCTTTCCATTGTCATTTTTTATTGAAGGAAGGCCGTTTCAAAAGAAAACCACAGTCTTAATTAGACACTTTCTACAGGTTGATTGTTTGTATTCATCATTCTGCCTAACGACATTCCTGTCTGAAAAAAGTTATAATTACGGGCAATGAAGAATCACCCTCTCTGTTTAAAAGCTTTGCTTTCTACAGCTGCCACAGGGTTAAAGGAGGAATTTCTATCGATTCGGTCATCTATACTCAGGAGGATGTCAGAATGAAAGGATCACGAACCGGTATTCTTTCTGGAAAAACGTTTACTGTAAAAGATGTATTCTCTGTAGAGGGGGTTACGAATACAGCAGGAAATCCGGATTGGTTTCGTTCCCATCCGCCCGCAGTTAAAACCGCCTCCTCGCTATCAGCTTTATTAAAAGAAGGGGCTGACTTAAAAGGCCTGACATTGACGGACGAACTGATGTACAGCCTTCACGGGGAAAATATCCACTATGGGACGCCTGAAAATCCAAGGGATCCGGACAGAATTCCAGGCGGCTCTTCCAGTGGTTCTGCCGCTGCCGCCGCTGCGGGACTTGTTGATTTTGCATTAGGAACTGACACGGGAGGTTCTGTCAGGATCCCTGCCGCCTGCTGTGGAGTGTTCGGAATCCGCCCTACCCATGGGAAGATACCGATCGAAGGAGTGATCCCCCTTTCGCCTTCTTTCGATACAGTTGGATGGATGAGCCTTTCCTCTGAAATGCTTGCAAAAGTCGGAGAAGTTCTGCTTCCCTCCACTATGGAAAAGCCTGTTTCCTTAAAACCGATAAAACCTGAGGAAGCATGGGAAGCTGCGGACAGTGCCACTGCCTCTTTTCTCGCTCCACTGGTCTCCGGGGCGGAGGATATTTCTCTTACTCATGAAGGGTCCCTGGAAAACTGGGCGGAAATTTTTCGGATTATCCAGGCCTTCGAAATCTGGGAAGCCCACGGATCCTGGGTGAACCAGCAGCAGCCTGCCTTTGGACCAGGCATTAAAGAGCGGTTTGAGGCAGCTTCCAAAGTTACGAAAGAAGAGGCGGAAGCCGCACACATTAAAAAAGAGAAGATCCGTCTTCTGCTGACAGATCTCCTCGCCGACGACCATATGCTTGTGATGCCGACTTCCCCCGGACCGGCACCTCTGCGGAATCTTGCACCGGAAACAGTCGACCACATTAGAAAAAGAAGTTTCCAGCTCTGCTGCATTGCGGGACTTGCAGGTCTTCCCCAAGTGTCCGTTCCTGTCAGAACACCCGATGGATTTATCGGCCTGTCTGCTGTCGCCGGACCTGGAAAAGATAAATCACTTCTGAGATGGGCTTCCTATATGGAGGACATGTCATGGAACTTTTAAACAGGACTCTTTACCTAACCCGCTGAACATATACCGTTCTTTTTCCTTAGTTTTCCTTTAAAAAGTTTTAACTCTCTTTGCGTGAGGAAATATGACATTCAACAGCTGTTTTTGGCTGAATTTCCTCATGAAAGGAGAGAAAAGCTTGCAGACGACAGAGAATATTGAAAAAACCATGCTATTAACACACGGTTACTGCTTCGAAGAATATAACCGCTCTCTTGATAAAAAGATTATAGTGGAAAAGAACCGCGCACAGGAATACCAGAAATCAAAAGCTGTCACTTATGAAGCCAACAAAAAAATGCGCTGAATATAAAACTGCTGCCTCGTTTCATGTGAAACATGGCAGTTTTTTTGTGCTTATAAAGAAAGGGGAAATTTTGCAGACGGGAGAAAACATGAATTAAAAGAACTTTTTCGGAAATTAATAGAACCAAAATAACAGAACCGCGCGGAATTAAAAGAAACTCCCCGCCTGTTTAAGAATACCGCGGCCTGAATAAACAAAACTTCTTCCTGAATCAACAGAACTGAAGCAGCAATTAAAAGAACCTTCTCCCACCGCCCAAATCCCTCGAAGAAGCTGTTCTTTTTCATCGTTCAACTCGTTACGAAAGGAATCCGGATTCCTTTGTCCTTAACCTGAAATGAGAAATCAGACGATTGTACACTAAAAAGTAATCATCATTATACCTATAATTATTGAATAATAAGGTTTCTTTATGCTTAAAAACAGGTAAAGAATTACTAACTTTGGAATAAGGAGGAGAATAAACTATGAATGAAGTAGGCACACAGTTTCAAAACCTGCTGGGCGATCTGATTTCCGGCCTTGCAAACGTTGTGGTCGCACTCCTGTTACTGCTGCTTGCCTGGATAATTGCGCTGGTCGTTAAAAACCTGATCAGTAAAGGTCTGAAAAAGGTGGGAGCCCATCGAGGCCTGGCAAAAACACCGCTTATCAAAGATGAAGAGCAGGGAGCAGCCATTTTAACATCCGTTGCCAAAGTCGCTTATTTCCTTGTTTTCCTGTTGTTCCTACCGAGTATTCTCGACGCTCTCAACATGGAAGCTGTTTCCGGACCGATAACGAATATGATGGAGACTTTCCTCGCTTTTCTGCCTAATCTATTTGCTGCCGCTCTTATTCTTATCATCGGTATCTTCGTTGCACGTCTCGTTAAAGACCTGGTTTTCCGACTCCTTGAAAGTCTGAAAATCGATCATTGGTTTAATAAATGGACCAAATTCGAAGATGATCCCAAAGATAAAGATTCTTCTGTTAAACTTTCCTCTATTCTGGCTAACATTCTTTTCATTCTCATTCTTATTCCCATTATCACCGTGGCTCTTGAAGCACTCAATATCCAAATGATTTCAGAGCCGATCAACAACGTATTTAATACGATTCTCAGTATGATTCCAAACGTATTCGTTGCAATAGCTCTCGTACTCGTTGGTTACTTTATTGCAAAGTTTATCGGAGATCTGCTGAAAAATCTGCTCGCCCGGACCGGTATCAACCGTGTATACAGCTTTTTCCAGATGGAAGGCCCATCCAAATCTTCTCTGCAGCTTTCCAACATACTTGGCCAGGCTGTAAAAATATTGATAATTCTCTTCTTCACAGTAGAAGCATTGAACGTGCTGCAGCTGGAGGTATTGAACAATATCGGAGAAGCCATTCTCACCTTCCTGCCTCTTCTCGTTAGTGCGCTGATCATTCTGCTGCTCGGTTTGTTTGCGGGCCACTACCTCGGCTCTCTTGTGAAAAAATACGCTGACAGCGCTTTTTATTCGGCCTTAGTTAAATATACAATCATCGTGTTTGCTGCATTTATGGCGTTCGATCAGATGGAATTCGCTTCAAATATAGTTAACAGCGCCTTCCTGCTCATTCTTGGTGCTCTGGCCGTTGCCTTTGCGATTGCCTTTGGTGTGGGAGGCAGAGACTTTGCACGGGTGAAACTTCAAGAGCTTGATAAAAAAATGAAGAAAGAAAGCAGTAAACCAGGCAATCCAGCTGCCGCTCCTGATGATTCATCAACCGGATCCAGTCCAGGCACGCGGAGAACGGATGTCCATGATCCCGGCATTCCTCGAGATGAAGGACCTGGTTCACATGATCCCGGCATATAAATACTAAGCAGCTGCTGTGGAACTGGAACGAAGTTTAAAGAACCTGTCAGACATTTCTGCCTGTCTGACAGGTTTTTTCCGTTTAACGCCTTTCTACCGTCCAATAGAAAACATTTCTTATCATGTCCCCCCCTCCCGTTTTTTTACCTTCTGCACTTTAATTTCCCCATTAATCTTCGGCCGTTAAATATGATATTAAATACCTATGACAATTAACTCATTTATTCAACAGCTGTGAGACCCTTTTATTCTTATATTCATATCATTTCGAAATTCGGAAGTTTTTGTACCCGAAATTTATTTATTTTGCTGATGCTGCTTAAAATAAATCAATTCTCTCGTGACTTTGTTCCCAGTTTTAATAAAATATTTCATTTATTCATTATAGGGAATAATGTCTCATTTCCTTATTTTCACTGGATTTCCATTTTTAAAAGATGTAAAATTCTAAATATTAGGGCAGAGAAAAGGGAATTGAGAGGGGGTACTTAGTCACGTTCTGCCGTTAAAAAAAATACATAAAGGGGCTTATAACTTATGAAACAGAGAGTTCGATCTTGTTTTATTTTCGTATTAATTCTTCTGCTTTCTCTTACCGGTTTCAGCGGAACAGGTCTTGCTGCAGGAACGAATCAGACAGTTACCGAAACTCCTGCCCAGCTGGATGCCGACTATTCTTCTTCGGAAGCAGTCAACGTTATTGTAGAAATAGAGGAAGAATCCATTTTACGCTCCAAACAGCAGGGGAACAGTCAGTCTAAAGAAAATCTCGCTGCTGTAAGAGATCAAATTATTTCCGAAGTTGCAGACGCTGCTTCTTCCAGCGAAGTAAACCGGGAATATGATTACTTATTTTCAGGCTTCTCATTGGAAGTATCTCAAAATGAACTTCCAGATGTGATGGAAGTGTCCGGTGTGAAAGCCGTCTACCCGGATGAAACTTATGAAGTAGAGTTTGATAATGAAACAGAAGTGCTTGATCCTGAAACTTTCAGCCCTGCCATGATGGACAGTGCTCCATTTATTGGTGCTGACGAAGCATGGGAAAGCGGATATACGGGAGAGGGAGTTACCGTTGCAGTAATTGATACGGGCGTTGACTACACTCACCCGGATTTAGCTCATGCTTTCGGCGAGTATAAAGGATGGGATTTTGTAGATAATGATAATGACCCGCAGGAAACTCAGCCGGGCAATCCTGATGGAGATTCCACCCTTCACGGTACACACGTTGCAGGAACGGTTGCAGCGGACGGCCTTATTACAGGGGTCGCTCCTGACGCAACTCTTCTCGGATACCGCGTTCTCGGTCCTGGCGGAAGCGGGACGACGACCGATGTAATCGCCGGCATTGAACGTGCGGTCGAAGATGGTGCTGACGTTTTAAATTTATCACTCGGCAATACGCAGAATAACCCTGATTTCGCTACGAGTATCGCACTCGACACAGCGATGGAAGACGGAGTTGTTGCGGTATCATCCAACGGAAACAGCGGTCCAAATAACTGGACTGTCGGCTCTCCCGGGACTTCCCGCGATGCTATTTCTGTAGGTGCTACACAACTCCCATATGATCAGTATGCCGCAGATATTTTCACTTCTGAAGGCGTAGACTACCCTTCTTCCGAAGTTATGGGCTTTCCAGATGTAGATCAGCTGCTTTCTCTAAATGAAGGAGAATATGAATTTGTTGATGTCGGTCTGGCAGGACCGGAAGACGTTGAAGGCGTAGATCTTGACGGAAAAATCGCGTTAATTTCACGCGGCGAATATGCATTTGTCGATAAAGCAGACACAGTTGCCGAAGCTGGCGCTGCCGGAGCTGTTTTATATAACAATGTGGAAGGCACAATGCCGGAAGTTCCAGGCATGGCCGTACCTACTGTCATGACGACGCTTGAAGACGGCGAAAAACTTCTCGCAGAGCTTGAAGCAGGCAATAACACGATCAGCTTTGACATTGAGTTTGACAGAGAAATTGGTGAAACGATGGCAGATTTCTCTTCACGCGGACCGGTTATGGACACGTGGATGATTAAACCGGATGTCTCTGCTCCTGGTGTTGCCATCGTCAGTACGATTCCTACACACAATCCGGACGCTCCTCACGGGTATGCTTCCCTTCAGGGTACAAGCATGTCGGCCCCGCACGTAGCAGGTGCTGCGGCGCTGATTCTTGAAGCCAATCCGGAATGGAACGTTGATTATGTGAAATCTGCTTTGATGAATACCGCAGAAAATCTTTATGATGCGGACGGGAACCTTTATCCGCACAATACTCAGGGAGCAGGAAGCATCCGGGTAGTTGACGCAATTGAAACGGAAGTGCTCGCTGTCCCAGGAAGTCATTCTTTCGGAGTATTTGATAAAGATAACGGGAAGCAGGTCGAACGTCAGAAATTCACGGTTCACAATCTTTCTGACGAACGCAAGCGATATTCTTTAGACTTTACCGGACACGAAGGTATTAAAGTACAGACAAGCAACAATCTGCAGGTCCAGCCCGGGCGCACACAGGATATCAATTTTGGTGTCCAGATTGATGCAAGCGGTGTGGAACCAGGATATTATGAAGGTACTTTCCTTCTAAGCAATGATGAAGAAACGATTGAAGTACCAACGATTCTTTTTGTTCAGGATCCTGACTTCCCACTTCTTTCAGCCCTTTCTCTTGAAGTAGATGGTGCTAATCTCACAGGAACTGTAAATGTGCCGGGTGGAGCGGACGAATTTAACCTCCGTATCCGCGATGCAGACACAGGAGAGCTTCTTGAAGAAACGGCTTTTGCTGAAGACCTTGACCGCGGCATGCACAGCTTCACATGGGATTTGACGATTGACGGCCAGCCGCTCACTCCGGGTGGATATCAAATTAACGCCTATGCTTCATTGGGCGATACGGAATTTGAAATTCCCGGCGGCGTACTGACTATCGAAGAATAACGGCTGCAGCCAACGTCCTCCCCTTACCACTTTTCTAATTTAGATTTTGATTTTAAAAAGAGCTGTTCCAGAGGTCGATTGTTATCGACAGGAACAGCTCTTTTTCTGTCATAAATGGAAGATCGATCCGTTAATGGAAGAGCGGAAAAACAGTCTGCCCAATAGAAAAACCTTTTCCAGCCGAATGGACTGAGGGCCGGAAAGCGTCCTCACGGAAACAAAGGCTCCCGTTTATCGAAGCAGCTAATCCAAGATAAATAGTTCAAATAATATAAGAAGAAAATTACACATACGAAAATGTTTAATCGTGCACAGAACCGAAAAAAACCCTTACCTCAAATTAATGAGGCAAGGGTCTATTCTTTATGCTTCTATTAAAGCATCTGGCTGATGGATTTCGGCAGCAAATACTGCAGAAGGTAATCCGGTCCGCCTGCTTTAGAGTCGGTACCTGACAGCTTGAAACCGCCGAATGGGTGGTAGCCGACAATAGCTCCTGTACAGTTACGGTTGAAGTAAAGGTTACCTACGTGGAAGTTTTTCTTAGCATATTCCAGGTGATCCACGTTATTGGAGATAACCGCTCCGGTAAGTCCGTATTCTGTGTTGTTTGCAATATCAATCGATTCTTCGTAGCTCTTCGCTTTGCATAGAGCAAGAACCGGACCGAAAATTTCTTCTTTCATAATCCGTGCTTCTGCATCTACGCTTCCGAAAATCGTCGGCTTAATGAAGTAGCCTTTGGAGTCATCCGACTCGTCTCCGGTAAGAAGTTTACCTTCTTTTTTACCGATCTTAATATAGCTTGTAACTTTGTCATAAGCTTTTTGATTGATAACCGGACCGAGGTAATTATTGTTGTCTTCGGTATCGCCGAGCGTCAGCTTTTCTGTTTCTTCTACTACACGCTTTTCCACTTCATCATACAGATCCTTGTGGATGACGGCACGGGAACCGGCAGAACATTTCTGACCGGAGAAGTTAAATGCAGCCGTTACAATTGCATTTACAGCCGTCTCAACATTTGCATCCTTATCGACGACGACCGTATCTTTTCCGCCCATTTCAGCAAGCACACGCTTCAAATGCTGCTGACCTTCCTGAACTTTGGAAGCACGCTCAAGAATACGCAGGCCGGTCGCTTTGGAACCTGTAAAGGTAATAATTGACGTATCTTTATGATCGACGAGGTGATCCCCGATTTCATGCGGTTCGCCGGGCACAAAGTTCAGTACGCCGTCCGGCACTCCTGCTTCGCGCATAATATCTACGAACTTCGCAGCGATAATCGGAGTCGGCTCTGCCGGCTTCAGCAGGACCGTGTTACCAGCGACAAGCGGCGCTGCGGTAGTTCCCATCATGATTGCTGCAGAGAAGTTCCATGGCGGAATCGTAACAGCCACTCCTGCAGAAGTATAAATATACTGGTTGCTTTCTCCATCACGACTTTCGATCACCTTGCCATCTTTCAGCTCAATCATCTGACGGCCGTAATATTCAAGGAAATCAATTCCTTCTGCTACTTCGATATCCGCTTCCACCCATGGCTTGCCGGCTTCTTTTACTACAGTAGCCGAAAGTTCATGTTTGCGGCGGCGCATAATAGCCGCAGCGCGGAAAAGAACTTCAGCGCGGGCTACAGGATTTGTCTGGCTCCACTTTGGAAATGCTTTTTTAGCAGCTTCAAAGGCCTTATCAATTTCTTTAGGAGAAGCTTTTGATACACTGCCGATCTCTTCGCTGATATTACAAGGGTTAATACTGACGAGCTTATCCTTTGTCGTTACTTCTTTTCCATCGATAATGAGCGGATATTCTTTGCCGATATCCTTTTTAACTACTGCCAGTGCTTCGAGAAATTCCTTTTGATTTTCTTCCTTCGTAAAGTCTGTAAATGGTTCGTGTTTATAAGCTGTATACATACATGTCACTCCTTTTAATTAGTAAAATTATTTTGCCAGTACCGTTTCAATTTTGCTCAGTGCCCAGTCGAGATCTTCTTCTGAAATAACGAGAGGAGGCGCAAAGCGAATAACATTCGTCTGGGTTTCCTTACAGAGCAGGCCTTTTTCTTTCAGGCTTTCACAGTAGGAACGGGCCGGTTCACTCAGCTCCACTCCTATAAAGAGTCCTTTGCCGCGGATTTCTTTGATCATTGGATTGTCAATTTTGCGAAGACGATCACGGAAATACTCTCCGAGACGCCGCGAACGATCTGCGAGCTGTTCCTCTTCCAGAACATTGAGGGCGGAAACAGCGACAGCGGCTCCCAGCGGATTTCCGCCGAAAGTGGAGCCGTGGGATCCCGGATCAAACACTCCGAGGATATCCTCATCAGCGGCTACACAGGAAATCGGGAAGACCCCGCCTCCGAGAGCTTTACCAAGGATGTACATATCCGGCTTTACCTCTTCCCAGTCACAGGCAAACGTCCGACCGGTGCGGCAGAGGCCGGTCTGAATTTCGTCGGCAATAAAGAGGACATTGTTTTCTTTACAGATAGCCTGCGCTTCACGCAGAAAACCTTCCGGCGGAATCACAACGCCGCCTTCTCCCTGAATAGGTTCAAAAAGAAAAGCTGTCGTGTTCGGGGTGATCGCATCTTTCAAAGCTGCTGCATCACCATAGGGAATTGTTTTAATCCCGGGAAGCATCGGGCCGAATCCTGTCGTATCATTTTCCTCCGCCGCCAGGGAAACAGCAGTCATCGTACGGCCGTGGAAATTCCCGTGACAGCCGATAATTTCCGCCTGATCTTTAGGAATTCCTTTCTCCTGGTAGCCCCAGCGGCGCGCCGCTTTTACAGCTGTTTCAACTGCTTCAGCTCCGGTATTCATCGGCAGAACCAGCTCTTTGCCTGTCCATTCACTTACTTTATCATAAAAGAAACCGAGCTGGTCATTATGAAAGGCGCGGGACGTGAGCGTCACTTTATCTGCCTGGTCTTTCAGTGCCTGAATAATTTTTGGGTGCCTGTGTCCCTGGTTCAAAGCAGAGTAGGCACTCAGCATATCAATGTAGCGGTTGCCTTCCGGATCTTCCACCCAGACTCCTTCCGCTTTTGATATCACAATCGGCAGCGGATGATAATTTCTCGCGCCATGTTTTTCTGTATGTTCAATGATTGAAGACGTATTTGTCGAAGTTGTCATGTGAATCACCCTTTCCTTTAGTAGTCATTCTCCACTGTTTTTACAGTTGCAAGAATAATGCCAACAATAAAACAGCTTAACGAAAAGGCTTTCAAACCTTCGGACGCAAAATTATTTTTCATAAGACAACTAATTAAACTTAAAATTTTTGCGCTAGATACGTATTTTGCTTATGCCCAGTTTTTTCATCCGGTACTGCAGACTCTGTCTGCTTAACCCAAGAGCGTCTGCTGTTTCCTGCACACGATAGTCAAATCGTTTTAAAGCCTGCTGAACGAACACTTTCTCTTTTTCGTGAAGAAAGTCTTTCAGATGCGGGAGTTCTTCCTTCTCGGGAACAGCGCTTTCTGCCGGCTGGGAAACAGAGAGCCTCCTCCGCAGCTGAAGCGGCAGGTGGGAGGTTTCAATCCGGTCTTCTGCAGTTACTAAATTCATCGAACCTTCAATAACATGTTCTACTTCTCTCACATTTCCCGGCCAGTGGTAATCATAAAACAGGTTTTTCACTTCGGGACTCAATGCTTTTACTTCAAGCTGGAATAGATCATTATACTTGTTTATAAAATGCCGGCATAACGGCTCAAGATCTTCCATGCGCTCCCGTAGAGGGGGGATGAATAAAGAAACAACGCTGAGCCGGTAGTATAAATCCTTGCGCAGCCGTCCGTGGGTCACGGCATCGACTGGATCCTCATTTATCGTTGCCAGCAGACGGATATCGATTTCCCTTTCTTCCGTATCGCCTACCCGGCGTACTGATTTTTCCTGAATCACACGCAGCAGTTTTGACTGGAGATCCGGTGGCAGGGAATTAATTTCGTCTAAAAGCAGCGTCCCTCCTCCTGCCTGTTCAAAAAGACCCGGCCGGTTTTCCGCACCGGTGAAAGCACCCTTTTTCGTACCAAAAAGAATGCCTTCAATCAGACTTTCCGGAAGGGCAGCACAATTCTGGCTGATAAACGGCCCGGAGGAGCGGGCGCTGCCGTTGTGTATGCTCTGTGCAAACAATTCTTTGCCTGTTCCTGTCTCTCCTGTGATAAGTACCGAGGATGTCGTCCGGGTCGCTCGCTTGGCATGATCCACTACTTCCTGCATGCCGGCGCTTACTCCGATCATATCATGAAAATTGTAGCGGCGGCTTCCATTTTTCATGTTTTCCTGCACGAGCTTTTCCAGTCTCGTAATATCCTTTGTCACTTCCAGTGCTCCAATAATTTCTCCTTCGTACCGGACGGGAAAGGTATTGTGGATCGCCGTAATTTCCAGACCTTTATTGTTTAAGTAGGTCTGTTTCACATTCCTGGATTCGTGCCCTTCCTTTAACGCTTTCTGGAGGGTACTGCCCTGCCCTTCAGAAAATTCGAATAGTTCTCCCACCGGTTTATTAAGTACTTCTGCCGGTTTCATATTTTCAATTTCAGAAATTTTTTCGTTATAAATGATTGTTCGTCCTGCTGCGTCGATAGCATGAACACCGACATCTATTTCTTCCATTAACTTTTCAAAAACAATTAATTTTTTTGCGTCAACAGGCATAACACTCCTCCAAATGACAATTTTTTTGTCATTTTATCAAAAGCAGCCCGGGAAAGCAAAAAGAGCTGCCTTAAAAATTTATTAAGGACAGCCCTTTTTATTTACAGTACTGACAGCATTCGTCGTTATAGCAGGAAAACTTCAGGTGAAGCTGCCGGGAGGATTCTTAAGACAGCGGTCCTCTACTTTCCGGCGTGCTCTTTCACAGGGAACCAGCCCGGTCTGTTAACTATTGCTGTCCATAACGATTCCGGAACGACAAGCTCTTCCCTGTCATCTACAGAAAGCTCCGTCCGGATATCTGCTTCGCGGCCGGCTTCCACTTTCTCGACCCAATGAGGTTCGACGATCAGCTCCCGGCCGAGAGCGATAAACGGAGTGCCGCTTTCCATTGCCTTTTCCACATCATCCGGCGTGTGAAGAGAGCCGACTCCTACAACAGGAATCTCTTCACCGACCGTATCCTGAATCATCTGCACGCGGGAACGCTCATCTGTTTTATCACGCATCGAACCTGCAAAGAAATCCATTACGGAAGTATGCAGATAATCCAGATCTGCAGCTGCGAGTTCCTTTATCAGCTGAAGGCTATCTTCCATCGTAATGCCCGGCTCCTCTATTTCCTCGGGGGAAATGCGGTAGCCGACAAGGAACTTATCATCCGCTTCTTCTGCTGCTTTTAATACTTCGTGCACGACAGCCATAGGAAACCGCATACGTTTTTCCAAGGTGCCTCCCCAGGCATCCTGTCTTCTGTTGGAATGCGGAGAAAAGAACTGCTGAATCAGATAGGTGTTTGCTCCGTGGATTTCCACCCCGTCATAGCCTGCACGGATCGCTCGTCGGGTTGCATGTCCAAAAGCCTGGATTATCTCCAGTATTTCATCTTCGGAAAGCTCCCGCGGAACGACAGCTCCTTCGCGCTCCGCCGCTACCGCACTGGCACTTACCGGCTGTTCATCGGGAAGAAGTTTCGGTGGTGCCATTCTTCCACCGTGAAAGATCTGCAGGACAGCTTTTGCGCCTTCTCCTTTAATCGTATCGGCCAGTTCACCGAGACTCTCAATCAGCTCGTCGCGGTCGACGCCGATTTCTCCGGGGAAGCCTTTACCGCCCGCTGTAACATTGGCGCAGGCGGTGATCACGGTACCCGCTCCACGGGAACGCTCCCGGTAATATTCCCGTTCTTCCGGCGTTGTTTCCCCAGTATCTGCTGAAGCGAAATTTGTCATCGGGGCCAGCATGATTCTATTTCTAACTGCTGCTCCGTTTTTAAATGTGTAAGGTTCAAGAAACTTTCTCATCTTTATCTCCTCCTGAATGTCATTCACTTTCCCTTCTATAGTTTAAGAGAAAAAGTCAGTGGAGGCTAATGATCTGCCTCCCTCTCTTCTCTTACCCTCTCTGTTTTGAAAATGTGCAGGTTTTGATACTTTTACATATGACTGCAGAGAATTTAGAAGTCAGAAGACCATTTTTCAAAGCCCGGGTTTGAAAATTTCTTCTATAAAGAATCCATTTCATATAAAAACCGAACAAAGTTTATGACCTTCGTTTCAGCTGGACACTTTGCTCGGACTTCCACGAAAGAACGAAGCGGAGTATTTACATGTATCGAACCCGGTCTTTAAAACAGCTTATAAAAAAAGACTAAACGACATTATCTGTCATTTAGTCTTTCTCTATACGCAGCAGTTCTCCGAATGTTTTCTCAAGTACGGGAAATATATGCTTCGTCTTCCAGACATCGAAAGAAAGCCTGCTGCAGATCAGGAGAAAAGGCTCCCTTCGTTTCCTCAGCCAGCTTTTCAACCGCTTCTTCCGGAGAAAAAGCATCCCGGTAAATTCTGTCTTCCGTAAGCGATAAATAGGATTCTGTCAGCCCGAGCAGCTGCGCTGACAGCCGGATCGAATCTCCCTCCAATCCGTGAGGGTAACCGCTCCCATCACAGCGCTCGTGATGCTGCTGAATAGTTTCTTTCACCCGGCGTACATTGTCATCTTCCGGGATAAGGTCGGCCGCAAACTTACAGTGCTTCTGGACGACGACCTGCTCGTACGAACTCAGTCTTCCTTTCTTCTCATAAAGATAGTCCGGAAGCTGAATACGGCTGACATAATGCGCCATGGAAATAAGTTCGATTTCCCATTTATGAAGAAGCGGCTCATCAAAATAATTTGCTGCTTTATTCATAAGCATGCTCATATCGTCAATTTCCTTTTTATCAATCTGGGTCCTTGCTTCGACAATCGGAATGAGAGACTGGAAAAGAGAAACGACGTAGGCATTTTTTTCGTACACGACTTCTTTTTTAAAGCGGGCCTCTGCGATTCCCATTTGAGAAACGATCAGAAAACCGAGTATAAAGCTGATGACGAGAAGGATATAATAATTCATCCCCGGGGTTTCCCCTTCGTTGATCGTTGTGAATATTTCTATCAAGGGACGGTTTGTAACATAAAAAATGTAAAAAGAGGCAAAGGCGATGCTCCACCACATGTAAAGTTTCAATGGTACTCCAAGAGCCAGGGTTACAGGGAAAACGAGCAGATAGACCCAGAGCTCCTGAGAAGCAAATGGATTAATCACAGGCAGCAGCATAAATATAATTAAGAGAATCGGAGGATACAGAACTTTGCTATACGACGAATAAGTCGTGATTAATTTCATCACAAAATAAAGCATCCAGCAGATTCCGATATAAATGAAAGAGCCGAAAAACGGCTGATCCGCTGCTGACGGAGAAAATAAATGCGTTTCTGCTAAAAGCAGGAAACTTACGACACTTACAACAGCTGCTGTCCAGAAAATGGTTTTTTCCCTCAAGTAATCTTTATCTGTATGCATCATGAAGACGTTCTTTTTAGTTCGAGGCATCGGGATGATTGGAATTAAGCAGATTATGCTTAAGCCCGAACTGGACAGCCTGTGAACGGTTTGGCTGACCAGTCTTTCGAAGAATCTGGCTGACGTGGCTTTTCACTGTTGTTTCCGAAACGAGCAGCTTATCCGCAATTTCCTGATTGCTTAAATTTTCTGCGAGATGACGATAAACTTCTTTTTCCCGCGGCGTCAACTTGATCAGCGTTTCCGGATTTTCTTTTAAATTACTGACGTTCGGCTGAAAATGCGTTGCCCCGGAAAGCACTTCCTGAATCGTTTCAATTATTTGGGCAGGCGGCGTATCTTTCATCAAATATCCGTCTACTTCATTCTGCATGGCCCGATAAATGTCACCATGATCATCGTAGGCTGTTAATACGACGATTTTTGTATGCGGATATTTCTCTTTAATAACTGTCGTACTTTCCAGTACAGACATCCCCGGCATTTTCAAATCTGATAAAATTAAATCCGGCTGAAATTCCAGAGCTTTTCGAAGCATTTCGTCTCCATCATTTGCTTCTTCAACTTCTTTAATAAAATCCACCGATTCCAGGATCATGCGGATTCCGTCTTTGACGATCTGGTGGTCATCTGCGATTAGTATTTTACTCATCTTTTCCTTCTCCTCCTCTGGGAATAATACATTCAATGAATGTGCCCGTATCTTTTATGCGGTGATACGATATATATCCGTTTACATCTTCTATACGCCGCTTCATTCCTGACAACCCGTAATTTTTCTCATTGGAAGCTTCCTGTATTTCTGCCGGAAGACCGATGCCATCATCAGTAATACGCAGCTCCCACTGAACAGCATTTACCTGCAGGTCGACATCAACATGAGAAATTTTCCCATGCTTAAGCGCATTACTGATTATTTCTTCCACGACGTGATAGATCGTTTCTTCTACGAGCAGCTTTTCGTTTACTACTCTTCCCTTCGTATGAAAACGGTACGTGACAGGGTGAGGAGCCAGCCTTTTCGCCAGCATATTTTCCAAAGCTTCAAATAGTTCCGTTTTTTTGTGATCCCCTTTTAAATAGGCGATGTAGCTTCTCGTGTCTGACTGCACTCTTTGCACAGCTTCTTCCAGTTCTCCGAGCTTGACGTATGTTTTATCTTCCTTCGTTACAGCAGCCGGAAGCGACATGCGCAGTTCAAATGTTTTTGCTGATATAAAAAACAGCTGCTGAGCCAGGCTGTCATGGATGCCCTGAGAAATGAATTCACTCCATTCCGCTTTCAGTGCTTCTTCCCGCTCCTGCTTTGTCACGAGGAAATGATGAATGAACTGTACGTGCCGGAACATTTGTTTAATGGACGTTTTTCTTGTTAACAGAAGAAGCGGAAAAACAGGTTTTTTCAGCACGACAAAAACACGTCCGCACGGAAAAAGCTGAGCTCTCGTTTCAGCACCGGTTATGGAATGGTAGTAAAAAATTAACGGTCTGCTCTCCCGGAGCAGTCCCTTATCGTCCAAATTTTCCATGATATACCGGTGTTCATGGGTTAACGCTTCCGGAAATTCTTCTGGCATGATCGTCAGCACAGGTGTTTCCGGAAAAAGTTCCTGCACAAAAGCTGCAAACTTTTTCTGAAGCTCCATAGGAGAGGCCGCTGTTTCCATCCCTCCCCTTCCTTTTTCTTCCTTTTTATGCAATTGACTTTCCCGCAGAAGAACCAACGGATCCTCTCCTCCTTTTTTATGCGGCGACCAGATAATTTTTCCACTAAATAGAACAATTATGCAATTTTTATATACCTGTTCATCTTATATACGGTAATTTCTTCTACATTCTATCGCTTAGAAGCTGAAATCACAATAAAAAACCTATGTAATATCTATTCGCGGTACGTGTTTCCTGCTTCCGTTTGTTTTTTTACAAAAAAGGGAAAATGATAAGCGGCATTAAGCTTAACAAAAAAAGGGGGATAAACTGGTGAATATTCGTAAGCAAACGGCAGTAGTAACAGGGGGAACGAGAGGAATCGGCAGAGAAATTGTAAAAAAGCTCTTGAACGAGGGGGCGTATGTTACCGTTCTCGTAAAAACAAAACGTTCCATTCTTGCTCTGCAGAGCGAACTGGGGCATCACGCATTTGACAGCTATATATGTGACGTTACCAAGCCGGAAGATATTGAGCGGGCCTTTGAAGATATCATCCGCAAAAATGAACGGATTGATATTCTCGTCAACAACGCCGGAGTGGGGATTTTTAAAAAAGTCGAAGATTTAACTGAAGAAGACTGGGACAGCCAGCTGAATACAAATTTAAAAGGGGCTTTCCTTTGCAGTCAGGCCGGCTACCGTCAGATGATCAGCCAGGGAGGCGGTCAAATTGTTAACATTGCCTCTGACCTTGCTTATAATACGAGGGAAAAAGCCTCTGCTTACTGCGCAAGCAAGTGGGGTCTTCTCGGCTTTTCGCAGGCTATGAATAAAGAAGGGCGCCATCACAATGTACGGGTTGCTACGGTGGCCCCCGGTCTCGTCCAGACTGATTTCGCAGGAGTTTCCGCCTCCGAGAAGGCTCATGGGCTGAGTGCTTGGTCCGTCGCCCAGCAGGTATTAACCGTCATTAAAACAAGTCATGACGCAGGAGAAATCGAAATTATCATTCGTCCGTAGTGCTTTAAAATAAGGCTGCCTTGAAAATAAAGTAGATAAGCGATAGACGTACGCTTTCGTTTCTATGGGGACGCTTTCCGGGCGGGCCGGCCTCAGCTAATTCCGTCCTCCCTTCCGTCGGGCGGAGTGGATCTTCAGCTCGTCCTTTATCGTCTCGGAGTCGCCCCATGTCCACTCCAGCGCCTGGTAAAAATACGGAGCAGGATCTGCCCGGAAATCTCCTCCACGGCAGAGCTGCAGTGAAGTTTTCTACATCTATTAACACTGGACTTGGTTCTTACGCATTTTTGGGGAAACCAAATTATACCTGACAAAAAAGCTGATTTTCACCCTTAAAATTTCTATCGTTTAAGTCTGACCCACCAGCTTTTTAAGTAAAGTTATCTTCTGGCATCGTAATCCGGAAAGATAAGTTCCCTTTTTTCGCGTAAAAACCCTGGACTTTAACAGAGCTAAAATAAAGGAGGAGTCCCTTTTGGGGACTCCTCCTTCGTCTTATCCGTACTGATTCTTTCTTCAACACAAAACTTTAATCGGCCATGAGTTTCACTCTTTCAATATATTTTATATTAAGAAACTCACTCGTACCCGAAGTCTGGAGCTCCATCCAGTTATCTTCAATCGTAAGAAGTTTCCCGCTCACTTTCTCCCCCAGCATTGTGGTGACCTTACACTGCTTGCCAACGTGCCGGTAAAAAACATTATAGGACATATATGCCACCTCCTCGTGTGGTTTTTGAGCCATTTCATCTAAAAAGCTGTGTTAAAGTCTGTCGTTGTTACATGTAGAAAACTCCGCTTCATCTCTGCCGCGGAGGTGCGCTCCAGCTTCCTGGAAAGAACTTTTTTCTCGTTTCCTTATGGTGCAGGAACCCTGCATAGACCTTTCCAACCTTTCATTATGGTTATCGATGTCTTTCTTAGTGTCATTTTAACATTCCCTTTTCCCGCAAGTAAAAAAACTGCTTCCCCTATTCTTTCTTTTATCCGCAGAAGTCCCGGTTTATTTAAGGCATTGTCATCGTCAGCTGTTGTTATTGATAGAGGATGATAGAGGCTTTTATTCAACCCGCAGACATCCAGAAAAACTATGAGAGCAAAGTGGTCTACTGCAATGAAAATTTGTTAACACTCACTATGATATAATAAAGAAAATTTTTCCTTTAAAATCAGCTTTTGTGCAGGGTAAAGACCACCACTGAGAAACAAAGGAGAGTGATGCCGTGAACTTTGAAGAAGAAATACGCTCAATATTAATTCCAACGCTAGGGTTCAGAAAATCGGCTGCGTGCGGTGCAGAAATAAGACACCTGGTGACCGAATTGAATGGGGAAGAAACTGTACTTGCTGGATTCGCCCACGGAAAACCCTACATCCCTGACCGGCTTTTCATACTGACGGATCAACATATGTATGCTTTACGTAGAAAAAGTGAAAGAGTATATGTTGAAACCATCCCTCTGGATGACATTACTGAGGTCACTATAGCTACCATAGAAGATGATACAGAATTCTCCTTTCTTTATAATAATGAAGTTTACTACGCCTTACTTACAGATAAGAAGAAAGCAGTGAAATTGATAAAAGCTATTGATGGTGTCCTTCCCATTGCAGTTGTATCTTCACCAGCTGATAATCCTGAAGCACCGGCTGTTAAAAAAGAAGGGCCGGTGAAGTTCAATAATAAGCAGTCAGAAATGATAAAGCGGTCCAGACCCCGCGCTAAAACCGACTTAAAGATAGTAAGCGGCCGGGAAGAGCTTGGTTACCAGAGCAAATATGTAGAAATGGTCCAGCGGCATCCTGGGGAAGTTTCTTTTCGTACAGGCTTTAAAGAGCATCCGGACATTTTTCTACTCCATGAATACGAACGAACTGAAATTATCGCTCTCGACTGTGCGAATGAATCGCGGGCGGCTTTTTGGGGGAATTTTTACGGGGGAAATATAGAAGCACTTAATTCAGTCTTGAAGAACCAAATGGGAAAAGATAAGTTTACCGTTTCTCTTTTTTTAGAACGTAAGGACGACGGACATCCAATGATGCTGATCGTAAAATGCAGAGAAAAAACGATGCAGTCTTTAGCAGCTTTTATGAAAATGGACCCGGTTCCTCCTGCAGCCAGCGAACCAACGGAAGATAAATATGCTTTACTGGAGCAGATACACCATTTAAAGGAAAAAGGAATTCTTACGGAAGAAGAATTTTTATCCGAAAAAGCGAAAATACTTCAAATGTAATGCTCATTTGAGTTTACTATTATTAACGAAACTTGCAGCCTGTAAAACCATCGCCGGAAAGAGGCTCATGCAGGCAGGATGGATGAAAATGGACTCCCTGTTTTTATTTTTGAGGGAGCCAGGTTAAAAAGACGCCCCGTTTATCCGGGACGTCTTTCCGATGTCGTTAAGGTTTCAGCACAAATTTAATGCTTTCCTCTTCTTTTTTATCAAACATGCGATAGGCTTCTGCTGCATCATCAAGAGCCATCGGGTGAGTAATGATATCGGTTGGATCAATCTGTTTATTCTCCACCATTTTATAAAGCGCAGGCATCATATGAATCACCGGAGCCTGTCCCATCGTCAAAGCGACATTTCTTGTGAAAAAATCACCGATAGGGAAGTTGTTGGCTTCTGTACCGTAAACACCTGTAAGCTGGACAATTCCGAATTTGCGGACTGCCTGTGAAGCCGTGATGATCGGACTGATCGTTCCAAACTGGTTATCACCTTTTGAACCGAATTCCTGATTCGGCGGAACGGTTCCATCCATGCCGACACAATCAATAACGACACGTGCTCCACCTTTTGTTTCCTCGTGGAGAAGCTTGCCGATTTCCGGATTTTTTTCAAAATTGAACGTTTCTACCCGGTTCGTACGTCTTGCATGATCAAGCCGGTATGGCAGATGATCGACGGCTATGACTCGTTCCGCTCCTTTCATCCAGGCGAATTTCTGAGTCATCAGCCCGATCGGTCCGCAGCCGAGAACGATGACGGTGTCCCCGTAGGTAACCCCGCTGTTTTCCACGCTCCAGAAAGCAGTTGGAATAACATCAGATAAAAACAGCACGCTCTCGTCATCCAACTCGCTGTTTTCAGGAACCTTAAAGGAAGTAAAGTCGGCGTAAGGCACCCGTAAATATTCTGCCTGTCCTCCCGGGTAGCTTCCAAAATCTTCGGAAAAGCCGAATAGACCGCCCATCTCCGCATGCGGATTGGAGTTATCACATTGACTCTCCATTTTGTTATTACAAAAATGACAATCGCCGCAGCCAATATTAAATGGAATAACAACACGGTCCCCTTTTTTCAAATTCTTTACTCCAGGACCCGTTTCTTCCACAATCCCCATCGGTTCATGACCTATAACATAATCTTTCGGAGCCGGTATACCGCCTTTATATAAGTGTAAATCGGAACCGCATATACCTGAAGCTGTAATTTTCACAATCATATCCGTGTCTTTTTCAATCGAAGGGGCCTGAACATCTTTTACCTGCATATCGTCTTTTCCCTGATACGTTACTGCTCTCATGCTCTCATCCTTTCCGCTTATAAAAGCGTCATATGTATGAGCTATAGACAGCTTCAGCAGAAACTAAACGTCATTTGGAAATAATGAACAATTATCCCTATATTTCAGTTTTCTTTCTTTCCCACCAGGAAACGGAGTCGAAAGTCTGCATGTCTATCTCCTGAATATAATGGTAAGTCTTCACCCAGCTTCGGAAAAGTGATTTTTTGTTAAAGACAAATTTAGTTAAAAAAGTGTCCGGCACAGGAATCCAGCCTTCTTTCGGCTCAAGTTCGAGCCGCAGCAGATTTCCTTCACGGGAGGCGCTCCAGCTTCCGCGTATCTCTCCTGCTTTCTCTTCTGCACGGATGCGGAATGTTCCCGCTTCCCGTTCTCCCTCCGGTAAAGCCTGAAGGTCCGGAAGTCCTTCGAAAAAATGAATTTGCAGCGGGTGACGGCTTTTTTGAAGATCTATTTTCGTAAGCCTTTTATCTTTGTAGGTGTAATGGAAAGCATTCTGACGCACGATTCCTCCCTCATCCACTTCACATACTTCCAGCCTGCGCCTTTCTGACCAGGCAAATTCAACAATAAGGCTGTCGAGTGTAAACCGCGTATAATAGCGTCTCTGCCCCTCTTTAGGCATTGGAAACGGAAACGGATCCAGTTCTATTGTTTTCCCCGCTATTTTCACCTCTACGGCTGTAAGTGGTCTTCTGATAAAATCAAAGTCATAAAGGAAAAATAAAGGGAGATACGTCGGTTTTTCCGAAGAAGTGCCAACGGGAGCGAGCAGCGTAAGCCCCTTTGAGCTGCGGGTCGATTTTTCTTTTATATTTACTTTAATCCGTCTGCCATAAAGATCCGTGAATTTAAAAGCAATATGGGCATTCCCTTTTTTCTTTGTAAAAACTGTACCCTGAATCGGCATCTGCCTGTAATGCTTTAAGCCTTTCCCTGCTACGTTAAAAGTTTCTGCATCGGGATTTACTAAAGTAAGGTCATCGTATACATCGACGTATTGATCCCTCCGGTACGCGATAATCCGGTATCCTCCGCCATATTCTTTGTCGTTTAAATATTGAAGTTCCAGGCCCATATAGTACTCATCCGGATTTTTCTCAAAATTAACGAGAGCCAGTTTGTGCATCGGGGTATATGTGATGGAAAAAGGCTGCAGTACAGTATCATTCATGATATCACTCCCTTTTGCCGTATAAAAATCTGTCTGGTGACCGTCGGGGCCCTTTTGTTCACTGTCGTATACTTTTCATTATTCACTTATATATTCATCATACAAAGCGGTTTTTCCTTTTTTTCTAAAGCTGCCTTGAAAATAGAGTATATAAGAAACGAAGTTGCTCTTTCGTTTCCATGGGGGCTCAGGGCCGGCCTCATCCAATTCCGTCCTCCCTTCCGTCGGGCGGAGTGGGGGCTCATCCTTCATCGCCCTGGAGTCGCCACACCTCCACTCCAGCTTACGGTAAAAAGACAGAGCAGCATCTGCCTTCTAATAAAGAAAATCCTATCTTAATAATCATTCATACCACCTGTATAGATGAGACGTTCCTTTCCTATAGAAGGCCATTTTCATGCCTCATGGTGCAGCGATCCTGCATGAGGGTCTCTTGAAAGAACGCCTTGGCACTGGTTTCTACCTTCGTACCTTCTTGTTTCAACCAGCAGGCTTTCTGTATTGGAAAATTACAACGAAGCGGAAACATGCCCGTGGAAGAAGGAGACTGGAAGATCCCGCAGGGCAAAGCCCACCCGGAAATCTCCTCCACGGCATGCCGAAGCGAAGCTTTCTTATATATATATCAACAACAGCTTTAACAGAGCTTTTTCTAAAGGGAAGAAAAAGAGCTCCTGAAGCGCTTTTTATACAGATTTCAGCTGAGTGAATGTGATCTTAAAACCAAATTAGAATCAGAAAAGGAGGGGGCTGCTGATGGTACGGGGAGTCTCTGTTGCTGTAATTGGACTGTGCTGTGGATTTTTGTTTGACCAGCTGCATATACCTGCCGGGTGGCTCCTCGGTTCTCTGCTGTTTGGAATTATCTATGGACTGTCCCGTTCTGATGTTCACTATGACGGCCTTCCTTTCAAGCTGGCATTAACGCTTGTAGGAGCCAATATCGGAATTATGATGGACCGTTCCCTCTTCGGCATACTCGGAACATATTTCCTTCCTCTTTTCGCTGTCCTTCTGCTTACCTTCCTCGGAAGTTTTTTATTGGCTCGTCTTTTATACAGATGGGCGCCTTCCCTCGGGAAACGCACAGCTTTTTTCTGCTGTATCCCAGGTGGTGCTTCAGAAATAATCAGCTTGAGCGGGGATTATGGAGCGGACAGCAGAATTGTAGCTGCCTTTCACACGGCACGAATTACTTTTTTTGTGCTTCTTATTCCTTTAGCTGCCTCTCTTTGGAAAGATCCGGTAAGTGTTCCTGCAGATAATTCTTCTGCCATTTTGACTGGAGAACATCTTCTGATTTTTACTATTGTAATTGGTGCAGCCATTCTTTTGAATAATATTTTGACGATCCCTGCCGGCGCTCTGCTTTATTCGATTTTAATCGGCTTTTTTCTTGGAGAGTTTATTTTTGAGATTCAGGAAGCCCCTGCTTATGCAGGCGCAATTGGTCAGGGACTGATCGGCGTGATGGTAGGCGTCCGTTTTGACAGAGAAACTTTTTTGAGACTGCGTCAGAGTGGTTTTATCAGTGCAAAAATCATCTTTCTGTTTTTACTTTTAGGGTTTGTTTCAGCTGGAGTATTCTACTTGTTCACGGACACGTCCTACGCTGTCAGTCTGCTTAGTATCATACCTGCAGGAGCAGCTGAAATGTCAGCTACTGCCTACGCTCTCGGACTGGCTCCCACACTCGTCGCCAGTCTGCAGATTATCCGTGTTATCAGTATATTTCTGGCGCTTCCCTTTCTTCTTAAAATAATCGAAAGAATGGAATAAAAACCACTTTAAATTCTGCTTCCGTCCGGAAGGGCAGGCACACCACGAAGGATAAAACGGGAGGCTTTCTTCACAATCTGTGTGCATATTACCGGCAGAATAACAATTCTCTGTGTTAGGATGAACGGGAAAACAGGCTATTACTTCAAGGAGGTATTTCCATGAAAGCAGTACAGATTCATTCATTCGGAGGTCCCGAAGTCTTAACTTATGAAGAAATCGAAACTCCGAAGCCGCATCAGGGAGAAGTCGTCGTAAAAGTGAGCGCGGTCGGAGCCAATTATGCAGATACAATGCGCAGGCAGAATCACTACGTCGTAGATACTCCCCTCCCGTTTATTCCCGGTTCCGAAGTCGTTGGAGAAGTCGTCGAACTCGGGGAAGGAGTAACCAACGTTCAGCAGGGCGACCGGGTTGTCGCGCTTGTCGGAGAAAATGGATATGCGGAATACGTCCGCATCAATGCACAGACGCTGATTCCGGTGCCTGAAACGCTGAGTGACCATGAAGCTGCTGCTCTCCCGCTGCAAGGCTTAAGTGCCTATCACATTATTAAAACTATGGGCAGATTGGAAAAAGGGGAATCAATTCTCATCCATGCCGCTGCCGGCGGTGTCGGTACACTTGCCGTCCAGCTTGCCAAACGGTTTGGCGCAGGCAATATTATCGCAACAGCAAGCACTCCGGAAAAACGCGAACTAGCCCTCTCTCTCGGTGCCGATCAGGTGGTCGACTACACGAAGGACGGATGGGAAAAAGAAGTTCTCGAATTGACAGAAGGCCACGGCGCAGATGTCGCTCTCGAAATGGCCGGTGGGAAAATTTTCGACCAGACGCTCGACTGCCTCGCACCCTTTGGACGTCTCGTCGTTTACGGTGCTGCAAGCGGAGAACTGCCGAATCTGGAACCTTTCCGTCTTCTTGAAAAGAACCAGTCGGTTATCGGTTTCTTCCTCCCTCAGATGATGGCAAAACCGGAACTGTTCCAGCAGAGCCTTCAGGAGCTTGTTTCACTTGCTGCCAGGAAGGAATTGACGTTTGAAATAGGCGGCGTTTATCCACTGAAAGAAGCTGCTCGGCTCCACGAAGATATGGAAAACCGCCGCACGAGCGGAAAACTTATTTTAGAGCCGTAACTGCACAGACTTTAAACAAAATGAATGCAGTAAGAGGAGACCTTTGCCAAATGGCGGGGTCTCTTCTTCATTTACTGCCACGCTGCCTGGAACAGCTTCAGGTTAAGCTCTGTTAAAGCTCTTGTATATATAAATAATAAAACTTCGCTTCGGCATGCCGTGGAGGAGATTTCCCTTTATCCAGGAGGAATAAATGATGATCAAACGGAATCTTCGTTATTAGAAGGCAGATCCTGGTCTGTCTTTTTACCGTAAGCTGGAGAGGACATGGGACGACTCCAGGGCGATGAAGGGCGAGCCCCCGCTCCGCCCGACGGAAGGGAGGACGGGATTAGCTGAGGCCCGCCCGGAAAGCGTCCCCATGGAAACGAAAGCGCACGTTTATCGCTTATCTGCTTTATTTTCAAGGCAGCCTTATACGAAGAACCAGGAACGCTGACAAAGCTTTTAAAATAAAAGCAAAGAACCTCCGCCGATCTTCGATAGAAAAGACTTATATCCCAAGCATCAGTTATGTGAATTTTCACAACTTTATTCCTGAAAAGAAAGAAGTTCGTTTCAAGCATGATGAAATCATTATAAAATATGGAAAAGGAGGTGACACTTATATGAATATTCGTTTTCTTATGTTTCCCGTAACTTCCCTGCTTGCTGTTCTTATCTTTTTCTCTTTTTCAGCGCAGACAGCTGAAGCTGCCCTCCAGCAGGAAAGCCGTGGAGCTGAAGTAACAGAACTTCAAGAGCAGCTGATTCAAATGGGTTATTTACATAGTGAAGCGACCGGCTACTTCGGTCCGCTTACCGACCAGGCTGTCCGTAATTTCCAATCCGATTTTAACCTCGGCGTAGACGGAATGGCCGGCCCTGCTACGGCCAATAAGTTGACTGAAGTGAAAACGGCGGCCAAGGCTGTGCATGGGGAGGCCCGCGGAGAACCGTTTGAAGGTCAGGTAGCTGTAGCCGGAGTTATTAAAAACCGGGTACAGTCTTCCGAATTCCCATCTACAATAAGCGAGGTCGTGCTTCAGCAGAGGCAGTTCACAGCTGTAGCCGATGGACAGTTTTATCTTGAGCCAGACGAAACGGCCTATCAGGCTGTAGCAGAAGCCTGGAAAGGATGGGATCCTTCCCAGGGGGCGATGTACTATTATAACGCCCAGACAGCCACTTCCGAATGGATCTTCACCCGACCGGTGAAATTCACTATCGGAAAGCATACGTTTGCTGATTAAAGGGCAGAATCTCTTTAAAAACTGCCGTCCCTTTAGAAAAGATCGCCGGAAGAGGATTTTTCAATCAAAAAGGTAGAAGTCACCTGCTTCAGAGAGGTGACTTCTACCTTTTTGTTTATGTGTATTATTTTAATCGGTCACTTTCCACGAGGACTGGTATAAGCCCGTCCTGCTTTTGTTCAGGACACCTGCATAAATTCCGAACAGCCTCTGTCAGTCCGGAGAAAGCAGACTTACAGAAGCAGATAAGCCACTCCCATACCAATAAGGCAGTAGACAGCTGCGAAAGGCAGGTTGTTCCAGGTAATACGGTAAGGATTTTCGCCTGTGTTAATCGCTGTCATCTGCACAAATAATCCATACGTATTCACAGTTAGAGTCGCAATGGAGCTGGTGATGAGGAGAATCGAAAAACTCATCGGACTGATAATTTCCAGAATGACGGGCGTGACACCGCTCAAAATCCCAATCGTAGCGATAGGATGAACTCCAAACAGGCTCATAAAAATGAAGCTTCCCTGAATGATCATAAATATAATCAGTGGATAATCGGCAAATGTATTGATCGGCGTGCGCAGCAGTTCCAGCAGATCGGTTTCTGCAAGCGTATTAGCAAAAAACGACAGGCTTATAAACAGCACGAAAAAGTTCTGCATTTTGTTTGTCTTCTCTTTCCACGTATGCCAGCCGAGAATAAGAAAACGTCTGTGACGCTTCAGCCAGAAAGACCACAAGAGAGCAAAAGGAAAAATAACCAGTGTTACTGTCAGGATAAAGTCCAGCCCGGTTATGTTCCCGAGTATGATGACCGCTGCCAGAAATAAACTCAGCGCGGTAAGCATATGCATCATTTTTCCGGCGATGATTCTCATTTCTTTTCCCGATAGTTCCAGCATATGTTCCGTATTCAGCTTATATTTTCTCCAGGCAAACCGGTTCCAGACAGCATCAGTAATAAACATTAAAAGCGCTGTAAGCAGAAGCCAGGGCAGAAGCTCCACGTAGGCTGCTCCGGTAATGAAAATCGTCAAAGCTATCAGCACTTCCAGCGGGCTCCATACGAGGGCAATTGATGTACCGCGAAGTGAAGCTTTACTGATGAAGCTGTTCCTTACGCGCTGGCTCATATCTTTTAAATTTTTTCTCAGCACCCCCTGCGTTATGGGCGCCGCAGATAAATTTAAAAACGAAGTTAACAGTACTGATGTGAATAGACTTCGAGGATAAAGCATGCCCAGATCTCCGGCTTTTCTCTCCAGAATCCGCGCAATATGCCGGTCAAAACGACCGCTTTCCACCACACTTTTCATCCAAGGAAGCATTAGCAGCAGGCCTAACAGACTATAATTATCTGTCAGCAGTGAGGGGATTTCCCAAAGGGTGCCCCCGACCGAAAAGTGAAAGTAAAACCCGACAGCCATAAAGCCTGTGCCGAGAATTTTAAACAGGCGGGGCGCTCCCGGAAACGATATGATCAGCAGAATAACTGCGGAAATGTTTAAAAAGTCGTCCAGAAGCCGAATCTCCAGAAAAATATTAGCAATATAGATTATTAAAACGAAGGTGTAGACTATGAAAAGATATCTGCCTGAATGATTCAATTTTTTACTCCTTTCCAGACCGGCTGAATCATAAAAAGAAAGCCCCTTATTATGACAGGGCTTCCTCGTCAGGTATGATCTTCTTCAGAAGGCTCTGTATCTTTTTTTTGGCTGCCTTGAAAATAAAACAGGTAAGCGATAAACGTGCGCTTTCATCACAACACTAACAAAGCGGAATGCTAAAAGTGGTTGACGATGTCCCGGCCTATTTTCTCGTAGCGGGCATATATCTTCTTATACTGCCGGTGACGTTCTTCGTTTGCGGGAACAATTTCACTTTTTGGCAGGTAGTTTTTAATTTCTTCATAAGAGGAAGCGCGTCCAGTAGCAACGAGGGCGGTCCAGGCAGCTCCCCATGCGGCTCCGTGATGCGACTCGGAAAGATGGATATCCCGGCCGAATACGTCCGCTAAAATCTGTACCCATATTTTCGAACGGGCAAGGCCTCCATTTACACAGATCTTAGTCGTTTCGCCTGCTGCTTCGTCAAGGGACCTTCCTATTTGATAAAGGTTAAACGTAATGCCTTCCAGCACGGCGCGCACAAACTCCGGCTGTTTATGCTCCAGCTGTACGCCGGAAAAATTCCCTTTTGCTCTTTGATCCCATAATGGGGCCCGTTCTCCGTTAATATAAGGGAAGAAAAGAAGGCCTTGGGCTCCCGGCTCCGTTTCCTCAGCAAGGGCTAAAAATTCCTCGTGGCTCCCTTCAAATTTAAAAAGATCTTTCAGCCACTGAATCACGATTCCTCCATTGTTTGTCGGTCCGCCGACGATCGACAGGTCTTTTGAAAAAGCATAGCTGAAAGTGGACATATCTTTACTGACACGGGTCCCTTTCATAAACTGGCGGATCGCGCCGCTCGTACCGGCAGAAACAGCCGCTTCTCCAGGCTCAATCGCCCCTTCTCCAAGGTTAGCCAGCTGTCCATCTGCCGCTCCAAGAACGAAAGGAAGGTCTTGTGGAATTCCTGCTGCCAGTGCTTTTGCTTCATTCATACCGTGGAGCACCGTCTCCGGGCCGCTTATCGTACCGAGCCGGCTGCGGTCAATTCCTGCAAGCTTCAGGGCTTTCTCGTCCCACTCAAATGAATGAATATTAAACATTCCGGTAGCTGAGGCCATTGCGTAATCTATGTAAGTCTCTCCAAACCATTTCCGGGTAATATACTCCTTAATCGATACAAACGAAGCTGCCTGTTCATAAGGCTCATAACCTGTATTCTTCATCCACATCAGTTTCGTAAGCGGCGTCATTGGATGAATGGGAGTTCCTGTATTCTGATATACCTGATCCCCGCCGTTTTTGCGCAGACTTTCTGCTTCATCCGATGCTCGGCCGTCTGACCAGATAATCGCATTAGACAAAGGATTTCCTGATTCATCCAGGCAGATCAGTGAATGCATCGCTGCAGAAATGCCGACCGCTGTCCATTCCCCTTCCTGGATATCCGCTTTCTGAACCGCTTTCGCAAGCGAAAGAACCGCAGCCTGTTCTATTGCCTCCGGCTTCTGCTCTGACCATCCGCTCTTTGGGTGAATGGTTTCGATATATTCTTCAGCTTCCGCAACAATCGCTCCCTTTGTTTCAAAAACAACCGCTTTCACACTCGTAGTTCCAATGTCCAGTCCTATTACAAGTTCCCTCATCGTTCATCCCTTCCTTTCTTCCAATCTCAGCAGAAGTTATATTCAAACATTTTTGCTCGGATAACAATTTATGTATTTAAAGATCCATGCCAGCTTTTCAATGGCACTGTCCGCATGCCTTTACGTTTTACACTGACGATTTCCGGTTGGATTCTGCCGGTAAAAATTTCTATACTTTGTTATGATATCATACTGAAATGCTTTCTCCTTATTTCTATCTATAAAATATATCATCCATTCGTCATCAGGGAAAAGATGCCTCAGATGCTTTTAAACCCACACTCAACGTTAAAAGCCTCTTGTAAATAAAAAACAGAGTATAGAGGCCCCCGCCTGCTATACTCTGTCATCTATAAATTTTTTCTCCCTCTTGTTCATCAATTCTTAATTAATTGTATCCATTTCATAAGCCGCTGTAAGAAAGGGATTCGGACATGGTGAATGATTTCCACTTCCCGGCGGAAGCAGCGAACCGTCTACCTGTGCATAAAAAACACTTTATAAACAGCCTGTCTTCAGACTTCGCTTTAATCCCGCGGTAGCTGCCGTCTGCCGTTTCAATCATCCGACTTGATATACGACTAGTTACGTTGTTAATTGAAAAAATGTTCGTTACAATAACTTGAAAAGTGCAGGATGAAATTGATTCAAACCTGTATTTATTTCTGAAGCGATGCCCTTTTTAAGAAACATTTACTTTGGCCGGAGGGCTCTCCAGATAATGCAGCTCGCGAATCACACGGTCTACTACTATTTCTGTAAATAAGTCACTGATGCCGAAACAGTCTGCCAGCTGAAACGTTGTTTCGGTATGTTTATCCCGGTAACCTTCCATCATTTCCTGAATTTTTTTATACATCGTTCCTGTAAACAGGAAACACGGCAGAATAACGACGTGCCGGCTTCCCGCTTCGATCACTTTATCAAGCCCTTCGGTCAGATGGGGATCAGCTGTGACCATAAACGACGCATGGACTCTCGTATTACCGATTTGCGTGGACAGGTTTTCCGCCAGCATGTGAAGGTCTTCCTGCCCTTCAGGATCGCTCCCGCCCTGGCTTACGAGAATCACATCGACTTCCTCGTTTTTCTCTACCAGCGTTTGGTCAACGAGACGAAGACTGGATAACAGCACCTCAACGAGCAGAGGATGCGCTCCCAGGTGCTCCCCGTAATGTATTCTCGTTTCCGGATATTTCTTTCCTGCCTGCTCCAGTTCTTTCGGGATATCCAGCTTGTAATGGTTGGCTTTTGAAAGAATTACCGGAAGAGCGATGATCTCTTCCGCTCCTTCCTTTACACAAGCTTCAACGCCGCTTTGAATATCAGGTTCTGCCAATTCCAGAAAACAGTATGATACAGGGAAATACGGCAGTTCTTCTTTTACCTTTTTAACCATTTGATGAAACTGAGCTATGCCTTCTTCATCCCGACTGCCGTGACCAATCAATAAAATATGTTTCATAGGATAATTCCCTCCATAATTTCAGCTGACGAATCCAGCTGTTTTTTTGCTTAACGTTTTCTCAAAGCAGTAAACCATTCCACCAAACGGGACGCAGCTGTTTAAACGGTTATATAAACGTTATTATCAATAATTTCTGTTTTGAATGTCTGGACGCACCCTTCGTCCGGCTCCTCCACCTGTCCATCTGTGATATCTATCTTCCAGTTATGCAGCGGACAGAAAACGTGCTCTCCGCTGATCATACCTTCCGTTAACGGGCCCTTCTTATGCGGGCATTCATTTTTTATCGTGTGAAATTCATCTTCGGCCAGCCGGAAGACGGCAAGCTTTAAGTCTCCGATCAATACTTCTTTGCCTATCTTAACCGTGAAATCCTCTACAGGACCGGCGTCTACTTTCCTGGCAGTCTTCTCCATGCTGGTTCCTCCTTGTCCGATTGAATTCCGGCAGCTTCCGGGGTTATTTAAAGCACGCATCGCAGTTTCCTTATCCCCATATTAACGAACACTGCCGGAGCCGTTATTTAAGAAGTTACTTTTACTTCGTAGTAGTCCTGCTTTATTTTCCCATCTTGTATAATCTGTTCCCACGGTTCGTTAAACGTAGAAAGAGTAGTTTCCATCCGCTCAATCAGCTCCGCCTGCCGTTTCTTATCGTCAACAACGACAGCTTTCACGTGCTCGAGTCCGAGCCGTTCGATCCAGTGGGAAGTTCTTTCCAGATAACGTGCGCTCTCCCGGTAATACTGCATGTAGGCACTTATCATGTCGAGTACTTCCTGATCGGTTTCTACTGTACAAAGCAGCTCTCCCTGACGCAGATCGATTCCGCCGTTTCCACCTACATACATTTCCCAGGCTCCCTGCAGTCCAACGATACCAATATCTTTTATCATAGATTCTGCACAGTTACGCGGGCAGGCAGAAACACCCATTTTCACTTTATGAGGTGTCTGGACGCCCTGGAATTTCTTTTCGATATCGATGCCCATCTGAATCGAATCCTGGGTGCCGAAGCGGCAGAAATCCTGTCCTACACATGTTTTCACTGTGCGCACTGCTTTTCCGTAGGCATGTCCGGACGGCATCCCGAGCTCCTCCCACATTCCGGGAAGATCTTCTTTGTTGACTCCGAGCAGGTCAAGGCGCTGCCCGCCCGTAACTTTTACCATTTTGACATTATACTTGTCGGCTACGTTGGCAATCTTCCGTAGTTCGTCCGGATTTGTGACTCCTCCGTACATGCGGGGAACAACAGAAAATGTCCCGTCGTTTTGGATGTTCGCGTGCACTCTTTCATTAATGAACCGGGAGTTGGCATCGTCTTCCGCTTCCAGCGGATGAACCATATTAATGTAGTAGTTAATGGCCGGACGGCACGATGAGCACCCTTCTTTATTTTCCCACTCAAGCACATTCATCACTTCGCGGACGAGCGTGAGGTGCTTTTCTTTAATTTCCGCCTGGACTTCTTCATGAGTGTGATCCGTACAGCCGCACATCGGCTGCTTCTGGTCTGCTTTATTAAATTCTTCACCGAGCGTGTGTTCAAGCAGATCAGAGACGAGCGGTTTACAGCCGCCGCAGGAACGGCCGGCGTTTGTCACCTGCGTGACTTCCTGGACGGAAGATAATTCCTTCGTTTTTACAGCGTCTGTAATATCTCCTTTGCACACTCCGTTACAGCCGCATATCGTCTCGGATTCGGCCATGGCGACAACGGGACTTTCTCCCGTGCCTCTTTCCTGCTCCGAAGGGAGAATCGAAACTTTATTCATTTCTGAAATGTCCTGTTCCGACTTCATCATATCGAGCAGACGCGGGGAGTCGGAGGTATCTCCGAAAAGCACAGAACCAATAACTTTGTTGTCACGGACGACGACTTTTTTATAGATGCCTTCGAATTCATCATGCACCCGGATCGCTTTCGTATCTTCTTTATCCACAAACTCTCCGGCTGAAAAAACATCCACGCCGGAAACTTTCAGTTGAGTATAGAGCAGCGTCCCTTCATATCCGGCTGTTTGTTCCGGGGTTTGACTCGTAATATGTTCTGCAAGTACTTTACCCTGTTCGTAAAGAGGAGCGACCAGCCCGTAAACCATGCCCCGGTGCTGCACACATTCTCCTACGGCATAAACGTTCGGCGCACTCGTCTGCATGTAGTCATCGACGACGATGGCCCGTTCCACTTCCAGTCCTGCTTCTTTCGCAAGCGCAATATTCGGCTTAATGCCAATCGCCATGACGATTAAATCTGCTTTAATCGAAGATCCGTCTTTAAACAACAGACTCGACACCCTGTTCTTCCCGCGTATTTTTACTGTTTCTTTTCCCATCAGGAAATTCATTCCCTGATCTTCCAGTTCTTTTTTCAGCATATCGGCAGCCGGTTCGTCCAGCTGTCTCTCCATTAAATAATCCTGGATGTGTATGACATCCACTTCCATATCGAGATTCAGCAGACCGCGTGCCGCTTCCAGTCCGAGAAGACCGCCGCCTATTACCGCTGCCTTCTTATAGGACTTGGAGGTGCTTATCATCGTTTCGCAGTCCTTGATGTCACGAAAAGCTATAACCCCTTCCTTGTCCGCTCCATCGATTGGAAGCATAAAGGGATTGGAGCCGGTAGCAAAAATGAGTTTATCGTAAGGTACTTCTTTTCCTTCGGAGCTGTATACGAGCTGATTTTCTGTATCGACCTTTGTTACTTCGTCCCCCGAGTGAAGGACAATACCGTAATTTTTATACCAGTCGTAATCGTTTAACACGATGTCATCCACTTTACTGTCTCCCTGCAGGACTAAGGAAAGAAGAATACGGTTGTAGTTCGGATACGGTTCGCTTCCAAATATCGTAATCTCATACTGCTCAGGTTCACGTTTGATGATTTCTTCAATTGTGCGGATCCCTGCCATGCCGTTTCCTATTAAAACCAGTTTCTTCATACGTAAATTCCCCTCCGCTATTCGTTAATTTCCTTTATTTCTTTTCTCTGTCCATATACCGCCTAGACGACTTCTATAAAGGGCACCGGGCTTTTATCCGCCTCTTCTTCAAACCAGGAAAGTTTTTCGCGGAGCTTTACGACTTCTCCGATGATGATAATGGCCGGAGAAACGAGTTCCACTTCCACTGCTTTTTCTACGGCGTATTCAAGCGTTGTCGTAAACGTCTGCTGCTGTGCTGTCGTTCCCTGCTGGATGAAAGCCATCGGTGTGCTGCCGCTTCGGCCGTTTTTGAGAAGCTGCTTCTGAATTTCAGGGAGGTTTTTAACTCCCATATAAATAACGAGTGTATCAACTCCCGCCGCAAGTTCGTCCCAGCGGACAAGCGGGGCCTGATTATCCTGCTTCCTGCATGAATGCCCGGTTACAAAGGCGACAGACGAAGCGTAATCCCGATGGGTAAGCGGTATGCCTGCATATGCTGGAGCTGCTACTCCGGAAGAAATCCCCGGAACAAATTCAAAGTCTATTCCTTCATCAGCACAAAGTTCGGCTTCTTCTCCGCCCCGGCCAAAAATCGAAGGATCTCCGCCTTTTAAACGGACGACGTTATATCCGCGTTTAGCACGGTCAACCAGCGCCGTTTGAATTTCTTCCTGTTTCATCAAATGAAACCCGGACCATTTCCCGCAGTAGATTCTTTCTGCTCTGGAAGGCACATATTTCAAAAGCTCCCGATTTACCAGACGGTCATATACGACACAATCAGCTTTCTCGAGCAGCTCTTTTCCACGTACAGTAATTAAATCGGGATCTCCCGGGCCTGCTCCAACGAGATAAACTTTGCCCTTGCTTCGCTTCATGAGTTTGCAGCTCCTTTTCGTTGTTGTAAAAATTCTCTGTCTTTTTTTCAGGAAATTCATCTCTGTTTTTTAAAAAACTATCTGGCAGCATTCCGTTGCGCTCTGAATCTTTATACAAAACAACGGTGTTTTTCGTCCATGTGTGTCATATTAATATACATGCTTTTGAAATACTACTTTCGTGTCAGAACATCTGACAAGGAAATTTCTGAATATTCTACCAGGAGCTGTTCTCGTGCCTTTTTTGATTTTTCTGCTGAAAACAAAGGATTTTTTCATGAAAGCGGCTTCATCTCATTAGTGTCTCGAAGAAAATAAATGGAAATTTATCATTTAATTTTTCCGAATTTTGTCCATAGGCCGATGCGTGCATAAATTAGTTTAATTATGCACGCCGGTTACTGCAGGCTTGCTGAAAAACTGTACATGATATATAGCAGCGTTTTACGTCCCTGCTGAACCAGGTGAATGATTTTCACTGCAGGAGGACACTTTCCGCGGGGCTGGCCCTCAATTCATTCTGCCTCCGACGGGGCTCGGCAGAATGAATTTTTAGACGACGCTGATCTATTTCACCCGTATCTTTTCAGGAAAATCCCGCACTTTATTTTAGAAAGGTTCGTCAAAACAGCAGAAAATCGTTTTACAAATCGGTTTCAGATTATGGACTATATTTAGAAACGGCATTATAGAAATTCAGCTTCTGTTTTTTTGAATGACAGGCTTTCTTTTTGTGATCAATCAAAAGCGAAGCAGGTTCCTTAGGAAGTCATCCTGAGAAAGCGGAAGATTACCTCCGCTGCAGTTTGAAATCAGCGTTTATCTGTAATTCCTCCAGCAGATCTTACGGGCCCTCTCTTTATATTCAGTGCTGAACACTCGTGGTTGAGCGATTATTGCAGGAATAATTGTCTGATTTTTTAAAATAATCCGTTAAAAAATCTTACACATGTGATGATATTCACAACAAACCTTGAAACAATGTGTTGGACTAAATCTATTGAAGGAGTGTTTGTTAAGTGAAGTTATCCAATTTAAGAAAAAGTGGTCATGCCCCATCGCTGCTGTCTGCGTTTTTGTACTTTGATATCAGTTTTATGATATGGGTACTGCTGGGAGCGCTGGGAGTTTACATCACGGCTGACTTCGGCTTAACGGCGGGTCAAGTAGGATTTATTGTTGCCATTCCTATCTTAGCCGGCTCCATTTTCCGGGTGGTCATGGGAATTTTAACCGACCGCTTCGGTCCGAAAAAAACTTCAATCGGCGGGATGCTTGTCACTATGATTCCGCTGCTGTGGGGATGGCTTTTCGGTATTACAGTGGCCGAGCTTTACTTTATCGGTATTATGCTCGGTGTTGCCGGTGCCAGTTTTTCCGCGGCTCTCCCGATGGCCAGCCGCTGGTATCCCCCGCATCTCCAGGGAGTCGCAATGGGAATTGCCGGTGCCGGAAACAGCGGGACGCTTCTTGCTACATTATTTGGTCCCACGCTGGCCGAATCTGTCGGGTGGAACGGCGTATTCGGGTTAGCGCTTATACCGCTCACACTCGTGCTTTTCACTTACATCTTTCTGGCAAAAGAGCCGCCTAATCAGCCGAAACCGAAAAAGATCAAAGATTATTTTTCCGTTCTTAAAGAAAGAGACTCCTGGTATTTCTGTGCATTGTACAGTGTTACTTTCGGGGGGTTTGTCGGTCTTGCCAGTTTCCTCAGCTACTTTTTTGCTACTCAGTACGAAGTTTCCGGTGTTATGGCTGGTTATTTTGTTACGATCGTAATAGCTTCCGGGAGCTTTCTAAGGCCGGTCGGCGGAGCTATCGCTGATAAAATCGGCGGTGTCCGGCTGCTTCAATATTTATTTGTTGGAGTTGCGGTATGTATGCTCGGCGTCAGCTTTCTGCCGCCGCTTGTGCTTGTGATTGGCTTATTATTTATCGGAATGGGATGCCTGGGAATGGGGAACGGTGCAGTATTCCAGCTCGTACCTCAGGTTTTCCAGAAGGAAATAGGAATGGTTACTGGAATTGTAGGTGCTGCCGGTGGTATCGGAGGGTTTTTCCTCCCGAATATTCTGGGAACGTTAAGAAGCCTCACCGGGACTTATGCCAGCGGTTTTATCACTTTTGCGCTTGTTTCTCTTTTCGCTTTAGGGCTGCTCTATATCGCTCAGACAGGCTGGAAGAAAGAATGGAAACCGGCCGGAAATAAAAAGACTTCTCCAGAATCGATACGTGTTCAGTAATAATAAGATTAGAAGATGTCTCTAAACTATCCGGCATTCTCTGCGCACGAAAAAAATACCTTCATGACAAATTGTCATGAAGGTATTTTTTTATTCCACCTTCCTTGTAGCCGGCTCATATTTCTGTACACGTACGGCAGAGGATTTGTAACCCGGCATGCCGCAGACCGGGTCTAAATCTTTTGGAATAAGCATATTCACATTTTGTTCTTCTGCCCAGTGAAACGGGACAAATATAGTATCTTTTCTTATTTTTCTCGTCCATTTGCTTCTGACAACAATTGAACCTCTCGCAGAGTGAACCTCCACAAGCTCACTTTCCGGAATAGCATACTTTTCTGCTGTTTCCGGATGGATTTCCATAAAAGATTCGAAAAAGCGTGCAGCCAGATTGCTGCTCTTTCTCGTCTGCACCCCCGTTAAATAATGCGACATGACACGTCCCGTAGTTAAATACAGAGGATAGTTTACACTCGGCTGCTCTTTTCCGGACGCCGCTTCGTTTGTGACTGCAGTTAATAAGGCTTTTTTATCCTCGAAGGCAAAACCATGCTCAAAGAGCCGCTTCGTTCCCTTATGGCTTATATCCGGACACGGCCAAAGGATTCCCTGTTCCTCCCGAATACGCTCATAGGTAATTCCGTAATAATCAGCCGATCCTCCTCGGCTTGCTTCCCTCAGTTCATTAAAAATATCTTCCGCCGATTGAAAACGGAAAAACTCCCCTTTCCCCATCACTTCAGCAATATCGCAGATAATTTTCCAGTCGTGCCGCGTTTGACCGGGCGGCTTTTTGT
This sequence comes from Alkalicoccus halolimnae, assembly GCF_008014775.2. Classification (GTDB taxonomy): domain Bacteria; phylum Bacillota; class Bacilli; order Bacillales; family Salisediminibacteriaceae; genus Alkalicoccus; species Alkalicoccus halolimnae. Next base: position 351,797 of record NZ_CP144914.1, on the reverse strand, counting down.
TCGCTTCTCTGAGTGTGACCCGTCCTTCGACGTTCGTCATCGTTCCTTCGTCTTCCAAGTAGGAGGTGGAAGGGAGAATAACGTCGGCCATCTCCGCCGTTTCCGATATGAACAGATCAACTGCTACAAAGAAATCGAGGTTTTGTATCGCTTTTTTTACAAAAGCGGCATTTGGATTGGAGACCACAGGATTGGAACAGACGAGCAGCATCCCTTTTATTTCACCTTCCTGCATTTTTTCCATCATTTCATAGGCAGAAACGCCTTTGCCGGGCAGTTGTTCTTCTTCCATTCCCCATAGGTCTGCTATAAAGCGCCGGGATTCAGGGTCTTCAATCGAGCGGTAGCCCGGAAGCTGATCGCACTTCTGGCCGTGCTCTCTCCCCCCCTGACCGTTCCCCTGACCGGTAATTGCTCCGTAGCCGGAACCTTCCCTGCCTATTTTTCCTGTTAAAAGCACGAGGTTTAAAAAGTTGCGGACCGTCATATGGCCATCGGTCTGCTGCTCGATCCCGCGGGCTGTAAAAACCATACCCGAAGACGATTTAGCAAAAGTTTTCGCAGCTTTCTCCACATCTTTCAGAGGCACTCCGGCAGAAGCTGCTGTTTCCTCCAAATTCAGATTATCCATGTGCTCTTTCACTTCGGAGAAACCCTTTGTTCTTTCTTTCACAAACGTTTCGTCTATAAGGTTTTCGTTAAACAATACTTTGATCAGGGCGTTGGCAAGCGCTGCGTCTTTTCCGGGCTTCACCTTTAGATGAAGGTCCGCCATCGCTGCTGTTTCGGTTTCCCGGGGGTCAATTACGATGATATAAGCCCCGTTCTTCTTTGCCTCTTCAAAGTAAGGCATAATAGTCGGCTGACACTCGGCTATATTCGTACCGGCAAGCAGAAGACACTTCGTCTTTGGAATTTCCTCGAGTGAGTTTGTCAGACCACGGTCCATGCCAAGGACAGCTTTTCCTGCCGTAGCCGCAGAAGCCATGCAGAAGCGTCCGTTATAATCAATATGCTTCGTCTCCAGTCCTGCCCGTGCAAACTTTCCAAGTAAATACGATTCTTCATTTGTAATAGAAGCGCTGCCGTAAACGCTGAGTGCGTCTTTACCGGCCTCTTTTTGAACAGCCGAAAATTTTTCCCTGATAAGCTCCAGCGCTTCATCCCAGCCGGCTGGTACAAATTCGCCGTTCTTTTTGATCAGCGGCTCCATCAGCCGGTCTTTATGAACGGCGTGCTGGTAAGCATTCAATCCTTTGACGCACAGTCTTCCCTGCGTCGTCGGATTATCTATTCCCTGCGTTTTGTAGCTCTTTCTTTTTACAAATGTCTGTTCAATCACCTGTTTTTTACACTGCATGCTGCAGAAGGGACACTGGGTATTGTATACTTTTTCTGACTCTGCCTGCTGCTGTTTCTCCCGGTAATAATTAAGCATTGAATGTTTCATCAGAAGCTCCTTTTTCAGCTTTTTAGTTGGCTCTTTTACAGCCGGACATTCTTATACAGCCATTTGTTTTTTCTAAACGACAGCAGCCGTCCATTTATCCCGCTGCCCTGCTTCTTTAGTTAAACGCTCCGACAGAATATCTGAGACTTCTATATCAAAAAGGACTTCCCGAATATGAATAAAGCTTACTCTGGTTGCCCACGCTGTGATCTCCTCACGAAACTTGGCACTTTCCCGGTAGTATTGAAAGAGAACACGAAACTGTCGAATAACTGTTTCTTCCGTTTGAGCCGTGCACAGCAGCTCTCCATCAATATACATTTCCCAGCCTTTCTCTACCTGCATCAAGCCGACCGCACTTCTTTTCACTTCAGAGATCTCCTCCGCAGAAGCGCCGATCCGCAGCTTTACAAACCACGGAGTCGGCACGTATAAAAGCTGTTTTTCCAAAGATGCCGCCACCTGCAGCACGGCTGAACGGTTATCTTTGACGCTCCCCCGGGATGGAAGGGTCTGCACCGGCTCCAGAGTATAATAATCCGCCGGCAGAAAATCCATATTAAATTCCCGGACCAGGTCCGCAGCCATTTCTTTTTTAACTCCCGAGAAACGAAGCCGCTGGCCGGGGGTCAGCTGCATGGAAGGGATCCCGAATTTTTCTGCAGCCGCGGAAGCTTTGTTTAACAGGTCCGGGGTCACTTCCCCGCCTTCTGTCTGCAGCGTAAGGGCACACGTCCCCTCTTCTTCCTCTATCACCGCTGCAGAAAGAAAATTCTCCGCCTGCTCTTCCATAAAAATGATATTTGTATAATACCGCAGAGCAGGCAGACATATTTCGCACCCTTCCCTGTTGGTCCAGCCCGGTTCTTCCCTGACTTCCCGCGAAGTTTTCAACTGCCTGAGCTGAATATCTTCTACGATTTCTTCCTCTGTTTTATTCGTACAGGCACAGAGGCTCTGTTTTTTTGTGTATTCATTGAAATCATCACTGTTTATATAGGCAAGCAGCTCCGCCACCATCGGTTTACAGCCGCCGCAGGAGCTGGAGGCTTTCGTCTGTTCTTTGATTTCTTCTGTCGTTTTCAGGTTGTTTTCGTTAACAGAGCAAATGATTTCTTCTTTTGAAACGCTGTTGCATTGGCAGATGTGGGCATGAGGGGAAAGCGACTGGACGATATTTTCTTCCTCTCCCGCGAAAACGATTCCCTGCATCTCTTTTTCAGAAATGATCTTTTGATTGGAAATGAAAGAAAGGACTTTCGTCTGCTGTTTAACGTCCCCGTACAGTACCGCCCCTTGAATAACATCGTCAGCAATAATCAATTTTTTGTAGACTCTGTTTATCGCATCGTAAAGCTGTACGGTATCTGTCTTTTCTGATTCCTGCAGATTTCCCGCTAAAAAAACGTCAATACCGGAAATCTTCAGCTGGGTGTAGAGAAGCGAACCGTTGTACACACTTCCGCCGTTCCCCGTAAGTTGTTCTGCAAGCACATCCGCCTGTTCATATAATGGACTGACGAGACCGTAAGTTATTCCTTCATGTTCGGCGCATTCACCTACTGCAAAGATATCCTTCACTTTCGTTTCCATTTTATCGTTAACGAGAATACCGCGGCTTGTTTCGATGCCGTTTTCTTCCGCCACCCCGATGTTTGGGGAGACGCCGACCGACATCACCACCATGTCGGTTTCCACCCGCGTCCCATCGGAAAAATGAACGTGTTCCACTTTGTCATTTCCAGTGATTTTGGACGTCTTTTTTTCCAGCAGAAAATTCATCCCCTGTTCTTCCAGGTCTTTCTGCAGAAGACGGGCTCCTGTTTCGTCCAGCTGCCGGTCCATCAGATGTTTTCCAAGATGAACAACGTCCACTTCCAGGCCAAGGTTTAGCAGCCCTCTTGCTGCTTCCAGTCCGAGCAGGCCCCCTCCTATAACCACCGCTTTTTTAAAGCGGCCGGCAGACTCGATCATGTAGCGGCAGTGTTCCAGCGTTCGAAAAGGAAGCACTTCCTCTTTTTCCGTACCGGGTACAGGAAGTATAAAAGGGTTGGAGCCGGTGGCAATAATCAGCTTATCGTAGAATACCTCTCTCCCTTTATCTGTTACGACTTTTTTGTTTTCTTTATCTATCGTCACTACTTCTTCTCCCGTATGCAGCCTGACATTGTTATCGTCATACCAGGAGTGGGAGTGAATCGAAATGTCCTCAAATTTCGTATTCCCCTGTAAAATGGAAGAAAGCATGATACGGTTATAGTTGGGATGGTTTTCTTTCCCAAACACCGTAATTTCAAAGGCATCAGGATCTGCCTCCACTACTTTCTCCACTGTGTTCATCCCCGCCATTCCATTCCCTATCAGTACGAGCTTTTTCTTATTCATATCGTCCCTCCAGCATATTCATGAAATTGACGCTTCTTCTGCAGATTGAACTGCTTTATCTTTCAAAAAACACACTTTGCCTTAGAGAAACGGCTTGTGAATTTCTCATTACGTTCGATTATGTCACAGGGAACTTTTGAAAAAAGGTTGTCCGAAAGAAAATATGACAAGCTTTTTTCAGAATGTTCAATTAAAAAAGCCGGCGGGTCTGAAATAAGCCAATCAACGGGAAACTATGCAGGCATTTAAAAAACGGCTTCTGCCTGTTAGTTTCAGACGGAAGCCGCTTCCTCAGTATATTTTACTCTACTCTTTTTATTTTTCCGGTATAGCCATCAACGTATACTCGTTCTCCGGTCCTGAATTTTCCGCTGACATTTTCGATTCCTGCCACTGCCGGAAGGCCGTACTCCCTGGCCACGATACCGCCGTGGGAACCCGGTCCGCCGGTTTCTAAAATGAGCGCTCCGGCGGTGAGGAAAAGAGGCGTCCAGCTCGGGTCAGTGCTGTGGGTGACGAGGATTTCCCCCGGTTGTAAATCCGCTTCCCGCGGGTCATCGATAACCTTGATCACTCCCGTATAGGTTCCTCCGGAAACAGGCACCCCGCGCAGTCCTTCGTTTTCGCCGGGGCGTTCAGGTTCGAAAAAGCATTCCCCTGTGTTCGTCATAAACCTCGGAATCGTTTTCCACTCTTTCTGTTTTTCCATAAGGATTTTCCGCTCTGCGGCTGCCAGGTCAAGATAGTGTCTGTGACTGAAAAGATCCTCCTTTGTTAAGTAAAAGACGTTTTCCTTGCTGGTGAGCCGTCCTTCATGGACGAGTTCTTCTCCAATTTCCGATAGTACCTCCCTGATCATCGCCAGAGAACGGACAAAGTCGTACTTTGGACGTTCCCTCAGCCCGAGAAGGCGCCTGAGCAGCCGGATGTCAGCTGCCGCTTTCTTTGCTTCTCTGCGGCCCTCCTGAGCAGCAATTTTTTCTATCAGCTGTTCAGCTGCTTTTTGTGCACGCTCCGCGCCCTGCATTTTTTCCTGAAGCTGGTCATCGCCAATCTTCATGTAATTTTCAATCATCTGCACAATGTACTGCGGATCTTCCTTCCACGTTGGTGTACCGACGTCGAGTTCCACGTTCGACCGGTGGCCGTATCTTTCTAAAAACCTCTGGATGAGGGTATCTTCCTCACGAGGGGACGTCCCTTCCCTGCTATAAGTCCTTGCCGCTCCAAGAAGTTCCATACCCATTTTTGAGGTCACGCTGTTTGGAAGGTTGTACAGAAGCGGAGCAATTTCTTCTTCACTCCCGAACCAGGAGGCGCATTTTTTACGCAGCCTTTTTTCTGCCTGAAGACCCGGAAGGAAAAACATCGTCTGCTGAATAATAACTTCCATTGCTCTTTCCATCGTTTCTTCTATCCACTGCCATTTTTGAGCAGTTGTTCCTGCCTGTGCCCGCTTCAGTTCCCGCAGCAGCAGATGTTCTCTGGCAATCGCCAGACAGTGGGCTTCCGATCTTACAGGCCTTCTTCCAGAAGCACGGAAGAGCCCGAAAAGCTGCTTCGTTTTCAGGAAAAAAACAGGCGGAAGAAACAGTTTCGCTCTGCTTTTCTCTACTTCTTCCTGCTTTGCGTAAAGCAGTTCCTCCAGAATCTGACCAGCGTGCGGATCTTTTTCCGCCAGACCGTCTGCCAGTCTTCTCCAGCGTCCCGGGTTTTTCAATACTGCAGTAATATCCCAGTATATTCTGCCGGCCGCTGTTTTGTAATGGCGCAGATTCGTTCCTCCATCAATTCCCACCGCTTTTAAAGCTCCCCACATCTCCAGTTTCTGCACTTCCAGCCCCATTGGCGTAAACGGCATGGTAATTCCCTGTGCTACCCGGTGAAACGACAAGTAGATGCGCAGACCGTACTTTTCCGGATCATCCCACGGGGAAGCGGGCGGAAACAGCTTTGTGACCGGCCGCGCCTGAACGATGAAAAGCCCTTCTTCTCCGACTATCCACTCCGTATCCATCGGCTCCCGGTAAATGTCATCCACACGTCCTGCCAGTTCATACAAAGCTCGCAGCTCGTCCTTCGTGAGGCTCGCCTCTTTCTGTCTGGCTTCCGTTACTGCTTCCTTCACATTTTCACCATCCGTGTGACTGATCTGCCACTTTTTTTGGGCGATCCGCATTTCCACATGCCCTGTCTTTTTATCGATTATAAACTGGTCCGGGTTCACCGCTCCTGCTACGACGCTTTCACCGGAACCCCAGGAGGAATTGATAAGTATCTGATCGCGCCGGTTATTCAGAATGTTAGCAGTAAACAGCACCCCTGCTTTTTCGGCCTGAGCCATCTTCTGGACAACTACAGCAAGTGAAAGTCTTTCAGGTTTCTGTATCACGCCGCGCTCCATCCTGTACGACAGGGCTCTTTCATTCCATAAAGATGCCCAGCATTTCTGTACAGATGTGAGCACATCTTCCTCTCTTTCAAGATTTAAATAGGTATCGTGCTGCCCTGCAAACGACATTTCCGGCAGATCTTCCGCTGTTGCAGAAGAACGTGCTGCAACGGGCGGCATGCCAAGTTCCCGGTACGCTTTCTTTATTTCCCTGCTTATTTCTTCCGGAACTGCCGCTGATAAGAAAGCTCTCTGAATCGTACCGGAGGCTTTTTCGATGGAGGAATGTCCGCTGTGCAGTGCTTCCACTTCAAGGCGTATGATCTCTTTTATCCCGGAGATCTCAAGAAACTGCTGGTACGTTTTCGTTGTTACAACAAACCCTGGCGGAACCGGAAGACCGGCCTTAATCATGTCAACAAGATGGAGCCCCTTCCCTCCTACTGTCTCCAGATGTCCTTTCCTTTCTTCGTGGAGCCACACAATCATGATAATTCCTCCTTTTCGCATCTTTCATTTTCTTCTTTTTGTATAATTCCCCCTTTTCTTCAGATCTAACATTTCATAAGCTGCCTTTAAAAAACACTTAACCTTTAGGCTGCATTGAAAATAAAGCAGTTAAGCGATAAGCGTGCGCCTTCGTTTCCATGGGGACGCTTTCCGGGCGGGCCGGCCTCAGCGGATTTTCCTACATTTATCAACATTGAACTATAACAGAGCTTAAACGAAAGAAAAAGACAGAAGACACCTGGATGGAGCAGGTGAGCTTCTGCCTTTTTCTTTTGCAGGAAAGGCACTTCCTCATACGTCTTTTCTTTCTATCCAGCGCAGGTGATGAAAAGGGATCCACTCCCCTTCGAATTTTATCTCCCTGCGTGCTTGATCCACTCTGTCGATAATGCCCGGCACTTCATAGTAAAAACCCTCTTTCCAATACGTCACAATCACGTCCATTTCATATTGAAGCGAGTCCATCGCAGCAGCTCCCATTTCTGACAGGTCTTCCGGAGATGGATCCGGCGGCGGCTGCTTTAATTTTTCTTCATGGTATTTCTCCAGTGCCTCCCGGTGTTCGTGAAGCATCATCCGGCTGCCTTCCCACATTAAATTACCTCGGCGTAAAAATTCTTCCATTGTAATCCCTCCTTTGCCAAGGAAAGGGATCGTATGTTCGATTTTCACAACCTGCGTCCTGAAAAAAGTTTTTATGGTATCATTCGTCGGGCAATATGTTTATGCTGATTGAAGTAAGTATTCTTTTTGAAAAAGCAGGTGAAATTTGTGGCTTCCTTTATCGTCGTATTATTTTTCCTGATTATACAGGTTTTTGCAAATAAAGTGATCTCGAGCTCCTCACTCGGAAAAATCAAATGGATGTCATTAGCCGGCGGTATTGCCGTTTCCTATATTTTTGTCTACATCCTTCCTTCCCTGCATCACGAGCAGGACGAATTCGGTGACACAGCCTTCGAACTGGCCATGGAATCGGAACTTTATTTTTTCGGGCTTATTGGTATTGTCCTGTTTTATACAGTTAATAAACTCGCTGAAAGGCACCGGCACAAACGGGGTGCTTCAGTAGAAGATCGTTTTTTCTTTTCCCAGACGCTTTTGTTTTTTGTGTATAACATGCTTATTTCCTACATCATGTTTGCATCCGAACAGCCTCTGGAACAGCTCGTTTTTTACGGCACAGCCGTCGGTCTTCATTTTATGGCGGTTGCCCACGACATGTTTAGGGAAAACAACGTAAAATACCGCAAATATGGCAGGTATATGCTTGCTTCCGGGATATTAACAGGCTGGCTTGTAGCGACACTGACTCCGCCTTCCCCGATCGTTCTTTCTATCGTTTTTGCCTTCATATCCGGGGCTATTATGTTCAATGTCATTAAAAATGAGCTTCCTTCTGAAGATTCGGCTCATCTGCCCACTTTTGTTTTATCGGCATTTATCTATTCTGCCCTGACGCTTATGCTGAAATTTTTCTTTGACTGGTAGGCTGTCTGGAAAACAAAAAATTGGAAGCTGTTTTGCATGGGTGGCTACCTTGAAAATAAAATAGATAAGCGACAGACGTACGCTTTCGTTTCCATGGGGGCGCAGGGCCGGCCTTATTCGCCTCGGAGTCTCCCCATGTGCCCTCCAGCTTATGGTAAAAAGACAGGGAAGAAGCCCCCTTCTGACTATCATTCATTCCATAAGTATAGAAGGGAAGTTCCAGTCCTATAGAAGGTCATTTTCATGCTTCATGGTGCAAAAATATTTGCATGAATGTCTCTGTTGTCGTTTCCTATTAATTATTACAGGAAACTTCACTGCAGCTCTGCGATGGAGCAGATCTCCAGCTTCCTCCGTTGCAGGGGAAAGAGCCGCGGATACCATTTTCTTAAATCAATATTTAACTTTAACTGAGCTGCCTGGTAAAAGAGGTTTCGCTCACTTTAGAAGTCTCAATTCAATCTCAACACAAGCTTTACTAGTTCTTCATATTCATCCTTTATACTGAAGTAAAAGCAGAAAGGGGCATTTCCATTGGATAAACTAACGGAGCGGCTCATCAATTACGATGAATCTATATTTTTATACGTGAACCGGGACCTGCGATGCCGGACGCTGGACATTTTAATGCCCCGGCTGACACATCTCGGCGGCGCTTTCTTTACATTATCGCTTCTATTGTTGCTTTTTACCGCCGGGGGATTCTCCGACTCGTACGGCGCAGTTTCTGCTTTCGCAGCTCTCGGCCTCAGCCACGTCGCAGTGCACCTTTTAAAAAAGAAATATAATCGTGAACGCCCATATGCTTCATTAAAAGACGTCCATCTTCATACAAATAAGCTGAAAGACTACTCCTTTCCATCCGGCCATACAACTGCTGCGTTTTCTCTCGCTGTCCTATTTTCATTGTACCTGCCTCTTTTTTCTGTCCTATTTCTTCCCGCCGCGGCCGTTATCATGCTTTCCCGCATCTATCTCGGCCTTCATTACCCTTCCGACTGTGTATCGGGTGTATTTATAGGCAGTATGGCTGCGATTTCTTTTTACTATATTCCAATGCCCATATAAATCTCCCTCCCAAACCGTTCCCCGGGAAGGAGCAGGACAGGGTTCTTTTTTACAAAGCTACCTTGAAAATAAAGTAGATAAGCGCGCACTTTCGTTTCCATGGGGAGGCTTTCCGGGCGGGCCGGCCTCAGCTACTCCCGTCCTCCCTGCGGTCGGGAGGGATGGATCTTCGGTTCGTCCTACTTCGCCCTGGAGTCGCCCCATGTCTACTCCAGCTTACGTTAAAAAAGACAGAGAAGGATCTGTTCTGAAATGAAGAAGGCCATTCTGAACTGGATAGAGGGGAAACTCTATTCCTATAGAAGACCATTTTCATCCTTCATGGTGCAGCTATCCTGCATGCGTGTCTCTGTTAAAGCTTTAACAGAGGCTTTCACAAACAAAATCACAAAAAAAACAAGCACCGGGAATTTGAATCCCGATGCTTGTTTTTACCGCTTCCGGTTAAATTAACTTGCTCAAAAACGCCTGAGTCCGCTCGTTTTGAGGGTTATCGAAAATCGCTTCCGGTTTCCCTTCTTCCATAATAACGCCTTTATCCATGAAAATAACCCGGTCCCCCATTTCACGGGCAAAGCCCATTTCGTGGGTAACGACCACCATGGTCATCCCTTCCTTGGCAAGGTCCTTCATTACTTCAAGTACGTCCCCGACCAGTTCCGGGTCAAGAGCCGAGGTCGGTTCATCAAAGAGCATCACTTTCGGATTCATCGCAAGTGCCCTCGCAATAGCCACACGCTGTTTCTGACCGCCGGAAAGACTTCCGGGATAAGCATTGGCTTTATCACCCAGCCCTACCTTATCAAGCAGCGCTTTCGCCTGGCTGTCTGCTTCTTCTTTTTTCGTCCCTTTCACTTTTAACGGTCCGATCGTCACATTCTCCAGAACCGTTTTATGCGGAAAAAGATTGAAATGCTGAAATACCATACCTACCTGCGAACGGAGGGTATTTATATTCGTCTTCGGATCTGTAAGTCGTTCTCCATCGATTTCCACATCTCCAGAAGTTATTTCTTCCAGCATATTCAGGCAGCGCAGAAAGGTACTTTTTCCAGAACCCGATGGTCCAATGACACACACGACTTCCTTCTCTTCCACGTGAGCATCTATTCCGCTCAGTACTTCTGTGTCCCCGAAGCTTTTGTGAAGATTTTTAACTGTAATCATTTAAACATCCAACCTCCGTTCTACGCGGCGTAACAGTACCATACATGGAATGGTAATAATCAGATAGCCAAGACAGAGCATAATATACGGCATAAAAGGGTCCCCCGTCGTACTTACATACTGCCTGATTAAATACGTCATTTCTCCAAGAGAAATAACAGCAAAGATAGAAGTATCCTTCAGACTGACAATAAACTGGTTACCGAGCGGAGGAATCATCCGCCGGAAAGCCTGCGGCCAGACGATATAACGCATCGTCTGCGTAGAAGTCATCCCGATGGAACGGCCGGCCTCTGTCTGCCCTTTGTCAATTGATTCCACTCCCCCGCGGACGATTTCTGCAATATAGGCGCCGGCGTTAATCGCGATCGCAATAATACCTGCCTGAAGTGCACTGAAATTGATCCCGAAGAAATCGGAAACTGCAAAATAGAGAAATAATGCCTGTACCAGAATAGGCGTACCGCGGACAGCTTCTATGTAAACGGTCGCTATTCCATAAACAATTTTGCTTTTCGAAAGTCTCATCAAGCCGACCAGACTTCCTATAATAAAACCGAAAAACACCCCAACAAACGTAACCATCAATGTCAGTTGAATACCGCGCCACAAGAATGGCAGGGTATTAACAATAATATCGGGATTCTCGATAATATCTCTTAAATTTTCAAGCATTCCCTGACAACCTCCTCTGGAAAATACGTCCAGCGCATGAGAATATCCCCGCGCTGGACGACAGTATGATTAAAAATGAAGCAGGATCTACTCTTCATTGCTTTCTTCTGTATTATTTTCCTCAGATTCTGCCTCTTCGTCGGCTTCCACTTCGTCATCTTCCGGTTCATCTGCTTCATCTGAACCGTCCATGTCTCCTGCATCAAGGTTCATCGCATCTTCCGGGCTGTCAGCAAGAATGTCGAGATCCGGCTCTTCCCCGAACCATTCCTGGTAAATCTCTCCGTAAGTACCGTCATCCATAAGCGTGGCAAGCGCTTCATTTACATCTTCTCTAATTTCAGAGTCTTCCGGAAAAGCAATGCCGTACTGCTCCCCTGTAAGTGTGTCACCGGCTGTTTCCATTTCTCCTACACCTTCCGTATCAATGTAGTAAAGAACGTTTGGAAGGTCGTAAATAGCTGCGTCTACACGCCCTGCCTGCAGATCCTGGTAGGCATTAACGATGTCCGGGAAAGTTACGACTTCCGCATCTGTATTTTCCTGCAGATACGTTTCGCTTGTGGTCGCAGCACGTGTAGCTACACGGAGCCCGTCTACATCATCGATGCTTTGAATTTCTTCCTCCCCTTCCTGCACGGCAAGAATAAGACCGGCACTGTAGTAAGGATTGGAAAATTCAAAGTTCTCGGCACGCTCTTCTGTAATTGTCATGCCGGCGATTCCAATGTCATATCGTCCGGTGCCCATGCCGGATACGATTCCGTCAAATTCAACTACTTCAATTTCAATTTCGAATCCTGCCTCATCGGCAATGGCATTAATCAAATCAATGTCGAAACCTTCCACTTCTCCGGTCTCTTCATTAATAAATTCAAACGGCACATAGCTGGAGTCCGTTGCTACAGTATATGTAGCAGTTTCTCCGCCATTATTGTTACTGCCTTCATTTGCTGTATCTTCATTTCCCTCAGCTGCGTTTTCATTCCCGCCTCCGCCTTCATTGGCTGCGTTGTCTTCCCCGCCTCCGCATGCGGTTAATGATGCTGCTACAAGTGTTCCTACTGCAATCCCCATCCACTTCTTTTTCATTTGTTCAGTCCCCTTTTCGTTTGTATGATTTAGAATATTTAAAAAATAAAAGTGATAAAAGAAGATTAGCACAGTTTTACATATTTATCAATATAGCACTAAAACATTTTTCCTACACAAAAGGAAACAATCTATGCATTCCGGCCTACTCCCTTTCTCTTGAAATACACTTAATATCCATGGACAGCAGTAATTTCCCCTCTTTTCTTCACACTAAAAAATAGTAAGGAAGAAAACCTGACAAACTTTCTTTCAAAAGCTATTTTCAGCTCACAAGGAAAAAATACACCTGCTTTTCATCAATTTATTAAATGTTGGATGTTGATAAGAGAGGACAACTTTGCTTTGCAATGACAGGCAGACAAAAAAGCCGCACAAGGCGGCTTCAGGATAAATATATTTCGGAACAGCAGTCTGCTTCTATGCAGCTGTGTGTTTTTCCTCCATTTTACGGCCCAGGCTTTCGTTTACTTGAAATCCGGGAGCCAATCTCCGTGTTTCTCAATCAGCTCATCGCACATAGCGGTGATATCATCAATGGACAGTTCTGCTGCGGTATGCGGATCAAGCAGTGCTGCCTGATAAACGGAATCCCGGCTGTTTTCAACGACCGCTTTCACTGCCAGAAGCTGTGTATTAATATTCGTCCGGTTCAAGGCCGCCAGCTGCTCCGGAAGAGCTCCGACATACGTCGGTGCAATCCCGCTCCGGTCTGCTACACACGGAACTTCCACACAGGCATTTTCAGGAAGGTTGGAAATAAGCCCGCCCGTGTTTACGACATTCCCCCCGAATTTAAACGGAATGTTTGTTTCCATTGCCTCGATAATACGGGATCCATATTCCCGGCTGCGCTCATGCGTTACATCCGTATTATTGACAACTTCCTCACGCATCGTTTCCCAGTCTTCAATCTGCTTCACGCAGCGGCGGGGATATTCATCAAGAGGAATTTGATAACGGTCAATCAGTTCCGGATATTTTGATTTAATAAAATAGGGGTGATATTCCGCGTTATGCTCCGAAGATTCTGTCACGTAGTAACCGAAGCGTTCCATCAGTTCAAACCGTACTATATCATCGTGGGATTCTTTCTGTTTCTCACGGGCACGTCTTTTAATTTCCGGATACAGATCCTCCCCGTTGCGCTTCACTTTGAGCAGCCATGCCATATGGTTAATTCCGGCTATATATTCCTCGACATTTTCCGTATCCATCCCAAGCCGGTCAAAAAGTTCATCCGTGCAGACCTGCACACTGTGACAAAGACCGATCGTTTTTATATTCGTATGCAGTAGCATCGCTGCGGTGAGCGGCGCCATAGGATTAGTGTAATTTAACAGCCATGCTTCGGGACATACTTCCTCCATATCACGGGCGATATCCAGCATTACCGGCAGTGTACGAAGTGTACGAAAAAGTCCGCCGATGCCAATTGTATCTCCAATAGTCTGCTGAAGACCGTACTTCTTCGGCACTTCAAAGTCAATGACCGTACTCGGTTCATAACCGCCGACCTGAATCGCATTGACGACGTATTTCGCTCCTTCCAGAGCAGGACGCCGGTCCTTATAAGCTTTAATGTGAATCGTCTTATTGTATTTTTTCGAAAGGTGGGTAAGCATCTGCTCCGATTCCGCGAGCCTTTTTTCGTCAATATCGAAAAGGGCGAATTCAAAATCATTCAACGCCGGGACAAACATACAGTCCCCGAGAATGTTTTTAGCGAAAATGGTGCTTCCTGCACCTATAAAAGTAATTTTATTCATTATTTACCTCTCCTCTAATTTATTAACGCTGTAAAAGCGTTGTTGATTATATTATTAGAAAACTCGGCTGTTGGCTGCGGCCTCTTTTAACACCGTTTCCGCTTTTGGGGGAACGTCTATTTTACCGGGACACGTTCCTGGCGAAGTTCAGCCGCAGAATCACGATACTGGACCGCACACGGATGAATCAGCTTTGTTGGAATGTCCCTTCCGTCTATCTGCTCCCGGATCAGCTTAACGGCGGACACTCCCATCTGCTCTACCGGCACCTTGACAGTAGTTAAAGGCGGGTTAAGATATTTAGCCATTTGTATGTCATTAAAACTAACGATAGAAATATCATGCGGAACTTTTACTCCAGCTTCATGAAGCGCCCGGATGGCCCCTACAGCCATCGGGTCACTCGCTACAACATAGGCACTCGGCCCTTCCTCCTGCTGCAGTGCTTTTTTCATCATCTGATACCCTTCTTCGGTGGACCATCCTCCGATATGCACGAACTCTTCCTTATATTCTCCCCACGATGTCAGCATTCTCTTATAAGGAAGAAACCTCATTTTTTCCAGGTTATCAATTCCGGTAAAATCTGTGTCTTCAAACTGCTGATGCGGGATTTCCGTACCTCCTATATAGCCAATCCGGCGGTGTCCAAGAGAACGGAGGTGATTGAGTACGGCTGTGGTAGCGGTCAGGAAATCCGCTGTGACACTATCGAAGCGGTTAATATCCGGAGACTCATCGACAAACACTATTTTTTGATTCTGTCTGCTCAGCTGATTAACAATACTTGATGAGATATTTCCTACAATGATTAACCCTTCCAAATTATTGAGCAGGTCGGCATCCTGAAGTTTTTCGATTTCCCGGATCTGCACCGCAATACTCAGCCCTTCTTTCTCCGCCTGACGCTCAATGCTCCTTCTCATTACCATAAAATATTCGTCTTCATATTCGTAATCTTTTGAACAGAAAATAAGCAGCCCGATTTGGTGCGTCCGGCTTTTTTTCTTTTGAGAATGTTTTTTGTATTGTAAATTTTCCGCGGCTTCCATAATCTTTTCTTTAGTCAAAGAAGTTACGGAAAGAGATTCATCGTTATTAAGTACCCTTGAAACGGTAGAAACGGAAACTCCGGCTCTGGCAGCTACTTCCCTTAAATTAGCCAAATGAACTCCCTCCTTTCTGGTTAGTAAAATTTTTAGTTAAATAAACTATACCATGCACTCTTCATTTGAACAATATTTTTATGTAAAACGCTTACAATTTAACGAACTCCTACTATATAAAGGATGTTTACCACTATTTAATTTCAGAAAGTTTTTTCGATAATCGCTTGAAAGCGGTTACTTTTTCTGTTACATTCTAAATAACAAATAAAACTTTTACTAAAAGTATTCGTTTTATTTTCCGATTGTTTTTACTCATTTTTATGAAGAACAGATCACCAGTCTCTTCTATTTAGTAAAACAGCTGTTCAGTGGAAAGTTTTGTGAAGTAATTACTCTTAAGGGGGATAATAAAATGAAAAAAGCAACCTGGTTAGTCAGTATCGGTGCCTTAACAATGCTCGCAGCGTGCGGGGGAGGAAATGGAGAGAACGAAGAAAGCAGCGGAGGGAACGGAAACGGGGAAAGTGCAGATGGCGGAAACAGTGATGCGGATACAACACTCGTACTTTACTCCAGTATGACTGCCGAGGGGGAGCGGAACACTTTCGAAGAACTCATTGCGGAATTTGAAGAAGCCAACCCGGAGATCGCCATTGAAGCAAACTTTCCCGGAGGCAGCTATGAAGACCAGCTGCGCGTTATGATGGCAGCTGACGACATGCCGGACCTGTTTGATACGCACGGCTGGTCACAGCTGCGCTACGGTAACTATGTACGCGATTTAAGTGAAATGGAATGGGTGGACAGCCTCGACCCGGAACTTGAAGAAGTAGTAACTGATGAAGAAGGCAAAGTGTACACTTATCCGATGAACCAGGCTCAGGACGGCGTGATTTATAATGCGGATGTGCTGGATCAGTTCGGTATTGAGCCTCCTACAAACTGGGATGATTTCAAAGCTGCACTTGAAACAGTCCGCGATGAAAGCGGCGGACAGATCGCTCCACTCTGGATTCCGGGCGGAGACGACTGGACCATTGCCCAGATGGAAGATCAGCTTCTGACACCGCTTTTTGAAACTCACCCGGATCATGACTACACAGATGAGTTCGAGGACGGCTCTTTTGACTGGTCCAACTATGAATGGATGGCCGAAGAAATCGTTTATTTGGAAGAAAATGACCTGTTGAATCAGGATGTCCTGACTGCACAGTTTGCCCAGGCTCCAGAGATCATGGCCGGTGAACAGGCTGCCTTTATGTTCCTCGTAGGTTCGATCGGTCCGGACACGGTCGAGATCAATCCGGACGCGAATATCGGCTTGATCCCAACTCCAGCTATTCATGAAGGAGATGACCCGTCATGGATCGGCGGTGAAAGAAATACGCTTTCCATTGCAGAAGAATCCGAAAATGCAGAAGAAGCGGAACAGTTCATCGAATTCATGACGGAGGATGAGAACGCCCGCCGGATTGCTGAAGCTACAAACGTGAACGCTTCTCTTGAAGGGGTGGATCCGGATACGTTCTACTCCGATTATTATGAGGAATTCTCCGATGTTTCCGTAGTTCCTTACTTTGACCGTGTTTATCTGCCAAGCGGCATGTGGGACGTCATGGCTACTTCCTCAGCCGAACTGCTTTCCACACAAGATATCCAAGCTAAAATTGACACAATGGAAAGTGAATTCAACCGTCTCCGTGAGGAAACAGATGAAGAAGGTGAAGTAGGCGAAATTGACGAAGAAGATGTAGAAAATGTAGAAGATAACGAATAATAAAGCACTAAGGAGGCAGCCCGACTGCCTCCCCTTTTTTCAAATTAACGGCTCATACGTAAGGAGATGGAAGAAAAATGGCAGAAATAACCGGAGATCCTCAGACGGGGAAAAAACCAAAAAAATATAAAGTCAGCAGAGAAAACTCACTCTGGTGGATGTATATCCCCGCCATCGCCCTGGTAACAATTTTTATTGTTTATCCATTCTTCAATGGGGTTCGGATTTCATTTACAGACTGGGACGGCTTTTCTCAGACGAGCAACTTCATCGGATTCGATCAATATGTCCGCATGTTCTCAGACCCCACTACATGGACAGTAGTCCGGAATACGCTTCTTTATGGTATTGGAAGTACCATTCTCCAAAATGCGCTCGGACTTGGGTATGCGCTCCTTCTTAACAGCAGCATCCGCATGCGCACGCTGACAAGGACCATCATTTATCTTCCGGTCATTATCAGTCCGCTCGTCATGGGTTATATCTTCTACTTGATTTTCGCCTTCCAGAACGGCGCCTTAAACGACGCGTTTATGCTGTTTGGTTTTAATCCTGTAAATGCACTCGGAAACCCATCCGTCAACCCGTATATTATCGTACTTGTTAACACTTATCAGTTCGTTGGTATCGCGATGATTATTTATCTGGCCGGACTGCAGGGAATTTCCAAAGACTATTACGAAGCGGCCAATATCGATGGTGCTTCCACTTGGCAGCAGTTTAAATCTATTACGATCCCTCTGCTTGCCCCATCAATTACGATCAACGTCGTCCTGAATATTATCGGAGGGCTGAAGCTGTTTGACGTCATTGTTGCCCTTACCGGCGGCGGACCAGGAAATGCCTCCCAGTCCAGTTCCACTTTTATGTATTCTCTCTACTTCAGCCGGCAGGACGCAGGATATGCAGCGACTCAGGGAGTACTTATTGCCTTCATTATTCTGATTCTCAGCCTGCTTGCTCTCTGGTATTTCAAACGGAAGGAGATTGAAGCGTAATGGAAAATAAAAATAAGAGACTAAAGCTTATCCTCACAGGACTCGCCCTGTTCATCACGCTGCTCCATGCGATTCCGTTTTATATTCTGATTACGACAGCCTTAAAAACGAGGGGCGATTTCAGTTCCCGCTGGGCGCTGCCGGATTACTTCACATTGGAAAATTTTGCGATAGCCTGGGAACAGGCGAATCTTGGTTCGGCGATGATCAATTCGTTCCTGATTACAGCCGGAGCTGCCGTCATCCTTATCCTTTTCGGGTCGATGGCCGCTTATCCGCTCGCCCGTAAAAACACGAAGCTGAATAAAGCCGTCCTGATTTTATTCGTAGCCATCATGGTTGTACCTCCGTTAACAGCACTGGTACCGCTCTATCAGCTGGTGGTGGATATAGGACTGCTTAATACCCGGACAATAGCTGTACTGGTAAATGCTGCCGCATTTATGCCTCTGACTATTTTTCTTTATTCCGGCTTTATCCGCTCGACCATTCCGAAAGAATTGGAAGAGGCCGCACGGATTGACGGCGCAAATACGCTGGGAATTTTCTTTAAAATCGTGTTCCCTCTCCTTAAGCCGGTCACGGCTTCCGTGCTTATTGTTGCCTGTGTATTTATATGGAACGACTATCAGTTTGCTATATTCTTCCTCCAGAGCAGCGATGTCCACACTCTTACTGTAACGATGGACAGCTACTTCACGGAGAACCAGCATAACCTCGGCCTTGTCGCCGCAGCCGCATTTATTGCCATGCTGCCGATGGCGATTATGTTCCTCATGCTTCAAAAATATTTCATCGCCGGTCTTGCATCCGGAGCTGTAAAAGGATAACCGCTGGTGACTTTAATGCAGGCTGCATTGAAAATAAATTATAGAAGCGATGAACGTGCGCTTTCGTTTCCATGGGGACGCTTTCCAGGCGGGCCGGCCTCCAGCGACTGGTAAAAATACGAAGCAGGATCTGCCTTCAAATAAAGAAAACCGCTTCTTGAAAAATCGGCTTTGCTCTGGTTTCTACCTTTGTATATTCTTGATTCAACCAGCGGGCTTTCTGTATTAGAAAATCAAAACGTAGCGGAAACTTGCCCGGGGAAGAAGGAGATTGAAAGATTCCGCAGAGCCGCAGCCCTACCCGGAAATCTCCTCCACGGCAGAGCTGAAGCGAAGTTTTCTATATTTATCAACGACAGATTTTTAACACAGCTTTAA
This sequence comes from Alkalicoccus halolimnae, assembly GCF_008014775.2. Lineage (GTDB taxonomy): Bacteria > Bacillota > Bacilli > Bacillales > Salisediminibacteriaceae > Alkalicoccus > Alkalicoccus halolimnae. The sequence goes on along the minus strand of NZ_CP144914.1, from coordinate 332,706 downwards.
TGTAAGGAGAGAACTGTATGCCCATATATATAAACGAAGAAAACCAGGAATTCCATCTGCAGAGTTCCGGGTCAAGCTATATTTTTACTGTGATGAAAAACAATCAGCTAGGACAGCTGTATTATGGAAAGGCGGTCCGGCACCGCCCCTCCTTCTCCCATCTGTTCCGTACTCAGCACCGTGCAGGAATGTCCTATCCTATTGAAGATGACCTCGCTTTTTCACTCGACATCCTTAAGCAGGAGTTCCCGGCTTACGGACGCGGGGACTACCGGGAGCCGGCTTTTCATCTTCATCAGGAAAACGGCAGCCGCACCACCGATTTTACGTATGCAGGATACAGCCTTGAATCCGGCAAACCTTCTCTGGAAGGTCTTCCCGCTGTCTATACGGAGGAGGACGAGGAAGCAGAATCCCTCGTTATTACGCTTCGTGATGAACTGCTTCAGGCGGAAATCGAACTTCTTTACACGGTTTATGCCGATCGAAATGTCATAACGAGAAGCGCCCGCTTTCTTAATAAAGGTCCAGAGAAGCTTTCTCTTACGCGGGCACTCAGTGCAAGCGTGGATTTCCCTGACAGTGATTTTGATATGGTACAGCTTTCCGGCTCCTGGTCGCGCGAGCGTCATCCAGCAGAGCGGCCTCTTGCTTCCGGGATTCAAAAAATTTCAAGTACCCGAGGAACGAGCAGCTCCCAGCAAAATCCGTTCCTTGCCCTGAAGCGGCCGAATACAGACGAATTTCACGGAGAAGTATACGGATTCAACTTCGTCTACAGCGGTAATTTTCTCGCCCAGGTGGAAGTCGATCAATATGCCGCCTCCCGTTTCTCTATGGGCATCAACCCGTTTGACTTTCGGTGGCTGCTTGAACCGCAGGACACGTTCCAGACGCCTGAAGTGGTTATGGTTTACTCAGACGAAGGGTTAAACGGAATGAGCCGCGAATTTCATTCACTCTACAGAGAGAGGCTCGCACGCGGCCTATGGCGTGACAAGGAAAGACCTGTTCTTCTGAACAACTGGGAAGCCACCTATTTTGATTTTGACGAAGACAAACTGCTTTCCATTGCCGGCGAAGCGAAAAAGCTCGGAATCGAACTTTTCGTACTGGATGACGGCTGGTTCGGAAAGCGCGATGACGATACGACCTCTCTTGGAGACTGGTTTTCCGATAAGGCTAAACTTCCGAACGGGGTCGCAGGTGCCTCAGAAAAAATTACCGGTCTCGGTATGCAGTTCGGTCTCTGGTTCGAACCGGAAATGGTGAACAAGGAAAGCCGCCTTTACGAAGAGCATCCGGACTGGATAATTCATGTAAGCAACCGCGACCCTTCTTTTGGCCGCGGCCAGTTCGTCCTTGATTTTTCGAGACAGGAAGTCGTTGATCATTTGTTCAATCAAATGGCAGACGTTCTCCGGGAAGCTGATATCAGCTATGTGAAGTGGGATATGAACAGATACATGACGGAAATCGGTTCTTTTGATCTTCCTCCGGAGCGTCAGAGCGAAACAGCACACCGCTATATACTCGGGGTGTACGAATTGTACGAACGGCTGACACAGGCGTTTCCAGAGGTTCTGTTTGAATCATGTGCCAGCGGCGGTGCCCGGTTCGATCCGGGTATGCTTTACTATGCTCCTCAAGCATGGACAAGTGATGATACTGATGCGGTGGAAAGGTTGAAAATTCAATACGGATCGTCTTTTGCCTACCCGCTCAGTTCGATGGGAGCCCACGTCTCGGACATTCCCAATCATCAGGTGCACCGCTCGACAAGCCTGGAAATGCGCGGTCATGTCTCCTACTTTGGAACATTCGGCTATGAACTTGATATCACGAAAATGAGCGAAGAAGAAAAAGCGTTTATTCGTCTGCAGACTGAATTTTATAAACAGCACCGTTCCCTTATTCAAAATGGTACTTTTCACCGGCTTATGAGTCCTTTTCACGGAGATCGCAATCATACAGCATGGATGGTCGTTTCCGAAGATCGTTCAGAGGCGCTTGTCGGCTATTACAGGCTGCTCGCGGAGCCGAACCCCGGCTTTCCATCTCTTAAATTGACCGGGCTTGACGAAAGCCGTCAGTATGAAATAAACGCTTCATCACGCCACTTTGGAGATGAACTGATGAATATCGGAATGATCATTGAGCAGGAACATTCCGGGGCTGCTCCTCCGGAAAAAGAAAAGCTCGGAGACTTCATTTCCTACGTGTATCACTTGAAAACAGTGTAATGGATGCCGTCGTTTCTTCCTTCCAAAGAAGAAGCATGTTTTTAAAAAGAACTCGCTGCTCCTGTATCAAAAGGGCTTTTCATACCTTATGGGGCCGGTCCTGAAATGTCTACGTAAAAATTAAATGTTGGTTTAAGGAGAAGGACGCATGTCCGCGAAAGCTGTAGAACTTCTGCATAGCGGATAGGAAACGCCGTTTTTCCATATCAGGAACGATCACTGACAGTACTATAAGAAAAGAAGGCGGCTCCGGAAATTGTCCGGGCCGCCTTCTTACTAATATTTCGCAGGTAGTCATAGACGATGCGTTTTCTTTTCTTAGAACGCAGACGCCGCCATCCTTCTTCTATTGTTTCATAAACCTGCTTTTAAACTTTTTCTGTTTTACGGCCGGTAAGCAGTACGCCGCCCGCTGTTACAAGAAATAACAGGCCGACCCCCGTCCAAAGCGGCTGATTCGATGCTGTTGCAGGAAGTTCGTCTCCCTCCTCCTCTACTTCTTCAAGCTCTTCATCGATAATTTCTTCAATATCTTCCGCTTCTTCGAGCGCTTCTGAAGGAAGCTCGAAGTCTTCTACATCATTAAAATTATGGAATTCCATTTCCATGGACTGCTCAATTTCGGCCGTTTCCCCTTCTGCTTCGATTTCCATCGTTAATTCAGAGTTCATCATAACGACATAATGATTATCTTTGTCTATATAGAGGTCATACGAAACGTCGCTGATGTTAACGTCTCCCATCATTTCTTCCATCATTCCGCCGTCAGTTTCGTTTCCTTGCATTTCACTGAATTGATTCATCAGATCTTCGAAGTTAAAATCATCCCCCGCGTAAGTAACGACATAGTAGTCATCCTCTTCACTGAGGTTCAGGTCGTCGCCCCACGTCTGCATTTCATCAATCTGAGTACCTGGTTCATACATCATTCCTTCCAGGTCTCCTGTACCATCAGCGGTTTTTATCCAGCCTCCCTGACCATCTTCCTGAAAGAAGCCGTCTTCAGTCCAGTAGGAAAGAAGAGTTTCTTCTCCTGCCCCTTCCATCGTCGTCGTTGTTTCCTGACGAAGCTTAAACGGATCAAGAAAAACGTCCTGTTCTATTGTCGATTGAAAATTAAAATCACCCATCTCATCAGAGATTGTCTGTTCCGTTGCCATCGTGGAAGAGAAGCTCTCAAGATTCTCCATCGCTTCATTAGACTGCTTCAGTACTTCTTCCGCTGAATGGTCTTCGGCTGCAGCTGTGGAAGCCCCTGCTAATAGCGCTCCTGCCGTAAGAGCGGCTGTCATACTCACTTTTTTCATTACATCCCATCCTCTATGTATAATTTTTTGTGATCCGGGAATTTTTTAATTTATATTCCCTGGAGAGTAATTACCTTTTTTTCACAATTCATAAACGCAATTTTCCATAATCAGGTCTTCTGATGATAAAATGAGATGATTTTTATTTCTTAATACGTAATGCTTATTGACTATTTCCCAGAAAATCAAACGTTCCTAAGTTTTGTATCATGCGCAGTGGGAATAGCCTGTGTAATGAAGAAATCAGCTTAATTAGATAAGCAGGAGGTTTTATAATGAATAAAGAAGTAGTAGGCGTTTACGAAAAAGAACCGGAAGTGGTCGAAGCAGTAGAACATTTGAAAGATCAAGGGTACGAACCGGAGGAAATCTCCATCGTAGCAAACGACAGTGAAGAAACATCCTGGATTCGTTCTCAGACCGAGGTGAGTGCCGATAACAGTGTCGACCAAAAAAGCGAGCCAGGTTTTATGGATAAGGTAAAAGCTGTCTTTAAAGGACAAAATCCGAAGTCTGAAGAAGCAGGAAGCTACACGGATCGTTTCAAAGGTTTTGGCATTTCTGATGAGCAGGCTGCCCAGTATAACGAGGACGTTCAGAACGGTAAAATTGTTGTCTTAGCACCTGAAACTGCTGAAGGCGTTGGAAATGTAACGGACACGACAGCATCAAGTTCCGATGCTCCGAACCGCGCTGATAATCCGGAAGCCCGCAATGTCGGTACTCCGCCGCACGCAGAAGGAACGAGACGCGCCGGCGATCCATTAAAAGACGATAAAAAAGATCCTCAATAATGTCCATTAAATTTTGTGAGACAGAATAAAATAAAAATCGGTGAGGACGGAATCAGTCATCATCACGTGAGAAGCCGTTTCCTGGTGAACAGGAACGGCTTCTTTGTTCTCTCCTTCGCTTTTCAACACCTTGCTGCTTCGCTCTTTCGTGAAAAGGAGCCGGAACAGAAAGTTACTCTTCACGAATACGGCATTAAGAAGCGGACGATTTTTCTCCGCTCCAGACCGCTATTCTTTCAAGAAGCCCCATCGTGAGAAGCCCGTTGCCTTCAGCAGTGAGCGGATGGCCAAGCGGTGTAGTCCGGCGGATGATCTGGGCATACATTTCCGCTTCTCCAATATGTCTGTTAAAACCTTTTTCAGCCCAATTTGTCAGAACGGCTAGAGCGCCTGCCACATGCGGAGCAGCCATGGAAGTCCCGGTCAGATCAGAATAGCCGCTGTCCAAATACGTGGAAAGAATATCTTTACCCGGCGCAACCAGATCAATCTCATCATTCGTATTCGTAAACCTGGTGAGCTCCCCATTAAAATTGACGGCCCCTACCTGAATAACTTCATTGTACGCTCCCGGATAGGCGAATTCATCGGTCTCGAGATTCCCATCTCCTTCATTTCCAGCTGCGCAGACAACCGCCACGTCGTGATCAACGGCATTTTTAACTGCTTCATGGAGCTCGGGAATATCCTGCGGACCTCCAAGGGACATGTTCATAACCCGCACTCTTTCTCCGTTGTCCCCCCGCCATTCCACCGCATAATGGATGGCATCAATGATCCCCTGCATGCTTCCGCCGCCTTCACCACTTAATACTTTTAAAATTAGCAGCTTTGCATCCGGAGCCACACCGATGACTCCACTGCCGGTTTCTGCGGCCGCGATTGTCCCTGCTACATGCGTTCCATGACCATTATTATCTTCAAAATTCGACTCGTCTCCGTTGTAATCACCTGTGAAGTTTTTCCCATCGATGATCTGGCCTTTCAAATCAGGATGATCTGACTGACATCCGGTATCCAGTACAGCAATTACCTGTCCGTACCCCCGGTTCGATAACGTCCAAAATGACGGAGCTTCCACCATTTCCACACCGGCAGGAACTTTCGAGGATGCCTTGAATCTGTTCTCTACTTTGAAAGGAATGAGCGAGACGTGGGTCATATGAACTCCTCCTTTAAGTTGTTTTAACACTTATTCCCTTTGTAAAGGAGTTCAAACCGAGCCTTCCAAAACCACTTATCTGAATTTATTTTACTGTTTAGCTGCAGTCCTCCCGGTAATTTTCAAATTCCGCAGCCGTTTGTTGTGACCGTGGAGAATTTCAGGGTTCAGGCGGAAAATCCGCAGGCACTCCAAAAACAACGCGGAGCTTTAACAGAGACACGCATGCAGGATCGCTGCATAAAACCGAAGGAGCTGGACCGTAAGATATCCGGGCCAGCTCCTCCTGTCTTTATTCTATTGTTTCATCGTTTTCCAGCTTCCGACGTGATGAACCGCGAAGCCTCCGAATCCCGGGCTCGATCCATAGTGATGTTTTACGGAGGAAAGCTCCTTCTGCATAAACGCTTCGCCTTCTTCGTAGAACGTGACGTGGTTGCCCTCCCCGCTCGCCATCGTTTCCACTCCGATAACGACAGCTTTTCCGTGCTTTTCAGCAAAAGCAATTTCTTCTTTCACGATTTCAATAATTGCTTCTGAACTATCCCGGTAAGCCATCAGAGTGACACCGTCCACACGGGTAATTACCCATTCGGCAAGCACCCCTTTTCCATATTTATTGCTGTAGGAAATTTCATCAAACCAGAAAGGCAGATCAACCTCCAGCGGAAGGTTCATCGAAGCAGACCTTTCCTTCGCTTCCTGAAGAAGATCCTGAAAAGCGGTAATGGTTTTTTTCTGGTTTTTCACCCATCCACTGTAAAGATAAGGTTCTACATCAAGATGCACCCCGCCGAATTGTTCGGCAGCTGATGCGTTCTGCTGATAGCTTTCCATCCAGCTGAGCATGTTTTCCTGATAGACCCTGCCGTTAGGACCGACCCAGTCTGGAGCTCCATCCAGTGCATAAATGCTGATTCCTATATCTGAGGCACCGGAGATAAAGCTTCGGTAGGCTTCACGAGGAACTTCCCTGTCAATCTGAAGATAAACTTTATTTACATTTTTACTTTCCAGAAAAGTGAGCGTTCCTGCCTCATCCTCTACAAACATCCATGGATTCCAAAGCCAGGTCGCACGTACTTCCTCCTTCGCTGACACCGGCAGACCACCCCCGGTAATTATTACGAACAAAAGCAGAGCAGCGAGTAATTTCTTCATAGTGAACACTTCTTCCCTCATTATTACCTGGCTCACGTAACTAAGGGCCCGGCAGTCTGACTACCCTGCGCTTTAAGAAGCGGACAGGCTCATGACTTTGCGTCCTTTCCTTTCGGAGAAGTTTGCCTTTTCGATGTTTGTTTTTATTATATCCAGAAGATGGATTTTAGTCCATCCTTTTGTAAACTGTGTTCGTTTATATTTTTTCTTTGATACTTGCTCGCGCAGAATTTCCCGTAAACAAAAAATTCTTTCAAAGGTTCTTTTCACTCAGCTGTGTCCAGGTCTGTTGGATAAATGTAGAAAACTCCGTTTCGGCCTGCCGGGAAGGAAACCTCCAGGCGGGCTGTGTCCTGCGGAATCTTCCGACCTGCTTCTTCACAGGGCGGTTTCCGCTTCGTTCTCTTTTGAACCACAGGGAAAGACCGGCTGTTTTAAATTGAAGTTCTCCCATCCAGAAGAATATGCATCCGGATGTTCCGGCGCCCGCTTTTTAATTTCTGATAATAATATAGACGGCATATCCCAGATAGGCAGCCACAAGCACAAGCCCTTCCCTTTTTCCGATTCTGTAGTTAGTACGTGAAAAGACAAGCAGCAACACCGTTATCAGCAGCATAAAAAATACGTCAAAAAAGATTTTACTTCCTACAACGAGCGGGGAAATGACAGAGGCTGTGCCGAGCACAAATAAAATATTAAAAATATTGCTTCCGACAATGTTGCCAAGGGCAATTTCTGTCTGCATTTTAATAGCAGCTGTGATCGAAGTGATCAGCTCCGGCAGAGAAGTTCCTACGGCCACAATGGTCAGTCCGACGAGCGTTTCACTCATTCCGAACGAAAGTGCTATGGAGGTTGCTCCGTTGACCACAAGATCGCCTCCGAAAATAATTGCCGCAAGGCCGCCGACTGTCAGTAAAATATTCTTTTTCCAGGAAAGAGCACGGGCCCCTGGTTCAGGGGCTTCGGCACTTTCTCTGCTCCGTCTTGCCACTTCAAAAACATAATATAAAAATACTGAAAAAAACAGCAGCAGAATCAATCCATCACTTCTGGTCAGCACGTTGTCGCTGAGGGAATGCAGTGCTCTGTCGCTGATTAAAATCAGCATGGCCACACCTGCCAGCATCGTAAAAGGAATCTCCTTACGGATCGTTTCACTCTCTACCCGCAGTGGATTTAAAATTGCCGTCAGGCCGACTACGAGAGTTATATTGAAAATATTGCTTCCGACAACGTTACCTATTGCTACTCCTGCACTTCCCTCGAGAGCAGCTACAATACTTACAGTAGCTTCAGGGGAACTTGTACCAAAGGCGACAATTGTCAAACCGATTAAAAGAGGAGAAACTCTCAAAGCAGCCGCAATACTCGAAGAACCCTTTACAAAAAAGTCTGCTCCTTTGATCAACAGAGCAAACCCAATAATAAGCAATATGTACGACATAGGCTTCCTCCTTCTTTCTTTTCTATTACTTTCCAGTTTAGCGCAGAAAGCAAAAAAAGCAACTGGAATGGAAGCCTGTTCCCGGTTTTAAACAGATCCTCTCCGCCTGTTTCTTCCTGATATCTGGTAACGTAAAACATTGATAAAGGAAGAGAATCTTTTTCTTATATCATCTTTCAGCGGAGTCTCTTTCTTCTTTAATAAGAAGTTCCCGTTTGTTGCGGAGCCATTTCAAACGCTCCTCCAGTCGAAAAAGATCCCGCTGCGCCCGGATAACCATGTGGCTCTTTTTATATTTGCGGATCATTTCCCGCTTCAATTCTATTTTATCTTTTTCCGCTCGGATGGCAGTATCCAGCTTCTTCAACTCGGCTTTCCTTTTTACCGGATTCTGCTGTACCTTCCTTTTCATCGGTATCTTCTCCTTTTAAAGATTTAGTCAGACCGCTTATGCTTTCTATAGCCTTTTAAGAAAGAAAAGAAACACTGGATAATACATAATATACCTGTAATATATGCCTATCCTTTTATTTTCTATTAGCTACCTTGAAAATAAAGTATTTAAGCAATGAACGTGCGCTTTCGTTTCCATGGGGACGCTTTCCTGGCGGGCCGGCCTCAGCTAATCCCTTCCTCCCTGGGGTCGGGAGGGATGGATCTTCGGCTCGTCCTTCATCGCCCCGGAGTCGCCCCATGTCCACTTCAGCTTCCGGTAAAAAGACAGAGCAGGAGCTGCCTTCTAAATAAAGAAGCCCCCTTCTGACCTCCCTCCGTCTGTATAGAGGATAAATTCCCTTTCTATAGAAGGCCATTTTCATGCCTCATGGTGCAGCAATCCTGCATGAGGGTCTCTGTTAAAGCATTCCTGTAGAGTGTTAATTTCCACTTTGAAAAAACAGAGGTCCCTCGCTAAGATAAGAATAGAGGCTCGACTCTACTATTCCAAACCATGTAAAAAGGCGGCATGACAAAAAATTGTCATGCCGCCTTTCCATTCTACGGAGCTGTTGAGTCTTCTGTCCCGGACTATTTTACTACCTGAACCCGCTCGACTTTTCCAAGGTTCATAATCTGTTCCGTTGTGTTATCAACGTGGATTCCTTCGAAAGCCTGGAATTTTTCTAGCGCTTTCGAAGGGTCGTCAGCCAACACTTCAATCGTTGTACTTTTTCCGCTTACAAAATGAATTTCTACTTTTACTGTGTTCATTGTATCTCTCCTTCAATTTATGCTGGAAAATCATTGGATGGTTATGTTGTTCCCTATTTTATTTCTTTTAAAAAGAGAAATTTTTTCAATATCAGATTTTCTTTTATTCTGGCTGTGTTAAAGTCTGTTGTCGATCCATGCGGAAAACTCTGCTTCAGCTCTGCCGTGGAGGAGATCTCCAGCTTCCTAAACTAAACGTCGCAGCAGGTTATTTCTTTCTTCTTTTTCACTTTCTGAAGCCAGATCATATTTTTTTAGCAGATGAAAAAGCTCGTTAAGTGTTTCCTGATCCGGATTTCCTGCAAGCAGTTTTTCACTTCCCTCATAAAGCTCCTTCGGAAGATAGGTTTTTTGGGATTCCAGCTTTTTCGCCGTATCTGCAGTCGTATGGTCAATATTACAAGCCATTTTACTTTCTCCTTTCAATTGTATATAGGTTATTCCAAAACAATACGGGACGGATGGGAGTAAACGTTGAACGACTCTCCCCTGATAAATCCAACTGCCGTAATGTTTAAATCTTCTGCGAGTTTAATGGCAAGGTCTGTCGGCGCCGATTTGGAGAGGACTATCCCGACTCCGATTTTAGCCGCTTTTGTCAGCACTTCAGATGATATTCTCCCACTGAAAACAAGTACCTTATCCCGGACAGGTATCTGGTTCAGCAGGCAGTGACCGTACAGTTTATCCAGAGCGTTATGACGCCCAATATCAGTGCGGCTGAGGATCATTCCCTCTTCCGAACAGATAGCAGCGTTATGGACACCGCCCGTTCCTTTAAAGACATGGCTGGCTTCCTGCATCTCCCGCATGAGGCGAATACACGAAGCGGCGGTGATCTTTTTATCAACCATCGAGGTCTTCGCGGTTTTGACATCATTTTGAAAATAAAACTGCCTGCTTTTCCCGCAGCAGGAACCGATAAACCGTTTGGAAAAAGTCTGCTGATCCAGTACTTCTTTATTGGTAAGGGTAACGTAGGCAAACCCTTTCTCCTCATCAATCTCCAGCTTTACGATATCTTTCCTGAAACGGACAACTCCTTCCGACGCCAGAAATCCCACTACCATTTCTTCGAGATCGGCCGGAGTGCAGACCATCGTCGCAAACTCTTCTTCGTTCACGTAAATAGTCAGCGGATATTCCGTTACGATATCGTCTTCTGTTTCATGAAGAGCTCCCTCTTTATATTTCACGATCGGCATTTTTTTCTTCATTTCCAGCTTTTCCATTGGTTCCGCCTCCTTTCTTTTTAATTTTTTAGTTAACAGTGTCTTTCCGTTATGTACAGCAGTTAAAGTATAAACAATTCCTATCGAAACATACAACTGCGGAGGTCCGGAAGACTCCTTCTTGAAAATGTGACCAATAAATGAACTTTTCTTCAAGCAGCTATTGTAAATGCTTACATTAGCAAGTAAGATGTAAGAAGAATTCAAATACAGGCCGGTACTTAAGATGCGAGACAGCGCTCCTGTCGTCGGTTTAGGTCCGCCTTTCATTTGACGATTACTGTTGGTGTTTCAAGCAGCGCCCCTGCTTCTGACTAACCGTTGCGTTCCTTTTCGGATGGATTTTTCACACCGGAAAGCGATAGCAGCGGTTTTTTTATGGAGCCGGAAGCTCCTCCACGGCAGGCCGAAGCGAAGTTTTCTTATATATCAACAGCAGACTTTAACAGAGCTATTTTTTAAGACAGCCTAAACAAAAGAAGGAGTGAAGACATCATGAAAACAACAGTTAAAAACCGGTGGCTTATTGCTCTGGCCGCAGTAGGTATCCACATTTCCATCGGTTCGGTTTACGCCTGGAGCGTTTTCACGAACCCGCTTTCCGAACAGTTCGGATGGAGCTTAAGCGCCATATCCATGACTTTCAGTATCGCTATTGTCTTTTTAGGTCTTTCTGCCGCTTTTATGGGACACTTCGTTGAAAAATATGGTCCCAGAATTTCAGGTCTCGTAGCCGCCTCTTTTTTTGGAGCCGGCCTTATAGGATCCGGCATAGCAGTAAATATTGAATCACTCTGGATGCTTTACATAACTTACGGAGCTTTGGGGGGCATCGGCCTTGGAATCGGCTATATAACACCGGTTTCCACTCTCGTAAAGTGGTTCCCGGACCGCCGCGGTCTCGCCACCGGCCTTGCTATTATGGGTTTTGGCTTTGCAGCGATGATCGCAAGTCCCATCATGGCCTCTTTAATTGACTCCACCGGTATTGCCAATACATTTTTCATTCTCGGAGTCAGCTACTTTATTATTATGATTGCTTCGGCTCTATACATTGAACGGCCTCCTGAGGGCTACATGGCCGACGCTCCGGTTAAAAATAACAAAGCAAAAGCCGATCTTTCCCAGCTGACTGCCAATGAAGCAGTCAAAACGAAGCGTTTCTGGTTTCTGTGGATTATGCTTTTCATTAACGTAACGTGCGGTATCGCTATTCTTGCGGTAGCATCCCCGATGGCTCAGGAAATTGCCGGCCTTTCCGCTGTTGCAGCAGCAACGATGGTTGGAATCATGGGTTTTTTCAATGGAGCCGGACGGCTTGCATGGGCTTCCATCTCGGACTATATCGGCCGTCCGAATGTTTACACCGCCTTTTTCGTTATTCAAATTGCCGCCTTTTTCATGCTTCCATCTATAACACACGCAATTATGTTCCAGGTTATCTTATTCTTGATCATTACCTGCTACGGCGGCGGTTTTGCTTCTATACCTGCTTACATCGGTGACCTTTTCGGGACAAAGCAGCTCGGCGCCATTCACGGCTACATTTTAACGGCATGGGCGCTTGCCGGTTTAGTCGGTCCGATTCTTGCTTCCACTGTCCGCGAAGCAACGGCAAGCTATGCAGCTACTTTGTATATCTTTGGCGGAATGTTCGTCATCGCTCTTCTCGTATCTCTTCTTATACGTCTTGATATTAAACAGCTTCGTCAGGAAAAAGATTCGGAAAAGCTTGCCAGTTGACATTTTCTCTTTCCGAAACTACTCTTTTCCTATAAGCAACAGTAGAGGATGAAATCATTTATGGCTAAATATGAAGCAGAGTTCAGCAACCTCGTACGCTCTTTCCGGAAAAAACATATGGGCAAAGGCCCAAGCCGGATCAGCACGACTTTTTGTAAAAACTGGGCAATCTGCGAAATGGAAGGAAATTTGTCCCCCGTCGAAAAATTCATTGCCAGTGCGGAAGACGGCCGGCAGATGCTTCGTGCGGCACGGACTGAAATGGTGAAAGAAATTTATCGGAAAAACCGTCCCTACGAAATGGAAGAGCTGCTCGGCTGTAACTTCGTAGACCTTTTTGTAGATATTGATATCGAACAGGATAAAGGCATGTCGATTTTTATATTCGACGAAAACCTGGAAGAGAAATTCTCCAACCGAAAATGAGCCGGTTCGGCACTTGGCAGCGTCCCTGCTAAAGACTCAACCACCGTCCTCTGCTGTATCTATTCGATACGGCAGAGGCGGTGGTTTTTTATTTCACGCACTGCCATGCAAATGCAATAAAGAAAGGTTTTTCGCAGGTGTCTTGAAAAATCACCCGGGGGCAGAAGCCGCCCCTTTACAGAATCAGGAACTGGAAGACAGTTTGTTTTAATAATATAGAAGGAGTGATAACAATGGGACAGACAAAACATCAAGGCCCAATGAAAAAATCAAAAAAGCCGGCTCCCGAACACTGGGTAAGTCCCGTGCCTTTCGGCCTCGGCAAAATTAAGCCGACTCATATCCGCGATTCCTTTAAAACAATGTGGGAAAACAAAGACAATCTCGGCTATGCCAAAAACATCATAACAAAAGGCGTATGCGACGGCTGTGCTCTTGGTGTATCCGGTCTCTATGACCAGACGCTGACAGGCCCGCATGTCTGTACGACACGATTCAATGTTCTCCGTCTGAATACGATGCCGGCCATCGAACCGGACATTCTTCACTCGGATATCGACGAGCTGCGCAAATATTCAAGCACGGAACTCCGCAAGCTCGGTAGAATCCCCTACCCGCTGATCCGCCGCCCGGGAGATAGAAGCTTCTCCAGAATAAGCTGGGATGAAGCGATGGATACGATCGCTGAAAAAATGAAACGTCTTGACCCTATGCAGTATGCTTTTTATATGACTTCCCGGGGCATTACAAATGAATCGTATTACTTAGGCGGAAAAGTCTCCCGTTTTTTAGGAACAAACAACGTCGACAATGCATCCCGTATCTGTCATTCTCCGAGTAAAACGGCGATGAAACGCTCTATCGGAGTAGGAGCATCAACGTCGAACTATCAGGACTGGATCGGCACGGACGTCCTTCTTTTCTGGGGAAGCGTCGCATCCAACTCTTCCCCCGTCTCGACAAAATATATGCTCGAAGCGAAGAAAAAAGGAACGAAGATTATCGTCGTCAATCCTTACCGCGAGCCGTCCATGGATGAATACTGGGTGCCTTCGGTTCCGGAATCCGCTCTCTTCGGCACGAAAGTAGCCGATGATTTTTATCAGGTAAACATCGGGGGCGACATCGCCTTTATGCACGGTATTATGAAACACTGGTTTGATATGGAAAAAGAAGCTCACGGATCCGCGATTAATCACAAATTCGTCAATGAACACGTGAATGGATATGAAGAGCTTCAAGAAAAGGTCCAGGAGCAGTCCTGGGAGGAAATCACCGCTTCCTCCGGCGTTTCCAAGGAAAGAATTATCGAACTTTCTGAACTTCTGGCGAACAGTAAAAATGCTGTATTCGCCTGGGCACTCGGTCTGACGATGCACTCTTTTGCCTCGGATAACATTTCCCAGGTGGCAAACCTCGCGCTGCTCCGCGGCTTTCTCGGCCGCAAGTACAGCGGGCTTATGCCGTTCCGCGGTCATTCTTCGGTACAGGGAAGCGGAGAAATGGGCGCTGACCCGTTCGTCCTTCCCGGTGGAGATTTTAAAGGAGATAACATTACCCGCATCGAAAAGCTCTGGGGATTTGAGCTGCCTAAATGGCAGGGTGATATCGTCGGCGTGACGCTTGAAAATATCCTTCTCCCGGAAGAAAACGAGCGGAAGATCAAACTGTACTATATGTCCGGCGGGAATTTTCTCGAAACGATGCCCGATCCGGACTACGTGGAAAAAGCTCTTTCCGAACTGGATATCCGCGTGCACCAGGATATCATTTTGAATACTTCCACGCTTGTCGATGCGAAAGAAGCGGTCGTCGTTCTTCCTGCTAAAACGCGTTACGAGCAGGAAGGCGGAGGTACATCGACATCGACTGAGCGGATGGTCTACTTCTCTCCGGAAATTAAGGGCAATAAGAATAAAATCGAAGAAGCCCGTGCCGAGTGGAAAATCTATATAGATCTTGCAAAGCGGGTGAAGCCGGAAACGGCCGACCTGGTCGACTTTAAGGACGGCGACGCCATCCGTGCGGAAATTGCTAAAGCGAACCCCTCTTATGAAGGTGTCCAGCATTTGAAAAATCAAGGCGATGTCTTTCAGTGGGGAGGGGCCTGGCTCTGTGAAGACGGAATATGCCCAACACCAGACGGACGCGGAAATTTGATCCCGGTGGAAATCCCGGACCTGAACAAAAAACCAGGTGATTTTTACGTTACTACCCGACGAGGGAAACAGTTCAACTCGATGGTGTATGGAGAAACGGATCCGTTTAACCGAGCGGAGCGGTACGACGTTCTCATAAATCCAGATGATGCAAAAGATCTGCACATTCGCGAAGGAGAAGCCGTAGTTGTTTACAATCAATACGGTGTATTCCAGGGACAGGCCAAGGTAGCTTCGATTGCTCAATCGAACCTCGGTGTCCACTTTCCGGAAGGCAACTTCCTGCTTCCGAAAGGGCGCTATGAACAGTTTGCCGGTATTCCGGATTATAATATCGCTGTTAAAATCGAAAAAGCCGACCGCTTTAATGCTCGAAAAGATACGCAGTATTTAGAAAAGCCGGTTCCAGACCTGGAAATGTCCCCTCCAAGCTAATAAACGAAGAAAGCCCCCTGCCGGTCAATCGGCAGGGGACTTTCTTCGTGCTGATACATTCTTTTTTCCTCCGCTCCCTGAAGGAGGCTTTCCGGGCGGTCCGGCCTCAGCTAATTCCGTTCTCCAAAAAAGCTGGTTTCCCCCTTAAAACTTCTATCGTTTAAGCCTGGGGCCCACCAGCTTTTTATACAAGGCGTATTGTTAAGTGATGCTAAGGTGTTTTCTGTTTCCGGGAGAGTCTTCACTTGCAGCCTTCTGCTATTTCACTTTCCGTATGGAGGTGTGGGGTTCGCTTTTGCCTGCAGGCACTGCTGCCGTACTTTCCCGGACGATTAATTCGGTTGGTATAACAATTTTCCTCGGGATTTTCCGCCTCGTTTCCCGGCGCTCGTCCATAATCTCAACAGCGGTCTGCCCCATAAATTCTGTGTGTACTTTCACTGTAGTAAGCGAGGGCTGCAAATACCGGCTTGCTGCTATATCGTTAAATCCGACAATCGACACGTCTTCCGGAACTAAAATACCATGTTCGTGAAGGGCTCTCAGCGCTCCTATTGCCATCGAATCACTCGCGATAAAGAAAGCAGAAGGCAGATTCCCGTGCGCCACCGCTTTCTTCATCATCCGATAGCCATCCTCCGTTGAAAAGTCGCCAATATAAATGTTGTCCTCTGCGTAACCGGTGCGCGGTCCTAAATAATCCCGGAAAAATTCCTCGCGGTAGTCCATCACTGTTTCGTCCGGTCTTACGTACTGCTGACCTCCAATAAAACCAATCCGCTCATGGGAGAGCTCAAGCAGGTAATCAAGAACCCGGATGACAGAAGTCCGAAAATCAATAACGACCGAATCGAACATGGAATCTAAAGGAGAATAATCTATGAAAGTAATGTTGTCGGTGTAGAGAACGAGCTGATCAATTTCTTCCGGATGAATCCGTCCCACGATGAGCAGCCCTTCCATGTCAGCTATCTGGCTGAAATCAAACGACTCGGCATTCCTGTATAGCTTTACGAGCTTTATTCCCCTTGCTGCACACTCCTTTTCAATACCGAGACGGATAGCAAGAAAGTAGGGGTCACTGATCTCCTGCTGCTCAGAATTAAAATAAATCATTCCGAAAGTGCCGGTGCTGATCGTTTTTCTCGCCGAGCGCTCCCGCATCGTTTTATAGTTTAACTCTTCTGCATATTTAAAAATAGCTTCTTTCGCTTTATGAGAGACCGAAAGCGTCTGATCGTGGTTTAAAACCCTCGAAACTGTAGCGATCGAGTAACCGGATTTGTTCGCAATATCTCGAATAGTGGCCATCGTTCCCGCTCCTTTTGTGCCTGTTGTTTAGTAAACTTTTTCTAGGTTAAATATATCATACTTGATCTCCGAAAAGCCTATTTCAAACAGAGAATGTCAGCTGTTTATCTTTAAAGGATTATACTCCAGCCGGAATATTTCGTCTTTTTCGGAAGAGTGCGAGTATACTGATAAATTGGAAACATAGTCTCTGTCTCCGTTAAGAGCGGTTTTAGCAGGATTGACACTATTTAAAATTAAATCCTGAAGCTGTTCCGGTATTAAAAACTGCAGTTCATACTCTTTCCCTTCTTCCGGGTGAATGGCCCAGCGGATACCGCTGTTTTTCATATACCGGCACTCCACATGCACCCGGTGTGCCGGATACTTCTCCAAATAGTTCCGGAACGCCTGGGGATCTTCCGCTTTCATTACTAATAAGAAAGGGGCTCCCGGTACAGCTGCAAATAATTCCGTATATTCTTCTTCCACAAAAACAGCCAGTTCCTCAAGAATCTCGAAAATTGGATCCTTCTCTTCAAGCAGAGAGAGGGATTCGTAGTCCTCCACTCCGGTCCAGGTACCCAGTCTGCGTCTCAGGTATTCCCGGAGTGACTGAATGAAAGCGAAGCGGTGATCCCCACCACTATTGAGAGTGCCCCCTTCTTCCCTGCTCCCTAAACTGCGGTGAATATTTTTCGCTGTTTCATTAATTTTACTGCGCAGCGGCTCGTACTCGGCACCACTGACATCCACGAGGGAAATGTGATGGGCCATAGCCATTTCAACAGCGCTTTTAGAGAAACCGGAAGCAGAAAAAACACAGTAGCTGTAAGTGTGCCGCTTTGTGGGTGTATTCGTCTCCCGCGTTTTTGTATACACCTGGTTTAAATCATTGACTACCGCAACGGCACTCCGCACCGTTTTAATACCTGTCTTCCCGCTGCGGAACTCTGCTTCTACAAACATCCGCATCGGATAAGTAAGCCCCGGCATCCACTGCAGCTGACCGAGCACGTCCGCCTGGTGTTCAGCACCCAGTCCTTTAATATTCAAACCGAGTCCGGTACTGCGCAGGCTGAGCGGATCCTGATTTTCATCGACAAGCAGATCGTATCCGGTGTTTTTAATAAGATAAGCCATCATTTCTTCGAGCAGGTATCCTTTTAAACTATCAAGTGCAATTTTCATAAAAGCCTCTCCTCCTCATACGTTCCATATTTTCCGGTATTTCTTTCTCTGCTTCCCGTCCGCTTCTGTTTCGATCAAAGCGAGCGCCTCCAGCTTCACTGCTTCTTCTTTATCTGCCTCGTATAAATGTCTCGTTCCCTGCAGGATATCGGAGCGGATCAACGTACCGTTCTTTTCTTTATCCGCTTCACGGAACCGGTCTGATAAATGAGATAAGACCAATGCTTTCTGCTTTTCTCCGGCTAAACCTATACGCCAGATTGTCTGCAGGCTGTGCCGGGCTGTAACGAACTTTTTATCATATGTAACTTCCCATACTTTAAAGAAGTCATCGAGGATTCTTTCTTCCGGATCGCTGACAGCAAGATGGGATAAAAACTGGGCTGCCCGGGAGCGGCGGTGGGCATCGGGATCAATAAGCATTTCCGTCAGCTTATCCCACACTTCATAAGCCCAGTCGACTTCCTGCTTTGTCGTTTCCATGATGTGCAGATAAGCTTCATACTGCGCTTCTTTATCGGCCTGTTCAAGGTGGTCAAATGATGTTCTTAATGCTTTGTCCATCTTTACAGTCACTCCCCCTGCCATTTCTTCCTATTATAACCTTTTTAATGCTTTATCTGTAAGCTTTTCACTGCTTAAATGACAGCTCTTCCGAAGTCGAATCTACGAGCCATTTCCGTGGCAGCAGAGGGCGGGCCGGAGATACATTTAAACAGCGGAGATCTGCCCTCCGGAAATAGGGATCAATTAATGAAAAAAAAGTAAATATAACCCTTATTATGGAATAAACCTTCTTTTATTCCTTAAACCTGTTATGATGGAGGGAGTAAATTAAATAAGTGACCTTGAACTCTGCCGCCTGGTTTTCCGTTTCGCCTGAAACATCTTAACTGAGCGGCAGGGTTATTTGTAATGTTTACTGGAAAATATTTCTGTTTAACCTGAAGGCGGAACGGAATAATTTGAAGGAGTGACATATTCTATGAACAAAACCGCATTAATTTATTGCGAAGGAAATTTCGGAACGATGGACGGCAAAACGGCAAACGGCCTGATTCGAAGCTCAGGAAATTACACGATTGCGGGAGTTATAGACAGTACGAAAACAGGAGAAGATACCGGGCAGTGCCTTGAGAACAAAACAAACGGCATTCCCTTTTTCACAAGTCTTGAGAACGCTTTCGAACTGCTGGAGCATGTGCCGGACCAATTCATATTCGGGATGGCTCCCTCAGCAGGCTTGCTGAAAAGTCATGAACGGGAGGTTGTCTTAAAAGCGATGGAACGCGGAATGGATATAACCAATCCTCTGCATGAATTTTTTACTGATGATTCGGAATTCAGACAGCAGGCTGCTAAATACGGCGTTCAGATGACAGATGTGAGAAAACCTCCGGAAAAGAAAGATATGCATTTGTTTTCCGGAAGAATACTTGATATTAAAACTCCGATTGTCGCCGTTCTCGGCACGGACAGCGCCGTTGGAAAGCGGACGACTTCGGTGCTCCTTGAAGAAGCCCTGGAAAACGCCGGCTTAAAAGTAGCCTTTATAGCGACCGGACAAACCGGGCTGATCCAGGGGAAAAAATACGGCACAGCGATAGATGCCATCCCTTCCCAGTTTATGACCGGTGAAATAGAAAATCAGGTGCTCCGCGCCCACGATGAACTTCAGCCGGATATTATGATTGTAGAAGGCCAGGGAGCTCTCAGCCACCCTGCCTATATCAGCTCCTGCGGTATTATCCGTGGTTCCAGACCGGGTTCGGTAATTATTCAGCACCCTCCTAAACGGGAAAACCTGGGAGACTTCAGCTATATGCCGATGCCTTCTTTAGAAAGCGAAATGGAATTAATTGAAAGTTTTTCCTGCGCTAAAGTTACAGCTATCTCCATTAACCATGAAAATATGACAGCTTCAGAAGTACAGAATACCATTACTGATTATGAGAAAAGGTATGACATGCCGACTACAGATGTTCTTCAATTCGGCTGCGGCAAGCTCGTCCGTACGATTTTCGATACGTATCCGCAATTAGAGAATAAACGCTCAGCAGTATCAGTTAATTGATCTATTCCTCCACTCCGCGGATAGAAATCGACCTTTCGAAAGTAGCACATAACGCTGAAAAAATTGTGCGCTTATACGGTTCGAAAGGCATTCATATTATGGGAGTTACGAAAGGCGTTGCTGGCTCTGCAGAGGTCGCAGACATTCTCGTAAAAAGTGGAATTACAACGCTGGCGGATACAAAATTAAAAAATTTAACAACATTGAAGAAGGCAGGAGTAAAAGCAGAGCTGGTTCTTTTGAGAACTCCTTCATTAGGAGATGCAGAAGAAACAGTGGAAATTGCAGACATCAGTATGAACACGGAACTGACTGTGATTGAAGCTTTATCTCAGCAAGCTCTTCAGCAGGGAACAATCCACCGCATTATTCTCATGATGGAGATGGGAGACCTGCGGGAAGGTATCATGCCGGAGGATCTAGAAAAATTTATTGAGAAAGTCCTCCTTCTAAAGGGAGTGAAAATCACGGGCCTAGGAGCTAATTTCGCCTGTTTTGGCGGAGTAAAGCCAAGCAGCAGGAAAATGGAGGAGCTTTCAGCGGCCGCTGAGAAAGTGGAAGCCATGTTTTCTCTGCAGCTCACCTATATAACCGGGGGCAACTCCGGAAACTATCATTGGTTCAAAGAAACAAAAAATACAGGCCGCATTAATAACCTCAGAATCGGTGAATCCATTTATCTCGGCTGCGAAACGCTGGACCGGGAAGAGATACCGGGTCTTTACACAGATGCTTTTACTCTTGTAGCAGAAGTGATTGAGTCGAAAGTAAAGCCTTCCCTACCCTTTGGTGAAACGGCTCAGAACGCAGCCGGGGAGTATCCCTCCTTTGCTGATCAGGGCATGATGAAACGAGCCATTCTTGCTGTCGGCTCCCAGGATGTTGTTGTCTCAGGCTTGAATCCGAGAGCAGATATTGAGATTCTCGGCTCGAGCAGTGACCATTTAATTATTAATGCAAAAGATACAGATCTTCCCGTAGGAAAGGAAGTCGCCTTCCACGTTAATTACAGCGCTCTCCTGTCATTAATGGCTTCAGCATACGTTTCTAAAAAATATTACTTTAGTAATTTTATACAGCTTCCCCAGCCTGGATAGAAATATCTATTCAGGCTTATTTTTTTACGGAAAGCTGCTTTGTAAATAAAGCATCTATCAAGAAGAATGATCTTCGTCCGCCTTCGTTTCCATAGGGAGGCTGCAGAAAAAAACTTTGCCTGCAGCCTATTACAGGAGAATTTCTACATATTATCTGGAAAATGGTATAATAAATCCAATATTGTAAACGAGGTGTCTGCCCATGCTGAAACATGCAAGATTCAGGCAAGCCAACCGTTTCCGGCAGATTATTAATGCATTAATCCGCAATGGATTCGGTTTTTTCGTGCAGAAAATCGGGCTGATTGATGAAGTCCCGCGCCCAAGGAAATGGCGGGTACCCGAAGAAAAACGTATCAAGTCTACAGAAGAGCGTATCCGCATTCTGCTCGAAGAACTCGGTCCGGCTTTCGTTAAACTCGGGCAGATTGCCAGTACACGTAAAGATATATTTCCGCAGCCTTTACTTGATGAACTCGAAAAGCTGCAGGATCATGTGTCCCCCTTTTCCTATGAAGAAGTGAAACAGGTTTTTGAAGATGAAACCGGTGATCCCCTCTCTTCGTATTTCTCAGAGTTCGAGGAAGAACCGCTTGCTTCTGCCTCCATCGGCCAGGTCCACAAAGCAAAAACTCACGATGGGCGTAAAGTAGCTGTTAAGATCCAGCGGCCGGGCGTTCAAAAGACGATTGAGACCGATCTCGACATCCTGCATGAAATCGCGCTGCTTGCAGACAGGCATATTGAAGGTACCGCCCGCTACCATCTGCCTAAACTCGTCAAAGAATTCACGAAAATGATCCTCCGCGAGCTGAACTACAAAATAGAAGGCAGAAACGCGGACCGGATCCGCAGACAGACAGCTGACGACCCCCGAATTTACATTCCGGAAGTGGACTGGAAATGCACAACAGAAAAAATTATGACTATGGAATTGATTGAGGGGACAAACGTTAATCATCTCGACATCCATTCCATTAGCAGAGAGCGCCGGGAACATATTTCCGAAGCAATCACGTATACGATCTGCAAACAGATTTTTATCGATGGATTTTATCATGCGGATCCTCATCCGGGAAACATTTACGTGATGGAAAATGATGTGATCGGCCTGCTCGATTTCGGCATGGTCGGACGCCTTACCCAGGAACTGCGCAGCAGCCTTGCTTCTCTCGTCATTGGAATACTTCGTAAAAACACCGATGATATTGTAAAAGCGATCAGTAAAATGGGGCGTGTCCCCCTTGAAATAGACCGGGAAGGATTAAAGAAAGAAATCGATGACTTTCAGGATTTGTATTTCAATGTCCCGATGCAGGAAATCAGATTTGGGGAAGTAGTAAACGACCTGCTTGCTTTAATCGGCAGCTACAACATCGAAGTACCGCATGACGTCACACTCGTAGCGAAAGCTCTCGTAACTGTCGAATCCATTATAAGCGAACTCGATCCTGAACTGAGTATTATTGAAGTTGTTGAACCGCTCGGCGACGAACTGCTGCGCGAACATCTCAGCCCGATTCACCTGCAGCGACGCCTGCGGAACCATGCACTTGATTATCTGGACGCCCTCAGCGGAACACCGGATATGATTAAAAAAACGATGACACTAATTGAAAAAGGACGTCTCCGCCATGAAATAAGACTTCCGGAAGTCGAACTGATCGGAAGGCGCTATGCGAGAATCGGCAACCAGTTAACGCTGAGCGTCCTGCTGCTTGCTGTAAGCATCGTGCTCGGCTCTCTCATCCTCGGAATTACGCTCGGGGATCCGGCCCAGTCTCTCTGGCTCCGCCTTCCCGTCCTGGAACTCGGTTTTCTCATCTTCTTCTTTCTGTTTTTCTGGCTGATGGTTTCGATTCTGCGGACGAGGATTAAATAAAACAGAAACGTCATTTACGTATCATCGTGAAAGGTTGATAGGATGTCTCCATTTACTTACCTGGGAATTTCAGCTTTAGTGCTGCATATTGTGCTCACTAAAGTAATTGTTAAAAAAGATGCACGAAAACTGAAGGAAACAAAAGGCAGGTACTATTCAGCTGCGGCCATGGTTGTTATGGCTGCAGTATTTTTCTCACTCATTTTTTATATCGATCTGCCTTTATTTGAAGACTATTTCATTATCGCACTACCCATTCTTTCCATCGCATTTGTGATCCAGATATCTCTGGAATGGTATTTTGTCAGAGACTCTAAAGAACATATCGTGACCTCTATCATGTGGGGTTATGTTACTGTCTTTATTTCTGTTCTTTCTCTTTTATAGTCCATCTTAAAAATAATCATAAGTGAGATAAATGTGCGCTTTCTTTTCCATGGGGACCTTTTCAGGCGGGGTGGGGCTCGTCCTTGTCCGCCCTGGAGCCGCCCCATGTACTTTCCAGCTTACGGTAAACAATACGGAGCAGGATCTATCTGCCTTCAAATAAAGAAAGTCCTTTTTGAACATGCATTCGTTCCAGTTAAATTCCATTCATTATAGAAGCCGTTTTCATCCATACTAAACATCACCAAAGCTTACTTAGAGGACCACCGATATACTTTGCAGGCATTTCCTTTCATGAACTGTCCATCAAAAAGAGCTGACCCGGGTTATATCCCGAATCAGCTCTTTTCTTTCTGTTATTTATGCGTTAGCCCGGCGGAAGCTAATCGTCGCAAATAATACGAGCAGCGCTGCAAAGGCTGCGATGAAGATAATCTCCTCAAAGATCGTTACCTGCCGCCCGAAAACCGTAATATTCAAGCCCATCGCTTCCATGACGGCAGGAGAAAGACTGTCTACATCAATCATGATCTTTTTCATCACATCAACCCCGTACGTCACCGGATTAATTTTAACAATGATGTCCATCCACGCCGGCATATTATTTACCGGAAACAAAGCCCCGGAAAGAAAAATCATCGGCATAACCAGCACCTGCACCGTCATCTGAAACCCCTGGGTAGAGCGGATGACGCTTGCAAACAGAAGGCCCAGTCCGGATAGCGCACAGGCAAGAAGAAACATAAAGGGAATGACCTGCACCAGGGACAATAAATCATAGGAGAGACCAAGAAACGGGATAAGCATAAATAAAATAATTCCTTGAATGGTCGCTACTGTAGCTGCTCCGAGCATTTTCCCGACGGCTATGCTGACACGGGAAATCGGTGATACGAGAATCTCTTTCATGTAGCCGAAATCTTTGTCTTCAATAATTGATAAAGCAGAAAAAACTGAAGTCATAAGCAGAGTCATCGCTACAATGCCCGGAAAGACAAATTCTATGTAGTTAAAATCCCCCGCCTGCTCTCCGAGACCGGAAGCCATCATATTTTCCATCGTTCCGCTCATGCCTCCGCCAAAAATCAACAGGAATAAAATCGGCATCGTAAACGAACCGAACAGCCTCGCCTTGTCACGAAAAAATTTCGTGATATCTCTCTGCCAGATTGCGAAAATTCCTTCCATAATTATACCTCCTTCCTTTCTCTGTTAATCTTCTGCTTCTCCAATTTTTCTGCCGGTAAAGGCGAGGAACACGTCATTTAAAGTCGGCTTGCGTATATTCAGTTTCGTAACCGGGATCGTCAAAGTTTTGATGAAAGTGGAAATAAACGCGTCACTGCTTGCCACTTTCACATGAATCGTATCTTCTTCCATCGAAACCTCTGCTCCATCGATTTTTTCACGGATTTCCGCCAGAGCTTTTTCATTGTTTTCGGTGGACAGCTCAATAATATCTCCGCCAAGCTCATTTTTCAGTGCGGCAGGCGTATCCATGGCAATGATTTCTCCCTGGTCCATGATAGCGACCCTGTCACTGATTTCCGCCTCATCCAGATAATGGGTCGTCAGAAACATCGTTATGCCTTCTTTTTCTTTCAGCTTTAAAATGTACTCCCATAAATGCGCCCGGGTCTGCGGATCCAGACCGACCGTCGGTTCATCCAGGAAAAGCACTTTCGGATAATGAAGCAGCCCTCTGGCAATTTCAAGGCGGCGCTTCATGCCTCCGGAAAAAGTCTCGACCCTCTGCCTGCGTTCTTTTACAAGATCAACTATTTCCAGCACCTCACGGATTCTCTCCTCGCGTTTTTCTTTAGGGACTTTATAAAAACGGCAGTGCAGCATAAGATTTTCATTTGCCGTCAGCTTTTCATCAAGCGTATTTTCCTGAAAGATGATGCCGATGCTTTCCCGCACCTTGTCCTTCTGCTTTTTCACGTCGAAGCCGTTGATGCTGATTGTCCCGCTGGTCGGTGCCAGCATCGTGCAGATCATATTTATCGTTGTGCTTTTTCCGGCACCGTTCGGACCGAGAAAACCGAAAATTTCTCCCTCTTTCACATCAAATGTAATGTGTTTCACAGCGTCTGTTTTTTTATATGTTTTCGTGAGATCGTTCACTTCAATGATCGATTCCATTTTCCCATCCCCCGTTACAAATAGTTCTGATATAATAACTATATTATTTCGTTAATAAGTATAGAAGTCAACTGACAAGGAGGGACGCCCTATGAGCATGGATTCCATTAATACCGAAGAACTTGTCGAACAGATGCTTTCCGTCATGCCTCTTTTCGCAAAAAAACTGTTCGGTCCGGTCCACATTCTCCACGATTCGGATCTTCACCATACTCATTTTCATATTATGCATCTGATTAATGACGCCGGATCGATCCGCACGACGGATATTGCAGGAAAACTCGCAATAAAAAAGTCCAACCTTTCTCCGATGCTGCAAAAGTTAACGACGAAAGAATTCATTTTAAGAAAAAAGGATCCTGCAGACAGACGCGTTATTTATATTGAATTAACAAGAGCCGGCCAGTCGTTTCTTGAAGAAAAAAAAGTCATTCTCCAGAAGGAAGTGGAAGAACGTCTCTCTCTGCTTCATTCCGAAGACAAAAAAACACTGCAGGAAGCTGTCGGCAGCCTGCAGTCGGTTCTTTCCAAGCTTGAAGGTTAGAAATTCAGTGCTTTCATCGAAGTATAGTATACGAGTTCGGCTCCAATCGTGAGCGCTTCCTTGTGAAAGGTCATTTCCGCATCATGCAGACCCGGTGTAAGTCCGGCTCCAAGACCGATCATACAGGCATGCAGATGCGGGCGTTTGATTGTATAAAAATGAAAATCATCCCCGCCGCTTGTCGTAAGGCTCGGAACGGCATTATTCTTTCCGAGGACCTCTTCAATGGCAGCACGGGTGATATGTTCTGCCCTGCTGCTGATTTCCGCTGCAGCAATGCGCGCCGCTTCCTTTATCTCAATCGGCACCGCGTGATAGTCAGACGTACGCCGGATAATCCCGTCGATCCTTTCCGTAACGGTATCCATCGCTTCGTTTGTCTGGGTGCGGAGGTCTAGACTGAAGGAAGCCGATCCTGGAATAATATTCAGACTGTCCCCGCCGGCGTGCAGCTGCGTCATTTTCACACTGTGCGGCACCAGCGGATCCAGGTGGATATGCTGTAACTGCTGCAGAATTTCCGAAGCGGTTTCAATCGCATTAGATCCTAGATGGGGCCTTGCACCATGGACATCTCTTCCGTGGATTTCCCCATGCATAAAGACGGCTGCTCCGTGATCGATTGATACGGCAGCCTTCCCGAGCGGAAGCTCCTGTTCCGGCCGGAGATGAATGCCGAACAGATAATCAACGTCGTCAACTGCCCCTTCTTCCACGACAGCAAGCGCTCCCGTGCCTTTTTCTTCTGCCGGCTGAAAAATCAGCTTTACTGTACCTTCCCCGGTCTTCAGAGAATTTTTCAGCATAAGAGCTGCCGTGCTCACGATCGTCATATGAGCATCGTGCCCGCATGCATGGTTCGGCTTTACCGTGCCGTCCACGTTCTGAACCAGCGCATCCATATCCGCACGCAGGGCCACCACCGGTTTTCCTGACCCGATGACAGCTGTAAACCCTGGAATGTTTTCAAAAGCTTTACTCTGGATGCCATGAGCAGCAAGAAATTCCTGCAGGTAAGCTGTCGTTCCCCATTCCTCCCAGCTTTTTTCCGGATTCTTGTGCAGGTATGTAAACAGTTCATTGATCACCTGTTGATACGCTTTGCTTTTCATTGTTTTCCCTCCTATATCCCCCGGTCAAAAATAACCGGAGTTCTTCATCCAGTATAAACGAAGCACAGAACTGGATATATCATTTTCCATTAAACAGGTAGAATTATGATCTTCAAAAGAGATCTTCTTTATTAGAAGACAGATCCTGCTCCGTATTTTTACCGTAAGCTGGAGGGCACATGGGGCGATTCCTGGGCGATCAAGGACGAGCTGAAGATCCATAGGGATTAGCTGAGGCCGGCCCTGCGCCCCCATGGAAACGAAAGCGCACGCTTATCTATTTTATTTTCAAGGCAGCCAATAAAAAACATAAAAAAACCGACCGGAAATCCGGTCGGTTTAAAAATTTATTATTGAGCTGTTACGCCCTGCTTAACCATTTCTGCTACAGAAGCAGTACGTCTCGCCTGGTGTTTAACTGCTTCTTCAATATCTTCCTGAATGCCGTTTTCTCCGACAGTAGCACTTACTCCGTAAGGGTTTCCGCCGGAAGTAAACTGGACGGGATCTGTATAGCCTGGTGCTGCAACAATAGCGCCCCAGTGGAACATCGTTGTATAGATAGACAGAACCGTTGCTTCCTGGCCGCCGTGTGAATTGCTTGCTGATGACATCGCGCTTACTACTTTGTTCATAAGCTTGCCGTTAGCCCACAGGCCGCCTGTAGTATCAATAAACTGACGGAACTGGGAAGCGGGGTTACCAAATCTTGTTGGTACAGAGAAGACAAAACCGTCTGCCCACTCCAGATCTTCCAGCTGCACTTCCGGTACGTCTTTTGTTTCTTCCAGATGCTTTTCCCATGCAGGGTTGGAAGCAATCGCTTCTTTTGGAGCGAGTTCAGGTACTTTTAGAAGCTTAACGTTCGCACCGTCAGCTTTTGCACCTTCAGCTGCCCATTTAGCCATTTGATAGTTGGAACCTGTAGAACTATAGTACACTACCGCAAGATTTACATTACTCATATTATCGTTCTCCTTTTTTGATGAAAATAGTTTTTCAAACAAACCCATAGTTAACACCTGCTTTTTCTTTACTTAATAACTAATTTGTATACTATCATAAAGTAAGTAACAATGCAATATATATTCTCTTTATTTTAGTAAGTTTAACAACAAAAGAAAAAGCCTGATTTATAGGCTTTTTAAATAAGGGGGGTTGTACTCTTATCAAATAACCGTTTTCCGATGCTTCTAAACATATTTTCATTAAGCTTTGTTAAAATCTGTTGTTAATAAATATAGGAAACTTCGCTTCAGCTCGGCGGGCTTGCCAATGATTCTCCCGTATTCAGAAGGAAAAGTTAACACTGCCACTTCATGAATCTGATTTATCAGAACCGGATTTTTTCTTCGTTTCACGGTTTCTCAGCACTTTTTGAAGAATTGGGCTACTAGATGCAGGCGCATGCTCTTTTTTATACACGAGCATCGTCCGTTTAAATTCAATAACAACTTCACTGTTCTGATTGTAGCCTGTTGTTTTTACTTTAATAATCCCCGCTTCCTGACGAGATTTAGATTCGCGTTTTTCATAAAGCTCGCTGTAGGAATAGATCGTATCTCCTTCAAATACCGGATTAGGCAGCCGGATTTCGTCCCAGCCGAGGTTAGCCATTACATTCTGGGAGATATCGCTGACCGACTGCCCCGTAACGAGTGCTACGGTGAACGTAGAATCGACGAGCGGCCTGCCAAATTCGGTTTTTTCAGCGTAGACCGTATCGAAATGGATTGGATTCGTATTTTGGGTCAAAAGTGTAAACCAAACATTATCTGTCTGGGTTACTGTTCTTCCGAGCGGATGAGGATAAATGTCCCCCGGCTCAAAGTCTTCATAAAACCTTCCATTCCAGCCTTCTTTCATTGTCATATGTATTCCCTCCCTGATAAGTCTATGCAGTTTGGCCGGAAAAGCCAAATATGTAAAAAATTCTGAATATATTCATTGCCTTCCCCTTTATTACCATCGTAAACTTACATTAACATCCTATCTCTCACATTATGGAAACTGACCATGGCTGCTATTTTTTGAAGGAGGGATTTATTATGGGTCGTCTGGAAGGCAAGATCGTGCTTATTACCGGTGCAGCGCGGGGCATGGGCGCTTCTCATGCACGAGCATTTGTAGAAGAAGGAGCAAAAGTCGCCATTACAGACATTTTGGAAAAAGAGGGAAAATATGAAGCCGCCGAACTCGGTGAAAAAGCTATATTTGTCAGGCATGACGTCACAAAAGAATCGGATTGGGAAGAAGCTGTCAAACAGACAGAAGCCGCCTTCGGACCAATTAACGTGCTGATTAACAATGCTGGTGTGACCAGAAGCATCCCCACTGTTGACCAGTCCGTCGAAAGTTACAATCAAGTTTATCAAATCAACCAGCTTTCCGTTTTTCTAGGTATGAAAGCTGTCTTCCCTTCTATGCAAAAAGCTGAAAAAGGATCCATTATCAATGTATCTTCCATTTCAGGGATCGTCGGCCAGGCTGCCAGTCTTGCTTATAACGCGACGAAGTTTGCTGTACGGGGAATGACGAAATCGGCAGCTGTGGAATGGGGCCCTTTAAACATCCGGGTGAACTCCATTCACCCCGGCATCATCCGTACACCAATGAATGAAGCGGCGGAACTTCAGGACATTCTCGAAAAAACAGAGGCAGGCATCCCGCTTCAACGCCCTGGAGATTCCTGGGAAATTACTCCGCTCTGTATTTTCCTTGCTTCCGATGAATCGAGTTACTGCACTGGTTCTGAGTTTATCATTGATGGCGGATTTACGGCCCAGTAAACACCGGTGTTCGTGTTTCCTTTCAGACGGAAGCATCTTTTTTCTTTTCCGCACATCTCCCTGCCCTGGTTCCCGTTTTTAATTTCGTATCTGCTTCATTTGAACAACATGCTTTTTTCTGTAACCGGAAATATAAACGAAGCCGAGAACGTCCCTGTCGAAGATTGAGACCGGGAAACCTCCCACGGAGCAGGTTCATCCGGGGATCGCTTCTGTGGGCATGTCCATGACAGGGAAGCTTCCAGTAACAATCAATAACTAAATTTAACGAACCCTTTATAAAAAAAAGTTGAAGTAATTTTGTAAATCAAATACAATTATTACTGAAAGTTTAAAATATTCTCACATGGGAGGCAACGATTGGATGAAATTTTATCGTAGTGCAGCCGGGATTTTAGCTTTGAGTGTTTTTGCCGCCACAGGAACAGTCGCAGCCGGAAATCACGATGGAGATTCTGAAAAAGGACCAAAACGAAACGTAGAGGATGTTACTGTTCTGGATTCTTCGAGTTTTACGATTTCGTTTGACAAAACATTTCCATCCGGCCTGGATCTGGAAAGAGTCGTTGACGTGAAGGCAGTGGATGAAGAAGGAAACACAATTGACATAGGAGATACAAGCGTACTTATGACAAAAGGAGACCGCTCCGAAGTAACCGTTAAGCATGATGATCTGGACGGTCAATCCGGAAGCCTGATAGTCGGTGAAGAGGAAATTGAGTTCGACTATGACGAAGAAACAGGCGATTTCAATTTAAATATTTTCCATACTAATGACAATCATGGACGCACAGACGCTTTCCCGCATCTTGTAACTGCCTATAATGAAGCGGAAGAGGAATACGGAGACGGTCTGCTGCTCGATGCCGGAGACATCTTTTCCGGAACCCTTTATTTTAACGAGTACCGCGGACAGGATGCGCTGGAGTTCATGAATTTAATGGAATATGATGCGTTCGTTCCCGGAAACCATGAGTTTGATCTGGGGGACCCTGATGAAGGGCATCCTGAACTTGTTGAATTTTTCGAAGGTGCTGATTTCCCTATCGTTGCAGCCAACATTGACTTTTCCGGTGACAGCGGCTTTGACGGCTTGAATCAGGGCGGAATCAGCAGTGACCCGGAAGCAGGAAATATTTATGATGGCATTGTCCTCGAGCAGGACGGAGAAGAAATTGGTATTTTCGGTTTGGACACAGCAGATACAGAAAATATCTCCAGCCCTCTTGATGTGGAATTCACAGATTACCTCGAAGCAGCGGAAGAAGCTGTCGCAGGTTTTGAAGAGCAGGGCATTGATAAAGTGATTGCTCTCACCCACCTTGGTTATGACAGCAGTCCGGATATCGGAAGTGATCTGATTCTCGCTGAAGAAGTAGAAGGTATCGACGTTATTATCGGCGGCCACAGCCATACCCTTCTGGAAACCCCTGTTCTGGTGGATGAAAATGCAGAAGGTGAAGAAAAAGATCCGACCATTATCGGCCAGGCCGGTGAATATGGTGGTCATCTCGGCGTTATGGATATCACATTCGACGAAAATGGAACAATTGTGGACTTCGCCGGTGAAGTGAAAGCCACCGAAGACTACGAAGCAGACCCGGAAGCTGCAGAAATGCTTGAGCCTTATACGGAAGGTGTCGAAGAGCTTGCCAATGAGCCGGCCGGTTCTACAGTAGTCAATGAACTTCCAAACCCGCGCCACGGCGACGGTGATGAAGAGAGTGTCCGTGCCAATGAAACAGCACTGGGCAACCTGATTACAGACGCCCAGCTTGATGCAGCGCTCACTGCAGATGAAGACACCATTATGGCAGTACAGAACGGCGGCGGCATCCGCACCTCAATTGCTGCAGGAGAAGTAACTGTCGGGGAATTAATTGAAGTACAGCCATTCGGAAACCGCCTTGCTCTTCTTGACCTTACAGGCGAAGAAATTTACGAGGCATTCGAACACAGCGTATCCGAAGCGCCTGAAGAAAACGGCGGATTCCTGCAGGTATCTGAAGGCACAGAGTTAACATACGACAGCAGCCGCAGCGTAGATGAACGAGTTGAATCCATCTCTGTAGAGGGAGAAGAACTATCCCGCGATGATGAAATGCATACCGTAGCAATGAATAACTTCACTGCTACAGGCGGCGACGGCTTCGACGTTTTCGCTGAAGCATATGATGACGGACGGGGCACAATTGTTGGTTATACTGACTGGGAAATGCTTCGTGACTTTATGGCGGAACTGGGTGAGGTAGATTATTCCATCCAGGGTCGTATTACCGATCTCGCTTCGGACGACGAGTAGGTCTAATAAAGAAATAATGAACATTTAACTGGAGTGAAACTGTCTCCAGCGCAGACAGGGAACGCATTTCTGTCTCTTTGCCTTAACGAGAGAAGCCCCCGCCATTTTGAGGCGAGGGGCTTTTCTCGATTATTATTAAGTCTGCCGCATTTTTCACCTGTAAGATATCCTGCCCTTATTTTAATAACGTTACTCTATGGAGCTGACAAATTATTTGGACAGTTTCTATTAAACGAACAGGAGAAAATTTAGTTTTCAACTCCCGAAGGACAGGGAAGATAGAGAAGAGTGGGTCACGAGAAGGAGTGAAAGTTTATGAATGTAAAAAATCTTGAAGAAATTCTTAACAGAAATCGTTCTTATACCAATCAAGGAGAAACAGCAAATTATATCCCTGAGCTGGCCTACGCGAATCCCCAACAGCTCGGAATAACTGTCTGTACTCCCCGCGGCGAGGTTATCAGCGTCGGCGACTGCGAAGTGGAATTTACGATGCAGAGTATTTCCAAAGTGGTGAATTTGATCGTGGCCGTCCTCGATAACGGGCCGGAGCAGGTTTTTTCCAAAGTAGGGATGGAATCCAGCGGAGAGCCTTTTAACTCCGTAGCAGAACTGGAAACAAAAGCAGAAAATAAACCTCTAAATCCGCTTATTAATGCGGGAGCTATCGCCGTATCGTCCATGATTAAAGGGCGGGACGTGGAAGAACAGTTTCAGAGAGTGTGTACGTTTTTATCCAAAATAACCGGGAAAGAAAACATTACCTTAAATGAACGAATTTACGAGTCCGAAAAACTTACCGGTGACCGCAACCGTTCGCTTGCCTATTTCATGAAAAGCACGGGAGTGATTGATACTAATGTGGAAGAAGCCCTCGATCTGTACTTCCGGCTCTGTTCCATCAGCGTAACGTGTTCAGATCTGGCAAAGATTGGACTTTTCCTTTCGACGGGAGGGAAAATCCAGGGAGAGATCCTTCATAAAAACATGCCGAAAGCGGTCCAGATCGCCCTATCTATCATGCTTACCGCAGGCCTTTACAATGAATCCGGAGAAACGATGATGAAAGCCGGAATCCCTGCTAAAAGCGGTGTCAGCGGAGGTATCATGGCAGCTCCTCCCAACGAGATGGGGATTGGCATTATTGGTCCTGCCATTAACTCTAAAGGAAACAGTGCTGCAGGAGTAAAAATCCTCGAAGACCTCTCCAGTGAGTACAATCTGCATGTTTTCAAAAAGAAACCGGTGTAACAGTTATAAAGAACTTTTAATGCGCCGGGCGGAAGGACCTTTCAAAGCCTCCCGCCGTTCATTCAACTTCACGTCCCATACTTCAAATTCGTACCATGTAAACTTCCCTTCCGGAAGCATCCAGGAAATTTGCAGTTTTGAAGGCAGACAGATTCCACTATAAATTGTATATTCCAGTACTTCCCCCACCCACTCCGTCCGCTCCGTATCATTTTTATCCATATAACGGAAGGCACGGAGCTCTGTCAGCCTGCCGTCCTGCTCAAAATGAAAACTTCCTTTCCCCGTGGTACCGCCGTAGGACATCTCTGCCTCTGCTGTCCTTTCATCGATCATTTCCCAGGAAATATAGGGGCTGAGTGATGCAGAAGGATACCAGGCCATCTCCAGCAGAAATCTCTGCAGGGCTGCTTCGTTTATTTTCTTATTATATTTCACATCAGCCAATGGAAGAACAGAATCCGCCTTCATAAGAAGTTCTCCCTGGCCAAAGCGGTACAGGTCTCTTCCAGTTACGCTTATTAACGGCAGCATCTTCATCTTCACCTGCCAGAAAAA
This sequence comes from Alkalicoccus halolimnae, assembly GCF_008014775.2. Lineage (GTDB taxonomy): Bacteria > Bacillota > Bacilli > Bacillales > Salisediminibacteriaceae > Alkalicoccus > Alkalicoccus halolimnae. Next base: position 298,763 of record NZ_CP144914.1, on the reverse strand, counting down.
AGCCGGATAATCGGTGGTACTGTACTGCTCCGCTTGAGCCGGGAAACCCTTTTTCTGGTCCGGCTTGAATTTTATTTTTCCACTCTGCCTCAAATGCACCGTATGAATGTTAGGCTTTCCTATACTTCCGCTCCAATGAAGCCATTTTTGAACCGGTGGAGGAAGCTGCTGAACCATGCTTTCCGTCACTACCCATTCGTTCGGATTACATTTATCTTCAAGAATTTCCTCTGCTTCACGGCTTATCCGCCGTCGAAACCTCCAGGAACCAAAAGCCAGTACAGAAGCAAGAACAGCAGCAGACCAGAGCAGCTTTTTCATCATTTTCATCCTCCTGTAAAGTTATTCTCCTTTTGTTTTCATTCGCCAAGACTTGGATTCCCGTACAGCGCCATCTACCCTGCCGCACTTTATTTGTTAAAATCATACAGCTGTTCCAGCGGAAGGTCAATAGCATTTTAATAAGAGCAGGCAGTAAACTATGCTGCTTTTCCTGTCTCCAATGAAAAGCAGCTTATTGAAATCACCTTTAAATCTTTACAAACGTGCAGTTCTCTTGTTAAATTAGTTACAATCTTTAAAGACCGGTCTGGTTTTTCGGGTGAATTTATTTAAGGAGTGAAGCAGTTTGGTTAAAAGAAGTTTAAAGCAGCGTCTTGAGGACGGAACAGTTATCGTGGCAGAAGGATATTTATTTGAAATGGAACGGCGGGGCTATCTGCAGGCCGGAACATTCGTGCCTGAAGTTGCCCTCGAAAATCCGGAAGTGTTGAAGGCGGTCTACCGTGATTTTATGCTTGCCGGGTCCGATGTCGTCATCGCATTTACGTATAATGCGCACCGGGAAAAAATGCGTATTATTGGAAAAGAAGACATGCTCGAGCCGCTTAACCGGGCTGCTATCCGACTCGCTAAAGAAGTAGCAGCGGAACACCCAACTGAAGAAGCGCTTGTCGCCGGAAATATTTCCAACACGAATATTTTTGATCCTGAAAACGAAGAGTCCAAAGAGCAGGTACGGCGTATGTTTGCTGAGATGATCGGCTGGTGCAGAGAAGAAGGCGTCGATTACATCGCCGGAGAAACATTCTACTACCATGAAGAAGCGCTGATTGCTCTCGAAGAAATTAAAAAAGCAGGACTGCAGGCAGCGATCACTATGGGCCTTATGGGGGAAAACGTGCTCCGAGACGGCTATGAGGTGGAAGAGTCCTGTCGTATCCTTGAAGAAAACGGCGCTCTCGTTACAGGGATGAACTGCTTCCGCGGACCGAAGACGATGCAGCCGTACCTGGAAAAAATCCGCAGTTCGGTCAACGGGTATATCGGGGCGCTGCCTATTCCGTACCGGACCAATGAAGAACATCCGACTTTCTTCAATCTGCCGGACGGAGGCTGCAGCTGCACCCTCCCTACGGAAACAACTTTTCCAACAGCACTTGATCCGCTTTATCATAACCGATATGAAATTGCCGAGTGGGCTAAAGAAGCTAAATCTTCCGGCGTGCGTTACATTGGTCTTTGCTGCGGCGCCTCTCCGGCAATGATCCGCTCCATTACAGAAGCAGTCGGGTATGAAGCAGTGAACTCCAAATATTCTCCCGACATGCGTAAACATTTTCTGTTCGGTGAAGATGAAACACTTCAGCAGCACAACAAGGATTACCGCGGGAAAGCTTAGGACTCAGCACTACAAAAGCAGGTACCAATATTTCCTTTCTAATATAAGAACAGCAAACGTTAACAGCGCCGTGGCAGAAATATTGTCACGGCGCTGTTTTATTCCCTTATTTTGATAATCACTTTTCCTGCATGCATTCCTTTTCCAAAATATTGAAAGGCCTCCGCTGTTTTTTTCAGCGGGAATTGTCTATCGATCACGGGAGTCACCTTTCCCGATTCAACGAATTCCAAAATATGTTCCAGGTCTTCTTTATTTGGTTTATGAAGAAGAAGCCCTGTCGTTTTGCTTGTCGTTCGGGAGAAAATAGCTCCCAGCATCATCAATTGCAAAATATACGCTGTTTTTCCGCCGATCATCAAGTAAATGCCCCCTGCTTGAAGAGCATTTCTATTTTCAATGATCGAACGCTGGGCCGTAATATCAATAATTCGGTTGTAACGTTCCTGCTCTTTCGTATAATCTCTCAATCTATAATCAATCACATGATCGGCTCCAATCGATTGGAGCATCTCTAATTTTTCAGCGCGGTCCACTCCCGTCACTTCAGCCCCGGATGCTTTAGCCATTTGGACCGCAAACGTGCCCACCCCTCCTCCAGCTCCGTTAATTAATACTTTTTCTCCTTTCTCCACCGGTCTTTTGCAGCGGAGTCCCTGCATAGCAAGTACGGCTGCCTGCGGGAGAGCAGCGGCTTCCTGAAACGACATATTTTCCGGCATGCGGGCCAGGACATGCTCCGGTGCTGTTACATATTCAGCAAATCCTCCCCAGCCGCTCCCCGACAGATCTCCAAATACTCTGTCTCCGGGCTGCAGCTGCCTGACCTTCTCTCCTGTGCTTTCGACAATCCCGGCTGCGTCTGCTCCGAGAATCCGATACCTGGGCCTTCGCAGTCCCCCAATCCGGCTCAGCAACGGCTTTCCTTGCAGAAGATCCCAGTCCCATGAATTAATGGACGCTGCGTAAACGTTTATTAGTACTTCTTCTTCCTTAGGTACAGGTTTTTGTATGTTCTTTATTTTTAATTCTTCCGGCGATCCATATCGGTAGTATACGGCTGCTTTCATAAGTGTGCCTCTGCAGATACAGCAATCTTCCTGTTTTTACGACTATTAATTACCCGGAGGAATACCTGAAGATGGTGTATGGATGGACAGGATCTTTGAATGTTGAAAATAACTGCCCTCATTTCGTAGCACTTCCTGAGAAAAACCTGTATTTCAAAGTTTCCAGCGACTTTCTGAAAAAATGGAATGCTACTATTCTCTGCTTTCGATCCTTTCCTTTTTCCTACCATAACCCCCACCTTCTTCCTCGTGAAATAGCTGCGACAGGTTTCTGTAAAAGACTTCAAAGAGGTGACCCAAAAGTTGAGACACCTTCCTTCGTCTGTCTTATAAAACTGTGTGTGTTCCGCTCATCAGGGGTGTTTTTCTTTATTCCTTGTTTTCTTCATCTTTTTTCAAGCGGGATTTGTATTCGCTGATTTTCTGAGTGTATTTATTTTTCCTGTTTAGAATATCCGCCTGTTTCTTAACCGATTTTGCCCTTTTTTGCGTTTCTTTTCTCATTACCTGCCACTTGCTTACTTTTTTGTCTTCGGAAGAAGTTTTGTCCGCTTCCCGTTCTGCTTTCTCCGCTCTTTCAAGTGCGTCTGCTTCCTTCTCTTTTTCCTTCTCCCAATTAGCCTTGAGTTTTTCCAGTGACTTCTGCTTTTTCTTGATCTTCTTATCGATTCCTGAAGAGTCAGCCATTATGTTTCCTCCTTTTTTATGTTGGCTGTCTGACTTCACCTGAGCTGTTTACTACATTTTACAACTATATCAGGTAAATGGATAGTAAATTCAGTTGATATTTATTAAATATTCTGTAAAATTTACAGGTAATCTGTTTACTTTCCTATAAATAACAGAATACGAGCGAAAATAAGAAATTTTTATCTACACTGCTGTCGTACGAGAGCTTATGGTATCCAATTTTCACCCAGAACTGGTTAAGGAATTAGGATTTTCCAATTAAAGCAGAAACGTCTTTATTATATGAATCAATTTCATAAGTCGCTGTAAGTATGAGATTTCCGAACATGGTGAATGATTTCCACTTCAGACGGACGCTTTCCGCGGGGCTCGTCTTCAACTAATTCTTCCAGTACTGTACACCGGAAAAATGGATTTTCAGACTTCGCTTTATCCCGCCGGAGTCGCCGTCTGCCGTTTCAATCATCCGATTTCATATACGAATATTCACACTGTAAATTGATAACATGATCGTTAAAATAACCTGCAAAGTATGTTATGAAATTGATTCATAATTCATATATGTTGAACTTAATAATTGGCTCTGTTAAAGCTCTGTGTTGTTTTTTGGAGTGCCTGCGGCTCTTTTTTCTTCGCTTTCCTCAGGTGTCTCGAAAGATCACCTTGTCGCTCGTTTTTACTAAATGAAAGCTATTGATAATAAAAAACAGAAGGTTATTCTTTAATCCCGGCGGACGCCTGTCGAAAAAAACGTACGTTTATCGCTTATCTGCTTTATTTTCAAGACAGCCGTCTTTATTAGAATAAATATCCGCTATCTTTTATATTTTAAAATTGACCTCCCGGATGGTCAGGGAGAGGTGCTTTATGATTAAAATTCCGAAATTTTTTCATGAAATCCTGGGTGAATATCAGTCGAAATCCGCCTTAGTTATTATTGCTCTTTTTGTACTGATTTCCGGCGCAGCAGCTGGGATTTTCGGCTATGATGAATGGAAAGGTTTATCCTTGGTAAAGCAAATAGTAACGTGGCTGTTGTTTTTAGATATCGCAGGAGGGGTTGTAGCAAATTTAACGAGAGGCACTGATCTTTTTTATAATCAGCATCCAAAGAAACGATGGATATTTATCGCAATCCACATTCAGCCTGTTATCCTGGCGTGGTCAATGGAAGTTCCTCTTTATTATGGGGTTACAATTTGGATCTACACTTTCATCGGGGCAGTATTCTTAAATTTCATTAGAGAATCCCCTTTTCAAAGCCTCTCAGCCGGCAGCTTAACAGGGTTAGGCCTGCTGATAGTTGCTTATTGGGGGCAGACACTCCCCTTCCTCGTATCCGTATTATTCATTTTTTATATTTTTAAGGTGTTGTTCAGCTTTTCAGTTTTCCATTACAAGGGGGACACGAAGTGAATATTAATAAAAACCATGTTTCCTTGTTAGCCAGGGCCTTTGAAAAAGATCCAATGTTTGAATATCTTTTTTCGAACAAAAATAATAAAGATCAGTCAAAAACTTTAATTAAGTTTATTATTAAGAGAAATCACTTATCAGATGGGATGATTCTTACTGATCACACTAAAAATCCTGGTTACGTTGCGGTTCTGGAGCGGCCGGAAAACCTTGCACGTGTATCAGTTGGGGCTAAAGTCAGATTAAATATAAAGATGCTTTTATTGGTATTTCAGCTGCCTTTTCATGTCCTCCGATTCTTAACTAAATATCAAAAACAAACTGTTGCAAGTGCACCAAATGCACCCCATTACTATATAACCATGATTGGTGTTGAGCCTTCTTTTCAAGGGAGGGGCCTCGGGAAAAAGGTTTTAAAAGAGATTCATGAACTTGCTGCCTCTTCACAGCCCCCCTCTCCCATCGCACTGGATACTGAAAACGACCAGAATATCGCTTATTACGAAAAGCTTGGATATGAGCTTAAAGATACTAAAGTCATCGACGGACTAAAAGTATATTGTATGACCCGGCCTGCAGAACAAAGTAAATAATCGTCCCGTTTCTTCACCATTCTCACTTTAACAGACAAAAATAGGCAGATAAGTCTGGATACAATCAAGTAACCCTTCGCTTCCTATGGGAAGCTTTCAGGTGGGAGGAAGGATGCCTTCAGAATCCTCCAGACCCTCCCCCACCCCCGCCTGCGCCTGTACCTCCGCCCACTCCGGGACCAGAACTGAAGGAGGTTGAGGCCTGAGCCGTTGTTGAGTGAAACTGTGTGCTCACTAACACACCTGTCATCATAAACGCCGTTGAACTATCTGCATAATCCAACGGCTTCCGGTCTGCCGGTATTTGCTTCGTTAATTCCCCGGCTATTTTTTTAACTGATTTCAGATTAAGACCAAGCCCAAAAATAAAAGCAGTTTTCTGCTCCGAAGGCGTTAAACGCTGCCAGTCTTCAACTGTGTACTCTTTCAGTCTTTTTCTGAAATCCTGCCATTCTCCTGAAACTGCAGAACCCTTATCTGTTTTAGGCTGATAGACAATTGGATAAAGAAGGAACGTGACAGCAGTGAGTCCAAGTATCACGAATGGCAGTATAAGCCCGTGGATCATAAATACAATTCCTGCAGCAAAGGTTAGAGTGGCCGCCAACATCAAAACAAAGCGGAATGTTTTTCGTTCAATCACCAGCTTTTCTTCTTTCTGTTCCTTTTTAACTTCCTTTGTCCATTCCGCTTCTTTTTTCTTGAAAGTCTCATAGTTCTCTTTTTTCTCGAGGTATGAAGCCATGTCTTTTAAATGAAAGACATTCTCCTCGCTCATATCATCAAGCATTTCGATAAGCTTTATTTCGTGGGAAAGAAGCTCGTCCCGTTCTTTTATACGGAAGCCGTCCTCCCCTTCCTGCATCGCTTTTCCTTTTCTAACGAGATCAAGCAGCGAGGCGGAGAGCATTTCCGGCGTAACGGTCTGATGGATATACATCATCGTTGCGGGCATGCTCATGATCGGCTCCGGTACCGGTTTCTCTCTCTCTGCGTTATCTGCTCTGCTTCTGCCGTAGCGGAATTTCAGATTGTCCCTGAAAATAAGAAACACGATTGCTGCGACTGCCGCAAATAGTAGAAAAGGGGCAGCGCTATCAAGAAAGTTTCTTCTCTCTGCAAAAGCCGCTGCCTGTTCTTCCCGCTCCTCTTTTTCCACAGCGATCTGTCTGCCTGCAGTATCATTGGAAGTCCGTTCTGCACCGCTGAACATTGCTTCATCAAAGGCAGTCCTTATATCCCCGTTTGATCCGCTTTCTACGTGTCCGAGATCAAATATAACTATGCCGTCTTCCGTGATTGTTTCTGCTCCTTCTGCTTCATCATATCCGATTGCCTGGACATTTTCTGATTCTTCCGGAGGGTAAATGAAGATACTCATCGCTTCGTAATCCATTTCGTTGCTGGAATCGAAAAAAGCCCAGTAAAATTGCCCAACATCTGTGAATCGCTCGACTCCATTTTCTATTGTGTAATGAAGATCCACAGTAAAGGTTTCGTCTTCCCCGGAGCGGTGAATCGAATGAACGATTTCTTCCTCCGTTTCAATGACAAGCTCCTCTCCATTTTCATAAGCCTGAAGGTTTTCAACAGCAGTTTCTTCCGGGTGATTCAGCGTCCGAACCACTCCGTTAAACTCTCCTTCAAACGCATAAGTGAACGTTTCTTCCACTTCCACACTCCCATCCTCCTGGAGGTGTGCATGAATCTCGGCTTCGGGAATCGTCAGTTCAAATGCTCCTGCGGAAAAAGGCAGAAAAAAGCAGACTATAATCATACTCCAGGCACTAATAAACCACTTCATACGTTTCCCCTCCTTTGTAACCTATACGAATGTCCCGGTCGAAAGTTTCTAATTTCCTCCAGTTTCAAGGTGATAAATCACTTTCAAAATCCTGTAACTAAGCCTTTAAAACGTTCTCCCATGGTGAAACTCCGCCTCCTTTTCCAGTGCGGTCAAACGAATAGGATAGCCTTATTTACTTCCTGTTCTCTACTGCTACACTGAAGGAAGATTCTGTAATCCAAAGGAGGATACATATGATATTAAATCGTTCAGGTCCGGCAGGCCTCGCATTACTGCTGTTATCAACTGCTGTCGCTTCCCCAGCGGAAGTTTCTGCCCAGCCGGTGAAAGAACAGGATTCCACGGTTACAGGATATGGCGGAGCTGTTGCTTCGGAAGATCCCGAAGCTTCGAGAGCCGGGATGGAAATTTTAGATCAGGGAGGCAATGCGGTAGACGCTGCCATTGCCACAGCGGCAGCCCAGGGAGTCACCCGTCCCTTTTCCGGAGGCATCGGAGGAGGCGGGATGATGCTGATTCATTTGGAAGGCGAAGACGAGCCGATTGCGATCGACAGCCGCTCTGCAGCTTCCGGATCGTTCAACGAAACTACATACACCGATCCGGACAGCGGTCTGATTTATCCTGCTGCTATGCGCATTTCCAGCGGATCAGCCTTCGCCGTACCGGGCACGGTTAAAAATTGGGAAACGGCCCTTGAAGACTACGGGACGATGACTATGGAGGAAGTGCTCGCACCGGCAGTTGCAATTGCGGAAAACGGATTTACTGTCGATGACAACTTTGTAAGAGAAGCACGGCAGAATGCGGATCGTTTTTCCCTGTTCACGTCCACAAGCGAAATATACTTAGATGAAAACGGTAATCCACCAGAAGCCGGTGACATCATCCGTAATTCTGACCTGGCTGAGACCTACCGGATGATCGGCGAAAAAGGAGCCGCTGCTTTTTATGAAGGTGATATCGCAGAAGCCATCGTTGACACAGTGAATGACCCTCCGCTTACAGCTGACCCCGACTATCGCAGCGTCAGCACACTTTGGGAAACAGACAAGGGGATGCTTGAAGGCGAGCTCACGATGAACGATCTGAGCAGTTATGAAACTAATACGTACAGCGCGACTCACTCTACGTACCGGGATTACGACGTCTATGGCGCCCCACCTTCTTCAAGCGGCGGCATTACTGTCGGAGAGTCGCTGGAAATTATGAATGGGTTTGACATCGGTTCTTCGAAAACGGATGGGTATCATCATTTCATGGAAGCGACCCGCCTTGCCGTTGCAGACCGAAGAGAATATATTGGTGATCCGGCCTTTACAGATATACCGATGACGGGCATGCTTTCCAAAGGATTTGCAGAAGAACGAAGACAGCTTATTGATTCTGACCAGGCGGCACTCGGTCAAATTGCTTTTGGCAATCCATGGCCGTATGAAGAAAACCCAAACCGCAGTCCGGATTCTCCGTCTTCTGATAACAGCTTTTCTTATGACTTTTCCGGCGAAAACGGATCAAACTGGGACCAGTTCAAATTTCACCGGCTTGATACAGGGCCGTCAAGCAGCCCTGACGACGCTTCATTCACTATAAATAACAATACGGGTGTTTTTTCTGTTCATGAACGGAAAGACGGCAGAGGCAGTGCCTATGGACGGGCGACTGCGAATATGCAGACATTTGCAAATCCGGAACTGAATACTTCGTTCCAGCTTAGTGAAACCGGCAGTGACCAGCGTCTTCGTCTCTGGCTCCAGGGTGACGTCTGGCGCTCCGGCAGCTCCATACCGGAGAACGGCTACGGACTGGAGATTAACGCGCAGACAGAAGAAGCTTCTTTACTGCGTGCCAAAGATTCATCATTTAGAACGATTGCCCGCTTTGATTATCCACTTGACACTCATAAACATAATGTTCGTTTTGTCGTGGACGGAAATGATTTGAAATTTAATTTGTGGAGCGATGCTGACAGCGAACCGGATGAATGGACCGGGTATCACAGCCTTGCCGGCAGCGACCGGCTTTCCTACGGAGAGGGAAAATTTCTATTAAGCGCCATTAATTTTGACGGTTCCAGCAGTCAGGATATTACGTTTGATGAAATTCTCATAGATGAATGGGAGGCGGGCAGTGATGAACCGGCCGTACCGGCTTCCATCCAGTCTTTTACTGCTCCGGAAGAACCGGAAAATACGACTTCCATTGAGGAAGAAGAACAAATGATTGATGAAGAACAGCTTCGTGAGCAGGAAGCTGAGCAGGAAACGCTTGAGGCAGATGAATCGACGATTCATTTATCCGTCACCGATAAAGATGGGAATGTTGCCGGCTATACGACAACTATTGTATCTATCGGCGGAAACGGCATGGTTGTGCCGAATCACGGATTTCTACTGAACAATGCTCTTTACGGCAGAACCCCCGGGGGAGATCCTTCCCACCCTAACTATCCTAGACCGGGGATGCGCTCATTAAGCAGTATGTCTCCTACTCTGTTAATGAAAGATGGAAATCCTGAGCTGACCGTTGGAGCTCCCGGAAGCGATACGATTTTAACGACAGTACTGCAGCTTATTATAAGCAGCGTTGACTTTGACATGCCTCTTCCGGAAGCTTTTAGAGAGCCAAGAGTCAGCCAGCGGAACAACTTTGACAGCCGGGCCAATTATGAAGCCCGATACTGGAATACGGAATTCGAGTCCATGAAAGAAGAATGGGAAGCAATGGGTCACCGCTTTACTCCGAGCAACGCTGTCCAGGGAATTGGTGCAGCTACCGGCATTGAATTTCTTGGTGACGGGATCGTCCGCCCTGTCACTGAAGAAACGAGACGCGGCGGAGGCAGTGCCGTCGTCCAGTCCGAGGAGCCGATGGGCCCACCCGCCGCTTTCCCGGATATTCAGGGACACTGGGCACAGGAAGAGATTGAAGCTATGGTGGAATCGGGCATTATCGAAGGCCGCTCCCCCTCCGAATTTGCGCCAAACGCTGATGTGACACGGGCGGAATTTGCGACGCTAGTCACGCGTGCTTTCAACCTCGAGCATCATGCAGCAGGGGAGCAGGAGTTTGACGATGTAGCGGAAGGAGCCTGGTACGCACCATTTATTGACGCAGCTGCCAGTTCCGGCATCATCAACGGTTACGAAACGGCAGAAGGCTTGTTCTTTGGTCCTGGAGAAGAAATCACCCGGGAAGAGATGGCAGCTATGATCGTGCGGGCTGTTGAAATGGAGATGGAATTAGAAGCCGCTTCTGTTTCGTTTACTGATGAAGAAAATATCGCTCCATGGGCAAAAGAAGAAGTTGCAAAAGCAGCAGGCGCCGGCCTGATTCAGGGAAATCCAGACGGAAGCTTTGAACCGAAAGCTCCTGCTTCCAGAGCACAGGCTGCGATCGTATTCTTCCGCGCTCTTGAACTGACGAACGTCCCTGCCGCTTTCCCTGATATTGAGGGTCACTGGGCGGAAAGAGAAATCGGACTCATGGTGGAAACCGGAGTCATTGAAGGCCGCTCTGCCGAAGAATTTGCTCCTAATGATGACGTTACGCGCGCTGAATTCGCGACGCTCATTACCCGGGCATTTAATCTGGAAGTGCATGCCGCAGGGTCGACACAATTTGAAGATGTAGCAGACGGAAGCTGGTATGCTGCGTATGTCGATGCAGCTTCCACTGCTGGGATTATTAATGGGTACGAAACCGCCGACGGTCTTTTTTTCCGGCCAGCTGAAGTAATAACCCGGGAAGAGATGGCGGCTATGCTTGTCCGTGCCGTCGAAATCAGCACCGGAGAGGCATTGGAGAGAAGTGAATTATCGTTCACTGACAGCAGTGAAATTGCTCCATGGGCGGAAAAGGAAGTAGGAAAAGCTGCAGCCGCCGGTTTGATACAGGGAAATCCCCAGGGAGCTTTCCAGCCGAAAGCGTCTGCTTCCAGAGCTGAATCCGCGGTTGTTTTCCACCGGTCTCTTGGAAGGAACAATTAGGGAGAAACCCAGCAGCAAATAGAAAGAGGAGGCTGTCTCAAAAGGTTTATCGAGACAGCCTGGAAAGCACGCGCGGAGCCGGACAAGATGTTAAAAAGCCTGTTAGACGGGGAATTGTCTAACAGGCTTTTGTCCGTGCAAAACCGTGCTCCTACCCTTATGGAACAGCTTTCTCTTTGTGCAGATGAATTCTGCTTTGCAAAATGGTTATGTTCTTCTGTAAAAACATCAGCTTTTCCGCACTCACCGGCAGGAATTACCGCCCGATGTCCTTCTCAAAGCTCCCGCTCCTATATCTTAAATCAGTAAAAACGACGTCCATAGAATCACACGGACAGACAGCCGCGGAATCCTCTTGTGCTGTAATAGGATTCGGCTCCATTGTGATAAACAAAAACCTGGTCGTAGCGGCGGTCGCAGAACAGAGCGCCTCCCCGTTCCCGGATCGACCCAGGCGTAAGGATCCAGCTCGACGTTTTTTGATCCACTTTTTCTGCTCCCTGCAGCTTCCGGTACTGCTCCTCTGTTAACAGCACGATCCCCATGTTTTCTGCTATCTCCACCGCACTCGTTTCAGGCGCAAATTTTTTACGTGATTCGCGTGCCTCCCGGTCGTAGCAGACACTCCGGCGGCCTTTGGGGCTCTCAGCGGAAAAATCACAGAAAAGGTATTCTCCCGTTTCTGAAGCAGCACCGAGTACGTCCGGCTCTCCGCCGGTCTTTTCCATTTCCTGCAGGCTTCTTCCTTTTTCCAAATCCGCCTCCAGCCGCTTCTGGACATCAGACCAGATCACTTCCGGGTGACGGTGGCTGTTTTTCTCAAAGCGTTCTTTCAGTACTTCGATGAGTTCATTCATTCGTCATCCTCCTTTTTAAAGTGCCTATTTTTTTAGGCTGCCTTGAAAATAAAGTAGTTAAGTGATGGACGAGCGCTTTCGTTTCCATCTTCCACGGGCGGTTTTCGCTTCGTTTTGATTTTCCCATACAGAAAGCCCGCTGGTTGAATCAAGAATATAACAATGCAAAAACCAGGACCAGGGCAAGACGCCTGCTGGAAAAGAAAGCTTGAAGATCCTCCCGGACGCAAGGGAGGGAGAGCTGAAGGCTTTCTCCGCGGCAGGCGGAGGAGCCGCATGCAATCCAAAAACAACACAGAGCTTTAACAGAGCCAACTATATAGTTAGAATTTGCTCCAGCAGTTCACCATAACTTAATAAAGAAACATCATTCTTCCGATGATCCATGTTACAATAATCAATCCTACAGCGATCGAAAAGAGGACACTTAAACTTCGGTCGTGTTTAACCAGTGCGGTGATTCCAAGTGCAAAGCCAACAAGTCCGAGAACTGCAACGATAGGGGTTGGAAGGGGCAGAGTCAGAAATAGTTTCACGGAGATCAGCCCTATAAATACAAGAGTGAGCATAAGTGCCCACTTCCCCGAGAGTGTTCGATACTTCATCGTTCATCCCCTCCTCTTCTATAGTTATGGAATTTAGACTTTCTTTTACTATATATGTTGAACTTAATAATTAGGTTCCGTTTCTGTAACCAGCCGCTTTCGTTTCCATGGGGGCGCAGGGCCGGCCTCAGCTAATTCCGTCCTCCCTTCCGTCGGGCGGAGTGGGGCTCGTCCTCCATCGCCTCGGAGTGGCCCCATGGGCTCTGCATCGGCCTGTCCTCCTTTTCAGTTCTTCCGGCAAAGACGCTCTGCCGTTCAAAAAGATAACATCATTCTTTCAATAGGGAAAACCGCTTTCGTCACCATACCTTCTATCTATATAAATATTAAGTTCAATTTATATAACTATATAATTCGCCTCGGCCTTCCTTTTTCCTGCTGCCCCTTCCTATACCATTATTTTCTTTAGAAAGGCGGTAATAAATCCTGAACGAAGTTTTTTCTATGCTTTTCCCGCTTTTCATCTTCAGAGGGGCGTCACCTGAAAAACAGGTCTGAATCCTTTCTGCTTAACGTGTATACTTATAAGCAGAAGAATTCTTCATTTCCAATTAACTTTGTCACTTTTTAAGGGGGCTGTCCTGCTTTGAACCGACTTCTCTGGATATTAGCCATTGCCCAGTTTCTGGCGATGCAGGTGTGGTTTAATTTTTCAGCTGTCATGCCAATAGTAGAAACAGAGTGGGGGCTCTCTCCAACCCAGTCCGGCATTATCGTTTCTTTTTTTCATATCGGCTACGTAGCAGCTGTTTTTTTCTACAGCTTTTTAAGCGACAAATATAATCCGAAATATTCCTTTATGTACGGGGCAGCTCTCGCAGGTGTTTCCGGCATTTTATTTGTCTTTTTTGCTGAAGGCTTTACGTCTGCGCTGCTCCTGCGGTTTCTTTCCGGGGTAGGCATTGCCGGCATTTATGTACCGGGGATGAAAATCGTTGCACAAATTGCTGCTCCCAGGGAAAGAGGAGCGGCAATGGGGATTTATGTCGGCTCCCTTGTAGTCGGTTCCGGATTTTCCCTGCTCGTTTCCGGTCTGCTGATAAACCTTGTCGGCTGGCAGGGAGTTATTTTTATTACGTCTTCCTCTGCCCTGATTGCCGCAGGGATGATTTATTTTTCCCATATTCCCGCCGACTTTCAGATACAGGGGAATCGTTTAAGTTTTGCTCTTTTAAAAAGAGTGCTCACAAAGAAAAACCTGCTCGTCAACATCAGCTACACCGGCCACTGCTGGGAGCTTTACGCTATGTGGGCGTGGATTGGTCCATTCATGGTTTATTACTTTGCATCCAGCGGCGTAGATAATTCCATAGGACTCGGAAACCTGACAGCCTCTGTCGTAATTATGGTCGGCGGGTTAGCTACTTTCGCCGGAGGTAAACTTTCCGATAAATTCGGCAGGCTGAAAATAATAAATGTTTTTATCTGGATCAGCATCGCCTGCTCCCTTGTGATCGGCTGGCTCGTGGCAGCGCCGCTTTGGCTGCTATTACCTGTTGTTTTCATTTATGGGTTTGCTATCATCGCCGATTCACCGATTTATAATACCTCTCTTACCGAGATTGCAGATGAAGACGTTGTTGGTACCTCTCTCGGCATTCAGTCTGTGATGGGCTTCAGCGCTACCATCTTTTCTCCTGTGCTGTTCGGTGTTCTGCTTGATTTCTACCACTGGGGCGCGGCTTTTACTGTACTTGGACTGCTGACGTTTATCACGCCAGTCTGTATCTGGCTGTTAAAACGGTCGATTTCAACAAAAGATATCAATATAGAATAAAAAAGGGATTGTCTGTTCCTGCTTTCGGGTAAAGAAGCTGAATATGTGGTACTTTATGACATTACTTTCGTTGAGAACGTTTTTGCCTTATATTATTTTTTATAAAAGATATATATTTTTAAAAGGAGGGCTGATCTCTTGCTAAAAGATGGTAAAGAAGACAAAGAGAAACGTACAGAAACCGATGTAGACACAGACGAAGAAAAAAGTGAACAGGACCAGGAAACAGAAGAAGAAGAATCAATGCCTGACAGTCACACGGAAGGTTCTGACCTCCCCGAGCTTACAGTAGGTATTATACCAGCTCCGGAAGCCGCTTCAGACTTATCCAACAGGCTCGCTTCCGAGCTTAGTGATCTGCTGTCTTATTACGTGGATGACAACTACTCCTGGAATGTGGAAATTCAAGTTGATACCTTTGTCGGCGTAGTCGAAGACGCTACCCAAATTCTGAACCGGGCGAAAGAGATCACGGACGAGCACGAGTGGGATTATACGATTTCCATTACTGACCTGCCGCTGTTTAAGAAAGGGCATTTCCTTGTTGCGGAAGTGGACGAAAACTCAAAAATGGCTCAAATTTCCCTGCCGTCGCTCGGCGCTGCACCGCTGTTAAGACGTGTCCGGGAATCCACACTGCAGCTGGTGAGCGAAATGCACCACGGCAGTTCCGAAGAAGCACGGAATCGGGAAGACAAAAAGATATCCGACCTCGAACCGATAAAGGGGACAAACCTTCATAAGATCGGCTCCAGGGAGCTTATCAAAAGAGGCTGGCTTAAGTATCTTGCTCCTATATACCGGGTTGTATCCGAAGATGAGAAAGACGACTCGGAAGTCCGTTATGTGGCTCGTCCACGCCTGAACGGTTATTCACGTGTTACGACCGGAATGGTTCGTGCCAACCACCCGTGGAGAGTAGTTACGACCTTCAAAAGTGTTATCGCCGTCGCTTTTGCTACCGGAGCCTACGCGCTGATTTTCCCGACAGTCTGGATGCTGGCTGACTCCTACGATGAAATCCGCGCACTCGTACTGATGGTCATTGCTCTGACAGCGATGACAGGATGGATGATTATTACACACGGTTTGTGGGAGAGAAATCCTGATAAACAGAAGGAAAAACACCTCACCAGGCTTCATAACGCGTCCACGCTCGGAACGATAGGCATTGGAGTCATTATATATTACGCAGCACTTCTCCTCTGCTTTTTAGCTGCGGTGTTTATGTTTATACCGCCTGACCTGCTCGAATCCCATAACGGCATCGGCCGGCCTGCGGATATTGCTTTTTACTTCTACCTTGCCTGGCTCGTAACATCGATCGCCACCGTCATCGGGGCAATCGGGGCCGGTCTCGAAGATGAAGAAACAGTGCTCAAGGGAACTTACGGCTATCGTCAGCGGGCCCGCCAGGCACAGTTGAAAAATGAAGAGGAGGAAGCAGAAAGAAAAAGAAAAGAAAAACGGAAAGAAGAACAGGAGAAAAAGGACGAGGAAAAGAAAGAAGAGGAAGAAGAAAAAGAATAGGTACCCGCTGTGCTGCCACGTGAATCAATTGGCGGCACAGCCTTTTTTTTATTTTGGGCTGCCTTGAAAATAAAATATGGAAGCGATGAACCTACACTTCTGTTTCCATGGGGACGCTTTCCGGGCCGGACTCAGCAGTCCCCTCCTTCCTGAGGTTGTTACTCGCAGTCGACGTGGAAAGGGTGGCGGCTCCGGAGGGAAATAAGCACTTTCTAAAGGTCTCTTCGTGAGTGGATTTCCTGCGAAAACAGCGGAAGACGAGCAGGGAATCGTCCCGAATGATACAAAGACGGCTGATAGGAGAGAAATTTATAAATAATAAGTTCAGTATATATAGTTATTTTAAGAAAAATTTGAACCTTCCTATTCAGTATTTCCCCGACGGCCTTTTATGCTGTGTAATTTCTTTAATTATGGGAATGATACATACAGGAGGGTGATCATATGATTAAACGAATAGGCCACATGGCTATGACCGTCTTCAACATGGAAAAGTCCCTTGAATTTTACTGTGACATTCTTGGCCTCGAAAGAGTATTTGAGATAAAGGATGACAACCAGAAGCCCTGGATCGAATACGTTAAAGTGGCCCCAGGGCAGTTTATTGAACTTTTTCACGGCGGACGCCGGAAGCCTGAAGAAGGAGAACAGCCTATAGGCTTTCATCATCTCTGCCTGGAAGTTTATAACATTCATGAAACTGCAGCTCACTTGAAATTGCAGGGCATTACTCTCGATGCTGAGCCTGCGAGAGGCAAGGATAATAACCTGCAGTGCTGGTTGAAAGACCCCGATGGCAACAGAATCGAGCTCATGCAGCTGGATCCTTCTTCCCCGCAGATGAATTGTTAGCAGACATGCTTTTAAGAAAGCCGCCTTGAAAATAGAACATTTATAAATGTTAAATCCCTTTTTAGCTTCCGCTTCTGTAAACAGCGGCTTTCTTTTCCTTGACTAAACTTTCTGGGCAGGATGGACTGCTGTTATGAAATTCATTCACACGGAAGAATTATTCCCTTTCGGATAAAAACTCTCTGATCGCATCCCAGAAAATCGGATAGAAATGAAGATCATTATGTCCGCCCCTGCTTATCCTTTCGTAATGCAGAGTCCCTTCGTACTCCTGAAGCAGGCGGAGGGTTCTTTCTTCCGGTATGATCCCGTCTTCTCCGCCTGCCATGGCAAGAATTGGTGCGTTAATTTCTTCGATCCTACTCAGTGAATCAAATGAATAGCGCAGAAGCATATCGATAGGCAGAAACGGATAGTGAAGCTTCGCCACTTCATTTAATGAATCAAAAGGAGAAATTAATATCATTCCTTCCACTTCTCTTTCTGCCGCCGTTTTCAAAGCAACAGCCGTGCCGATACTCCTTCCCATCAGCACCACCTGCTTATCCGGATACCTCTTTTTCGTTTCATCAAATATTTCCAGAGCATCCTTGTAAAGTTTCTCTTCGCGGGGACTCCCTTCATTTTTCCCATAGCCCCGGTAATTCACGAGCAGGACGGACCATTCCGGGAGGTTTTCTTTCATACCTGGAATCTGTCCGGAAAGCTCTTCTCCGTTGCCTCCGTAATAAATTAGTAAGCCTCCGTCATCTTTCTCTTCAGAAGCCTGGAGAAGCCACCCGTGAAGAATCGTACCGTCACTGCTTTGAAAAGCCATTTCCTCCACTTCTTCATCATTGGCGGCAAGCTGCTCTGCTTCTTCACCGCTGAGCCCCTGAGGATAAAAAATTAACCTTTCCTGAAAAATATAGATCATTCCAAACAAAGCACCCGCCGCCGCGAGCACCAGACCTCCCGCTATAACCCACTTGTTCCATAAGTAAGACAATAAAATAAACACCTGTAGCCCTCCTTCCCCGACTAAATCTCCAGAGAGTTTTATTCACGCTGATTTTCCTTCTGAACAGAAGCTGTTGTCTATGAATTTTTCATTGTATTCACTGCAGGGGTGGAAATGCCTCTTTTTCTATTTTCGTTTCAGATCATCCTGCGATAGTGGCACATTCTGCAAAGTAATGAATGCCTTACCGGAAAACCTAGTTGTTTCCTCTCTTCAAAAACTCTTCTGCTTCAGGCTTGGACAGCCTATAAAATAGAGCGGTTCTTGTAATGAACTTTTTGTATTCTTCTTCTACCCTGTTTTTATCAAAAAGGTTCATAGATTCAATATCTATAAGATTATAACTGGATTGAATGAATTTCATAATACATTTTTTAAGTTTTTTAACGAACATTTTATCAAACAATAATATAAATATTCGTATATCAAGTCGGATGATTGAAACGACAGACGGCGACTCCGACGGGATTAAGCGAAGTCTGAAAATCCATTCTTCCAGTGTACAGCACTGGAAGAATTAGTTGAAGACAAGCCCCGTGGAAAGCGTCCGTCTGAAGTGAAAATCATTCACAACGTTCGGAAATCCCTTTCTTACAGCGACTTATGAAAATCATTCGATTTAATAAAAGTTAAACTAAAATCTTTTTTAGTAATTTCTTTATTATTGAGAAAGTGTCCATCTGAAGCAGAGGTCTGTATATTGTTCGGTTTTTACAGTAATGCCGTTTTAGAAAAGTGGATTACCGGCATGATCGGCAATCCACTTTTCTGTAATTAATAGGTCAGTCCGTGTCCGAATTCGTACAACGTATTTCCATCCAAATCAGGAATAGTAACCGGAAGTTTTCCGACCGGATCATTTTCCCCAAACAGAACGGCCGCTGTTGCTTCAAAACTTGCGGTCCTGTATCCATATTGAGTGATGTAGGCATCCACTTCCTCTTCGTAGGCCATAATGTCATAAGGATTACGGATCCCGACCGCTGTGACAGAAGCATCTCCTCTTAATGCAGCTTCACGAACCAATGTCATTTGAGTATGGCCTGGAGCACGCTGCGTAACATTCGCTGTATCCGTACTGATAATAATCTGATCGGCTGCTTCAATTTCTGTCCACTCTTCCGAAGTTAAATCTCCGCTGGAGGAAGCCTCGATCACAGCAGCTTCCGGGTGGTGTTCCCTTATTGCCCTGCCGAAGCGTTCCATATAGCTGCCTCCAATAACGACGATGTTTTCCACCTCTTCAGCTTCAATCGGAAGGACATTTTCATTCTTGACGAGAGTGATCGATTGTTCTGCGGCTTCTTTTTCTATCATTTCATGCTCTAAAGCGCCTATTGTCTGTTCGGCTCCATCTATTTTTTCTCCGATTTCTTCCGGATTTTCTTCTTTAATCACGCCCCTGTTGATTTTCAGTTCGAGAATACGTTCTACTGAAGCTTCGATGCGGTCTTCTTCCATTGCACCACTGTCGACAGCTTCCACAAGCCCCTCAGCCACTTCCTCCAGCCCGACAGGCATAAGAATGATATCTGCCCCTGCTTCGACTGAGCGCACGGCTGCATCTACAGGACCAAAGTGGCTCTGGATTGCCTGCATGTTCATCGCATCTGTAATAATAACCCCTTCATACTCCATTTCCTCTCTCATAAGCCCGGTCAGGACAGGCCGGGATAGAGTAGCAGGAAGAACAGTTTCCTCTCCGGTTTCTTCAGAAATAACCGTTGTATTATCTATTTCCGGAAAGGTGACATGAGCCGTCATGACCGCATCAATACCCTCGTCCATTGCCTTCTGAAAAGGATCCAGTTCTACGTCGAGAAGCCGCTCTCTGTCATGAGGTACTTCCGGAAGTCCGAGGTGGGAATCGATGTCCGTATCTCCATGGCCTGGAAAATGCTTTGCAGTGGCAGCCACTCCGGCCTCCTGAAGCCCATGTGTAAACGACACACCCAAGTCTCCAGTAAGACCGGAATCTTCACTAAAGGAACGGACCCCGATAACAGGGTTATCCGGATTGTTGTTCACGTCGAGAACCGGAGCCATATTCATATTAATACCTAAAGACTTCAGCTCTTCTCCAATTGCCGAACCGGTATCAAAGGACAGTTCGTTG
The DNA here is from genome assembly GCF_008014775.2 of Alkalicoccus halolimnae. Taxonomy (GTDB): domain Bacteria; phylum Bacillota; class Bacilli; order Bacillales; family Salisediminibacteriaceae; genus Alkalicoccus; species Alkalicoccus halolimnae. The sequence continues at coordinate 278,780 of NZ_CP144914.1, read as the reverse complement.
GAGCGTGCCGCCCCGAGAGCCATATTTCCCGGGAAATCCGTTCCGGACTGGAGTCTTGTAATCACCCCGCCTTCCTGATCGATCGTCATCAGCAGCCCGAACTTTTCAGCAGCTTCCTGATAATCTGATACAAGCGCTGCCGTCTGTTCTGGTGAAACGACATTTTCTGAAAATAATATCACTCCACCGAGATGATATTCTTCCACCATTTTTTCAATTTCCGGCAGCATTTCAGTTACTTCACTTCCCTGCCAGCTGCGAAAATCCGGCATCAGCATCTGGCCTATTTTTTCTTCCAAAGTCATACTCTCCACGGTCTGGCTGATAATATTATAGCGCTCCCCTGACTCTTTCACTAGCGAAGGTTCTTCGGAAGGATCATCACCAGCACTTCCCCTGTTTTCACTGCCGCTCGTCGTCTGATTTTCTTTATTATTAAGAGCGATTCGATCCTTGAATGTTCCATCTGAAACTTCAATAAACGCCCGCCCGGGTCGTCCGGTAAATGTAACCGTACCTTCTTCATCCACTTCTGCCACATTCTCGTTGGAAGTACTCCAACGGACGTTTTTCGTACGGAGCGTAAAATGACCCTCTTCCTGGATCTTAAGTGAATCCAATTCAAGCTTGTCATTTTCCACCTTCGCTTCCACCTGAGGCACGTTCTGCAGAATAATCAGATCTTCTTTCCCTTCATCTTCCACTGTTGGTTCTGTAATATGCAGTCCTCCGCCGGGAAACCCCTGTATGAGCATAGCTGCGCTTATTAAAGACACAAATAGATTCTTCTTAACATATTTCATCAATTTTCCTCCTGCAATTCTATTCAAGGCATGACTGTTTGTATTTCTTATTCTCGTCGAAATCTTTCTGTTTATCCAAAATCACAAATCAAGATGGACATACCAGCTCCAAAGCTTACCGCACAGAAAAAAGGTTGTCTATAGTCTATACTCCCTGAAGTTATGACTCAACAAAGGTGCCTTGTTTTTTCTTTTATCTTTCTGTAAGCAGGACATCATGGCAGCCGCAAAAGTTCTTTTTATGTCTTTCGATAGATAAAGCAGCAGGTTTCTTATAATCGAACAGTAAAAGAAATCCAGCTCCACTGTAAGTTTTGACTGATGAGCACAGAAAAGAAAAGTTTTACTGCCCAAAAAAGATTTCGAACGCTTTTATATCAGCACGTATAAGTCAGAATTTCCGGTTAATTTTTAAAATTTTATTACAAAATTAAATATTAATATTGACATAATAATTTAAAATTCTTATAATTTACTTATATTTACTGTGACGGAGGAACTAAATGACATTTGTTATTGGAATTGACGGCGGCGGCACAAAAACTTCCTGTCTTTTTAACAGCCTGGAAAATTTTCTTCCGTCCGAAACAGCAGAAAGGCATGTTATTACTGGAAAAGGTACCAACATTCAGGCCATAGGGTCTGAAGAAATGAAAAAACGTCTGTTTCACCTTCTTGAGCATGGATTAAATCAATTTTCTTTCCGTCCCGAGGATGCCGCAGCTGTCTGCTGTGGTTTTGCCGGAGCCGGCCGGCCGGAAGACCGCCGCCTGGCCGAAGAAATCGTTAGAGAAGTCAGCCTGCAGCTTAAGTTTCCAGAAAATTTAATTATTTTTGTGGAATCTGATCTGTTTATGGCTCTTCACGGGGCACTTTCTCCCCATGAAAAAACGGGGATGCTTGTTATTGCCGGCACCGGCTCCAATGCCGTTGCCAGGAATTCGGCTGGAGAAGTTTTCCGAAGCGGCGGCTGGGGCCATATCATTGGTGATGAAGGAAGCGGCTATCATATCGGACTTCGTGCATTGAACTATATCGCAAAAGCCTATGACGGCCGTGCCGAACCGACAATTCTTACAGACCTTATTATGCAGCAGAAAAAATGGGCTGATCTCAAAGAAGTCATCTCATTTGTTTACCGTCAGAATTCCGATAAAAAGGATATCGCCGACCTGGCCCCTGTTGTTACAGAAGCGGCGGAAAAGGGAGACAAAGCTGCCTTAAGTATTTTAGAAGAGGCTGCCGAAGAACTGCTGCTTCTCGTCAAAAGCCTTTCGGTCCGCAGTACCGAATTCAACAAAACGACATCCATTTTCGTGACAGGCTCAGTCATTACTCATTCTCCTGTCATTCGTGCTTCTTTCGAAAAAGGCCTTCAGGAAAGAAAGCTCGGAGTGCTGAGCACTTCCGCTGCCTCTCCGGTATATGGTGCTTCCCTGCTGGCCCGCCAGCTTTACAAAGAAAACAAAAAGACAGGTGATGAGTAGATGGAAAAAGAATTGTCCAAGTTAACGACGGAAAGCAGAAATCCGCACAGTATGAACCTCAGCAGATTATCTGTGCCGGAAATTCTCCGGCTGATCAACAGCGAAGACAAAAAAATCGCGCCCGCTGTAGAAAGCGTCTTACCTGAAATAGAACAGGCTGTTGAAATAATCTTTCAGTCTTTAGAAAAAGGAGGCAGGCTTTTTTATGCAGGTGCCGGAACGAGCGGGCGGCTTGGAGTCATTGACGCTTCCGAATGTCCTCCAACTTTCATGACGCCGCCGGAAATGGTCCAGACGATCATGGCAGGTGGAAATGAAGCATACACCAATGCCATCGAAGGGTCGGAAGATAATGAAGCTCAGGGGAAAAATGACCTGAAAGCCAGGCATCTTACAAGCAGGGATGTCGTAGTAGGAATCACAGCCAGCGGGAGAACTCCTTATCCTATCGGCGCTTTAAAGTATGCAGAAGAAGTAAAAGCAGCCTCCATTTCCCTATCCTGCAACAAAAATTCAGCCATCAGCCCACTGGCGGAGTGCGCTATTGAGGTAATAGTAGGACCGGAAGTTTTGACGGGATCAACGAGAATGAAAGCGGCTACCGCTCATAAAATGATTCTTAACATGTTCAGCACAACCGTTATGGTGAAGCTTGGGAAAGTGCATGAAAACCTGATGGTCGACGTCCACGCAAGTAACCATAAATTAAAAGAGAGAGCCAAGTACATTCTTACGGAATTAACCAGTGCTTCATCCGAACAGGCAGAGCAGATACTTCAATCGGCTGATTGGGAGGTGAAGCCTGCAATCGTAATGTTTGAAGCAGGAGTTTCAAGAGATGCCGCTCTGCATGCCATTTCAAAGAAGAATGGGTTCGTCGGCGATGCTGTTGCTTTTGCTAAATTGAATGCCTGACAATTGTTGAAACCGCCTGTACCTTTCTGAAAAGACCTGCAGGCCTTTCATAAATAAGATTTATTAATATAAAGGGGGATTTAAGTTGAAAAGATCATTAAAAACGACGTTTATCACAGCTTGTTCAGCCGGGGTCATGTTGGGAACACTCGCTGCCTGCGGAGGCGGAAACGAAGGCGGTGCCGAAAACGAAAATAACGGCGGTACCGGTAATACCGGGAATAACGGCAATAACGGAAACAATGCCGAGGAAAACACTGGTAACGAAGGAAATAACAGCGGCGGGAGCGGCGAAGTATCCGGGGAGCTTGAAATTCAATATTTCGTAGGCGGTTATGGAGATTCCTGGTGGAAAGAAGTTATTGAAGATTTCCAGGAGGAATATCCTGACGTTACGATTATCGAGCACGCCGGCCCGAACGTGAACGATGAAATGAGATCACGTTGGGTTTCCGATGATCCGCCTGATGTTGTGTATATAGATGGTGCCGGCTCGAGCGAAACCCAGATGGTTGAAGACGGACAGCTGATGGATCTGACCGATTGGCTCGGGGAAGTAGAGACAGCTGATGGAGAGCAGCTTTCGGAAAGTTTTATCGTAGATCCAGCCACGTATGACGGACAGATTTACACGCTGCCACTCGTGTTTGATACGTGGGGAACGTGGTATAACAGCGCTAAATTTGAAGAAGAAGGCTATGAAGTACCTGCAGACTTTGACAGTTACATGAGCACGATGGGAGACATTCAGGATAATGAAGGAATTGATCCATTCGTCACGACCGGCCAGCATCCTTATTACTTTTTAAGAGGCGTGCTCACTCCTGCCTTCGGTGCAGCAGGCGGGGACGAGCTGCTTGCCGATATCGTTACTGGAGCAGAAGGAGTCTGGGAGCGTGAAGAAGTCGTTGCACAGATGGAAAAAGTGGCGGAAATGCAGGAAGCAGGCTACATCGACGAAGGCTTTGCAGCATTTAACCACACGCAGTCACAGATGAACTTCCTGCTCGGCGATAACGCCTTTATTCCAGTAGGCTTCTGGCTCCCGAACGAAATGGCCAATGACACACCGGAGGATTTTGACTTTGGTTTTATTCCATCTCCAATGCAGGATGAAGGCGAACCGTATGCCATCGTACCAGACCTCCGTCCACTTGCTGTAGCGGAAAATGCCAATAATCCGGACGCAGCAAAAGCATTCGTGGAGTTCGTCTTCACGCAGGAGTATGCGACACTTTTCTCTGAACATACCGGCGCCATCATGAACCTCCAAGGTGTAGACCTTTCCGAAAATGAAAATGTTCCCGACTATTTGATCGAAGCCAATGAAATGATCAATGACCCGGATCAGGTGCAGATTTACAACCGTCCGCATCCGATGAGTGCCGACCTGGAAACGCCTATTGGTGACTCCCTGACAGCACTTATGCTCGGAAACATCAGCGTGGAAGAATTTACGGAAGAAGCAGAAGCCGCTACAGCTGAATACCGGGGCGAATAACCCCGCGGCCCAAAGGTCAGCCGGGATGTAAAGGCAAAGTATCGTCTTTGCTTTTACATCCCTTTTTAATCACTATTACATACTCCAACAATTGCTGATCCTCCTTGGAAAGAAGGGATTAAAATGGTACAGACAAAAAAACAAAAGTATTTATTTTTAGCTTTTTGCTTAGTTCCGACATTTTTACTGTTTGCTGTTTTCACGCTGTACCCACTGCTCAGCGGCCTCTATTTCTCTTTCTTCAGCTGGTCCGGAGCCGCTGCAGACAGAGAATTCGTCGGCATCAGCAACTATATCACCCTGCTTAATGATGGCATTATTCCAAGAACCATCCTGCACGATTACTTTCTCGTGATAACGAAAGTATTCGGCATTATGGTACTCGCCATGTACTTTGCAGTCGCTATTATGCAGATGAAAATTAAAGAAGCTCCTTTCTACCGCATCATTTTTTTCTTCCCAAATATTATGTCGGTCGTGGTTATCGGTATTTTGTGGATGTTCATCTATAATCCGAGCCTTGGACTCATCAACTCCGGGCTTGAAGCCGTAGGACTCGAAAATCTCACCAGACCGTGGCTCGGAAGTGAAACATGGGCGCTGCCGGCAATCGTTCTTCCTTCGATCTGGGCCGGTATCGGTCTGTTCATGCTCATGCTGATGGGCGGTATCGGGACGATTTCAAAAAGCTATTATGAAGCAGCCGAACTCGACGGAGCCAGTGAATGGCAGCAGTTCTGGAAAGTGACAGTTCCGCTCTTATGGCCGCAGATCAAAGTTTCCATTTTATACATTGTTATTACAACGTTAAACGGCTCGTTCATCATCGTCCAGATCATGACAGGCGGCGGACCTAACAACTCCACGCACGTCATGGGATCCTACCTTTATCAGCAGGCTTTCGAGCAGTACAATTTCGGGTACGGAGCGACGATTGGTGTAATGATTCTCGTGCTTTCCCTGATTACTGTCTTTCTCCTGCAGAGACTGCTGCGACGGGAAAAAGTGCAGTATTAGATATTCTTCATTCTGAGGGAATGCTGAATACGAGTCAGACGAAAAGCTCCGCATTCCTATCAAGATTTTTCATTTAAAATGCTTGTCGTGCTTAAGGTCCTAAGGAGGTTAAAAGAGTGGAACAAAAACCAAAAGGCAACATGCTTACCCGTATCGGCATTCGGCTTCCTTTAATTCTCTGGTCCCTTGCTGTATTGTATCCTATCATATGGATGATCCTCGGTTCGTTTAAAACAAACGCTGAAATATATGCAAATCCGTGGGGCCTCCCTGAATCATTTAACTTCCAGAATTTTTTCGATGCCTGGAACAACTATAATATTGACCTTGGCGTATTTAACAGTCTATTTGTTACTGTGCTCGGTACTGTGATCGCTCTAATACTGGCGGTACCTACCTCTTATGCGATTGAACGCCTGACATTCCGTGGCAGTACCCTTCTTTTCAACCTGTATATTTCCGCTATGATGATCCCGATGGTACTAGGCTGGATCCCTCTGTTTTTCCTGCTGATGCGCATTGGCATGCTCGATAATTTATTTGGTCTTGCCATTGTTTATGCTGTTTCCCAGCTGCCCTTCAGCATTTTTGTCTTAACGACTTTTATGGGCTCCATCCCAAAGGAACTCGAGGAATCCGCTTCTATCGATGGCATGTCCCCATATGGTATTTTATGGAAAATAATCACCCCACTTTCCATGTCAGGCATCATTACTGTTACAATTATGAACGCGATCCAATTTTGGAATGAATACTTTATGGCACTGATTTTCCTGCAGTCCAGAGAAAATTATACGCTTGGGCTTGCTGTCGACTTCATCAGCAGGGAAGCCGTTTATACAAATGCCTGGGGTACCCTGTTTGCGAGCTTGACTATTGCGATTATTCCGATCATCATCTTATACGCAATCTTCCAACGCCGTATTTCAAAGGGGATGACGGAAGGTGCCATTAAAGGATAAATCACCACAGAAAAGGAGGAATGGATTTATAGTGAGCAGTAATTCCTTCTCGGGGGGATTGGTTATGTTAAATGAAATCATGCACAAACTCCCCCCTTCCGAGAAAAAAGTAGCAGAATTTATTATTAATAATCCTCACAGTGCTATCAGCCTGACAGCAGCAAGACTCGGTGAAGAGAGCCGCACAAGCAGTGCAGCTGTCATAAGGCTCTGCAAATCACTCGGTCTGACAGGTTTTCCCGATTTAAAGCTGCGCATTTCCGGAGACCTGCAGAAGTCCCCGGCCATTCAGTACAGTAATATCGAACCCGGAGAAACCCAGCAGGCAATTGTAGGAAAACTGACGAACAATGCCCTGCAGGCGCTGAAAGAAACGTCGGAACTTGTTAACTATGAAGCTCTCGCTCAGGCTGTGGAAGCTCTGCAGAAGGCCGATAAAATTCATTTTTTCGGCGTCGGAGCCTCTGGTATTATTGCTCAGGACGCCCAGCAGAAATTTCTGCGCATGAACAAAGCTGTCTCTTCTTTTACTGACATTCATAACGCGGCCATGTATGTCGCTAATGTCGGTGAAAATGATGTCGTCTTCGGTATTTCTTTTTCCGGCGAAACGTTTGAAACACTTAAAATCATGCAGCTTGCTAAAGAACGGGGGGCAAAAACGATCAGCCTCACTCGCTACGGCAATTCCAGCATTGCAGATACAGCATCGATCCCGCTGTTCATCTCAGCTACAAGAGAAGTGCCCGCTCCATTTCGAAGCGGAGCCACCTCCTCCCGTCTCGCCCAGCTCCACTTAATTGATATTTTATTTGTCAGCGTGGTGACCGATCAGTACGAAACTGCGTCGGAATATTTAAAAGAAATCAAAGCGGCCATGGATTTCTTCAAAAAGGGACAAAAACTGTAGAATAGTTCTTTTAATCAGTTTCCTTCTTCTGATATTTCGCAGATCTTATTCGAGATCCGCCTGCTTTTCACATCGGCTGGAGTCTTGATAACATTGTTCTGAGAATAATGTTAGCTGCGTGGAAAATCCTGAGGAATGTAACGCGATGGATCTTTTATGGATATAAAAAGGCTGAAACGCGATCGACCAGCGTTTCAGCCTTTTTTCATATTTGAATCATTTTCATAACAGAAATCAACACGGCAAAAACCGAATATTGTACATAACTTCCGCTTCAGATGGATATACCGCCTTCCTTCTTTAGGGAGCTGTATATCATATTTTTTATCAGCTTTCTGTTAACGAACTGATCGAGAATAACAATACTAATAAGAATGATAAAAATAAGGACCACAGAGCTATCCCTCTTTTAACGAAATACCGCGGGATAAATAGACATGCTGCCACTTCTGCCTGTCGTGCTTCCCATTTCACCAATTCCGATGGCAGGAATATAATTATTGCAGCCCTTGGTGTATCGGCATGCCGAACAAACGAGGTTTATATCATATAATCAATATCCGGCTTTTTATCCTGAACAACCTGATCCATCGATCTCATCGTAAAGTATTCCGGGTACAGCTGAGTCATCCGTGAATGACGGAGGGAATCACGGACAGGCCCTTTAAGACTCGCGAAATAAACGTCGCTTCCCTTTTCTTTCATGCGGTAAAACACCCTCTCAATGACTTCGATTCCGGATGTATCGATATCATTTACTCCACCCATATCGAGAATCATGACTTTCTTATCTTCGTGTGGAATTTTCTCAAGCAGAATGTTTTCTACATACTGCATATTCGAGAAATGGATACGTCCGTCAATACGCAGCAGAACAAATGGAGAAATAACGAGTCCGCCGGGAAATCGTTCAAGATCGCGGTACGTTTTAGAGGCCGGATTCCAGCCGACTTCGACGATATGCGGATGCGCAATCCGGTGAATCAGCAGACAGAGGGAAATTACAACACCGATCAGCAGCCCCCATTGAATACCAATCACGAGTGTTGCAGTAAAGGCTGTCAGCCAGACCCACGCATCTTCTCTTTTAACTTTCCACGCTTCTGAAAGCGAGGAGAAATTCACGAGCCCGGCTACTGAGGCAATGATAATGGCTGCCAGAATCGATTGCGGAAGAAAATAAAATAATTCCGTCATAAACAGAATAGTGACCACTACACCGGCTGCTGTGATAAGCATTGCAAGCTTTGAAACCGCTCCTGCCCCGGCATTCACCGCACTTCGGGAAAAACTTCCGGTCACCGGATAGGCGGAAAAGAGAGAGCCGATCGCGTTCGACAATCCAATGGCCCGAAGTTCTTTATTCACGTCTATCGGAGGCTCGTTTTCTTTTGCAAGGGATTTCGTAATAGCCAGCGATTCCATCATCGAAATAAACGCAATCGTTAATGCGGTAGGAAGCAGCTGCTGGAATGCTGAGAATGTAAAGACAGGCAGTTCCAATCCGGGAAGCCCGGCAGGCACCTCTCCTACTATCTCCATTCCAGTCTGGTCCAGCCTCAGCATAGAGACGAAAACGATTCCGCCCGTCACAACAAGAAGAGGGACAGGCAGTCTGGTTTTTATTTTCTTGCCCGTTATTAGAATGAGCAGTGCGGCTGCACCAAGTCCTGCCGTCATCAGATGCGTTTCCTGTATCCGGCTTCCGAGTTCCGCTATCAGGCCCGCAGCCTGATTCTGTCCGGAAACGTCCACCCCTAATAAATTCCCGATTTGACTTAATCCAATAATGATTGCCACAGCAGAAGTAAATCCGGCTATGACATTTTTAGATACAAACTTCATTAATGCGCCGGCATTCAATAATCCAAGGACCAGCTGGATACCGCCCACCATCAACGTGAGGAGGATGACCATTTCAATATAGCCGCCCGACATCGGTTCTGCCAGCTGGGAGACGCCGCTGAACACTAAAATGGAAGCCATCGCCACCGGACCTACAGCGAGATAACGGGATGTCCCGAATAAAGCATAAATAATCAGCGGAATAATGGAGGCATACAGTCCCATGACTGGAGGCAGCCCGGCGAGCATAGCATAAGCCATACTCTGGGGAATGAGCATGACCAGTACCGTTATACCCGCCGTAACGTCCTGCCTCACCGCCCCCTTCCCATAATTTTCGGGCAGATCCAGAATATTTCTCATCACTTCAGCACCTCCCGTTTCTTTTTCGTCTTTCCTAATATAGACAGGGTTTCTCGAAAAGTATATAGAGCGCACCTTCCATGATCGAACTTATGGACTCAGTCAATATGTTTAAAAACTCTAAGCATAGAATTTGGTCTCCTATAAGGCCATTCCTTAACAAACAGTATGTTTCAGAGAAATTATTATAATATATGAATCAATTTCATAAGTCGCTGTAAGAGAGGGATTTCCGAACATGGTGAATGATTTCCACTTCAGACCGACGCTTTCCGCGGGGCTCGTCTTCAACTAATCCCTTCCTCCCTATGGTCGGGCAGGTGGAGATCGTCCTTCTTCGCCCCATGGGTCCTGCAGCGGCCTGTCCTCCTTTTGTGTTTTCCTGCAGGTACGTTCTGCCGTTAAAATTGATAAACCCTTCTTTCCTTCGATAGAGAAGATCGCTGTCGTGGTCATACCCTCTATCTAAATAAATATTAAGTTCAATTTATATAGTTTGTTTTACTTCGATGTATTCTGCTTAACTCTTTTATCATATCCTTAAGGATTTCTTCTGTAAATGTTCTGTGCAAAATATGCTATACAGCCGTTCACGGTTCCCTCCTTTTACCTCTGTCGATATTCCATATTATTTCAACTCGAGAAAAAGTCTCTCCTGGACTGCCGAAATGGAACCCTAAGCCTCTTTTTAATGAAGAAGCACAGTGCCCGGACAGCACCAAAACGAACGAAGCCGCTCTGATGCTTCGTCCATACAAAGAAGCCGTGACGAAAAATCGTCACGGCTTTTGGCTGTTTACAAAGTGATTTTTCTGTATAAGTAGACAGTCGGCTGCTTCCGCTTTCAAAGAGTCGCTTTCCGGAGGGAACGCTCTCAGCTGACCTGCCTTTCATAAAACAAAGAATCATCCTTCCGGAGTCAACCTTCTACAGCTCCAGCATCTGAACAAAAAAAGACTTTTCTGCGAAAACAAGCGTACTATAGGTTTCTCCTATAAAAAAGGTGATTTTCTCTGCCGTATCCGGCGGGGACGCCAGTCGGGTTAAAGCACCGTCTGAAGATCCTTTCCAATACGGTCAGGCATTGGAAATAGCTGAAGACAAGCCCCACGGCAGGCTTCCGCTGGTAAGCGGAGGAGAAAATACAAGGAATAGAATAAATAGACTTCTTTTTTTACGATGCTGACAGCTTCCATATGAGGGATCCTTCCCGAAGATCATTGATTAACGTTCATTGCTTTAAACCAACTGGGGCGCCCGGCGTCTGTTGGAAGCCTGTTCATAAGAGTAGGCCAGTTCAATAAGCCGTGGTTCACTGTATGCTTGGGCGGTAAGTGTTACTCCTACCGGCATGCCTTCCGACGTATAGCCGGCCGGTATAGTAATCGAAGGATAGCCTGCTTTCGCCGGCATAGCAGCCCCGTGGTTGTTTTCAAACAGCAGTGCGTCGAGTTTTTCCTCCTGCATTACTACGTCCAGCCCCTCCGTAGTTGAGAGGCGCAGGTCGGTCTGGCGGTGTTTCACATACTCAGGGTCTTCCGCGTCGCCGCTCAGCTTCTCGGCTTTTTCAAAATGCGTCTGCCCGAACCGCATCCGCTCATGCGGTTTTTCTTTATTAAAAGCAATCACATCGGCAATGGAAGACACGGGCACCTGCTCCGGTGTCTTCCGCAGGTATGCGTTTAAATCCTGTTTCAGTTCGTGCCACAGCACAAGAGACTCAAAGGACTCATTTGGAATCTCCACTTCTTTTATGACCGCTCCCTGATCCTCCATATCTTCAATGGCCCTTTCAATCAGCTGCCGCTCCTCTTTTCCTTTTTCACTAAGAAAAGAATAGTCAACACCGATTCTAGCTCCCTGCAGGCTTTCTTTTTTCAGAAAGGAGGAATAATCAGTTAAGTCTTTGTTTTTATTCGTTTTTGTAATCGGATCTTTATCATCGACGCCGCTCATGGCACCAAGTGCAATGGCAGCATCCGCTACGGTTCTCGCCATCGGTCCCGCTGTATCCTGACTGCCGGCAAGCGGAATAATACCGCTGCGGCTTACGAGACCGACCGTCGGTTTGATACCAACAATTGAATTGGCACTTGCCGGACTGAGAATCGATCCGGATGTTTCTGTGCCGATACCGATGACAGCGAAGTCCGCGGCAATTGCCGCACCGGATCCGGAGCTCGAGCCGCCGACGCTGCCTGCCCGAAAGGATTCGGGCCCGTATGGATGCTTAACCTGCCCTCCGATAGAGCTGTAGCCGCTTGGCGCTCCTTCTGTAAGAAAGTACGCCCACTCGCTCATATTCGCTTTTCCGAGAATAACTGCCCCTGCTTCCTTCAGTTTCGCTGTGAGAAAGGCATCTTCTTCAGCTGTATTCGCAGCCAGTGCAGGCGAACCTCCTGTTGTCGGCATGCCGTCCCCGGTTTCAATATTGTCTTTTAAAATAACCGGTATACCGTGAAGCGCGCCGGTTATACCCGCTGCTCTTTCTTTATCTTTCTTTTCAGCCTCTTCCCTTGCATAGGGATTTACCATTCTCACGGCATTAATGGCGGGCCCCTGCTGGTCATAAGCATAAATTCTCTCCAGATAACGATCTGTCAGTTCCACACAGGACAGCTGTTCTTTCTTAAAAGCAAGCTGTATATCTGCAATCGAAGCTCCTTCAAGCTGGAAGTTTTCCTTTTCTGCTTCGTTTTTTCTTTTATTTGAGACAGCCTTTTTCGCCGGCCACAATACAAATGTGAAAATGGTAAGCGCTCCGATCAACAGTGCACTTCCTATGCTTCTTTTATTCAAATTAATCTGCCTCCCTGATAAATGATTTTCTCCTGTTCCTTTCCCTTCTTTCAGCCATTCTACGCTTTTGGACTAGGCTGCCTTGAAAATAAAGTATTAAATCGATGAACGTGCGCTTTCGTTTCCATGGGGACGCTTTCCAGGCGGGCCGGCCTCAGCTAATTCCGTCCTCCCTTCCGTCGGGCGGAATGGATCTTCGGCTCGTCCTTGACCGCCCCGGAGTCGCCCCATGTCCTCTACAGCTTACGTTAAAAAAGACAGAGAAGGATCTGTAATAAAGAAGGCCATTCTGAACTGGATAGAGGGAAAACTCTATTCCTATAGAAGACCATTTTCATTCTTCCATGGTGCAGTTATCATGCATGCGTGTATCTGTTAAAGCTCCGTGTTGTTTTTGGAGTGCCTGCGGCTCCTGCGCCTGCCGCGGAGAAAGCCTGCCGAGTTGAAGCGGAGTTTTCTGTATTTATCAACAACAGCTTTAACACAGATTTGAACAAAAGATGATATAAAAATAAAAACAGGGAACTCTGCAGCTCCCAGAATTCCCTGATTAAACCGGTATTTTTCTCCCCGAAGTTTTATATGTTCTCATCGGTTTTATAGAAATTGAATGGGGATCGCAGGACTGAGGGCGGCTGAAAACAAAATTTCACTTAATCACAGCACCAAAAAGCTGCGTGAAGCATTTATTTAGGAAAATAATCAGTCAGGAAGAATACCTTCTTCGTTCCATCTTTTAAAGATTTCCAACCAGGCGTCAGTCGTATTTTCATTTACAGCCAGGCTGGAATAAGTCATTTCTGAATCACCGAACATGGATACAAAGGTGGAAACGGTAATTGCCAGCGTATCATCAACCCGGATAAATGTTTCTTCATTTCTTTTCTCCAGATAATCTTGTCCTAATTTTTCCATTACTGTACCCTTAATCATCTTACATCCATCCTTTAATAGTTTCCCCCGTCCCCTTCTCACTATAGAAAGGATAGATAACAGGCTGGCTTTTTTCTCTTATGTACCAGCTCTTTTTCAGTTCGCTCTAAAGCTGAGCTTTTTTCTGCATCAGCTCATTCCGCTGCTCGCGTTTATGAGCCAAAGAAGAAACGTTGCTTCCAGCCAGTCTCTTTTCAATATATTCTGCTCTTTTCACAAGATCACAATATTTCCGGTAAATTAAAATCGTCCACTCTTCAAGCTGCATAGAACTGTTTTCTTCCTCTGGTAATGGAGTGATATGCGACGCCCCGTAAAAAAATCTTTTAATACCGGGATCCGTATCCATAAAAGGATAATCCAGGGCGATAAAAGTAGCATAGTTTAAAACAGCGGGAAGTGTGCTTTCTCCATGCAGGGAATATTCCTGCCATTTATAAGGGTAAAAATAATACATGCAAAAAGGAAGTACAGCCGCTGTATCGGAATTTTTCTCTGCCCTTTTAATAACTGTTCTCACATCTGCAGGCAGTATCCCTCTCATGGCTTTCACCATTTCTTCGTATACTGCTCGTTTCATCATATCATCTTTCATACCAATCTGCCTCCTCCTATATATATGTTTTCACAACGAAAATTCAGAGCTCCACCAGCATTTTTTCAGGTTTAGACGAAAGGATGGACGAGGTACGAAAACAGAAATCTGCATTACTCGAATTTCTTTGAGCGGCACGCAAAGGTCTATCCACCGGTTAAAAGCCGCAGAAAATTCAAGAAACACCAGCCGATCTTCAGCGCAGGAAGCCCTCACGTTTGTAAGCGCTTTCATTGATGTTTCCGTTCTTTAATTTTATCCCTGTTTCTTCCCCGTTTAATCTTTATACTTTATTGGAACAAAGATTTTCTCCTAGTCAGCTTCGAATGAGCAGGTTCCTTTATAAATAATACGTACTTGAATTTTCTATATTCCGGGAAAATGATGTCATTCAGGCTTCGCTTGTTTGTTCGTTATATAGCTAATTATAGACTTCAGCTTTCATTTATCAATGGTGTATAAAATATCCATTCAAATAGATTTTTTTCCTATTTTTTTAAACATAAGGGTCAAATGGCTTCCTCCCCCGCTTTTTATCATAAAATCCTTTTATAAAAGAATTTTTAATTTCTTTATAAAAGTTTAAAAACTATTTCCAAACTTCTTTTCAGATTTTATAGTTCTAAGAATAATTTCTTTATGCTCATTATGTAATCTCTCATCTACATGTATAAAAGTCGTTCTCTATGATGAATTAAATCAGCCGTTTTTCAGTAAAATGAATGTTAAAAACACGCCGGCTTAAAAAGCGGCGTGTTTCTTTCTTTTTTCCAAATATAAGCGCAGAGGAATCTTTAACTGCTTTTTTTTTGTTGATTCATCGGCTGAACAAAAGCTTGAGGCAAAACAGCGCGCTTTTCCACCCCGCCTTCTGCTCCCCGGGTTTTAAGTCCTCCAGAAAAGACATGTTCCAGACAAAGACCGGCCATGGAGCCGAAAAGAAACCAGTAAAGAAAGTTATTAATAGAAATCCCGAAAATAAAAGCGTTTCCAATCAGCAGTATTAAAATTGCTCCTTTTATATTCACCGGCATTCTCTCCTATTTAAAAGGTCACTGCATCAGCGGATGAACGGCTGTTCCTGCTCTGATAGAACGTCCTGAAGCCACTGCGGGTGCATGGGCTGAATATCTTCAGGAAGTTTTTCCGGATGAAAAAAGGCAATCTCTTTCTTTCGTTCTTCAGTGGATACCACTGCACCATATGCTGTTTCTGCAGAAAAACAGCTCGTAATAAAGTGAATAATTTTTCCATCTGGTCCTACCTTCAACTGAGAGACCGGATCGGAATAAACCCCCGTAAGCTTTTTAATTATAATTTTAATTCCGGCTTCTTCTTCGGCTTTCCGCACCGCTGCTTCCGAAAGTGTTTCGCCTACCTGTACATTCCCCGAAAGGACTCCCCACAAACCGGCCTCAGCTCTTTTCTGAAGAAGAACATTTCCTTTTTCATTAAAAATAATGACAGCTATTTCCGCCTGAATATCATCAACTTTCTTCACCGCTTTCCCTCCCGGATATTTTTCTGGACACTACCGTATAGCTTTTTCACATTCATTCCTCATTTTCTTTATCATATAGTAATTCCTACCAGTTTTGTTAGAAAAATTTGAAAAATAAGAATATAATTGTTAATAGAAATACGCTATTCTGCCTATTCATACCACCCCGGTGTCTTGTGAAGACTTCAGGAAATTGATTATGACAAATAAGATTGAAATTCACACACTTAAATTAACTGAATTTTCAAATAAAAGGCATAGCTTTTTTATCCAGCGGGTATAATAGAACTACCGCTGAAAACGCGAGTATGAAGCCGGGAGTGGAAAGTATGAAAAAATCCTTTTTTCTATCTTTTGCCACTGTTTTAGCCTTTGCAGGATGGATGGGTTCCGCAGCGGCTGATTCTCATGAAGGCGCAATGTTTACGGCTGATTTGGATGCAGAGCAGGAAGTTCACGACGTAGAAAGTGACGGTTCCGGGCATGCGGAGTTTGAACTTAACGCCGAGCAGACAGAAGTGACTTACACGGTAGAAGTAAGCGGAATGGAAGGAGTGACAATGTCCCACATTCACAGCGGAGAGGCCGGAGAAGATGGTCCCGTCGAAGTTGATTTTCTTGGAGGGGAACAGGAGCCTGAAGATGTGGATGGTGAGCTTGCTTCCGGAACATTCGGAGAAGATGACCTGGCGGGCGACATGACATGGGATGAACTGCTGGAGGCTATGACAGGTGAAGGATTATATGTCAATGTGCATACAGATGAATATCCGGCTGGAGAAATCCGCGGGCAGATAATGGAGGAAGACACAAAAGCAGAAGATAACGATATGAATGAAACGGACAACGATGCGGACGCAGGCAGCGATAATGATGAGGAAGGCAACGAAATGGCCGCCACCGCTTCAACCGCTCCGCTCTTCACATTGATTGGAATGCTGGCAGCTTTAGCAGGCGGAGCTTTGATACTGGGACGCAGAAGAGGTCAGGAAGCATAAAATTTTTCCCCAAAAAACAGTCCTCATCCCTTCGTAATTAAGGAGGAGAGGGCTGTTTTATTTTTGGCTGCCTTGAAAATAAAGTATTAAAGCGATGAACGGGCGCTTTCGCTTCCATGGGGGCGCAGGGCCGGCCTCAGCTAATTCCGTCCTCCCTGTGCTCGGGAGGGGTGGTGCTCGTCCTTCAATCGCCCCGGAGTCGCCCCATGTCCACTCCAGCTTACGGTAAAAAGCCAGATCAGGAGCTGCCTTCTCATAGAGAAACCCCGTTCCTGAAAATCATTGATTCCAACGGTATTAAGAAAAAGGTCCATTCCTATAGAAGACCATTTTCATGCCTCATGGTGCAGCCATCCTGCATGAGGGTCTCTGTTAAAGCTCCGTGTTATTTTTGGAGTGCCTGCGGTTCCTCCGTCTGCCGTGGAGAAAGCATACGGCTTCCCTTACGGCCGGGAGGATCCTATCGCCTTCCGCAGGTGTTTCTGCCCTGGCAGTGGTTTCTACCTTTGTACATTCTTGATTCAACCAGCTGGCTTTCGGTATTGGAAAATCAAAACGAAGCGCAAATGTGCCCGTGGAAGAAGGAGATTGGAAGATTCCTCCGGGCGTAAAAAAACCTGCCCGGAAGACAGCTCCTGCACAGCCCGCTCCAAAACCAGCTGATTTCAGTGATTTCCCGATCGGATAATTCACTATAATGTAAATTTGTTATAATGATAACAGCAAAGAAGAGAAAGGTTGCTGATGAAAAAATTGTTCACTATAGTTAAAAAATCAGAACGATCCTCTTCTTTTAATCTTGGCTTTGTTAAAGCTCTGTGTTGGTTTTTTTTGGAGTGCCTGCACCTCCTCTGCCTGCCGCGGAGAAAGTATGCGGCTTCCCTTGCGTCCCGGAGGATCTTCCCGCTTTCTTTTTCCGCAGGCGTCTCTACCCTGGCACTGTTTTTTACCTTGGTACATTCTTGATTCAACCAGCGGGCTTACTGTATTGGAAAATGAAAACGAAGCGGAAACATGCCCGTGGAAGAAAGAGATTGCAAGATCCCGCAGGGCGTAAGTCCTACCCGGAAAGCTCCTCCACGGCAGGCCTGCCGGGTTGAAGCGGAGTTTTCTGTATTTATCAACAACAGCTTTAAAACAGCTTTAATTTAAATAGACCGCCATGATAAAACATACAGGAGGAAATACGTTGATACATAATCTGAAAATATTCCTGCCAGCCCTGCTTGCTTTAACGATTCTCTACCCTGCCGGTTCAGCGTCCGCTGCTTCCCCTTTTCCCGACATGAAAGAATCCGACTGGTTTTATTACGAAGTCTCCTTAATGGAAAGTCTCGACATCACTTCCGGTTATCCAGACAAAACTTTCCGTCCGCAGAATTCTCTGACTAGAGCGGAAGCTGCTGTATTCTTTGACCGGGTGCTCGACTTTCCCGAGCCTGAAAATCCAGACGCATTCCCTGATGTAAGTAAAAACAGCTTCGCCAGAGAAGCGATCGCCTCCGCTTCTGAAGCAGGATTTATGAATGGCTTTCCTGATGGTCGTTTCGGGCCGGATCAAACACTCACAAGAGAACAGATGGCTGTTTTAATCGATCGTGCCTACGCCCTGCAGGAAGCATCCATGTTTTTTAATGACCTCCCTGAGAAACGCTATTCGTACGACGCTGTCCGTCGTCTTGCCGGATCCGGCATCACTTCCGGCTATCCGGACGGCACGTTCAGACCGGCGAACAATGTAACCAGGGCCGAATTTTCCGTTTTTCTTATCCGTTCCATCTTTTGGGAAGCAGCAGGATCAAATAAAGAAGCGAATACCTCTCTCCAACATTTCTGGCTTGAAACAGAAACGTCGGATCTTAGCAGCAGGGAGACGGTAGAACGTCTGGAGCGGCAGCTATATGAACTGACTTCTTCTATCGGTTCCGGCTTTCACACCCTTGTGCCATTAAAAAAGCTGGAAGAGGCTGTCCTTCAGCAGCAGGCGGAGCGCGGGAAATCCTTTTCTCCGGTTTCCAATCGACTTTTGAGCGACTGGGGAGACGGCTCCTTTATGACCCGCGTTTTTGAACATGAAGCATTTTTTGCACAAAATAATTATCACGGGGCAACGGAAGAGGAAGAAGACTTCCACCTCCTTGAAGCGGAAGACAGCCGTATTCTGGTGACCGCTCCGCATACCACTGTTCACTTAAGAGAAAATATGCCGAAAGTGGCCGAAGTATATACCGGGGCCATTGCCAGAATGCTGCACGATTATCTGGACGTAAATGTTATGTATACCACACGCAAATCAATCGATTCCAATTATTACAATACGACTGCTTTTAAAGAAACGATGGCGGAACATATCCGGGCCAATGATATAAATCTTGTCATTGACCTTCACGGAGCAGCAAGGTACCGGGATTTTGATCTTGATGCAGGGACAGACGGCGGGAGTCTTGCTTCTCCCGAAAAAGTGAACAGCTTAATGTCATCATTGAGAGCCCACGGCATTTACGACGTCTACGAAAATCATACGTTTACTGCAGGCTATTCCGGAACCATCGCCCACTTCAGCAGAAATGAGCTGAATACAGAAGCTGTGCAGCTGGAAATCAACCGCAATTACCGTGATCCCCGTACAAATCCGGAGCAGTTCTTTAACATGTTTTATGGAATAAGTGAGTTTCTCTATTTACAGGAAAACGAATAACCTTTCGTTCGTTTAAACCTGGCATGGATGTATTCAGATCCACCGGCCTGCAGAAATTTTATTAATAAAAGTGATCTTTCTTCCTTCTTTTTGCGTTGATCAGGTTAAGAAAGCAAAAATTTGATCGAGAAGGGGGAACAGATAATGAAAATGAAAAGAACCATACTCGCATCCTGCGCAGCATTCGTACTTTTTCCATCAACGGCAATGGCGGCTGATCACGAGGTGCGCCCCAATGTATCTACTCCTGCCGCTGACTTGAGGGCAGACCTGGATTATCTATTGTCGGAGCATTTCGTTCTAGCCGTAGAAACAATGCAGAAGACATATGATGAAGCACCTGATGCGGAAGCTGTTGAAGAAGCTCTTCTCCAGAATTCAATGGATATGGTAACAGCTCTTGAGCCAATCTATGGAGAAGAAGGAGCAGAACAGTTTGGAGAAATATTTGTCGGACATAACGATTATACAGACGCTGTTGTCGAAGCTGAAAAAGCCGGAGACGAAGCTGCGCGTTCAGATGCCGAAGAAGAAATAGAAGCATTTGTTGTTGAATTTGCAGCTTTTTTAGATACTGCTACCGAGGGGAATCTTCCTCAGGAAGCAGCAGAAGAAGCCATCCGTGCGCATGAAATGGATGTATTAAGCACTTTCGACAACTATGCGGATGAAAATTATGAAGCAGCCTATACCGCTTACCGGGACGGTTTTGACCGGATGTATGACATCAGCGAAGTCCTTTCCGGGGCGATCGTAAGCCAGATGCCGGAAACGTTCGATCACACAGCAGTGGACACTCCGGCAGCAGAGCTCCGCTCAACATGGAACCAGCTGGCAAGTGAACACTTTGCCCTTGCCACACTCGGCATGCAGAAAGGACTCAACCAGGCCGATGATTATGACTTCGCCGCATGGGCAGAAAACCAGAACTCCCAGGACTTTCAGGCAGCCATTGCTTCCATTTACGGAGAGGAAGCCGGAAGCCGGTTTCTTACTCTGTGGGAGCCGGATCACATTAACGCCCAGGGCGACCTCGTTGCAGCGGCAATCGAAGACGATATGGAAAAACGTGAAACAGCTCTGAATCATATTGATATGTTCACCGAAGAATTCGGTGCTTTTCTTGAAGCAGCCACGGACGAGAATCTTTCTGCTGAAGCTGCACAGGAAACCCTTACTGTCCACGAAGAACAGATTCTCCGTACTTTTGACAAGCGGGTTGAAGGAAATTATACCGAAGCATCCGACTCTTTCCGCGAAGGGTATCAGTTTATGTTTGGCGTAGGGGAAGCGCTGAGCGGTGCAATTACAAAACAGATGCCCGAGCAGTTCGCTGCTGAAGAAATGCCGGAAGAAATGCCGGCCACCGGGCTTGGCGGAACATCTTCCAGGAGCATCGGTCTCTGGGCTTTAACAACGGCTCTGTTCGCTGCAGCAGGCGCTTTCCTGTACGGACGTAAAAAGTACGAGAATGAAGCATAGCTGGTAACAAAAGTAAGGAGATGTTTGAAGTGTCTCCCCTACTACGGACTTGCAGTCTATTGCCGGTTTCACCCGTGTATGAGGAGCTGTCCAATCATATCTTTTAGGACAGCTCCTTTTCCTTCTTTATTATTCGGGCTTTGACGAAGCAGTTACCCGGAAATTTCTTCGTCAGCACCTGAGAAAAAGGATGTGTCAATATGAAAAAAGGATTTTATTTACTGGGCTACCCTATCTTTGCAGCAAGCCTTGTACTGCTCGTATTTATAATCATTGATCCGCAAAACGAGGCTTCTCCTGCTGAAACAGTTATACTTTCAGAAACAGCAGAAGCACCGGAAAGCGCTGATGATGTTGAAGAACAGGCCGATGTACCCCTCGGGGAGTTCGAAAACATGCATGAATTTCAGGTCTATCCGGGTGAGACAGAAGCGGACGAAATCCCTTCAAAACCGGACTTCGAAGAGCCGGTCCGCTTATCAATTCCTTCTATAGAAGTGGACGGACCTGTCGAAAACGTGGGGATTCTCGATAACGGGGAGATGGGAGTGCCGGACGCAGCGGAAAAAATCGGCTGGTTTGAGCCCGGAGTAAAACCCGGGGAAAGAGGTAATGCTGTCATGGCCGGTCACGTAGACAGCCGCAGCGGTCCATCTGTTTTTTATGACCTTAAGGAAACAGAGGCAGGAGACGAAGTACAGGTGATAGATGAAAACGGCAGAGAATTAACGTTTGAAGTAACGAGCGTGGTCCAGTACGACCGGCGTGAAGCACCGATACAGGAAATTTTTGGATCAACAGACAAGCGCCGTTTAAATCTGATTACGTGCACCGGCACGTTCAATCAGGAATATGGGACGCATGATGACCGGCTCGTCGTTTACACGGAACTTGTCGAAAAAGAACCTGAAATCGAAGAAAACCCTCCCGAACCTCCGGGAAATATTGAGATAAGCGGTCCGGTCTTACGCTGGTACGCTGTCGATGATGAAGACGTTGTCGGATACCGGGTTTACGAAGAAGCTGCGGACGGTTCCATCGAACAGGCAGCAAGCATCGCCTCCTATGAACGGAAAGCGTATACGTCAGATACCGTCGGAGAACGTCCTCACTACGTTACTTCGGTAAACAGAAACGGGGAAGAGTCAGAACCATCAAAACGTAAATAAAGTGCAATTTTTCAATGAAAACCACACCTGACTTTACCAATGTTTCGATCATCAGCAGAACTCGTCCCAGGCTGAAAGATTGCTCTGCGACTGGTGAAAAAGCTCCAGAAGACCTTCAAATGGCTTTCGATTGCAACAGACTATTAAAAACAGTATTCCATACGTAACGAAACAAAAGTCCTTCATGACAAACGCTGTCATAAAGGCCTTTTTTCAGTTCCGCTTGTTTCAAGATAATTTGTGGTCCTTGCTTAAGGAGAGGCGAGAACCACCTGTCCCTGCGGCTGTTCATTATTCGGCTGCGGTTCCAGAGTAATGGCGATCTGATCTACCTGAATATCGTCCATATCGCTGAGTCGGTAGCGCACAGCTCCGTTTCCATTTTCATCAATGTTAAAGCTGCCTGCCGCTACCGGCGTTTCTCCTTCAATGATCCACGCCTGAAATGCTTCTTCGTCTTCCAGGTCCGGCATGCCGCTTACTTGAACGAGCAGATCAACGTGCCCGTCTTCCGAAATAATCGTCGCGGAGCCTTCTCCGGAAAAGAGCTCTTCATCTGCCGAAGCAAGGTTGGAAGCAAGCAGAACATTTGCTACACCTGTTCCATCTTCTTCCTCTTCTTCAAGCAGAGCCTGGTAATCGGACTCGATTACATCCCGTTCAAAAGCAAGCTGCTCCGCTTCTTCTGCAAGCTGTTCTCTTTCCTGTGCCAGCTGCTGGTTTTCACTGAGTAAATAACCGTTTCCTGCCAAAGAAAAAAGGAGGGCGGCAGCCGCTGCTCCAGCCAGCCAGATAGGAGCGGCGCGTTTAAGCGAATGTTTTCTCTCGTCAGCCTTCTGCTGGACGGGTGCTTCTGTACTTTCTTCGCTGTTCCATACGCTGGTTAACACCCGTTCTTTCATTCCCTGCGGCGGCTCTTCTACTTCGCTTAAAAAAGGAAGATCCGCGGAAAGCTCTTCCCATTCTGCCAGTTCTTCCCGGCATTCTTCACAGCTTTCAAGGTGCTTTTCAAACGTTTCCTTCTCTTCTTCCAGCATCTGTCCGTTAAAGTAGTCAATCAGTTTTTCACACTGCTTGTCTGTCACTGCCAATCCCTCCTTTCTTCATAAAGTTCATCCTTTAAATGCTTTAAAGCCAGCCGGATACGGCCTTTCACCGTTCCGAGAGGCACATTCACTTTTTCCGCTATCGTTTTCTGGGAGTAGCCTTTAAAGTAAAACATGTCAATAATAAGGCGCTGCTCTTCCTTGAGCACACGCATCGCTTCCTTTACCCGTTCACTCCGGTGCTTCCATTCCACCATTTCCTCTACGCCGGGCTGGGAGTCTTCGTGCTCTGTTTCCTGATGGATCACGTCTTCCGTATGTCTCTTCTGCTTGCGAAGATAATCGATGGCAGTGTGGCGGGTGATCGTAAGCAGCCAGGTCGTAAACCTTCCTTTTTCAGCAGAATAGACCCCTTTTCCCCTCCAGAGCTTAATCATTACTTCCTGCACCACTTCTTCCGCTCCCGCGGAATTGTAAACCATTTTATAGGCAAACGAATAGAGCAGCTTCCCATACTTATCGTAAAGCATTTCCATCGCGGCCTGATCCTTGGCACGGAGGCGCTCGTACAATTGTACGTCTTCGTGCTTTTCCATATGACCCTCCTTCTCCAGAAACACGCTTCTACCCCTATTAACGAAAGGAAGCCGGGATTTGATCATTCCCATGAAAACTTTTAATGGCTGCGGAGGTGCTGCCGGAGCCGATTGGATCTTTTTTCCATATCCACTAAAGAGATGATTTCACACCGACCGATATGTAAGTTTTCCCTTTCGTTTTCAAAAGAAATAAGAAAGTCGTTTTCGGTAACGTTTTAGTTAAGCTCTCCTGTAATTTATTCGTCATTTTGGAACCTTCGACTTCATGTTTTCGTTTTCTTCATACAAAAAATAAATCAAAGCAGAGCTGGTAAAACACAGCCTACGTTTTATACTATCAGAATAAGGGGCCGGATGATAAAAATAGAAGCAGTCAGCCCTTTTTTATAATTGAATTTATTTTAACCCCGAAGCCTAAAAAACACTGTATATACCAGCTTCTTAAAAAGCAGTATATACGAACCAATTTCTTAAGTAACTGCTGCAGGTTCATCTCCAAATCAGGTAAATGATTTTCACTACAGACGGGAGACATCAGCTGAGGACCGCCCGGAAAGCCTCCCTATGGAAACGAAAGCTGCATTTAGTGGGAGCCTTTACAGAAACGAGGAAAATCCCTATGATTATGGGCAGTTACTACTTTTTTTAGGCGGTGGATATTATATGAGCCAGTATAATTTTGCAAGATCAAAAACGCTTGAACGTCTTCCCGAGCAGTTTTTCGCCAAGCTTGCTAAAAAAGCGCAGCAGCTCAAAGCCGAAGGACACGACGTTATTAATCTCGGCCAGGGAAATCCGGACCTCCCGACTCCTCCACATATCGTCGAAGCACTGCAGGATGCAGCTCCCGATCCTTTAAATCATAAATATTCGCCCTTCCGAGGGCAATCTTCTTTAAAAGAAGCTGTCAGTGAGTTTTATAAACGGGAGTATGATGTCGACCTGGATCCGGAAACGGAAGTTGCGGTTCTCCCGGGAGCAAAAACCGGTCTCGTGGAACTGAGCCAGTGTCTGCTCGATCCCGGAGACCGGGTGCTGCTTCCGGATCCCGGCTACCCGGATTATTTATCCGGAACTGCCTTAGCCGATGCTTCCCCTGCTTTTATGCCTCTGCTCGAGAAAAATGGCTTTCTTCCTGATTTTGAAGCTCTCTCGTCAGAGGATCTTGAGGCTGCGAAGCTGATGTTTTTAAACTATCCGAACAATCCGACAGCCGGAGTCGCCACCTCCCGCTTCTTTGAGGAGACAGTCAAACTAGCCAAAGAGCATTCGATCTGCGTCTGCCATGACTTTGCCTACGGGGCAATAGGATTTGACGGGGAAAAACCGCCGAGTTTCCTGCAGACAGCAGGAGCAAAGGAGGTCGGTGTGGAAATGTATACGATGTCGAAATCCTACAATATGGCCGGCTGGAGAATTGCTTTTGCCGTCGGGAACAAATCTGTCATCAGCAGCATCAACTTAATTCAGGATCACCTGTATGTCAGCCTTTTCGGAGCCGTTCAGCAGGCTGCGGAAACCGCACTCCGCGGCTCTCAGGATGCGGTACTGGAACTGACCGCTACGTACGAATACCGGCGCGATGTCCTAATGGAAAGCCTCCAGAATATCGGCTGGGATGTCGAGGTTCCTAAAGGCAGCTTTTTCGCCTGGTTAAAAGTTCCGGAGCCATATACGTCAGAGGAATTCTCGAATCTCCTTTTGGAAAAAGCCCACGTCGTTGTCGCTCCGGGAAATGGTTTTGGAGAATACGGGGAAGGATTTGTGCGTGTCGGCCTCGTCGCCCCCGAAGAACAGCTGGAAGCCGCTGCCGAAAGAATAGCGGAGCTGAAACTGTTTTAGCCTCGTACTTTTAAGAAGAAGACGCCGGTCGCGGACATACTGATACTTTATAGAGCGATGAGCCTGGATGGTCTTCCTGCCCGGGAAACCATCCTTTGAACTGTCTTAAGGGCTCAAAACAAAAAAGCTGTTCCGTTTTCTGCCTGCAGCAGTTATACGGAACAGCTTTTTTTCTGTGCCTCCAATACGTCAGGAAGGCCTTTTCAGCAGCAGATAAATAAAATAGGGAGCTCCAAGAAGTGAGACGACGACACCGGCAGGAAGCCCGTCCGGTTCAATAAGATTGCGTCCTACGGTATCAGCGAGAACGAGTAGCAGCGCCCCTATCATCATAGCAAGCGGCAGCAGACGCCGGTGATCCGCCCCGGTAAGGGATCTCGCAATGTGAGGCGCCATCAGACCGACAAAAGCGATGCCTCCGGTGACCGACACGGCAGAAGCGGCAAGGGCGACAGCCGTGAGAAGCAGACGAATCTGCGTCTTTCTCATCGACACCCCAACGCCGGTAGCCACGGCGGTTCCCAGGCCGATCATGTTTAAGTCCCGTGCATAATAATAGGTTACCGGGACGAGCACGAGCAGCCAGGGAAGCAGTGCGAGAATAAAGGGCCAGTCTGTCCCCCAGATGCTTCCGGCGAGCCATTGAACGATAAATTCGACTTTCATCCGGTCCGCTCCGGAAATCAGTACAATCATGAGTCCCGATAAAGCAAGGGAAAAACCGACACCGACGAGGATAAAGCGTCCCGGCTGCAGCCCGGTATTTTTTTCGTAGGAAAACAAGTAAATCAGCGCTGCTGTAATCAGTGCCCCCGCAAAAGCAACAACCGGAAGCAGAAAAACGAAGTTTCCGGCCGACAGCGGAAAAAACAAAAAGAAAACAGCTACCGCTGTACCGGCTCCGGAGTTAATTCCGACAATACCGGGATCAGCAAGGTCGTTTCTCGTTAACCCCTGAAGAATAGCTCCGGATAACGCGAGCGCTGCGCCCGCTAAAAGCGTAATGAAAATACGCGGAAGTCTTACGGAATAAAGAACGAACGACTCCGCAAACGTCCCGTTTCCGAAGAGAACAGGGAAAATGCGGGAAAAAGACAGCTCCGAGTAGCCGACACCTGTGCTGATCACCATCGTCAGCAGAAGCAGCCCGAATACTGTCAGCAGCAGCGGCAGAAAAGAAAAACGCTGGGAATTCATATCGCCTGTCCTCCTTTTTTCACAATCCAGAGGAAAAACGGCAGGCCGAGAATAGCTACAAGGGCAGCAACCGGGGTTTCATAAGGAGCGTTGATCGTGCGTCCAGCCGTATCTGCAAGCAGCAGAAAAGCAGCTCCGACAAGGGCGGACATAGGAAGAATAAAACGGTAATCCGTTCCGACAAAGCTTCTTACAATGTGGGGAATCATCAGGCCGATAAACGCCATATTTCCGACAAGAGCAACCGCTGTGCCTGCAAGCAGAATGACGAGAATAAACAGGACTGCTTTCACCAGCTCCGTCCGCTGGCCGAGTCCGACTGCCACATCCTCGTTTAAATTCAGAATCGTCAACTGTTTGGATAGCAGCAGGGCAATTATCAGCGCTGTAATAATTACAGGGCTGATCAGCTCCAGCTGGGCCCAGTTGGTCCCGATTAAGCCTCCGGCTGTCCACATGGAAACTTCCTGCGAAATACGGAAAAGCAGCCCGATCCCTTCTGCAAGCGCATGAAAAAAAGCGGTCACTGCCGCTCCGGCCAGCACGATGCGGAACGGAGAAACTGGTCCGCGGGACATTTTATTTACGCCGAATACGATCGCCGCTGCTACGCTGGCTCCTGCCATACAGGCGATCATTAACCCTATGTAATTAGTGCCGGGCAAAAAGGCAAGCATAATGGCAAGCGCCAGATTTGCTCCGGCGGTGAGACCGAGCAGCCCCGGGTCTGCCAGGGGATTTCTCGTCATCCCCTGCATGATTGTTCCTGCTGCAGCGAGTGCCGCACCTGTAAGCGCCGCCCCGACTTCACGAGGAAGACGGATATCGCGGATAATCGCATAATTTGAGCCCGTCTCATTTGTGAAAACCGCCCGCCACACTTCCATCGGGCCGATATCGGCTGCTCCCAGAAAAACAGACAGAAAAAACGAAACAGCCAGCAGCACGAATGCTGCTGGAAAATAAATGCTCAATGTAAGTGTACGGCGTGATAGTCCAAACATGAGGAAGACTCCTTCTAATATGCTCAGGCGGTTCTACTGAAGAAATTCTTCTTCAAATACGTCGAGCTGATATTCAAGCGTGAGCGGATCGTTAAAGTAGAAAGACATCGCATCGACTTCGATGACATTTCCTTCTTCCACTGCTGGAATGCTTTGATATGTTTCTGTCTCTGTAAACGAGTTGTCCGCATCGGATACTTTACTGAAGACCATGTAGTCTCCTGCAAATTCCGGAAGAACTTCAGCGGAAAGAGCATAGAAACCTTCTTCCAAAGCCATTTCCTCTACTTTTTCAGGCATTTCTATATCCATTTCCTGGTATAGAATTTCCGTGCCCCTGCCCCAGTTATCGCCGAAAACGTACAGCTGCTTATCGAAGTTTTCAAAAACCGAAACGGTCGAGTCTTCTCCGATCTCTGCTTTAATGTCTTCGCCAAGAGCAGAAGCTTCTTCCTCGAAATCCTCCACCCAGGCGGTTGCTTCTTCTTCTTTATTCAACAGTTTTCCAATTTCAATATGCTGCTCCAGGTAATCCAGTTCTGCATATTCATAAGTAACTGTCGGAGCAATTTTGAAGTTAGTATAAAAAGTGGACACGTGTTCATGATAGAATAACAGCTACTAAACAGAAAGCAGGGAGGGATCACGGATGCCGAAAGGAGAGAATCATTACGACAAAGGCTTCCGCCGGTATGTTGCCAAACTGGTCGTGCAGGATGGACGGAAGCCGGCGGATCTGGAGCGGGAGCTTGGCATTTCCTATAGTTCCCTCATGCGATGGATTAAAACGTATAAGGAAGAACAAGAAAAAGCAAAAAAGACGGACCAGGAGCGCCTCCTCACCGCCACGGAATACCGCAGTCAGCTGGAAGCTTCCGAGAAAGCGCGGCGGGAGCTGGAAGAGGAAAATGATATCTTAAAAAAAGCGCTGCACATCTTCGCGGAGGACCCGGAAAAGTAGCATGGTTTACGTTTATCGAGGAGCACGCGGAGGAACACCGCGTGACGAAGATGTGCCAGGTTCTCGGGGTCTCCCGTTCCGGGTATTATGACTACATCAAACGAAAGAAGGAAGGTCCCTCTTCGAGGGAAAGCGGGCGGCGGAAACTGGAGCAGGCGATCCGTTGGCTCTTTCTGGAGAGCCGCGAAACCTACGGCAGCCCGCGGATCCATGCCCGCCTGATCCAGGAAGGATGGATCGTCTCCCAAAAGACCGTGGCCAACCGGATGAAGGAGCTCGGGCTTGCGTCCCGCCGCTGCTGGAAACGGGTGGGCACCACGAAAGCTTCCGCTCACGGACAGGTATATCCCAATGAACTGGGACGTGCTTTTCGCCCGAAAGAGCTGGATCAGGCCTGGGCTGTGGATATCACCTACATCCCAACCCTCGAAGGGGCGCTGTATTTCAACCCGGTGCTGGACCTGTGCTCCAAACGGATCCTGGCCTACAGCCTGGAGGATCATATGAAAACGGAGCTGTCAAAACAGGCCCTGGAAGAGGCCCTCGGGCGTCGCCGGCCGGAGAAGGGACTGATTCATCACTCGGACCAGGGTTCGCAGTACACCGCCAAGGATTACGTGAACGTCCTGCAGGAAGTGAAAGCGACCATCAGTATGAGTGCCAGAGGCGACCCGTATGACAATGCCTGTCTGGAGTCCTTTTTTTCGGGATTCAAGCAGGAATTCCTCTACCTCTGGGACCTGCCGAGCAAACGAGAAGCCCGGGAGCTGATCGCGGACTATGTGCACTTTTATAACGAGGAACGGCTGCATTCCACGCTCGGGTACGAGACCCCGGCCGCCTTTGAACGAGAGAAAAAAAGACAGACACTTTCATCGATCAGCTTTCCATCTGGATAAAAGCGGGAAACGTGGACAGAGTGGGAAAAACAGGAACAAAAGCAGAAAAAAGGTGACCGTGTTTTGTCCACTTTTTTGACAGAAGCACAATTTCATTCAGCTGATCCACGTTGTTAATGTTATCAAGACCGATAATCAAATCCGGATCCAGCTCAATCAGCTTCTCAAGACTCTCATCGGTAATTTCCTCTACACCTTCCAGCTCTTCCGCAAACTGGGGATTATCCATGCTCCACGCATCCACTCCGACGAGCGGCACGTCAAGTGCCATTACGTTTCCTGCAAATGTGGAAAGAACAGCGACCCGCTGCGGATCTTCCGGCACTTCCACCGGTCCGTCCGGAGATTCATAAGTAATCGTTCCGCCTTCCCCATCTCCGGTGTTTTCTGCCTCGTCTTGATTATTTGTTTCATTCCCACCGTTTTCTTCTGATTGATTATTTGTTTCGTTTTGTGTATTTTCTTCTATATTTTCATTCGCGTTTCCCGAGGCGTCAGCTCCAGTGTCTGCTTCATTCCCGCCGCAAGCGGCAAGACTAAGCGTGAGAAGCGACAGCGAGGTGATTGCGATTGTTCTTTTCATGATAAGTATTCTCTCCCTTAAGTAAATGATAAGTCATGCACATTGGTTTTCCAGTATGTGGGTCTTTGCCGATAAGTGCCTCCACTTCGAACACATCCCGGAGGACTTCCGCACGAATAATCTGTTCGCTGGAACCAGTTTCCAAGATTTTCCCCTCTTTCATTGCGATTAAAAAGTCGGAGAAACGGGATGCCTGGTTCAAATCATGAAGGACCATCACAATGGTACGGCCTTCTTCGCGGTTCAGCTTTTCAAGCAGTTCCAATACTTCAAGCTGGTGAGCCATATCGAGATAAGTTGTTGGTTCATCGAGGAAAATGAGTTCTGTATCCTGTGCCAGCGCCATAGCGATCCAGACCCGCTGTCTCTGGCCCCCGGAAAGACCGTCAACGAGCTGGTCTTTAAATGGCATTGTTCCGGTCACTTCCATTGCCCAGGCAATGCGTTCCTTATCAAGGGCTGAAAGCCGTCCGAAAGCACGCTGGTGAGGATAGCGGCCGTAGGAAA
Source organism: Alkalicoccus halolimnae (assembly GCF_008014775.2). Classification (GTDB taxonomy): domain Bacteria; phylum Bacillota; class Bacilli; order Bacillales; family Salisediminibacteriaceae; genus Alkalicoccus; species Alkalicoccus halolimnae. Next base: position 248,164 of record NZ_CP144914.1, on the reverse strand, counting down.
CGAGTTCATAGGCTGTCAATCCGTTCGCTCCCTGCTGGGTCTGTGGAAGAATCGCCATTTTTTTAGCAAGCTGCTTGGTCGGGATCTGCTGGATGGCTTCCCCGTCCAGATAAACATAACCCTGCTGCATCGGCAGAAGCCGGGAACAGGCTTTCAACAACGTTGATTTTCCGCATCCGTTCGGACCGATAATCGTCGTAATCTGCCCGGATGGAATAGAAACGGAAAGCTGATCGATGATAGGCTTCTCTCCGTACCCTGCTTGAATCGAGTATGCCTCCAACTTGCTCATATATGGTCACCGCCTTGTGTTATTTAAAATAGTTATTGATAATGATTCTCAATTTCATGTACAATGTTTATCATAGAACGAATGAGAATCATTGTCAACGGCGTTTTGAAAATTGCTAATTGAAGTTTTTGTGAAGGAAAAAGGACGGGAACAGTGATTGTGCCTCCTGCTCTTCTTCAGGAACACTATAAGCATAAAAATGCGAAGTAAAAACAGGCTTTTATTTTGGAGAGGATGAAGAAAAAATGACAATAGATGTGACGATTATCGGCGGAGGTCCAGCCGGTTTGTACGCAGCTTTTTACAGCGGTATCCGCGGTTTGAAGGTACGTATTATTGAAGCTCAGGGAAGCCTTGGCGGCAAAGTGCAGCTCTACCCGGAAAAAATGATTTGGGACGTCGGAGGCCTCCCCCCGGCAAGCGGAGCCGATTTCTGCCGGCAGCTTATTGATCAGGGGCAGACTTTTGATCCGGAAGTTCACCTGAATACTACGGTAAAAGATGTTGTTAAAGAGGAGGACGGTTCTTTTTCTATCTTTACGGAGGAAGGGAAAACGTTCCATTCCAAAGCCGTGATCTGCGCTGCAGGAGGCGGCATTATCACTCCCCAGCGTCTGGAGGTCGAAGGGGCAGAACGCTATGAGATTACCAACCTTCACTATACCGTCCAGTCCCTCGATACTTTCAGGAATAAAACGGTGCTGATCTCCGGAGGGGGAAATGCCGCGATTGACTGGGCCAACGAGCTGGAAGGCGTTGCGAAAAACGTGATCCTCAGCTGCCGCAACGATACGCTGAAAGCCCATGAGTCCGAAGTGGAAAAATTAATGTGTTCAACCATTGAATGCCGCTTTCGCACTTCCATTCAGCGCCTGATTGCAGACAAAACAGGTTCTCATATTGAGAAAGTGGAACTGCAGTGCGGGGAATTGGAAGGAAAAATCGTAGAAGTCGATCATGTTCTCGTCAACCACGGATACGAGCGGGAACTTGCCTTCTTAAACGATACGTCTCTGGCTCTTTCCCTCACGGAGCAGCAGCTAATCGTAACAGACGGCAATGGCCGGACGAATGTACCCGGGCTGTTTGCCGCCGGAGACGTTGTAACTCACGAAGGAAAACTGCGTCTCCTTGCAGGAGCTTTCCAGGACGCAGCCTGTGCCGTCAATGCTGCGAAGCAGTACATTGAACCGGATGCACAGGCACAGGGGATGGTTTCCTCTCATAACGCAGCTTTCGCTGAGCGGAATGAGCAGCTGAAACAAAAACGCACTTTTGTATAAAACAGCTGAAAAAGATTTTTCTAAGCGGGAGAGGATAACCATCCTCCTCCGTAATCGCAGCAGGAATTTTTTCCCGGGCACCTTTCTCTTTTGATAAGACGTCCGACACCTCCGCTCTGCTCGAAGAAGCAGCCGTCTGGTTCAAGCAGATCGATGATTTGCAACGCTTCATCCGATATGTAAAAAGGGAGAACAGCCTGCGCAGCCGTTCTCCCTTCTTCTTATTTCTTCGCTTCCGAATATCCTTCTTTTCCGTTAAAGCTGTATAAGTTTTCGATTTTGATCCATTCCACATCTGCTTCGGTGATACGTTCAAGCAGACCGTTAATATTTTTACTGCTGACCTCTCCCTGGGCAGGAAGGAATCGACAGCGCCAGTGGTCTGTTGTGAAAATTTCCGTATGCCCTTTCGGATAGGCATTGGCGCCTCGGTTCGTAATGACGGACAGTTCAAAATCATTTCCAGCCGCTTTTTCAAGCGTCCGGCCTAGATCTTCTGTCTCCAGCGTATTATTGAATACGAAAACATCCACCCCGTCCAGCGTTCGGTTAACCGAATTGTCTGCCCGGTCTTTCGCTTTCACAGAAATTGTATGCTCATTTTTTTCTTCTGTCTTCTTTTCATAATTTACCGCTGTTATCTGCTCAGGCTGTTGGCCAAGCCGTTCGATGACAGCATCCGTAAATTCCTTCGTACTGACGGAAGGTCCTCCTTTAGAAATATCTCCTGTGTAAATGCCGTCTTCCAGCGTCTTGAACCAGGCGTTATGAATACGGGAAGCTGTTTCAGGCTGTCCGATATGGTTGAGCATCTGAATTGCTCCATGCAGCAGGCCGGATGGGTTCGCCAGTCCCTTCCCTGCAATGTCCGGCGCACTTCCGTGAATCGCTTCAAACATCGCGCTTTCGTCTCCAATGTTGGAAGATCCGCCGAGTCCGACACTTCCGGAGATCTGGGCGGCTATATCTGAGGCTATATCTCCGTATAGGTTGGGCATAACGACGACGTCGAACGTTTCCGGGGAATCGGCAATCCGCGCAAGTCCAATATCGACGATCCAGTGATCCGTTTCGATATCGTCGTATTCCTCTGCTACTTCTTCAAATACTTTATGAAACAGGCCGTCTGATAATTTCATAATATTGTCTTTCGTAATGCACGTTACTTTTTTCCGTCCATTTTTCCGTGCATATTCAAAAGCGTGACGGACGATCCGTTCACTTCCGGGACGTGTAATCAATTTCAGACTCTGCACAACTTCAGGCGTCTGCTGGTGCTCGATCCCTGTGTACAGATCTTCTTCATTTTCCCGTACGACGACAAGATCCATATCCGGATGATTTGTTTTTACAAAAGGGGAATAGGAAATTGTCGGCCGTATGTTTGCATACAGACCCATCGACGTGCGGATCGTCACGTTCAGGCTTTTATAGCCACCCCCCTGCGGTGTTGTAATGGGCGCCTTGAGGAAAACTTTCGTGCGCAGCAGCGATTCCCACGCTTTATCGGGAATACCGGTCGTCCAGCCTTCCAAATAGGCGTCTTTCCCGATATCAATATATTCGGGTTCAATCTGGGCGTCTGCCCTTTCCAGAATCCTCAATACAGATTCCATTATTTCCGGGCCTATCCCATCTCCATAGGCAACGGTAATCGGTGTTCTGCTCATAAAATGACCTCCTTCTTTTTAGAAAACAGTCTCTCTTCTTTTACCTTACCCCTCATGTCGCTTTTTCTAATCATTAAAAACTTCTCAAATTCATACTTTCTTCACATTTTATGGATATCATTAAGTTAAGCATGTATGTAGAGGGGTTCCGAAAGAATTTTGAAGAACGCAAAAAGAACAGCCGGGCTGTGAGAATGCCTGTAATTATGAGGCTTATTCCTGCCTGCTGGAGACTCCGAACAGCAGTTAAAAACATCTCATCTGTACGGCTGTGCATGTACCCGACTTGGTCTATAGTCTGTGTTCCCAACTTATCAGTAGAGCTTTTCTAGCCGGATCAAACCGTCTTATCGAACGGTTTACGTCACAATTGTAACATAGCAAAATCACCGCTGTGTCAACGTTTTTTCTGTTTTACCGTACAGAGTGTTATAACGCTCCATCCTCATTTATAACGCTCAGGATAATAGATTATTCTGTTGAAATGGAGCGTGCTTGTAAAAGGATTTATAATACCCTTTTGAAAATCTTTATTTAAGGATAAATAGCTAAGGAGAGGACGAATACTATGTATGACATGATGAATGGAAATTGGGGCAGCGGAATGTTCGTTTCTGGTCTCATTTGGATTTTGTTTCTAGTTCTTTTGATTGTTCTCATTATTTTCCTTGTGAACAAGCTCAGCGGCACAGGAAACAGTTCTTCTTCTACTGCCCCTCTTCGTGATGAAAGCCTGAATATTTTAAAGGAACGCTTCGCCCGCGGCGAAATATCTGAAGAAGAATATGACAGAATAAAACAGAAACTAAAAGAAAAATAGACTGCTGTTTTCATTTAAGCTGTCTTAAAGTCTGTGGTTCCTACGCGAAAAAGGGGAACTTGTCTTTCCAGATTATGGTGAAAGAAGATAAGTCTACTTAAAAAGCTGGTGGCCCAGGCTTAAACGATAGAAGGTTTAAAGGTGAAATTATCTTTTTTTGTCAAATATAGTTTTTCCCAAAGGTGCGTCAGAGCCAAGTCTGTTGTTGGTAAATGAAAACTTAGCTTTAACAGACCTGTCGTGGAGGAGATTTCCGGGTGGGCTTTAGCCCTGAGGGATCTTCCAATCTCCTTCTTCCACGGGCACGTTTCCGCTTCGTTTTGATTCCCCAATACAGAAAGTCCTCTGTAGCATCAAGAAGGTACCAGGGTAGAAGTCAGTGCCAAGGTGATTTTTCAATAAGCGGTTCTCTTTATTTGAAGGCAGGTCCTGCTCCGTATTTTTACCAGGAGCTGGAGGCTGCATGGGGCGACTCCGGGGCGATCAAGGACGAGTCGAAGATCCATTCCGCACGATCGAAGGGGAGGACGGAATTAGCTGAGGCCGGTCCGGAAAGCGTCCCCATGGAAACGAAAGCGCACGTTCATCGCTTATCTACTTTATTTTCAAGGGTAGCCTTCATTTAAAAAAGATTGAAGAGAAAAAACTGCGTATACTTTTGATCGATCATTTTCATTCTCGAAAGGGGGGGCTGTTAGTGAATCATTCCTCATCTCACGATAATCATAGCGAAGAACACCATTCTGAAGAGCATTCTCACGATGGTCATCACGATCACGGAAGCATGTTTAAAAAACGTTTTTTTGTTTCCATTCTTTTTATGGTTCCCATTCTGGCGCTTTCACCAATGATCCAGAATTTTCTTGGAGTCGACTGGCGGTTTACAGGAGATATGTACATCTTATTTGCGCTCTCCTCATTCGTATATTTCTACGGAGGATGGCCATTCTTAACGGGAGCAGTGGATGAAGTCCGGGATAAGAATCCAGGTATGATGACACTCATTGCTCTCGCAGTGTCCGTAGCCTACTTTTACAGCACCGCGGTTGTATTTGGTTTTCCCGGTCAGGAAATATACTGGGAGCTTTCCACATTGATTGTAATTATGCTTTTAGGCCACTGGATTGAAATGAAGTCAATTATGGGGGCTTCCAGTGCATTGGAAGAGCTCGTGAAATTTATGCCTTCCACTGCCCACCTTCTGCAGGAAGACGGAAACACCAGAGAAGTCCCGATAGCGGAGCTTACTCCTGGACAGCAGGTGCTGATTAAACCCGGAGAAAAAATTCCAGTGGATGGAAAGATCGTCCGCGGGGAGTCGGAAGTGGATGAATCAACCCTGACCGGGGAGTCTGTCCCTGTCCCAAAAACCGTCGATGACGAAATTATCGCCGGCTCTATCAACAGCGGGGGCGCCCTTACCGCTTCTGTGGAAAAAACGGGGGAAGAAAGCTATTTGTCCCAGGTAATTAACATGGTTAAAGAAGCGCAGGAATCCAAGTCCAGGACCCAGAATCTTGCCAACCGGGCAGCAAAATTCCTTTTTTATGTAGCGGTTCTGGCAGGAACGACAACGTTCATTGTCTGGTTTGTATTCGGCTATCCCGTAAACTTTTCCATCCAGCGTATGGTTACGGTCATGGTCATTGCCTGTCCGCATGCCCTGGGTCTTGCGGCACCTCTCGTAACGGCAGTATCCACGAGTCTTTCTGCTAAAAAAGGCCTTCTCATTCGCAACCGTACTAACTTTGAGGAAGGTCGTGCGCTGGATGCGGTAGTATTTGATAAAACAGGAACCCTGACGAAGGGAGAATTCGGGATTACGGACCTCTTCGTGTACGACGAAACAGAAGAAAAGGTCCTCGAACTGGCTGCCTCTATTGAATCCCAGTCGGAGCATCCTATTGCACGGGGTATTGTCAGCGAAGCAGAGCAGCGCGGCATTGCCTATTCTGCTCCAGAAGATTTTCAATCACTGACTGGAAAAGGATTAACCGGTCTTGTGGAAGATAAGGAAATAAAGATGATCAGCCCGGGCTACATGGAGGAAACAGAGATCGAGTACGATAAAGAAAAGTTCAACGAGCTGTCAGAGCAGGGTAAAACAGTCATTTTTGTTTTGATTGATAATAAATTATCCGGGATGATCGCTCTTGCTGATCAGGTTCGGGAAACCGCCTATCAGGCCGTCGCAGAACTGAAGGAGATGGGCATTCAGGCAATGATGCTGACGGGAGACAATGAAAAAGTTGCCCGCTGGGTCGGCCGCCAGCTTAATCTGGATGATGTCTACGCGGGTGTGCTTCCCCATCAAAAAGCGGAAAAGATTAAAGAAATTCAAGCCGGAGGGCTGAAAGTAGCGATGACAGGAGACGGGGTAAATGATGCGCCGGCTCTGGCCGGAGCGGACCTCGGAATTGCTGTAGGTGCAGGAACAGATGTTGCGATTGAGTCGGCTGATGTCATTCTGGTCCGGAGCGATCCGAAAGATGTTGTTTCCCTGCTTAAACTTTCACGGTCCACCTATCGTAAAATGATTCAGAATCTATGGTGGGCAGCAGGATATAATATCGCTGCTCTTCCTCTCGCTGCCGGGGTTCTTTATGCTTATGGCATTCTGCTCACTCCCGCAGTCGGAGCTGTATTGATGTCTCTCAGTACGATTATCGTCGCCGTGAATGCCAAACTTTTAAAAGCCGAGTAAGTAATCCATTTAAGGAAGGCAGACGGAAAACCGCCTGCCTTCCCTTATGCTTGGATTTACTTTTCTTTTGGAAAGATAAAAAAGAACACCGCCCCTTCTTTCCCCCTGCCTGTATTCACCCGCCCGCCATGTGCTTCGACGATCTGCTTCGCTATAGGGAGACCAAGTCCGCTTCCTCCAGCTTTCGTCGTTCTGGACCGGTCGGGACGGTAAAAACGCTCCCAAATTTGTTTTTCTTCTCCTTCCTGTACTCCACTCCCCTGATCGGTAACGGAGATAATAACATCTTTTTCGTCCTCTTTCAGTTCCAGAGTGACCCGGCTGCCCTGCGGAGTGTGGCGGAAGGCATTCCGAATGATATTTGTAAGCGCCTGTTCCAATCTTTCTCTGTCGAGCGGAATCTTTGTTTCTGAAGCAGGAATAACAGGGAGGAAAATACAACCTTCCTGCTCGGCCATCATTTCATAAGCCGGAATAAGGTCCCGAAGAGTCTGACTGATATTTTCCGGGGTAGTATACAGCTCCAGATGGCCCTCATCCATTTTAGTCAGCTGAAACAAATCCTCTACCAGCCTTTCCATCCGCAGTGCTTCCCCATGGATCACTCCAGCCTGTTTTATAAGCTGATCCGGTGGAAGATCAGGCCTCTCTTTCAACAGGGCAGCATAAGCTTTTACATAGGTCAGAGGAGTGCGCAGATCATGAGATACGTTGGAAAGCAGCATCTGCCTCGACATCTGGTACTCTTTCAGACGATTAGCCATCGCCTGTACACTCCGGCTTAATTCTCCGATCTCATCCTGACGGGTGCTGTATACGTCTGTATCAAAATCTCCTTCAGCTACTTTTTCGGTTGCGTTTCTAAGTTTTATGAGCGGTCTTGTCATAAAAAAGGTCGCAAGAACAGCAAGAAGGCCGGCAAGCAGCATACTTAAAAATGCCGTGCCTGCCGTAAGAAGAAACAAATTCTCACGGGTCGATTCAAATCTGCTTGTAGCCTCCTCCACGAATAAATAAGCGCGGGGTTCTCCCTCTCCCATGACCGGTTCTATCGCAAAGACGTGCGGAATAGAATGATGGGAACTTTCGACAAACTCCAGAAAACCATCTTCTGTATTCATTCTTTCTCTAATCCAGGAAAGATATCTGTCTGTATCAGCCGTACTCACATTTCGAGTGCTGTCCTGCACCCTTCCATCCGCCCCAACTAAAATGTATTCAGATTCTTCCACTCCTTCTTCCATAACCCGCACATGTTCCAGTACTCCCGGGTCATAAGAGTCTTCAAGCACTTCCCGATGGGCTTCCAGACGTCTTTCAATATCTGTAAGCAGTTGGTTTTCATAAAAAGCCTGAGAAGAATAATAAAAGCTGACACTAATGAGAGCAATTAAAATTAAAAATGTACCAAACACAAGAACAGCTGCTTGAACCGGCAGTCTTCTCATGATTTTTCCCCATCTGCAGGAAGACGATAGCCGATCCCCCATACCGTTTCGATAAATTCATGGTCTGCCTGCACTTCTTTCATCTTTTCCCTGATATTTTTAATATGAGCATCTATACTCCTGTCCATGCGGGCCTCTCCAAATTCAGAAATGGTGTCGAGCAGCTGATCCCTCGTAAACACACGCCCCGGAGACTTTACAAGCTTAACTAAAATTTCAAATTCCTTTTTAGTCAAGGAAACAGCGGTTCCTTCAGCAAAAACTTCTCTCGTTTCTGTATTAATTTCTATTCCTGCAGCACGAAGTAAGGAAGAAGATGAGGAAGCAGTTTTCGATCTTCGCAGAACGGCTTCAATACGGGCCATCAGTTCGGAAGGCTCAAACGGCTTTGTCACATAATCATCCGCTCCAGCCTGGAGTCCATAAACAATTTGCTCTGTTTCTCCAAGCGCCGTGAGCATAATAACCGGCTGAGACTGCTGCAGCTTTAAGTGCTTCAAAAGTTCCCATCCGCTCATTTCCGGCATCATGATGTCCAGAAGAATAAGATCGAATTTTTTATTCTTTATCACTTCCAGCACTTGTTCCGGCCGGCTTTCTCCAGTTACCTGATAAATATCTGACGGAAGGCAGGCTGCGATCAAGTCCAGCATCTGTTCTTCATCATCCACTGCCAGTATCTGCGTAGCCATCGGGACCCCCTCCTTCCTATACGAATTTCTTTCTCGAAGTCAGTTTATTTAAATTATGCTGTCTTGAAAATAAAACATCTTTATATGTTGAACTTAATAATTAGTCCCTACTTCTGTAATCAGCCGTTTTCGTTTCCATGGGGACGCTTTCCAGGCGGGCCGGCCTCAGCTAATCCCTTCCTCCCTGCGGTCGGGAGGGATGGAGCCACCGCTCGTCTTTCTTGCTCTGGCGCCCGCCGGTTTCCGCTTCGTTGTAATTTTCCCATACAGAAAGCCTGCTGGTTGAATCAAGAAGGTGCCAAGGTAGAAACCCGTGCCAAGGCGATTTTTCAAGACGCCTGCGGAAAAAGAAAGCTCGAAGCTTCTCCCGAAAGTCAGGAAAGGCGCTTTTAAAACAACACGAGATACTAAAAGAACTGACAATAGAAATCAAAAAACTGCCGTCAAAGCTTTTAGCGATGACGGCAGCTGCAGGAGAAGCAGGATTAATGCATCCCGTGTCCGCCTCCACCTAAAGGCTGTATTTCCATTTTATCATCAATTATTCCCTGAGTCTGGAAAGAAATAACTTCTTCTCCTCCAAGAATATAGCCATGGTTATAAGGCCCTTCCATTGGAGCATCTTCAAAATGCGGTTTCAGTTTGGCCAGGTAGTCAGCGTGTTCCTGCTGCAGTTCGTCACCTTCAACCCATATCATAGGAGCATGTTTACCCAGATGGGCAAGCGGTGCGCCGGCAAGAGCCAGTTCGGCTTCTTCAGGGGAAGCAAACACAAGACCATGTCCAGGCTCGTTGATACCCCAGCCGAATTCTTCATCCTCATAGGAGGCAAAGTTGATAGACAGTTCTGCTGGTGATTCTCCTTCAATTCTCTGCACATCCCCAAATTCCGCTAATTCTTCTTCCACCTCGGCAGAAATTGTTTCTTCACTGCCCAGAATGTACATTTCTGCCTCTCCATCCCGTTCTTCCAATGCTTCCTGAGTTGCTTCCGGGACACTTTCATCGACATAAAGCAGCGATTCATTCATGTGGGCAATCCAGCTCCCCGCAATCATCGAAGAAGCCTGATGCTCCTCATTCATCGAACCAATCAGCACCCCATCCGGACGCTCATCAATCGTATCAGCAAAACGATCTTCTACTTCTTTGGCAAAAGCTGCCGGATCTTCTGCTTCGATCTGCTCCACATTATAGTCTTCCAGTTGTGCCTCGTCCTCCTCTGATAAAGTGGCAGCAGCAAGAATTTCCACTCCATTGTCGTTTCCAAGAGGAGCAAGGCGTTCAATTTCAGCCATTAATTCCTCTGTCAAACCATCTTCCATAAGCAGAAGCGGCCCGTCATTGGGATGATGTACAAGCGTCAGTGCAGCGAGGGTTTCCTGCCACTCTTCGGGATCTGCAAGGATAATCGTTCCCGGCTGATTAGCTTCATGAGTCGCCGGCCAGATCGTCTGGGAAGCTGTTATCGAAAAAGCTTCGGGTGTTTCTGCATCCAATCGTGTGATGTTTTTCGTGTTTGTCGTCTGCAGATTTTGATCGGCGTTTTCATTAAAATCTTCTGGAAGCTGTGCGGCTTCTTCTTCAAAGGATTCCCGGTCATTGCCTCCCATAGAGTCCTCGTCATTCATATGACCGTTTTCATCGTTCATCGGCATATCTTCGTCGTTCATATGACCATCTTCATCATTCATCGGCATATCTTCGTCGTTCATATGACCATCTTCATCATTCATCGGCATATCTTCGTCGTCCATCGGCATGTTATCGTTGTTCATAGGAGCAGAACTGCCTGAAGCTTCTTCTTCGTTGCTTCCGGCATTATTGTTAGTATCCTGCTCTCCGCCGCCTCCGCAGGCTGCCAATAGAAGTACGGATGATAAAATAACTGTTCCTGTAAGAGTAGTAGTGCGCTTTTTCATTTTTCTTTCCCCTTTCCTTTACGATCTACTATTACACTATCAAGAAAATATGAAGAAACGATGAATTTATGTATTCTCTTTCAAAGGTTTTAAACATGGTGTGTCGAAGTAAATGTAAGTGGTATTTTTCTGGGAGTTTCTGTTAACCAGAAATTGTTTATAGAACGCCTGACTTCAACCGCCCATGTTCAAAAGAAAGCACACTTTATTTCAGGAGGTTTTTCTATGAAGTTCGGTTTCCGAAAACCGAGTATAAAAAAATCATTTAAAGCCCGGACAACCGGGCGTGCAAAAAGAGCCGTAAAAAAATCCTTCTCTCCCGGCTACGGCAAAAAAGGAATGGGTCTGGTGAAAAACCCAAAAAAATCGGCTTATAATAAAGTTTACAAAAAAACTTCCTTCAGCTTATGGGACTTATTTAAAAAGTAATTTTTATGTAAAGGCTACCTTGAAAATAAAACAGATAAGCAATGAATGGTCGCTTTCGTTTCCATGGGGGCGCAGGGCCGGCCTCAGCTAATCCCTTCCTCCCTGCGCTCGGTAGGAATGGATCTTCAGCTCGGCCTTATTCGCCCCGGAGTCGCCCCTTGTCCACTCCAGCCTCCGGTAAAAATGATAGAGAAGTAACTGCCATCCAACAAAGAAAATCCTTTCTTGAAAATCATTCATACCACCTTTATAGTGGGAAATTCCATTCTTGTAAAAGGGCATTTTCATGCTTCATGGTGCAAAAATATTTGGATGGGTGTCTCTGTTAAAGCTCCGTATTGTTTTTGAAGGGCCTGCGGATCCTCCGCCTGCCGCAGAGAAAGCATGCGGCTTCCCTGTCGTCCGGGAGGATCTTCCCGCTTTCTTTTTCCGCAGGCGTCTTGAAAAATCGTCTTGGCACTGGTTTCTACTTTTGTATCTTCTTGATTCAACCAGTGGGCTTTCTGTATTGGAAAATCAAAACGAAGCGGAAACCGGCGGACGCCAGTGGAAGAAGGAGATTGGAAGATCCCGCAGGGCGCAGCCCGAGTTATCATGAACGAAACTGGCACCCTATCCGTAAATACGTAGGTTAATCGGGTATAGAGATCTGTAAGAACCTCTTATCCCATCAGAGCTACATTACGAAAGGAGCCAGCTTATCATGAATGATACCACAAAATTTGTTGGTCTGGACGTCTCCAAGAACACGATTGCTGTTGCGATCGCCGATGCAGGTCGAGATGCTCCTCGCTTTTGGGGCACCATCCCGCATACGGTAGAAAATGTTCGAAAGTTGATGCGTAAACTCGGTCCATCGGATCGTCTGCGTGTCTGTTATGAAGCCGGTCCTACGGGCTATCCATTGTATCGGCTGCTACTCTCTCTCGGTATCTCTTGTGACATTATCGCCCCCTCTCTCATTCCCCAACGACCGGGTGAGCGGGTGAAAACAGATCGTCGGGATGCGCTTCGGCTCGCACAGCTGTATCGTGCCGGAGAGTTAACCTCGATTTACGTGCCGACGGAAGCAGATGAAGCACTGCGCGATCTGGTGCGTTGCCGGGAAGATGCAAAAGAAGATGAACTTCGGGCCCGTCAAAGGTTGAGCAAGTTTCTCCTGCGCCACGAGCTTCGACCGCCGCAAGGCGTAAAGCGCCAAACGAAAAAATACAGAGAGTGGTTAGATACACTGAAGTTCTCTCAGGATACCCTGCGGGTCGTTTTCCGGGAATATTACCATCAGCTCAAGGAAATGGAACTACGCGTGCAACGGCTGGAAGACGAAATCTATACCCAGTCGATCCAAGGTGTGCACGCCTCCATGATTCAGGCACTTCAATGCCTCAAAGGGGTGGCACTCATTACAGCCATCGGAATTGTCGCAGAAATTGGGTCCTTTCATCGGTTCCGCACTCCCGGACAATTGATGGCATACGCTGGCCTCGTCCCCTCCGAATACTCGAGCGGAGAACGGCGGAATCAGGGAGGCATTACGAAAACCGGCAATCGGCATATACGTCGTTTGTTGGTGGAGGCAGGGTGGAGTTACCGCTATTCCCCGGCGGTCAAGGGAGACTTGAAAAAGCGACAAGTTGGCAGTTCTCCCGCAGTGCAGTTGATCTCCTGGAAAGCGCAAAACCGGCTTCATAAAAAATTTTACCGCTTGCTCTCCAAAGGAAAAGAAAGTCACAAAGCCGTTACTGCCGTCGCTCGGGAACTCCTTGGTTTCATCTGGGCGATCTCTCGAGAAATCGACCCGTTGCCACCCGCCAGTGACCAAATGTAATGCGTTTCTTCTCGGAAATACACCCGATAGATGAGCCCAGGGCTCGAAGGCAAAGGGGAAAGACCGGTAAGGAACATCCACGTGCTTCCTCTGTGCTAGTCCGGCTTCACCGGATGAACGCACGTCCCGAGTTAGTGGAAACGTCCTTAATCCGGAAAGAGACCATGTGAGAACCCACGGATATCAGAGTGCGAACCGTCGCCACTATTTTTGCCTTCGTGCCGTGTGCTTACCTTTACGGGCACGCCGAAAGAAAAGAGGAGGAATTCAAGCGATCCGAAAGAACACGAAAACTTGAAAAAGAAGCCGAAAGGCTTTGGTTCTTTAAGTCGGGCAAAATGTAATACCAATGGCAAAGGGAGTTCTTCTCTTGACAGTTTCGTTCATATCAGGAAGCTGGAAAACTCCTCCACGGCAGGCCTGCCGGGTTGAAGCGAAGTTTTCTTATATATATCAACAACAGCTTTAACAGAGCTTTTGTAAAAAACGAAGCGGGCTGCATTGGGGCAGCCCGCTTTAGTGTGTATTATTCAGATTTAGGTACCACAAATTCATGGATCAGCTGATTAACGATAGCCGGCTGCTCGTGATTCACCCAGTGGGTCGCCTGGCCGACAAAGATCAGCTCTCCATTTTCACAAAAATCGATACTCGCTTTGGCTGTCTCCGGATGAAGAAAGGAATCTCCTATTCCCCAGATTATCCGCACCGGCACCTTGATTTTTGCCTCACTGACCCTTGCATAACGCAGGGCCCGGTACCAGTTCAGCATCGCGGTCAGCGCCCCTTCCTGCGACCACGCTTCCTTATAATGCTCCATATCTTCTTCTGTGAACGCCCCTTCCCTCCCGGAAGCGGCGATGCCTTTTTTCATTTCTTCAAAATCATTCGTCCGAAAGATCTTTTCCGGCAGCCGCGGAATTTGAAAAAACAGCATGTAGGAGCTTTTCAAAAGCTGAGGCGGATAGCGAAGCAGTGCTTTCCTGGCCGCTCCCAGGTATGGAACGTTTACGATGAGGAGCTTTTTTACAAATTCCGGCTTCGTTGCCGCCAGATACCACGCAACGACACCTCCCCAGTCGTGACCAAATATAACTGCTTTTTCCCGTCCGGAAGCTTCAATTAAGCCGGTAACATCATCGCGAAGCTGATTCAGCTCGTAGTTTTTCACACCTTGTGGCTTATCGCTCAGGTTATAGCCCCGCTGATCCGGGACGATAACCCGGTATCCGGCTTCCGCCAGCGGTTCAATCTGGTGCCGCCATCCATACCAGAATTCCGGAAATCCATGGAGCAGAATGGCGAGCGGTCCGTCTTCCGGTCCAGCCTGAGCTGTGTGGAGGGTGATTCCGTTTGTTTCTACATAATGAAATTCTACATTTTCCAGCATAGTCTACTTCCTTTCCTGCGTTTTACCTCTCCATTACCCTTTCCTGTTAAAGAAATAACCGTCCTGGTTTTCTTTTCTAACGGCGTTCCATCAGATTCAGGCCGAGTCCGATGAAAATAACGCTCATCAAAAGCAGAATCGAAACAGACAGCATCGTAGAGGAAAGAGGAACGGCGCCGTAGGTCACGCCAATCAGCAGATCCATGCCGTGCTTCAGCGGGACGAATCCGGCAGCCTGCTGGAGAATTTCTGAAGTGACGATTTCAAGCGGCCAGAAAGCTCCACCGAGCATGGCGATACTGACAGAGACAAGTGGAATTACTGCGTCGAGCTGTCTGTAGGTTCGGACAAGGCCGCTCAGAAGCACTCCGAGTGATACGACTGCAAGCACGTAGGGAACGAGCACCAGCAGTGCTGGAATAAATCCCCCGTGAAAATCCACCTGGAACAAAAACCGGAACAACAGAAAAATGATCAAAAGCTGCCCCATGCCGAAGCAGAAGGCAAAGAGAAGATGCCCTGCGTAGAGCTGGACCTTCGACAGCGGCGACAAAATAATCCGGTCCCAAGTTCCTTCCTGGCGCTGACGTACGATTGTACTGAGGCTTATTGAAATGGAATAAATGACGAAAAAGAGGCTGAACCCAAACAGCGGATGCAGGGCGGGATCATACTGAAAAGCAGCATCTTCCTCACCTGATGTCACCTGAAATCCGAGCCCCTCTTCCTGCACCCGGCCGGCAAACACCGCTTCTTCTTCCCCTGCAGCCTCCGCCCCCCGGGATAAAAGCTGCTCTTTTGCATACAGCTGTATTAGCGAAGCTTCTAAAGCCGCCACTTCCGGAGCTTCGTACATTTCCAGCATCGAAAATGTATGTTCATTTAAAAGAAGTGCATAAGGCGGGTTGTTTGTCCGCAGCTGCTGCTCGACCGCTTCCTCATCTTTTACTGTAAGTGTGAAATTCTCCAGTTCTTCGGAAAAAAGAGCTGCACGGTCTGTCAGTTTCTGCGGCGTCATATCTTCCGTATAAACAGGTACTTCAAGCTGGGAGGAGCCCCCGCTTCCAAGGACAGCAGCAAACAAAATCGTCAAAGCCAGGGAACCCAGAAACGAAAGCGGATGACGCTTCATCAATCTTCCGTATTGATACAGTACAGCTCTCATTTATCTCGCCCCCCTTTTCGGAAACAACAGCGCCGCTGCTGCAAGAAGACCCCCGGTGAACAGAAGGATAATCAGCAGGTTATTTCTTATGAGTTCCCCGCTGCCGCCTCCCATTACAGCAAGCAGGCTCTGCATCGCAGCTCCGTTTGGAAGGAGCCGCCCGAACGCGGTAAACGTATCGGAAAGCTGGCTGACATTAAAGAAACTCCCGCCTGCAAATGCCATGAGCGTTACCGCCGCAGAACTGAAAAGATTGGTGAGATGCGTATTGTTCAGCCGGTAATTCAAGGTGGTCAGAATCGTGGAGAAACCACCTACGGCAGCGCTCATCGCAGTCATAATCAGCACCGTGAGGAAAATATCCGGAAATACGACGCCAAACGCCAGCCTCGCAAACAGGAAAATGAGTCCCATCTGGATAAACGCAAGCAGCATCCCCGCTGTTCCTTTACTCAGCACGTAGAGAAATGTTGGTACATTCGCAGTCAGCACCCGGTCAAACACGTGTGTTTCTTTTTCCGTAAACGCAGAAGAAGCGATAAACACCGCGGTATAAAGAACAAACATCACGGCAATGCCGGCAGTATAGTAGTCAAAAGAGGTGATCATCGTCCGTCCTTCTATCTCCCGCGGCTCTAAAAATGCAGCTTCCTCTTCCGCAGCCGCTTCTTCCGGTGCAGCAGCTGTTTCTTTTCGGATATTCACCTGGTCGATAAAGGAAGCCGTGATATCTTCCATAACCCCGGCTCTCATCCCGGAGTCCCCTCTTACCTGCAGCTCGAGATCCGGAACGTTTTCCACACTTTCTCCGAGAAGCATATGCGACCAAGAAGCTGTCCGGAAATCTTCCGGGAACGTCCAGACACCGTCATACCCACTCTGAAGATTCTGCTGGCTGTTATAAGTCGTCACCGTCACCATTTCGTTCAGCGCCTCGGAAGCAAGCATATCCTGAAACCGGTCCGGCAGAGAAATTTCCCGGGCCTGCGAAAGCAGTTCCTCCGCTGCTTCTTCCGGGTAACCTTCGTTTTCAAGCTGTTCAGCAAACGAGTCGAGCGCTTCTTCTGTCGTTTCCGAATCGACGATCGCCGCCTCGATCTCCAGCACGCTTCCTGCTCCGGGGTTCTGCAGCCCCTGAAGAGCGAGTCCCAGAATAGTAATCAATACGATCGGCATAAGCAGAAGAACGAGCAGTTCATTGCGGTCTCTTTTCAGCTGGATTATATCTTTCTTGATCATCATCCAAAACATCGCTCTCTCCTCCTTAGTTCCGAAGCGTACGTCCGGTCAGATGCAGGAAAACGTCCTCCAGTGTGGGAGATTTCACTTCCACCGACTGCAGTTGAACCCCGGCTTCCTGGGCAATTACAAAGATATCTCCGAGAACTTCCGTGTCTTTTTTGGCAATCAGCGTGACGGCCGCTCCCTGATGGGTGACGCTTGAAACAAGCGGGTGAGCCTGAAGACGGTCAAGAATGCCGTTCGCAACGCGGCTGAACTGGACAACGATAGTGTTTTCCTGAGTCAGAATCGCCTGCAGTTCTGCCTGTCTGCCGCTGGCAATGATTTCTCCGTGATCCATAATGTAGACCCGGTCACACAGATACTCCACTTCTTCCATGTAGTGGCTCGTGTAAATAATCGTCATGTTTTCTTCCCGGTTCAGGCGGCGTACGGTCTCCAGAATATAACTTCTCGACTGAGGATCGATTCCGACGGTCGGTTCATCCATAATCAGAATCTGCGGATGATGCAGCAGGGCTACAGCAATATTGATACGCCGTTTCATCCCGCCCGAATAATTTTTAACGAGATCA
The DNA here is from genome assembly GCF_008014775.2 of Alkalicoccus halolimnae. GTDB lineage: Bacteria > Bacillota > Bacilli > Bacillales > Salisediminibacteriaceae > Alkalicoccus > Alkalicoccus halolimnae. Next base: position 230,704 of record NZ_CP144914.1, on the reverse strand, counting down.
TCCGCGCGGTCGGTCAATCCGACTATCTCCAGCACTTCGGTAATTCTTTTCTTGAGCGTTTTTCCTTTCAGCCTGTAGGCGCGCCCAAAAAATTTCAGATTCTCCCGGGCGGTGAGATCCTGAAATACCGCAATCTCCTGCGGGACCACTCCCAGAAACCGGCGGATACTGCCCGGATTTTTCGTGACGGAGATATTGTTGATGGTTACTTCTCCCTCTGTCGGCTTCACCAGGCTCGAAATCATTGAAATCGCTGTTGATTTACCCGCTCCGTTTGGTCCAAGCAGGCCGACAATCTCCCCCTGCTCGATAAAGAAGTGAACTCCTTTCACGGCTTCGTGATTTTTAAATGATTTACTGAGATTTACCGCTTCAATCATCGCCCGCATCCTCCCCTGTTATCTGTTACCTGTAGTATGAAACAAAACACTCTGCTGTGGATGTAGCCCGGGTCATCTTTTCATTGGAAAAAGTATGACCTGCGTCATGATTTCAAAAAAACGCCCCGCATTTTATACGAGACGATTTTTCAAAGCATAGATCGCAAGCTGGGTCCGGTCTCTCAGCTCCAGCTTATCGAGAATGACGGATATATGATTTTTCACGGTTCCCACCGATAAAAACAGTTCGGCTGCAATTTCCTGGTTGCTCTTTCCTTCACCGATGAGTGCTGCAATAGACACCTCTCTTTTTGTCAGCGGGATCTCGTTTTCATCCGGCCCCCGAACAGGTCTCTCCCCCATCAGTTTCGGTACGATGCGGCCGGCCACCCCTTCATCGAGACTGATCCCGCCTTCCACTGCCTTTGTCATAGCAAGCAGCAGTCTCGATGCATCGGCATCTTTCAGCATGTAGCCTTTTGCCCCGTAGGAGAGTGCTTCGAGCGCATATTCATCGTCATCAAACGTCGTCAGCATCAACACAGGGAGATCCGGATAGTTTTTCAGAATGTCTCTGGCTGCTTCGAGTCCCGTCATAACCGGCATTCGAATATCCAGTACAACGAGATCGACAGCATGCGGGTGCGCTGCTTTCACCGCCTCTCTTCCGTCCGCAGCTTCCTCGACGACCCGGAAGGTACCTGCTTCCTCCATCATCATTTTCAATCCCTGGCGGACGATCGTCTGATCCTCTGCAAGCAGAACGCGGTAAGGCCTCATTGCAGTTCCTCCTTTTTAAGCGGAAACTTTCCTTCAATGATAAATGCGGCTGTCCCTGCCTCTGACCGGAAACTTCCTTCGAGCGCCTGGAATCTTTCCCGGAGCCCGAGCAGGCCTGACCCTTCTGTTTCCGCTGTTCTTTCATGGAGCCGGTTTTCCATTTTCATATGAACCTCCCGTCCGGCAAGGAGACTCAGCATAATCCACACTTCCCGCGTGCGGGCGTGACGCATCGCATTCGTCATTCCTTCCTGGATAAAACGATAAATAAGTACGTTCTGTTCATTCGTGAGCGGAGCAGAAAGAATCCCTTCTCTCGTTTCCAGATGCACCGTCATGTGCGATTCTCGCTCCAGCTTTCTCAGCAGATACAATACGGCATTCATCCCTCCGGGCAGTTCTTCCGATCGGAACTGACGGACGGCCTCACGCGTATCGTTCAGCGCACTGCGGGCCGACTGCTTCGCTTCCCGGATCGGTTTTTCCAGATCAGCATCCGCTGTGCTTCGCTCCATCATTTCGAGCTGCATAACAAGCGAAGTAAGCTGATGTCCGACAGCGTCATGTATATCTCTTGCGATGCGCACTCTTTCCTCCTGGCGTACTTCTGTGTCCTGATCAAAAAGCTGCCGCTTCATCTGCCTGTACTGCCGCAGTGCTTCCGCTGTTTTTTCCTGCATATGAAGGTTCACTGCTTTTTCCCTGGTCCATAAATACAGCGCAAAACCGAGTGAGCACAGGCTTAGAAGATAAACAAGCGCCGCTCCCTGACTGCCGTCATTCAGAAACATCACCGGTACGAGACCGGCTCCAGTCAGAACCGGAAGCACCCAGCGGTCTCTACCCATTTCCGACGCTCCTAAAAAAAGCAGCGCCGGGTATAGAAGAAAACCGGTGAGCCCTTCCTCCTGAAAAAAAAGTACGTGAACCCCTGCATAGAAAGTGGTCATGAGAGAAACGGCAAAGCTCTTTCGTTTCCAAAGAGGGAGGGAAAAATAAACGAGCCAGAATCCGGCCGCTCCTGTATAAAAAAGTGGTTCCGCTGCCGGAATTGCTGTGATCTGAGTCAGAAGAAGCAGCCAAAGCAGCAGAAGAACGCCCGTCTCAGCAATATAACGTCCCATAACCCGTCCCCCTTTTCTTTCATTATAACGAAAATAGGAAATAGAACCTACACGAAATTAAAAAAAGACAGCCCCCGTGGGAGCCGTCGCTTCTAAGCTAATTTTCTATTGATATAATCTTCATAAAGCTCTGCTTCCTTCTTGCTGAACAACACAAAACGAACCACATCGACATTTTTGAGACCGGTCAGTTTCCCCAATACTGCCGGTACAGCGACATCGAGCGCTTCTTCGAACGGATAGCCGAAAGCTCCGGCTGATAAGGCAGGAAAAGCGATGCTGCTCAACTTTTCTTTTTCTGCCAGATCAAGCGCTTGTTCGTAGCAGCTTCGTAAAAGATCATCTTCCGGCTTATCCCTCCCGTAGACCGGTCCGAGACAGTGAATCACACCGTCATTGGGCAGTTTGAATGCCGGGGTAATGACCGCTTCTCCAGGAGAAATCGGAGCGTACTTGTCTCCGGCAGCTGCCAGTTCCGGCCCGGCAGCCCGGTGGAGCGCTCCGGCCACGCCTCCCCCGGTAAGCAGTTCAGCGTTCGCCGCGTTAACAACTGCGGCTATATCATGCTGAGCAGCGATGTCTCCATGAGCCACTTCCAATGTTTTACCGTTCACTTCCCACTGCATGATTTCACCTTCCTTATACGTTTTATTAATTTATTCGTCTATTAGTCAAGGATGGTTTTTCCGCTTAGAGTCATACCTTTGCAGAACGGTTTTTGAACCTGCCCATTCGCAAACTATAAAAAAGAAGATAGTCCGCAAAGCAGTGGGACTATCTCCTGAAATACGTGCGGCTCTCTCGTATTAGTTGTCTTTCTTAAGGTTTTCCTTCACATCGCCTGTTTTTTCCTTCGCTTTGCCTTTTGTTTTTTCGCTCTTTCCTTCACGCTTCATTTTTTCGTTATTTGTCGCTTCTCCCGTCTTTTCCTTGGCAACACCTTTTGCTTTTTCACCCATGCCTTTTGCTTTATCTTCCTTTCCTCCTGCCATTAGAGAAAACCTCCTTTCATTATTCAAATAATACTGTTTAGTAGGTGGAATTCCCGGTTTATGTAAATGGCAAACCTTCCCCTCTCTACTGCAGCTTCAATACCTCAATGATATAGTCCGCTGTCTGCGGCGGGGTGAGTTTATCGGTATCGACACGAAGGTGATGGGAGCTGTAAATCTCTTTTCTTTCATAAAAAAGATCTTTGATTTCGGGGACACTGAGTTTCTGCAGGATCGGCCGTGTATCAATAAGAGTGTGCATTCTCTTCTCCCATACCTCCCAGGACGTATCGAGAAAGATGACAGTAGAGGTGTTTAAGCAGAGCTGCCTTATATCTTCACGAAGAAACGCTCCCCCTCCCATGGAAAGAATTTTCCCATTTTCTTCAATATAATATTTGATGAGTTCTTTTTCTTTGCTGCGAAATGCTTTTTCTCCATGTTCTTTAAATATCTGCGTAATCGGCATCCCAAAAGCCACTTCTATTTCCTTATCGATATCGATAAAAGGACGTCCGAGTTTTCTTGCTGTTTCTTCTCCTATAGTTGTTTTTCCAACGCCCATAAAGCCTATCAGTATCAGGTTTTTTTCTCCTGCGATATGTTTATTTTCCATCAAAACCTTCCTTTCTCTGCTGCAGCTGTTTTACTTCATGAGCGGCTGCAGCGCCTTCAGTCCAAGTGTGTAGCTCTCTATTCCAAAGCCGCTTATCTGCCCCTGGGCGATATCGGCAAATACTGATTTATGCCGGAATGCATCTCTTGCATGAATATTCGATAAATGCACTTCGACGAAAGGTACTTCCAGAATATCCAGAGCATCACGGATCGCGTAGCTGTAATGAGTCCATGCTCCGGCATTAATGATCACTCCATCCACTTTGTCTGTGAATCCCTTGTGAATACGTTCCACCATCTCTCCCTCACTGTTTGTTTGAAACGTTTCTATATTCATATTCAGATCTGCTCCTGTCTCTTGCAGCCTGCTGTTAATTTCGTCAAGCGTCACCGTGCCATAGATTTCAGGGTCGCGTTTTCCGAACATGTTAAGGTTAACGCCTTGAAGCACCACTATTTTTTTCATGCTTTCACTCCTTCTTATGCAGTTTTGAGCTATATTATGGCCTCGCAGCCCCCGTCAGGCGCACAATACTTATGATTACTGTCCTTTTGCAGGAAACTGTATTGAAAGTATATAGTTTTGTCCTTTCTCCCGTCAATTTAATAAAAAGCCAAAGCTAAAGTCAATTGCTCTATTTCAGTGCTTTTGCAGCTTTTTTCTTCACTTGCTGCGGAGAAAGACTTTACCTGTCTCTCCTTACGTCCGGGAAAATCTTCAAGCTTTCTTCATTTCCGATGACGTCTCGAAAAATCGGCTTGGCTTTCGTTTCTAAAATCATAGAAACTTCTTTCATAAAAAGCATACCTCTTTTTCTATCGTTTACAAAAATGAATCGAAAACTGGCCCGTGAGGAAGGAGGTAGGAAGATCCCGCCGAACGAAAGTCCACCCGGTTATTTCCTTCATGCAAGGTCCTTTGCAGTGAAGCTTCTTAATAACAATTAACAACGAACATTAACAGCGCTGTTCATAGAAAAGAAAAGCTATAACAAATTCAGTTTATAATCTTACTTTTTTTGGTATTTTCATCCCTTTTTATTCATCACTTCGGCTATAATAAAAGCAGATGCCTTTTCATTTTTTCGTTGAGGGAGGGACCGGTATGATCACCATGACTGATGTTGGTAAAGTGTACAAAAGCGGTGAAGTGGAAACCCATGCCTTAAGGCACGTGAGCGTAACGATTGAAGAAGGGGAATTTGTCGTTATTCTCGGTCCGAGCGGAAGCGGCAAAAGTACACTGCTTAACGTCATCAGCGGCCTGGACTCTGTGAGCAGCGGCACAATTTACTTCCGGGATAAGGAACTCACCCGTCTCTCAACTGATCAGATGACAGTCTTCCGTCGGGAACATCTTGGTTTTATTTTTCAGCAGTACAACCTGCTGCAGAATTTGACGGCTTACGAAAATGTACAGATCGGTGCCGACATCGGCAGCGCTCCCCTGGATGTGGACGAACTTCTCGGAAAAGTAGGCCTCAGGGAAGCTCGGGACAAATACCCTCATCAGCTTTCCGGCGGGGAACAGCTCCGTGTTTCCGTCGCCCGGAGTCTCGCCAAAAATCCGGATATTATTTTCTGCGATGAACCAACAGGATCTCTTGATGAAGCAAACTCAAAAAAGGTGCTGCGACTGCTTCAGGAACTGAATGAAGACTATAAAAAAACGGTCGTCGTTATTACTCACAATACCGGTATTTCGGAAATGGCGGACAAAGTAATTAAGATGAACTCCGGGGAAATTACCGACCTGCGTCATAACGCTGTGAAAAAAGATGCCCAGGATATCCGCTGGGGTTAGGAGTGGGAGCATGCTTCTGAAAAATGTGCGGAGGACCCTGTCAAAAAAGTGGATGCAGCTCACAGCCATCAGTATCATTATTATTCTCAGCTCCTTTATTTACACTATGATGTTTTACGGTATCAGCGGCATTGAAGAACCGACAGAAACGTTTCTGGAGGAGTATAACCAGGAAGATTTCGCTGTGGAAATGATGAATCAGCTGACCGAAAGAGAAATCCAGACATCCGAAGACGCTGCCTTTTCCGAAGAGGGACTGTTTACGCTTCATCACATGAAGCAGGCTGACGACGCTTTTTTCTACGAGCTGATGGAAGAGAGAATCGAAGCGTTCGAGGAGGAAAACGATGGAACCCGCCTGGAGCTCCGGGAGATAAAAGAAATCCATTTTGACGATCCTGGTGCCGGCCATAAAGCAATGGCGCTCAAGGATTCTGAAACGATTAACCGCTCCTTTATTCAGGAGGGCCGGAAACCGGAAGAGGAAAATCACATCGCTCTCACAAAAATTTACGCCGATAAAAACGGACTCGATATTGGTGATTCTTTTACTCTGCACGGAGAAGACTATACGATCACAGGATTTGTTCTCTTTCCCGATTACACACTGCCGATGTTCGACGACAGTTTCACACTGGATACCGGCATGCAGACGCTTTTTCTTTTCACCGACGAAACCTACGAAGCATTGAGCGAAGATGAAGAGTTCCGCCTGGCAGGCATCTGGACGAACGCCGAAACAGCTCTCACCTATGAAAGCGGAGATACGGATTTCGTAGTCCAGATCATTGATACCGAGACGAACTTCCGTAGCGGAGCCATTTATGACGAGCTATCCAGCGGTAAAATCATGGCTCTTGGCCTGAGCATCTTTATTGCTTCCATTGCTGTTATTATCGTTTCCTTGATGATGCATAACCTCCTGCAGGCAGAAAGAGGTCAGATCGGCATATTGAAAGCACTCGGGTACAGCCGGACAAAAATCGCTCTTCCTTATTATCTCTCCCTGATGCTTCTTGCTTTTTTTATGCTCGTACTCGGGTACATTTTCGGTTTTCTTTCTGCTGAACCGCTGAAAAATCTGTATCTGGAATTTTATCTGCTTCCGGAAGTACCTATTGCCCAGCAGCTGGAAGTCTTTTCTGCGGCGATTCTTGTCCCTTTCTTTTTCTTTGCAGCTGTTTCCGCCCTGATTATTTCCCGTATCCTCGGAGAACAGCCGCTGGAACTGCTTAATCCGAAAGAAAGCCATTCCATCAATTTCCTCACCCGTTTTGTCAGCAGAATGCTCCGTGGTGCCCGGGGATCAGTGAAATTTAAATACCTCCACGCTGTGCGGAGTACAGGCAGTTTTCTCATCTTTTTTCTCGGCATCATGTTTGCGACAATTCTCATTCTTTTTGCTTTTATGATGAACGGCATGATGGAACGCCTGACGACCGAACACCTGGAAAAAACCGGCTATCAGTATGAAGCCTATCTGGACCCTTTAAGTGAAGCACCGGGTATTCCGGAAGACGCGGAGAAATTTCTCGTATATCCGTATGGCTCTTTTAAAGGGGAAAACGTAGTTCTTCAAGGCCTGGAACCTGGCAATGACCTTCACCACCTTTACGACGAAAACGGGAACGATATTACCCGGGAAATAGAAGACGGCGTTGTCATTTCCGAAACAATGCGCATGAAATTCGGAGTCGACATTGGAGATACCATTCTGATTGGGATGGATCAGGAAGAGGTGGAAGTCACTGTCCGGGGAGTGGCGGAGGAATATGTTTCCGACAAAGTTTATTTTGCCCGGGAAACGCTGAGTCTTATTCTGACGGACGAACAGTCGGCTGAACTTTACAGCGGTATTTATTCTCTTTCCTCCCCTCCAGATGCAGATTTTGCAGCGGTTATCAGCAAAGAGGGACTGATTGATCAGAACGAGTCGCTGGAAGGCTATATGTATCTGATGACAAACATTATGGTCGGCGGTTCCGGCATTATAGCTGCCAGCATTTTATTTGTCCTTACTTCTTTCACAGTCGAAAAAAACTACTACGCGATTTCCCTGTTGAAAGTCATGGGCTACAACCGTCGTGAAGTCAACGGCATGATTTTAAACAGTTACTTTGTCTACGCACTGCTTTCCTACCTGATCAGTATCCCGATCGCTCTTTTAATACTCCGGCTGATGGTCGCCTTTTTTGCCGGTTACGGGGTCATTCTGCCTCTCCGGTTTGAACCCGTATCCCTCGGTATAACGCTTGGCATACTGCTGCTTATTTTCTTTATAAGCACCTACCTCAGCCGCCGGAAAATTAACCGCATCCCTTTACAGGAAGTGCTGAAAAAATACCATGAATAAGGAGCCTCATGCGCTCTTTAATCCATACTCAATGTAAACTCGGACAATAAAAAAGGAGCTGTTCCGGGCGCCAGCTCCTGAAAACTTCACAGGGAGGCACCGGAACTCTCCTGGTTATAAGTGGAGCGGAAGTATTCCAGAACCTGCTCCCATTGCTGCTCCTTTGCGAGGAACTGTTCATCGTTATAAATCAGATAATAGGGGTACTCCGTAAACTCTTCCGATTGCCCGAACAGCTCCATCTCTTCAGCAGGGAAGAAAGTAACCCAGATTCTTCTGTCACTTTCCTTATAATTTTTTATTTCGTCGGACATTTCTTCCCTTTTCATGAATTTTTTCGCTTCTTCACTGCCTCTGTCCGCCACAAAAAGAATGAGGTAACCGCTCCCGTAGCCCGGGGGAAGCGTACTCAGCACAAAATGATGAAAATGATCCATATCGAGGGGTTCCACCCGAATTTCTTCCGCATGATACACCGGCAGAAAGTCGCGGTCGTACAGAATATAATTATCCCTTCGAGAACTAATTTCGCGGGTGAACTCTTCTTCCGTCTTCACCTGTATAGAAGCGGTTGTGTTCATCTCAAGTCCGCTGTCTCCCAGATTCACTTCTTTTTCTCCTTCGTTTGAAATAACTCTCGTCCTTTCAGTAAGCAGCAGCTGATAGGCTTCCACTTCATACGTTCTCCGGTCCAGTCCGTTGACGTCGATCATTTTTATTTCTTCTCCCCCTTCGCTGTCTTCAACGAAAACGGTAATAACGTTTTCCTGACTCAGGGAACCGAGATTTTTCCCGGAGATATCATACTCCTTTTCCAGCGTTTCTGCTTCCTGCCCTCCACATCCCGGTAACAAGAAAATGACGACGGCTGCAGCCAGCAGAATTATTTTCATTTTGTCCACCCTTTTCACCTGTAGTTAATAACGATAACAGAGGAGGTCCATTTATTTATATATGTGCTTTCTCGTACACTCAAGCTCGTTATTTACTCCTTTCGTAAACACAAATTGGTGAATATCCAGCCCTCCCAGCCGGAAAAAAGCCGCAGAGGACTGGAGATACAGCCGCCACATTTTCACAAACCGTTCGTCGTGCATCTGCTCGATCCCAGGTACATGTTTTTCAAAGCGTGAAGCCCAGCTGTCAAGCGTTTTTGCATAGTGAAGACGCAGACTCTCCACGTCCTGCAGATAAAGCTCATAGTCAGGGAAAAGCGAAATAATTTCACGGACAGACGGAATATGTCCTCCCGGAAAGATATACTTTTGAATCCACGGATCTACCGGCTGTTTTTTCCGGCGGGTAATCGTATGCAGCAGGCTGACTTTTTAAGGTTTTAACAACTTTTCGATAATTTTCATGATCTTTCCATCCATATACGCTTCGCCGAACGTGATGCTCGGCTCTATTACGAAACATCCAGCAGCGATCTATTCAGTAAACATCAGCGTAAAAGCCGGGGTGCCTTTCCCATACTTTTTCCGAGTGTGGTTCCAATAGACAATGTTAAAGGAAATTTCCGGATCAAGCCGCTTGAAAAACTGATGCAGCAGCTGTTTCTGTATCCCCTCACCCCCCTCCGCATTTTTTCAAAAGCAGGCGGCCGAAGACTATATAGTAGTTTACTTTTCCTCTATTCGATAGAAAGTAATCCTCATTATTACAGTTAAATGGCTTTTTTACCGGCTGAAAGGTGAATGATGAATTCGGGTGCTGGAACGATGAATTACCGCCCATTCAGGCCCGTTAAAATCAGTTACCCCCCCCCATTTGAGAGTAAAGGTCCTTATTGAGAGTAAATCCCTTTGAAAAATCAGTTAATCGCTGTTTGTGCAGAGTAAAATCCCGCTATTAAGAGTAAAGAAGCTGGCAGTCTTTTTGATTTCGAAAAAGACGAATCTGCCACAAATAGGCAGGCCTCTTCTGTATAATAGAAGGTAGATATTTACTTTCACACGAGGCTTTCTGGAAGACATTTTTTCACTGCTCTTTCACTTTCCAGGAAAGGAGTCAAAAGTGATGCATTCAGCAAAACGGTTTCCACCGGCAGGAAAACTGCTTTTTGTCCTTCATCTTTTACTGGCTCTCGGCGCTCTTTTCGGCGGAGGGGGTCTCGTGATCGATCCAAGCGGTGACTTATTAATGCTTCCTCTTTCCCTTCTCGATCAGACACCGTTTGCCTCCTATCTAGTGCCGGGCGTGATTTTACTGCTGTTATTCGGTCTTGTGCCTCTCGTTATTATGTGGGGCTTCCTTCGCCATCCTTCATGGAAAGCAGCGGAAGCTGTCAACCTTTTTAAACGTCACCACTGGTCGTGGAGCTTTTCTTTATATACCGGCTATGCGCTTGTCATCTGGATTATCGTGCAGACGTATCTTTTCCAGGAAGTTCTTCTTATTCATCTCATCTCTGCGGGTCTTGGCCTGCTCATTCAGGCTGTTACTCTGCTTCCAAAGGTGCAGGCCTGGGCGGAAGAAATCAAACGCACGTAAAAAAAGCCCGTTCTGCGTTAAAATGGCAGCGGGCTTTTCAGCTTATGTCTGGAAAGGCTTGAAAAACCATGTTAGTGGTCCCAGGCTCTCAGGAGAGAGCTGGTCTGTTTCTGTAAAAGGAAGTCTCCCTTGTCTCCAGCCTCAAAGCAGCGGCAGTTAAGCTGCTTTTTTCGGTGGACTTTTAATAAACAGAGCAATGATAAAACCGACGAACGCGAGCGCAGTAGCGACCCAGAAAGAAATGTTCACGCCCTGAACCATTGCCTGATTGTCGGTTAACCCGTTTGAAGAAGCCGCCGCTCCGACAGTCATCATCGTAACGAGAAAGGCAGTCCCGAGCGAGCCTCCGACCTGGCGGAGCGTGTTGTTCATCGCCGTCCCGTGAGGAATCAGTCTTTCCGGTAGCTGGTTCAATCCGGCCGTCGTTACAGGCATCATCACCATCGCCAGACTCAGCATCCGAAAAGCATGAACAGTCGCCATATAGACGAACGGCGTATCCTCGGTGAGGCGTGTAAACAAAAACGTCATGACCGTCAGCAGCGCCATCCCGGAGATGGCAAGCCATCTTGCGCCTACTTTATCAAAAATTCGTCCCGTAATCGGGTTCATAAAGCCCATCAAAAGCGCCCCCGGCAGGAGCATCAATCCGGATTCAAACGCGCTGAAACCGAGCATATTCTGCATATAAATCGGCAGAATCGTAGCGGCTCCGATCATCGACATAAATACGACAATACCTATGACGTTGGTGAGCGTAAAAATGCTGTAGCGGAAAACACGGAACTCGAGTATCGGCTCTTTCAGCCGCATCTGTCTCGTAATGAACCACGTAAGCGAAACCGCTCCAATGCTCATCACTATAATGACTTCCGCACTCAGCCACCCCGAGGCCCCGGCCATACTGAAAGCATAGAGCAGCCCCCCAAACCCAAACGTAGAAAGCACGATGGAAAGGACGTCAATTTTCGGAAACGTCTGTTTCGTCACATTTTTCAGCAGAAAATAGGCGGCAATCAAATCGATCAGGGCGATCGGGAGAACGATATAGAACAGCGTCCGCCACGGATACTGATCGACGACCCAGCCGGAAAGAGTTGGACCGATCGCCGGGGCGAAAGCGATCACCATCCCGACAAGTCCCATTGCCTGGCCGCGCTTTTCCACAGGGAAGATCATAAACAGCACCGTCTGCATAAGCGGTATCATGATACCGGCTCCGCTCGCCTGGACAATGCGTCCAGCGATCAGCACTTCAAAATTCGGTGAAAGCGCTGCGATGAGCGTTCCAGCTGCGAAAAGACTCATCGCCGTCATAAACAGTTTTCTCGTCGTAAATTTGCCAATTAAAAAAGCCGTAATCGGAATCATAATCCCGTTTACAAGCATGAAAATCGTATTCAGCCACTGGGCGCTGTTAGCATTAATTCCTAAATCCCGCATAATCGGAGGAATCGCGGTCACGAGCAGCGTCTGGTTGAGAATCGCTACGAACGTTCCGGTAAGCAGGACCGCAACCAGCGGAAATTTCTTTATATCATCCGGCACATTGTCCCTCTCCTGTTCCCGTTCCAATTAGAACTGTTATCTTGCTCTATCTTAGCCTACTTGCTGCAGAGGAAGAAAGGATTTTGTCCGGATTGATTGTATCTGCACAGGCTGCCTGTTATAATAACCTAAATTGTTCCATAAGGAGGACATAATGGATTTCATCGGTTTTTTGACTATATTTTTTATCATGGCAGCTGTCAACGCGTTCGGTTATTTCGGCTTTCTGCGCGGAATGAAGGGAACGAGCAAAACTCTCTGGCTGAAACTTTCGATAGTTCAGGCAGTGATTTTCCCGTTTCTGTTCCTGTTTTAAACCTTCGTGCCGATGTGTATGCACTCTACATAAATAAGCACCTCTCCCGCCTGTCCCGAATGAAGATCCGGCGCTTCCCTTTCCCGCGGAAATGCAGCGCTTCTCCTGCCGCCTCATTCGAGGGTGATTTTAACAACCTCCGGCCGGTTAAACACCCGAATAGGAATCACACTGTTTCCAAGGCCGCGGCTGACGATCATCGTAGTCCCGCTCTCTTCGTAAGCTCCCGATGTATATGAAGGCAGAAATCCCTGATCCGGAGCAATCAGCCCGCCTGCAATTGGAAGCCTGAACTGCCCTCCATGAGCGTGCCCCGACAATACGAGGTCAAATTCCTTCGCAGTATAAAGAGAAAAATTTTCAGGTCTGTGGGCCAAAAGAATAACAGGCTCCTTCTCCTCCTCATTCATAACTTCCTTAATATTTTCTTCCGTTACCGCTCTTTGCGGATAGGATTCGCTTCCGCTCGCAGGATCTTCAATTCCTGCCACCCGTATCGTCTCTTCTCCCGCCTTAATCGTTTCGGATTGATTGGAAAGTACGCGAACCCCTGTTTCCTGCAGGCGCTGTTTTAACATATCCCAGTTTCCGGCCTGCCATTCATGATTTCCGTTCACAAAATAGACCGGTGCAAGGTCCGTCATTTTGTCCATTAAAGTCAGAGCAGCATCTGCCCCGCCTCTGTTTGAATCTATTAAGTCTCCAGTAAACAGAATCATATCCGGCTTTTCCGCTTCTACTCTTTTCACCAGGGTCCGCTGTTCTTTTCCAAACGATTTTCCGTGTAAATCAGATAAATGGATGATAGTGAATCCTCCGAAATCTCCAGCCGCACCGTTCAGCTGCAGCGTGTGCTCACTCGTTGTCAGTGCATTGTTTTGAACGTAAACGAAGAACGCTCCCACTCCTGTCAAAAGCAGCAGGCTGCAGGCTGTTATTACCGCTTTTTTCTTCATATGCTCCTCCTGGAATTCATTTTATGTTCATGCAGGGAACTACCTTATGTATTGGCTACCTTGAAAATAGAGTATATACGAAACGCACGTACGCTTTCGTTTCCATGGGGACGCTTTCCGGGCGGGCCGGCCTCAGCTAATTCCGTCCTCCCTTCCGTCGGGCTGAATGGATCTTCGGCTCCTCCTTATTCGCCTCGGAGTCGCCCCATGTCCACTCCAGCTTACGGTAAAAAGATAGAGAAGTATCTGCCGCCTACTAAAGAAGATCCTTTCTTGAAAATCCTTCATACCACCTTTATAGATGGGAAATTCTATTCTTGCAAAAGGGCATTTTCATGCTTCATGGTGCAAAAATATTTGGATGAGTGTCTCTGTTAAAGCTCCGTGTTGTTATTGGATTGCCTGCGGCTCCTCCGCCTGCCGCGGAGAAAGCATGCGGCTTCCCTTGCGTCCGGGAGGATCTTCCCGCTTTCTTTTTCCGCAGGAGTCTCTGCCCTGGCATTGGTTTTTACCTTGATCACTTCTTGATTCAACCAGCAGACTTTCTGTATGGGAGAATAAAAAACGAAGCGGAAACATGCCCGTGGAAGAAGGAGATTGGAAGATCCCGCAGGGCGTAAGCCCACCCGGAAAGCTCCTCCACGGCAGGCCGAAGCGAAGTTTTCTTATATATATCAACAACAGAATGCTTTATCAGAGCTTATGTATTAAACATTCCATTTACTTATTGCTTATTCCCTATGATATGATTACTATAATTATATGCCATATTGATCATTAAGGAGAAAGTATGAAAAATTATTTATTTATCCCCCTTACCCTGGCTGCGGCACTTTCTTTGACTGCCTGCGGTAACAACCTGCAGGGAGAGCTGGAGAGCGCCCAGGAAACAGCTTCCGGTCTCGAAGAGAAAAATAAGCAGCTGGAAACAGAGCTGAATGAACTGGAAGCTGAAAATAAACAGCTGACAGAGGAAATAGAAATATTCGAAGCGGATTCCTCCCTTGCAGAGCTTGATGAAGCATATACGCTTCTGGAAGAGAACCACAATCTCCTTGAAGAAAAGGCGGACTCTCTCCAGGAGGAACGTGACACACTGCGGGCAGACAAGGATTCTCTTGAAGCTGAGAATAAAGACCTGCACGCAGAACTCGAAGAAGCGACGGCAGAACTCGTTTCGCTGACGAGTGAAACCGCTGAGGCCAACGAAAAACAGCCGGCTGAAATAACAAAATACGAAGATGACGAAGAAGCAGAGAAAACGTCCGGCAGCTTCTCGAACGTCATTACCGGCCTTTCCAAAGATGAAGCCGTCTCTAAAATCCGTACCAACGCAGAAGCCGACTGGCCGGATGACTATGTTATGCAGGAATTCGTGATCGAAGAACAGAAAGATTCCTACAATAAATTAAGAAGCATGAATTTAACGTCGGAAGTGGAGCAGACCCAGATGGAAAGAGCCTATGCCGACTGGGGCCATGATTTTACGATGGTCGAATTCGCCTACCATGAACAAATGGCTGCTTATGGCAAGCAGGACTAGCGTTAAGAAGAAAGCTTTTCATTATCCATGCGATAACGGACAGGAGGCCGGCTCCCATGCCGGCCTCTTTGTGCTGGCTGCGTCTTCAGAGACTGCGTTCAGCTGTTTTCCCGAAAATACTCCACTACCCCATCCCATTCGGTTTCCATTTCAACGAGGCCAAGCCCGCTGTATATTAAATAAACAGGATAAGTATCGTACTCCTGCGGCGGATTAAAGCTCTCATAACTGGAAGCCGGAAACTCCTGGACCCCGATCCATTTCCGGCCGCTCCCATAGGCAGAAAGCTCCTGATGATAGTGCTCCCTCTGCGCACGAAAATCGTTCCAGGCTTCACTCCCTTCCTCTGAAACGATCAAAACCAGATTTCCTTCTCCAAAAGAAGAAAGCAGATTATTCACCACATAGTGATGAAGATTTTCAAATTCCAGCTCCGCAACGAGAACCTCTTCCGCTTCGTAAACCGGCAGAAAACTGCGGTCACGCATAATATAGCCGTCGCGGTCGCCCTGCTTTTCCGGTGTGAAGTCTCCTTCCACCTGCACCTCAACCGACTGGCCCACGTTAATACCGAGCCCGCTCTCTCTGAAAGCTGTTTCTTCCCCCGTTTCTTTAACCTTAATCACGGTGTCTTCAGAAACGAGGACATTGTAAGCTTCCACTTCATAAGCCTCGGCATCGAATGTACTGTTCCGCACAGAAGTCAGCTCGTTCCCTCCCAGATTATCTTCTATAAAAACAGTAAACAGGTTTTCTGTTTCCTCAGCTCCGATACTCTTTCCGCTTATTTTGTATTCTTCATTTCCGCCTCCGCAGCCCGCCAGAAGAAAGAACAGCAGGATTACACATACCCTCATGTCCGCACCTCTTTTCTCATTCTGTTTGTTTTTACGCCCTGCGGAAAAAATAGTTCCAGAAAAAAGAGCGGCTTATTCTTAAAGCGCTGTTGGTTGTTGAAGGAAGGGATTAGCTGAGGCCCGCCCGGAAAGCATCCCCATGGGAACGAAAGCATTTGTTTAAAGAAGCGGAAACGAATTATTAAGTTCAATGTATAGTTCAAAAAATCTTTCTCCGTCTGAACAGAGAAAGATTTTATCATCAAACTTTTTTCATAGAAGAAGCCTGGATCGTTCTTCCTCCAGCTGCTCAATTTTCCGTTCGACGGCAACGCGGTCCTCGGGTTCATTATCGACCTGGTCCATGACCTCGAGCTTTTTCTTCTCCTCGGCAATCTGGCTGGAAATGCTTTCGTACTTTTCCCTGTCATCCGGGGTCAGTTTGGCTGCCTGCCTTGCGTTCTCATCAAAATATTCCATATCTGTCACGCTCCTTTATAAATTCCCTCTCGTTTACAATTATAACAGACCTGATGGATTCCGCTTTACAATTGTATGAATTTTCTTTTTATATGAATCCATTTCATAATAGAAATCAATACTGTAAAACCGGACAAGAAACGAACAAAAGCCTGTTAGACAAATCCCCGTCTAACAGGCTTTTAACACTTCGTCCGCTTCCTCGCATGCTTTCCAGTCTGTATTAATATACCTTTTGAGACAGCCTCTGTTGTTTAAATGACGCCAATCAGGAAAGCTACGATAAGCAGCGCGACGCTGAAGCCCCACACCCAGAAGAACGAGTAGCGGATATGGCGTCCCATTTCAAGACCGGCAAGACCGAGAGCAAGCCACAGTGCAGGGGAGAACGGACTGACGAACGTGCCGATAATGTTGCCGATAATCATCGTATAGGCAGCGGTAATCGAATCAATCCCTTGTGCCGTGACGATCTGTTCAACGATCGGCAGCAGCGCGAAGTAATAGGCGTCCGTACTGAGTACAAGGTCAAACGGAACCCCGAATACGCCCATAATCACGTGCAGGTAAGGAACAATAAAAGCCGGCAGAATTGCAACGAGATCAACGGCCAGCGAATCGAGCATTCCGGTTCCTTCCATAATTCCAAGAAACGACCCGGCTCCAAGAATAATGGCCGCCATCATCAAGGCGTTCGGCGCATGCTCTTTAATACGGCTCATCTGATCCTGCACGTTAGGGTAGTTAATCGGCAGTGCCAGACTTAATGCGATCATGAACACAAAGCCGGAAGGAATGATGCCCCATACGAGCAGACCGATAACGGAAACAGCGATGAGCGCATTAAGCCAGATCAGTTTCGGGCGCTTGAGCGAGTCGGTTTTCAGACCGGCCGGCTGCTCCATCGGTTCATCGAGCGTCGCAGCCACTTCTTCGTCCGCCCCGGACATTTCCGGATGCTCATCGAGTTTGGCAATCCGCTTCTTTTCTCTTAACCCCAGGAAAACAGCGAGGAGAAGGAGCATTACCATCGCTGAAAGCTGGACAGGAATCAGCGGGCGCCAAAGCTCGGTCGGATCGACACCGAGAACCGCTCCGGCACGGCCGATCGGACCGGCCCACGGCACGAGGTTCATGATACTTGCACTCAGTCCGACTAAAAGCAGCAATAAGTAGGGACTCATGCGCAGCTTCAAATAAATCGGAAGCAGGGCCGGTATTGTAATCAGAAACGTCGAAGCACCAGAGCCGTCCAGGTGCGTTACGGCACCGATAATGACCGTACCGACTGCCACTGCAATGACGCTTCCTCTCGTTAATGAAATCACCTTATTTATAAACGGATCGAACAGCCCGGTATCCTGCATGATGCCAAAGAACAAAATGGCGAAAATAAACATGATAACAACACTGATAACCGAGTCAATTCCTTCGTTAAAAAACTCCCCGATCTCAGCCACCGGGAAACCTGCGACAAGCGCTGCCACGACCGGCACAAGAACAAGTCCGACGATAGGGCTGATTTTCCCACTGATCAGGAGAGCCACGATCGTAATAACCGTAAGAAACGCAATAATACTCAGCATTCTTTTTTCCTCCATTCCTCTTTTTAAAGTAAATACTAGAAAACAGTAAACGCTTACAATTTTCTGATTTCTCTAAGAGTACTACTGGAGGAAAGAAGAAAAAAGCTTCCACGCATAAGTTAAATAATGCCTATTCGTTCTATTTTGTTCATTTTGTTCACGGATTTTTCCGGACGTATTTGCGTTCCGGACGGCCGACGTCCCCATAATTCAGAAGTGCTTCCACTTTGCCTGTCTTAACGAGGTATTCCAGATATCTTCTCGCCGTGGATCGGCTTGCCCCGATCACTTTCCCCGCTTCCACGGCCGTAATTCCGCCTGCTTCGGATCCGATCATTTCCTCAATGTGCCGGAGCGTAATCGGATCAATTCCTTTCGGCAGGTCCCCGGCGCTCTCCTGGCGTCCGCCCTTTTTCTGGACCTGGATATGGAAAAGCCTGTCGATTTCGTCCTGCGTAAATTCTTCTTTTTCCCGAAATGTCTGTGCCTGCTCTGCGTAGCGCAGCAGTGATTCACTTAAACGCTCCTTATCGACCGGTTTCACCATATAATCAAAGGCGCCTCCGCGGAAAGCTTCCTCCACGACTGCCGCTTCCCCGGCCGCTGTGAGCATAATGACGGCGGCCGAAGGATAATAACGACGGATCCAGTTAAACAGATCCATCCCCTCTGTATCCGGAATAAAGACATCGAGAATGATAATATCCGGAACCGGTTCTTCGCCGAGTGCAGCTTTTGTTTCCGCTGCCGACCTCGCTTCCCCGGCAACTTCGAAACCAGGTACACTCTCCACAAATTTCCGGCTGATCTGCGCCACCCGGAAATCATCTTCTACGATAAAGACGGTATAGGATCGGCTCATCGTGTTTCCTCCTTTTCCGATGGAATCGTCAAAATAAAGCAGGTACCGCTCTCTTCATCACTTTCGAGCGAAAGCGTGCCGCCGATGTCTTCCAGGGCCCGTTTGCAGAGGGCAAGTCCGAAGCCGCGGTGCCCGCCTTGTTTCGTTGAAAATCCCTGCTCAAATATTTTATGCTGCAGCGCTTCTGGAATCCCCGGGCCGCCGTTCTCCACTTCAAATAAAATGTCCCCGCCCATATCGGTGAAAAACAGCTGAATCGTCCGCTCCTCCTCCGAAAGTGTACGGACGGCATCAATAGCGTTATCGATCGTATTCCCGAGGGCGGTAATCAGCGCCTGCCGCTGCCTGGAGGAAAGGGATCTGCGGATACTGCTCGTTTCATCAATATCGATATGAATGCCGAGCTCAAGTGCCTGATTCATCTTTCCGAGCAGAAGGGCACTGAGCATCGGGTCGGAAATTTTTTCGATAAGCTGTCTGATCCAGGACTTCTGAGTTTTCGTTTCCTGCCGGATGTACTGCACCGCTTCTTCGGTTTCATTCAGCTGAAGCAGTCCGGAAATCGTATACAGCTTGTTGGAAAATTCGTGCGTCTGGGCCCGCAGCCCTTCTGCGTATTCCTTCACCCGGGAAAGCTCTTTCGTCAGCCGCTCGATTTCAGTTTTATTGCGGAATGTGGAGACCGCCCCGACGAGCTGCTTGTTTTCATACAGCGGTACGCGGTTCGCTACGACAATATATTCTCCAAACGTCATTTCTTCATCGTACTGGCTCTCTCCGCTCTCGAGCACTTCCGGAAGCCTTGAATTTGCCAGTACGTCCTGCACGGGTCTGCCGATGTATCCGGAAAGATCTTCTCCCTCAATATGAAGCATGCGCTGGGCGGCTTTGTTGATCAATGTGAGACCGCCTGTTTTATTGACAGCGATAATTCCTTCATGCGCAGACTGGAGAATCGTTTCTTTCTGGAGAAGCAGGTAAGAGATTTCTTCGGGCTCCATTCCGAAAAGCGCTCTTTTTATGTAACGGGCAATGACCAGCGCTCCGGCAAGCCCGATCGCAAACACGATGGCGATCGCCGAAAACAGCTCGCTGCGGTAAGCCTGCACGACGCTCTGCACGTCTTCGACTAAAAAGCCGACGGAAACGACGCCGATAATTTCTCCGTCCGGATCGCGGAGCGGTGTTTTACCGCGGATGGACGGGCCGAGCGAACCTTCTGCACGGGAGACGTAGGCGAGGCCTTCCTCCAGAGCACGGTCATTATCCTCACCGACCATCCGCTGACCGAGAAGGTCGGGATCCGGATGGGAATAGCGCCGTTCCTGCAGATCACCGACGACGATAAACTCCGCCTCAGAAGCGAGCCGGATCGGTTCAATCAGGTCCTGGACGTCCATTCCCGGCTCCGCACCGGCCATCCGTTCTCTCAGTTCAGGGATTTCTGCGGTGCTTTTTGACACGCTGAGCGCCCGCTCCCCCATCTGCTGCTCCAGCGAATCACCGAGCAGCTGGTAAAAGAATACGCCGACGATGCCGAGGACAGCTGTCAGAAGCACTGCGGTAAGGATCATCATTTTAAACGAAAGCGTCCACTTCGCCTGCCTGCTGCTTATGTAATTCTTCATATCATACCCGCTCCATTCAGCCATCCGCCGCACCGCCTTCCTATTTCATTTATAGCTTATTATACATGAAGAGGAAAGGGGTGCTGAAGGGGAAGCCGGATATCTTCCACGACAAGGATGCCTGTTAATAGCGGAGCTTTCTACATTTATCAAAATCAAACTTCCTTTACCAGAGCTATCTTTGAAAAGACGTTCCCGGTGTTTTTCATTTCTCTTAAACGAAAGAACAGGTATACTAATCTTTAACAGAGAACATCCAATAGAACGGAGAGACACTATGACAGATTTAAGCATCCGGCCGGTCAATGCCGTCAACTGGCGTCCCATCACAGCGCTTACTCTTAAGAGGAATCAACAGGAATTTATTGAAAGCAATGCTGTGTCGATTCTGGAATCGTTTTATGATACCGGCAACTGCTGGCGGTGCTTCGGACTTTACCAAAGAGATCACGCAGTAGGATTTATAATGATCGGCGCAGAAAATAAAGCAGAAAAGTATATCTGGCTGGACCGGTTTATGATCGACTCCCATTACCAGGGGAAGGGGCTTGGAGGAAGGTTCCTCTCTCTTATTACAGCATATATTGATGAACATTTTAATGTCGGGGAGATCGTTTTAAGTGTAATGAAAGAGAACAAAGCTGCCAAATCTTTTTATGAAAGGTGCGGGTTTTCGCCCGCCGGACTTATTGATCCCGAAAACGGGGAAGAAATTTTTACTTTGTCTCTGGAGGAATAACCTCTTATGGGAGACCGTTACTTTTTCTTTTCTACAGGGAAAGGAAATAAAGAGGAGGTCGGAATACGATGTTTATTATTTTTATGATCGCACTCATAGTCGCCGCCTGGCTTCTGCTCCGCTCTTTTGTGAAGCAGATTGCCGGCATTCAGGGCGAAGAGGGTGGTTTTTTCGAAGAGGCCGTTACCCCGGCTCACCAGAAAATACGCATTGTTCTCAGTGTCTGCTATCTGCTTCTGACAGCTTTTTTTCTATATACGCTCGTCAATATGGCCCTCTTTCCCGTTGTGCTTACCATTCTCGCTGTACTGATTTTCATCGACGGAGTATTGCGGATCTATTTTGAATTGAATCACGGAACAGAGCCGAAGCAGGCAGCACTTACTGCGATTGATACTGCAGTGATCGTAGGAGCACTGATTTTCGGACTCACCCGGATGTCCTGATTTCTTTTGATCTGTATTTATTAAGCTTTCATCACTGCCTTGTTCTAATCAGAAAATTTTTTACCCGGTATTCAGACTTCTGCACACGGCAATAGACTTATCCTTTGCAGAATGTAAAAAACAGCTCCTCCAGAAAGTCATGATGATCCGGAGGAGCTGTTTTTTGTTGAGTTTTATTCAATAAAACCATTTTCCTGAAGATAATTTCGAGCTACGTCATCTACATTTTCATCCTCAATATCAACTTGATAATTTAATCCTGTCATTGTTTCGCCGTCAAGTTCCTGACTTAGCGGCTCCAGAATTTCTTCGATTTCCGGGTATTCCTCATACACTTCCGTTCTCATAGAAACAGAAGCGTGATAAGAGGGGAAAAACTGCTCATCATCTTCCAGGTTATATAAATTATATTCCTCAATACGACTGTCTGTAGCATGACCCATGGCAACGTCGACCTCTTCATTATTCAACGCTTCGTAGTTCAATCCATAGCTCATTTCATTTACTTGACTGTTTCCAAATTCAAAACCATATGTTTCTTCAACACCTGGAAGACCATCTTCTCGATTTCCAAATTCTGCGTCAGTAGCAAATTCCATTTCTTCCGGATTTTCATTAATATAATCCGCTAAATCCGAAATTGTTTCTATTCCTTTTTCTTCTCCATCTGCTTCTCTCATGACAAGTGTATAAGTGTTATCTATATTGGAAGGGTTGGTCCAAGTAATATCCTGTTCAGCATCGATGCTCTGAATCGCTTCAAAGGCTTCGTCTTTTTCGGAAATTGGTTCTTCGTCATTATAAGTAATCAGTCCGGTGCCTGTATACTCCCATGTCACCCCTACCTCTCCTGATTCCAGGGCCTGGCGGAGTGCTGTAGACCCCATATTGTCGGCCATATCCACACTGAAATCATTTTCTTCAAGCATAATCTCTGTCATTTTTGCCAGTATAAATTGTTCAGTGAAGTTTTTTGCTCCTACTGTTACTTCTTTATCGTTGCCTCCCCCGCACGCTGTAAGCATTGCAGCGCTTGCTGTCAGTGTAGAAATACCCATAATTAATTTTTTCATCTCAAACATCCTCTCTTTTATTCAGGCTACCTTGAAAATAAAGTTGATAAGTGATAAAGGGTCGCTTTCGTTTCCATTAACAGAGCTTTTATTTAAAGCTGGTCTTTATACGGCATTAACAGCCGCTTTTTGTGCCAGACGGATTCCTTTTGGCACCATGAAAAATTGAAGCAGGCGAAATAATTGATCGACCGTTACTGCGAGAAGAGTTACTGGTACTGCCCCGGAAATTAAATACGTATTATCAAACAGCTGAATTCCGGTAAAAATCCAGACGCCCAGTCCTCCCCCTCCGATTAAGTATGCCAGTGCTGTAGTACCAATATTTAATACAATTGCCGTCCGAATTCCCGCAATAATTGAGTTAGCTGCCATGGGAAGTTCTATTTTAAACAGGATCTGACCCGGAGTCATTCCCATCCCTAGTGCAGCGTCCTTTGCCGCAGGGTTAACAGATTTCAGGCCTGCAATCGTATTCTGCAGAATTGGAAGCAGGGAATACACGTATAAAGCAAGAATTGCCGCTTGAATACCGATACCTAAAAATCCCATGGCCAGAGCTAAAATAGCAATGCTCGGAATCGTCTGGCCCAGGTTTGCTGTATTAACGAACAGCCACTCATATTTCTGATAATTTTTTCTCGTCATCAGGATTCCGGCCGGAATAGCAGTGGCCAAGGCTAATGAAGAAGAAATTAACACGATCTGCAAGTGCCTCGACAACAGTCCCAAAAACTGGTCTGGATTTTCTGTCAGCTGGGAAAACATATTGTTGGAAAATACCCACCAGAAAAAGGATATGATCACACCCCAGAAAATCAATTTGACTATCCACGCTATCATCGCTTTTTTATTCAAAGGGATCCCCTTTTCTTAGTGTTTTTTTATGTTCTTTTCAACAAAATCTTCCACTAAACTTAAGGTGACAGGTCCGAAAGTATTTCCTTGATTATCCTCTATGAACGTCTGCGTTGATGAAGGATTCAACAAAGCGGATAGAACGTTTCTCAAAGAATCATTCGGCTTAAATACAGTAGCACTCTTCTTTTTTGGCGATGTCGTTTCATCAAGAGTAAGTACACGTGAAAGATCCTTAACACTGTAAAGACTCAAACTTTTCAATACGCTGTCCTGCCCTACGAACTCTGCTACAAAATCGTTGGCTGGATGATTCAGCAGTTCAGAGGGCCGATCAGCCTGCATGACTTCGCCATCTTTTAAAAGAACGATTTTGTCTGCAAGCTTTACAGCTTCATCTATGTCATGACTGACAAATAAAATGGTTTTCTTTAATTTCCGCTGAATGTTTAGAAATTCATCCTGTATGCTGTTCCTGATGATTGGATCTAAAGCCCCAAAAGGTTCATCCATCAGCATGACCGGTGGATCCGCTGCGAGGGCCCGCGCTACACCGATCCGCTGCTGCTGTCCCCCAGAGAGTTCATGCGGGAAGTTCTGTCGGTACTGCTCCGGATCCATACCGATTAAATTCATTAAGTATTCGAAACGTTCTTTTTGCTCTTCGTTTGACCACCCAAGCATGTTAGGAACAACCATCACGTTATCCTCGATAGTCATATTCGGAAACAAGCCGTTACTCTGAATAACGTAGCCTATATTTCTCCGCATATTAATTTTATTCTGTTCGTTGATATTCTTACCATTTACGATGATCTGCCCTTCAGTAAGATCTTCCAGTTGATTCACCATACGGAGCAGTGTTGTTTTTCCGCATCCGGATGGACCCAGAAGCACGACGAACTCTCCATGCTCCACTGACAAAGAAACGTTATCAATAGCTTTCACGTTTCCCGGATATATCTTTGATACGTCTTTAAATTCAATCATATGATTCCTCCTTCATTTTCATTAGACTTCCTTAGGAGAAAATTTATTCTGCAGGGTTTTTAAGAAAAAATCGGCTGTTATCGCCAAAATCGATATAGAAAGCGCTCCTGCTACAATCATGTTCCTGTTCCCCCGTGATATACCCATGTCTATCAGCACTCCTAATCCGCCGGAGCCTATAAATGCTGCAATCGCACCAATACCTATACTCAGTACGGTTGCCGTGCGTACACCTGCCATAATCAGCGGCAGGCTGTTAGGGATTTCGACCTTTAAAAGCCGCTGCATCGTTGTCATTCCCAAACCTTTGGCTGCATCACGTATATTAGGATCTACGTTATTGATGCCGGTATACGTATTGCGGATAATTGGCAGCTGAGAGTATAAAATAAGTGCTATAACAGCCGGCAGGAATCCAATCCCCTGGCCGATTAAAGAAAGTACCGGTATCATGACACCAAATAAAGCAATACTCGGTATTGTAAGTATAATTGAAGCAGCCTGAAGCACCGTTTCAGCAAGCTGTTCATTCGTTGTTAAGTAAATTCCAACCGGAACCCCTATTAATATTGCGATTGTTAAACTTACTCCAAGGAGTTGAATGTGTTCTAATGTGTACGATAAAATATCGCCGTAATTCCGCTGTACATAGGCAAAGAAATCCCCCACGTCACCGACTCCTTTCGTTAAATATCTGCAGCTTTTTTGAGAGCAGAAATCTGTCATTAGGATTGCTTTTCTAATTAGATTGTCTTTATTGCAGAAATAAGAAAAAACAGGGCATTATACTTGGAGTGAATATGCCCCCTCCCCGTAAACACAGAGTCAGATCCTGTACCCGGTTATACAATCATGCATTGTTATGTTCACCTCTTCACATTACATCTTTAAATGCAGCGAAGACCAGACTATTATCTGCAATGAACAATTTTTTGATCTTACGGTTCCTCGAGCTTTCCTCAGAAACCTCCTTCCAAAAACTGATTTTAAGCATAAAAAAAGAGGGAAGCCACACTACTCCGACAGTAGTGTTACTTTCCTCTATACTCTAGTAACCATGTTTCATCATAATTGATTCGACTTTAGAAGTAAAACGCGTTATAAAGGCGTATGATCCATTAAAAACTCTTAATTGTTCTTTACAGTTCATCAGCATCCGTATAACTTGAGTTATCTATCCAGTACGTCTACAATTGTACGTAATAGTAAAGGAGCTGACCTGTATGAGCCTGGCCGATTTTTCATCACGAATTGAATCAAACCCTGTCATTGCAGGAATTAAAGGGGAAGAAGCGCTGGAAAAAGCACTGTCTTCTGAATGTGAAGCTGTATTTATATTGAAATCAACTATTATGAATGTCGGAGAGCTGGTTAAAAAGATTAAAGCTGAAGGCAAAATGGCTTTTGTACACGTCGATCTGCTCGAAGGGGTTTCCTCCAAAGAAATTATTCTGCACTATCTGCAGGAAACAACGGAGGCAGACGGGATCATCAGTTCCAAAGCGCCGATGGTAAAACAGGCGAAAAACTATGGATTTATTACAATTCACAGGTTTTTCCTCATGGATTCCATGTCCTATCACAGTATTGATAAACAGATATTAAACTCTAATCCTGATTTTATCGAAATTTGTCCAGGAGGCATGACAAAAACCATCGGATGGGTAAAAGAGAAAATAGATATCCCCATTATCGCAAGCGGGCTGGTTTGCGATAAAGAAGATGTTGTTGCTGCTCTTGGTAAAGGGGCAATAGGTGTATCTTCAACAAATACTGATGTTTGGCAGTTGTAGCAAGAAGCTTTCGGATTCAATAATTACATAAGGATGTTTTCTCCCAATGAACAAGTACAGCATCCGACGATCTAAACCGGTCATGACGTCTTCCGTCATGACCGGTTTCAGAGTGTTGATTAAGTAAAGAAAGAAGTTTATTTATTCTATTCCTTGCATTTTCTCCTGCGCTTACCGGCGGAAGCCTGCCGTGGGGCTTGTCTTCAGCTATTTCCAATGCCTGGCTGCATTGGAAAGGATCTTCAGCCGGCGCTTTAATCCCACTGGCGTCCCCGCCGGACACTGCGCAGAAAATCACTTTTTTTATAGGAAAAACCTGTATGAAGGACGCTTGTTTTCGCAGCAAAGTCTTTCTTTTTGTTCAGATGCTGGAGCTGTAGAAGGTGACTTCGGAAGAATGATTCTTTGTTTTATGAAAAGCAGGTCAGCTGAGAGAGTTCCCTCCGGAAATCGACTCTTCGAAAGTGGAAACAGCCAACTGTCTACTTATACAGGAAGAATTACTTTGTAAACAGCCTAAAACCGGTCATGACGTCTTCCGTCATGACCGGTTTTTTAATACATAGACCAATTATGCTTGGGCTTTTTTTATTTGCCACTTCTCTGAATAGTTGATGGAGGATATTCTAATAAGACTAAAACGGAAAATTTTCCTTAATAACAGTAATATAAATATTAAAAAGGAAAATTTCTCGTTTAGAGCTTGTTTTTATTT
Source organism: Alkalicoccus halolimnae (assembly GCF_008014775.2). Taxonomy (GTDB): domain Bacteria; phylum Bacillota; class Bacilli; order Bacillales; family Salisediminibacteriaceae; genus Alkalicoccus; species Alkalicoccus halolimnae. The sequence goes on along the minus strand of NZ_CP144914.1, from coordinate 203,791 downwards.
ATCCTGCGTATTACGATTATTACAGCTACTATACATGGAGGAGGGAAACGGAATGAACTATCCGGAAGAAGACATCACGAGTTTTCGTATGGACTTTTTTAATCTTCGTGGAAAAGCTGCAATTGTCACCGGTGGCAACTCCGGTCTCGGTCAGGGCTTCGCCCTTGCACTGGCTAAGGCAGGCGCCGACATATTTGTGGTCAGCATGGACGATGATTATGAAGAAACAATGAGATTAATCGAAGCAGAAGGAGTAAACTACCGTTTAAAAATTGCAGATATAACAGAAGACGGAGTTTGCAAAGAGGTAGTTGATGAATGCGTTGCTGCTTACGGCAAAGTCGATATTCTTATGAACAACGCCGGTATCAGTATTAACGAAAAAGATGTAACCAAGTATACCCGTCTTCAATGGGACAAAATGGTTTCTGTTAATTTGACAGCTCCCTTTGAGCTTGCCAGTGAAGCCTCAAAACATATGATTTCCCAGCGAAGCGGTAAGATCATTAATACTTGTTCTTTGTTTTCTTTTCTTGGCGGCAGATGGTCTCCAGCCTATGCAGCCACGAAACACGGTCTTGCCGGCTTTACAAAAGCTTACTGTGATGAACTTGCCCAGTTTAATATTCAGGTAAATGGTATTGCTCCAGGGTATTTTGCCACAGACGTGACAAAATCAACAAGGTCTGAATCCGAGACGAATCAGCGGGTGCTGGATCACATTCCAGCCAACAGATGGGGTAATATTGTCGATTTAATGGGCACTGTTGTTTATCTGGCTTCCGATGCTTCCAATTACGTAAATGGAACCCTGATCACTGTCGACGGCGGTTATCTTGTAAGGTAACGAATACATAAAATCAAGAGTTAAAGGAGAATGTATACATGAGTACTCAAACACTGGAAGACCTTTCAGCAATTATTCAACAGGATCAAATTGTAACCGGAGCGGATAAATTATATGATGCTTCTGCCGACCGTTACAAAAAATTTGCCAAAGTGAAAAATGTGCTGGACGTCCCTGCCCCTATTGCAATTGTCTATCCAAAAACTTCTTCAGAAATTTCCTCCCTTCTCGCTTACTGCAATGATAATAAAATCAACGTTATCCCAAGGAGCGGTAAAACAGCAACGGAAGGCGGATTGGAAAACTGGAAAGAGAAAACTATAGTAATCGACGGATCCAAAATGAACGATATTATAAAATTGGATACTTATAATATGCAGGCGACCGTCCAGTCCGGAGTGAAGCTGCAGGATCTGGAAGATGAGTTACGAAAATCCGGATATACAACCGGTCACTCTCCTCAATCAAAACCCGTTGCACAAATGGGTGGATTAGTTTCCACACGCAGCATCGGCCAATTCTCTACTTTGTACGGAGCTATCGAAGATATGGTAGTTGGATTAGAATGCGTATTTCCGGATGGAGAAATTTCCAGAATTAAAAATGTCCCAAGAAGATCCGGCGGTCCCGATATCCGTCATATTGCAATCGGAAATGAAGGGGCGCTATGTTACATTACCGAAGTCACGGTGAAAATATTTAAATTCTATCCGGAAAACAACTCATTTCACGGCTACCTGGTTGAAGATATGGATTCCGGTCTGAAAATGCTCAGAGAAGTAATGGTTAACGGATTCCATCCGTCCGTCGCCCGCCTCTATTCACCGGAAGATGCGAGACAGCATTTCCGTCATTTTTACAAAGAGCAGTGTGTGCTGATTTTCATGGTGGAAGGACCTGAAGGAATTGTAAAAGCGACAAATGAAGCAATTGATGAAGCCGTTAACGCATTTCAGTCCCACGTCATTGAACAAGTCGATTCTTCACTGATTGAAAACTGGTTTAACAATTTAAACTGGGACCAGAGCAGAATTGATAAAGAAGTAAAGGATATGGCCGAAAACAATACGCACGATGGCTTTACTACAGAGGTTTCGGCTGACTGGGAAAACATCAGCATCATCTATAAAAATGTTATGCAGAGAATTAAAGCAGAATTTGATCGCGTAGACGATTTAACGATGCTTGGCGGACATTCTTCGCACAGTTACCTGAACGGAACCAATATGTACTTTGTTTATAATTATACAATCAACTGTGCTCCGGAAGACGAGCTGCTGACGTACCATCATCCGATTCATGAAATTATTATTGAAGAAACATTGAAGTGCGGTGGTTCTATGTGCCACCACCACGGCATTGGCAAATACCGTTCCGAGTGGACGAAGGCTGAGCACGGTTCTGCCTATTATATGCTCGATAAATTAAAACAGGCATTTGATCCAAACGGCATCATGAATCATGGTACAATTTTCCCTCAGGAAAAGGAAATCAAAAAATATATTAGAGATTGATCGTAAATTAATCGGTGAAAGGGTTGATGAGGATGACAGAAACCTACGTAATGGGCATTGATAATGGCTCCCAGAGTACAAAAGTGATTATCTTTGATACAAATGGAAATGAAGCCGCATTTGGTTCCTGCCCATTAAGGGATCCCTTAACACCCGAGCCGGGAATAGTCGTTCATCCAGATGACGATCTATGGGTCAGCTTATCCCATGCGGTAAAAAACTGCCTTGACAACTTTTCCGGAAATAGGGAAGCCATTGCGGCAATCGGCTTATGCACAATCAGAAGCTGCCGCGTCCTTCTCAAGGAAAATGGGACACTGGCTCAGCCTGTTATCAGCTGGATGGACACGAGGCTGTCAGCCCCCTACAAACACGAAGACGAATCGGTGAAGTATGTAACGACTACTTCCGGCTATCTCGGATGGAAATTGACAGGGCAGATGAATGATACAGCAGCAAATTACGAAGTTTTCTGGCCCTTGGACCGGAGCACACTGGACTGGTCTTCCGATGAGGAGGTGCTGGCAGCTGACGGCCTGTCACGCGACATGCTGTTCCACCTCGTCAAACCCGGGGAGATATTAGGAAACCTTCAGGCGGATCTTGCGCAGAGCTTTGGTTTGAAAGCTGATATCCCAGTAGTCGCCACGGCCAATGATAAAGCCGTGGAAGTACTGGGAGCCGGAATTAAAGACGAAAAAACAGTAATGATTTCATTAGGTACTTTCATTTCTGCTATGATTTACCGGAAAGAAGATAAAGATGAGGCTGAAAACTTCTTCCCTACTCTTGCAGCCATACCCTTTCGCTATGTTTACGAATCCGGTGGTATACGGCGAGGAATGTGGACAGTAAGCTGGTTCAAAAAATTAATCGGGGAAGAACTGGTTACAAATGCATCAAAAGAGAAGATTTCCGAAGAGGAATATTTAAACCGGCAGGCAGCACAGATTCCTCCAGGAAGTGACGGGCTGATAACAATGCTGGACTGGCTGGCCAGTCCCGACCGTCCCTACCGAAAAGGCATGATGATCGGATTTGATCAGCGGCACACAGCCTTTCACATTTACCGCTCCATCCTGGAAGCCATTTCCTTCAATATTAAAAACAATATTGACGACATGCTAAATGAGATCAACAGCAGTGTCGAACAGGTCGTAGTTACCGGAGGCGGGGCAAAAAGTGATGTATTAACTCAAATCATATCCGATCTGTTCGGTCTTCCGGTTCATAGAAGGCAGGGAAAAAGCAGTGCCTGTTTAGGAGCTGCTGTCAGTGCATGCACCCATTTGAATATCTATGAGGATTTTGCTCACGCTGCTGAAGCCATGATAAAAAATGAATCGACCTTTTACCCTGATTCAAACAGGCACACGTTTTATAATGAAGTCAATGAGACCCTGGTGAAGCATGTAAGAACGCATACCGATGAGATCTTAAAACGTTCCTATGCTTTCTTTCGTTAGCAAAGCTCTTTGGCTCGAAACAATGGGAAAGCTAGTGCAAGCCAGTGGATATCACTTTGTAACTGCTGTAAATTCAATAAAGAAAAGTGCAGGTGTCGGCTGCTATGGAAAAACTTCATGATAAATATAAAAAGTCAGGGATAAATATATGTTAACTCTACGAACAGATCATTTAACCAAATTAGAAAAATCGACGCACAGTACTCTTATGAAAAATGTGATTCAGAATAATACTATCGCCATTGTGGAAGCAGCTTCTCTCTGTCAGGTATCTCCTTCCAAAATATCTAAGCTGGTCAGAAAACTTGGCTTCGACAACTTTAAACAGTACAAACGCTATTTCAGCGGACAGGAAACTCCGGAAATCATTTCCGGAAAATCAACTGAAACAGCGCGTTTAATCCAGTTTTTAGAGAATTATAATCCTTCTCTTACGAAAGATTTCCTATCTGTTTTCACTAAATTTGATAAAGTGATTTTATTCGGGCTCGGCCCTTCCTACATCACCGCTGAATATTTTGCTTACAAACTTACTACGGTCACCGATAAAAATGTTTTTGTTACTCATCACGAAGATTACGCGGAGCGTCTGGCCGATGATAACACACTCCTTGTCGTATTCTCGGTCACCGGTACTTTCACTTCTTTTGAACCGCTTTTTGAAAACATTAAGCATAAAGATTCGCAGATCATGCTCGTGCTCGAGGAAAATATTAATACCCGTGATTCAAAAGCAGATTACATTATTACGCTCTCTCCACCCGACCAGGGCAGTGAATTACTCGCTTTCGAAAAGACGCGGACGGTGTTCTTTATTTTTATTGAAGAAATTATTGCTGAATTAAGGAAGCAGCGGAATCCTTAAGCTATCCAGCAGAAAGAAGGTGTCTCAACCGGGACATCTTCTTTTTTTTATTATACTCACCCCTCTTACCTGCGTCTCCTTTCCTCTTTTTCCCACTTTCGAAAAAACTACTTAAAAGCACGGATTACCCTGTTTGACTTCCAGCATGAAAACCCTTACACTAAATTCATCAAACAAATGTTTATAATTTTTACAAACATCATCGGAGGTGTCCTATGGATCGGTTTCGAAGGACTGAGTTAACGGAAAACGAACAGAAGATTTTTTCGCTGATCCGCAAAAATCCGTATATTTCGCAGCAGGCCCTCGCAGACAGCATCAGCCTGTCACGTCCGTCCGTCGCTAACATTATTTCTTCTCTTATGAAAAAAGAACTTATTAAAGGAAAAGCGTATATCGTCAATGAAACTGCCCCTGTCGTCTGTATCGGAGGAGCGAATGTGGACCGAAAGTACACGGCAAAACAGCCGCTTCAGTGGGGTACGTCAAATCCGACCTCCTCCGTGCAGAGTGCAGGAGGGGTAGCGCGGAATGTGGCCGAAAACCTTGGCCGTATGGAAATGGATACAGTCCTTATAACAGCTGCGGGAAACGACGTCGACTGGCAGCTGATCCACGAAGCAACATCACCTTTTGCCGATCTTGAACGCACCTCTTTCATCCCCGGAGCCACGACAGGTTCATACAGTGCCGTGCTCTCTCCGGATGGTGAAATGGCTCTGGCAATGGCCGATATGGAGGTGTTTGAAGCAATAACACCGGCTGTTATCCGTCAGAATGAAGCGCTTCTTGCCGGCAGCGCCTGTCTGATCGCCGACCTCAACTGTCCGAAAGAAACTGTCGAAGAAGTGCGGAAGACGGCTCATCGTGGAAACATTCCGCTTGCGGTGCTTGCTGTTTCCGCTCCGAAAATGAAGCGCCTCCCCGACAGTCTGGACGGAGTCACCTGGCTTGTTACGAACCGTAAGGAAACAGAAGAAGCTCTCGGCCTTCCGCTCGAATCGCCCGAGGAATGGCAGCAGGCCTGTGATCAGTGGCTGGCAGCAGGCACGGAAAAAATTATCATAACGGACGGGGCGGCTGGAGCCGTTCATGCAAGCCGTTCTTTTCCAAAGGCACAGCACGTCACAGCCCCCACTTCTGCAGTGGTCGTTGACGTAACGGGAGCGGGTGATGCTTTCGCAGCTGCTATGATCCGTTCTCAGCTTGACGGCGCGGCTCTTGAAGAATCGGTGCAGGCCGGCATCGGCAATGCCCAGGCGACCCTTGCTGTATCCGAAACCGTCCGCCGTGATCTGCACGCATCGAGCATCACCAATTATACTGAAACGGAGGCAGAATAAACGATGAATAAATCTATCAAACTCAGCCGGGAAGTGCTTGAAGCCCGGGAAAATAACAAGCCTGTTGTTGCTCTTGAATCCACGATTATTTCCCACGGCATGCCCTATCCCCAAAACGTCCAGACCGCCCGCGAAGTCGAACAGATTATCAGGGATAACGGAGCCGTTCCGGCAACGATTGCCATTCTTAACGGCACCATTCACGTCGGGCTCACTGATGACGAACTGGAAACGCTCGGCAGTGCGGAGAACGTGGCCAAAGCTTCCCGCAGAGACCTGCCGTATCTTACAGCAACGAAACAGCACGGCGCCACGACGGTCGCAGCTACGATGATCTGTGCAGAACGGGCCGGCATCGATGTGTTTGTTACCGGCGGTATCGGCGGAGTTCACCGGGACGCAGAAAAAACAATGGACATTTCGGCCGACCTGGAAGAACTTGCGAAAACAAATGTTGCTGTCGTCTGTGCCGGTGCCAAGTCAATTCTTGACCTCGGACTGACGATGGAATACCTGGAAACAAAGGGCGTGCCTGTTATTGGATTCGGCACCGATCAACTCCCGGCTTTTTTCACCCGTTCGAGCGAGTTTCCTGTCAATTTCCGGGTCGATTCCGCAGAGACCGCCGCCTCTGTTCTGCATGACAAGTGGGCTTTGGAGCTTCAGGGAGGTGCCGTCATAGCCAATCCTATCCCGGCCGAACACGCGATGGAGGAGGCACATATTTCCGCCATTATCGATAAAGCGTTAAAAGAGGCTATAGCAGCCGGCATCACCGGCAAAGACACCACCCCTTACCTGCTGCAGCGCATTCATGACCTGACGGACGGCGGCAGCCTCAAAGCCAACATCGCCCTCGTTAAACACAATGCCGAAATCGGTTCCGCCATTGCCGTCAGCCTGAACGAAATGAAGTAACGTGCGCTGACTAAATTAATAGCAGGTCAGCATTTTTAAAAACGGGGGATGTTGAAAGCCCCTGGTGAACATAAAAAAAGCGTCGTGACGATAAATGTTTCGTCATGACGCTTTTTATGTTTCAGGAGGCTCTACTATTGTTGGAATAATTTTTTATGAATCTTTTTGGCTCTTTTTCTTAATTACTTATTCGTTCTTCTATCATTAAAAACAGGCTTTACTGCTTACTTACCGATTCCCTGTTAATAAACTCTGTTTCCAGCGTGTAATGAGATTTTACAGGTTGACCCTCCAAAACTTGAAAAATGACGTGGGAAGCAAGCTTACCCATTTCGTATTTTGGATGTCTCATTGTAGTGAGCGGTGGTTGCAAATAAGGAGCCAGCTGAATGTCATCAAAGCCAATAATTGCGATATCTTCCGGGACGTTCAAACCGCTTTCTTTCAAAGCTTCTAAACCTCCTATGGCCATTTCGTCATTTGCATAAAAAACAGCATTGGGGAGATCTCCCTGATGAATAAGGATTTTAGTAGCTTGGTACCCTCCCTCATGAGTAAAGCTTCCATTCAAAATCCATTTAGAATCCTTCTTCAAGCCGCTGTCCTGAAGTGCCTGTTCGTATCCTGACAGCCGCTCCTGACTGTCAGAGGAGTTGATCGGTCCGTGAATACATGCTGCGGATACAGCACCCTTTTCCAATAGATGTCTTGTTGCTTCATATCCACCTTTGTAATTATTGACCGTGATACTTGTGAGGGCCTCCTTTTCCGGAAGGACTCTATCAAGAACAATTATCGGAAACCCTGTCCTGGCAGATTCTGTGATGAAATCATCAGAAATGTTGTGCGCCAATAAAATTACGCCATCCGCCCGTTTTTCACGCAAAAATTTAGCAGCCGTAGAGCTTTCGTTGCCATAAGAGCTGCAGACGAGAAGATCGTATTTTTTTTCGAGCACCTCTTCTTGGACACCACGGATAAGCTCGGAATAGAAAGGCCCCGTCAGGTCACTTAAAATAAGTGCTATAGTTTTCGTTTTGCTTTTCTTTAAATCCATTGCTACCCCATTCTTCTGGTACTGCAGTTCCCTGGCAGCCTGAAGGACACGTTCTTTTGTTTCCTGCTTCATCTTTTTCGTGCCGTTTAAGGCATAGGAAGCTGTAGATACCGCTACTCCCGCTTGTTTTGCTACGTCTTTAATTGTGGCCATGCTGGAACCCTCCTTTCCTAAACAGAGTCTTTTATCGATTTTATACTGTCATGATCAGAATGAACGATTTAAATAAATATCTATTTGATTATCTTTGTTTGAGTGCAAATCTGCAATTGGGAGAGAAAATCCTCCCTGCCGATATCGGTTATCCATCTCTTCTGTCTCTGCTTCTTTGCCGTTGATAACAATCTTCCGTGCATCCTGCTGGAGGTGATATGTGATTACAAGCGGCTTGTTATCAACCCGATAGTGGAAGATGAGACCATCCAAGTGCTGCGGAAGCACTGGATCTAAAATAAGCATATCACGTTTCCTGCGAATGCCCAGCACATTGCATATCAGTTGATGCATGTAGATTCCCGGACCACTGGAATAGATTCTCCAGCCTCCCTTTACCGGGATTTTCCCATCTCTTAATTCATCGAACCTTTCTGCTGCTTCCTTTCTGTTCAAAAAAGCTCCGTCAGAACTGCTGAAATAAGCATTGCTCTGGCGAGTACAGGCATTTGGAACTGCGTCTGCGATACGGATTGGATTGATCGACTGCAGACCTTTCCAAGTTTCCTCTTCTTTTCCGATTGCAGCCATAGCTTCCACAAAACGAATGTGGGCATGGACATATTGAAGGCCGATTTCCCTCCCGAAATTAGCCGACTGTTCTGCCCTCTTAAAGTGGTTACTCACCCCACCTTGATAAGAAGCCGGTTTGTTCATCAAGCGTACACCGTCTGGAAAATAAAGATGCTTTTTGATTGTTTTAAAATGGGTTTCTGCATCTTTGGGTGTGAGCATTCCAGCAATCATACTTCTTGTCATCGGCAGAAGCCGGTAGTCTATTCCCGTTTTTTCATCCTCAGGATGCAGCATCACTTCCGGATTTAGAGGATCTTCCAGATATACAAACCCTGGAAGGACCGTGCTTCTCTTAAAATAGTATTCATAGTCACTTTTGATGCCGGCTTTCAGCTTAGAGCTGATTTTATGGAGAGGATGAGCTTCCGGAAGCGTTTCACTAAGCATTTTAAATGTTTGATACGTCAGCGCTACTGTCCAGGTACTGACCATATATTTTTTTAGTGACTGATTAGCTGGTTGAAGTGTATCGTCCCAGTCTCCGTCCCCGTAAGAAGACAAGTAGGTGTCATGGAGAAAATGCTCTTCTATATATGCGATTTGTTTTTTTACGTGTTCCTCCAGCGTTGTTTGTTTTTTTGTAGGAAGCATTGTGCTCCGATCCGTGTAGGAGACCGTTTCGTTCAAAATATTTTCGTCACCGGAAGCTTCTAAATAATCTGCAAGCAGTTTCAGCGGCCAAACGATAATATCCCCATGGCTTTCCTCTTGTTTAATCGTTTCGTAGGCATCGAACATAAACCACTGAGGCCACCCCCCAGTATCTTCAAATTGCTGACGGTAGACTGTAAGAAGCATATGCTTAACCTGATCAAACTTCCCTACAGCAAGAAAATACTCCGCGGGTCCCTGACAGACATCACGGGTCCCCCAAGCTGCTGCGCCATACTGTTCCAGACCGTGAGGAACTGTATAATGAACGAGCATGTTATGTGTATACCATCGGCTTATCAAATTCATTTTTTCTGCTTCCGCTTGTGCAGTACCAGGTGCTTCCAAGTAAAAACCGTTTACCAGCCCATCGTATAGTTGATGAAAGGATTTAGTTTCTTCTTCTCTTTTCAGAAAATCGGGTGCAGGAAGTTCTTTCGTTAAACTCCCTTGAATTAGAAGACTCCAGGAAGCCGTTTCCTCCGTTTCATGGACAAGCAAAGATGCCTCACCCGGGTCCGCGTTACTGAGCAGCGCTGTTTCATCGGTCCTTCTTACTTTTGTACCACTGTAGATCATACGGTAGCATAGGTCTGGATATACTTCCGCGCTTTCTGACCTTTCGTCTGCAAAAATTCTCGTACCATCTGCCAGCTCCTCCAGTCGGAATGGCACTTCATACTCGTGATTCTGCATACTCAGCTGGCTTGTGACAAGAAACCGGTATGTACTTCCCTTTTGGGACTTTACATCCATCTGAATTTCTTCCCGGTCTTTTTTAGTAAAAACGGTGACTGTCAGTACATCATTTCCCAGCTTGTAATACCACTTTGCATAATGAAATCCCATTTCAAACAAAGACGGCATCGTTAAAAGCCTCCAACCGTCTGCAGTTTCTACATACAGACGCTGTCCGGAAGTGTGGAGAATATTTAAAGGGTTCCGGGCATTTGTCATCAATTTATGGAACGAGGTATTACCTATCGCTATCTGAGAATTAAACAGGCCGTACATGTATGATGTTGTAGTAATTACCGAACGGTCGGCAGCGTGCGTTTTTCCACTGAGAAGAATGTGACCGTGCGGCCGTTCCATCTGTGCTTCTTTAGCTGGAAGGACCACATGTTCCGCAGTAGGAGTAAAAAAAGCAGCCATCTTCCCGTTGATCTTCTCCTCCTGCTGCCGTTTCGGAAACATTTTCTCCAGTTCAGTATCTGTCAGACTCTCCCCTTGAAGGGAAGCTCCTGTTTTTAAGGTAAATGTCTCCCCTGTTTTTTCCCGAGGGAGTTCTTCCCTGCCTGCTGCCTCCTCATACTGACTCAGCACATCAGAGACGGGAAGTGGATTTTCTACTGCAGTCATATGATTCTTCTGATAAGCTGCGTAAAAAACTACCTTCTGCGGTTCGTTCAAAGTCACAGTACGGGACTGTAATCCAGTGTAGGCAAATTCATACTGATAGACCTCATTGGGAAACGTCGCCTGCTGCTGTAAAAGCGCAGGGGCCTCTGTTTCCCTGTAGGTTTTACCAAAAAACTGAAAACCATCTGTACTATACCCTTTAACTCCAGTTAATGCTCCCTGCTGTAAAAATGGGTGACCAGTCTTTTGGGGCTGGTTCTGGCGGCTGCAGACAACCCAGCCTTCCTCAGTCCAAAATGGTCGGTGGTCTATATACTGGGAGGCATAGGCCTCGTTATTACGCACCATCCCCGTATCGCCGAGACCGAGATCCTGGCCGTAGATGACTTCTACTTCCCCGTTCTCCCCATTAAGGGTAACTTCCCAGAACCACATATTGTCTCTTCCCGGAAGAAAGCGAAGCTCGTATTCAATCCCTTCCCAGATCCCTTGCCAATTAATACTGTTTTCCTTTAATAAGACGATTGAAGGGGAGCTGGCTCCGATAAGCTTTGTAAAACTGCTGGTATTTCCTTGTTTCTTTCTTAAATAAACATTGTTCATCGATCCATCCAGGATATTTCCAATCACCTGATTAATCATGACAGATCCCGAGGCCAATTGGAGAAGATCCCCGGCTTTAGAAAACTGAAACGTAACTGAGCCAGCCGATAAGCTGTATGTTTCTGTTTTTTCTGCATGTATTTTCACGCTATCACTACTTCCTTCTGCTTTGAAAATAATTTTTCTCCTAACAAATCTGTTTTTAATAAAAGACTTTATTAGCGTTCTCTGTTGTTTTTTTATGGAAAACTTCGCTGGATCTCTGTTCTGGGAGAGACCCCCAGCTTCCTATTGTCTTACTTGGACATGACTTATGAAAACGTCCTCCATGCACCTTTTCGAAACTCTTCATCAATTGATTTATTATTCTTGAATGGAGAACTCCTCCCTTTCAAGTAAGTGTTCCGGAGCGGATCCAATTTTTGTATTATGAAAGTATTCTTTAATAAGCCCATCGTGCAGATGGTTTGCAATTGAGAGCATTATCATTCCCTGATCAAGAGCAAGGTAGGCTTTTGTCACTTGTCCAGAATTCATATCTACTGTGTCAAAAAATCCATACGGTCCATAAGCACCAAGTGAGCGGAGCGATTTCATATTTTCGTAAACGGCTTTCGGGTCATAGTCGAGAGCAAGAAATGAAGCATGTGGGGTAACAATACCTGTTTCCGGATAACCTTCAATCCCTGCGGCCGGAACCCCAAACTCCTGATAGTCACCAGGCACTGCTGCAGGAGAAAATCCCCATGCAGGATAGTCCTGATCATCTGCATAAGCCTGCTGAACTTCCACATGACGGGCGTTGTTCAATCCCAGCCCTTTCGTTCCCAGTTCCTTTTCCTTGATCAGCAGACCTGGCATCAGCCCTTCAAACATGCTTCCACCCCAGCTTGGCACAAATTTAATTCCTTCATAATCATAGTGGCCCTGGAAAAAGGAGACTCCATCATATTCAACTTCGTAACCTTCTGGAGTCTGACTCTGCCAGTCCCACTCAGCAGGAAGGGTGCGGTCCATGTGCCACCAATGTTCAGAAGGAACATCTCCCTTTCCGATCGCGAGGTAGCTGGTCATCCGCGGCTCCGTGTACAAAGCGCCATAATGATGTTCTGTATAGGCGTCGTCCTCGACATCAAATCCCCCGTAAAAAAGATTTTCCTCTTCATCGTATAAAGTGGAATAATCCATCCCTTCTGCCAAATCCCATGACTGTTCTGATAGTTCATCATATGCCTCAGAAACGACATAAAGCGCTGCCGTCAGCCATCCGTTATCCACCTGGGAGATAAACTGCCCCCAATCTGTCATCAGACTCGCATCTTCTGTGTAATACCAGTTATAGTAGAGACCATTCCATGTCTCCATATCCTCAAGGCTGTCGAGAGTTTTCTGAATCTCTGTCATTGCTTCTTTTTTAGTAATAAAGCCCATTTCTTCTGCCGAAATTACGCTAAGCATGTACAGACCAATATTCGTTGGTGATGTATGCTCTCCTTCTTCTCCTTCATCGAGACGGACGATATCGGAAGTGAGTCCTGTCTCTTCATCTGTAAAATCCTCAAAATATTTATATGTCTGTTTAGCTACAGATTCAAACTGCTTGTCCATCGCCTTCTGCTTTCCGGGTGGCTGCTCAATTGAAGCGGAGGCTGCTTCCGGAATAACTGCCGTTCCCATCAAGACTGAAAGTACTAAAGCCGTTTTTTTTCATAATAAATCATCCTTTCGATATTTTAGTTAATGTAACAGTTTTTTCCTGTGTGTCTTCACTGTTACGACCAACCCGGATGCGCACCGCGCCCGGATCCCAATCCCAACTCAAGTCAGAGTGGTAATAACCAAGCATTGAGGTATCCACATGAAAACGGACTGTTTCTGTTTCCCCAGGGTTCAGCTTAACGAGCCGAAAGTCCTTTAACTCATTGACCGGTCGGACGACTTCTCCTGTTACGTCCTGCGTATACAGCTGAACAACTTCTCTTCCCCAACAGCTTCCTGAATTCGTAATATCAACAGTGACTTCAAGTGGTTCTTCCTGTGAAAAAGTGTCTCTTGAAAGGCTCATGCTTCCGTATGTAAAGGAAGTGTAGCTCAGCCCGAAACCGAAAGGAAATTGTGGCTCATTCGGCACATCCAGGTATTGTGATAAAAAACGGTCTTCTGTTGTCCCGCTTTTTTTAGGGCGACCAGTGTTGTAATGGTTGTAGTACACTGGAATCTGCCCTGCATTGTATGGAAACGACATAGTCAGGCGCCCAGAAGGATTCCTTTTCCCATACAGCAGGTCACTGACAGCATGTCCACCTTCAGACCCTGGAAACCATGCCTCTAGTACAGCATCAGATACCATTAAAAGTTGGCTTACATCTAAAGGACGCCCATTGAAGAGTACGGTTATGATCGGCTTCCCGAAAGATCGAACGGCTTCGGCAAGGCGAAGCTGCGCCTGAGGAAGAGTGATCTGAGAACGGCTCCCCGCTTCTCCACTCATTTCTGAGTGTTCTCCAAGAGCAAGGACAATTACATCTGCTTCTTCGGCCTTTTGACGAGCTTCCTCAAGCAGATAATCATTTGTAGAATGAATCCCGCTCCCCATAGCGGTAAGCAGCGAAGATGATACAGAGGTCATTCCCTCTGCAAGAGACACCACATCCTTCTCCTCTCCATAGATAGACCAAGCGCCCATAAGGTCTTTACTTTCCGCAAAAGGTCCGATCAAGGCAACTTTTGCACTTTTCGTGAGCGGCAGTACATCATTCTTGTTTTTCAGAAGGACACAACTGTCCGCTGCAAGCTCCCGTGCTCTTTCCCTGTGTGTTTCGGTGAGAAGTGCGATACGTTCCGTTTCTTCATCTGCTCCCCTGTAAGGATTTTCAAACAAACCGAGTTTGTTTTTAAGCTGGAGAATGCGCAGGACAGACTCGTCGAGCAAGTCTTCTTCCACTTCCCCTTCTTCTACAAGTTCTTTTAAGTGATTCAAATAGCAAGGCGTCATCATTTCGATATCCACTCCTGCAAGTGCTGACTTTTTTGCCGCTTCCCGTTTGTTCTCCGCTACACCGTGGGGAATCGCCTCCTGTACAGCCCCCCAGTCGGAAATGAGGACACCGTTGAACTTCATTCCTTCTCTGAGTTTTCCCCTTAGCAGCGGTCGGTTGCTCGTTGCAGGGATGCCGTCTACGGTGTTGAACGCAGTCATTACCAGATTCGCACCTGCGTCGATAGCCGCTTTGTAGGCCGGAAGATACTGCTCGTAAAGTTCTCGTTCTGAGACATCTACGGTATTATAGTCGCGGCCGCCTTCCGGTGCTCCATAGGCAGCAAAGTGTTTCACACAGGCAGCGAGTGTATCCGTGTTCTTTAAGTCCTTTCCTTGATAGCCTTTGACGAATGCTTCAGCAAATAGACTGTTCAACAAACGATCCTCACCGGTACTTTCCATCACTCTCCCCCATCGTGGGTCTCGTACGAGATCAACCATCGGCGAGAAAGTCACATGTAAACCGGAAGCGGCTGCTTCCTGGGCAGCAATCTTCGCACTGTATTCTGCTGCCTCGATATCCCACGAGCAACCGATGGCGAGCGGCACAGGAAAGATCGTCTTATAGCCGTGAATAATGTCTGCCATAAACAACAGCGGTATTTGAAGCCGATGATTGTCGATGTAGTTTTTTTGCATTCTATTAAGCTTGGCAGCGCCAGCTTCTCCAAGGACTGATCCTGAACCCGAAGTTTTTACTTTGGCAATGTCCATCTCAGCAAACGGGCCGGTAACGGCCCCTCCTGAATATTCATTATTAATAAATGCTGCCGTAACTTGTGTCATTTGTTCGATTTTTTCATCAAGTGTCATTTTTCCCAAGAGTTCTGTCAGCTGTATATCTTCCATAAGAGACCTCCTGTCTTATTTAATTCCAGTCGTATTGAAACCTTGAACGATGTATTTCTGGACAAACATAAACAGAATCAGTACCGGAATGACCATGACAGTGGCACCCGCCATCTGCAGCGCAAAACTGCTTGCATTCTGGCCTTGCAGAAGTGCCAGCCCAACAGATAGTGTATAAAGGCCCTGGTCATTTGCAACAATAAGTGGCCATAAAAAGCTGTTCCATGCCCCTACGAACGTCAAAATCACCTGCACTGCAAGTACCGGTTTCGAGAGCGGTAAGATAATTTGAAAGAAAATACGAAATTCCCTCGCACCGTCGATCCGAGCTGATTCTATTAAATCGTTGGGAATGGTCGTCATAAACTGCCGGATCAAAAAGATGTTAAAGGCAGCAATCAGACCAGGAAGAATAATCCCGGACATCGTATTCGTTAAACTCATCTGATTTAGGATTAAGTACACGGGTATCATTGACACCTGCGCGGGAATCATCATCGTAGCAAGCACGCCGATAAAGACGGCTTCCTTGCCTTTAAAATGAAACTTTGCAAATCCATAGCCAGCCATCGTATTGAAAAGCAGCCCTAGCATGGAAAAAAGAACGATGATCAGTGTATTCGTAAAATACGTTCCAAAATTTAAGTTTTGAAACAGATTCAAGTAATGTTCAAATGTAAAGTTTTCCGGCCATAGTGTTGGAGGCATCGAACGAGCTTCCCGTTCCGGTTTAAAAGAGCTTAAAATCATCCAGAAAAAAGGGATCGAAACGAGGAACCCGCCTACTACAAGCACAAGTGTAATTATCCATTTCTCCAGCTTTTGTTTCATAGGTGAGCACCTCAATCCTTATCCGATTTATTGAACGTAAATTGAACCATCGTTACAACAATAATTAAAATGAATAATACAAGGGAGGCAGCAGCAGCATATCCGAATTCATTATATTGGAACCCCTCCTGATAGATGAAAAGAGCCATCGACATCGTGCCATCAAGTGGTCCACCACCTGTCATGACAAACGGTTCTTCAAAAAATTGCAGCCAACCGATTAACGTCGTCACAGTGACGAAAAAAGTCGCGTAGCTGAGAGATGGAATAGTTATGTAACGAAGCTTCTGCAGCTTGTTGGCTCCATCGATGTTTGCTGCCTCATAATATGAGTTTGGAATTGACTGGAGAGCCGCCAGATAGATGAGCATATTAATTCCCAGTCCTTTCCACACTGCAAGCAGTATCAACGAAAGTTTAGCAATAAATGGATGCTCAAGCCACGGCACCGGATCTACCCCAAAGAAGTCGAGAACAAAGTTGAACAGTCCGACATCCTGATTGTATAAAAAGCCCCACACCACTGCTATAGCAACAATATTTGTTACTGAAGGCACATAATAAACAACCCGAAATATCGTAAATAGTTTTGAGGTCGCATAATTCAGCAGAAGTGCGATACTGAAAGAGCAAATAATGACAAGCGGCACCCCAATAACTACGTAAACCAGGGAATTGTAAAGAGACTGACGAAACAGGGGATCCTGAAACAGGTTTATAAAGTTTTCCAGTCCAATAAATTCGATAGCATCCCAATTTCCAAGTCCCACCAGATCAATGTCGGTAAAGCTGATTACAAGGCTGACAAAGATAGGCAGAATTGCAAATACCAACAGCAGTAGGATGGCTGGTCCTATAAACAGCCAAGGCGTCCATGCATTCCGATGATTCATGCTGCCGCCCTCCTTTATTTATAATCATGGAGGAGGATCTCAATCCCCCTCCCTTCGTTATTAATTAAGTCTTCTTTCCGCATTTTGCTGGAAGTTATCCATTTCTTCATCTACTTCAGCATTCCCGCGGTTAACTCTCTCAAGTGATGACAACAGTTCTTGTGCAACATTTTCCCATTCTGGTATAACTGGAGGCGCTACAGCTTCTTCCAGCTGATCTCCAAAGACTGCCAGTTTTTCATCTTCTGCAAGAACTTCATTATCCCAGGCAGATTGACGGGCAGGCAGCGCATTTGTTTCTTCAAACCAGGCTGTCTGCGTATCCGGCTCGGACATGAACGAGAGGAATTCGAGGGATTCCTCGACGTGATCAGTATGAGCAAACACGCTCAAATGAGAGCCTCCAATTGCTGAAGCGTTTTTCTCTTGACCTGGAAGTACTGCTACCTCCCAGTCCCCGTCTATACCTTCTGTTGTATTATTAATGATATTTACCATCCAAGGTCCGCTCATGAACATAGGTTTGGTTCCTTCCTCAAAACCTTGTTCAATCGGTACCCCTTCAGATTCCTGGACCAGCTCTTCATCAAAGAACGAATGATAGTATTCCATCGCCTCCCTGAATGAATCCTCGGCAAAATTTTCTGCTCCGGCCTCTACATCGTATTCCCATCCGTTCTGCCAAGCGAAAATACTCGGTACGAGCTGATCATTCTGATCGATATCGAAGCCGTACATGTCATCCCCTCGGTCATTCAGCGTATGAGAGATTTCTTTGAGCTCTTCCCAATTGGTAGGAGCACTTTCATAGCCATGCTCTGCCAAAATGTCAGATCGGTAGAAAAGCACCCGTGTATCTACATACCACGGCACACCAAGAATTTGATCTTCGACTTCAGTCGTATCCAGTGCAGCTTCGAAAAAGTCATCATTTCCAATCATGTCAAAATCATCAGTGTAATCCGATAAATCGAGGAATGCTCCAGCTTCAGAGAACTCTGCCACCCACGTCGTGCCCAGTTGTACCACATCCGGCCCTTCCCCGGAAGCTACTGCTGTTAAGAGGTTATCGTGTGCGTTATCCCAGGGAATAGCCTGCACATCCAATTCAATGTTTGGATGTTCATCTTCAAAGCTTTCCCCGAAGGAATGAAGTGCTTCCCCTTCCTCACCCATTGCCCACACCGTAAGCGAAACGACTTCGTCGCTTTTGTTTTCGGAGTCGTTTGTATTTGTACTGCCATTCGCTGAATCATCCCCTGCATCATTAGAAGAACATGCTGTCAGAGCCAGAGCAAAACCTACCACGGAGACTAAACCAATACTTTTTTTCATAATACCCTCCTATTTTTGAAACGATTCACCTTGTTAATAAAGAGAAAACAAACGATTTAAAATTATATTAGTGAAACGTTTCTCCTAATGACTAAAGAGTACATGAATCCGCTTTCATTATCAAGAAGTTTTTTTAATTTTATAAACTTTATCAGGTGAATCAATTTTATGAGTTACTATCTTATGTATTTTTTTTCGAGTTTATAGAACGATTTTCACTGCCGTTAGACGCTTCTATGTACGTTTTGAACATTAAGCGAATGGATTTACAGACGGTGCTGATTCCATAGAAGGTATCGTCTTTTGTTTCAATCATCTCTCTCTTTTCACAAACATCTTGTATTTTAGATATAAAATGTTCATGAAATAAAAACTAAATTACTAATCGCTCTCATTCACCCTAAACAAACATTGAAAAAAGAAGTGCTCTTCCACTTATTAACGGTTTATGGAATGGGCACCCATGAAAAAAAGCTGCCTGATTTTTATGCAGGCAGCTCCTTTTATGTAAATTCCGCTGGTGATTTTCCACAGCACGTAACATCAATCTGAAACAAACCGCTCTGCTCCTCTGAACACTTCCTTCACATGCCAGTGCATAAAGTTTTCGGCCGGGGCGTAGTCCGGACGGATAGGAGAGCGGATTTCCCTGCCGTGATAGTCCATCAGCCATTCCTGAAAACCGGAGGATCCGTGGGCTTCTTCCGAAACGAGCAGTTCTCTCAACGGGTTAATGGTAAACACTCCGCGGTCAAACAATTTGTGGTGCAGCGAGCAGAGCGCCATCCCATTTTCTTCTGTATCCGGCCCTCCCATCTGGTGCCACTTAATATGGGCCGCTTCCACTCCGACGAGCTGGCTGCCGAGCCGGACGTTAAACCCGCAGACGGCACAGCTGTGTTCATAGGCGCGGAGAATTTTTTCCCGGAAACGGGGATCGCGTGTCTTTTTCTTATGAAGCTGATAGGCCGCACCGAGATCCAGATCGAGGCCTACTGCCGTCAAAATATCTTCATGAATAGTTTCCGGAAAATGATCCTGAAGAATCAGTTCCGCTGCTTCTTTGATGAGGAGCGGATTTTTTTCAAACAGTTCTAACACTTCTTTCGTGAAGCCTCCTTTAACGTCTTCCGCTAAAAGCATTCTGTTATGAAGATGGATACGATCCGCTTTTTTATTAAGATGCCAGATTCCGTCTCTCGTAAGACGGACGAACGGCTGCTCCGGATGGTAGGAGCGCCGGTAAGGACCGAATTCTCTCAGCAGGTCAGTCAGCTTCGGCTTTACTTCTTCATAGGGGAGCATCGTCTCTTTCTCTCTCTGATATTCGGCGAGGGCATACAAAATCAAAAGTGGTTTATGAGGCGCCCGCTGATCGCCCTGTTTCCATATCTGCAGCTTCTGGAGCCGGGCTTTAAGAGCCTGTTCATTCATAGGAAGCTCCTTTCTATGGGTCAAACCTTCAGTTTACGTTGTACTTTCTGTATCATATTCCATTTGCGGTTATTTTGCATCAACAGCTTAGCAAGGAAGCGGAAAAGCGTCTCTTTTTCTGTCTGCATATTTCTCTGCTTTTTTACGGATACTTCATGGCAGCCTGGCCTGCTTTAGCGGGGACTTCGTAAGACATAGAAGATCGGCTGTTTTTTGAGTCTGTATATAATTCCTGTTCTTTTCTTTAATGTCTCCCGGACTTTTCTGAAACTGGGAAAACGTTATTGATTTTTTCAGATAATTTAGTAAAATTAACGGGATGGAAAGGTTTTTACATACTTGCAAAAAGGTGTACCGCTTTTTAGGGTGAGCAGCCGTTTACCCTAAAAAAATACTCTACGTTAGAAATGAGGACTGCTTTATGGAAGAAAAACACGAGGCACTGGTAAAGGAACTGCAGGAAAGGCTGTCGAGAGAACAGGTCACGGTGAACGAGACCGCACTGGAACAGCACGGCGGTGATGAATCCTACCATTCTCCAAACCTGCCTGTTTGTGTTGCTTACCCGAAGACAACGGAAGATGTGCAGCAGATTGTTTACATGGCGAAGAAATACGGGACGCCGGTCATCCCCTACGGGAGAGGGACGAGCCTCGAGGGCCACGTCATTCCGCACGGAGGAAGTATCACGGTTGACTTCGCTTTAATGGATCAGATTCTTGAAGTGAGGGAAAATGATTTTCTCGTTAAAGTCCAGCCCGGCGTCACCCGCTCCCAGCTGAACAAAGAGCTGAAAAAATACGGCATGTTTTTTACGGTTGATCCCGGAGCAGATGCAACACTCGGCGGTATGGCCGCGACGAATGCGAGCGGCACGACCTCGGTTAAATACGGCGTAATGCGCGATCAGGTGCGGGATCTGGAAGTGGTAACGGCAGACGGAGCTATCATACATACAGGAAGTGAAGCCGAAAAGTCTTCGTCCGGCTACCATCTAAACGGCCTGTTTGTCGGTTCGGAAGGAACCCTCGGGTGCTTTACCGAGCTGACGCTTCGGGTGTATGGTATTCCGGAATCGATCATGGCTGCCCGCGTGTCGTTTTCAAGCGTAGCAGATGCGGTGGACGGCGTCGTTTCCATTTTACAGTCCGGCATCGAAATCGCACGGGTCGAACTCGTCGATGAACCGTCGATGCAGCAGGTCAACAAACATATGGAAACAAATTACAAAGAGAGCCCGACTCTGTTTCTGGAGTTTCACGGAAACGAAGCGGGATTGAAGCAGGATGTCGAATTTATGAAAGCGATCATGGAAGAACATGCATGTGTAAGCATAGAGTTTGAACACGATACCGCAGGAAGAACCCAGCTGTGGGAAGCGAGACACAACCTCGCCTACGCCTATGTGCACGGCTTTCCGGGTAAAAAGCTGATGGTCACCGACGTCTGTCTGCCTATTTCCGGGCTCGCCGGAGCGGTCGCTCATGCCAGAGAAGAGCTGAACCGTCTGGAGCTCACCGGCGGCATCGTCGGCCACGTCGGAGACGGAAACTTCCACGTGCTGCTGATGATGGACTTAAACGACCCGGAGGAAATGAGAAAAGCCGCCGAGCTGAACGAAAATATCGTCCGGTACGCACTGGCCCGCGGCGGCACGTGCACCGGGGAGCACGGCGTCGGCATCGGCAAGCAGAAATACCAGCAGGAAGAGCACGGCCCGGCACTGCTTGTTATGAAAAAAATCAAACAGGCCCTCGATCCACACGGGCTGATGAATCCGAATAAAATTTTGACGGCAGACACGGGAGATGAGTCCAATGAAGCTGCTCGAACATATTAGTGCCATCGCAGGTAAATACTTTGCTTTCTGGGTCGTGGCGGCTGCCGCCATCGCTTTTGTTTTTCCAGAGGCATTCGTCGGGATTGGAGCGTACATTACGATCCTGCTCGGTGTCGTCATGTTTGGAATGGGGCTCACGTTAAAAGCGGTCGACTTTAAAATTATCTTTAAAAACCCGCTGCCGGTCATTATCGGTGTCGCTGCCCAGTATATTATTATGCCGCTGAGTGCTTTTCTGATTGCCTATTTATTGAATCTGCCCGCCGAACTTGCGGCAGGACTTGTTCTTCTCGGCTCTGTTCCGGGCGGGACCGCGTCGAACGTCATGGTGTATCTTGCCAGAGGAAACCTGCCGCTTTCGGTGGCGATGACGTCCTTTTCAACGCTTCTTGCTCCTATTACGACGCCGTTCATTCTCCTGCTGCTTGCCGGCCAGTGGCTGCCGGTCGACGCGGGCGCGATGTTTCTCTCCATCGTCCAGGTGATCATTATCCCTATCCTGCTTGGACTGACGATCCGCCGCTTCTTCACAGCTGCAGTCGACAAAAGCATTACCGTCGTGCCGTTGATTTCAGTACTGGCGATCATTATTATCGTTTCTGCCGTAGTCGCGGGTAACGTGGAAAACATTGCGACGGCCGGACTTCTCATCTTCACCGCCGTCGCGCTTCACAATGCATTCGGACTTCTGCTCGGTTATTTCACCGCGGTCCTCCTGAAGCTGGATGAATCCACCCGCCGGGCGATCTCTCTCGAAGTCGGCATGCAGAACTCCGGGCTCGGTGTCGCATTGGCAAGTGCCCACTTCGGTCCACTCGCCGCGCTTCCAAGTGCTGCTGCAGCGGTCTGGCACAACATTTCCGGCCCGATCCTCGCCACGCTTTGGGCCAAGCGTCCGGCAAAGTCGCAGGATGCTTCCGCAGCGCAGTCTGAAAAAGAAGAACGCCGCAGAAAACAGGCGTAATTAAGTTCCAGATCTGTCGACGCAGATCTGGAACTTTTTTTGATTCCAAGGCCCCTCTGCAGAAGCCGGACAGTTATTTGTAAATTTCACCGAGTCGCTTCTAATCAGCTGTTTATCTGTCACGATAACCTCGGAATTAACCAGCCTTCCGTTCCTTCAGAGTGGTTCATTATAATGACGCTTCCAAAGAACAGCTTAAGCTTCAATCAAGAACAGCAGAACACAAAATAATGCCTGCCTCCCGGATACAATAGTCCGGAAGACAGGCTTGCGGTTGTTTATTGATGCTTACGAAACGGTTTTCCGACGACCCATAAACAGCACTCCGCCAGCTGCTGCAGCTGTTAACAGACCTGCCAGCATGTAGAAAGGATAGCTGGAAGCAGTGGCCGGAAGCTCATCTCCTTGTTCCTCTTCCGAATATTCTTCCTCATAGTCGGAGTAGTACTCATCGTAGGTCACAGCTCCCTCGATTACTTCTGCAGGAACTTCAATAGGCTCCACGCTGTTATAATTATAAAAGTTCGTGCTCACAGTTTCTCTTATGTCAGATGTTACTCCATCGTAGGTATAAGACGACTGATAATCTTTGTAAATATCTGTGACATAATAAGTCTCCATGTCAATATGCACTTCATAGAAGAGATCTGTAACTTCGTATTCCTCGTCCATACTGCCATTCAATCCGGCTTCCCCACTTTCTAAGTCTTCACTTGATGATGGTTCAATCACATCTTCATAGGTACCGCCTTCACTTTCGTAAGTTAAGATATACGTTCCGTCTTCTTCGCTCAAAGTATAGTCGTCCGTAAATTCATCTATCTCGTAAAAATACCATTGGTATAGTAACTCACCGAAATCCAGGGGTTCGAAACCTTCTTCTGCTTCTTCCTCTTCGCTTGTTACAAGCCACGTCCCATCAATATCCTGAGTATAGTAGGCATCTTCTGTAAAATAAGTAGTCCAGTTCGTTTCTACTCCCCCGGATATAGTGGTATAAAAACCTCTCATTATAAAAGGATCGGCAATAATATCTTCTTCAAATTCATGGTAGTCCACAAAATTCTCTAATTCACTGTCATGGGAATACTCTATTTCCGTGAGGGCAGAAACACTTTCAAGACTGTTCATAGCTTCCATGGAATTTTCAATAATATTTTCGACATTATGTTCTTCCGCAGAAGCCGGAACAGCTGAGAACACGAGAGCAGAACATGCCAATACGGGCGCTGACTTTTTAATGAACTTGTTAATCATTTCACAAAACCTCCTAATTTTTGTACCTGCTGAAATTCTTCATCTTTAAAAGGAATCTGTCTGTTTCTCAGCCGGGATCTGATTATTCATAACAGAACTTTATAATGCATTATTGCCGACCTCTTCAAAACTCCCTCCTCTCTGTCCTCCTTTCTTACTGAAGTCACAAAACGAGAAAAAATTGATTGAAATTTCAATATTTTTACTTTAACACTATTTTTATGGATAATAAAGGATTTTTTGAGTGAAAAATGTCTATGTACTTACTTGTTTGTAAATTTTTTAAGTTGGTTTTTTTATTAGGCTACCTTGAAAATAAAGTAGATAAGCAATGAATGGTCGCTTTCGTTTCCATGGGGACGCTTTCCGGGCGGGCCGGCCTCAGCTAATTCCGTCCTCCCCTTCGGTCGGGCGGGATGGATCTTCGGCTCGTCCTTGATCGCCTCGGAGTCGCCCCATGTCCACTCCAGCTTACAGGAAAAAAGACAGAGCAGGAGCTGCCTTCTAATAAAGATCCCTTTTGAACATCGTTCCACCTGTATCGAGGGGAAGTTCCCTTCCTAAGACTTAACAGAACTTTTTATTAAACGGATTAACTTAATTTTATAGACAGCTTTTCTTTCAATAAGAAGGCTTTTAATCATTATAGAAGAATTCTAATTATTAACCGGTCCCTTTTCTCGTTCATTTGTCATTTGAGATTGATCAGCAGTCTGAAACTCTGTCCTCTCCTCCTCTTCCCTCACCAACTAAATTATTGTAAAAAATTAACTTTTGTGTAACATACGATAAAATCCTCCCGTCTAATGAGATGAGGAGGGTTTTTTATGAAGAAAGGTATCGCCGCCGTCTTTATTCTCCTGGCAGCATGCGGCCAGGGAGAAGAAGGCTCGATCACGAACCCGGATGACGATAATAACACCGAAGACACTAGTGAAACAATTGTCGTTCATGTCCCTGCGGAAAACCAGGATGATCTTATTGAAACGCTTCGCAGCTGGAGTGAGACAGAATTGGATAACAGTGATGGCGGCCTTTTTATAGCAACGGATAATACCGATGGCCCTGCAGAAGAAGGGGAGATCGTTCAGCAGATCGCGGCAGAGGATTTGAGTGAAACAGCCGAGTCCTTAGAAGCATACGGGGAGGCAATCGATGCGGAGGAGACCTTCCCGGTTCATTTAAACAGCGTTTCCTATACGAGGGAAGAACTGCTCGGGACATTGGAACAGTTTCCGGAAGAGGATGGCAGCTGGTATGAAGAAGGTGCATTCCTTGGAGGAAGTGTTTTTATACAATCAAACACAGTAGAAATTCGTGTCACTTCTAAAGAAGATGTAAATGAGTCTGCGATGGAAAAAGATTTAGGGTCCCTTGATTTTATTTCCTGGGAAGAGAGTTCCTCCTCCGTACGCGGACCGGACGGCCTTCCAGAAGAGGAACCTGATCATACAGGGACTGTCACAAATATCAATGAGGAAGGCAGACCGTTGATTGACAATGATTTATATATCACCATCATCGACGCTGATGTTTTCAAAGAAGATGAACAGATCGCACCGGACGAAATAGAAGAAGGAGAGGACGTCCAGGTCTGGACAGCTGGCAGCTATCTTGACAGCGATCCGCAGCAGGGGGAAGCACTCGTGGTAAACATTCTGACAGAAGAAACGGAAGAGGCTGATACAAGAGAGCAGCTGTTTACAGCTCCGGTTGAAAAAGAGATAAAAGTCTCCGACCACGCTGAGGAAGTCGCAGCTCAGGATTCAGCTGTCCTCCTGGAAGATCCGGATGAAATAGAGCAGTTGGCTTATGCCCTTCAGATTAAAGACCGGCTCGATTCAGAAGCTGGTCCGTATCTCGCAGCTTCCGGGGGAGAATCCGGCACCTGTCCAGTTGAGCCTGAGAAAATGCAGATCTACAGTGATGGCACACTTGAACTGCATCCGGATCCAATCGATGGACAGAACTGCAACTCTGACTACAATCCTTATACGCTGATCATTCCTGTGGAGCTGTCTTTTATGGAAGAAGTAGAGATGATTGATCCAACACCTGTTTCTGATCGCATGCAACTGCCGCTGGAGTAGCGCGAGCATATTTATGAAGCTAATTTGGAGGGCCAGATCACGCCTGCCACAGTCAAAAACAAAAAGGGCTGTTCCGTCGATGAGATCGGCTTCCGGAACAGCCTGTTTGCATTCTTTTGATAAAGCTGCAGCCGGAGGGCGGACTTTTCTCCCCCTGCGAAAAAGAGGAGCTGTCCCATAAGGAGAGGGAGCACGGCTGCGCACAGACAAAAGCCTTGTCCGGCACCGTGTATGCTTTCCAGGCTGTCTCGACATACCTTTTGAGACAGCTTCTTTTACCCGGCATTGGATTATACGAGTTCAAGAACGACCGCTTCGTACGGACGCAGTTCCAGAAGACCGTTTGAAAGATTAAGTCCTTCATAATTTCCGGTAATTTTTTTACTGACTTTACCCTTTAATTTGTAGTACTGGGAGCGGTCTGAGAAACTGCCGACGATAATTACCTCTTTTTGCGGAAGCCGGCGACTGTATGCGAAAATATCCGGATAATCTTCAGAGACATTTTCGAATATGCCGTGGACGAATACGTGAGAATGCACGCTGTTTTTACGGAGATCGATCAAATCCTTATAATAATAAAGCAGAGAATCTTCGTCGTCCAGTGACTGAGCCACGTTAATACGGTCATAATTATCGTTGGCTTTCAACCATGGATCAGCGGAGGAAAACCCTCCGTGTACTTCTTCGCTCCACTGCATCGGCGTGCGTGAATTGTCCCGGCTTCTGTTAGTCACCAGTTCATAAGCTTTTTCCTCGGGAATCCCTTCCCGTAGAGCCGCCTCGTATTGATCAATCGTCGAAAGGTCATCATATTCCGCAATCGAATCGTAACGGACATTGGTCATGCCGATCTCCTGCCCCTGATAAATAAACGGTGTCCCACGCAGAAAGAAATACATCGTGGCCAGAAGCTTCGCTGAAATCAGTCCGCGGTCTTTTTCAGGAATAAATTTATTCAGGGAGCGCGGCTGATCATGGTTTTCAAGATAGAGGGCGCTCCATCCGGTTTTATTCACGATTTCCTGGCTGGCACTGACTGCCTTTTTGAAGTCCTCGAGCTTCCACGACTGGGTGCGGTACCACCTTCCTGAATCATCGATATCGAGATCCACATGATCAAATTCAATCAGCATGCTGAAATAACCATCTTCACCAATAAATTCTGGAAGCTCCTCTTTTGTGACGCCCGGAGCCTCTGCAACTGTAAGCGCATCGTACACATCGAACGCTTCTTCTTTCAACTCCTTCAGGAATTCACCGATTCCCGGATTGTTTGGTTTAACAACGGCTGTTCCGTCTGCTTCATCCGGAGTAACGTCCTCAAACATTTCCGGTTTTTTAATAAATGTGATGGCATCGACCCGGAAGCCGGCTATCCCCTGTTCCAGCCACCACCGGACCATTTGGTAAAGTTCCCGGCGCAGCTCCCGATTTTCCCAGTTTAAGTCAGGCTGCTTTTTCGAAAATGAGTGGAAATAATACTGACTTGTTTTTTCATCATAAGTCCAGCAGGAGCCGCCGAAAATCGCACGCAGATTATTCGGAGGAGTCCCGTCTTCTTTTGGATTTCTCCATAT
This sequence comes from Alkalicoccus halolimnae, assembly GCF_008014775.2. Taxonomy (GTDB): domain Bacteria; phylum Bacillota; class Bacilli; order Bacillales; family Salisediminibacteriaceae; genus Alkalicoccus; species Alkalicoccus halolimnae. Next base: position 176,263 of record NZ_CP144914.1, on the reverse strand, counting down.
GTACCAGTCTCTTTTCGGATTTTCCCGGTCACTTTTGGATTCAATAAACCAAGCGTGTTCATCAGAAGAATGGTTGATAACAAGGTCCATTAAAATTTCGATTCCCTTTTCCTTAGCTTTTTGAATCAGAAGCTTCATTTCCTCCATCGACCCGAATTCTGAAGCGATATTCTGATAGTCGGCAATGTCGTACCCATTATCATCCATCGGCGACTCATAAACCGGACTGATCCAGATAACGTCAATACCGAGACCGGCCAGGTAATCCAGCTTTTCCATAATTCCCGTCAAATCACCAATGCCATCGCCATTTCCATCGTAAAAGCTTCTCGGATAAATTTGATAAACAACGGCATTCTGCCACCATATATGACTCATTGTACCCCTCCCTTTAAGAAGCGCCCGCTGCGCTTACTGTTGTATAGTATTTATAAAAAAATGAAAACACGAGAAATGCTGTAATCGACCCGCTGAAAAACAGCAGTAAAAAAACGAGACTGTTCACCGAAACATAGAAAATCAGAAAGCTTGCACCGAAAATCATCAGGGAGAGTCTCACATTTCCAAAAGTTAAAATAAACGCTTTTTTAAAAAGCACTTTCAGTCTGACGTCATAGTGGGCCTGCAGAATAAAGAAATAAATAGTCATCAGCACGAGCGGTACAGCCAGACCGAGAAAAACAAACTGAAACAGAACGTTCACTCCATAGAAATAGTAGTAGTCCACCACCCAGATAAGCCAGATGAAAGTGAAAACTGCTCCTCCTGCTGCGCTCTGCCCGTAGCCTTTCGCCAGATGCATTATAAACTGTTTGGCAACGCTCCGTGGTTCCCTTTCCATTACGAGGTCTCTTACCGAACGGAATAACGCAGCGGTTGCCGGAAAAAAGAAAAGCGGCAAAAGCAGGGAAGATGCTACAAACAGTTCCACCTCCATACCGCCGGCCCGGCCTGTGAGCACCATCGCTGCGAGCAGAAGCACCGGAATGCTCGCGATCAGCCACAACACATTTAATACGGCAAATTTTGCGGTCCAGTCGAAAAACCGATGAAATCCATTCACAGCATCTACCTCCCTTCTTTCCTTTTATTTCACAGCGCCTTCCGAAACGCCTTTAACAATTTGTTTCTGTGCGAAAAAGTAAAAGATGATGACTGGAATAATCGCGATCGTCAACCCTGCAAGCGCCAGGTGCCACTGTCTCGTATACTCACCAAAAAAGGAGAACATACGCAGTGGGATAGTCGCTTCCGAACTGCTCAGCACCAGGGAAGGAAGCAGGAAATCATTCCAGATCCAGATCACATTTAAAATAGCGACTGTCACAGAAATCGGCTTCAGTAGCGGAAAAATAACATACCAGAATGTCTGAAACTTATTCGCCCCGTCAATTTTTGCAGCTTCATCCAGTGTCAGAGGAATGCTTTTCATTGCTCCGTGATAAAGAAAAATGGCCAGACTGGAACCGAATCCAAGATACATGAAAATCAGTCCGCTGCTGTTAAGCATATTCATTGACCCGAAAAAAGACGTCAGGGTAATCATAACCGCCTGGAACGGAATGAGCATGGCTGCCACAAAAGCCAGGAGGATAGCGTTACTCGTTTTACTTTTATTTCTCGCTAGAGCATACCCGGCCATCGAAGAGAATATAACGATGATTAAAATACTCACCGTTGTAATCATCGTGGAATTAAAGAGGGCGTTTAAAAAATTCAGATCTATATATGCCTGTACAAAATTCTCAAACGTCGCCTCACCCGGAAAGCCGAGGACGTTTTCAAACATTTCCCGGTTAGTTTTAAAGGCGTTGACTATCATTAAGTAAAAAGGAGAAAGCCAGACGAGAGCAAGAAGAATACCTAATACCTCCAGCACCGGAAGCTTCTTTTTTCGTTTCTGCTCCATTACATCTCGACCTCCTTTTTCTTATTGTAGTAAACCTGGGATACCGCGATGACAGCTACGAATATGAAGAAAATAACCGCTTTTGCCTGCCCGTAGGCCATTTCATTACTGCTGAAGGCCGTATAAACAATGTTCATCGCTACCATTTCTGTAGAGTTAAACGGCCCGCCGTCCGTCAGCGCCAGGTTCTGGTCATAAATTTTGAAGGAAGTAGAAAGCGTCAGGAACATGCTGATCGTAAAAGCAGGCGCTACAAGTGGAAATGTGACGTTTCTAAAACGCTGGAACGGGTTGGCCCCGTCCACTTTCGCCGCTTCCAAAAGTTCCTCCGGGATGCTCTGCAGGTAAGCGATATAAATGATCATAATGTAACCGGCCAGCTGCCAGGTTGTCAGGATGACAAGGCCCCAGAAACCGGTCGTCCCGGTCGTCAGCCATCCATCCAGTCCGGCAATACCGAACAGATCCCCGAGATCCGAGAATACACTGATAAAAATAAACTGCCAGATAAAACCGAGGATAAGACCGCCTATCAGATTCGGCATGAAAAAGATCGTCCGCAGCAGGTTGCTCGACTTCAGCTTCTGCGTCACCAGAAGCGCCAGTCCCAGTCCAAATACATTTAGAAGAAGGACTGTTACCACGGAAAACTGGATGGTAAACCAGAGTGAGCTGAGAAACCGTCCATCGTCAAGCAGCCGCATGTAATGATCCAGACCGAGGAAATTATTAAATGTCAGGCCGTTCCAGTCGGTAAAAGAATAGAAGAAACCGGCAAGGAGCGGAATAACAACTACCGCTCCGAGCGCGATAATTACCGGGGTCAGGAACAGCCAGAATGTTAAATCTTTATTTCTCATTAGTAAAGCCTCCCAAATTTACTTAAGATTCATCTTGAGAAGAAGAAAGGAGGTATTAGAAGCCGTTCTTCATCCATCCTTTCCTGCTTTTTTTACCGACTGCTCTCCCATTCCTGGCGTCCTGCTTCAATCACATCTTCCCAGTCTCTTTCACCGGCCAGATATTCCTGTGTATGAGCACCAAAATCATCTCCCCACGCGGTAGGATATCCAAGAAAGATCCATCCAATTGTGTTTTCTTCCAGAGAGTATTCGTAAATATCACGGGAAAGTGAAGAATTAATATTGTCCGGATCAAAGTTTTCATGTGCCGGGATAAAGTTCAGCTGTTCCTGCACAACTTCAATTCCTTCTTCTGAGGCATACATCCAGTCAAAGAAGTCTTTTGCTGCTTCGACTACTTCCTCGTCAGCATTGCTGTTGATGACCCAGTAATTTGGAACACCTACCGGCACTTTACCTTCTTCCCCTTCCAGCGGAATAGGAAGAACACCTACGTTTTCTTCAGCAAATTCAGGATCCATCTGCTGAAGTGTTGGATAAATCCAGTCTCCCTGCTGGATCATGGCCGCATCTCCAAGTGAGAAGTACTGCTCCACCTGCTGGGAATAATCCATGTTCAGCACCGGCTGAATAGAGTATTCATTCTGCAGGTCCAGCATGCGCTGCATTTCATCTGAGCGCTCAAATGCCACTGTGTCACTTTCATATGCTTCCATTACATCGTTATTAAACTCCGGTGCAAGATAGACGTTGGCGAGGTGATTTCCCATCACCCATGCTTCTGAACCAGGCAGAGCGAAAACGCCTTCAATGCCCAGCTCTTCTTTCTGGGAATCCAGTGTCTGAACCGCTTCCTCCAGATCTTCATAGGAAAGAATATCATCCGGGTTAATACCCGCTTCTTCGAAAACCTGTTTGTTGTAAATTAAGCCGTATCCTTCCTGATTGAAAGGAATACCATAAACACGATCATCCACCGTTATCCCGTCGAGCGTTCCTGCAAGCGCTGTGTCCGTTGCTTCAAGATCGGTGACATCCTCTGCATAGTCCTGATAATCTGCCAGTTCAGATGGTCCGGCTAAACTGAATACATCCGGCTCATCCCCGGAAGAGAATCGGGAGCGCAAAGAAGTGAAATAGTCGGATCCCCCTCCCACTGCACCAAACTCAATCTGAACGTTTGGATTTTCTTCTTCATACTGGGCTGCCATTTCAAGAAACTGATCGCGGAATTCCACTTTCCCCTGAAAAATATCCAGAGTGATTTGATCCCCATCTCCAGAGCCGCTATTTCCACTTCCCTCTCCTCCGCACGCTGCAAGAAGCCCGAGAGAAGCCGCACCTGTCATTAGTGTCCATTTTGTTTTCTTCAATTTGATTTCCCCCTTCTTTTTTTGAAACCGGTTCCAATTTAATTTAAAAAAATATGATTGATTTAACTTATTTATCAGTATAAAACATGTTGGTACCGGTTTCAATAACTTTTTTTCTTTTTTTATGTGGAACTACGTTTAATTAACTGGACGGGAAGCTCATATTCTTCCTGTCCGAGCTTTTCTCCTTTAAATAATTTAATAATCAGTTCCGCTGCCAATGCGCCCATTTCTTCGATCGGCTGGTGAATCGTGGAAAGCTGGGGAGAAGTCAGCAGACAGAGCGGCTGGTCATCAAAACCGAGCACTGCCAGGTCTTCCGGTATTTTTACTCCGTGTTCCCTTGCAGCTATCGTCATTCCCGCCGCCACTTCATCACTTCCGGTAAAAATGGCATCCGGTTTGTTGTTCATTTCTGTAATTTTTTTCATCACGATTCGGCCATCTTCCATCGTGTGCTGATCAACGAAAACCCACTCCGGATTAATAGCAAGATTTTTCGCTTCCATTGCTTTTCGAAATCCGGTATTTCTGTCCCTGTCTTTTCCTTCATCAGCAAATAATCCGCCTGTACAGTAGGCAATGTTTTTATAGCCTTCCTCCAGCAGGTGGGTTATTCCAGTAAAAGCAGCGTCTTCTTCACTTATCCGCACAATCGGAACATCTTTCATCCGCAGATACTCGTTGCAGAAAACAATCGGGCCGTATTCCAGGTACGGGCGGATATCGTCCACGCTGCTCTCTACGGCAGCTAAGATAATCCCGTCGATCTGTTTCTGCTTCAAAAGATCGAGAAATTCCATTTCTTTTTCCTTACTTTCCTTGCTCTGAAAAAAAATCACACGAATGTTATGCTCCGCGGCTTTGCGCTCCACTGCATCCATCAAGTAGGAAAAAAACGGGTTCACTACCCCGTGCACGACGAGTCCCACCGTCGTATTCAGCTGTCCTCTCATTCTTCGGGCTGTTGGATTTGGAGTATAGGAAAGCTCTTTCATTGCTGCAAGAACTTTTTCTCTTTTTTCTTTCGACACGTTCGGATGATTATTTATCACTCTGGAAACGGTGGCCTTGGAGATGCCGGAACGTTTTACAACATCGGATATTGTCGCCAAATCTTCCCTCTCCCTTCTAAGAAACCGGTCTCATTACATTACTTAATATAGCACACTTGCATGCATTTTAAATAGTTTTCCAGTAATTCCTCTTTTTTAGTTCTGGTTTCGTAAAATTTCTGCTGAGAGTGTCTGCAATGCCTGAGCTTTGCCCCAGTTAACAAAAAGAACTCCGGCTTTTTCTGCCGGAGCTTGGAGGAATTGAGGCATATTCAACTGATGGCTTTTGAATTCGTTGGTTTTCTTTTCAGTGGATTTTTCTATTGGCGGAGAGAAATCGTAATCATAATATCCATATATTGTAATGATAAACTGGTATTTTGTCAGTGTAACCGGACTTTCTATCAATAGCAGTATTTCCTGTCATTATGCCGATTTCCCTAATTAATATCACTAAAGACCCGTAATTTAATTACCATCGCCCTCTCTCCGCTCCAAACTTAAATGCCGGCCGTCCCATTAGGAACAGCCGGCATTCTTGTAATTCTGATTAACGAAGCTCGGGCCAGTAGCCTTTATTGGCTTCCTGCAGATCTTCGAGAATGTCCTTTGCGACCTGGGCACTTGGTACGATACGGGACAGCGTCAGCGCCTGCCAGAGTTTCTGGGAGGATTTCTCGTCCCATGCTTCCACGACGAGCTTTTCGACAGCTGCCTGCTGCTCCATGAGTCCTTTCTGGAATCTCGGGATCTCTCCCTGTACGAGCGGCTCCGGTCCGTTGCTTCCGACAATGCACGGTACTTCCACCATCGTGGTCGGCTCGAAGTTGCTGATTGCCCCGTTGTTTTCGACAATCAAAAGCATGCGTTCTTTCGTGTTATAGGCAATCGCACGCGCCAGATCGACGATATAGGAAGCGTGCTCATCGATATGCAGTCCGGAATCCGCTGCCGTGCCGTTTTCGATAATCTTACGGCACTCCCCGAAGACAAACGTTTCGCGTCCTTCCATTACTTCGTTGGCGCGGGTGACTTCCGGGTTGGAATGGGCCACTTCGTAATCCGGGTAGAAGTAGTACTTCAAGTACGTATTCGGCACCGTTTCCGGATCAAGCGCCTGCACGTCCTTCGCTTTAGCAAACGTGTTGTTCCAGCTTGCATCGGCGTGCTGAAGCGACTGATCTTCTGTTACGTAGCCGAATTTGGAGACGTGTTCGCGGATCTGCGGCAGGAGGTCGTTTCCTTCCTTGTCGCGTATGCCGGTCCACCAGCCGAAGTGGTTCAGCCCGTAGTAGTCGACTTCCATTTCTTTGCGGCTTTCAAGACCGATGGCAGAGGCCATCAGTTCTTCAATTCCGATCGGCATGTCGCAGATGTTCAGAATTTTGGAATTTGGACGAAGCTTGCGCGTTGCTTCTGCTACGATAGCTGCCGGATTGGAGTAGTTCAGGAACCAGGCGTCGGGTGAATATGTTTCCATGAAATCGACAAGCTCCAGCACATCTCCGATCGAGCGCATGCCGTAAGCGATACCGCCGGGTCCGCACGTTTCCTGACCGACCACTCCATGTTTCAGAGGAATTTTTTCGTCTTTTTCACGCATCGCGTATTTTCCGCTTCGAATGTGTGCCATCACAAAATCAATATCCGTGAACGCTTCTGCCGGATCGGTCGTTTCTGTAAAACGGATTTCCGGTGCTTTTTCGTTTAATATGATCCTGCACGCTCCGGCAATTGTTTTCTGCCGCTCTTTGTCGTTGTCGAAAAACTTGATCTGGTCAATCGGCAGTTTTTCCAGATTGTCCAAAAGCATAAGAACAATCCCTGGTGTAAATGTGCTGCCTCCGCCTGCAATCGTAATTGAGAATTTTTTCATAACTAACAGCCTCCTGTTTTTAATGGATTAGTTTTCATCGATAAATGCTTCAATTGAATCTCTGACCTGCGGTACGGATAGTCCTACAATAACCTGGATACTCTGTCCGTTCTGAACAAGGCCGTGGGCTTCTCCGTTGTTTTTAAAGTAGTCCTGCCCTTTCACCTGATCCGGATCTTTTACAGTGACCCGCAGCCGCGTGGCACAGTTGGTGACGTCTGTAATATTATCGACACCGCCGAGACCTTCGAGGAAAGCGGATGCCCTTCTGTCGTAGTCGCTTGCAAACGCGGCCGGTTCTGCTTTGCCGCCTTCTTTTTCTACACGATAGTCAGCTTTCGTGTACAGCTTCGTTTCCTGGTTCTCATCCTTCTCCCGTCCCGGCAGAGCAAAGTCAAACTTCACGATCAGCCATCGGAAGAGGAAAAAGTAAATGACGGTAAAGGCTGCACCGATAATAATCTGGGCAATGTAAACGTCCCAGTGGTTCCCCATGAGCGGGATCCAGTTTGTCGTAGCGATTTCAATCAGACCGCCGCCCTGGTTGCCGACGAGTCCGAATGCACTCTGCAGCGTCACCATTGTGGCACCGAGCAGCGCATGCAGAAGAAACAGCAGTGGTGCAATAAAGAGGAATGTGAATTCCAGCGGCTCTGTAATTCCTGCTACAACCGCAGTCAGTGTCGCTGCCAGCAGAAGGGCTCCCACCTGCTTTTTCTTTTCAGCGCGTGCCGTTGAATAGATAGCGAGCGCGATACCAATGGAACCGAACATTTTAATGTTTCCCTGAAGGAGGAACGCTCCGCCTTCCCACTGCTCCCGGAGCGGTGTATCAGAAGCCGCAAACTCTCCGAGACGGGAGACCCAGTTGGCCGTAATGCCGCCGTCGACGACCGCCGGGCCGAACTGGAACGGTGTATAAATAAAGTGGTGAAGTCCGGTCGGAATCAATATCCTCTCCAGGAAGTGGAACAGCCAGACACCGACGTAGCCGGAAGCGATCATGAATCCCTGCAGAGAACCAATGCCGTCCTGCACGACCGGCCAGACCCAGGCCGTTAAAAACGCCAGCGGAATCATGACGAAGAAGGAAAGCATGACGATGAACGGTCCGCCCTGAAAAATACCGAGAGCATCGGGCAGCTTCTTATCGTAATACCGGTTGTGAAGCCAGATCGTAATTCCTGAAATCACAATAGCACCCATAATGTTTGTATCGAGTGTCAGGATGCCTGCGATCTCTGTTAAACCAGGGTTTCCTTCCACTCCGCCGCTTATGTCGACACCGAAAGCCGGCCCCCATATGTCGAGGATGGAATTAATAAAGGTGTTATACATAAGATAGGCAACGACAGCGGCGAGCGTTGCTCTTCCCGCTGCTTTCTTTGCCAGGGAAATCGGAAGCCCGATGACAAACACGAGCTCCATATGGTTAAAGACGGTCCACCCGGTGTTTTCCATAAACGTCCATATTTGATACCAGAGACCGTCCGGGTCAGCCAGTCCCCCCATAATCTGTTCATTTTTAAAGAGCGTAGCCAGACCGACAATGATTCCGAAAAAAGGAAACAGCAGGACCGGTACGATCATCGCGCTGCCAAACCTGCGAACAGCGTTCATCATATTCCTCCACCTCTTTCTGCTAAATATGTTTGTGATATCGATTTCATTTACTGACTTCAGTGTATTCGTGAAAGTGCTTCCACTCAACAGCATCAGGGGATAGAGGGAAAAGAACGGTAAGATCGGACATCGTTTCAAAACGTGGGAATTTTCCCGGGGATTCAAGGGGATGCTATAATGAGAAGGACAGATTTTATACACAACAGGAGGAATCACCATGTCACTCGAAGAACTGATTAACACCTGCTATGACGAACTGAACGACAATGACATGCACATTCTGAAATACATACTGAATCATAAAGAAGCGTGCAGGGATATGGGAATCAATGATCTGGCCGAGGCTTCGCTTGCTTCCCGCTCCTCAATTCACCGCCTCACAAAAAAGCTTCGATTCAGCGGTTACAGCGAGTTTAAAGTGTTTTTAAAATGGGAGGGCGCAAAAGAGGAAGAAACCGGCAATCACATGCAGCAGCTTGAAACCGATATACAGGCCACGCTGAAAAACCTCGCCTCCCTTCACTTTGAACCGATCTGCGAAAAGCTTTACGGAGCAGGACGTATTTTCATTTACGGTACCGGCACGGCCCAGCTGACCTGTGCCAGAGAAGCCCAGCGCCTGTTTGCCCTGCAGCAGACGTTCGTAACGATCATTTATGATGAGGTGGAATTTGAAACGATGCTGAAGGCGATGCAGCCGGAGGACGTGGTAATTATTATTTCCCTCTCCGGCGATACACCGAGCCTGCTACCCCACGTGCAGCATCTTACGGCACGGGGCATTACGTTCATTTCCATTACGAATTTAAAAAACAACAAGCTCGCCCAGATGTCCCCCTTCAGCATTTACGCTGCAACAAGCCCTTCCTATACGAAAAACGGCGAGGAAATCATTTCGTTTATTCCATTTACGATCGCCCTCGAGGCGCTTTTCCGCAAGTACATTTCGTACAAAGAAGAGCAGACAGAGAAAAACTGAGATTCGCCCCATCTGTCCTCCAAATAAACGAAAAAACGCTTCCGGAGATCCAATGATCGTCGGAAGCGTTTCGTTTTCATATAAAGGCCGGCAGCGATAGTTATTGTACTTTCAACCTGATATCAAAAACCGTTAATGTTCACCCTTGTACCGCTCCTTCATTTTCTGAAACAATTTTTGCAGTTTTATTTTGACTCCTGTTATACCAGATAACGATCGGAATAAGAAGTAAGGAAAGCAAGGCTCCCATTATGCCAAGGGCTGCATAGCTGGATTGGGCAACGACGACTCCGGACAATCCTCCTCCAAGGGCACCTGCCAATGCGATCCATACGTCTACTGTTCCCTGCGTTTTCGCCCGGGTCCCCTGCGAAGTTGCGTCTACGAGAATAGCTGTCCCGCTGATTAAACCGAAGTTCCAACCGAGACCAAGCAGAGCAAGCGAGGCCACAAGTACAAACATGGAATCCCCGGTACCTAAGGCCGCGACGAGTCCAGCCGCAAGCAGGGTAAGGGAAGATGCTATAACCATAGTCCCTCTGCCTATTTTGTCTACAAGATAACCAGTGACTAAGGAAGGCAGAAACATGGCTCCTATATGAAATCCAATGACAAACCCGACTGCACTTAATGCGTGCCCGTAGTGTCCCATGTGAATCGGAGTCATCGTCATGATGGCTATCATAACAAACTGCGTTAAAAACATTACTGCAGCTCCTGCAAAAATGCCCCGCTTATTGTCAGCTGCCGGATCCGTCTTCTCTTCCAGAGGAGACGGAATTTTTGATTTTTCTGCTTCCTGACTGGCTTTTGCAATAAGAAACGGGTCAGGCCGGAGCCAGATAAAAAGGACGAGACCTGCAATGATATACGCAGCAGCTGCTAGTATGAAAGGTCCTGCCAGCGCAGGTACGCCTATATTTAAAGCAAATCCGCCCATGATTTCGACGAGGTTCGGGCCTGCAACCGCTCCGAATGTCATAGCAACCAAGACCACACTGATAGCCTTCCCTCTTTGCTTTGAGTCCGCTAAATCCGTTCCTGCATACCGTGACTGTAAATTTGTAGCTCCACCGGCTCCGTAAATAAACAGGGAAAGAAATAAAAGAAAAACGCTGTTTATCACGGCTGCAATGATGACTCCAAGCGCCCCTATTCCTCCTGCCAGAAACCCGGCAGTAAGCCCCGTTCGTCTGCCGAACCTTTGAGAAACGCGTCCTACAAGCAGGGCGGCCATGGCCGCTCCTAAAGTAAATAACGTTGTTGGAAGGCCGGCTCCGCTTGTGGCCCCCATCATATCCTGAGCTAAAAGTGCGCCGACTGTTATTCCGGCTGCAAATCCTGCCCCGGCGAAAACCTGAGAAATGGTAACGATAATTAACGTTTTTTTATAAACCTGTTTTTGTTTTTCAGAGGAATCAACATAGCTTTGCAGCCAGGGGGATGGAGTGCCTGAACCTTTCACACTTTCCTTACGCAGCATTTTCTTCCCCTCCCTGAATAGTCATTCTATATGGCTGGGGGACGATCACAACGAAAGCTGTACAATTGGTTGATTGTATAACAAAGGATAATATTGAAGGTTATTGAGTAATCGGTTCTTCCTTCACGTCTTCAAAGGATTCCCTCGCCCAGACAGAGATCCTCACCTCTCTTTCCATAAGAGTTGCAAAATTCCATGCTCAAAAACGTCAGGCGTAAGTCGATGCCCGCTTTTTTGTATCTAATAACATGCTCAATATTGGAATTTCATTATTAACAGCTGTATGGTGTGACAGTACCTGCCATGAGGGAATGGATTTTTTCATAGAAGACTTTCCTGGAGGGTATAAATTTATGTAAGAAATGAAAACAGATCTATTTAGAAAAAGAGCTTTTTCAGATGTCATGTACAATTATTATATCATAAAAAGACCTATATTAAATACGCTGATTTTAGAGGCTTTCGACTCAACATAAACTTGAGAATAAAGGTTCAGCGTTTACGCTTCTCACGTTTATAATCCTTTATATGCGGCTTTTCGTCCTTATATAAACAACGAAAAAAGCTTTTCCAAGGCAATAGAAAAAGCTTCATATAGACAACATTTGGCAACGACCCTGCTTCTCATAAAATTCACTGCTGCTTTATGGAATGAGTTTAGTTAGAGGCGTTAAATGCGATTCGGGAAATCCGCCACTCATTTCCCTCCTCGAGCAAAACGTAGTCTATAAAAAATGGGTGGTGGCCCGGCACCTCGGGCACGTCTGCTGCGTAGCTTAAAATCAGTCCATCGTGAGACGAGCGGAAATCGCTGAAACGCTGCTCCAGCTCTTCGGGTGACAGCCACTCATAAGTATGCCTATCCTCAAACTGAATCACGCCGGTCGGACGCCCCTCCCGCTGAAGAATATCTGCGCGTTCCGATAGAAAAACCGAAGCTTCTTCAAAAGATTCCGCACGCACAAACTGCTCGGCAACGTTCACAGCCTGCGCCAGCTCATGCATCTCCGGATAAGACGCCAGATCCGCTTCCAGCGAGTCCCGCTCCTCGGAGAGCATTTCTACCTCAGCTTCAAGCTCTGCCACTTCCGGGTCCTCCGACGGTTCCTGAAAAATAAACAAAGCTCCCCCTATCAGCACCGCTATCGTAAGCAATGGAATCCATTGTTTCAACGCTGTCACCGCCTTCCTGCTTCGTTACCGTAAGACTACCACGGCGGCCGGAAAAACTCCCGGAACATGCCCAGCCTTAATAACTTGGAAAGTATCGTCGGGCGCTCCGGCTTGGCGTTGAATGAGGGAGGAAATTATTGATTAACTGCACATTCAGAGCCTTTTACTCCTCAACATCGGAGATTTACTCATTTTTTAGAGGGTTTTACTCTCAATAGTAACGTTTACTCTCAATTGGGAGCGTGTAACTGATTTTAAGAAAGGTGTATCCGCGTTTATTCATCGTTCTACCACCCGAATTCATCATTTGCCTGCCCCCCCTTTCTCCTCAAAACCAAACACAAAAAAACCCCTCTGCCGGGTTGGTAGCAGAGAGGTTGTGCAGCTGCGCTGTTTCCGTCCACAGGAATGAGGCGCAGGCTGTTTGAAGTTGTTGAAAATTAACGCTTCGAGAACTGAGGTGCACGACGTGCTGCTTTAAGACCGTACTTCTTACGCTCTTTTTCACGTGCGTCACGCGTAAGGTAGCCGGCTGCTTTAAGGGACGGACGGAATTCCGGGTCCGCTTTAAGAAGAGCACGTGCGATTCCGTGACGGATCGCGCCTGCCTGGCCGGTGTATCCACCGCCGTTAACGTTTACGTGTACGTCGTACGTACCTTCTGTTTGAGTTTCAGCCAGTGGCTGCTTAGCGATTACTTTTAGTGTTTCAAGGTCGAAGTACTCATCGATGCTGCGCTTGTTGATGACGATGTTGCCGTCACCAGGTACAAGGTTAACGCGTGCAACGGAGTTCTTACGACGACCTGTTCCGTAGTATTGAACTTGTGCCAAGAAAATTCCCTCCTTCTTTTATTAACCGCGTAGTTCGTACGCTTCTGGTTTTTGTGCTGCGTGCGGGTGTTCGCTTCCTGCATATACATAAAGCTTCTTCCCTGTCTGGCGGCCGAGGCGTCCTTTTGGAAGCATTCCTTTGATGGAAATCTCAAGAAGCTTCTCCGGCTTCTGAGCGCGCATGTCGCCTGCAGAAGTTGCTTTCAGGGAACCAGGGTAACGGCTGTGACGGTAGTAAAACTTGTCCTGCAGCTTATTACCTGTAAGGTGGATCTTTTCCGCGTTGATGATGATCACGTGGTCACCTGTGTCAATGTGAGGTGTGAATGTTGGTTTATGCTTTCCTCGCAATAGGCTTGCTACTTCAGAAGAAAGGCGACCTAGCGTCTGGCCTTCAGCGTCAATAACGTGCCACTTGCGTTCAATTTCAGATGGCTTTGCCATGTATGTTGTACGCATTTGTTGTTTTCCCTCCTAATTCTGACTATCCAAAAACTTTTACGATCGTTGAACTATTCCGAGCCCGGGGCTAGTGGGCATAAGAATACCGTTAATCATCATATAATAGATGACGTATGATGTCAACATGAAAATACACCAGGGCGGGTTGTTTTTCGAAAAAATTCCCCTCTCTTTCCCTTACGGCTTCTTTATCGTCTTCAGATGCTTTTGAAGTGCCGCTTCTTCGTAAAACACCTGCGATAAATACAGCCCTTCCCCGGGCGCCGTTTTGCCGGCAGCCGAGCGCTTTTCGAAGGCGATCATCTCGGGGATCGTGTCCGGGCGGCGGTGGCGGAAGCCCACTTCGAGAAGTGTCCCGGTCATGACGCGCACCATCTGGTAAAGAAAACCGCTTCCGACAAAACGGAGCGTCCAGCTGTTTCCTTCCTTCAGGACGTCGATCGCGTACATCGTGCGGACTTTATCGACGACAGCAGTGCGCGGGGAAGAGAGACTCGAAAAGTTATGGGTCCCGAGCATATAGCCGGCTGCCTGCTGCATCAACCTGCGATCCGGTATTTCCCGGAGCTGATGCTCAAAGTGGCGCTTAAACACGCTGTAATCTTCTCCGCATGTCATCCGGTAAAGGTATTCCTTGCCGACAGCATCATAGCGGGCGTGAAACGAACTATCCACTTCCCGGCACTCGTGCACGAAGATGTCTTTCGGAAGCACACTGTTCAGTGCTCTCGCCCAGCGCGCTTCGGGAATATCGAGTGTCGTATCGAAATGCACCGGCTGCCGGAGCGCATGCACCCCGGCGTCGGTTCTTCCTGAGGACGTCGACCGCCAGGATGTTTCTTTATGGATTTTGGCGAGTGCCCGCTCCATCTCCTGCTGGACAGAGCGCGCATCAGGCTGTTTCTGATAGCCTTTAAATCCGCTTCCATCATAGGAAATTCGGGCAAGTATTCGTTTCATGCGGATGGCTCCTTATAAAATTCTAGTCGTAATGCTGAACGCGCCGAATGCCAGAAACAGGGCGATCAAAAACGTATCGCGTTTCTGCCAGGACAGCTGGCGGAACTTCGTCCGTCCTTCTCCCCCGGCGTAGCCTCTTGCTTCCATCGCGATAGCGAGGTCCTCCGCCCGTTTAAAGGACTGGACGAACAGTGGAATCAGCACCGGGATCAGGGCATTAAGCCGCTTCCACATCGATCCCTGGGAAAAAGAGGCTCCCCGGGCCGTCTGTGCTTTGACAATTTTCTGCGTTTCCTCAAGAAGCGTCGGAATAAAGCGGAGCGCAATCGACATCATCAAGGCGAGCTCGTGTGTCGGCACCCGGATCCGCTGAAGAGGTTTCATCAGCCGCTCCATCCCGTCTGTTAAATCCACCGGTGTTGTTGTTAAAGTAAGCATCGTCGCCAGCACGATCAAAAGCAGGAGACGCAGAGCGATCAGCCCGCCTTCAATCACCCCTCCGCTGTACACCGTCATCCATCCGAAATCAAGCCAGACTTCCCCTTCCCGCGTCATGAAAATATGCAGCGTAAAGGTGAGAACAACAATGAGCAGAATCACGCGGATTCCTTTCCAGAAAAACTTAAACGGGATTTTCGCAAGCAGAAAGGCCGTGACGGTCATAAGGACGGCCATCCCGAGGACGAACGGGTCGCGGGAGATAAAGATAAATACCATAAACAATACGACGGCTGTAAGCTTGGAGCGCGGGTCAAGCGAGTGGATCAGCGAGCGCCCGGGCATGTACTGACCGATGATCACGTTATCAAACATCGGCTCCCCCCTTTTTCGTACATGCAAGCAGCCGCTTCAGTGCCTCTTCTTTCGTGAAAGCATCAAGAGCAGTGGGGCAGCCGCTTTTTTCCTGAAATCGTTTCAACAGCCGCACCGTTTCCGGCATGGCAAGCTGATATTTTTCGAGCAGCGCTTCATCGGTAAAGAGGACGGAGCTCTCCTTTTCCAGCTGCTTTCTGCCGTTTTCCATAACAACGGTATTTTCCGAGTAGCGGGCTACCTGGTTCATGTCATGGGAAATGAGAATGATCGTCCGTTCCTCTTTTTCCGAAAACCAGCTGTAGAAAAGCTCCATGATTTCCCGCTGGCCCTGCGGATCGAGGCCGGCGGTCGGTTCATCAAGCAGCAGAAGCTCCGGCTCCATTGCGAGAACTCCGGCAATAGCGGCGCGGCGCATCTGTCCGCCGCTCAATTCAAACGGAGAGCGGCTGTGCAGATCTTCTTCAATGCCGACGCGCAGCAGCGTCCTGCGGGCCAGATCCTCTGCTTCTTTGTTATCCACGCCGAGGTTGAGCGGGCCGTACATGACATCTTTAAGCACCGTTTCATCGAAAAGCTGCTGCTCCGGAAACTGGAAGACGATTCCTGCATGACGACGTAACTCATACAGGTCACGCTGTTTCGTCTGCGGCGTGATGCTCCAGCTGCCGATAGTAAGTTTCCCGGAGGTCGGTTTTGCGACGCCGTTGAAAAGCTGCAGGAGCGTCGATTTACCGCTTCCCGTATGGCCGACGACCGCATGGTACAGTCCCGACGCAAACGTCACAGAGACGTCCTCCAGTGCTTTTGTTTCGAACGGGGTGCCGCTCATATACGTATAGCTTACACGTTCTGCTTCGATGCGCATAAGGCGTCCACCAGCTCTCTTTCCGTCATAACGTCCCCGTCCATTTCCACACCCTGTTCCCGGAGCCCGTGGGCGAGGAAAACGGGCAGCGGCAGGGCGAGACCGGCGGATTCAAGCAGCTCCTTTTCGCGGAACAGCTCCCGGGGCGTCCCGTCTTTTAAAAGGCGTCCTTCTTTCATGACGAGCATCCGGTCCGCATCCGCTGCTTCCTCCACATCGTGGGTGATTGCGATAATCGTAATTCCCTCGTTTCGGCACAGCTCTTCCATCATCAGACGCACTTCCTTTCTTCCGGCCGGGTCAAGCATCGACGTCGCTTCGTCGAGGATGATTACTTCCGGATGAAGCGCCGTAATGCCGGCAAGGGCCACCCTCTGCTTCTGGCCGCCGGAAAGCCGGTGCGGTTCCCGTTCTTCGAGTCCTTCGAGGCGGAGACGTTTGATACTTTCCCCGACACGCTTCTGCATTTCCTTGAACGGGACACCGGCGTTTTCCAGGCCGAACGCCACGTCATCGGCTACAGTAGGCGCAACGAGCTGGTTATCGGGATGCTGAAACACCATTCCGGCACGGCGCCGGAGCGTCATAATGGTCTCCTTATCGGCCGTATCATAGCCGCACGTGACGACGCGGCCGGACGAAGGGAGCAGGAGGCCGTTGAGACACTTGGCGAGCGTCGACTTCCCGGAACCGTTATGTCCGACAATCGCGATCCACTCGCCTTTTGCGACGCGGAAACTGACATCCTCCAGCACAGGGCGGCCTGGTTCGTATGAAAAGGTTACGTTTTCTGCATATATACTGTCCATCTTCGGCCGCCTTTCGCTTGGAACCGGGGAAAATAAGCGACTCGCAGGAAAACCACAGCTCGTTCAGACATATGGAATCGTTATTCTCCTCTTTCCTGCAGAAATTCTGCCACTACCGCAGACATTTCTACGAGTAAGAGAATTCTTTCTGCCAATTCTCCTTGTCTTTCCGCCGGTTGTCCTTATTTCCACCAATCTTCCTTCGTCCTGATTTTTTGTACAAAAAAAGGGCGTGCGCAATTACTGTTTCCAGCATTGGCATCCCGCCCTTTCGCCTTATTTATACAAGCTCAATGATGGCCATTTCTGCACCGTCACCGCGGCGAGGTCCAAGCTTCATTACGCGAGTGTAACCTCCCTGACGATCATCATAACGCTTCGCGACATCGTCGAAAAGCTTCTGGATTGCGTCCTGACCAGTCTCCTCATCAGCAACTTCCTTACGTACGAAGGCAGCAGCCTGACGACGAGCGTGAAGGTCTCCACGCTTACCTAGAGTGATCATCTTCTCCACAACAGGGCGGATTTCCTTTGCTTTCGGCTCTGTTGTTTCGATACGTTCATTAATGATTAGATCTGTTGTTAAATCACGAAGTAGTGCTTTACGCGCACTGCTGTCGCGACCCAGTTTTCTGTATCCCATGGGTCATTCCCTCCTTCACATATAGCGATCCAGCCGTATCAGGGCTGTTTTATTCTTCTCTGCGCAGACCGAGATTGAGTTCCGCAAGCTTCTCCTGGACTTCCTCAAGGGATTTACGTCCAAGGTTACGCACTTTCATCATATCATCTTCGGATTTCTGCGTTAGTTCCTGTACTGTGTTGATTCCTGCCCGTTTCAGGCAGTTATAGGAACGGACCGAGAGATCCAGTTCTTCAATCGTCATTTCAAGAACTTTTTCTTTCTGGTCTTCTTCTTTCTCAACCATAATTTCGGCGTTCTGCGCCTGATCGGTTAAGCCGACAAAGATGTTTAAATGCTCTGTCAGGATTTTTGCTCCGAGAGAAACTGCTTCCTCGGGACGGATACTGCCATCTGTCCAAACGTCCAGCGTCAGCTTGTCATAGTTCGTGACCTGACCTACACGGGTGTTTTCCACCTGGTAGTTGGCACGGGCAACCGGTGTGAAAATGGAATCAACAGGGATAACTCCGATGGAGAGATCGCCGGTATTGTTTCCTTCTGCCGGCACGTAGCCGCGGCCGCTTGCTGCCGTTACTTTCATTTGGAACTGGGCACCTTTGGAGAGAGTGGCGATATGAAGATCAGGATTCAGGATTTCAACGTCGCTGTCGTGCGTAATATCCGCAGCCGTGACGTTGCCTTCTCCGCTTGCATCGATCTCAATCGTTTTCTCTTCGTCCGAATAAATTTTCAGCGCCAGCTTTTTCAGATTCAGTATGATGGTTGTTACGTCCTCAACCACCCCTTCAATCGTAGAGAATTCGTGCAGCACTCCGTTAAACTGAACGGATGTTACTGCTGCTCCCGGAAGTGAAGAAAGCAGAATGCGGCGCAGAGAATTCCCTAGCGTTGTTCCGTATCCACGTTCCAGAGGTTCTACGACGAATTTTCCGTATGCTTGATCGCTGCTTAATTCGACCGTTTCAATCTTCGGCTTTTCTATCTCGATCATTCAACAAACCCTCCTTCAAAACGTCGAAACCCCGGTTGTGAGTGACCACAACCGGAATCCCTCACTGGGCACACCTTGACCTGTTACGAAACGACTGTCCCGTTCATTAGGAACGAGATGCTTGCTTCTCGTCAGACAGGAAAACCTGCCATGTTTATTATACGCGACGACGTTTTGGTGGACGGCAGCCGTTGTGTGGAACCGGCGTTACGTCACGGATCATGCTCACTTCAAGACCAGTAGCCTGAAGGGAACGGATCGCTGCTTCACGTCCGGCACCAGGGCCTTTAACGGAAACTTCCACTTCTTTCATGCCATGCTCCATTGCAGATTTACATGCAGCTTCTGCTGCAACCTGTGCTGCGAATGGAGTGGATTTACGGGAACCTTTGAATCCAAGTCCGCCTGCACTTGCCCATGCAATAGCATTTCCCTGAGGGTCAGTGATAGTTACGATCGTGTTGTTGAACGTAGAACGAATGTGTGCAATTCCAGACTCTATATTTTTACGTTGACGGCGCTTAGCGCGAGTCGTTTTTGGCTTAGCCATAATTATCCGGTGCCTCCTTTACTTTTTCTTGTTCGCGACTGTACGACGTGCACCTTTTCGTGTACGTGCGTTGTTCTTCGTCTTCTGTCCACGAACTGGAAGTCCGCGACGGTGGCGGATACCACGGTAAGAACCGATTTCAATCAGACGCTTAATATCAAGAGATACTTCTCGACGAAGGTCCCCTTCTACTTTTACACTATCTACAACTTTACGAATTTTACCAAGCTCGTCTTCTGTAAGATCACGAACTCGTGTGTTTTCAGAAACGCCTGCTTCTTTCAGGATCTCCGCTGCGCGGGACTTCCCTACTCCGAAGATATACGTAAGAGAAACGACGATCCGCTTATCGCGGGGAATGTCGATACCTGCAACACGTGCCATAGTTTACACCTCCAGTGTTTATCCTTGTTTTTGCTTATGCTTTGGGTTTTCGCAGATTACCATGACCGTACGCTTACGACGGATAACCTTGCACTTTTCACAAATTGGTTTGACGGATGGTCTTACCTTCATGCTTTTTACCTCCTTGATCATTCGGAGTAACGAATCCTGACGTTTTTTTATTTATAGCGATACGTAATACGACCGCGCGACAGATCATACGGAGATAATTCGACTGTGACCTTGTCTCCCGGAAGAATACGAATATAGTGCATACGAATTTTACCGGAAACGTGCGCAAGAATTTTGTGCCCGTTTTCCAGCTCGACACGGAACATCGCGTTTGGAAGCGGCTCTATGACCGTGCCTTCAACTTCGATTACATCTTCTTTGGCCATGAATTCACTCTCCTTCCTTCAGTAAATTATCGTTGATATATGACGAAATTGCAAAGCGCAATTTAGCATTGGTTACACGACCTGTTTCTATTATACTGTTCTTCACTTCCGAGGCAATGATATAACTCCGCTCGATATGATGAAGGTTCTTTTTCTTTGCTTTGTCGACTTTCCGCTTATCGCCATCAGCGATCAGTACGAATTTGTCGTCCAGCACTTCAATAATGCAAGCGAATTGACCTTTGTCTCTTCCATTTAGAATTCTCACAAGCTCTCCGGCTTGCGGAACCGAATCAGGATCTTTCATTTGGTGACCACCTTTATCCAATTACTGGATTTTTGTCATAATTTCGTATCCTGTATCGACAATAGCAATCGTGTGTTCAAAATGAGCGCACATTGAATGGTCCGATGTGACGACCGTCCAGTTATCGGACAGGGTACGGACGTGGCGCTTTCCGGCGTTTACCATCGGCTCTACTGCAAGAACCATTCCCTCTTTAAGGCGCGGGCCTCTGCCGGGCGGTCCGAAATGAGGAATCGGCGGATCTTCGTGAAGATTCTGTCCGACTCCGTGGCCGACGTATTCACGCACAACGGAAAAGCCGTGATATTCCACGAACGTTTGTATTGCATGGGAGATGTCCGAAAGCCGTCTTCCCGGTTCTGCGTAAGCAAGACCTTCAAATAAAGCAGCCTCGGTTACGTCCAGAAGACGCCGGGTTTCCGGATCAATTTCCCCTACAGCGTACGTCCACGCCGAATCACCATGGTAGCCTTCATACTCGGCCCCGATATCTATGCTGATAATGTCTCCGTCCTCAAGTTGACGGGAACCGGGTATTCCGTGCACCAATTCTTCATTTACCGAAGTACAGATACTTCCCGTGAATCCATGATAGCCTTTAAAAGATGGAATCGCATTAAAGGACCGAATAAATCTGTCGGCAATGTGATCCAATTCTTTCGTTGTTATGCCCGGGTGGATATGCTTTTTCAGCTCATTATGCGTCCGTGCGACGATATCGCCGGCTTTTCGCATAATATCCAGCTCCCTCGGTGTCTTGCTGGTGATCATGCATTGCTTCCCTGGAGAAGCTTGTCAACATCGACAAATACCTGATCGATATCCTGCTGACCATCAACATTGCGAAGATAACCTTTCTCTTCGTAAAAGTCAACGAGTGGCTTCGTCTGCTCGAGGTTGACTTCGAGACGCTTATCAACCGTTTCCGGCTTGTCGTCGTCTCTTTGCATCAGCTCGCTGCCATCTTTGTCGCATTTACCTTTTTCCTGCGGAGGATTGAAGACTTCGTGATACGCGGTGCCGCATGTTGGGCAGATCCAGCGTCCCGTAAGTCGTTTAAACAGATCCTCGCGAGGCACTTTAATATACAATACGTGATCCAGTTTGCGGTCCATTTCTTCAAGCATTTCTTCCAGTGCCCCTGCCTGAGCAGGTGTACGTGGAAAGCCGTCCAGAAGAAATCCGTTGCTGCAGTCGTCCTGGCTTAAGCGTTCACGGACAATGCCGATCGTCACTTCATCCGGTACGAGGGCGCCGTCATCCATGTAGGATTTAGCTTTCAGACCGAGGTCTGTCCCGTTCTTAATAGCAGCGCGGAACATATCTCCAGTGGAAATATGCGGCACGTGATATTTTTCAACGATTTTTTCAGCTTGAGTTCCTTTACCGGCACCCGGAAGTCCCATAAGAATTAAATTCATATCTGTTTCCCTCCATCGATTTCGTCTTCAGCTGATTCTTCATTTGTTCTTTGTGTCTGCTGTGACACCAACAACGATCAGTAATCCGCTTCCTCAAAGCTGTGAACTTTGAAGCAGACCAGCTTCGAAAGAAGACAGAAAGGATTTTGACGGCTGCCTGGGAATGTTCATTCGACGAAAGGCAATCGATAGAAGGTTTCTCTTGGTGTGATCCTGCGTCGTATTCCCGGGACAAATTCCAGGGAGACAGCTGCTGAAGCAGCGATTTCCCGGCAACTAATCGTCTGGCGTATTCATCGGGTGTTTAAGGATTTGCTTAACAAAAATAACTCCTACAACGATCGCTGACAGTGCTAGCAGTTTAAGCTGCACAGTAACGATGTTCATAAACAAGGCATCTCCTGCGCCTTCGAATTGAGTTACGTAAGACTTGGTTAACTCCATTCGGAATCCCAGCAGCAATCCCAGCAAAGATAAAAATTGAGAATTCGTTCTCCCTGTCCTCCGTCTGCCTTCTGCATTCTGCCGGAGAGTCTCCGGTTCAAAACAGTACTGGTCCGGAAACAGGTTCATAAAACGTCTTCACAATTGCTTCTTTATCTTGTCACTTGTGCTAGCTTTTTGCGACCTGCAGCCGTTTCGCCTGCAAACATGCAGGCACAGCATGCAATTAAATGGATGCTGTAATGTAGGGCATTATTTCTGTCGCAAAAATCGAGAAAGTCTCGATGGCACCTCCGTCGATGGCGTTCATCACCCCGCCGAAGCTTCACGCCTGTGCAGGAACTTCCGGCGCGGGGATGTAGGCACCGATTCGAAAGACGATTAACATCGCTTAGGTGATAAGAATTTCTTCTAATCTCCTGCTCGAAAGAGATTGGAGATCACAGAGAACATTACACTTCCTCCGTAGATCCTCCAGCAGTTTCGATTGCATTTTTCGCTGAACCGGAAAACTTCGTCGCTTTCACAGTCAGTTTACGATCTAATGTTCCGTTACCAAGGACTTTAATTCCGCCACGTTCGTTTTTAACAACGCCGGATTCTACAAGGAGAGCCGGAGTGACTTCTGTACCATCTTCGAAACGATTCAGGGAGTCCAGGTTCACGACTGCGTATTCCACACGGTTCGGGTTCTTGAATCCTCGTTTTGGAAGACGACGGAAGATAGGCATCTGGCCACCTTCGAATCCAGGACGAACACCGCCGCCGGAACGTGCGTTTTGACCCTTAGTTCCCCGGCCGGCTGTTTTACCATTACCACTGCCGACACCACGGCCTTTACGCTTACGCTTCTGATTACGGGAACCTTCAGTAGGTTTTAGTTCGTGAAGTTGCATGTTGACACCTCCTCAACGTTTTTTCTATTTATGCGTCTATTTCTTTTACATTTATTAGATGAGCTACTTTGTTTACCATTCCGCGCATCGCTGCGTTGTCCTCGTGAACAACTGTACTGTTCATTTTACCAAGACCGAGGGTCTTTACAGTAACACGCTGTTCCTCGGGACGTCCGATCAGGCTGCGTGTGAGGGTAATTTCCAATTTTTTTGCCATGCCAAATCCCTCCTTAACCTTTCAACTCTTCGACAGATTTGCCGCGTAGTCTTGCAACTTCTTCCGGGCTTTTAAGGCTTTCAAGACCCTGCAGTGTCGCACGTACCATGTTGATAGGATTGTTGGAACCAAGGGACTTCGTAAGGATGTCACCTACACCAGCGAGCAGCAGTACCGCACGGACAGGTCCGCCTGCGATAACTCCTGTACCTTCAGAGGCCGGCTTAAGCAGTACGCTTCCAGCTCCGTATTCTCCTGTAATAATATGAGGAATTGAAGTGCCCTGCATTGGTACACGGATAAGGTTCTTTTTACCGTCTTCGATCGCTTTACGGATCGCTTCTGGAACCTCCAGTGCTTTACCCATGCCAAAACCAACGTGACCGTTCTTATCGCCTACAACAACGAGTGCTGCAAAGCGGAAGCGACGTCCACCTTTTACAACTTTTGCTACGCGGTTAATAGTAACCACTTGCTCTTCAATTTCAAGTTTGCTTGCATCGATACGCAATGTGTTTCCCTCCTTTATTCCTTCTATTAAAACTTGAGACCAGCTTCGCGTGCAGCGTCTGCAAGTTCTTTAACGCGACCGTGATAGAGATAGCCTCCGCGGTCGAATACTACTGTTTCTTTACCTTGTTCAAGGGCACGTTTCGCCACAAGTTCGCCGACTTGTCGGGCTGCTTCTTTGTTCCCGCCGTTTTCCAGGTTAAGTTCTTTATCTAAGCTGGATGCACCAGCGATTGTAACGCCTGCGACGTCGTCAATCAGCTGAGCATTGATGTGCTTATTAGAACGGAAAACGTTGAGACGAGGACGTTCAGCAGTACCTGTGATCGAACGACGAACGTGCGCGTGTCGTTTCATACGTGACTCATTTTTAGAAGTCTTCGTGATCATCGAACGTCATTCCTTTCTTTCCGTTATTCAGGGCTTACTTCCCTGTTTTACCTTCTTTACGACGAACCATTTCGCCTTCGTAACGGATACCTTTGCCTTTATAAGGCTCAGGAATACGTACAGCGCGGATGTTGGATGCAAGTGCTCCGACGCTCTCTTTATCGATTCCTTTAACAGTAATCTTTGTGTTGGCCGGAACTTCGATTTCAAGTCCGTTCCCTTCAACAAATTCAACCGGGTGGGAAAGTCCAACGTTCAGGACAACCTTGTTACCGGTCTTCTGAGCACGGTAACCGACACCGACAAGCTCAAGTCTTTTCTCGAAACCTTTGGATACACCTTCAACCATGTTGTTGACCATGCTGCGGGTTGTACCGTGAAGGGCGCGGTGATCTTTATGGTCAGACGGACGCTCCACTGTAACGACGTTATCTTCCTGCTTCACAGTCATCTCGTGATGAATTGTACGGCTGAGTTCCCCTTTAGGGCCTTTAACCGATACTGTGCTGCCGTCTATCTTTATTTCAACTCCTGATGGAATTTCAATAGGCTTTAAACCAATTCGGGACATACGTGACACCTCCGTTCTGTTACGTTAATTTACTACCAGACGTATGCGATTACTTCGCCGCCGACTTTTTGCTGACGGGCTTCTTTATCTGTAATGACGCCGCTTGAGGACGAAATGATTGCAATTCCAAGTCCGTTGAGTACTCGCGGAACTTCATCAGACTTTGCGTATACACGCAGGCCTGGCTTACTAATTTTCTTAAGGCCGGTGATAACCTTTTCGTTGTTTGCACCGTACTTAAGGAAAATACGAAGAACACCTTGCTTGCTGTCTTCGATAGACTCATAGTCGCGGATGAATCCTTCACGTTTGAGGATATCGGCGATTTCTTTTTTCATGTTTGAAGCAGGAAGCTCCAAGCTTGTGTGACGTACTAGATTCGCATTACGGATGCGAGTCAGCATATCAGAAATAGGATCTGTCATGACCATCGTATTTACCTCCCTTCCTTTAAACGGAATTACCAGCTAGCTTTTTTGACGCCCGGAATTTGACCTTTGTGTGCAAGATCTCTGAAGCAGATACGGCAAAGTTTAAACTTACGCATTACACTGTGAGGGCGGCCACAGCGTTCGCAGCGTGTATATTCCTGAACAGCAAACTTTTTCGTGCGCTTCTGTTTAGCGACCATTGATTTTTTAGCCAAGGTCTTCACTCCTCTCTTTTATCAGAGTTTTATTTTTGGAACGGCATACCGAACTGAGTGAGAAGCTCGCGTGCTTCTTCATCTGTATTAGCAGTAGTTACAACAACAATATCCATTCCGCGGACCTTGTCTACGTTATCGTAGTTGATCTCAGGGAAGATGAGCTGCTCTTTTACGCCGAGCGTGTAGTTTCCACGACCGTCGAATGCTTTCTTGGATACTCCGCGGAAGTCACGCACTCGCGGAAGTGATACAGAAACAAGCTTGTCGAGGAAGTCGTACATGCGCTCGCCGCGGAGAGTTACTTTCGCTCCGATAGGCATGCCCTGTCGTACTTTAAATCCTGCGATAGATTTCTTTGCTTTTGTAACGACCGGCTTCTGACCAGTGATCTCTGTAAGTTCTTCAACAGCTTTGTCAAGTACTTTAGAGTTTTGTACTGCGTCACCGACACCCATATTTAGAACAATCTTTTCGATTTTTGGAACTTCCATAATCGAAGAGTAGTTGAATTTATCTTTAAGGGCAGGAGTAATCTCCTGATTATATCTTTCTTTCAGACGACTCATTGAGTGAACCTCCTTTCAATAGCGGGCTGTTTACTTGTCCAGCTTCTCGCCGGATTTTTTTCCAATACGGACTTTCTTTCCATCTTCTTCTTTATATCCAACACGCGTCGGCTCGTTTGTAGATGGGTCAATGACCATTACGTTCGAGACGTGAACAGGCGCTTCCTTGTTGATAATACCGCCTTGTGGATTCCCTTGGGATGGCTTGGCATGTTTCTTAACCATGTTAATGCCTTCCACAAGGACGCGTGATTTAGTCGGATAGGCTTCAAGAATTTTTCCTTCTTTGCCTTTGTCCTTGCCGGAGATGATTTTTACGTTATCTCCCTTTTTCACGTGCAATTTCGCTTGGGACATGAGGGCACCTCCTCTTTACTCGGATCTTTCCGGTATCTATCAGTTATATTAAAGTACTTCTGGAGCAAGAGAAACGATCTTCATGAACTTGTTTTCACGAAGCTCACGTGCAACTGGTCCAAAGATACGAGTTCCTCTTGGGCTCTTATCGTCACGCACGATGACTGCTGCGTTTTCGTCGAATTTGATGTAAGATCCGTCAGAACGACGCGCACCGCTGCGGGTACGTACAATTACTGCGCGGACAACTTCACCTTTCTTGACAACGCCACCAGGTGTTGCCTGCTTTACAGAGCAGACGATAACATCACCGATGTTTGCAGTCTTACGTCCAGTGCCACCAAGAACTTTAATACAAAGTACCTCGCGGGCACCAGAGTTATCAGCAATTTTTAAACGGCTTTCCTGTTGAATCATAGATTCCTTTACCTCCCTTCAGGTAAGCAAACATAATGTCGATTTAGATAACTACGGCCTCTTCTACTACTTCGACAAGGCGGAATCGCTTATCCTTCGATAGCGGACGAGTTTCCATAATACGAACGATGTCATTTACCTTTGCAGTATTGTTCTCATCGTGCGCTTTATATTTTTTCGTGTGTTTTACGCGCTTTCCGTACAGTGGGTGCATCTTATAAGTTTCAGCGACAACTGTGATTGTCTTATCCATCTTGTCTGATGTCACACGACCGACGTAGCTCTTACGATTATTTCGTTCTTCCACGGTAAGACCTCCTCTCAAGACTATTCGCTGACGATTCCTAGTTCACGTTCGCGCAGTACTGTCTTAGCTCGAGCAATTGCTTTCTTCACTTCACGAATGCGGGCTGGATTGTCTAGCTGTCCAGTCGCAAGCTGAAAGCGGAGATTAAAAAGCTCTTCTTTTAAAGATGTTGCTTTTTGCTCTATTTCTGCAGTGGTTAGGTTGCGGATTTCATTAGCTCTCATTTGCGTCACCACCCACTTCTTCTCGTTTAATTACTTTTGTTCGGATTGGCAGTTTGTGAGCAGCCAGTCGAAGTGCTTCACGAGCAACCTCTTCTGATACCCCTGCAATCTCAAACATAACTTTCCCTGGCTTTACTACTGCTACCCATCCTTCAGGAGCACCTTTACCGGAACCCATGCGGACTTCAAGCGGCTTGGCAGTGTAAGGCTTGTCCGGGAAAATCTTAATCCATACTTTACCGCCACGCTTCATGTAACGGGTCATAGCAATACGTGAAGCTTCAATCTGACGGTTCGTAATCCAGGATGCTTCCACAGCCTGCAAACCATATTCACCAAATGTGACTTCTGCTCCGCCTTTCGCACGTCCGCGCATCTTACCACGGTGTTCGCGACGGAATTTAACACGTTTAGGCATTAGCATGATTAATTTCCTCCTTCCTCTGCGTTCGTTCCTTTTGTTGGAAGGACTTCCCCTTTATAGATCCATGTCTTCACACCGAGTTTACCGTACGTAGTATCTGCTTCTGCAGTACCATAGTCGATGTCAGCTCGCAGTGTATGAAGCGGAACAGTGCCTTCGCTGTAATGTTCTGATCGTGCAATATCAGCTCCGCCAAGTCGGCCGGAAACCTGTGTTTTAATACCTTTAGCTCCGGAACGCATCGTGCGCTGCATGGACTGCTTCATTGCGCGGCGGAAAGAAATACGTGCTTCCAGCTGGCGTGCAATGTTCAGTGATACAAGCGTTGCATCCATATCCGGCTTCTTGATTTCATTGATGTTGATGTGTACACGCTTGCCAGTCAGCTGATTAAGGGCTTTACGAAGGGTTTCTACTTCAGAACCACCCTTACCGATAACCATACCAGGCTTCGCAGTGAAGATCGTTACGTTCACACGGTTAGCCGCGCGTTCGATTTCAATCGTGGAAACGGAAGCTTCTGTTAGACGCTTCTCCAGATAGTCACGAATTTTAATATCTTCGTGAAGAAGATCTGCATAGTCTTTATCAGCATACCACTTGGACTCCCAGTCGCGGATAACACCGACACGCAGTCCGTTAGGATTTATTTTCTGACCCACACTTATCCCTCCTTCTTTTCAGTTAGCACCACTGTAATGTGGCTCGTTCGTTTATTAATCCGGCTCGCGCGTCCCTGCGCACGTGGACGGAATCTTTTAAGTGTTATTCCTTCGTCTACGAAAACTTGATCAACGATTAGGTTGTCAGGCTCCATTTCGTAGTTATGCTCTGCGTTCGCAATAGCTGAATTTAAAAGCTTCTCCACAACAGGGGATGCTTTCTTCGGCGTGTGGTTAAGAATAGAAATGGCTTCGCCAACTTTCTTACCACGGATTAAGTCTACGACCAGACGAGCTTTGCGAGGAGCAATACGCACTTGTTTTGCAACTGCTTTAGCTTCCATGATCAGTACCTCCCCTCTCTAATTAGCGTCGTGTTCTCTTATCGTCAGAAGCGTGGCCTCTATACGTTCGCGTCGGTGCAAATTCACCAAGCTTGTGTCCAACCATGTCTTCTTGAATGTAAACCGGTACGTGCTTACGACCATCATATACTGCGATCGTATGACCGATGAATTGCGGGAAAATTGTAGAGCGGCGTGACCACGTTTTGATAACTCTCTTATCATTCGTTTCACCCTGAGCTTCCACCTTCTTCATAAGATGGTCATCTACAAAAGGTCCCTTTTTTAAGCTGCGACCCATAATGGTACCTCCCTTCGCGACTGCGCTACGGTTCTGCTCGAGAACCGTAGGACAATCCCGTTATTTTTTCTTTTTCTTACGTCCACGTACGATATATTTATCTGTATCTTTATTCTTCTTACGTGTTTTGTAACCAAGAGTTGGCTGTCCCCAAGGTGATACTGGAGATGGCATACCGATTGGTGCTTTACCTTCACCACCACCGTGTGGGTGATCGTTAGGGTTCATAACAGAACCACGTACAGTTGGACGAATGTTCTTCCAACGGGAACGACCGGCTTTACCGATGACTACAAGTTCGTGCTCGATGTTTCCAACCTGTCCTACAGTAGCACGGCACGTGCTGAGAATCAAGCGTGTTTCACCGGAACGAAGTCTTACTAGAGTGTACTTTTCTTCACGTCCGAGCACCTGTGCTTCTGCACCGGCTGAACGTACAAGCTGTCCGCCTTTTCCTGGGCGAAGCTCTACGTTGTGAACGATTGTACCGACTGGGATGTCTTTTAATTCAAGTGCATTACCCGTCTTGATGTCAGCATCTTTACCGGACATGATTGTTGTGCCGACTTTAAGTCCTTTTGGTGCAAGGATGTAACGCTTCTCTCCGTCAACGTAGTTGATAAGAGAAATGTTCGCAGAACGGTTTGGGTCATATTCGACCGTAGCAACGCGGCCTGGAATTCCATCTTTGTCACGCTTAAAGTCAATTACACGGTATTGGCGCTTGTGTCCGCCACCCTGGTGACGTACTGAAATACGTCCCTGGTTATTACGGCCGGCCTTTTTAGAAAGCGGCGCCAGCAGAGATCGTTCAGGCTTGTCTGTTGTAAGATCCTGAAAATCAAGTGACGTCATGAAACGGCGGCCGTTAGTAATTGGTTTATACTTTTTGATAGCCATGAGCTTTTCCCTCCTTCTCTAAAAAATGTTTACGCACCTTCAAAGAATTCTAATTCTTTGCTGTCCGCTGAGAGCTCAACGATTGCTTTTTTACGCTTGCGAGTATAGCCGCTGTGCCGGCCGAAACGCTTGAATTTACCTTTATAATTCATCGTGTTGACGTTCACTACTTCTACGCCGAAAATTTCCTCGATCGCGGCTTTAAGCTGCGGTTTTGTAGCGCGAGGGTCTACTTCGAACGTATACTTTTTCTCAGCCATAAGGTCTGCTGAGCGTTCAGTGATAATTGGGCGCTTAATAAGATCTCTTGCGTCTGCCATTATGCAAGCACCTCCTCTACCTGTTTAACAGCATCCTGTGTAATAACAAGCTTCTCATGAGTGAGAATGTCGAGTACGTTCACGTTAGCTGCTTTCACGGTTTTAACTCCTGGAAGGTTACGGGAAGATAAAGAAACTGCTTCATTTTCGTCCGTAGTTACAATGAGAGTTTTCGTATTTGCAGAAAGACCTGCAAGTACTGATTTCATTTCCTTCGTTTTTGGAGCTTGAAAACTTAATTCTTCAACGACGCAGATGTTTCCATCAATTACCTTTGAAGATAGAGCTGATTTTAGTGCCAGACGGCGCTGCTTCTTAGGAAGCTTATATCCGTAGCTGCGTGGTTTAGGGCCGAATGCGACTCCACCGCCAACCCAGATTGGGGAACGAGTAGAACCGTGACGTGCGCGGCCTGTTCCTTTCTGACGCCAAGGCTTTGCTCCACCGCCGCGTACTTCCGAGCGGGTTTTTGTTGAGTGCGTACCTTGACGGCGTGACGCTTGCTGCATGATCACTGCATCGTAAAGTACGCTTTGATTTGGTTCAATACCGAATACGCCTTCTGCAAGTTCGATATCGCCTGCTTGAGAGCCGTCTTGTTTATATAACATTACTTTTGGCATCGGGGCTCCTCCTTTCTTATCCGAAATTATTCAGCTTTTGTCGCTGATTGAACTGAAACATAGCTTTTCTTCGCACCAGGTACATTACCTTTGATAAGAAGAACGTTGCGCTCTGTATCTACTTTAACAACTTCAAGGTTTTGAATTGTAACTGTCTCTCCGCCCATGCGGCCCGGAAGTAGCTTACCAGGTCGTACGTGGTTCGGGTCAACTGGACCCATTGAACCAGGAGCGCGGTGAAAGTTGGAACCGTGAGTCATTGGTCCGCGGGACTGATTGTGGCGCTTGATAGTACCGGAGAATCCTTTACCTTTGGATTGACCAGTTACATCAACCACATCACCCTCTGCAAAAACGTCTACCTTAACTTCCTGACCAACCTCTAGTTCCGCTGCTTCAGCGTCGCGGATTTCCTTCACGAAGCGCTTAGGAGTTGTCTGCGCTTTTTCAGCGTGACCTTTTTCAGGCTTGTTTGTACCATTTTCTTTCTGGTCAAATGCACCAAGCTGAACAGCTTCGTAGCCTTCTCCTTCAACCGTCTTCTTTTGAAGAACAACGTTAGGTTCAGCCTGAACTACTGTTACTGGAAGTGCTTCACCAGTTTCGCTGAAAATTTGCGTCATTCCTAGTTTCTTTCCTAAGATTCCTTTGGTCATCCGTCACACCTCCTGTAATTAATATTTTTATAAATTTATCATCAAATTAAAGCTTGATTTCGATATCTACACCGGATGGCAGATCGAGACGCATAAGCGCATCTACTGTCTGTGGTGTTGGCTCAACGATGTCGATCAGACGCTTGTGTGTGCGCATTTCGAACTGTTCGCGAGCATCTTTATATTTGTGTACAGCACGAAGAACTGTGTATACAGAACGTTCTGTCGGTAGCGGTACAGGACCAGTGATGCCGGCACCTGAACGCTTTGCTGTTTCCACAATTTTCACTGCGGATGCATCGAGCACGCGGTGATCATACGCTTTTAAACGAATACGAATCTTTTGCTTTGCCATTATATTACCTCCTTTTCGCCCATTTTCGGAAATAGACTTGCTCCTCGGAAATTTCCCCACTCCAGATCCATGGCAACGGGCTCTGGTGTGTCGGCAACCTTCCGGATCTAAGCCTTCTTATGACCAACATTAGATAGTATACAGGGTTTGCCCTGCTAATGCAATGCTTTTCTGTATATTTCTACGGCCACACTTTTAACATTATACAAGCTGTGAAGTATGTTAGCAATGGGGTAATAAAAATTCTTTTTGATTCACCTGATATAGGCTTAATTCCGTGTTTTTTATAGGAAAACAGGTCGTCGTTCTTATATTGAAGAAATTCGATTTTTTTGGGGAAGAGAGATACTCGGGCCTCCAGTTAAGTTTTCGCATTACTTACGCAGAATTGCTGCGTATCCATCTTTTGCTGCGATCACCTTTGGGATGTAATCTTGAGTGATTTCTATTATATAGAAGAAAGCTGCTTATTTTTGGTGAGGCGGTTTATCTTTTTGAAGCCATGTGTGGTTGCAGCTGTATTTACTCTCAATAGCAGGGTTTTACTGTGTATGAACAGCAGTTAACTGATTTTTCATAGGGAGTTACTCTCAATAGGGACCTTTACTCTCAAATGGGAGAGCTCAACTGATTTTAAGGGGGCTGAAATTGGATTAATTCATCGTTTCAGCACCGGAATTCATCATTCACCACTTCCACAAAAAAACAGGCCTCTTTTTTAAAAGGACCTATCTCTTGAATTAACGCTCATTCAAAATTTGTTTATGTCCAGTTTGTACTTTCTTCCTTTACACTTATATTCATTTGCAATTACGTAAGGACTTATCAAGCCTTTCGCCGTAGCAGCAGAGATATGTGCAAGAAAAATGCGGTACGTACTTAAAGATTGGAATCCTACATTCAGTAAAGCAAGATCCTGCAGTCCCTCCATATGGGTCTGCTCATCTTTTTCTCTGCAGGAAGTACAGTACCACTTTTGACGGAAGCGGCGGAGTCTTCGTGAAGAGCAAAAACGACAGCAGATGGTTTGTATTACTTCGTGAGAGTGCAGATTATATTTTTCAATAAGAAAATGATTCGCCTCTTCGTTCTCTTTCTTCAATAGCTTTTCTAATTTTTGGAGATGTGCACGGGTATAAATGCGTTTGGAATTAGTTAAGTTGAGGGAGTCCAGCATCTCAGGTAAAAGATCTGCATGGTATAACTCTGGAATAGGGGTGTTGGAAGAAATCTGTGAGTGCGGGTTGGATATCATCGCATGAGCGTAAACAGGAGTTTCCTGAAGAGAATGGTCACTCAGCCAAACCTGCAGCTGACGTGCCTGCCGCTTACTTTGTTGAAGAGGGCAGGGATAAGTATTAGCTGCTTCTCCTTTCAATTGAGTCATCTGTCCATAATCAGGTTCGAAGACTAATTTTCCTGTATGGTTTTTCACTTCACCAATATAAATAAAATAAGGAGTGACGACTAGCAGATCAATTTGAAAGAAATAATCGTTAGCTTTATTTTTTAGCCGAAGCCCTCTGCATATAAAAGCTTCTTTATGTAAATTTACAATCGAAAGGATATAATCCAGTGATTCCTCTCCTTGAAATCCCGCCAAATATTTGTGATAGTCCTTTTTTATAGCGTTATACTGGGCATGCCTCTGCGGCAGCCTGCGCAGCAGTGCCTCATATTGATAAAGATATAAAGGTCTTTTCAGCTTAAATGTATTCATATAACAGCTCCTTTTCAAAATGAATATATGTTGATTATAGTCACATTTTAATGATATTACCACTGAAAAGAGAACAAAAGTTCTGTTTTAGCTATTATATTTTGCTGAACGAGATAAAGCGAGGAGGAAAATGGTTCATTTACTCTCAATAGCAGGATTTTACTCTGCATGAACAGCAGTTAACTGATTTTCCATAGGGAGTTACTCTCAATAGGGACCTTTACTCTCAAATGGGAGAGCTTAACTGATTTTAAGGAGGCTGAAATTGGATTAATTCATCGTTCCAGCACCGGAATTCATCGTCAGCGAAAAGCCGTCAGACTCACCTCCTGCCCCCGAAAAAAGCACAAAAAAAGCCGAGCGATAATTCGCTCGGCTTCAGAAGAGTAAATACTACTCCATGATGTTTGCTACAACGCCAGCTCCAACTGTACGTCCACCTTCGCGGATAGAGAACTTAGTTCCCTCTTCGATCGCGATTGGTGAAATGAGTTCAACTGTCATCTCAACGTTGTCCCCAGGCATAACCATTTCTACGCCTTCAGGAAGCTGAGTAACACCAGTTACGTCCGTAGTACGGAAGTAGAACTGTGGGCGGTAGTTAGTGAAGAATGGAGTGTGACGTCCACCTTCTTCTTTTGAAAGTACATAAACTTCCGCTTTGAACTTTGTGTGTGGAGTGATAGTTCCTGGCTTAGCAAGAACCTGGCCACGGTTGATGTCGTCACGGGATACACCACGTAGAAGCGCACCAATGTTGTCACCAGCTTCAGCATAGTCAAGAAGCTTACGGAACATTTCAACACCAGTTACAGTAGTCTTCGTTGGAGACTCTGCAAGACCGATGATTTCAACTTCGTCACCGACGTTAAGCTGTCCACGCTCAACACGGCCTGTTGCTACAGTACCACGGCCAGTGATAGAGAATACGTCCTCTACCGGCATCATGAACGGCTTGTCTTTGTCGCGGTCCGGAGTTGGGATATACTCGTCAACTGCTTTCATAAGCTCAACAATTGCGTTTTCAGCATCTGCATCGCCTTCAAGTGCTTTAAGGGCAGAACCTTTAACGACAGGAATGTCGTCGCCAGGGAAGTCATACTCAGAAAGAAGCTCGCGTACTTCCATTTCTACAAGCTCAAGAAGCTCTTCGTCGTCTACCTGGTCAGTTTTGTTAAGGAATACTACGATTGAAGGTACCCCTACCTGACGTGAAAGTAGAATGTGCTCACGAGTTTGTGGCATTGGGCCGTCCGCTGCAGATACTACAAGGATAGCTCCGTCCATCTGAGCTGCACCAGTGATCATGTTTTTAACATAGTCAGCGTGACCTGGGCAGTCCACGTGTGCATAGTGACGAGTGTCTGTTTCGTACTCAACGTGTGCAGTGGAGATTGTGATTCCACGCTCGCGCTCTTCCGGAGCACCGTCAATCTGGTCATACTTCATTGCAGTACCTTTACCAGAGTTCTTGTGAAGTACGTGAGTGATTGCTGCTGTCAGAGTTGTTTTTCCGTGGTCAACGTGTCCAATTGTACCGATGTTGGCATGCGTTTTGGAACGATCAAATTTTGCTTTTCCCATGATCGAAATCCTCCTTACATATAGTTAATTTATTTTTTATTTCTTAGAATAAGGTGAAAGACGTGAATCAATCACCTTAATCAGCTTACAACAAAATCTGAAACCTGACAATCACCTGGTTTACTGACCGGATGATTTTTTGATGATTTCTTCAGAAATACTCTTTGGTACTTCTTCATAATGGTCGAAGTGCATGGAATACTGACCGCGGCCCTGCGTATTGGAACGAAGGGAAGTCGCGTAACCAAACATTTCAGCTAATGGAACCATTGCTTTAACTGTCTGGGCGTTTCCTCGTGCTTCCATTCCTTCTACTCGTCCACGGCGTGACGTAATGTCACCCATGATGTCACCCATATATTCTTCAGGCATGACAACTTCAACCTTCATGATCGGCTCGAGAAGAACAGGCTTACACTTGTTCTTTGCTTCCTTGAAAGCCATGGAAGCAGCAACCTTAAATGCCATCTCGTTGGAGTCGACATCGTGGTAAGAACCATCGTATAGACGGGCTTTTACGTCTACCAGTGGGTAGCCGGCAAGAAGGCCGTTATCAAGGGATTCTTTTATGCCCTGCTCAACAGATCCGATATATTCACGTGGAACGACACCACCGACGATATTGTCGATGAATTCAAAGCCGCCGCCTTCATCGTTTGGAGTGAATTCCACCCAAACGTGACCGAACTGGCCGCGTCCACCGGACTGTCGAACAAACTTACCTTCACACTTCGCGCTTTCGCGGATTGTTTCACGGTAAGATACCTGCGGAGCACCAACATTCGCGCCTACTTTGAATTCACGCTTCAGCCGGTCAACGATGATATCAAGGTGAAGCTCACCCATACCGCCGATGATCGTCTGGCCCGTTTCTTCATCTGTATGCGTGCGGAAAGTTGGATCTTCCTCTGCAAGTTTTGCCAGTGCCATACCCATCTTGTCCTGGTCTGCTTTAGAAGCAGGCTCAACGGAAAGGTGGATTACCGGCTCAGGGAATTCCATGGACTCAAGAATAACGAGATTCTTTTCGTCACAAAGAGTGTCCCCTGTAGAAGTATCTTTTAAACCTACACCTGCTGCGATATCCCCTGCGTAGCATGTCGGGATTTCTTCACGGTGATTGGCGTGCATCTGCAGGATACGTCCCATACGCTCACGCTTGCCTTTTGATGAGTTAACAACATAAGAACCTGCGTCAACCGTACCGGAATAAACGCGGAAGAAAGTAAGCTTACCGACGAATGGATCCGTTGCTACCTTGAAGGCAAGCGCAGAGAAAGGTTCTTTATCGTCCGCAGGGCGGGTTACTCTCTCTTCGGATTCCGGAAGATGACCTTCGATTGCAGCAACATCTGTTGGTGCAGGAAGATAATCAACAACGCCGTCCATAAGAAGCTGAACACCTTTGTTCTTAAATGCAGATCCACAGAAAACAGGGTAGAATTCTACGCTGCATGTTGCTGTACGGATTGCTTTTTTAAGCGTTGGTGTATCAATTTCTTCTCCTTCAAGATAAAGCATCATAAGATCTTCATCGAAGTCGGAAACGGCTTCAATCAATTTCTCACGGTACTCTTCTGCCTGAGCTTGGAATTCTTCAGGAATGTCGCGCTCTTCGCTGCGTTGTCCAAGGTCGTCAAGATAGAAGAAAGCTTTCATTTCAATGAGATCAATGATCCCTTCAAAATCGTCTTCCGCCCCGATTGGAAGCTGAACAGCTGCTGAGTTAGCACCCAGTCTGTCTGTCAATGTTCCAAGGGAATAGATAAAGTCTGCTCCGATTTTATCCATTTTGTTAACGAAAACGATTCGTGGTACACCGTATGTCGTCGCTTGACGCCATACTGTTTCTGTCTGCGGTTCAACACCGGACTGTGCGTCAAGGACAGCTACAGCTCCGTCGAGTACACGAAGGGAACGTTCAACTTCTACTGTGAAGTCTACGTGGCCCGGTGTATCGATGATGTTGATACGGTGCTCTCTCCACGATGCTGTTGTTGCTGCAGACGTAATTGTGATCCCACGTTCCTGCTCCTGCTCCATCCAGTCCATCTGGGAGCCGCCGTCGTGAGTTTCACCAATTTTATGGATACGTCCTGTGTAGAAAAGAATACGCTCAGTCGCCGTTGTCTTACCAGCGTCGATGTGAGCCATAATACCAATATTACGTGTCTTTTCTAAGGAGAACTCTCTTGGCATGTGTCTTTCTCCTTCCTGTGAATCAATGTATTACTGAGCGAAAGCGGAGCGCACTCCGTCTTTCCTCAGCTGTAATGAACACATACAAACAAGGCTTACCAGCGGTAATGAGCAAATGCTTTATTTGCTTCTGCCATTTTGTGTGTTTCTTCACGTTTCTTCACTGCTGCACCTGTGTTGTTAGCTGCATCCATGATTTCATTAGCTAGACGCTCTTCCATCGTTTTTTCACCACGAATACGTGCATAGCTTACGAGCCAGCGAAGTCCGAGTGTCGTACGACGCTCCGGCTTTACTTCGATTGGCACCTGATAGTTTGCACCGCCCACACGACGAGCTTTAACTTCTAGTACCGGCATGATGTTCTTGAGTGCTTCTTCAAACACTTCCTGAGGATCTTTGCCGGAACGCTCGCGTACAAGGTCAAATGCGTTATATAGTGACTTCTGAGCTGTTCCCTTTTTGCCGTCGATCATAATACGGTTGATCAGACGGGTAACAAGTTTTGACTTATAGATAGGGTCGGCTAATACATCGCGGCGAGGTACTGGTCCTTTACGAGGCATATAGGTCCCTCCTTTCGATCATAATAAGACTGTCTTGGCAGTCAATTTATTTCTTTGCTGGCTTTGGTCGCTTTGTTCCATACTTAGAGCGGCTTTGACGTCGTCCGTCTACGCCTGCTGTGTCGAGTGCTCCACGAACGATGTGGTAACGCACACCCGGTAAGTCCTTCACACGTCCTCCACGGATAAGCACAACACTGTGCTCCTGAAGGTTGTGGCCGATACCAGGGATGTATGCTGTTACTTCAATCTGGTTCGTTAGACGAACACGTGCGTACTTACGAAGGGCCGAGTTCGGCTTCTTCGGTGTCATTGTTCCAACACGAGTACAAACACCGCGTTTCTGCGGAGAATCCTCATGAGTCTGCTTTTTCTTATAGCTGTTGTAGCCACGGTTAAGAGCAGGGGAATCTGACTTGGTCGGCTTGGAAGCGCGGCCCTGACGTACTAGTTGATTAATTGTAGGCATTGATTTGTCCTCCCTTCTTTTTTCAAATTGCAAGCCCACTGGTCCAGGTGGTTCACAAATGGGTAAAAGGAAAGTTTTTGCTGGTTTACGCTGAAATCAGCAAAAACTTTTTTTACTTTTTTATAGCTACGATTGCTGCATTCACATCTATTCCGCAGGCCCTGCCGAGTTTTTTCATTGACTCCACATAACCTACTGGGACAGCCTGTGTTTCCGCCGCTGCGAGTACTCTGTCGAGAATGTCGCTGTCGGCATCCTGTGCAACCACCAGCTCTCTTACCTGATCACTTTCCAGTGCTTTAAGCGTCTGTTTCGTGCCGACGACTTTCTCTGCTGCCTGTGCTACTTTTTCATAAGACATTCTAATCCTCCAAAGCATCAGGTGTTTGGCACACTTAAATATAGTATCACCGGGGTCGAGGAGTGTCAACACCTTTATTAAGGATTTTCTGTCTGACACTCATCTGTTCCGGCAATCGGAGTCAGGAACCCAGGGAGCAGCCTGTGCTCCCGGCCTGAATCTTATTCCTGCTCCTGTGCTGTTACTTCTTCCATCGTTCCTTCATTTTTCTCTACCGTATCGATGTGCTTCATCTGACGGTAGCGCTGCATACCTGTTCCTGCTGGTACAAGCTTACCGATAATAACATTCTCTTTCAGTCCGACGAGCTCGTCGCGCTTGCCTTTGATCGCTGCATCAGTCAGGACACGTGTCGTTTCCTGGAAGGATGCGGCAGAAAGGAAAGAGTCTGTTTCGAGAGAAGCTTTAGTGATACCGAGCAGTACCGGCAGTCCGGTTGCCGGACGGCGTCCTTTAAGAAGGATATCTTTATTGACGTCGTTAAACTGATGGATTTCCACGAGTGAGCCTGGGAGAACGTTTGTATCTCCGGCATCAATCACGCGTACTTTGCGCATCATCTGGCGGACCATGACTTCCACGTGCTTATCGCCGATTTCAACACCCTGCATACGGTAAACTTTCTGTACTTCACGAAGCAGGTATTCCTGTACTCCGTGAACACCGGAAATTGTAAGAAGTTCTTTCGGATCAATAGAACCTTCTGTCAGTTCCTGACCCGGTCTTACTTCATCACCGATTTCCGATTTCATACGGGAGCCGTACAAGGTTTGATACGTCCGTGATTCAATATCGTTCTGGATAAGGATTTCTTTCTTGTCTCCGTTATCCTTAATATCCATGACCTTACCTTTTATTTCAGAAATAGTCGCCTGACCTTTCGGATTACGGGCTTCAAATACTTCCTGAATACGAGGCAGACCCTGGGTAATATCGTCTCCGGCTACACCGCCTGTGTGGAAGGTACGCATTGTAAGCTGGGTACCCGGCTCACCGATCGACTGGGCTGCAATAATACCGACAGCTTCCCCGACTTCCACTTCTGCACCTGTAGCCAGGTTGCGTCCGTAACATTTCTTACAGGAACCGTGCTTTGTGTCACACGTGAAGACAGAACGGATAAGCACTGTTTCAATACCGGCGTCATCGATAACTTTTGCCATATCTTCCGAAATATCTTCATTTCGTGAAACGAGAAGTTCATTCGTCTCCGGATGATAAAGGTTCTGGAAGGATACACGACCGACGAGGCGGTCGTAAAGCGGTTCGATAACTTCCGCGCCGTCTGTAATGGCTTTTACTTCAAGTCCACGGTCCGTTCCGCAGTCCTCTTCACGGATAATAACGTCCTGAGCTACGTCAACGAGTCGACGGGTCAGATAACCTGAGTCGGCCGTTTTCAGAGCCGTATCTGCAAGACCTTTACGGGCACCGTGTGTGGAAATAAAGTACTCAAGTACTGTCAGACCTTCACGGAAACTGGATTTGATCGGAAGCTCGATAATACGTCCGGATGGATTTGCCATCAGACCACGCATACCTGCAAGCTGAGTGAAGTTGGAGGCGTTACCACGGGCTCCGGAGTCACTCATCATGAAGATAGGGTTTGTTTTATCAAGTGTTCCAAGAAGCTTCTCCTGGATAACGTCTTTCGCTTTACTCCACACTTCAATAACTTTATCGTAACGTTCCTCTTCTGTGATCAGACCACGACGGAACTGCTTGGAAATTTTAGTGACTTTTTCTTCGGCATCATCGAGGATGTCCTGCTTGTCTTTGAGTACGACAATGTCGGAAACACCGATTGTAATACCGGCTTTCGTAGAATAGTAGAAACCAAGATCCTTCATCTTATCGAGCATAACGGATGTTTCGGAAATCTTGAACTTTTTAAATACTTCCGCAATGATATCGCCGAGGAAGCCTTTTTTAAACGGCGCCACGAGTTCGCGGTTTTCGAATTCTTTTTTAATGTCGGTTTCACCCGGCACGAAGAATTTTTGCGGAGTTTCAATTTCCAGGTTGTCCGACGTCGGTTCATTCACATAAGGGAATGACTTCGGAAGGATTTCGTTGAAAATGACTTTACCGACGGAAGTGAGAATTAAATGATCTTCATATTCTTCCCTGAAGTTATCTTTATCGATAGATTTTACAGGCAGGGCAATCCGTGTATGAAGATGCACGTAGCCGTTCTGATAAGCAGTCATCACTTCGCTTGGACCGCTGAACCTGCTGCCTTCTCCAACTGCGCCTTCGCGCTCAAGCGTCAAGTAGTAGTTACCTAAAACCATGTCCTGGGAAGGCGTTACTACCGGCTTGCCGTCTTTTGGATTCAGGATATTCTGTGCTGCAAGCATAAGGAGACGGGATTCCGCCTGCGCTTCTGCAGAAAGCGGCACGTGAACAGCCATCTGGTCACCGTCAAAGTCAGCGTTGTACGCTGTACATACGAGCGGGTGAAGCTTGATTGCGCGTCCTTCTACAAGCGTCGGTTCAAATGCCTGAATACCGAGACGGTGAAGTGTTGGTGCCCGGTTTAACAATACCGGATGCTCCCGGA
Organism: Alkalicoccus halolimnae; assembly: GCF_008014775.2. Classification (GTDB taxonomy): domain Bacteria; phylum Bacillota; class Bacilli; order Bacillales; family Salisediminibacteriaceae; genus Alkalicoccus; species Alkalicoccus halolimnae. The sequence goes on along the minus strand of NZ_CP144914.1, from coordinate 134,892 downwards.
TGACTTCTTCCAAAACATCCCACACTTCAGGGTGCACGCGCTCTACTTTGCGCTTCGCACTCTTAATGTTGTGGGCAAGCCCTTTACTGACAAGCTCTTTCATAACGAATGGCTTAAACAGCTCCAGCGCCATTTCTTTCGGAAGTCCACACTGGTACATCTGCAGGTTTGGACCAACGACGATAACGGAACGACCGGAATAGTCAACACGTTTACCGAGAAGGTTTTGACGGAAACGTCCCTGCTTCCCTTTCAGCATATGAGAAAGAGATTTAAGCGGACGGTTACCCGGTCCTGTAACAGGACGGCCGCGCCGGCCATTATCGATAAGAGCATCTACTGCTTCCTGAAGCATACGCTTCTCGTTCTGAACGATAATGCTTGGAGCACCAAGGTCCAGCAGACGCTTCAGACGGTTGTTACGGTTAATAACACGTCGATATAAATCGTTTAAGTCGGATGTAGCAAAACGTCCGCCGTCGAGCTGTACCATCGGACGAAGCTCCGGAGGAATAACCGGGAGCACGTCGAGGACCATCCAGTCCGGATCGTTATCGGAATGACGGAAAGCTTCAATGACTTCAAGACGCTTAATTGCACGCGTACGGCGCTGTCCCTGAGCAGTTTCCAGCTCTTCTTTCAGCTGATTCGCTTCTTTATCAAGATCGATGTCTTCAAGGAGCTTGCGGATCGCTTCAGCGCCCATTTCGGCGTTGAACGTGCGGCCGTATTTTTCGCGGTAGCTGCGGTATTCTTTTTCAGAAAGAAGCTGCTTCAGCTCCAGCGGGGTATCGCCGGTGTCAGTCACTACATAGGAAGCGAAGTAAATGACTTCTTCCAGGGAACGCGGAGACATATCGAGTACAAGACCCATACGGCTCGGAATTCCTTTGAAGTACCAGATGTGGGAAACAGGGGCAGCAAGTTCAATGTGCCCCATGCGCTCCCTGCGGACTTTTGCGCGTGTAACTTCCACACCGCAGCGGTCGCAGACGACGCCTTTATAGCGTACGCGCTTATATTTTCCACAGTGACATTCCCAGTCTTTTGTCGGGCCGAAGATACGCTCACAGAAGAGACCGTCTTTCTCCGGCTTTAGAGTACGATAGTTAATCGTCTCCGGCTTTTTTACTTCCCCGCGCGACCAAGAGCGGATCTTGTCGGAGGAAGCGAGGCCGATTTTCATATATTCAAAGTTATTTACATCTATCAAGGGGCCAACCTCCCTTTCAGCATTCGAATTCACCGGTTACGCGTTCGATTCTCCGCCTGATTCGAGATTCAGGTTAAGCTTGTCATTTGCCTGCTCTTCTTCTTCATCGATTTCAAGCATATCAATTTCTTCGTCATTTGCTGAGAGCATTTTGACATCCATGCCGAGACTCTGAAGTTCTTTAATTAGTACTTTAAACGATTCAGGAACGCCCGGTTCCGGTACGTTTTCCCCTTTAACGATCGCTTCGTACGTTTTCACACGTCCAATTGTGTCATCCGACTTCACCGTCAGGATTTCCTGAAGAGTGTAGGCAGCACCGTAAGCTTCGAGTGCCCATACTTCCATTTCACCAAAACGCTGTCCGCCGAATTGTGCTTTACCACCGAGCGGCTGCTGGGTAACAAGGGAATAAGGTCCTGTAGAACGGGCGTGCAGTTTATCATCTACCATGTGGGCAAGCTTGATCATATAGCTGACGCCTACAGAAACACGGCTGTCAAACGGCTCACCGGTACGGCCGTCATATAAAACGGTCTTACCATCGCGTGCCATGCCGGCTTCTTCGATCGTCGACCATACGTCTTCTTCGTTGGCACCGTCAAATACCGGCGTTGCAATATGCATGCCAAGCTGACGTGCTGCCATACCCATATGAAGCTCCAGCACCTGTCCGATGTTCATCCGGGAAGGTACACCGAGCGGGTTAAGCATGATGTCAATCGGTGTGCCATCCGGCATATAAGGCATATCTTCTTCCGGAAGAATCTTCGAAATAACACCTTTGTTACCGTGACGGCCGGCCATTTTATCTCCTTCATGAATCTTACGCTTCTGGACGAGATATACCCGCACAAGCTGATTCACACCAGGCGGCAGTTCATCGCCGTCTTCCCGGTTGAAAATTTTCACGTCAAGTACGATACCGTCGCCGCCGTGAGGAGCACGAAGGGAAGTATCACGGACTTCACGGGCCTTTTCACCGAAGATGGCATGAAGCAGACGCTCTTCAGCTGTCAGCTCCGTAACACCTTTAGGCGTCACTTTACCAACGAGAATATCGCCGTCTTTCACTTCTGCACCGACGCGGATAATGCCGCGCTCATCAAGGTTGCGGAGCGCATCGTCACCGACGTTTGGAATGTCACGGGTGATTTCCTCCGGTCCAAGCTTCGTATCACGCGCTTCCGACTCGTACTCTTCGATATGAATCGACGTGTAAACATCGTCTTTTACGAGACGTTCACTGAGAATGATTGCATCCTCATAGTTATAACCGTCCCATGTCATAAAGCCGACGAGCACGTTCTGGCCAAGAGCCATTTCGCCTTTTTCCATAGAAGAGCCGTCAGCGAGAATCTCGCCTTTTTCTACTATATCGCCTTCAGAAACGATCGGGCGCTGATTGTAGCATGTGCCTTGGTTGGAGCGTTCGAATTTCGTGAGATTGTATCGCTTCACGTCGCCTTCTACTTCGCGTCCTTCCATCGTTTTGATTTCGCGTACTTCGATATACTTCGCTGAAACTTTCTCTACGCGTCCTCCTGTGAGCGCTACGATTGCAGCACCGGAGTCTTTCGCAGAAACGTGTTCCATACCGGTTCCGACGAGTGGTGAATGAGGCTCAAGAAGCGGAACGGCCTGACGCTGCATGTTCGCACCCATAAGAGCACGGTTGGAGTCGTCATTTTCCAGGAATGGGATACAGGCCGTTGCAGCAGAAACAACCTGCTTCGGCGATACGTCCATATAATCGACGCGGTCGCGGGCTACAATAATGTTTTCCCCGCGGAAACGACAGATAATATTCTCATCCACAAACTTTCCGTCCTGATCCAGCTTGGCGTTTGCCTGGGCTACGACATAGTTGTCCTCTTCGTCCGCTGTCAGATAATCGACTTCCCGCGTAACGAGAGCTTTGTCGTGATCGACTCTGCGGTAAGGGGATTCGATAAAGCCGAATGGATTAACCTTCGCAAAAGAAGAAAGTGAGTTGATCAGTCCAATGTTCGGACCTTCCGGCGTTTCGATCGGACACATACGCCCGTAGTGGGAATAGTGAACGTCACGTACTTCAAATCCGGCACGTTCACGTGTGAGACCGCCGGGTCCAAGCGCAGATAAACGGCGCTTATGAGTTAACTCAGCAAGCGGGTTTGTCTGGTCCATAAACTGGGACAGCTGGGAACTTCCGAAAAACTCTTTAATAGAGGCAATGACCGGACGAATGTTGATAAGTGCCTGCGGCGTTATCATATTTGCATCCTGAATGGACATCCGCTCACGGACAACACGCTCCATACGGGAGAGACCGATGCGGAACTGGTTCTGCAGCAGTTCACCGACAGAACGCAGACGACGGTTACCGAGATGGTCAATATCATCTGTGTTGCCTACTCCGTGAAGGAGATTAAAGAAGTAGCTGATGGACGACACGATATCAGCCGGCGTAATGTTTTTGATTTTTGTATCAATACCGCCGTTCGCGATTACTTTAATCGTTTCGCCTTCTTCAGAAGGTTTCTGCGAATAAATTCTCACGCACTGAAGATCGACATCTTCATCATTGATGACGCCGCCCTGAAGGTTGTAGCGGTCAAATGCCAAACCGTCTTCAAAGTATGGGATAAGCTTGTCGAGTACACGACGGTCAATAACTGAACCTTCTTCTGCAAGGATTTCTCCTGTTTCCGGGTCGACAAGTGTTTCCGCCAGACGCTGGTTAAAGAGACGGTTTTTAATATGAAGCTTTTTGTTCATTTTATAGCGGCCGACGTTCGCAAGGTCGTATCGCTTCGGATCGAAGAAACGCGAGTCCAACAGGCTCTTCGCACTGTCTACTGTCGGCGGTTCTCCAGGGCGCAGCCGCTCATAAATCTCGAGAAGCGCCTTTTCCGATCCATCCGTATTGTCTTTTTCCAGCGTATTACGCAGATACTCGTCTTCACCGAGCAGATCAATGATTTCTTGATCAGAGCCGAATCCGAGCGCACGCAGAAGTACCGTTGCCGGAATTTTGCGTGTGCGGTCGATTCGCACGTATACGACGTCTTTGGCATCTGTTTCAAGCTCCAGCCACGCTCCGCGGTTTGGAATAACCGTGGTTGTGTAGCCGCGCTTGCCGTTTTTGTCGAGCTTCTGGCTGAAATACACACTCGGTGAACGGACGAGCTGAGACACGATAACGCGCTCAGCGCCGTTAATAACAAAAGTGCCGGTATCCGTCATGAGTGGGAAATCCCCCATGAATACTTCCTGCTCCTTAACTTCGCCTGTCTCCTTATTAATAAGGCGGACTTTAACACGAAGAGGTGCAGAATACGTCACGTCGCGTTCTTTTGATTCGTCGACGGGATACTTTGGTTCTCCTAAACTATAATCGACAAATTCCAATACGAGGTTACCTGTAAAATCCTCAATTGGCGAGATGTCCTGAAACATCTCCTGAATACCTTCATCAAGAAACCATTGATACGAAGCTGTCTGAATTTCAATCAAGTTTGGAAGATCCAGTACTTCATTGATTCGTGCATAGCTTCTTCTCTGGCGGTGGCGTCCATACTGAACTAGTTGACCTGCCAACTCATTCACCCCTCAAACCTAACGTTTTTATCATCAAAAGACACATTGGCCTTTGACTGATAGCATTCTTACTGTGTGCAAAGCATAATCTGTGGAAAGTGTCCCGAGAACGATTCTTTGTCACTGGTGGACACAGAGGATGTAGTGTAGAATTGCTTGTAGTGTAAAACTCTGGAGACAAAGAAAAAAAGGGTACTAAAGTCTTTTCATGAAACTTGTTCAAAGACATAAATAGTTTGTTTTAGCTCACCCTTTTTCTTTAGCGTTCTCTATTCAAATCTGTCAGCACGGTTACTGCGGCATAATTAAGAGCATAAGAACCCTATTTTCATATTCATACGCATTAAATAACGTTAACACACCTGAAACTCAGCGTCAATGTTTTTTACCCGTGAAAATAAAGTATCCTTTCGACCTGACCGGGTTCTCCACTTCAAAGCCCAGTTCCTCTAATTTTTTCTTCGTTGAAGGAGCCCCCTGCTTTTTTTGAATAACAAGCGTCAGCTCCCCTCCGCTTTTCAACACCCGCCAAGCTTCTTCGTAAAGTTTAAACACGACATCTTTGCCCGCACGGATCGGCGGATTCGTAATGACTGCTGCAAACGATTCCTCTGCCTCTGATTCCAACAGATCCTGTTCATAAATTTTCACGTTGCGCAGTTTGTTTCTTTCGGCATTCTCTCTGCTGAGGGCAATTGAACGCTCGTTTATATCCACCATGTGGATCGTTCGTTCCGGAAATGCGGCTGCTGCCGTGAGCCCCATCGGTCCCCATCCGCAGCCGACATCGATAATCGCCCCGGAAACGTCCGGCTCCTTCAGGTTTTCAATCAGCATTTTCGAACCAAAGTCGACCCCCCGCTTTGAAAACACACCCTCATCGACCGTATAAACGAGTTCGATTCCACGGATTTCTTCCTTTATCGTAGACCGCTGACTCTTTTTCACCGGTTTTTTTGTGTAGTAATGTTCCGTCATCTTTATTCCTCCTGTCTTCATGTAAACATGGTCCGTCCGCTTTTTTCTGCAGACTGCCCTGCAGTAATTGTACCCGTTTTCCATAGCTTCTTATTCATCTTCAGTTTTTATCAGAACCCGGCCGCATTGATAGCAAGGAAAAAGTCCAAAATGAATGGTCCAGACCGGTTCATCCTGTCCGAAGAGAGGGACATGCTATTTGGGATATAACGGCGTGATGGTAATGATGAATTCGGGTGCTGAAACGATGAATTACTGCCGATATGGCTCCCTTATTACCGGTTAACCCCTCCCATTTGAGAGTAAACGTCCCTATTGAGAGTAAATTTCCGTGAATCGTCTGTTAATCCCCGTTAATGTTAAGTAAACTGCCGCTATTGAGAGTAACTGCAAACGGTCTCGCAGATCCACAACAAATCCTCCGCAAAAATCACTATCCTTCTTTATTTTAACGGTGAATGATGAATTCGGGCGCTGAATCGATGAATTTCTGCCGATATGGCTCCCTTATTACCGGTTAACCCCTCCCATTTGAGAGTAAACGGTCGTTGTTGAGAGTAAACGCAGCCGGCCCATTTTCAAAGGTGCCGGCTCATGCATCCAGCAGAAAGATTCCGCCGGGATGCGGCAGGAAGCTCATCAGCCAGCTCCCGGAACAGAAATTAAAATACTTTTCATCTTTCATAGAAAAAAGGCCCGCTTTGGAGTAAATCCAATGCGGGCCCTCTCTGAACGAGATTTATTACTTAACCTCGATTTTAGCTCCTGCTTCTTCGAGCTTAGCTTTGATTTCGTCAGCTTCTTCTTTTTCAGCGCCTTCTTTAACTGGTGATGGAGCACCATCAACAAGGGCTTTTGCTTCTTTAAGTCCAAGACCAGTGATTTCACGAACAATCTTGATAACGCCGATCTTAGAAGATCCTGCACTCTCAAGGATAACGTCAAATTCAGTCTGCTCTTCTTCTGCTGCCGCACCTGCGCCCGCTACTGCTACCGGCGCTGCTGCTGTAACACCAAATTCTTCTTCAATTGCTTTTACAAGGTCGTTAAGTTCAAGTACAGACATTTCCTTAACTGCATCAATAATCTCTTGATTTTTCATGATTGTATTCCTCCTATATTAATTTAATTTTCGTTCAGCCTGCTTCGAGGCTTAAAAAGTTACGCGCTCTCTTCTTCTTCTTTCTGGTCCGCGACTGCTTTCGTTGCAATAGCAAGTCCGCGTATTGGAGCTTGAAGAACGTTAGCAAGCATGGAGAGAAGGCCTTCGTAGGAAGGAAGCTCTGCAAGTGCTTTAACTTCATCAAGGGAGACTACCTCTCCTTCGATGATACCCGCTTTCAGCTCAAGCGCTTCGTGCTCTTTCGCAAAGTTGTTAAGAACTTTAGCCGGAGCTACTACGTCGTCATACCCGAAAGCAATTGCTGTCGGTCCAACGAGCTGCTCGTCGATACCAGTTAGATCAGTATCGGCCGTGGCACGGCGCACCATCGTATTCTTATAAACTTTAAAGTCAATTCCAGCGTCACGCAGCTGCTGGCGCAGTTCCGTAACTTCGGCTACGTCCAGTCCGCGGTAATCGACCACGATTGTTGACTTGCTTTCTTTCAGTTTCGTTGAGATTTCCTCAACGACCTGACGTTTTTGATTAATCACTTTGCTCATGTTGACACCTCCTATACGTTAAGTTGCTCATACCGATCGCTGTACATTTAAGGCCGAAAAAAATGCCTCCACATATGCAGACGTGGAGGCAGGCTGATGTATTCCCCGCAGCCAAAAAGCTGCAGGGAGCATTCGCTCGAAACCTCGGCAGGTCATTAAGCCTTACGGCTCCTGCTGTCTACGGTATGATCTATTTTATTCACAACTAACAGTATAACCCGCCCAATGGGCTGAGTCAACTACAGTTTAAATTCGTTTGTGCTTACTTTAACGCCAGGACCCATTGTAGCGGACACAGCAAGGTTACGAATGTAAGTACCTTTTGCTGCTGCCGGCTTCACTTTAGCAATTGTCTCCAGCATCGTACGGAAGTTTTCTTCAAGCTTAGCTGTTTCAAAGGAAGCTTTACCAAGCGGCACGTGAAGGTTACCTGTCTTGTCGACGCGGTATTCCACTTTACCTGCTTTGATTTCTTCAACAGCTTTTGTTACATCAAATGTAACGGTGCCTGTTTTCGGGTTAGGCATAAGGCCTCGCGGTCCAAGTACCCGTCCGAGCTTACCAACCTGAGCCATCATGTCCGGAGTTGCTACGACTACGTCGAAGTCCATCCATCCCTGACTCACTTTGTTAATAAGATCTTCTTCCCCTACAACGTCAGCTCCTGCTTCTTCTGCTTCCTTTGCTTTTTCGCCTTTAGCGAAAACGATAACGCTCTGGGTTTTACCAGTTCCGTGCGGCAGTACCACAGCTCCGCGGATCTGCTGATCTGCTTTCTTAGGATCAACGCCGAGACGAGCGGCAAGTTCAATCGTTTCGTCAAAGCCGGCAGTTGCTGTCTGCTTCACAAGATCTACTGCTTCTGTAACACCATATGACTTTTCTCGGTCAACAAGCTTCAATGCATCTTCGTACTTCTTGCTATACTTTTTAGCCATTGTCATTTCCTCCTCGTTGTGGTTGTAGCGGTTAAACCTCCCACTAATAAAGGTTGCGAACCCGAATGACTCAGGCAGGAACAGTGTCCTTTAATCGCAACCTCCTTGGCCCTTTGGGCGTTTTAGTCTTCGATAGTGATACCCATGCTTCGGGCTGTACCTTCTACCATACGCATAGCTGCTTCTACATCAGCTGCGTTCAGGTCCGGCATTTTTGTTTCAGCGATTTCACGTACTTTATCACGATTTACCGTCGCAACTTTTTTGTTGTGCGGCTCCCCTGAACCAGATTCGATTCCTGCAGCTTTCTTTAAAAGAACCGCTGCCGGCGGAGTCTTCGTAATGAATGTAAATGAACGATCTTCAAATACCGTAATTTCAACCGGGATAATAAGTCCAGCTCTTTCTTGAGTTTCAGCGTTGAATTCCTTACAGAATCCCATAATATTTATCCCCGCTTGACCAAGTGCTGGTCCAACCGGTGGCGCTGGGTTAGCTTTTCCAGCTGGAATTTGCAGTTTAACAACTTTAATGACCTTCTTTGCCACGCGACACACCTCCTTAAGTCCGTGATGTGGTATACCGAGCATTTCGCTCTCCCACTCATATAACCTGCTTTTCGCAGGAAAAACGTGAACATTATGTCCACGCTCCATAGCAACATTCAAATTTTATCACTTTCACCTGCGCTTGACAAGGTGTTTTCTGTGATCGTTTTAGATTTTTTCGACCTGGTTAAAATCAAGCTCTACCGGGGTCTCTCGTCCGAACATGTTAACGTGGACTTTCAACTTCTGCTTTTCAGCGAAAATATCTTCAATTGTTCCGATGAAATCAGCAAACGGCCCTTCTTTTACTTTCACCGCTTCTTTAATTTCAAAATCAACTTCCTGCTTCGGTGCTTCTACACCCATCTGCTTGAGGATCTGTTCCGCCTCTTCCGGCAGAAGTGCAGTCGGTTTCGAGCCCGCACCGGAGGATCCTACGAAGCCGGTCACTCCCGGCGTATTGCGGACCACGTACCAGGAATCGTCCGTCATTACCATTTCGACAATGACGTAACCCGGGAAAATCTTTTTTGTAACCTGCTTTGTCTTACCGTTCTTGACTTCGGTCTCTTCTTCAACAGGGACGAGAACACGAAAGATTTTGTCGATCATGTCCATCGATTCAACGCGTTTTTCGAGATTTGTTTTTACTTTGTTTTCATATCCGGAATACGTGTGTACTACATACCAGTTTTTATCCATAAATTATCAGGGCGACCCTGTCTTTCCCTCCTCGATTAGTGGCGCATTGTAGCAATCCCGCCGCTTTATTTAATTCGTGATCAGCTGCAGCAATGACGAGATAACAAAGTCGGAGATAGCAAAGAAAATCGCAATAAATGTCACAGTCGCTACAACAACCCCTGTATACTTCCGCAGTTCCCTGCCGGTCGGCCATGTCACCCGCTTCATCTCAGCAGTTACTTCCTTAAGAAACTTCACCGGTTTTTTAACACCTTCCGCCATTTCAACACCTCCACTTCTATCACTTTGTTTCTGCATGTATCGTATGTGCTGCACATATTTTACAGTATTTTTTTATCTGAAGCCGTTCCTTGCTACTATTAGATGATTTGGTTGTCCAATAATTGCGGGTCTGACAACGTTCACAGGCGAGAGCGGTTTTCGCTTTCATACTTCCCACTCCTTATACGTACTTCTACATACTAACTGAACTTATCACAGGAAAAGCTTTTATGTCAATGGCCCGCAAGGCTCTGCCCAAAAGCCGGAAATAGAATGCTCTGACTAACTGCACGCTCTTCCTGCAATAAACAAAAGCGCTCCGGCTGCACGAAAGGCCCCGAAGCGCTGACTGTTTAAGTATCATTACGTAAATTTCACTTCTTTTAATTCCACGTAGCGTTCCAGCTTTCTCTTTACGCGCTGGAGCGCATTGTCGATTGATTTCACGTGGCGCTTTAAATCTTCCGACATCTCCTGATAGGAACGCCCATCCAGATACTGCATAAGTACTTCCCGCTCCAGCTCGCTGAGGAGCTCACCCATTTTCATCTCAATATCGTCGAACTCTTCCTGGTTGATAAGGAGCTGTTCCGGATTTGTCACCCCATGGCCGCTTATCACATCAAGAAGCGTGCGGTCCGATTCCTCATCGTAAATCGGCTTATCCAGGGAAATGTAGGAATTCAGCGGAATATGTTTCTGTCTGGTTGCCGTTTTTATTGCGGTGATAATCTGCCGGGTAATGCAGAGTTCGGCAAATGCACGAAAAGAAGATAATTTGTCCCCCTGAAAGTCGCGGATCGCTTTGTAAAGCCCGATCATTCCTTCCTGCACAATATCTTCATGATCAGCCCCGATTAAAAAGTAAGATCTTGATTTAGCACGCACGAAGTTTTTGTATTTGTTGATCAAATATTCCAGCGCCCCAGTGTCACCTTCACGAACATAGTTAACGATCGTTTCATCGTCTATGCCGCTGTACTTCTGATACATTCCCGTCTTCATGAGATTAACAGCCACCGCAATCCCTCCGACCTGTTCTTCCTTCTTTTTTTATAGAAAGAATGTACTCTGATTTTCAGGAACTCATCAAACAATATTCCTAATTGTGTTATCAGTATACTAGATAAAAAAGGAAATCGTCAACCTGTTACCGCTTTCCCCTGCGCCACTTTTCAAAAAGTTCTGCCATTTCTTCTGAAAGCTGCAGTGTTCCTTTCGTTTTGTCCCCTTTTGTTTTTTCCACTTCTCCTTCGATACTTTTTTCAATCTGTTCCATTTCTGTCCTCAGCTCGCGTGCCGACTTCCGGTAGGCGCCGCTCGCAAATATTACACGCTGCTCGAGGAAATCGGATGTAGCTACGTATATCTGGCGGTCCACACGCTTTCTTTCATTGACGAGCCTTTCAATGCATTCGTCAGCTGTTTCTTTTTCCTTCGTATAAATAATACCAAGTTCGTACTGCTGATACTTTTTACCGAGACCGGGAACCATGTGGGCATCAAATACAATTGTTACTTCTATTCCAGTATAGGCCTGATATTCCGCCATTTTTTCAATTAATACGTCCCGCGCACTTTCCAGGTTACGCTCCTGAAGCTCTTTTAGTTCCGCCCAGTCACCGATAATGTTGTACCCGTCTACGAACAGGAGGCGTTTCATCGTCTATCCCTCCCCGCGGGGAAAACGGCGGCGGTAAACTTCATACATCAGCAGACTCGCTGCAACAGAAGCATTTAAAGAGGTGACCCGGCCGAGCAGCGGAATACGTACAAGGAAATCGCATTTCTCCCGTACGAGACGGCTGAGACCTTTTCCTTCACTGCCAATCACGAGTCCGGTCGCCATATCAAAATCGACTTCCCGGTAATCCTGATCTCCTTCTGCATCGGTGCCCACAAACCAGAGACCGCGTTTTTTCAGCTCTTCCATCGTTTTAGCAATATTCGTAACACGCGCCACGGGAACATATTCAATCGCTCCGGCTGAAGCTTTCGCAACCGTTGAGGTGAGGCTTACAGAACGGCGTTTTGGAATAATTACGCCGTGGGCACCTGAAGCGTCGGCTGTCCGCAGGATTGACCCCAGGTTGTGCGGATCTTCGAGTTCATCGAGCAGTAAAAAGAATGGAGCTTCTCCTTTTTTGTCCGCTTTTGCAAACAGGTCATCCAGCTCGGAGTACTCAAAGGCCGCAATGTAGGCAAGCACTCCCTGATGGGACGCTCCTTCTGTAATCTGGTCCAGTTTCTGCTTCGGCACGTCCTGCACCTGAACTTTCTTCTCCCTGCACAGTTTAATAACCTGGGAAGCGGGTCCTTTCGCCGCCCCTTCCTGAATAAGCACTTTGTGCACGGTCCGGTCTCCTTTTAATGCTTCCATAACGGGATTCTTTCCCATAATATAATCCTGATAATCAGCCATGAGCTCCCTCCTTCCCTTCAATTATTTCAAAGGATCGTCCGACAATCTCATCCAGACGATCTTCTTCCCCGGTTAAATAAAGCAGGCCGATCATCGCTTCGAAAGCGGTGCTGTCCTGGTAAGTGGCCCGGTCCGTGTTTTTTGGTACCGTTCCGGATTTGGCGTTCCTGCCTCTTCGCACGACTGAGACCTCTTTTTCTGTCAGCCGTTCTTCCTCCTGCAGACAGCGGAGAATTTTCGACTGCGCTTTCGCTGATACATACCGCTTCGCTTCCCGGTGGAGTTTATTGGGGCGTACGCCGCCTTTTGCAAGGAGACGGAAGCGTACATACATTTCAAATACTCCGTCTCCCATATAAGCAAGTGCCAGCCCGTTCAGCTGCTCGGGTTCCTGGACCTGTTCATTCAGTTTCATTTCTGCTGCCCCCGCTTCCAGCGTGTTCCCTGGGGAGTGTCTTCCAGCAGAATATTTTTTTCCTTTAATTCATCGCGGATGTCGTCGGCCCGCTGAAAATTACGCTCTTTTCTTGCCTCAATCCTCTCTTCAATTAACGCTTCGACTTCCTCATCGAGCAGCTCTTCCTTAACAGCCAGCTGAATACCGAGGACAAAAGCCATATCATCCAGCTGCTTGATGAACGCTTTCAACACTTCTTTATTCGTCTGCTTTTCATTCAAGTAGACATTCGTCTGGCGCACGAGGTCGAAGATCGCTGCCACTGCGTTTGCGCTGTTAAAATCATCGTCCATATCTTCAATGAAACGCACCCGGTGTTCGTCGATCAGCTTAAGCCACGATTCTGATTTTTCTCCTAAATCAGCAGACTCTTCCAGGCGGAAATGAAGGTTGTCATAAGTCGTTTTTATCCGCTCCAGACTATTGCGGGCACTTGCCAGCTGTTCGTCGCTGAAATTGATCGGACTGCGGTAATGGGCGTTCACGATGAAAAAACGTACGACTTCCGGATCAAATTCCCGGATAATATCGTGTACGAGAATGAAGTTTCCGAGAGATTTCGACATTTTTTCGTTGTCGATGTTGATATAGCCGTTGTGAATCCAGTAGTTCGCCATCCGCTTTTCTGTGAGGGCTTCCGACTGGGCGATCTCGTTTTCATGGTGCGGAAAAGACAGGTCCTGTCCACCGGCATGGATATCAATCGTATCGCCGAGATATTTTTTCACCATGGCCGAACACTCAATGTGCCAGCCCGGCCGTCCTTCTCCCCATGGACTCTCCCAGGAAATTTCTCCCGGCTTTGCCGTTTTCCAGAGGACAAAATCAAGAGGATCCTCTTTTCGGTCACCCACTTCCACACGCGCTCCTGCCTGAAGATCATCGATGGACTGGTGGGAAAGCTTCCCATACCCGTCAAACTTTCTCGTCCGGAAATAAACATCGCCTGATGATTCGTAAGCGTAGCCTTTTTCAACAAGACGCTCAATAAAATCAATAATGTCCGGCATCGATTCGGTCACCCGCGGATGCAGGTCTGCTTTTTCGACACCGAGCGCTCCCGTATCCCGGTGATAAGCTTCAATAAACCGCTCCGCCACTTCCATCACATCTTCGTTCAGCTCTTCAGCAGCTTTAATAATTTTGTCATCCACATCGGTAAAGTTGGAAACGTATTCGACATCGTATCCGCGGTATTCCAAATAGCGGCGCACCATATCAAATACGACGGCAGGACGCGCATTACCGATATGAATATAGTTATAAACGGTCGGTCCGCAGACGTACATTTTCACTTTACCTTCCTCTATCGGTTGAAATGTTTCTTTCTGTCTCGTCAGTGTATTGTAAAGTTGAATCGTCATAAGCGCTGCTACACCTTTCCTTTCTCCGTTTCTTTCTGTTCCTGCTTCAGCTCTTTTAATTCCCGCTTCAGGCGGATCATATCATTTTCCAGCTGACGGAATTTATCCGCCACCGGGTCGGGCAGGTTAATGTGGTCCAGGTCATCTCCGATTTTCACGCCGTCCTGAACGACGATACGTCCGGGAATACCGACGACTGTCGAATTGGGAGGAACTTCTTTTAAGACCACGGAACCTGCGCCGATCCGTGAGTTTTTGCCGATGCGCATTGACCCTAGTACTTTTGCTCCGGAGGCGACCAGCACATGATCCTCCAGCGTCGGGTGTCTCTTGCCTTTTTCCTTCCCCGTACCGCCGAGCGTCACTCCCTGGAATATAGTGACACAGTCTCCAATTTCACACGTTTCTCCAATAACAACTCCCATGCCGTGGTCAATAAACAGACGCTGGCCGATCTCCGCTCCCGGATGGATCTCAATGCCTGTGAAAAACCGGCTTACCTGGGATAAAAACCGCCCGAGGAAAAAAAGACGTTTTTTCCATAGCCAATGTGCCATACGGTGGGACCATATCGCGTGTACTCCGGAATAAGTGAGCATTACTTCAATCCGGTTTCGCGCCGCCGGGTCCCGTTCCAGAACTACGTCCACATCGTTTTTCAACGTTTCAAACATTGGTCTGCCTCCTCTCAACTTCTCTTCATAAAAACAGAAAAAAAGCGTCTTTGTGCCTGAATGGCACAGAGACGCCTGACAGCGCGGTTCCACTCTGTTTGGATGCCTGAAGCACATCCCGCTCTTTCAATAAACCGAAGGATCCTGTCCGGGTGCATTTCGGCAGCTGCCTCCTGAGTCACTTCCAGCCTCGGTGACTCTCTCTGGGAAAGGGCCGCTGCGTACTTCTTCCGCTTCGGTGTTCTACTATTTGGCAAGCAGCTGATCAAGCCGCTTCACTACTACATCTTTTTCCAATAAAATAATCGTTTTCGGAAGGTCGGGACCGTGCATCTGGCCTGTTACAGCGACTCTGACCGGCATAAATAACTTTTTCCCTTTGTGTCCGGTTTCTTTCTGCACTGCCTTCAAAGTTTTTTTCACCTCGTCCGGCTCCCACGTATCAAGGGCTGCAAGTTTTTCGCGGAAAGATGCAAGCACTTCCGGCACCTGCTCTTCATCCAATATGGCCTGTGCATCCTCATTATAATCGATTTGTTCTTTAAAGAACAACTCTGTCAGCTCGACAATTTGTGCCCCGTAGCTCATTTTTTCCTGGTGAAGGACAATCAGGTCATACGCCCACTGTCTTTGCTTTTCATTCATATTCTCCGGCAGGCGTCCTGCCTTAACGAGATGCGGAAGCGCGAGCCACACGACCCGGTCTTCATCTGCTTCTTTCATATACTGATTGTTCATCCACTCAAGCTTCTGGGTATCAAATACTGCCGGAGCTTTTATGACCCGGTCGAGACGGAACTGCTCTGCCAGTTCATTCAGCGAGAGAATTTCCTGTTCTCCCCCCGGGGACCAGCCGAGCAGAGCAATAAAGTTGACGATCGCTTCCGGGAGATAGCCGAGTTCCCGGTACTGCTCCACGAATTGGATAATGGATTCATCGCGTTTACTCATTTTCTGCCGGTCCTCATTTAATATGAGGGAAGCGTGGCCGAACACCGGCACTTCAAACCCGAGCGCTTCGTAGATCAATACCTGGCGGGGCGTGTTGGAAAGGTGTTCTTCCCCGCGGATGACGTGGCTGATTTTCATAAGATGATCATCTATTGTAACCGCAAAGTTGTACGTCGGAATGCCATCCTGACGGACAATGACGAAATCACCGATCCCGTCGGATTCAAACGTGACGTCTCCGCGCACTTCGTCCTGAACGTGAATTTCCTGTCCTTTCGGAACGAGGAAACGGACAACCGGCTTCCGGCCTTCTGCTTCATAGGCTTTCTTCTCTTCTTCCGTCAAGTACCGGTCGCGGCCGCTGTACATTGGTGTTTCTCCGCGCGCCCGCTGTTCTTCACGCTCCTGCTCCAGTTCTTCTGTAGTCATATAGCAGTGATACGCTTTCCCTTCCTTTAGAAGCTGATCAACGTAGGTCTGGTACGTATCGAGACGGTCCATGCTTTTATACGGAGCATATGGCCCGCCCCGGTCCACACTTTCATCCCAGTCGAGGCCGAGCCATTTCAAGCTTTCCATCAACTTTTCTGTAGCTGTGTCCACATTGCGTGCCTGGTCCGTGTCTTCAATGCGGATGACAAACTTTCCTCCGTGGTGTCTTGCGAATAAGTAATTAAATAAAGCGGAGCGGGCGCCCCCTATATGCAGATGTCCCGTTGGACTCGGTGCAAATCGTACACGAATTTCGTTGCTCATAGCTATGACACCTTCCTAAAAGTTAGTTCTTTCCTTATCTTATCACTCGTTAAGCTGTCGCATAAGTCTTTTTTTCCGTTT
Organism: Alkalicoccus halolimnae; assembly: GCF_008014775.2. GTDB lineage: Bacteria > Bacillota > Bacilli > Bacillales > Salisediminibacteriaceae > Alkalicoccus > Alkalicoccus halolimnae. The sequence goes on along the minus strand of NZ_CP144914.1, from coordinate 118,297 downwards.
GACTGTGTTAAGGTCTGTTGTTGATATATGTAGAAAACTCCGCTTCAACTCGGCAGGCTTGCCGTGGAGGAGATTTCCAGCTTCCTCAGGCTTACGCCCTGCGGGATCTTCCAATCTCCTTCTTCCACTGGCGTCCGCCGGTTTCCACTTCGTTTTTAAGGTTATACGAAAAGAAGTTCTGCCTTTCATTAACGAATCTTGTATTCAGTAAAACCTGTGACAGGGCAGAGACACCTGTGTAAAGGCAACAGATCCTCCCGGACGCGAGGAAAGTCGCATGCTTGCTCCACGGCAGGTGGACGAGCCACAGGCACCCTTAAATCAATACTTAAACAATAACAGAAACACTCATGCAAAAATGATGCACCATTTTGAGTGAAAATACCGTTATTTTATTTTCAAGCTATATAGGTTGAACAAATGAACTGGAAAAGCGTGTGCCTTCACCTGAATGCATAAGTGGCACAATATGTTTAAAAGCAGATAATCCAACGGCAGGCTGCATAGGACAATACAATAAAAAGGAAGTCTTTCTCCGACAGCTGAAGGAGGAATGGGGCGACTCCGAGGCGATTAAGGGCGAGCCGAAGATCCATTTCTTCCAACCTGCGGGCGGAAGAAATTAGCTGAGGCCGGCCCGCCCGGAAAGCGTCCCCATGGAAACGAAGGCTTCCGTTTACAAAAGAGGAAGCTAAGAATTAAATTCACTTTATATAGTTTGCAGATTAGTTTTTGGAGACGAGCAGAATCACGGCCTGGGAAGCAATGCCTTCTTCCCTTCCGGTAAATCCGAGCTTTTCAGTCGTCGTCGCTTTTACATTCACCTGGGAAATGTCCGCCTGCAGCAGTCCTGCAATCCGCTCTCTCATGGAAGCAATGTACGGGGCCATTTTCGGCTTCTGCGCCATGATCGTGCAGTCGAGATTTCCAAGCTTATATCCTTTTTGGTCCACTATTTCCCATACGTGGGAAAGCAGAGCAGCAGAATCCGCTCCTTCAAATTCCGGGTCCGTATCCGGGAAATGCTTCCCGATATCCCCTTCTCCGACAGCCCCCAGGGCAGCATCGGCGATCGTATGTAAAAGAACATCCGCATCGGAATGTCCGAGCAGACCTTTGTCGTGGGGAATCTCGATTCCTCCTACAATCAGCGGTCTGCCTTCAGCAAGCTGGTGCACATCAAATCCTTGTCCGATTCTCATTCTTTTCCTCCTTCGAGCCGGTGTTTGATGACCGCTTCCGCAAACATCATATCCTCCGGCGTTGTCACTTTGAAATTTTCGTAATTTCCTTCTACTATTGTAACCCGCCCGCCTATATATTCAACCAGGCTGGCGTCATCTGTCCCAATGTGATCTTCCTGCGCAGCCCGCGCATGAGCTTCAGCGATGACGCTGTAACGAAAAGCCTGCGGGGTCTGCGCCAGCCAGAGACGCGAGCGGTCCGTCGTTTTTGTAATTTCAATACCATCCACTTCTTTTACCGTATCCTTCACCGGGACGGCCAGAATCGCCCCGCCTTCCTCGAAAGCAGCCGCTGACAGCCGGTGGAGGTACTCCCTCATCACAAACGGACGCGCCGCATCGTGAATGAATACAATGTCGTCCGGGCCGCTTTGGGCGGCCGCTGAGAGGCCATTTGCGACGCTGTCCTGGCGTTCTTTCCCTCCCGAAACAAAGCGGACTTTTCCTTCCAGCTGAAAGCTGCGGATAAGGTCGTTAATCTCCTGCGTTTCCCGTTCATTGACTACAAGCAGGATCTCCTTACAAAGAGAATCCTCCTCAAACACACGCAGTGTGTGAATAAGGAGGGGAGTTCCTGCTATCATTAAAAACTGTTTATTGCGTCCGGCCTTCATTCTTTTTCCCTGGCCTGCCGCAAGCAAAATGACCTGATAACTATGCATACCCATCGCCCTTTATTTCATTATAGTGCTTTTTCCAAAGCTTTTGGTTTTGCGAAGATCATTCTTCCCGCAGAAGTCTGCAGGACACTCGTCACAATTACCTCTATCGATTTTCCGATATAATTGCGGCCTTCTTCCACGACAATCATCGTGCCATCATCTAAATAAGCAATACCCTGGTTCTGCTCTTTTCCGTCTTTGATGACCTGTACCATCATTTCTTCACCCGGAAGAACGACCGGCTTCACAGCATTAGCCAGATCATTGATATTCAGAACCGCAACTCCCTGCAGATCGCAGACTTTATTAAGGTTAAAATCATTCGTCACGACAAACCCGTTCAGCACTTTGGCCAGCTTTACGAGCTTGCTGTCCACTTCCTGAATATCTTCAAAATCACCTTCATAAATTTCCACATTCACATCAAGCTCTTTCTGGATTTTATTGAGAATATCCAGACCCCGGCGTCCCCGGTTTCTTTTTAAAGCGTCGGATGAATCAGCGATATGCTGCAGTTCTTCGAGCACAAACTCCGGAATAAGCAGCGTCCCCTCAATAAAACCTGTCTGACAGATGTCAGCAATCCGTCCATCAATAATGACGCTCGTATCGAGAATTTTCAGCTTCGAAGCATCCGCTGGTTTTTCCTCTTCCTTCCGGGAGTTCTTCGCCTGCGTCTTTCCGATCGGAAAAAGGTTCATCAGCTCATCCCGTTTCTGAAACCCGACTCGGAAGCCGAGATACCCGAGGAAAACCGTTAATAGCACCGGCAGGATAGAACTTACCACCGGAATTTCCATACTCATCAGGGCCACGGTTAATAAAAAAGCAAGCCCGAGACCGATGAAAAGTCCCATCGTACCAAAGAAAAGATCTGTGACAGGATATTTCACAAGCGACTCTTCCACGTAACGAATGAAGTTTACAATGTTTTCTATAAACCAAAAAAGAGATATAAATAATATAATTGCGCCTAAAACAGCTCCTGTAAACTCATGCGTTAACCAGTCCGGCGGTGATTCAACCGGGAACGACTGAAGAATATCCGGCAGAAACAAATAACCAAGCGTCCCGCCGATAAAAAGAATGACCGCCAGCACGATTTTATAAAGCATCCATCTCACCTCCTTCTTTTACTATAGCCAAATTTCAATTACACAAATTAAGAAACATACAATTCACAAAAAATTACATATTATTGATCTTTCTGTCTATGTGTCTGAAAAATGTGTGAATTATTATAATCTTTGATAATAGCTTCTTTCTGCCCGCGTGTCAACGCGCGAAAGGAGGTCATATGTGCCGGTCAATAAAAAGCTGTTCCTGGATTCTTGTCAGTCCGTCTTTAATTTTTTTTGCCCGTGCCTCCCCGATACCATCCACTTCATCGAGTGCCTGTGTGGAAGCGCGTGCGATCTGCGGAAGCTCGCCGAACTGTTCAATCAGATTATCAATCACAATCAATGGAATGCGCGGAATTTTATTTAAGAGACGGTACCCCCGTGGATAAAGGGCATATTCAGAAAGATTCGTAATTTTACCGAAGCCGAGCAGTTTTACGATGACATTGTCATCAAGCAGTTCATCATTGGAAAGCCGCTTCAGTCTCCGCAGTGTATCTTTGGGACTATGATCGCTCTCCTTCGTATAATCTTTAATTAATAACAGAGCTTCCTGTTCGGTATTCGTTACAAGCTCTTCCAGCTGCATGGAAATGAGACGGCCTTCGTCACCAAGTTCATTCACGTAATTTAATATTTCGCCTTTTATACGCAGAACCATTTCAATGCGGTGCATGACCTGCGATACTTCCTGGAACGTAACAAGCTCTTCGAATTCAAGCGCTCCCAGGTTGGTCAGACTCTGCTGAAGAACCGACTGATATTTTTCGAGCGTCTGAATAGCCTGATTGGCTTTCGTTAAAATGACCCCGATATCTTTCAGAGCATAGCGGTACTCTCCCTGATAAAGCGTTATAACATTCCGGCGCTGGGAAATGGAAATGACGAGGTTCCCCGTCTGCCGGGCGACACGCTGCGCTGTCCGGTGGCGGATACCGGTCTCCGTTGATTCGATCGCATTTTCAGGAACAAGCTGCGTATTCGCATACAAAATGCGGCTCCCGTCTTCACTCAGAATAATCGCTCCGTCCATTTTCGCCAGTTCATACAAGTAAGCGGGAGAAAAATCCGTATTTATAAAAAATCCTCCGTTGACGATATTCATCATGTTATTGTTGTATCCAAGTACGATCAGGCCTCCGGTGCCTGCGCGGAGCACGTTGTCAATACCCTCCCGCAGGGGAGTCCCCGGGGAAACGAGCCGGAGTACTTCATTAATAAAATTTTCATCATAATTCGAACGATGGTGTTCCACTAGTTTTCCCTCCTAACGTCACTTCAAGGGCTTCTGCTACGGTTTTGACTCCGACTACCTGGATGCCGGATGGTGCCTTCCAGCCTTCCAGACATTTCTGCGGGACAATAACGCGCGTGAAGCCAAGTTTTGCTGCTTCCATAACTCTTTGTTCAATTCGTGAGACCCGTCTTATTTCTCCGGTCAGTCCTACTTCGCCAATAATCACATCTCCGGCTTCCGTTGCTACATCGCGGAAACTGGAAGCGATGGCTACTGTAATAGCCAGATCAATAGACGGCTCGTCCAATCTCACACCGCCGGCAACTTTAATATAAGCATCCTGATTCTGCAGCATCATGCCGACACGCTTTTCGAGCACTGCCATAATCAGGGAAATACGGTTATGATCCACGCCTGTAGCCATACGCCGCGGGTTCCCGAAGCTCGTCGGAGAAATCAGGGACTGAATTTCAACGAGCACGGTGCGCGTCCCTTCCATAGAAGCGACAACAGCCGAACCGGCAGCTCCAGCCGAACGTTCTTCGAGAAAAATTTCAGAAGGGTTCAATACTTCTTCCAATCCGCTTTCTTTCATTTCAAAAATACCGATCTCATTGGTGGACCCGAAGCGATTTTTTACGGCACGGAGAATCCGGTACGTATGATGCTGGTCTCCTTCAAAATAAAGAACGGTATCGACCATGTGCTCCAAAATTCTCGGACCGGCTATTGCTCCCTGCTTGGTTACGTGGCCGACAAGAAAAATAGCAATTCCTTTCGTTTTCGCAATCCGCATAAATGAAGCGGTGCATTCCCTAACCTGGGAAACGCTTCCCGGAGCACTCGTTACGTCTTCCTGATGCACCGTTTGGATAGAATCAATGACTACTAAAGCCGGCTGCATTTCTTCAATCACCTGTTCAATGACCGCAACCTCTGTTTCTGCAAGCACGAACAGGTCATCCTCTTCAATACCCAGACGATCAGCACGAAGCTTGGTCTGTTTGACCGATTCCTCTCCTGATATGTAAAGCACCCGCTTTTTATTTCCGGCTACCATGGCGGAAACCTGCAGCAGAAGCGTTGATTTGCCGATTCCGGGGTCTCCCCCGAACAAGACTAAAGAACCCGGAACGATGCCTCCTCCGAGTACACGGTTCAATTCATTGATATGCGTGCTGCTCCTGGCTTCATCGCGGCGTTCAATTTTCGTAATCGGTTCCGCTTTTATTTTCCTAGGACCATCCGTAGTGGAAAAACCGCGCCGCTGCGTTTTAGGAGCGGCTTCCCGTTCTTCGACGAGCGTGTTCCAGCTGTGGCATCCCGGGCATTTGCCCATCCATTTCGTTGATTCGTAACCGCAGTCCTGGCAGACAAACTTTGTTTTTTGTTTTGCCATCCTTATCCTCCTTCCCTTCATCCCTTTATTCTTTTATTTTAGCATGATATGTAAGTCCCGGGTCACATTATGCCTAAGTTAAACGCGTCGGACTTCGATTTTATTGCTTTAACGGATCCTCTGCCCGGCCTGACGTTCTTTCTTGTCCGTTTTTTACTGCTCGTTGTTTTTATTTTGGAAATATTCGCTTTTGCCCTGCCGGGGAGGAAAATCCGCAGGCTCCCGCACCTTCACTTCGCAGGTCCGGCACGATTTCGATACGAGCCGAAAAGGTTCAGTGACCGCCCGGACGCAAAAAAAGAGGGAAGAAAAAATCTCCTCCCTCACTCACTCATTTCTTATACAGTTTCTTCTGCTTTACTGACGTAAAATTCTCCATCGCGGATACCGAGTTTTACTTTCTGCCCTTTCGCAATAGCTCCACGCAGCAGTTCTTCAGAAAGCCGGTCTTCGACATGTTTCTGAAGAGCGCGGCGGAGAGGACGTGCTCCATATTCCGGATCGAATCCTTCGTCGGCAATTTTAGTTTTGGCTGCTTCTGTCAGTTCAAATTCAATTCCCTGTTCTTTCAAGCGTTTCTTCAGCTCGTTTGCCATAAGCGTGACGATCTGCTTAATATGCTGCTTTTCAAGGGAATGAAAGACGATCGTTTCATCAAGACGGTTGAGGAATTCAGGACGGAACGCTTTTTTCAGTTCGCCCATAACTTTCCCTTTCATATCCTGATACTCCTGATCACCTTTTTGAGCAGTGAATCCGAGACTCTTTTCCTGGCGGAGCACGCTTGCTCCAACGTTGGAAGTCATGATAATCGCCGTATTACGGAAGTCGACGCGGCGTCCTTTTGAATCTGTAAGGAAGCCGTCTTCAAGTACCTGCAGCAGGATATTGAAAACTTCCGGGTGGGCTTTTTCAATCTCATCGAGAAGAATAACAGAATACGGCTTGCGGCGGATTTTCTCCGTCAGCTGGCCACCGTCCTCATGTCCCACGTAGCCCGGAGGCGAACCGACAAGACGGCTTGTCGTGTGCTTTTCCATATATTCCGACATGTCAATACGAACCATTGCATCTTCATCACCGAACAATGATTCTGCTACGGCACGCGCAAGTTCCGTTTTACCGACACCGGTCGGGCCGAGGAAAATAAACGAACCGATCGGTCGTTTTGGATCCTTCAATCCGGCACGGGCACGGCGCACAGCTTTAGAAACGGCAGTAACCGCCTCATTCTGGCCGATTACACGATTGTGCAGAATCTCTTCCATACGCAGAAGACGCTCTGTTTCTTCTTCAGCGAGCTTGCTGACCGGAATTCCGGTCCATGTCGCCACGATAGAAGCAATATCTTCTGTCGTTACCTCGGAATCTTCCTGCCCCTGCTTTTCTTTCCATTTATCTTTCATTGCGTCAAGCTCTTCACGAAGCTTCTGTTCTTTATCTCTAAGAGAAGCTGCTTTTTCAAACTCCTGGCTCTGTACGGCCGCGTCTTTTTCTTTACGGAGTTCGTCCAGCTCCTGTTCTTTTTCTTTCAAGTTCGGCGGAGCCGTATAGGAGCGCAGGCGTACTTTGGAACCAGCCTCATCGATAAGATCAATCGCTTTGTCGGGAAGGAACCGGTCCGAGATGTAACGATCGGACAGCTTCACCGCTGATTCAATCGCATCATCCGTTATCGTTACGCGGTGATGGGCCTCGTAGCGGTCCCGCAGACCACTGAGGATCTGAATCGATTCATCCGCTGTCGGCTCGTTCACCTGAATCGGCTGGAAACGACGCTCCAGGGCAGAATCTTTTTCAATATATTTACGGTACTCATCAAGTGTTGTTGCGCCGATACACTGCAGTTCTCCACGGGCAAGGGAAGGTTTAAGAATATTCGAAGCATCGATAGCACCTTCTGCTCCCCCGGCCCCGATCAGTGTATGAAGTTCATCAATAAACAGGATGACATTTCCTGCCTGGCGGATTTCCTCCATCACTTTCTTTAAGCGGTCTTCAAACTCACCGCGGTATTTCGTGCCTGCAACCACCGTTCCCATATCAAGCGTCATGACACGCTTGTTGCGGAGAATTTCCGGTATTTCATTATTAACAATCTGCTGGGCAAGACCTTCTGCAATTGCTGTTTTACCGACACCAGGTTCTCCGATAAGTACGGGATTATTCTTTGTGCGGCGGCTGAGAATTTGAATAACCCGCTCGATTTCTTTTGCACGTCCGATAACCGGATCAATCTGTTCTTCTTTTGCAATCGCAGTCAGGTCTCTGGCAAGCCCGTCGAGCGTCGGCGTATTCGCACTCGCTGCGCCGGCCGCTGCCTGCTGCTGATTGTTATTGGATTCATTGCTTCCAAGCAGCTGTAATACCTGCTGGCGTGCTTTATTTAAACTTACTCCAAGGTTATTCAATACGCGGGCTGCTACACCTTCACCTTCGCGGATAAGTCCGAGCAGAATATGCTCTGTGCCCACGTAGGAGTGACCCAGTTTACGGGCTTCATCCATGGAAAGTTCTATCACTTTTTTTGCGCGCGGAGTATAATGGATCTGTTTTGTCACTTCATCGCCGCGTCCGATTAAGTTTTCCACTTCCGTCTGGATCTTTTCCGCTCCCAGGCCGAGACCGGTGAGCGCTTTTGCCGCAATTCCTTCCCCTTCACGGACGAGTCCGAGGAGAATATGTTCTGTGCCAATATTGCTGTGCCCAAGGCGGGCTGCTTCTTCCTGTGCTAAAGCCAGTACTTTCTGAGCTCTTTCTGTAAATCTTCCAAACATCATTACTCGCCACCTCCATCATGGTCTTCCTCTTGTTCTTCTAATTTCAATCTTTCACGAATCAGCGAAGCTCTCCGCTGGTCTCTTTGTTCGGGTTTCAGACTTTCGCCGGCATACTGCTGTAAAAACCCCGGCTGGGTCATAACCATTAATTCGTTGAGGATACTTCCCTTCACATCTTCAATAATACCCATGTCAATGCCGAGTCTTACATCGGAAAGACGCTGCATCGCCTCTTTGGATTCCATGCTCCGGCTGTAGGAAAGTATTCCATAGGAACGGAAAAGCCTGTCCTCCAGTTTATTCTGTGACTGATTCCACAGCTGTTCCCGTGCTGCTCTTTCATGTTCAATCAGCTGGGAAACAACGCTGCGCAGGTCTTTCACTATATCCTGCTCAGAAGCGCCCAGCGTCGTCTGATTGGAAATTTGATAAAGATTACCAAGCGCTTCGCTGCCTTCCCCGTATATTCCACGTACGACGAGTCCGAGCTGATTAATCGCCGGCAGTATACGGTTCAGCTGTTTTGTCATTACAAGTGCCGGGAGGTGCATCATTACAGAAGATCGAAGGCCGGTCCCTACATTTGTTGGACAGCTGGTTAAATACCCTCTTCGTTCATCAAAAGCAAAATCAAACTTTTCTTCCATCCAGTCGTCCATCACGTTCGCATAAGCAAGCCCTTCTTCAAGCTGAAAGCCTGAGAAGAGGCACTGAATCCGAAAATGATCCTCTTCGTTCACCATCACACTGAGCGATTCGTTTTCACTCAGCAGTACCGCTCTATTCTCTGATTTATTCATCAGGTTCGGACTGACGAGGTGCTTTTCGACGAGAATTCTTTTTTCATTATCATTTAAGTCGCTCATTTGTAAGAAGGACAGTTTTCCAAACTTTTCCTTGGAGCTGCCGGGAAAGTTCTTCTCCACCTGATTTGTTATCCCTTTCAGCTGTTCTCCGGAAGCAATAATCGGAAATGGAACGCTTCCCAGATTTCTTGCCAGGCGGATACGGCTGCTGATGACGATATCAGCTTCCGGTCCTTCATTTTTCATCCAGGGGCTGATAGCGTCATTCATAAATGATTTCAGCGTCATGAAGCATCTCCTCCTTTCTTCTTCAAGGAGTCTTCCAGTCCGCGGATTTTATCGCGGGTTTCTGCCGCCTGCTCGAATTCTTCTTCGGCAATCTGCTTCTGCATTTCCGTTTTCAAATTTTCAATTTCCCGGTAAACATGCATGTCTTCCCCTTTTCTTTTCGGAATTTTCCCTGCATGGACAGTGTTTCCTCCGTGAATACGGCGGAACACGGGATCAAGTTTTGCATCAAAATGTGTATAGCAGTCGGCACATCCGAACCGGCCGATTTCAGTAAACTTTTTATAAGTCATCCCGCACGTTTCACAGCGGATATCCGGTTTGGGCTGCTGCGTTTTGCGCCCGGACTTTTGAGAAGATAAAGCCTGACCGGTATCCAGCAGTCCGGATAACAGCTTATGAATCGAGAAATTATTTCCACCGGAGAGATTCTCCCCTTTATCTTTCGCGCAGATTTCACAAAAATGAAACTCCGTTTTTTCCCCATTGATTATTTTTGTAAAATGCAGGGAGGCTTCACGCTCCTGGCATTCCTGACACAGCATCCGATCCCTCCTTTACATAATCGACATCTTATATTTTAACGTTTTGAGCATCGCCATCATCATCCTGGCTCTGAACTGGTCTCTGGAGGGGAGGGGTACAGCAAGAACTTCCCTGTCAATTACTGACTTCATCAGCTTTGCTTCCCGGGATGTTACAGCCTCTTCCTCTTCAAGACGCTCAATCATGCTTTCTGCTGCATGCTGACTCATGCTCGAGCCTACTAAACTGAGCAGCTGATCGTAAACGGCGAGGTGATTATCAAGTTCCACCTTGATGATACGGATATATCCTCCGCCTCCACGTTTACTCTCGACGACATAGCCTTTTTCTTCTGTAAAGCGGGTACGGATGACGTAATTTATCTGTGAAGGGACACATTCAAACTGACTTGCAAGCTCACTTCGTTTCACTTCAATGAGAGCAGATTCGTTTCCTTCTATAATCTGCTTTAAATACTGTTCAATGACATCCGAAATATTTCGCATCGCATCCCCCTCCCTTTGCAGAAAAATCCTGTTTCCTGCCGCCTCATTTATTTGAAATTGACTTTGACTATATTTGACTATATTTTTATTATAACTATTTTATCTGCAGATTCAAGCAAATTGCAAAGGGGACCTTCTCAGTTTTCCTGACCTTTTCTGTCCATTGTTATCTATTCCACTTCTCAGGCTTCATTAATCATGAAATTTATTGGGCAGATTTATAAGTAGTACTCTTGAAAAAACGTGGTTTTTTAGATTGGAAAACCTTAATACAGCGGTGTGTGACAGAGAAGGAGGGAACACCAGAAGCGGCGAGAGTTACCGGCACAAAAAAGAGCAGCCTGTTCAGGCCTGCTCCGGGAATAGTCATATAAAATAGGGAGAAAAAAATTCAGGAAATCTCGTCCAGATATTCTTCCAGACGATCCAGCTGAGAAGTAAAACCTTCAACCATTCCCATATCTTTCAGTTTCTGCATATCTTCTTTCGTCGGAAATTCGCTGTACACATGAAGCACGGAACCTGCGTCTGCTTCTTTAAACATAATGGTAACAAGCACAGATGGAAAGCGGTCGTCCATATTGCCTTCCTTGTCTGAAAACATGTCTGTATAGACAATCTTTTCATTTTCCACTATTTCTTTGAAAATACCCTTTCCCCAGGCTTCCTGACCGTAGAATTCTCCCTGCGATTCATCGGCACATCTCATACAGTAATGCCATACTCCCTCCGGACGGAAGTCAAACTTGTAATTCGTTGTTTCCCAGCCGCGTGGACCCCACCACTGTTCCAAATGGGCAGAAGAAGAGTAAATTTGAAAAAGCATGTCTTTTGAAACATTAAACGTCCGTTCGATAATTAGATTCCTGCCCTCTTCCCGACTTTTCGTATTATTTCTTCTAAGAGATTCACTCATTTTTATCTTCCTTTCTATTCGACGTCCCCAAAAACAGTCGGCTTTTTTTCTCCACGTGCAAAACAACACCAAGGAGCGGAAAAAAATTTCAACGGAGAACAACAATAACCATTCAATAAAAACCAGCTTCTCTTTTCAAAATAACAGACCGTCGAGCTTCAACCTGTACCCTTTTTAACCTTTCTCCTTTCCTGATTCTTTTAAGTAACTTTCCAGACGGTCAAACCTTTTTTCCCAGAGCTCCCTGAAAGTATTGATCCATTCATCCAATTCCTGCAGACCTTCTGGATTCAGCTCATAAATTCTTTTATTAGCCAGCGGATAAATTTTTACCAGCCCCGCTTCATACAACACACGAAGATGTTTAGACACCTGCGGCTGCTGAATACTAAGCTTTGCGGCTATTTCTCCAACTGTCAGAGGACCTTCCCGCAGCAGTTCAACAATAGCTGTTCGTTTCGGTTCAGACAAAGCATACAATATCTTTTCCATATATTGAATATACCACAAAAAGAATATTCCTTAAATAGAATATTCAGAATTATCATTTTTTTACACTATGTTTTATATGTCACTAATATGTATGTATTAAAAAGCTTTCTTTCTTAACTTCAGCTGTCGTTAATTCAGAAGGTCTCCCTTTATTTCAGATGTCTGAAAAAGATTATTTTGCTTTTTATCAACTGTATTTTCACGACCGCCCTTTCAGACAGCTGGAAAAAGCTTTAATTCTGTAATTTTCCTCAGAAAACAATGCTTAACTTTGTAAGATCCACACAAAAAAGCACGCAGCTCGGGGGCTGCGTGCCGGGTGACCCAGCGACGTCCTACTTTTGCAGGGGGAGAGCCCCCAACTATCATTGGCGCTGGAGAGCTTAACTTCCGTGTTCGGCATGGGAACGGGTGTGACCTCTCCGCTTTCGTCACTGGATCTTTTTTGTTTGGGTTTCCCCACAAGCGCGCCTGACGGCCGTTTCGGGTACTGGAGCTGTCCGCTCAAAACTGGATAACGGGGGTGTATGAACCCTTCAATCGGTGTCTTCGAATTATCTTTATTTTTTTGGTTAAGCCCTCGATCGATTAGTATCTCTCAGCTTCACGTGTCGCCACGCTTCCACACGAGACCTATCTACCTCTTCGTCTCAGAGGGATCTTACTCCCAATCACTTGGGATGGGAAATCTCATCTTGAGGGGGGCTTCATGCTTAGATGCTTTCAGCACTTATCCCGTCCACACGTAGCTACCCAGCGATGCTCCTGGCGGAACAACTGGTACACCAGCGGTGTGTCCATCCCGGTCCTCTCGTACTAAGGACAGCTCCTCTCAAATTTCCTGCGCCCGCGACGGATAGGGACCGAACTGTCTCACGACGTTCTGAACCCAGCTCGCGTGCCGCTTTAATGGGCGAACAGCCCAACCCTTGGGACCTACTTCAGCCCCAGGATGCGACGAGCCGACATCGAGGTGCCAAACCTCCCCGTCGATGTGGACTCTTGGGAGAGATTAGCCTGTTATCCCCAGGGTAGCTTTTATCCGTTGAGCGACGGCCCTTCCATACGGTGCCGCCGGATCACTAAGCCCGACTTTCGTCCCTGCTCGACCTGTCTGTCTCGCAGTCAAGCTCCCTTATGCCTTTGCACTCTGCGAATGATTTCCAACCATTCTGAGGGAACCTTTGGGCGCCTCCGTTACTGTTTAGGAGGCGACCGCCCCAGTCAAACTGCCCACCTGACACTGTCCCTGACCCGGATCACGGGTCGAGGTTAGGATGTCAAAACAGCCAGGGTAGTATCCCACCGATGCCTCCACCGAAGCTGGCGCTCCGGTTTCCAAGGCTCCTACCTATCCTGTACAAGCTGTTCCGACACCCAATATCAAGCTGCAGTAAAGCTCCATGGGGTCTTTCCGTCCTGTCGCGGGTAACCTGCATCTTCACAGGTAATATAATTTCACCGGGTCTCTCGTTGAGACAGTGCCCAAATCGTTGCACCTTTCGTGCGGGTCGGAACTTACCCGACAAGGAATTTCGCTACCTTAGGACCGTTATAGTTACGGCCGCCGTTTACTGGGGCTTCAATTCGGAGCTTCTCCCGTAAGGGATAACCCCTCCTCTTAACCTTCCAGCACCGGGCAGGTGTCAGCCCCTATACTTCGCCTTGCGGCTTCGCAGAGACCTGTGTTTTTGATAAACAGTCGTTTGGGCCTATTCACTGCGGCTCCCCTGGGCTATGAACCCCAGGGAGCACTCCTTCTCCCGAAGTTACGGAGTCATTTTGCCGAGTTCCTTAACGAGAGTTCTCCCGCGCGTCTTAGAATTCTCTTCCCGCCTACCTGTGTCGGTTTACGGTACGGGCACCAGTTTCCTCGCTAGAGGCTTTTCTTGGCAGTGTAGGTGCAGGCACTTCGGTACTAAATTTCCCTCGCGGTCACAGCTCAGCCTTAACAGAACACGGATTTCCCTGTGTTCCAGCCTCCCTGCTTCGGCGCACACGTCCAGCGGTGCGCTTGCCCTGCCTTCCTGCGTCCCCCCATTGCTCAAACGGAAACGTGGTGGTACAGGAATATCGACCTGTTTTCCATCGCCTACGCCTTTCGGCCTCGGCTTAGGACCCGACTAACCCTGAGCGGACGAGCCTTCCTCAGGAACCCTTAGGCTTTCGACGGAGGGGATTCTCACCCCTCTTTTCGCTACTCATACCGGCATTCTCACTTCCAGGCGCTCCACCGGTCCTTCCGGTCCGGCTTCGATGCCCCTGGAACGCTCCCCTACCACAGAACACCCGAAGGTGTTTTGTCCATAGCTTCGGTGATACGTTTAGCCCCGGTACATTTTCGGCGCAGAGTCACTCGACCAGTGAGCTATTACGCACTCTTTCAATGATGGCTGCTTCTAAGCCAACATCCTGGTTGTCTAAGCAACTCCACATCCTTTTCCACTTAACGTATACTTGGGGACCTTAGCTGATGGTCTGGGCTGTTTCCCTCTTGACTACGGATCTTAGCACTCGCAGTCTGACTCCCGAGGATAAGTGATTGGCATTCGGAGTTTGACTGAATTCGGTAATCCTGTAGGGACCCCTAGTCCAATCAGTGCTCTACCTCCAACACTCTATCCCTCGAGGCTAGCCCTAAAGCTATTTCGGGGAGAACCAGCTATGTCCGAGTTCGATTGGCATTTCACCCCTACCCACACCTCATCCCCGCACTTTTCAACGTGCGTGGGTTCGGGCCTCCATCCAGTGTTACCTGGACTTCACCCTGGACATGGGTAGATCACCCGGTTTCGGGTCTACAACGACGTACTCAAAGCGCCCTGTTCAGACTCGCTTTCGCTGCGGCTCCGTCTTATCGACTTAACCTGGCACGTCATCGTAACTCGCCGGTTCATTCTACAAAAGGCACGCTGTCACCCATAAACGGGCTCCAACTACTTGTAGGCACACGGTTTCAAGATCTCTTTCACTCCCCTTTCGGGGTACTTTTCACCTTTCCCTCACGGTACTGGTGCACTATCGGTCACTAGGGAGTATTTAGCCTTGGGAGATGGTCCTCCCGGATTCCGACGGGGTTTCACGTGTCCCGCCGTACTCAGGATCCACTCCGGAGGAGGGGGCATGTCGAGTACAGGGCTGTTACCTTATCCTGCGGGCCGTTCCAGGCCGCTTCCTCTATACCCTCTCTTTGTAACTCCGTATGGAGTGTCCTACAACCCCAGAAGGCAAGCCTTCTGGTTTGGGCTGTTTCCGTTTCGCTCGCCGCTACTCAGGAAATCGCATTTGCTTTCTCTTCCTCCGGGTACTGAGATGTTTCAGTTCCCCGGGTCTGCCATCACACACCTTATGGATTCAGGTGTGGATCGTATCCCATTACGGATACGGGGTTCCCCCATTCGGAAATCTTCGGATCGACGCTTACTTACAGCTCCCCGAAGCATATCGGTGTTCGTCCCGTCCTTCATCGGCTCCTAGTGCCAAGGCATCCACCGTGCGCCCTTTCTAGCTTAACCAGCTGCCCCCCTGAGGGAGGCAGTGGACGTCATTCGATCGTCTTGGCGATATTCTAAGACACTCGGAAACTCGTTTCTTCGTCACGGGGCGGACCCCGGACCAATAGACCTTGTTTCCGGTGATTGATTGTTCATACATTACGTTATCCAGTTTTCAAAGGACAGATATTGGTGGAGCCTAGCGGGATCGAACCGCTGACCTCCTGCGTGCAAAGCAGGCGCTCTCCCAGCTGAGCTAAGGCCCCAAACTATATAAAGACATTCAAAATGGTGGGCCTGAGTGGACTCGAACCACCGACCTCACGCTTATCAGGCGTGCGCTCTAACCAGCTGAGCTACAGGCCCATCTTAAATGCGATTTTTAGAGTGATCTAAAATGATCTCTCAAAACTAAACAAAAGAACGAAAGGAAGGAAATCGATAAGTGAGCTTACTCGAGCTCCTTAGAAAGGAGGTGATCCATCCGCACCTTCCGGTACGGATACCTTGTTACGACTTCACCCCAATCATCTGTCCCACCTTCGGCGGCTGGGTCCCAAAAAGGGTTGCCTCACCGACTTCGGGTGTTACAAACTCTCGTGGTGTGACGGGCGGTGTGTACAAGGCCCGGGAACGTATTCACCGCGGCATGCTGATCCGCGATTACTAGCAATTCCGGCTTCATGCAGGCGAGTTGCAGCCTGCAATCCGAACTGAGAATGGCTTTCTGGGATTCGCTCCACCTCGCGGCTTCGCTGCCCTTTGTACCATCCATTGTAGCACGTGTGTAGCCCAGGTCATAAGGGGCATGATGATTTGACGTCGTCCCCACCTTCCTCCGGTTTATCACCGGCAGTCACCTTAGAGTGCCCAACCAAATGCTGGCAACTAAGGTCAAGGGTTGCGCTCGTTGCGGGACTTAACCCAACATCTCACGACACGAGCTGACGACAACCATGCACCACCTGTCACTTTGTCCCCCGAAGGGGAAAACTCTGTCTCCAGAGTGTTCAAAGGATGTCAAGACCTGGTAAGGTTCTTCGCGTTGCGTCGAATTAAACCACATGCTCCACTGCTTGTGCGGGCCCCCGTCAATTCCTTTGAGTTTCAGCCTTGCGGCCGTACTCCCCAGGCGGAGTGCTTAATGTGTTAACTTCGGCACTAAGGGCATCGAAACCCCTAACACCTAGCACTCAACGTTTACGGCGTGGACTACCAGGGTATCTAATCCTGTTTGCTCCCCACGCTTTCGCACCTCAGCGTCAGTTGTAGGCCAGAAAGTCGCCTTCGCCACTGGTGTTCCTCCACATATCTACGCATTTCACCGCTACACGTGGAATTCCACTTTCCTCTCCTACACTCAAGTCCTGCAGTTTCCAATGACCCTCCACGGTTGAGCCGTGGGCTTTCACATCAGACTTACGAGACCGCCTGCGTGCGCTTTACGCCCAATAATTCCGGACAACGCTTGCCCCCTACGTATTACCGCGGCTGCTGGCACGTAGTTAGCCGGGGCTTTCTCGTGAGGTACCGTCAAGGTGCCGGCCTGTTCGACCGGCACTTGTTCTTCCCTCACAACAGAACTTTACGATCCGAAAACCTTCATCGTTCACGCGGCGTTGCACCGTCAGGCTTTCGCCCATTGCGGATGATTCCCTACTGCTGCCTCCCGTAGGAGTCTGGACCGTGTCTCAGTTCCAGTGTGGCCGATCACCCTCTCAGGTCGGCTACGCATCGTCGCCTTGGTGGGCCGTTACCCCACCAACAAGCTAATGCGCCGCGGGCCCATCTTCCAGCGGGAGGAGACCGAAGTCTCCGCCCCTTTGACAAGCCGCTCATGCGAGCCGCTTGATCATCCGGCATTAGCCCCGGTTTCCCGGGGTTATTCCGGCCTGGAAGGCAGGTTGCCCACGTGTTACTCACCCGTCCGCCGCTCATTCCACAGGTTTTGCCCCGAAGGGCGCTGCCTGCTTCCTGCGCTCGACTTGCATGTATTAGGCACGCCGCCAGCGTTCGTCCTGAGCCAGGATCAAACTCTCCGATAAATCGTCGAAGTTTGAACTTCTGACATCGCGAAGCGGGATGCTTCGCTTTCAAAACTGAATCTGGCTAAAGATTCTTTAATAATAAATTGACAGAGAATGATTCATTCTCTTTTTTCCTTCACAATCGTCTTTTGTTTAGTTTTCAAAGATCAAATGGTGGAGCCTAGCGGGATCGAACCGCTGACCTCCTGCGTGCAAAGCAGGCGCTCTCCCAGCTGAGCTAAGGCCCCATTTAGTGGTCGGGAAGACAGGATTTGAACCTGCGACCCCTTGGTCCCAAACCAAGTGCTCTGCCAAGCTGAGCTACTTCCCGTTAATGGCGCGCCCGAGAGGAGTCGAACCCCTAGCCTTCTGATCCGTAGTCAGACGCTCTATCCAATTGAGCTACGGGCGCATATAAATGTCATTGGTGCCGAGGGCCGGACTTGAACCGGCACGGTAATATAATTACCGCAGGATTTTAAGTCCTGTGTGTCTGCCAATTCCACCACCCCGGCAAAGGGTTTTGGTGGTACGATTGGAGCGGAAGACGAGATTCGAACTCGCGACCCCCACCTTGGCAAGGTGATGTTCTACCACTGAACTACTTCCGCTTGTATGGTGCGGGTGAAGGGACTTGAACCCCCACGTCCGAAGACACTAGATCCTAAATCTAGCGCGTCTGCCAATTCCGCCACACCCGCAAAAAAATGGTGAGCCATGGAGGATTCGAACCTCCGACCCTCTGATTAAAAGTCAGATGCTCTACCAACTGAGCTAATGGCTCTTGAAAAATGGTGCTGGCCAGAGGACTTGAACCCCCAACCTACTGATTACAAGTCAGTTGCTCTACCAATTGAGCTAGGCCAGCAATATTAAACTGGAAAGGTAATAATGGTGGAGGATGACAGGCTCGAACTGCCGACCCCCTGCTTGTAAGGCAGGTGCTCTCCCAACTGAGCTAATCCTCCATATTAAAACCCAGCGACGTCCTACTTTTGCAGGGGGAGAGCCCCCAACTATCATTGGCGCTGGAGAGCTTAACTTCCGTGTTCGGCATGGGAACGGGTGTGACCTCTCCGCTTTCGTCACTGGATCTTTTTTGTTTTTTCAACCCTTTTGTTCCGGGCCTGTGCGCCCTGGGTGGGGTTGGAGCTGTCCACTCAAAACTGGATAACGGGGGTGTATGAACCCTTCAATCGGTGTCGTCGAATTATCTTCTTTTTTTGGTTAAGCCCTCGATCGATTAGTATCTCTCAGCTTCACGTGTCGCCACGCTTCCACACGAGACCTATCTACCTCTTCGTCTCAGAGGGATCTTACTCCCAATCACTTGGGATGGGAAATCTCATCTTGAGGGGGGCTTCATGCTTAGATGCTTTCAGCACTTATCCCGTCCACACGTAGCTACCCAGCGATGCTCCTGGCGGAACAACTGGTACACCAGCGGTGTGTCCATCCCGGTCCTCTCGTACTAAGGACAGCTCCTCTCAAATTTCCTGCGCCCGCGACGGATAGGGACCGAACTGTCTCACGACGTTCTGAACCCAGCTCGCGTGCCGCTTTAATGGGCGAACAGCCCAACCCTTGGGACCTACTTCAGCCCCAGGATGCGACGAGCCGACATCGAGGTGCCAAACCTCCCCGTCGATGTGGACTCTTGGGAGAGATTAGCCTGTTATCCCCAGGGTAGCTTTTATCCGTTGAGCGACGGCCCTTCCATACGGTGCCGCCGGATCACTAAGCCCGACTTTCGTCCCTGCTCGACCTGTCTGTCTCGCAGTCAAGCTCCCTTATGCCTTTGCACTCTGCGAATGATTTCCAACCATTCTGAGGGAACCTTTGGGCGCCTCCGTTACTGTTTAGGAGGCGACCGCCCCAGTCAAACTGCCCACCTGACACTGTCCCTGACCCGGATCACGGGTCGAGGTTAGGATGTCAAAACAGCCAGGGTAGTATCCCACCGATGCCTCCACCGAAGCTGGCGCTCCGGTTTCCAAGGCTCCTACCTATCCTGTACAAGCTGTTCCGACACCCAATATCAAGCTGCAGTAAAGCTCCATGGGGTCTTTCCGTCCTGTCGCGGGTAACCTGCATCTTCACAGGTAATATAATTTCACCGGGTCTCTCGTTGAGACAGTGCCCAAATCGTTGCACCTTTCGTGCGGGTCGGAACTTACCCGACAAGGAATTTCGCTACCTTAGGACCGTTATAGTTACGGCCGCCGTTTACTGGGGCTTCAATTCGGAGCTTCTCCCGTAAGGGATAACCCCTCCTCTTAACCTTCCAGCACCGGGCAGGTGTCAGCCCCTATACTTCGCCTTGCGGCTTCGCAGAGACCTGTGTTTTTGATAAACAGTCGTTTGGGCCTATTCACTGCGGCTCCCCTGGGCTATGAACCCCAGGGAGCACTCCTTCTCCCGAAGTTACGGAGTCATTTTGCCGAGTTCCTTAACGAGAGTTCTCCCGCGCGTCTTAGAATTCTCTTCCCGCCTACCTGTGTCGGTTTACGGTACGGGCACCAGTTTCCTCGCTAGAGGCTTTTCTTGGCAGTGTAGGTGCAGGCACTTCGGTACTAAATTTCCCTCGCGGTCACAGCTCAGCCTTAACAGAACACGGATTTCCCTGTGTTCCAGCCTTACTGCTTCGGCGCACACATCCAGCGGTGCGCTTGCCCTGCCTTCCTGCGTCCCCCCATTGCTCAAACGGAAACGTGGTGGTACAGGAATATCGACCTGTTTTCCATCGCCTACGCCTTTCGGCCTCGGCTTAGGACCCGACTAACCCTGAGCGGACGAGCCTTCCTCAGGAACCCTTAGGCTTTCGACGGAGGGGATTCTCACCCCTCTTTTCGCTACTCATACCGGCATTCTCACTTCCAGGCGCTCCACCGGTCCTTCCGGTCCGGCTTCGATGCCCCTGGAACGCTCCCCTACCACAGAACACCCGAAGGTGTTTTGTCCATAGCTTCGGTGATACGTTTAGCCCCGGTACATTTTCGGCGCAGAGTCACTCGACCAGTGAGCTATTACGCACTCTTTCAATGATGGCTGCTTCTAAGCCAACATCCTGGTTGTCTAAGCAACTCCACATCCTTTTCCACTTAACGTATACTTGGGGACCTTAGCTGATGGTCTGGGCTGTTTCCCTCTTGACTACGGATCTTAGCACTCGCAGTCTGACTCCCGAGGATAAGTGATTGGCATTCGGAGTTTGACTGAATTCGGTAATCCTGTAGGGACCCCTAGTCCAATCAGTGCTCTACCTCCAACACTCTATCCCTCGAGGCTAGCCCTAAAGCTATTTCGGGGAGAACCAGCTATGTCCGAGTTCGATTGGCATTTCACCCCTACCCACACCTCATCCCCGCACTTTTCAACGTGCGTGGGTTCGGGCCTCCATCCAGTGTTACCTGGACTTCACCCTGGACATGGGTAGATCACCCGGTTTCGGGTCTACAACGACGTACTCAAAGCGCCCTGTTCAGACTCGCTTTCGCTGCGGCTCCGTCTTATCGACTTAACCTGGCACGTCATCGTAACTCGCCGGTTCATTCTACAAAAGGCACGCTGTCACCCATAAACGGGCTCCAACTACTTGTAGGCACACGGTTTCAAGATCTCTTTCACTCCCCTTTCGGGGTACTTTTCACCTTTCCCTCACGGTACTGGTGCACTATCGGTCACTAGGGAGTATTTAGCCTTGGGAGATGGTCCTCCCGGATTCCGACGGGGTTTCACGTGTCCCGCCGTACTCAGGATCCACTCCGGAGGAGGGGGCATGTCGAGTACAGGGCTGTTACCTTATCCTGCGGGCCGTTCCAGGCCGCTTCCTCTATACCCTCTCTTTGTAACTCCGTATGGAGTGTCCTACAACCCCAGAAGGCAAGCCTTCTGGTTTGGGCTGTTTCCGTTTCGCTCGCCGCTACTCAGGAAATCGCATTTGCTTTCTCTTCCTCCGGGTACTGAGATGTTTCAGTTCCCCGGGTCTGCCATCACACACCTTATGGATTCAGGTGTGGATCGTATCCCATTACGGATACGGGGTTCCCCCATTCGGAAATCTTCGGATCAACGCTTACTTACAGCTCCCCGAAGCATATCGGTGTTCGTCCCGTCCTTCATCGGCTCCTAGTGCCAAGGCATCCACCGTGCGCCCTTTCTAGCTTAACCAGCTGCCCCCCTGAGGGAGGCAGTGGACGTCATTCGATCGTCTTGGCGATATTCTAAGACACTCGGAAACTCGTTTCTTCGTCACGGGGCGGACCCCGGACCAATAGACCTTGTTTCCGGTGATTGATTGTTCATACATTACGTTATCCAGTTTTCAAAGGACAGAGGCTTGCGGACCGTCTTTTTCTTTCCTTTCTTCCTTCCGCCAAGCAGAAGAAAGCCGAAAAAAAAGAGCCGGCCGAGAGGTGTTAACCCTCTCAAAACTAAACAAAAGAACGAAAGGAAGGAATCGATAAGTGAGCTTACTCGAGCTCCTTAGAAAGGAGGTGATCCATCCGCACCTTCCGGTACGGATACCTTGTTACGACTTCACCCCAATCATCTGTCCCACCTTCGGCGGCTGGGTCCCAAAAAGGGTTGCCTCACCGACTTCGGGTGTTACAAACTCTCGTGGTGTGACGGGCGGTGTGTACAAGGCCCGGGAACGTATTCACCGCGGCATGCTGATCCGCGATTACTAGCAATTCCGGCTTCATGCAGGCGAGTTGCAGCCTGCAATCCGAACTGAGAATGGCTTTCTGGGATTCGCTCCACCTCGCGGCTTCGCTGCCCTTTGTACCATCCATTGTAGCACGTGTGTAGCCCAGGTCATAAGGGGCATGATGATTTGACGTCGTCCCCACCTTCCTCCGGTTTATCACCGGCAGTCACCTTAGAGTGCCCAACCAAATGCTGGCAACTAAGGTCAAGGGTTGCGCTCGTTGCGGGACTTAACCCAACATCTCACGACACGAGCTGACGACAACCATGCACCACCTGTCACTTTGTCCCCCGAAGGGGAAAACTCTGTCTCCAGAGTGTTCAAAGGATGTCAAGACCTGGTAAGGTTCTTCGCGTTGCGTCGAATTAAACCACATGCTCCACTGCTTGTGCGGGCCCCCGTCAATTCCTTTGAGTTTCAGCCTTGCGGCCGTACTCCCCAGGCGGAGTGCTTAATGTGTTAACTTCGGCACTAAGGGCATCGAAACCCCTAACACCTAGCACTCAACGTTTACGGCGTGGACTACCAGGGTATCTAATCCTGTTTGCTCCCCACGCTTTCGCACCTCAGCGTCAGTTGTAGGCCAGAAAGTCGCCTTCGCCACTGGTGTTCCTCCACATATCTACGCATTTCACCGCTACACGTGGAATTCCACTTTCCTCTCCTACACTCAAGTCCTGCAGTTTCCAATGACCCTCCACGGTTGAGCCGTGGGCTTTCACATCAGACTTACGAGACCGCCTGCGTGCGCTTTACGCCCAATAATTCCGGACAACGCTTGCCCCCTACGTATTACCGCGGCTGCTGGCACGTAGTTAGCCGGGGCTTTCTCGTGAGGTACCGTCAAGGTGCCGGCCTGTTCGACCGGCACTTGTTCTTCCCTCACAACAGAACTTTACGATCCGAAAACCTTCATCGTTCACGCGGCGTTGCACCGTCAGGCTTTCGCCCATTGCGGATGATTCCCTACTGCTGCCTCCCGTAGGAGTCTGGACCGTGTCTCAGTTCCAGTGTGGCCGATCACCCTCTCAGGTCGGCTACGCATCGTCGCCTTGGTGGGCCGTTACCCCACCAACAAGCTAATGCGCCGCGGGCCCATCTTCCAGCGGGAGAAGACCGAAGTCTCCGCCCCTTTGACAAGCCGCTCATGCGAGCCGCTTGATCATCCGGCATTAGCCCCGGTTTCCCGGGGTTATTCCGGCCTGGAAGGCAGGTTGCCCACGTGTTACTCACCCGTCCGCCGCTCATTCCACAGGTTTTGCCCCGAAGGGCGCTGCCTGCTTCCTGCGCTCGACTTGCATGTATTAGGCACGCCGCCAGCGTTCGTCCTGAGCCAGGATCAAACTCTCCGATAAATCGTCGAAGTTTGAACTTCTGACATCGCGAAGCGGGATGCTTCGCTTTCAAAACTGAATCTGGCTAAAGATTCTTTAATAATAAATTGACAGAGAATGATTCATTCTCTTTTTCCTTCACAATCGTCTTTTGTTTAGTTTTCAAAGGGCAAATCACAGCGCCGCCTGTTTTTGGCGACTTAATTAATATAGCATTTGGCCGCTTTCGCGTCAACAACTTTTTTTAAAAGTTTTAAATGCTTTATTTATTTGCCACCGGTCTGTTTTGCGGCGACAGGTAATAATATAGCATGTTTAAATCATCTTTGACAAGGTTTTGATCAATAAAGTTTTATCTTTTTTCTCACAAGCTTCCGCGTCTCCGCATATAGTATACGGACCTGTTTTAATATCTACATTTAGTCAGGATCCTCTCATTGAAGAAACAGCACCATATTTTTTTATTAAAGCTTAGAGGGAAAAGCCGCCCTGTAAAAAACTTTTCCCTATTAAGCCGAGCCCACATTTTAACTCTGCCGCTGCTTTCAGGCGATCGATTCTGCGAAAATAAAGTTAATTAAAGCTCCAGCCCCCGCTTCCTCTTTTTTAAACCACCCCGCCTCTTTGACGTCTGTCTCCCTTTTTCGTTTTTATCAACCTCGATTCACCTACGAAAAGGAAGGAAAAACTGAACAGGAAACTTCTATAGTATTTGTCTTTACAAGCGTGGACAAAACAAGCAGGCCCGACTATAGCAGTTAGAAACTGTTTTTTATTATTTGTTTCTTTTCTGCAGCATACTCAGACATCCTCAAGCTCTCCTGTCGTAAAACGAAAAAAGCAGCCTTCTCCATCCGTGGAGAAAGCTGCTTCTGTATTGTGTGCCGTTTTATTCTTCTCCCTTTTCGTGCCTCTCATCTCTGTCACGCATTTGCGGGAAGAGGAGAACATCACGTATAGAGGATGAATTGGTAAGGAGCATAACGAGCCTGTCAATCCCGATACCGAGCCCCCCTGTAGGAGGGAGCCCGTATTCCAGTGATTCCAGAAAGTCCTCATCCATCATATGGGCTTCTTCATCTCCCTGCTCACGCTCGAGGAGCTGAGATTCGAAACGCTCACGCTGATCCACCGGATCGTTAAGCTCGGTAAAGGCATTGGCATGTTCCCTTCCGACGATAAACAGTTCGAAACGATCGGTGAAGCGTCCATCCTGCGCATTTTTCTTAGCGAGAGGAGAAATGTCAAGAGGATGACCATAGACGAAAGTAGGCTGAATAAGATTTTCTTCTACGAACTCCTCAAAGAATTCGTTTACTACATGGCCGAATTTCATCGTCTCTTTCACCGGCACCTTATGTTCTTTAGCAAGAGCACGGGCTTCTTCGTCTGTCATTTCCTTCCAGAAGTCCACACCTGTATATTCTTTGATAATATCCACCATGTGAACCCGCTTCCATGCTGGTTCCAGGTTAATTTCTTCTTCCCCGTAAACCGCTTTTGTAGTGCCAAGCACCTCGCGTGCAATATGAGCGACGAGATTTTCTGTAAGAGTCATGATATCTTCATAATCTGCGTATGCTTCATAAAGTTCGATCATAGTAAATTCCGGGTTATGACGGGTCGATACCCCTTCGTTTCGGAAAACGCGGCCGATTTCATACACTTTTTCCAGGCCGCCGACGATCAGGCGCTTTAAGTGCAGCTCGATCGCGATTCGCATATAAAGCGTCATATCGAGGGCGTTATGGTGCGTAACGAACGGGCGTGCCGTTGCTCCACCTGGAATCGCGTGCATCATCGGAGTTTCTACTTCCAGATAGCCCCGGTCATCGAGATACCGGCGCATCGACTGCAGGATGCGGCTGCGCAGCACGAACGTGTCACGCACTTCCGGATTTACGATTAAGTCCAGATAGCGCTGACGGTAGCGCTGTTCCACGTCTTTCAGACCGTGATATTTATCCGGGAGCGGCCGAAGGGACTTGGAGAGGAATTCCAGCCTGCTTGCTTTGACAGAAATTTCACCGACCTTTGTTTTAAAGATAACTCCCTCAATTCCAAGGAGATCCCCGATATCTGCCCGGGTAAACAGATCATACTGCTCTTCCCCGACTCCATCTTTCCTGACATAAATCTGGATCTGCCCGGATAGGTCCTGAAGGTGGGCAAATCCTGCTTTTCCTTTGCCTCTTTTCGTCATCATCCGTCCAGCGATTGTAACCGGCACTTCCGTTTCAGCAAGTTCTTCTTTTGAAAGGTCGTCATACTGCGATACTATTCCGGCTGCATCGTGGGTACGTTCAAAACGACCGCCGAATGGGTCAATTCCCAGATCAAGCATGTTCTGCAGCTTTTCCTTGCGCACCTGCATTTGATCGGAGGTTTCAAGTTCCTGACTCACATTCATCATCTCCTGTGTATAATAATTTATGCTTTCTTCCATAAAAAAACATTTATAAACGCATGAAGAAAACTGCCGACCCTGGCCGGCAGTTTTCATTATCTCCACGTATTATAGGCAACTATCCCTGCTGTGTCAACCTGAGGGCTGCTGCCTGAGGCTGTTTTTCTTCCAGCCTGCCACCGATATCAATCAGCATTTCAGCTATGGCATGGCGGGTCGTCCTTCTTTGGTATATCAGTAAGCTCGTTTGTGCCTTTCACGTACAGCCTCTTCTTCTGCCTCTTTCGTTCTTCATTGAAAAAAACATGTACAGCACCCTGTTACGTAATTTTCACAACGTCGTTTCGATCCTCTTTTTCATTTACCCATTCTTCGATTTTCCTCCCGTGAATGCGCAGATCCGGAGCAATCTCCTCGAGAGGGACGAGTACGAACGCCCTTTCAGTCATACGGGGGTGGGGAATGGTAAGAGCCTCCAAATCTATGTGCTCTTCTCCATACAGCAGAATATCAAGGTCGATCGTGCGGGGCCCCCACTTTTCCTTACGTTCACGGCCTATGGCAGCTTCAATGGACTGGGTCACCTCCAGCAGATTCAGTGGGGAGAGCGCTGTATCTACCGCTGCAGCAATGTTTAAAAAGTCCGGCTGATCCGTCACACCGACTGCTTTCGTTTCATAAAAAGAGGAGACGTCCAGTACGGTGATTTCATCTTCGGCGCTGAGGAGAGAAAGGGCTCTCTCCAGCTGTTCCCTGCGCTCCCCCAGGTTGGCTCCGAGGCTGAGGTAGGCTGTCGTCACTGGTTTTCAAACCCCCGCTCACGGCGGATTTCCACAGCAACCGAGTCGTAGTGTCCCGGAATCGGCGGGTCAGGCTTGGTAACTTTCACGGTTACTGCTTCGATTACGGCGAAACGCTGAAGAACGAGCTTCGCAATTCGTGATGTCAGCGTCTCGACAAGTTTAACCGGCTCTCCTTCGAGGACTTCTTTGGCTGCTTCATATACTTTTGCATAGTTTACCGTATCATCAAGGTCATCGGTCCGTCCCGGCTTTTCCGCATCCATTTCCAGAATAATATCCGCGTAAAAACGCTGACCGAGCTCATTTTCCTGGTGAAAAGCTCCATGGTAGCCGTAAAACCGCATCCCCTGTACATATACTTTATCCATTCTATACGCCTCCTGCCATAGTGAGTGGTTTTCCACCTTTGCCGATCATTGCATCCATCATTTTTGCCATACGGCTGATTTCAAGTACGTCATGCACGCGTACCATTTCGCATCCCTGGTCAATACCGCGGCAGACCGTGGCCCCTGTTCCTTCGATTCGTTCATCCACCGGAAGTTCCAAAGTTTTTGCGATTAACGATTTTCGGGAAGTCCCGAGAAGAACGGGATATCCGAGATTTGTAAATTCCTCCATGTGGCGCATGACGAGAAGGTTTTCTTCGTAGGATTTTGCAAAACCGACTCCCGGATCGAGAATGATCCGCTCTTTTTTTACTCCGCTCTTCAGGCAGATATCAACCGATTCCGCGAGGTCTTCTTTTATATTTTCAACCAGACTGGTGTATTCTGCTCTTTCGCGGTTGTGCATGAGAATAATCGGCACGTCATAACGGGCGGCGACAGAAGCCATTTCTTTATCTGCTTTCGCTCCCCAGACGTCGTTAATGATATTCGCTCCAGCCTGAAGCGCCTTTTCGGCGACAGAGGCTTTATACGTATCGATGGAGATCGGCACGCTGACTGCTTTTCTTACCGCTTTGATGGCCGGAAGCACTCTGGCCGCCTCCTCTTCTGCGTCTATAGTTACAGCGCCGGGACGCGTCGATTCGCCGCCGATATCAATAATATCCGCCCCTTCGGCAACCATATTCTCTGCCCGGACTTTCGCTGCTTTCGCTTCTTTGTAACTGCCGCCGTCGGAAAAAGAATCAGGCGTCACGTTTAAGATGCCCATAATATACGTCTTTTCGTCAAAATTAAGCTCAAAACCGTCCCACGTCATGCTCTTGACCTTATTCATCATTACCACCCGGCTTTCTATTGGGGTTTTCTGTCCTGTCCGCCGCATACCGGTAGACACTTTGCAAAAGCGTTGTTTTTTCTCCGCTGCTTCCCGGAAAGAAGTGTTCATCCCATGCGGAAACGGGCACGATCTCCTGAATGGAGTTCGTTAAAAAAACTTCGTCGGCTTCGAGGGCTTTTTTCAATGAAAAGCGCCCTTCCACCACCCGGAGCCCGAGCTCTTCGGCTATTGCTTTGACGAAACGGGAGGTAATGCCATTTAAGCAGCCGCAGGATTCATCCGGTGTATAAAGCTGGTCCTTTTTTACGAAAAACAGGTTTGATGTAATGCCTTCAGACAGTACCCCGTTTTCCGTCAAAAATATGCCTTCTGTATTTCCATGTTCCTGTATTTCTCTTTTGGCAAGGATGTTGTTCAAATAATGGTGCGACTTTCTCCGCACCGCTCCTTCCGGGGAATTGCGACGCAGTTTCAGCGTGCGGACTTCTTTCTGCTCCGGTAAGAAATCCGGCAGCGGCTTGATATATAAAATCGTCAGCGGTTCTCCATAGATAGCAGCCGGAAGGCCGACTCCTTCTGCGCCTCCGGAAACGTTGAGCCGGAAGTAGGCATCTTCAAGTTGATTCGCCTCCAGCAGATCGGCAGCGGCCTGCCGGATCTCTTCTTCAAACGAAGCAGGAAGTTCAACGGCCAGCTCCCTGGCTCCTGCCTCGAGCCGTGCCAGGTGATCCTTTAATAAGAAAGGTTCACCCCCGTAGGTGCGGAATGTCTCGAACAACCCTGCCCCGTAAAGAAATCCGTGTTCATAGGGGGAAATACGTACGTCATGATCCGGCTTTATTTCTCCATTTACGTAGAGATACATACTTGATCTTTCTCCTTGTAAACATCGAGAAAGTTACGGAGGATAACTTTGCCGGTATTGGTCATGATTGATTCCGGATGAAACTGCACACCTTCTACAGCCAGTTCCTTGTGACGGACAGCCATAATTTCCCCTTCTGCTGTTTCAGCGGTAATGTCAAAGCAGTCTGGAAGTGTTTCCCGCTTTACGATTAAGGAGTGGTAGCGGGTCGCGGTGAAAGGATTCTCAAGACCTTGAAAGATCGTTTTCCCGTCATGATTTACCGGGGACGTTTTCCCGTGCATCAGTCTCTCCGCCCTTACGACATCTCCTCCGAACACCTGCGCAATGGACTGGTGTCCGAGGCAGACCCCGAAAATCGGAATCTTTCCGGCAAAAGCGCGGATCGCTTCCATAGAGATTCCTGCTTCGTCCGGCGAACAAGGGCCCGGTGAAATCATTAAATAATCAGGGTTCATTTCGGCAATTTCTTCTACAGTAATCTGGTCATTACGGCGGACTTCCAGCTCCTGTCCCATTTCTCCAAGATACTGCACCAGGTTGTACGTAAAGGAATCATAGTTATCAATCATTAATATCATTTTAAAATCCTCCTCTGCTCAAGCTCTTCTTCACTCTGCTCTTTTGCCTTCCAAAGGGCTTTGGCTTTTTTTAGGGATTCCCGGTATTCCGCCTGAGGCATGGAATCAATAACTATTCCCGCCCCCGCCTGAACGTAGGCTTTCCCTGCTTTTGCAATCATCGTGCGGATCGTAATATTTAACTCCATATCCTTATTGAAACCAATCCAGCCCATCGAGCCGGTGTAGGCACCCCGGCGTACCGGTTCCAGTTCCTCAATAATTTCCATCGTGCGGATTTTCGGTGCCCCGGTAATCGTCCCCCCCGGGAACGCCGCCGCAATAACGTCCAGCGTATCATTTTCAGACGCTTTCGTTCCGCGCACATTGGAAACGATGTGCTGTACGTGCGAATATTTTTCAATAACCATCAGTTCATCGACTTCCACCGTGCCGTAAGCGCAGACACGGCCGAGGTCGTTTCTTTCCAGATCTACGAGCATAATGTGCTCCGCCCGTTCCTTTTCGTTCGCAAGCAGCGTTTCTGCGAGCTCACGGTCTTCCTTTTCATCCCTGCCCCGGGAGCGGGTCCCGGCAATCGGACGTGTACTCACTTCGTCCCCGTTCACTTTGACGAGCAGTTCAGGGGAAGCGCTGATGTACTGCAGCTCCGGAGTGTGCATGTAGCCCATATAGGGAGATGGGTTGATGCTGCGAAGCGAGTTGTAAATATGCACCGGCTCGGCTGAGAGCGGTCTCGCTTCCCTTACGGATAAATTAACCTGAAACACATCTCCCTGGACGATATAGTTCTGGGTTTTTTTAACCGCCTCTGCAAATTCTGCTTCTGAAAAAGAACGTTCGGAAGCGGAAGCGTCCACTTTTCCATTGTCTTTGAAATCCGGAACTACTCCAGTCTGGGCTTCCTGCCAGCTCCGCTCCATTTCCAGCAGCCGTTTTTCCGCTTCCCCTTCGTCAACGACAATATTCCAGCGGAGCTGCTGCTTATGATCGATCACATAGACTTCGTCAAAAGCCAGCAGAAAGACATCGTCTGTCGCCAGATCATCCGCGGCATTACGGGGCAGCTCTTCAAACTCTCGGACGAGGTCATAGCTGAACTGCCCTGCAATACCCCCCTGAAAATCAGGAAGCGATGGCTCTTTTTCCGCTTCATAAAACGCAAGCCAGCTCCGAAGAGAGGAAAGCAGGGACCCTTTATAAGTGAACGTTTCTTCTCCCTGCTCAACAGTGAGCAGATTGTCTTTTCCGCGGAGCTTTGCAAAAGGGGAGAGGCCTATAATCGAATAGCGGCCTCCACGTCCGCTTTCAAGAAGCATATGATTATCTTTATCTGCAGAAAGAATTCTATACGTATCGAACCAGTGCCGGCTGTCTGCCTGCAGAGAATGGGCAGACGCTGAAGGCTTTCTCTTATTACTCATCATTTACACTCCTGACTGCGTTGCCAGCTTGTTTTTCTCCCATTATTATAAGGGGGACAAGGACGAGGTGCAATCATCTTCCCTTCACAAAAACCCCCGCAGGCTCGGGATTCCGGCCTGCGGGGGTTTTCTCGTAATAAGTTTAATCCTCGAACTGGTAAAGCGGAGTGCTGAGATAACGCTCTCCATTACTTGGCACTACGGCCACGACTTTCTTTCCTTTACCGAGCTTCTTTGCTACTTCGAGCGCAGCATAAATAGCGGATCCGGAAGATACGCCTCCGAGAATTCCTTCTTCACGCGCAGCCCGGCGTGCATACTCATACGATTTCTCTGTAGAAATCTGCATGACTTCGTCAAAGATATCTGTATTAAGGATTGCAGGAACAAAACCTGCTCCGATCCCCTGAATTTTGTGAGGTCCCGGCGTTCCGCCTGAAAGGATCGGCGAATCTTCGGGCTCCAGTGCTACAATGTGCAGGTTCGGGAATTTTTCCTTTAATACTTCTCCTGCTCCGGTGATCGTTCCGCCTGTACCAATTCCGGATACGAAAGCGTCAAGCTGGTCACCCACCTGCTCAAGCAGTTCTTTACCGGTCGTTTCCCGGTGAATTTTTGGATTCGCTTCGTTTTCAAACTGCTGAGGCATGAAATATCCGTGCTCCTGCTGCAGTTCCACCGCTTTGGCAATCGCACCCTTCATTCCTTTCGGCCCTGGAGTAAGAACGAGATCCGCTCCGTAGGCACGCAGAAGATTGCGGCGCTCCATACTCATCGTGTCCGGCATAACGAGCACGCTTTTATAGCCTTTTGCTGCCGCAACCATTGCCAGGCCGATACCCGTGTTACCGCTTGTCGGCTCAAGAATAGTATCTCCCGGTTTCAGATTACCCTTCTCTTCTGCTGCTTCGATCATAGAAAGCGCGATCCGGTCTTTAACACTTGCACCCGGATTCTGATATTCAAGTTTCAGATAAACGTCTGCATGTTCTTCCGATACCATCCGCTGCAGCTTAACGAGCGGAGTATCTCCAATCAGTTCCGTAATGGAATTTGCTACTTTAGCCATGAAAAATGCCTCCTCTTTTAATCCTGAGTATTTTAATGTGATTAGTTAACTTTGATTAAGTTGATAATAGCAAAAGTTTCCTTAAATTGCAACTCTCTTATTTCTCTGCCATTCGGCTGTCCAGAATGTCCTGAAGTTCCTGTTTCGTAATCCAGTACTGCTCGTTACAGAAATGGCAGGTCGTTTCCGCTCCTCCGTCTTCATGAATCATGGCATACAGTTCCTGTCCATCAATGCTCGCCAGTGCCGTCATTATGCGTTCCTTGGAGCAGTGGCATTCAAAAGCGGTTTCTTTTGTTTCAAGCAGCCGGTAGTTTTCTTCCCCGGCAAGCTGTTCAATGATCTGCTCCGGCGTGTCGCCGCGTTTGATCATCGCCGAGATCGGCGGCAGTGCCTGGAGCCGGTTTTCTATCTGGTCGAGAATTTCCTCTGTCGCTCCCGGCATAATCTGCAGAATAAAACCGCCCGCTCCTTCCACGATATCGTCTTTGCCGACGACCACACCCAGACCGACGGAGGAAGGGGTCTGTTCGGAAGTTGCAAAATAGTAGGTGAAATCTTCAGCAAGTTCTCCTGATACGAGCGGAACGCTTCCTGTGAAATGATCACGCATACCGAGGTCCTTTACTACGGAGAGCGACCCTTCCGTACCGACAGCGGCCGCTACGTTTAGTTTGCCGTTTTCGCGGCGCTCCGGATCGACATGACTGTTGCTGATATAGCCCCGTGCCGTCCCTCGTGCGGTGGCATCGACAATAATCGGGCTTGCCGGACCGCTTCCCTCCACTTTAATAGTCAGCTTCTCGTCTCCTTTGAGCATACTTCCCATCATTGTGCCTGCTGTAAGGGACCGTCCGAGCACCGCCGTTGCCGTGCGCCACGTATCGTGCCTGCGGGCTGCCTCTTTCACCATATCGGTAGAGCGCATTGCATAAATTCTGATTTTGTCTTCATAGGCTAAGGCCTTCACTAAATAATCTGACATACTTTTTCCTCCTTAAGAAAATAGTTCCTGATTTTTTTGGTAAATAAACTGCAGACCTTCGAGCGTCAGGAATTCTTCCTCCCACTGAATCGCGGCAGTTTCTGATTTAATCCAGCCGGCTTCCCGGCCTGTCGCAACTACAGGGGCTTTTCTTCCTGCTTCCTGCTGGATGCGGAGAATCATCCCTTCCACTTCGCTGATCAACCCGTACCGGCATCCGGACTGCAGTGCTTCTACTGTGCTCCTGCCGATAACTCTCCCGGCGGCTGTAGCCGTTTCGATCCGCGGCAGTTTGGACGCTTTCTGTGTCAGAGCGTCGATTGCGATCCCCATTCCCGGAGTAATCGCTCCGCCAAGATACTGGCCTTTTTCATTGACGTAGCAGTACGTCGTAGCTGTGCCAAAATCGACCACAATGAATGGAGGGCCGTATTTTTCCAAAGCAGCTACCGAATTGGTAATCCGGTCGGCGCCGACTTCCCTCGGGTTTTCGTAGAGGATATTCAGCCCCGTTTTCACTCCCGGACCAACAAAGTGAAGCGGAATATCGAAATGGTCATCCAATACCTCTTTCATGATCCGGTCTGCCTGAGGAACAACAGAGCAGACCATAGCCCCTTTGCATTCTTCCAGCGCTATTTCGTGCATCCCGAACATCTGGTAAAGAAGCAGCGCGTATTCATCTGCTGTTTTATCCGTATCTGTTTTTAAAGACCAGTTGGAGACCAGGGTATCCTCTTCAAATACACCAAAAGCCATTTTTGTATTGCCGATGTCGATCACAAGATTCATCCGGATGCCTCCTCCTGCACCATGGTAAAAAAGAGGAGCGTTCATATTCAGCCGCAGTCTCTCTGCCCTGTAATATGAATCGCCCCTCCACTTTTTATTCGTCTCTCTTACGGTTGTCGGTTGAATCTTCCTCCAGCGGTTTTTCTTCTGCTTTTTCCGGATTGTTCTCCGAAAGCGTCGTTTCTTCCGCCTCTGTTGTCGCAATTGTTTCCGGGTTTTCTTCTTCGCCATTTTTTGTAGCGTAGTGATCATCCGGAAGCTTTCCGTGATAAACGAGTGACTCGATCTGTTTGGCATCAAGCGTTTCATATTCAAGAAGCGTTTCTGCTACAAGCTGCAGGCTCTCTTTGTGCTTGGTGAGAATTTCCTTACATGTAGCATAAGCTTCTTTCAGAATGTGCTGTACTTCCAGATCAATTTCATGAGCAATCGCTTCACTGTAATTCTGTTCATTATTAATGTCCCGTCCAAGGAAGACTTCTCCACCCTGGCCGCTGCCAAACTGAACCGGTCCAAGCTTTTCGCTCATCCCGTATTCCATGATCATTTTACGGGCAATCGCCGTAGCTCTCTGGAAGTCGTTGGAAGCTCCGGTGCTCACTTCATTAAACATGATCTCTTCCGCTACGCGTCCGCCGAGAAGACCGATAATCTTATCAATCAACTCCGGCTTCGTCATAAAGTACCGGTCTTCTTTAGGAAGCATCATCGCATATCCGCCGGCCTGGCCTCGTGGAACGATGGTCACCTTATGAACGATATCAGCGTTTTCAAGCCTTACCCCGACAACGGTATGACCGGCCTCATGGTGGGCCACGATATTGCGTTCTTTTGCAGAAATAACTCTGTTTTTCTTGGACGGACCGGCAATGGTCCGGTCAATAGCTTCATCAATGGAAGCCATGTCAATTTTCGTTTTATCTGTTCTTGCAGCAACAAGCGCAGCTTCGTTCAGAAGGTTCTCCAGATCGGCACCGGCAAAGCCTGGTGTTCTCTGGGCAATCGCCTTTAAGTCGACGTCATCTGCAAGCGGCTTGTTTTTCACGTGGACCTGCAGCACCTGCTCGCGGCCTTTTACATCCGGACGCCCGACCGTAATCTGGCGGTCAAATCGACCCGGACGAAGCAGAGCAGGGTCAAGAATATCAGCACGGTTCGTGGCTGCGATCAAAATAATTCCTTCGTTGACACCGAAACCATCCATCTCTACGAGAAGCTGGTTCAGAGTCTGTTCACGCTCATCGTGTCCTCCGCCGAGACCTGCGCCCCGACGGCGTCCGACGGCGTCAATCTCATCAATAAAGATAATACACGGTGAATTTTTCTTCGCATTTTCGAAAAGGTCACGTACACGGGAAGCACCGACACCGACAAACATCTCTACGAAGTCGGAACCGCTGATAGAGAAGAACGGAACTCCCGCTTCTCCTGCTACGGCACGGGCGATTAAGGTTTTACCTGTTCCCGGAGGGCCGACAAGCAGCACCCCTTTTGGAATACGTGCGCCGATTTCCGCAAATTTACGTGGATCTTTAAGGAAGTCTACAACTTCTTCAAGCTCCTGCTTTTCTTCATCTGCGCCGGCTACGTCTTTAAAGCGCGCTTTCTTTTTCTCTTCACTGACAAGCTTCGCTTTACTCTTGCCGAAGTTCATCACTTTGCTTCCGCCGCCCTGAGCCTGGCTCAATAGGAAGAAAAAGAGTATGAAGATAATGACAAACGGAATAATGGCGGTCATAAAGTTAAGCCAGCCGCTCGGTTCATCCGCTTCTTCCACCATCAGTTCGGTGATACCCTGTTCTCCGGTCTGGGCTACTACGTTTTCAATGAATGTATCTAGATCAGGGATGTTAACTGTGAAGTATTCATCTTCCTCCGCTCCACGAAGCTGTCCCCTCGCTGAATATACATCTAAATTTGGTTGAATCGACAAGGATTCAATGTTGTTTTCTGCAAGTTCTTCCTCGAACTCATTGAACGTCATCTGGGTTGTCTCATCCGTGTCCGCCTGAAAAATACTGACGATACCGATGATAACCAGAAAAATTAGCAAATAAAATATCGTATTACGAAATATTCGATTCATCCTGAACCTCCTCCCACGTCAAATACACTTTTTTTATAGTATCATACCCACTGTTTTCTTCACAACAAATTTACTTCTGATAAACTTCCGGTTTCAAAATTCCGATATACGGGAGGTTCCGGTAGCGTTCAATATAATCCAGCCCGTACCCTACGACAAATTCATCCGGTACAACAAATCCGGCAGCGTCGGGGTAGATATCCACCTGGCGTCCATCCGGCTTATCCAGCAGCGTGACAATCTTAATCGATTTTGCTTTACGGTACTTGAACAAATCCGTTAAGTATTTCAGCGTATTTCCGCTGTCGATAATATCTTCTACAATAATAACGTCTCTTCCCTCAATCGACGTATTTAAATCCTTTTCGATTTTCACTTCCCCGGAGGAAACAAACCCTGTCCCATAGCTGGATACGTCCATGACGTCATATTCCAGATGAGCATCAATCTTTTTCATCAAATCTCCCATAAAAGGAAGAGAACCTTTTAAAATTCCGATTACAAGCGGAAATCGATCCGCGTATTCTTCCGTCAGCTGTGCTCCGAGTTCTGATACCTTGTCCTGAAGCTCGTTTTCGGAAATGAGCACTTCCAGAATGTCGTCTCTCATATTCTTCTAATTCCTCCTAGTTAAAATAGCAGAATTTCCGCTTTTTCTGAAAGCGAGGTGAACAGACTGCCTATCGTAATCAAAATCTTCCGGTGGTTTTACAGACTGCAAAAACGGCACCCATAGTATTGTACCATGCCTGTCTGTAATAATGGGCCACTGCGCCCGTACTTTTACAGGAATTTTTGCATCAATAAAGATTTTTTTCAGTTTCTTCGTCCCCGCTTTCGTGACGATCCGGTCTCCTGGAAGTCTTGAACGGACCGTAAGCGGCAGATCAGCGGACTTTATGAACACTTCAAGAGACGTATCTGCTTCGGGGAAAGGTTTTTCACCCGTCATCAGCACACCTCCGGGAACCTGCGTTTCTCCGGGCACTTCGACTTTATGAGGGTGGAAAATTCCCTCCTCCACGCGGTCCGTAAACACGCGTATTTGATCGTATGACTTTTCCACATAAATACCGTTGGCCGAAAAAGAAAGGCGGGGTCGTTTAAAGGCAGATAAAAGGGCGTGGACTTCTTCAATATGATGTCTTGACCAGAGTGTCTGGGGATTGAGATAAGTCAATAGTAGATGAACGCATCTCCTTTGTAAAGCAGAGGGAATTCTCTGAAAAGACGTATACGTCGTCGTAATTTCGTTACGTGTACGGGTATGTATCGCCCCTGTCAGTGCTTTTTCAGCCTGGGCGTGAACATAGGCTTCTTCTTCGGTGCGGATTTCCGACTGCCATTGGGCCGTTTCGTGAATTCGCGGATTTTCTTTTTTCAGTTCCGGGAGAACAGAGAGGCGTAATCGATTGCGCTGATAGCTTGTACTCTGATTCGAAGCGTCCATCCGGTAACAGAGATTCCTCTCTCTGCAGTAGTCTTCAATTTCTGCTTTCGTCACCGCTAAAAGCGGGCGGATCACTTCTCCTTCGTTGAGCTTCCGCCGTACGGGTATGCCTTTCATCCCCTGGACACTCCCGCGGACGAAGCGCATCAGCATCGTTTCCACCTGATCATCTCCGTGATGAGCCGTTGCCACTTTTTCTGCTCCTGTTTCTTTCATAGCCTCTTCAAATAACTTGTACCTTTCTGTGCGGGCGGTCTGCTGAAGTCCCCGGCCCGTCTCTTTCATACGAACCGGAACATCGGTATGTTTCAAAAGAAAAGGCAGCTCCAGACGCAGCGCTTCCGCTTCGACAAAAGCGGCATCTTCATCCGCTTCCGGACGGACGTGATGATGGATATGCAGCACGATAAGGTCCAGTTCAAGCGAATTTAAATAATGCAGCATCGCCACGCTGTCAGGCCCGCCGGATACCGCTGCAATCACCTTTTCCCCTTTCGTCAACAGGCCGTGACGCTTGATAAAGCTATTGATCTCCTGTTTCATAGCGGTTGCCTATTCCTTTCCCGAAAGAAAACAAAGAAAGCGCGAGGACGAGACCAGCAGCAATGCCCCCGGCCTGAAGCATTGTCTGCACCCCGTTTTCCAGTCCTTCAATATATTCTCCCTCTACAAATGCAAGCATTGTAAAATAAGCAAGACTTCCCGGAACGAGAGGAAGAATCCCGGGAATGGAAAGCGTTGTTGCCGGAATCTGCAGCTTACGGGCCAGATAATGAGCAATTGTTGCTGCTGTAAAAGAAGCAATGACCGTTGCCACTATATCCGTTACTCCGATCTCCAGAGCCGTCTGCAGGGCAAACCACGTCCATGCCCCGATCAGACCCCCTATGAGAAGGACGCGTCGGGGCACACTAAAAA
Source organism: Alkalicoccus halolimnae (assembly GCF_008014775.2). Lineage (GTDB taxonomy): Bacteria > Bacillota > Bacilli > Bacillales > Salisediminibacteriaceae > Alkalicoccus > Alkalicoccus halolimnae. The sequence goes on along the minus strand of NZ_CP144914.1, from coordinate 80,145 downwards.
TAATTCCAAAGCCTATGATCGCAAAAAAGGTGATGATAAGTTCCAATATAAGATCCATACGCGCCCTCCTTTATAAAAATATCGAAATAGCCAGTGCTACCCCGCTCGCAATGGACAACGAAGTAAGCAGGGCTTCCACCCCCCGGCTCATACCTGCCAGTAAATCTCCGGATAAAAGGTCCCGTACCGCATTCGTAAGCGGCACTCCCGGGACGAGGGGCATGAGCGAACCGATGATAATCTGATCAATATTCTGCCCCAGACCGAGCATGACAAAAGCGATCGCAGAGGAGCTGCCGACAAAGGCGGCTGCTATTTCCGAAGCGAAACGCACTTTTAAGTAGCCTTCTATTTCCACAAGGGCAATACTTGCAAGCATTGCTGCAAAAAAGGCCGGAATATAATCAAACAGTCCTCCTCCGAAAAGGTAGGAAAAGCCCGCACCTGCTATACCCGCACCAAAGTGAATCAGCCATATCGGATACTGGATTTTCGCACGGTATATTTCTTCAAGCCGCTTTTCCGCTTCCTGGACCGTAAGCATGCCGGACGTAAATTCCCGGGAGACCTGATTTACTTCAGTAACTTTATTTAAATCCTGCATGCGGTTGTCCACGCGGACCATCTGCATAAGATCGCCTTTACCCTTTCGTTCTTCAAATGACAAAAAGATACCGGTCGTCGTTGTGAAACAATGCACATTTGTAAAGCCCGCGGCCTGAGCCATTCTCTCAATCGTCTCTTCGACGCGGTAGGTTTCCGCCCCGTATGTCAGCATAATTTCGCCTGCCCTCAGGCAGACGTCCATAACTTTATCTGCTTTTGCTCCCATCGAAGCTCCACCTCCCGCCTTGCTGGCTGTTTATGCAAAACAAAAGATGCGCCGCCTCGGTTGCACAGGGACGGACACATCTTCAATCCTGCTGGTTATTTTCCCGCTGACTGCCCGGCTGCCCCGCCGTCTTTTTTCGGAGGACAGCCAGACGTTCTTCGCTCTCTTTTAAAAACCGGTTCATTTTCTCTTCAAAAAAAGCCGGACTCTCCCGCTGTTTCTTCGGATCCGGGTGCTTGTCTTCTGCTGCTTTCTCCCCGGCAGGCTCGAGGGCTTTACGGATCGAAAAAGAGATTTTCCCGTTCTCCTGAACTTTCAGCACCCGGACGGTAACTTCTTCCCCGACACTTAGATGCTCCCGGATATCCTTTACGAAGCCGGCAGCAATTTCGCTGATATGTACCAGTCCTTTTTCGCCGCTCTCCAGCTGCACAAATGCTCCAAAATTCGTTATTTTAGTAACTTTCGCCTGATAATTCCTGCCTGCTTCAACTGCCATGGACGGGCGGCCCTCCTTCACAATAAGTTTTATTAATGTTCGTTATTGTTTTTAGAGTATAGATCTTCTGCTTTTCATTACCAATAGTTAAAAAGCTTTGCTGAGGCGATTTTCAAGACGCCTGCGAAAGGCGCAAAGATTCTCCCGGAGGATAAAGCGCAGTCTGAAGATCAGCTTTTGCAAAAGTACTTCTCGCAAAAGTCAGCTGAAAACAAGCGCTCGGGAAGGCGTCCGTCTGAAACGGAGGTCAGCTGCCTTATTCGTTTTTAGAGGGCTGCCTACTATTAGGAAATTAATTCATTTGTATACCATTTTTAAAGCGGCTGTACTATCTATCCTGTACCTTTTTCCAATGGCTTCAATGCCGGGAAGAAGCTGAAAGGTTTATTCTGACGGCTCCTCGTCACGCGGGAGCTGAAAGAGCGTTTCGTTCGGCTTCGTTAAAAAGTAGTCGCGGCGTGCCAGTTCCGCAATATATTCCGGATTATGGAGCGCTTCAATTTCTTCTTCCAGCGCTGTTCCTTCTTCCTTCATATCGGAGAGCTGCGTTTCCAGCTGATAATTTTCCTGTTCCTGACTTTCAATCGCATTATGCTGCTGGAAAAGAGTGATTACTGCAAAAATCATAAAGGCACCTATTGCTCCGCCAAAAACACTGAGACGGCGTTTCAGGCCTTTTTTCCTGCGCTCTTTTTCTTCGCGCATTTTTTCCTGATGTTCAATATATTCAGAGGTAAGCCTCCGCACTTGAGGATAACGTTTATCTTTCATAACCAGACCTCCTTCACCCTTTTCTCCTATCATATGACAGGAAAGTATTACTAGCAAGGGGAGAAGGTGTTTTCTCAGTCTTCTGGACGCTCTTCAGAAAGAATTTCGTAAAAAGAAGCAGCATCTGCCTTTTTGGCGGCTTCATCTGTCCGGTTAATTTTCAGCTTCACTGTTTTCTGACCGAAACGGACGGTCAGCTCATCTCCGACTTTCACTTCCGTCCCTGCCTTTGCATTACTGCCGTTGACCTGCACTCGTCCCTGATCAGCAACTTCCTTCGCCATCGTCCGGCGCTTAATCAGTCTCGATACTTTCAAATACTTATCTAAACGCATACTGTCACCCTCTTCTTTCCGTCAATTTTGCTTCTTCCCAGAGTTTATCGAGATCCTCCAGGCTTTCTTTTTTTATATCGCGATTTTCCTGTACGAGGCGTTCTTCAATAAATCGAAACCGTCTCGAGAACTTGCGGTTCGTCTGCTGGAGCGCTTCTTCCGGATCTATTTTATGGAAACGGGCTGCGTTGACGAGCGAAAACAGCACGTCCCCCAGTTCTTCGGAAGCTGCCTGCTTTTCTCCCGCTTCCAGCTCCTTTTTCCATTCGGCAATCTCTTCTTCGACCTTGCTCCACATCGGAGCTTCTTCTCCCCAGTCAAAGCCCACACGAGCTGCCTTTTTCTGCAGCTTAGAAGCCTGAAGCAGTCCGGGAAGCGCTTTAGGAATGCCGTCCAGTTCTGATTCCCGGCTTTCTCCCTGTTTTTCTTCCTTTTTGATCTCTTCCCAGTTGCGGAGCACTTCGTCCGCATCTTCCGCTTTCGTTTCTCCAAATACATGCGGATGACGGCGGATCATTTTTTCCGTCACATGCTCAATCACATCCGCAATATCAAAATATCCGTCATCCTCGCCGATCTGCGCATGCAGCATCACCTGAAGCAGCACGTCACCGAGCTCTTCGGTGATGTGATCGTCATCTTCCTCATCAATTGCTTCGAGCAGTTCATATACTTCCTCCACTGCGTACCGCTTCAGCGATTCATGAGTCTGCTTTTTATCCCACGGACATCCGTCCGGTCCGCGCAGCGTACGGATAACATGACGCAGCGTGGAAAATTCTCTGTAGAGCTGTTTTTCTTCTGTTACCGGCGCACAGTAAAGAGCCGTCAGATTGCTAAGACCCGCTGTGCGGTCTATTTCAAACAGGGGAACGGTAACGAGCGATTCCTCCGCTGTCCCGGCGGCAGTAACGACTGTCACCGGATAATCGTCGGGATACCGCTCCATCAGCGCAATTTTCACGTTTGATGCGCTCATCGCGTCGTACACCTGGCTGATAATAACGTGCTGGGTGACAGCCAGTTCATCTCCCTTCAGGTCCGTTCCGTCAACCAGCTGAAAGCCGTCATTTGGATCTATCTGCAGAGCGGTGAACATTGGATCCAGAAAACTCTGGCCGCCTTCAATGGAGACCGGGACGACCGGCTGATGAAGCAGCAGCTGCACCGTCATCTCCGCCACGAGCGGATGACCCGGGACGGCATAGACGATGGAGCCCTTTTCCTGAGCTGTTTTCATTAGTTCTTCGGCAATGGCGGGGTACACTTCTTCAAACGTATCGGTCTTTTCATAAACATTATCAAAACTGTGAAAAGCGATCCCTTCCTGCTGAAGCTCTTTGACAAGCGGGTGGTCGATCGTGCGTATCATTACTTCTTCCTGTTTCAAGAGCATTTTGTAAACACCGAGAGGGAGCTGATCAAGATCCCCTGCTCCGAGTCCGACGATGCGTATATGTGGTTCCGGCATGGATATGCCTCCTTTAATCAATGCCTGTAAGGCAGAATTTTATGCACTTTCGGCAGCTCATTCCATTCTTTTTCGGTAAAGACCTGCATTCTCCAAATAAGTATAATAAACAGCAGCGCCCCTGCAGAACCGAGGAAAAGCGTGCTTGCAGCTGCTCCGCTTCTCTCATCCAGAAAGAAAAGGATCCCTTCCTGCAGCAGCAGCACGAAAGCGGCCATCACAGCGAAAGCGGCTCCTGTTTTCAGCCAGAAATATACAGAAAAAGGTCTGAAACATCCGCAGCCTGCCAGATAAATGAACGCTGTCAGGGCAGCGGCAAAACCTGCCACTGCCGATGCCGCAGCTGCCCCGCTGATGCCGTAGGCAGGGATGAGCAGAAGGTTGCCGGCTGCTTTTATACCAGCTGCTCCTGCGAGAATGAGAAACGCTGCTCCTTCTCTGCCTATAGCATACATTAAAGCAGCCCCTGTCATAAATACGCTGCCTGTAAGAACGACCGCCGCACTGATCTGCAGTGCTTCCGTTCCGGCCCCGTCCGTAAACATCATTACGTTTACGGACGGCATCAAGGCAGCCATTCCAACAGCGGCCGCTCCTCCGAAAACAATACAGACTTTCATCGCTTTCGTTGCTTCCTCTGCCGCCTCTGCGCGCCTTCCCGTATACCACGCCTTCGTCACAGAAGGGATCACAGCATAGGAAAAGACGGTCGTAACGACGGCCCCAAACTGAATAAGCGGCCAGCTTCGGTCGTAAATCCCTTTCAGCCCGGCTGCTCCTTCCCTGTCCGGAAGCTGCCGGACGATAGTAAAGGCATCAACCACTTGAAACAGGACTAGGATCATCGCGCTTGCAGATACGAAGAGCCCCTGCTTCAGCATACTCCCGATCAGGAGAGGCCAGCCGGATGGAAGCTGCCAGGAAGGCTTATACCAGTAAGGCTCCTTTTTCACAAACAGCCATAAAACGAAAAGACCGGCCACTCCTCCTGCAAAAGCTCCTATTCCAGCTGAACGCCCTGCTTCGTAAACCCCGGCGGTCTGCATCGCCGTCCATGCTGCGGCGAGAATAACGAGGACCCGCACAAACTGTTCGGCTACATGTGATACCGCGGCAGGGCCGGCCGTCTGCTTTCCCTGGTAATAGCCGCGAGCCGCCGCAAAAAACGGCACGAGAAAAAAGGGGGCTCCCATCCAGCGGATTGCGCCAGTCAGCTGCTCATCTCCCATCAGGGAAGCAAGCAATGGAGCTCCGGCTATGACAGACGTGCCGAGAAGGGAAAAGAAAATAAACATACTCAGCAGATAAAAAGATAAATGCTGGCGGAGCGTCCCTTCTTCTTCATGTGAGGCTACCGCTTTTGCAATGACGAGTGGAAATCCATAGGTTCCCAGGACTAGTGCTGCCCCGTAGAGTGGGTAAACCTGCTGATAGACGTAAAAACCGGTGTCTCCCGTAATGTTTTGATAAGGAATTTTATATAAAGCACTCATGCCTTTGGCTGCAAGGGCCGCCAGCGAAAGGTAAACGGCCGCTTGAAACCAGGTTTTAGGCGGCTCAGGCATATCGGGTCGATCCTTTCTGCACGCTATCTGATTTTTTCAGGGGAAAAGGAACTACGCGTTTACCCTGGCGTCTTTTCGGACTTCTTCCAGTCTTGCAAGTACGCCGTGCAGTAAATCGAGATATTCTCCATCGGAAAGCGATTTTGTTTTGATGTGGATGGCAATTTTGCTGCCTTCCATCGAGAGTGACATTTTAGAGGAAAGCTTATTGACGATCGTAAAAAGTTTTGACCCATCGATCTGATTGGTCGATTCTTCACTGAGAATCGCCTTACATTCGTTATTTTTCTCGGCAATCGAATCCAGTTTGTGCTCTTTTGCATAAAGCTTGATTTTTGAAGCAGAAAATAGATAGTCCACTTCCTCCGGGTACTCCCCGAAACGGTCGATCATTTCATCCTGAAGATCGCTGACATCTTTTAAGGAAGTCAACGACTTGAAGCGTTTGTACATATCAATTTTCTGTTTGGAATCCGGAATATAGCTTTCCGGAATATAGGCATCCACTTTAATATCCAGCTCAATATCCGGCTGCTTTTCCGGCTTCGGTGCTTTGCCCGCCTTCTGGTCGAATTCTTCTTTCCGCTCATCGATGGCTTCTTTGAGCATCTGCGAATAAAGATCAAACCCGACCGAGGCAATAAAGCCGTGCTGTTCGGCGCCAAGCAGGTTCCCGGCTCCGCGGATCGAAAGGTCGCGCATCGCAATTTTGAATCCCGAACCGAGCTCCGTGAATTCTTTCATCGACTGCAGGCGCTGCTCTGCAATTTCTGTCAGCACTTTATCCCGCTGATGGGTGAAGTAGGCGTAGGCAATCCGGTTGGATCGTCCGACGCGCCCCCGCAGCTGGTAAAGCTGGGACAAGCCCATGCGGTCGGCATTGTGGATCAGCAGCGTATTCACGTTTGGAATATCCACTCCCGTTTCAATGATTGTCGTCGTTACAAGCACGTCTGTTTCGCCTTCGAGAAAGTCGATCATAACCGATTCCAGTTCTGTTTCCGTCATGCGGCCGTGCGCAAAGCGGACGTTGGCATCCGGCACAAGCATCGACACCCGGTCCGCCATCGATTCAATATCCTCGACCCGGTTGTAAAGAAAATAGACCTGGCCGCCGCGCGCCATCTCACGCTCAATCGCTTCGCGCGTCAAGGCTTCGTTGTACTCCACGACGTACGTCTGGACCGGAAAACGGTTTTCCGGCGGTGTTTCAATAACCGATAAATCCCGGACTCCCAGCATCGACATATGCAGTGTTCTCGGTATCGGCGTTGCTGTTAAGGTGAGAACGTCCACATTGGCTTTCAGCTGCTTAATTTTTTCCTTATGCGTGACACCGAAACGCTGTTCTTCGTCAACGACGAGCAGACCGAGATCTTTAAACTTAATATCTTTGGAAAGAAGACGGTGCGTCCCGACAACGATATCGACACTGCCTTTCTGAAGTTCGGCAGATGTTTCTTTGACCTGCTTTCGCGTACGAAAACGGCTGAGAAGCGCTGTGTTTACAGGAAAATCCTGAAATCTCTCCCGTATTGTTTCATAGTGCTGCTGCGCGAGAATCGTAGTCGGTACGAGGATAGCTACCTGCTTCCCGTCCATGAGGGCTTTAAACGCCGCCCGTAAAGCCACTTCGGTTTTGCCGTAGCCGACGTCTCCGCAGAGGAGTCTGTCCATCGGACGCTCCCGCTCCATATCTTCCTTAATTTCTTCTATCGCTCGCAGCTGATCGGGCGTTTCCGGATAAGGAAAGGCGGCTTCAAACTCCCGCTGTTCGTGCCCGTCCCGCGAAAAAGCAAAGCCTTTGGAATTCTCCCTTTCTGCATACAGTTTTATCAGGTCATCGGCAATGTCCTGTACCGAGGAGTGAACTTTCCGCTTCACTTTCTTCCAGTCGCTTCCCCCAAGTGCGTACAGCTTCGGATCTTTTTCCTCCGAGCCAATGTACTTCTGGACCTGGTCAATCTGGTCGACCGGAACATACAGCTTATCGTTACCGGCATAGGAAATGTGCATATAGTCTTTATGGATATCGCCGACTTTCAGCGTTTCAATTCCCAGGTACTTCCCGATCCCGTGATTAACGTGGACGACCCAGTCGCCGACCTTCAGTTCTGAATAGCTTTTGATCCGTTCCGCATTGGAAAGTTTCTGCGTTCTTTTTGGCTTTTTAGGCGCCTTTTTAGAAAACACTTCTTCCTCGGTGAGCACAATCTGCTTGTGAAAAGGCAGTTCAAATCCGCTGTTTAGCGGCACGGTGATAATCTGCGCCTGTCCCTCAACCGGTTCTGCATCGCTGGAGACAATGGCCGCTTCCATTTCATAATCCTGAAGAATGCGCTGAAGCCGTTCAGCCCTGTCTTCCGCTTCACAGGTAAAGGTAACCGCATAGCCGGCTTCCTTCCAGCGCTGCAGCTCCGTTTTAAGCAGGTTCATCTGACCGTGAAACTGCTGCATGGATTTTGTCTGCAGATTTGTCGTGCTGCTTAACGACGCCCCCGGTATCTGCCGGGAAAACAAACTGAAGTAGAGTTTCCGGGCGGAGGTTTCCATCATTTCCTCCCAGGAAATAGACAGCTTAAGGTCACGGGTAACCGCGCCCTGGGAAAGCATCGTCATATACCAGTCGGACTCTTCCCTGTCCAGTGATTCCACCGTTTCTATAACGCGGCTCGGCTCATCAATAATAATGGATGCTCGTGCCGGGAGATAGTCGGTGAGGGTATAGGATTTTGCATATAAGAGCGACATATATTTATACATAGCATCGAATGGCGTGCGCTGCTGCAGTTTGTCAATTTCTTCTCCAACATAATCCGACAGTTTTTCTTTTACCCCTGCATCTTTGATAGAAGCCAGACTCCTCGATAATGCCTGCTCAAGCGCCTGCGCCCCCCGCTCATAGTCTTCCTCCCGAAGGAGAATTTCCCGGGCTGGTCCGATGCTTATTTCCTCGACCTGCCGCAGGGAACGCTGCGTCTCGACGTCAAAAAAGCGCAGAGAATCAATTTCTGTATCAAAAAGCTCGATCCTTAAAGGATAGGCCTCTGTCAGTGGATATAAATCGATAATACCGCCGCGCACGCTGAAATCTCCCGGCGCCCCCACCATATCCTGCCGGTGAAAGCCGAGAGTGACAAGCTTGCTTAGAAAAGAATCCAGATCAATATCCGTTCCCGTCTTCATCGTCAGCTGGGCATCTTTCCACATCTCCGGAGGAGGAAGAAGCCGGCGCATTCCGGCAGCCGGCGTAATAATAATTCCTTTTTTTCCGTGGGCCCAGTGATTCAATGCTTCCATCCGCTGGCCGCGAAGCTCGGGACTCGCTACCGCTGCTTCCGCAGAAATAAGCTCGTTAACCGGATAAAGGAAGACTTCCTCTTCTCCAACGAGCGTCGCCAGATCGTCGTATAATTTTTGAGCCTGAAGCAGATTGTGAGCGACAACAAGCTGGGACTCTCCTCCCTGCCTGTACATAGAGGCAAGCAGAAGGGCTCTCGCCGATCCGGTAACTCCGGTAACGAGCTGATCACCTTCTTCAGCTGTAATAGTCTTTATGTCTTCTGACGCCTGCAGTTTTTCTAGAAAGCCTTTCAACGCGTTCCCCACCTTTTTTGTTGATTGTTCCTCCTTCAAAGAGGCCGCACATGGAGTTTTTCTGCCACCCCGCTGTGGTCGAGCTGTAAACGGGACATGCTTCCAGGCGGTGTTACTGATCTGTTATTCTCAAAGGAATAGTTCCGTTTTTCAAAACGGCTTCAAGAGGGTCGGTCAACGATCACTTCTGTGATGTGCTGACCCACCCTCTTGACAGCAGGCAGAGGGCTCAAGCCCCTGACTGCTTAATTAAATTTATTCATCACCTGAAGAAAAGGTTCTTTTTTCCATGTATCCACTGCTTCAGCCGCACGTTCCACAGCGTCTTCCACCTTCGGCTGATCCTCCGGCGGGAATTTTCCAAGGACGTAATCAGGTACAGCCAGACCGGGATCCGGACGGCCGATACCGATACGGACACGATTGAAATTCTGCGTGCCAGTATGCTGGATAATCGACTTGATTCCGTTATGTCCGCCGTGGCTGCCTTTTTGACGAAGGCGAATTTTACCGGGTTCAAGATCGAGGTCATCGTAAATAACGAGCAGATTATCCGGTTCGATCTGGAAATATTTCATGAGCGCCCCGACTGATTCACCGGATAAATTCATGTAGGTAAGCGGCTTCAGCACAAAAATTTTCTCTGTACCATTCCTTTCCACCCCGTACACACCTTTAAACTTCTGCTCCGATAAATCCAGCCTCCATTTCTTCTCTAAAACGTCGATCACATCAAAGCCGACATTATGCCTCGTGCGATCATATTTTTTCCCGGGGTTCCCCAGGCCGACGACTAACTTCATGCTGGTGGCTCCTTCATGCTCGCTTTCTCTGCGCCGGAACAGCTTTTCTAAAAACATGGCCGTCCCTCCTTACCTGATTTTTTGTAAGCGTAAATCCCCACTACGGTCGTAGTGGGGATCCACGGGCAGGGCGCACTTGCTTCCTAAAATGGAAGAAGGCATTATTTTTTTACCTTGCTTTTGAGAATTAGTTGTCCTTTTCGCCAGATACTTCCGGCTCGCCGTCTTCTTCTTCGGATCCGACAAGCTCAGGCTCTTCGTCTACTTCAACTTCCGGCTCTTCCGGCTCTTCGTCCGGAGGAGTAATGGAAACGACCACTTCTTCAGGATCGTTGTTGAATTCGTAGTTTTCTCCTGCTGTCAGATCTTTAACTAGAAGGGCATCGTTGACGTCAAGATTTTCTACGTTAACTTCAATTGAATCCGGAAGCTGCTGTGGAAGGGCACGGACAGAAAGCTCATAAACAGCCTGCTGAAGTACTCCGCCTTCTTTTACTCCGATAGACTCGCCAACAACAGATACAGGTACATCTGCATCCATCTCCACTTTCATATCTGCTGCATAGAAGTCTACGTGGACAACCTTATTTTTAAGAGTGTCAAACTGCATATCGTAAATCATAACGTCTGTCTGTGTGCCGTCAATATCAAGTTTAAATACGCCGGTTTTACCTTCGGAACGCATTGTCTTAATAAAGTCTACTTCTTCTACCGCCACGGGACGGCTTTCAAACTTCTTGCCATAAACAACAGCGGGAATATGTCCCTGCTGACGAATTTTTGATAAACGAGAACCGCGGAGGTCCTCTCTAACAGCTGCTTTCAACACTGTAACCATAACTAAAATCACCTCATAATTTATTCAGATCCTAAATGCACCTTCCCCAATTATAGGACAAGTAAACTTCACTTTTCAAGCTTTCTTTTTTAACTTTCGCTATTGGAGCTGTTTTTATAGCTGCTTCAACGGCCGGAACAGCCGGTTTGGAAACTCTCTTAATCAAACAGACGGCTTACGGAGCGCTGCTCGTGAACGTGCACAATCGCCTTCGCGATGAGCGGGGCAATCGAAAGCTGCTTAATCTTCGAAATTCTTTTCGAATCCGGAAGCGGGATGGAATTTGTAACGACAAGCTCTTTGATTTTTGAGTTTTGAATCCGTTCCACTGCAGGACCTGAGAGAACCGGGTGAGTACTGCATGCATAGACAGCCTCAGCACCATTTTCGACCATCGCATTTGCGGCCAGACTCATTGTACCTGCTGTATCAATAATATCATCAATGATAATCGCTGTTTTTCCTTCAATGTTTCCCACGATATTCATTACTTCCGACATGTTCGGTTTCGGGCGGCGTTTATCGATAATAGCAATCGGCGCTTTCAGGCGGTCTGCCATTTTCCGGGCACGCACTACCCCTCCGTGGTCGGGGGAGACGATTACGATGTCTTCAAAGTTTTTCTTTTCGAAATAATTAGCAAGAATTGGTACGCCTACGAGCTGGTCAACTGGAATATCGAAGAACCCTTGAATTTGTGTCGCATGAAGGTCGAGCGTGATAAGGCGGGTAGCCCCTGCCGTCTCCAGCAGGTTTGCGACAAGCTTGGCTGTGATCGGTTCACGGGAACGGGCTTTTCGGTCCTGTCGGGCATACCCGTAATAAGGAAGCACGACATTAATCGTTCGGGCTGATGCCCGTTTCAGTGCATCGATCATAATAAGCAGTTCCATAATATGCTCATTGGCCGGAGAAGACGTTGACTGCACTACATAAATATCACAGCCGCGAATGCTTTCTTCTATATTAATCTGGATTTCTCCATCGCTGAATCGCTGTACCGAGCTTTTTCCGAGCGGAACTCCGATTGTTTCGGTAATTTCCTGCGCCAATTCCGGATTTGAACTTAACGTAAATACTTTTAAATTACTGTCTGCATATTCAGCCATGCGTATGCCCTCCAATTATAGATAGGAAATTCGTAAATTATTTTTTTATATATCCTTCTTTCACCGTCTGGCGCTCTCTGGCAATAGCCAGGGAATCCCCAGGCACATCATCTGTAATCGTAGAACCTGCTGCTACGTAAGATCCGGCTCCGATCGTTACCGGGGCGATCAAGTTCGAGTTGCAGCCTATAAAGGCTCCATCTTCCACTTTTGTTAAATGCTTATTTTTTCCGTCATAGTTGACGGTAATTGATCCGCACCCGACATTTACGCCTTTGCCGATATCTGCGTCGCCAAGATAACTTAAGTGGGAAGCTTTGCTTCCTTCTCCCATTTTCATTTTCTTAAGTTCTACGAAATTCCCTACTTTCACTTCGTCAGCAAGCTCTGTCTGCGGACGAAGATGGGCAAACGGTCCAATAGACACACGGCTGCCAACAGCGCTGTCATGAACGACCGATTGTTTAATCGTCGTGCTGCCAGCGATAGAGCTGTTTTTAATTTCCGTCTGCGGTCCTATGTGGCAGCTTTCACCGATTTGAGTATCACCCTGGATCATCGTCCCCGGTTCTATTACCGTGTCCCGTCCTATCGTAACATCTGCACCGATGTATGTGTTCTCCGGGTCCACGATCGTAACGCCTTCGCGCATCCAGTGTTCATTCGTCCGTTTTTTCATCCACTTTTCTGCTTCACTGAGCGCAACGCGGTCATTAACACCCATTGTTTCATGAAAATGCTCGCTCTGCCAGGCGAAAATCGGCTCTCCCTGCTCTTTTAAAATCTCGATAACATCAGGCAGGTAGTATTCTCCCTGGGAATTATCATTGCCGACCTGCTTGAGTGTTTCGAAAAGCACCTTATTATCAAAACAGTAAGTGCCGGTATTAATTTCCTGAACTTTCTTTTCCGCTTCGGAAGCATCTTTCTGTTCGACAATTTTCACTACTTCGCCTGCCTCGTTGCGAAGGACCCGTCCGTATCCTGCCGGGTTTTCAGCGTGGGCGGTCAAAATCGTTGCTTTCGCTTTTTTAGACTGATGAAACTGAACGAGCTGCTCCATCGTTTCTGCTGTTAACAGCGGAGTATCTCCGCATACGACAAGCGTCGTACCGGCCTTGTTCTGCAGCTGTTCTTCCGCCTGCATAACAGCATGACCTGTTCCGAGCTGTTCTTCCTGTATGGCGTAACTGACAGAATCACCGAGCTGGCTTTTGACTGTTTCAGCTCCGTGACCAACAATCGTCACAATTTCACTTATTCCACAGGGCTTAAGCTGATCAACAATATGCTGAACCATCGGTTTCCCGGCTACGGGATGAAGCACTTTGTACAAATTTGATTTCATTCGTGTGCCTTTTCCGGCAGCGAGAACTACTGCAAATCGATTTGTCATGTATTATACCCTCCACGGCCTGATTTTCCATTATGAATATATCTTATATCCTTGTTCATTTCAAGGTATTCCGCGTTTCTTCGCATTTTTCACATAAAAAAGTCCGGCCCCCTGTGCCGGACTTTCTGAATAACACTTCGGCCAGCCTTCTTCAGGACGTGCCGGCTTCTTCATATTTCTCGGAATTTTCGTCTGCATCTTCAAAAACTTTCAGAACGGCCCCCTGTATTTTTTCCCTTGCTTTTGAAGAGATCGGGTGCGCAATATCACGGAACTCTCCGTCCGGAGTTCTCTTACTTGGCATCGCTACAAACATCCCGTTATTCCCGTCTATGACACGGATATCATGTACGACAAATTCCTCATCTATCGTAATCGAGGCAATAGCGCGCATGCGCCCTTCCGTGTCTACGCGCCGCAGTCTCACGTCTGTTACTTCCATGTCTCCCACCACCTTCTCTTTTGATTGTTACTATTGCCTTTTAATTATGTATTCTGGATATCATTTTAAATACCTTCTTAAATTTCAAAAAAAGACCAATTTAATGATTCATACGGTGATAAAATGAACGGAAAAGCGGAATGTGTTGAAGCTCCTTCAGTCCCGCTGAACAAAACCCCGGTCTTTTTTCATAAGCACTCCGGCTTCCTGCTGCTTACAGTGATAAGTAAAATAATATTTAGTATACCATAATTTAGGAAGAACAAAAACGTATGTATAAAGAAAAAGCAGCCGAATTTTCAGCTGCTCTGACTACATATGTTGAATTTAATAATTAGTTTCCGCTTCTGTAAACAACCGCTTTCGTTACCATGGGACGCTTTCCGGACGGGATGGACCCTCGGCTCGTGCCACGCAGTCGCGCTTAAAGGCGGAAGCTTCCTTCCTCAATCAAAACGTTAATAAGCATTTGTCATCCCCCCGTCAATGACGAGGTGCTGTCCGGTTGTATACGTATTTTTAGGCGAAGCGAGAAAAACAACGAGGGAAGCAAATTCCCCGGGCTGTCCGTATCTTGCGAGTGGAATAGAAGCTTCACTTTCTGCTTTTACTTCTTCCGGTGTTTTCCCGCTTTTCTCTGCTTTCTTGGCATCAATCTGCTGGACGCGCTCTGTTTCGATACGTCCCGGTCCAACCGTGTTAATTAAAATATTATCTTCAGCCAGTTCCTTGGAAAGAGACTTCGTTAAACCGAGAACGCCCATACGGAACGTGTTGCTTAAAATTAAGTCTTCCACCGGCTGTTTAATAGAAGAAGAAGTGACGTTTAATATCCTTCCTCCACTGCCTTTCATAAATGGCAGCACAGAACGGACCGCTGTTATATAACTTCGCAGAGTAAGCGAATACGCAAAGTCCCAGTCTTCTTCACTCAGCTTTTTGAAAGAGCCGGCAGGAGGGCCGCCGGTATTGTTAATTAAAATATCAACTCCCCCCAGCTCCCCGGCTGCTTTTTTGATCATATCTTCAATACTTTTTTGATGGGTAAGATCCACTGCGGCGGTAAGAACGGAACGCCCTGTTTTCTGCTCAATCAGGGAGGCTCTGTCCCGGAGTGACTCCTCGCTTCGTCCGGTAATAACGACATCAGCACCTTCTTCCGCAAACGCTTCTGCAATTCCTGCCCCGAGTCCTTTGCTCGAAGCAAGAACGATCACTTTTTTGCCGGTCAGTTTTAAATCCATTATTCACACCCCTTTCAATATAGATCTTAAGTTCAATTTATACAGCTTTTAAATAATTTAAACCGACGCGCCTTGCCAAAATCCATTGAATGCCAAGACAGACAGAAATGATAAGAAGAGCAGCTGCGTCATAAAACAGATTAGGGGTCATGAGCATGATCGCTCCCCCTGCCAGCACGATTCGTAATACGGCGGGCATCTTCGTCATAAGAAAACCTTCTGCCGCAACACCGAGCATCATTACACCAATGACAGAAGTAGTAACAACGAGCACTCCTTCAGTAAAGGTTGTATTAGTAAGCAGCAGGGAATCATTATAGACAAACAAATACGGGACGATAAAACCGGCGACGGCAAGTTTCATCGATACAAACCCGGTACGCATCTGATTTCCTCCTGAAATACCCGCTGCTGCAAAGGATGCCAGAGCTACAGGAGGAGTAATGTTGGCAAAGATCCCGAAATAGAACACAAAAAGGTGGGCTACAAGCGCTTCAATCCCCAGTTCTATTAAGGCAGGAGCTGCCATAGTAGAAGTAATAATATAAGTTGGAATACTCGGGAGCCCCATGCCCAGGACAATACAGGCTACCATCGTAAACATAAGCGTTAACAGTAGACTTTCCCCGCCAAGAGTAATAATACCGTTGGCCAGACTGAGTCCAAAGCCTGTCAAAGACGCAATTCCGACAATAAGTCCAACAGCGGCACAGGCTACTGCTACACCCACCGCCGTGCGCGCCCCGTTCTCCAGAGCTTCGACTATGTCACGGAAAGACATGCGTGTCGTTTTGCGGATCATCGCAACAATTACTGTCACGATAATTGTTAACAAAGCGGAGAAAATAATTGTTCTTCCGCTGAAAAATAACATGTACATTAAGAACATAAGAGGGATCAGCAAATGTCCCCGTTCTGCCATGACCTGCTTTATTGCCGGGAGGTTTTCTTTGGAAATACCCTTTAATCCTTCCTTTGAAGCACGCAGATGAATTTGAGTAATTACCCCCAAATAAAACAGCAGTGCCGGCAGCAGTGCAGCCAGGGCAATCTCACTGTAAGGCATGCCCAGAATCTCAGCCATAATAAAAGCTGCGGCTCCCATAATAGGCGGCAGAATCTGACCGCCTACCGAGGCAGAAGCTTCCACTGCCCCGGCAAAATCTTTCTTATACCCGATTTTTTTCATAAGCGGAATCGTGAAAGAGCCTGTCGTAACAACATTAGCGACCGCAGCTCCGTTAATGCTTCCCAGAAAACCGCTCGCGATAACGGAGACTTTTGCAGGACCTCCGCGGGTCTGTCCGGCGATTGCCAGAGCGAGGTCATTAAAAAACTGGCCCATTCCTGATTTCTGCAGAAATGCTCCAAAGAGAATGAAAAGGAAGATATAGGTAGCAGATACCCCTATAGCCGTACTGTAAACTCCTTCTGTTGTCTGATACATATATCCAACAATTTCATCCCACTCGTAACCTCTATGCCGGAAAATACCCCCTATTTCCCGTCCAAAGAGTCCATACACTAAAAAGAGGGAAGCCAGAAGCGGGAGTCCCCAGCCGGTAACCCTCCTCGCGGCTTCCAGTACGAGCAGAACGAGAAGGCCGCCGAACAACAGGTCGTAATTATTCGGGATCCCTCCCCGCTGTATAATTCCCTCGTATTCTACAAAAACATAAACAGTGGTAGACAGAGCCATAAGAGCGAATACAGCATCATACCATTGGAGAATATTTCTTCTTGATTTTTTGAGCGCCGGGTATAAAAGAAAAACGAGCATCAGAATAACAGCTACGTGCAGAGAGCGGTGCTGCAGCGTAACCGGTGTCCCGAAATAAGAAGTGTATAAATGGTAAAGGGATAAGCCGACAGCAATTAGTGAGACCATCCAGGCAATTTTCTGATTGTCAAAAACCCGGAACCGGGACTCGTTATCGTATTTTTCCAATACTGATTGCTGCTCCTGATCGTCCTGTGATTCATTTACGTGCTTTTTCTCACTTGCATTATTGGAGGAAGTCATAACATCACCTTTCTTCGATGAGTATCCGCAGAGGTTCATGATGCGGTAATGATTCTGATGCCACAACGGATTGGCCGTTTATCGTTATTTCATGCCGGGCTTCATGGGAGTGAATCCAATTAATAGACTCGTGGCATTCATCCAGCCCCTTCGCAGTGTAAATTCCATCGCTGTGCTCGATCTCTTCGTATTCATGTTCGACGCCTGCACCAAAGGACTGGAACCTGGTTTCTGTTAGCATTAACGAACATGAATCCTCTTTTACTGTAAAAATATCTGTCCAGGGGGTCTTCTCAACTGAGTGGATCCACCCCAGCCCGATTTCATCTTCTGTTTCCACCTCGGTTTCAAATAAGACATCCCCTTCCCGCGCATGCTCAATTGTCATTATTTCACTTTCTGTGCTGCAGCCGGAGCACAACAACAGAAAAACCATGACAGCTGTATGTTTTATCCAATTAGTCTTCATATCGAAAAAGTAGAAGGACCGGAGCCCTTCTTACCTCCTTTACTCTTCGTCAAGAACGCCTTCTTCTTCCAGATAACGCTCTGCACCAGGGTGAAATGGTACCGGCATTCCTTCTGCTACAGTATCCAGATCAATTTCCTGGGCCGCGTTATGGGAACTGTGTATAGAATCAATATTGTCGAACATCGTTTTCGTAAGATCATACACTTCTTCTTCACTCAAGCTTTCGTTTACGAGAAGCACATTCATGATCGTGGCTGTCTGCACATCTTCTTCTGTATCATAAACATCCGCTGGAATTGTGCCTTCTCCGAAAAAGTCATACTCCTCCTGGAGAGAAGCCAGTGCCTCCCCTTCGATAGGAATGATACGTACATCGTCCTGGGTTGCTAAATCAATTACCGTTGAGTTCGGAAGACCGCTTGTAACGAATGCTGCATCCACCATATTGTTCTGCATCTGATCAATGGCTTCACTGTAGGAGAGAAAATCTTCATTAAGATCTTCATAATCCATTCCATGAGCTTCCAGAATCATCCTTGCATTCAGCTCTACACCCGAATTCGGAGCCCCTACCCCTACATCCATTCCAGCAAGATCTTCTACTGATTCAATACCTGAATCTGCTGTTGTCACAAGCTGCACGTAGTTCGGGTACAGGGAAGCCATTCCTCTGAGCCCCTCATTCGCTTCTTCTTCTTCAAAAGGCCCTGTCGCTTCATAAGCCTGAGCTACCGCATCGGACATTGTAATAGCCATTTCAGCGCGGTCTTCCGCCAGAAGATTGATATTCTCTACGGAAGCTCCCGTAGATTGAACGGAAGAATCCACCCCAAGCTCCCCTTCATACAGGTTCGAAAGCGCTCCCCCGATCGGATAATACACACCGGAAGTACCTCCGGTCGCTATAGTTAAAAACATATCTTCTTCTACGCCGTTATTATTACCGCCGTTACCGCCTTCAGAGTTACTATCTCCAGAAGCTTCTTCCCCGTTTCCGCCACACGCTGTAAGTAAAAGTGCCGAACCGCCGATAATAGTTAAATAATTTTTCATTTCAAAAAACCTCCTGATTTATGTTGTACTAAACTATTACTGCAAACTTCATGCCAAAAAATAAAAAGCCGCAGGGACCGGCTTTTTATGAAAGCGCATACAAATTACTCCACAAAAAAAAGCGGCAGTTTTTGCCGCATCGGCAGAATATGCCGCTTTAAGGAGAAAGTTCATACAGCTTTATTTTATCACGAAGCCCTCTTTCACTGATGCCCAGTATTTCTGCTGTCTGCTTTCTATGCCAGTTATAATAGTCCAGTGCCTGCTTAATTTGTTCTTTTTCCACTTCCTTCAAAGTGAGGAGAGTTTTGCTGTCGGAGGAAATGTTTTTTTCAAGGCCGGTCTGCTGTCCGCTCTCTACTGTTTCAGGAAGGTCTTCAACATCGATATATTCACCGTCAGCAATGACCATCGAAGATTCAATAATATTTCGCAGCTCCCGTATATTTCCCGGGAAACTATAGAGCTTCAGTTTATTCTCCGCTTGTTTCGTCAGACCTTTTATCTTAATCCCCAGCTCTTTATTGATCGTATGGATGAAGTGACTGGCAAGAAGAATCATATCATCCATCCGTTCCCGTAGCGGGGGTAAATGGATTTGAATGACATTTAAACGGAAGTATAAATCTTCCCGAAAGCGTCCTTCCTGTACTTCTTCTTTTAAATTTTTGTTCGTAGCGGCTATCACTCTTACGTCGAGGCTGAGCGTCCGGTTGGAGCCGAGCCGGGTAATTTCTTTCCGCTGAAGTACGCGCAGCAGTTTCACCTGTACATTCAGAGGCATGTCCCCTATTTCATCGAGAAAAATCGTTCCTTTATGGGCTGCTTCGAACTTCCCGGCTTTTGCCTGGACCGCACCAGTAAAAGCTCCTTTTTCATAGCCGAATAACTCACTCTCAAGAAGCTGCTCTGGAATCGCTGCGCAGTTAACCACTTCGAAATGTTCCTGCTGACGCCCTCCCGAAAAATGCAGAGACCGGGCCACCAGTTCCTTTCCGGTACCGCTCTCCCCGGTAATCAATACATTCGTATTCACTTGTTTCACTTTTTCGATAAGCTTAAATACTTTATTCATCGCTTCACTGCGGGCAAGAAATCCTTCCCGGGTATATTTTTTCTCCAGTTCTCCGGTAAGATAGTTCACTTTTTCGTTCAGGTTCAGGTACTGAAAGGCTCGAGCAATAACAGCCATTAATTCATCCATATTCAGAGGCTTCGTCAAATAAGAGTAGGCTCCTTTTTGAAGAGCTTCCACAGAGGAGGAGATTGTGCCATGCGCAGTGATCATTATGCATGCAGTGTTCGGATCAAAAGCCTTAATTTTTTCAAGTACTTCTATTCCATTTTCCTTGCCTATCCGCAGATCTACGAGACAAAGATCAATCTTCTCCTCCTTTAATACAGTGTAGGCGTCTGTTGGATCCGTAGCGCTCCATACTTGATAGTCATTTTCCAGCGCAAACTCCAACGAAGCGCAGATTGATGGTTCGTCATCGATAATAAGTACAGATCCTTTCATGTTTTCATCTCCCTCACGTTCTGCCTCGTATTATTTTCACCATTAAATTCTTTCTCCCCCGGCATATAACCGGGAAAGCTCAGTCGAATAAGAGTCCCTTTTCCCGGAGAGCTTTCCACGTCGAAAAGTCCATTATTTTCTTCCACATGCTGTTTAGCAATAGCCAGTCCCAGCCCTGTGCCGTCGGCCTTCGTCGTATAAAAAGGTTCGAAAGCCTGCTTTTGCACTCTCTCACTCATCCCGGGGCCGTTATCCTGAATTTCTAAATACACACGCCCATCCACTTTGTAGTTTCTTAAAGAAACCCACTTTTCTCCTTCCACTTCCTGAAGAGCATCTACAGCATTGATAATAAGGTTGATAACAGCTTGTTTCAGCTGCTGTCTGTCTGTCGAAATGAAAAGTTCTTTTTCAGTAAAAGTCCGAATTTCTACGCCTTTGTTTGCAGCTGTCCGATCAAACAGTACGTGTGTACTCTCCAGAAGGTTTGACGTATCCACCTTTTCTTTTTTTACCGGACGGGATTTACTATAGTCCATCAACCCTTCAATCAGCTCATTAAGCCGCTCAATCTCCTGAGGCACGAGTGCAGAAATTTTCTCGCGGAATTTAGGACTGTCAAACTTCTGTGGAATCAGCTCTACAAATGTTTTAATCGACGTAAGCGGATTTCGGATTTCATGAGCAATACCGGCTACTACCCGGCTGAGAGCCTGGTTTTTTTCATTTTCAAATGCTTTATGGCGGACTTGAACTTCCTCACTAATATCCTCAAATGTAAACATGACACCGATCACATGCTGTTCGAAATTGTAAAGCGGATAGATATAGGCCCGCAGCCGGAGGTGAATTCCGTCTTCTCTGATCCATTCCCCCTCTTCCCCCAAAAACTGCTTTCCGTGAAGAAGCACGTCTTCCAATTTTCCTTTTAAAAAATACTGCAGCAACTTCTCTTCCAAGTAGTTTTTTCCAACTTTATTCTCTTCTTCGTTCAGCATAAACGCGGCTTTCGGGCTGTAGGAAGTAATTGTGCCTTCCTCATCGAGGGTCATCATTCCCCTTGGACTCGACTGCAGGATCTGCTTTTGAAATTCATTGCTGTTCTTTGTCGCTTCTATCTGTTCTTTCAGTGAGAGATTTACATTATTCAAGCTTTCCGTTTTACGATTCACTTCTTTCTGAAGCCGGCGGTTTAATCTCACCCCTATAATAATTACAGCTGCCGTCACCAGGAAAGCCAATCCTAAAATCTGCAGAGCAAGCATAAGATTTTCCCGCTGACCTGATTCTTCCGGGAACCATTCCTGAAAAATATCCTGATAAGTCCCATCGTTTTGAAGACTCCTCAGACCGTTATTCAGCAGCCGTAATGTTTGATAGTCTTCGCTCGAAACTGCAAAGGAATATTCCATTGGAACCAGGTATCTGTCTGCGGCAAAAAAGTTATCTCTCTGGCCCCTGTCTTCTAATAATTCCTCTACAGCTGTAATTTCTCCGGCTAACGCGTCCGCCCGTCCCAATACTGTCAGCTCCACTGCCTGCTCCAGCGTGCTCGTCTCATTGAATTGAATCCTGCGTATGTTCTGGAGGAAATCCCTCTCCAGGCTTCCTGCTTTTACAGCTGCTGTTCTGTCGGTCAGTTCGATGACGCTGTCTATTTCCTCCCGTTCATCTGATACAAAAAGTCCGACCGAGGTAGAATAATATGTATTGCTGAATTCCATCGTTTCCGCCTGACGCTCGGAATAACTCATACCTATGATAATATCTATTTCTTCTGCGGCAAGAGCTGCAGCCGCGACCGTTTCTGTCATGGGCTGAAAATCAATTTCTTTACCCTGACTGGATGCAGCTTCTTTTAATACGTCTATAGCAAATCCCTGCAGTTCCCCATCCTCTTCAAAATGAAAAGGTGGTAAATTGGGTTCATACGCTGCTGTAAGTGTCCCGCTTTCCCCATCCTGAGCAAAAGCGGAAAAGGCATACCCGCAGATATAAAGACAGAGAATTGCTGTAATACTCCAATGCAATTTCATTTCCTTCCCCCGTTCCCCAGCAACTGTGTATGCGCTTTAAACATATCAAATTTCCTGTGAAGAGACAATTTCTCATCCTTTTTTCGCCTCCCGATGGGCAAAGGCACGGACTCAACTAATTTCTTTCACCTGAAACGGCTTCTCGTCTCGTCCTCCGGGAGTTTCTATCTCGACCTTACGAAGCAGGCTTTCTTAAAACAGAAGAGCAGTTTACAGCCTTTTTGATAGAAATCACAGAAAGGTTTTCTTAACAAAACGTTTTTTAGAATACAGTTCGATCTTTTCTTCAAAGCTGATGTGGATAAATGCAGAAAACTTCACTTCGGCCTGCGGTAAAGGAGATGTTCGGGCAGGGACTGTGCCTTCCGGGATCTTCCAACCTCCTTCTTCTACGGGCATGTTTCCGCTTCGTTTTGATTTTCAAATACAAAAAGACCGCTTTTTGAACGAAGAAGTACAAAGTTAGAAAACAGAGCCAGGGCAGAAACGCCTGCAGAAGGCGAGCAGAAACGCAGCCAAAGAAAAAAGAACCTTTATTAAAACAAGGTTCTTCTGCTTATCGTTCCCTTTAGTTAATGCCCGGTCAGGAAAACATATTTCCTTTTTCCACGTGAATTTTTTTGTCTTTTTCGTCGACTCCGGAAAGCTTCGTTAAGGAAACATAGTTATCCACGAGCTTTTCTTTATCGTGAACAGCTTCCATTAATACTCCCGCTCCGACAACCGTCGACTGAAATTCTTCCGTCAAGTCCATCATACCGCGGATCGTACCGCCGGCTTTCATAAAATCATCAATAATAAGCACATTCGAACCCGGCTTGAGACTTCGTTTTGATAAAGACATTGTCTGGATCCGCTGAGAAGAACCGGATACATAATTAATGCTTACGATCGATCCTTCCGTTACCCGCTGCTCATGTCGTGCAATCGTCACAGGAGTATTTAAATGGGAAGCCACGGCGTAGGCAAGAGGGATACCCTTCGTCGCCATCGTCATAACCACGTCCACTCCCGCTTTCCGATAATGGGAAGCAAAAATACGTCCAAGCTGCTGCATCTGCTGCGGATCTCCGACAATATCCATCATATATAAATAACCGCCCGGCAGAATTCTGGAGGAGTCTTTTAAGCTTTCGCACACATTTTCTACTGCTTGAACGGCTTCCTGATCATGAATCGTCGGTACAAATCTTACTCCGCCGCTGACTCCGGCAGATGTTGCCAGTTTTCCGATTCCTTTTGCTTCAAACACTTCTTTTACGATGCCGATGTCTTCACTGATCGAGGATTTTGCCGCCCCATACTTCTCTGAAAAAAAGCTCAGGGAAACCGATCGATGAGGATGACGCAGGAGATATTCTGTCATATCTACCAGTCGGCCGCTTCGACGAAATTTCATGCTTGCACCTCCTGTAAAACCCGAATATTCCATCAGTAATATATCACTTTTGTACGGATTTCACAAGGATTATCTGACAGCGGCGTGCAGAGTTCCCATCATTCTTACGACATGCACCTCATCCATGAAGCCTTTCAGCCCGTTATAGAGTCGTTCGGCTTTTGACTCGGATTTACAGAGAGCAAAGACCGTTGGACCACTGCCGCTCATCACGGCTCCATCGGCTCCGTACTGCTGGAGTCTTTCTTTAATCATTTTTACTTCTCCATTTAAAGAGAAAGTCGCCGGTTCCATCACATTTTGAAGACATGCAGCAATCGTGTCATAATCCTTGTTTTCGATAGCTGCTTTCATTTTAGATGTATCTGGATGCTTCATGTTATCGAACGATAATTTTCTGTAAATATCTTTTGTGGAAACACCTTCTGCAGGCTTGGCAAGAACGACCCAGCAAGGCGGAGGCGCCGGCAGAAATTCCAGCTTCTCTCCGCGTCCTCTCGCTATTGCCGTGCCTCCATAGACGCAGAAAGGTACATCAGACCCGATTTCCGCCCCAATATCGGCGAGCGTATCCATCGAGAGGCCGAGATTCCAAAGGTCATTCAAGCCGCGCAGCACTGCAGCTGCATCTGTGCTCCCGCCGGCAAGACCGGCAGACATAGGAATATGCTTGTCTATATAGATGGAAACTCCTGCCCGGGAAGAATAGCGTGTCTGAAGAAGATGGGCTGCCTGCCAGGCAAGATTCGATTTATCTGTAGGCAGAAACCCATTGTTGGATTCCACTTTGATTTTATTTGAAGCAAGCTCCGTTAAATGAATACGATCCGCCAGATCAACGGTCGTCATAATCATTTCCACTTCATGATAGCCATCCCCGCGTTTATGCAGGACGTCCAGCGTCAAATTAATTTTCGCCGGTGCTTTTACGATCATACTGTTCAACGTTGTCACCTTCTTTACTAAACATTGCTTTTGCCATTTTATCATTAGTTTAATGGAAAAAGAACAAGAAAGCCCATTAAATCGGCAGTAAAAAAGAAAGGCTTGCCCAAATATGCATTCTGGGCAAGCCTTTCTTCTGGATTATACGGTTACGCTTCTTCCACCGCTTCGCCAGGAACAGATAATTTCACTGTTTCTGTAAGAACATCGGTGTAGCTGTAAGATAAACGTTCAATTGAATACTCGTCTTTGTCGAGCTTTACGGTGAAAACAGAAGGATAGATTCCTTCAAGCAGTCCGGAACGTTCGACAATCTTCTTACGACCGCCGTTTGCCTGAACTGTCACTTTCTTACCTACATTGGCTTCGAGTGCTTGTTTGATTTCCGCTAACGTTTTCGCCATCCACGACACCTCACTTAAACTTCATTATACTACTATAAAGCAGTGAAGTCAAATAAAATTTAAATTATAGCAAGGGCGAAAGAGCGTGTCAACAAATTAATTTCCCTTATTTCACCCATTTTCAGCGGGGGCCGCCCGTATAGCGGTGAAAAGCTCCTGTTAAAGCAGCAAATTCTTTCATCGTAAGCGATTCCGCTCTGCGCGTGCCGTCGATGCCGATTTCCTGAAGTTTTTCCGCCGTTTCCTGCTTCGTAAGCGTATCTTCAAATAGTTTGGAAAGGTTGTTCAGCAGTGTTTTTCTCCGCTGAACGAAGGAGCCGCGTACAATTTTGAAAAATAATTCCTCATCGGTCACGTTCACAGGCGGAGCATCGCGCCGGGTGAGGCGCAGAATTGCAGAATCAACGTTCGGCTGGGGCATGAAAACGGTTCTCGGCACGTGGAATACCGTTTCTGCCCGGGCATAGTACTGGGCAGCAATGGACAGCGAGCCGTACGCTTTTGACCCCGGCGAAGCGGCAATGCGTTCCGCTACTTCTGTCTGCATCATAACGACCATCACGCGCACCGGCAGCTTCTCTTCAAGCAGTTTCATTAAAATCGGCGTAGTGACGTAGTAGGGAAGGTTTGCTACAACAGCCAGGTCCTGTCCGGGCTGAAAATAGTCGCTGATGTACCGGTGCAGATCTGTTTTTAAGACGTCTTCATTTACAACTTTGACGTGCGGGTATGGCTCCATCGTTTCTTTTAAAATCGGCAGCAGCCGCTGATCGATTTCAAAAGCAAGCACATTCTTCGCCTGCTTGGCTGACTGTTCCGTCAGGGCGCCTATCCCGGGGCCTATTTCGATCACACCTGTGTCTTCTCTCACTCCTGCAGCCTCGACGATGTTTGCGAGAATATTCGGATCGATAAGAAAGTTCTGTCCGAGACTTTTCTTGAAGCGGAATCCGAACTTTTTTAATATTTCCTGGGTACGTGTCGGTGTGGCAATGTCTTTTTTCATGATTTTTCCTCCAGCTTTTGTACTGCTTCATAAAATTCCCGGCGGCTGATTTGGAACTGCTGCAGCCGCTTCACAAACTGCTTGCCGTTTGAATAGCCGATATGGAGCATATTCCCCAGCTTCTCGCGCTTTTCTCTTGCACCGGGTCCGGCCAGCAGCCCTGCTTCGTGAAGCTCGAGCCAGGAAGGCACCGCTTCTTTTTCGGCATTCGGAAGAGAGGTTTTCACGGCGTCGAGTGCCTCCAGGATAGCTTCTTTATCAGCATGCTCAATCCCTACCTTCCCTTTTTGTTCATCAATCGCTGCATGTTTCGGGAGAAAGGCATGCCTGCACCCCGGCACCGACTGATCGATAATATGACGGATTTTCTGACCGGGAAAATCCGGATCCGTAAAAATAATAACGCCCCGCCTCTCATTGGCAAGCCGGATTTTCTCAATCGTCGTTTTCGTAATCCCCGAACCGCTCGTTTCAATAGTGTCACACTGGACGAAGCGGCGGAGGGTCTGGGTATCATTCTTTCCTTCTACGACAATCATTTCTTTAATGTACTGCAATCGGCTTCGATCCTCTCTGTACTTTATGCTTCTTTCATCATACAGAAAAAAAGGCTGAGGGGAAAAGAGTTTTCCTTCTCTTTTCCCCTCAGCCCGGGTTTTCTTTTATTAGTCGAGAACGCGCACCTGGACATTTCGACGTCCAAACTCTCTGGCATCGGCTTTTCCAGACATGAAAATATCAATTTTGTTTCCTGTAATGGCTCCCCCGGTGTCTGCAGCCAGAAATTCCCCGTGGCCTTTTACTTCCACACGGGAACCGAGCGGGATGACGTCCGGGTCTACTGCAATGACCCGGGCATCAGGATCTGCTTTCAGATCCACCCCTGTCCGGGTGACTCCGGAGCAGCCGCTGCATGAAGCTGTATAAGCCGTAGCGGTGAACGTCTGCCAGGGACCTGCAGCTTCCTCCTGCTGTTCCTTAGTTCCTACAGAAATAATTTTTTCTTCGCTTTCTGCTACCACTTCTTTTTTAACGAGTCTGCGGGAAATTTCTTCCCCATTTTCCATCGTCACTTCGTAATGCTTTTCCACGCTTCCCTCGGCTCCGGTCTGCTGTACTTCTTTTTCTCCGGCCGGCAGCGTTTCGTCATTTTCCTGTACGGTATTATAATCAATTGTTTCTTCAACAATGTCGGTTTCTTTTTCAACGCGGATAATCCGGATGTCGGTTTCTTCAGACACTTCTTCTGCTTTTGGAGGCTGTACGCGGTCGTGATCATCCAGTTCAATTTCGTTTTCTTCCAGTACTTCGCCCACTGTTTCTGCATGGGTTTTGTAAGTCATGTCTTCACCGTTGGCGTAAACAGTGACCTGGGCCTTTGTAACGTCGTAAACAGTAACTGCACCAAGCAGACAAAGAACAGCAAAAGCAGCAAATAACGGACGAACAGGCTTGGCTGACGACTTTCGGAAAAACGAATGAATCTTGAATGGCATGGATAAATTCCTCCTCAAGGTCGAAAGTATACGCCCGTCAAATTCTGTTGTCAATATAATCTCCTATTTACAAACCATTATTTAGGTTATTAAACGGGATTATTGTTTTAAGAAAGCACGTCCTCTCTGCTTTCTCTGCCATATATTACAATTTCATTACAAACAATGGAATAAGGGATTTTCTTCGCGGAACTATCTTTCATATAGATTAGACCGGTAAAGACTGCTCCGGACAGAAGAGGCGGAAAGGCCTTTTGCAGCCACCTGCCGGAAGAAGAAAAAGAAGTACTCAGGCTTGGATTAATAGAACTTCAGCATCAATTAAAAGAACTGGAAGCAATAAATAGAACTTTCTGCTGAATCATGAGAACTTCCCGGGAAATAATCAGAACTGACGGCTGCATTAACAGAACCCAACGGTCAATTAACAGAACCGACCTCCTCACCAGCTGCAGCAGCAGTAAAAAGCCCCGCACTTAACAAATCGGCATAAAAAAGGAACAGGCCGTTCGTCCAACAGGCTGTTCCACAAGATTTTCCGACTGTTTTGATTTTATTGGCTGCCTTGAAAATAAAGTATTGAAGCGATGAACGTGCGCTTTCGTTTCCATGGGGACGCTTTCCGGGCGGGCCGGCCTCAGCTAATTCCTTCCTCCCTTCCGTCGGGCGGAGTGGGGATCGTCCTTCATCGCCCTGGAGTCGCCCCATGTCCTCTTCAGCTTACGATAAAAAGACAGAGCAGGAGCTGCCTTCTAAATAAAAAGCCCCCTTCTGACCATCCTTCCATCTGTATAGAGGCGGAGTTCCACTCCTATTATAGTTTGAATATTCGTATATAAAATCCGATGATTGAAACGGCAGACGGCGGGTTGAAGACGAGCCCCGCGGAAAGCGTCCGTCTGAAGTGGAAATCATTCACCATGTTCGGAAATCTCTTTCTTACAGCGGCTTATAAAATTGATTCAATTAGATATCTTAATTAAGTATGGTAAAAGTTTGAACTTAAACAAACGGGCAGCGTTAGTTTTATAAGCCAGTATTAACAAAAGGGACTTCCAATTGTGTGGAAGTCCCTTTTATAAAAATAAATAACAACACTGTAACAGAGACTATTTATTTAAATCGAAAAAAGCCGTTCAGCGTTAGTTGTCGTCATTTCAGCGAGCTCTTCGTAGGAAACGCCGCGGAGCTCGGCCAGCTGTTCGGCTACCAGCTTCACATAGGCCGGCTCGTTTCTTTTACCACGGTAAGGATGAGGAGCGAGAAACGGGGCGTCGGTTTCTACGAGAAGACGCTCGTCAGGTACCGTCACAGCAACTTCTTTTGGGAGTTTGGCATTTTTAAACGTGACGGGTCCGCCGAAGGAAATATAAAAGTTCATATCCAGACAGGCTTTCGCCATAGCCGCGTCCCCCTGGAAGCAGTGCATAATACCGCCTATTTCTTCCGCTTTCTCTTCCCGCAGTACTTCGACAATGTCCTCGTGGGCTTCCCGGTCATGGATAATGACGGGCAGCTTCACTTTCTTCGCAAGTGCAATCTGCTGACGGAATACTTTCTTCTGCACTTCATGAGGCGATTTATCCCAGTGGTAGTCCAGTCCGGTTTCCCCGATCGCGACCACTTTCGGATGGGCAGCCAGTTCTTCAATCCAGGCCAGCTTTTCCTCATCGCAGTCTACCGCGTCTACCGGATGCCAGCCGACAGCCGCATAAAGAAAGTCATATTTCTCTACCAGTTCCATGGCGATCTGGATCGTTTTCGTATCAAAACCGACGACGACCATTTTCTCCACTCCCGCTTCCCGGGCGCGGCCGATCACTTCTTCTGTATCCTCTGCAAACTGATCGGCATTTAAATGTACGTGTGTATCGATAAGCATAAATTCTTCTCCTTTCATCAAGAAGGGGCTGTCTCATAAAGGTAGAGCACGGCTTCGAGCCGAGCAAAGACTGTCAGACAAACCTATGTCTGGCAGTCTTATTAAACCAAGGTCAGCCTCTGCACGTGCTTTCCAGGCTGTTCCAATAACCTTTTTGAAACAGTCTCTCGTCCTGCTATTTTACCTGCGCGCCGTTCGGAAGGTTTTCCGCTACGGTAGCCAGGGTAAGGTCTTTGTCATGAGAACCGGCGAGAATCATTCCCTGAGACAATTCTCCGCGCAGTTTAACCGGTTTCAGGTTGCTCACACAGATCACTTTTTTACCGACAAGCTCGTCTGTCGAATAATGTTTGGCAATACCGGAGATAACCTGCCGCTGTTCGTAGCCGAGATCAAGCTGAATTTTAAGCAGTTTATCGGCCTTTTTTACTTTTTCGGCGCTGATAACTTCTGCTACGCGCAGATCGACTTTGGAAAAGTCATCAATGGTAATCTCCTCTACTTCCGGAGCTTCTGCTGTCTCTTCTTCTTTTTCTGCCGCTACGGTTCCGCCCATCAGTTCAACAATCGCTTTCACTTCCTCGCCGGTGTCCAGCCGCGGGAAGAGCGGTTCCCCTTTTTCAATGATGCGCGTGCCCTGAGGAAGCTTGCCAAACTGCCGGAGTGTCTCCCATTCCATCAGTTCCTGAGGAATACGCAGCTGGCTGCGGATTTTCTCCGGAGTTTCTGTAAGGAAAGGCCGCAGCATAATCGAAACTTCCCGGATGGATTCGAGCAGATGATGAAGCACGGAGCCAAGCTGCTCTTTCGCCGTCTCATCTTTCGCGAGAATCCATGGCTGCGTTTCATCGATATACTTATTCGTCCGGCTGATCAGGAGCCCTGTCGCGGAAAGCGCCACGGAAAACTGCATGTCTTCCATTGCGTCTTCCACTTTATCTACGGTCGCATTAACAAGCTCCGTCAATGACTCGTCGTAAGGCGTAGCATCTTTCACATATGCCGGAATTTCTCCGTCGAAATATTTATTTACCATCGCAATCGTACGGTTAACGAGGTTTCCTAGATCGTTTGCCAGATCATAATTAATCCGATCCACGAAAGCTTCCGGCGTAAAGACGCCGTCTGATCCGAACGGTACTTCACGAAGAAGATAGTAGCGGACGGCATCCAGACCATAGCGGTCAATCAGCGGCACCGGATCTACGACGTTTCCTTTGGATTTCGACATTTTTCCGTCTTTCATGAGCAGCCACCCGTGTCCGAATACTTTCTTCGGAAGAGGAAGATCAAGCGCCATCAGCATAATCGGCCAGTAAATCGTATGAAAACGTACGATTTCTTTTCCGACAAGATGCACGTCCGCAGGCCAATGGGACTTATAAAGGGCATCATTTTCTGTGCCGTAGCCAAGAGCGGTAATGTAGTTGGAAAGCGCATCGATCCATACATATACGACGTGCTCAGGGTTTTTGTTTACTTTGACGCCCCAGTCAAAAGAAGTTCTGGAAACCGCCAGATCTTCAAGGCCCGGTTTAATAAAGTTATTAACCATCTCATTTTTTCGGGATTCCGGCTGAATGAATTCCGGATTTTCCTCGTAGTATTTCAGGAGGCGGTCGGCATACTTGCTCATTTTAAAGAAATACGATTCTTCCCGGACTTTCTCCACCGGATGTCCGCTGTCCGGGCTTTTTCCTGCGATAACCTGGCCTTTTTCATCGTATTCTTTGTCTTCGAGCTGCAGTTCCGTGTAAAACGTTTCATCGGAAATGGAGTACCAGCCTTCATACTCATCAAGGTAAATATCCCCCTGCTCCAGAAGCTGATCGAAAATTTTAGCGACCACTTTCTTGTGTCTTTCTTCTGTCGTGCGGATAAAATCATCATAGGAAATGTCGAGCTTCTGCCAGAGGCCTTTAATATCTTTTACGACATCGTCGACAAAAGCCTGAGGGGAAACACCGTTCTCCTTTGCTTTCGTTTCAATTTTCTGTCCGTGCTCATCTGTTCCAGTCAGATAGCGGACATCGAAGCCGCGGAGCCGCTTATAGCGGGCCATCGCGTCCCCTGCTACGGTTGTATAGGCGTGCCCGATATGAAGCTTGGCACTTGGATAATAAATCGGAGTTGTAATGTAAAAAGTATTCTTTTCGTTCGGCATAACCAGCTTCCTCCCTTAAAATGCTGCGAATAAATAAAAAACTCCCGTCCTCAATACTGGGACGGGAGTTTGAACTCACGCGGTACCACCCGGTTTCGTTAACTTGATCGTTAACCTCGTTGTGTGCAGCAGCGAAAAGGCTGCTGCGCTGCTTAACGCGCAGAGACGTGCTTTTTCTTACCGGAACGGCTCGCAAAAGCAGCTTCTCTTAGGACCATATTCAAAAGCGTTTTTCATACCGGGTTCCAGCTGTTCCGGCTCTCTGTTATGATTCCCGCTTTTTACTCATCCCGTCATTGAAGGCATTTATCTTGTTTTTTCGACATTTACTCTCTTTGAAAATATACCGGACGGCTCTCTTTCTGTCAACTGCATCCTGCTTTTCCCCCGAAAAATATTTTCCTGAATCGGCGGCTGTTCATGAAAATGACTATTCACTCACTAAAATGCTATTTATTTTCCTATGCTTTTCTATTAACTGTGCAAAATATGTACAATTCTTGTTTTTCAAACTAATTCTATGTATTTTTGTTACATTAATGGAGTAATTGGGTATATAATGGATACATATTCTTTTTGTCGTAATTAGTCGAAAATCAGAAAATAGAATATGTTTTGCCGGAGACGCTTTACCAGCAGTGAATTCCACAAAATATTCGTTTTAGGCCGTTCACTGGAGATAAATGCAAAAAAAGAGACATTTTCAGCATTTTTCAATTGACTTCTTTTGGAAGCATTGGTATTATACTCTTAAGCAGAATTTTGTCGAATAATGTTGTTACAGACTTCTGGAAATCACATCACCATGAACGAAGAGAGGAGATTTATTATGAAATCTACAGGTATTGTAAGAAAAGTTGATGAGCTCGGCCGGGTGGTTATTCCAATTGAACTCCGCCGTACACTGGATATCGCTGAAAAAGACGCACTCGAAATCTATGTCGATGACGACCGCATCGTCCTTAAAAAATATAAGCCTAACATGACTTGTCAGGTTACAGGCGAAGTTTCCGACGATAACCTTTCCCTTGCTAACGGGAAAATCATTCTCAGCCCAATGGGTGCCAAGGAGATCGTTAAGGAACTGGAAGCATATATTTCCAAGCAGGAAAACTAAAAATCTTCCACTCAAAGAGCCGGCCCACCAGAGCCGGCTCTTTTTTTGTTCGGCTCAATTTAAGTCCAGTGTTGTTGTAAAAGCACCTGCTTCTCCAGCTGCCGTGGAGAAAGCCTTCCGCTCTCCTTCCCTGCGTTGAAGTTATTGAAAATCTGGAAACTATAGATTTATCAACTGCTCTAAATCCATTCAAACAGTTCCTGTGTGGCGCTGCTTTTCGATTGATTGGAATGATTTTCTCAACAGGCGGACGCTTCCTTTTTATTTATCGACATGGTAGGCCTGGTACACTTCCCTCTTCGGAACTCCCCGGTCAAGCGCCGCTGCTTTTATCGCCTGCTTTGCCGACTGGCCCTGCTTAACATACGTCTCTACGTGATCAATAATGTCCAGCTTCTCCCACCATGTTTCTTCCCGCGCTTCTTCCTGATCTGCTTCTGAAGCCCCTGCTATGAGCAGCACACATTCGCCTTTGATTTCTCCTTCTGCCCATTCCACGAGTTCAGAAAGGGTTCCTGTGACCACCGTTTCATACTGCTTGGTCATTTCCCGGCCGACCGCCGCCTGACGATCTCCAAATACGTCAGCTGCTGCCTGCAGCATATCTTTTAAACGATGAGGGGATTCATAAAATATCAACGTGGAAGGCGTCCCTTTCCAGGAAGCCAGTATTTCTTTACGCTGCTTTTTCTTTCGTTCGACAAATCCCGCAAACGTAAATGATTCCGTCGATAAACCGGAGGCAATCAATGCTGTCAGGGCTGCGTTTGCTCCGGGAAGAGCCACTACCGTAAGACCTTCCGCTTTTGCTTCTTTAACAAGATCGGCACCAGGATCAGAAATCGCCGGCATACCCGCATCGCTTACCAGAGCCACGTGTTCTCCATTTCTTACCCGCTCCAGCAGCTCTTCTCCTCGGTAATGTCTGTTATGTTCATGATAGCTTACGAGCGGAGTCGTTATTTCAAAAACGTGGCTCAGCTTTTTTGTATGACGCGTGTCCTCGGCAGCAATTACGTCCGCTTCCTGAAGGGTTTTCACAGCACGGTAGGTCATATCATCAAGATTGCCGATCGGCGTTGGAACAAGAGATATCCGCCCCTCGTCTTCTCTTTCTTTTGAAAAGCTCCGCTGTTCATTCATCTTTTTCTCCTCCAATCATGTAATGCTTATAAAACTCCGGAGTGTATTCGCCAGCATCGCCGTAGACTATCCAGGGGGCTTCGGTTTTTATTCCCGTCCCTCCATCTTTTACCCCTTCAATTAATACAATATTTGCTTCCTTCCCCTTTTTAGGGTGTACATACTGGATTCTTTTTGGCTCCAGACGGTATTTTTTCATCACTTGAAAAATGTCCGCCAGTCTTTCCGGGCGGTGAACAAAAGCTGCTTTCCCTTTGGAACGAACAAGAGAGGCAGCTGCTTTAACAGCATCTTCAAGCGTACAGGAAACTTCGTGGCGGGCCATTGTTTTACTCGTGTTTTCGTTAACACCTTTTTCTTTTGTAACCGGAAAATAAGGAGGATTGCACGTGACTACGTCGTATTTTCCTAATGGAAAGTCTTTCATATACCGAAGATCTCCCTCATAAAGCGAGATCTGCCTCTCAAGCTCGTTCGCTTGAATCGAACGTTCAAACAGTTCGCAGAGGAACGGCTGCAGCTCCAGTGCTTCAATAATAGCCCCGGTCCGCAGACTCATCATTAGCGGAACTGCTCCCGTTCCTGCACAGAGGTCCGCAATCCGCGCCGCTCCCCTTACATGGACAAACTTTGCAAGCAGCACGGCATCCATTGAATAGGAGAAAATATCACTCCGCTGGCGGATCACTCGTTTATTTCCCGGTAAATAATCTTCCCGCTCTATTATTTGTTCCATATTTCCCCTCTTTCCATAAGAAAACGCCCCGGTATAAGCGGGACGTTTTCGCAAATGCTTTTATTCTTTATCCGATCTGCTTAAAAAGGAAAGACAGAAAAGACAGTCCCCTTCTTTACGGATGCTTCCGTAATGCAGGTTACAGATATGAAATCCTTCCTGATAAAGACGGGCAAGGTTATCATAGCCTTCTCCAAAGCCTGCTTTGATCCGTCCCTGTCCGCCCGCGGACGATTCTTTCTCCTCCTGCGCTGCTTCCCGCTCCATACGCTCCCGGAGATTATCGTTTTCCAATTGCAGATGCGTATTTTCCTCCAACAGCTCTGCCAGCTGATCTTTCAGCTCGCCAAGTTCATGATGCAGTCCGCCGATGCGTTCTTCCATCTGGCTGACGCGGGAAAACAGTTCATTTTTATTCACGATGCCTACACCTCATTATTTCGTGGTTTCTGCGGCGATCGCTCCTTCTTTCAGGAGTTCATCCAGCGTAAATTCTATAACCTGGCCGGATTCGTAAATCTCGACCTGAACGAGCCGCTCCAGCATATTAAGTCCGGTCACCTTGCCTTTACCGTAGCTTGTTTCCAGCTTCTTATAAAGGTCCGGCATTTCTTTTTTAGCGGTCTCGTACATATCGTTTTCGTATTTCAGGCAACACATAAGTCTGCCGCACAGTCCGGAAATTTTCGTCGGGTTAAGGGAAAGGTTCTGGTCCTTTGCCATTTTAATCGAAACCGGCTCAAAATCCCCAAGAAAAGTGGAGCAGCAGAGCATTCTGCCGCACGGGCCGATGCCCCCGAGCATTTTTGCTTCATCGCGCACTCCGATCTGCCGCAGTTCAATACGGGTCCGGAATACCGACGCTAAATCTTTTACGAGCGTACGGAAGTCAATTCTTCCATCTGCAGTAAAATAAAACAGGACTTTATTTCGATCAAAGGTGTACTCTACATCCACCAGTTTCATATCAAGGTTATGCTCTGTAATTTTCTCCTGACAAACATCGAATGCTCTCTGAGCTTCTTTTTTATTTTCTTTCACACTCAACTTATCTTTATCTGTTGCAGGCCGAAGTACTTTTTTAAGCGGAAGTACGACGTCCTGCTCGTCTACTTCTTTCATGCCGATGACTGCTTTGCCGAATTCAATTCCGCGTGCGGTTTCGACAACTACATAGTCATCTTTTTCTATCTGAAAGTCTCCCGGTGAAAAATAGTATATTTTCCCGGTTTTCTTAAATCGTACCCCAATTACCTGATGCATTTTTATCCCTCCTGTAAACGAAGAAGCAGCTGCTCCATTACCAGCTGCGGAGACACGTTCGCATTTACGCGACGCTTTGCATCCATAACTGCCTGAAGGTTGTTACCGAGTTTCCCTTGTGAGAGTTGAAATGCCTGTTTTGAAAGCATTTCTTCTTGATCTATATAAACGATCGCATCCGACTGTCCCACCTGCACTCGAAGAACATCCCGATACCAGAGCATCATCAGATCCAGTGCGGTCTGTACTGTTTCCCGCTCCGGGAAAAAAGGAATGACTGTCTCATGCAGAGTGATAAAAGAATCAAAGGGACGGAGGATAAGATCATCAATTAATTGTATCACTTTCTCCCGCGCCTGTGAAATCCACTGTTCCTCAAAAAACTGCTCGGCTTCCGTCAAATCAGATGTCAGCTTTGCAGCAATACCTGCTTCCTTTTCATTATATCCTTCTTCCACAAGAGCTCTCGTAACCCTGTCAGGAGATAAAGGAGCAAAGGACATGACCTGGGCCCTCGATAGAATGGTTGGCAGCATCTGATAAGCATTGGTCGTAAGCAGCATCGCAAGCGATTCCCCTTCCGGCTCCTCCAGAAATTTAAGAAGGCTGTTCGCCGCTCCGACAGACATTTTATCTGCTTCTTCCACTACGTAAACTTTTTTCTGAGACTCCATGCCGCGCATACTGAATTCTTTTTTGAGCTGCCTGATCTGCTCAACTTTAATCGTAGCGCCGTCCGGGTGAATTACGTGCATATCCGGATGGTTTCCTGATTCCGCCCGGCGGCATTCCCGGCAGGTAAGACAGGGATTCGCCGCCTCTGTCTGTTCGCAGAGGAAAGCTTTGGCGAGCAGAAATGCAGCGGCGCGTTTTCCTGTCCCCCGGCCGCCTTCAAATAAATAGGCATGAGCCAGCCGCTTCCGGATGACACTGTTCTGCAGTACCCGGGCCACGGTCGGCTGTGTTTCTTCAAGCTCCTGCCAGTGCTTCATGGCCAATCCCTCTTCCATTAAAACTTTTCGAACTGATCGACCGGCAGAATAAATACCGTTGCCCCGCCTACCTGTACTTCCACAGGGTAAGGAACGTAGGAATCAGCATTCCCTCCCATAGGGGAAATCGGCGCAACGAGCTGCTCCCGCGACTGACAGTTTTCTTTGATTATTTCCAAGACGCTCTCCACCCGGGCGTCTTCCACCCCGATCATAAATGTCGTATTCCCGGCCTTTAAAAACCCGCCGGTACTGGCAAGCTTTGTTGCCTGAAATTCATGATCCACGAGCGCATCGGACAGACGATTGCTGTCTTTATCCTGAATAACTGCCACGATCAGTTTCATCGTCATCTCCTCCATTAATTAGGGGTTAATTGTATTATAACAAGAAATGTCCTTTTACACGTAAAGTTTGTTGGATTTTTTCCTGCACCTGCTTACAGCTTTTCTGCTATTACTTTCCAGGCAGTATCGGTCACTTCCTCAAGAGAGCGCCCGGCATCAATTAATTGAATCCGCTCCGGTTCTTCCCGCTGCAGCTGAAGGTACATGTTCCTTACTTGCTCATGAAACGCCAGTGATTCCCGATCGAGCCGGTTAAATTCCCGCCCCTTATTATCACCAATCCGCTTCAGTCCATCTTCCGGGCTGATATCAAAATAGAGAGTGACATCCGGCTGCCTGCCTTCTGTCGCAAACATATTCAGCTCGCGCACTGCTTCCACCCCGATTTTACGGGCAAACCCCTGATAAACAATACTGCTGTCGACAAAGCGGTCGCAGAGAACGATGCCCCCCTTTTCCAGATGCGGCAGTACTTTCTCCACAAGATGCTGCCGCCTTGCTGCTGCATAAAGCAGAGCCTCTGTGCGTGCATCCATTTCCGTATGCGCTGGATCGAGAATCACTTCTCTGATTTTTTCAGCAATATAGCTCCCCCCCGGCTCCCGCGTCGCGAGCACCGGACGTCCTTCCTTCTGCAGTTTTTCTGCAAGTGTGCGAAGCACAGTCGTTTTCCCTGCTCCTTCCCCGCCTTCAAAGGTAATAAATAAACCGTCCACTATAATTCCGCTCCTTTTTATTTAAATATAATGAGTTTCTGCGCTCCACCTTTAATGCGGACACCTCTATGTAATAACCGGGCTCGTTTTTCGAGATGTTTTTTGGTCACCCGTTCGCCTCTGATCAGCAGCGGAACACCGGGTGGATAAGGAACAATGGTCTCTGCTGCAATTTCTCCCTCTGATTCTTCCCACTGCGTCTCTTTTTCCATACGTTCTTCCATTTCTCCAAAACTGAGCATGAGCCGGGATGGCTGTCTTTCCCCCGGAGCCAGGCTGTGCGGGCTGCCAGGTAAAAATGTTTCACGTGAAAAAACACGTATCAGCTGCTGAAGCAGCCTGTCGTTTTCCGCCTGATCCAGTGAAAGGACAGCGAGAAGGTGCACCGGGGAAATCATTTCTGCATAAGCCCGGGAGCTCTGCATCATCTTCTGCCACTGCTCCGGCTTTTCTCCTCTTTCTCTTCCGGCAAACAGATTTATTTTCAAGGGATCCAGCTCGTAAGGACCTATATAATCAGGAAGCAGGCTGACAAAAGTCGATAATTGCTGCTTCCGGCTTTGAATCTGCCTGCTCGTTTCCTCCCAGTCCTGCTTGGATGCCATATAGGCCCGGGCTGCATCAAGGGAAGCCATGAGCGGGTAGGAAGGACTGCTCGACTGAACCATCATAAGTGCGCGCCGCAGCCTTTTTTCCGATATGTAGTCCGTGCCCCTGTGAATCCAGGCCCCCATCGTCATAGCAGGAAGTGTTTTATGCGCTGACTGCACGACCAGATCGGCTCCGGCCTGCAGCGCACTTTCTGGAAACCACTCTTTATTTCCTCGAAAAAAATGAGCACCGTGAGCCTCATCCACAAGGAAGGCTGCTTCATAACGCCTGCAGATTTCTGTATGCTTCCGCAGATCCTGTCCGTAACCTTCATAGGTAGGGTTCGTTAAAAGAACTGCCGCTGCGTCCGTGTGCGCTTCGAGTCCTGTCTGTAGGGTTTCCTCATGAATGCCAAGAGCGATCCCGGATCCGCTGTCCGTATCCGGGTGTAAAAAAACCGGGACGGCACCGGCCAGTTCCAGTCCGTGGAATACCGACTGATGGCTGTTTCTCTGAACAAGCACTTTCTGTCCTCTTTTGACCGTACTCAACAGCATCGCAAGATTTCCCGAGGTCGAGCCTCCTACAAGAAAACTGCTCGAAACAGTTCCGTATAAATCAGCAAGCAGGTCCTCAGCCTCTTTAATAACACCACCTGGATCATGCAGGTCATCTAGTCCCTCAATTTCTGTGGAATCAAGACGTAAAATACTGTCGAAAAAAGGTCTTGCTTCTTCTAAAAAAACGTTCCCGTTTTTATGGCCGGGCACATGATAGGACGACGTATGAAGTTTGTCTTTTAACGCTTTAAGCAGCGGCGTAAGCTTCTGGTCCATAACTGATCCTCCGATCTCTTTCCTATTATAACGAAAACGTTTCTGCTCTGCCCTGCTTTTCTTGCAATTCCCTGGAAGCTCTGCTTAACTGAATGAAAAAGGTCCCTGCGGAAGGAGCAGCCTCATGAAATATTATATTTCGATTTTCATTCTGCTAATTGTATATGCAGTATTTTTAGCTCCCGGATCCTCAAACGCTTCCGATCCTATCATGATGAACCTTTTAAGCGGGCGTTTTCAGGAAGTTGATCCTCTTGTCACGGCCGTCTTCTCCATGCTCGGCATATATCCGGTTATTTTTTTGATGCTCTTACTTCCGAAAGATAAGTACCGTCTTCCGGCGTGGCCCTTCGCCATTCTTTCTTTCGGGCTGGGCGCCTTCAGCATCCTTCCTTATATGGCTCTTCGAGGCAGGAAAACCCGATCGAAGACAAGAGTTCCTTTACCGGTGGAAAAATTTATTCTCCATCCTATTTTTGTAAGCGTTCTGCTTTTGGTAACGTTAATCGTTTACGGAACAGCTTTTTACGGAAGTCTGCAAGCTTACAACGAAGCGTTTACTGCGTCTCACCTCGTGAGCGTCATGACGGTTGATTTTTTCATCGTGCTCTGGCTCTGTTATGATCTGTTGAAAAAAGACTGGGGATGCCGCTATGCCCTGCTTGCTTTTCTTCCGGCTCTCGGACCGCTTCTTCTTCTTCTTTTTCGCACCAGATGGAAAGCAGCGGAGCAGACTGAAACAAACTAAAAGCAGTGCTGCTGCTTTTAAGAATAATTAAGAATAATAATGTAAAAAAACAAAAAAGCACGCAGCTCAGGGGCTGCGTGCCGGGTGACCCAGCGACGTCCTACTTTTGCAGGGGGAGAGCCCCCAACTATCATTGGCGCTGGAGAGCTTAACTTCCGTGTTCGGCATGGGAACGGGTGTGACCTCTCCGCTTTCGTCACTGGATCTTTTTTTGTTTTTTTCAACCCTTTTGTTCCGGGCCTGTGCGCCCTGGAGGGGGTTGGAGCTGTCCGCTCAAAACTGGATAACGGGGGTGTATGAACCATTCAATCGGTGTCGTCGAATTATCTTTATTTTTTTGGTTAAGCCCTCGATCGATTAGTATCTCTCAGCTTCACGTGTCGCCACGCTTCCACACGAGACCTATCTACCTCTTCGTCTCAGAGGGATCTTACTCCCAATCACTTGGGATGGGAAATCTCATCTTGAGGGGGGCTTCATGCTTAGATGCTTTCAGCACTTATCCCGTCCACACGTAGCTACCCAGCGATGCTCCTGGCGGAACAACTGGTACACCAGCGGTGTGTCCATCCCGGTCCTCTCGTACTAAGGACAGCTCCTCTCAAATTTCCTGCGCCCGCGACGGATAGGGACCGAACTGTCTCACGACGTTCTGAACCCAGCTCGCGTGCCGCTTTAATGGGCGAACAGCCCAACCCTTGGGACCTACTTCAGCCCCAGGATGCGACGAGCCGACATCGAGGTGCCAAACCTCCCCGTCGATGTGGACTCTTGGGAGAGATTAGCCTGTTATCCCCAGGGTAGCTTTTATCCGTTGAGCGACGGCCCTTCCATACGGTGCCGCCGGATCACTAAGCCCGACTTTCGTCCCTGCTCGACCTGTCTGTCTCGCAGTCAAGCTCCCTTATGCCTTTGCACTCTGCGAATGATTTCCAACCATTCTGAGGGAACCTTTGGGCGCCTCCGTTACTGTTTAGGAGGCGACCGCCCCAGTCAAACTGCCCACCTGACACTGTCCCTGACCCGGATCACGGGTCGAGGTTAGGATGTCAAAACAGCCAGGGTAGTATCCCACCGATGCCTCCACCGAAGCTGGCGCTCCGGTTTCCAAG
The DNA here is from genome assembly GCF_008014775.2 of Alkalicoccus halolimnae. GTDB lineage: Bacteria > Bacillota > Bacilli > Bacillales > Salisediminibacteriaceae > Alkalicoccus > Alkalicoccus halolimnae. The sequence goes on along the minus strand of NZ_CP144914.1, from coordinate 39,243 downwards.
GCTCCTACCTATCCTGTACAAGCTGTTCCGACACCCAATATCAAGCTGCAGTAAAGCTCCATGGGGTCTTTCCGTCCTGTCGCGGGTAACCTGCATCTTCACAGGTAATATAATTTCACCGGGTCTCTCGTTGAGACAGTGCCCAAATCGTTGCACCTTTCGTGCGGGTCGGAACTTACCCGACAAGGAATTTCGCTACCTTAGGACCGTTATAGTTACGGCCGCCGTTTACTGGGGCTTCAATTCGGAGCTTCTCCCGTAAGGGATAACCCCTCCTCTTAACCTTCCAGCACCGGGCAGGTGTCAGCCCCTATACTTCGCCTTGCGGCTTCGCAGAGACCTGTGTTTTTGATAAACAGTCGTTTGGGCCTATTCACTGCGGCTCCCCTGGGCTATGAACCCCAGGGAGCACTCCTTCTCCCGAAGTTACGGAGTCATTTTGCCGAGTTCCTTAACGAGAGTTCTCCCGCGCGTCTTAGAATTCTCTTCCCGCCTACCTGTGTCGGTTTACGGTACGGGCACCAGTTTCCTCGCTAGAGGCTTTTCTTGGCAGTGTAGGTGCAGGCACTTCGGTACTAAATTTCCCTCGCGGTCACAGCTCAGCCTTAACAGAACACGGATTTCCCTGTGTTCCAGCCTCCCTGCTTCGGCGCACACATCCAGCGGTGCGCTTGCCCTGCCTTCCTGCGTCCCCCCATTGCTCAAACGGAAACGTGGTGGTACAGGAATATCGACCTGTTTTCCATCGCCTACGCCTTTCGGCCTCGGCTTAGGACCCGACTAACCCTGAGCGGACGAGCCTTCCTCAGGAACCCTTAGGCTTTCGACGGAGGGGATTCTCACCCCTCTTTTCGCTACTCATACCGGCATTCTCACTTCCAGGCGCTCCACCGGTCCTTCCGGTCCGGCTTCGATGCCCCTGGAACGCTCCCCTACCACAGAACACCCGAAGGTGTTTTGTCCATAGCTTCGGTGATACGTTTAGCCCCGGTACATTTTCGGCGCAGAGTCACTCGACCAGTGAGCTATTACGCACTCTTTCAATGATGGCTGCTTCTAAGCCAACATCCTGGTTGTCTAAGCAACTCCACATCCTTTTCCACTTAACGTATACTTGGGGACCTTAGCTGATGGTCTGGGCTGTTTCCCTCTTGACTACGGATCTTAGCACTCGCAGTCTGACTCCCGAGGATAAGTGATTGGCATTCGGAGTTTGACTGAATTCGGTAATCCTGTAGGGACCCCTAGTCCAATCAGTGCTCTACCTCCAACACTCTATCCCTCGAGGCTAGCCCTAAAGCTATTTCGGGGAGAACCAGCTATGTCCGAGTTCGATTGGCATTTCACCCCTACCCACACCTCATCCCCGCACTTTTCAACGTGCGTGGGTTCGGGCCTCCATCCAGTGTTACCTGGACTTCACCCTGGACATGGGTAGATCACCCGGTTTCGGGTCTACAACGACGTACTCAAAGCGCCCTGTTCAGACTCGCTTTCGCTGCGGCTCCGTCTTATCGACTTAACCTGGCACGTCATCGTAACTCGCCGGTTCATTCTACAAAAGGCACGCTGTCACCCATAAACGGGCTCCAACTACTTGTAGGCACACGGTTTCAAGATCTCTTTCACTCCCCTTTCGGGGTACTTTTCACCTTTCCCTCACGGTACTGGTGCACTATCGGTCACTAGGGAGTATTTAGCCTTGGGAGATGGTCCTCCCGGATTCCGACGGGGTTTCACGTGTCCCGCCGTACTCAGGATCCACTCCGGAGGAGGGGGCATGTCGAGTACAGGGCTGTTACCTTATCCTGCGGGCCGTTCCAGGCCGCTTCCTCTATACCCTCTCTTTGTAACTCCGTATGGAGTGTCCTACAACCCCAGAAGGCAAGCCTTCTGGTTTGGGCTGTTTCCGTTTCGCTCGCCGCTACTCAGGAAATCGCATTTGCTTTCTCTTCCTCCGGGTACTGAGATGTTTCAGTTCCCCGGGTCTGCCATCACACACCTTATGGATTCAGGTGTGGATCGTATCCCATTACGGATACGGGGTTCCCCCATTCGGAAATCTTCGGATCAATGCTTACTTACAGCTCCCCGAAGCATATCGGTGTTCGTCCCGTCCTTCATCGGCTCCTAGTGCCAAGGCATCCACCGTGCGCCCTTTCTAGCTTAACCAGCTGCCCCCCTGAGGGAGGCAGTGGACGTCATTCGATCGTCTTGGCGATATTCTAAGACACTCGGAAACTCGTTTCTTCGTCACGGGGCGCACCCCGGACCAATAGACCTTGTTTCCGGTGATTGATTGTTCATACATTACGTTATCCAGTTTTCAAAGGACAGAGGCTTGCGGACCGTCTTTTTCTTTCCTTTCTTCCTTCCGCAAAGCAGAAGAAAACCGAAAAAAAAGAGCCGGCCGAGAGGTGTTAACCCTCTCAAAACTAAACAAAAGAACGAAAGGAAGGAAATCGATAAGTGAGCTTACTCGAGCTCCTTAGAAAGGAGGTGATCCATCCGCACCTTCCGGTACGGATACCTTGTTACGACTTCACCCCAATCATCTGTCCCACCTTCGGCGGCTGGGTCCCAAAAAGGGTTGCCTCACCGACTTCGGGTGTTACAAACTCTCGTGGTGTGACGGGCGGTGTGTACAAGGCCCGGGAACGTATTCACCGCGGCATGCTGATCCGCGATTACTAGCAATTCCGGCTTCATGCAGGCGAGTTGCAGCCTGCAATCCGAACTGAGAATGGCTTTCTGGGATTCGCTCCACCTCGCGGCTTCGCTGCCCTTTGTACCATCCATTGTAGCACGTGTGTAGCCCAGGTCATAAGGGGCATGATGATTTGACGTCGTCCCCACCTTCCTCCGGTTTATCACCGGCAGTCACCTTAGAGTGCCCAACCAAATGCTGGCAACTAAGGTCAAGGGTTGCGCTCGTTGCGGGACTTAACCCAACATCTCACGACACGAGCTGACGACAACCATGCACCACCTGTCACTTTGTCCCCCGAAGGGGAAAACTCTGTCTCCAGAGTGTTCAAAGGATGTCAAGACCTGGTAAGGTTCTTCGCGTTGCGTCGAATTAAACCACATGCTCCACTGCTTGTGCGGGCCCCCGTCAATTCCTTTGAGTTTCAGCCTTGCGGCCGTACTCCCCAGGCGGAGTGCTTAATGTGTTAACTTCGGCACTAAGGGCATCGAAACCCCTAACACCTAGCACTCAACGTTTACGGCGTGGACTACCAGGGTATCTAATCCTGTTTGCTCCCCACGCTTTCGCACCTCAGCGTCAGTTGTAGGCCAGAAAGTCGCCTTCGCCACTGGTGTTCCTCCACATATCTACGCATTTCACCGCTACACGTGGAATTCCACTTTCCTCTCCTACACTCAAGTCCTGCAGTTTCCAATGACCCTCCACGGTTGAGCCGTGGGCTTTCACATCAGACTTACGAGACCGCCTGCGTGCGCTTTACGCCCAATAATTCCGGACAACGCTTGCCCCCTACGTATTACCGCGGCTGCTGGCACGTAGTTAGCCGGGGCTTTCTCGTGAGGTACCGTCAAGGTGCCGGCCTGTTCGACCGGCACTTGTTCTTCCCTCACAACAGAACTTTACGATCCGAAAACCTTCATCGTTCACGCGGCGTTGCACCGTCAGGCTTTCGCCCATTGCGGATGATTCCCTACTGCTGCCTCCCGTAGGAGTCTGGACCGTGTCTCAGTTCCAGTGTGGCCGATCACCCTCTCAGGTCGGCTACGCATCGTCGCCTTGGTGGGCCGTTACCCCACCAACAAGCTAATGCGCCGCGGGCCCATCTTCCAGCGGGAGGAGACCGAAGTCTCCGCCCCTTTGACAAGCCGCTCATGCGAGCCGCTTGATCATCCGGCATTAGCCCCGGTTTCCCGGGGTTATTCCGGCCTGGAAGGCAGGTTGCCCACGTGTTACTCACCCGTCCGCCGCTCATTCCACAGGTTTTGCCCCGAAGGGCGCTGCCTGCTTCCTGCGCTCGACTTGCATGTATTAGGCACGCCGCCAGCGTTCGTCCTGAGCCAGGATCAAACTCTCCGATAAATCGTCGAAGTTTGAACTTCTGACATCGCGAAGCGGGATGCTTCGCTTTCAAAACTGAATCTGGCTAAAGATTCTTTAATAATAAATTGACAGAGAATGATTCATTCTCTTTTTTCCTTCACAATCGTCTTTTGTTTAGTTTTCAAAGGGCAAATCACAGCGCCGCCTGTTTTTGGCGACTTAATTAATATATCACGAAAGCAATATAAGTGTCAATCACCGATTCAAAATTTCTTTGAATGCTTTCGATATGCTGTTGCCGCTCCGAAGCGACAAATACTAATATACCATCTCCCCAATAGGAGGTCAACAATATTTAATAAAGAATTTCACTTTTTTTCTTTTCTACTATATAAGGGGCACAGGACCCGCACGGTCAGGTCTGCAGAGCTGCTCCGCTTCTATTAACAGCCAAAACCAAAAGCGTGTCAGATAACATGTTATAAAAAGCCCATCCTCTTTTCCATAGTGCTATATCAATAAAGTGTCGTCCCGCGATAACGCGCCTCACGAAGCAGAAACATATATTTTGCCCGTTCGATTTTCGCTTCTCCCATCACATCCTCCTGCATATTCAAAGAATTGTTTCCGTATTTTTCGTGGCGGTCAACATTTTCTTTAATTACCTGGAGAGATGCAATAAGTTCCTCATCCGCTTTTCGTCTCAGCTTTCTTTTCTTCGTAAGCCCCATAAAATCCGACCCCCTTTTCTACAATTCACGCCGGCCTTCAATCGCCTTCGACAAAGTGACTTCATCCGCGTATTCCAAATCTCCTCCTACAGGAAGGCCGTGGGCAATACGAGTTACCCGCATCCCCGTCGGTTTTACAAGCCTTGAAATATACATAGCCGTCGCTTCTCCCTCAATGTTGGGATTCGTTGCAACAATAAGCTCCTGAACTTCCTCGTTTTGAAGGCGCTTCAGAAGATCAGGTATATAAATATCTTCCGGCCCGATCCCGTCTACAGGTGAAATCGCCCCGTGCAGGACGTGATAAAGCCCTCCATACTCGCGCATCTTTTCCATAGCGATAACATCCTTCGATTCCTGCACCACACAAATGACCGTTTTATCCCGCGACTGATCTTCGCAGATGCGGCAGGGATCTGTGTCTGTTATATGATGACAGACCGTACAATAAGTCAGTTCTCTTTTTACACTGACAAGGGCACGGGCAAAGTCCAGCACGTCATCTTCTTTCATATCGAGGACATGAAAAGCAAGACGGGCAGCTGTTTTTGGCCCGATACCCGGAAGACGCATGAAACCATCCATTAATTTTGATATAGGCTGCGGGTACTGCATAGCATTTACCTCCACATTCATTTTTTTCGTTTCCCGGCACTTTTTTAATAACCATTATCTTAAAAGGAGCTGCCCTGTGTAAAACATCAGGGGCAGCTCCTTTATAACGTTGCTTTCTGCTCTCTTTTGTTCAACTGCTTCTATTAATTGTAGTAAGAAGCTGATATTCCGTATTTTACATCATTCCCGGAATATTCATGCCTTTTGTAAATTTGCCCATGCGCTCTTCAACAAGTTCATCAACCTTTGAGAGAGCTTCATTTGTAGCTGCCAGAACGAGATCTTCCAGCATTTCCACATCGTCCGGGTCAACCGCTTCTTCGTTGACCTGAATATCAAGAATACGCTTCTCGCCGCTTGCGATCACTTTTACCATCCCGCCGCCGGCTGTTGCTTCAACAGTCTCTTCTTTCAACTGCTCCTGTGCTTTCGCCATATCTTTTTGCATCTTCTGCATCTGCTTCATCATGTTCCCCATGTTTTTCATTTTCATCGTCCTCTCTTTTAATATACTTTCTTTCTATCTATGCTATCTCACTCTTTAATTTCAAGCAAATCTCGGCCGACCAGCTTTACGGCTTCATCGATCAGGGGGTTTCCCTCTTCGTCCGCTGCTTCTCCGCTAATCTCTTCCGCGTCGCGGCTTTCAGTAGAATCGGGTTTTTCGGTTTCCCTGCCGCGCTGGGTTTTCATGTAGCTTTCTTTAATCTCTTCCCAGTCGGAAACGAGAACCGTCAGCAGCGTCATCTGCTTCGACATTTTCTGGCTTACGGCTCCTTCTACAAGCTCGCGGAATTTTTCATCCACCATATCCCGATGCATTTCGTTTCGGAAAGCGAGTACGAATTCCGTATCGGAACAGGCAGCAGGCTGGCAGTCGTTCAGCCAGGCAGACGCAGGAACGCTCTGATTTTTCACCTGCTCCAGCACATTTCCCCACTGGGCCTGTATTTCCTGAAGATGAGCTTTCGTTGCTCCGGCGAGCATAGCTTTCACGCGCTTGGCATTGGCCCGGCTTTTGTTTGACGTCTGCTGGGCCCGCACCGTCGGCTTCGCAGCAGCCGCCGGCTGAGGAGCCTGCTGCTGCGGCTGTTTCACTCCTTCAGCCTGAATCTGCTTCAGCGTTCGTTCGAGATACTCCACTTTCTGCTCAAGTGCTTCCATTGTAGAAGAATTCGGTGCAGCATCCGTCTCTGCTTTTGGAAGCGTCACTGTCTGCTGGGCTGCCTGGACGATAAACATTTCAAGGAAGACCTGCGGGTGGCTTGCCCACTTCATTTCCTGCTGAAAATAATTCAGCCGTTCGATGATCTGGAAAATCCATGCCTGGTCCAGCTGTTCCACGACACTGCGAAAAGCATCATCGGCGCGCAGTCTGTCCTGCGACTCTTCTAAATGGGGTGCAGCTTTGACCATGAGGGCATCCCGGAAAAAGAAAATTAAATCTTCGATAAACCGGTTAGGGTCTTTGCCTTCCTGCATCAGCGTATCAACTGCTTCGAGTCCGGCACCAACGTTTCCTTCTCTGACAGCGTCTACGATATTATACATCATATCATGGGAGACGGATCCGATGATCGCGAGAATGTCTTCCCTCGTAATCGTGCTGTCAGCAAAAGATACAGCTTGATCGAGCAGACTCAGGGCATCCCGCATGCCTCCTTCGGAAACGCGTGCAATAAGCGCGAGCGCATCCGGCTCTACAGCGATGCCGGTTTCTTCCACAATTTCTTCCATCCGCCCCATCATTGCATGCGCGGTAATCCGTTTGAAGTCAAAGCGCTGGCACCGGGAAATGATCGTAAGCGGAATTTTATGGGGTTCTGTCGTCGCCAGAATAAAAATGACGTGTGCAGGAGGTTCTTCCAGTGTTTTTAACAGTGCATTAAACGCTCCTGTAGTCAGCATGTGTACTTCGTCAATAATATAAACTTTGTAAGCCGCAGCGCTCGGAGCGAATTTTACTTTATCCCGGATATCTCGTATTTCATCCACGCCGTTATTGCTTGCAGCGTCAATCTCCATCACGTCCACGATCGTTCCGTCCGATATTCCGCGGCACGCTTCACATTCATTACACGGTTCTTCGACAGGACCCCGGTGACAGTTGACCGCCTTGGCGACAATTTTCGCGGCGCTCGTCTTCCCCGTCCCGCGCGGTCCTGTAAACAGATAAGCATGGGAGAGCTTCTGCTGAAAGAGTGCGTTTTTGAGCGTCTTAGTAATATGTTCCTGTCCGACAACATCAGACAGCTGATGCGGCCGCCATACGCGGTACAGCGCTTGATAACTCATCAGCGTTCAGCTCCTTCGAATACTTTCACCTCTTCTAATTATACCGGCTCCAACAGGTTATTTCAAAATCTATCTAAAGAATTATCGCAGTTTTTTTGCACAAAAAAAGGATGGCTTAAAAAAGCGCATCCTTCCCTTATATTTACTGCCGTGCACCTCTCTTCGATCGCAGGCTCTCAAGCGTTACCTAAGCAGTTTGCTCGATCCAGGCGACTCCACGGCACACGGAAGAACCCGCTTACTGCTGCTTCCTTCCGGACCTGACAGGGTTCACGGGATTCCGTTGCGTGGAACCCAAATGTCAACACCACTTGCTTAGGGCAGACCATGAGAGCCGTGCAACCTAGGAGAGGAATTCAGCCTCGCTCTAGCGGATTGCGAGTACAGGGCACCGCTAATTCCCCGCTTAGCACGGCAAAATTGATAACATTTTCAGGCGTCTTTAACGACGCAGATTCTAGTATATCGTTTCTATTTGCGAAATGCAATCATTGTGGTTACTTTTCTTCTTCACCGTCTTTTTCTTCCGGCGCTTCCGCTTTCTGAAGCTTTGCCATCAGAATATGGGGCGGCGTATGCATGACGTGTTCAAGCGGCATGTTAAGCTTCTTTGCCATCATCTGCGCGGTTTCCAGAGATATTTGATTCGGTCGCATCGTGTTCGGCCTCCTGTTTTAAACGTTTCTTTTCTTTCCGAAGTTTTCGAAAGAAAGCAGTTAAGATTCCCGCTGCTTCTTCTTTCATTATACCAGACGAAAGCTCGGCCCGGTGATTAAAACGTTCTTCCTGCACTAAATTCATCAGAGTTCCGCAGCACCCTGCTTTTGGGTCTGCTGCTCCATAGACGACGCGGGCGATCCGGGACTGCACGACAGCTCCTGCACACATCGGGCATGGTTCGAGCGTTACGTAGAGCGTACATTCTTCGAGCCGCCAGCTTCCTACGACGTCACATGCCCGTTCAATAGCGGTCAGCTCCGCGTGGGTAGTCGCCCGCTGCGTAGCTTCGCGGTAATTATAAGCCCGGGCAATGACTTTCCCGCCTTTCACAATGACCGCTCCGATCGGTACTTCTCCTATTTCTTCAGCTTTTGCTGCTTCGATAAGCGCTTCTTTCATAAATATTTCATCTAAAGCTTTTTGCTCCATCATTACTTCTCTCCCAGCTTTATTCTTCCTGCTTATCATACAGGATTTATCCAGGCGAAAAAAGCTCTCTTAATAAAAGAAGTTTTTCAGTTTGCAGAGAACCTTCATGGCTGTTTTTTCGATCTGTAGAGATTTTGTCGAACTTTACTTCCACCAAGGAGCGCAGGAAAGAAGATCCAATACAGGTACAGAAGACACAAAAGTCATCCAGCCTGGGGGATTTTGGCTGAACAAAGAAAAAAGCTGCCCCGAAAGGCAGCTTTCTCCTGTTATCGCGCGGAACGCGGATTGAAGGCATCTTTAATACCTTCGCCGATAAAGTTAATCGAAAGAATCGTGAATGTAATCGCAAGACCCGGTGGAATCCATACCCACCACTGCGTACGAATGACGTTAGGATCACGCGCCTCCGTCATCATGTTCCCCCAGCTCGGCGTCCCCTGCGGAACACCGAAACCGAGGAAGCTGAGAGCTGTTTCCGCTACAATCATAATCGCAAGCAGCAGTGTCGCCTGCACAATAATGGTTGTCATGACATTCGGCAGAATATGTTTGCGGATGACTTTAAAAGGACTCCCGCCGATGGATGTAGCAGCCATCACGTATTCATTTTCCTTCTCTGTCATCACCTTACTCCGGACAACACGCGCTGCCCCGGTCCAGGATAAGGCACTCAGCACTACAATAAGGGCGAAAATGCCGGCATCGCGGAAGATAGAAGCTAGAACGATAACAAACACGAGAAATGGAAAATTCATAATGAAATCCGTAAAACGCATGAGCACCGCGTCGACCCATCCGCCGAAGTACCCGGCAATAGAGCCGATGATAGTAGCAATTATAACTACGGCAAACATACAGATAAAGCCGATCGTCAGTGAAGTCCGTGCTCCGTACATGAGAAGCGTCCAAATATCACGTCCCGATGCATCGGTCCCGAGAAGATGCCCTTCTCCCGGCATCAGATTCCGGCTCATAATATCAACCCGGGCCGGATCATACGCTGTAATGAACGGCGCTAAATAAGCAAGGGCCGTAATGACAATAAGAAAGACTAGGCTGATCATGGCGAGTTTATTGTGCCATAGCTTCCTGCGGGCAATCGACCAGGGGGACTGCTTCTTTGCTTGTTTTTCTAAATTCACTTCTTGTGCTGCCTCCATCTAAAGCCCCCCTATTCCACTCGAATCCGCGGATCGATGACGCCGTAAAGCAGATCGGCAAGCAGGTTCCCTATTAACGTTGCTACAGAGAGCATAAGGAAAATGGCCATCGTTACGGCAGAGTCACGCGTACTGATTGAAGAAATTAATAATTCTCCAATACCGCGGTAAGAGAAAATAGTCTCGATAATAACTGCTCCACCGATAATACTTGCGATATCGAATCCAAAGAGCGTTACGATCGGAATAATCGAATTGCGTAAAATATGTTTGTTATAAATTTCATTCTCGTCGGTACCCTTTGCTCTTGCTGTACGTACATAATCTTTCTGCGAACTCTCTATGATATCGTTACGCAGAAACTGGGTGTAGCTCGCTGTTACGAGCATACCAAGTACGAGCGCCGGCAGGAACGTATGATACAATTTGCTGCCCCAGTAAGCGAGCGTCCCTGTTTCGAGCCCCGAACCAACACTTCCCGTCGAAGGAAACCATCCAAGCTGGAACGAAAATATAAAGATCGCAAACAAAGCTGCAACAAAACTTGGGATCGCCAGCATTAAATAGTTGGCTCCCTGAATCGTGTAATCCCCTACTGTATAAGGGTTTCTTCCGGCGTATTTCCCCATAAAAAATGCCAGTATGTACGTAATAATAAGCGACATCACCGATAATAAAATCGTATTTGGAAGCCTTGTCCCTATTAACGCAGTAACATCTCTGCTGTGAACGACAGAGCGGCCGAAATCCCATTGAACAATGTCGGCTACCCAGCGGCCGTATTGAACGTGCACCGGATCATTTAGTCCGAGCTGTTCTCTCATCTCTTCAATATATTCCGGATTGGCATTGGCCGGGTCAATCTGCCCGGAAAGGGCATCCCCCGGCATAGCTAATGCCAGGGCGAATACCACAATGGAGACCATGAACAGTATTGGAATCATGATGAGAATGCGTCTCAGCGTGTAAATTAACATGATCATTTCTCCTTGCTAGATCAAAATAGATGCCTTATCTTTCCGACAAACAAATGGTGCTCTTTTTACTCTTCGTCCACGTACCATTCATGAGATTCAGCAGCGGCATGGCGCACATCTACTGTTACTCCACCGACGTCACTGTTAATGCCGTAAAGGTCAATTGGAGAGTTGAGCGGAATAAGCGGAAGCTCTTCGTTTACGAGCTGGTGCCACTCCTGATAAACTTCCTGGCGATAGTCCTGATCAATCGCTTCTTCACTGACACCCTCTTCAATCAGGCTGTCGGACTCTTCGTTGTACCAGCGTGGGAAGTTCCAGAAGTCTGTGGATTTCCAAAGGCCGGTTGGGTCTGGGTCTGCTGTCGCAAGTCCCCATGCACCAAGGAAGATATCAATGTCCGGATCGTCTTCTTCGACAAGGTCATAGAACAGGTTAAAGTCAAGAAGTTGACCGTCCATAATCTGAGCGTTAATTCCTACATCCTGAAGCGTCTGGATAATGTACTGCGCACGCGGCTCTGCAATATCAGCCGGAGTATCCATCGCAGCTAAATTCACTGTAAATTCTTCACCTTCAGGTGTTTCCACGAAACCATCGCCTGTCTGGTCTTCATAGCCTGCTTCGGCCAGGAGCTCCTGCGCGCGTTCCGGATCATACTCGTACTGGTTAAGAGAAGACTCGTCCGGATAAGACCAGCGGATAATGGATTCCGGAGCGTTGATTACGTTTCCGTAGCCTTCGCTGAACTCGGCGATAATGCCTTCGCGGTCAATCGCGTGGGCAAATGCCTGACGAAGTTCCTTGGACTCAAATTTCTCATTCGTCATTTCTACTACTTCTTCTTCTGCATTCCACTCTCCAAGCTTAAAGCCAAGATAGCTGTAGGAAAGACCTTCAATTTCTTCAACAGTTACATCCTCGTTATCTTCGAGCGGGCTGGCCTGTGTCGGCTCCAGTTCGATGATGTCCACTTCACCCTGAGCGAGAAGCTCACCGGCCTGGGCACCGTCTACGATTCGGAAAATAACTTCATCCAGGTTTGGTTCTCCGCGGTAATAGTCTTCAAAAGCAGTAAACTCAACCGTTTCACCTGGAGTGATGTTGGAAACTTCAAAAGCTCCGAGTCCTACCGGATTTTCACGAATTTCCGGGGCATCTTCCATTTCCGCTACCGGAATATCTTCAAGGTGGTCTTTTGCCATCGGGTAAGGCCAGAGGTTTTCCAGGTTGTTTGCAAGCGCTTCTTCGAAAGTAATTTCCAGCGTATACTCGTCGATAACCTCTACCCCTTCAAAGGAGTCGGAATCCCCATTGCGGTAGTCTTCAAATCCGACAATGCGGTCCACGTTCGCAAGCCGTGGACCTTCATAGTCCGGGTGAGCGATGGTTTCATAAGAGAATTCGAAATCCTCTGCTGTTAATTCTTCCCCATTATGCCACATTACGCCCTCTTCAAGCGTAAATGTTACTGTCCGGTTATCGTCAGACCATTCCCAGTCGCTGGCAAGGCGTGGTTCAAGTGAAAAATCTGTTTCAGAAGAAACGTCATAAAGTGCTTCACCGTTAAATATCGTCAACGGAAAGCTGTCATCTGCTCCTTCATAAAAAGCCCAGTCGAACAGTCCCGCAAATGGAGCTGTATGACCGTATGTAACTGATCCTCCCTGCGGGGCTTCTCCGTCTGCTTCCGCATTGTTATTTTCTTCTGTATTGCCTTCCGCGTCATCTGCTTCGTTGTTTCCTTCTGCTGTTTCGTTTGTTTCATTCCCGCCGTCTGTATTCTGATCGGCATTCTCTTCTCCATTCCCCCCACATGCTGTTGCAACAAGTGCTACGGAAATTAGAGAAGCTCCTAATAAATAACGAGATCGTTTCATTCATTTTTCCCCCTTAAGAATAATTAAAATATCGTTCTGCTGAAATGCGGCTGCCTATTCATATAACAGGCACGAAACACGATGCTCGCGGTTCACCTCCTTCAACTCAGGCTTTACCTCACTGCAGTGCGGCATCACTTTCGGACACCGCGGATGAAACGGGCAGCCTGTCGGCGGGTTCTGCGGACTCGGCACGTCCCCCGATAAAATTACACGTTCACTTTTGTTGCGTGGATCGGGCTGCGGAATGGCGGATATGAGCGCCTGCGTATAGGGATGCTTAGGATCCCGGTAGATTTCATTCGCATCGGCAACTTCTACGAGGTTGCCGAGGTACATGACACCGATACGGTCACTCATATGTTTGACAACGCTGAGATCGTGGGCAATAAAGAGAAGCGTTAAATTAAATTCCTGCTGCAGCTCTTTCAAAAGATTGAGCACCTGAGACTGGACGGATACGTCAAGAGCGGATACCGGCTCATCTGCTACGATCAGTTTCGGCTTCAGGGCCAGCGCCCGGGCGATTCCGATCCGCTGCCGCTGCCCCCCGGAAAATTCATGCGGATACTTGTAATAAGCATCTTCCGGGAGACCGACCCGCTTTAACAGAGCTATCACTTCTTCTTTTAGTGAATTCTCACTGCCTTTTTTATAATTGATGAGCGGTTCGGAAACGATACTTCCCACCATCATTTTCGGATTAAGCGAAGCATAGGGGTCCTGAAACACCATCTGCACATCCTGGCGCAGATCCCGGAGTTCGGAACCCCGCAGTTTCGTAATATCCCGTCCTTCAAAGAGAATTTTTCCTTCGGTCGGTTTAAACAGCCGGGTAATAGTCCGGCCGGCTGTTGATTTTCCGCAACCCGATTCTCCTACCAGGCCGAACGTTTCGCCGCGCTTTAAATCAAGTGAGATATTATCAACGGCTTTAACATCGCCTACTTTCCGCCGCAGGAATCCGCCGTGAACCGGATAGTATTTTTTCAGCTCCTGGACCTCGAGCAGATACTTGGATTCTGTTGTTTCGTTAACCATTACTGAACCTCCGCTCTTTTTTCAGGATGACTGGCATCGTAAAGGATGCAGCGGACGGCATGTCCTTTTTCAGTTTCCGCAAGCAGCGGATCAATTTCCGCACACTCAGGCATCGCTCTCGGACAGCGTTCTACAAATCGACAGCCTTTTTCAGGCATGTTTTTCAAAGAAGGCACGATCCCTTTAATCGTATTCAGCACTTCTCTCTTTTCATCCATGCGCGGAATCGAATCGAGCAGGGACTGCGTGTACGGGTGCTGGGGATTATAGAAGAGGCTGTCTACGTCCGTATCCTCCACTACCTGACCGGCATACATAACAACGACTCTGTCCGCAATTTCCGCGACAACACCAAGGTCGTGAGTAATCAGCAGCATCGCCATTCCTACTTCCTCCTGAATCTTTGCAATCAGTTCGAGGATCTGTGCCTGAACTGTCACATCAAGCGCTGTCGTCGGCTCATCAGCAATAAGCAGTTTCGGCTGACAGGCAATCGCCATCGCAATCATTACCCGCTGCCGCATTCCGCCGGAAAGCTGGTGCGGATACTCATTAACAATTTGATCGGACCGGGAAATCCCGACCTGGTTTAAGAGAGAAATACTTTTCTTACGGATTTCTTCTTTCGTCGTGTTTGTATGGTTAATGAGTACTTCATCAAGCTGGTAACCGATCGTTAAAACCGGGTTGAGTGCGGTCATCGGTTCCTGAAAAATCATGCTGATATCTTTGCCGCGGATTTTATTCATTTCTTTCCCGGATAGAGGAACGAGGTCTTTCCCTTCAAAGAGTATTTCCCCTTTATCCACTTTCCCATTATGTTTTGGCAGAAGATCCATGATAGAAAGTGACATCACGCTTTTCCCACAGCCTGACTCTCCTACAACGCAGACGACCTCTTTCGGCTTTACCGAGAAAGAAACATCCTTTACTGCGTGGTGAACCTTCCCATCGATTGTGAATCCTGTATGTAAATTGTTAATCTCAAGAAGTGCGTCTTGGCTGCTCATAGGATATCAAACCCTTCAATATTTTCTGAAAATAGTAAAGATTAAAAAAAGGGGATTTCATACTTCCCCGTATCCCCAGAGGAACGAAACTTTTATGCTATGTATTATAATTATTTTAATTGTCAGACTAAGGAATGTAAAGTATTTTTTTAGAGAGACGAAGGACTTTTATAGCTGAATGAAGTGAGGAATTAATGTAATAAGCTAATTATTGAGAAAATTTACATTATTTTAGTATAGGGTTTAGTTAGTATATCATGTAAATTCCTTTATAAACAGCGACCAACGTCCTAACTTCCCGGTTTTTAAGGAACTATGAATGAGCGCTCACTTAGTTGGTATGCCTTTCTTAGCCCCCTCATGTAAGAAGCCTTCCACCATGTATTATAAACATCCATTTCCATAAAAGTATACCGTTTTCACAGATTTTCTTACAAAGATTTTCACTTTTTTCAATACTTTAATGCAGTTATGCATTAATGCTTTTAATCGTTGCGCCCCAACATATGGGGGCGTTTTTACGTTCGCTCCAATGGTGTGTTTTCTTTGAAATTCTTCCTGTATCATTTCTGCAAACAGTCCATATATGAATGGATATTCATTATGCTGTTTACTCTCATAAATTAAAAGCAATTGTTCCAGCGCTGGTTTTCTATTTTCCTGAAGGATGCAAACAAATTTCATAGTGGAAATTCATCCTGTAAAAACCGAATAAGACAGATGACTGCCGATAGAGAGGAAGTCTTTCCCTGCGGTCAATTTTAGATACGGACTTTAGGATAGAATGTGTTAGAGATATTCGTATATGTGACTGGAACAAGTACATAGGAAGTTGATTCATGCAGAAAATATTATCTGATTTAGTTTGTTGAGTATGGCTGAAAAAATCTTCTTATGTATATATATAAAAACAGCCGTACTTTTCCTTAGAAAAGTACGGCTGTACTATCAATAATCTACTTTTGTTTAATGTGTGTACGATTCCCCATATATGGACGAAGAACTTCAGGAATTTCCACACTTCCATCTTCCTGCTGATAATTTTCTATTATCGCAGCTACCGTCCTGCCCACAGCGAGACCGGAACCATTCAAGGTGTGAACGAATTCCGTTTTGGCTTTTGTATCCCGTTTAAACCGGATATTCGCTCGACGCGCCTGGAATGATTCAAAATTACTGCAGGAAGAAATTTCTTTGTATTCTTCGTAGCTCGGAAGCCAGACTTCCAAATCATATTTTTTAGCAGCTGTGAAACCAAGATCTCCAGTACACATTTTTAATACCCGATAAGGAAGCTTTAATTCCTGCAGCATCCGCTCTGCATGCCCTGTCAATTTTTCCAGTTCTTCATATGATTCTTCCGGACGGACAAAGCGGACAAGTTCTACTTTATTAAATTGATGCTGGCGGATTAAACCACGTGTATCCCGGCCGGCTGAACCAGCTTCTGAACGGAAACAGGCGCTGTAAGCGACATATGCTTTCGGAAGCTCCTCCACCTTTAAAATCTCATCCCGGTGCATGTTAGTTACTGGCACTTCCGCTGTTGGAATAAGAAAATAATCTTCTTCTTCGATCTTGAAAGCATCTTCCTCAAATTTAGGAAGCTGGCCTGTTCCGGTCATACTCTCCCGGTTTACCATATATGGAGGAAGGATTTCTTCGTAACCGTGTTCTTCTTCATGCGTGTCCATCATATAGTTAATAAGCGCACGTTCAAGACGGGCACCGAGCCCCTTATAAAATACGAATCGGCTTCCGGTAACCTTTCCAGCCCGGTCAAAGTCCACGATGTCGAGACTGCGGGCAAGATCCCAATGCGCCTGTTCCTCGAAAGAGAAAACAGTTTTTTCTCCCCACGTACGAATTTCTTCATTATCCTCTTCATCTTCTCCAACCGGCACGTCTTCGTGAGGAATGTTTGGGATCGTAAGCAGCAGATGCTGCAGTTCTTCTTCCACCGTGCGCAGATCTTCATCCAGTTTTTTGATCTCCGCGGATACCTTTTTCATTTCTGCGATTTCCTCAGACGCATCTTTTTTCTCCCGCTTCATTTCAGAAATTTCCTGGGAAACCTTGTTTCGACGCCCTTTTAATTCTTCTGCCTGCTGGATCAACGTCCGTCTTTTTTCATCTTTTTCTTCGAACTGATCCAAAGCGGAAATATCTTCATTGCGTCCTTTCAACTTTTCTTTTACTCCTTCAAAATCGTTTCGCAGTAATTTCGGATCTAGCATATCCATCACTCCTTTTTTTAGTTGACCCTGCTTATGTTCATTGGTTAATAAATCCTGCGCTAAGGCATTTTCGAGACGAATGCGGAATTATCGGGAGAATCCTCCCGGACGTCAGGCAGCCCGAAAGCTTTCTCCGCGGGCATATGCTCTTTAAAATAACATCAGACATTAAATAATCTAATAAAAAAAGCCGTCCCCGAACGCATAGCGTTCAGGGACGGCTTTCACCGCGATACCACCCTGGTTAAAGAGTCCGAAACTCTTTCCCCTTTATCCTGATAACGGCAGGAAACCGGAAAAGTTCATCACCTTCATGCTCCAGGATGGATTCACTGAACCTTCCGCCGGTTTTCAGCTGCCACCGGCTCTCTGTGAGAAAGGTCTTCCGCTACTATTTCCTGTCATCGCGATAGCTATTCTGCTGCTGCCACTGTCAGTGACTCCCTTACGAGCTGGACGAAATACTGATGAAAACGATTGTCGTCCGTCAGCTCCGGGTGAAAGGAACAGGCTAAAAACAGTCCTTCCTGTGCAGCAACGATTTCTCCTTCGTACTCGGCAAGAACTTCCACGTTCGGTCCGACACTGCGGATAATAGGAGCACGGATGAATACCGACTCCACATCTTCTCCTACATAATTCATAGGCAGAATCGCTTCAAAGCTTTCCCGCTGCCGTCCGAAAGCATTTCTTTCCACTTCCATATCCATAATGGACAGGTGCGGCTCCGGCTGGCCGGTAATTTCTCTCGCCATTAAAATGGCTCCGGCGCATGTTCCAAAAATCGGCTTTCCCGCTCTTGCAAAATGCTTTAACGGCTCATAAAAACCGTATAAATTAATGAGGCGGCGCATCGTCGTACTTTCTCCACCGGGGAAAACGAGTCCGTCCAGTTCTTCGAGCTGCTCGGCTTTCTTCACAACAATAATGTTCACATCCGGTGCCTCAAGGGCACGGACATGTTCACGGATAGCTCCCTGAAGGGCCAATACTCCAATGTTAATCATTTTCAACCACCTCTTTTTTCTTTTCCCCTAAAAAAATTACCAGCCGCGGTCCTGCATGCGGTCTTTAGATTCCAGTGAAGAGATTTCAATCCCTTTCATCGCCACACCAAGATTTTTGGACAACTCAGCAATAAGAGCAAAGTCATTGTAGTGTGTGGTTGCTTCAACAATCGCACGGCCGAATTTAGCCGGGTTATCTGATTTGAAAATTCCGGAACCGACGAATACTCCGTCTGATCCAAGCTGCATCATGAGAGCAGCATCCGCCGGTGTAGCAATGCCCCCCGCCGCAAAGTTAACGACTGGAAGACGTCCTGCTTCACGAATTTCCTGAAGAATATGGAAAGGAGCTCCCAGGTTTTTCGCTTCCGTCATCAGCTCATCGTCAGACATTCCGAGTACTTTGCGCACCTGGGATTGAATAAGACGCTGATGGCGTACTGCTTCTACGATATTTCCTGTACCTGGCTCTCCTTTTGTACGAAGCATGGAAGCACCTTCTCCCATACGTCGCGTTGCTTCACCTAAATCTTTTGCGCCGCATACAAATGGAACCGTATAGTCGCTCTTATTTAAATGAAAAACTTCGTCAGCAGGAGTAAGGACTTCACTCTCATCGATATAGTCGACTCCAAGTGCTTCAAGCAGGCGCGCTTCTACGATATGACCGATACGTGCTTTGGCCATGACCGGAATGGATACGGCATCGCGGACTTCTTCTACAATTGTAGGGTCTGCCATTCTTGCTACTCCGCCTGCGGCACGGATGTCTGAAGGAACGCGCTCAAGAGCCATAACGGCTACAGCTCCGGCTTCCTCTGCAATTTTAGCCTGTTCAGCGTTAATAACGTCCATAATGACGCCGCCTTTTTGCATTTCTGCCATTCCTCGTTTGACTCGCTCAGTACCTGTACGTTTTTCCATAATAATCCCCTTTCAGCCTATAACTTCTATTTTATCTGACCCTGTTCCTACATTCCTCTTATATTATAACGAATCTGTTCGTCTTCGTAACAGTAAATTTCTTAGATTATAAAAAAGTTCTTCAACAACTGCCTCGACGATAAATACTAACACATAAACCCCGCCGCTTCAACTTTTCTGCTTTAAAAGCATGGGTTCAACAAGGCCAAAACAATTTCTCCTGAGATTAAGAAACAGGATAAAGTACTTTTCCTCAACTATTATGTTTGTAAAAAACTGCTTTCTAAAAAAGACCGGAGAAGAATGAACTGATATTTCGCATCGTCAGACTGAAGAAGCCGGCTCTTTCCACCGACTCTGCGGCCACGATATCCACTGAAGTATTCTCCTGTTCACCGAGATAGGAAATGTCCCGCTCTCCATCGTATTCCACAACCATCTCTCCTACGACATCGCCTTCCTCTACCGGAGCTTCCAGTTCTCCATCTTCATTCAGCAGCTCTTCATCGAGTTCCACCCGGTAGGAATAACTGTCCTCTCCGCCGTCCATTGTCATTTTAGAGACACTCTCTGCCGTGACGACTGCCGTTTCTTCTTCTTCCCCTTTGCTTACCGGCACGGTTTCATGGGAATCCAGCGTCATATTTCCCGGGAAAATTTCTTCTTCCTGGAAGTTATCAAATGCCCATTCCATGATCTCTTCTGTTTCACGGAAACGGTGAGCTTCCGAGTCGGCACCCATAACGACGCTCACAAAGCGCTGTCCATCTTTTTCAGCTGTACCGGTAAACGTGAAGCCAGCCGCTTCCGTATACCCGGTCTTCAAACCGTCTACGTATTCGTAATCCAGATCCTCATACTGTGTTCCTTCAAGCATCCAGTTCCAGTTCTGCATTAAAATCTCATCCGCAGAACCTTCCCGAAACGCTTGCTGCGGAATACTCGCGGAATCCAGCACCTCCGGATAATCCTTCACAAGGTGATAGGCAAGGGTCGCTGAGGCACGGGCGGACATATAGTTATCCTCTTCTTCCGACGTTCCTTCCGGATGGCTTCCTTCGAGCAGCCGGTTAGGAAGCCCTGTAGAATTAACAAACTGAAAATCTCCGAGCTCAGCAGCTGCGATCTCTTCTAAATTTTCCATATTCTCTTCTGCTCCTTCTTCCCGGAGCAGATCACCCATGCCGATTTCTTTTCCGCGCTCGTTCATCATTTCCACAAAGGCTCCTTCAGAACCTGAAATATGTTCTGTGAGGGCCATCGCAGAGGCATTAGCAGAATAAATAGCTACCGATTCATACAGTTCTTCCACGGTATACGTTTCATCTGTGCGCATCATTACGTTGGACAGGGAACGATTATGAGACAAGGAAGCTAAAAAGTCGTTCACGGATACCTGATCGTCCCACGAGATGTCCCCATTTTCGACAGCTTCCAAAATCAAGTATTCCGTCATCATTTTTGTCATACTTGCCGGAGGAAGCGGTACCTCGGAATTCTGCTCATAAAGTACTTCTCCCGTTTCTGCATCAGCAAGAATTACCGTATCCACCGACGGTTCATACGCAGCAGCCGGTAAAGCTGAAGAAAATATTCCCGCTAAAATTATCGTTCCTGCTGCAGCAATCCCAGTCTTTCTTATCATCTGTTCATCTCTCCCCAATTTGACACAATCTATGTAAAACCGTCGTGCTGATTGACTAAACATACAAGCGGTATTTTACCATATCCGCCTATAAAAAAATAGATAGGGGAAACCCCTATCTACGTCAAATCAAGTAAATTATCAGGAATAGTTTGGCGATTCTTTCGTAATCTGTACATCATGCACATGGCTTTCTTTAAGCCCGGCTCCGGTAATTCTGATAAACCGGCTATTTTCCTGGAGTTCCGGTACAGTCGCTGTACCACAGTATCCCATACCGGCTCTGAGACCGCCAACGAGCTGATGAAGCGTATCCTTCAGCGGTCCTTTATAAGGAATGCGTCCTTCAATACCTTCCGGAACAAGCTTCTTTTCTTCTTCCTGAAAATAACGATCCTTACTTCCTTTTTCCATGGCTGCGATCGAGCCCATTCCACGGTACACCTTGAACTGACGCCCCTGGAAAATTTCACGTTCGCCGGGACTTTCGGTTACACCAGCGAGCACGCTTCCGAGCATAACCGCATCTCCGCCTGCCGCAAGTGCCTTTGCGATTTCCCCGGAATATTTAATTCCTCCATCGGCAATAATTGATGCTCCATGCTTACGCGCTTCCGTCGCACAGTCATATACAGCCGTAATCTGGGGAACCCCGATACCTGCTACAATACGCGTTGTACAGATCGATCCGGGTCCAATACCTACTTTAATAATATTCGCTCCTGCTTCCACCAGAGCACGAGTAGCTTCGGCTGTCGCCACATTTCCGGCAACGATATTCAGATCCGGGTAACGCTCTCTGATCCGGCGCACTTTATCAATCACTCCTCGTGAATGTCCGTGAGCCGTGTCAATTACGAGAACGTCCACTCCTGCTTCTACCAGAGCCTTCGTACGGGAATCAGAATCTCCTCCAACCCCGACAGCTGCTCCCACGATTAATCGGCCTTTTTCATCTTTTGAAGAATGAGGAAACTCAATGGCTTTCTCAATATCTTTGATCGTAATAAGGCCTTTCAGTTTTCTGTCATCATCAACAAGCGGAAGTTTTTCGATACGGTGCTTCTGTAAAATTTTCTGCGCTTCTTTGAGCGTTGTTCCTACCGGAGCAGTTACAAGATTTTCGCTCGTCATCACTTCTTTAATAGGAATGGAGTAATCTTCAATAAAGCGGAGATCACGGTTCGTAATGATACCGACAAGTTTTTCATTTTCATCTGCAATCGGCACACCGGAAATCCGGTATTTACCCATCAGATGCTCCGCATCGAAAACCTGATGATCTTCTGTTAAGTGGAAAGGATTCGTAATAACGCCGCTTTCAGAACGCTTGACCCTGTCTATATGTTCTGCCTGCTCTTCAATCGACATATTTTTATGAATAATTCCGAGTCCTCCGGCACGTGCCATTGCTACAGCCATCGGTCCTTCGGTCACGGTATCCATCCCTGCGCTGATAATCGGCACATTGAGATAAAGGTTTTCTGAGAGTCTTGATCCTACAGCAACTTCATTAGGCAGTACATTGGACTCCGCCGGCATTAGCAGTACATCATCAAACGTTAAGCCTTCTTTAGCAAATTTATCTTCCCACATCGGCCCATTCCCCTTTCGGTTTTCTGAAAATATTATCAGTAGATTAACAATAGCATGAACGAGTGTCAAGGAAACAAATATAGTTCCACTATTCAAACTATTTTAAACCTCAATATACGTAAAATAAGGAAAATATAGGATTAGATTAATAGGTTAAATAATTTCATAAGTCGCTGTAAGAAATTTATTTCCTAACATGGGGAATGATTTCCACTTCAGACCGACGCTTTCCGCGGGGCTCGTCTTCATCCCGCCGGAGCCGCCGTCTGCCGTTTTAATCATCCGATTTTATATACGAATATTCAAACTATAAATTGATACTATGTTCGTTAAAATAACTTAATAAGTATATTATGAAATTGATTCAGGTTAGATGATTTTTTCAAACGATATTTTTTAAAATTGTAAAGCAGGAAAGGGAACGTAAGAGTCTGAAAGCAATTTCTTGAAACTTCCTGTAAATGTATTATTTTTGATACAAAAAAGCACGCAGCTCAGGGGCTGCGTGCCGGGTGACCCAGCGACGTCCTACTTTTGCAGGGGGAGAGCCCCCAACTATCATTGGCGCTGGAGAGCTTAACTTCCGTGTTCGGCATGGGAACGGGTGTGACCTCTCCGCTTTCGTCACTGGATTTTTTGGTTTTGGTTTCCCCACAAGCGCGCCTGACGGCCGTTTCGGGTACTGGAGCTGTCCACTCAAAACTGGATAACGGGGGTGTATGAACCCTTCAATCGGTGTCGTCGAATTATCTTCTTTTTTTGGTTAAGCCCTCGATCGATTAGTATCTCTCAGCTTCACGTGTCGCCACGCTTCCACACGAGACCTATCTACCTCTTCGTCTCAGAGGGATCTTACTCCCAATCACTTGGGATGGGAAATCTCATCTTGAGGGGGGCTTCATGCTTAGATGCTTTCAGCACTTATCCCGTCCACACGTAGCTACCCAGCGGTGCTCCTGGCGGAACAACTGGTACACCAGCGGTGTGTCCATCCCGGTCCTCTCGTACTAAGGACAGCTCCTCTCAAATTTCCTGCGCCCGCGACGGATAGGGACCGAACTGTCTCACGACGTTCTGAACCCAGCTCGCGTGCCGCTTTAATGGGCGAACAGCCCAACCCTTGGGACCTACTTCAGCCCCAGGATGCGACGAGCCGACATCGAGGTGCCAAACCTCCCCGTCGATGTGGACTCTTGGGAGAGATTAGCCTGTTATCCCCAGGGTAGCTTTTATCCGTTGAGCGACGGCCCTTCCATACGGTGCCGCCGGATCACTAAGCCCGACTTTCGTCCCTGCTCGACCTGTCTGTCTCGCAGTCAAGCTCCCTTATGCCTTTGCACTCTGCGAATGATTTCCAACCATTCTGAGGGAACCTTTGGGCGCCTCCGTTACTGTTTAGGAGGCGACCGCCCCAGTCAAACTGCCCACCTGACACTGTCCCTGACCCGGATCACGGGTCGAGGTTAGGATGTCAAAACAGCCAGGGTAGTATCCCACCGATGCCTCCACCGAAGCTGGCGCTCCGGTTTCCAAGGCTCCTACCTATCCTGTACAAGCTGTTCCGACACCCAATATCAAGCTGCAGTAAAGCTCCATGGGGTCTTTCCGTCCTGTCGCGGGTAACCTGCATCTTCACAGGTAATATAATTTCACCGGGTCTCTCGTTGAGACAGTGCCCAAATCGTTGCACCTTTCGTGCGGGTCGGAACTTACCCGACAAGGAATTTCGCTACCTTAGGACCGTTATAGTTACGGCCGCCGTTTACTGGGGCTTCAATTCGGAGCTTCTCCCGTAAGGGATAACCCCTCCTCTTAACCTTCCAGCACCGGGCAGGTGTCAGCCCCTATACTTCGCCTTGCGGCTTCGCAGAGACCTGTGTTTTTGATAAACAGTCGTTTGGGCCTATTCACTGCGGCTCCCCTGGGCTATGAACCCCAGGGAGCACTCCTTCTCCCGAAGTTACGGAGTCATTTTGCCGAGTTCCTTAACGAGAGTTCTCCCGCGCGTCTTAGAATTCTCTTCCCGCCTACCTGTGTCGGTTTACGGTACGGGCACCAGTTTCCTCGCTAGAGGCTTTTCTTGGCAGTGTAGGTGCAGGCACTTCGGTACTAAATTTCCCTCGCGGTCACAGCTCAGCCTTAACAGAACACGGATTTCCCTGTGTTCCAGCCTCCCTGCTTCGGCGCACACGTCCAGCGGTGCGCTTGCCCTGCCTTCCTGCGTCCCCCCATTGCTCAAACGGAAACGTGGTGGTACAGGAATATCGACCTGTTTTCCATCGCCTACGCCTTTCGGCCTCGGCTTAGGACCCGACTAACCCTGAGCGGACGAGCCTTCCTCAGGAACCCTTAGGCTTTCGACGGAGGGGATTCTCACCCCTCTTTTCGCTACTCATACCGGCATTCTCACTTCCAGGCGCTCCACCGGTCCTTCCGGTCCGGCTTCGATGCCCCTGGAACGCTCCCCTACCACAGAACACCCGAAGGTGTTTTGTCCATAGCTTCGGTGATACGTTTAGCCCCGGTACATTTTCGGCGCAGAGTCACTCGACCAGTGAGCTATTACGCACTCTTTCAATGATGGCTGCTTCTAAGCCAACATCCTGGTTGTCTAAGCAACTCCACATCCTTTTCCACTTAACGTATACTTGGGGACCTTAGCTGATGGTCTGGGCTGTTTCCCTCTTGACTACGGATCTTAGCACTCGCAGTCTGACTCCCGAGGATAAGTGATTGGCATTCGGAGTTTGACTGAATTCGGTAATCCTGTAGGGACCCCTAGTCCAATCAGTGCTCTACCTCCAACACTCTATCCCTCGAGGCTAGCCCTAAAGCTATTTCGGGGAGAACCAGCTATGTCCGAGTTCGATTGGCATTTCACCCCTACCCACACCTCATCCCCGCACTTTTCAACGTGCGTGGGTTCGGGCCTCCATCCAGTGTTACCTGGACTTCACCCTGGACATGGGTAGATCACCCGGTTTCGGGTCTACAACGACGTACTCAAAGCGCCCTGTTCAGACTCGCTTTCGCTGCGGCTCCGTCTTATCGACTTAACCTGGCACGTCATCGTAACTCGCCGGTTCATTCTACAAAAGGCACGCTGTCACCCATAAACGGGCTCCAACTACTTGTAGGCACACGGTTTCAAGATCTCTTTCACTCCCCTTTCGGGGTACTTTTCACCTTTCCCTCACGGTACTGGTGCACTATCGGTCACTAGGGAGTATTTAGCCTTGGGAGATGGTCCTCCCGGATTCCGACGGGGTTTCACGTGTCCCGCCGTACTCAGGATCCACTCCGGAGGAGGGGGCATGTCGAGTACAGGGCTGTTACCTTATCCTGCGGGCCGTTCCAGGCCGCTTCCTCTATACCCTCTCTTTGTAACTCCGTATGGAGTGTCCTACAACCCCAGAAGGCAAGCCTTCTGGTTTGGGCTGTTTCCGTTTCGCTCGCCGCTACTCAGGAAATCGCATTTGCTTTCTCTTCCTCCGGGTACTGAGATGTTTCAGTTCCCCGGGTCTGCCATCACACACCTTATGGATTCAGGTGTGGATCGTATCCCATTACGGATACGGGGTTCCCCCATTCGGAAATCTTCGGATCAACGCTTACTTACAGCTCCCCGAAGCATATCGGTGTTCGTCCCGTCCTTCATCGGCTCCTAGTGCCAAGGCATCCACCGTGCGCCCTTTCTAGCTTAACCAGCTGCCCCCCTGAGGGAGGCAGTGGACGTCATTCGATCGTCTTGGCGATATTCTAAGACACTCGGAAACTCGTTTCTTCGTCACGGGGCGGACCCCGGACCAATAGACCTTGTTTCCGGTGATTGATTGTTCATACATTACGTTATCCAGTTTTCAAAGGACAGAGGCTTGCGGACCGTCTTTTTCTTTCCTTTCTTCCTTCCGCCAAGCAGAAGAAAGCCGAAAAAAAAGAGCCGGCCGAGAGGTGTTAACCCTCTCAAAACTAAACAAAAGAACGAAAGGAAGGAATCGATAAGTGAGCTTACTCGAGCTCCTTAGAAAGGAGGTGATCCATCCGCACCTTCCGGTACGGATACCTTGTTACGACTTCACCCCAATCATCTGTCCCACCTTCGGCGGCTGGGTCCCAAAAAGGGTTGCCTCACCGACTTCGGGTGTTACAAACTCTCGTGGTGTGACGGGCGGTGTGTACAAGGCCCGGGAACGTATTCACCGCGGCATGCTGATCCGCGATTACTAGCAATTCCGGCTTCATGCAGGCGAGTTGCAGCCTGCAATCCGAACTGAGAATGGCTTTCTGGGATTCGCTCCACCTCGCGGCTTCGCTGCCCTTTGTACCATCCATTGTAGCACGTGTGTAGCCCAGGTCATAAGGGGCATGATGATTTGACGTCGTCCCCACCTTCCTCCGGTTTATCACCGGCAGTCACCTTAGAGTGCCCAACCAAATGCTGGCAACTAAGGTCAAGGGTTGCGCTCGTTGCGGGACTTAACCCAACATCTCACGACACGAGCTGACGACAACCATGCACCACCTGTCACTTTGTCCCCCGAAGGGGAAAACTCTGTCTCCAGAGTGTTCAAAGGATGTCAAGACCTGGTAAGGTTCTTCGCGTTGCGTCGAATTAAACCACATGCTCCACTGCTTGTGCGGGCCCCCGTCAATTCCTTTGAGTTTCAGCCTTGCGGCCGTACTCCCCAGGCGGAGTGCTTAATGTGTTAACTTCGGCACTAAGGGCATCGAAACCCCTAACACCTAGCACTCAACGTTTACGGCGTGGACTACCAGGGTATCTAATCCTGTTTGCTCCCCACGCTTTCGCACCTCAGCGTCAGTTGTAGGCCAGAAAGTCGCCTTCGCCACTGGTGTTCCTCCACATATCTACGCATTTCACCGCTACACGTGGAATTCCACTTTCCTCTCCTACACTCAAGTCCTGCAGTTTCCAATGACCCTCCACGGTTGAGCCGTGGGCTTTCACATCAGACTTACGAGACCGCCTGCGTGCGCTTTACGCCCAATAATTCCGGACAACGCTTGCCCCCTACGTATTACCGCGGCTGCTGGCACGTAGTTAGCCGGGGCTTTCTCGTGAGGTACCGTCAAGGTGCCGGCCTGTTCGACCGGCACTTGTTCTTCCCTCACAACAGAACTTTACGATCCGAAAACCTTCATCGTTCACGCGGCGTTGCACCGTCAGGCTTTCGCCCATTGCGGATGATTCCCTACTGCTGCCTCCCGTAGGAGTCTGGACCGTGTCTCAGTTCCAGTGTGGCCGATCACCCTCTCAGGTCGGCTACGCATCGTCGCCTTGGTGGGCCGTTACCCCACCAACAAGCTAATGCGCCGCGGGCCCATCTTCCAGCGGGAGGAGACCGAAGTCTCCGCCCCTTTGACAAGCCGCTCATGCGAGCCGCTTGATCATCCGGCATTAGCCCCGGTTTCCCGGGGTTATTCCGGCCTGGAAGGCAGGTTGCCCACGTGTTACTCACCCGTCCGCCGCTCATTCCACAGGTTTTGCCCCGAAGGGCGCTGCCTGCTTCCTGCGCTCGACTTGCATGTATTAGGCACGCCGCCAGCGTTCGTCCTGAGCCAGGATCAAACTCTCCGATAAATCGTCGAAGTTTGAACTTCTGACATCGCGAAGCGGGATGCTTCGCTTTCAAAACTGAATCTGGCTAAAGATTCTTTAATAATAAATTGACAGAGAATGATTCATTCTCTTTTTTCCTTCACAATCGTCTTTTGTTTAGTTTTCAAAGGGCAAATAAGATGAAAAAATGCGCCAACTGCTCAATGGCGACTTATTACATTATATCTATTCACATCCAGAAAGTCAACAACTTTTTGAAGTGAATATTCTGTTTCGACGTCGCTCTCTCAAAGCAACGTGATTAAATGTACCATAGAAAATTAAGCTTTAGCAACCTCATGAACATATTCAGAAAATTTGTTTTTCCTTCCCTCTACATGCAGTGAATTACCTCCTCTTTCTACTATATGTAGATCACATTATTATATCTAAAGTGTTCTAAAAATAAAGCTCTATTAGTATTCATTGTCATTATTACGAAAAAAATTTGCTTCCCTTTGCCTCAGAGCTGATTTCCAACTCAAAAAGACGACTAAGATGTTAACCTGAGTCAGTACTAAAAGATCCGCTGCTTTTCTTAAGGCTGCCTTGAAAATAAAATAGATAAGCGATAGATGTAAGCTTTCGTTTCGATGGGGGCGCAGGGCCGGCCTCATCTAATTCCATCCTCCCTTTGGTCAGGTGATCGATCTTCAGCTCGTCCTTGATCGCCCTGGAGTCGCCCCATGTGCCCTGCAGCTTACGGTAAAAAGACAGAGCAGCATCTGCCTTCTAATAAAGATGACTCCCGTTTGAACAACTTTGACCCCTCCTGTATAGATTGAGAAGTTCCATTCCTGTAGAAAACTCCGCTTCAACTCGGCAGGCTTGCCGTGGAGGAGATTTCCAGCTTCCTCGGACCTGTGTGTCCTGCGGGATCTTCCAATCTCCTTCTTCCACTGGCGTCCGCCGGCTTCCGCTTCGTTTTAATTTTCCAATACAGAAAGCCTGCTGTTTGAATTAAGAAGGTACCAAGGTAGAAAACAGTGCCAAGGTGTCTCGAAAAATAACAAAACTACTTTAAAACATGGCAGAGGCTTTATGATGAGAAATTGAGTAGTTTATTCATTCATCTGAAGTTCAAAATTCCTGACCTCAACTGGAAGACTTTGATAAAGTGCTCTTTCGTACCATGACTATCTGTGTTCATTGGAGAAATAAAAATTCAGTTCGTCTCGTATCACCTCGAACTTACCCTACACTTACTCTGGGTATAAATCTTTACAAAATTTTTTGCTCGCATTATATAAAAACCTTCTCTTTTGGAATAATAAATTATGTCTTCCCCTCCAAGCCAGTTAAAACAGTCTGGAGTGTTTAGCTCGATCCAACTTGAGAATTTCTCTATAGGTTCAAAGAGCTTCTTCAAAAAGGGAATTTATTACCATTTTCTGAAACTTCTGATATAATTAATCTATCTAATCACACTATGTTCATTTGGAAAATACCACAGAGCGCAGTACCACAGGGGTATTTCCTCTGCGGAAAGTCAGCTCAAGCGAATCTATCTGTAAAAACCCCAGCGACAATTATAGAAATAGAGTAAAAGAAATTAATCTACATTTATTTTGATTATAGGGGCATTGAAATGACTACATTGAAAAATAAATTAACTAAAGAACCCTCACCCATAATGTATAAAGTAAGACATGTGTTAACGATCGTCTTATTAGTTTCATTTATTTTAGCTTTAGTCGGGGTTATACCAATAGAATTGAGTGTTTTTATATTAATTTTCAGCATTTTGCTGATTGTTTTATTAACGATTATTCTCTTTATCCGAAACAAAAGATGATTTATTCCAGCTGTCTGTGAAAAGCGATTCTTAAAACTTTGAATGAAGAGGTATAATCCCTGCCTGTAATTAAAGCCTATAACACTGTTATGAATACAAAAGCATAAAATCGAATTTAACTTGTTGGAAATGAACAAATGCTCTGACTGTGCTCTTTAAAAAGTCAGGGCCCATTCCTTTTGCTTTTGAAATTAAATCACTCTATATAAATATAGCTGTAACTGCTGTTTTATTTATATGAATAAATTTTATAAATGCTAAAAAAAGAAGGCATCCGGACCGGAACCGGATGCCTTTCTTCTATATAATAACTGCTTATTCTTCAGAAGAGTCGTCTTCGGGCTCCACTGTTTCCTGCGTATCCTCTGTGTCTTCCACTTCTTCTGTGGAAGCTTCCGCACCTTCCGGAAGTTCTGATTCACTTTCTTCCACATCTTCCACATCATCATCTGTGATATTGACACGGGCTACCGTAGATACGTGTTCGCCATCCCCAACACGGATTAGACGCACACCCTGTGTATTTCGGCCCGTCTGGGAAATTTCAGCCACGTGCATACGAATCAGTACGCCGTTTGTCGTAATAACCATCAAATCATGATCTTCCGATACAACTTTAAGAGAAACAACTTCTCCGTTTTTCTCGGTGATATTGCATGTTTTAATACCTTTTCCGCCACGGGACTGCTCGCGGTATTCTGTCAGAGGTGTCCGCTTACCGAAACCTTCCTCTGTCACAATCAGCACATCCTGATCCGGATAAAGAATATCCATACCTACTACTTCATCATCTTTTCCGAGCTGAATACCTTTTACTCCGGCAGCTGTACGGCCCATCTGGCGCACGTCCTGTTCCTTAAAACGGATGGACATGCCTTTTTTCGTACCCGTAATAATTTCCTGATCTCCGTTTGTCAGCCGCACACCGTGGAGCTCATCGCCTTCGCGAAGCTGAATTGCAAACAGTCCGCCGCGGCGGATTTTACTGAAAGCCTTCAGCTCTGTGCGTTTGGAAATCCCGTATTTGGTCATGAAGAATACAGAGCGTCCGCCTTCAAAGTCAGAGACAGGTATGACAGTACTGATGTATTCGTCCTGATCAATCTGCAGAAGATTAATAATCGGGATTCCTTTGGAGGTCCGCTTCTGCTCCGGTACTTCATAGCCTTTGATGCGGTAAACTTTTCCTTTATTCGTAAAGAACAGAAGATGATCGTGCGAATTGGTAACAAATAAATGCCGCACAAAATCTTCATCATAGGTGCCCATTCCCTGAACACCGCGTCCGCCCCGCTTCTGGCTGCGATAGGTCGAGACAGGCAGACGTTTAATGTAGCCATGGTGGGAAAGAGTAATAACTACATTTTGTCTTGGAATAAGGTCTTCATCTTCGAACGTATCTTCTCCGAGAGTGATGATTGTCCGGCGGTCGTCTGTATAGCGGTCGCGGATATCTATCAATTCCTCCCGGATAAGTTCGAGTACTTTTTCTTCATTAGCAAGAATTTCCTTCAGCTCTGCGATCTTTGCAAGCAGTTCTTTATATTCCGCTTCAATTTTGTCACGCTCAAGACCTGTTAAACGCTGCAGCCGCATGTCGAGAATAGCCTGTGCCTGGTCGTGGGAAAGCTCGTACTTTTCCATCAGGCCGTTACGGGCAATTTCTGTCGTCTGCGAAGCACGGATAAGCTCAATTACTTCGTCGAGATGGTCCAGTGCAATCCGCAGCCCTTCCAGAATATGCGCGCGGGCTTCCGCTTTTCTAAGCTCAAAAGCTGTACGGCGGCGGATAACGACTTTCTGGTGCTCAAGGTAGTGGTAAAGCGTTTCTTTCAGCGAGAGAACTTTCGGGCGGCCATCGACAAGAGCGAGCATGTTAATCCCGAAGCTTGTCTGCAGAGCCGTTTGTTTGTAAAGGTTATTTAAGAGCACGTTTGCATTCGCGTCGCGGCGGAGCTCAATAACGATACGCATGCCGGTCCGGTCCGATTCATCACGGAGGTCGGTAATGCCGTCGATTTTTTTGTCGCGGACAAGTTCCGCTATTTTTTCAATCAGACGGGCCTTGTTCACCTGATAAGGAAGCTCTCTGACAATAATGCGCTGTTTGTTATTTTTTTCTTCAATATCTGCCTTCGCACGGATCAGGATGGAGCCTTTGCCTGTTTCATAGGCACGGCGGATACCGGAGACACCGATAATTTCCCCTGCTGTAGGGAAGTCAGGTCCGGGAATATATTCCATCAGATCCACCGAAGTAAGATCCGGATCTTTCGTGAGAGCAAGTACCCCTTCAATCACTTCCCCGAGATGGTGCGGGGGAATATTAGTAGCCATACCGACTGCGATACCGGAAGTACCGTTGACGAGCAGGTTGGGGAAACGTGCGGGAAGTACTTTCGGCTCCGATTCGGAACCATCATAGTTTTCCTGGTAGTCAATCGTATCTTTATTAATGTCCCGGATAAGTTCCATGGAAATCTTCGACATACGCGCCTCTGTATAACGCATCGCCGCCGCTGCATCCCCGTCTACAGAGCCAAAGTTACCGTGGCCGTCGACGAGCATATTGCGGTAACTGAAATCCTGAGCCATTCTCACCATTGTTTCATAAACCGCGGAGTCACCGTGCGGGTGGTACTTACCGATAACTTCCCCGACGATCCGGGCTGACTTCTTATAGGCTTTGTCTGCGGTAATGCCAAGTTCATGCATCGCATAAAGAATACGGCGGTGAACCGGTTTTAATCCATCCCGTACATCGGGAAGAGCCCGGCTGACGATGACACTCATCGCATAATCCATAAAGGATGTACGCATTTCCTGACTGATATTTATATCTTTTACTCTCGGATTATCTTGCTGATCAGACATGTGTTACCCTCCATTCACCGCATGCTTCTAGCACCGGTATTTAAGGAAAAGCAGGCTTTCCCGCGCTGCTTTTCGTTTTGCTGCTGCCTATGTATAAGCGAAAAAACATCGCAAAGGCTGTTCCCGCCGGGTTGAACCGGTTCCCGGGAACAACCTCTGCCCGTGTATCATCGCTTTAGACGTCCAGGTTTTTCACGTAATGGGCATTAGCGTGAATAAAGTCGCGACGTGGTTCTACACGATCACCCATCAGCGTATCAAAGACTTCATCAGCAAGCATCGCATCGTTTAAATTCACCTGCATGACCGTCCGCATATCCGGATTCATCGTCGTTTCCCAGAGCTGCGTCGGATTCATTTCCCCTAGACCCTTATAGCGCTGCAGGCCCGGTTTTGGAGTTGGAGAAAGCTCGCCGAGAATACGTTCCATCTCTTTTTCATTGTACGCATAGTTAATGGATTTCCCCTGCGTAATTTTGTACAGAGGCGGCTGCGCAATGTAAATGTAGCCTTCTTCGATCAACGGCCTCATATAGCGGTAAAGGAACGTAAGCAGAAGCGTACGAATATGGGCACCGTCGACGTCCGCATCCGTCATAATAATAATTTTATGGTAGCGTGCTTTGGAAATATCAAAGTCATCTCCGATCCCTGTACCAAGAGCAGTGATGATCGCACGAATTTCGTTGTTGGATAGAATTTTGTCCAGGCGCGCTTTTTCCACGTTAATAATTTTACCGCGCAGCGGCAGAATCGCCTGAAAATGGCGGTCGCGTCCCTGCTTGGCAGAACCGCCTGCCGAATCGCCCTCAACGACATAAATTTCGCTGATTGACGCATCACGTGACGAGCAGTCCGCCAGTTTACCCGGAAGCGAACTGACTTCAAGCGCCGATTTACGGCGTGTCAGTTCCCGTGCTTTTTTAGCCGCATCGCGGGCCCGGGAAGCCATGAGCCCTTTTTCAACAATCTGCCGGGCTATCGTCGGGTTTTCCGCCATAAACTTGGCCATATGCTCAGAGAAAAGCGAATCGGTAATAGTCCGCGCTTCACTGTTTCCAAGCTTTGTTTTCGTCTGACCTTCAAACTGCGGGTCCGGAATTTTAACAGAAACGATAGCTGTCAATCCTTCACGGACGTCGTCCCCGACCAGATTGGGATCATTGTCTTTGAAAAGGTTATTTTTGCGGGCATAATCATTAATGACGCGGGTCAATCCCGTCTTGAACCCGGATTCATGCGTACCGCCTTCGTGCGTATTAATGTTATTGGCAAACGAATAAAGGTTGCTCGAGAACCCGTCGTTATATTGAAGAGCAACCTCGACATGAATACCTTCTTTATCTCCTTCGAGGAAGATCGGCGGTTCATGGAGAGGAGATTTTGTACGGTTTAAATGTTCAACGAAGGAACGAATGCCGCCTTCATAGTAATATTCTGCATTCTTTCCATCTTCGCGCTCATCGTTAACGAAGATTCGCAGACCGCGGTTAAGAAAAGCAAGCTCGCGGAGTCTGGTTGCCAAAAGCTCATATTCGAATTCTATCGTTTCTGTGAAAATCTCTTCATCCGGCCAGAATGTGATCGCTGTCCCGGATTTTTCTGTTTCCCCTATCACTGTCAGTTCCGTCTGGGGAATACCGCGTGAGAAATCGATGAAGTAAATTTTACCTTCTTTAAAAACGCGGACTTCCAGTTTGTGGGAAAGGGCATTCACAACAGAAGCCCCGACACCGTGCAGACCGCCGGACACTTTATAGCCTCCGCCGCCGAATTTCCCGCCGGCGTGCAGAACTGTCATGATAACCTCAACGGCAGGACGTCCCATTTTTTCATGAATACCAACAGGAATCCCCCGTCCGTTATCTTCTACGGAAATGGAGTTATCTTTCCCCATCGTCACGTAAATCTCATCACAGTGGCCGCCCATCGCTTCATCGATACTGTTATCGACTACTTCCCATACGAGGTGATGGAGACCGCGGGAACTTGTGGAACCGATATACATACCAGGCCGTTTACGGACAGCCTCCAAACCTTCCAATACTTGAATTTGACTTTGATCATACGATTGATTGTCAAGACTCAATGTTCTTCACCTGCATTTCTTCCCGCTTTGCTTTAGAGCCAGCGGATAAATTATTCTTCTTCATTTACTGCTACTGCGAATGTCTGTGTTTCAGCACGCCGCTTCAGCGTGTGCGAAGAAATAGGAGATAAATATATACAGTCCTCTGTTACAACAATGGACTTCGCTGGATCGTCTGTAACATTTTTCGTCCGCTTCTGTTCGAAGTTTGCTTTCATAAAATCCTGGTTTTCAGCGGAAGACTTCTCGCTTTGATGATCCAGGATCGTAATGATTCTCTCAGCTTTCAACACAAAATCGCCGCCTAAATGGATGAACATTCCGGCCACCTCATTCCTTTCTCGAAATCGTTCCTTCTTCAACATAGAAAACCGCTGCCTCTTCAAGCAGCCGATGGTCAATTCCTTCTACACTGGTCGTGGTGACGAACGTCTGTACTTTTCCTTTAATGGAATTCAGAAGGTGAGTCTGGCGGTAATCATCCAGCTCAGACAGTACATCGTCCAGTAAAAGTATCGGGTATTCCCCGGTATTTTGATAAATCAGTTCGATTTCAGCTAGTTTCAATGATAGAGCAGTTGTCCGCTGCTGTCCCTGCGATCCGAACGTCTGCATGTTGCGCCCGTTGACATAGAAAGCCAGATCATCCCTGTGAGGGCCGATCTGTGTCGTTCCACGGCGCATTTCCTGTTCTTTCACTCGCTGGAATTCGCTGTCGAGCACGTGCCGGATGTTCTGAACCGTCATCATGGAATCCACCGGAACGCTCGGTTCGTAGCGGATGGAGAGTTCTTCCCGGCCGCGGCTGATATCATAGTGGATTGGACGCGCCCATTCTTCCAGTTTTGCCACGAAGGCAAACCTTCGTTTGAGCACTTCCGCCCCTGAAGCTGTCAGCTGTTCTGTCATCACATCGAGCATCGCATCATCAGCCCGGCGCTTCTTTTCGCGGAGCTCTTTGAGCCACTGATTGCGCTGCTTTAATACTTTATAATACTGGGATAAATGATAGAGGTATACAGAATTAATCTGTCCCATTTCAATATCCAGAAAGCGGCGTCTGATCTGGGGACTTCCTTTGACAATAGTCAGATCTTCCGGTGCAAACATTACGATAGTGCACGTGCCTATATAATCGCTGAGCCGTTTTTTTTCAATCGAATTCAGTTTTACTTTTTTACCCTGTTTAGAAAAAATGAGTTCCATTTCCATCGGCCCGTTTCGATTCGTAAAAGATCCGGTAATACGGGCAAACGGCTGGTCCCAGCGGATCAGCTCTTTATCGCGGGGGGTTCGGTGAGACCTGGCGAGGGCGAGAACGTAGATCGATTCCATGAGATTTGTCTTTCCCTGGGCATTTTCCCCGAGAATGACATTGACGCGGTTCTGGAATTGAAGCGTCAGGCCCTCATAGTTTCGATAATCCTTCAGTTTCAGCTCATTAATATGCACAGGCTGTCACCACTATTCTGCCACAATATGCAGTTCACCCACGTCTTCAATGACGACGTGATCTTCCGGATATAGTTTTCTTCCCCGTCTGTTGTCGGCCGTGCCATTGATAAAAACCGGGTATTCCTGCAGAAAAGGCTTGGCTGCTCCCCCGGAAGGAATAATGGCGGCTTCTTTTAAAGCCTGCCCGAGCGTAATATATTCTCCTCGCACCGTAATCCGATGTTCCATGCTCTATGTCAACTCACTTTCCCTGCTGATACGTACACAAAATGTCTCACTCTATATTGTACTAAAATATGAGCAAATACGCCAATAGGATTTACCGGGGATCGTCTGTTCTCTTTATTGGTATTGAAAAAGCCCGCCGGAAGGGTTTTTCTGCTTCGACGGACTTCCTCACTTTTTCAGATCTGAGCTTTAATACGTGCGTACCGGTGAAAATAAATGGAGCATATAATCCCGATCAGCCGGACGCATAATAAACGGACTCATCGCTCCCGTAAACTGAATCGTGACATCAGTTGCTTCAATTACGCGCAGCGCATCAATAATGTTTTTCCCGTTAAATGAAATCCTCAAGTCTTCCCCTTCGAAAGCATCACAGGCTACTTCTTCTGTTACTTTCCCTACTTCCGGAGTCACTGACGTAATTTCCAGTGTATGATCCCCGAGTGATTTCAGATTCACTACGTTATTTTTCCCATCACGGGAAAGCAATAGCGCACGCTCAATCGACGCAAGCAGTTTCTTGGCATCGACCTGTACGTTCGTTTTGGAATTTGTTGGAATCATGTTTTTAGTTGCCGGGTAATTCCCATCAAGAAGCCTGGAGAAAAAGAGAATATTTTTCGCTTTGAACAGTGCCTGGTTATTCGTCACTGTCACATCGATCGTTTCCTCGGAGTCATCAAGAATTTTGCTTAATTCTGTCAGGCTTTTACCAGGGATCACCACGTTGGAGAAATCGGTATCTTCTTTCGCTCCTTCAATTTTCGCTTCCCGCATGGCAAGCCGGTGACTGTCTGTTGCTGTACATGTCAGCGTCCCCTCTTCCATTCCCCAGTGAATTCCGGTAAGGATCGGGCGGGTTTCGGCTGTGGATACAGCAAATGCTGTTTGTTTAATCAACGCCTTCAATAAATCTGTCTTCAGCTGAAAAGAATTGCCTTCTTCCACTTCCGGCAGACGCGGAAATTCGTCCGGATCGAGTCCGTTCAAATTAAATTCCGAGCTTCCGGAACTGATCTTCGTCACGTTTTGATCATTGATAGAAACTTCAACTGTGGATTCAGGAAGTTTTTTAATGATATCAGCAAAGTATTTAGCCTGGAGAACAATAGCTCCCGGTTTATCTATATCAACAACCTGATTGTCCCCGTCTTCAGCTGGAATAAAAGCTTCAATCGAAATATCAGAATCACTTCCTGTAAGTGTTACTCCATCATCAAAAGCAACAATCTTTAAACCAGATAAAATCGGCATCGTTGCTCTTGAAGAAATGGCTTTTGATACGTGTTGAATATTTTGTACGAATACGTCCCTTTGGATCGTAAATTTCATAAGGACTGGCCCTCCTCTTTATACGCTTATTTTTTAATATATATTAATTATTATTTTTAATAAATACTCGCAGTAATAGTAATAGGCGCTGTGAATTTGTGGATAACCACAGAATCGCCTTTTCATGCAGAGTTATAAACATGTGGATAAAGTGTGTATAAGTGCGTAACGGTTTTCCACAATCCTCACAGGCTTTACGATGACCGAAGCTGGGAAGTAATATCTTTTACCTGCTGCTGAAGTTCAGAATCATCAATGAGAAGCCTGGAGATTTTTTCGTGAGCATGGATCACCGTTGTATGATCCCTTTTTCCAAAAGCAGCTCCAATTTTTGGGAGGGAATAATCTGTCATTTCACGGGAGAGATACATAGCAATCTGTCTCGGATAAGCGACGGTTTTTGTTCTTTTTTTCGCTTTCATATCCTCTACCCTGACACCAAATGCCATCGCTACAGAAGACTGAATATCTTCAATTGTCACTACCTTCGATTTTGCATTTGGAATAATATCCTTTAATGCGACAGCGGCAAGATCCGCATTCATATCCTGATTGATAAGAGAGGAATAAGCGACAACGCGGATAAGCGCCCCTTCCAGCTCCCGGATGTTGGTATCGATCTGGTTTGCTATATAAAGCATGACTTCATTGGGAATATCAAGGTTTTCCGCTTTTGCCTTCTTGCGCAGAATGGCAATTCTCGTCTCGAGATCCGGCGGTGTAATATCGGTAATTAATCCCCATTCAAAACGTGAACGCAGCCGGTCTTCCAGTGTGGGAATTTCTTTCGGCGGGCGGTCACTGGATATAACTATCTGCTTACGCTCTTCGTGGAGCGAGTTGAACGTGTGGAAAAACTCTTCCTGTGTCTGTTCTTTCCCGGCGAGAAACTGAATATCGTCAATAAGCAGCACATCCACATTCCGATACTTATTGCGGAAGTGGACGGCTTTATTATCACGAATCGAATTAATAAATTCATTTGTAAATTTCTCGGATGACAAATAGACGACTTTGGCATCGGGATTATGGTCAATGACATAATGACCGATTGCATGCATCAGGTGGGTTTTTCCGAGCCCGACTCCTCCGTAAATAAACAGCGGATTGTATGCTTTTGCCGGAGCTTCCGCTACGGCGAGTGAAGCTGCATGAGCAAACCGGTTACCGCTCCCTATAACGAACGTGTCAAACGTATACTTAGGATTTAACATATGTTTGGGAGGCGGACTCTCTGTTTCCGTCGGAGGTTCCGGCATTTTTTTATCGAAATTCATTTCCGGTTCTGCCCCTTCTTCTTTAGGAAGAATAAATTTCGCTTCGAGATCTGCTCCGGTCAATTCCTGCAGCGTATCCGTAATAATATTAATGTAACGGTTTTCCAGCCAGTCCCGCGCGAATTCATTCGGGGCGATAACGGTAATAGTATTTGATCCCTGGTCAATCGAATCTGCTTTTGTATCTTTAAACCATGTATCAAAGCTCGGTTTGCTGACTTTCTCTTCGATTTTCAGAAGCGCCTGCTTCCAAAGATCCTCTAAATTCTCCAC